>NZ_CP031727.1:1750000-4489528 GCF_008806955.1 Cellvibrio sp. KY-YJ-3 | reverse complement strand
CGCACTTGTTCTTCCATAGCAGCAGAAAATGTCCTGCTTGTTATGTCCGCAGTAAATACTCATTCCGTCACGCCCGCGGTAAATACTCTCTCCGTCATACCTGCGAACGCAGGTATCCACAAAAAATTAGTCAGCAGCTTGAGCGTTGTTATTCGCCGCCAGGTGTTGCGTTAAAAACGCAACCACCGCCTCAAACTCAGGGGTAAATAATTCAAATGCTTGTGCGAGTGAATCTCCTGTTTGGTTGTTTTGCGTGATGTTCAATCGTGTTGCAAATATCGCCCAGGGTTAATGCACCTACGGTGCGCGCGGATGATTTTAAGGTGTGGGCATGGGTGCTGAGCTGTAGCCAGTTTTGTTGTGCGTAGCGGCATTGATCTTCTGCACGAGTTGCGTTGCGCTGGTTAAAAAGTCTCGCAGGAATTCGTTGAGTATTGTTGGGTCATCACCAATTAAGTTTGCCAGAATTTGCAGGTTTATAATCCATCCGCCGGTTGTTGGCTTTCTGTATTAGTGCCCACATCTAAAACTTGCGTGTCGCTATGCAGGCATTTTGCCAAGCTCCTGGAAAGCGCATTGAGGGTAATGGGTTTGGTCAGGTAGTCGTCCATGCCCTGTGCCAGGCAAACGTTCCGCTTCGCCGCGCAGGGCATTCGCGGTTAGTGCAATAATTGGAATGCGGTTATTTTGTAGGGCTTCTTCAGCGCGAATTTTGGTTACTAATTCATAGCCATCCAGTTCAGGCATATGCAGATCCGTCAAAATTAATGCGTAAGCTTTGGTGCGCCATTTTTCTAATGCTTCTGCGCCATTGGACGCTATGTCTGTGTGGTAGCCAAGTAATTCCAGTTGATAGACAATAATTTTTTGATTGGTAGAGTTGTCCTCCACTACCAGTATCGGATTTGTTTTATCGCGCGGGGTAACTCCTTGTTCTGGTATTGCCTCGGGTGTTTTAAGCGATAGCGCCGCCTGCGCATTATTTTCTATGGGCAAGCGCAAACGTACAATAAATTCAGCGCCCTGATCTGGCTCGCTTAGCAGGCGTACACTGCCGTGCATTAGTTGGATCAAGCCGTGAGTAATGCTCAGGCCAAGGCCCGTGCCGCCAAAATGGCGATTCGTAGAGGCATCTGCCTGCACAAAAGGTTTAAATAATCGCGCCTGGCTTTCTTTGTTTAATCCAATCCCATTATCTTTTACTGCTATTTCAAATTCTGCGTCGGTTAGTGTTTTTTCAATGAGTTGGATACTGATGTTAACCATACCTTGTGGTTTTCGTTTGCTGGAAAATTTAATCGCATTGCTAATTAAGTTGAGCAGAATTTGCCTGAGCCGCTGTTCATCACCGCGCAGTAGTTCGGGTAAATTATTGTCGGTATTAATACTGAGTTTTACGTTGGAATAAGCGGCGGCTGGCTCCATGAGCTGCACTATTTTTTTGAGTGTGGTGCCGGGTGAAAAGGGCAGGGATTCCAATTCAAGACGGCCAGCTTCTATTTTGGAAAAATCCAGAATGTCTTCAATGATATTGAGCAGCGACATAGCGGAGTCGCGAATAATATCCACCATTTCGGTTTGGTATGCGCGCAGCTGGGTTTGTTGTAAAACATCGACCATGCCGATAACACCATTAATGGGTGTGCGTATCTCATGGCTCATGGTGGCCAGGAAATTGGATTTTGCTTTGCTAGCCAGTTCCGCCAATTGGTGGGCTTGTTCCAGTTCAGCAATACGTTTGCGCTCGGTAATATTGCGCTCAACCGCAATCCAATGGGTAAAGGTGCCCTGGCTGTCGGCAATGGGTACCAAGTCCATTTCAACTTCTACTTGCACGCCGGACTTGGTGCTGTTTGTTAATTCGGCGCGCACCGCGTGATAATTTTTTAACGCATGGCGGACTTTATCCAATTCACTTTGCTGGGCGTTATTGCCGCGCAGAAAGCGTGGGTTTTTGTGCATCACTTCATTTAGGCTATAGCCATTAATTTTTCGAATGCCGGGTTTACAAATAAAATTTCTGGCCCTGCTTCTTCATTTTGCACGGCATTAGTAATAATGACCATGTCGTTCATGTGCGCGATACAGGCTTCCATCAGGCGCAATTGCTGTTCGTTTTCGCGCCGCGAGGTTATATCCTGAAAATAGACAGCAAGCCCTTCGGAGGAGGGGTAGGCATTTACAATGAACCATCGCCCGAGCGGCGCATAAAATGCTTCAAAGGTAGTTTTCTCGCCCGTGGCTACGGCTTTTTTATAGTGAAATTCAAAATCACTATTGAGTGTTTGTGGAAATTCTCGCCACATAGTTTTGCCCAACAGCTCTGAGCGAGTGCGGTGCAAAAGCTGCTCAGCTTCCTGATTGATATAAGTAAAATTCCAGTCGGTATCCATAGTGATAAATGCGTCGGTAATACTTTCCAGCGTGACCGACAGTCGGTCAGCAAGCGTCTGTGCTCTTTCTTCATTGGTTTTGGTGTCGTGAATGTCAATGGCGCTGCCGTACCAGCGCACCACTTCATGCTGTGCATTAAACACAGGAACCGCTCGGGCAAGGTGCCAGCGATATATTCCATCTGCCTGGCGCAACCTGAACTCCGTGAGATAGAGATCATTATGCCGGGTGGCGTTTTGCCATGCATTGCCCGCGAGTAATTGATCGTCATGATGAACGACTTGCAGCCAGTCACTCTGATTGGTTATACGCGTCTGATCAACTCCGGTGTATTCGCTGAAGCGATTGTTAACATAATCAATCGTACCGTCGGATGTTGCCGACCAAATAATAATGGGCAGTGCATTGGCAAGTTGTTGTAAGCGCTGACCGCCTTGGGCGAGCAAGGTGGCGGCATGTTTTTGTTCGGTGATATCTTGGAAGGATCCTTCAAGACGAATTATTTTTCCCTGCTGATCGCGCATGGCTTCGCCCTGAGTGCGTATCCATAAATAGCGCCCACCGGCAGTGATAATTTGCAATTCTTCATCGTAAGGAATACCAGCATCAAGGCAGCGATTGATTGCCTCAACAATCACTTTACGCCAGCGCGGCGGGTACATGTCCAGACCTTTCAGGAGCGGCATGGTGGAGTGGGGTGGCAGCTCCAAAATTTTACACACCTCATCATCCAAACTAACTTTATTGGTGCGAACATCCAAAGACCAGCTGCCAAGGCGGGCAATGCGTGCGGCCTGGCGCAGTTGGCTTTCTTGTTGGCGCAAGCGCTGCTCAATGTGTTTGCGGTGGGTAATATCTGTGGCGAGGCCGGCGATGCGATAGACCTTGCCTTGTTCATCGCGAATGGGAAAAGCCCGATCTTCTATCCAGCGAATATTGCCATCAGGGCGAATAATGCGATATTCGCGGTGATAATTTCCGCGCGCTTGATCGGACAGTGCCTGTAATAATCCAGCTCTATCTTCAGGGTGAATGGGGTCCAGCCACGTCGCCGGGTTGTCGTACAGTGAATCGCATGGGCGCCCCCAAATACGTTCATAGCCGGGAGAAATGTAGAGCATTTTGTTTTTCTCTACATCGGTTAACCAAAACACTTCACTAATCGTTTCAGCTAATTCCCTGAAATATGTTTCGCGCTCTGCGAGTGACCTTCCATTGCGCACACGCGATAATTCAAACAGCCATGTCATGACAAAAATGATAACCAACAAGGCAAATACCACAATCAGCGCCATATAAAAGGATAAATCGCTATCGCCGGGCATAGGTGCAGTGTTTGAAAACTTGTGTGACAGTTTAATTTGCTGCCTGTGATAGACGTGAAATGCAGCAAGTAGCATGCATAAAAACAAGGCGCTGGAGGACAATACCCACACCCACAGGCGGGAGTGAGTCGATCCGGGAGGGGAGTACTTGAGTTCACCCATAGGTTACTTGCCTTGCAATTTTTTTCGTTAGATGCGCAATAAATAGCTAGCATAAAGTAGGAGTTTAGCTCAGCCTTGATAATTGACGAGACAATTGCGAGCCTGGTGCCAGCGGGTTGGTTTTATCCTGCGGCAATGATGGATTAAGCGCGTGTGCGAGGTTCACTATGACAGACCCATTTTCACCATTCCCATTTGTGTCGCGCACCTTGTGTGGCTGGGCAAGTGTTGTGGGTTTGGTCGCTGTTTTTATTACCGATTGGTTTACGCCTTTGGGGTTTGGCCACGGCATGTTGTACAGCCCGCTTATTTTATTGGCGCTGGTTAGCGGTAGCAGGGCACTCGTGTTGGGTGTTGCTTTATGTGCAATTTTATTCACTTTGATCGGGATGCTAATGTCGCCCGACGCGCCAGATATCCCGACAATAAACACTGTATTTGCCAATCGCGTGTTATCGATTTTATTAATTGTATTTACCACCGGGTTATCGCTGTGGTTGCTAATTAATGTGCAGCGTTTGAATAGCGCGACAGAAAAATTAATGGCTACCCAGCAGCGCTTGTCAGAGCAGCACCATTTATTGCGAATCGCGAGCCAAGTTGGTCACTTGGGTGGCTGGACAGTCACTGTGCCGGAGGAGCAGGTGAGCTGGACAGATGAAGTGGCGAACATGCATCACCTGCCGCCCGGCTATCATCCCAGCGTTGAAGAAGCACTTAATTTTTATCATCCGGATTATCGCGAACATGTGCGCAAATTGGTGCGCGATTGCATGGAGCAAGGCATCGCATTTGATGATGAGGTGCAGCTACTAACCAGTGACAACGAGGTGTTATGGGTACGAATTATGGGAACGGCACTGCGCGATCAGCAAGATAAAGTTATTCGTATACAAGGCGCTATTCAGGATATTAGCCAGCGCAAACAAGTGGAAAATTTAATTAAACTCAGCCATGAAAAATTTTCCAACCTCGCCGATGCTATGCCAATTGCTGTGTGGAGTGCGCAAGCCAATGGGGTGGTGGATTATGTCAACCGAGCGCTGAGTGATTACAGCGGGCTTGCCGTAGAGGAGTTAGTACAGCCCGGTCGCTGGTTAAGTATTTTGCATCCGGATGATTATGATCGCGCCGAGGCTTACTGGAGTGAGTCGGTTGATACCGGTATGGATTATGTTATTGAATTTAGAATTCGCCGGAAGGATGGCGAATATCGCTGGCATTTAACCCGCGCCCAGCCTGTGCGCAATGAGCAGGGTATTATCACTAAATGGTACGGTGGAACGGTGGATATTCACGAGCATAAAATGCTTGAACGCGAGCATCAACTAATCGTAGATCGCCTGCTGCAGAGTTTGAAGTCCTCATAGCCCTCGAACTTTTTCAACGGCGCAATTATTTTTTCTCCAGCAACGCAATAATATCCTGGGTGTATTTATCAATTGTTTTGCTTTCGCTCAGCATTAAATCCATGCGTTGATAACACTCGCTGATGGCATTATCAAACACGGATTTGACTGCAGGCGATGGATTCATGAGTTTAACCGAGGCTTCTACTTCACGCGTAAAATCAATAATAATGCCTTTGGCATCGTTGGATTGAGCGTGATGCCTGACCTTGATCTGCGCAAGGGTAGAACTGATTTTGTGTAGTGCAGAACTCATTGCAGAATCGTGTCTGGATAATTTTATCTGCGAATCCAAATGACCAATCGTTGAGTTGAGTAACTGCACTAGCGTATCCAGTGTTGTCTCCATCAAGGCTTGTGCTTCATCTTCATCCGGTGGGTTGCGGATAATCACGCGGACATGCGGGCGAAAAAACAGTATGCCTTCATTGGTGTAGCCAATCGCGCTATTGCTATCCTGGATCTTTAAAGACTTTTGTTCTTGTGGCGAGGTTTTTCCATCCGAGTAGTGTTCGATTTTGTCCAGTTCACTATCCAAATAGAAACCATAAGCAATATTCATGGATTTTAATGTTGAGGCCAATAATTGCGCGATGGATTCGATGTTGTTGCAGTCCAATAATTGGGTGGCAAATTTATTCACTATGCTGGCCTGTGAATATTGCTCGATGGTTTGATGCAGTTGGGACGACATGTGCTCAATATCGCGATTGAGTCGTTCAATATCCGGGTGCTGCAGTTTTTCATGCTCATCGGTCATCTGGTCGCGCAATAATTCCACTTCACTCTCAAGTGTTTCTATGCAGTACTCACACTCTTTTACCAGTCGTTCCAGTTTTACAATTTCCTGCCCTTTCTCTGCCTTTAAGGTTTCATCCTCAGTGTTCAGCATGGACTCACGCAGCAAACTAATTTCTGAATTGAGTTCTAGAATTAACTTGCGTTGATTTTGATTATTGCTGCGCAGTTTTTCAATTTCCTCTAGCGAGCGCTGCGGCCCACCATCTTCTGCCCAAGAGAGCACCTCATTTTCACTGCCTGTTTCAGTACTGGATGGTTCAGTGCTGGATAGTTCAGCGCCGGGTTGATCAGTAGTGGATTGATCGGTTATTTCTTTGTGGGTGGTGGGGTAAAGGGCTGCATCTTGTTCCATTTGTTTGAACTGTTGGATGTTGTCGCGCGCACTTTTCAGTTCTTTTTGTAAATTAGTGATGTGGTGATCAGATTTGAGTATGTCAATTTCGAGGGCTTTAACTTTTTCCTCAAATTTTTCTTTTTCTCCTCTCTCCAGGTGAGTAAACGAATTATTCAGATTGTCTGTTAGTTGATTCAGTAATCCCTGCTTTCTTTGGCTGATATCGTTGATGTTTGCTATTTGAAAAATACTTCCTTCGTAGGCATGTGTTGCCCGTTCGTGGCGCTGATAGGCAGAGCTTTCTTTCTCATCGGAATCCAATGTGGCCGCGATACTGCTAGTAGGGAATGCACGCTGAAACGCATTGATCATGGTTTGTAGCTTGCGAATGCTATCGCGCTGGTTTTTATTTTGCTCGGTTAGCGATTCACTTTTTTGTCGCGCCAGTGTCAATTGGCGTTTCAGGCGGGAGTTTTCTACCTCTTGTTTTTTTAAACTATCAATTTTTTCCTGCAGTTGTTTAATGCGGCCGCCACTGAGGTTTTGCTGTTTTGGCATGTTGCGCACCCAGCGCACTATGTCTGCCAGTTTTTTTTCCAGGACCAACCAGTTTTCCGGGCTATTTTGTTTGGTGCGATTTTCCGCCTCGGCCATCGCCACCAAGTAGCGTAGGGCTGCAATTTTGGCGCTAAATGGGGTGTCAGGCGACAAGGTAGGTATGCCGCCAGGAACTATTTTTTTGAATCGCTCAATAGAATATTGCGCGATGCTATGCAGGAAAATACCTACAGTATCGCCATGCAATTTTTCTGGAATTGCGTTGTTATCAGCAAAATTAAGTTCGCTAAGGATATGTCGTGTTCTTTTGCGTAACTCTTTATATTCCTCTTCAAGAGTGTCGCGTTCTTTTTTTAGTCTTATTGTTATAAAGATTAAAAAAGTGCAGCACACCAGCAGCAAAAAAATCACTTCACCCAGAATTAATGGAAGGCTACCCGGCACTGACATTAGCTATATCTCCTTTCTTTGGTCTCAGTATAGCCGTGACCTCGGGAAAAGCTGGTTGCGATTTAGTGGTGTGCTCAGAGCAAGGAGTCGTGCATAGGTGCGCGAATCGGGAGCCTGTGCACAGCACTTCGGAAGCGTTTTTAAATGAAGACGGAGTCGGGTTAAGCTTGGGTATTGAGGTGAGTAGAGTGTGTGGGAGAGTCGATATGATTTAGGCGCTGCCAACTAGCGAGCCTCTGGCAAGGTATCTAACTAATTACCAGATTTAACGTGGCAAGAGCATCAATATATAGATGCTCACCGGAAATGGTGGGCCCAGCTGGACTTGAACCAGCGACCTGCCGATTATGAGTCGGATGCTCTAACCAACTGAGCTATAGGCCCCAAAGAGGAATTGCATAACTGCCGGACGGCAGAGAAACGCATTATAGAGACAAGTTTTGCGTGTGGCTATAGTTCGTAACTTATTGTATTGCCTAAAAAATAAAACCCGCCGAGGCGGGTTTTATTTTGTGCAGCATTTAGACAATTAATCGTCCAGGAAGCTGCGCAGGTGGTCGGAGCGTGAAGGGTGGCGCAGTTTGCGCAGCGCTTTGGCTTCAATTTGACGGATACGCTCGCGCGTTACATCAAATTGTTTGCCTACTTCTTCCAGGGTGTGGTCGGTGTGCATATCGATACCGAAACGCATACGCAGTACTTTTGCTTCACGCGCAGTAAGGCCTGCTAGCACTTCGCGAGTTGCTTCCATCAAGCCTTCCATTGTCGCTGACTCCACCGGAGAAATAATGGTGGTGTCTTCGATGAAATCGCCCAGATGTGAATCTTCATCGTCGCCGATTGGCGTTTCCATGGAGATTGGCTCTTTGGCGATTTTCAGTACTTTGCGCACTTTGTCTTCGGGCATTTCCATGCGCTCGCCGAGTTCTTCCGGCGTTGGTTCGCGGCCCATTTCCTGCAGCATTTGGCGCGATACACGGTTGAGTTTGTTGATGGTCTCAATCATGTGCACCGGAATACGAATGGTGCGCGCCTGATCCGCGATAGAACGGGTAATCGCCTGGCGAATCCACCAGGTAGCGTAAGTAGAGAATTTGTAACCGCGACGGTATTCAAATTTATCCACTGCTTTCATCAGGCCAATATTGCCTTCCTGAATCAAATCGAGGAATTGCAGGCCGCGGTTGGTGTACTTTTTCGCGATAGAAATAACCAGACGTAGGTTAGCTTCCACCATTTCTTTTTTGGCGCGACGAGCACGCGCTTCACCAATTGACATGCGACGGTTGATGTCTTTGATACTGGCGAGACTGAGGCCGCTCTCGGCTTCGATTTGTGCCAACTGCTGTTGTGCTGATTGCACATCAGGCAGTACGCGCTCAAGTTTCTCAGGCGCTTCGACTTTGCCTTTTAGAAAGTCGGGTAGCCAAGCTTCGTTGGTTTCATTGCCGGGGAATTCTTTGATAAAGGTTTTGCGCTGCATTTGTGCTCTGCGTGTACACAGATCCATAATGTGGCGCTCGTGTTTGCGCACGCTATCCAGCGCTACGCGTGCCTTGCTATAAATAGGCTCAAATTGGCGCGCAGGAAGCTTGAAGAATTTGAACAGGTCACCCAGTGCGGACAGTTCTTTTTCAGCTTGTTTACTGCCATAGCCATATTTGGCGAGTGCCTTGGTGGTTTTGTCGTGCTGTTTTTGCAGCTCTTCAAAGCGGGCACGTGCCTCTTCTGGATCTACACCTGAAACGGCTTCCTCTTCATCTTCGGTTGCTGCCTCTTCCTCTTCGTCGTCTGCGGCGGGTTTGGCTCCTGCAGCAGCAACAGGTATTTCTTCTACCTCGGCGAGGGCAGCGGGGATATCTTCTACCGGATCTAGCCAGCCGATGATTACGTCGGCCAGGCGGCGCTCCTCTTTGGCAACCAATGCGTATTCGTCCAACACTTGTTGCACGGCGCCGGGCCAGTAAGCGATGGCGTGCATTAACTCACGCACGCCTTCTTCAATGCGCTTGGCGATAACAATTTCGCCTTCGCGGGTGAGCAGCTCTACAGTGCCCATCTCGCGCATATACATACGCACTGGATCGGTGGTGCGACCGGTTTCGGTCTCCACGGCAACCAGAGCGGCAGCAGCTTCGGCGGCGGCTATCTCGTCGGCGGCGGAGTCACCATCGGTCATTAACAGGGTATCGGCGTCGGGTGCAGTTTCGTACACGCGGATACCCATGTCGTTGATCATCTGAATGATGTCTTCGACCTGATCCGGATCAGAGATGTCCTCCGGCAGGTGATCGTTTACCTCGGCATAGGTCAAATAACCCTGCTCTTTACCGCGGGCGATCAGTTCTTTAATACGGGACTGTTGCTGTTGGACGTCTTCAGACATTCGAAACCCTATTTAAAACCTGATGAGTGAAATGCAAAGCCCGAAATTATACTCCACTTGCGTGTGTGGATTCTAGGCGACATATGATTGAGGCCATGTTCTTCGGACTGTTTTGGGTCAATTTGCCGACCTTTGACCGGCTTTTGTGCTCAGTGTTGCAACTTTTTATCCAGAGCAGCGCGCACAAGCGCCTCTCTTTCCTCTTTGCTGAGTTGATTAAAGTTGGTGTTTTTCAACTTAGCCAAGGATTCATCTGCTTTTTTTTGTGTTTGCTGGAGTCGCAGCTTTTGCATCGCATGGGTGAATGCGGCTTCGGTGTCGTAGTCGGCTTTGGCAGGTTTGTCTTGCCGTGTTTGCGATATGGCATTAGCGGCTTGCAACAAATCATGGCCAGCAACGGCGGCTAATCGCTCTGTGTTTTCAGCGCCATAAATGCCCCGCCAATAGCCAATCAGATGTGACAGGTTGTAATGTGGGCGCTCATGAAGCACTTTCAAGAGCCGCCCGAGCATTTGACAGTCCAGATCATCGTCCTGCGCTAGCCATTCATCGTGATTGGGTTCCAGGCTGGAGAGGGTTGGATGGGTAAGCAGTAGCGCCAAGGCTTTGCGGACGGGGGGCATCAGGTACTTGCTGCTTGCGCGACTTTGCAAATCAGGCTGATACGGCTTGTTACCCGGCTCGCGTCGCAGGCGTGGCTCTTCGTAGAATTCGTGATAATCCGCTGGTGGCAGTTCCTGGGGGAAGTCGCCATATTCTGCGTCTGGGTATTCTGATGGTGCTGGCGGTAGGTGGTCCCACTCCGGCTCTATCCTTTTAGGAATTGCAAGGTGTGGGATGCTTTCTTCCTGTTTCTGTGGTGCAGGTGGTGCGCTAAATAGCGGTTGCATCTCGCCTTTTTGTTGCTGTTCTTGAATCAGCTCTTGCAGGATGTTGCGATTAAGCCCTGTGCGGGTGGCGAGGCTTTCAAACATCAATTCGCGGAAAACGCCTTTGGGAAGGCGATCCAGTAGTGGTGCCGCACGTTTGCTGAATGTGGCGCGGCCTTCCATAGTACGGATATTGATGCCTTCCGCAACCGCGTCGAATAAATAGTCCTCAAAGGGCACTGCCAGTTCGATCATGCGTTCGAATTTCTCCGGGCCGATTTGGCGCACGAGTGTGTCCGGGTCTTCGCCTTCGGGCAGAAACAGGAATTTTACCGTGCGCCCATCAATCATCGTATCGATGGAGGCTTCCAGAGCGCGATGGGCAGCGCTGCGACCAGCCTTGTCACCATCAAAACAAAATACGACTTCGTTGGTGTATTTAAACGCGCGATCGAGATGATCCGGTCCGCAGGCAGTGCCGAGGGTGGCAACACCGTAACCTATGCCAAACTGGGCGAGGCTGACCACATCCATATAACCCTCTACCACCAGCAAGCGCGGCAGTTCGCGGTAAGCCAGACGCGCCTCGTAAAGACCATACAATTCTTGCCCTTTATGGAACACCGGTGTTTCGGGGGAGTTCAGGTATTTGGGCTTGTCATCGCCCAGTACCCGCCCGCCAAAACCGATCACCCGCCCACGGGTATCGCGGATGGGGAACATAATGCGGTGGCGAAAACGATCGTAGAGTTTCTTTTCCTGTTCCTGATGAATCAGCATGCCGCCTTCAATCAGCAGGTGTTTGTCTTCGTCGTTTTGACCAAGGGCCTTGAGCAGGTTGTCCCAGCCGGGAGGAGCGAAACCTACACCATAGGCTTTGGCGGTTTTGCCATCCAGACCGCGATTTTTGAGGTATTTAACTGCCTGAACTTTGCTGGGGTGATGGCGCAGCTGCTGCTGGTAGAATTCGTCTGCCTTTTCCAGCAATGTATAAATGCTGCGTTTTTCCTGTTCGCGTTTGGCTTGCGCTTCGGTCTGGACTTCGCGCGGTACTTCCAGTCCGGTCAGGCGAGCAAGGGATTCAACTGCTTCGGGGAAGCTGAGCCGCTCGTAATCCATCACAAACCCCAGTGCATTGCCGCTCGCGCCACAGCCAAAACAGTAATAGAACTGCTTTTCCGGGCTTACGGTAAAGGAGGGGGTCTTTTCGTCGTGGAACGGGCAGCAGGCGCTGTAGTTTTTGCCGGTTTTGCGGAGTTTGACGCGACTATCGACCACATCGACTATATCGAGGCGGTCGAGCATGTCATCGATAAAGCTCTGGGGGATTAAACCGGCCATGAGGTGCGTCGCTTATGAGCTTATGAAATAGTGCCTGGGCTGTTGTTGCAGTCAGATAGGCTGGTGGCGATCAGTTGCTCAGTTTGGCTTTGAGCAGTTTGCTCACCTCGCCCATATCGGCGCGGCCTTGTACCTGGGGCTTGATCAGCGCCATTGCTTTGCCCATGTCGCGCATTTCGGTGACGCCTGCATCGGCAATCGCCTGGGCGACAATAGTTTCCAGCTCGGCTGCACTCAGTGCGGCGGGGAGCCAGGCTTGGATCTCGCTGATTTCGTAAGCTTCTTGGGCGGCCAGTTCGCTGCGGCCAGCGGCAAGGTATTGCTGTTCAGAATCACGGCGCTGCTTGACCATTTTATCGAGCAGGGCGAGGGCGCGAGTGTCATCAACGTCGATACGTTCATCGACTTCAATGCGTTTGAATTCAGACATCACAAGACGCAAAACCGCGACGCGCTCTTTTTCTTTAGCGCGCATCGCGGTTTTCAAGGCATCATTTATGCGGTCTTTTAGCGTTGGTTGACTCATGACTCACCGTTTGGTCAGTAATACAGGAGTGGAACGCACAACTCGTTAGATGACAGATGCAAACAAGACTAACGAGCGGAACCGGTCAAACTAAGACTATGGCTGCCGAATGTGAGTGGCAGCTAACAACTTAGTACAGACGGGTAAACTTTTTAGATTCGCGTTGAACCTTTTTAGCGTGACGCTTAACAGCGGCAGCAGCATCACGTTTACGAATAGTGGTTGGCTTTTCGTAGCATTCGCGAGCGCGAACATCAGCCAAAATACCTGCTTTTTCACACGCGCGCTTGAAGCGACGCAGAGCTACATCAAAGGGTTCGTTTTCTTTAATTTTTACTGAAGGCATGCTGTTACCTTTAAAAGAGTGCTTAAAAATGATGTCTTGAGGATAGCTACAGGCGTGTAAACACCGCGAAGTATCCGAGGGGTGCGGATTCTATACACTTATTATGGCGGTCGCAACCTTGGGCGCTTCACTGGTGCTGGGTTTTCGTGAGTCCAGCCTTTATCATGGCGCCCTGTTTTTCGGGTTGCTGTCCGGCATGTGGGTCGGGTGAGGTTCTTTGTATGCGTGTACTGGGTTTGGAGACATCTTGTGACGAAACGGGCGTGGCTGTCTACGACAGTGAGCGCGGCCTGCTGGCGCACCGGCTTTACAGTCAGATTGCGCTCCATGCGGAATATGGCGGTGTGGTGCCTGAATTGGCATCGCGCGACCATGTGCGCAAATTATTGCCTCTGATTAATGAAGTCTTGAGTGCCAGTGGCTCCTCGCCTGCTGATATCGACGGCATTGCTTACACCTCTGGTCCCGGTTTGGTAGGGGCCTTGATGGTCGGAGCCTCTATGGGGCGAGCATTGGCTTATGCCTGGAACGTACCGGCGATTGGCGTGCACCACATGGAGGGGCATTTATTGGCGCCTATGTTGGAAGCTAATCCGCCTGCCTATCCTTTTGTGGCCTTGCTGGTTTCTGGCGGGCATACCCAGTTGGTCAAAGTGGATGCTTTGGGCGCGTATGAGTTGTTGGGGGAGTCCATCGACGATGCTGCCGGTGAGGCATTTGATAAGGCTGCCAAAATGCTGGATCTGGATTATCCCGGCGGCCCGCAAGTAGCCGCGTTGGCGGAGCAGGGGAGTGAAGGTCGCTTCAAATTTCCTCGCCCGATGGTTGACCGTCCCGGTTTGGATTTCAGCTTTAGCGGCTTAAAAACTGCCACACTCACGACGGTAAATGCTCATGCTCAGGCAAATGGTTTGCCGGATGATCAAACCTGTGCCGATATTGCCAACGCCTTTCAGGCGGCCGTGGTGGATACGCTGGTGATTAAATGCAAGCGCGCGTTGGAGCAGGCGGGAATGAAAACACTGGTGATTGCTGGTGGCGTTTCAGCCAATAAAAAGTTGCGCGCCGATTTGGAAACCCAGCTCGCCCGCATAGGCGCAAAAGTATTTTATGCGCGTCATGAATTCTGCACCGATAACGGTGCCATGATCGCCTATGCTGGCTGTCAACGCTTGCTCGCCGGACAGCACGAAGGTTTGGCAATTAATGTAAAAGCGCGCTGGCCGCTTAATACTCTCTCTCCTCTTTAAAAGAATTATTTATGGATATTGTCTACATTCGCGATTTACGTATCGACACTATTATCGGGATTTACGATTGGGAGCGCGAAGTGCGCCAGACCGTGAGTATCGATTTGGAAATGGCGAGCGATATTCGCAAGGCTGCCGCCACCGATGACATTCAATTTGCGCTCAATTACAAGGCGGTTTCCAAGCGATTAATTGCTTACGTGGAAAACCGCAATGCACTGCTGGTGGAAACGCTGGCAGAAGAAATTGCGCAGGTGATTCGCAGCGAGTTTGATGTGCCCTGGCTGCGTTTGCGTTTAAGTAAACCCGGAGCGGTGCGTGGTGCGCGCGATGTTGGGCTGATTATTGAGCGCGGGGAAAAACCGGGAGAGCGCCCGCAATGACGGCAATTTATTTAAGCTTGGGCAGTAATGTTGAGCGCTACAAACACATTACGTTGGCACTGGATGCGTTGGCAAATTTGTTGGGCGACTTAACCATATCATCAGTCTATGAAAGTAAATCCATTGGCTTTGATGGGCGTAATTTTTTTAACCTTGTAGTGGGCGCGCAGACTCGCCTCGGGATTGCCGAACTATCTGATGTATTGAAACGAATTGAAGATGAGAATGGCCGCAAGCGTAGCGGCCCGAAATTCAGCCCGCGCACTTTGGATATCGATATTTTGACTTACGGCGATTTTGTCGGCGTGGAAAGTGGAATTGAATTGCCGCGCGCCGAAATCACCAAAAATGCGTTTGTGCTTTTGCCTTTGGCTGAAATTGCACCGCAGATACGTCATCCGCAGCTACAAAAAACCTATGCTGAGTTGTGGCAGGCCTATGATCAAAGCTCCCAATCCTTATGGGCAATTGATTTTGAGTGGCAAGGCAGAAAAATTTCGACCCAGCATTAGGTATGCTTGCCTAGAGCCATTTCTTATAAGCAATTCCACCGAAACCGGCAGCAATTACCAGCATGGCGCCAAGTGTATAAAAATAGCCATTGGGTTCGCGCAGTTCTGGCATATTTTCAAAGTTCATGCCGTAGATGCCGGCGATAAATGTCAGCGGGACAAAAATTGCCGTGATCACCGTGAGTACGCGCATGGTGCTGTTCAATTGATGTGAGCTGATTGATAAATAGCCGTTGATTAAATCCCCGCAAATTTCATAGTACATAGTGCACAAACCATGTAGCCGCTCGCAGCGCTCAAATAAATCTTGTAGCGCGTGTTCTATATCGCCATCTTCTTCGATGAGTTGTTGGGGAATATCTTGTAATAAATTAGTGACTAGCTTTTCGTGGTAGCTAAAAATTCGTTTTAGTTTGCGCAGGCGCGCTTGGTAAGCAATCAGTTCACGCATCACTTCATCATTGGGCTTTTCCTGCATGGAGTCTTCAAGTTCAGTAAGCGAGGGTTCAAAAGCCAGAATTGCTTCCAAGTAGCGGCCAACAGAAAAACGCATAATGCGCGATGCCAACAAGCCGGGGCTAACCAATAAATTTTCAGTCTGCGCATTTTCCCAATAATGATTAATGCCCATGGAATGGCGCGGATGACAACTGATGAGGCAGCGTTCACCTGCAAATAATGCGATAGTCATTTGCTGGATGGTCAGGTCTTTATTAAATTCGGTAATGCCGCGATATAAAATGAGCGTGTAATTGTCAAAGGTTTCAGTTTTTGGTGGGTGACGAAAGCGCTGCACGTCTTCGATAGCGAGCGGATGACACCCCATAGACAGTAAAAAGTTTTTTTCGATGGGCGCTTCCTCACCCAGTAAATCTACCCAAATAAAACTATTAACATTCTCGCGCCAGCGTTGCACCAATTCATCGCCGCCTGTCAGCCACTCACCAGTCGCCAAAAGTAATTGTGCTCTGATCATTATACGTTCCTGCGTTTCTTTGAGTTAAATTGTGAGTGAGCGACCGCCATCGACCGCCAGTATCTGACCGGTAACATAGGGCGCGTCATTCACTAAAAATAAAATTGCTTTGGCGATATCCTGTGCCTGCCCGCGCTGCTGCAGCGGAATTTTACACAGCATTTTTTCTTTATCCTCATCGGATAATTTGTTTTCCTGTTCTGGCCATAGTATGGCGCCTGGTGCAATACCATTTACACGCACGCGCGGCGCAAGTTCCTGCGCCAGACTTTTGGTTAGCATTAAATTTCCAGCCTTGGCAATAGAATAGATACTGTGATTGCGCAGCGGCTTTTCGGCATAAATATCGGCAATATTAATAATACAGCCCGCCGCTGCCGTGAGTTGTGGTGCCAGTGCCTGGGCGAGAAAATAGGGGGCTTTTAAATTGGAGCCAATCAAATTATCCCAGTCATCACCACCGGCTTTCCCAAAAGGTGTGGGATAAAAACTGGAAGCGTTATTGACCAGCAGATGAATGCCTTGCCATTTCTCGCTTGCCTGTTTTGCCAGCGCGATAAGTTGTTCGTGATTATTTAAATCGGCTTTAACTGCGACAGCCGAATTTGTACGGATATTATTGAGCTCATCCACCAGTGCTAGCGCATCGGCTGCTGAGTGATGGTAGTGAATCACCAGATTAAAATTGGCAACATGCAAATGGCGCGCTATTTCTGCACCTATGCGTTTTGCTGAGCCGGTTACCAATGCAACTTTAGTGTTATGAGACATAAGGCTATTCCTGCCGGACTATGTGAGTTGTTGTCATGTATTTTTTAATGCAGTGATGAGTGCAAGTCGTTGCTTATCGAGCGCCTCACCAAATGCAGGGCCGCTTAACCCCTGTGCTTGAACTGCGGCGATATCTACATTTTTTGTAGCCTGTAAGCATCGGCGAAAATAATCGGCCTGTGGGTACTCGCGTAATTCAAAGCCCGTGCGTCCGCGCGCATCGGCTTCACAGCACAATAAAAATTGCTCAAAGCGTTCTGGCCTGCGCAGGGCATCAGTTGCATGCAATACTTTTAAAACGGTTGACGGTTTGAGTTCAAGGGCGCGATGACAGTGTGTATGCCACTGCGCGGTGATGAGTGCTAATTCTTTGAATTCTTTGGGGGCCGCCAAACGTGCGCATAGTTTTTTTACTAGCGGCAAACTGCGATCTTCATGAGCAATATGGCGCGGCCATTCTTCTGGCGGTGTTGCGGCCTTGCCTAAATCGTGCAGCAGTGTTGCAAAGCGGACGCAGGTATTGCCACCTAGTTTTACGGCTTGTTGCAGGCTCATCAGGGTATGAATACCGGTATCTATTTCAGGGTGATGAACGGCGGTTTGCGGTACACCAAACAGCGCATCAATTTCAGGAAATAGACGCGCTAGCGCATTGCAGTCGCGCAACACCTCAATAAAAATTTCCGGGTTGTTTTCACCCAGGGCGCGCTCCGTTTCTTTCCATACCCGCTCGGCAACCAAATGATCCACCTCGCCATTGGCAACCATGGTTTGCATGAGCGCAATTGTTTCTGTGGCAACACGAAATCCCAAGTCATAGTAGCGCGCGGCAAAACGGGCGATACGCAAAATGCGCACCGGGTCTTCGGCAAACGCGTGGGATACATGGCGCAATAATTTGTCAGCGAGATCTTGCTGACCGTTGTAGGGATCAATGATGTGGCCGCACTCATCTTGTGCCATAGCATTAATGGTGAGGTCGCGGCGAATCAGATCGTCTTCCAGTGTGACTTCCTTACCGCAGTAAAAACTAAAGCCGCCATAACCCTTGCCGGTTTTGCGTTCGGTGCGGGCGAGTGCATATTCCTCTTTGGTGTGCGGATGCAGGAATACCGGGAAGTCCTGCCCCACAGGCATAAAGCCACGGGCGATCATTTGCTCGGGGCTGCTGCCGACTACTACCCAATCTTTTTCGGTAACGGTGCGGCCTAATAATTTATCGCGGACTGCGCCGCCAACCAGATATGTTTTCATCGCTTTTTGTCATTACATCTTTTCATGAAAAATCAGGGCATGAGTATAGGGTAATTAATTGGATAAAAAAAATGCAAAAATGACTTGTGGCTGAACAGAAATTAAATTAACCTCGCTTTAGTTTTACAAATCCTTATAACCTTAGATCAATTAATTATGTACCAAATGAATTCCATCAAGCACGTCGCCGCACTACGACCAATTTTTTGGGCCGTGGTCATGGCGCGTTGCTTGGCGGAATTTGTTGATTAGTTGAATAATCGTTATAAACAAAGGCCGCAGCATAAAAAACTGCGGCCTTTTTGTTTTCCGGGTTTCAGTTTTTAATCAGCAATCATTGCTGACGTTGTGCTGCGGCGAATTACCAATATGTTGCTCATAGGGCAATAAGGAGTTATGCCGTGGCCGTATTTTTTGCTTATTTTTCGGTGGTGCTCATTTGGGCTACCACACCTCTTGCAATCCAATGGAGTAGCGATAGCCTGAGTTTTGTCGCGGCGGCTACTGCGCGCATGTTATTGGCCCTGGCTCTTGCACTATTTATTCATGCACTCTTGCGTCAATCGCTTCAAGCTTACTGGAAGCAGCGCAATATTTATTTTGCCGCTTCGCTGGGGATTTTTCCGAATATGCCGTTGGTGTATTGGGCGGCACAATTTATCCCTTCTGGTTTGGTTGCCGTTATTTTTGCGTTGTCACCGTTTGCTACTGGTGTGATGACGCTGATCCTTTTAAAACAAAATCCGTTTGGCATTAAACGTGTGCTCGCACTGTTGTTGGCGATTAGTGGTCTGCTGGTGATTTTTTATCAGCAAATACGTTTGGATGCCGATTCAATTTACGGTGTGGTGGGGATTTTGTTGTCCTGCGTGCTGTTTAGTTTCAGCAGTGTATGGGTCAAAAAATTAAGTGGTGATACTCAGCTGCAGGCATCCCCTTTTCAGCAGGCAACCGGCGCGTTGCTGTTTGCATTGCCGGGATTATTGCTCAGCTGGTGGTGGATGGACGGCAGCTTGCCGACGCAGGTATCACTGAAATCTGCCGGTGCCATTGTTTATTTGGCGATTGTAGGGTCGCTACTGGGAGCTGTGATGTTCTTTTTTATTTTGCAGCGGCTATCGGCGAGCGCAGTATCGCTCATCACTTTAATGACACCGGTGCTGGCCATAGTGATAGGTAAACAACTGGCCGATGAGGCGCTGCCTTTAACCACGTTAATTGGGGTGGGCATAGTACTTATCGCCCTCTTGTTGTATTCGCCCTGGTCGGTACGTGAGTGGCGGCTTGCACTGAGTGCAGCATTGTTGCGTTATTTGCGGGCGCCAGCCGCTGACGATCAAATTGACGCGCAAATCCTGCTGGAAAAGTCGCGCGAGGATGTAATTCGTTATAAGTGATAGTTATTGGTGCGTACACAGCAAAAACGCTCGCATTGTGCGCACTATTTTGGTGCTAAGGCTTGTTTCGTTTTTGGTATTCAATCTTGTATTCAATGGCTAACTTTTTGATTTTTATAAAAAAAATAAAATTGGCGTGGTATCTGCAATAGTCAGGTCAGGCTAGTGTGAATTATCAATAGCTGCATTAAAAGACAATTTAAAAGACCATTAATTAGAGGAAGAACTCATGAAAATGAAACAAAAGTTAGTTGCTGGTGCAATCGCTCTTTCTGCAATGGCAGGTTTTTCTGTGCCAGCCGTTCACGCTGCTGAAGTTGCTGCCTCTGTTGGTGCTTCCAACATGTATTACTGGCGTGGTTTTGATTTGGGTGGTGGTGCTGCGTTGATTGGTGACATCAATGTCAGCAGCAATGGTTTTATTGCCGGATTATGGACCTCTTCTGGTGACGATGCTTCTGTCGATGGTCTTGGCGGTACGGAATATGACATCTATGTTGGTTATTCAGGTAGTGCTGGTGACTTTTCTTATGGTGTGAGCGTTGTATCTTACGTTTACCCTACCTTGGGTGAAGAAACCGAAGAAGGCGCCCCTTCTGCGGTTAAGCCTGGTGAATATGTAGAAGTAATCCCGTTCATCGGTTACGGTCCATTTAAAGTTACTTATTATGATGCGGTAGTTGCTGATCATGCTCCTTTGGCTGATGAAGATTACAGTTATGTAACTGCTGAACTGAACTTTGAAAAATTTGGCTTCAAATACGGCCAGCATATGGATGATGTAGGTGTTGTAGATGGTATTTCCCACATTGATGCAACCTACAAGTACAACGATAAGCTCTCGTTCACTGTAGGCAAAATCATTGATGACAATGATGGCGCTGTAGATGACGAAGTGAATGTTGTGGTGACTCTGTCTCTGCCAATCATGTAATTCTGACGTTATTCAGTTATGCAAAAAGGGTGAGCTTCGGCTCGCCCTTTTTTATTGGGGTTATTTTGCGATTTATCGATGTTTCATCTTATTTAAATAATAATTATATGATTTAATAAAAGATTCTTCCGTAGCCCTTATGTTGTGTTGGTAAGTCTGTTTCAATGCACGCCTGCGGCTTTTATTTATAAGGAATCTTACATGTCTCGCACACCTATTCTTGTAACCGGCGGTGCCGGGTTTATTGGCAGCCACGTCTGCGTGGAGCTTATCAATCATGGCTATTTACCGGTGGTGGTGGATAACCTCTGCAACAGTAAATTTGAAGCGCTCAAGCGCGTGGCAACTATCGCCGGTGTTGAGCCGGTGTTTTATGAAGTGGATATCAATGACAAAGAGGCTATGCGCAAGGTGTTTGCTGCGCACAGCTTTGCGGCAGTGATGCACTTTGCCGGTTTGAAAGCGGTTGGTGAATCCAACCAAATTCCCATGAAGTACTACCGTTACAACGTGGCGGGTAGCCTGTCGCTGACGGAGGTGATGGAAGAGTTTAAGGTCTGGAAACTGATTTTCAGCTCATCCGCTACGGTGTATGGCGACCCGGTTTCAGTGCCGATTGATGAATCCTTCGCGACCTCTGCCACTAATCCTTATGGCCGCAGTAAATTAATGGTTGAGGAGATGATGCAAGACATCGCCAAGGCTCCCAAGAGTCAGTGGAACATTTCACTGCTGCGCTATTTTAATCCGGTCGGTGCTCATGAAAGCGGCATGATTGGCGAAGATCCAGCCGGTATTCCTAATAATTTGCTGCCCTTTGTGGCACAGGTAGCAATTGGCAAACTCAAGGAATTAAGTGTGTTTGGCGATGACTACAGCACGGTTGATGGAACCGGTGTGCGCGACTATATCCATGTGGTGGATTTGGCTAAAGGACATGTCGCTGCCTTGCAGGGTTTGGATAAATCTGGCGTCGGCTGCCGCGCCTATAATCTGGGTACGGGCCGCGGTTATTCTGTGCTGGAAATGGTGAAGGCGTTTGAAGTTGCCAGTGGCCGCCCTGTCCCATACAAAATTGTGCCGCGTCGCGCTGGTGATATCGCCAGTTGTTATGCTGATCCAGTCAAAGCTAAAAGCGAGTTAGGGTGGACGGCTGAGTTTGGCCTGGAGCGCATGATGCAGGATGCCTGGCGCTGGCAATCTAAAAACCCGAATGGGTACGATAGTTAATCGCTGCTACCACAAGCTGCCCGTTGAACAAAAAGCCTGCGCATCGCGCGGGCTTTTTTGTGGCTGACGAATCATTAGGGTTTAGGCAAAGCGTAAATTTACCGTTATAGTTGCGACCAAATTTAAACTCTGGAGGCTTATCCATGATTCATTTGTTCTGGTTATTTGTTGGCTTGGTATTGCTAACGGTTGGTGGTGAGGCGCTGGTGCGCGGTGCTTTGGCTGCAGCCCGACGGCTTGGTGTGTCGCCGTTGTTGGCGGGTTTGGTGATCGTCGGTTTTGGAACATCGGCACCTGAATTGGTGGTGTCGGTGCAGGCGGCAATCAGCGGCTCGCCCGCAATTGCATTGGGCAATGTGGTGGGAAGTAATATTGCAAACATCCTGCTGATCTTGGGTATTAGTGCGGTAATCATGCCCTTGGTAACCCATATCAAGTCCTTGCGTCGCGATGGCCTCACCATGCTGTTTGCAACGCTGTTGTTCATGGGGCTTGCGAGCTTTGGCGGTTTGGGGCGTCTGGAGGGGATTTTAATGCTTGGGTTCCTTACGGCCTATCTGGTTTGGGCATATCGTACTGAACGTGAGGATACTTCCAGTCCTGAGGCCCAGCTCCATCAAGCTGAGTCTGAAGAAATTGAAGTTGTCCCTATGACTATACCCATGACACTACTGGCGACCATTGGTGGTCTGGCGATGCTGATTGTGGGCGCGAATCGATTCTTGCTTGGTGCGGTTGGTTTGGGGCAGGAGTTGGGGGTGCCAGAGGCAATTATTGGTTTGACAGTGGTTGCAGTGGGAACTTCGCTGCCTGAATTAGCTGTGTCAATTATTGCGGCTATTCGCAAGCATGCAGATGTTGCCGTGGGTAATATTATTGGCAGTAATATCTTTAACATCCTTTGTATTTTGGGTGTGTCATCGATTATTTCGCCTTTGCCCCTTGAGGGGCGTCTGCTCAACATCGATCAGTTCGTTATGTTGGCGGCCGCTGTGATCCTGTTGTTGTTCCTGTTTTTTGGATTGCGCTTGTCACGTCTTAAAGGAGCTATTTTGCTCGCTGGTTACGTCACTTATATTGCCGCCATGTTTGGCTTACAAAGCTAAAGGTGATTTTTTGGTATTGCTACAAACCCCGGTGAATCCGGGGTTTGTTGTTTAAGGCGATAGTTAAACCAGATCTTTATCGGTCGCAAAGGACAGGGCGAAGGATTTGGGGCCTACATTGACAGCGCCGGTCATGCTCATCATTGATAGCATGGTTTTGATGTTGGATTGTTTACAAAACTCGCGGAACTCCACGAGTACCGGTTCATCCTTAATCTCTTCCAATAAACCGCCGTAGCTCATGGCGATGACGTCGCTGGTCAGGCCCTGCTGGATTTGCTTTTTCACGTGTACCAGCAGCTTTTCCAATGCTCCCAGAAATCCTTTACCGGTATCGATTTTGTCGGTATTGCCGCGGTGTAACTGCACAATCGGACGCAGGTTCAGCGCGCTCGCTAACTTGAAGTTGACCCAGGATATATTGTTGTCACCTTTGCGCAGATGGCGGCGTTCACGCATGTATGACAGGTCGTTAGGAATTAAATAGCCGTAAACCTGATCACGCATATTGTCGATTTCACGGATCGATTTATTGAGCGGCAACTTATCTACCTGAATGCGTTTTACCAATTCGTAAACTAGCAGTGCATGGCCGGTGAACATGGACATGGAATCGTAGAGGCGGATGCGAAAGGGGGCGCGGCCTTCGTTGCGCTCCAGCTCGCGGAATTTGGGTTCATTGACCAATGCCGCTTCTGACACGCGTTTGAAGACATCACTTTTTTTGCTGTTGATGGTGACAACTTGCACCAGGTCGTATTTGGGGAGCAGGCGCTGTTTGAGAATATCGGTCATATCGTTAACCGAGAGTGGGTCTGATTGCGCCAAACCATACACGTCGCGGCTGTGGTTTTTGTAAAAATTGAGCATGGTTTGTGGGTCGCGGTAATCCAGCTCCTGACCTTTGGCGTGATTGATATAAATAGGCAGCACTTCTATGTTGTGCTGTTGAATAAATTTAGCGGGCAAATCGCAGGTTGAATCTACGGCAATGCAAGTCCTGGCGGTCATGGCTCTTCTCTCCTCGAAGTCTTTCTTTTTTGACAAATGAGTGGGGCGCCGTCCATGGTAGATGTTGTGGTGTTCACGTCGCTGTGTGCACAATTCTTGGTGATGGTGCCAGTATCGGCGGTTGTTGACCCTCGTACCAGTCGCGAAAAGCTGCGTATGTTGTGAGGTTTGGAGGGGGAGTTGTGTGCGCTTTGGCTTACAGCCTGTCAGTCGGAAGCGGTGGGGAGTGGCAGCAGAATGCTAAAGCGTGCGCCGCCCAAGTCGGAGCGGCTGATGTGTATGTCGCCGTCATAGCTGCGGATGATCTCGGCGGCCACAGCCAGGCCAATCCCTTGGCCGGGTTGGTTGGTGTCCAGTCGCTGGCCGCGCTCCAGAATCCGTTCGGTCTGGTCTTCGGGGACGCCGGGACCGTCATCTTCTATATCGATACAGAGTTTATTGGCGCTTAGGCTTGAGCTCATGCGCACTTCTTTGTAGCCATACTTAAAGGCGTTCTCCAGCAGGTTGCCGAGCAGTTCCATCACATCCTGTTCATCCCCCGCGACGACCGCGTTAGGCGAAAGGTCCAATGTCTGTTTCATTTGTTTGTTGGCGTACACCTTTTGCAGTGCGGCAAACAGGCGCTGTGCAATGGGTTCAATACGGGTGCGGCGGAAGCTGCCCTGTTGCTGGCTGGAAACGGCGCGCTGTAATTGATAGGTCACTACCTGGCTCATGCGGGCAACTTGTTCGCTGGCAATTTGTTGCAATTCACTGTCAGATTCAGTGCCTTGCCCGAGTTTACTTTGCAGCACGGCGAGCGGTGTTTTCAAACTGTGCGCAAGGTCGGCGAGGCTGTTGCGGTAGCGCTGGCGCAGCGCTTGCTCGCGCTCAAGTACCTGGTTGAGGTTGTCGACAATTTTTTGTAATTCTTTGGGATGTTCGCCGGCAATATTGCTGGTGTCTCCGCTTTGCATCTTTTTTAGCGCCACGGCGAGTTTGCCCAGCGGGCGCAAGCCCCAGCGTAAGATCATGGTTTGGGCGATTAGCAGGAAAATCCCTGCTGCACCCAGCCAGCGCCACAGTTCATTGCGATAGGCTTTGAGTTCGGCTTTGAATTCAGTCGCCCCGTGAACAACCACAAAATAAAAGGGCGTGGGTTTGCCGCTGGCACCCTCCCAATTAACGGCGTAACTCGCCACAAAATACCGCTTTTTATCCAGCACTTGCTCGCTAAAAACCAGCTGGCCGGGGGAGTCTTTGGTAACCACTTTGCTGAAGGCGGGTGGGTCGAGTAGGGCGGCAGAGTTGGAATGCCAGACCAACTTTTCTTTGCCGTTGAAAATATAGCCATAGAGCCCGGAGTTGGGGTGTTCAAAATCAGCCTCGCTGAGGGTGACGGGCATTCTTAAACTATCAAACCGGCCATTCCGTCCTTCCGGTTCGGCGACACTGAATAGCAAATTGATATGCCCGCGTAGTCGCGAACTCTCGGCGACATTCAGGCTGTTTTCGAAGGCGCGGTCGAGAAAAAAGCCGGTCAACCCCAAAAATAATGGTAGCAATACGGCCGATGCCAGCAGCAGCCGGGCGGCAATAGAGGAAAAGCGCGCCTTCAGTCTGGACAAGGCTTATTGAACATCCAGATTGAAGCGATAGCCCAAGCCCCGTTGGGTGCTAATTAAGTTGAGGCTGCCGTCCGGGTCGAGCTTTTTGCGCAGGCGTCCGACAAAAACCTCAATCACATTGCTGTCGCGGTCGTAATCCTGCGCATACAGGTGTTCGGTAAGCTCGCTTTTGGAGATGTTTTTGCCCGCATGTAAGGCGAGATAGGTGAGGGTGTTGTATTCAAAGCTGGTCAATTCAACTTCGGTGTCATCGCGGTGTACGCGCTTGGCGCTGGTATCGATGGTGATGGGGCCGTAACGCAGCACCGAGGAGGCGTGGCCGCTGGCGCGGCGTAGCAGGGCGTGAATGCGCGCGCGCAACTCTTCCGGATGGAAGGGTTTGGTGAGGTAGTCGTCGGCACCGGCTTCGAGCCCTTGCACCTTGTCTTGCCAATTGCCGCGCGCGGTCAAAATTAAAATAGGGAAATTGCGCGATTTGCTGCGCAGCTCGCGGATCAGCTGGGTGCCGTCCAGCAGCGGCAGGCCCAAATCGATAATCGCCAAATCATAGTCGTATTCACTGCCTAAAAATAAACCTTCACGGCCATCGGCAGCGCTGTCGCAGGCGTACTTTTCGTCTGCCATCAGGGCGAGAATTTGCTCGCGCAGGGGTTTTTCGTCTTCGACTATCAATATGCGCATAGGTGAATCCTGACCTTATTATTCAGAGGCTGGGTTATTGATTGAGTAACTGACCGGTTTGACCGTCCACATTGATGACGCGCATGCGGCCGCCATTGAGCACTTTAACACCGTAAATAACCCCGGATTCACCGCGCTGGCTATTTACGCTCATCACTTGGCCGCCCACTTTGGTGCGTACCAGTGCCGCCGCTTGGGCCGGGGAGAATTTCGGTGGTACGGGTTCGTCGGGTAAGCTTTGGTTGTCGATTAATGAATTGCTGGGCGCGCTGGAGGCCAGGCCCATATCACCTTCCAGCAGCGAGGGGTCGGCAAGGGCTTGGGTGCTGGCCAGCGCAAGGCTCGCTGCCAGAATACACTGGGTCAGGCTGACCCGCGCTTGGCGCATAGCGATGGATAACACGGCGCGGAAGGTATTTGACTGCAACATAACAAATTCCAACTGGGTAATAGCACTGCTTCACTATCGCCGCTGATGGGGCAAAGGTCAATTCGGCCTCCGCCCGGAGGGGACTAACAGTGACTAGTAGCGATCTCTGACATGCACAATACGGTCGCCGGGGTGGTGGCGGGTATTGGTAGTATAGACGCGACCATCATAGCGGTAGGTGACATCATAGCCCACCAGTTCGCGCTGATATTCGGTGCGGTAACGGGTAGTGCACACCTCGCGATCTTCATAGCTGGTTACCCGACGACTGCCGCCAGCGACATTGTTACCAACTGCTGCACCAATCAATCCGCCCGCTGCTGTGGCGTGACCGTTACGGCCTACTTCATGGCCGATAGCTGCACCAATCAAGCCGCCTACCACGGTGCCTTGGAAAGAGTCGCCGCCGCGACGTTCGGTATAGGCAACTGTTTCGACATGGCAGGAATCCACCGGCACTCTTACGGCAACCTCGCGATAAACGGGTGTGCTGCGCACTACCCGGGCATAGTCATCGCGATATTCCACATAGTGGCTGTGCCCGTGTTTGTGGTGATGTTTGTGTTTGTGCTTGCCATCGGCGAGGACATTGTTAGCCAGCAACAAACTGATGCCGGCCAGCGCGCTGATTGCTAACAACTTTTTCATGATGTGACTCCTGAGAATGATCTTGCGCCAGTCATTAATGGTGGATGGCTGACGCCGCGGTTACGTCTTGTGCAGTGATTGCACAGGATCAGACTAGTCCTCATAAACTGAATCAAAACTGAAGCTTATCGGCCTATTTATGGCGCAAATCATTTTCTTGTGCGCCCCATCGCAATTGTGTGAATCGGCCAAAAGACTGAAATAAAGGCGCAAGCAGCGCCAACTTTGGGCGGCACTCAGGTTATAATCGCGGCCATTTTTTCCGGATTACCCGCAACAGGTTGTTTCATGTCTGAATTGAACGTCAAAGAATATATGGCCGAAGTTGGCCGCAAAGCGCGTGCTGCCTCCCGTGTGATTGCCGCCGCACCCTCTGCAGTGAAAAATGCAGCGCTCTTGGCGATTGCCACTGAATTGGATAAATCCCGTATCACCCTGGTTGCAGAGAACCAAAAAGACCTGGCCGCCGGTAAGGCCAATGGTTTGGATGTCGCCATGCTGGATCGCCTCGCCGTTAAACCTGCGGCGATTGATAGCATGATCGAAGGGCTGCGTCAGGTTGCTGCGCTGCCTGATCCCTGTGGTGAAATCACTGGGATGAGCTATCGCCCGAGTGGTATTCAAGTGGGGAAAATGCGGGTACCACTGGGCGTGGTAGGCATTATTTATGAATCCCGACCGAATGTGACGATCGATGCAGCGAGCCTGTGTTTGAAATCCGGCAATGCTGCAATTTTGCGCGGCGGCAGTGAAGCCATTCACTCCAATCGCGCCATCGCCAATTGTTTGCAGGCTGGCTTAAAAGCCGCTGGCTTACCTACCGATGTGGTGCAGGTAATTGAAACAACGGACCGCGCTGCTGTGGGTGAGTTGATCACCATGCCGCAGTTTGTGGACGTGATTGTGCCGCGCGGCGGCAAAAGCCTGATCGAGCGTATTAGCAACGATGCCAAGGTACCCGTGATTAAACATCTCGACGGTATTTGCCATGTGTATATCGACGATAAGGCGGATCTTGATAAAGCCTTTACCATTGCCATGAATGCCAAAACCCATCGTTATGGTGTGTGTAATGCGATGGAAACCTTATTGGTTCATGAGACAGTTGCCGCCGATATTCTCCCGCGCCTTGCTGCCGCCTTTGGCGAAAAAGGTGTTGAGCTGCGCGGCGATGAAAAAACCCGCGCGATTATTCAGGCCAATGTCGCCACCGAAGAGGATTGGGCGACGGAATATCTCGCGCCGATCTTGTCGATTAAGCTAGTGGCCGGTTTGGATGAAGCCATTGCACATATCAACCAATACAGCTCGCAGCATACCGATGCCATAGTGACTGAAGACTATACCCGCGCGCGCCGTTTTATCACTGAAGTGGATTCAGCGTCGGTGATGGTCAATGCATCCACCCGTTTTGCGGATGGTTTTGAATACGGTTTGGGGGCGGAGATTGGGATCTCCACTGACAAAATCCATGCGCGCGGCCCCGTTGGTCTGGAGGGGCTGACCTCGCAAAAATGGGTGGTGTTTGGCGATGGGCATATTCGTCAGTAATTAGATGATGCGCAAATGTATCGGTATTTTTGGTGGCACCTTTGATCCTATTCATATCGGTCATTTGCGCTTGGCACTGGAATTAAAACAACAGTTGGCGCTGGATGAAATGCATTTGCTGCCCTGTTATTTGCCGCCCCATCGCGCTGCGCCGGGCGCCAGTGCCGGGCAGCGAGTGGACATGTTGCAGCTGGCCTTGCATAACTGCCCCGAGTTGCAGATAGATAAGCGCGAACTACAGCGCGATAAACCTTCTTATACCCTGGATACGCTCAGGGAAATACGTGCGGAGCAGGGGGGGCAAACAAGTCTCAGCTTGTGCATGGGTATGGATAGCTTTTGCACCCTGGATACCTGGTACGAGTGGCAGCAGTTAATTCGCCTTGCGCATATTGTGGTGGTAGAGCGCCCTGGCTATGAATTGCCAGCTGTAGGACCAGTGGCGGAGCTTGTGCGTCGTCATAGTGCCGATGTCGCCGCGATTAAAACGGCTGCGATGGGGGCAGTCGTCATTGTTGCGCCGCGCCTGTTACCGGTATCGGCCACGGATATTCGCGCACAGCTAAAGACCGGGCAGTCACCGCAATTTTTACTGCCGGATGCTGTCCTTGAATACATCCATGCTCAGCAGTTGTACCGTTAAATTGTTATTTTTTATTTTCTAACACAGTCTGATTTTTTAAAACTTATAGGTAATTGAATGTCTGATTTAAACCAAGCGATCATTAACGCCCTTGAGAACCTCAAAGGCAAAGAGATAGTGACGCTCGATGTGCATGAACTCACCGATGTGACCGACACCCTGATTATTGCCAGCGGTACCTCCAGCCGTCACACCCGCTCGCTGGCGGAAAACTTGGTGGAAGAGACTAAAAAGGCCGGTTTTCGCGCTCTGGGTGTTGAGGGGCTGGACGCCGGTGATTGGGTGCTGGTCGATTACGGCGATACCATTGTGCACGTGATGCAGCAGGAAGCGCGCGATTATTACGAGCTGGAAAAACTCTGGTCAATGAAACCCGCTAATCGCCTTTAACGTTAATGAGTGACGGGTTAACAGCGAATGCGTATTCGTATTATAGCCGTGGGCACCAAAATGCCCGACTGGGTCGAGCAGGGTTACGCGGAATACGCCAAGCGTATGCCGCGCGATGTCACGGTTGAAATGCTGGAGTTGCCGCTCGCCCAGCGCGGCAAAAATACCGATATCGCCACTGCCATGGCCAAAGAAGGCGAGGCCATGCTTGCGGCGATTGAAAAAGGTGGCAAGGGCGAGCAGGTAATTGCGTTGGATGTAAAGGGCAAACCCTGGAGCACTGAACAATTGGCAGAGAATCTCGCCAGCTGGAAGATGAGCGGTTTTAATTATTGCTTATTGATTGGCGGCCCCGATGGTTTAGCGCCCGAATGTTTGGCCATGGCATCGGTTAAATGGTCTCTGTCACCGCTGACCTTACCCCATCCATTGGTTCGCATTCTGGTCATTGAACAGTTGTATCGCGCCTGCAGTATTTTGCAAAACCATCCTTATCACAAATAACATCGGCTGTTTGCACCCCTAAGGGCTGCGATGGCCATAACTTCAATTACTGATTTTGATCAACCTCTGGCCCAAGAATGCAAGAAGACCAACAGTTTAAAGATCACCAGCGCGAGGCTCGATTATTCCGCAATCGCATTCTGGTGATGGCCGCCTTTATGCTGACCTTGGTCTCTACCGTGGTGTATCGCTATTACGATTTGCAAATTGTGAACTACGAGGAGTATGCCACTCAATCCGAGCGCAACCGCGTGCATGTACAGCCGGTTGCGCCTACCCGCGGGTTGATTTTTGACCGCAACGGCGAGTTGCTCGCCGACAACAAGCCCAGTTTTACTCTCTATGTCATCAGCTCCAGTCAAGATGAGCTGGATGCGACCATCGATTTACTAAAAAGCCTGATCGAGGTCACCCCTCTGGATCTGGAAAAGTTTTACAAGGCCAAAAAACAGCGGCGCCATTCACTTGACCCGGTGCCCCTGCGCTATCGCCTCACCGAAGAAGAAATTGCCCGTTTGGCGGTTAATCAGCATCTGCTTGACGGGGTAGAGGTGAATGCAGAGCTGGTGCGTAACTACCCATACCGCGACCTGTTTGCCCATGTTATTGGTTACACCGGGCGCATCAACGAAAAAGAGGTGGCCGCATTTACTCCCGAGCAAATCCAGCGTTATTCAGGCACTCACTCGGTTGGCAAAAGCGGTATAGAACTCAGTTATGAAGATACCTTGTTGGGGCAGGTGGGGAGCCAGAACGTAGAAACTAATGCTCGCGGTCGGGTAATGCGGGTTCTGGATCGTATCGACCCCAAGCAGGGGGGCGATTTGCACCTGCATCTTGATTCCCGTCTGCAGGAAACTGCGACGGCAGTTATGCGCGGTCGGCGCGGTGCCGTTGTCGCGATTGATGTAAAAACCGGAGGGGTCTTGGCGGCTGTCAGTTATCCCGGGTTTGACCCCAATTTATTCGTGACGGGCATCAGTGTTCCTGAGTATCGCGCGCTCAACAATGACATAGATACCCCTTTGTTTAATCGCTTCCTGCAGGCCCAATATCCGCCCGGTTCAACGGTCAAACCGGTGGTGGGCATGGCGGGCTTGTATCATGGTTTTACCGATGTTAACCGCACCATCGCCGATCGGGGTTTTTATACCCTGCCAGGCAGCTCGCGTATTTATCGCGACTGGATTCTGGCTAAAACTGGCGGCGGTCACGGTATGGTCAACCTGAAAACCGGGCTTGCTGAATCCTGTAACACCTATTTTTGGGATTTGGGGGTGCGTATGGGTATTGATCATATGAGTGAGTTTGGCGCCCATTTTGGTTTGGGCATGCTGACTGGGATCGATATTCCCAACGAGCGCAGAGGTGTGTGGCCATCCCGCGAGTGGAAGCGTGCCACCAAAGGTCAGGCCTGGTATCCGGGTGATACAGTGAATATGTCCGTGGGGCAGGGGTTTGTGTTGACGACCCCCATGCAATTAGCGGTTATGGCGTCCACCATTGCCAACCGTGGCACTCGCTTTCGCCCGCAATTGGTGAGGCAGATTGGCGATCAACCACAAGCGCCGATCATTGAAAGCCAGTTGGAAACCAAGCCTGAATACTGGGATGCCATCTTTGACGGCATGGCCGAGGTAATGCACGGCGCCCGTGGTACGGCGCGCAGGGCGGCCGAGCGGTCTGAATACCGAATGGCTGGCAAGTCGGGGACAGCACAGGCAGTAGGTATAGCGCAAAATGCCAAGTACAACTCCGGTTTGCTCAAGGAGCGCCATCGTGACCATGCCTTGTTTATTGCGTTTGCGCCGGTGGAAAACCCGCAAATCGCGGTAGCGGTGATGTTGGAAAACGCCGAGGGCGGATCCAGTCAGGCGGCACCGGTGGCGCGCGCCATGATGGATGCCCACCTGTTGGGTTACTACCTGAAACAGGATGAATTTGTGCCGCCGCTGGGCTATCACCATGCTGCCATCGTCAAGCGCGCCAACAACTATATCGCTGAGCGCAAAGCTGCGCGTGAAGCGGCGGCTAGCAGCAGTGCCGCTGCATCATCATCAGCCCTCAGTGCTGCAGGAAACTGATTGATGAGTAGACAGGATTTTTTACGGCGTATGCCCGAGGCTGCCAGTGCATTCAGTCGCCGGGCGCGGCTGGCGGAGCGCTTGCACATCGACTTCTTTTTGCTGGGACTGCTGCTGATATTGACGGTGATAGGCTTGACCGTGCTCTACAGCGCCAGCGGTCACAACTTGCCGAGCGTGGAAAAGCAGGCCACTTTTTTTGTGATCGCTTACATCACTATGTTTGTGGTGGCGCAAATACCGGTGGATTTCATGCGGCGCATGGCCCCCTTTGCCTATGTGGGCGGCGTTATTCTGCTGGTTGCAGTCACCATCTTTGGCAATGTTGCTATGGGCGCGCAGCGCTGGTTGCAAATTGGCGGCTTTCGCTTTCAGCCTTCTGAAATTATGAAGCTTGCACTGCCGATTGCGATTGCTGCTTATTTGAGTGGGCGTTTTTTGCCGCCGCGTTTCAAGCATGTGTTGGCGGTGCTGGGGCTTATTGGTGTGCCTACGGCCTTGATCATTGAACAGCCTGACTTGGGCACCTCAATCCTGGTCGCGACTTCGGGCATTATGGTGCTGTTTTTTAGTGGATTATTGTGGCGTTACATCGCGGCGGCGGTCGTGGTCTTTCTCGCCAGCCTTTGGCCTATTTGGCATTTTATGATGCATGACTATCAGCGCCAGCGGGTGTTAACCATGCTTGACCCCACGCAAGACCCGCTGGGGACGGGGTGGAATATTATCCAGTCCAAAACAGCGATTGGCTCTGGCGGCCTCTCGGGCAAAGGTTGGATGGAAGGCACCCAATCGCGGCTGGATTTTCTGCCGGAGGGGCATACAGATTTTATTATCGCGGTGATGTCGGAAGAGTTTGGTCTGCTTGGTGTGCTGCTGCTGTTAACCATCTACGCCATGCTCATTATTCGCGGCTTGATGATCGCACTCAATTCGCAAAACACCTTTGGTCGCCTCTTGGCGGCGAGTATTAGCTCCACGTTTTTTGTCTATGTGTTCGTCAATATGGGTATGGTATCGGGCATGCTGCCGGTGGTGGGGGTGCCCTTGCCCCTGATTAGCCAGGGTGGAACCGCGATTGTTGCGCTCTTTGCCGGCTTCGGCATTTTGATGGCCATATCAACAGAGAAAAAACGGGTAATGACTCCGCAAGGTTAACGACCGGGGGCGGGGCACAACAGGAATCGAGGTCTTATGTTTTCTTCAATACGTTGTTTAGCAAAAAAATCACTGCCGCTGTTGCTGGGTGCGGCGCTTCCGGCCTGGGCAGATTACAGCCAGCACCCTTTGGCGCCAGCATTTATCGACGAAATGGTACAGCAGCATGGTTTTACGGCGGCCGAAGTGACGCAGTTGTTAAACAAGGCGGAAAAACGCCAGCCGATCCTGGATGCAATTGCACGCCCGGCAGAAAAGTCCAAAACCTGGAAAGAGTATCGCCCTATTTTCATTGTGCCCATGCGCGTGGCTAATGGCGTTGCCTTTTGGAATGAACATCGCGCGGCACTGGCGTTGGCTGAAAAAGAATACGGTGTGCCCGCCGAAATTATCGTGGCGATTATTGGCGTGGAGACTAACTACGGCCGCAATATGGGCAGCTGGAAAGTGATTGATGCCCTGAGCACACTGGCGTTTGATTACCCACCGCGCGCACCATTTTTCCGCTCGGAGTTGGTGAATTATTTAATTCTCACGCGTGAACAACAGCATAATCCGCTCGAATTCAAAGGCTCTTACGCGGGCGCTATGGGCTACGGGCAATTTATGCCCTCCAGCTACCGCAATTATGCGGTTGATTTTAGCGGTGATGGTTTTACCGATATTTGGAACAACCCCACCGATGCGATTGGCAGTGTGGCCAATTATTTTAAACAACATGGCTGGCAGACAGATAAGGCAGTAGTGGTACCGGCAAAACTGTCGCAGGCGCGCAGTAAAGTGATCGCCAACGACGCATTTAATAAAGTGGTGCCACCCACACTGACATTAAATGAATGGAAAAAAACCGGTGTGGTCCCTGTCACTAAGGCGAGCGGCAAGATCCCGGCTATCGCCATTGAATTTGAAGGCGTAAAAGGTCTGGAATATTGGTTTGGCCTGCAAAATTTTTACACGATTACCCGTTATAACCGCAGTCCGATGTATGCCATGGCGGTGTATGACTTGAGTGTAGAAATCAAAAATGCGATGAATAAATCCAACCAAAAAGTAGCGGGAGCAAACTAATGCAATGGGTGGCGCGCGCAAAACAATTTTTTGGCAGATGCCAGATTTATTTTCTCTGTCTGCTCGGCCTGTGTGTTTTGCTTGCCGCTTGTTCCGCACCACAAAAAGCGCCCACTGGAAAAACCAAACCGCCCTATAATCCCAACGATGGGCGCTATGCCCACGATAAAGATTTTGGCCCGGATGAAGATGTCGATCTGTCTCACGTGCCAGATGCGGTGCCGCGTTATGAAGTGCGCACCCGTGCGGGCAACAAAAATCCCTATACCGTGTTGGGCAAAACTTATCACTTGATCGCAGATGAGTCTTCATACAAAGAGCGGGGTTATGCCTCCTGGTATGGTAAAAAATTCAACGGGTATCGCACCTCAAACGGCGAAGTCTACGACATGTACGCTATGACCGGCGCGCACAAAACCTTACCTATTCCATCCTATGTGCGGGTGAAAAATCTCGACAATGGTAAAAGTGTCGTGGTGCGTATTAATGATCGCGGGCCTTTTCATCACGGGCGAATTGTTGATTTAAGTTATGCCGCTGCCCAGCGTATCGGAATTCATAAAACAGGAACCGGACGTGTTGAAGTTGAAATCGCGTTGCCGAATGACGCAGCACCGGTGCCTTTGCGTGCGGGTGGTAATTCCGCTGCACAGGTCGAGTCTGCGTTGCCACCAGGTACTTATTTGCAAGTTGGTGCTTTTTCGCAAAAAAATGCAGCGCAGCAATTTGCCGCAAGTATTGGCACTAAATTAACCTATCCACTCACTATTAATTCTGCTCAGTCGCCCAAAGAAATTCACCGTGTGCGTGTTGGCCCATTCGCCAATGCTAAATCCTTACAGGAAGCGCGCGATCAATTGGCGCGCATAAAAATATACGAAGCCCATGTGGTTTATCAGTAACGGTGGCAAAGTGATTCAGGTTTGATTCACTGCGCTGCTTTACTGTTACAATTCGTCATTCATTTTTATTTTTCGTTTTAAAGAGTGTTATCTCATCATGATTAAACAAATTGCTGCCAGTATTTTTCTTGCCGGCGCGAGTATCGCGTTTGCGCAACAGCCTTCGGCTCCTGTCCCTGCTACCACTTTGCCAACTCCTACACCCGGTCAGGTTGTTCAGCAACAGCCACAAGCAATTCCCTCTGCGCCGCAATTGGCGGCTACGGGCTACATTTTGGTAGATGCCACTACTGGAGCGATTGTTGCGGAGTTTAATTCGGCGGAACGCTTGCCTCCCGCGAGCCTTACTAAAATGATGTCCAGCTATTTGGTGGTGGATGAAATTGAGAAGGGGCGAATTAGCGAAGACTCACTGGTAAATATCAGTGTTAAAGCCTGGCAGATGGGCGGTTCGCGCATGTATGTAAAAGAGGGCACCCAGGTTCCAGTAATCGATTTGCTGCGCGGGGTAATTATTCAATCCGGTAATGACTCTACGGTTGCTTTGGCCGAATATATTTCCGGCAATGAAGATGCATTCGTGGATTTAATGAATCAAACCGCCGCCCGCCTGGGCATGGTCAGTACCCATTTTGAAAATTCATCGGGCTGGCCCGCCGAAGGCCACTTAACTACCGCAAAAGATTTAGCGGTGCTGGCGCGTGCGATTATTAATGATCACCCAACCCATTATCCTCTGTATGCGGAAAAGTATTTCACCTACAACAATATTCGCCAGCCCAACCGCAACACGCTGTTATTCCGCGACGACGCGGTGGATGGTTTAAAAACTGGTCACACCGACGAGGCGGGCTATTGTTTGGTGGCCTCAGCCAAGCGTGATAACACCCGTTTTATCGCTGTGGTAATGGGCACTGAGTCAGAGCGCGCGCGCGCGGCAGAAACGGAAAAGTTATTGGCCTATGGTTTCCGTTATTTCCAAACTACATCGCTGTATCAAGCGGGTCAGCAAGTAGGTACTTCCCGTGTATGGGCGGGTCAGGCCGACGAAGTCAGCCTCGCGATACCCAAGGATATAGTGCTCACTCTGCCCAAGGGACGCGAGCAGTCACTGCAAGCAAAAATGCATATCAACGAAATCATCAAAGCGCCGATTGCAGTTGGTCAGGAGCTGGGTAACCTTACGGTGGAATTGGATGGGCAGCTGTTGGTAAATACCCCAATCGTGGCGGTTCAGGCTGTAGAAGAAGCGGGCTTTTTCGCGCGTTTATTGGATAACTTGAAATTGTTCTTCCGCAATTTGTTTAGCTAAGCCATTGTGGCTCTATATTGCTTGTATCGCAGTATAGGGCCGCTTATCCACTACCTTGTGCTTTTTTGCCCCGCGCGGTTCAGGTAAATCCCCTCTCTTTTCTTTTCTTAGCGATTCTTCGCTTTTCCCGTTTCGTTGGTAATGGTCTAATAAAGTCATATTTATATTGGCTGGCTTGTCATCAGGGATTTGGTGGGTGCTAATACCTTGCATACGTATTCATCTTGCTCCGCTCTCCTGCCTAAAACTACCCTGAGGTTGAAGCAAGATAAAAACAATAACCTTCTCCTAAAAGCTGCAAACCATGAGTAAACCCTGTCTGGCGCTATTGAATAGTGTGTTGGCAGTGCGTGTGAATTCAACCACCCAGGAATTTATACAGCGCACTCAGGATCAAATTTCCACTGGCGTTACGGACGATCGATTTACCCAGCTGGTTTCGTTGGCGAGCCGGCATGTGCCGCGCCAGCCGCTTGCCCCCTCTGGTGCGGACCTTGAACGCGCCGCCGCGTTAATTCCCGGATGGAGCCCCAAGGCCTGGAGCTTGCTGGATACGGTGCGTGTCAGTTTTGTGCTGGCGCGCGCGGATCTGGCGGAGCCCGCCTTTGCCCAGCGTTTTAATCAATGGTTTCGCTTTGCCGATGAGGGTGAGTCCTGCGCTTACTATCGCGCGCTCTGTTTATTGCCTGAGTCACAACAACATGTCTGGCGCGCCGCCGAAGGGTGTCGCACCAATATGCGCTCGGTCTTTTCTGCTGTCGCCTGCGATTCGCCGTATCCGTTTTTGTATTTCGACGCTCTCGCCTGGAATCAAATGCTACTCAAAGCTTTATTTATTGGCGAACCGCTGGGCAATATTTACGGCGTTAATTTGCGTACTACGCCAGAATTAGTCGCGATGGTAAATGACTATATCGATGAACGACGCAGTGCCGGGCGCGATATTCCAGCGGATGTGCAGTTATTAGTGGGGTAATAGGCCTCAATATTTTCTCTGTCAGTGCGACAGACAATCACCGGGAATTTTAATTATGAAATTTTTTGATCCGCATATTCATATGTGCAGTCGCACAACAGACGATTACCAGGCCATGGCCGCCGCCGGCATTCGCGCCGTGATTGAACCGGCGTTCTGGTTGGGGCAACCGCGCACCAATGTCGGTTCGTTTATCGATTACTACGCCAGCTTAATTGGCTGGGAGCGCTTTCGCGCCTCGCAATTCGGTATCGCCCATTACTGTGCCATGGGCTTAAATTCCAAAGAGGCCAACAACGAAGGTCTAGCACGCGAAGTATTGGAAATTTTGCCGCAATTTATTTTAAAAGAAGGCGTGGTCGCGATTGGCGAAATTGGCTACGACGAAATGACACCCGCCGAAGAATATGCCTATCAAGCGCAATTAAAAATGGCAGTGGATTACGACATGCTGGTGATGGTGCATTCGCCCCATCGCGATAAAAAACGCGGCGTGTTGCGCTCCATGGATGTCGCGCGCGAAATGGGTGTGCCCATGCACAAACTCATTATGGATCACAACAACGAAGAAACCGTGCGCGACGTATTGGATTACGGCGCCTGGGCGGCGTTTACTATTTACCCCAATACCAAAATGGGCTCGGCGCGCATGGTGGAAATTGTGCGCGAATATGGCCCTGAACGCATTATTATCGACAGCTCCGCCGACTGGGGCGTGAGCGATCCGCTCGCGGTTCCCAAAACCGCGCAACTGATGTTAGAGCGCGGCATTGATCCCGCTGCCGTTGAACTCACCACCTGGACCAATGCGATTAGCGCCTACGCCCAGTCGGGTCAAATTGATGTGGATGCGTTAATGCAAACGCCGGTGATTGATCAGCGCCAGTCTTACAGTGATAACTCGGTATTGCGCGGGCAAAAACCCCGTGTTGACGAACCTGTTCCCAACTAAAAGACGTAGTAAAAAAAGATGTCGCAAATTATCCAACGCTTCAGTGTCAGCTATGAATTTCCGGTGAGTTTTACCCGGCATACCTTTGCAGTAGAAAACCCGGTGCTGCGCGAAATTCTGCAGCGCGCTGGCGATCGCGAGCATAAAGTATTTCCGGTTATAGACGCTGATGTATTGAAAAATCACCCGCAATTAATAGATGACCTAGCGGAATATGCACGCTGTCACAGCGATACGATTAATTTAATTCTACCGCCGTTAATTGTGCGCAGTGGTGAGATTTGCAAAAGCGATCCGCAAGAAGTCGAAGAATTCTATCGCCTGACACAGGATTACAAAATCGATCGTCACAGTTTTGTACTGGTGATTGGCGGTGGTTCTGTGATTGATGCGATGGGATATGCGGCAGCAACAGCACACCGCGGTATTCGTTTAATTCGTATGCCCACGACCGTGCTGGGGCAAAACGATGCGGGCATCGGTGTAAAAAATGCGGTGAACTTTTTAGGCCGCAAAAATTATTTGGGTACCTTTGTACCGCCCTTTGCAGTGATTAACGATTTTGCTTTTTTACAAACCCTGCCCAAACGCGACCAACGCGCCGGTATTGCCGAGGCGGTAAAAGTCGCGCTGATTAAAGACGCGGATTTTTTTAATTGGCTGCACGAGAGTCGCCACTTGCTCGCTGAATTTGATGAGCAAGCGGTAGCCTATATGATTCGTCGCTGCGCCGAATTGCACTTGCATCATATCGCCACCAGCGGCGACCCCTTTGAGTACGGCAGCGCGCGTCCACTCGATTTTGGCCATTGGTCGGCACATCGCCTGGAAGAATTATCCGGCCACGATTTACGTCACGGCGAAGCAGTCGCGATTGGCATTGCGCTGGATTCACTCTATTCCGCCAACATGGGTTTTATTACCCAAACACTGTTGGAAAAAATAGTGGCAACACTGCGCGATTTGGGTTTTAACCTGAGTCACAGTGCGTTAACGCGCCTGGATATTCACAAAGCCCTGCAGGATTTCCGCGAGCATTTGGGCGGGGAATTATGTATTACCTTATTAACTGGCGAAGGGCAGGCGGCGCAATTTAATCATATTGAGCTTGATGTGATGCAGCGCAGTATTGATAAATTACTTAGTGATTTTCCGGCCACCAATTGACCATGCGCCAATTAACTTACTGCAGCAATATTCACCCCGGCGAATCCTGGCAGCACGTGCTGGATAACCTTGAATCCCACGGCTTGAGTGTAAAACAACAAGTTTCACCTAATGCGGCGTTCCCGCTCGGGCTGCGTATCGCCCAGCAGGCCAGCGTTGAACTGGACGATAAAAAAATCGCCGAGTTCCGCACCTGGTGTGAACAACACGATTGTTACTTGCTTACCATTAACGGTTTTCCCTACGGCACATTTCATGATCAGCCGGTAAAAGAAGCTGTCTATGAGCCCGACTGGCGCACGCAGGAGCGAGTGGTTTATACCCAGCGTTTAGCCGATCTGGCGGTGGCTTTAACCACGCGTGCGCAGCAATTATCGATTTCCACTGTACCTATTGCCTATAAACAAGGTTTTGCGGAAGCCGATTGGCCGCTAGTGCGCAAAAACGTAATCGCCGTACTTGAGCATTTAAAATCACTGCATGACCGCAATGGCATTCTGATCCAGTTGGCGCTGGAACCTGAACCCTGCTGTGTATTAGAAACCACCGCTGAAACCATCGACTTTTTTGCGCGCATGGATTTTCCGGCGGAACTAAAAACCTACATTGGGATTTGTTTCGACTGTTGCCATCAGGCGGTAGAGTTTGAAGATGCCGCCGATGTGCTCGCGCGGCTGCGCGCTGCCAATATCACTATTGCGAAAGTACAAGTCTCCAGTGCCCTGCGGGCGCAAGACGAGCAAATTGCCACGCTAATGCAATTTAACGAGCCGGTGTATTTGCATCAGGCGGTTGCCAAACATGCGCAGGGTTTGCATCGTTTTAGCGATTTGCCGGAGCTGCAAGCTGCACTTGAAAATGGCGAAGTTTACAGCGAATGCCGTGTGCATTTTCATGTGCCGATTTTTATCGATAACCTCGGGCCATGTACCACCACGCAATTTTTCCTGACCGATTTTTTACCGCAATTGGATGCGTCTATTCCATTAGAAGTGGAAACCTACAGTTTTAAAAATCTGCCCGCCCACTTACGGGATTACCCGCTGGATGTATCCATTGCGCGCGAATTGCAGTGGGTGAAAAATCTGCTCGGCCAAAATAATTAAGATTTTTATGGATACCCGCGTTCGCGAGTATGACGAAAAAATACAATAGGTAAGTTTTATGCAACGAACGCTGGTGATTAATGTGGTGGGGCTAACGCGCAATTTAATTGGCGAGCACACACCCAACTTACAAAAGTTGCTGGGCAACAGTGTGGATATAAAACCCATGGTGCCCGCCGTGACCTGCGCCGTGCAAGCCACTTACCTCACCGGAAAAACACCGGCAGAGCACGGCATAGTTGCCAACGGCTGGTATTTTCGCGACCTTAATGAAGTTTGGTTGTGGCGGCAGAGTAACCGCTTAATTCAAGCGCCCAAAATTTGGGATATAGCACGCGCAAAAGATTCGTCGTTCACCTGCGCCAATACCTTCTGGTGGTATGCCATGGCCACCGGTGCCGACTACACACTAACGCCGCGCCCGCTCTATTGCGCCGATGGTAGCAAGCTGCCGGATTGTTATACCTACCCGCTGGAATGGCGCGAAGAATTATCGCAAGAACTTGGGCCATTTCCCTTGTTTCAATTTTGGGGGCCAGCGACTTCCATTAAATCCAGCGCCTGGATTGCCGACGCCGCGATAAACGTGGAGCTAAAAAAATCCCCCAGTTTGCAATTGGTGTATTTGCCGCATTTGGATTACTGCTTACAAAAAGTCGGCCCCCAAGGCGATATCAGCAAAGACCTGCAAGAAGTGGATGGATTGGTGGGCAAACTGCTCGACTTTTTTACCGCGCGCAATTGCCGGGTGATTGTGTTATCTGAATACGGTATTGGCGCGGTGGACACACCGGTACACCCCAATCGTATTTTGCGCGAAGCGAATTTACTCGCGGTAAAAACCGATTTGGGGCGCGAGTATTTGGAAACTGCAACCAGTAAAGCCTTTGCCGTGGCCGACCATCAAATCGCCCATGTATATATTCAAAACGCTGAATTAATTCCCACCGTTAAACAATTATTTGAGCAGCAACCTGGCATTGCGCGGGTGTTGGATACAGAAGGAAAACGCGAGCTGGGCTTGGATCATGAGCGCTCGGGCGAACTTATTTTATTGGCCGACGCCAATGCCTGGTTTACTTATTATTATTGGCTGGACGATAACAAGGCGCCGGATTTTGCACCCACAGTAGAGATTCATCGCAAACCCGGTTATGACCCCTGCGAATTATTTTTCAATCCCAAATTGCGTTTCCCTATGCTGCGCATGGCGGGTAAGGTGCTGCGCAAAAAATTAGGCTTCCGCTATTTAATGGATGTGATTTCCATGCAGCCGGAACAGGTAAAAGGTTCACACGGCTTGGCATTGCCTGGTGCAGACTCTACGCCGATTTTTATGTCCACCGAGGCGCGTCTGGTGCCCCGTGAACCTATTGCCGCCACTGACGTATGCGATTTAATGCTGCGCCATGTGTTTGATTAACTTTTATGGATACTCGCGTTCGCGAGTATGACAAAAAGTGTATTTATCAGAAATTTCTTGGCGTTCAACTTTGTCTCTTGGGATATGTACATGAAAATAAAACCACTCTTGGCTCTGTGCCGTATCAGTAACTTGCCCACAGTGTGGATGAATGTGCTCACGGCCGTGGTGTTAATTGATCATGCTGTTCCTGCTACGGTGCAGTGGGTGTGGCTGCCGGTATTGGCGCTTGCGCTGTCGGCATTTTATTGCGGCGGCATGGTGCTGAATGATCTGTGTGACTATCAATGGGACAAACAACACCAACCCTATCGCCCGCTGGTGACTGGCAGTGTCAGCGTAAAAACGGCGGTGATTATTGCGATTACATTATTTTTAACGGGTTTTATTCTTGTCGCACTCACACCCTTTGCGCTGGCAGGTCTGTGTGCTGCAAGCGCACTGTTTGCAACCATTGCAATTTATGATGTGTTCCATAAAAAAACGGCCGCCAGTATTTTGGTAATGGGGTTAGCGCGTGCACTGGTATTTGTAGTGGTGCTTATGGCGTTAACCGCCCAGTGGTTGCAGTGGGTGATTATTGCCGCCATATTGCAGTTTCTGTACACCCTATCGCTAACCTTTGTTGCACGCTATGAGCATATGCGCGGCAAACCTTACACCGGGCCGGTTATTCCACGCATGATTGCGGGCATGGCGGTGGTGGATGGCATATTGCTCGCGCTAGTGGTTGCGCCAGTTTGGTTATTGGTTGGCATCGCGCTGGCAGTATTAACGCGTTTTGGTCAACGCTATGTGCGTGGTGACTAACACTTTATCCGTTAATTTCTCAACCAATGCTAGCTGCTTGAAGTGATGCGGCTAGCAAGTGGTTTTCCATTCGACTATGGGTTGCTCCGCTGTTACGCGATGTAACTAATTGTCACCCAATACTTTTGTATTCCCTGCCTGAGTTTTCTGCATACGTATTCATATTGCTTGCAACAACGGAACAAAACTATTCTGCAATGGCGATGGTGATCGTTTTAATACTTTTGTGTTAGCGCAATCATCTGCTTTCTCGCATCGATCAATACAGTAAAAAAACAACACACTAAAAAAATAAAGTAATTCGAACAAGTATCACCCTGCGTTGTTTCAGCGCCTTACAAATACTCTTACGTTACAAAAGACTATGGATCCGGTACGCAACAGTTGCGGGCATTACTGTGGCTGGGTAGCGGCATACTTTTGCTTAATGTTTTTCTGAAAATAATTTGCAAAACGTTGCACTGGTTGGGCGATAACTCCGCTCCACGGGTTCGTTATTCTTTAAATAATATCAATTTACATAACAATAATATTTCCAGGCTTCGCGGCGCGTAACGCCGGTCGTTTGGTTTCCTGTAGGAAGATACTATGCGTAAGTTATCAGCCTGTTTTGCGGCAAAAGGGTGGTTCACTCTTTTGTTCAGTGTTGTCGCCCTTGCTTATTCCCATGGGAGTAGCGCCCAGTGGAGCAATGCTTATTTTCGCGGTACTCCCACGGATTGGGTCGCCACTGCCATGACGAAAAACACCGCAACAGGTTTGTGGGAGACGCGACAAAATTTTGCAGGGACTAATCCGCGCTTTAAGGTTGGTCGCTATACCGACAATTGGAATGAAACCTTTCCGGCGCAAGATTTTTTAATCGCCTCTACGGGTGATTATCACATTGCTTTCAATGAAACGAGCAAGGCAATTTCTGCCGTAAAATTAGCGGCGACAGTCTCAGGCAGCAGTGTTTGTTTTAATAACCCCGGCAATTTTGCCAACCCCAGTATTTATTTCTGGGCGCCTACACCTGCGTCCAGCATGACCAATTTACCTGCCTGGCCGGGCAGGGCGATGGTCAAGATTGGCAATTATTATTGCTATGATTTGGCGAGCCATTTAACAGCGAGTGCATTGCCAACATCGCTCAGTATTATTTTTAGTAACAACGGTGCAAATCAAACCGCCAATCTCACTTTTAATGGTTCAGGTAGCGGCGCGGGTTGTTATGAAAATACCGTGTGGAAAAGTTTGCCGCAGTGCGGGTTTTATTTAGCAAATGCGGCGTCATCGTCCAGTGCGGTTTCTTCCATTGTCGCCTCCAGTGTTGCACCTTCGAGCGTGCCATCCAGTGTCGCGGCATCATCGGTAGCGACGCAAATCATTAGCGCCAATTCGATTTGTTTTAATAATCCTGCTAATTACGCAAACCCCTCACTTTATTTTTGGAACCCTGCTCCTGCAGGGGCCATTACCGCTTTGCCCGCTTGGCCCGGTAAGAGTATGACCAAGCGTGGCGTTTTTTATTGTTACGACTTTAGCGCGGACTTGGCTGCTGGTGTTATGCCAACCTCGCTGGATATTATTTTTAACAATACCGGTGCGCCGCAAAGTGCGAATTTGAAATTTACCGGCGCCGGTTGTTATGAAAATACTGTATGGAAAACTCTTGCGCAGTGCGGCTTTACCACTGCAGTGGCATCCTCCTCTGCACCGGCATCAAGCAGTGTTGCACCTGCTTCTTCAAGTGTTGCGCCAAGCTCATCCAGTCTGTCGATAGCATCGTCAAGCGTTGCACAAACCTCTTCCAGTACCCCCTCAAGCGTGGCCGCCACAAATACCACCCTGTATTTTAAAAATACCGCTAACTGGGCCAGTGTAAACGTGCATTTTTTCAATGCCGTGCCTGCGCGTACTGGCAGTGTGTGGCCGGGGCCTGCGATGGTTCGCCTTGCGAATGCACCGACAATTTACAGCTATCAATTCACGGGCGCGCTCACATCGGCGGGCATGGTGTTTAGCGCAAACGGCAACCCTAAAACGGGCGATTTAAATTTTGTCGCACCCAATAATTGTTATGACTTTGGTACTGCGTCCTGGAAAACACCGGCGGCCTGCGGCGTGCCTGCAACCCTGGTCGCTAATGCGGGGGTGGATCGCAAAGCAAATGTGAATGGTCGTCAGGCATTGTCGGCGGCAGCATCCACTGGCGATTACACGACGGCCAGCTGGACCAGTACCGCTTGGGCGGGCGCGCTGGTGGGTAAACAAGTGGTGACGCCGCCATTGACCAGTCTTGGCAATCACACGGTCACACTCACACTCACGGCTGCAAACGGCTCAACAGTGACCGATACCCTGGTGATCAATGTTGTTGCGGCGACTCAAGGTTTACCTGAGCGCCCACAATTGGCAGCGCCACTTGGCTTCCCGATTACCGGCACGGTGAGCAGCGGTAAATACCGCTTTGTGAACGCCTTCCCGGCGTTGGAATCCTTTTTCTTTTCACCGGTAATGGTGACTAACGACGGCGCCAATGATTTGGTGTACGTGGTGGATAAAGAGGGCGCGATCTACGCATTCCCCAACAAAGAATCGGTAGTGCCGGCAGAAGTGCGCAAGTTGTTGGATATCAAAACCACTGTGCTCAACAGCAACGAAAGCGGCATGCTCAGCATGGCCTTTGACCCGCACTACGCCAGCAATGGTTTTATCTACGTCTATTACATTTTTGGTGAGAGCGATAATTTCTACCCGCGCACCGATGGGATAGTGGGCGGGAAAACCGGCGATGCGATTATCGAGCGCTGGACGCTTGATAACCCGGCAAACCCAACCTCTGCTGGGTCCAAGGTCGAGCTGCTGCGCATTCCGCAACCGGGTGAGGATCACAAGGGTGGCATGATGCAATTCCACCCCACCGAGGGTTACCTCTATGTAGGCATCGGCGAGGGCGGTTATGGACATAGCGCCTTCCCACTCAACCCGCAGCCGAGCGATGCTTATCAGCGCCGCCACAACAACAGCGCGCAAGATCCGACTACCTTGCGCGGCAAATTTATCCGCATTCAGCCGCTGGCGACGCCAGTGAATGGCAAGTATTACAGCGTGCCGGCGGACAACCCTTTTGTCGGGCAGGCGGGTTATTTGCCGGAGATCTGGTCTATGGGCCATCGCAACCCCTGGCGCTGGGCGTTTGATACCGATGCCCCCTACACCCTGTGGGAAACCGAAATCGGGCAGGACACCGATCTGGCCTATGAGGAAGTAAACATCATCACCAAAGGCCAAAACTATGGTTGGCCGGTGTGTGAAGGCACCCGTAACCGTGGCACCTTGGGTGGTGCTGCCAGCAAAAATTGCCTGACGGATTATGTGCCGCCGCGCGATGGTTATGGCCGTACTTCCGGCGTGTCGATCATTGGTGGTTTTGTCTATCGCGGCACCCAATTACCGGCGCTCAATGGCAGTTTTATTTTTGGCGATTACGTGACCAAGCGCCTCTGGTCGGTGAGCAATGACGGGCAGGCGAAGAAACTGATCAGCGAAGCATTCCCTTACTACATCTCGTCGATAGGCAAGGATTTACAGAAGAACCTGCTGATCTCCAGCCACGGCCGCGAATTGGGTGGGCCATCCAGCATTTTCAAAGTGGTGGATGACGATGTCGCTACCGCGCAGATCCCGACCAAACTTTCCACCACCGGTCTGTTTGCCGATTTGGCTAACCTGATTCCGGCCCACGGCGTGATTGAGTATTCGCTCAATAGCGGCGGTTGGTTTGATGGCGGCAAAATGCGCCACTTTATCGCCCTGCCCAATAGCAGCACAACGGGCTTTGACCCGACAGCACTCTGGGACTTGCCGGTCGGCTCGGTGGTGGTAAAACACCTGGCCGTAGCCACCGCCAGCAATGCCAATAAACCCTTTACCACCTCGGTTTTGTTCCGTCAGGAAACCGGTTGGCAGGCCGCTAACTACCAGTGGAATAGCGCCGGAACTGATGCCGATTTGGTTACTGAATCGGCCGTGGTGCCGGATGGCGGCTTGGTGAGTGTGACGCGCAAAGTGGAAACCGGCAGCACCTGTGGCGGCTGTCATAAAAATGCCGAGGGTCAACTCACCCCGCTGGCGCTAAGCACCCGTCAACTCAACGGCAACTTCAATTACCAGGGCGTGACCGCTAACCAACTGACAGTGCTCAACAGCATCAACCTGTTTAGCAGCGCCATTGGCAATGCCAGCAGCTATGCGCAGTTTGCGGCGCCAACCGATAGCAACGCGAGTTTGACCGAACGCGCCAAGGCTTACCTGGATGTTAACTGCGCCCACTGTCACGCCGGTACCTCAGGCGGTATGGATTTGCGTTTTGACACCGCGCTGGAATCCATGAAGCTGGTCAACCAGAGCAACCGGGTAATTCCGGGCATTCCCGCCAATAGCAACCTTTACAAATACCAAACCGGTTCCGGTATGCGCATGCCTTTTGGCTCCACCGAAACCAATGCCCAGGCGGAAACCCTGTTCCGCAATTGGATCAATGAATTGGGTGTGGATGTAGTGCAAACCGGTGTTGCACTCAGCGCCAGTAAAACCAGCGCCGAAGTGAACGAGGTCATCGGCCTGAGTCTGGCGATGCTCTACAGCAACAGCACCCAACTGCCTGCGGTGGGTGAGGTGAGCTGGAGTTCCAGCAACCCGGCGGTGATTTCTACCCAAGGTAAAACCGGCGCCGCCATCAACCTCTCGGCATTAAGCACCGGCACGGTAACCATCACCGCGAGCAGTGACGGCTACAGCGATAGCATCACGCTGGAGGTGGTGCCGCCATCCAACCCCATCACCGCACTGACTATTGTCGGCCGTGCCAATGTGCGTTTGCTGGCAGGTGAAAAGCACCAGCTGGCACTCGTGGCTACGGCGGCAGATGGCTTGCAGGGCATGACTTCACGGGTGATTTGGACCAGCAGCAACCCACAGGTGGCGACTGTATCGGCCTTCGGTTTACTCACCGCAGGCACCGCAGCAGGTACCACCACTATTAACGCCCTCTACGGCGACCTGACTACTAGTTACACCGTGACGGGGTTGGGGCAGGGGCAGTATGTGTATGTGAAAAAGCCTGCCAACTGGGGCACAGTGTCAGCCTATGTGTGGACTAACCAAAACGGTGTAGAAACACCGCGCACTGGCCCATGGCCGGGAACTGCGCTGACCGAGGCGGCCACGGCCTATGGCGCAGGCTGGCTGCGCTTGGTGATTCCCGCCAGCTGGGCGAACACCAGCGGTGCGACCAATATTATTTTCAGCAATAACGGCGCTAACCAGACCGGCACCGGCCTTACCGTGAATCAGGCCCAGCCAAGCTGGTATGACAATGGCTGGCTGGCTGCTGAACCCGCTGCAGCTGCAGTGGAAGCAGGCACCCAGATTCAGGTCGGTAACGGCAGTGCGAGTATCGGCGCCAGCGGCAACCTGAGTGGCAAGTTGTTTGTGCCTGGTACTTTGTTGGATATCAACGCCAATCCCGCCGGCCCCGGCATGCAGTTTGTGCACTGGGAAGGTACCGGCGCGGCTTACTTGTTGGATGCCAATAGTGCCACTACCCAAATGGTGGTGGGCAATGCGCTGTCGCTGACGCTGCTGGCGGTGTTTGATGCCATCACCGATCAACATGAAGTAGCGCGCGGCCATTACCAAAGTCAGGGCTGTGTGGGTTGTCACGGTAGCGATGGTCAGACCGGCAGTTACAAGCTCACTAACCAAGCGATTGCTGGTCGCTACAACCTGCAAACATTGGCGGACTACATCGCCACCAATATGCCCAAAGACACCAATGGTGCGAGCCTTGGCACCTGTACTGGCAGTTGTGCTACCAGTATCGCCGCGATGATTTTGGCGGATGCCATACTGCCGCCCGCAGGTGTGTGTGATGCTGAAAGCCTGGACGATTTGATCCCACAAGATCGCAGTTTCCGCTTGTTATCAACGCTGGAATACAACAACTCGGTGCGCGATTTACTGGGTTTAACCACCCCTATCGATGTCACCAGTGGCCGTATTCCGGGCGACTTGCCGGTTAACGGCTTCAAAACCAACGCCAATGCGGTGTTCACCAACGACTATGCCAAAGGTTATGTACTCGCGGCAGAAGCGGCGGCGGGCATGGTGACCAACCTCTACAGCCTCGCTCCCGGTTGTAACAACGTGACTTGTTTTGTGCAGAACTTTGGCAAGCGCGCCTTCCGTCGGCCATTAAGTTCGAGCGAAGTAACCAAGCTGGTGGCACTGCACAGTGCGCAGGGCGACTTGGCCTTGCTCACGGCGATTTTGTCCTCGCCCTCCATGCTCTATCGCTCGGAAGTGGGTGTGCCAGTAGGGAACTATTACGAGCTGACCGACTATGAAGTCGCCGCCATGATCTCCTATACCTACTGGGCGACTACGCCGGATGCCACTCTTATGGCCGCCGCCGATGCTGGGCAGTTGAGTTCGCCGGAACAAATCGCCACCCGCGTGCGCAGCATGTTGCAGGATCCAAAAGCCCAAGTCGCTTTTGAGCGCTTTATTACCGGTTGGCTGGATTTGGACAAAGACATCAAAACCACCGCCATCAGTAATAGCCTCAAGGCGGACATGAAGGCCGAGACCATCGAGTTTGTAAAACGCACAGTATTTGGCGGCGGCAGTTACAAGGAATTGCTCACCGCTAACTACAGCTACATGACCCAGCAGATGGCCAACCATTACGGCCTGAACTGGCCGGGTGGTAGCGGCGTGCAGCGCGTGGATTACAGCGGCGTGAATGCCGAGCGTCGTGGGGTATTGGGGCATGCCGGTATTCTGGCGATTCAATCCGCCTCGGAGAAAACCCATCCGGTCAAACGCGGTTTGTTTGTGCGACGCAATTTGTTGTGTCAGGACTTCCCGCCACCGCCAGTGGGCGCGGAGTTAAAACCGCAGGAAGATCCAAGCCTCACCGTGCGTGAGCGGTTTGAATCCGCGCATTTGCAAGAGGGCTGCGAGTCCTGTCACCAGTACATCGACGGCATAGGTTTTGGTTTGGAAAATTACAACGCCCTTGGCCTGTATGTGAACAGCGAAACCACCGACAACGGTCTGGTAAAAGCCATCAACTCGCTGGGTGAAATAGGCAGCTTGAATTCGGCCGAGACTTATTTATCCGAGTCCGAACCTGTGACTCTGTATCACGGCATGGATGAGTTGACCGATTTGCTCGCCCAAAGCCCGAATGCGCAAGCCTGTTATGCGCGTCAGTGGTATCGCTACACTCGCGGCCAACTGGAGGAGGCGAGCGACAGCTGTACCTTGCAAGTTTTTGGTCGTGAATTCAAAACCGCCACCAATGCCAACCTGTTGGATTTGATGGTGGAATTCACTCAAACCAAAAACTACATTTTGCGCAAATAATTGCGGAGGACATCAGCATGAATATTTTAAAAAATAAAATGCAGCGTCGCGATTTCCTCCGCACGCTTGCGAAGGCCGGTTTAACCACCGCGTTCACCAGTCAGTTTATGTTGTCGGCCAATGTATTCGCCCAAGTGGGCGGCGCCAAACGGTTTGTGATGGTGTTTTACCCCAACGGTTGTGTGCGCGACAAATGGCATTCCTACAATACTGGCGCACTCGGCAGTGGCAGTTTTGATACCAGCCCGCTGCAACATTTAAACGCGCATATCAACAAAATTGTCGCGTTTAAAAATCTCAGCTACAACGGCCACGGCGGCAGTTCGGGTCACCCGGAAGCCTGTCGCGGCGTGTTCTCCGGCGGTGTCGAGCGTGCACCGTCTTTTGATGTTGCTATGGGCGAAGCATTGGGTGGTCGCCTCACCAACAATATGCATGTCGGCGTGTGGTCAAGCCGGGCGATAGGCGCAGAGTATTTGCCCTTCACCAATAAAAACGGCAATAAAATTCAAGTGTCCGACAACCCGCAACAGGTGTACGACAATTTACTCGCCGACATTGTTGGCAGCAGCAGTGGTACACCGGACCCGGAAGCGGAACGCCGCAAAAAAGTATTGGAAAGCCTGCACGAAAATTTGGATTTGTTGCAGGCCAATACCCTCAACATTAAACAGCAAGGGAAATTACTCACCCACGAAGAAGCGCTCAATTATTACCAGAGCACACTCACCGGCACGCTGGATATCGGCGGCGGCACCGGCTTTAGCCGCCCCAGCATCGGCATGACCGGCGTAAACGACGACGCGGAATTAATTGCCAAAGCGCAAATGCGCAATATCGCCATGGCATTTCAAGCAGACATTACCCGCACCGCTAGTTTTCAATTTATGGGTGCGCAGGATGAATCGTTAAAAATTAATTTCCCCAGCGTGCGCCCCTACATGGGCGATTTCGGTTCGGGCGATAAATTAAATTACAACGAAACCCGCAGCCATGTGAGTTCTCACAATGAATCCGCATTATTTGATTCACAAACCCGCTGGTACAACATGATGGTCGCCTACCTCATGGACGAACTCGCCGTTCGTCCAGATGTCGCCTACGGCGGCACACTGCTGGATAACACGCTGATATTAGTTATGTCAGAAGTCGGCGGCGGCAACCACCAACAAGAAAACCCCGGCATCTATGTCGCAGGCGGCGCCGGTGGCGCCATCCAAAACGGCAAGGCCATTGATGCAATGAATAACGGCATGTCCAACTTATATCTGGATATCGCCAAAGCCTTTGGTTTGAACTGGGGGCGGTATGGGAATAGTTATGGGGGGATTAGTGGTTTCTTGTTGTAATTATTTTTTGCAAAGTAATCAAAGAAACTATCTGTCAGTGATGATAGGTAGTTTTTTTATTTATGATCGAGTAAATTCAACAGGAATGTCGAGCAGAAATGGCGCTGAAGCTACGCGCTCACGGAAAGGGATTTATGCAAACAAAACGATTACTTACAATTTTGGTGGCTGTAAGCATAGCCGCAACATTCTTCGCGTTGCATTTTAAAGAATTTCTTAAGGAAAATTCAGAAACTAAGTCAGCACACCACTCTAATGAAACCATTCATCATGCTGGTTCTGGTGTGAATGAAAATATTGGAGAGAAAGATAAGTTTGAAAAAAAGCTATCTGATTCAATACAGCCAACCTCTTCAAATAAACACTCAAGTAGTATCGCCCTCTCGGATCTTGATAAAGAATCTCAAAAACATGCTCAGGATATCACCGAAGTATTTGAGTCAGAGCGAAAAATAAAAGATATGTCAGTTGACGATGCGCCTAGTGAGTCGTCTGAAGCACCGCTTGGAAGTGAGTTGAATCTCGATGATAAAGATAACGACCTGCCTAAAAGGCATCGTTTTATCAAGATAGATTCATTTGGAAACCGGCTTGCCGATGATGCTGAAGTTTGGTCATGTATATTCGACAACAAAACCAACCTTTTATGGGAAAGTAAAAGTGTAAGTGCGCCGGGATTATCTCACGAGTTTCGGTACCGCTGGAGTGACGACGCGTCAGGCTCGCTGTCAATAGAGGATAATCAGCGGATTGTTAGTAATTGCCCATATTTTACGGAAGATAAAACGGGTAATTTGAAAGATTGCAATATATCCATGCACAGCATTGCGATAAATTCGATGTCGCTTTGTGGCACAAATAGTTGGCATGTTCCAAGCGTATTGGAATTAGAATCTATAGTTAAATCTGGGCAACATAATCCTGCTGTTGACATTAAATATTTTCCGCTTACCCAAAGTGATTACTATTGGAGCCGGGAAGGTTTTGCTTACACGGAATATAACGCTTGGGCAATCAATTTTGCTGTGGGTAAGGTAAACGATGTTGAAAAAACGGAGTTTGTTTACGTTCGCCTTGTCAGTGATGATGCATTCATTGAATCTTTATAAATAGCTACAATCTCGGATGGAATTATGAATAACAGTAGGTAGGATTAATTTTCACTATGTGCGGATTGGTAGACTTTACAAAGGAGTACTTTTTTGATTCTTGGGGTAGATACAGCCGCTTGATTTTGTTGTCCAAGCGGCTGTATTTAGTTAGTTAGCTGTTCTTCCCTCTGATATGCCAAACTGGTGATAGTGAACTAACGCGCGAACATAGTCGCGGTTACCAAATGCGGTAGCAAGATCAGAGTATTTTGTCAGGTAACTAGCTACATAAAATGTAGCTGAAGATCTTCTTCCCTCATTCAGGCCGCTATGAATCCAGTGGTTGTGAGCTTTCAAAAACCCGGTTGTTCCAAACGCATTTTGTAAGTCTGGATAATGTGATAAGTACTGTCTCACGTTAAAACTCAGGCTAGACTGCCTCCCTTCCTTTATGCCGTAATTTTTAAAGTGCTCAATAACGTTGACGTAACTGTTTCCAAATGCAGAAACCAAGTCGGGGTTAAGTTGTAGATACTCTTTTACATTAAAGCTTGGTGAGCTAATTCTTCCTTCTTTTTTACCGTGTGTATCCCAATGCAATCTGGCTGCCTTGAAGTTCTGTCGTCCATATGCATTTGAAATATCATCATTAGCAGCTAGATAATAATCGGCGGAGAAAGTAGGCAGGTCGTCATATTCCGATGCTATTAATCCTGTGGTCCGCTCTGGTATGCAGTTTGAAATGGTTTTTGCATCAGCAACATGAACCTGCTTAAAGTCTGATTTCAAATTGTGCATGCCTGCTCTGTATACTTTGCTTATGTATGTATTGGTGTCAGTGATCTCCACTTCGTAACATTTTGGTACACTCAACAAGAAAGCGGAATCAATAAATCCGCCGCGGTTGCTGTGCACATCGTAAAATAAGGCACCATTTTTAACGTAGAAAAAATCATTTAATCGCACGTAGCGCTTGGTGGACTCGGTGGCAAAATAAGTCTCGCTAATGGCATTTCCAAAACCGGTTGGGTTGGTTACTTTAGTGAAATACAATCTTTGTTGACTGGTGTCTATTAGTGGAAAAAGCTGGGTTTTTTCTGCATTAAATATAATTGGTATATCTTTGAGTGTTTGACATTTTGTGTTTCTTCCGCTCCAGTATAATGCCAATGCTTTAATGCCATCTGTATAGCCATAGTCTCTTTTTAAATTGTACTTCCCTTCTCCAAAATATCGAGTTTTCGTTCCAGTAAATAAGCTGTTATCTGAAATAACTGCGCAATAACCATGCATAATCTCAATCTCTGGTGCACCAAACTTGGCAGGTGCTAATGGATCCAGAAATACATTTTCTCCATTTTTAGTAATACCAATTAAATGAGTGGCGGCAAAGCTATTGTCTTCATATGTTTTTGCTGAAACAACTGTTGTATCGGTGCCGTTTTTTAATATGGCGAGAGGATAATCTGCGAGACCTGTGGTAGAAAAAAGCATCGATATAGATAAAATTAAATATTTCTTAACTATTGATTTCATAAATATCCCTAAGTTGTTAATCCGAGTTAATTGCGCTGAAATAACGCCGGTGGGATTGTATCCCATAATGAGAGCTATGAAAATCCTAGTGTATAAGAGTGGTTTTTCGGTTTTTTATCAAATAAAAATTTGAAATTACTTTGGATAAAACTCGTTTCTCAGTGTGTACGAAAAAAGGCTAATAGCTATGGCTAATGCCATGCGAGTTTTTCCGTTTGGATTGCTCGTGCCAGGCTACAAAACCCCCGCCCCCTTAATTTCCCAATACGCATTCGCTACACGCACTGCTAATTCATTGGCGGTGCAGTCGATGGCGTAGATACCGGAGGAGGTTAGTTGTTGGTGGCTTTCGCTGCGCTCGTGTAAAAATTGTTGTACGCCGGCATAGTGCAGGGCGTCATCAAAATCGCGGACGGGGGTGTCGGCGAGTTTGTCCAGAATGTGTTCGCGGATGTTAACGACCATGACCAAGTGGCGTTTCTTCAGCAGGTTTACCGCGAGTAATAATTCGTTGTTGTCTTCGTCGCGGGAATTGGTGACGAGAATTACCAGTGAGCGTTTAGGTTGCAGGATGGCGAGTTTTTCGGCGGCAGTGATGTAATCTGCCGTGGCTTGGGTGGCTTGCAAATCGTAAATCCCATTGAGCAAAGTTTTTACACGCTCCACGCCTTTTTGTGGTGGAATCCAGCGGTGTTTTTTGTTGCCTTCGCTACCAAAACTGAGCAGGCTGACATTGTCGCCCTGGCGCAATGCAATATAACTGACGAGTAACATCGCATTAAGCGCGTGATCAAAATGGCTGAGTTCGTCGTCTTTGGCGCGCATGCGTCGGCCGCTGTCGATCATTAATACAATTTGCTGGTCGCGTTCGTCTTGATAATCCCGCGCCATTAATTTCTGGCGGCGCGCGGTAGCTTTCCAATCCAATTGACGCAAGCTGTCGCCCTGGCGATATTCGCGTAATTGATGAAACTCCATACCTTCACCGCGTCGCTGACGTTTTTTAATGCCCATTTGACTGGTGTGATTTTCGGTGGCGAGAATCGCGTAATTCGCAATGGCGACAAAATCCGGATAGACCTTGATGGGGGTTATGTCACCCGTCCAGTAGCGAATCGCCCAGAAACCGAGTGGGCTATAAAACTCCACCTGCGCTTGCTTAATCTGTTCTGCACCGCGCACAAGCGGGCGCAATTGATATTCGTTGCGGCTGTTGTGATTGGGTTGTAATGCAATGGTGAGTGGCAGGTTGTCGTGGTCGGCGCTATTGGGAACGCCGTCAAAAATTTTAATCTGCGTGGGCTGGGTGAAGCGATGTTTAATGCGCAGCGTTACCGGTGCCCACTTATCCACAGCGAGGTTGCCGGCGACTTCGCGAGTTATTTCTACTGGAGGCAGGCGGCGCGACAACATAAAATCCAGCAGCGCTATAATTATCAGCCCACCAAACAGCGCTGCGGGTAAATAGTCGGCCAGCCCCGTATTAAAATAACTTTTGCTGAAGGCATTAATAAAAACCGCTGCGCCCAACAGCGAAAACGCGGTAATCAATCGTGAGCTGGGAATCCATTTTCTGCGCATAAAATTTCCGGTTGGGCTGAAAATATTTTGATGTGGTATTGGTGTTAGCGGTTTTGAAATAAAGGCTTTATTTCGAAACCCTCAAGTCATGGACGACTTGAGGGAGCTGCAGGGATGTATTCATGCGTTTTCGAAATGAAGCCTTTATTTCAAGGGCGCGGATTTAAAAATCCAATTAATTCCGCGGTGCATCAACCTGCAATAAAATATTGTGCAATATCCGCTCGGCCGCTATGCCTTCAATCGCCAATTCCGGCGATAACAAAATACGGTGGCGCAGCGCGGGGATAAACATTTTTTTGACGTCGTCGGGTGTGACGAAGGTGTTGTTGCTGATTAATGCGTAGGCACGCGCTGCCGCGAGTAATGCGATACAAGCACGTGGGCCAGCGCCGCGCGCAATACCTGACCAGCTGCGGGTGGCGCGCACCAGTTTTACTACGTACTGCAGAATTTGGTCATCCACCGTAATTTGCTCGGCGATTTTTTGCAGGCTTAATACATGTGCTGGTTTTAACAGGGTGCGAATATGTTCCAAACCAAAACCGCCTTGTGCTTGCGAAGTAACCTGGCGCAACATTAATTGCTCATCGTTTTCGCTGGGGTAATCGATAATGACCTTCAACATAAAACGATCCAGCTCCGCCTCTGGCAGCGGGTAAGTGCCTTCCTGTTCAACCGGGTTTTGGGTCGCCAATACCATAAACGGCTCGCCGGTTTTAAAGGATTCTCCTTCAATCGTAATCTGACCTTCCTGCATCACTTCCAATAGCGCTGCCTGGGTTTTGGCGGGCGCGCGGTTAATTTCATCGGCGAGTAATAAATTAGTGAAGGCCGGGCCTTTGCGGATTTCAAATTCCTGCTTTGCCATATTGAACATGGCGTGACCGGTGACATCGCTAGGCATTAGGTCCGGCGTAAATTGCACACGCGAAAATTGCCCGCCAAAACATTTTGCCAAGCTGCGTACCAGCAGGGTTTTACCCAAGCCTGGAACGCCTTCGATTAATACGTGGCCGCGTGCAATCAAAGCAATTAATACTTGTTCGATAATCGCATCCTGACCGATTAATACGCGTTTTATTTCGTTTAATAAATTATTGGCCAGTGCGCTGGCTTGCTGTAAACGTTGCTGCAGGTTTTCATCGGCACCTGTTGCTGGACTGGTGGCGACATCTTGCGCATGTTCAGCATTTTGTAAATTGATATCGGCGCTTTCACTGCTATGTATTGACTCGGTCATAGTTGCTTCCTGATGGTTTGCAAATGGGCGATGGCGTTGGCAAAGTCTTGCGGTTGATGCAAATCCTCGGCATAGAGTGCGCGCTGGATTGCCGCGAGATCAATGCCGGTTAATTCCTGTAAAAATACACTGCGCTGTTGTTTGTCGGCTTGTGCTAACTGCGGATGCTGTTGCACCAGACGAGTAAAAATTTGCTGGCGCAATACAGTGAGTAATTGTGGGTGTTGCTGATTGCGCCAGAGCAACATGGCGCTGGCAAAAATATGTTCCGCCAAACTGCGGCGCGCGGTTTCCTTGTTCACAAAAATGGGCCCGAAGCGTTGGCTTTTTGCCCAGAGCCACAGCAGCAGCGCAAGCAGTGCGGCGAGTACACCATAGGGCGCGTTGCGCCACAGGATTGCGGCGAGTGAGGGCGCATCCTGATTGCTTAAAAACCACACGCGACCATTGTGGTTAGCAAGGCTCCAGAGTGCATAGGCGTGGTCGTGACAATCAATGCGGCGGTTGCTCCAAATAGTATTGTCGCTGGTAATGGTGATGCCGCCAGCGCCAACTTCAAAATAAACCATGTGCGATGTTTCTGAATCGTCGGTGCTTTTGTTGTTTTCTTCTGTGCTCACTTCCGCCGTGTTTTCCTCATCCTCTGCAAATATTTCATCTTCTGCAGTTGTTTCACTTTCGTCGTAGTCCTCATCCTCATAAAAAAATGGATCGTAACGGCTAAAGTCAAAACGCAAGGGTTTTTCTTCTTCGGCAAATTCTACTTCGTTCGGCTCATCACCCAAGTTGCAGCGATAATAGTTTTCCGGTTTATCTTCTTTTTTGGTTTTTTTAGTGGTTGATTTTTTATCGTTTTGTTTTGCTTCTTCTTTATTTTCTTGCGTGGTGCTTTCTTGTTTAGTGTTTTCTTCAGTTTCTTGTTTGGGGAGCTGCTTAGCATTTTGGCTATCAGTAGCTTCGGTTGAGTCTTCTTCTGATTCCTCCTGTTCTTCGTCATCCTTGTTATCAAAAGCGTCAAACAATGACTGCGCTAAATCCGGCACATGATCAGCGGCGGGGGTGATGCCAAAATCGCGCAGTAGTAAATCCTCTTCATCGGTGTGGGAGCCGATAAAGGGGTTTTGCGTGGAGGTAATCAGTGTGCCGCCGTTTTCAATCCACTCGTACAAACGCTCATAGCGTTCCTGGGTGAGGGTTTTATTGGCGTTAATCAGTACGATGGTATCGTCCTGCCCCAAGGGAATATTGCGCCAGCGATGGTCATCAAGCAGGCTGAGGTTTTTAATGCTGGTCGCTTGCACGCCGTGTTTACGCAAAAATATTTCGGCGGCGAGAAAATCATTTCGTTTGGCTTCGCTGGAATAACCTAAATCGATTTCTTTTTCTTCCCAGCGAAAGTTACTGATTGCCCAGTAAACCAGCCCGGCAATCACCACGGCAGCAAACGCAAGCAAGATAATAATTTGGTGCAGCGACAGGGATTTTTTACTCATTGCGCACCCGTCTTGCCAGCAACTGGCGATGTCGGTGCGACTGGTAATAGCCAACAACTATTCCACTGCAGGCAGAGCTGCTCCGCCAATGCAAATTCCGGTAGCTTGTGGCCGTAGGCAAGTTGCTGCCACGAGCGCGTTAGCTCGGCAAAATAGTCGATTTGTTGTTGCAGTATTTTCTGATGTAAATGTTGTTGCTGCGGATGCTGCGCGGCAGAGACATGATTCAGCAGGTCGCGCATAAGTTGTACACATTCACCTTCTGTATGGCCTTCGTGAATATCGGCGCCTTTATAAATTAATTGAAACAAACTGGCGCGGTAGAGTAGGGCAAGCGCTGCGCGGCTATTGCCTTGTTGCAAGAGTTGCAGGGCATTGGCACTGACATCGTCGGGCAATGACTCCTGCGTGACCTCCATACCAAATAGTGTTTGCGGTTTACTGCGCGGTACCTTGGTGGGCGCAATGCGTACAAATTGCGCTGACAACCAATGGCGGTAGCGATACACTACCAGTGCGACAAGTAGCAGCACGGCGCTCCACAAGAGTATTTCCAAACCACTGGCGAAAAAACCAAAGCCTTTGAAATCCTCAAATTCGTCAAAAAAATCGCCAAAATGTTTATCAAGAAATTCAAAAAACCAATTTTTTTCTTCCTCTTTTTCTATAAAGGTGAGCGTGCGTTTTATTTCTTTGCGACTAAATTCCGCTTGTTGCATTACCTCGGTAATCGCTTTCTGCGCTTGCTCACGGTTAATGTCCTGATAATCGCCCAGTGGTTGCTCAAGTAATTCTTGCGCACTATTTTCCGTTTGCTCTTGCGCAGCTTCCATGGTCGGCAATGGGTCATCGGCATAAGCGTGTGGTGCAGCATCGATTAACAAACAACAGCCCAGCGCGATAGCGCCGAGCAGCGAAACCAGTTGCGATGAAGCGGTGCGTTTGTTGGCAATGCGACGGAAGGCGATATCTATATCCCAGGCTTCTAATTTCACGCGGCGATTTAAATAAAGCGCAAATCCACAGGCCGTATAAAAAGGTGCGGTTAAACCCAGGGCCACATACCACAGCCCCAGTTGTAAATAAGGCAGCCACGACTTTTCCTGATTAAAAAAGAAATGTCGCCATTCGATTTCCAGTTCCTGCGGAACCATCGACCAGAGAATAGTGATCATGCCGATGGTGAGAAAAATTTCCAGCAACAGCCCGATAAAACTCAGCCAGCCGGCGGGTGTTGAATCTTCACGGTGTAATACCAATAAACGAGCTTGGCGACGTTTACCAGCAAGTCCTTCCAGTTGCAGCACCGGTAAATCCATGCAGCGCGTGGGGCTAAAGCGGCGAATCGTCAGGCTCATAAACAGGTGTTGGCGCGCGAGTTTGGTGAATTCTTTTAACGTGCTGCGTGTCGTGGGTAAATTGTTAAATACTGCGCGGCTTAGAATGTGCAACAGCGGGCGCTCGTAAAGTGGTTTAAACCACCAGAGCAATACAAAAGCGACCCAGAAATAATGTTCTGGCACCATGAGTGCCAGCGCCAAAAAAGGTGCGCTGGCGAGTAGCCAGACTTTTATCATCGGCAGCCACCAACGCTTGGCCATCAGCAAACCTAAATCCACTGCTTCCCACGCTGAGCGCGGGCGAATTTCCAGCGTGACCTGATCCAGATTCATGACGGGCTTCCCTCTGCGCGTGTATCCAGCCCGCGCCCGCTAAAGACAAAATAGCTAATGACCAAGGTCCATAAAAATCCACCGACCAGATATTTTTGCCAGGGCAATAAAATATTGTTGGAGGACCAAAAGGCTTCAATAAACGCCGCAATCACCAACATGATAATCACGCCGTAAATTAATTGGATGGCAATTTTACTCGCGCGTTTTAGCGATTCGGTGCGCGTGAGGTTGCCCGGCGCCAGCAGCGCATAACCGAGTTTCAAACCGGCGGCGCCGGAAATACAAATCGCCGTTAATTCAAAACTGCCGTGCCCCACCACAAAGGTAAAAAAAGTTTGGGTAAATTCCGCATTGGTTAAATGCCCCGCCACGGCGCCCATCAACAAGCCGTTGTAAACGAGGAAAAAAATTGAGCCGACACCAAATAAAATGCCCGAGGCAAAGGTGCGAAAACTCACGCCGATATTGTTGCGAATATAAAAACCAAACATCTGCACATTTGTGTCGGATTCGCGTGCACTGCCCAGGGTGCGGTTTTGTGGATCGTACATTTCTTCAAAACTGCTGACTTGCGCCGGTGGCGTAATGGTGTAAACCAAATCCGGCTGCCACAAAATCGCTAAATAAATAATTAGCCCAGGTACATAGAGCAATGCTGTCGCCCACCAAATATAGGATTGTTGTGCGCGCACCAAACGCGGAAAACCCGCGACTACAAAGCTGATCATTTGCTGCATAAACGGTTGTTTGCGACGATAAAGTTGTTGATGGCCGCGCACCACCAAATCGCCTAATTTATCCACCAAATGGCTGGAGTAATGGCGGTCTGTTGCCAGTGCATGTAAGTGGCAAAGGCGACGATAGCGACTGGCAAAGCTCGCCAGTTCGCCGCCGGAGAGCTGGCGATTGGGGCTTTCCAGCGCAATGATTTGCTGTTCCAGCAATTCCCATAAGGGTTGATAGGTTTGTTCAAATTGGCCTTGTTTCATCGGCTATTTTTTCCTTGGCTGAATGCTGCAGCGGTGGGCTTAGTGTTTGCCGACCATGCTGTTGGCCATTTGTTTAATGCGCGTGACCGGGTCCTGCGCGCCTATCACCGGTACTAAGAGTGCCGCGAGTTCAGCCTGGCGTTCGGCAGACAAATAATTGCTGCGCTCGGCAAAGGCGAGCAGCGCGCGCTGTTCGTCGGTGGAGAAATCGGCTGGCACCGGCAGTTGGCCGCGCACGGCAAAGTCGGTGTGTTGGGCGGTGGTTGCGTCGTACACCACCATGCTGCCGGCGGCTAAATCACCGAGGCGTTTGAATTGGCGATTGCACAGGCTGGTGATAATGCCGGTGAGGTAGAGCATGGGCAGGAAATCCACCACGCGCAGCAGATTGCGCAGCAGCGATGGCCCGAAAGTGATGGGTGTGCCGTCGTCGTTTACCACGCGAATGCCCAGCCATTTTTTGCCGGGCGTGCGACCGTTGCGTGTCACTTCAAAAAATACCGGGTAAAACCACTCCAGTAAAAACGCCAGAATCAGCGCGACTCCGGTGCCCATTTTGCCGAGCAGGGAGAGCAGGACAAACATAATCGTGGTAATCACACCGCGAATCAGAATGTCGATCAGCTGCGCTAAACAGCGCACCATAAACCCAGCGGGCGTGAGCGGCAGGAGCGCACCTTCCGGGGTTTCAATGGCGTGGCGGGTGTCGAGTAGTGGGTGCGAGTGTGATGACAAGTCTGGCTATCCTTTTTACATGTCACTGGGGCCGTATCAGCGTAGGTGATGGCTACCGTAGTTGGCGCAAAAGTTATTCTTTTTTGGCGCAAATAATTGTTTTTTTAACGCCAAGATTGGCGGCGAGCATAACGGATAAGCCTATATCTGAATAGTCAAAACCACCTTTTCCGGCTTGTTAAAGAGGATTTCGCCCCCATACTGAGGCTATAATTTGCGCCAGCTTTTATCCCTCTATTTACCAAGACAAGTACCCGCGCAAGTATCAAGGACAGCCCGTTTGCCCAACTTGTCGATAGCCGAGATACCTTATGTCAGACCAACAGCCCCCCAAAATTGAGTTTCCCTGCGAAAACTACCCCATCAAAGTGCTGGGTGAGGCAGGGCCGGATCTGCATACCTATGTGATAGAAATTATGGAGCGCCACGCGCCCGGCTTCGATCAGACGCGCATCACTATCAAAGAAAGCAGCAAAGGCCGTTACAACTCATTAACTGTGTGGATTACCGCTACAGGCGTAGAGCAGCTGACGGCAATTCACGAAGATCTGCGTATTAATCGCAGCATTAAAATGGTGATGTAACTTGGCGCAATCCTCTTTAGCGCTGGAAGTCATCAACCTCGGCCAGCAGGATTATCAAACCAGTTGGCAAGCCATGACCGATTTCACCAACCAGCGTACGCCGGAAACACCGGATCAGCTGTGGTTAGTGGAGCATCCGCCGGTATTTACCCAAGGGCAGGCCGGCAAAGCCGAGCACTTGCTGTTCCCCGGTGATATTCCCGTAGTCCAGACGGATCGCGGTGGGCAGGTGACTTATCACGGCCCCGGCCAGTTGGTGGCCTACCCGTTGCTGGACTTGCGTCGCCTGAACATCGGTGTGCGTGAGCTGGTGACTCGCATCGAGCAAACTATTATTGCCACGCTCGCGTACTACGACATTGAATCTGCCGCCAAGGCGGATGCTCCGGGCGTGTATGTGAACGGCGATAAAATCGCCTCTCTCGGCCTGCGCGTGCGGCGCGGCTGCAGTTTTCATGGCTTGGCGCTCAATGTGGCGATGGATTTAGCGCCCTTCCAGCGCATCAACCCCTGTGGTTATCAGGGCTTGGCGATGACGCAAATGAAAGATTTATTGCCCAATCCGCCCGCATTGGCGGATGTTCAAACCCAACTTGTCGCAGAATTTGCGCGGAAATTGGGTTATGAAACCTGTACAATGCGCGCCAATTAATACGCCTGAATTTTCATCATAGTGAGTTGTGAGGCAGGAATAGCCTTGTGAGACTGCCGGAGACAGGATGTCGACGACAAGCCCCCATGGATGGGTTCACGGCGTGTCTCACAAGGCTATTCCTGGCTCGCAACGGGTTAATGGCACAGTCAGCCAACAACGAGATTCTTATGACAGACCTTCCACCCGTATCGACTTTCGTACCCGAACTGCAGCCGGTCAAACGTACCGAGCGCTACAAACAGGGTGAAAAGCTGCGCGATGCCGACAAAGTCGAGCGTATTCCGGTAAAAGTGATTGCCAGCGATCGCGACGAAACCCAGCGCAAACCTGACTGGATTCGTGTGCGTATTCCCGCCTCGCCCGAAATTGATCGCATTAAATCTATTCTGCGCAAAAACAAATTGTCGTCCGTGTGCGAAGAAGCCAACTGCCCGAACCTGGGTGAATGTTTCAGCGGCGGCACCGCGACCTTTATGATCATGGGTGATATCTGTACCCGTCGCTGCCCCTTCTGCGATGTGGGCCACGGCAAACCCAATCCACTCGACGAACAGGAACCACGCAAACTCGCTGAAGCAATTGCGGAGATGCGGTTGAAATACGTGGTGATTACCTCGGTAGACCGCGACGATCTGCGTGATGGCGGCGCCCAGCATTTTGCCGACTGTATCCGCGAAGCACGCGAACTCAGCCCGAAATTGCAAGTGGAAGTATTAGTACCGGATTTCCGGGGCCGTATGGATATCGCCTTGGATATTCTGGAAAAAGAAGCGCCCGATGTGTTCAACCACAATATGGAAACCGTGTCGCGTTTGTACCGCCAGGCGCGTCCCGGTGCGAATTACGAATGGTCGCTGGAATTGCTCAAACAATACAAGGCGCGTCGTCCCGATGTACTCACCAAATCCGGTTTGATGGTTGGCCTCGGCGAAACCAAAGAAGAAATTATTGAAGTAATGAAACACATGCGTGCGCACGACATCGACATGCTCACCATCGGCCAATATTTGCAGCCTTCTAAAGACCATTTGCCAGTTGAGCGTTTTGTTCACCCTGACGAATTTGCCGAGTACACCAAACTCGCGGAAGAAATGGGCTTTAAACACGCCGCCTGCGGCCCACTGGTGCGCTCGTCGTACCACGCGGACAAACAAGCGCACGGTGAAGACGTAAAATGGTTCGGTGAAACCAAAACCAATTAACGGACCTGTTTACTGGTGTTTAAAAAACTCCCGCTAGCCGGGAGTTTTTTGTCTCTGCCTGTTGTCCCATTAATTAGACTGTCTCACTAAGTAGATTGCCCCACTTCAAGCATCCCCATTTTTTATAGCAGTGCCCGTTCGGCACTGCTTTTTGTGCGCATCGAGTAACGATTGTGAAATTATCGGCAGTAAAAAAAGACATTAGGATCAGCGTCTGCGCACTGGAATCCAAACCGGAATTCTTTGCGCAGGTCGCGCGTTGGCACCATCAGGAATGTGAGCGCCAAGGCTTAAAATCAACTCTCGCCCTGCGTCAACAGCGCTTGGTTATGCATATCCGTGAAAGTACCATCCCCAAAACGCTTATCGCCTTGCAAGCCGATCAACTGGTCGGTTGCGTTAGCCTGGTGGATTACACCTATCGCAGTAGCGAACGTATGCCCAAAGTCACCAGCGCCAGTCCGGTGTGGCTCAGCAATTTATTTGTAGAGGAAAATTTGCGTCATCAAGGTATAGGCAATAGCTTGATCGATGCCGCAAAAAATTACGCACTGGATTTAGGTTTGGAAGAGCTCTGGCTATCCGCGACAGACTACACCGACTACTACCAAAAACGCGGCTGGGAAATTGTACGCCGCACGAAATTGGGTGGGCGTCAGGTGAATGTGATGCGGGTGGGGTTGGAAGGTTAACGTTAATCACTCAGCCGTTAAAAATGCGACCGCGTGGTTACGGCCATTATTTTTGGCTTGGTAGAGTGCCTGATCGGCGCGGCGCATTTCCTCGTCAAAACATATCTCAGTATTCGGTGAGGCTAAGCTGTAACCAATGCTGGCAGTGATGGAAATGTGTTGGTTGCAGTCGAGCAGTATCTTTTTTTCACGCAGACTGTCGAGCAGCCTGTTACAGATAAGTTCGGCATCGCTTTTGTTACCAATAATAATACTAAATGCAAACTCTTCACCGCCAATGCGGCCGTAAATATCTTCCTGACGAAAAAATTGCATGATGCACTCAGCGCAGCTGACCAATACCTGGTCGCCAGCGCTGTGGCCATAGGTATCGTTAATGTTTTTGAAATTGTCGAGATCCAAAATGCCCGTCAGCAGAAAAAATTGATTGCGCTGTGCGCGAAAAATTTGTTTGGCGGCATGATCGTTAAAACTGCGCCGATTGGGTAGATTGGTGAGGCTGTCATTAAATGCCAAACGTTCCAGTTGTTGATTGGCCATGCGCAATTCATCGGTGCGTTGGGATACCAATTGTTCCAGGTTATCTTTCAGTAGTTTCAAATCTTTATTGCGTTTTTCCAGTTGCTCGGCGTGATACATTTGCTCAGTGATATCGCGCTCTATAGCGGCATAATGCGTGATGTCACCATAGCGATTAGTGAGCGGGAATATATTCATGTCCAGCCAATAGGGGTGGCCGGTTTTGCCGTAATTTAATATTTTTTCGCGAATGGATTTTTTTTCAAGCAGCGCAGTACGTATGCGTGCGAGTGTGTCCGGGTCTGTATGTTTTCCCTGCAGAATACGCGGTGTTTCACCGATAACATCACTCGCGCTGTAGCCAGTTAGTTTTTCAAATGCGGCGTTTACATAAATAATTTTGGGGCCGGTGGGTGAGTCTATATCTCCGGCTTCGGTAACTATGACAATGTCTTGGCTGTTTTGCAGAATATTTTCGTAGGAAAAAAGATTTTTGCTGTCGGTGATGTCATTAAAAGTGACAATAATAAAACTGTCTTCGAGTTTGTCCGCTTCATCCATATAAGCATTGACTAAAAACCAGGTGGCATTTTTACGGTTGCCATCTAAAACCCCCATGATTTCATTGGTAACCGGGTTTCTAAAACGTTTTACTTTGTTAGCGGGAAACTCATTGTGGTGTAACACCCGGTTGCCATCATCAATAAAACGCCATTGTGGATCCGCTAAATCCCGGCCAATGATTTGCTCATAAGTGAGTCGCAGCAGTTTCAGCGCCGTGGGGTTAGCGTAGACAATAGATGTGTCCCAGCGATGTATGACAACACCTATATGGGCATTTTCAAGGAGTGTTTGTAGGCTGATTGCGTCTATGCCATTCATAAGCAGACACCTTTAGCGGCTGGGCCTATGTTTCTTTAAGCGACATCCTAAGAGTAGTGACATTGATCACAATAAGCCAGCAACATGAGGCATGAATGGTTAATTTATTGAGTTGTTGAAGCAATACGAATGTTAAAAAAATCTTTTAGTCTTTTTAGTTATTCCAACCAACTGTAATCATCAAGGCTGTAGTAATTGTTATTAGGATAATAAATATGTCCAGTATTGTGCAGCGCAAAGGAATGTATGTCGCTAATTGCGGATGAATTAAATTATTGTAGTGCGAGGAATTGATATTTATGCGGGATGTTTAACTACAGCCCTCTGTGCAGGGCTGTAGTTGGTTGCACGGAGAATTTAAATCAATGCAACTTCAAGCGCGGTCTTAACCAGCGGTTTAAACGGCCGCCGAGCATAATCAAGCCAGTGCGCAGTAAACCGTGAATGGCGATTTGGTGCATGCGATATAAGGAGATATAAACCATGCGCGCCAAGCGGCCTTCGATGAACATGCTGCCTTTGCTCAGATTGCCCATTAAATTGCCGACGGTGGAATAACTCGCGAGGGAAACGAGTGAGCCGTAGTCGGTGTATTTGTAGGCGGTGAGCGGTTTGTTATTCAGGTGCGCGATAATATTTTTGTAACAGGCGCTCGCCATTTGGTGGGCGGATTGCGCGCGCGGTGGCACACGGCTGCCGTCCGGGTTTACAAATTGTGCGCAGTCGCCGATGGCAAAAATGGTCGCGTCGCGGGTGGTTTGTAAAAATTCATTCACATGCAATTGATTGATGCGATTAGTTTCCAGACCGGCGAGGTTGGCCATAAAGTCGGGCACTTTAATGCCTGCTGCCCACACGATGATATCCGCTTGAATTAATTGACCGTCTTTAGTGTGCAGCCCTTCGGTAGAGGCGGAGGTGATCATGGTATTGAGTTTTACATCTACACCAATTTTTACCAATTCACTGTGCGCTGAGCCGGAAATACGTTCGGGCAGTGCGGGCAAAATACGTGGGCCAGCTTCAATCAGTGTTACGTGTAAATGTTCGTTGGTGACCGCATTGAAACCGTAGTTGTGAATTTCGTGTACGGCGTGATGCAATTCTGCGGAGAGTTCCACACCGGTTGCACCTGCACCCACAATGGCAATACGCACATTGTCGTCGGCGCCAGTAACACGCTGGATACGCAAAAATTTATTGAGCAGTTTGGTGTGGAATTTGTGTGCCTGTGTTGGGCTGTCCAAAAACAAGCAGTGATCTTTTACGCCAGCGGTATTGAAATCGTTCGAGACAGAACCGAGTGCAATGACGAGATAATCGTAAGGGATGCGTGTAGAGGGTAAAAATTCCACACCATCTTCGTCGCGCATGGGCGCCAATACTACTTCGCGTTGTTCGCGATCCAAATCAATCATGGTGCCCACGCGAAAGAAAAAGTGATGCGCATTGGCGTGACCGCGATAGCTCACTGCATCCACGTCTTCATCCATGGTGCCCACCGCAATTTCGTGCAGCAGTGGTTTCCACAGGTGAGTGGTATTGCGATCAATCAGGGTAATTTCCGCTTTGTTTTTACGCCCGAGTTTATCGCCCAGTTTAGTGGCCAGTTCTAATCCGCCAGCGCCACCGCCGACAACAACAATGCGTGGTTTTTGTGTCTGCATGTTTTTTCCTGCACTTTACATTAAAAATTCGTTGAGCAATTAGCGCTTGGCGGTTCTCGTTTGCCAGCGCTTGTTTGTGAGCTTTTGTTTACAAACTATAGCTCTACCCAGCGGCCCTCGGCGGCGCTGGCAAAAACGGAATCGATCACACGCATATTATTAATTGCATCAGTCAGCGGTGTGGGTGTCGGTTGCTTGTTGAGGATGCTGCGCGCAAAAGCGTCGACCATTTCGCGATAGTGATCGCTGGATTCAATCGCAATAATTTCAGTTTCACCATCGTGTTTGATATGAATTTCAGTGGCGCTGTCGCTAATCGGGTTGAATGGAATCGGCAGCAAAATACTGCCTTTTTCGCCGTAAGCCTCCATGTATTGATGCGCTTCAATTTTAGTGGAAGCCGTAAACGTTGCGCTGCCTTGATCAAATTCCAAAATGCCTGAGACCAAACAATCCACTTCATAATCTTCGTAGGGGGTGATTTGGCCAATCACCTGTGTCGGCTCGGCATTAAACAGCCAGCGCGAGAGCGAAATGCAGTAGCAGCCAATATCCATTAATGCACCACCGCCCATATCGGCATTGTTGCGAATATTTTGCGGCTCGCGATTGTTGTAAGAAAAATGTGAATGCAGGGTGAGCAATTTACCAATGCGACCGGAATCGATCAGCGCTTTGGCCGCTTGCCAGCGCGGATGAAAGCGATACATAAAGGCTTCCATCGCGTGTAAATGCGGGTGCGCCTTGGCGGCATCGAGCAGGCGCTGGGCGTCGTCAGCGTTTAGCCCCAAAGGTTTTTCACAGAGGATATGTTTGCCAGCTTGCAGGGCTTTAATCGACCAATCCACATGCAGGTGATTGGGCAGCGGGTTGTAGATGGCATCGATATCCGGGTCGGCGAGCAATTCTTCGTAGCTGCCGTAGGCACGGGCAATACCCAATTCATCGGCAGCGTTGCGCGCACTTTGGCTATCGCGTGAACAAATGGCGAGCACTTCATTGTGTGCAGAGCTTTGCAATGCGGGAATCACTTTGGTGCGGCCGATTTTGGCGGTGCTGAGAATACCCCAACGGATTTTTGCGGATGATGAAATGCTAGTCGACATAATTGTGTTCCTTGATACGGCGCAGGGCCACTACAGACAGGGATCTAAAAAAGTGCTGTCAGTGTAGCCCAAGCGCGGCTCAAAGCGTGAGCCGCAGGGCCAGATCAAGGGGCAAAATTACGCGTTTAAAACACTCACCCGTGATTGGTTAACGGTTTTTTACCAGGGCAATGTCTCGCCATTGGAATGCCAGAAGCCGCCGGAATTCTCCAGAGTTAAATCGGCAATGCGCTGGGTCAGGCGCTGGGCAGATTCAGCGGCGGAAATATCGCCACCAAAATTCACCATCGCCGTTTGTACATAACCTGGGTGCAAAATTGCCACTGCAATGCCGCGTGGTTTTAAGTCCCGTGCGAGCGACATAGCCGCTGCATTGAGTGCGGCTTTGGACATACGATAGCCGTAATAACCACCAGAAGTATTGTCGGCAATAGAGCCCATACGGCTGGTGATAAACGCGATTTTGGCACCGCTGGTCAAATTGCCCAGCAGTGCTTCGGTCACGCGCAGCGGCGCTTCAGCGTTGACCAAAAATTGCTGTTGTATCGATTCATAATCGATATTGCCCAGTTGCTCGTGTTGAAAAATTCCCGCGTTATTGATCAACAAATCAACCTGCTTGCCCTTGAGTTGTTGTGCGAGCGCCGCAACTGCCTTGCCATCGGTGACATCCACACCGCTAATAACTTGCGCACCTGAGGTCTCCAGCTCAGGCGATGTAGTGCGGCAAATGCCGATTACTTGCCAGCCTTGGGCGAGATAGTTTTGCGTTAATGCCAAGCCAATGCCGCGATTAGCACCGGTAATTACTGCTGTTTTCATCATTTATTACTCCACGCATTTATTGAGTTCATTGATTGAGCTAATTCATTGAGGCGTAGCTGCGATCTATGGGCGAGAGTAGCGCATAAAAAGGGGCGGCAATTAATTATTTACGGTGAGTTTCACCAGGCGCATAACCAGCGGGCGCACAATTAAAATACACACAAATGCGGATGGCATAGCGATGCGATAAGCATGCAACACCTGCTGGAAGTAGTGATCGGCAATTCCACTGTTGGCCGCAACAATAATCAGCGACATCAAAAACGCCATGATCAGCGACATATAAAACGCAAACACAACGGGGGTGTATTTGGGGTGTAGTTTGCGATTGGTAGTGGCGATGGAGTTTTGCATAGGCATGCCCTTCTACTGTCGGTGCAATTGGTGAGAGCAGTTGTAATGCCCAAGTGTTGTGCGCAGGTTTAACAAAGGGCCACTCTACGCGGCAGACCGGATTGGCAGTAGATCAGCAAAGCTATTTGCTATATTAAGCAAAGCTTGGTAATCGACCAATTATTTCGTAAGTAATCGCTATTCAAAGCCTTCGCCAGGCTAATTCTTAGTACTAATTTAGCTCCAAAGGTAGTACAGCCCCGCTAGTGACGCAGTGAACAGAATAAAACCCGTTGTATATTCGGCAAGGTGGCCATTTTTTGGATTATGTGTCCGGGGATGAGCTTTAAAAACACTGGTGATGAACAGTGCGACTAGAAAGATAGAGGCAAGTATTTTTAGCGCGGTTAAAATGAAAGACATATCAAATAAATTTATTGTGATGTTAACAAAATATTCAAAACTCACAGCTTTGATGTGAATAGCTATGCCTGCCGCATGTGCATTGAACAGGCATAGCACAAAAGCCGTTACAGTTTTCTCAAGGCATTACGCGCATGCTGGTTAGCTTTTTCACTCAGGCGCGTTAAAACCTGCCGAATTAAACTGCGAGTAAGTTCTTTTTTGTTTTTGGCTACAGTCATTCCGATTGCCTGCATTAATTTCCGCATCAATCGCTCAACCCATACGCTTATGTTTTCTGCCAGATCAATCCCTTTTGCGAGGATATAAGCGATTTTATCTGCAACAGTAAAAGTGCTGATAAATGTGGCTTGTATTCCCATAATTGCCGTCATCGCCACTTTTTTAATGACATAAATGATGGCTGAATCTACCCAGCGCCAAAATGTTGAGGATGAGGTATCCACTGGCGATTTGGATTTGAGCCAGTCTTCAATTGCGCTTTCAATTGTATAAGGCTGGTCAGGTGCATCGCACATTTGTTGCCAGGATTTCCCGTCTACCGACGCTATGTAATTCGCCATAAAGTGCGCGGCGGCTGACGTTAACGGATGAGCAGAATAAAGATAGTGCCCTTGTCTGTCGTAAGGTGCATGTACGAATGGATAGAGTGGAACCATAGGTACTGGATCTGTGCGGTGGTAGACACGATGAATGTTGCCTTCGCCGATAGCTGATGTTGTACTTTTGGCAAACAACTCAGTGCCAACTCTGGGGGCACCAAAGGTGTATAGCTTGGTTGGGAGTTTCAATGTTTGTGCAACCCAGTCAGCAGCCAGTGATGCCACGGCGCCACCAAGACTGTGCCCAATGCAGTGAACAGTTTTGACGCTGCCTTTAAATGATGTAAAAAAGCTACGTATAGCCGGTAGCATAGATTCAAAACAGTGTTGGAATCCCGAATGCACTGGCCATTTACTTGTGCTTGAGAATGAGAGGCCAATGCGTGCATCAGTAAGTACATCGGCCTTTTTATTTTCCATAGTAGTGCCACGGAATATTAAGAAAATCTCGCCTTTATTATTTTCACCCCCTTCGGCACAAACACCGAAACCATCTTCATGATTCAGCACCACTCGACCGCCAACTTCGGCTTTTAAGTGTGTATGTTGGGCTGTGGTGGATTTATCAGATCGTTTGAAATAAGGTAACTTCAAAAATAAATCAACCAACATTGGGTTTTGAACGTCGTATATTCTTGCAGCGAGGGTAGCCGCAGCAGTTGGATTTAAATCAACCATATTATTTACCGTCCTTTTTAATTAACTGATCCCATTTACATAACGTTTCTATAAGGGCATTTTCTAAATGAGCATCCATTTCTTCTGTAGTGAGCTCACAGGTTACATTTTGAGGTTGGCCTCCAAGCTCACCATAAAGATGTGTACTGGATTTTCCACCTCTCCAAATAAGATATTCTTTCCCGTTAAAATCAACTGTGATCATTTGCCCAATGGATATCTGAGCCAAGGGGGTTTGTTTGTATACGGCAGTTTTTGTTGGAATTGAAAAATACCCTTGATCATCTGCAGTGAAATATTCGCTTTCTCCCTCTTTATCTTTCCAGGCAAACCACAATTTTATTTTCGCCCCGGCGGCAGGTTTACCCTCAAATGTAATTTTTCCCTCGAGTGGTGAAAAAAGCACGGCTTCTTTCTTCTCTCCGCCAAAAAATAATGACATAGCAACTCCTTTCTGAATGTAAAAAAACGAAATTAAACAGGATAAAAGGATAAATATTCGCCTGGTTTTCAATGGCTGTACTCCGTTTTATTGACTCCTATCCTGAGTGGATCAGGCGTTGGTTGCTTTTTCTGTTGAATAAGCGGCGGCGATTTTAGCATTGGTTATCCATGCCGGTTTGAGATGTGGGGCATAAATCTACCTAGGGTGGATAAATAGGGGCACTTATTGTATTAAGTAAAGCTTATTAATTGACTTGCAAATTCGGAAGCGAAAACTATGGATACCCTGCGTGGGATTGAGTGTTTTGTGAAGGCAGTTGAAGGCGGCAGTATTGCGGCTGCGGCGCGGCGGGTGGGGATTAGCGCCGCGGCGACCAGCCAGAATATCGCTCGCCTGGAGTCTTATCTCGGTGTGCGCTTGCTGACGCGGACTACGCGAAGCCTTGCGACAACTGACGCAGGGCAAGTCTATTACGACAAAGTCGCGCTGCTGATTCACGAGTTGGAGTTGGCGAGATCAGCGGTCACCGACACGCAGCAAGAGTTACAAGGGCGCTTGTGCATCGCCTCCACCGCCGCATTCAGTCGTCATGTATTAGCGCCGCTAATTCCCGCGTTTAACCAGCGGTATCCCCGTTTGGAAATTGAACTTACATCGACTGACCGGCGTGTGGATCACGTGCAGGAATCGGTTGATGTGAGCATCCGCATCAAACAACAGTTGGATGATGGAATGGTCGCACGCAAGATCGCAACGGTTCCCTCCATTTTTTGTGCATCACCGGCATACCTTGAGCGGGCAGGGCGACCATCAACCCCTGCCGATTTGCGCGAGCACGATTGTTTAGTCTTTCGTCTTGCTGTTGATGGACGATTGCTGCGTTGGGGATTTGTTGAAAACGGGATGCGTTTTGACGCAGACGTGCGCACAGCAATCATCAGTGACGATATCGATGTACTTGCGCGTCTTGCGGCGGCGGGTGGCGGCATTACGCGTTTGGCCGCGTTTGTCGCCAATGATTATTTGCGCAGAGGCGAATTAAAAGAATTATTTACCTGCGACGAATGCACCGGTTTTAATGCGGAAATTGAACCACTGGATTTTTACGCCTGCGTGCGCGACCGGCACCAATTAACACCGAAAGTGCGCGCGTTTATGGATTATTTGGTAGAAGCACTGCCCGCTGAGTGGCGGGCAGTCTAGTCAATAATAGGCGTAAAGTTTTAGGTGTGTTTCATGCGCGGCAGCAAAATAGTGATGATACCGAGCAGTGGTAAAAAGGCGCACCAGTTAAACACATGTTCAATTGAGGTCGCATCCGCCAATGCGCCCAAACCCGCCGCCGCTATACCGCTAATACCAAACATTAATCCAAAAAATACACCGGAAATCATGCCGATTTTGCTGGGTACTAATTCCTGTGCGAGCACCACAATCGCTGAAAATGCGGAGGATAAAACCAAACCAATTACCACCGACAGCACCGCCGTCCAGAATAAATTGCAGTAGGGAAATAACAGCGTAAATGGCGCTGCGCCGAGAATGGAAATCCAGATTACTGCTTTGCGCCCGACTTTATCGTGAAGTGAGCATGTTTTATGCGTCAATTCGGTGTGTTTCGCTTTGAATCTTTTGGTGTAATACGAAAGGTATACAGTACAATGCGGTCGGCTGGTATTCGGCCTTATAAACTATATGTCCAATTTCAGGAAAGGAAAAAAGGAAATGAAATCGCTAATTACTTTGTTTTTTGCAACCGTTATTCTGGTCTCTAACGCTAACGCAGGCATTATCTTTGAAACAGGAACGGGACCATTTGATTCAACTGTCTGCTGCGGATCATCTATCGCTAAAGATCAATTTATAGGCACTACTTTTAGTCTAACGGGAAAAACGAAAATTGATGCTATAGGCGGGCACTTTCGCAACTTTGGTGGTTCTTCAGGCAGCATCTTTGGGGCAATTGTTGAGTTGGATCAGTTCGGCTTACCAACTGGTACATTGACAGGTTTGAGTAATGTATTGGCACATACCACGTTTAATCCGTTAAATTCAGCAAATACTTTCGCGTCTGTTGATGTGGATCTTGAAGCTGGGGTTTACGGTTTGATTTTTGGCTCTGGCCTGTTTGGCGCCAATGGTCATTCTGCCTTAACTCTTATTCAGCCCTATCAGGTATCTAACCCCAAAGGCGAAGTGCTAGCGCTAAATACCTCTTCGCTTCTAACGTGGGACTCATCAGTGAGTAGTCAGGGTAGATATAGAATGTTTGTTAGCGGTACATCTTCTAACGTTTCCGAGCCAAACAGTCTGGTCTTATTGTTGTTGTCCTCGGCTTTATTTTTCGTTGTGCGTCGTAAACGCAAATCAATATTTGATTTTTGATTATTTTTTTAAACCGTTAACATTGGATTCAGCAAAGGCGGCAATTGCCGCCTTTTTTACAATGCCGTCTGTTTATTCAAATGCCCATCAATCCTGCCAATTACATGCTCAATACTATTAATCCCGTTTCATCCTCGGCAATAAAATAGTGATAATCCCCAGCAGTGGTAAAAAGGCGCACCAGTTAAACACATGTTCAATTGAGGTCGCATCCGCCAATGCGCCCAAACCCGCCGCCGCTATACCGCTAATACCAAACATTAATCCAAAAAATACACCGGAAATCATGCCGATTTTGCTGGGTACTAATTCCTGCGCGAGCACCACAATCGCTGAAAACGCGGAGGATAAAACCAAACCAATTACCACCGACAGCACCGCCGTCCAGAATAAATTGCAGTAGGGAAATAGCAGGGTAAAAGGCGCGGCACCGAGAATGGATATCCAGATGACCGCTTTGCGCCCGACCTTATCGCCAATAGGCCCACCGGCAAATGTGCCGAGTGCCACTGCTGCTAAAAACAGAAATAAAAATAATTGTGCATTGGCGACGGAAGTGGAAAATTTTTCGATCAAATAAAAAGTGTAGTAATTGGTAAACGCCGCCATGTAAATGTATTTGGAGAAAACCAATAGCGCCAATACTGTGAGTGCACCGATCACTTGCTGGCGGGTTAAATGCGCAAAATGCGCGTGTTTTTTTACACTCTTAATGCAGGCGCCGGAGCGAATTGTCCAGCGGCTCACCCCAAACAATACCGTCACACCCAGAATCGCAAATAGGGTAAACCAGCCAATGGCACCTTGCCCCTGCGGAATAATAATTGCCGCCGCGAGCAGTGGGCCAAACGCCGAACCCGCATTGCCCCCCACTTGGAAAAATGATTGTGCAAAGCCAAAACGTCCACCCGACGCCATGCGTGCCACGCGCGAGGCTTCCGGGTGAAAAGTGGATGAACCCAAACCAATCATCGCGGAGGCAATCAGCAACCAGGTGAAGCTATCGGCCAGCGCCAGCATCACCAAACCGCACAGGGTAAACAGCATGCCGGTCGGCAGCAGGTAAGGTTTGGGTTTTTTATCGGTGTATAACCCAATCGCCGGCTGCAACAAGGATGCAGTCATTTGGAAGGCGAGGGTGATCATGCCGATTTGGGTAAAACTCAACTCATAGTTGGTTTTCAGCATGGGGTAGATGGACGGCAAAATCGCCTGAATCAAATCATTCAGCAGGTGCACAAAACTCACTGCACCCACGACGGGCAGAATGGTTTTGGTCGCATCAAATTCCATAGGTTTAAGGGGCTGGGCGGGAATTGGTTCCAGTTGGGTCATGTCGGTAGCTATCTCCGGGAGTTCTGGGCGCGCACAGTATAAAGTGCTGTAAAAAGCAGATATGACATAAACTGTCGAATAAGTGACATGTTGAGCTATTTTGGGGCATGAATATGTTTTTGCTGGGAAGGGGGACTCGAGCATGAAAATCGTACAGCAGCGTAGCCCGGAAGGTTTACAGCATGTGCCCCGCCCGATTGTGGCTTGGGGCGGGCGTTATGCCAATGGCGATGAAATTCCCCCGCACACCCATCCGCGCGCGCAGCTGCTTTATGCCGTTGAGGGGGTTATGCGCGTGCTTACCCCCAATAGTGTGTGGACTATTCCCTCACATCGCGCGCTCTGGGTGCCGCCAAATGTTGAGCATCACTCGTTCATGATGAGTGATCTGGAAATGCGCACGCTCTACGTGAGCGAGGATATTTCCCGCGCGCTCGGCACTGAATGCCGGGCGATTTCGGTCTCGAGTTTATTGCGCGAGTTGATTTTGGGGCTGCTGCAAGAACCGGCGGAATATCCTATTCCGGGGCGGGGAGAGCATTTAGTGGCCTTGATACTAATGGAAATTAGTGGTGCCGCCGCCCAAGCCGTGGAGATTCCCTGGCCGCAGGATCGACGCTTACAGCGGGTGTGCCAATTTGTGATGAATGCCCCCGGTGTTAGCCATACGATTGATGATTTGGCTGCAATGGTAGGTGCGAGTGCGCGCACCTTAATCCGTTTGTTTCCCAAAGAAACTGGCTTGAAATATCGCCAATGGGTGCAGCAGGTACAACTGGCGGAAGCGATTTGTCGTTTGGAGCGTGGTGAAGCCATCGCACGCATCGCCAATTTTTTAGGCTACAGCAGCCCCAGCGCTTTTACCGCGATGTTTAAACGCAGTTTTGGTGTGGCGCCGAATCAGTATTTATTAAAACAAGTTCCGGATTGATTGGTTGTGAATTGGTTGTTGAAAGGATTTTAAAAAACCTCGGCAGGTACTTGGGCAAGGCTTTGAAACGCGGGGCGCGCAAAATAATAACCCTGGAATAAGTCGATCCCCATATCGCGCAGTACAGCATATTCCTCGTGGGTTTCTATGCCCTCGGCAACCACAGTCATACCCAACTCAGCGCAGACCTGCACAATTCCGCGCACAATAATCTGGCTGGATTTGCGCGTATCAATATTGCGCAGCAACGCCATATCCAATTTCATAATATCGGTTTGGATCTCGGCGAGCAGGTTCAAACCCGCATAACCTGCACCAAAGTCATCAATGGCGGTTTTAAAACCACGCTGGCGATAGTAATCAACAATATTGCGCACATGCGCCAAGTCATCGACTTTTTCACTTTCAGTAATTTCAAAAATAATTTGTTCGATGGGGAAATTGTATTTTTCCGCCGCGGCTAAAGTGGTGCGAATACACAGCTCGGGTCGGTACACGGCATTGGGCATAAAATTAATGCTGAGCAAGCTTTTCATGCCCAGCTCTGCGGCGAGCTTGATGGCTTTGGTGCGACAGGCCTGATCAAAACGGTAGCGATTACTGTCGTTCACATGCTCAAAAATTTGCCCGGCACCTTCATTGTTTAAGCCGCGCACCAGCGCTTCATGCGCAAAAATCTCGCGTGTACGGCAATTCACAATTGGCTGAAACGCCATGGTGAAGTCAAAATCCAGGCCTTCGCCGTTTTTGCATTCTTCGCACCCGGTTGGGCCGCAGTGTTCGTCTTTGCTCATGGTCGATTCATTTATTCACTAATGTGGGTAGCTAACTCGCGGAGGGGACAATCTCTATTGAGCCACTTTTAGGGCAAGCCTGAAGCCCAGTATAGGCGATGAATGTCTATTCGCCCATGTGTGAGATTTTTTGAGGGTGGAGGCGGGTAGGGAGAAAAACAAAGCCCGGAGTGGTTGACGCCGGGCTTTTGAAACAATCTGTCGGAAGTCGCTGTGCCCTTCTGTTACACAGAAAGGCAATCTATTTAGGTCTTGCGCGCACCAAGAGTTGTTGCAGGGCGATGAAACAGAAGAGTAGCAGGCCAATCACGATCTTTGTCCACCAGCTGCTTAAGGTGCCATCAAACGAAATGTAGGTTTGCACTACGCCCATGATGAGTACGCCAATCAGGGTGCCGAACATGTAGCCGTAACCGCCGGTGAGCAGGGTGCCACCGATAACGACCGCGGCAATTGCATCCAGCTCTACACCGACTGCGGCGAGGGAATAACCGGAGAAGGTATAGAAGGAATAGACAATGCCGGACAGCGTCGCGAGGAATGCGCTGATGGCATAGATGCGGATGGTCGTGTGTGCCAGCGGAATACCCATGAGTGCTGCGGAGTTCATATCGCCACCAATGGCGTAAACGCGGCCGCCAAAACGGGTGTAGTGGGCGATGATGATGGCGATGGTTAATACCATTAAACAAATAATCGTGCTGGTACCTACCCAGGCATCGCCCGGCAACATAAAACCAAACTCGGCGACCTGATTATAAAATTCATGTTCAATCGGAATGGACTCTTCGCTAATTACACTCGCCAAACCGCGCGCAAAAAACATTCCTGCAAGCGTGACAATAAACGGCTGCATTTTGTAGTAGTGGATAATTGCACCCATGATCGCGCCGAAGGCGGTGCCGCCCACCAGAACGATGGGAAATACTACCAGCGGATGCATGTTGTATTTGCTAATTAACACACTGCAAACCACACCGGTGAGTGCGATAACCGCGCCTACCGATAAATCGATACCGCCCGATAAAATCACGAAGGTCATGCCGACAGCGGCAATAATTAAAAACGCATTGTCGCTCAGTAAATTAAAAAATACCCGAGAGCTGCCAAAACCTTCAAATTGCACTGAACCTATTCCGAACAATACAAAAAATAAAATGCAGGTGACGGCGAGGGGAATAAATTTGGGATTAAGCACGGTTAATCTCCTTGTTGTTTTTCTTAAAGAAGTTCAACTGACTTAATTGCTGTTGGAAGCGCGGCGATTGCATCAGCAGCACTAAAATGATGGCGCTGGCTTTAATCAGCAGATTAAATTTGGGTTCAATGCCGCTCAAAATAATAGTGACGGTCAGGGTTTGAATAATCAGCGCGCCGATGATCGCGAGGAAAATAGAAAAGCGCCCGCCCATCAGCGATGCACCGCCAATCACTACGGCGAGAATGGCATCCAGCTCCAACCACAAACCGGCGTTGTTAGCATCGGAACCGCGAATATCGGCCGCTGCAATCATGCCCGCCAGTGCCGCACATAAACCGGCAACAGTGTAGACGGATAATTTAATCGCTTTAGCATTCAGCCCCATGTAATGACTGGCCGATGGGTTGGCACCCACCGCTTCAATATATAAACCCAGCGCCGTGCGGCGCGTGAGCAATTGCACTAGCGCAAAAGTGATAATTACCAACACCACAGGGAAGGGCAGGCCGAGAAAATGACCGGTGCCCAAAAATGCAAAACCGCTGTGATCAAAGGTGACGATCTGGCCTTCGTTAATTAATTGCGCAATACCGCGTCCGCCTACCATTAAAATCAAGGTGGCAACAATCGGCTGGATGCTCATATACCCCACGAGAAAACCATTCACTATGCCCGCAATTAAACCGGCAATTAAACCTGCACCGATAATCAGTGCAAGGTTGTCCACGCCTTTGGTGATGTAGTACGCACTCACCGCACCGGCGATGGCCATAATAGAACCGACCGATAAATCCACCCCGGCGGTAGCAATCACTAAAGACATACCAATGGCCAAGAGCGCGACGGGCGCGGCGCGGTTAAGTACGTCAATCAAGCTGCCGTAGAAACGGCCATCTTTAAATTCAATATTGAAAAATTCCGGTGCAATGATGGCGTTGATAATCATCAGCACCAGCAAACCCGCGCAGGGCCATAAATAGCGGCGCAGATTTTGGTTCTTGGTAAAATTCATAACAGCCTCTATCAATTAATTCGACGCAATCGCCTGCATAATGCGTTGTGGGTTGATATCGTCGCCTTGCAGCTCGGCTACTTTTTTGCGATCGCGCAGCACTACCACTTTGTTACTGAATGCAACCAGCTCTTCCAGTTCGGAGGAGGCGACTACCAGTGACAAACCATCGGCGCAGAGTTTGCGAATCAGGCGAATAATTTCGGCGTGCGCGCCAATATCAATACCGCGTGTAGGTTCATCCAGAATTAACAAGCGTGGGTCAGCTGCCAGCCAACGCGCGAGAATGACTTTTTGCTGATTGCCACCGCTTAATTGTTCAATCGGTTTTTCAATATCCGAGGTGGCGATGTTCAACTCTTTCACGTAACGATTGGCGATTTCTTCCTGCTCTTTACGCGAAATAAATTTCCACCACCCCTGTTTAATTTGGCGGGCGAGAATCATGTTTTCGCGAATCGATAATTGGCCGAGAATGCCATCGTGTTTGCGGTCCTCCGGGCAGAGACCCATGCCCGCAATAATGGCTTCGCGCGGCGCGGAGAAATTGACTGGTTTGCCATCCAGCAATAATTGGCCGCTGTTGCGTTTATCGATAGCAAATAATAAACGGCACAGTTCAGTGCGGCCGGAGCCGAGCAGGCCGGCAAGACCAACTACCTCACCTTTACCAACGGTTAAATCCATCGGCGATAAATTGGTGTTGTGGCCCAAGGCTTTTAATTCCACCAGCGGTTCACTGCTGCTGTGACTGCTCTGAGGTTTGTGTTCGCCCAACGCTGCTAATTCTTTGCCGAGCATATGACCGATTAATTCCGGGCGCGACAAAGTGGCCGCCTCAAATTCACCGACGAGTTCTGCGCTGCGCAAAATAGTAATGCGGTCGCATACGGCGTAGACCTGATCTAAAAAGTGGGTGACAAAAACAATGCCAATGCCTTTGCTGCGCAGGTCGCGCATGATGCGGAAGAGCGACTGTACTTCGTCGGCGTCCAAACTGGCGGTGGGTTCGTCCAGAATTAATACTTTGGCCGACATGTCCACACCGCGTGCGATGGCAATTAATTGTTGCACGGCGATGGAGTAGCTGGAGAGTGGTTGGGTTACGTCTATATCCAGGTCGTAGCCTTTTAATAATTCCGCGGCATCGCGATTCACTTTGCCCCAGTTAATTAAACCGAAGCGGCGTGGCTCGCGGCCCAAATAAATATTTTGCGCCACGGTTAAGTTGGGCAGCAAATTCACTTCCTGATACACGGTGCTTATGCCAAGCGCTTGTGCATCGCCCGTGTTGGTGGGAAATATGGGTTGACCATCTAATAAAATATCGCCACCGTCGCGTTGATAAACACCGGTCATGACTTTAATGAGTGTGGATTTCCCTGCGCCGTTTTCACCGAGCAACGCATGAATTTCACCGGCACGCAGAGTGAAGTCCACTCCTTTAAGCGCATGCACACTCGGGAATTTTTTATGAATTCCCTTGAGTTGTAAAACTGGATTTGTGTTCATAGTTAATTAACACTGTAGTTATGATCACTTTTTTGCGATCAATAATTAAGAACGTGTTTGTGCCACTAGAAGCATCGGAAGCTGGCTGCAGGCTCGTGAGACACGCCGTGAATCCGTCCCTGGAGGCTAAGCGTCGACATCCATGTCTCCGATTGTCTCACGAGCCTGCAGCCAGCTTCTTCGGCAGTTTCAGCAGCATTAATTTGAAAAATTATTTGGCGCCGCGTTTAGCCAATTCTGCCGCTGCATTTTCTTGAGTGAATACTGCACCACCCATACGAATCCACTTTTCAAAATCTTTTTTGCCTGCGCGTGCTTGATCAATCACATCAAACGCCGGGCCGCCGAGGTGCGGGCTGAGTTCAACGGAGACGTTAATTTCACCGGACACAATAGATTTCAACGCGTCGTCCACCGCATCTACCGATACGATTAAAATATCTTTACCCGGCTGCAAGCCTGCTTCTTTTACGGCTTGAATTGCACCCAGTGCCATTTCGTCGTTATGCGCCCAAATCGCACAAATATTTTTGCCGCCACCTTCGGCTTTGAGCATGGTTTCCATCACTTCTTTGCCCTTGGCGCGGGTGAATTCAGCAGTTTGGCTGCGCACAATTTGGGTCTCGGGGAATTTCGCGATGGTGTCGTTAAAACCTTTCATGCGGCCGATAGCAGCGCTTGAGCCAACAGTGCCCTGCAGTTCCAAAATGTTGCACTTGCCTTGGGTTTTTTCGGTCAGCCAGTTTGCTGCGCGTTGGCCTTCCACTTCAAAGTCGGGGGCAATGCGGGTGAGGTAGAGCGATTGATCGGTGACGGATACATTGCGATCCAGAATTACCACCGGAATACGCGCGCGTTTGGCTTCCATCAACACTGGCTGCCAACCGGTTTCCACTACTGGTGCAATTAAAATCGCATCCACCCGTTGGGCGATAAAACTGCGTACCGCTTTAATTTGGTTTTCCTGTTTTTGTTGCGCATCAGAAAACTTTAAGGTGATGCCACGTTTTTCGGCTTCAGCTTTTACCGATTCAGAAAAACTGGTGCGCCAGCCGGATTCAGAACCCACCTGCGCAAAACCCACGGTTAAGGCATTGGCAGTGGCGCTGATGCCGATAGCGGCAGCGAGGGTCAGGGTTTTAAAAATAGTTTTCATTGTTATTCCTCGAGTTATTCAATTTATAAATTAAGTGATAAAGCAATAAAACGGTAAAGCGAATTCTTGTGCTGATTAAATCCAGCCGCCGTCCACAATAAAATGTTGCGCGGTACACATACGGCTATCGTCTGATGCTAAAAATAATGCCATAGCGCTAATGTCTTCGGGCATTACCGATTTTTTTAGACACTGGTTATCCAAAATGTTGCGCGCAGTCTTGTCTTGCGTGAGCATCGCTACTTGGCGATCCGTCATCACCCAACCGGGTACCAGCGTATTTACGCGGATATTGTCACCACCCATATCGCGCGCAAGGCCGCGTGTTAAACCTTCAATCGCTGCTTTGGAACTGGTGTAACCGGGCATACCGCCTTGGGTGGCGTACCAACTCATGGATCCTAAATTGATAATCGATCCGCCGCCCAATTCGAGCATTTGCGGGTACACCGCTTGCGCGGCAAAAAAATGGTGGCGCAAATTCACCGCCAAACGCTCGTTCCAATAATCCACCGTAACAGTGCGAAAATCGTGGCGCGTATCGTTGGCGGCATTGTTAATCAGCACATTAATGGCACCGACATCGCTATAAATTTGTTTGATGGTGGCCTGCAACTTGGGAATATTGAGCAGGTTGCAGCGATAGTAGCGCGGTGGTGTGCTGCTTGTGCTGTGACTCAGTTGCTCCACCAATTTGTGCGCATCTTCATCGCGGATATCGATAAAACACACCTGCGCGCCCTGTTTGCAAAATGCCTCCACTAAGTTGGCGCCAATGCCGGATGCACCGCCGGTGATCAGTACTACTTTGTATTTCAGGCTTGGATATTGGTTGGTGATTGCCATAGTTGTTGACCTAATAAATCACCTTAATGTGAGTGGCCGGGCACTGCAGAGCCGCGACAACCCACTAAAAAATCAAAGTCGCAGCCTTCGTCGGCCTGCATCACGTGTTCTATATAAAGCTGTAAATAACCACCGGTTTTTTGCTGCGTTTTTTGGGCGCGTAATTGCTCAAGACGCGCGGCAATTTCCATATCGCTCACTTCCAAATGCAGCGAGCCATTTTCGGCGTCCAGTGCAATCCAATCGCCATCTTCTACGGCGGCGAGTGGGCCAAACTCCTGCGCTTCGGGCGCCACGTGTAATACCACTGTGCCGAACGCCGTGCCGCTCATGCGCGCATCGGAAATGCGCAGCATATCGGTCACACCTTGTTTGAGTAGTTTAGGTGGTAAACCCATATTGCCCACTTCCGGCATGCCGGGATAACCCTTGGGGCCGCAGTTCTTTAAGACCATTACGCTGTTGGCATCTACGTCCAGGCTGTCATCCATAATGCGGGTTTTGTAGTGATCAAAACTGTCGAATACTACGGCGCGGCCGCGATGTTTCATTAATTGCGGTGACGCGGCACTGGGCTTTAATACCGCACCGCGCGGCGCGAGGTTGCCGCGCAAAATACAAATGCCGCCGTTGTCGCACAGTGGGTTGTCGAGTGGGCGGATGACATCATCGTTGTAGCACGGTGCGTTCTGGTTGTTTTCCCACAGGGTTTTGCCGTTAGCGGTGAGGCAATCCTTGTGCAGTAAATTGGCATCACCCATGCGTTTTAACACGGCCGGTAAACCGCCTGCGTAATAAAAATCTTCCATTAAAAATTGGCCAGAGGGCTGCAGGTTGACCAGTGTCGGCACTTGATGGCCGTAGCTGTGCCAGTCGTCCAGCACCAGGGGAATATTTAACCGTGCGGCGATGGCTTTTAAATGAATCACCGCATTGGTTGAGCCGCCAACAGCAGCGTTGGTGCGAATAGCGTTAATCACACTCTCACGGGTGATTAATTGCGAGAGGCATAAATCTTCATTCACCATCTCGACGATGCGCATGCCCGAGGCGTAAGCGAGGGTTTTGCGGCGCGAATCCACCGCTGGAATCGCGGCGTTTTGCGGCAGCGATAGCCCGAGTGATTCCACCATGCAGGCCATAGTGCTGGCGGTGCCCATGGTGTTGCAGGTGCCGGTGGAGCGGGACATGTCCGCTTCGGCATCCATAAATTCTTGCAGCGAAATCTTGCCGGCTTTGTAGTCCTCGCTCATGCGCCAGACCAGAGTGCCTGAGCCGACATCCTTACCCTTGTGTTTGCCGTTGAGCATAGGCCCACCGGTCACCACGATAGTAGGCAGGTCGCAACTCGCCGCGCCCATGACTAATGCGGGGGTGGTTTTGTCGCAGCCGACTAATAACACCACGCCGTCAATCGGGTTGCCGCGAATCGATTCTTCCACATCCATCGCCGCTAAATTGCGGGTGAGCATGGCGCTCGGGCGCAAATTGGATTCACCACTGGAAAACACCGGAAACTCTACCGGCACGCCGCCAGCCTCCAGAATGCCGCGGCGCACGCTTTCGGCCAGGTCGCGAAAGCTGCTATTGCAGGGGGTGAGTTCAGACCAGGTATTGCAGATGCCGATAATAGGTTTGCCCTGGAAATGATGCTCAGGAATGCCCTGATTCTTCATCCAGCTGCGGTACATAAAGCCATTTTTGTCTTGCGTGCCAAACCATTGCGCGCTGCGCAGGGCTTTGGTGGTAGATCTGTTGTTATTGTCTTGGCTCATAAAGGCTACTTCGTTAATACGCCACGCCAGTGGAATCTGCTCCTGCCCGTTGCCGCAGGTATATCAATATAGAGATACTTGGAACAGATGATTATTATTAATGTATTACAATATAAGTTTTCGGCAGCCTCTCTAGCAATCCAAATTGTGAGGATTTACGAACAATAACCCTGACGCTTGCGAAGTTTGGGGGCTTTTGTGATGGCAACGTAAAAATTTGAAAGGGATGCTTGATTTAATTGTAATATAATATCAATATAAATCAACCCCACCTGATGGGGCTTGTTGATAATCAGCCGCTGCGTCGTTTGGCGTGCACAATAAACAGAAGAAAACACAAGAAAGAGGAATCTCCTATGCGTTCATTCATCAAACCCTTGGTCGTGGCAGTGGCATCTTGCTGTGCGGCATTCACACAAGCAGCCAACCCCATTTTTACCGATGTGTTTACCGCTGACCCGGCGGCGATGGTGCATGACGGCAAGGTCTACCTTTACACCGGTCACGATGAAGCCAAAGACAATACCAAGTTTTTTGAGATGCACGACTGGCTGGTTTATTCCTCGGATGACATGGTCAATTGGGAAGCCCACGGCCCCCTGTTAAAGGTGAAAGATTTCAAATGGGCCAAGGGCGATGCCTGGGCCAGCCAAATTATTGAGCGCGACGGCAAGTTCTACTGGTATATCACTGCGCGCCACAACGACACCAAACCCGGTTTTGCCATAGGTGTGGCGGTGGGTGATAGCCCACTTGGCCCCTTTAAGGATGCGCGCGGTAAGGCGTTGATTACTAACGACATGACCACCGCCACCAAAAATGACTGGGATGATATTGACCCCTCGGTTTGGATTGACGACGACGGCCAGGCCTATTTGTTCTGGGGTAATACCAAGGCCTACTACGCCAAACTCAAGAAAAACATGATTGAGCTGGACGGCCCGATTATGGAGATCAAGGGGCTGCCTGAATTCACCGAGGCGATCTGGATTCACAAGCATCAGGACAACTTCTATTTGTCCTATGCTATGGGCTTCCCCGAGAAAATCGGCTACGCCATGAGCAAGAACATTAATGGCCCTTGGGAGTACAAGGGCATCCTCAATGAAGTGGCGGGTAATACCCCCACCAATCATCAGGCAATCATTACCTTTAACGACAAGCACTACTTTATTTACCACACTGGCGCCGGTCGCCCGGATGGTGGTCAATTCCGCCGTTCAGTAAGCATTGATGAACTGTTTTATAACCCGGATGGCACCATCAAACGTATTGTCATGACTAGTGAGGGTGTTAGCGCTAACAAAGCGGTTAAAAACAGCAAAAAATAAGTATTTACACTGCATCCAGCCCCCTAAAACCAATTGACAGGGGGTGGTCTTGCTGAGATTATATTGTCATACAATATTAATATCCTTTGATGAGGCAATAGCTCATCAAACAGTACAACAATAGGTGAAGTTATGACGTCCTACGCCTTGGGGCTGGATTACGGTTCTGATTCGGTTAGAGCCCTGTTGGTAGATGCCCTGACCGGCAAAGAAGTAGCAAGCAACGTGGTCTATTACCCGCGTTGGAAAAAAGGCTTGTTCTGCGTACCCGCTAAAGACCAATTCCGCCAGCACCCGCTCGACTATCTGGAAAGCCTGCAGCAGGTAGTGCAAGGCCTATGGGACAAAGCGCCAGCCGGTGCGGCTGCGCAAGTTGTTGGTATAGGTTTCGATACCACGGGCTCAACCCCCGTCGCGGTGGATAGCGAAGGCGTTGCCCTCGCGCTTAAACCCGAATTTGCCGAAAACCCCAATGCGATGTTTGTGCTCTGGAAAGATCACACCGCCGTGAAAGAGGCACAGGAAATTACTGCTGCTGCCGGTAAGGCAAGAGAAAACTATTTGAAATACGAAGGTGGTATTTATTCCTCCGAGTGGTTCTGGGCCAAAACCCTGCATGTACTGCGGGAAGACGCCGCCGTCGCCAAAGCTGCCTACCTCTGGGTAGAACATTGCGATTGGATGTCAGCCGTGCTGACTGGCACCACTCACCCGAGCAAATTACGTATGGGTCGCTGCGCGACGGGCCACAAATTGATGTGGCACGAAAGCTGGGGCGGTTATCCACCCAACGATTTTTTTGTGGGTATAGACCCACTGCTGGACGGCCTGCGCGACAAACTGCCCGCGGAAACGTTTACCTCTGATCAAACCTGCGGCCAAATAATTGGTGAGTGGGCTGAACGCTTGGGTCTGCCGGTTGGCACTCCTGTGAGCTTCAGCGCGTTCGATTGCCACATGGGCGCGGTTGCCGCCAATGTAAAACCGGGCGTGCTCACCAAAATTATGGGCACTTCCACTTGCGATATTACCGTCGCCACCTACGACGACATTGGCGATAAATGTATCGCCGGTATCTGCGGTCAGGTTGATGGTTCAGTCACACCGGGCTTGGTGGGCTTGGAAGCAGGGCAGTCAGCCTTTGGCGATTTGTATGCCTGGTTCCGCAATTTGGTGAACTGGCCGGTAGCCAACCTGTTGCAAGATTCAGTGTTGCTGGATGACGCAACCAAACAAAAACTCGCACAAGAAATTGAAGACAACACTTTGGTTGCGCTGAGTAAAGCCGCAAGCCAATTAGCAATCGGTGAATCTGGCATTACCGCACTCGATTGGGTGAATGGTCGCCGCACGCCCGATGCGGATCAAACCGTGGCCATGGCCATTGCCGGTTTAAAAATGGGTAGCAGTGCGCCGCATATTTTCCGCGCCTTGGTTGAAGCTACCGCTTACGGTGCACGTGCAATTATCGAACGCTTTAAACAAGAAGGTGTGGCGATTAATTCCGTGGTGGCAATTGGTGGCATCTCTAAAAAATCTGATTTTGTCATGCAAACCTGCGCTGATGTATGGAACTGCCCGATTGAAGTATTAGAGAGCGAACAAAGTTGTGCTTTAGGCGCAGCGATCTTTGCCGCTGTAGTAGGCGGTGTTTATCCAACCGTAGAAGCCGCGCAAAAAGTGATGGCGTCTACTGTGTGCAAAACCTATCAGCCCAACGCACAAGCTGCCGCTGCTTATGAAGCTTTGTATCAACAATATTTAACGCTGGCTGCTTTTGAGAACAATGGCGGTGTGGGAGGTAAAGCTTAATGAGCTACACCGAATTAAAACGCGAAGTCTTTGAAGCCAACATGGAATTAAATCGCCGCAATCTAGTGGTGTATACCTGGGGCAATGTGTCGCAAATTGATCGCAGCAAAGGTGTAATTGCGATTAAACCCAGTGGCGTTTCTTACGAGGTGATGACCCCGGAAGACATAGTGATCGTGGATTTGGAAAATAAAATTGTGGAAGGCAAGATGCGCCCTTCTTCCGATACCAAAACCCACACCCATTTGTATCGCCATTTTGAAACCATTGGTGGAGTGACTCACACTCACTCGACTTACGCGACCGCGTGGGCACAAACCCAGCAGGCAATTCCCTGCTACGGAACCACCCATGCCGATTACGCTTACGGTGAAATTCCCTGCACGGCAGTGATGACCGATGCGCAAATTGAACGCGATTACGAAGAAGAAACCGGCGTACAAATTACTGATTGTTTTAAAGATCGCAGCCCGATTGAAGTACCCATGGTAATTGTGGCCGGTCACGCGCCATTCACTTGGGGAAAAAATGGCGCGGATGCCGTGTACCACGCGGTGATTCTGGAAGAAATTGCGCGCATGGCTTATTTGACCAAAACCTTGCAGCAAAACACACCGCCGCTAAAACAGGGCATTGTGGATAAACATTATTTACGCAAACACGGGAAAAATGCCTATTACGGGCAGAAGTAAAATTTTATTAAGTTGTATAGGTTGGGTCGGGCCGCGTAGGCAGCCATGTCCAACAACCAAAAATTGAAAATCGACAAAAAATTGAAAATATTTCCTGAGGAAAACAGCATGAAAATTTACGGCGACAAAGAAGTCTGGTTGGTAACTGGCTCACAAGATTTGTACGGCCCCGGCGTATTAAAACAAGTCGCCGAGAACAGCAAAGCCATCGCAGCGGGATTGACTGAATCCAACAATATTTCCATCAAAATTGTTGCGCAAGACACGGTTAAATCGCCGAAAGAAATTTTGGCGGTATGCCAAGCGGCGAATAGCAATCCCAATTGTGTGGGTTTGATTTTGTGGATGCACACCTTCAGCCCCGCAAAAATGTGGATCGCCGGTTTGAGTGCATTGAGCAAGCCTTATATGCACTTGCACACCCAGTTCAACGCTGAGCTGCCGTTTGCTGAAATCAACATGCACTTTATGAACCTCAACCAATCTGCCCACGGTGACCGCGAATTTGGTCACGTGAGCACCCGTTTGCGTCAAGAGCGCAAAGTGGTTGTGGGTCACTGGGCAACGGATTCTGTGCAAAAACAAATCGACAGCTGGTGCCGCGTGGCTATGGGTTGGTACGCCAGCCAGAATTTGAAAGTCGCCCGCTTTGGCGACAACATGCGTCAAGTAGCCGTAACTGACGGTGATAAAGTTGCTGCGCAAATTAAATTTGGTTACGAAGTTCACGCCTACGGTTTGGGCGATTTGCAAAAAGTAGTAGACGCAGTAACCGACGAACAAGTTGCTGCACAAATTGAAGTGTACAAAAAAGATTACGATGTAAACCCCGCGATTTTTGATGATGAACATCAATACCAAATGCTGAAAAATGAAGCGCGTTTGGAGCTGGGCATGTTGAAGTTTTTAACCGACGGTGAATTCGGTGCATTTACTAACTGCTTCGAAAACCTGACCGGTTTAACTAACCTGCCAGGCTTGGCGACCCAGCGTTTAATGGCAGCCGGTTTTGGTTACGGCGGTGAAGGCGATTGGAAAACCGCTGCCATGGTGCACATCTGCAAAGTGATGTCTAAAGGCCGCGAAGGTGGTTCATCCTTTATGGAAGACTATACCTATCACTTTGGCGCCGTGGATCAAGTATTGGGCGCGCACATGTTGGAAGTGTGTCCATCCATCGCTGCTGCAAAACCAAAACTGGAAGTACATTTGCACACCATTGGTTGCCGCAATGATATCGCGCGTTTGATATTCACCGGCAAAGCAGGTCCTGCGCTGTGTATTTCTTTGATTGATATCGGCACTCGTTTCCGTGTAATCATCAACGAAGTGGATACCGTAAACCCACCACAAGAACTGCCGAAATTGCCAGTAGCTAAAGCCCTGTGGGAACCGCGCCCCAATCTGGAAATTTCCGCTGCTGCGTGGATTCAAGCCGGTGGTGCACACCACAGTGCTTACACCCAGGGTGTAACGGCTGATGAAATTGTTGATTACGCTGAAATGGCTGGCATCGAAGCGGTTGTGATTGGTGCAGATACCACTGTGCGCAATTTCAAAACCGAATTGCGCCACAACGCTGCTTACTTTCACCTGAAAGATGGTGTTTAAGAACGCATAGGTGAGGGGATTGGGTAGAGGTTTTTGAGACTGTGGCCGACATGGATGTCGGCGACAAGCCCCCAGGGAAGGGTTTACGGCGTGTCTCACAAACCTCTGCGCAATACCCGCACCGGTCTGCGCAACGAGAAGATTTTAATTTCATTTCGAGTTAAGTCTGGATCTGTGCTCTAATTTCCGTCCAACCGGCAAACAAGAGAGCAAATGATGTACGACCATTACGATGCGTTGATTTTTGATATGGACGGCACCCTGGTAGACAGCGGCCAACTCCATGAGCATGCATGGACTGCAACACTGAATAAATATGGCATTCCCATTGATCGCCCCTTTATGCGTTCACTGGCTGGTGTGCCCACCAAGGGAACTATTGAAATCCTGCTGGAAAAATTTGGCATTACCGCCAGCGCCAGTTTGGATGAAATGAACGATTTTAAAGAGCAGGTGGTGCACGACTCTATGCACCTCTATGTAAAACCAACGGCATTGATCGACGTTGCCCAGCGCTATCACGGCAACAAACCCATGGCGATTGGCACCGGTGCCTACACCGAAGAAGCCCGGAAAATTTTGGCGCTGTGTGGCTTGGATAAATACATAGATGCTGTAGTCGGGGCCGATCAAGTACAAAACCCCAAACCCGCACCGGATACATTTTTACGCTGCGCAGAATTGTTGGGCGTTGATCCGAAAAAATGTGTGGTATTTGAAGATTCAAAGCTCGGGCTGCAGGCGGCAGCCAGTGCTGGTATGGCGGGTATCGATGTGTTGTTGGTACACGCGGTGGAAAATGATTATTTTTTGTAACAAAAAAATAATCCATCACTCCTGCGATTGCAGGAGTCGTAGACCAGCGTAGCTAATCCGGAATGGTGAGAGAAATTAAAGGAAGCGGCAATTACTCCCAAGCGTATTGCCGCTTTTTTTACACTTGTAGTAAAAATTCACGAGGCGAAAATAATAATGCAATCAACCCCAGCAACTAGCGCGAATAGCGAGAAGTTATCTATCACCGAGAAAATCGGCTTTGGCGCGGGCGATATGGCGTTAAATGTGGTTATCTCCTCGATGATGTTGATCATCACTTTTTATTACACCGATATTTTTGGATTAACCCCCATGGATATGGGCATACTGTTTTTCACCGTAAAAGTAGTGGGCGCTATTTCTGATTTGGTGATGGGCCAAATTACCGACCGCTTTACCTTTTTACAGGGCCGCTATCGCCCCTGGTTGTTGTGGTTGGCCATTCCCTACGCAGTCAGTGTGTTTTTTGTATTCACCACACCCAATTGGGAATACGACGCGAAATTAATTTGGGCCTACTCCACTTATATCATGATGACCTTCATGACTTCCGGTGTTGGCATTCCTTATATTTCATTGCCCAGTGCACTCACCAGTGACCCCAAAGAAAAACTCTCAGCCAACGGCTACCGTTTATTCCTCGCCAAAATTGGTGCCTTCATGGTGGCCATTGTGGTGCCGCTGGTAGCGGGAATGTGGACAGATAAAGCGGTAGGTTATCAAGTGGCTATGGCGATTATGTCGGCTATTGGTGCGGCGATGTTTTTATTCTGCTACTTCAAAACAACCGAGCGTGTAGTGCACGTAGTGGAGCCACAACCGCTGCTTAGCCAGTTTTTGCAATTATTAAAAAATGACCAGTGGTTAATTCTGGTGGGTGTGTGTATTACCGGCACCATTGGTTACGTGATTCGCGGTTCAGTGGCAATTTATTACGCTAAATATTATTTGGGTGGCGACGATGCCACAGTGTCAGCATTTTTATCCACCGGGGTGGCAGCAGCTATTCTGGCGATGATCGCCTCCACCTGGATCACCAAGTTCTACTGCAAAATCAATTTATTCCGCTACACCCAATTGATTGTTGCCGGTTTAAGTGTGGCGATTTATGTATTTGTTGGCCCGCAAGATGTATTGCTGGCGTTTATTTTGTATTTCCTGTTGTCGTTTGTAGTGGACTTACATGCCCCGGTATTCTGGTCAATTATTTCGGAAACCATTGACTACGGTCAGGTAAAAAATGGCAAACGCGTTTCCGGTTTTGCCTACGGCGGTATTTCGGTTGGGCAAAAAGCAGGTATGGGTATTGCCGGTTTGATGGTGGGTTGGCTGTTAACCTATTTCCAATACGTGCCCAACCAGGAGCAATCCGAGACCTCAATGATGGGTATTGCTTTGATGCTGTCGATTATTCCCGGTGTTTTCCACGGCTTAATGGGGTTGCTGATGTTTATGTATCGTATCAACGACCGCTATTACGCCGAATTAAAACGCACCATGATTGTTAAAGGCTATATCGCACAACATTAATGCGTGTGCATGAATCAAAAAAATGTTTGGAGATTTTTTGTGAGTGAATTATTAAAACCCCTGATCCCACAGCGCGCTGATCCGTTTATTTATAAACATACTGACGGCTATTATTATTTTACTGCATCAGTGCCGGCGTATGATCGCATTGAATTGCGCCGCGCCAAAACCATTGCCGAATTAGCTACAGCACCCACTGTGGATGCTTGGCACAAACCTGACACTGGCCCTTACAGCGAATTGTTGTGGGCACCGGAAATTCATTTCAACAAAGACCCGGAATCCGGCGAATCAGCCTGGTACGTGTATTTTGCTGCAGCACCCAGCCGCGAAATTAAATTCGATTTGTTTCAGCATCGCATGTATTGCGTGCGCAACAAAAATGCTAACCCGCTTGAAGGCGAGTGGGAATTTATGGGCCAGATTGACAGCGGTATAGACACATTCTGTTTGGACGCTACCACCTTTACCCACAAGGGTGTGCTCTATTATTTGTGGGCGCAAAAAGACGTGAACATTCGCGGCAATTCCAATTTGTATATCGCCCCCATGAAAACGCCTTGGCAGTTGGCGGGTGAGCCAGTGCTATTAAGCAAACCGGAATTCGAATGGGAAATTCGCGGCTTTTGGGTAAACGAAGGCCCATCGATTTTAAAACGCAACGGCAAAATTTTTATCAGCTACTCCGCCAGTGCCACCGACGAAAACTATGCAATGGGTCTGTTGTGGGCCGATGAGAATGCGGATTTATTAAATCCCGCGTCCTGGGAGAAATCCAAAGAGCCAGTGCTCTGTTCGGATATTCCTAATAAAATCTTCGGCCCCGGCCACAACAGCTTCACCTACGGCGAAGACGGCGACACAGTAATGCTTGTCTACCATGCGCGCACCTACACCGAAATCGAAGGCGACCCACTGTGGAATCCGGATCGCCACACCTTTGTAAAACCCCTCAAGTGGAACGACAAAGGCATGCCGGTATTTGGTAAGCCATCGATGATTGATTAAGCGGCTCTGCCCGATTGCAATGAGAAAAGCCCCGCTGCGGTGAGCTGCAGCGGGGCTTTTTGTTGCCTGCCGAATCAATTGAGGCATAAGGTTTTTTTGCCTGGATCTGCGCCGGTATTTTGTCGCATTTTTCATCATTGCTGGTGCGTCTTCTTAAAAAGACAATACCACGTCGTTTTTGGTGTTTTTATTCCAATTAAATAAAAAAATCAAAAATAAATGCTTATTTATTATAAAAATGGAATAAAAAATAATGATTTTTATGCCAGCTCTGCTAATCTTACTCTCAGGTTTGTGACCTTGGTCACGGTTGTGGTTGAGCGTGTTTTTAATTGTCGATCTACTTTTCTAGAGGAAGGTTTATGAAATCGTTGGTTGTTGCTGTTGGTTTTGTTGCTTCTTGTATGGTGTCTTCACTGGCCTCGGCGTGCGCCAAGCCCGCTGCCAAACCAGAAATTCCCGATGCTGCCACAGTGGTTACCGCACAGATGGTTAAAGCAAACAACGATGTAAAAGCCTATGTGCAAGGCGTGCAGGACTACTTGGGCTGTGCCGGTTTGGCGCGCAGCGAAGAGAAAAAAGAGTTGGATGATTTGAAAAAATTTGCCGATGACTTCAACCAGGTTATCCGCGATTTCAAAGCAAGATCAGCCAGTTAAGTTAATCTGCTGGATCGGACATAAAACAAAAAGGCCGCTGGAAACAGCGGCCTTTTTGTTTGCGTTACTCGCCAGATTTTAGAACGAGTAACGCGCACCTAAAGCATAAGTACGGGCAAAAATGGAGGCGCCGTTGTTATACAAATAATCGTCGGTGTAGTAGCCCTGATAAATTTCATCGGTAATGTTGGTGGCATCGAAGGTGACTACCAGATTATCGGTTATGTCATAGCTAAGCTGGAAATCCATGCTCGCTTCTGAGGCCGACCAAACACCGCCGGGCATAGCGCAGCAACCGTTAAAGCCGGTTTTGAAATCGTCGCGCCATACATAGGACAGGCGGGCGTCAAAACGTTCTTTTTCATAGGCGAGCACCACACTGTAAGAGGTGTCAGACACACCGTACATATCATTGGTGGTGCGCTCGACTATGTTGTTGTTTTCATCAAATACCGGGTCGTAGGTTTCGCCGTCAAGCAGGGTGAAGCTGGCCTGCACACCCAAACCGTCCAGTAGTTCTGGCAGGTTGTCAGGGAAATACACCAAGCCTACTTCCACACCATTCAACTGACCATTAGAGGTATTGGAGGGGAGGGTTAAGCGGTATTTGCCGTTTAGGTCCGGGTTGGCGTTGCCGGTTACTTCAATGTTGGTGACTGCACTGGCGACAAAACCTTCTACATCGCGACGGAACAGTACCGCATAGAGCGAGCTGGATTCGGCGAAGTAGTATTCCAGCGACCAGTCATAGTTCACTGATTCTGCAGGTTTCAAGTCTGGGTTGCCGCCGCTGGCAGTGCCAAATTCCAGGCCAGTGGTGGTTGGGCGGTAGGTGCGTGCCGGGTTGAGATCACCATAACCGGGGCGACGGATAGTTTCGCCGTAGGTAAAGCGAGTGATCAGGTCATCGGTAAATGAGTAGCGAATAACCAGATTTTTCAGTGCACGGCTTTCACTGGCTTCGTCATTAATCGGAGCCCAGGTTACGCCGTCACCGTTTGCGTTTTCAAAGAAGTCCATGTCGGTATCAACTTGCACAAAACGCACGCCGACTTGGCCGTCCAATGGTTTATCAAACAGTGAGAATTCGTAATCTGCTTGTAAATAGGCGGAGGCGGTTACTTCATTAATATTGAAAATACTGCCGGGTTGATAATCCGAGCCGCCCGCCTGGAAACCGTAGAGCGCGCGGATTTCATCGGAGTTTTCCAGCAGGTAATTGCCGTCTGCCGCCAACCATTGGCTGGGTACATAGGCTTTGCCTTCAAAGAAGCCGGATTTGCTGATGTTCACCAAACCTGGCAGCAACGTCAGATCACAACCCGTTTCTGATTTACAGCCACCGCTTTGGTCTTTGTATTTGGATTTTGCACCGCGATCGTCATAGCGCAAGCCGGCGCTGAGCTGTTTGATGGGGCCCCAATCGGTCTCGTAATCGGCATCGATATTAAAGGTGGTTGCTTCACCGCTATCGGTTGGGCCGTTGTCATAAGCGGTGCTCATGCTCCACTCGGCGGGATTGGTTAAATCACTTTCGTCGATATTGGGTGTGTTTTCGTCATCCAGGAATGCCACTAATGGCAAGCCATCGTCGTAATTAAAGTCGACCACTAAGCGATCGCGTACTGAGTCGGTGCGCATGGCAAAAAAGCGGCCTTCGTAGTCGCTGGTCTGATGGACAATTTCAGATTCCACTTTCAGGCGATCATTAATCTCCCACTTACCGCCCAGTGCATAAACCCAGCTGTCGGTATGGCCACTTGAGCCATCGCCCGAGGTGAACATATTGGCGTTATTAATGTAGTTGGTTTTTACCACGTTGGAATTGGGGTAAAGATCGGGATTGCGGAAATGGCTCGCGCCGTTGGTATTGATGAATACCAACGAGTTAAATGCCTGGTTGCGATAACCGTTGTAAAAGGTTTCAAACAGATACTCAGAGTTGTCATTAGGTGCGTACTGCAGCGAAATATTAGCGGCCGGACGCTCGCGTTTACCGGTGAAATCGGTGAAGCCCATGGCATCGCGCAGCAATACATATTCGGTAGGAACGCCGTTGACATTCAGGGTCGAACCGGGGGCTGATGATAGTCCCTGATCAGTTCCCGCTTGATAACCGCCTTCGGTACTGCGAATCACACCATAGGTGTCGGCATTGTAGGGGTCGAGCGAACCGATCCAGATATTTTCATCGCGGTAGTTGGTTTCGGCATAAGAGAGGTTAATCAGTGCGCCGAACTCACCAACACTGGTTTCCCATCTATCACTGGCCAGCATGCTGACATTGGGATCGATTTCTTCCGATGTGGATTGGTGGATGCCTCGCGCCGCCATCACGACTTTGGTGTCGTCAAAATTGAAAGGGCGGTGGGTTTTGATATCGATATTGCCGGCAATGCCGCCTTCGAGTTGATCGGCGGAACGGGTTTTATACACATCAACACGGTTAAGCAGGCTTGCAGGGATATCCGCAAGTGCCACCGAACGGCCGGTAGAGGTAAAAATCTGGCGACCATTAACGGTAGTGGATACGTCGCCCAGACCGCGAATAGTCACGCCGTCTACTTCACCGCCGCCGCGGCCGGTGACCTGTACACCGGTGACACGTTGCAGTGCTTCAACGACGTTGTTATCGGGAAATTTGCCGATGTCTTCTGCAATGATGGCATCGACGATTTGAATTTCATTGCGCTTGATATCAAGTGCTTTGGTTAAGCTGCCACGAATACCGGTAACAACAACTTCTTCCAAATCGGCTTCGTTGTTAGTGGGTGCGCTGTCTTGTGCATAGAGCGGCTGGCTGGCCAAAGCTACGACAAAAGTAATAGCGCTGCTGAGCGCGGAACGCTTGAACATGGGGTGACCTCACGTGTAGTTGAGTTTTGCGGCTCTTTCTCAGTACCAGCTTGTCGATCCTGCAGGCAGGTGCCGGCAGAAGGGGGAAAGTTTGGCCTGAGGGCTGTCTGTGCGTGGCCACAGACAAAAAGAGCCTAGTTATATTTATCTTTCAAATATAATACTATTGTATGACTATTTTGGTGTCAACTGATGAAATTGCTTTCATAGGTGTTTACTCGCTGAAAACTTTGTGACACCATAATTGTTAGTATTATTGTATGACTAATGATGTGGCTCATCAGTTACTACCTAATATCTGACCCAACTAATAAGTAATAACTACAGTGAGAGGTTACCCGATGAAACTTCATAAACTAGCGCTCCTCATAGGTGGCGCCGTGCTGGTCACCGCCTGCGGTGGTGGATCGGACAACAAAGGTAGTGAAATCCCTGCCAATGTTGTACCTGAAAACGTGAGCCTACCTAACCCTACCGTCAATGCCGAAGCCATTGTTTACAACGACATGGCGGTGCATGACCCTTCTGTTATTAAAGCAGCTGATGGCACTTTTTACGTGTTTGGCTCGCATTTATCAGTGGCAAAATCCACTGATTTGATGTCTTGGACACGTGTGGCTGACGGTGTAAACGACCAAAACCCGCTATTCAATACCTATTCATCTGAGATCGCCGAAGGTATTGCCTGGACCGATGGCTATGTCGGTAACTGGGCTGCCAATGTGATTCAGGCGCCCAACGGCAAATATTGGTTTTATTACAACCACTGCGGCCAAAACGACCCACGGGAAGTTGTACCCACAGAGGTGTGTTTCCATCGTTCGTATTTAGGCTTGGCGGAGTCAGACTCCATTGAAGGGCCTTATGTCGATAAGGGCATATTTTTACGCTCTGATTATCGTTCGCCAGAGGAGTTCGCCAGTTTTCCGCTGGACAACGGTCAAACCACCTATGATCGTTTCAAGGATCCGAACGTGATTGACCCTACAGCCTTCTATGACAAAAACAATCAAATGTGGATGGTCTACGGTTCCTATTCCGGGGGCATTTTCATCCTGAGAATGGATGAAACCACTGGCAAACCTGAGGCTGGTCAAGGTTACGGTAAGCCTTTGACCGGAGGCGGCCTTGCTGCGGTTGAAGGGTCTTTTATCGTCTACAACCCGGACGCCGACTACTACTACATGTTCACCTCAATCGGTGGTTATAACGCAACCGGTGGCTACAACATCCGTGTTTCCCGCTCCAAAAATCCCGATGGCCCCTATTTGGATGCGGCAGGTAATGACATGTTACTCGCCAAGACCAATACCGAAACGCTTAGCAAATACGGTGTGAAGTTAATGGGCGGCTTTAACTTTGTCTCTGAAGTGGGCGATGTTACCGACAGCTGGGGTTATTTGGCGCCAGGTCATAACTCTGCTTACTACGATGCAGCCACCAAAAAGACTTTGTTAGTCACCCATACGCGGTTCCCGAATCGCGGTGAAGAGCACTCGGTGCGTGTGCATGAAATGTGGGTCAATAAAGACGGTTGGTTAGTTTCTTCGCCGCAGCGTTATGCGCCTATCGAGGGTACCAACGTAGTGGATGCTAATGATCTGGTGGGCGATTACCGTTTCATCAATCACGGCCTGGATACTAATTCTGTCGCTCATAACTCGGTTTATATCCGCCTGAACGACGACCGCACCATCACTGGTGAAGTGAGTGGTTACTATCGTCTGTCGGACACTGACAACAAGCGCATTACCCTGGTGTTGGGTAGCGATACCTATGAAGGTGTAATGGCGTGGCAGTGGGATGCAGCAGCAGCGCGTTTGGTACCAACTTTCTCCGCGATATCGACTAAAGGTGTTTCGGTGTGGGGTTCCCAGTTGGAGGCGCGTACTACCGGCGAAAACCTGACGGCAATTGCAGATGATTTGTCCTTGCCTGCGGAATACGTAGATCCAACCATGACTGTGCCATTGCGCGGCACCCGTGCAGCCGAGATTACCTGGGTATCGAGTAATCCGGCGGTGATTAACCTCAAGCGGGACAAAAAAACCGGTGAGTTAACTGGTGTCGCTCACGTCAATCGCCCCAGTGCAACTGCCGGTGATCAGGATGTAACCCTGACTGCCACTATCACCTTGAATGGTCAAACCCAAACCAAGAGCATGGTGGTAAAAGTATTGGCGTTGCGTTTGGCTCCAGCGACCGCGCAGTTCAAGTTTGATGGTGATTTGGTCGATGCTACCGGCACTTTCGCCAGCGCTACCACAACGGGCGACCGCATCGACAATACCGGTGGAGTGGCGGCTTATGTTGAAGGGCGCGATGGTCAGGCCATCAGCCTCAATAACTACGGCGTGCGCCTGCCCGATGGCATTATCAATAACTACCAATACACCATCTCTTACTGGTTGAAACCTGCTGCCAAAACCTGGTTTACCGCCAGTTTCTTTGGTGCTGTTGGTTTTGATTGGATCAGTCTGCCATTGGAAACCTGGTGGGATCAAACCTTCAAGGTATGGCATATATCCACTGCCGTTGGAGTAGGTGATACCTGGTGTGCTTCTGGTGTGGCACTGCCATTAAATGAGTGGACTCAGGTTACGCTTTCAGTAGATCAGGGCCTGGCCACGGTTTATTTGGATGGTGTGAAGAAATGTACGGCTAATGGTGTAGTCGATTTATTTAGCAACAATGTTGGCATCTTTGGTTTAGGTGTGAACTACTGGGATACTCCCTACAACGGTCTGATTGACGACTTCAAAGTCTACAATACCGTGCTGACTCCCGAAGAGGTTGGTTTGCGTGAACCCGGCAATATGCCCGCTGCCGATGTACTTGCTGCCGCCAAAGCGGGCTTGGAGCTGGGCGATCTCTCGGGCTTGAAGAGCGACATAGATCTGCCATTGGCGGGTGCTTATGGTGTGGCCATCAGCTGGTCTTCCAGCAATCAAAGCGCAATAGATGCTGTTGGAACCATTACCCAGCCCAGTGCTACCGAGCCGGATGCAACCGCAACACTTATGGCAACCCTGAGCTACGGCGGCCTCACCGAAACGAAAGCGTTTGAAGTGGTGGTGAAATCCAAGGCGCCTCCAGTGCCGCTGGCTACTTTCTCATTTGAAGATGATTTGAGCGAAACCAGCGGTGTGTATGCAGACGGCACAGTGGTAGGCAATCGCGTCAATGTCGCTGGCGGTTCAGTCAGCTATGTGGACGGCGCCAAGGGCAAGGCACTGGTGCTGGATGGTAACTCGGGTGTGCTCTTGCCTGACAACCTGATCAACGATCACTCTTATAGTATCTCGATCTGGCTGAACTTGACTGCGGGAACCCAGTACACACCGGCGTTCTTTGGTTGGGCGACTGACTCTAGTTGGATTAGCGTGGTACCGCGTGGCCCGGGTGATGCGCAAAACACTATGCTCTGGTCAGGTACTGCCTGGTATGACGGGACATTCAACGCCAAGATCCCAACCGGCAGCTGGAGTCATTTGGTGATGGTAGTGGAAAACGGCAGGTTGACTACCTACATCAACGGTGCACAAACCAGCACTATGGCGGGATTCCCCGACGTATTTACCCCTGCAGGTGATACTCACTTTGCATTGGGTGTGAACTATTGGGATATCCCCTATAACGGTCAAGTTGACGAGCTGAAAATCTATGACGAAGTGTTAACTGCAGATGACGTAGCAATTATTAACGCACGGGACTCTGCGGAGTAAGTCGTCTTGATAAGTTCATAAATCGGTACAAAAAGGCACCTTCGGGTGCCTTTTTGTTGCATGTGGTTTTGTGTGACTAAATTTTGCTCAGCAGAGTGGCTGCTATTTACAAGCCATCCCCCAAGCTCTATCGTCACTTAAAAATATAATAATACTAATAAGGCGTAATTAAATAAGGCAATAGACCGGTCGATCCAAAGAGGCATTCCCGCCCTGCTGCTTATCAATCCTGATAAGTGGATTCCCTAATAAAGATAAAAGTGGAGATCGAATCAATGAAACGTATTTCGTTATTTTTTGTATTGGCGTTCAGCATGCTGCTGAGTGCCACCAGCCATGCGGCGCTGTCTTCCGGGCGCTACGTCATAGTATCCAAGCTCAACGGTAATGCCTTGGATGTCGCCAACTTCAGCACGGCCGATGGTGCGGATGTGATGCAATGGTTCGTGTTGGGTGGCAATAACCAGCAGTTTGATGTGACCGCCCTGAGCGATGGCACCTATTCCATTCGTGCTGTACACAGCGGTAAAGCGCTGGATTTATACGGTTGGAATACTAACGACGGTGCAGAAGTTCGCCAGTGGACTTACACCGGTGCCGATAACCAGCGCTGGTACATTAACGACACCGGCAATAATTATTACTCCATCACCGCCAAACTCGGCGGTCGCGCAATGGATGTGTGGCAAATGAATATGTATGCCGGTGCGGAGGTGAATATGTTCAGCTACTGGGGGGGAGCTGGGCAGTTATGGGCTTTCCAAAAAGTGGGCAGTGCCAGTGAATGTGTTGCGGGCGCCACGCTAACTAATCGTTTTGTTAATTGCGGTGGCAAAACCATTGGCTTGAGCTGTGCCAGTAACAGTGAAACCCAGCCGGCGGTGTTAACCCTGAGGAACTCATCCATCCGCAATGTGAAGCTTGCGGCCAATGGTGGTTCGGACGGTATTCACTGCAACAGCGGCAACTGCACCCTGGCGGACGTGGTATGGAATGATATCTGTGAAGACGCGGCGACTAACAAATCCGAAGGCGGCACCATGACTATTGTGGGCGGTTCAGCTTATAACGCCTCGGGCAGTGGGTACGGCGGTACACCCGATAAAATCTTCCAGCACAACTCCAAAAACAGCACCACCATTGTAGCTGGCGGCTTTACCGCCACCGGCACCAACGGCAAGTTGTGGCGCTCCTGCGGTAATTGCTCAAGCAATGGCGGCCCGCGCAATCTGTTGGTTTACGATGTGAATATCAACGGGGCGATAGGCAGCATCGCCGGTGCGAACCGCAACTTTGGCGATAAAGCGACTATCCGTCGCTTGAAGATTAAAAATTACGTGCGCGGTAAACCGCCGGTGTGTGAAGAGTTCCAGGGCGTGCAAAGTGGCAGTTCATCCACCAAGTACGGCGAATACTGGAATACCGCCAGCTGTGATGTTTCTACGGGCGATGTAACCGCGTTGTAAGTTAAAAACTCGTGAAGTTGAAAAACTAACGGGGTGGAAGTGCCTCTTTGTACTTAATAACCGGGCGTTGCGCCCGGTTTTTTATGGATACCCGCGTTCGCGGGCATGATGAAGGAGGTTTAATTATTCCGGCTGCCCCACACAGAAATACCAGCAGTTGATTGTGCACTGAATGTCACCACGAAGGTTTTGCTGTTGGGGTTCCACTGGCGCGATAAAACACCTTTAAAACTCTCATTGCCAAGTGTCAGGTCAATTAAATTATTGCCCTGCGCGCTCCAGCTTCCGCTCACTGCACCAGTCACACTGCCATCACTATTAAGGGTAATAGTGGATGAGGTTTTCAGCGTGGCGCTGATGTCTTTACCGTGGTTGATGTATTTGTAACTACCCGCTACTTCGCTGCCAGCAATGGTTTTATCCAATGTGGTCGGATTGCTGCTGAGTGGTACATAGCGATAGGGCGCCGCGACCGGCCAGCCATCGGCATTAAAAAACAGTTCATGGGTGCGAATTTCATGTTGCTCACCACGGCCGGGGAAACGGGTGTGGAAAATCAGGAAATATTGATCCGACTCTTCCTCGTAATAGGCCGAGTTGTGCCCCGCAGAAACATAACCGTGTTGTGTGCCTGTCTCGCCAGCGGCTAACGCGAACTGGAAATTGCCCATCAACTTTTGCCCGTGAGGTGCGTAGAGCACGTCGTCAAACAGTTTGTTGGGGTTGCCTTTTACCGTGGACATATCGGTGCCCGCGGCATCCAAATAAGGGCCATCAGGGTTCACCGAGCGCGCGACGCGCATGTTGTAGGCACCAATTGCATCCAGCCCGCCAAAAGAGGTGAACATATAGTAGTAACCGGTTTGCGCGTTATAGAGCACATAAGCGCCCTCGATGCGCGCGTGATGGCCGCCTAACAGGTGTTTGCCGTAGCCTTGGCCGGGTTTGGCTAGGCCGGTGGCTTCATCCAGCTCCAGAATAAAAATGCCGCCGGAGTAGGAGCCATACATCATCCACAGCTTGCCGTTTTTATCAAAAAATACATCCGGGTCTACTGCGTTGGGGTGGACTTGGGCGTCGTATACCGTGCCGTCTTCACTGGCCTGACCCCACATGCCGGACTTGAGCATGATTTGTTTGTTCACATAAGGGCCTTCAATGTTGTCGGCTACCGCTACACCCAGCGCTGAGCGGGGTGAATCGCCCTTGCAGGAGTTGTAGTAGAAGTAGAATTTGCCATCGTCCAGCTGGATAACATCCGCGGCCCACAAGCCGGTTACCTCTGACCAGGTAAAGGTGTCTGCCAATTCGGTAGTGACCTTATTGCCGAACAAGGGGTTTTGGTTATTCACGCCATCGGCCACCTTGGTCCAGTTCATCAAGTCGCTACTTTTGGCGGCAGCTAAATGTGAGCCAAACACATAGTACTCACTGCCTACTTTTACCACTGAGGGGTCGTGTACCGCCGCGTTGGTAAAATTGATATTCACGGTTTCACCGGCGACTGCACTGCTACTGGCCATGCTGGTCGCGCTGCTACTAGTGGCCATTTCGCTGCTGCTTATGGTTGCCACACTGCTGGCGGGGGTGGGGTTGTTTGCACTGGGTGAACCACCTCCACCGCCACCGCAGGCAGCAAGTGCCAGCGCCAGTGAAAAGGGGAGGAGTTTTGCGCTGTGTTTTAGTAAAGGCTTCATTGTGGATACCTTGGGTTAAAAATTGCTGGATTACTTTTAATATTTATATATAATAATACAAATGGTGGTGCACAAAAGATAGCAATATCGATACAGTGCCCACCGTCATCGATTGTTGTATGTGTCCCGAGTCTTATCCCTTTGTCGTTGGATGGTGTTAGTTTTGTTGATGACACCACTTTTTGCGCCGCTAGTACTTGTGTTAGCGGCTTTTTTTTGCCTGTTCGGTGAGCCTTAGCTATAAGTAAAAGGACGGATTTATCAGATATGTGATTTTTTTGTGATGCTTTTCGCAAATAACCGGCTTATCTTCGTCTTTTATTGCTTTTTTGACTAACAAGAATTCTACAAATAGCAATTGCCAATATTGACCTATACTTAACATTCAGTGTTTTTATCGTAACTAAAAGATAAATCGGGGTAGGGCGCTTAGTTGGGTGCTTTATTTGACTGACAATTTATCCGCTGGTGCGGTAGTGCTGGATCATAGCGACATAAGAAAAATTATCTGAGAGGTTGGTGTGAATAATTTATCGCTCAAAATGAAAATCCTCCTAAGCGTCACGCTTAGCTGCGTGGCAGCAGTGGTGGCTACGGCAATAGTAACGGCACAATCGGGTATCGAGACGGCGCGCGATACCATTATTAAGGATACCCAAACCCTGGCCCAGGTATTGGGTGAGGCCAGTGTAGGTGCAATCACGTTTGATGATGCGGCAACGGTAGCGGCGTCACTCAATGCTTTGAAGCTCAGCCCCCGTGTGCAATCGGCGGCCATTTACAGCGGCGGTAAACCCTTCGCTTGGTATGTGCAGGGTGTGAGCGAGGCCGATGCCAAAAGCCGCATATCTACACAAGCGCCTTCCGTCGGCATGACGGAAGCCAAAGGGCAGTTAACTATTACCGAGGCAATTCAGTCCGACGGCCAAACCCTGGCGTACATCTCCATGGTGATTGATATGGCCGAGGTGCAAACCATTGTGGCTCAGGCGTTTAATCGCTCGCTGGTAGTGGTGATTGTGCTCAGCTTGCTGGCCTTGGCGGTGTCATATGCCGTGCAAAAAAGTATTGTTGGGCCAATCAATAACATAGTGGAAGCACTGCGCAATATTTCGGAAGGTGAGGGCGACCTGACTCGTCGCTTGCCAGTTTCTGGTCGCGATGAAGTGGCAGAATTGGCCAGCTGTTTTAATCGCTTTGTTGAGCGCTTGCAGGGCATTATCGGCAACGTGATTCAAACTGCCGCAAGTGTGCGCAAAGATGCACAGGTATTGTCCGCCACCGCGCGTGAAAATGAATTGGCAATCCAACATCAACAAAACGAAATCCAGCAAATTGTTACGGCGATTCGCGAGATGGCGGCGGTGGTAGATAACGTTAGCCAAAGTGTGAGTGAAACCGCCAACCAATCACAGCAAGCCGATAGTGCTGCCGCTTCTGGCAAACAAACAGTGGCGCTCACTATGGGGCAAATCCAATCCCTCTCTAACGATATTAAAACGGCTGCGGGTGTGATTGATCAGTTACAACAGGAAACCCAAAGCATTGGTTCGGTGTTGGATGTCATTCGCGGTATTGCCGAGCAAACCAACTTACTTGCACTGAACGCGGCAATTGAAGCGGCGCGCGCCGGTGAACAGGGGCGTGGTTTTGCGGTAGTGGCCGATGAAGTGCGCACCCTGGCTTCGCGCACGCAAACATCCACCACCGAAATTCGCGAAATGATCGAGCGCTTGCAATCCGGTTCGCACAAAGCGGTAGAAATGATGTCGGCGGGCAACGCACAAGCGGGTGCTTCGGTGGAGCAAGCGGGTCAAGCGAGCGTGTCGCTGGAAAATATTACCTCTATCGTGAGTGTGATTCGCGATCGCACCAACCAAATTGCTGCCGCGTCCGAACAGCAAAGTGCTGCAACACGCCAAATCGAAAAAAATGTGCAGCGCATTTCCAATGTGGCCGTGGAGTCGGCACAAAGCTCCAGTCGCATTTGTACCAATACTGAACATCTGGCAGCCGCAGCCGACCAGCTTTCCGAGTTGGTGAGCCGCTTCCGCGTATAAAGCAGAGGAGAGAGACAATGAAAAAATATGTAATTGCGTTGACACTAACCGCCGCCTTATCCAGCGGTGCTTATGCTTGCAGTAAACCGGCCACCAAACCGGAATTTCCGGACCCGGCAACGGCAGTAAGTGCACAGATGGTCAAAGCAAACAACGATGTAAAAGCTTACGTAAAAGCAATGCAGGATTATTTAGGTTGCGCTGGGTTAAGCCGTTCAGCCGAGAAAAAAGAATTGGATGACTTGAAAGCCTATGCAGAGAGTTTTAACGTAATTATTCGTGCTTATAAAGCGAAGGCTGGTTAAATCCCTCCCTCTCCTCCCCCTTTGAAAAAAGGGGAGGGGGATTGGCTTGTAAAAAAAGATTTAAATATCGCTACCAAAACCGCACATAAATCGCTGCTGTAATCCCCACAATTATCAGGGTATGAATCACATCCCACTTATCAATACCGGCACGAATTTCAGCGCGCTGTGCCGCAGAAATTGAACCATAGGTTAACCCTTGTAACTGCTCATCGCTCGCCACTTTGGTGAACAGGCTTACACCAATCACCAATACACAAATCACAACAAATAATAATGAGCAGTAGTAGAGCCAATTCATGGCCACCAAGCTGTACAGGAAGCCATCGGGATCAAGTTGATCTTTAAAAATGGTTAGCACTAAACGCAAAATGCCCAATACAAATCCGCTTACCAACCCGATAAAACCGGCAGCAGGTGTAATGCGTTTGGAAAATACACCCAGCAAAAATACGACAGCAATGCCCGGTGCAATCAACGCTTGCACTAGCTGTAAATATTCGTAGAGCACATCGGACACCATTTGCATTACCGGAATCCACACTATGCCGAGTAAAACCACCACTACAGTGGCGGTGCGGCCCACGCTCAAAAGTTTTGTTTCGCTTGCGTGTGGTTTGAATTTTTTATAAAAATCGATGGTGAATAAGGTGGCGGAGGAATTAAACAGCGAGGCCAGGGAGCTCATCAACGCAGCGAGTAAGCCGGCAATCACAATACCCTTAATACCTGAAGGCAATAGTTCCGATACCAGTGCCGCAAAGGCTTGGTCTGCACTCTCAATATTTATTTGCCCTTGTTGATGCAGCGCATAAGCGATCATGCCGGGAAACAGGAAAATAAATACCGGCAACAATTTTAAGTAGCCCGCAAAAATAGTCCCGCGCCGCGCCGCTTGAATCCCTTTGGCGGAAAGCACACGCTGCACAATGTATTGATCCGTACACCAATACCAAAAGCCGATAATAAACGAGCCAAAAATAACACCCGGCCAAGGAAAATCCGGGTCACTGGCGGCGCGAATCAAATGCATTTTTTCGCCATTGATACGTTCCAGTTCAGCAAAACCGCCCACCTTCTCCAAGCCTACGACCAGAATGACCAGTGAACCGATAATCAACACCGGTGTTTGCAATACCGAGGTCCACATAATGGCTTTCATGCCGCCCAGCACGGTGTATATACCTGTCACTACCACCAAACCAACAGCAGCGATCCAAAAGAAATCGATACCCCACATACTGTCGATACCGAGTACTGTTTTCAGTACCACACCACCGGCATACACAGTGACCGATACTTTGGTGAGCACATAACTCACCAGCGAAATAAACGACAAAAAAGTGCGTGAGTTGGACGAGTAACGGCGCTCCATATACTCGGGCATGGTGTACACCTTGCTGCTCCAGTAAAACGGCGCGAACATCCAACCGAGCAACAAAATAATCCAGGACTGTAACTCCCAGTGCGCCATCGCCATGCCCGTTTGCATGCCTGCGCCCGACAGCCCGACCAAATGTTCCGAACCGATATTGGAGGCAAAAATGGATGAACCAATTACCAGCCAGCCGGCATTGCGGCCTGCCAGAAAATAGTCAGAGGTGTCTTTTTCTTTTTCAAATAGCGACCAGACCACTACCGCGACTAGCAACAGCATAAAGCCAGCTAGCACAGCCCAATCGAGCGTGGAAAAGTGAATCATGCGGGTTACCTTTTATTCTCAGTCTGTAGTTATTGTTGGGGCTATTGTGACGCCCTGCGCCAGGGTAAGCCCGGCATAATCATACGTAAAGCAAGGTATTATTGTAATATAAAAATTGTATCAAATAGCGATTTGCAAGCCTTTCTTGCTGTTTCCAAATGAATAACCCTCCATCGCGATAAAACCTTGTTTTCTGCACACTTGGCGCTAGCTCTCGGGTGAAAGTGCTACTTTTGGTAATGCTCCGGTGTTTTTACATAAAAAATACTTTTCATTTGTTGACGGAAAATGCCGTGAAGACTAGTATTTTAATTGTCTTACAATATGCCTAATTATTAGGCGCTGGCTAACAAAAACGAGCCTGATCGTTTTGTGCGGAGCAGGCAGAAATACCGCGCCAGACTAAGACAGTGCTGCAAGAACACCGGTTTTAATAATAACAATCGCTCCATCGGACACTCCGAATAAAAAGGGCGATTGACCACGGGAGATAGTCATGTTCAAGAAAAAAACACTCAGTTTATCGATTGCAATGGTTGCAGCCTTGGGTTCGTCCTACGTGGCTGTAGCGCAGGAAGACGACGGCCTTGAAGAGGTTGTTGTTACCGGTATTCGCGGCAGTATGTCCAAAGCGTTGGATATCAAACGCGAGAACACCCAAATTGTTGACGCAATTGTTGCTGAAGACATTGGTAAATTCCCTGACAACAACGTAATTGAAGCTATGTCACACATCACTGGTGTGCAGGTGGGTGTGGATGTTAAAGGCGAAGGCAGTAGCGTAGTAATTCGTGGTTCTGGCGACATTGTTACAACTATTAATGGTCAGCAAGTATTTACCGGTGTCGGCCGCGGTATGGCACTGCAGGATATTCCTGCAACTCTAGTAGCAGGTATCGAAGTTTATAAGTCCACCTCTGCCGATATGATTGAAGGCGGCGTAGGCGGTGTTGTTAACGTGCGCATGCGTCGTGCATTTGATTTTGATGGTTTCAAAACTGCAGTTTCTTTGAAAGGAACTTACAACGATCAGTCTGAAGAAACCGATCCAAACCTGAGTGCATTGGTTAGTAATCGCTGGGATACCAGTGCGGGTGAATTCGGTGCATTACTGAACGTTGCTTACATGGAAAGTAATTATCGTGAAGAGGCAGTATGGGGCGGCGGCTTTTTCCCCTACACAGAAACTGGTGTGCCTATTGCTGGCTCCACACCTGGCGTAGCGCTGGACACTTCACCCGACAATGATTATGTATTGATGCGCGATGCCGCAGGTGCATGGGATCGTTACGGCTTGAACAAGCGCCCTGCAGTGAATGTGTCATTACAGTGGGCGCCGAGTGACAGCCTGGAAACCTATCTGGATATGTCATACCAAGGCTACGAAGGCAAAGGCAATATGTCCTTCCTGTTTACTCGTACCGATGCGCAACAAAAACCTGGCACAAGTTACACCTATCATGAAGGCACTAATGTTGTTAAAACTGCCCAAACCGTTAATGCATTTTTGCTGACCAGTACGCAAGCATATGAAGCTGAAACTGAAAGTATGCAGTACACCACGGGTTTGAACTGGGATGCGAATGACAAGCTGAATGTCAAAGCTGACTTGAATTATCAAACATCTACCTTTGATAACACCGGTTTGATTCTCGATTTCACCAGAAATGCGCCTACCCTGAATGTTGACTTCAACCAAAATGGTGCAGTGGCGTTGGATTACGGTGATCTCGATTTAACCAGCACTGACGGTGTGGGTGTTGCGACCTTCTTTGATGGTTGGACTCATTCCAAGGGCACAGCTTACGCTGCGAAAGTGGATGCCGATTATCTTGTTGACTTTGGGCCGATTGAAAAATTTGAATTTGGTGTGCGTTATAGTTCGCGCAATGCGGAAAATCAGGACGTGCAAAATGTGCGTTGCTGCGGCCCATTGCTGTCCGATCCACGTCTGAATGGCATTGTTGATAAGACGCCGGGCGATTTCATGAGTGGTGTAGTGACATTTCCTCGCCAGTGGCTGACACCATCAGTTGACTGGATGTTGGATGCAGAAAATCAGGATACATTGCGCAACCTTGTGGGTTTCAACTACACCGGCAGACCGGCGTATGACCCTACTCGCTACTTCGATATTACTGAAGATACTACGGCGATCTATGGACAATTCCACTACGCATTCGATGTGGCTGGCAAAGCAGTTGATGGTGTGGTGGGAAGCCGTGTTGTAAACACCTCTTCTGATTTGACAGGTTTCCAAATTGATGGCGACACCAATGTTGCCACCCAGGTAACCTTGAATGCTGACGACACAGTGGTATTGCCAAACGCGTCTTTCCGCATCAGTTTGACCGATACGCTTACTGGTCGTATTAACGCCTCACAAACACTGACTCGTCCTGCTTTCGGTGATTTGAACCCTGCATTGACCTTGCGTGCACCTATCGCTGGTCAAATCAATCAAGGCACTGGTAGCGGCGGCAACCCGAATCTTGAGCCCATTGTGGCAACTAACTTTGATGTTGCTTTGGAATGGTATTTTGCAGAAGACAGCGCCCTGACCGGAACTATTTTCAATCGCAATTTCACCGACACTATCGTGCGTAAAACTACCATCGTTGATATCGGTGGTGTGCCTTACCGATTGGATCGCCCTGAAAACTCTGGTGAAAGTGACTACACCGGTTATGAAGTGGGCTTCCAATATTTCCCGGATAACTTACCGGCGGTATTGCAAGGTTTGGGTGTCCAATCCAGCTACACTTATATTGATGGTGAGTTGAAGCCTGAGTCAGGTGCTGCGAAGACCGAGCTGTTTAATGTATCCAAAAAATCTTATTCGGTGGCATTAGCCTATGAAAAAGAAAAATTCGGTGCACGTATTTCCTACGTCTATCGCGATGCATTTAAGGGCGGTGAAAACTTCTGTTGCAGTATGCCAATCGAAATTATGGCGCAAGACTACGGTTCAACTGACGTGAGCATGAGCTACAACGTGACCGACGATATTATCCTGACCTTGGATGCTACCAATATCTTTGGTGACAACTTCCAGGATTATTTCGGCGATGCCACTTTGTTTAACCGTGATACCGTTCGTTTTGCTAAAACTGTTTCTGCTGGTATTCGCGCTTCTTTCTAGGTTAGCCGAATAACTGTTGGAAATGAAAAGGCCGCTCAATTTGAGCGGCCTTTTTTATAATTAATGAATTGAAAATTTAAAAATAAAAACGAAGTAATAGAAAAGCCATTGTAAATATTAGTAATGGATGTTCAAACGTTTTTTGTGATCAATAAAATATAAATTGCCGATGTTGTTTAATTTTTCCTGCAAGGTTAACTCTATGTTGGTTGGCGTTATGTTTGCTTTGGTTGTGCGTAAATGGGTAAAACGCCCCATGCCCGCGAAAATGCAAAACCAAGATTCAGGTTTATACACTTTTGCGCGTTGCTGCTTGAACAACAAATCCATAAAATCACCTTGGTTATCCCAGCAGGAAATTAAGGCTTCCAGCTTGGTCGATGGTTTGGCTTGTTCGCGGCAAGCGCGCCAGTAGGTGGTATCGGTTCGGGTGTTGAGCAGATAATGGGTAACAATGTAATCGCGAATTCCGTCAATTAATTCGTTAATGTAATTGTTGTAGTTTTCTTTGGTTGTTTCGCTAACTGGCTGGTCAAAACAATCTACAAAATTTTCCAACGTGGATTGCACGATTGCCAGAGCTGTAGCCTCAAGTGGTTCGATAAAGCCTTGGGATAGCCCAACCGCCAAACAATTCTTTTTCCAGTGATTATGAATGCGACCAACGCGCATGGTTAAGTGACGTGCCGGTGAATCTTTAGCGGCATCGCCCAAATGATTGCGCAATTCCTGCTCGGCCTGTTCGGGGGAGATGAAATCCCGGCTGTAAACATAGCCATTACCGTAGCGGTTAGTGAGTGGGATTTTCCATGCCCAACCATAACCTAAAGCAGTTGACCGTGTGGCTGGTACGATCTCTTCATCAATCGCTGTTGGTAGTGTTACCGCTGCATCATTAAATAAATTTTCTTTGAACGATAAAAAAGGTTCCAGCAGGGTTTTACCCATCAACAAACTGGCAAAGCCAGTGCAATCGATAAAAAAATCAGCACCTATGCTGCCGTGTTGTCGGGTTTGGATACTGCTTATGTCACCCTCAGCGGTAAGTGTTACTTGTTCTACATTGTCGATGAGGTGGGTCAGTCCCAGTTGTTTGGCGCGGTCACGCAAAAACTTTCCCAGCAACGCTGAATCAAAGTGATAGCCATAATTAACTTGATTGCCTAACTGAGGGTCGGTTGGTAGTGGTGCTTTATTTGCTTCCGCCAAGTGATAGGCTAAAAAATATGAATTTGGGTGTGGGCTCGTAGTTAATCCTTGTCGCTGTTTGTTTGCTGCTGCGACAAAAGCGTGGGCACCTTCCTGATCCCAAGCGGTATAAAAAGGGTGGAAATAACTTTCGTATTCGGGGATTTCGCCCCAATTATCAAAATAGATTCCAGCTTTATAGGTGGCGTTGCAGGCGGGCATCCATTCTTTTTCGGCAATGTGCAGATAGCTAAAAAATTTTCGCAGCGCAGGTGTTGAACCTTCACCTACGCCAATAATGCCAATGTCCTCAGACTCAACGAGCGTGATTTCCACTTGGTGTGTTTTCCACGCGTGCAACAATATTGAAGCCGCCATCCAGCCGGCAGTGCCGCCGCCAACAATCACAATTTGTTTAGGAACTTGATTTTGCATAGATAGGCCTGTTCTTCAGGGGTTATTTATTTTGGTAAAAGCTGTGCTATACGGCTGATATGTGATTTGTATAATGGTAGTATTGTAATACAAAGTAGCATAAAGCCAAGAACGAGCATTTTCCTAGTTGGTTCTGTGTCGTCGTGGCTTTTTGCAGTAACAGCTCTCCCACAATAATTAATAACTAAGGGTTTTTCTATGTGCAAAGCTATCCAGCTATTCAGAAATATTTTTTTTATCCTGGTGTCATTATCGAGTATTAATTCGATTGCATTAACGCTTAATGGCACAACCGATATTCACGATCCCTCTACCATTGTGAAAGATGGAAATACTTATTGGACTTTTGGCACCGGTGGTGGGGCCAGTAATTTTCCAATCAATGCACTTTATTCCACCGATTTGATTAATTGGCAGCGTGGCCCATCCCCCGTGCCTGCCAATACCTACCCGAGCTGGATTGGCAACAAAGTGCCGGGGTTTGACGGCAATTTTTGGGCGCCGGATTTAATTGAAATGAATGGCAAATTTTATTTGTACTATTCAGCTTTCTCCGCAACATCTGGTATGCGCTCAGCTATTGGAGTGATGGTTACCAACTCGCTCAATAATCCCAATTGGCAGGATTTGGGCATGGTAGTTTCTACCGTGGACGAAGGCACGTTAAGCGGCCAGCCAGTTAATACTATTGATGCAGGTTTATATCGCGATGCGCAAAATAATGTGTGGATGATTTATGGTTCGCACTATGCAGGTATTTTTGTGCGGCAAATTAATCCCAATACCGGGTTGCTGATGAATTCCACTCGTTACCCGGTGGTGGGAAATAATTATGCATGGAGTGAATTTGAAGCGGCGCAAGTAAAATACATCAATGGTTATTACTACATGTTTGTTAACTTGGGCGAATGTTGCCAAGGCAATAACAGTGATTACTACTTGGTAACTGGCCGCTCCACTAGCCCCACCGGGCCATTTCTGGATAAGAACGGTGTAAGCCTGTGGAATTATGGTGGCAGCACTGTATTGATGTCTGATGGGAATTATATTGGCCCTGGTCATTTTGGTTATTTCTACAATAATGGCCAGCACCTTGCGTCTATCCACTATTACGATGGCACCACCTCCACTGGTTGGCCTGCGCGTTTGGATTTATTGCAGATGACTTTTTCTAATGGTTGGCCGGTATTCAGTCGCAGTTTTACAGTGAAAAGCGATAACAATGCGCGTATCAGTGGTACTTATCGCATTACTCCTGCGCACTCGGGGAAATCCTTGGATGTAGAAAATTGTGGTGTGGCAGCAGGTACTAACCTGCGTCAGTGGGGCTGGTTAAATAATAATTGCCAGAAGTTTATGGTTTCACGTGTTGATGATGTTTGGCATCGCATCTCGCCAGCCAATGCAATTGGCTTGGCTTTTGATATAAATTCTTTTTCAACTGCTGATGGCGCCAACCTTATGCTGTGGAATTACACAGCCACTCACAACCAACTATTTCGTTTTCAAGCGGCAGGCTCAGGGCGTTATCGCATAGTGAATCGCAACAGCGAAAAATGTTTAGATATTGCAGGAGCCTCCAGTGCGGATGGCGCCAATCTCAATCAATGGCAATGTGTTGCCAATAGCACCAATCAAATGTTTACGCTGCAAGCGCAATAATAATTTTCATGGATGGATGCGTTCGCGGGTGTGACGAATGGTGAATATCTAAGGGCATGCTTAACTCTATGAAAAGTTAAGTTAAATCCCGCTATTAGTCAGTAATAAATTTTATATTCCCGCCATTGGCGGGAATATTTTTTTGGAGGTTTTATGATGAATTTGGTTAGCTCTCTGCGTTTAGTCACTCTTGGTTTTAGCTTGTTTATGGCGTCAGCGCATGCCCTTGAGCTAGCTCCCACCCGCGATGTGCAATTGCTCGATAGCCCCTTCTTGCAAGCGCAACACACCAACAAAGAATATTTAATGGCGTTGGACGCAGAGAAATTATTAGCACCATTTCGCCGTGAGGCGGGCTTGCCGTTTAAAGAGACTTACGGCAATTGGGAATCCACCGGGCTGGATGGCCACATGGGCGGGCATTATGTGACGGCGCTGGCCTTGCTCTATGCCGCGACCAAAGACGAGGTGGTGCTGCATCGGTTGAACTATGTAATTGCGGAATTAAAAAAATGCCAGGACAAGCTAGGCAGTGGTTACATTGGCGGTATTCCTGACAGCAATAAAATGTGGAGTGAAATTGCGCGCGGTGATATTCGCGCCGACAACTTCTCCACTAACGAGCGCTGGGTGCCCTGGTACAACCTGCATAAAATCTATGCGGGTCTGCGCGATGCTTATTTATATGCAGGCAACGAAGACGCCAAAAAAATGTTGGTGCGTTTGTCTGATTGGACTATTGAACTCACCAAAAAATTATCACCTGAGCAAATGCAAACCATGCTGCGCACCGAACACGGTGGTATGAATGAAGTATTTGTGGATGTGGCAGAAATCACGGGCGATAAAAAATATTTGAAACTGGCGGAGGCTTTTTCCCACCAAGCGATATTACAGCCGCTGGAAAAACAGCAGGATCAATTAACCGGCCTGCACGCTAATACCCAAATCCCCAAAATTATTGGCTTTAAAAAAGTAGCCGATGCGACGCACAACGAAAGCTGGAATAAAGCCGCAGAGTTTTTTTGGCAAACCGTAGTAGACAAACGCACCGTGGCGATTGGTGGCAACAGTGTGAAAGAACACTTTCACGATAGCCATGATTTCACCGCGATGATTGAGGATGTAGAAGGCCCGGAAACCTGCAATACCTACAATATGCTCAAACTCACCCAGTTGTTGTTTTTATCTTCAAGGGATAACTCAGCAGCGGATATGAAAAAAAGTAAAAACAATCCGGCGATGAAATACGTGGATTATTACGAACGCGCCTTGTACAACCATATTTTGTCCTCCCAGCATCCACAAACTGGCGGCTTGGTGTACTTCACCTCTATGCGCCCCAATCATTACCGTATGTATTCGCAAGTGCATGACGGCATGTGGTGCTGTGTGGGTTCTGGTATAGAAAACCATTCCAAATATGCCGAATTTATTTATGCGCGTGACTTAAACAAAAAAATACCCGAAGTGTTTGTGAATTTATTTATTCCCTCGCGCATGACTTGGGCAGAGCAGGGCATAAGCCTTACCCAAAATACCCAATTTCCTGATGCAGAAACTACCGAACTGGTAATGGAAACCAGCAAGCGTTTTCGTTTGCAATTGCGCTACCCACACTGGGTTGAGGCCGGTCAGCTGCAATTACGGATAAACGGAAAAGCGGTGGAGGTAAAACAACAACCGGGCGATTACATTGCGCTGGAACGCCGTTGGAAAAAGGGCGATAAAGTGCAATTGGTATTGCCCATGAAACCCCGCCTGGAAAAATTACCCGACGGTTCAAACTATTATGCGGTGCTCCATGGTCCCATTGTACTTGCGCTGAAAGCCCAGCCATTTGTGACCGAAAAAATCAGCTATTTTGCGGATGATTCACGCATGGGGCATATCGCCTCCGGTCAGGTATGCCCGCTGGAAGCGGCGCCATTTTTGTTGGGTAATAGCGATGAGTTTATCCAGCAATTAAAACCCGTCGCCGGTAAGCCGCTAACCTTTAACGCCAGCGGTTTAATCAATGGCCAGAATCTTCAGCAGATCGAATTAGTCCCGTTTTTTCGTGTGCATGAATCGCGTTACGCATTGTACTTGCCCTATAGCACCGCGGAGGATTTAGAAACGTCTCGCGCCAAAGCTGCTGCTGAGGAAAAAGCGCGCTTGGAGTTGCAAGCCAAAACTATCGATCAGGTTGCCCCTGGTGAACAACAGCCAGAGTCAGACCATTTTTATAAAGGCGAACAAGCGGAAGCGGGTTTATATAATAATCGTCACTGGCGCCACACTCGCGCGTGGTTCAGTTATGAATTAAATGATAAAAAACAGGAAGCCAAAACTTTGCGCATTACCTACGCAGGAATTGATTCCGGCAGAAAATTTGAAATTCAGTTGAACGATGTGGTGATTGCCAAGGTCGAATCCACCGGCAATACGCAGGAGTTTTTCACCGTTGATTATGCGATACCTGCGGAATTAGTAAAAAAAGCCAAAGATAAATACACCCTGAAATTTGTCGCGACACCGGGTTCAATTGCGGGTGGTATTTATGGGGTGAGGTTGTTGCGGGAATAGCTTTTTAGCGAGTGAACTTCTAAAAATATACTTTTGTCATACCCGCGCACGCGGGTATCCATAAAAATAATAGTTCGAATTGTTTGTGGTTTTATTTTCTGTTGTCACTGCTTTTCAGATTTGTGAAGTGAAATCCATCATTGCACTCCCCAATCGTTAAATCCCAATCGTTAATCCTTATCTTTAACCCCACCCTTCGTAGTCTTAGGAACAGTGTCACTGAGTCCTGCGAGCTTCTGTCCAGCGATAAAAAAGTGGTCGCGGGGTAACTAAACCGGTAGCTGGCTTTGGCTGTTGCAAGGTGAAAACTATGCCCTCCCCACAAACCTGGGGTGCTGGTTTGGTTTGGCACCAACACAACGCCAAGCAAATATATAATACAAATAATACTATTGACTTATTAAAACAAAGTGCTTTAATAAAGCGGGTGTGCCGTATTGTTTGATTTTTAAGCTGCTCGGTTTCACGTTCATCTCCTGTCGCGAATGCGACTTTGTATGGGCCGGTGAATTATTCACCGGCTCTTTTTTAACCGTTGTTTTTTGGTTAGTTGCTATAACGATAATCATAAATTCACCCCGGGTGCAGCCTGTTGTGGTCGGTGGTTTTACGAGGAAATGTCACTATGAAAAACGTTCACAAGATCGTGTCGTGGGGTACTGCGTCACTATGGTTGTTGGTCGGGCTGGTACTGGGTTGTGGAGGAGCGCTTCACGCGACTGCCAAAGAATCGCTGATACTGGCATCACCCAACGGTCAATTGGTCGCTGAGGTAAGCATTGATAAGCATATTAGTTACACCCTGACCCAAGGGGATAAGTTGCTGTTGTTGCCCTCGCGTTTGTCGCTGGAAGTGGCCGAGGTAAAGAAATTGCTGGATAAGCCCCAGCTGGCGAAGGTTTCTCGCCGTAGTGTCGATGAGGTTATTGCTCCGACTTTACCGACTAAATCCAAGGAGATTCGCGATCACTTTAATGAAATGACAATTGAGCTGGCGCAGCCGGTATCAATCGTATTCCGCGCTTATAACAACGGTATTGCCTACCGTTTTGTAACTCGGATTCCCGGCCAGGTGCAGGTGGACGACGAACTGGTGGAGTACAACTTCAGTCAGGGCGACAGCGCTTGGCTGCCGGTGGAGGAGGGTTTTTATTCCCATAACGAGCGCAGTTATATTCAAAAACCCTTGGTGCAATTCAAGCGCGATACCCTGAGCAGCTTGCCCGCATTGGTGGCAACGGCCAACGCCAAGATATTGATTACTGAATCCGACCTGCAGGACTACCCTGGTTTGTGGTTAAAGGGCACGGGTAAAAATGCACTTGCAGGCACCTTTGCGCGCTTCCCCACCAAGGTAGAAATGGAACCCAATTCAGACCGTAATGAGCCGGTGAAAGCCCGTGCCAAATACTTGGCCATCACCAAGGGCGAGCGTGCTTTTCCCTGGCGGATTTTAGCGGTAGCTAAAAATGATGCAGAGTTACTGACCAACCAATTGGTTTACCAACTTGCTGAGCCTAGCCGTATTGCCGATACCAGTTGGATCAAGCCCGGTAAGGTCGCATGGGATTGGTACAACACTAACAATCTATTTGGTGTGGATTTTAAGGCGGGTGTGAATACCCAAACTTACAAGCACTATATCGATTTTGCCGCCGAATACGGTTTGGAGTACGTGATCCTTGATGAGGGTTGGTACAACCTGGGCGATTTGCTGTCCACCGCGCCGAATATGAATATCGAGGAACTGGTGGCTTATGGCAAACAAAAGAACGTCAAAATCGTGCTCTGGGTAATTTGGAAAACTCTCGATCTGCAATTTGAGGCGGCTTTTGATCGCTTTGAAAAGCTGGGTGTGGCCGGTATCAAGGTCGACTTTATGCAGCGCGATGATCAGGGCATGGTCAACTATTATTGGAAAGTCACCGAGGAGGCGGCAAAACGCAAATTGCTGGTCAACTTACACGGAGCCTATAAACCTGCCGGTTTGCAGCGCACCTTTCCCAATGCCATCACCCGCGAGGGCGTAAAAGGTCTGGAGTGGAATAAATGGAGCTATGAAAGCACTCCCGAACACAATGTGACCCTGCCTTTTATTCGTATGGTGGCGGGCGCTATGGATTACACCCCCGGTGCTATGTCAAACGGTATTGGCCCGGCAGCGTTTAAAAATGTGAAGTTTGATGGCAAGGCGCCGGATCATCAGGATTTCAGCATTCGTTTCACTCGCCCCATGAGTCAGACGACACGTGTGCATCAAATGGCGATGTTCAGCGTTTTTGAAAGCCCGATGCAAATGATGGCAGACACGCCGTCCAACTATCGCAAAGAGGCTGAGTCAGCAGGGTTTATTGCCAAGGTGCCAGCGGTGTGGGATGAAACCCGCGTGTTACACGCAGCAGTAGGCGATTACCTGGTGGTAGCACGCCGTAGTGGTAGCAATTGGTTTATCGGTGCCATGGGGGATGAATTTGCCCATGAACTTACCGTGGATCTGTCATTCCTACCGGCCGGAAGCTTTGCTATGGAGAGTTTTGCCGATGGTATCAATGCCGATTTTTGGGCTGAGGACTACCAGCGTAGTGAGCGTCAGGTTAGTCGCAGTGACCGCTTCACCATCAAACTGGCTCCTGCCGGTGGTTGGACTGCACGGTTGACGCCCCTGAAATAATATTTTCCACAACCCAGATCCCTTATTTCATGGGGTCTGGAGCCTATCTGTGGTGGTTCACTCAGTGCGCGGTAGAGCAATAATTAGCTGCGCACTTCATATAAAAATTAATGCCAAGTTAACTCTCTTAATTACTATAAATATTATATATATAATTATTGATTAATTAATTCAGTGTGATTTAATTATGTTTGTCGGTTCCGGATTGCGTTTGTCCGGGGGTGTCCAGCGGCCACCCAACAATAATTCAGCACAGTGTTCTCGGCATAAAAATCAGTTCAATTGGCGAGTGTGTCTTGGTTTATTGGCGGGTATATAACTAATGATAATATTCGAGGAAAAACACATGTTTACATTCAATAAAGTTGCTTTTGCCGTACGTAGCGTAATTGCGGCATCGGCTGTAGTTGCCAGCACTGCGCAAGTAGTGGTTGCGCAGGAAAATTCACCTGGCGCAATGGAGGAGATTACTGTCACAGGTATTCGTGCCAGTTTGACGCGCTCCCTGGATATCAAGCGGGAGGCAAATACGGTTGTTGATTCTATTTCGGCGGAGGATGCGGGTAAGTTTCCCGATTTAAACGTTGCCGAATCGTTGCAGCGTATCACTGGTGTATCGATTGATCGCAGTGGCGGTGAAGGGCAGGCTGTAACCGTTCGCGGTCTTGGTCCCCAATTTAACAATGTCCTCGTAAATGGTCGCCAAGTTGCCAATGACAGTGGTGGCCGTGAATTTAATTTTGATGTGCTCTCTACCGATTTAATCAGTGGTGCTGACGTGTACAAAAGCACCAACGCCACCATGCAAGATGGCGGTATTGGCGCCACGATCAATATCTCTACTGCCAAGCCATTGGATAACCCCGGTTTACAACTTCTGGGTTCTATTAAGGGAACCTATGAAACCCTTTCTGAAAAAACATCGCCTGGTTTTACCGGCATGATCAGCCAAACATTCATGGATGATACTTTTGGTGTTCTCGCCGCGTTCAGTCACGAAGAGCGCGATGTCAATATCAATAGCGTTAGAACGGCGACCTGGCGTCCGGGATTGGATTTGAAAAATGCGGATGAAGTGATAGCCAGCAATGTCAGCATCCCCCGCAACTGGGCTCAGGTAGTGGATGCCCAAAGTCGCACCCGAGACAATGCTAATCTGGTTTTCCAATTTGCGCCAAGCGAAGACCTTGCCATTACCCTTGACGGATCTATGTCGAAGTTTGAGGTAGATTCACTGGTAACTGATTTATCTGCTTGGTTCGAGCCTTCGCGTATTTCACAAGCAACGGTAGATCCAACGACTCGCACTGCGCTTTTCTTCGAGCAACAAACAGGGATATTTACTGATGGTGTGGGTGATCCGTTTGTTGATCTGGTAAGTAGTACAACAGCCAGTCGCGATGTCACCAATATTCAAACTGGTTTAAATATCGAGTGGCAAATCACTGAAAAATTACAGTCATCCTTTGATATTTCCCGGTCAACAGCGGAAAACGATCGCGCTGGTAAAAACCGCTTCAATGTAATGGGAATCAAAGATAGCAATTCTTTTGATTCCACGACGAGTGTACCTGTTGTTCAGTTTGAGCGTTTGGTGGGTGGAAATAATCTCCCTGCATCAGAAGCAAAAGCGCACTACTCGGAGATCAATGGCGCAACCAACAAAGATGCAATCAATGAATACAAAGTTGATTTTGTCTATGAGGCAGATGCAGGTGTATTCCAAAAACTCAGTTATGGCGTTTATCGCCAAGAGCGTGAGAAAGAATATTTCCAAAAAACCAATGGAGCCTTATGCAATATTTATTGTGGCTACAATATTCCAGTGCCTGAAGCCTTATTAGAGTCATTCACTGCCGATAATTTTTTTGCGGGTGCTCCTAAAGAATATTGGACATACGATGGTGACGCCTATATCGATTGGATGGTTTCTGAAGAGGGTATGGCTACTGCTGCAAATACCTTGGGCAGATCAATTGAAGATATTCGATCCGAGTTCTACGATGAAAATGGAAATTTAACTGCGACCACCGCTAATTTGCGCGATGATCGTTACACCATCAATGAAGATGTCTCTAGCGTCTATGTTAATTTCGATTTCGAGGCCGAAATTGCTGATATGCCTGTTTACGCAAACTTCGGTGCACGTTATTCGAAAACTGACATCACTGTTGCTGCAATTCAGTCAAATGTTCTGGATATAGTACCAACCGCTGATCCGACATTTTTTGATCATGTATTCAGTGAGCCTACTGCGCTGAGTGATGGCGGTAGTTACGCCAATCTTCTTCCAAGCCTAAACGTCAAAATGGAACTGACTGAAGACATGGTGCTGCGTTTTGCCAAATATGATTCTATTACCAGACCTACTATGAGCGAGCTTTCTCCCGCCACAAGTTATTCTGTACCAAGAAATCAGGCATTGTTTGCATCGGGTGGCAACCCAGCGCTCAAACCATTCAAATCCGCTAACTGGGATGTTTCCTATGAGTGGTATTACGGCGAGTCCAGCGCGCTTAGCGTTGCATTTTTCAGCAAGGAGATTGAGGACTTCATCGTAAATCTCTCTGGCCTTGAAACTATCACCATGGCGAACCGCCTCAATACACCCAATAACATTTGTGCTACTTGCGATGGAACGGAGACATCTGCAGAACTTTCAGGTTCAACTGAGCAGTATCTTGTTTCCAGACCGCAAAATGGTGAAGTTGCGGATGTAACGGGGTTTGAATTTGGTGTCACTCATACATTCGACAGCGGTTTTGGTTTTATCGTGAACGCGACTGTGGTTGATAGTAATGCAAGCTTGGGTGGCGATACAGCAACAACATTTGCACTGGAAGGGCTAGGCGATTCTCAAAACCTGGTAGTGTTCTACGAGGCTGATAACTGGCAAGCTCGTGCTGCATTTAACAACCGTGAACCCTTCTTGCGTTATGTCGATAATGGCAATGGCGAACCAGTCAATGGTGGAAGTTATGGGCAGCTTGATTTGAGTGCAAGTTATGATCTTAATGACAATGTCACTGTGTTTGTAGAAGCAATTAACGTCACTGAAGAGGAGCTGTATCAATATGGACGCTCCAGAAATCAAGTCTTCTCCGTGGAAGATAATGGTTCACGCTATGCACTTGGCGTTAGAGCCAAGTTCTAAAATCGGATGTGATTAGTACCGACTCTGGCGCATTATTATTCAGGGTTACTTGGGCTCCTGCGTGTAGTTAATGCACGCAGGAGTTCACTTAAAAATGTTAAGCAGGTTAAAAAAGCAGACTATCAGTCCACACAATAATTAACGCGCGTTTATCGCGCATTTACAGGGCCGCTAATATTATGAAAATAATTATTGTAGGCGGAGGGACCGCAGGTTGGTTAACTGCTGCAATTATTGCAGCACAACACAATGGCCACTTGCCTGGGGCCCCTGAGCTTGTTCTTATCGAATCCGAAAATGTACCTACCATCGGTGTCGGTGAAGGTACTTGGCCAACCATGAGAAACACTCTTAGTAGCATCGGCTTAAAAGAGTGTGATGTATTTAAACGCTGCAACGCTGCCTTTAAACAGGGCGGAAAATTTGTAAACTGGGTAAATGGAAATAATGATTACTACTATCACCCATTTACTGTTCCTACCGGTTACGGTCGCATTGATCTCGCTCCCTATCTTTCTGATATTACTAACTTCGCTACGCTGACCAACTTCCAGCAAGATGTTTGTGAGGCAGGACTGGCGCCGCGCACGTTGGCGGAGCAGGAGTACCAAGGTTCCTGTAATTATGGCTACCACCTTGATGCCGCCGCTTTCGGTGTGCTTCTGAAAGAAAAATGCATCAATGATTTTGGCGTGACGCACATTGTTGATGACGTGAAGCGTGTTGCTGTTTCTCCAAATGGCGAGATTATGGGTTTAACTCTGGAAAACCAGGGTGAGATATCGGGCGAGCTTTATATAGACTGCAGTGGAATGCATTCAATTTTGCTTGGAAAGGCGCTCAATGTACCTATGGTTGATGTCAGTGCAGTGTTATTTAACGATAGGGCTTTGGCAGTACAAGTGCCGTACCCCAGTGACGCCGCGCCGCTTGCCTCGCATACTATTGCGACAGCGCAAAATGCCGGGTGGATTTGGGATATAGGTTTAACATCCCGCCGTGGTGTCGGTCATGTTTATTCAAGTCGCTATTTGTCCGATGATGAGGCTGAGTCAAATCTGCGCCGCTATATTGGTGACGCTATGAATACTTTAACTCCTCGAAAAATTGAATTTAATTCAGGTTATCGTGCTGAATTTTGGAAAAATAATTGTGTTGCTGTAGGCATGGCGGCGGGATTTGTTGAACCACTTGAAGCAACAGCCATTATGCTCGTGGAATTATCCGCGCGTTACATAGCCGATAATCTTATACCCGATAGTGCGGCTACCCGAGTGATAGCTAAACGGTTTAACGAGCAAATGCATTATCGCTGGCAGCGAATTATTGATTTTCTTAAATTACATTACATGTTGACAAAAAGGCAGGAGCAATATTGGAAGGATCACACCAACCCTGAAACAATTCCCGACTCGCTTAAAGATGATTTAGCTATTTGGCATTGCCGTGGCCCTAGGGTAGAGGATTTTAAAAGTGCCTATGAACTTTTTCCGGCTGCCAGCTATCAGTATGTAATCTACGGTATGGGATTCAAACCTGAGTTTGAAAAGCAGGAGTATCTTTATCAGCGAAAAAATGAAGTGGAAAGCATACTGAGGCGAACTCAACAATTAACAACGCAGTTGTTACAAAACCTACCGCCGCATCGCGAATATATTGCGAAGTGGCTGTCCCAACATTAAGTGCCAGGTAATAAATAATGACGCAATTGGTGGAGCTTGATCCGAACATTCATGGCGATTTAAAACTATCTTGCGCAGCCCCCATCCTTTTTGCTCAGGCACAACATTTAATGGGGGTGCGGGTAACGGAAATTGACAAGGCAGTGAGCAGTTTTCCAGTGTTTTTTGTGCGCAGCGCGCAAACAGGTACGTTATCGCTTACTGCGCTAACCAGCTTTCGCGCAGGTGAAAACCTTTTTATAGAAAATCAGAAATGGCGCGCAACTTATACACCCGTTGAAATGAAAATCTATCCCTTTTCACTGGTGCCATCAGCAAACGCTGAAAAAGGTTATGCGCTTGCCGCAGACCTTAATAGTCTCGCTCTACAAACGGAATCTGGCGAACCCCTATACGAAGCTAACAAAACGGAATCGCTTTATTTATCCAAAATTAAAGCGACCCTTGAGGCGGAGATTAAAAATGAAGCCCTCACTCGTCAATTTTTGCAAGAAATTGATAGGCTCGGCCTAATTTCCCCTATCGTAATCGAGCTTCACTTCGAGGGCGGCGCAGTTGAAATCATTAATGGCCTCTGCACCGTGGCGGAAGAAAAACTTAACTCGCTCGCAGACGACTTGCTCATGGCTCTCAATAAAAAAGGTTATCTACTGCCATTGCACGCTGCACTTATATCGCTGTTTCAAGTGAATGATTTAATTAACCGCTTCAACCGGAAGTGCCAAGGTCTAAAAATAGAAAATATCAATCTGAAACTTGATCGTGGCACCAGTGGGTCATTCCAGTAAGACCCTTGGCAGTGTCACCCTACAAGTGTCATTCGGTTTACTCGGCCTAACGCCGCTTAAACCGAATCGCCGTTCCCCCACCCGGTTTTAAATCCAGCTCCAAGGTGCTTTTTGCAGTCACCTTTATCCGTTTGATTTCATAGGCTTCAGGGTTGGTTTCCCAGTCGGCGTCTTTGGCGTCGCGGTATATCTGGGCTTCATAGCGCACTTTGGGGTCGAGGAAGTCCAGTTTTACTTCAAGTTGGCGTGCGTCCTGATTGGTGATGGCGCCTAGATACCAGTCGGGGCTCTGTTTATCTTGGCGGGCGACTACCAAATACTCTCCCACTTCACCTTGTAATGCGCGGCTCTGTTTCCAATCGGTGGGTACGTCATCGATAAACTGGAAGGCGGGGTGGCCGGCGTAGTTCTCGGGTAAATCGGCCACCATTTGCAGTGGGCTGTAGAGCACCACGTAGAGCGCTAGTTGGTTGGCGAGGGTGGACGGGACGCGGTTGTGGGGGCGATGTTTTTTGTAATCGAAGTTGAATATGCCGGGGGTGAAATCAATCGGGCCGGATAGGCCGCGCGTGAACGGGATGATGGTGGTGTGGTCGGGCATATTGCCAGTGTCAGGGCTGCCGCCGTTGTACTCCATACCGCGTACACATTCGCGGGTCATCAGGTTGGGATAGGTGCGGCGCAGGCCGGTATCGGTCACGGTTTCGTGGGCATTAACCATCACTTTATGGCGCGCTGCGGTATCCACCACCCGCTGGAAGTGGTTGACCATGTATTGGCCGTGGTGCCATTGGTCGCCATCAATACGGGTGCCCACGTAGCCCATTTTCACGCTGTGGATGCCGAGTTTTTCATAGTAGCCAAAGGCGGCATCCATCTGTTGTTCGTAGTAAGTCACACCGGCGGCGGTCTCGTGGTGGCCGATAATGTCCACACCTTTTTCGCGGGCGTAACGGGTAACTTCTTCCAAATCCAGGCCGACGACAGGCTCATCAAAAATAAAGGTCGGCGTGCGCTTCCACCATTCACCCTCCCAGCCTTTGTTCCAACCTTCAATCAGCACGCCGCTAATGTCGTGCTGGGCCGCAAAGTCGATATATTCCTTGGCGCGCGCAGTAGTTGCACCCTGTTTGGGGCCGGGGCTCCAGTCTTTTTCGCCGATGTGCATCTCCCACCAAATGCCCATATATTTTCCCGGTTTGATATAGGTGCCTGGTTTGATGTAGCTGTTGTCGCTCTTGAGTGTTTCAGGTTTGGGCGGTTCATTCAGGTTTAAGGTTAAGTAGGAGTTGAGCAGGTCGATGGCTTTGGGCGCGATTTGAATCGTGCGCCAAGGGGATTGCATGGGCGCTGCGGTGCGCACCTTGTCGCCATTGGGCCAGGGCACCAGATCCACTTTCAGGGTTTTGGTGTTATCGCTCACCATGCGCAGGGTCATGCTGGCGTAGTTCACCAGCGCCGCCTCGTGAATAGCCAGCGCATAGTGGCGCGCTTCCAGGGTGATGGGAGTGAAGGCGACATCTACCGAGCTGAGCGCTGATTTTAAATATTGGTATTCCGGCCCCCAGTTGCGATAGGCGGGTAGCCACCATGCATGGCTATTTTCCGCCAGTACAAACTCGGTGAGTTCATCCTCAATCACAAATTCTTTCAGCTTCGCTTGGGCGGGAATTTCGTAGCGCAGGCCAATGCCGTCGTTAAAGGCGCGCAGTACCAGGGTTAATTGCCGTGGGCTGGCGCTGGTTTCAATCAACTCCAGCCGTAATTCACGGTAGTGTTCGTTGATGGTTTGTTGTTCGCCCCAGGGTTGTTGCCAATCCTGGTTGTATTCGCGCTCGCTCTGTTTGCGCAGCACCATCTGCTCGCCCAAGGCTTGTTGGCCTTTGATTTTTAGCCCGAGGCGGGAGCGATTCACCACCGGCCTGCCGGCATAAGACACGGCGTAAAACACCCCCTCCGGTTTCACTTCCACTTGTAATTGGATCTGTTGATCCGGTGAGCTGAGAGAGTAATGAGGTGTGCTGACAACTGTTTCGGCATGGCTCAAACCTGCCAGCAAGGCAATGGTGCCCGCTAAAAAGACGAATAAAGAACACTTGTGCATGGGGCATCCTCGCGGCCGGGGGATAGTTGATAAGAGTTGTTTTTATACTAGACGCTATTTTTAATTTACTAATTAAACCAATGTTATTAAATTGTGGCAAGTCAATCCGTGTCGGTTGCAGGCCAGCTTGCAACCGGTTGTATGGTTATTGTCAATAAAACAAATTATGATGCCAATTGAGATCTGCGTTTTATCCCTTTGAAATTGCTTCATTAATTCGTGACTGGTAATTGGTGTGTTATGGCAATAGCAGAACCCGGCGTCAAAAAATCCGCCCTGAAAATGACCGACCTTGCCCGTATGGCGGGGGTATCTAAATCCACTGTGTCGCGTGCGTTGCAAAACAGCGAACTGGTGAATCTGGAAACACGGGAAAAAATTCAGGCGTTGGCCAAAGAGCACAACTACCGGCTGAATACCCAGGCGCGCAATTTTCGCTTGAAAGAGTCGCTCACCATCGGGGTTGTGATTCCCTCCGCGGAGAGCGCTAGCTGGCAAATTACTGACCCTTTCTTTCTGGAGTTGCTCGGTGCAATTTCTTTCAATTTGATCGAACAGGGGCACGAGATGTTGTTCTCGGGGCTAAGCCTGCATGCAGTTGCCAGCGGTGATGATGGTTTGCGCCGCATCAACTGTGACGGTTTAATTGTGGTGGGGCAGGCCGATTGCCACGAGGATTTGAATCGTATTGCCGATGGTCATACCCCTATGGTGGCCTGGGGCGCCAAGTTGCCGGATCAGCGCTATTGCACCGTCGGTGGTGACAACCGGCGCGGTGGTGAATTGGCAACCCAGCACCTGTTGGCGCGCGGCTGCAAACGCATTGCAATTATTGGCGATTGGGGTACACCGGAGGGATTGCTCCGTTACGAGGGCTATCGCGCGGTATTGGCAGAGGCCAATATTGCACCTGAACCGGCGCTGGAAATTATTCTGGACAGCGCCCGAGACAGCCATCGCCAAGCCGCTTTGCGCCTGTTGTCGAGCGGCCATGAGTTTGATGGGCTGTTCTGCCTGAGTGATGCCATCGCCATGGCGGCGATTAATGCACTCAATGAACACGGCGTGGCAGTACCGGGCGACGTGGCCGTGGTGGGGTACGACGATATCTCCCTGGCGCGCTACTACACACCCTCCATCACCACGGTGTATCAGGATCGTGAACTCGGCGGCCGTTGGTTGGTAGAAAAACTGCTGAAAATGATTGATGGCGATCTGGTTGAATCTGCCTACTTACCCACCGACATAGTGCTGCGTAATAGCAGCCTCCGCTAGATACTCTCCAACAAAGGCAACCGGCACACTCGCATAAGCGAGTGTTCTGGTTTGCGATAACAATCCCCGCCAGTGATCTCCGCGCTCGCAACGGCAGCACCTGCCCGCAAACTCCTATTTCCACCCGTTTTCTTCCCTAAAGCAGTCATTGTTGCACCCAAAATAGCGCTCAACTGCTGTTCAATAATTACTCTCAAATGCTAACTAATGTAACCACTGTTGTTTTTGTCGCTTAATGCAACCGGTTGTTTCTTTGGGTAGCACTGGTTTTTCGCTAATTGATGGTCAAATTGTAACCTTCCGTAGCAATGCTAAATATTCGCGGAACTTTTTTTGCTTTCGGCCTCAGTTGTTCTACATTACAACCGGTTGCAAAGAATTTTTGCGGCACATAAAAACACATCGGGAGAGAGACATGAAACACAACACACTATTCAAGCCTGCCATTTTGTCACTGGCTGTCGCGGCAGCGACCAGTGGTTCCGGCTTGGTATTCGCACAAGACACTACCAGTCAGGACGCCTCAAACGTAGAAGAGGTGATGGTGACCGGTATCCGTGCGAGCTTGATGCGCGCCCAGTCGATGAAAATGGAAAACACCTCCATTTCTGAAGCCCTGGCGGCGGAAGATATTGGTAAATTGCCCGACTCATCCATTGCCGAATCGCTGGCACGTCTGCCAGGTTTGGCCGGTGAGCGTAAAGGCGGCCGTGTAAGCGGTATCTCTGTGCGCGGTTTTAAAGAAGACTTCGTGGGCACCACCCTGAATGGCCGTGAGCTGCTGGGTATTGGTGACAACCGCGGTGCCGAGTACGACTTGTACCCTTCTGAAATTATGTCTGGCGCGGTGATTTACAAATCATCCGAAGCCAAATTAACCACCACCGGTATTGGTGGCACCGTGGATCTGCGCACTGCGCGCCCACTGGATGTATCCCCCACCGTGACTTTTAACGGTTCTTACGAAATGGCGTCGCAGGGTTCAGATAACCCCGAGTTCGACGACGATGGCAACCGTTACGCTATTGGTTTCTCACAACGCTTTGCCGATGACACCATCGGTTTGGCCATGGCCTACGCCTCTACCGAATCGCCTACCAACCAACGCAAATACGGCGTTTGGGGTTACAACGAAGATGAAGACACCGGTCGTTTTGTGCCGAGCGGTTTGGACATCATGGCGATCTCTTCCGTGTTGGAGCGCGACACTGTGTCGGCGATTTTCCAATACCGCCCCAACGATGATCTGGATATAGTCATCGATGCATTGGATATCGACTACAGCGATTACGGTGTGATTCGCGGCTTTATCGAACCCTTCTCCGTGGGCTCTCTCACTGCAGGTTCAGGCGCTTTTGATGCAACTGGCACTCAGGTTAACGCCAACCCGGTATTGCGTACCGACCCTAAAGAGATCCTCGGTGAACTGCAAACCGTGGGCTTAAACCTCAAATACAAACTGAACGATGTTTGGTCTGTTCATTTGGATGTGGCTGACAGCGAATCCAGCAAAACCGATACCCGCGGTGAAAGTTATGCCGGTCTGGGCCGTTCAGGTTCATTGACCAATGCGCAATTAGGTTCACGCACCTTTGAAATGAGCCAGGGTGGCGTGTTCTTTACCGGCATTTCCGGTATGGATTTCAGCGATTTCGACGCCATCAAACTGACCGGCCCACAAGGTTGGGGTGGTTCTTTGGCGGCTGAGGCCGACGTGTTTGAATCCAATGTGGAAAAAGCGGCGGGCGGTGGTGTTTACACTTACGAAAACGCACAGGACGGCTTCCTCAACTCCGGCGTATTTGATGAGAGCTTAACCACCATCAAATTCGAAGTGGCTGCAGAGTTGGATACCAGCTTCCTCACCGGCGTAACGGTGGGCGCTTACTACAGCGATCGCGAAAAATCCAAAGTGAACGACGGCTTCTTTGCCACCTCACCCACATACCCCTATGGCAATGGCACCGGTGTAGTGGATGAAGTGATCCCCGAGAAATACCGCTACGGTCTGGCTGACTTGACCTGGGCTGGTTTGGGCATGGTTGTCGCCTATGACGGTTATGCGCCCTACAAAGATGGCTATTACTACCAAACCTCAGCGGCAACGCTGGAGCCGGATCGCTTGGGCGATACCTATGTAGTCACTGAAGAAGTCACTACTTTCTATGTTCAAGGTGATTTCAATACCGATGTCAGTGGCATCAACGTATTTGGTAACGCCGGTTTACAAGTCGTGGATACCGACCAGGCATCGACCGGTTTCATCGGCTTGGTGAATGAAGAGTTCCGCGTTGATCCCATCGTGGCTGAAGGTGGCGCTAGCTACACCAAAGTGCTGCCTAGCTTGAACGTCAGCGCTGAAGTAGCCGAGTCGCAGTTTGTGCGTTTTGGTGCATCCAAAACCATCAGCCGCGCGCGTATCGACCAAATGAAAGCCTCCGGTTTCGTGAAATACGACCAAAACATCGACATCCTCTTGTCCGAGGATTACGAAGCGGAAACGCCATGGTCCAAGTTCCAGGGCGCGCCTACACTGCGTCCGTTGGAATCCAACAACCTGGATCTGGCTTATGAAAAATACTTTGCGGAAGACGGTTATGTATCCGTAACCTATTTCTACAAAGACCTGGTTAACTGGACCCGTGAAGGCCAAACCGTTATCGATTTCACTAACGATGCGACCAATGACGGCGCCAACTACTACATCCCGGCGTTCCACAACAAAACTGTACAAACCGATGGTACCTACGGCCCGAACGATGTATTCCTGACTGCCGGTACTGTAGTGGCACCTGCACAGTTCCAAGGTTACTCATCATCGTTTGAAGATGGCTTGAAAGGTAATGTGGACGGTTGGGAGCTGACGGCTAACGTACCGCTGAACCTGTTGAGCGATGCATTGGACGGTTTCGGTTTTGCAGCATCCAGCGCGTTTATCGATGCCAAACTGGATGATGGCTCTGCCATTCCCGGTCAATCGGATGAGGTTCACTCGCTGACCGTTTACTACTCCATGAACGGTTTTGAAGTGCGTGTGGCGGGTACCGATCGTAGTGATTTTGCAACCTATCAACGCGGTGGTAGTAACAAAATTGAAAACGCCAATCGCAATGGTGTGCAGTTGATCGACGCCCAAATCAGTTACGACTTCTCCGAGTCCAACTTCACCGCGCTGGACGGCTTGCGTATCTCGTTACAAGGTACCAACCTGACCGACGAGGATGAGGAAGATGTAGGTGATCAAGGTATAGTGACTGCTCGCCGCGAGTTTGGCCCAACCTACATGGTGAACGTGAACTACTCGTTCTAAGTTTATTGTTGTAGGTACGAGCAAGTTGTTTTGGAAAACCTCACAGCGCAATCTGTGAGGTTTTTTTATGGCGCGGGCTGAATAATTAGGCTCGCGCTGAAATACCAACTATTGTTAGAAACATAAGTAACCTGTAGGTATGTTGATAAATATACCTATCGTCATGGCCGCGAATGCGTGTATCTACGTAACAGTGCAACAAAAATAATAGGCAGCAATACGGAATCTGAATGAACAACATCATTAAAAAAATTGTGATTGCCGGTGGCGGTACCGCTGGCTGGATGACGGCAGCGCTATTAAAAAAAGTGTTGCAGCAGCGGGTAGAGATTCAACTGGTGGAATCGGAAGAGATCGGCATCATCGGTGTGGGTGAAGCGACTATTCCGCCCATCCAAACCTTTAATTCTGTGCTCGGTTTACATGAACCGGAATTTTTGCGCGAGACCAAAGCCACCATCAAAATGGCCATCCGTTTTGATAACTGGAAACAGCAGGGCGATAGCTACTACCACACCTTTGGCGCCCCCGGCACTACCATCGGTTTTAGCGCCTTTCAACACTATTGGCTGCGCGCACAAAAACAAGGCTTGAACACATCAATTTGGGATTACGATTTAAATTATCTCTGCTGCGAGGCCGGTGTATTCGGCAAATTCGACGGCAAAGATCCGCTCTATCAAGTGCCTTACGCTTACCATTTTGACTCCGCACTTTACGGCCGCTATTTGCGCAAAATCAGCGAGCAGGCGGGTGTTGTGCGCACCGAAGGAAAAATCCGTGAGGTGCGGTTAAATACAGATAGCGGTTTTGTAGAAACGCTGCTTATGGAAAATGGCAGTGAAATTCAAGGCGATTTATTTATCGACTGCAGCGGAATGCGTGGCCTGCTAATTCAAGGTGCATTACAAACCGGTTATGAAGATTGGAGTCACTGGCTGCCTTGCAATCGCGCGCTGGCAGTGCCCTCGGAACGCTTTGAAAAAACCTTGCCCTATACGCGCTCCATTGCACACAAAGCTGGTTGGCAGTGGCGCATTCCGCTTACCCATCGCAATGGCAATGGTTTGGTCTATAGCTCACACCATTTAAGTGACGATGAAGCGACCACTATTTTATTAAGTAATTTGGATTCAACTGCGCTCGCCGAACCTAAACCGATCAAATTTAAAACCGGCCGCACTTTACAACAATGGAACAAAAATGTGATTGCAGTGGGCTTGTCGAGTGGATTTTTGGAGCCGCTGGAATCTACCAGTATTCATTTAATTCAATCGGCGATTGTGCGGTTGTTAAAACATTTTCCCAATGCTGGCATCAGCCAAACGCAAGTGGATGAATACAATCGGGACTCCAAACACGAATACGAAACCGTGCGCGATTTTATTATTCTTCACTATCACTTGAATGAGCGCGACGATAGCGAGTTTTGGCGCTACCTGCGCAATATGCGGATACCTGAACGCCTTGCGCATAAAATTGCGCTGTTCCAAGAAACCGGCGCAGTCATGAATGATCCCGGTGATATTTTTCTGGATTCTTCCTGGCTGCAAGTGATGATGGGGCAGGGCATTATGCCGCGCGATTATCATCCCACGGCGGATATTCCCGGCGCGGAACAATTGCAGTCCATGCTTGCGCGTATCGCCAGCGCGAAACGCCAGCCACTCACACAATTGCCCAGCCACGATGAATTTTTGCATCAATACGCTGGCGTAACACGCGCAGGTATAAACCGTGGATAAACTGTTGCGCATCGTTATTTTAGGCGGCGGTACCGCCGGGTGGATGGCTGCCAATTTATTTGCCAAACGCTGGCCGCGCGAACAAGTGCAAATCACACTGATGGAATCCCCTGAGATTCCTATTATTGGTGTAGGTGAAGGTTCAACGCCCTCGTTAAAACGTTTTTTTAAACAGTTGGATTTACCCGAACAGGAATGGATGCCCGCGTGCCACGCCACTTACAAAACCAATATTCGTTTTGTGGGCTGGAGCCCCGCGTCGAGCATGCAGGAATATTCACATCCCTTTTATTCCCAGCCTGACGTATTTAATGAGCGCGCATTTTTTACCAACTGCCGCACCCGCCGTTTGGGGTTGGATGTAGTCACCGACCCGGAAAAGTTTTTTATCAATGGTGAATTGGCTCGGCAGGGCAAGGTGCCCATCGCGTCGGCTAATTTTCCCTTTCAAATGGAATACGGTTATCACTTTGATTCGCAGTTGCTGGGCCGCTATTTGGCCGGTGTAGCTACGGCGCGGGGAGTGATTCATTACCAAGCGAAATTGGCCGAGGTGTTGCGCAATGATCGCGGTGAAATTACCGCCCTGCAAACCGATGCCGGTGATTTTATCGCGGGTGATTTTTTTATCGACTGCACTGGTTTTGCGTCGCTGTTAATGCAACAGGCATTGGCGGTGCAATTTCATTCATATCAACAGCAATTATTTAATGACAGTGCGGTGGTAATGCCCACAGCTGCACTGGAAAAACCTCCGGTAGAAACGCGCTCCACTGCGTTAAGCGCAGGTTGGTGTTGGCAAATTCCGCTTACCCATCGCACCGGTAATGGCTATGTGTATAGCAGCCAATTTATCAGCCGCGATCAAGCCGAAGCAGAATTTCGCGCGCACATCGGCATGAGTGAAAGTGCGCAGGAGTGTCGCCATTTAACCATGCGCGTCGGGCAATTAGCGCAACACTGGTCGCACAATTGTGTGGGGCTCGGATTATCGCAAGGTTTTATTGAACCGCTGGAAGCCACGGCATTGCATCTGGTGCAGCTCACCATAGAAGCCTTAATGGACGCGCTGGATGAACACAATTTTACGAGTAATGGGCGCGATAATTTTAATCGCACCGTCGCCAATCATTTTGACGGTGTGCGCGATTACATAATTGCGCACTACAAATTAAATACCCGTGGCGTAAATAATTCGCTCGGCAGCGATTACTGGCGCGCGAACCGCGACAACAAACAACTCCCCGAATCGCTACTGCAAATTCTGGATGTCTGGTATCGCTGCGGTGATTTGGCGGCAGAGCTGGCACAGCGGAAAATCAAACCCGCTTTCAACACTGCCTCCTGGCATTGCCTACTCGCCGGTTACGGCGCCTTTCCACCACTCGCCGCTAATCAACCGGGGCAGGGCAAGGGAGATTTATATCGCGAATGCGAAGTGAAAAAATTTGTGGAAGGCTGCGCGCTGAATTTTCCGTTGCAGACGGACATGATAAAAATGGCGCGTTAACTGTGTGTGCCTGCTAACTTTGATTACGGTTTCTGGTGATTTTCTCTCCAAGGAATATCAAAGAAAGTAAAGCACGCGATATCATTAGACTTTTTGTGGTTTTTTGAAAATTCGTCAATCAAAAAAACTATTTACCGTTTGGCCGTTTAATAGGTTTACAGAAGAAAATCCATGAAATATTTTTTTATTTTTAATACATTTTTTAATTGGCTGTTTCGCCATTAGCTATTTTTATTGTGCTGTAAAGGATCACTTAAAAACCATCGCCATCACCATCACAGAAATCACTATAAATTTATGAAAACTTCTATCTTGCTATTAACACTATTTTTTTCCGAGGTTGTTCTAGGCCAATTAAAAGTAGCTTGGCCTGACTTGTCAGCCATTAAATATGTATCTAAAAGACACGCTGTAGAGTCAGACATTAACAGCGGTGCTGCGGTATTCCTTCTGAAATCAAATGGAATAAATATCGGAACGCCAATAGACATTGAAATCCCCCAATATGCTATTCACTTGGATGGTGAGACTGGCATGAGAGCTAATGTGGTAATTATCCAGGCCGAAGAGGCTAACGGGCAACAAGTTGTTGGTGCTTTAAATGTGAAAACTCAAAAGTTTATAGCGGGTTTTTTAAATGAGTTTGAATTGTTAGGAACAAATAAACCTGAATAGTAATCCGCTAACAAGCGTTGCGGCTAAAAGTTAATACCGTAACCCTGCTTCTGCTTGGCTTCCCCTTCGTAACCGGGTATGCATCCTGATTTCCACAACGCTCTAAAAACCCCTGATACTAACAACTACAAATTATAAGATAATAATAAATTATGATTGAGATATGTTTTGGCGCGTGACACACTAATCCGGCTATAAAAATAACGCTTTTATATCGTTTCAGCTAAAAACTCCTGTTTTTGTACAGATTATCTGCAGTTTTTCTTGGCGAGCTTATCGCTGGGTGAGTTTCTGTACCTGTTAGTTTTTTAATTGTCAGACATTAAGGCGAAATAATCATAATTATTGCTACTTCTGGAGAGAATCGATGAAGTTCATAACCCAACCCCAATCCCGACGTTTGGCGGCTTTGTTGGCTTCGGCCTTAGCGCTGGGCGGTTTAGTGACCAGTATGAGTGCGCAGGCGCAGTTGGCGCCGGTGAGCGCGCCCACCTTTCTTAATGCTTCGGTGCACGACCCTTCGGTTATCCGCGTGGATAACAATTACTACGTGTTTGGCTCCCATTTGGCAGCGGCCAAGTCGCCGGATTTGTTGCAGTGGACTTCCATCGCCGATGGCGTTAGTCCACAAAACCCGCTGTTTACCAATGTAGTGACCGAGCTGGCAGAGACCTTCAGTTGGGCGGAGACGAATACCTTATGGGCAGCGGATGTTGTTCGGCTCGCCGATGGCAAATTTTATATGTACTACAACGCCTGCCGGGGCGATGCGCCGCGTTCGGCGATGGGGGTCGCGGTGGCTGATTCGGTGGAGGGGCCTTATGTGGACAAGGGGATTTTCCTCAAGTCCGGCATGTGGGGGTTGCCCAGTGAAGACGGCACCATTTACGACGCACGCAAACACCCTAATGCGGTCGACCCGCATACTTTTTTTGATGCGCAGAATAATTTGTGGATGATTTACGGCTCTTATTCCGGCGGGATTTTTATTCTCAAACTTGATCCGCAAACCGGTAAGCCGCTGCCCAATCAGGGTTACGGTAAACACTTGATGGGCGGTAATCACAGCCGTATTGAAGGCGTGTATGTGCTCTACAGTCCGCAAACCAATTATTACTATATGTTCAGCTCCTTCGGCGGTTTGGATGCGGTGGGTGGTTACAACATGCGTGTTGCGCGTGCGACTGCGCCGGACGGCCCTTATTACGATGCGCAGGGCAACAATATGGCGAGCGTGAAAGCGAATCCCGCGCTGCCTATTTTTGATGACGCAAGCATCGCGCCCTTTGGTGTGAAACTGATGGGCAACTTTTTGTTTGAGCGCAAACTCGGCGAAGTGGGCACCGGCATAGGCACGGGTTATGTATCGCCCGGTCACAACTCGGCGTACTACGATGCCGCGAGCGGAAAATATTTTTTAATTTTCCACAGCCGTTTCCCCGAGCGCGGCGAAGCGCATGAAATTCGTGTGCATCAGATGTTTATGAATGCCGATGCATGGCCGGTAGTTGCGCCTTATCGCTACGCCAATGAAACGCTGGGCACCGTACGTCGCGATTTTGTGGTGGGCGATTATTTGTTGGTGAATCACGGTAAAGATATTTCCGCGACCATTAAAAAATCCCAACATATCAGCTTGAATAGCAATGGCACAGTCACTGGCGCGGCAACCGGTAGTTGGTTATTGGTGGGTAATAATCAGGTGGAAATTAATCTGGCCGGTGCACCTACTTACAAAGGTGTGGTGGTGAACCAGTGGGATGAAACGGCAAAAACTTACACCCTGACTTTCTCCGCGTTATCCAATCAAGGCGTGGCGATTTACGGCAGTAAATTATTAAAACGCACTGATTTGCAAATCGTGAATGCCATTAAAGCGGAATTAAACCTCGGTGATACTTCGGCCATCACCAGCAACCTCACCCTGCCAACCAGCGGCGCACGCAATGCCACTATTACCTGGACATCATCGAACCCGTCAGCAGTTAGCACCACGGGTGTGGTGACTCGCCCGGAAAATGGTGCGGGTGATGCCATGGTGACACTCACCGCGAGCATCAAAAAAGGCACTACCACGGCGACGAAAAATTTTGTGGTAGTGGTGCGTGAGAAATCGATTGGCGGCCTGATTGCACACTATGCGTTTGATAATAATTTGAATGATGCCACCGGTGTATTGGCGGCAGGTAATGTAAGTGGTGCGCGTATCGATTGGCTCGGCGGTAACCTGAGTTACACCAGTGGTGTGCAGGGCGCAGCAGCGGTGTTTGACGGCAATACCGGCGTGCGTTTGCCCAACGGTATTATCAGCTCCAACAATTACACCGTTTCGCTCTGGTTGAACCCCGTGGAACTGAATGCGTTTACCACCAGCTTTTTTGCCGCACGCACTACCGATTCCTGGGTGAGTTTATTGCCAATGGGGCATGGCTGGGTTAATGGCAATACCATGCTCTGGTCAGGCACCGCGTGGTACGACGCTGGTTTGGGTATGAATATTCCCGCAGGCCAGTGGTCGCACTTGGCGTTCACGGTGAATAACGGCGCACTCAATGTGTATGTAAATGGCGTGAAAAGATTCAGCGGCACCAACTTCCCGAATATTTTTACCACCACCAATGGCATTTTTTCACTTGGTGTGAACTGGTGGGATGTGCCCTACAAAGGCGCGATGGATGAGCTGCGTATTTATGAAACGGCATTAACTGAAAGCCAAATTCAAAGCCTGGCATTCTAGGTTTTTGCTGAAAATATTTCAGTCATACCCGCGCACGCGGGTATCCATAAACATTCTTGTTATAAAAAGTGAGTGAAAAAATGAAAGTATTTATTGGAAGTGTGTTGTTAATGTTTGCGGCGCAATTTGCCAGCGCAGCGGTAATTGATTTTGATGATCTGGGCGATGAATCCTTCGCGCAAATTGGTGATGGTTACGGCGGCTTTAATTGGAATGTAATCGGCGCCCTGAGCGGCAGTGATTACCCCGGCACCGGTTTGGATACGGCGGTCGTCTCCGGTACTAATGTTGCGTTTAATGCATTTGGTGCCTGGTCGTCTATCGATTTGGCAGGCGCGGGCAGTTTTGATTTTATCGGCGCCTGGTTTGGGTCTTATTTATTTGAACAGGAACTCGCGTTTGAAGGTTGGTTGGATGGTGTGTTGGTGTACAGCACCTTGGACACTTTTGTAATCACGCCCGAGAGCGCAAGTTGGATTCAATTGGATTGGGCGGGTATAGATCAGCTGATGATTTACAACAGTCTGGCTGACTGGGGAGTTAGTTGGGGTATGGATGATTTCACCGTAGAAATCCATCGCCCTGCCAGTGTGCCTGAGGCATCGGGCTTGGTATTGCTGCTAATGGGGGTTTTGGGCGTAGGTGTGTTGCGCCGCCGCGCATAATTGGTCGATTAACTTTTTCAGTGTTAATTAAGAAGTTATAAATTTTAGTTTCTTAAAAACGCCAGCCGGATAAACCTGCGCTGGCGTTTTTATTTGTGGCGAATCTCCCGCTGTTTTCGGCAGCAATCGCTGCTGTCCTGTCTATACTCTTTTTATTCATATCCTGCCAGTTGGTGTAAAACCCAGTGGTCGCTAATGTATAAATTTATAGTCGGGAAGACACTATGAATCCTGTTAAAGAAATAAATCCAGCAAGCGAAAGCAAAAAATGTTTAACCCGTGTTCTTGGTGCTATCGATTTATCGTCGCTCACTAAAACTGATCACAAAGTATTTTTATCCCGCCTTGAGCAACATTTTCCCACTTTGTTTGAATTGTTGTTGCAGGTGTATGACAAACACTACGACTTGCACTATCACCTGCAGCAATTGGTGCAAACCCTCGCCAGTAATTTTGCCCAGCGCAAAGCGCGCCTGAAAAAGAAAGATAAACAGCGCCTTGCTGATCCGCTTTGGCATAAATCGGAACAGATGCTGGGCATGGCCTGTTACGTGGATTTAATGGCCGGTGATTTAAACGGACTGCTGGCAAAAATCCCCTATTTCACCGAGTTAGGGCTGACCTATTTGCATTTAATGCCGCTGTATAAATCGCCGGAAGGTGATAGCGATGGTGGCTATGCGGTATCCGATTATCGCTGTGTGAATCCTGCCTTGGGCACTACCAAAGATCTGCAACGATTTGCGGATGCCTTAAGCGACGAAGGCATCAGCCTGGTATTGGATTTTGTGTTTAATCACACGGCGGATGATCATGCCTGGGCCAAAGCGGCGCGCGCTGGCGATGCTGAATTTCAGGATTATTATTTAATGTTTGATGATCGGCGTATTCCCGATCAATACGATGCGACCCTGCGCGAAATTTTCCCCAGTGTGCGCCGTGGCAGTTTCAGTTATTTGCCGGATATTGATAAATGGGTGTGGACGACTTTTAACAATTTTCAGTGGGATTTAAATTACGGCAATCCTGCCGTGTTCCGCGCGATTGTGGATGAAATGTTATTCCTCGCCAACCTCGGCTGCGATTCCCTGCGGCTGGATGCTTTGGCGTTTATTTGGAAAGACATGGGTACAGTGTGTGAGAATCGTCCCAAGGCCCATGCGCTAATCAAAGCCTTTAACTGCTGTTTGCAAATTGTCGCACCGGCGGTGGTATTTAAATCTGAAGCGATTGTGCACCCGGATGAGGTGGTGAAATATATCGCGCCCACGGAATGCCAGCTCTCCTACAACCCGCTGCTAATGGCGCTATTGTGGAATAGTTTAGCCACGCAAAAAACGCGGTTAATCACCCAAAGTTTAAGTCACCGCTTTGAAATAAATCCACACTGCAGTTGGGTCAATTATGTGCGCTGCCACGACGATATCGGCTGGACGTTTGACGATGGCGATGCGGCGCATTTGGGCATTAATGGTTACAATCACCGGCTGTTTTTGAATCAGTTTTACACGGGTCGTTTTGAAAATTCGTTTGCGGTGGGCTTGGGTTTTCAAGAAAATCCGGAAAACGGTGATTGTCGTGTGTGCGGTTCACTGGCATCACTCGCTGGGCTGCAACAGGCATTGGAACGCAATTCCCCGGCATTAATTGAGCTGGCAATTAAACGCATCTTGTTATTGAACAGTGTCATTTTAAGTATCGGCGGCGTACCGCTGCTGTACGCGGGCGATGAATTGGCCATGCTTAATGATTACAGTTTCCAGTCTGACCCTCACAAATTGCACGACGCACGCTGGGTGAATCGTCCGCGTATTGATGAACCAGCGCTTGCACTCGCGCACAAACCCGGCACACCGCAATACACCGTTAATGTGGGTTTGCGCAAAATGATTGCGGCGCGTAAAAAACATGCGGTATTTGGCAACGCCAGTACCCATATTTTGCGTACCGGTAATGACCATTGTTTTGCTTATTTACGGCAAGCGGATAATGGTGAGCGGTTATTAGCGATATGTAATTTCAGTGCGGCTGAGCGCGAGATAAATGCAGACATATTGCACAATTTATTGCCCGCGCGTGAGGTGATTAACCTGATTGATCACAAACCCTTGGTCATGGATTTTAGCAAGCCGCTTGTGCTTAGGGCGTATCAGGTAATGTGGTTGTATTTTCCAGGTTAACTATTTTCAATAGATACCCGCGTTTGCGGGTATCGAAATTTTTGACCTGAAAATTACTGGCGCGATTGGCGGCGCTGCAATAAATCGGCGATGGGATCGGCAGAGTTTAATTGCGCATCAATTAAATCGGCTTGGGCGCGAGTTTGGTGTAGCAGTGACATTAACAGCCGCACCTCATCGTACATTTCGCCGTGGGTTTCATTGCACAGACGGCGCCCCATTTCCTGCGCCAGGCGCATCACTTCAGCCAACTCACGTGCAGTTTCACCCTGTTCTTCACGCAGCCACTTGGCGTGGTTGATGTTGTCGTGTTTCATGGCGCTTCTCCTAATTGATCCTGTTCCTTTATCAAGGTTGTGGCGGGTAAACAACTATCTACCCGCCACAGCTATATCCTCGTTAAAGCCTAGACCTTTCAGGAGTGTTAAACAAAGAGTTAAAACTAATAACCCCGCGGAATTCCAATCAAAAAGTTATGAGCTATTTAGTTAAACTCGCACAAAAGGTTTAACGCGCCACACCACACAAGCTTACTTTTTTCTTATTTAACTCGTTTACTTTGGTATGTATCCAACTCTTTTGGGTCAACCATAGGCCAGCCTTCTTTGTCCCAGCTGATATTCATGATTTTTAATTTCTGCAAATATTTATCCGCGGTTTCATAGGCGTGTAGCACCAAATAATCTTTACCGTCCCATGAATAGGCGCTGTTGTGGCCGAGGCCGACCCAGTTTTTATTGCCGAGTAGTAACAAGCTGCCGCCGCCTTGGTTCATGTCGCGGCCAGCGCGGTCAAGGTAGGGGCCGGTGACATTTTTGGAGCGGCCTACGGCGAGGTGATAAGTGGATTCACCGCGTTTACAGCAGAGGCCCCAGCTTACGAATAAATAGTAGTAGTCACCTTTGCGCAGAATAAATGGCGCTTCAATTTCACCGGGGCCGGCGTTAACGTCGGTGCCGGTAGGAACCTGATCACGGCGCGCTATGCTGTGCCACTCTTGTGGTTCGGCAGGGCGGGTGAGGTCGCTGTTTAATCTAAAAATTTTTAAACCGCTCCAGAAAGAGCCAAAACTCATCCAGGCTTGGCCTTGTTCATCAAAAATTACTGCGGGGTCGATTGCGTTCCAGTTGTCGCGGTTGGGCACCGATTCAATCACTATGCCTTTATCTTCCCAACGGTAGTCGGGCGATTTGGGATCCAGCGTTTTATTAACTGTCACACCAATTGCTGAGGTATTTTTGCCAAAGGCGGATACCGAGTAATACAAATAAAACTGGTTGTTATGTTCGATCACATCGGGCGCCCAGAGGTGACCGTCAAAGCTTGGCGACACCGATTTGGCCCAAGTGGGTTGGTCGGCAAAGGCGCGGTCAGAGAAAGTCCAGTTCACTTTGTCTTTGGAGCTGTAAATAGTGATGCCGGGGCCGGTGCTGAACAAATACCAGGTGTCGCCTTCGCGTGCCATCACGGGGTCGTGCACATCCACTTGTTTGGCTTGGGCAACCGATGCTCCCAATAACAGGGCGACGGCGTTGAGGAGCAGCGCAGCGGTATAACCAACGCGGGCAGTAGCTTGGCGGAAACGGGTGAGGGGGGCTGTATTTACCATAGTTAACTCTCTTATAGGTCGATTTCTCTCAATATGTAATATAATATTATTCCATTAAAAATAACAGTTAACCGGTGTAAAGCCGGGCACAGGAGAATCATCCATGAAGTTTATTGCTATTCAATCGCACACCTTCCACTTGTTATCCCTGAGCAGTTTGCGCATCGCCGCCGTGGCGTTGGGTAGTTTTTTATTGGCGGCTTGTGGGGAATCTAGCGCACCGGTCGGTTCAGCTGAGTCAGCCGCTACCAGTGAATCTGTTGCGGCCAGTGCATCGTCAGTAGTTGGCGATATCAAACCGGAAACCGCGAGTGATGTACCGGTGGCCTTGGTGCCGCAGCGCGCTGACCCGCAAATTTATCGCACCGAATCGGGCCATTACTATTTTATTGCGACAGCGCCCAAGTTTGATCGCATTCAGTTGCGCAGCTCACCTAGCTTGTCAGGTATTGGCAGTGCAGAAGAAGTGACCATTTGGGAAAAGCATGAATCCGGCCCGATGAGTGAAAATATTTGGGCGCCGGAATTACATCGCTTTAACGATACCTGGTACATCTATTTTGCCGCTGGTGAAAAAGGTGTGGGTGGTAGTATTCGCATGTATGTGTTGGCCAATGAATCGGCCGACCCCATGCAGGGTGAATGGAAAGAATTGGGTCTGGTAAGAACCGCGCGCGACTCCTTCTCGCTCGATGCCACCGTGTTTGAGCACAAAGGCCAGCGCTATTTGGTGTGGGCGCAACGTGACCCGGAAGGCACCATGAATTCCGCGCTCTATATTGCCACACTGGATTCGCCTACTCAGGTTGGTGCACTGGAAGTGGAAATTACCCGCCCGACATTGGATTGGGAAATTCAAGGTTATAAAGTGAATGAAGGTGCAGCGGTGATTATTCGCAACGGTAAAATTTTTATCAGCTACTCGGCGAGTGCTACTGACCATCGCTATGCGGTAGGGTTGGTCTGGGCCGACGTGGACGCAAATTTACTCGATAAAAATTCGTGGAATAAATCGCCTGAGCCGATTTTTTTCACCAACGAAAAACTCAAGCGTTTTGGCCCTGGCCACAATAGTTTTACCCTGGCGGATGATGGTAAAACCGATGTGCTGGTATATCATGCGCGCGATTACGCCGAGCTACAGGGCACACCGCTTACTGATCCCAATCGCCACACCTATATTCGTGAACTGGGTTGGACAGCCGAGGGGTTCCCCGACTTCGGACAAGACCAACCCGATGCCCTTGCTCCCTGAGCGCAGGGGTTTGAAGCCCGGCGCACCGAGCGCCACGCCTCTACTAATACTTCAACTACTATGACAGCAGCTATGACAACAACTACAGCACCACTATCGGCAACAACATCTACAACAATGATTGCGCAAAAATTATTTGGCACTACTCCTGCGGGCGAAGCGGTAAACGAATTTACCCTCACCAATAAACTGGGTAGCCAGGTAAGTATTATTACCCTCGGCGGTATTATTACCGAGTGGCACATGCGCGATAAAAACGGCGCGCTCGGTGATGTAGTGTTGGGGTTTGACACCCTTGAACCCTACCTTGAGGTAGGCCCTTATTTTGGTGCACTGATTGGCCGCGTGGGCAACCGCATTGCCAATGCGCAATTTACGCTGGATGGCACGACCTATAAATTAACTGCTAACAATGGCAGCAATAATTTACACGGCGGCTCACAGGGGTTTGATAAAAGAGTCTGGAGCGCTACCACCGCTGAAGATGCAAATGGTCCCATATTAAAATTGCATTTGCTCAGTGAAGATGGCGACCAGGGCTTCCCCGGCAATTTGAGTGTGACTGTCACTTATCAATTCACCCACAGCGATGAATTGATCGTGGATTATTTCGCCACGACCGACAAAGCCACACCGGTAAACCTCACCCAGCACAGTTATTTTAATTTGGCTGGTATTGGTGCAGCGTCAGGCGAAACTATTCTCGGCCACAAAGCCCAGATATTTGCCGATCACATTAACGCGGTAAATCAAGCGGCAATTCCGGTAGATGAACCAATGCCGGTTGCCGGAACACCGTTTGATTTTCGCGAGCCGACGTTAATTGGCAGTCGCATTAATGATGAGCACGAGCAGATAAAAAATGGTTTTGGTTACGATCACAATTTTTTGATCAATCAAAAAACCTACAAAGCATTAACCCTGGCGGCGCGTGTTGAAGAAGAAACTTCTGGCCGAGTACTGGAAGTATTCACTGAAGAGCCGGGCGTACAATTTTATTCCGGTAACTTTTTAGATGGCACTCTTACTGGTAAAGGTGTCACTTATAAAAAGCGCAGCGGTTTTTGTTTGGAGCCACAGCACGCTCCCGATTCGATTAACCAAGCACAATTTCCATCGATAGTGTTGCGCCCTGGTGATGAATATAAAACCCGCACCATTTTTAAGTTATCAGTTAAGTAATTATTCGGAGTAGGGTGGAGTCGCGCAGCACTCCGCCGCACTTTGCAGTAGACAACAAAAAACGCCCTGTACTGAAAAGTGCAGGGCGTTTTTTTATTCAACATAGTTCTAACATGGCTAAACGAAAAAGCCCCGCCTTTCATCTGAAAGGCGGGGCTTTTTGTTACAGCGTCTGAGCTAGATGGTCAGTCGCGGTAAATAGTTGCCCGGGATAATGCCGAAGACTGAAAGCACTATCAGAATCAGCATGATAATGAATAAAACCCGCACCACTTGCGCCACCGGTGACGGCAGCGGCAAGAGTGATACCAGCCACCAGATAAGCCCGAATACAACCAGGTAGACGATAAGGTTAATAATGGAGTCCATGATCTTTTCCTTTGCGATTTGCTAACGATGGTGCGCAGGGCATTACTATTTGCCCTAACGCTTAAGTGATATTGATCATAACGAAGCGGGAGGGTTTTGGCGGTGCGCTGGCGTACACAGGAGTGTGGTGGCGCTGTTACCCATCTACACCACAAGTGTAAAGACCACCTAAATCCCTTGGCCTGAAAGTAGATTTATGAGTAAAATCAATTTGTCTTATAATATTAAGACAATATCAATCACAACCTACCGTCTAACAATAATCTACAGGTAACCATTATGTTTAAATCAATTCTGGCGGGACTGGGCCTTTTGCTGTGCAGCGTTAGCGCATCGGCGATTACGCTTTCGGGTTTGACTAATTCCCATGACCCGGGTGCCCTTATTAAGGATGGTAATACCTACTTTCACTTCACCACGGGTACCGGTATTTGGTACTCCACATCGACCAATTTAACCACCTGGACGGGTGGCCCGGCGCCGGTATTTACCACTTACCCCAGCTGGATTTACAGCAAGATCCCCAATTTCAGCGGCTCTTTCTGGGCGCCTGAAGCGATTCATATGAATGGCTACTACTACCTTTATTACTCCGTATCCACCTTTGGCACCTCGGTGTCGGCAATTGGGGTCGCGCGTTCAGCATCGCTGACCTCACCCAGCTGGCAGGATTTGGGGGTAGTGGTGGAGTCCTGGGGCGGTAGTAGCGAAATTAACGCGATTGACCCGGCGCTGTACCGCGACCATGACGGCAAGGTGTACATGAGCTACGGTTCGTTTTTTGGTGGGATTGGCGTGGCTGAAATCAACCAAAGTACCGGTAAGCTCAATGGCAGTGTGACTAAGGTATATGGTGGCAACCACGCGGATATTGAAGCGCCTTACATTTCACGCAATGGCGATTATTACTACTTATTTATTAATCGCGGCGCCTGCTGCCAAGGTGCTAATAGTACCTATTACGTGCAGGTCGCACGCTCAACTTCCGTCTACGGCCCTTATACCGATGTGCGCACCTTGCTGCCTAATGTGGATGGCAACTACAAAGGCCCAGGTCACATAGGTTTGTTAAAACAAGATGGCTGCAATTACACCTCTATTCATTATTACGACTTGAACGATAACGGCAATGCCAAGTTAGACCTGTTAAAAATGACCTACAGCAATGGCTGGCCGACGCTCACGCGTAATTTTTCTGTCGCCAGTTGTGGTGGTGTGAGTGATGGTTTGTATCGCATTACTGCGCGTCATAGCAATAAAGATCTACTGCCTGCCGCTAAATCCTCCGCCAATGGCGCGATGATTCAACAGGAAACCTGGAACTCTTATCGCGCCCAACAGTGGTATGTGATTAACCAGGGCACGGGTTATTACAGCCTGATTAACGCGGCGAGTTTGAAAAGTTTGGACGTGTACAACAATTCCACCGCTGCGGGCGCCAATATCGCGCAGTGGGATTATTGGGGTGGTGCAGGGCAGAAGTGGAGCCTGACGAATAGCAGCGGCTATTACACCATTCGTTCGCAACTGAGTAATTTACCGCTCGACGTGTTGAATTTAAGCACGGCAAATGGTGCACAAATCATTCAGTGGAATGCGACAGGTGCCACCAATCAACAATTCAGTTTAACCCGCTTGAAATAAAACCCGGGTTTGACGCGCGGCGCCTTTCGGTGGTTGATAAAAACTGTCGGAAGGCGCTGCGCTTTTCCAACCGACAAAATATAAATGGAGAGTTTTGATGAAAAAAATAGCCAGCGTTTTGCTTGTGATGGGCGTGAGTGTGTTGGGTACTGCCTGCAGTCAAAAAGCGCCAGAACCCCTTACCAGTCCCGACACTAACCTTAGTGTTAAGGTATTTGTTACCGAGCAAAATACACTGGCTTATTCAGTGGATCGCGCGGCGCAGCCGGTGATTCTGCCATCAGATTTAGGTTTGCAGTTAAGCGCTGCCGATTTTACCCAGGGCGTCACTATTGAATCGCGTTCAGCCATCACCCCGGTGAGCGATGATTACACTATGCAGGTGGGTAAAAAAAATAAGATCACCTATCGCGCCAATGAACAAACATTTTCTATTTTAAATGCGCAACAACAAAAACTCATACTAACCTTTCGCGTATCAGACGACGGTGTTGCGTTTCGTTATGCCGTGAAAGATTCCGCTATCGCCACCAAAGAATTTGTGAAAGAAACTACCAGCTTCCAATTGCCGGAAACGGCGCGCGCCTGGTTGCAACCTATGGCGGTGTCGCAAACCGGTTGGAGCAATACCAATCCATCCTATGAAGAACATTACCAAATGGATATTCCGGTGGGCACTGCTTCCACCCTCGGTGCGGGCTGGGCGTTCCCAGCGTTGTTTAATACCGGTAATAACTGGGTATTGATCTCGGAAGCGGGCGTGAATCGCGACTGGCATGCCTCACGTTTGCATCATGAATCACCCAAGGGCAAATATACATTTGCAACACCACAAGCGCCGGAAATTTATATTGCACCCAATGGCGAAAAAGGCGCACTGCTTGCCAATAGCCGCGGCGATTTAATTTCCCCCTGGCGTATTCTCGCAATAGGCGATTTGCCGCGCATTATGGAATCAACTTTAGGAACCGATGTCGCTGAGCCTGCCATAGCGCTGGATAAAAATATTATCCAGCCTGGTCACTCATCCTGGAGCTGGGCTATTTTAAAAGATGATTTCACTACCTTCGATGTGCAAAAAAAATTCATCGACTACGCCGCTGAAATGCACTGGGATTACACCCTGATTGATGCCGATTGGGATAAAAAAATCGGCATGGAAAAATTGAAAGAACTAGTTGAGTATGCTGCGCAAAAAAATATTGGCATTCTGGTATGGTACAACTCATCGGGCAGCTGGAATGAAACACCCTACAGCCCTAAAAGCGAATTGCTCACCCATGAGCAGCGCCAGGCTGTATTTGCGCAGTTGAAATCAATTGGCGTAAAGGGTTTGAAAATCGATTTTTTTGCCGGTGATGGTCAATCCATGATGGCCTATTACCACGACATCATGGCCGATGCTGCTGCACATGGTTTGTTGCTCAACTTTCACGGCGCCACTCTGCCGCGCGGTTGGCAGCGCACTTATCCCAACTTAATGACCATGGAATCCATTAAGGGTTTTGAGTTCACCACCTTTACCCAAGCCGACCAGGACCCGGTAGCGGCGCATGTGGTTATGTCGCTTTTTGCACGCAATGTGTTTGACCCAATGGATTACACGCCCATGGCTTTTGGTGATATCCCGAATATTAAACGTGTGACAGAGAATTCATTTGAGTTAGCCGAAGCGGTGCTCATGATTTCCGGTATTCAACACTTTGCAGAAATTCCCGAAGGTATGGCGACTGCACCGGACTATGTAAAAGCATTTTTGCAAGAATTACCGCGTGCATGGGATGAGGTGAAATTTATTGATGGCTACCCAGGAAAGTACGCCGTAATTGCCCGTCGCGCAGGCGATGTTTGGTATGTCGCTGGTATTAATGCGAAAAAAGAAAATAAAACCCTGAATCTGGATCTAGGTTTTATCGGCGACAAAAAAGGCACGCTGATTGCCAGTGGTGCAGGTGAGCGCGATTTTATACAGCAGGATGTTAATACCAAAACACCACACACTCTTAGCCTGCGCCCCAGTGCCGGTTTTGTGATGGTATTTAAATAAATTTTGGCATACGACCAAAAAATCAAAAATTAAAAATGTAAATGTGAGAGAGAGGTACCATGAAAAAATTATTATCCCTGTTGTTATTGCCCGCGGTATTAATCGGCTGCGGTAAAGAGGCAGAGGTGCCCGCTGAAAAAAGCGCGGCACCCGGAGCGCAAACGTCGGTTGCAAGTCAACCGGCTAATGGCCCCACCGCCCAGCAAATGGTCAATAGCTTTATCAACCCGATTTTCCCCAACGGTGCCGACCCTTGGTTGGAATATTTTGAAGGCAATTATTATTTAACCACCACCACCTGGACATCGCAGTTGGTGATGCGCAAATCGCCCACACTCGCTGGCCTTGCTACAGCAACGCCGATTAATATCTGGTCAGAGAGTGATTTGGGCCGTTGCTGTAATTTTTGGGCGTTTGAATTTCATCGCCTGAATACACCCAAAGGGCCGCGCTGGTACGTTATGTACACCTCGGGCATTGCCGAAAATTTTGATCGCCAGCATTTGAGTGTGATTGAAAGCCACGGCGATGACCCGCTCGGCCCTTATACCTACAAAGGTTCGCCCATGCCCGATATTTGGAATATCGACGGCAATTATTTTGAGCACAAGGGCCAGTTGTATTTGCTCTGGTCCCAGTGGGTGGGCGATGAACAAACCATTTGGATTTCCAAAATGAGCAACCCCTGGACGGTAGAAGGTGAGCGAGTAAAAATTATTCGCCCCGAATACGAATGGGAATTTTCTGGCATGAAAGTCAATGAAGGCCCGGAAATGTTAAAGCGCAATGGCAAAACCTACATGGTGTATTCCGCGAGTTTTTGTAATACCCCGGACTACAAATTGGGCTTGGTGGAATTAGTGGGCGATGACCCGTTAAAAGTAGAGTCTTGGCATAAATTTGATAAGCCGGTATTTAGCAAAGCCAACGGTGTGTTTGGCCCCGGGCACAACGGTTTCTTTAAATCGCCCGATGGCACCGAGGACTGGATTATTTACCACGGTAACGCCAGCGAATTGGAAGGTTGCACCAGCACTCGCTCAGTGCGCGCACAAAAATTTACCTGGAATGAAGATGGCACCCCAAACTTTGGTGAGCCGGTCGCTGCCGGTGTGCCTGTAGCATCTCCCTCTGGTGAAAACGGCCCGCTCGTCACTAAAGTGCAAGGCACTCAAATATCCTTGGTAAGCAAAGCGGATAACACCTGTGTGGTTGCCGATAATAGCGGAAAAATTTCTGCCGCGAGCTGCGCAGATACCGCGAGCAATAATGCCAGCGCGACTTGGAATTTGGATTACACCACCAACGGCAATTATCGATTGGTAACACCAAGCGGATTATTCCTCACCGCCGGTGGCGAGCAGTGCGCGATTACCGATGCAGGGTTGAGCAGTGCCCCTTGGCACAACCAACTTTGCCAGCAATGGCAAATCAAACCTTATATTAAAGGTTGGGTCGCACTGGTAAATGCACAAACCCAGGAAGAGTTACGCTTTGCTGATTGCAAGGAGCCCGCGCCAAAAGAAGTGCAAAAATCAGTTGAGGATATTCCGCAATTTATCGAGCCAAAATCTGCTTGTGCCCAATGGGCATTACAACCACAAGGTGAAAATGCCATCACCAGTATTCAAAGCGGTAAAGCAATTACCGTCGTGGAAAATACAGCCGTTAAAAATATTGCGCAGCAAGAGTGGCTAAACAAATCGAACCAACGTTGGAAATTTGCAGCGGCCGATGAAGGTTACTTCTACATTCAGCCGAGTGCCGAGCAATCTAATAGCAATGCACAACAATGTATTGCGGTCGCAAAAAAGTCTATCGTGCCCGGTACTAATATCGAGCTGGAAAATTGCGGAGAGGATTACACCCAATGGCAAGTAGAGTTTTTAGCTGACGGCACCGTAAAACTCGCCAACCGTAAAAGTACACTGGTCATCGATTTAGCTCACGGCGGCGTGGAAGACTTCACCAACTTCGCCCAAGCCCAATGGCTAAACAGCAACGGACAGCGCTTCCAAATTAAACCCGTACAATAATATTTCCTGCATAGGGTGGGTGCCGCACAAACGGCATCCACCATTTTCGATCACCCCGCGAGTGCATGTATCCTGCCCCCCGTTTTAATTAGCTGCACCAATCCTGATAATCTGCTCGTGCCGCATATCACCTTCTTGTTTATCTGCCCACAAGATTAATGCTTTTAAAAACAGTAGGTTATCTGTAGTAAAAAATATCGCATAAAGCAATAACCGGCGCAGTATCCATACTCGCGCCGGTTTTTTAATAATTGATATATACAAGCAGCTCGCCAAGTGATTGAATCAGCAGTATCTTTTTGAGTAAAAGGTACCCGCCATAAAAAGATATGCGGCTGGGTGATATACGGCTTGAGCCGTTTAATAAACTGTTATAGCGTGCGAACTGTTTTTGAACGTACACAAGGAAAGCTCATCGCAAGCAAACACCTTTTGGCGTTTCCGCAATGTTCAAAGTGCGCAGTGTCGTTCCGGTGCTAATAGAAAGTGTGTGGCAACGCGCTTCGCATTTTGGGGTGCAAGAAAGAAAATCGGTGTAAATTGTGCATCGGTAATATTAATTGGCAGCTTCGGTTGGTTTTTGTAGAAACGTGGCTTTCTGAAAGTGCAAACCGTCGCTGCCATAACAAGAAGCGCCAGGCTCGCACACTTCGTGTGCTGGACGCATTGTAAGTAGCGCTTTTATGGTTTTGCTTCGCAAAAGTCTTCCATAAAATCACTACTTACAACGCGCCCCTGCGCTTAACGTTATAGGCACAAACAAGGAGTTAAAAATGAACAATATCGTAACCTGCAGTTCCCTTGAGGAAGTTCGTTCAAATATCGATGCTATCGATCAAAAAATTGTTAGCCTTATCGCTCAGCGTGGCGGCTTTGTTATGCAAGCCGCTCGCTTCAAAAAAACAACCGAAGACGTTAAAGCGCCCCAGAGAGTCGAGCAAGTAATTTCAAAAGTACGTGCTCTTGCAGTTGAATCAGCAGCAAATCCCGATGTCACTGAAGCCGTTTATCGTGCAATGATTGCTGCTTTCATAAATGCCGAGCTTGCAGAGCATTCATCTCTTGCAGGTAAAACGGTAAAATCATAAGCGCAGCATGTACATTTTTCTCCATTTAAGAATGGAGAAAAAATAGCAACCTATAACAATGCATTGCACCTGACGCATTGTAAGTAGCGCTTGTGCAATATCGCTACGCTAAGTTTATCGCAACGCGCTACTTACAATCCGCAGGTGAGCGCAACGTTAGGCTATGAGATCGAAAATATGAAAGTCCTTCAAAATCTGCTATTTATATGTGTTTCAATTTTACAGGTGAGTGGATGTACTTCCTCTAATGTTATTCCAACTGGGCCAGATACTTATATGGTTTCAGCGAGTGGGGCAGGTTTTGCAACCGCCGGTGTACGAGAAATCGTTTATCAGAAAGCAAATGATTTTTGCGCATCGAAAGGGCTGGTTATGGTTCCAGTTTCGTTTAAAGCACGTGAAGGGCAGCTAGGTAGGAATCCTCCGAGTGCAGATTTAATATTTCGCGCATTAAAACCCGGAGCCCCAGCAATTGAGAGACCGGACATTACAGATGCAAATGAAAATATTGCAGTTGCACAAAATATTAAAATATCGGTAAAAGGTGAAGAAAAACCTGAAACGAAGTCTGACACTTACAATGACTTGCTTAAACTGGACGATCTTAGAAGGCGTGGAATTCTATCAGAAGTTGAATTTGAACAAGAAAAAACGAAACTTCTTCAGTCAAAATAAATAGAGCCTAACAAAGTGGTCAAACACCGTTCCGCTTCGCTCCACTGGACAGAATTTAAGTCGCAGTTTTGTGGTTTTGCTGCGCAAAAGTAATCCACAAAACCACAACTTAAAAACTGCCGCTGAACTCGGCGTTATATTTTCCGGAAATTGGTGCCATGAACAGTTCTGATGTCAGAGTCGAAACAGAAATCGAGGCAAGTGCCGATACTGTATGGAATATTATTTCAAGTTTCTCAAAATGGAGTGACTGGCATAAAAGTGGTGTCGAGGTTCGCATGAAAAATGGGGTCCCAGTATTACTTAAAACCCAAATGTCTGGTCTCCCGTTAAGAATAAATCTAAATAAAGTAAAAATTGTAGAGCGTAGGCATCTAGAATGGACTGGGACACTTCCAATCATTGGAGGTTTGCTTAGCGGCATAAGAAAGTTTACCTTATCTGAAATATCCGAATCCCGCTGCAAATTAATACAAGAAGAAACATTTTGTGGTGCTTTTAGTGGTTTGGCTAAACGTAAACTAATTATTTCTTACCAGCATAGGTATAGCCTTCACAATCAAAAAATAAAAGCTATAGCTGAGTCAAAATATAACAAAGCGTAGCAACCCGCGCACTGCGTGCACTGGACAGTTTATAAGTCGCAGCTTTGTGGTTTTGCTGCGCAAAAGTCACCCACAAAACTACGACTTACAAACTGCCGTTGAGCACGGCGCTATGGTAAAAATATGTTTCTAAAAGATATTATTCACGGGGCGGCATTAAGTGCTTTAGCTATCTTAATTGTCTTTCTACTTCCGTATTTAACAATGGATCATGATTTGCTAAAGATTTCTACCGCTCTCATATTGGCTGCTCCATTGTTGTACATAGGCTACAAATTTCGCGGCAAAATTGAAGTGCCGCTTATTGAATATATTGTTTTTAAAAATCATAAATTATGGCGGTATTTAATAGGTGCAGGCCTCATAACTGCAGTCACATCTACAACGCTTAAAATTCATTTTAATAGCATTATTAACTTTGACGCTCTAACAGTTGTAATTACTTATGCAGCATCAATGTTCGGAAATACCGCAACCATAGCCACAATTATTTTTATTGGCTCTTCATTAAATAGAAAACCATAACAAGCGACTGTGGTAAAAAATCAATACCTGAAACGCAACGTTAGCCGTAATAGGAAATCGAATACGTGCATCAATATCTAGAATCAACGAAATATATAGATTGGAAAGAGCCAGAGGTGCTGGCTAAGGCGAAGTCGCTCGCTGACGGCACGGAGAGCCTTGAGCAAATTGCAGATAAATGTTTTGTCTTTGTTCGAGACCAAATTAAGCATAGCTGGGATTATGAGTGTGATCCTGTAACGTGTAAGGCTTCCGATGTTCTGAAGTACGGAACGGGCTACTGCTATGCGAAGAGCCATTTGCTTGCGGCACTTTTGCGTGCGAACGGCATTCCGGCGGGCTTATGTTATCAGCGGCTGACCATCAGCAATGATAAGCCGCCGTTTTGTCTGCATGGCCTGAATGCTGTATATCTTGAAATGCATGGCTGGTATCGAATTGATGCCAGGGGAAACAAGGCCGGTGTTGCGGCTGAATTCCGTCCTCCGGTTGAGTATTTGGCATTCCCGATAGTCTCAGATGGAGAAGCTGATCTACCGGAGATATGGGCAGAGCCTATAAAGCCCGTTTTGGACGTTCTTTTATCCAAGAAGACGTATCGTGAGGTTGCAGACAATCTGCCGGATATTTGGCTGGTTAGTGCTAACAAGCAATGCACGCGACAAGCGCGTGATTGCGGCGTTAACTAATACAAGGAATAAAAACTGTGCCATTTTCTGAATCTGAAAAAGCAGTATTGCTAAGCGTTAAAGGTGTAGGGCCAAAAGTTGTAGAGCGCTTAGAGCAAATGGGATTTGTAACGCTATCTCAATTGGCTAGCGCTGACATAAATAATATTTTGGAGCATGGCGCAAATATTACCGGGTCAACTTGCTGGAAAAATAGCCCGCAAGCAAAAAATGCTATTAGTTCGGCAATTAATGCAGCACGCAGTTTCCTCTAAGCAAAACTGTAAAGGAGCGCTCATAATTTCTTTAATATATGGTCATTCTAAAAATGGAAATGAGTTTTTTGCTTAAAAACTGCGGTTTAATCCAACGTCAGGTGTAAATAAGTGCTTAACTTTATAGATGCCGAAGTAAAAGATACCGATCTGCTTCGAGATACCTTAATTACATCGAAGGGCTATTGGGGTTATTCTCAAGAGCAGCTTGAAGAATGGAGATCTAATTTAAGGTTTGAAGAAAAGTATATTTCTCGCAATACAGTCAAACTAATTTTAAAAGATAAAGATGTGATTGGATTCTTCGCCATAGTGAAAGGCGATAGTGATGAGCTTGATCATTTTTGGCTATTGCCAAAAGCCATTGGCAAGGGCTATGGGAATCTAGTATTTGAACAAATTCTTTCAGAGTGTAAAACGCTGGATATCACTGAGTTTTATATAACATCTGATCCAGACGCTGAAGGTTTCTATTTAAAAAAAGGGGCATTTAAAGTGGGGGAAATATACAGTGAACCTCAAAAAAGAATGCTGCCCAGATTAAAATTTACTTTAGCCATAGTCGCCTAATAATTACCGGTGTGTCCTTATTTAGTATCTATGGCAGCCTTTACACAGCTTTCCAATTATTAACCTAATCATCTGAACCCCACCGCTAATTATCAGTCATAAAAAATGCAGCACCTTAATGAAGATGACTTGATTGGAGGTAGATATGCAAATTCAGGTGAATACGGATAAAAACATTCCAGGCAAAGAAGGTTTGGCTCGGCAGATTGAAGGCATACTTTCTAAAAATTTGGGGCGCTTTTCTGCCCAGCTCACACGCGTGGAAGTGCATTTAAGCGATGAAAACGGTGCTAAATCAGGCCGGAAAGACAAACGTTGTTTGCTTGAGGCGCGATTAGCAGGGCGCGAGCCAGCCGCAGTAACAGGTGAGGCTGGGACTATTGAACAAGCAGTCGCTGGTGCTTCCCAAAAAATGGTCAGCCTGCTGGATAGTGAATTAGGAAAACTTTCCAAGCGAAATATCTAGTATTTCCGTGCAAATAGAAGCAGAGTTTTTACTCTGCTTCTTTGGGTTATTTTATTTTTTATTTCATATTTTTTTTGTCAACAACCCAGCCTTTCCATGTTGATAATTTTGGGGTTTTTCCTTTAAAAAGCTTGCTGGAATTTTTATCGCCTTTTAATTGCCAGTTAAGCCACGCCGTGGCGACCTTGCCATATTCACCGCCAAACGCTTGTGCATAGGTGCCGCCGTGACCTACGTTCAGGTTAGCGACAAATACCGGTACATGATTAATTTTTTTCACATCATCCATGCCATTTTTATAGGCTATGTCAGATGGGCCGCCCAGCAAATAGAGGGTTGGTGTGTGAATTTTTTTCAGTTGGGTTTTGTCCAGTTGCGGCATCATCGGCATGGCATTGCCGCGCAGTGGTTCGATAAAAATACCGCTGTTGGCGACTATCAATGTAGTAATGCGCGGGTCGTCTGCCACTTCCAGTGCTTGTAATCCACCGCAGGACATACCGGCAAGGGCAATTTTGTTGGTGTTCAATTTCTTGAAGTAAACGCTGTTTTTATTGGTGTTTTGTGCAAATGCCCAGTCTATAGCGGCGGTGAGTTTGGCAGAGGTTGATCTCTCTTTATTTTGTTCACCAGATGCTCTGGGCATTGTTCCTATAGCGATAACCATAAAACCCTGCGAGGCGATTTCATTTAAAAAATTGACGTGTTCAAACGGCGAGTCAAAACAGGCGCCGTTACCCCAGACAACAATAGGTAAGGTTTTTTTACCGCTGAAATGCTGGATATCCTGCGGGCGGAAAATAGTGTGCGTTTGGAGTGAGTCCTCGCTTTTCATAATTGCAGGAAATTTTCCTGTCCCGCCACCTTCTACAATCCGGCTGTTGGTGTCTTTGGCAAATGCGGGTGTTGCAATACTGAATGTTAGCATCCATAAAAAGGGTAGTATTTTTTGCATGGGAAAGTTCCTTGTTAATTAAGGCTATTGTTTTATCGACTATATCAGTCGCGCCCAATTAACCTGGAATGCCTTAACAAAAAATTTCTGATGGCTTGTAAAAGCGGGTAAATATTTGGTTTTTTTGCCTAGTTTTTTAGGGGTGAAAAAATTTATCCCGATATGAAAACAAAAGGTAAAAATAAAAAATAAAAATGTAAATAATAAATAGCGAAATAAAAAAGGCAGAACTCGCGTTCTGCCTTTTTGCGTTTCAGGATTTCGAGTAAATATTATTTCACGCTTTCCTGTTTCACAATTTCATCTTCAATAAAATTCAGGGCTTCGTCGATAAGCGCGAGCATGGATTGTTTGGCGCGTTCGGGGTTGCGGTTTTTGATGGCGTTGAACACTTTGGCGTGGTCTTCCACTATGCCGTCGTGGTTACCTTTTATGGGGCTGGTGTGGCTGATACTGACACGCAAAGCGGTTGAAATGAAATCGCGCAGGCGGATGTAAAAACGGTTGTTGCTGGCGTAGAGAATGCTGACGTGAAAGGCGATGTCGGCTTCCAGGTCTTCTTTGCTGTTTTCTTCGGCGTTGCGCATGCGCTCCAGCGCTTGTTCAATGGCGTCGATTTTTTTGTCGTCGGCGTAGCGTGCGGCAAGTGAGGCGGCTTCGGGTTCAATGGCGATGCGCACTTGCAGGAATTCTTTGAGCACTCTGAGGGTGGGGCGGCTTTCCAGGGTCCAGCGCAGTAAGTCCGGGTCAAAAATATTCCATTGGTCTTCCGGCAGAATGCGAATGCCCTGGCGTGGTTTGCTGGAGATTAACCCTTTGGCGGAAAGCATTTTTACCGCTTCACGTACCGCGCTGCGGCTTACGCCAAACTTCTCACACAGTTCGGCCTCGGTGGGCAGACTGTCGTCACTGAATTCGCCACAGATAATTGTGCGTCCCAGCTCTTGTACCATGCGTTGTGAAAGATTGAAGTTGCGGTCGAGAAGCGCCATTATTTTTGTCGTCCAGATAAGCAAAAAAGATCGCTGAAGATTAACGATTTATTATTCATAATACAATCTGAGAATAGCGTGGGTGGCCGCAACGGCGCGGGGCCTATTGTATTTTGTGCGAAGGGTAGGGATATTTTTTAACGCCGGGTCAGTTTTATCCAGCAGTGCAATCAGCCGGTGAAATTGCGCCACGCGGGGTCGGGTTGCCACTGCGCAGCCCAACGTGGCAGGTCACTGGCGGGCATGGGACGGGCAATGCCGTAACCTTGCGCCAATTCACAGCCGAGAGGAATCAATAATTCACCGTGGGCGATAGTCTCTACACCTTCGGCAATTACGCGGCGGTGAAATGCGTTTGCCAAACCTATCACACCTTTTACGATGGCTAAATCGTCCGGATCATCGAGCATGTCGCGCACAAAAGTTTGATCAATTTTTAATAAATCGGCGGGCAGGCGTTTTAAATAGGTGAGCGATGAATAGCCGGTGCCAAAATCATCCACCGCAAAATGCACCCCCAGGGCACAGCAGGCGCGCATTAAGTCGGCCACTTCGGCGATGTCTTTGAGCGCGCTGGTCTCCACAATCTCCAATTCCAAAAATGCCGGTGGCACTTGCGGGTGAGCGAGCAGTTGCTCGGCGAGGCGCGCGGCAAAATCACTGCGCTGTAATTGCAGCGCCCCCACATTCACACTCACTGGCATTTGCAGCCCCAGTGCTTGCCAGCGTTCAATTTGGCTCAGTGCTTCGTCGATTACCCAGTCGCCCAATTCAATGCTCAGTGGGTGATCTTCAATAACGGGTAAAAATTTGATGGGGGGTATTAACCCTTGTTGTGGATGTTGCCAGCGCACTAGCGCTTCTACGCCGATAATTTCGCCGCTGCGCATGTTTACCTTGGGTTGGTAAAACAATACAAATTCTCGTTTATCCAGTGCGCTACGAATGTGTTCCAGTGATTCGCGCTGGGTTTTTACCGCCATGTCTTTGGCAACATCAAACAGGTGGTAACCGTTTTTACCCGCCTGTTTGGCGATGTACATGGCCTGGTCGGCGTGGCGCAATAATTGGTCGGCGTCGGCGGCATCCTGCGGGTAAAGGGTGGCGCCGATACTGGCCGAGACTTGCAATAACTGCTCGTTCAGCATCAGCGGGGTAGCGGCTTCGTGCAGCAGGCGCTCCAGTACCAATTCGTGGGTTTTGGGCCCTTCAAGCCCGGTCATAACCACCACAAATTCGTCGCCGCCAATACGGGCGATAGTGTCGCCCTCGCGCAGGGTGGCTTTTAAGCGGTGGGCAATATTGACCAGCAGTTGGTCGCCGGTATCGTGGCCGTATTGATCGTTGATCGCTTTAAAACCATCCAGGTCGATATAGAGCACTGCCAAGGCAGCATTCTGCCGATGGCTGTGGGAAATAGCCTGTTTCAGGCGATCCGCCAGCAGTACCCGATTGGGTAAACCGGTGAGCGCATCGTAGTGGGCGATATATTCGAGTTGGCGCTGGTGCTCTTTGATGGGCGTGATGTCGGTGAATAGGTTGACGTAACTTTGGGTGTGGCCAAGGCCGTCCTGCACGGCGCTGATGGTCATCATGGTGGCGTATAACTTGCCATTTTTATGGCGATTCCACAGCTCGCCGTGCCAGTAACCTTTTTGTTCCAAATCGTGCCAAAGGGAGGCGTAAAACTCTTGTCCGTGCAGGCCGGATTTGAGCAGGCGCGGGTTTTTGCCAATCACTTCCTCACGGGTGTAGCCGGTGATATCGCTGAATATCTGGTTGACCTCAATGATATTGCCCAGCAGGTCGGTGATAAAAATCCCCTCCCGTGCATGGGTAAATACACTGGCCGCCAGCTGCAGGCGAGTCTCTACATGAGACTGTTCAATGGCCAGTGCCGAGAGCCGCGCTTCACTTTCGATCAGGCGCAGGTCTTCCACTTGGGGGCTGCTGGGTTCGCGATGGTAGATGGCGAAAGTGCCCAGCACCTTGCCCTGGGCAGAAAATATCGGCTGCGACCAGCAGGCGCGCAGCCCGGCTTGGGCAGCCAGTTCGCGATAGTCGCGCCAGTAGGGGTGGGTGTCTATGTCCTCCACTATGACGCGCTCACCCAAAAAGGCGGCGGTACCACAGGAGCCGGTGGCAGGGCCTATGCTGGCGCCGTTGATTGCCTTTACATAAAACTCGGGCAGATGGGGCGCGGCGCCGTGAGTGAGGTGAGTGCCGCTCTCGTCGGTCAGCAGGATGCTGCAAATGGCGCCGGGTACCAGCTCCTCTACATCGCACACAATACTGCGCAGCACCTCATCCAACGGGATTTTGGTGAGCAGTATTTCCAGTATATGGTTGTGATGCTGGTAGCGGCGCTCGGCTTGTTTGCGCTCGGTAATGTCCTGGTAAATGCCGGTCAGGCGCACGAGCGTGCCATTTTCATAGTGGGCGGTACAAGTTGTGCGCAGGTCGATTTTGCGCCCTTTGAAGGTGTATTTTTCCACCTCAATATCAAACACTTCGCCGGTTTCTATGGCGTGGCGCATGGCTTGGGCGATACGCTCGCGGGAGCCAGGCAAGTACATAGAAAAGCCCTCGTCGAGTGAGGGGGTGAATTCTTCGGGGGTGGTGTCGTGGATGCGATAGGTTTCGGCAGTCCAGTAGAGGCTGCGGGTGGGTACGTGCATCTCGACGCCCCCGACTTTGGCGATGGCCTGTGAAGCTTCGAGGATACGCGCGTTAGTGCGCAGCGCCTCTAACTGTTCGCGCTCGTGGCTGGCAAATTCAGTCAGTTTCTGCTCTAGCTGATCCAGCTCTTGCTGCTGCAATTGCAGGGCGAGGCGGTAGATATCCAGTTCGCGTGCGAGCTGTTCGGATTCGTCCAAGTCAGGTAAGCGGCCAGACCGCAGTGTTTGCTGCAGCTGGCGCGAGGCGCGCTGGTAGAACTCGCTTTGATTGGCGGAGGATGCACTCATTGGTCTTCCATTCCTTCAGATACGTTCCTCAAAACCTGTGAGGGTGTGCACAAAATATAGCAGTGCTCTGCCAGAGTGTCGAAGTGACACTCTGGCTTTTTTTTAATCGGTTTGTGTCTTGGTTGATCCAGAGGTGGTAGTGGAGGCAAGGGGAGAGATAAGGGTTTTGCGGTGTAAACCCCAGTTGCGCAGCTTTTCCATGTAGAGGTAGACCACCGGGGTCGTAAACAGGGTGAGCAACTGGCTGACCGCAAGACCGCCGATGATGGTAATACCGAGTGGTGTGCGCAGCTCCGAGCCTTCGTTACTGCCCAGAATTAGCGGCAGGGCGCCGAGCAGGCCAGCGAGGTTGGTCATCATAATCGGGCGCAGGCGCATCATCGCCGCTTGGAAGATGGAGTCGCGGGAGGACAAGCCCTCTTTGCGCTCCAGCTCCAGCGCAAAGTCGATCATCAAAATCGCGTTTTTCATCACTATGCCAATTAATAAAAACAGGCCGAGCATGGCGATCAGGCTGAAGGGGGTGTCACTCAAGCGCAGCGCCAGCAGGGCACCAATGCCAGCCGAGGGCAGGGTGGAGAGAATGGTGAGCGGGTGGATAGTGCTCTCGTACAAAATGCCCAAAATCAGGTAGACCGCAAGCAATACACAGGCGATCAGCACCGCCGGTTCCTGCGCCATGCCGGGGGTGCTTGGCCCCCAGCCGGGGCGACTGGTGCCAGCGGTGGCCAGGTAGACTTCTTTGGGTACCATTAACTCGCCGATTTTTTGTTCAATGGCAATGCGCGCCTGCTCCTCGGTAAAACCTTCGGCGACACCGTAACCAATGCTCTCCGAGGCGAACTGGTTGGTGTGACGCACCCGATCTTCCGCCAAGCCATAGTCAAAGCTGGAAAAGGTGGAAAGCGGCACCCGCTCGCCGTCGCGGGTAATCACCTGTAACTGCTCCAATACTGCCGGTGTGGCGGTGTAACCCGGCTCCAGCTCCATCACCACCCGGTATTGGTTCATCCGGTCGTACATGGTGGAGACTTGCCGTTGCGAGAAGGAGTTATTGAGCAGGGTCGCTACGGTCGCCATATCCACCCCCAGGCGCTGGGCGGTTTCGCGGTCGATGGTGAGTACCACCTGCTGGGTGCCTTCCTCTTTTACGCCGTCCACTTCGGTCACTTCCGGCATGTTTTCCATGGCGGTGGTGATTTTGGCGGCCCATTTGGACATCAGTTTTAAATCGTCGGAGAGCAACAGCAATTCCTGTTCGCTGCGGCTAAAGGGCGAAGAGAGGCGAATGTCCTGGTCCGGGCCGATCATCATCATGGCGCCGGGAATGCTGGGAATCTGGCGCCGGATGCGATCCACCACCTCATGCACACTTACGCCGCGCTCTGCCATGGGTTTGAGGCTGATACGCATCCACGCATTACTCACCCCATTACCGCCACCGCTGGCGCCAAATACATCTTCCACAGCGGGGTCGGTGAGCAGGACTTTGCGGAATTCCTGAATCTTGGGTTGCATCAATTGGAAGGAAAAACCATCGTCGCCGCGAACCCAGGCGGTCATCTGGCCGGTGTCCTGTTCGGGTAGCATGGTTTTGGGGATGGCGACATAGAGGTAGATATTGACTCCAATAACTGCCGCGAGCAGCAGCATCACAATCCGGCTGTGGCGCAGCGCCCAGCTGAGGGCGATGCCATAACCCTGTTTGATTTCGTCGAAGGTGCCGGGACGTTCGGATTTTTTCGGCGCTTTTTTCAGCAGTTGGGCGCAGAGCGCCGGGGTGAGGCTGAGCGATACCAGCAGTGAAATCAGCATCGCGGCGGCGAGGGTGATGGAGAATTCGCGGAACAATTTTTCCACTACTCCGCCCATCAGCAGGATGGAGACAAAAATCACCACCAGGGTGATGTTCATCGCCAGCAGGGTAAAGCCCACTTCGCGGGCGCCGAGTATCGCGGCTTCCATAGGGGGCAGGCCGCGTTCAATATGGCGTTTGATGTTTTCCAGCACCACAATCGCGTCGTCTACCACCAATCCTGCCGCCACAATCAACGCCATGAGCGAGAGGTTGTTGAGCGAAAATCCGTAGAGGTACATGACCACAAACGCGCCGATAATGGCCACCGGAATCGCAAGGCTCGGAATAAGTGCACTGCGTGCACTGCCCAGAAATACCCATACCACCGCCACCACTAACAGCACCGCCAGCACCAAAGTGACCTCTGCCTCTTTGAGGGTGGCGCGAATACCGGGGGAGCGATCCATCACCACTTTTAATTGGGTGTCGCCGGGCATCAGCGCGCGCAACGCCGGGAGTTGGGCGTTAATGGCGTCGATGGTTTCCACTATATTGGCGCCGGTTTGGCGGCTCACGGTGAGCGTCACCGCCGAACTGCGATTGTGGAAACCATCGGTATAACGGTTTTCCACCGAGTCGTTCACTGTGGCCACATCCTGCAGCCGCACCGGCCCGGAATCGCCATAGCGGATCACCAGATTTTTGTAGTCGGCGGCACTGCGCAGGCTTTCGTTGGTGCGCACCTGCCAGCGAGTGTCATCCTCCTCCAGCAAACCCAGCGGGCGCAGCACATTGGCAGTGCTGATAGCGTTGCGCACTTCATCCAGCGCTATGCCGTAATTGGCCAAGGCATTGGGGTTGAGTTGGATGCGCACCGCAGGCAGCGAAGCCCCGTCGATACCCACTTGGCCCACGCCTTTAATTTGCGCCAGCTTTTGCGCGAGCACGGTGGAGGCTGCGTCGTAGAGTGCGCTGGGCGCAAGGTTGGGGGAGCTGAGTGCGAGCGCCATAATTGGCGCTTGCGATGGGCTGATTTTGCGATACCCCGGGTTGCCCGGCATACCGGCGGGCAGTTGACCGCGCGCAGCATTGAGCGCGGCTTGCACGTCGCGCGCGGCGGAATCCAGGTTGCGATCCAGGGTGAATTCTACCCAGATGTTAGTGAACCCCTGGGTGGAGTTGGAGTTGATGGCGGTTACGCCCGGAATACTGCCCAGCGCGCGCTCCAGCGGTGTCGCCACGGTAGATGCCATACTCTCCGGGCTGGCGCCGGGCAAGCTGGCGTACACCTGAATGGCGGGGAAATCCACCTGCGGCAAGGGTGCCACCGGCAACAAGCGCCAGGACAATAACCCGAGCAATACAATCGCCACCGCCAGCAAGCTGGCGGCGACGGGTCTTTTAATAAACGGCTCTGCGATATTCATATTTGTTTTACGCCTCCACCTCTTGTGGAACGGGATCGGCCGCGGGTTTTTTGTTTACCCAACGATCAAAAAACAAATACACCACCGGCGTGGTGAACAGGGTTAATACCTGGCTTACCAGCAAGCCGCCCACCATCACCAAACCCAGTGGTTGGCGCAATTCGGCGCCGGAGCCAGAGGCGAGCATCAGGGGCACTGCGCCAAACAGCGCGGCGAGGGTGGTCATGAGAATTGGGCGGAAACGCATCAGGGCGGCGCGATGAATCGCTTCGCGCGGCGACATGCCGAGGGTGCGTTGGGCGTCCAGCGCAAAGTCCACCATCATGATGCCGTTCTTTTTCACCAGCCCGATCAGCAGTACCACCCCGATCACCGCAATCAAATCCAGCGGTTGGCCGGTCAGTAATAGCGCCAAGAGTGCGCCCACCGTCGCCGAGGGCAGGGTGGAGAGAATGGTGACGGGGTGGATAAAGCTCTCGTACAAAATCCCCAGCACTATGTACATGGTGATAATCGCCGCGAGGATCAGCCACAGCGTATTGCTAAGCGAGGCTCGGAAGGCTTCGGCGGCGCCCTGAAAACGCAACTCCAGGGTGGCGGGCATGCCCATTTCCGCTTCCACGGCTTCAATGGCTTCAATCGCAGCGCCTAGCGATGCACCGGGACCGAGGTTGAAAGAGAAAGTGGAGGAGGGGAATTGCTCTTGATTGTTAATCAGCAATGGTGCCGGGCGCTGGGTGATTTTGGCGATAGTGGAAAGCAACACCGGTGTGCCGTTGCTGGTGGCCACATAGGTATTTTGCAGTGCGGCGATACCCTGGGCGTAATCGGGGTCTACTTCCAGTACCACCCGGTATTGGTTAGCCTGGGTAAACAGGGTCGCAATTTGGCGCTGGCCGTAAGCCGTTTGCAGGGCGCCAGCGATGTCGCTAATGCGCACCCCGAGGCGCGCGGCGGCGTCGCGGTCAATTTCCACATAGGCTTGCAGGCCACGGCTTTGCAGGTCGGCGGCGACATCCGCCAAGGCTGGCTCCATGCGCAAACGCTCTAATAAACGCGGCACCCAGGTATCCAATTCGGTGCCATCCGGGGTGGTTAAGCTGAACTGATATTGGGTGCGGCTCACTCGGTCCTCAATACTCAGTTCCTGCACCGGCTGGAACCAGGCGGTAATGCCGGTAACGTTTTTGATCTGCTCCCGCAATCGGTCAATCACCTGGCTGGCATGGGCGTCGCGCTCGTCATGGGATTTGAGGTTGATGAGCAAACGGCCGGAGTTGAGGGTAGTGTTGCTGCCATCTACTCCAATAAAGGACGACAGGCTTTCAACGTCCTCATCCTGCAAAATCTGCTCTGCCAATTGCTGTTGTTTTTCGGCCATGGCGCTGAAGGAAATGTCCTGCGGCGCCTCGGTCACGGCTTGAATTGCGCCGCTGTCCTGTACCGGGAAAAACCCCTTGGGCACGGCGAGGTAAAGCCCGGCGGTGAGCAGCACAGTGCCAATCATCACGGCCATGGCGGCGGTTTGGTGTTGCAGCACCACATCCAGCCCGCGCCCGTAGCGCACAATCACCCGCTCCATAAAATCCGGCTCACTGCCGTGGGTGGGCGCATTTTTGAGCATGCGCGCGCACATCATGGGGGTGAGGGTGAGGGATACCAGCAGCGAGATACCAATCGCCACCGCCAGCGTAATTGCAAACTCCTGAAATAATCGCCCGACAAGATCACCCATAAACAGTAGCGGAATCAGCACCGCAATCAACGACAGAGTGAGCGATACCAGCGTAAACCCGATTTCCCCCGCGCCCTTGAGCGCCGCTTGCATGGGCGATTCCCCCTGCTCGCGGTGGCGGGCGATGTTTTCGAGCATGACGATGGCGTCGTCCACCACAAAACCGGTGGCGATGGTGAGCGCCATAAGGGTGAGGTTATTGATGGAGAAATCCAGGAAGTACATCACCGCAAAAGTACCCACCAGTGACAGCGGTACGGCGAGGCTGGGAATAATGGTGGCGGGCACTGAACGCAGGAAAACCAGGGTCACTGCGACCACCAAACAGATGGCAAAAATCAGCTCTTTTTGCACATCGCGAATCGAGGCGCGAATGCTCTCGGTGCGATCAGTCAGCACCGCTACATTCACTGCGGCGGGCAGGGTGGCGGTTAGTTTGGGCAGCAGCTCGGCAATGCTGTCGGCCACTTCAATCACGTTGGCGCCGGGTTGGCGCTGCACATTAATCAGCACGGCGGGTTGTTCATTGGCCCAAGCGGCGAGGAAGCGATCCTCAGCGCCGTTTTCCACGGTGGCGACATCGCCCAAACGCAGCGGTGAACCGTCGCGCCAGCTGATCAGCAAATCGCGATATTCCTGCACTGAGCGCATTTGGTCATTGGCGTCGAGCATGGTGGAGCGGTATTCACCGTCGAAGCTGCCCTTGGGCTGGTTGGTATTGGCGGTGACAACCGCGTTGCGCACCTGCTCCAAACTCAACTGGGTACTGGCGAGGGCGTTGGGGTTGACCTTGATGCGAATCGCCGGGCGCTGGCCACCGGCCAAACTCACCATGCCTACACCGGGCAATTGCGCGAGTTTCTGCGCCATACGCGTATTCACCAGGTCATACACCTCCGGTAGCGGCAGGCTGGCGGAGGTGACGGCGAGGGTGACAATGGGGGTGTCGGCGGGGTTGACCTTGCGGTAAATCGGCGGTGTGGGCAGGTCATTCGGCAGCAGGTTATTGGCAGAGTTGAGTGCGGATTGCACCTCTTGTTCGGCCACACCCAAATCAATCTCCAGGGAAAATTGCAGGGTGATAATCGAGGCGCCGGTGGAGCTGGTGGACGACATTTGTTTTAAGCCGGGAATCTGCCCCAGGCTGCGCTCCAGTGGGGCGGTGACGGTGCGCGCCATCACATCGGGGCTGGCACCGGGGTTAAAGGTGAATACCTGGATAATCGGGTAATCCACCTGCGGCAGCGCGGCCACCGGCAATAAACGATAGCCCAAAATACCGGCCAGCAACATCGCCAACATCAGCAGCGAGGTCGCGACCGGGCGCAAAATAAACGGTTTGGAAAGGCTCATTCCATCACCTTGACGTCTTTGCCTTCGTGCAAACGATCCAAGCCTTCCAATACCACCTGCTCACCTTCTTCCAAACCTTCTACCACCGCGACTTTGGTGCCTTCGCTTGCCCCCAACTTCAGTAGGCGCATGGCCGCTTTGCCATCTTTAATGGTGTAGACATAGGTGCCTTTGGAGCCGTACTGCACGGCATCCGCCGGAATGGTGATGGCATCGTTCAGGGTTTGTACCTGCAAGCGCGCATTCACAAATTGATTGGGGAACAGGCTGTCATCGCTGTTATCAAACTGGGCTTTTAGTTTAAGGGTGCCGGTGGCGGTATCGATCTGGTTGTCCAGGGTGGTGAGCTGGCCGGTTGCCAATAAACTCTGCTCGCTGCGATCCCACGCCTCTACCGGCAGGGTGCGGTTATTTTTTTGCGCATCGCCATAGGCGCCACGCACGGCAATTAATTGGTTTTCGGGGATGGTAAACATCACGGCAATCGGCTGGGTTTGGGTGATGGTGACCAACCCTTCGGCATCGCCGGTTTTGATTAAGTTGCCCACATCCACTTTGCGTAAACCGGTGCGGCCGGCAATGGGCGCGGTGATGCGGGTGTAAGAGAGCTGCAGGCGCGCATCATCCAATTGTGCGGTGTGATTTTTTAAGGTGCCGCGCAACTGTTCAACCAAGGCTTTTTGTTTATCAAACTGTTGTTTGGCGATGGAATTTTTGCTCAGCAGACTTTGATAGAGCGCCAAATCCTCCTCGGCATTTTTTAACTGCGCGCGGGTTTCCTGCAGCGTGCCTTCGGCCTGTGCCAGGCGCACTTGATAAGTGGCCGGGTCAATTTCGGCGAGTAAATCGCCCGCTTTTACCCGTTGCCCCTCTTCAAACAAAATACGCAATAACTGGCCGTCTACCCGGCTGCGCACGGTCACGGTATTGAGCGGTGCAACGCTGCCAATCGCTTTTATATAGACGGTTAAATTTTCTTTGGTCGCCGTGACTACATTCACGGGTGTTGGGCCCATCCAGGGGTTAGGTGGCGGCGGGCGTTTTTCTTCTGCGTCGCGAAAGCCAAAAAACCAAACGGCAAGCAGCACAATAGGCAGGGCAATAATGGCCAACCAACGTTGGCCGGGTGATAAACGTGCGAGAAAGTCGGGCATGGAAAAATCCGTATTAGAAGATCAGTCGATTAGGTAGGTCTTTGTTTTTGTTTTAAAAAGTAAACTACAGAATTTGTATTACGAATAGACCTATACGAGAGCCTAAGCATCCGCTATCACACGGGCAACCGCATTTACATTTCTCGACGTTTAGTTACAAGTGTGCAGAAAAGTGTTTTTGTACTGGCACATCAATCTGCGCGATTTGTATTACCTCAGCAGCTGGGCTTTACTTGATCAATCGGGATTGAGCTGGAGCCATTGCATGTTGATTGAACCGCGACAACGGGTGTTGTTATTGGTCAGCGTGCTGGCGATGTTTTGCATCATTACCTGCACCGCCACGTTCGCCCGTCATTTGTGGAAATTAAAAGCGGAAGTGGAGACAACATTTAAAAGCCGCCACGAACTGACACGCCAATTTGTTGCACTGCAGCGCGACCGGGTGCTGGTCATGCACAATTTATTGGTCGGGCGTTATGAAGTGGGGGTAGAGCCAGGCTCCCGCCCCTTAACCCTGAAGCAACACCCTGAACTCGGGGTGTGGGAATTACAGCAACACAATGCTATTGCCGGGAGTTTGACGGGCATGGGTGAGTTGCCCCTGCCGCTGCAAGTAGAGCGGGAAATTCATGCCGCGCTGGCGCTGGATGCCCAAATTACCCCGGCGTTGGAACTCGCAGAGGAAGTCGCCTGGCTTTATTACCAATCGCGCCATAATTTTATTTACATCGCCCCCAAAATTTCCCCCGCCGAATTTCACTTTACGCCCGAACTTTACAACAGTGGTTATTGGCTGGAGGGCGGCGAACACACTAACCCTTCGCGCCGTTTAGTTCTTAAAGGCCCCTACAAAGACATGGCCGGCAAAGGCTGGGTGATTACTTTTGCCCGGCCGGTCTACAGTGGCGATGAATTTCTGGGCATGGTGGCGCTGGATCTGAGCGTAAATACGCTGGAGCATTTGACCAATGTGGGAACGGCGACGGGCGAATCCATGTTGATCAGCGAGAATGATCGCCTTATCGCCCGCCAGAGTGGTTTTGCACCGGGCGTATTGTTGCACCCGCCGTTGAGCACTAGCCTCACGGAGTGGGACAAGGGTAAAGACGGTGACCTGTGGCTCAGCAGTTGGGTGATTGATGACGAACTCTGGCTGGTGCATCGCTTGACCCGCGCGCAATTGTGGCGTGCGGCCGCGCGCGACAGTGTGGGTGTTTGGTTTGTGGTGGTGCTGATTACTATTCTCGCCATTATGTCGCTGCGCCTGCAGCGCACACTGGCAGAAGTCACGCGCTTAACGCGGGTTGATCCGCTCACCCAGGCATTTAACCGGCGCGGTTTTTTTGAATCGGCAGAAGTTGCCATGGCCGTTGCCAAGCGCCAACAGCTCAGCCTGGCGGTGTTGATGATGGATATAGATCACTTCAAAAAAATTAACGACACCTATGGTCACGCGGTGGGTGATGCGGTGCTGAAACAATTGGGCGCTAATTTGTTAAACGCCTGTCGCCCCTCGGATGTGTTTTGTCGCTGGGGCGGTGAAGAATTTATTATGTTGATTGCGCTGGATAAAGTGGAAAATGCGCGGGATGTGGCCGAGCGCATGCGCAGCGCCGCCCAGCGCACGCGAATTATTACCGACAACAGCCCCATCACCTTGAGTGGCGGTTTGGTTATCTTGGGCAGTGATGAACCGCTGGAAGAAGCCATTAACCGCGCCGATGCCTTGCTCTATCAATCCAAACAAGAGGGGCGCAATCGCATCACCTATGGTTAATGCATTACCTGCGCCGCAAGACAAAAGCGCGTTCGCCAATAACTACTGCTCCCAGCATCAACAAAAATAACAACAGCGCAACCCCGCCAAAAAGCGACGTAGTCGCGATTGCACCCATAAAAACAATTGCAAAAAAAACCGGTGTTATGCGATTGCTCATGATTTTCCCACCAATAGCAAAATAATAAATTCTTCGGTGATGTTTAGGCGTAGTCTGTACGCTAACGTACATAGCTACCGCGATTGCTCGGCTAAGATGCTGACACCTGGATGTTCGATAGCACTTATTGGAGTAACGCCTATGCCACAAACAGCTAAATCCCCGTCACTAAAACCGCAACAAAATTATCTAATTGCCGCCCTGCCGTCCGAGGTACAAGCGCGCTTGCTCCCCAACCTTGAACTGGTCGCATTGCCCTTAGGCAAAGTTTTGTATGAATCCGGCGACACCTTGCGCCATGTGTATTTCCCTATCGATTGCATAGTGTCGCTCCTATACGTGATGGAAAACGGTTCATCGGCAGAAATTTCAGTGGTGGGTAAAGAGGGCATTATCGGTATCGCGCTGTTTATGGGCGGCGAAAGCACACCGAGCCGCGCCATCATCCAAAGCGGTGGTTATGCCTACCGCTTGCTGGGGCAAAAATTCAAAGAAGAATTTAATCGCCACACTGAAATGCTGATGTTGCTCCTGCGCTACACCCAATCGCTCATTACCCAAATGGCACAAACCGCCGTGTGCAATCGCCATCACTCTATCGATCAACAATTGTGTCGCTGGCTGCTGTTGTCGTTGGATCGCTTGCCGAGTAATTGTTTAACCATGACGCAAGAATTAATTGCCAACATGCTTGGCGTAAGGCGCGAAGGTGTCACCGAAGCGGCGGGTAAATTACAAAAACTGGGTGTGATTGAATATTCGCGCGGAAAAATTACTGTGCTGGATCGCCCGCAGTTGGAGCAATTAACCTGTGAATGTTATGCCGTTGTAAAAAAAGAAACTGATCGGCTTATGCCTTGCCCATTAACCATTTCGTCGGTTATTCGCCCTTGCGAATTGCCGCGTGTTTTACGTATGCCTCCATGCGCGCAGTAACACAATTCCTTGTCTTACTGCACAATTTCTCCTTCCTAACTAAACCCCAGTTCATGACTAGGGTTTAATGCGCACAGCGAGCAATACCCCGCCCAGAATAATAAAACCAATACCGAGCGATAAGGGAATGTTCACTCGCTGCTCTTCTTTTACGCTCAACTTCAGCGGGCCAATATTGGTTTCGTGTGTCTCCTTGGTGTAACTGAAACCGCCGTAAGCAAGACCGGCAATACCAATAATGATAAATGCCAGGGCGATAATTTTTTTCAGATCCATAAAGTTTGCTCTGTTATTAATAAAAGAAGCACATTCTGGAATTTGCGAGTGGCGGCTGTCGGTGCGCTAGCGTACATGCCGTGCGAACAAAAAAAATTATCGATTTAGGTGGTTCTGTGCCCTGCCGTACGGAGTTGGTGTAGTTAAACCGGCATGCTCTTATGGTCGTTTATTCATTCCTAAAGAGGCTTCCTATGAATACTTTTCATTTACCTGTTTTTACTAACACCGCCACAGCGACTACTGCGCAACTTGGCGCACGTGCTGCCCATGTTTTTAGCATTGCGTTATTAATGGCATTTTTATTCGCCGTACTGGTGGGTTGCAGTTCTACCTCCACCCGCTCAAGCACGGGCGAATATATTGATGACAGTGTCATAACCACGAAAGTAAAAGCCGCCATCCTTGAGGACAAAGAACTCAAAGTGACAGAAATTAATGTTGAGACGTTTAAAGGTGTGGTGCAGCTCAGTGGTTTTGTAACTTCACAAAGCGATATCAACCGCGCGGTGAGTGTTGCTCGTGGTGTCGGTGGTGTTAAATCGGTAAAAAATGATATGCGCATTAAATAGTGTTTTAGTTGCTTCTTATTATTGGAGAGTCACATGTTAGCTGCTCAATATCCGCATCTCGTTTTATTGCCTGGTTTGGTGAATGATTCACGCTTGTGGCAACACCAGGTATCCGGGCTTGCGGAAATTGCGCAGGTGACTGTTGGCGATTTAACCAAAGGCCACACCATCGCCGAAATGGCTTCGGACATTTTAGCCAGCGCGCCAGCCGGGCCATTTGCCTTGGCTGGTTTGTCGATGGGTGGTTATGTTGCACTGGAAATTATGCGCGAGGCGCCGGAACGGATTGTGGCGCTCGCATTACTGGATACCAGTGCGCGGCCCGATTCGCTTATTGCGCGCGACATGCGCAACGAAGCAATTGAACAGGCAGAATCCAATTACCAAGCGGTCATTGCAGCACTAATGCCTAAACAGCTGCACCCCATGCATATGGAGGATGCAGATCTCGTCAGTTTAATTACCGATATGGCAATGAGCCTGGGCAATAAAATTTTTATTCGCCAGCAGCGCGCCATCGCCGGTCGTATCGATAGTATTCCCTCATTATCATTAATTAAATGTCCAACGCTGGTGTTGTGTGGTCGCGAGGATGCGCTGACCCCTATAGGTCTGCATCAGGAAATGGTGGCGGCAATAGAAGGCGCAGGTTTAGTGATGGTGAGTGACTGCGGGCACCTCTCTGCGCTTGAACAACCACAGCGTGTTAATGAAGCGCTAATCCAATGGCTTGCAAAAATTATTCATTAATAAAACTCGTTGATTGCTAAATAATTTGATTCAGCAATTATTCATCGGGTAAAGCGACACTCTGAAATATTCACCTTTTGTTAAACCTGCGCACGCGGGTATGCCTAACACCAACAGGTTAAATTAACGGCACTGGTCTTTAATTGCGGCTACAAAAAAATATTGCTGAAAAACTGAACAATAAAATTGAAAAACCCGCATAAAAATTGAAACTCTTTAAAAATAACACTGTCTCCGTTTGCCAGCGCACCGATCTCACTGCTAGAAAACCAGATACTGGCCACCGAAGAAGCCGCTCAGCTTATTGAGCCTAAGGTCTGGCTGCGCACTCCGCGCAATCACGGACGGCACATCTCCCGGAGCTACACATGAAACACACACCACCTAATTTACACACCCAAAATATTTCACGCACCCAATCACTCAAGCCTACCCGTCTTGCATTGGCAATCAGCCTTGCAGCCATGGTGAGCAGCCCGGTATTGTTTGCACAAGCTGACAACAAATACGACCTTACTTCAAATTGGTACGGCGGTTTAAATATTGGCCAGACCCACGAAAGTATTAACGACGGCGCAATCGCCCAAAGCGAAATCGGTGGTGGTTTAACGTCACTGACTGATGATGATCGCGACAACGGTTACAAAGTATTTGCCGGTTACCAATTGAATGACAACTTCGCCATTGAAGGTGGTTATTTTGATTTGGGCCAATTCGGTTCGCGTGCCGTTAAAGGAAATGAAGGTGCACTAAAAACCCGCACCAAAACCCGCGGTTTTAATCTGGATTTGGTTGGCTCATTGCCAATGACTGAAAAATTATCGGCCTTTGCCCGTGCCGGTGCACATTACAGTGAATCGAAAGACCGCTTTCAAGGTAGCGATAACGTGATTGTTACCGATCGCCATCGCCGCGATCGCGATGTGAATTTTAAATGGGGTGGTGGTCTGCAATATGATTTCACTCAAAAATTCGGTATGCGCCTTGAAGCAGAGCGCTATGCCATTAATGATGTAATGGGCAATAACGGCAACATCAACATGTACTCACTCGGCGCGCTGTATCGCTTTGGTGAGCCAAATGCAGCACCGGCTGCAGCCTACGTAGAGCCAGTGACTCGCCGCGATCAAATGCGCGATGAATACTGCACCACGCTCGATGTGCAATTTGAAATTAACAATGCCGAAATCCAGCGCGAAGATTTAGAGCGCCTGGCGGTAGTTGGCACCTTCCTGAAAAAATACCCGGACACCAAAGCCGTTGTTGAAGGCCACACGGATAACGTCGGCACGCCTGAATCCAATATGGAATTGTCGCGTGATCGCGCTGAAAGTGTCATGAGTTATTTGGTGCGCGAACAACGTGTTGCCAGCTCGCGTGTTAGCGCCGTAGGTTATGGCGATACCCGCCCAATCGCCAGCAATGCAACGGAAGATGGTAAACGCGCTAACCGTCGCATTAACACCATGATCTCTTGCGCCAGTGATATTGAAGGCTTAACGCCTGCTGCAGCGCGGGTAACTATGGGCATGTTGGTTGAGTTTGATAACAACAGCGCTGCCGTTAAACCGCAGTACCACAATGAGTTGGGCAAGGTTGCCAAATTCTTGAAAGAAAACAAAACCGTGACCGCCACTATTGAAGGCCACACCGCTGATTTGCAAACCACGCCGGCACTTGCGCAGGAGATCTCACTCAAGCGCGCACAAAACGTAGTGGATTATCTAGTAACCCAGGAAGGTATTGAGCGCTCGCGCTTGACTGCAGAAGGCTTTGGTAAAACCCGTCGCTACTCCTACAACACCAGTGCTGCTGGTCAACAGGATAATCGCCGCGTAAACGTAATTTTTGCTTACCCGCAAAAATAATTGCACCGGCAATAGCCGGATTGTGATCAAAAGGCCAGCAATTGCTGGCTTTTTGCATTGTTACCCATCATCTCTAGTTTGTATTTATGTTTCTGTATGTTCGGTAGCGTACAGACAGCGCCCTAAAACATCATGATTATTCCCGGTTGCCTCAGGGGGGCGAAATTCGCACTGCCCCAGGCAGGTTGCACTTGGATAATTGGTTATTTCTTAGGGTGTTGGTACATGATTACTACAAAAGAGAACGCTGTTCCTCCAACCAATACGCGCAGTGCAGAAAGTATGAGTGAAATAAAGCGGCAGCAGGCGCTGTTGAAAACCGGCGCCTTGCAAAATGCAATTTTGAACAGCGCAAACTTCTCCATTATTGCGACTGATGAGAATGGCATTATCCAATTATTTAATATCGGTGCAGAACGTTCACTGGGCTACGCTGCCGATGATGTAGTCAATAAAATTACCCCCAGTGATATCTACGATCCACACGAGGAGTTGGAGCGTGCGCAGGCGTTGAGTCTGGAATTGGGTACGCAGATTAACCCCGGTTTTGAAGCGCTCGCATTCAAGGCATCGCGCGGTATTGAAGATATTTACGAGCTCACTTACATCTGCAAAGACGGCAGCCGTTTTCCGGCGATAGTCTCGATCACGCCACTGCGCGATGATGAAGATGGTTTGATTGGTTATTTATTAATTGGTACCGACAATTCCCAGCGCAAACAAGCAGAGTTGAAATTAACTCAGGCCATGGCGATTGCGGAAAAAGCCAACCTCGCCAAATCCGATTTTCTCTCCAGCATGAGCCATGAATTGCGCACACCCTTGAGTGCGATTTTAGGTTTTGCACAATTAATTGAATCGGGTAACCCACCGCCGACCGCCACGCAAAAACGCAGCATCGATCAGATACTGCAAGCGGGATGGTATCTGCTGGAATTGATTAATGAAATTCTCGATTTGGCGTTAATTGAATCGGGCAAATTATCGCTCTCGCTTGAGCCTATGGGCTTGGCGGATGTGATGCTGGAATGCGCGGCGATGATTGAACCGCAGGCTCACAAACGCGGTATTCGCGTGACATTTCCGCCACTGGGCATGCGCTATTTTGTGAAGGCAGATCGCACCCGCGTTAAACAAGTGCTGATTAATTTGTTATCCAACGCCATTAAATACAACAGTGTTGGCGGCAGTGTCACTGTGACCTGTGAGGAGCGTGTGCCGGGGCGCATTCGTATTTCCGTGGAGGATACAGGCTCAGGTTTGGCGCCCGAACAAATTGAACAATTATTCCAGCCGTTTAATCGCCTTGGGCAGGAAGCCAATGCGGAAGAGGGCACAGGTATAGGTTTGGTTATGACCAAACGGCTGGTGGAATTAATGGGTGGCGCCATTGGTTTGGACAGTGTGGTTGGGCAGGGCTGCGTATTTTGGGTGGAAATGGATTTAACCACTACCCGAGTGCAGGATGTCGGTGAAGTCAGTGATGAGCCGACAAAAACCTATCGCCAAACGAATGCTGCACAACATTTGTTGTTGTATGTAGAGGACAACCCCGCCAATTTGATGTTGGTGGAAGACCTGATTGCGCGTCGCCCGGACATTAAATTAATTACCGCGCGCGATGGTCTTGAAGGTGTTGCACTGGCGCGCAGTGCACTGCCCGACATGATTTTGATGGATATTAATTTACCCGGCATCAGCGGTATTACGGCGCTGCTTATTCTCGCCAAAGACCCAAGCACCAAACATATTCCGATTGTGGCACTGAGCGCAAATGCAATGCCGCGCGATATTGCCAAGGGCTTGGAGGCCGGTTTTTTCCGCTACCTCACCAAGCCCATTAAAGTGAATGAATTTATGGATACGCTCGATCTCACACTCAAACATGCTGATGCGCACCCGGCGCCACACGCGGGGCAACCCCTATGACGCTGACGACGATGGATTTGCTAAACGCAAAAATTTTAATCGTGGATGATCAGCTCTCCAATGTGCAATTGCTGGAGCAATTACTCAGCGAGGCGGGCTATAAAAATCTCAGCGCTACCCTCAACCCCCTGGAGGTCTGCGCACTGCATCGCCAGCACCAATACGATTTAATTTTGCTCGATTTACAAATGCCGGGCATGGATGGTTTTGAAGTGATGGCGGGTTTGCGCACCAATATTACCGACGCCTATTTGCCGGTTATTGTATTGACCGCCCAGCCCGCACATAAACTGCGTGCATTGCAGGCTGGCGCAAAAGATTTTATCAGCAAGCCGTTTGATTTAATTGAAGTAAAAACGCGTATCAGCAATATGCTGGAAGTGCGCTTGCTGTATAAAAAATTGGAAGACTACAGCAAAGAACTGGAAGAAAAAGTGGCCGAGCGCACTGCAGAATTGCGCGAAAGTGAAGCGCGTTTTCGCAGCCTGACCGAGCTGGCCTCCGATTGGTATTGGGAACAGGATGAACGCGGTTATTTCACCAAAGTGTCTGGCCCGGTACTGGATATGCTCGGCATTCGCGTCGATACACTGGATGGCAGCACCAAGGGTGATGACCCGGACGGATGGGACGCCGCCGAGCGCGCGCAATTACACGCGGCTATTGAAGCGCGCCAACCTTTTATTGATTTTGCGTTCAGCCGCACTTATCCCGACGGTTCACAGCAGCATTATCGTGTGAGTGGTGAACCCATGTTTGATCAAGCCTGTCGCTTTATCGGCTATCGCGGCATAGGCGTGCAGTGTAAACAAATGGTGTACAGCAATGCCCTTATCAACAATACCGCCAGTAGTTAATTCTGCACTCACAAAACCAAAGGGCGCATCGATGACTTCCGCTGAAAAAATGCAGACACCCCACCTGAATTTTTTACTGGGCGCACTACCTGCCGCCAATCTTGCGCCGCTTGAGGCGAATTTGGAATTAGTGCAATTGCGCCTGGGCGATATGCTTTACGAACCCAACACACAATTACAGCACGCTTATTTTCCTACGAGCGCTATAGTGTCGTTGCACTATGTCACTGCCTCGGGCGCCTCGGTGGAAATTTCCGGTGTAGGTAATGAAGGTATGGTGGGTATTTCGCTGTTTATGGGCGGCAACACCACACCCAGCTCCGCCATGGTACACACCAGCGGTTACGCGTATCGCCTGGAGCGGTCGCTGCTAAATGCCGAGTTTGCAAACAATATTGCCCTACAAAAAATGCTGCTTCGCTACACCCAGGCACTTATCACTCAAGTCTCCCAAACCGCCGCGTGCAATCGCCACCACTCAGTGGAGCAACAACTCAGCCGCTGGTTACTACTCACCTTGGATCGCATCACCTCGGGTGAGTTTGTACTCACGCAAGAATTAGTTGCCAACATGCTCGGCGTGCGCCGCGAAAGTGTTACGGCTGCCGCAGCCAGTTTGCAGGGAAATGGATGCATTAGTTACCGGCGCGGGCATATATCCGTACTCAATCGCAAAAGCCTTGAGGGTTATGCTTGCGAATGTTACGCCGTAGTGCGGAAGGAAATGCAGCGGTTGTTGGGAGCAGCCCAAACCTGAACCAATTTACATCCCCAGTGCAGTCAATGTTAAGTACAACATTCTGCACTGGGGTAGTTATTCTCTGCTTCACTTGGCACATATAGTGCGCCCGCTCTTACCCGACTGGCATCACAGTTTTAACTCACTGATTCCTTAACTCTGGACATACAGCGTTGAATCCTTACACTGCGCGTTCAAGTTTCTACGCGATCATCAACACAAGGATGCAATTTTGGTCAATCTCATTATTAAAAGCTTTACTGGTCAGTCCTATGAGCTGACCAGTCGCTCAAATCCATCCCGTTCATCTTCAGCAAAACGCTACTCCAGCGATTCCTATTCCACCTTTCGCTTCGTTGCAACGCTGCCGCTGGCACCAGCGCAATGGGTGCAAATTCTAAAAAGCACTCATCAACGGCTCCCCGATTTTCACAGCAGTCATCCGGGAGAGGTGTATCAAGCTGTTGCCGAGGCGATTGTGCGGGGCGACTTGTCGCTCTATCAGCTGCCTTCAATGAATGCCAACCATTGTCTGGCGGGCAAAAAGGGTTTTGGTCTAAGCATCATCAAAGGCCCCAAACCCCACAGCGCAACTGATCTCAGCCCGGAATCGATTCAAACGGCAGCTTCTGCCCAACAATTGTTGGCGGAATTAGGCATTAGCAATGAGGCGTTTTTAGGTTATTTGAATGGCGAAAATCTCTACAACAGCTATCAAAAACGAAACCCTTTGGCCGAAGCCCTAGGGTTACTCGCTACTGGCGAATTGCTTGCCTACAAAATTCCCTTACCACCCAAAACTCCATCGGTAAAAGCGCAGGAATTTCTCCCGGTTACTGCAGCAGATAGACCGGTGCCTTTGGCGCCGGAGGCTAATAATTCTTCAGCGAGCAGTAATACTGAAAAGCCGCCAGCCAAAAAAGCACCGCCGCAAACCTTGGATGATTGTGCGCACTGCCTGAAAGATGCACGTGAACGATTGATAACAGGGGGCTACCAAGCTAAATACACAGATGAGCAGCAGTTAGTCAAAGTAAAAAATAATGAGGTGAGTCAGGAGCGGTTTCTGGTTAGTTTCCAAACTAAAAACATTGATCCAGATGCGAAGCTCGCTTATCAGCGCGATAGCAAGCTTGTACCAATATGGGCCACGAGTTTTGATCAGTTGGAAAATGCTGATACCGACCCACAACTGATTGCCGATATCCTGGGTACTCCTTACGATCCTTCCAAGGACTATGTACTGCACATTATTGATCGAGGTGAAAAGGGTGATTTGTTTGGCCAAAATACGCTGATCCCTACATGGGATAATATGCAAGAGCCGACACAAAAATATTTAGGCGGTAAGCATGATTCTGCGGTTTTGTCTGAGGTAATGACTCCGGAATATCAAAAGCAATATGCGCGGGATATGGATGCTTATCGCGATGCTGGTCTTAAAGAATTTGATAAAGAAGATGAGGAAATGTTTGCGGGAAGTATTGCCTCATCGGACAAAAAGAAATTTAGTGCTCGTCATAATGTTAGAACAGAAATTGGCGCTAACAGTGAGTTTACGGGTAACGGATTAACTCAGTCTCGTGAGAAAAGTACGGAATACGGAGTGGTGGAAACTTTGACATTGGAAAACAATCCGCCACCTATCAGCAAAATGAGTAATGTCAAAACTATTAACTTAGTGCCGCTAAAGGTGGTTTAAATGAATCAAAAAATAATTTCTCAGCCCTTAGGTCTAATTGATCCAGATAAATTAAAAGTCAATGAGCAGTTTCTATTTTCTATTTATTATGAGATGTTTCCAGAAAAAAAGGTAAGGTTATATAAAAAAGATAATTACTTGGTAATACATACCGTATTTTGGAACAAGCTTAATAAATCTTGGAATATGACACAAAAAGAATTTCCATTGTCTGCTTTGCCCTGGCTTGTGGATCGTTTTGAAAATGGTTTTTTTAAACCACAGGATCAAGGTGGAGTCTCTGATTTTGAGCGTAGCCTGCGAAAAGAGTTTAATGGTGAGTTCATTGGCATTAATGCAATGGCTCATTGCTGCGCAGAAAATTTACCGGGTTTTAATATCTGGAATGCTAGCCGTGTGAGTTACATTTCTGAAATTCCTCCGCAGCAATGGGATATTCCCAGGGATTTGTTGCTTGAAGGAGGTTTATTGGAAAAATTAAAAGAGCTTGCGCTGAGGTATGAGACAGGTGCACTGTAATTGTAGTGCCGCCTCAAAGGCAGAACAATTCTGGCTGCCATGCAGCCAAGGTTGCCTAGCACCTGATGAGTATTCATAAAATTTTCTGCCCCCTATGCATTCAGTTTGGGGGGCTATTGATTCTCCGATAAAAATACGTGTATACCAAACTGTTGCCCGTCTGATCATGCGTGGCGATTTAATGCTCTAATCTGGCGAACATCCGGAATGAAATAAAAAGGGCCCGGAAAAATAATTTTCGGGAATTTTTGCATTTTCTTAATTATTTCTTCGCTTTACTTTTTGGAATGGAAAACGTTGCGCATAGTGTGCGACTTTGGTTTTGTTTTTATTAATTACTGTTTAATTTTCTAGCTATAAAACTATGGGAATAACAAATAGTAAATGTACATAGTGAGCAAGCTATAAATGATTTTAGGTACAAAACCGATGCATTTAGCCAGCCATGATAATCGATAAAAAGCATTAGTTCACTTTTATATGCGGCCTTTCTTATTAAGACATCATTTTTATAAATATCCATTGGTACTATTTCTACCACTAAGAAGTAGAGCCACGGCAACAATAGACCAAATAATAAACTTACAATAATTTTAGCTCGCACTTGCAGATTCCATTTCTATAATGTTAACCACAACAGCAGTTTGTAAATTGTACGATACAAATATTAATTTTTTATCGCCGCCGTAGGTTGGGGAATTACGCCACATACATTTCATATTTACCGTACAGATTTATCAGTCGATCTACATTTTGATAGTGCATTATTGAAGAAAAATCACCGTGAAATAGATTCCCTTGAAGATGGCCTGATGCCTGAGTCTGAACCCTGCAAACAATATTTTCGGGGATAACAAATTCTTGCCAGGAATTAATGTCTAATAACCGCTCACCTGCTGGAAGTATCACCGTTTTGTCACTAATAAAGACAGTGGGGGTTTTTGAATCATTTGAAATATATCTATCTTCACTTATCATTTCGAAGGACGTTAATCCTAATCTCTGATTTAACAATTGCATAGATCGGGTTGGTGCGACTGTATTTAAAAAAGCAAGCATTTGGCCGCTTTCATTCCTTTCGATTGCACCTCCAGAAATTCCTATTTGCAGTTCTGTTAATGATGGTAGGTTTACGGAATTACCGCAATAACTTATCACGCCATTGGTGATTCTCACTACAGAGCGAAGGCCATGCCCAATTGGTACTCCCATATCCCTTTCGAGGACTGGATGGTCTCGCAAGATTGAATGAGGTGAAAGTAAGTTTTCAATGGTTTGGTATTTCTCTTGAAGTTCTTCGAAGGTTAGATTAAGAAGAGCGCCAGCTTCGGGCCCTTGATTAGTTTGAAATACAATAAACCGCTTTCCGTTACATAATGCAAAATATACCGCCCTAATTTCAGGGTGATTTGCATAGGTATAAGCCTGATCTATCGAATCGAAATCCATTTCAACATCTGGTGACTTGGCCTCAATAATCCAGCGGACTTTGGAGCCTGCCTCAAGAATATAGTCTGCTTTTCCCCGAAGTATTGGATCTTTTTTAGTGTTTTTGCGGCCAAGAAATGCTCTCGGATATCGAAGTGATTGCTCCCGAACAACATTATGTTCTGAGCCTGAACGATAGCCGAGCGCTCTTATGAGCGGTGCAAGAATTTCTTCTCTCACATCTGTTTCGTTAAAGTTTTGAAAGTTTATTGATTGTGACAAAGTTTTTTCCTATGGAAATCTAACAGTTCATTCAGTAGCTAAGACCGTATATTGCGGGAAGATTAACCCCGCCCTTCAAAAATTGCTAGATACGGGAATATCTTAGTGATCGCCATAATTAAAGTTGAAAATAGAGGGTTTAATGCACTCGGAGGTGTGCAGCCTCTATTTTTAACCGTCCGCATCGAAGCGAAGGTGTGTGCAGATGGTGGAGGTGGTGGAGTACAACCCGAATCAATTAATGAGGTTGTTTTTTTAGCAATAAAAAATGGCCCGAAAGTGAATCACTTCCGGGCCATTTTTTTGAGCTTACAACAGTATGGCGATAAGAATAATAATCGGAATTGGAATGCCCAGCATGAATAAAAGTATAGAGCGCATATTTTTCTCCTTAAGAAAAAATAATGTTAATTAAAGTCGCGTTGGCGTCCGCCGAATACGGCCATCAAGCTGGCGATAAATGCGCCGCTTAATAATGAAATAAACAACCACAACGATGTGTAGGCTGAGGCTTCGCGTGCTTTATCGGCGGCGGCGCGTGTTGCTGTTTCTGCGTCTTCCACTTTTTGGCGCAAGGTTGTGAAAGCATCAGTTACTCGTTGTTCAGCGGCGCGTTGATCTATGCCTGTTGCTTGCGCAACCAGTTGACCGGCGTATTGCACGTCGTCTTGGGGTAGGGAATCTGTTGCAATGCCGTGAACAAAAATGCGCATAAGTTCACTTTTGCTTGCATCGTTTTGTGTTGTAGATGCTGATTCATTTTTTTCTGCTGCAGGTGCTGGTGCCAACGCGGGTTGCCCTTCAGCAGGTGTTTCTTGATTAATGATTGGCTGTTGGGAAACGGCTGCAGAACTTGTGGATGCATCTTTGCGCAGCAGCGAGTCCAACAAATAAGGGAGTGTGGTATCGCCTTCACTATTGTTTTCAATCAGTGCTGCAGCGGCACCGCTTGCCGCTACTCCGGTTGCAACAGTGGCCGCACCTTCTGCAACGCTTGCGCCTGCTTTAACACCGCCACCCACAATGCTGCCAATCACACCGGTGAGTAATGCGGCGGTGCCTAGTGTTGCCACTGCCCAGGATAAAAACCCGTGGGCGGTATCGCGGAAATACACTTCGTCGTTGGGTGTGTTAAACCAGCGGGTTCTCAACCGGCCTGCGAGGTACCCGCCCAGCGCTGAGGCCGCTAAGGATATTAAAGTGATGCCGATAATACTGGTCACACCAAACGTGGTGGCGCTAATGCCCTCGCTGTCCCAGGGTGAAACCAGGGTTAGGCCGAAGCCGGTGCCTAACAATAATAAAATTAACGACAGCGCGGCAGACGCGACTGCACCGGCAAACACAGCACACCATGCAACGGCGCTGTCATTTACTGGCTGAGTACTTAATGTCCCATCGCGATAATTATTTTCAGGGCGTTGTGCAAATTGAGTTTCCATTTCAAGCTCCAGTCAGTTTGTGAACCCTCACCATATGAATTGAAGCCGATCAAGTCTGTACGAAAACACACACAGATTGTTTTATCTATGCGGTTTAGCGCACTGATCTTCGTAAATGCCCTCTTTATTGTTCAATTGTGTGTTGCGTATGAATTTTTTATTTTCGGTAAATAAAGTTTTCATGGCAGTGCACCTTTAACGCTGCGCCCATTATTAATTATCGTTGCATAACCAGTCGTCACAAGATGTTAATAATAAGTGGTCAGATTAGTCGTCGGCAGCCAGGTAATAAATTTACGGACGGATTGAGAAATGAAAAAAGATATTAATGGCGATAAAAATATTTTTTCTAATAGTGAAAAAAATTCTTATGAATTAGGTGCCCAGCCACGAAAGTCTGGTTTTCGTGCGCACAAATCTGCGCATCTGGTGGAGAATTATCTTGATGAAGATGATAAAAAACACATCACCGGCATCGCCATGAACCCAATAAAAATGCAGTGCGTGTACAACTGCGGCGTATAGAACGACTGTTTTAACGGGCAGATTTTCTACGGCGTGTTATATCCAGCGTGAGGCGGCGGTTCGCCCCGCGTGTGGGGGATTTTGCGCAGGGTTTTCGTTGATGAGTCGCTAAAGCTAGCTAACGAACAGACAGATCGGCGCGGATTGGTCAGGCTCTATAGAACCATGTTTTTTTCAAGGCTCTATTATGCTGAATACGCGCTTGGGTAAAACCCTGTCCCTTTCTGATCGCTCTACTTTTGGTGCCAAATCTGGCCTTGCTGGCCTTAATGTTAAAGCGGGTTTTCGTTCCTGGCGCGGGCGAATACACGACCGGCGTGCGCCGCGACCGGAGGATCTGAACCCCCTGCGTGCAGAATTATTCAGCGCCGACCAGATGGAACATTTTGGTCGCGTGTTGGCGAGTGAGCACAGTTTGAGTAAAGCGCGCACGCGTGACCGCTTGCTGACGCGGTTGGATGAAAACGAACAAGTATTGATTAGCGGTTGCGAGTTACTGGCGGAGGCGGTGAAAGCGCGTTCGCGCATCGCGCCTGCGGGCGAGTGGTTGCTCGACAACTTTTACATGATTGAAGAGCAAATCCGTACCGCCAAACGCCATTTCCCCAAAAATTACAGCCGCGAATTGCCACGTTTAAGCGCGGGACGCTCCGCCGGTTTGCCGCGTGTTTATGATTTGGCGCTCGCCGCCATCGCCCACGGTGATGGCCGTATCGATGCCGACATTCTCAGCCGTTTTGTCGCGGCTTATCAAACCGTCACCCCACTAACGCTCGGCGAACTCTGGGCGATTCCCATTATGTTGCGCCTGGCGCTGATTGAGAATTTGCGCCGCGTAAGTTTGCGCATTACCAATGCGCGCACCTATCTCAATTTGGCGCGCGAATGGGCGAGCCAAATGGTGGAGGTGGCCGAGAGCGACCCGAAAAATTTAATTGTCGTCATCGCCGATATGGCGCGCTCCAACCCGCCGATGGTAAGTGCCTTTGTCGCTGAATTAGTGCGCCGTTTGCAGGGGCACGGCCCCGCATTGGCCTTGCCGTTGACTTGGATTGAGCAGCGATTGGCAGAAGAAAGTTTGACCATTGAACAGATGGTGCAGGCGGAAACCCAGCAGCAGGCGGTTGATCAAGTCTCCATTAGCAATAGCATTGGCAGTTTGCGTTTTTTAGGCGCTTACGACTGGCGGGTATTTGTGGAGACCATGAGCATCGTCGAGCAGATTTTGCTGGAGGACAGGGATGATGTGTATCGCCGTATGGATTTTGCGACGCGCGATGAATACCGCCATGTGATTGATCGCCTTGCCAAGCGCAGCAAAATTTCCGAGGCGGGCATTGCCCGTGTCGCGATTGAATTGGCGCAACACGCCAGTGATTCTGCCGCTCATGCCCGCCATGTTGGTTACTACCTGGTGGATCGCGGTTTGGCGCAGTTGGAGCACGCCGTGGCGGCGCGTTTGCCGCTGTGGGAGCGGTTGCGGCGTGGCTGCGCGCGGGTGCGCTTGCCCCTGTACCTCGGCGCAATACTGGCGCTGGTAGTGCTGGTCTCGGCCGGTTTTGCTGGCTTGGCGCAGCAGGCTGGAATGGCCGGTTGGTCGCTGGGTTTGATGGTGGTGTTGGCGGTGTTTGCATCCACGGCGCTCGCGACCGCGCTGGTGAATTGGTTAGTCACGCTGCTGGTAATTCCCAAACGTTTGCCGCGCCTGGATTTTGAGCAGGGCATACCGGAAAGCCTGGCCACGCTGGTGGTAGTGCCCACGTTGCTGACCAGCCAACAGGGAGTTGATGATTTACTGGAAGCACTGGAAGTGCGCTTTTTGGGCAATCGCGACGAGCAATTGTATTTTGGGCTGCTCACTGATTTTGGCGATGCCCACAATGAATCCCTACCGGGTGATGAAGCCTTGTTAAGCCGGGCGCGTGAGGGTATCGAACAGCTCAACAGGGCTTATCCACCAACAGCTACCCGCACCGGCAATAACTGCAATCGCTTCTTTCTATTTCATCGCCCGCGCCAATGGAACCCCGTGTGCGAACGCTGGATGGGATATGAACGCAAGCGCGGCAAACTTGCCGATTTAAACCAACTATTGCGCGCGGGCAGTGCGGGGTCTGAGGCTTTTTCATTAATTGTGGGTGATGTGACTGCCTTACCCAAAGTGCGCTACGTGATCACGCTGGACACAGATACCCAGCTCCCGCGCGACGCCGCTCGCCAGTTTGTCGGCACCATGGCTCACCCACTCAATCAGCCGGTTTACGACCCGGAAAAACACATTATCAGCCGGGGTTACGGCATTTTGCAGCCGCGTATGGCAGCCACTTTGTCGGCCGCCAATTGCTCGCGTTATGTGCAGCTTTACGGCGGCGAACCGGGTATCGACCCTTACACCCGCTCGGTGTCGGATGTGTATCAGGATTTGTTCGGCGAAGGCTCGTTTATCGGCAAGGGCATTTATGATCTGGATGCCTTCGAGCAAGTGCTCGGTGGGCGTTTTCCCGACAATCGCATCCTCAGTCACGATTTACTGGAAGGCTGTTATGCGCGCGCGGGCTTGTTGAGCGATGTCCATCTTTACGAGGATTCTCCTGCCCGTTACGAGTTGGATGTGGCGCGACGCGAGCGCTGGCTGCGCGGCGATTGGCAAATCGCCCGCTGGCTCTGGCCGCGAGTGCCGGGTGCCAATGGGGAAACATTGGCGAACCCGCTGTCGGCCTTATCGCGCTGGAAAATTGCCGACAACCTGTTGCGCAGCATGGCGCCGGTCGCGCTGTTGTTACTGCTGTTAACCGGTTGGACGCTGCTGCCGGCGCCAGCGCTCTGGACGCTCGCGGTGTTAGGCATAGTGCTGCTACCGCCGGTATTAGCCCTGCTGGTGGATGCACTGCGCAAACCCAAAGAAGTATTTTGGGCGCAGCATTTGGCGGCGGTGGCGAGCACTGCCCGGCGCCATTTTTTGCAGGCGCTGTTCCGCATTAGCGGTTTGCCCCATGAGGCCTGTTTTAGTTTGACCGCCATTTTGCGCAGCCTGTGGCGCCTGTGGTTTGCGCCGGGGCGCTTGCTGGAATGGTGTACCTCGGCGGAGCAGGAACGCAAAATCAAAGGTGGTTTGGCGGCGAGCTGGAACTTGCTCTGGTCGGCACCGGTAATTGCGCTGGCGACCGCCGCTACTCTGGCAATTGTGCAGCCTGCTGCCTTGCTAATTGCGGCACCGCTGCTGCTGTTATGGTTTGTCGCGCCGGTCAGTGTGTGGTGGTTAGGCCGCCCCCTGGTGCGCAGGCAGCCGAGTTTATCGGAGCAGCAGACCCAGTTTTTGCGCAAGATTGCGCGTAAAACCTGGGCCTATTTTGAGCGTTTTGTAGTGGCGGAAGACAACTGGCTGCCGCCGGATAATTTTCAGGAAAACCCCGGCCCGGTGATTGCCCACCGCACATCGCCCACCAATATCGGGTTGGCGCTGCTGGGTAACTTATCCGCCTACGATTTCGGTTTTATCTCCGCCGATGTGATGCTCGAACGCACTGCCAATACCTTTGGCAGCATGAGCAAACTGGCGCGATATCGCGGCCATTTCTTTAACTGGTATGACACAGTCACCTTGCAGCCACTGCCGCCGCGCTACATTTCAGCGGTGGACAGCGGCAACCTCGCAGGTCATTTGCTCACCCTGCGCGCCGGGCTGGTAGCGCTGCCGGATCACCAAATTCCCCATGAGCGGGTCTTTCAGGGCTTGGCGGATACGCTCGCTGTACTCACCGACAGCTTGCAAGTTGCCCACATGCAGGACGACCTGCCCCATGCCGTTCAGGCGTGCATTATCCGCATGCGCAGCTTGCTCAGTGCCGCCTGCGCGCACAATCAGGGCGAGCGCACTACCAACTTGTTATCACTCATGCACTGCCTGAAAGCGGTGAATGATGCGGCCATTACCATCAATGCCTATTTAACCTCCCAACCCCAGGTAAAACTGGCGGTGAGCGGTGCGCTGCTGAACGATATGTTGGGCGCAGAGACATTAGGTTATGAAGCCCGAAGCTGGGGCGAGGCACTGGCACAACAGAGCCGCGCGGCGCTGGACGAGTTATTGTTTTTTGCGCCCTGGTTGTCCTTCCGCCCGACACCCCCGGCCTTGACCGGGTTTATGGCTGGTCTGGTGCAAAGCGAGCCTGCCGCCAACCTGAATGCTATTCCCAGCTTGCGCAGTTTGGCGGGTTACAGCCAGCGGTTGGTGCCGCTGCTGGATGAACAATTGCTGCGCCCCGGCACACCGGCCGACCGGGAGTGGCTGCTGGAATTGCGCGGTTTGATCAACACCGCCAGCCAGCGCGCCAGCGAACGTATCGCCACCTGTATGGAGTTGGTGGCTCAGGCTCACGAGTTTGCGGCGATGGAATACGGCTTCCTTTATGACCGCACCCGCCACCTGATCGCCGTAGGTTACAACCTGGACGATTATCGCCGCGATAACAGCTTTTACGACCTGCTCGCCTCCGAGGCGCGCCTGTGTAACTTTGTTGCCATCGCCCAGGGCCAGGTGCCGCAGGAGAGTTGGTTTGCCCTGGGGCGTTTGCGCACCATGACCGAGGGCGAGCCGGTATTGGTTTCCTGGAGTGGCTCGATGTTTGAGTATTTGATGCCGATGCTGGTGATGCCCAGCTATGAGGGCACCTTGCTCGATCAAACCTGTCGCGCCGCCGTCAACCGCCAGATCGCTTACGGCAAACAGCGTGGCCTGCCTTGGGGCGTATCGGAATCCGGCTATCACACCTTTGATGCCAGCCTGAATTACCAATATCACGCCTTTGGGGTGCCCGGTTTAGGGTTCAAGCGCGGCTTGGCGGAGGACATGGTCATCTCCCCCTATGCGACGGTGATGGCGCTGATGGTTGCACCAGAGACAGCCTGCGAGAATCTGGAACAGCTTGCCAGCAATGGGGTTGAAGGCCGCTTCGGGTTTTATGAAGCGGTGGATTACACCCCGTCGCGTTTGGCGCGCGGCCAGGCCAGCGCCTGCGTGCGCTCGTTTATGGTCCACCACCAGGGCATGAGTTTGCTGGCACTGGCCTATCTGTTATTGGATCGCCCCATGCAGCGCCGGTTTGAGGCGGACCCGCTATTGCAGGCGACCTTGCTGTTATTGCAGGAGCGCATTCCCAAAGCATCGGTACTGCATACCCATGTCGCCGAACATGCCGAAGGTGCGGCGATATTCGATCAAGTCGAAACCGCTAGCTACGCACCGTTGGAGGCGGATACACCAACACCAGAAGTGCAACTCTTATCCAACGGTCGCTATCAGGTGATGGTCACCAACGCCGGTGGCGGTTACAGCCGCTGGAAAGACCTTGCCGTGACCCGCTGGCGGGAGGATGCAACGCGCGACAACTGGGGCATGTTTGTCTATCTGCGAGATACCACTACTAGCGACTTCTGGTCGGCAAGCCATCAACCCACACTCAAACGCGCCGACAATTACGAGGCGATGTTCTCCGAAGGCCGCGCGGAATTCCGCCGCCGTGATCATGACATCGAGACCTATACCGAGTTAGTCGTCTCACCCGAGGACGATATAGAGCTGCGCCGCCTGCGCATCACCAACCGCTCGTCGCGCACCCGCACCCTGGAACTCACCAGCTACGCCGAAGTGGTTTTGGCATTACCGGCGGCCGATGCCACCCAAACCGCGTTTGGCAATTTGTTTGTGCAGACCGAAATTCTGCCCGAGCGACGCGCGCTACTCTGCACCCGTCGCCCGCGCTCCGTGGGTGAGCACACCCCCTGGATGTTCCATTTGTTGTCCCCCAACGGCAGCCCGGTGGATCAGTTCTCTTACGAAACTGACCGGCTGCGGTTTACCGGCCGTGGCCGCACTCTGGTTGAACCCCAAGCGGTTACCAGTGGCGGGGAACTCTCCGGCAGCCAAGGCTCGGTACTCGATCCGATTGTCGCCATCCGCTGTCGCATTACGCTGGAAGCAGGGCAGGTGGCCACACTCGATTTGGTCAGTGGCACCGCCGATAACCGCGACGCCTGCATGACGTTGGTAAGTCGCTATCAGGATCGCCACTTGGCCGACCGCGTTTTCGATCTGGCTGCGACTCACAGCGGGGTGACCCTGCGCCAGATCAATGCCAGTGAGGCGGATGCACAGATTTATCGACGCCTAGCCAGCAGCGTGCTCTATGCCCACGCCGCCCTGCGCGCCGAGGCGAGTGTGCTGATCCAGAACCGGCGCGGCCAGTCCGGTTTGTGGGGTTACGCCATCTCTGGCGACCTGCCGATTGTGCTGCTTAAAATCGCCAGCGGTGACCATATCGAACTGGCGCGCCAGCTAATCCAATGTCATGCCTATTGGCGCTTGAAGGGGTTATCGGTCGATCTGGTGATTTGGAATGAAGACCACATCGGCTATCGCCAACGCCTGCAAGACCAAATTATGGGGTTGATTGCCACGGGCAGCGAAAGCCATGCGATTGATCGCCCCGGCGGGATTTTTGTGCGCTCAGCGGAGCAGATTTCCCACGAGGATCGCATTCTGCTGCAATCCGTAGCACGGGCCATTATCGACGGTACTAAAGGCAGCTTGGCGGAGCAGATCAATTGGAAGGGCCTGGCTGAGAAGAAAGTCGCGCGCTTGGTTCATCAGCGCAAATATGTTGAAGATACAACCCAACCCCAAATTATCGCCCCGCGCGCCGACTTGATTCTTACCAATCCGCTCGGCGGTTTTACCCCGGACGGCCGCGAATACATCATCACCACTACCCAAGCGCAGGTAACGCCACTGCCTTGGGTCAACGTTATCGCCAACCCTAACTTCGGCACGGTGATTTCAGAGAGTGGGCTGGCCTATACCTGGAGCGAAAACGCGCATGAATTCCGCTTGACGCCTTGGTGCGACGATCCGGTCGGCAGCGCCGGCGGTGAAGCGTTTTACCTGCGCGATGAAGAGACCGGCCATTTCTGGTCGCCCACGCCTTTGCCCAAACGCGGCCACGCGCCTTATGTCACGCGCCACGGCTTTGGTTACAGCGTATTTGAGCACACGGAAGATGGCGTCTGTTCGCAGCTGTGGGTCTATGTGGATTTGGAGGAGTCGGTCAAATTCTCGGTACTCAAAGTCACTAACTTGTCCAAGCGCCCGCGGCGTTTGTCGGCAACCGGTTACGTGGAGTGGGTGCTGGGTGATCTGCGCACCAAATCCGCCTTGCACATGGTGACTGAAATCGACGCCGCCAGCGGTGCACTCTTTGCGCGCAACGCCTACAACAGCGAATTTGGTGGGCGCGTGTGTTTCTTTGACGTGGACGACAACGCGCGCAGTCTGACCGGCGACCGCACCGAATTCCTCGGCCGCAACGGTTCGCTCGGCAACCCGGACGCACTGACCCGCACGCGACTCTCCGGCCGTTTAGGCGCGGGGCTAGACCCTTGCGGTGCCATTCAGGTGCCGTTTGAGCTGGATGAAGGTGAGTCGCACGAGATTATTTTCCGCCTCGGTGCAGGGCAGGATCTGGAACAGGCCCGCGCTCTGGCGCAGCGTATGCGCAACATGGGTTCCGCCCGCTCTGCACTGGCCAAGGTGCATGACTACTGGACGCGCACCCTTGGTGCCGTGCAAGTCAAAACGCCCGATCCGGCCTTCAATGTACTCGCCAACGGTTGGCTGCTTTATCAAACCCTCGCCTGTCGCCTTTGGGCGCGCAGCGGTTATTACCAATCCGGCGGCGCCTACGGTTATCGCGATCAACTGCAAGACACCATGGCACTCGCTCACAGCCAGCCGGGCATGATGCGCGCACAAGTGCTGCGTGCCGCCCAGCGCCAATATCACGAAGGCGATGTGCAACATTGGTGGCATCCACCGCAAGGGCGCGGCGTGCGCACCCGCTGTTCAGACGACTACCTCTGGCTGCCGCTGGTCACTTGCCACTATGTGCAAAATACCGGCGATACCGGCGTGCTCGACGAGCAGTTGCACTACCTGACCGGTCGCGCGCTCAATGACGATGAGGAATCCTATTACGATCTGCCGGGGCAGAGCAGCGACACCGGCAGCCTCTATCAACATTGTCAGCGCGCCATCGAACACGGCCTGCGTTTTGGCGAGCGCGGCCTGCCGCTCATGGGCTCGGGCGATTGGAATGACGGCATGAATCTGGTCGGCATTCACGGCAAAGGCGAGAGCGTCTGGCTCGGTTTTATGCTCTACAAAGTGCTGCTCGCCTTCGCCAAAATCGCTAATCAACGCAATGATTCAGTCTTTGCCGAGCGCTGCGTTCACGAGGCCAAACAGCTGCAACACAATATCGACCAATACGCCTGGGACGGTGCCTGGTTCCGTCGCGCCTGGTTCGATGACGGCGTCGCTTTAGGTTCAGCAGTTAACGACGAGTGCCGTATCGATTCCATCGCCCAAAGTTGGTCGGTGCTGTCAGGCGCAGGCGATCCCATGCGTGCCCGTCAGGCCATGAGTTCACTCGATAAACATTTGGTGCGCCGCGACCAGGGCATTATCCAACTGCTCGATCCACCCTTCGACAAGTCCGCCATGAACCCCGGCTACATCAAAGGCTATGTGCCCGGCGTGCGCGAAAATGGCGGCCAGTACACCCACGCCGCCATCTGGGCGACTATGGCCTTCGCCGAATTGGGCGATAGCCAACGCGCCTGGGAACTGTTCAACATCATCAACCCGGTCAACCACGGCAATAGCGCTGCCGCCGTCGCACTCTACAAAGCTGAACCCTATGTGGTCGCCGCCGACGTCTACGCCATCGCCCCCCACACTGGTCGCGGCGGTTGGAGTTGGTATACCGGCTCGGCGGGCTGGTTGTATCGCCTGATGGTGGAATCCCTGCTCGGCATCACCCGTCACGGCACCGAACTGCATATCAAACCTTGCCTGCCGAAAGATTGGCCGGGTTATTCGGTGGATTATCGCTTTGGCAATACGCTTTATCGCATTGAAGTGATTCAAAACCTTGGGGGTGAAAACAAAATCCTGCTGGATGGCATTGAGCTGCACAGCGCGGGAATTCCGTTGGTGGATGATGGTAGGGAGCGGAGGGTGGAGGTTCGTGTTATCGCATAGGCGGTGTGGTTGGGTTTCTATTTTATGTAGATACTTTTTGAAGATGGGTGAAGAGTGTATTCAACTTGCTGACAGGGTTTTTTACAGATAAAAGTTTATCTTCTTTCTTCTAATTGTTTGACTCTATTGATCTTTTTTGAGTAGATTACAGATGTCGCGGTAACACCATTACAGATAATTAATGCTATGCCTGGATTTAATCACCATAACTTGATGTTGCCCAACCCAGCGTTTGACTCCCCCTTGGTTGATGTATTGACCGAGCTTGAGCATTTGCGCCGTTTACAGTTGCGCGGCTCTACACCCGCCCTCCTGTTTTTACAGCTTAAGCGCATTTTTCACATGCTGGAAAGTTTGGGGTCTGCTCGCATTGAAGGCAATCACACCACACTAGCCGATTATGTCGAAAGTAAGTTGGATGGCGCCAGTGACCACTCGGATCATTTGCGTGAAATGGAAAACATTGAGCTGGCGATGGCATTTGTAGAGGAATCCATAGAAAAAGGCACCAATTTAACTGAACACTTTATTCGCGAGTTGCATGCCATGACGGTAGATAACTTGGAGCGGGAAGGTGATCGCACTCCTGGTGCTTACCGCGCGGGGTCGGTCCGCATATCGCAGTCAGAGCATCTACCTCCAGACGCAATACAAGTACCATCCTATATGCAGGAGTTAGTGGCATTTATTAATGAGCCACATGCACCTAAATATGATCTGATTAAAGTGGCTCTGGCTCATCATCGTTTCGGTTGGATTCACCCCTTCGGTAATGGTAATGGCCGCGTGGTGCGACTGCTTACTTATGCCTTGCTGATTAAGTATGGTTTTAATGTGCAAGCTGGTGGGCGTGTGCTGAATCCGACTGCAGTATTTTGCAATGATAGGGATAAGTATTATTCCATGCTTGCTCTTGCTGATTCAGGTTTACCGGAGGGGCAAGAAGCTTGGTGTACCTATGTACTAACGGGTATTTTAGATGAGCTGAGAAAAGTTGATCAGCTAACTGATTTTGCTTATTTGCGTAACAAAATTCTCACACCGGCATTGGCTTATGCAAAACAACGCGAGCTTATTACCGCGCAAGAGGAAAGCATATTGCACATAGCGGCCAAAATGGGCATTGCAAAAGCGGCTGATTTGGCAGAAGCAATGCCACATTTGACTGCGCATCAGCGTACTTATCAAATTAAAAAGTTAGTTGAGCGAAAAATGCTACAACCCGTAAGCGATGGTGCGCGCCAATATACCTTCGGCTTTAGTAATAACTACTTGATGCGCGGTGTCATTAGAGCCTTATCTGCTGAAGGTTTTATCCCTGCAACCTTAAATGAAGAAAAAAAATAATGCATATCTAACGTAATACGAGAACATCTGTATCGCGTTAGATAACCGCACGGCACTCAAACCCCTGAAACCCCTCTCTGTACGACACCGCACCGAAGCGGGTGAATCGGTGCGTTAACCTTGGTGCATCTTTTTCACTTCGGGTGATGTTTTCTCATGAAGAGTTCTGCGACCCATTTATTGTTAATAGAAAGCGATCCTGCCGATGCCAAGGTGATAAAGGATGCGCTGCATGACGACAGTGCTGCATTTGTCGTGGAGTGGGTAAAGTCACTGGCGGAAGCGTTGGAATACCTTGTTAACAATCCAATTGAAGTGGTGCTGCTGGATCTGGCCTTGCCCGACGGAAAAGGGTTGGGCGCATTCGATAAAGTAATTGCCGCCGCACCCGATGCGTTGATTTTGGTATTGAGCTCAGCGAGTGATGACGAATTGAGGCGTGCCGCTATGGAGCGCGGCGCCCATGATTATTTTGCCAAGGGGCATATAGATGCGCACTGGTTGCCGCGCGCGCTGAATTATATTTTAGAGCGCAAAGAATCGCGCAGCGCACTGAGCGAAAGCGAAGAGCGTTTTCAGGTAATGAGTGATGCATCGCCACTGGGCATTTTTCTATCCGATGCGCAAGGCGATTGCATTTACACCAACGCGGCCTATCACACAATTTCCGGGCAGACACTCGACGAAACCCTTGGCACTAATTGGACAGAAGCTATTCACCCGGATGACCGTCAACAAGCGGTGAAGGAGTGGCACGCCGCCGTGAATAAGCGTGAGCCATTTTTGGCAGAAGTACGGTTTGTGCGCAGCGACAATACCATGGTGTGGACACGCTTAAATGCCGCAGCAATTAATAGCAAAGCAAATAAAAAAGCGCAGGGCTATGTACAAATTGTTGAAGACATCAGTGATCGCAAAGCCATAGAAACTATTTTGCGCGTATCGGAAGATGCGTTGTTTGATCAGCAAGAGCGCGCGCAAGTAACGTTGAATTCGATTGGCGATGCGGTGCTCACCACTAACCTTGCCGGTAAAATCAGTTACCTCAATCGCACTGCAGAAACTATGACCGGCTGGTCGTTGAAAGAGGCATTGGGTTTGCCACTGGAAGACGTGTTTAAAGTGATAGATGCCGACTCCCGCCAACCACCGCCCAACCCGGTGCGGCGCGCATTAAAAGCGAATAAAACCATCAAACTGCCGAGCAATTGTTTATTGGTGCGGCGCGATGGTGCGGAAATTCCCATTGAAGACTCTATCGCGCCCATTCGCAATCGCCTCGGTGCTATTAGCGGTGCGGTCATTGTATTTCACGATGTAAGTGATGCACGGGCCATGGCTAAAAAAATTCTGCACATGGCGCAGCACGATGTGCTCACCGGTTTGGCCAATCGCACCCTGCTTACCGAGCGCCTCACGCGCGCACTTGGGTTGGCAAAACGCAAACAGAAAAAAATCGGTTTGTTATTTATTGATATTGATAATTTTAAAAATATTAACGATTCGCGCGGCCACGCCGTGGGTGACAGGTTGTTACAAATTATTGCGCGGCGATTGGAATCCGTTGTGCGTGTTACCGATACGGTATGCCGCCAGGGTGGTGATGAGTTTGTAGTCTTGCTAACTGAAATTGAACACAGTGAAGATGCCGCGCATGTCGCCGATAAAATGATTGCAGCCTTTGCTGCACCACAACAGGTTCACGAGCAGCCAATTGCGGTCACCCTGAGTATTGGTATTAGTCTTTACCCCAATGATGGCGGTAATGTAGATGCGCTGTTCCAGCGCGCCGATAGCGCTATGTATCGCGCAAAAATGTGCGGGCGCAATAATTACCAGTTTTATAGCAGTGGTGTAGATACACCACTTATTGCCGCCACGGATTCAGCGCCGCGGCCTCAGGCAAATACCAGTTCATAATCGCGTTTCAGTGTTTGGTAACATTCACAGGCAACTTTTTCCAATCCCTTTCGATCCACAATAATAATTTCGCCGCGATTGTAATTAATCAATTGGTCATTTTGCAGTATGCCTGCGGCAACAGTAATACTGCTGCGCCTTACGCCTAACATATCGGCCAGAAATTCCTGGGTTAAATGCAGTTGGTCGCTGTGAGTGCGGTCGTGAGTCATTAAGAGCCAGCGTGCCAATCGCTGCGCCACTTCATGAAAATGAATGCACGCGGCGGTTTTTGCCAATTGTTCCAGTACTACATACACATAGCGATGTAATTGCGCCATTAATTCCGGTGAATTATTGAGCTCCCTGCGCAACTGTGCGGCGGTGATGCGCAAAGCGTGGCCAGTGCCTTGCACTAATGCGCGCATAGGTGCGGCACTCACGCTCAGGGAGAGGGTTGCTCCCATCATGCCTTCATTGCCGATTAAGCAAATTTCCAATGGCTGGTGATCTTCCACCAGAGTCAACAGTGAAATGAATCCAGTCAGCGGAAAAAAAGCATAGCGCAGCAGCTCCTGCGGTTCGCAGAGAATATCGCCAAAGGTGAGCTCTACGGTTTTGCAGTGTTGTAGTAAACGGGTGCGTACCGCCAGTGATAAACCATCGATTAAACGATTCCCACTCATCTGCAGATCAATAGGGTTTAGCTTGTTAGAAAGGTGATTCATCGATTAATCCTGCAACATAAAAATAAATAGTTGCACTCGCACGGGGCAGTGTCTCGCCAGTGTGTTCGTCAGCCAGACCGGCGTCCGTGCGCTACGGCACAAAGGGCGATTAACGGTTGCAGTAGCGCGTATTAATCAAATCTATAAGGGGGGTTGCGTACAGACGCTAAAAAAAATTAAGCCGATTATCAGTGCTCATCACACAGTATGGCGCGATTTTTTTTAAGTTTTGCTGTGTGTCTGCTACTGGGAATTTAATCCATTTTTTACAAGGAACTTATTATGAATTACGAAAGTCGCGACACCTATGGTATGTATAAAATCAATAATGGCCCTGGCCCGGGTTTAATGGGCGCAGAAACATTGGTCGGCAATGATGTCTATAACTGCCAGAATGAAGACATCGGCGATATTAAGGAAATTATGTTGGATATGAGTAGCGGCAAGGTATGTTATGCCGTTTTATCGTTCGGTTCTTTCCTGGGCATGGGCGAAAAATTATTTGCTGTGCCTTGGACGGCGTTAAAACTCGATACCGAACATAAACGTTTTATTTTGGATGTCACTAAAGATCGGCTGAAAGATGCGCCGGGTTTTGATAAATCCGATTGGCCGGATATGGCAGATAATAGTTGGTCGAACGACATTCACACCTATTATCGCACCAAGCCATTTGATAAGGCGCAACGCAGCTACGAATAACCGTCATTGTTAAAGGGCACCTTCAATTCTGGAGGTGTTAACGCGAGGTTTATATTATGAAAGATTCCTATCAATCCTATGTGTTTATGGGCCTGCTAAGTTCTCTGCTCATTATTAGTTTTAGCGGCTGTGAAAAATCGGAAGGCGTTGTTGATTCGCAACAGTCAGTTGCCGATGCCAATCAATCCAGTCTGGATGAGGGGCAAAAAGCGTTTGATATGCAGCTGGCAAAAAAAGTGGAGCAGGCAATTGCGGATGAAGAAGCGTTGAGCGAATTTGTGATTGCAGTTATGGCGACCAATGGTGTAGTTCAATTGTCCGGTGAAGTAGAAACCCGTGCGGAGCACGATTTAGTCGTGAAAGTTACGCGGGATGTGGACGGTGTGGATCGCATTAGTGATTTGCTGCGCATTAAGCAATAAGGGAATTAAACAATAAGGAAATTAAGCGCGGTCGATAATTTGTCGGCCGTGTTACAAGGAATAACCCTTATCCAGTGCAAGCAAACCGATACTGATAACCGCCATCAGCACAATAATGGTTATTACCAGAATGCTGCGAGGGTAGCGGTTAAATAAACTTTGACGAAACATGTTTGGCTCCAGTGAATACGCTTGGGTTAAATGAAGAGCGACACAGTAAAACAGCGCCGTGGTTGTCACGCCACGGCGCTGTTTTTTATATCCGGCCCATGAGGACCAGAATTAATAGAATAATTAATACCAGCCCCAAGCCACCACTGGGGCCATAACCCCAGGAGCGGCTGTGCGGCCAACTCGGTATGGCGCCAATAAGCATTAACACCACAATAATTAATATAATTGTTCCTAAGGTCATGACGGTTACTCAACAAAAAAGTGATGGAGTGTTGGTTTACGGGTTGGCAATAATCACTTCCACGCGGCGATTCAGTGCGCGCCCGGATGTTGAATCATTGCTGGCTACCGGAGAATTTTCTCCCTGGCCAACCGCTGTCAGGCGGTTAGAGGCAACGCCCTGTTGCAACAAATACTGTTGTACGGAATCGGCGCGGCGCTGTGACAGCGACTGGTTGCTGGATTCGCTGCCCACGCTATCGGTGTGGCCTTCAATAATCAGCGTGCGCTCAGGGTATTTATTGAGAAAACTGGACAGCTTGCTCAGGTTTGCAAAAGCATTGCCTTTTAATTGCGAATTGCCGGTTTCAAATAACATATCGCCCAAGGTAACCACCAAACCACGCTCGGTTTCTTTTGCATTTAACTCGGCAATTTCGCGGCGCAGTGCGTCGCTATCATCGCGTGCGGCTTCTGCATCGGCGCGCGCTTGTTCTGCTGCATCAAGAGCGCGATCTGCTTCGCGGGTGCGCGATTCCAAACGTTCACTGTCGCGGCGTTCGCTCAGGCCGGCACGCTGGTCTTCCAGTTGACGGGTCTTGGCTTGCGCCCAGGCGACATCCACCTCACGTGTGGCAACAAATACCAGGTGATCGGATTTCACTTTGTCTTTCATGGGTACTTCGGCGGCAGTCACTGCATCATCTGCTTCACGAATCGCAACCGACACCCGGCTCGCCAGAGCGGGATCATTTTGTAACTGCACCAAACGCTCGCGTGCAGCAACTGCACCGCTCGGGCTTTTAGGAGAATTTACACAGGCGGCCAGAATAAGTGCACTGCCCAGCGCCATGATCAGTGGTTTGGATAAATGCAGACCGCGTTTGGTTTGCGCTTTTAAGTTCATCGACGTTGATAATTTCATTGTTGTTCTCCACTGATGCGTTGCATTTCTTCTTTAAGAACACGAATATTTTTTTGCATGTCAGCATTAACGGCTTCTGCCTTGGCTAACTCTGCTTTGGCTGTTGCGAATTTAATGCCGGCACTGGCTTCCACCGCCAAACGTTTTGCTTCTTCCATCTCTTCATTTAAAACGGCAGTGCGTGCAGCCGCTAATTTGCTGCGCGCTTCTTGCAGCTCCGGCAGTGCATATTGTGCAACCCGCGCTTGTTCAGCATCGATCATGGATTGTTCAGCCGCGCTGATTTCTTTGGTGGGTGGTGGGGTGGAGGCGCAGGCAGTTAAGAATAAAAAACCTGCGAGCAATGCGATAAATGAGGTGCCTGGTTTTAACCAGTTCGCCATTTTTTGGGTGACTGTTGAAGTTGTCATAAGCTTACCTTTTGGTGAATAAAATGGGATTTAATTGGTTAATGTTTTTGCTTGTACACTTTTAACACCGCGCACGTTCTCGGCTAATTCAACTGCCAGAGCGCGCTCCACACCGGTATCCAATTTTCCACTCAGCGTTACTACGCCAGCATTAGTGGTGACTTCAATATCCGAGCCTTTTACATTGCTTGAATAGAGCAGGGTGGATTTCACTTTGGTGGTGATCCAGCTATCAGAAATAACATCGCCTACTTCTTTAGTGGATGCTTTTGCCATGCCGGTTATGCCGGGTGTTTTATTGATAACTAATTTGTTTTCTACCGCGCGCACACCGCGTGTATCTTTGGCTAAACGGCCAGCGAGTTTTTTCGCTTCTTCAGTTTCGACATTGCCTTCCAGCGTCACCTTACCGTCCAGCGTATTCACCTTAATGGATTGACTGTTGGTGTATTTGCTCCACAACAGTTTGGATTTAATAGTGCTGGAAATTGCCAGGTCATCCATTTGATCGCCATAGCGGCGTTCACTTTTGGTGGGCTGGTAATCCGCGCGCACATCAATTTTATTGTCTACATCTTTTATGCCGTTGACGCCCATGGCGATGGCAGTGGCCAAATCTTTATTCACAGCTTCTTCCACTGTGCCAGTGAGTGTTGCTTTGCCATCCACTACCGATACTTTTATATCGTTAGCGCGTAAATAAGGGCTGAGTGCATAGGTTGTCCAAATTTGACTTTCTTGTCGTGCGTTAGTGATTTCCTGCTCCGGGGTCGCCGCCATGATAAAACTGCTGATAGTCATAGACGCCAACAGTGCGATAGAGGGAATAAATAATTTTTGTAGTGGCTTGTTCATGGTGTTGCTCCAAAATCCCTAGCGGGAAAAATTACGGGTTTACTGCGTTGATGTTTTTTTGTAATTCGCGATAACTGCTGTGATGAGCAAGTTAGCATTGAGGTAACAAAGTATCAGTGCGTTAGCGAACAGACTTGGGGAGGGGGGCTGGATACTATGAATGCAGGTTATAGCGCCTACTGGATTGAAATCGGTACACGGGAACAGCCTTTAAACTTACCCTTTATATAGCAGGAATTATTTATGCAAAATCCATCTGGTATTGGATCTTCGTCAGGAAACAGTAAAGCAGTTGATACACATGCGGCTCCAGCACAAAAAGCAGAAGGCTCTAGTGGTATTGCGCACGAATTTCAAAGTTTTGTTGCAGATATAGAAGACTTGATCAAAGCCACCACCAATCTCACCGGTGAAGATTTACAGCGCGCCAAAGACAAAGTAAATCAACGCATCACTGCCGCGAAAGATGCAGCGACAGAAATGGGCGAAACGGTGATGAATCGCGCTCGTAAAACAGCGGAAACTACTAATACCTATGTTCATGAGCAGCCATGGAATGCCATTGGTGCCAGTGCAGCGGTTGGTTTGTTGTTGGGTTATTTGTTGGCGCGTCGCAATTAATTAGTGGTTGTTACTTGTTAATTCTTGAGCGTCAAACCCGGGAGTAGAATTTTGGAAATTATCCAGCGTTTGCGCGCTTCAGCGGCAATAGTGCTTGTGCAGATGGAACTGCATGGGCGGCTCGCGGGTATTGAATGGCAGCAGGAAAAAAATCGTTTACAGCAAATGCTGGTCTTCAGTGTGCTGGGGCTGGTTTTTTTTACTTGCTGCCTTTTTTGTATCGGGCTTTTGGTCATTACATTAGGTTGGCCCACCGCCTACCGTTTGCAAACCATCGCTGGTGTGATTGTGTTTTATGCAGCAGGAGCCACCATGTGTTATCTGCGCTGCAAACATTTTTCTGCCCAGGGCGCCAATGCTTTTGCAGGAACTCGCGCTGAAATAGCAGCGGATGTCGCGTTGATCCGGAGTCAGCTATGAATGAGCCAGATAGCGTCACCACCAGCAAACGGCAGCGGCAAATGCAGCAGTGTATTGTGTTGCGGCGACAATTGGAGCAACAGCGCCAATTGCTCAAGCAGCAGTGGTCTCCCGTGGATGCACAAGGCGAGCCGCTGAATAAAGCGCAGTTCCCGCGCAGTGCCACCATGCGGTTTTTAACCCGCAGTAAACATTCCTCGTTGCTAATACTATTTGCCAAGTGGCAACTGGCGCGTCATTTTCCAAGTTTGGTGTTTTGGAACATCAAATAATCCCCGCCGCTTTTTTGCGCCCTGATTTATTGATTTCTGGTGTATTACTTTCTGGTGTATTACTTCTTGGCTTATTGTTTCCTAGCTTACTGCTTCCTAAAAACAAAAAGGGCGCATGCTATTCTTGAGTGAATAGACCGCGCCCCTACCTCTTTTATGACTTCGTTCAGCCCTAGGGCTTTTATTGCCGGGTGTTAAAACTCGCGATGCGCCTGTTCAGCCTGCTTCAACTTTTTGGCCTGATGTTTCTCTTTGGCGGTTTTGGTCGCGGGCTTTTTGCTTTCTTTACGTTTATCCTGACTTTTACTCATGATGCTTCTCTCCGGTTGGTGGATCTGAGTACCGCTCTTTAAGCCTAGGCCTTTTCTGGCCAATAGCGAGCATTGTTTTTAATTCCCTTCCCGGCTTCACTCTTGACACATGGCGGCGATTACATCATATTGACGTATAAATATGATATATGCGTCATATTTAATAATAAAACAATCGAGACGAACGCGAGGCTTTAGCAATGAAATACAAAACTCCCGAAACCCAAATATCCAAAGCCAGCTTGCTGTTTGCGCTGGGGCTGCTCGGCAGCATTAGCGGCGTTCAGGCACAAGAAGCCGGCGCTGTTGAAGAAGTTGTTGTAACCGGCATGCGTGCATCCTTGGAAAAGGCGATTGCGGTAAAGCAACAAAGCACCAAGGTGATGGAAGCCCTGGCAATGGACGATATTAATGCGACGCCAGCGGTCACTATCGCCGAAGCATTGGTACGCCTGCCCGGTATTAACGGTTCACGCGACCGTGGCAACGAAAGCCAGGCCGCGATTCGTGGCCTTGGCCCACGCATGGTATTAGGCACCGTAAATGGTCGCGAAGTGGCCAGCCCCGAGCCGGGTCGCGCTATTCGCTACGAGCAATACCCCTCCGAGTTGGTATCTGCTGCGGAAGTTTACAAAACCCAGTCAGCAGATCTGGTGGAAGGCGGCATCGCCGGCACCATCAACCTGAAAACTATTTCGCCTTTGTCGCACACCGGCCCTACAGCCACCGTGCGCGTAGGTTTGCAGCACAATGAAAGCGGCGAAGACGTTCCGGATTACGATCCGCTGGGCAATCGCATGAGCGCCGCTTTTGTACACCAATTCAGCGACACCTTTGCTGTTGCGATTGGCGCTTCCACCCAAACCCAAAAGAATGCCTATGGCTCAATGCAAGGCTGGGGTTATGGCGATAGCGCGCTGGACCTGGATGGCAACGGCACCATTGGTACTACCCCCTGGGGTGTTGCCGGTGAGGTGAAAAAACTCGACACCGACCGCGAAGGCATCATGAGCACCTTTGAGTGGCAGGCGACTGACGCGCTCAACGTGAAATACGATGTGCTCTACACCGAATTTGCGATGGATGAGCAGCAAAACCAAACCTGGGCGCAAGACATTGGCACACCACCTTCCGGTGAAGGCTGGGGCCTGGGCGATGCAAACGGCGATGGCGCGGTAGATAACCCGATGAGCAACGTAGTAATGCAGGGTAATCGCGTGGTAGCCGGTACGTTTAATGGTTGGGAAGGCACTATGCGTCACGTGATTGCCGCCTACCAACAGGAAAACAGTGGTGTCACCCAAGGCTTGAAGTTCAGCCACACTGGTTTTGACAACTGGCAGATCGATGTGGATTTCTCCCACTCTACTGCTGAGCGTAAAAACTACTGGAATGCGATTTATCTGGATCAATACGCCGAAACCTGGAGCTTTGATACTCGCGGTACACCGTCAATTTCAGCACCTGCTGGCTCGCCGTTGTTAACCCCAGAAAATGCTTCCTACAACTGGATTGGCAATGTCAACGAAGGTTCAACTCTGGAAGACGAATTGCAAAGTGCGCAGTTTGATATCAAACGGGATTTGGATGCCGGTCACCTGCGTTCAATCAGTTTTGGTGCGCGCACAGCAGACCGCGAGAAAGAAGTTATCTGGACTGATTTCACCATGAATCGCAGTGTGGATAACAGCGTTGCAGTAGCCTTTCCTGAAGGCTTCCTGAGCTCTTACACCCTTGGCGCTTTCGACACTATTCCCTTCCTGAATGCACCGTCTTACGCCAAAACCGCAGACGTGATTTTTGGTGGCGTTGATTATGATTCGGCGGAAGTTAATGCAGATCGCTACTGGAAAGTAGACGAGCGCAACGATGCGGCCTACGTGAAGTTGGATTTTGAAGGCCAACTGGGCGGCTTGGACTACAACGCCAACATCGGTGTGCGTCAAGTTGAAATCAATACCAAGAGTTACGCATTGAACGGCGAATACATTGAAAATGATTATTCCAAAGCATTGCCAAGCGCCAACTTGAACCTGGATCTGGACGACACCCGCAAACTGCGTATTGGTGTCGCCCAAGCGATTTCCCGTCCACCACTGGATGAGTTGCGCGCAGGCCAGTACATCAGCGCTATTGAAAATGGTTCATCCGGTGGTGCGGGTAACCCACTGTTGGATCCATTTACCTCTGATCAAATTGACGTGTCTTACGAATGGTATTTTGCTTCCGAATCCCTTGCGGCATTGAGCCTGTACTACAAAGACATCGACAACTACATCGGCAACGCGGTAGTTGGTACTTTCCAAAATGAAAACGGTGTGGACTTTGACATCTACGGCCCAGTAAATGGCAACGGCGGTTACGTGCGCGGTGCGGAAGTGACCTTCCAAATGCCGTTTGAATTCCTGCCGGTAGAAGGTTTTGGTGTTTACTCCAACTACGCGTTTGCGGAATCCAACATTGAAGAGTTCGCACCGTCCAACAACCCACTGCCCATGGCAGGTTTGGCAAGAGACACGGCAACCTTGGACTTGTGGTACAGCAACTACGGTATCGACGCACGCTTGGGCTGGAAATATCACTCCGCCTACACCAGCGCCTTCACCTGGGACAGTTACGACCTGACCACACTTGATGCGGAATTAGGTGTTGGCTTCAGCCTCGCTTACGAAATTAACGAGAACTACAACGTACGCTTCCAGGTTTTCAACCTGACCAACGAGCCACTGCGTTTAACCCAAAACAACGAGTCTGCCAACCTGAAACGTTACGACGACTACGGCCGCAGCTACCTGATCGATTTCACCTGGAAGCTTTAAGCCCCGCTTGAAACAATTGCAATGCCCTTTCCCTTGCGGCTACTTCGGTAGCCGCTTTTTTTTGCCTGCGATTTACGTTTGTGGATTTTGCTGGAGTGGTCTTTAATTCAGTGCTTGTAGTAAGTCGCCGCAAACTGCATTAGAAAGAATATCCGGTGGTAGCTGTTTAATAGATTGTGAGAGCAAAATCATGAATCGAATTATTTTTATTATTGTTCTACTTTACTCTTTCGCATCTAGCGCTGAAGAAATCATTGCCGTAGTTGATCTCAAGTTTGTAAGGGACACAGGTGAGGTCGCATCCACTCTTTGTTTTGATAATGGGAGTGAGGAACAAAACTGCGGAACCTGGGCGACATTTTATCTCTTTGACGCTCGCGTAAAAAAAGTTGTATCCGGTGAACTCAAAGCACGCAGATTTCATGTATGGCTTGGTATTCACGCGTTAAAGAAAGGCAATATTAAAAACATGGTGGCAAAGTTAAGGCCGTTACCACCGGAGCATGAAGCTGCCTATCAAATTATAGGGTGGGGAGAGAAGAGAGAGTTGTATTGTTTCGAGGCTAAAGAGAATGAAACCTACAACACCAATATAAAATCGGAAGGTGCAAATATGCAGTGCTATGGCGATGAAGCGAATAATTCTAATAGGTAGCACGTAGTACGTAGGTTAGGCAGCCATGCCCAACAATAATATTCAATATCAAAAAATGTTGGGCATTACCGCCCAACCTACATCAAGAACTATCTTTAGAATTTGACCGTTACACAAAGCTCAGCTGCTTCTATTTCCATATCCATGCAACTGTACTTCACAAAACCCACCCCACAAAAACCTGAGCCTTGCTCGGGTTTTTTGTTTGTAATCTGCACGCATTTGTTTTTACGGCTTTGTTATAGAGTCAAAATGTGTCTGGTGATAGTGTTTGTGTTCAAATAAAAGGAAATAATTATGGATCACACAAATATATCGACGCCAGCTAATCAGATTTCATCTGTCAAAACGGTAAGATTTTCGAATCGGCCTATTTATGGAAAATTTTCCATTGTGTTGCTGGGCCTGATTTTTGTTTCGATCCTTCCTTACTATGTGAAGGTTTATAACACTCCTGAAATTTTTTCGGCCACATTTATAGTGCATTCCATTTTGTATTTGGGCTGGTACATTCTATTTGCTGCTCAATCTAATCTTGTTTCGTCGGGCAATTTTTCTGCGCACAAAAAACTTGGCTACATGAGTGTGGCTCTGTTTGTTTTTTTAATTATCAGTGGCGTTGAAATGCTAATAGGGGTTATGGCTGCCTATGATCCCAACTGGACGGGTGGGCATGTACACTCAAGAGCGAGTTTTGTGTGGGGTATTTTGCACACGTTATTCAGCTTTTTTATTTTCTATATCCTGGGTATTTTTTTTAGGAAGCAACTACAACTTCATAAGCGTTTTATGCTGATGGCCTCGTTGAGTATGGTGTCCGCTTCTGTAACTCGCGTTGCTTTTTTGCCATTTATTCCCGTTGAGGGCACGATTTTAACGCTGGTGGCGACCTATGCTTTTTTGCTTACGCCGATGGTTATAGATCGCCTTGCATTCAACGCTATCCACCCTGTATTCAAATGGTGCGTTCCCATTTATGTCGTTACGCAAATAATCTGTATTGGAATATTGCCCGGTACTGAAATCGGCCGTGCTATTGCTTTTCCTTTGTAGTTTTAAAACACCCGAGGTTGGCTCGGGTATTTTGTTTATGCGGTTTTACTGTCCCCCCCAAAAAAAGAGAAGCGGCCTTGCGCCCCTTCTCTTTTTTTTGCCCTGCACCGGGTGATTAGACCTCTCCTGTCTGATCAAAAAATCTACAAAAGCCTATTAATAATATAATTATGATATTGTATGATGCAGCGTCTGCTGGTACTTCAGCTTTTGATGCTGGCAGTTCGTTCATGCAGTTCAACCATAAATATAAATAAGGAATAGATGATGAAAAAAAGATCCCCCCTAATCTTGTCGCTGCTGTTGAGTTCCGGTTTTGCTACCGCTGGCCCGGTGATGTACAGCGAAGATTTCAATGCAGATTTACCGGCCTGGGAGAGCAACTGGCTCGGGCTTAATTCCAACCTCAGCAATTACTTTATCAATGACACCAGCTATCGCGGTATGCCGCTGGATGGCTTGTGGATCTCCGATGGCGACAATACTGGCAATGCGGACATTGTGTTTGACGCTGGTTTTGGCAGTGGCATTTCTCACTTCTCCATCGACCTCGCGACCTGGACTGAGGGTTATTGGTTTGTAGCGTTTGATATGGCTGACCACTTGATTTTCTCCTCGCTTATTACCGCGTTTGACGATGCATTTTTTAATCCCGCTAGCTATCAAACCCTCAGTTTTAGCAGCAGTAATGGTCTGAAAGGTTTTTCTATTGTGGGTGATTACGTGGAGGGCGATGTGGCCATTGACAATGTGTTGGCAACCATCGGCGGTAGTACCAGCAAGGTGCCTGAATCCTCCTCATTGATGCTCTTGGTCCTAGGTCTACTGGGCTTGGTTTTCGGCCGTACCCGCCATCAACAGTGATATCAACTAACAATAATGAAGGTGAATCATGCGCTTACCAACACAACCCAACCCAACATCCGTCGGCTGGCTATGTATGTTATTGACCCTGCTGTTTAGTCAGGCAGCGCTCAGTAATACGTTTTACAAGGGGGTGGATCTCTCTTACGTCAATCAAGTGGAAGACAACGGCGCCGTTTTTAAAGTAAACGGGGTGACGCAAGATCCCTACGCGATTATGTATGACTACGGCGCGAACCTAGTGCGCATTCGCTTGTGGCATAACCCCAACTGGCTGGATTTTGCCGGCAATGTAAACACTTACTCCAACTATGCCGATGCCAAGCGCTCCATCGCCCGTGCTAAAGCTAATGGCATGCAAGTGCTATTGGATTTCCATTACTCCGACAATTGGGCCGACCCCAGTCACCAGCGTCGGCCGTTTGCGTGGGATTCAGCAACTACTCTCGATCAGCTCAAAGTGCTGCTCTACAACTACACCTTCCAAACCCTGCGCGATCTGGATGCCGAGGGCCTGATGCCGGAGTTGGTGCAAATCGGTAATGAGACCAATAACAACATGGCAATTGGCCCGGGTGAACCCTTATCGCCCGTGAACTATGCGCGGCAGGCGGCGCTGATGAACGAAGGCATTCGCGCGGTAAAAGATGCTGGCGCGCTGGGTTCCTTAACACCGAAAACCATTATCCATATTGCCAATCCCGCTCATGTTTATGGTTTTTTTGCTGGCGTGCGCAACGCCGGGCTGACCGGTTACGACATTATCGGTATGTCTTATTACTACCACTGGCACGGTTACTCCATCAATCAAACGGCAGCATTGATCGCGCAGTTGAAACAGGATTTCCAAAAAGATGTGATGATCGTGGAAGTGAGTCACCCCTGGACTACCGAGGGAATAGATCCGGCAGGTAACATTATTAATGACTCGGCTCCCGGCTACCCGGCGCCCAGCCCGCAAGTGCAAAAGGATTACCTGATCGACCTGACGACCGCCGTGGCGCAAAACGGCGGGCTAGGGGTGATCTACTGGGAGCCGCTGTGGATTAGCAGCAATGCCTATACCCAATGGGGTCATGGGTCGCACTGGGAAAACCAAACCTTTTTCGACTTTAACGGCGAGTTGATGATCCCCGGCGGGGTGGAATTTTTGGCGCAGGACTACCCGACAGTAGCGCCGGAGCCAACTGCCAAACTTACGTTAAAAGTGGATATGACCGGCGTGGATGTGAGCCAAGGTGTGTACGTGACCGGCAGCTTTAGCGGTGCGGGCAACTGGGCGCTGGTGCCCATGACGTTGGAAGGCAACAACATTTACACCCACACCGCCGAAGTAGCGCCGGGTGCCGAGGGTGCTTACTACTTCCTCAACGCCAACAGCTGGAGTGCGCGCGAAACCGTGCCCGCCGAATGTGCGCCCTGGTGGGGAGTGGATCGCGGTTTTATCGCCAATGGCGATGTGACCTACGCGGTAAAGTGGGGCAGTTGTGCGGCTATCGCCAACCCCGAGGTCATGTTTGTAGTGGATATGACCGGCGTCAACACTGCCAATGGTGTGTACATCACTGGCTCCTTTACCGGCACACCCAATTGGAAAATAGTGCCCATGAGCACCACCGACGGGCGTATTTATTATCACTACGCCACGCTGCCCGCTGGCTCAACTGGCGCGTACTACTTTCTAAATGGCAACAACTGGGCTGCACGTGAACAAGTCCCCACTGAATGTGCGCTCATGTGGAATACCGACCGCGCCTACAGCATTAGTCACGGCACGTCATTAATTCGCGCGCGCTGGAATAGCTGCAGCCAACCGGAAGTCGGTGTATTTGAAGTGGATATGACCAATGCCACACCAAATACAGCGGCCTATATTTCTGGCGCACTGCCCAATGTTGCAGCGGGCAGCAATGTGCCGATGAAATTGAAAAAAGAGAAAACCTTCGTCTACGCCACCGGCATCACTCTTCCCGCTAGCGGCAGCTACTATTACCTCACGGGTAGCAGCGCCAACACCCGCGAAAAATTACCCGCCGCGTGCACTCTGTTATACGGCGGTAAAGATCGCAAATACAGTTTCACTAATTCGCGCATCCAAAAAGATGCATGGAGAGCGTGTTATTAACGTATTTGTGTAATCATTTTTTTGTAGTAACAAAAACCAGCATCGTGAAAGCGGCGCTGGTTTTTTTATGAGTTGGGATTTTTTGTCTTATCTGAATCCAGAGGCGCAAGTGCTGTGTCTAAGCTAGGTGGGATTTAACTGCTCTTCAAATATTTGAGGTGAAATATGGATGGTTTTGTTAAAAATAAAGAGTTGGGTTTACCTTGGCATGCATTCCTGTTGGGAGGGATTTTCCTTTTGTACAGTTTAGCTGCTGGTTTCGACTACATCATGAGTGTAAGTCAAGGTGAAACATACTATAAAGCCTCTGGTATGACGGAATCCCAAATTAACTATTTCTTAACTGTTCCAATCTGGGCTGTCATTGGGTGGTCGCTTTCAGTGTGGGGTGGATTATTGGGTTCCGTTGGATTACTGCTTCGCTATGGTTTAGCGGCCAACTTATTTTTGGTCTCGTTAGTTGGCACCCTGATTTATATATTGTACGTCCTTGTCCTTTCTGAAGGTCGTGAAGCAATGGGGCAGTTATGGTTTATGCCAATTGTCATGGCTCTATTTACTGCGGTGATGTTTTTTTATTGTTTGCGCTTTAAACAGTTAGGCGTTTTACGTTAGGAAATTCACAGCTGAATTTTTTTAAAACTTCTCCACGCTTGAGCATGGAGAAGTTTACTACTGGCATATGATTCTCATCTTGCGTGGAATTAACTTTCATAATGTTGGTTTTCATTGGGGGAATCAGCGATACACTCGAAGGTCAGAAAAATAACCATCAGTACCTACATCTACCCATAATCCAATTGCTCCGGTTGTATCTGCACCACGTTTTAATTCATCAACGATTAACGCCGGTGTATCTGCATTATTGATAAATAAGCTGGCACGTTGACCTGTTGCCACAATTTTTAATTGAATCCATTCATTCAAACCTATATCGGCAGGCGACTCGTAGCGACCGGGAAACTCGCTGCGCAGCCGATCAAATTTGAAATCTGGATAGGAAAAATACTGGGTGGCATGGTTGCGCCTTTTGATATCGTCGCTGCGCCCATTGGTGGGACGAACGTAGATACTTTCAAACGCAGAATTTTCGTTGTTAATACGAAAGGCTATGCCGATAAAACCGCGTGCAAAATCCGGCGCATCGGCCAGTAACCGGCTCAATACCTTGACTTCAATGGTGCCGTCTTTGAAATCCGTTCCTTGAATGCGCACAAAAGTGGGTTCATCAAACTTTGTTACCTTGGGGTTTTTAACAACCTTAATTGCCTTAACGCCGTTAATATCTTCCAGTGAATAAGAGACATCAACTGCCGTTAGTTTGGCACGGCTGAAATTAACTTCAGTTGCAAAAGTGCTTAGGGATACGAGTAAAAAATTAGCTGCAAGCACAATAAAAAATTTCATGATGTCGCCTCACTGGAAAATACAGACCTTAATTTACAAGGTCACCCATGCTGGTGCTATAGCAGTGCCTTTGCCGAGAAAAAATCCAAAATGAATATTCATCTCGCCGATGGGTTCGATAAAACGGCTATTGCGTAGTGGGCCAGCATCTACCGCTTTAAAACCTATTGCTGTAGTGAGTTGTGTTACTTTCGTTTTTGCATTCTCATCATCGCTGGCAATAAACACTTGCACTGTTTTATTTAAACGCGCTGACTGCGGCAGCAAGGGCGCAAAAATAGTGTTGAATGCTTTAACCACGTTGGCATTGGGGGCCAGCGCCTGAATTTCCTCTGCTGCTGATGTGGTATGGCCAATCACCAGGCTCTTGTAATCAGCACTGATGGGGTTGCTGATATCGACCAGTATTTTGTTCGATAAATCACCGGCTTGCTGCAAGACCTCTGCAACCGCGCCAAAGGGCAGCGCAATAATAATCACCTCGGCCAATTTCACCGCCGCCGCTATGCCGCCACCCTCAACACTTGCTCCAGTTTTTGCTGCCAGCGCCGCTGCTTTGGCGGGGTCGCGGCTGCCAATAACCAATTCGATCTTGGCCTCGCTCAATGATTGCGCCAAACCTGTTGCCATATTTCCGGTTCCGATAATTGCTACTTTCATGACGTTCTCCGCTGGATGAGTTGGAGTACCTACTCTAGGACTTGAAACCTATTGAGATAAATGGTGAAAATGGATCGATACTTGAAACAGGGTGTTTGGAATGGATCGATTACTTAGCATGAGTGTGTTTGCCAAAGCGGTGGAAGCAGGGTCTTTTTCAGCAGCGGGAGATGCCTTGGTTATGTCCTCCCAGTTGGTGGGTAAACATATCCAAAGCCTGGAGCAGCATTTGGGGGTGCGCTTGATCAACCGCACTACGCGCAGGCATCACGTGACCGAGGCGGGGTTTGCATTTTACGAGCGCGTGAAAATCATCTTGGCGGAGGTAGACGCAGCAGAAGGCGTCGCGGCTATGAGCGGAGGCGTTCCGCGCGGTCGCTTGCGTATTAATGCCCCGGTGACATTTGGCGTGCATGCCTTGTCCAAGCGTCTACCTGAATACCTGGCAATGTACCCGGAAGTTTCCGTCGATATGTCGCTTTCCAATCGCTATGTGGACCTTATTGACGAAGGGTTTGACGTGGCTTTCCGTGTGGGAGAGTTGGCAGACAGCGGCCTTGTTGCGCGCGTGCTTGCGCCTTATCGGTTGCGTTTGTGCGCTGCCCCGGCCTACCTTGCCAATCGCCCGGCAATCACTCACCCCAATGATCTGGCGCACCACGAATGCCTCGGTTTTTCACACACCGAGTTGCGCGCGCGCTGGACATTTGAAGACAAGACGGGTGCGGCAATTTCTGTGTCAGTTGCAGGAAAATTAATGGTGGATAACGGTGAGGCATTATTAATGGCTGCACGTGCAGGCTTAGGTATTTTGTTGCAGCCTTGCGAGTTGGTGCGCGACGAATTGGCTGCAGGGCGATTAGTACAAGTGCTTACCGATTACCCGGTGGCGGCGCGCCCATTTCATTTGCTTCACGCCCCTGATCGCCGCATGACGCCAAAACTGAGGAGTTTTATTGATTTTGCACTTGCAACTTTTGGTAGCGATGCACAAGCAGGTGTAAGCCTTTAGATTTGTCCCGCGGTGTTATAATTGCAGCAAATTATTTCCTGCCGTACAGTCAATTCACCTTAATCGCCAACCAGTTTATTGCAAGTTGCCGCGGCGATTTTATCGAGCGGTAATTTTGGGGTTCTGTCAGCAAAAAGCAAACCGTTGGCTTCTTGAAAGGTGTCTGCAAATTGGGTGTAGCAAAATCCGCTGAACATGCTGGTCTCGTTAACGACATGCAGCAAATCGCGATAGCTGTGAAAATATTCTTCGTCGCTAAAGGCTTGTGAATAACCCCAGACTTCTTCTCCGTCACCTGCATTTGGTTTGGCGTAGGCTATCCCGCCGAATTCGGTCAATACAATTGGCTGTCCGCGATGGGGGTATCCATCCAGCGTGAGTATTCTTCCTCCCGGGCGACGGCGATCAAACAATTCTTGTTGTGCGGATGAGCCATAGCGTGCGGCCAGACTTTGCGGGTTGGCATCGTAATCGTGAATGCCGATGATATCCGTTGCCGATGCTTCCCAACCGTCGTTGCCAATAACCGGGCGTGTAGAGTCAAACGTGCGCGTTAAATGATAAAGCGCTTCAACTGCATTGCGATGCGCTTGGGTGGAAGTTAAATTCGGCACGCCCCAGGATTCATTAAACGGTACCCAAACAATAATGCAGGGATGATTGTAATCGCGCTCAATAACTTCAGCCCATTCGCGCACCAGGCGCCGCACTGCTGTTGGTGTAAAACGATAAGCCGAGGGCATTTCTTCCCACACCAATAATCCCAATTTGTCGGCCCAATATAAATAGCGCGGATCTTCAATTTTTTGATGTTTTCTAACACCGTTAAACCCCATGGCTTTGGCGAGTTCTACATCGCGCCGCAGGGCATCATCGGAGGGGGGAGTCATTAAAGTATCGGGCCAGTATCCCTGATCCAGCACAAGGCGTAAAAAATAGGGGCGGCCATTCAGCATAAAACGATCACGATTAATGTGGGCCGAGCGCAATGCGGTGTAGGAGCATACCCTGTCAATTATTTCGCCGTCACGCCACAACATTATTTCTGCATCCAGCAATGTGGGGCGCTCCGGGCTCCAGAGTAATTCGTTGCGCGAATCATCTATACCAGGGTCAGACAAACTTAATTTCCGCGCCGCTTCGTTGCTGAAAATTTTGTAGTGATCATCGGCTAATAATTTTCCCTGGTGAGAGATTTTTACTTGAACAGTAAAGTCAGCCTTCAGGTCACCGGCAATAATGGTATCGCACCCGATTTCAAAACCATCAAAATTTGGGGTCCAGCGAATTTTTTGAATATAGGTAGATGCAACAGATTCCAACCATACAGTTTGCCAAATACCCGTGGTGCGCGGATACCATATGGAGTGTGGTTGTAATTCCCAATCCTGTTTTCCGCGCGGTTTTGCTAAATCGTGCGGGTCATCTTCCGCATAAACTGTCACCAGATGATGTTCGCTATCGCCCATGGCATGAGTAATGTCAGCGGTAAATGGCGTATGCCCACCTTCGTGCTCCACCACTAAATGCCCGTTCACCCATACTCGCGCCCGATAATCCACTGCGCCAAAATGCAGTAATACGCGTTGGCCTTGCGCGAGCAATTGAAAGTCACGTTGATACCAGCACGCATGGTGGAAATCACAATTGCCAATACCACTGGCTTTTGACTCCGGCGGATAAGGTACAAGAATTTCCAAGTCCCATTTAATGGAAGTCGGCTTAATTGAATCCGTCTCAGTGGAATAAGAAGGATCGGAAAATTGATTTTCATCATCAAACGAAAATTTCCATATCCCGTTCAGTGATAACCAATTTTCCCGAACCAATTGCGGGCGAGGGTAGGCAAATACAGCTGCTGTCATTTTATGCTCCGGGAGCCTGTTGCTATTGCTGATCGATATCGCAATAGAACGCGTGTTTAAAAATCAGCCCGACTATAGCAATTAAAATAAAAATGTAAGGTACGTTAACGTACAGAGCTGCTCTGCAATGCACCCTAATATGAACAGGATTAGGGGCTTTTATTAAAAGCACCTCACTTTAATGACAGAAGCGACAACGGGGCTATTTTTGGAAAAATAAAATCTCCAGCCCCTGAACTATTAGTCGCGACTGTTAATAAACAGGATGCAAAAAAAACCGATGCAAATTTTATCTGCGAGAAAAATAATCATGCCAGTGCACCGGTCATGAGTGACTCCTCCAAAACCCCATTTGCCTCCTTTTGGCAAGCAGGGTATGAAGGAGCTGATCACGTCAATCGCGCTCAAAAAGCTTTGTCGATGAATCAATCGACGGGTCATGCCACTAAGGCTTTTGATGATTATGCAATGCTGCAACAGTTCGGTATAAAAACCGTAAGGGAATCGATTGGTTGGCGGCTAGTAGAAATCAATAACGAATTCGATTTTTCTTCCGTTGAATTTCGTGCACGTGCCGCACAGGCATTAGGTATTCAAGTCTGCTGGACATTTTGTCACTACGGTTGGCCCGATGATGTTGATGTCTACGCTGCGGAATTTATTACCCGTTTCGCCCGTTTTTGTCGTGCCGCCGCCGAATTTTTAGAACCCTTTTGTGATTCCCCGCCAATTTATTCGCCGCTCAATGAAATTTCATTTACCAGTTGGGGCCTGTCAATTCATTTGTTTCACTGTAAAAACATGTTTGATGAGCGGGCGCAAACTGAAGCCAAACGTCAATTAGTGCGCGCCACCATTGCGGGGTGCGATGCGATTTGGGCGGTGAATCCGGCAGCGCGCATTTTGCATTGCGATCCAATTATTCATGTGGTTGCACCCACTGAACGGCCGGAATGGAAACAATGGGCTGTGGATTGGAATTCAGCGCAATACGATTCATGGGACATGCTATGTGGACGGCGTGAACCGGAGTTAGGTGGGCATCCCCGTTATCTTGATCTTATTGGTGCTAATTACTACCACGACAATCAATGGGAGTGTGGTACCCACACCAAGTTGTGGTGGCATTTGGGCGATGCGCGCCGGCAACCGCTGCATGAAATGTTAGTTCAATTACAAGCGCGCTATAACCGCCCAATATTACTCGCTGAAACCAGTCATGTAGGAAGCGGGCGCGGAATATGGCTGCGACAAGTTGCGGAAGAAATAGCATTCGCTTTAACAAAAGGTGTGGCGTGCATCGGCATTTGTCTCTACCCCGCGATCGACCGACACGATTGGGAAAATGAACACTATTGGCACCACAGTGGCCTGTGGGATATCGAAAATGCCCCCGAAAATATGCAGCGAATTTTACCTGCCGCTTATGCAGAAGGTTTGCGACAAGCACAACGCCTATTACAAAAATTTCACACAACGACATCTGCCCAAACAGCTTCAGGAGCTTATATGCCAACCATTATTGTATTTTGTCATTTGCGCTGGGATTTTGTTTATCAAAGACCACAACATTTACTCAGCCGATTGGCGCAGCATTTTGAAATTATTGTTGTTGAAGAACCCTTCTATCACGAAGGCGCGAGTTTTATTAAAACTTACTCACCCGCTGCCAATATTACTGTGTGTCAGCCGCATACGCCTATTCATGCTGGCGGCTTTCACGACGATCAGTTACAGGAATTAGAGCCTTTGATTGCAGGATTAATGCGCCCAGGTGAGAAGCCCATCGTCTGGTTTTATACACCTATGGCCTTGCCCTTATTGAAACAATTACCGGCGGCGCTGGTTGTTTATGATTGTATGGATGAACTCTCCGCATTTCAAAATGCGCCCAAACAATTATTACAGCGCGAGGCAGCCTTGCTAAAGGTTGCCGACATTGTGTTTACCGGTGGGCCAAGTTTGTACCAGGCGAAACGCAATTTACATCCCAACGTGTATTGTTTTCCAAGCAGCGTCGATGCTGTGCATTTTGAGCAGGCATTGGATCGCAGCAATGGCCATCCCTTACAAGACAATATTGCCGGCCCACGGTTGGGTTTTTATGGGGTGATCGATGAACGCCTAGATTTGAATTTAATTACCGCACTCGCCGATGCCCATTCAACCTGGCAAATTATTGTGGTGGGGCCGGTGGTAAAAATTAATCCGGATACTTTGCCAAAACGCGCCAATATTCATTATTTTGGCCAACAACCTTATCAAGTATTACCGCAATTTTTGTCGCAATGGGATGTATGTTTACTGCCTTTTGCATTGAATGAAGCCACACGTTTTATCAGCCCCACCAAAGTATTGGAATACATGGCAGCGCAACTGCCTATCGTAAGTACCGCAATCAACGACGTTGTAGTTCCCTATGGCGACATAGTTGCGATTGGCTACGACACCCAAGAATTTATCGATGCCTGTGAGGCAGCCTTGGTGCTATCTGCTCAGCAACAACTGGCACTGGCTGACAAAATGCGCGCCGTAGTCGCGGCCACCTCCTGGGAGCGTACAACGGATTCCATGTTTCAATTAATTGATTCATTAACCCCGCTAGATAAAACACGCCGTATTGAAACAGCAGAAGCCAAAAATGCCGATGCTTTTTCAGGCTCGCCTGCGACTGCAAAAATTAATTCCCTGCGTCCCCCCACAGCGCTGCAGTCCATTAGCTGCGCCATTATTGGTGCAGGGCCTACAGGGTTAAGTGCGGCCTATCATTTAGGGGCAGATACGCTTTTACTTGAACGCAATTCAACAGTGGGTGGCTGGTGCAGGTCCATTAAGGATAACGGCTTCACGTTTGATTATGCGGGTCACATTATGTTTTCCAATGATCCCTATGTATTAAAACTCTACGATATTTTATTGGGTGACAATCAACATTGGCAAAATCGCGAAGCCTGGGTCTATAGCAAAAATGTTCACACGCGCTATCCATTTCAGGGCGCACTATTTGGTTTGCCTCCGGAAACGATTAAAGAATGTATTATCGGCGCCGTCGACGCTCGCCATAATCCCACCAACAAAAAAGAATCTGCTGCCGCGCAATGCATCACCACCAAAGGGGATGGTGCAGCAAATGTAGAAGACTGCTGCGCTGACGGCACTACCGACGTCGCCAATGCCAGTAAAACTGCCAGTAAACGCGAAACGCAAAATTTTGAGGAGTTTATTTACACCGTGTGGGGCGCAGGTATTGCCAAACATTTCGCCATACCCTACAACCAAAAATTGTGGACGCTACCGCTAACTGAAATGGAAACCTCATGGCTGGGTGGGCGAGTACCTTTGCCAGACTTGAGCGAAATTATTGATGGTGCGTTGCAACCCGTTGGCAAACCAATGGGGCCAAACGCCCGTTTTGGATATCCTCGCCAGGGCGGTTTCCAAGCGTTGGTGTCTGGCTTTTTGCCGCATATAAAAGGGCAGATCGAAGTGAATGCCAATGTGGTGCAATTGCTACCGCGCGAGCACATCATTTCCCTGGCAGATGGGCGCCGTTTTCAGTACGACAATTTAATCAGCACTATGCCGCTACCGGAATTAGTCCGGTTAATGGGGAGCCAAGCACCGAAGGAAGTTCACGACGCCGCCCGTGGGTTACGCCATATTTCCGTGCGCTGTGTGAACATCGGTATTAATCGCGAAAAGGTTACCGACAAACATTGGATTTATTATCCGGAAGACACCATTTTTCATCGCATTTTTGTGCAGGGAAATGCCAGCCCGGAATGTAACGCACCCGGTGGTTTTGGCTTTACCTGTGAAATTTCCTACTCCCCCTGGAAACCCTTGCCTCTCGATGGCGATGCATTAATTTCGCGCTGCATTGAGGACTGCATAAAAGTAGGAATGATGGATGCCGACGATAAAGTGATCACCGCAAATCTGGTGGACATGCCTTACGCTTATGTCATTTATGATCACGCACGCGCAAAAAATGTTGCAATCGTAAAAGCGTGGCTGGAAAAGCAGGACATTATTCTCGCGGGGCGTTACAGCGAGTGGGAATATTATAATTCTGACCACGCGTTTCTTGCCGGGAAAAAAGCGGCTGAAAAAGTGGTTCATCAAATGAATGTATTAAAAACGACTGCAGAAGTTGGCTCTTAAAGAATAAAAGTCCGCCGCCATAACGGCGGACTTTACTCGTAGTCGTTAATTAAGATTTAACAAAACCATTCACTTCCAGCCAATACATAAAGGATTCAAACCACTTGTTACTGGTGCGATCAGGGTTGCCTAAGCCGAAGCCGTGACCACCGTTTTGATACAAGTGAAATTCCACGGGGATTTTTGCGTCGTACCAGGATTTAATTAATCCAGCTTCTCCGTGAAATAAAAAGTCATCCACCGCGATAGCAACAAACATAGGTGGTGCATTTTTAGGTACCTCAACCGCATTCATGCCGCCATAAATCGGTGCGATAAATGCCAGCTTAACTTTTTTGGATTGCAAGGTGGTGGCCATGGTTAAACCGGCGCCGGCAGAAAAACCCATCATGCCGATTTTTTTCATATCCACATTCCATTCTTTCGCGCGGCTGTTAATTAAGGCGTAAGCGGCTTCCACATCGGCTAATTGATTACTTAAATCCCACTGCGGCCGTGCGGGGGCTTTTTTATCATCCGCCGGTTTTGCGGCGTCGGCAAAACGTTGGTTCATTTGATTTTCAAATGCTTCCAGTGAATCTGCGGTGGGCTGCAGGCGATATTTAAGTACAAACGCATTAATGCCGCGCGCTGCCAAAGCCTCAGCCACTTCCCAGCCTTCATTTTTCATGGAAAGCCACATAAAACCACCACCGGGCGCCACAATTACACTGGTGCCATTGGCTTTTTTCGGGTCAGCCAAAAACGGTGTGAGTGTTGCTTTGGTAATGTTCCGCGCCATAGGGTCACCCCACTGGCGAAACCAGGATTCCTGCGCGGGTTGATTCTCCACCCCGCCGGTATTCAGTGGAATTGCGCCCGGTTCATTAGGTGCATCCATGGGGTACATTTTTCCATCTTGCGCAAAAATTGCTGCGCTGTTCAGGCAAATGAACCCAAAAACCATTGACCGTAAAAATACCTTTAATTGCCGTTGCATTGTGTTATCTCCATACAGCATTTCATTATGTAAAACTTCACGGCGGCTGCAATTATTCAGTCGCCAGTAAAGTTCATCGCGGAGTTCTGCGCATAATCTGGTGATTATTTATTAGCTCTTGAGCTTCGTCGGTTGTTGTTGCGCAGAACAATGGGCGTGTTTGGTTTTTATGAATCAGCAAAAAATATTTATTAGTAAAATCCTTGGCATATATAAATGCGCAAGCCCATATATCTAAGGGGGCGATTTAATAGCAAAATAAACTATATTATATGACAAGTGTTGCGCAAGGCGTTTGGGGTTAATTTCTGTAATGGAGTGGGTCTGTAGTAGGGATCTACAGTAATTGCATGTGAGCAATAATATGGAGGGGTCAACCGGGTTTTAAATGCCGGGCACCAGTGTACGGCGCCCGGCAATAACATCTATGGCTTTGCCATTAACTCTTCTTTGCGTTGCGCCAATTGCTCGCCAAGTGCGTACAAATCTAGTTTGCTGGCTTTTACTTTGGGAAATAGTTCGTTCTGTTCTTCTTTGACGTGGTGTTTTACGTATTCAGAAAGTACTTTGACTTTTGCATCGTATAGCGCATCTTCCGGGTTGCCGTCTTCAATTTGCGCGATCAGATCTTTCAGTGTTGCATGTTCAACAATGGCTTCTGGAATTAATTCTTTATCTTTGAGTTCAGCCTGCACTGGAGGGTAAAAAATTTCTTCTTCAATTTGTGCGTGCACGGTTAATTCGGTACAGATTTGTGAAACCAGTGCTTTCTTTTTGGTGGATGAACGAGCCGCTTCATATTGCTGAAACAACAAATCCACTGCTTTGTGATCCGCTTTTAACAGTGCAGTAGCTTCTTGGGCCTTGGGTGATTTATCGGTGCTAACGGGTTTCTTTTGTGCGGTTGCCATATCAATCTCCGGATCTTGGTTTGGGGGAGGGCTCCAGTGCGAGCCTTGAGTATTTATAGGTGATTGGTGACGCTATCTCGGTGCTGCAACTAACATACAGTGATAAAAATCAGGGAGTTATTTATTACCAATAAAAATTTCCTGATTAAAAAATTGTTTTAAGGTCGTAAAATTATTTTCCTGCATGCATCTTCTTTTTTATCAAATATTCGATATCCCTCGGCGGCTTGCTCAAGGCTTAGACGGTGGGAAATAATAATTTCCGGGCGCAAATCACCTTGCAGAATATATTCAATCAGCGTCGGCAAATAAGATTGCACATGAGTCTGCCCCGTTTTAAAACTTAGCCCTTTTTCAAATACGTCGCCAAACATAAAGCCGTGAATAAAACCGGCGTATACACCCGGTACGCTAATGGTGCCACCGCGCCTTACGGCGGCTATACATTGGCGCAGGGCGGCACCACTGCTGCCTTCCATTTTTAATGCGGTGAGTGCTGTTTCCAGCGTGCTGCCTTTCGCTTCAAAACCCACAGCGTCAATGGCGGCGTCAACTCCGCGATAACCAGCGGTCTGTTCAATAATCGCCGCGGCCGGGTCATCTATCTCATCAAAATTAATGGGGATAACACCATAATGTTGCACCGCAAAATCCAGACGGTATTGATGATGATCCACCATAAATATTTGTTGCGCGCCGAGCAGGCGAGCACAGGCGGCGGACATAAGTCCCACTGGCCCTGCACCATGAATGACCAGACTACTGCCGTGGCCAATGCCGGCATTGAGCACGGCTTGATACCCGGTGGGGAGAATATCCGAGAGGAAAAGGACACGTTCATCGTCAATGCTGTCGGGAATTTTGAAGGGCCCGACGTTGGCTTTTGGCACGCGAACAAATTCTGCCTGACCGCCGGGAATTCCCCCGTATAAATGACTAAAACCAAACAGCGCAGCACCGGCAGGAATTTGTTTTTTGTTGAGAATTGCACCGCGCCCGGTGTTAGTGGTTTCGCACGCAGCTTGCAAATTCATGGCACAAAAAAAGCAACTGCCACAGGCAATCACAAATGGCACCACTACACGATCACCCTTGGCAACAGCCGTTACGCCGCTGCCCACTTCCTCCACAACGCCCATAAATTCGTGACCAAAAATATCGCCATCTTTAGTCTCGGGAATTTTTCCGCGATAAAGGTGTAAGTCAGAACCGCAAATGGCGGTGGCGGTGACTCTCAAAATAATATCGTCGCTTTCTTGAATAATTGGATCGGGCATATTATCTACCCGGACATCATTGCTGCCGTGATACGTGAGCGCGCGCATAGTGAACTCCCATCCAGTGAAATGACTTACTTGATTTTTTGCTCCCTGCTTATAGGCTCCGGCATTACATTGCTGATGGATCTGTTTCGCGCTCAAATGAACGGTGCCCGGCTAAGGCGGTTTTAAATTTGGCGAGTGAATCGGTTTGCATTTTTTCCTCATCAATAATAATGGCGGGATCGGCATCGCCATCGGCAAAAACCGTGGGAATGCCTGCTGCGGCTATTAACATTCCGCCACCGATGGCATAAATCGGTTTGCAGTGGCGATGTTGTTGCCGCACAAATTCGAGGGGATCAGCACTGCGGGGGAGCGATGCATCACCTTGCATAATAATTACGCCGTCATAGAGCACTGCAGGGCCTGCTTCCAAAGTGATCTCTATATCCAGCGTCGTACCTTCAGCGGTTTTTATTTTGCCCAGGCGTGCCCCCACTAATCTTGGTACGGCACCTTCTTGCAGCAAGTCGTTATAAACTGCGAACACACTTTTTTGCGCAACGCCCTCGCACACCAAAATCGCTACCCGGCGTGTGGCTATACCGGTTACGCCAGGGCGGGTTAATAACGATAGCGCCGGAGAGGGAGGGTAGGATGGAATAGGTAAGTTGGATGCAAGTGGCATTGCCGGTGGCAGTTCGATACCCAAACCATCGGCAACACACTTTGCCAATAGCGCATCAACATTCACCAGCAGTGACACCACCCGCGCACGCACAGCCGGTGTTTGCACCCGTGTCAGTTCAAAACGAAACGCGTTAATAATGTGTGTTTGTTCGTCCGGTGATTGGCTCTGCCAAAAAAGTCTTGCTTGCGAATAGTGATCCGAAAATAGTTCGGGATTGCCGCGTACTTTATCTTCCGCAATGGGTTCAGGAAAACTTTTGTAGCCCGACATTCCCGCTTGAAATGGACATCCGCCTGCCAGTGAATTGGGTTCGTAATTCACCCGGCCGCGATTAATTGCCTGGCGATGCATGCCATCGCGTTGATTGTTATGCACTTGCGCTAGGGGTGAATTGATGGGGATCTCATGAAAGTTTGCGCCGCCCAAGCGACTAATTTGGGTATCCACATAAGAGTGAATCCGGCCTTGCAATAGCGGGTCATTGGTGAAATCGATACCTGGAATGACATGCGCCGTACAAAATGCAACTTGTTCAGTTTCGGCAAAAAAATTATCCGGGTTTCGATTCAATACCATCTTGCCCACCGCGATCACTGGCACCAATTCTTCCGGTACTAATTTGGTGGGGTCGAGCACATCAAAGGGGAAACTATTAGCGGTCTCCTCTGAAAATATTTGTAGGCCCAATTCATATTCCGGAAACGCGCCTGCTTCAATTGCCTCCCATAAATCGCGGCGATGAAAATCCGGATCGGCGCCGATAATTTTTGCGGCCTCATCCCACACCAAGGAGTGCGTACCGGCAAGCGGTGTCCAGTGGAATTTACAAAATACCGATGCGCCGTCTGCATTCACCAAACGAAAGGTGTGCACACCAAAACCTTGCATAGTGCGATAGCTGCGTGGAATGGCCCGGTCGGACATTTGCCAGAGCAACATATGCGTGGCTTCCGGCATTAGCGACACAAAATCCCAAAAGGTATCGTGGGCACTGGATGCCTGCGGCATAGCGTGATGTGGCTCGGGTTTAACGGCGTGAACCAAGTCGGGAAACTTCATTGCATCCTGAATAAAAAACACCGGAATATTATTGCCCACCAAATCCCAATTGCCTTCATCGGTATAAAATTTCACTGCAAAACCGCGCACATCGCGCACCGTATCGGCAGATCCACGTTCACCGGCGACTGTAGAAAAACGCGTGAATACCGGCGTGCGTTTTCCTTTTTCACTAAACGGCGCGGCGGTAGTGAATTCGGTTAAGGCGCGATAGCACTCAAAATAACCATGGGCGGCCGAGCCACGCGCGTGCACCACACGTTCTGGAATACGTTCATGATCAAAATGGGTAATTTTTTCGCGCAGAATAAAATCTTCCAGCGCTGTTGGGCCGCGCAAACCAATTTTTAACGAGTGTTGGTTATCGGCAATCGGTACGCCTTGGTTGGTGGTTAGCTGTTGGTTGCTGCTATCCACTCTCACGCGATCCAAGGAACTAACCGTGGGGTTTAATCCAGGCATTGTTGTTCCATCACCTGTTTTGGGCGACTCAATAATTTCTGTTGAGGTGCTGCCGCCGGCAGCGGGCGAATCAGGTTCCACTGTCGCTCCCGTAACCGGTGTGCGTGAAGCCTCACCGTATTCGTGCGGTTTATTGAGGTTCGAAGGGATTTTTTCTGCCAGCTTTTGACCGCCTACTGTTTTGTCCAACAGTCGCTGTTGAATCGGGTCATCTGCCCCCAGCGTTTGTGGCGGCTGATCAGCGGAGGGCCCGGCAACGGTGCTCAGCACTGAACCGGCACCCGCTGTCTCTGGCTTGCCAGCGCCGCGTTTATCATGGCTACCGGATTTATGTTGGGTTGTTTTGGATGAATCGTTCATAAAAATATCCTTACTAAAATCGCCTATTAATCGGAGGAATTGTTTTGAAATATTTCAGCTCAAGGTAAATGTGCACCGCCGGTGACACCAATCACTTCAGCGGTGATGTAACTGGATTCTTGCGAAGCGAGAAAAACAAATGCGGGTGCAACTTCTGCTGGTTGTCCTGCGCGCCCCAGTGGAACTTTGTCGCCAAACCGACGCAGTTTTTCTTCGGGCTGACCGCCACTTTGTTGGAGTGGTGTCCACACCGGGCCGGGTGCAACGGCATTCACACGAATGCCTTTTTTAATCAGCATTTTCGCCAAACTTTTGGTGAATGCAGTGATGGCACCTTTGGTGGATGCGTAGTCCAATAAACCGGGGGAGGGCTGATAGGATTGAATGGACGTGGTATTGATAATGCTGGCGCCGGGAGGCATGTGCGGTACTGCGGCTTTGGTAATCCAAAACATACCAAATACATTGGTCGCGTAGGTTTCAACAAATTGTTTGGTAGTGAGATCTTCCAGCTCTTCCACAAATTGCTGTTTGCCTGCATTGTTGATCAAAATATCAATCGACCCTAATGCTTCAACGGCTTGTTTTACCAAGGTTTTGCAAAAATTTTCGTCGGTAATGTCACCTGGAATTGCAATTGCTTTTTGTCCCGCCTGGCGAATCATATTCAGTGTTTTCTGACCATCAATTTCTTCACTGGGCAAGAAGTTAATCACTACATCTGCCCCTTCACGGGCAAACGCGATTGCCACCGCGCGGCCGATACCGGAATCGCCACCGGTAATAAGTGCCTTGCGCCCATCGAGCCGGCCTGCGCCGCGATAACTCCGTTCACCGTGATCTGCCTGTGGTGCTAAAACTGCATCCAATCCCGGGTCTGGTTGTTGCTCATCGGCCTCGCCTTGACCTTGGCTTTTGGGGTATTGCGTTCGTGGATCTTGCATGGCGTGCTGATCAGAATTTTTCATCACATCCTCCTTAGGTTGATCGGTGAATGTGAAAGAGGGTGGTCTTATCTTTCCGCTGCATCTGTGCGGTAGCTAACGTGAGGGCAATTAAAATTCGCTTTGCGCTTTGATAGTTGTGCGTGAAGCAGAATAAATTGTTGCGTCTAATTCAACTTGCTGAAAATGCGCATGGGCCAACAGGCATAAATATTTTCATTATATTTATGAGTAATTAAAATTATTTTTAAGTGTGTGTTTTAAAAACTATTTCAATAAATACCCCATAAACCATTCTCTTATGGAGGTTGTGTGCAGCAGCGTACAGAGACGGTGCATGTGATCCACTAAGGTCGCCGGATGATAGTAAATTCATGTCGGAAAATATTGGTGATGCGGAGGTTTTATGTATCTCTCTGGAATAGACCCGCAAACATTTCACGTTACGCTTGCTAACTTTAATCGTTCACGAACGGCGGTTGCTATTCCGTGTGACGAGTGGGAAGCGGATGAAAGTGCAAGTCTTAAAATGCGTTTACTCGAAGGTCGATTTTTGGAGGAGATGCGCTCATCTGTTTGCTCGCTGGTCGATGGTGTAACAACAAATCCTGATGAATTTGTTGGCTGGTTTGAGTCCCTTATTGAGTGGGGGCCTGGTCAAAATCATCCCTTATTTGATTGGTTGGCAGATCACGCGTCTGCCGAAGAAATGAAATGGTTTCTCACGCAGGAGGCAGCGGGTGAGGCGGGCTTTGATGATCTGGTGGCCTACACGCAAGTTAAGCTACCAACCCAAGCCAAACTCGAATGTGCCCGTAATTACTGGGATGAAATGGGGCGCGGCAAAACCAAAGCAATGCACGGCCCATTATTGGAAGCGATGGTGCAGGAATTACAGTTAACTCCATCCATTGAAACTACAGAGTGGGAATCTCTGGCTTTGGCAAATACCATGTTGGGGTTAGCGACATCGCGCCGGTATACCTATCAATCCCTGGGCGCGCTGGGCGCTATCGAATTAACTGCACCCCGGCGCGCCGCAAAAGTATCGCGCGCAATGCAGCGGCTGAAATTTCCACGTAGATCACGCCGCTATTTTGATTTGCATGCAGCGATTGATGTTTTTCATTCGCGCGCATGGATTCAGGAAATTGTACGGCCGCTGGTGAGTTCGCACCCTGAAAGCGCACGATTCATCGCTGAAGGTGCGCTCATGCGGTTGAGTTGTGGTCAGCTCTGCTACGACAAATATAGTCAACATATGAAACTCAGGCTTCCGGCGATTTCACGCAAAAAATCTGTTGTGGCGGAACCGGTTTATGCCTAATCGTCGGTATGAGGTTGCGCGTTATGGTGATCAATATCTTATGCGTACATCCAATGCTAAACGCATTATGTTGTTAGAGGAATTACTGCGTTCCATTGCCTTACAGGGCTACAGTTTTACCACGGTGACACCGCGCACCCATGAACGGTTTTTACTGGGTTTTGACGGCCTTGCAAAGAATGCGCGCGATGTGTTTGGCTGGAACCTGCCATTTAATGCCGCCGTTCTACCGCCCCTTATATTTACATTAATGACCGAGGCCGATTTGTTGTTTAATGGCGGCGATTGTTTCCGCAGCAAAATCCGTATTTCCTCCTTGGGTGAGGATTTATTTTTGCATTCCTATTTCCCGACCAATGATGCGGATGCCGTTTTTTTTGGGCCAGATACTTACCGCTTTGCTCGCTTCGTGCAACATTCGCTGCGCTTGTTTCAATCGCGCTCCAGCTTTGCGCATCGCAGTATTCCCGTTAGGGTATTGGATGTTGGTTGTGGCAGCGGGGCCGGAGGAATCGCGGCAATCCGCGCCTTACCAACTCACCAGCTCTATGAATTAAATTTAAATGATTTAAATTCCACGGCGCTGGATTATGCGCGTATCTGCGCCAATGTGGCCGGCATACCAATAAATGCACTGCCGGGTGATTTTTTTAATATCAGGGGTTTGGAATTTGATCTGATTGTATCCAACCCGCCTTACCTCAGTGATCCGGCGGGGCGCTTGTATCGAGATGGCGGCTCACATCTCGGGTTAGCGTTAAGTTTACGTATTGCAAAGCATGCGCTGGGTTTACTTGCACCGGGCGGCCACTTTCTTTTGTATACGGGCATGGCCATCACCAGCGATGACAATAATCCACTGCTATCGGAATTATTACCCTCGTTGGCGAGCGATAAATTTCAATGGTCGTATGAAGAAATCGATCCGGACATATTTGGAGAGGAACTTGAGCAACCCTATTATAAAAAAGCGAATCGTATTGCCGCTGTGGGGCTGACTGTGACGCGAATAAAGTAAATTCACTTTGCCACGACATAATGCCTAGGCTTAACCTGCCGAGTAGATTGACCGATATTTTTTAATAAAAGCATAGGCTGCTTGAATCTGTTTAAAGCGTTCATTGCTGGCAGCGAGTTGTTCTGGCGCCAGGCCTTGGCTCATTAATTTATCGGGATGAAGTTGGCTGGCCAATTTTTTATAAGTTCGCCGCATTTCATCTTCGGTCATCCCGGCATTTACACCTAAAATTTTGTAAGCTTTTTGTAAATCCTGATTGTGATTGGCTGTCGGGCGATGCGCGTTGTGGTTTGCCTTCGTCTGTTCTTTTGCGGGAGCGCTGTAAGTATTCGGTTGCGCAGGTTTTTGCGTGTTGATGCTCAGCGCAAGTTGGTCTTGCTCGTAAATCATTTTTAATAAGTGATTGAACACAACGCTGTCATAACCAACTTCCCGCGCGATCCACTGCAATGCATGCAGCTCCTTCTCCACCAGGCATCCATCGGCGCGCGCCATAGCGAGCAGATGCACCAATAAAATCTGTATCAGTTTAGGCGTTGTGGCAGTGCGAAATTCTTGCAGCGCTTGGCTCGCGTTAAACTCAGCTGCCGTACCCGCTTTAAACAAATGCAAAGCACTGCGCTGCTCATCCTCCGACAAGTGCATTTTTTTCATGTGAATCTTAAGGCGATTCACCTCATCGCGATTGATCGCCCCATCGCAACCGGCGATATACCCCAAAAAGCTAAACGCCGCCTTCAAAAAAGCCTCACGAATACTCTGGCGTTTGTCTGGCATGATTGGCGTTCCTGTTGGGGATATTCAATAAGAACAGGGTTGTTCGTTGAAAAGCAATTAAAGATTAATAACACCGTATTCTATTGGGCTCTATACGGGTTAGGGGTTAATTTAAATCAATCCTGTAATTGTTGTTGAGCATGGCGATGTTTAAATCGCCCAAAAGCAAAAACCCCCGCTATTTTCATAGCGGGGGTTTTCATTGTGTGGTGCCCAGGAAAGGACTTGAACCTTCACGGCCGTTAAGCCACCAACACCTGAAGCTGGCGTGTCTACCAATTTCACCACCTGGGCAATCTCAGCTAGCTGAGGCCGCGCACTATAATTATCCGGATTTGCCTTGTCAACGGCCTTATCCATTTTATTTGTAGGTTTGTCATGATTGCTGCCCTATAATTCAAATCAACTGCCAGGATAGTTAGAGATCCGCCAATTATTGAACACAGGATGCCCAATTGAGCAAACGTAAATCCCCCTTCAAAGACCCTTTTGCCGCACGCGAAGCTGAGAAGTATGAAAACCCCATTCCCAGCCGCGAATACATTCTTGAGCTTCTGGATACCGCTGCCGAGCCAGTGACCCATGAGCAGATGTGCGCGATGCTTAAGCTGACCGGCGAAGACCAGATTGAAGCCTTGCGCCGTCGGTTGATTGCGATGGCGCGCGATGGTCAGCTGATCAGCAACCGCCGCGATGCCTATGTGCGGCTGGATAAAATTGATGTGGTGCGTGGACGGGTGCAGGGGCATCGCGATGGTTATGGCTTTGTGATCCCCTCTGAGGGCGGCGAAGACATTTATTTACACAATCGCCAGATGCGCAAAGTGTTTGATGGCGATGAGGTGCTGGTGCGCCTTTCGGGTGAGCAGTATCGCGGTAAAGAAGAGGGCGCGATTATTGAAGTGCTGATCCGCAATACCACTCAATTGGCGGGGCGCTTCTTTAATGAAGAGGGGGTGCAGTTTGTGCGCCCGGAAAACCCACGTATTACCCATGACATAATGATCCCGTTTGGCGCCTATGGCGGTGCTAAACACGGTCAGATTGTGGTGGCCGAAATTACCCAGCAGCCGGATAAAAACCGCCTGCCTACCGGCCGCGTAGTGCAAGTGCTGGGCGATCATATGGCGCCGGGCATGGAAATCGAGCTGGCGATTCAAGCTCATGGTATCCCCAGTGTGTGGCCGGAGGCGGTGATTGCCGAAGCGGCGCGTCTGTCCCATGAAGTGGAAGAAAAAGACAAATTGCACCGGGTGGATGTGCGCCATTTGCCCTTTGTGACTATCGATGGTGAAGATGCCCGCGATTTTGACGATGCCGTGTTGTGCGAGCGGCGCAAAGGTGGTTGGCGGTTATATGTGGCGATTGCCGATGTATCCCACTATGTGCAAGTGGAGAGTGCGCTGGATGTAGAGGCGCGTGCACGCGGCAACTCGGTGTATTTCCCCGATTACGTAGTGCCCATGTTGCCCGAGGCCTTATCCAATGGCCTGTGTTCGCTCAACCCGAATGTGGATCGCTTGTGCATGATCTGCGAGATGAATATCAGCACGGCGGGGCGTATTACCGGTTATCAATTTTATGAAGGGGTTATGCACTCCCATGCGCGCCTCACTTACACCAAAGTGGGCGAGATTCTCACCGGCGAAGGTGAAACCCGCGCGGCGCTGCGCGAAGAATATAAAGCGGTTATTCCGCAGCTCGAATTGTTGCATAAACTGTATGAGTGTTTGCGTGCAGCGCGCGATGAACGTGGTGCTATCGATTTTGAGACCACTGAAACACGCATCCAATTTAATGATGAGCGCAAAATTGAACGTATTGTTCCCATCAAACGCAACGACGCCCACAAGTTAATTGAAGAATGTATGTTGTGCGCCAATGTGTGTGCAGCTACCTTTATTGAAAAACATAATTTGGTGGGTTTGTTCCGCGTACATGAAGGCCCGACGGAAACCAAGCTCGCCAACCTGCGCGCTTATTTATCGGAGTTGGGTTTAGGTTTGGCCGGTGGCGATAAGCCCACACCGGGGGATTACCAACAATTGCTGCAAATGATTCAGGATCGCAGCGACGGCCATTTAATCCAAACAGTAATGCTGCGCAGTTTGCGTCAGGCGATGTATCAGGTAGAAAACCACGGCCACTTTGGTTTGGGTTACGAAGCTTATACCCACTTCACCTCGCCTATTCGTCGCTACCCGGATTTGTTAGTGCATCGCGCGATTCGCTCGGTAATTCGCAGCACCGAACCCACCACCCATGTACGTCGGGTGGACACCGCCAAAGCCATTCCGAAGAAATTTATTTACCCCTATACGGCTGCAGAAATGTTGGTATTCGGCGAACAGTGTTCACGCACTGAACGCCGCGCCGATGAGGCGACCCGCGATGTGGTGAGCTGGCTCAAATGTGAATACCTGCGCGATCAAGTTGGCGCCATTTATGATGGCCATGTAAGTGCAGTAACCAGCTTTGGTTTATTTGTTGAACTCAATGAATTGTATGTGGAAGGTTTGATTCATATCACCTCATTGCCACACGATTATTATCGTTTTGAACCGGCGCAACATCGCTTGATGGGTGAGCGCACGCGTAAAGTATTTGGTTTGGGTGATAGTTTGGTGGTGCGCGTAGTGCGCGTGGATTTGGACAACCGAAAAATTGATTTTGAGTTGGAGTCGGAGGCTGCCATTCGTCGCCCTAAATCCCAAGTCAAACCTAAAGTCGCTAAACGCGATGCAAAAAATGCGGCTAAAAAATCCGCTGCCAATAAGCAAGATGTTAAACAGGTTGTGGCCAAACCGGCTATCGCAACAGCTGTGCCGGAAAAAGCCGCGACGAAAAAACCAGCTACAAAAAACACTGCCACAAAAAAGACCACTGCAAAAAAACCAGCAGTTAAAAAGCCGGCGTCAGTTAAGCCTGCAAGCACCAAGCCTGAGGGCAGCAAATCTGGTGGCGCTAAGGCGGCAGTGGCTAAAGTGACCGGCAAAAAATTAGCTGCAACTGATGTTGCAGCAGCGAAACCCGCGGTAAAAAAATCCAATAGTAAGGTCTCTGTGGCTAAAGCGGAGAGTGCCGGTGCTGCCAAGAAAACTGCAGCACCGAAAACCGCAGCTGTTAAAAAGGTAGCTGCTGCAGTGCCCGCCAAAAAAACCACTAAGGCTGCAAGTGAGGTGAGTCATGGCCGTAAAAATGCGAAAGCTACAAGCAAGGCAGCGCCAGCAACAGTTCAACCGTCGCCGTCAGGAGCGACAAAAGGCAAGGCTGTCGCTCGGGCTGCGGCGCCAACTGCTAAAAAGCCGGTGGCTAAGGCTAAGACAACGAAGTGATTGCTGGCTGCAAAGCGAGCATTTTGTTTCCGATGAAAGCCTGACGCGCGAAATCTATGTGGTTAAAGACCGCATTTGGCGCGAGCGCGAAACCCGGATCTCTGAACGCTAGTTCGCGCGAATACCGGTGCGGTAATTAACGATTTTTTTAAGGTAAGTGTTTTGAAACGTGAATTTATATTTGGCTTGCACGCAGTGCAGGCGCTGCTGAAAAGCGCACCCCAGCGTGTGATTGAAATTTACATGGTGCAGGGGCGCAACGATCAGAAACTGCAAAAAATTGTGAATGCGGCGCAGAGTAATGGTATTCACTGCCAGGTGGTTAATCGCAATAAACTGGATGAGTTGGTGAGCGATGAAAATCATCAGGGGGTGGTGGCGGTATGCACACCCGGCGAAACCTACGACGAAACCTGGTTGTTTAATTTGCTTGATAATCTCAATGAGCCTGCGTTTTTATTAATTCTGGATGGTGTCACTGACCCGCATAATTTGGGCGCCTGCATGCGTTCAGCGGAAGCGGCGGGTGTGCATGCGGTCATTGCGCCAAAAGATAAATCCGCTGGCCTCACGCCGATTGCGCGCAAAGTGGCATGCGGTGCCGCCGAGGTTTTACCTTTTGTGCCCGTGACTAATTTGGCGCGTACCCTGAAAAAATTGCAGGAAAAAGGCATCTGGTTATTTGGTGCGGCGGGCGACGCGGAGCATTCTATTTACCAATCCAACCTCAAGGGGCCAATTGGTATTTTAATGGGGGCTGAAGGAGATGGTTTGCGCCGGCTTACACAAGACACCTGCGATCATTTAATGAATATTCCGATGGCCGGCACAGTGAGCAGTTTGAATGTTTCGGTCGCTACCGGTATTTGTTTGTTTGAAGCGGTGCGCCAGCGTCGCAGTTAAAAACATTGATCTCTTATAATAAAACCCGGGGATGTTGTTATGAAAATTCTACCTGTCGTTAAATCATTACCTCTGCTCGCTGCTGCGAGTTTGCTCTCTGCTTGTGCGCCCGAAGTGGGCAGCCCTGATTGGTGTAAATCCATCGAAACCAAACCCAAGGGCGAGATGACGATGAATGAAGCCAAGGATTACGCCAAGCATTGTGTATTTAAATAATAACGTGAAGTAAATCGTTTACTAAAATCACGCCATTTGTCATTCGCTCTAATTCAATTCCTGATGATACCGCCACCTGTTTTGTCACCGGAAAAGGTGGCGGTATTTCTGTGTGCGAGAAAGGTCTAATGAAAACCAACTTTCTAAATATTCACGACGTGGTGTTGCTGCTTACCGCCCTTGAGTGTTGTGTATTGGCTGCGCTACTGAATTTGTTACCCGCCAAGCACCTGCAGCCGCGTCGAATTCTCTCTGCTTTTTTCGTGTTAATCGCACTGGTGCTAACTACTACGCTCATTGTCTGGAATGGCGATTTAAAAGGTGCGGCTATCAATCAGTCGCCATTGGTTGTTACGATTCTTGCGGTGTGTTTATTATTGCAGGGGCCGGTGCTGTATTTTTATTTGCGCTCTTTATCACAAAAAATGCAGTTGTTGCGATGGTGGAATTTTCTGCATTTAGTACCGGCACTGGTGGCGGCGCTGTTATTGGTTTTATTTGATATTAATAGCCTTGAATGGTGGCCAACAACAGAATTGGTTGGGGCGGAAAATACGGCGGTTGCTTTTATTTGGGCGCTGGTAAAAATATCCCCGCTGGGTTACATCGTTGCCTGTGTTATCGCCGAATATAAATTGCGTGAGAACTTGAAAGCACTTTATTCAGCTATTTCCATGTCTGAATTGAAATTGGCAGATGCAGTGCTTGCAGGTTTCTGTATTCACTGGCTGTGGTCGCTGCTGGCTTATGTGCTTGAGGGGCAGGTGAGTGCCGGGGTAAGTGATAGCCTGGGAATTATCGACAATTATCTAACGGTAATATTGGTAAACGCGTTATTTGTATTTGGTTTGATTAATACCCGTCAATTGCTCAGCGTGAACGCTATGCCGGTTGCCAAGCCGATACAGCCGACCAAAATGGATCACAAAGTCGCAGTTATTGAAAAAGCCATGAATGAAGACAAGTTGTACCTGGAGAGCAATATTAACCTGGAGCGTTTTGCAGAGCAGACGGGATTAAAGCCGCGCGACATTTCCGCGATTTTAAAAATGCATTACCAATCAAATTTTTTTGAATTTATTAATCGCTACCGTGTGGAAGAAGCTAAACGGTTGTTGTTGTCGCCCGACTATAAAAATGAAACGGTGTTGGAGATTATCTATAAATCCGGTTTTAACAGTCCCTCCGCTTTTCACCGTTTTTTCAAACGCATGGTGGGCGTAACGCCCACCGAGTTTCGTCAGCAGGGTTAGCCCTTAAACGCTAGCCGTAAAAAAATCAGGGAAGTGCAACCGCTTTAAAGCGTGCAATAGCTACACCCCCGGCATCGCGCAATTCCAGTTGATCGCCAGCTATGTCATAACTGGCAACCTTCGGCAGGGTGGCGCCAATCAGCTGCGCTTGTTCTGCACCTTGCATGCACGCCATGCGCGTACCGGCCATTTGGGTGAATTGTAATTTATCGCCCGACACCTGATAGCCACCCATCATGCGATTGCAACCATCGGAGCCTGCTACACGCCGCTCCGTGTTCAGCACAATATGCGGCTCGCGCTGATTGTCGCTGACAGCCACGGCGGTACCTTTTATTTCAACCAGTTTCCAATAGGTATTGATCAAGCTGGCAGTGCCGGTGTTGTTGTGTGTGCAGCCAGTTAAGCTGATAAAACCTATAGCCAACACCAAGAGCAGAGTTGTTTTCATTGCAGTCTCCTTGAGTAGATAACACCTATTGATACGAACAAGCCTAACCAGTATAGCGTTGCCATTAGGTCGAATTTGTTAATTGTTTTTCTGGGGTAGCAGTGCTTTGAATCCCTGCGCCGGGCGCGTTTCTTCATAGTCGCCGTGATACATATCCAAATAAACTGTGTGCTCAACCGCACCCTGATAGGTGTCGCAAATGACGGTGTAGGAATCTATCATCGAGCCATAGGGACCAATACCTGCGCTACCTTCGCGCGCAAATGCTGAAACTTGCTCGCCGTTGCTGCACACCAAACGCGATAAATAATCCCGCTGACCAATCGGCATAGCCACCCGTACAGGATTTTCCGCCGTGCCCAAGGGGTATTTTTCTACCATTTTCATATCCGGCTTTTTACGCTCACCAAAAACAGCCGCCAACGCATCTGTCAGTTCATCCTCTGAGCTTTTTTCTTGCGGCTGTGGTTGGCTGCTACAGGCAATCAGGCTTAGGGCAAAAACAAACACAGGAAGGTGAATGGGTTTCATAGGAGGGCTCTGGCGTTGGGAGAGGGTTGTCGAAGGTTTACCATTATAAAGGGTTGAGCTGAATCTAATCTGTTGTAATCTGCATCTAATCCCAAAACAATGTTTACAACGGGGGGCGTATGCTCACATTTATCTGCTGGTTATTGTTATGGGCAATCTGTTGGCCCTTGGCGCTGCTCGCCTTGGTACTTTGGCCAATTGTCTGGTTGATCTCTATTCCGTTTCGCATCCTTGGTATCGCCTTTGATGCGGTGTTTGCATTTTTGCGCGCGCTTTTATTCTTGCCATCGCGGATTCTTGGTTATAAGTCCTGACCCTGCATGGTTAAAGGCTTTTATGCGCAAGGGTATAAGCATGTTGCTCCCAATTTTGTCCGTCAAAAGCCACAATTTTTACTGCTTTTGGCTGCGGTGTTAAGCAGCGCAAATTGACATCCACCCCATCCGGGTTTGAGCGGGGAATGTAAAAGGGTTTGATACCGCAGGTTTTGCAAAACTTGTGCTTGGCTACACCGGTGTTGAATGTGTAAGTAGTGATGTTGTCCTCGCCACTGCTGAGGCGAAAACTGCGCTGCGGCACAATCAAATGTAAAAAACCGCTCATATTGCAGATCGAACAATTACAGTTTTCGACTTCCACTTCGTCGGGGGCTTCCACTTCAAATGTTATTGCGCCGCAATGGCAGCTGCCTTGGTAGATCATTACTAATTCCTGATATTTTTTACGTGCACGACAGTGTCAAAGTTGCTGCGGAATTGGCAGCCGTAAGGTTCGGGATACTGTTGAGTCGGTGTTATGATTTTCTTTTCTTCTGAAATGTCGTAAACGTAGCGGTTAAATAATTTAGTCAGCACTAATTGTTTATCTTGTATTTTCCAGTTGAGTGAGGTTATTTCTTTACCATCTTCGAGTGTACTTATGTAAATTTTACCATCGCCCATGATGTCCAGAATGTAATTTTGGGTGCAGCTGATCGAACCAAGCTCCCAATCCAAGATACTGCTTTCTTCCAGTATTTTTTTTAAGCTATCTGTTGGTTGGTTTGTATTTGCGATCACATAGAGGCCAATATTTCCTTTGGTATATCGGTGTGCGCTAATTCCTTCGCCCAAACTAAACAGGCGTGATTCAGGTGCCGGTAAATTTAATGATTTTAAAATCTGTTCAATCTCTCGGTTGATCTGCGTTGAACGAGAGTTGGGTGTGTAAATGATATAAGCCCCTTCTTTGAGGGGCTGCATTGGGGTTGTCTGTTGATGAGCCTTCAAACCGGCATTGTTTAACGATTGAAGCAGTTGCTGTTGGGTAGGCTGATCAATTCCCGATGTGTAAACATGGATTTTTGTGGTGCTACAGGCAGCAATGAATAGCACTGATGTAATTATTAATACTTTCCACATTGTTTATTGTCCTTTGATTTTCGGTGTTGCAGATGTAGGAGCATCTGCGCTGCCTATCGCGCAGGTACTTCTATACCGTGAGCCTTCAGCACTTTCCGCACCTGATCCAGCGGAATAGCCTCCACTGTTTGACCATTGCCACTTTCCGTGGTCGCCATAAACAAGGCGTTGTAGACCGACTCTTCCACTGCATCCACGCTGGCCTGGAATACAGCGCTCATTTGCTCGTTCGCCAATTCGGTAGTTTGCAACCGCGCCGCATCAAATTGGCGTCGCACCGATTCGGCAGTCGAAAATGCCAATATGTAATCGCCGCTACCGTTGGATGCGGAACTGCCGGTACGCCCCAATCCCATCATGCCGCGTGAGGCCAAGCGCTGCAGATTGCGATCCGATAAGGGCGCATCGGTGGCGATCACAATAATGATTGAGCCATCGCCGCGGTCATCGGCTAATCCACGGGTGTTCTCTTGCGCAGCGACTGCGTTTTGGAACGCATAGCGATCCAGCTCACGCCCCACGGGCGCACCTGCCACCTGCAGTACTCCACCGAAGTTAGCCTGTACCAGCACACCCACCGTAAATCCACCCAAGCTGTCGGGCAGTTTGCGCGATGACGTTCCTATACCTGCCTTCCAGCCGAATGCCGTAGTGCCGGTGCCTGCACCAACGCTACCTTCCTGCACCGGCCCACTCTTCGCGCTTTCCAATGCAGTACGCACCGCAGCTGCGGTGATCGGGCGTGCGCGTATGTCATTGAGTCTGCCGTCATTAGTCTCGCCCACGACCACATTCAGCGAGCGTACCTGCTCCATATCCGGTTGCGCCAGCATCCACTCAACCATGGCATCGGCCGCCTTCCACACGCACAAGGTGCAGGTCAACAAGATCGGGCTTTCCAACTCGCCCAGCTCATTGATTTGGGTGGTGCCGATGAATTTGCCGAAGCCATTGCCTACATGCAATGCAGCGGGTACCCGTGAGCGGTAGGCATTGCCGGGGTGCGGCAGGATCGCGGTGACACCGGTACGAACCTTATCGCCTTTTCGCAGCGTCACCTGGCCGACACGTACACCGGCGACGTCGGTGATCGCGTTGTTAGTGCCAGGACTGAAGATACCCGGTGCGACACCTAAATCTCGCGCTCGTACTCGCGGTTCCTCCTGCGCAGCAGCGTTCAGGATGAAGAGCCCCGTTAACATCACGATCAATCGGAGGAAAAGGCGATGCAGTCGGATCGAATGTAAAAAACCGCTTATATTGCAGATCGAGCCGTTGCAGTTTTTTACTTCACATTTTATTGCGCTGGGATGGCAGCTTCCTTGGTAAGTCATTATTAATTGACCCCATCTGTACCAATAGGTGTAGATTCACTATTTTCATCAGTTAAAGGGCCAAACCAAATGGGCTGTAATTTACGAAGTTTTAAAATATAAAAAATAAGTAACAGGATCTCTAATCGAATACTCCCATCTCCTGAAAATGTAGTGAATAAGCAAATTGCTACGCTAATGTAAGCCAGAATTAGACAAGCCCTAACGCCCCATGATTTTCCAAACAGCAGCCCAAATGCGCAAACAGAGTGAACTACAAACAGCGTAACTATCAGTAATGGAATAGGCGAAAATAAGCTGCCGGTCTCCTCAAGCCCATATAGAGAATAATTGCCCTCTACGCCTGTTACCACCGAGAAAATTCCTACAAATGGCACCGCTGTACCTATGACGATAAACAGCCAGCCAAATATTTTTATCCACATCGGAATGAGTTTTTTGCGGTACCGTGTTATGTCTTGAATATCCGTTTTATTTTCAAGATTGCTGTTGGGTGGGGTATAGGGATTTGGGGTGTCCATCATGGAATCTCGCGCGAATAATTATTGATATATAGCGTTAGTGCAGCCGGAATTTATTTGGATGCGGCGTACGACTCTACCCCAAAAACAAAAACGCCGCTACCAATCGCTTGGTGGCGGCAAAGCAGGGTTGTTTTTACTGCTGGAAATCAGGGTTTTTTGGTTTTGCGGCCTAATAAAATACCGGCGGCGCCGAGTAGCAATAAGGCGAGTGATGATGATTCGGGTACTGATGTGCTGGTAGATTCGTTGTAGGTGAAATTATCCATCACAAAATGTTCGCCGCCTTCGTCGGGATTATTGGAGGTTCCGCCCCAGGAGCGAAAGCTGAGTTGGTTGATGCCGATAAAATTAAAATCGAACCATTGCGCCTGTTGTGTACTGACCGTGACGGTTGTGGTGAAGAGGGCAAGGTTGTCTAAAAAACCAGTGACTTCAATCAATAAACCTTCATTCCACGCGGCAGTTAAATAGACGCCGTTAAAATCAAACAGATTGCTACTAATAGTGCTGGTGGTTGCGAAATTATTAAACGCGGCGTAATCACCTGACACAACCCCCGAAGCAAAGCCGGTGCCGAGCAAAGTATTTTTGTTGATGTAGGCTACGCTGGTCATAAAGTCTGCACCCCAATTGAAACCGTGATAACCATTGTGAATCGCATCGGCTTCGGTTGCGGGTAAATCATCAAAGGTAATGACAGCGGCGTGGGCGGCGCTGCTGAAAATGGCGATAGAAAAAATTGCAGATAATAAAAGTGAGTGAATTTTTTTCATGGTATGTCGTCCATTTATTTTTAAAAAACCACCCGCAAAAAAATGCGGGTGGCGGTTAATAACCATTGCTTAAATTTTTATTAATTACCCGTTATTTTCAGTTCCCAAATTGAATAACCCCATTGGTTTCCTGCGCTGCGTGCCGTGGCATAAATGCGCACATAGCGGTAGTTGCCTGCAACGCTGTGGGTGTCGGTGCGATCACCAAAGGCGCCAGTGGTGATGGTTTTCAAGGTGGTCCAGCTCATGCCGTTGTTGGATGCCTGCACCAGATAGTTGGCGGCGTTGGCCGCTTCCCAATCAATAATCACCTGGCTCAGGTTTTTGCTGCTGCCCAAATCCACCATGATCCAACTGGGGCTGACACCGTGGGTGGATTCCCAGCGCGTGCCGCCGTTGCCATCCACTGCATTGGCTGCGTGTTGAAAGTTGCTGCTGGCAGTAACCGGACGGCCTTGGGATAACAATACCGGTGCCACACTCGAACTGCTGGACGAGGCAGAGGAGGGGGCACTGGAGCTGGCCGCCGATGAGCTGGCGCCAGTGGTGTTGTAAGCGACGGCGATGGTGTGGCTGGCAGCAATATTATTGAAGGTGTAACTGTTCATAGCGCCGAGCGATACGCCGTCCACTATCACATTGGCGACCGATCCACCCGGTGGCGGTGTGAAGCTGTAGGTCGCGGAATCGGTGTTGTTTTTGCTGTAGCGCAAGGTGTCCGCCGGGCTGATGCTGCCACCGTTGTCCAAATTAATGGTGTAGATGCGGTGGGGCTTCAGGTCGACGGCCATCAACTGCACATCGGCCACTTCCACCAATTGACCTGCCGGTGGGCGGAACCAGAAGCGGAAGCGACGTTCATTCGCGGGTGGGTAGGCGACGAAGTTGCTGAAGCTTTCATAGGCGCCATCGGTATTGCTGTTGCTCCAGTCGATCAGGGTGTTGTTAGCGGTGCCGTATTCCACTTTGAACTGCGCGAGGCTGCGCGGTGCGGATTTATCGCCCGCTACCAGTACCTCTTTCACTTCATAGTTGGCATCGATGTTCACGCTCACCCACAAGTCCTGACCTTCGGCGACACCATCGTTACCGCTGGCTTTGTTGCCGGTTGCACCATCCACCGCGCGTTGCGCTACGCCCCACCAGTCAGTTTCCCAGCCACTGCTGGCGCCGCTGAAATCGGTGGCGGTAATTGCCGGAACCAGCGGGTCACCGGAGCCTATGTAGGCGATTTCTTTAATCACCACATCATCGATGTAGGTCGTTGCATTACCCATGGCGCCAAGCAGGAAGGCGAGGCGGCCGGGGTTATCGCCACCGGTAAAATCGATGTTAAAGCTGTAGCTGGTCATGCTGGTACCAAGGGCGATGGTCTGCAGCAAATAGGTTCCGGCCGGTGATGGATTCAATTGGTTTTCCGCCAGACGCAGTTGGATGTTGCGCGGCGTTTCAGCGCGGGCGCGGAAGCTGATCTGGTAGCGATAGTTGCGCTTCAGGCCAAACCCCTGGGTGTGCAACTGGTAGGAGCCAGACCCGGTGCCTTGCGTGGCGGCGGTAATGCGCGCTTCACCATTGATAACGCTATAGGTCGCGCCTGCACCGTCGTAGTTCTCGCTCCCCCAACCGGTCAGGCCGTCGGCAAAGTTGCCGTTGCCAAGCATATTGACGGTGCGATCCACCACCGGTGTACCCGCTGGTTTGGGGTATACATTGGGCACATCCTCAAAGGCTTTGAATTCCAGCAGCCAAATTGGCTCGGCTTTATCTATGCGACCTTTGGTGACCAGTTTGATGTAGCGATAGGTCTTGTTTATATCAAAAGTATGTGTCGCCCAACCCACACTTTGCTGCTCTGAATTGAGGATAAATTCCCAGTTGCCGGACGCAGTTTTACCGAAGATGTCGTAAGACTTGGGCAGGTTCCAGCTCCATTCAATCCAGAAGTATTTGATGGGTTTGTCCACGCCGTAGTCGATGGTGACTGAATGCATATTGTCGTCGCGCGGGGTTGCCCACTTGGAGCCGACATAGCCGTCAGCGGCATTTTTGGCGCTGTTATCGCGGTAGGCGTTATCACCTTCTTGTAAGTAAGCATCTGCGTTGACGGACACCGGCGCCATCCAGCCTTTCAGCGAATAGAAACCTTTGGTGTTATTGGTGGGGCGGAAGAAGCTGTATTTGCTCTCGTCGATGTACTTGTGCCAAGTGTCGGTGGTCGGCAGTGGCCAGTGGGCAACGTAATCGACCAGGAAATCCGTGCCCGCACGACCGATATTGGCGTTCATCGCGGCGGTATCCAAATATTCATACTCGGTCACACCGTTATTGACGCGGGTATAACCGGTTTTGTTGGCCACATTGGCGTTGGTGCTGAATTGGTTGTAATTGCCCACGTCCGGCCATTCCACATGGGTGATGGCGTGGTTGAGGATCATGCGCATGGGGGTGAGGTAAGGCCAGGGCTGGTCGCCGCGCTCGGCTTTGGTCCAGCTGTAGGTTTTAACGCCGTTGATGTAGTAATCGACCGATTCCGGGGTTTTGATCACGCCGTAAGTGACATATTCATCGCTTGGGCTAATGCCCAGTTGCGCGTAAGTGGTGCCATAAGGGTTGCCGCCATAGGCCGGGTAGGGCGCCGACCAATGGGTTTGCGGCGCTTTACTGACATTGGCGCCAGTGAACTCAATAATGTCCAGCTCCTGGCAAGCAGTCCAACCCACATCGGGAAAGTTGCCCAACAACCACCAGGCCGGGAATTCGGCGTTGCGCGCCGGCGGCATTTTGATGCGCGCTTCAAATTTGCCATACACAAAGGTGGAGTCATCGGTAATTTGCGATTCAATCCGGCCCGCGCGAATAAACAGCGGCTTGCCCTGACCGGCAGTGCCACCGTAATAGTCCTGGATCTGGCCATCCATATAGCGGGCTTTCAGGTTGAGTACCTTGCCATCTGTGGCACCGGCATCGGGTTGGCCGACACGAAAAGTCCAGTCAGCGGCGGGGTATTCCACATCCTGATAATCAATATCCTCGCCATTCACAAAAATGTTTTGCTCCACCAACCATTTGTTGCGGTTGATGCTCACTCCATCGAACTGGTCGACAAAACTGGTATTGGTATTGGGGCTTGCCCACCAGGGGTCGTTGTAGTCTGTCGCAAGGGTATTGGCCGCGCCGAGGCTGAACATGGCCAGCGCCAGCGAATGGATACTCGCCGAATGTTTGAGTTTCATAGTTCCTCCGGGGGAATTATTGTTTTTTATAACAGGAGATTTTGGAGTAGCGCCGTAAAGGGCTTGCCCAATGTATGCGAGCAGCTGGAGGGAGGCTTCCTTCGTGCGGGTTTATCGAGAAAGTGGGAGTTCCCACTTGTGATACATAAATGGGATTGGTATCGAAAGCCTATTGCGCGTATTACCCGGTGGATAAAACCGGCCAACGTCATGTGCTGAAAATGCAAAGTGGGGTCAGTGATGGCGCTACAGGCTGTGATAATTTAGCAGCGCGAGAATATGAAATGCTGACAGGCTATTCCACAAAAACTATCGCCGAATTACCGACACATAAAAATAATGAAACATCTCTTACTTAATTTGCATGAAGTGGTCATCGCCCTGACTATTTTGGAAACCCTGATCCTGTGTATTGCTCTGGGCATTTTGCCTGGCGGCAGGAAACCGTCACGTCGGTTGCTACAACTCTTTTTCATGCTGGTGATAGGAACGCTTACCACTACTCTCATCACCTGGAATACCAGCTTCCAGTCGATATCGATTGCTCATTACCCTTGGATACCTGCGCTGTTATCGGCTTGCCTCTTGTTGCAAGGGCCGGTGTTGTTCTTTTATTTGCGCTCACTGTCCTGTGAGCGCGACGTCTATCAGTGGCGCCATGGTGTGCATCTGTTGCCTGCCCTGTTGGCGGTGGGGGTTATTTTTGCTTATGACTTGAGTCTCCATGACTGGCTGCCCTGGCACTGGGCGGCCCTTACAGAGGCAGATCGTGCGGCCTTGGCTTTTGTGTGGTTCCTGGTCAAATGCTCGCCGCTCATTTATGTGCTCGCGTGTTTCTACACCGAGTTCCGTTTGCGTCAGCAGTTAAAACAAATGTACTCCAGCATCGCTGAGCGGGAATTGCGGCTGGCGGATTGGGTGTTGGGGGGATTTTTTATCCACTGGCTTTGGTCATTTATCGCCTATTTCCTGGGCGGTTATGTGAGCGGCGAGACCAATGACCTGCTGGGCATAATCAATAACTACCTCACGGTGCTGTTGGTGAATGGCCTGTTCCTGTTTGGCTGGCGCAATACCCGCGAGCTGCTGCAGCATGAATTGGTGGTGGCCGTAGCGCCGGAAAAAGACCGGTTACAGGATATTCCGCAGGTGGACGAAAAGCGCGAAGCGGTCGCGCGCGGTATTCGCGAACAGCGATTGCATTTGGAAAGCCAGATCAATCTGGAGCGATTTGCTGAACAGATTGGCATCAAGCCGCGCGAGCTATCGACCATTATCAATGACCATCACCAGCAGAATTTCTTTGAGTTCATCAATACCCAGCGGGTTGAAGAGGCCAAGCGGTTATTGGCTGCGCCTGAGTGCGCGGGCGATACGGTGCTGGACATTCTGTATAAATCCGGTTTTAACAGCCAATCGGCGTTTCATCGATTTTTTAAACGCATAACGGGAATGACGCCCTCGGAGTATCGCAAGCAAGCATTGCCGCCGGTTGACTCCGCGCCGGTTCAGACATAACGAAAACAGCCGCCCGAAGGCGGCAAAAAACCGCACTTATCATATCTTGTCGGGATTAATGTGCCTTGCTGATGCGAATCCAATTGAGGTTCCAACCACCGGCATTGGCTTTAATTCCAAATTGATGGTTGCCCGCACTCAGGTTGACGGTGTGTTTGATGGTCGTCCAGGTCTGCCAGCCGCCGGTTGCTGGGATAGCGATAGTGCCATGCACCGGCGCACCGCCCGCTTCCTCAAATGCCAGACTGCCGCCACCGTTTTGGCTGGCAACGCGATACTCGATCACATAGCTGCCGGTGCTGGGGATATTCACCGGCGTACCGGAGTAAGACAACCAATCACCGGCATCGATATAACCCACATTCTTGCCACCACCTGCATCAGTAGTGGTTTCTTGTTGTGTGCCGCTCTGTTGGCTATGGTCTTCCGCCTGAATAGTCGCGATTACGGTACCGGTGTTGTCGCCGCCAGTGCTTTCTACTTTCAGCCAGTTGATATTGAAGCCGCCGGTAATCGCCGAGAGCGCGATCAGTTGCTCGCCTGCGGGCAACACTACATTGTGGGAAATGGTCTGCCAGTTTTGCCAGCCTCCCGTCGCGGGAACGTTGATATTGCTATACACCGGGCTGCCACCGGCTTTTTCCAATTGGAGCTGTCCGCCACCTGCCTGAGCTGCAACGCGGTAGCTGACTTTGTAGGTGCCGGTGGTAGGTATATTGACTGAGTAAGTCATCCAGTCGCCGCCATCGATATAGCCGACATTCAAACCACCACCTGCATCGCTGGTCGTTTCGGTCTTCACGCCAGACATCTGGCACCAGCTTTCGGCCTGGATGGCATCGCCCGGATTGGCTTTGGTGCAGGTACCACCAGAGCCGTCGCCACCACCGCCATCGATAGATTTACGGCCAGCGAGAATTTCTTTCACAAATCTGCCGGATTCTTTCAATGAGCCATCGGCCCAGAAAAAGGATGAGGTTTCCACTTCGCCCGTCGCCTGGTCGCGCTCTTTGTCGTGGAACGCCCAGCCCGCATGGCTGATGCCGTTAACGCGCAGGAAGTCGATCCAGGCCCAGGTTTCGGCGTAGTTCACCGCACCGCGGCCATTGGCATGGCCCACGCCCCATTCAGTGGCAAACAGCGCAGCACCGTTATTGAGTGCCGTTTGCGCCTTGGCGCGATAGGACCCCTGGTGGCTATCAGCATAAAAATGAACGGTATAGGCCAGGTTGGAGACGTTGGCTTTGTTGGTTGATGCGACATCAACATCTTGCGACCAGTTAGGCGTGCCCATAATGATCAGGTTGTCCGGGTCAATCGCGCGGATTTTGCCACCCACATGCTCTGCATAGGGTTTGAGTACCGAGTGCCAATCCACACCCAATGGCTCGTTGTAGAGTTCGTAAATGACGTTGTTATGTTGGCCCCACTTTTGCGCCACTTGTTTGAAGAAGGCTTCTGCTGAACCCCAATTCTCGTGTGCTTTGTGGCTGTGATAGTCAACGATTACATACATATCGTTGTCGATGGCTGCCTGGATAACGGTATCGAGGCGCGCCATGTTGCCGTTCCAGTCATCCTGGATACCACCACCTTCCCCGTGGCCGATGGCGGCGCGGATCAGGTTGGCGTTGAATTCGGTTTTAGCGCGTTTGACCGCAGCGGCGGTATAAAACTTTTCTGCGCCCCAGCCGGTGTTACTCCAAAACAGGGAGACACCTTCAAGGCTAACGGATTTACCGCCGACGAGGACTTTATTGCCCTGCACCTGTAACGCGGGTACGGCAGCTAGCGCTGTACTGCAGAAAGCAATACTGGCAAGGCCTGTAACCAGGCTCGCGAATAGCCTGTTGCGTGGATTTGCGGAGCGCGCAGCAGTTGGCGCTGCGCAACCGGGATGATTATTCTTCATGACTTTGCTCCTACTAGGTTGTGTAGTGATGTCTTCGCTCTGGATACTTACCAGAGCCCACCTAATGTCATGTAAGGGTAGGTGGCATGACCACCTGCTTCAGGTTTCGGCATAAAGTGGCAGTGCCATTTTTTTCGGGAAAGGGGCGATAGTGCAGTGAAGTGGGGAAAAGGTGATGCGGGCCGTGGTTTTACTTGCCTGTAGGGGGTGTTATGCGTACAATTCCGCACCCCAAACTGGCCGGGGGTAAAGTCACCCTGTGACTGTAAAATCGGCTACTCCTTGTCTCACTGCTTCGTTATTTATCAGCAAAGTAGGAGGCTTTAACCCGTAAGGAGCTAAACATGCGTCATTACGAAATCGTTTTCCTGGTTCATCCTGACCAGAGCGAACAAGTTCCAGCCATGGTTGAGCGTTACAGCTCAGCTATCAAAAACGACGGTGGTCAAGTTCACCGTTTGGAAGATTGGGGCCGTCGTCAACTGGCTTACTCCATCAATAAAGTGCACAAAGCTCACTACATTCTGATGAACGTAGAGTGCTCTGACGCTGTATTGGAAGAGTTGACTACCAACTTCCGTTACAACGATGCCATTTTGCGTAGCCTTGTTCTGCGTGAAGATGCCGCCATCACTGAAGAATCATTCATCATGAAAGCCGAAAAAGAAGGCCGTGAACGCAAAGCTCGCCCAGCGCGCGCTGAACGTCGTGATGACGCAGAAGACCTGTCTGATGAAGACGGTGTTGATGCAGATGATTTTGAAGAAGAGCAGGAGGTATAACCATGGCCCGTTTTTTCCGTCGTCGCAAATTCTGCCGTTTTACCGCTGAAGGCACCAAGCGCATCGATTACAAAGATGTTGAAACGCTGAAAGCTTACATCACCGAAACTGGCAAGATCGTTCCAAGCCGTATCACTGGCACCAAAGCTAAATACCAACGTCAGTTGGCTACTGCTATCAAGCGTGCTCGTTACCTGGCTTTGATTCCATACACTGACAGCCACGAGTAAGGGGTATAGAGATGGAAGTTATTCTGCTCGATAAAGTAGGCCGTTTAGGCGCTATTGGTGACAAAGTTACCGTTAAGTCTGGCTATGGCCGCAATTTCTTGTTGCCGCAAGGCAAAGCAATTGCTGCTACTGCAAAAAACATCGCTGACTTCGAAGCGCGTCGCGCTGGTTTGGAAGCGGCAGCTGCTGCAAAAATTGCTGAAGCAACTGCACGCGCTGAGAAACTGGCTGCATTGCAAGTGACTATCGCGGCTAATGCTGGTGACGAAGGCCGTTTGTTCGGTTCTATCGGCACTCGCGACATCGCTGATGCAATCACTGCAGCTGGCGTTGAAGTTGCCAAGTCAGAAATTCGCTTGCCACAAGGCGTACTGCGTGAAATCGGTCAATACGAGATCGACGTTCAGTTGCACGCTGAAGTGATTCAAGCGGTTAAATTGGCTGTTGTTCCAGAGTAATACTTTGGCGCACAGTTCTGCTGGTCAGCTTCTGCTGACAAGCTAGAGGAAATCGGGCACTATCGACAACCCTTTCGGGGTTTAGATGTGCCCGATTTTTTTTGCACCCAATTCGATCAATATCGATTAGACAAATAACTACGCCAGTGTTTTAACGACTTATGCCTGAATCCAGCTTCGAATCTGCCAGTTTTGAGGATCGCCTCGCGAGCCAACTCACCGCCCAGTCTGCACTGCCGCATTCGGTAGAGGCCGAACAATCGGTGCTGGGTGGTTTGATGTTGGATAACAACCGCCTGGATGCAGTGCTCGAAGTGGTCACTGAATCGGATTTTTTCCGCGAGGATCACAAACTCATTTTCCGCATGATGCTGGCGTTACAGGAAGCCGGTCAACCGCTGGACGTTATCACCCTCTCGGAAGAGTTGCATAAACACGACGAATTGGAGCGTGTGGGCGGTTTAGGCTACTTGGTCGAAATGGCCAACAATACGCCAAGCGCCGCTAACATTGCTGCTTACGCCAAAATCGTACGCGAGCGTTCAACCCTGCGCCAACTGATTGCCGCCGCACAGGATATTAGTAAATCCAGTATGAACCCCGCAGGTCTGGATTCCGATGACCTGTTGCAGCTGGCCGAAAAACGTGTGGCCGAGATCGCTGAAGATCGCCCCAAAGAAGGTGGTTTGGTCGGTGTGAATGAGCTGCTGAAACAAACGGTGCAGCGCATTGATGAGCTGTTCCGCTCCGGTAGTGACATCACCGGGGTGCCCACGGGTATTACTGACCTGGATCAGCGCACCTCCGGCTGGCAGCCGGGCGAATTGATTATCCTCGCCGCGCGTCCGTCCATGGGTAAAACCGCGCTGGCGCTCAACTTCGTGGAGGGCGCGCTGTTTAACCAGCCTAAGCCGGTGGTGGTGTTTAGTATGGAAATGCCATCTTCCGCGCTGGTGATGCGGATGATGTCCTCCATTGGTCGTATCGACCAAGGCAAAATGCGTAACGGTAAACTCACCGAAGAGGATTGGCCGAAACTTTCCTCTGCCGTTGCCAAACTCAAAGACAAATTGCTGTTTATCGACGATACCGGCGGTTTGAACCCCCAGGAAATGCGCGCCCGTATCCGGCGTATCGCACGTGAACACGGCAACCCCGGCATGATCATGGTCGACTACCTGCAGTTGATGACGGTTGCTGGCAGTGGTGAAGGCCGTACCCAGGAAATTTCCGAAATCTCCCGCTCGCTCAAAGGCATGGCCAAAGAATTTGAATGCCCGATGATCGCCCTTTCGCAGTTAAACCGCGGCGTGGAACAGCGCCCCAACAAGCGCCCGATGAACTCGGACTTACGTGAATCTGGCGCCATCGAGCAGGACGCGGACGTAATCCTGTTTATCTACCGCGACGAATACTACAACGAAGACAGTCCTGACAAAGGCATGGCCGAATTGATTATCGGCAAGCAACGTAACGGCGAAATCGGCACCTGCCGCGCCGCGTTTGTCGGCAAATACACCCGCTTTGATAATCTCGCGCCTGAGTATTTCCAGCAGGATCAGTATTAATCGCTATCAATAGTAATCCCCAGTGAGTTTTCCCGATGAACAGCCAAGCCCGTCTGCTCGACAAACTCTGTGCCAGTATCGCTCCCGGAAAATTGGAGTGGATTGGTTTGCGCAGTGAACGGCGCGGCGAGGTAGTGGTAGTTGATCAAGCCGAGGCGGTGGTGGGTTTGGGGTTGGTGGGTGATCACCGCATGAAAAAAACACCGGGATCAGCGCGCCAAGTCACGCTGATCAGCAGTGAATATATCCAGCAAATTTGCTATCACACGGGGCATGCATCGGTTGATCCGCGCCTGCTGCGCCGCAATCTTGTCATCTCCGGGATGAATATGAATTTGCTTCGCTATCAGCGTTTGCAAATCGGCGAAGTAATCCTCGAAACCAACGCCCTGTGTCACCCCTGCTCGCGTATGGATGAAGCGCTGGGGGCGGGCGGTACAGCGGCAATGTTTGGTTACGGCGGCTTGTGTGCCAAGGTGATTCAGGGCGGCACTTTTACCCTTGGCGATGCGGTTGTTCGTTTACCCGTAATCGATAATCAGGCTCGGCTTTTCCCTTGATCAGGTAAGCCGGCGCACCCGGAATATCTGGTTGTTTTTTGATCTAAAAATGTACTTCTCAATCCCGACCGTGTATTATCGCGCGCCCGAATCCAAGCTCGGTTGATGGGCAGTTTGAGGCAGTAATATGCAGGTTTTTCATCACATTCAATCCCTTCGTGAAGCCTTGGCGGCCGAGCGCAAAGCCGGTAAACGTATTGGTTTTGTGCCAACTATGGGCAACTTGCACAGTGCCCATATCGAGCTGGTGAAAATCGCCCAGCGCAATTGCGATGTGGTAGTGACCAGTATTTTTGTCAACCCGCTGCAATTTGGCTTGAATGAAGATTGGGATAAATACCCGCGCACCTTGGCAGCTGATTCGGCCAAATTGGAAGCGGTAGGTTGCAACTACCTGTTTTGCCCCGATGAAAAAGAAATCTACCCCAATGGTATGGCCGAGCAGACCCGTGTAATAGTGCCAACTATGACCGATGTACTCTGCGGTGCGAGTCGCCCCGGCCACTTTGAGGGCGTGACAACCGTAGTCACCAAGTTGTTTAATATTGTGCAGCCGGACGAAGCGGTGTTTGGCGTCAAGGATTTTCAACAGCTGGCGGTTATTCGTCGCATGGTGGAAGACCTATGTATTCCGATTAAAATCACCGCTGGTGAGATTTTTCGCGAGGAAGACGGCCTGGCGATGAGCTCGCGCAATGGCTTTATCACTGCCGACGAGCGCCCAAAGGTCGCGGTGCTCAACCGCAGTTTAAATGCGATCAAACAGGCGATCACTGATGGTCGCCGCGATTTTTCAGTGCTGGTGGACGAGGCGCGCGCGCAGATTGAAGCGGCGGGTTTTCGGGTGGACTACATCAGCATTTGCAATAGCCGCACACTGGAAATGGCGGCACACGATGATCGGGAGATCACTATACTCGGCGCCATGTATACCCAGGGCGCACGACTAATTGACAATGTTTCTGTGGTGCTGGTCTAAACGCCGCCACTGCACCAGTGATTCCCCGGAGGATTCCATGCTGACTCATATGCTTAAAGCAAAATTACACATGGCCAAAGTGACCCAGGCCGAGCTGTGGTACGACGGCTCCTGCGCGATTGACGCCGATCTGGTAGCCCTGGCTGGTATGCGTGAATTCGAGCAAATCGATATTTACAACGTCAATAATGGCGAGCGTTTTCACACTTACATCATTTTGGCTGAGCCGGGTTCAGGCACCTTTTCTATGAATGGTGCGGCAGCACGTAAGGTAGCGGTGGGTGATCGCGTAATTATTGCGACCTATGGCTATTTCAACAATGAAGAGCTGGTGGCGCACAAACCCAAGCTGGTCTATTTAAATGAAGACAACAGCGTCAATCGCACCAGCAACACCATTCCTATGCAGATGGAATAAGTCTTATCCATGTGATGACTGTAATCTGAGTTACGTATAAAAGGGCGGATCAACCGCCCTTTTTTATGTCTGCGATTTAATCAATAAGAGTGTCTTTCCGGAGATATCACTATGTCCAAAAAAACCGATGAACTTCTCAAGCAGTTTGGCGCTGATGACGAGCCGCAAAAAGAACATAGCTTGCAGGAAAACGCCAAGGAGCGCGCTCTGCATCCCGATCATTTGAATGCGGGAACCGCGTTTGACTGGGAAGAAGTGGAGGCCTACAAGCAGGAGTTGGAGCGCATGGATCGGGAGGGGCCGGGCACACCTAAGCGCTAATAGCTGCGCTTGGGCAAATAAACATTTTTTAACCTTGATGGACAACGTTGTCATTGAGATTTAAGCTCCAGAACTGCTAAGCTTGAAGCGATTTTTTGAGGGGCAGTTTTTGAGTTAGGTGGCGTGTGACATCGGAATCATTCCTGCAGCCTTTCCCGCGAATAACAAGATAACGTCGAAGAGAGATCAACATGTCTGAAGTCCATCTGTATCCGGTTCCCGAATCCTTTAAACGCAGCGCAGCGATCACTCTGGCGCGCTACAAGGAAATGTACGACCAATCAATCAATGCGCCCGATACCTTTTGGGCGGAGCAGGCAAAAACCTTCCTGACCTGGCAGCAGCCTTGGTCGCAAGTGACCAAAAGTGATCTGCGCAAAGGCGAAGTGAGTTGGTTTATCGATGGCAAATTGAATGTCAGTGTTAACTGCATCGACCGCCATTTACCGGCCCGCGCCAAACAAACGGCGATTATCTGGGAAGGCGATGATCCTTCCGAAGACCAATTTATTACCTACCAAGAATTGCACGACCAAGTTTGTCGTCTCGCCAACGCTTTGCGCGAACGCGGGGTGAAAAAGGGTGATCGTGTGTGCATCTATATGCCGATGATTCCAGAAGCCGCTTATGCCATGCTCGCTTGTACCCGTATCGGCGCGATCCACTCAATCGTATTCGGCGGTTTCTCACCCGAGGCGTTGAAAGACCGTATTCAGGATGCGGAATGTCAGGTAGTGATTACCTCGGACGAAGGTCTGCGCGGTGGCAAACGTGTGCCACTCAAAAAGAATGCCGATATCGCCCTGGCACAATGCTCCGGTGTACACACTTGTATCGTGGTTAAACGCACTGGTGGTGATATCGCTTGGGATGAAAAGCGCGATTTCTGGTACGAAGATCTGGTTGAGCGTCAGGCCAATGATTGTGAACCGGAGATCATGGATTCCGAAGATCCACTGTTTATCCTCTACACCTCCGGCTCCACCGGCAAACCCAAAGGCGTATTGCACACCACCGGCGGCTATTTGCTGCAAGCGGCCATGACCCACAAATACGTATTCGATTATCAGGAAGGCGATGTTTACTGGTGTACCGCCGACGTGGGTTGGGTGACCGGCCATAGCTATATCGTTTACGGCCCGCTTACCAATGGCGCGACCACGCTAATGTTTGAAGGCGTGCCCACTTACCCGGATGCTTCGCGCTGCTGGCAGGTGATCGACAAACACGGCGTAAACAGCTTTTATACCGCACCCACCGCAATTCGCGCCCTGATGGGCGCAGGTGACGACTATGTCACCAAAACTTCGCGCGCCAGTTTAAAAATCCTCGGCAGCGTAGGCGAACCGATTAACCCCGAAGCTTGGGAGTGGTACTACCGTGTGGTGGGCGATAGCCGCTGCCCGATTATGGATACCTGGTGGCAAACCGAAACCGGCGCTCACATGCTCACCCCATTGCCCGGTGCTATTGACCTCAAACCCGGTTCCGCAACAGTGCCTTTCTTTGGTGTGCAGCCAGTGCTGCTTGATCCGGAAGGTAAAGAGGTTATCGGCGCAGGCGAAGGCAACCTCTGTATCAAAGCTGCATGGCCAAGCCAGATCCGCACCGTGTATGGCGATCATCAGCGCTGCATCGACACCTATTACAGCACCTATCCCGGCTATTACTTCACTGGCGACGGCGCCCGCCGCGATACTGATGGTTACTACTGGATCACTGGTCGTGTGGACGATGTATTAAACGTCTCCGGCCACCGCATGGGTACGGCGGAAGTGGAGAGTGCATTGGTGTTGCACGACAAGGTTGCGGAAGCGGCAGTGGTTGGCTATCCGCACGACATTAAAGGCCAGGGCATTTACGCCTATGTCACCTTGATGGCGGGAGAGCAACCGAGTGACGAATTGAAGAAAGAATTGTTGGCCTTGGTGGTGAAAGAGATTGGCGCTATCGCCCGTCCCGACATTATCCAGTGGGCACCGGGTTTGCCCAAAACCCGCTCTGGCAAAATCATGCGCCGCATCTTGCGCAAAATTGCCGCTAATGAATTGGATTCATTGGGTGATACTTCAACGCTTGCTGATCCAGCAGTGGTGAATGAGTTGATTGCCAATCGCGCCAATCAATAGTTGTGCGGTAAATAATCGCGCGTTCCGTGCTCTACGTAAAACAAAAGGCCGCCTCACAAGGGTGGCCTTTTGTTTTACAATTCCACATCCTTTACTGCTGTTTAGATTCCCGCTTATGTCTACTAACAATTCTGATAGCGATTTCTTCCTCTCCCAGATGAAAGATGTAAAACCCATCAAGGTAGAAGAGAAAGTGGTGCTGGCATCGCCGCATAAGGACAAAACCAGTATCGCAACCCGCCGCAAGGCCGCGACTGCTGAGCTCGCGAAAGACCAAAACTTTCTCTCCGGCGAATATATAGAGCCGCTTGATCCGCTTGCGGTCATTGAATTCAAACGCGATGGTGTGCAGCATGGTGTCTATCGCAGTTTGCGTATGGGTAAATACCAAATTGATGCACGGCTCGATTTGCACAATATGACCATTGATCAAGCGCGCACCGCTGTATTTCAATTTATTAAAGACTGCATGGCGCACGATATTCGCTGCGCACTCATTACCCATGGCAAAGGTGAAGGGCGCGAACAACCGGCGCAATTAAAAAGCTGCGTTGCCCACTGGCTGCCGCAATTGGATGAGGTGATGGCATTTCATTCAGCACAGAAACGCCACGGTTGGCTTGGCGCCACTTATGTACTGCTGCGCAAAAGTGAAAAGAAAAAACAGGAAACCTGGGAGCTGCACAATAAACGCTAGTGGTGTTGTTAATTATTAATGGAGGTATTTATGCGTTATATCTGTGGCGCTTTTCTAATTGTATTCTTCGCAACGGCCAACATGGCTTTTGCACAGCAAAGCACCAAGCAGTTTGTATTGAGTAATACCGAAATTATTCCCATCCAATCAGCAATCACTGGCAGAGATCATGAATTAGTCTTGGTCTATCCATCCAGTTACAAAACCAATCCTGAAAAGAAATATCCGGTTCTTTACTATCTCGATGCTTATTGGGATACGCCACTACTGGTATCAACCTACGGCAATTTAATTTATGACAATCAAGTGCCCGAATTTATTATGGTTGGCCTGTCTTATCCTTCAGTTGCAGATTACGGCAAAGAAAGACGCATTGATTACACTTTTACCTCGGTGGATGAGGGTTCAGGCAAAGCTAATTTGTTTTTACAATTCATCCAACAAGAAGTCGCTCCGCTCATAGAAAAACAATATCGCGGTGAAAAAGCCGACAGGGTGATTGCCGGTAATTCATTGGGTGGATTATTTGCTATTACCGCCGCGTATCAAGCGCCTGATTTTTTCAGTGGTTTTATCGCATTAAGCCCGGCAGTGGAGTGGGATAAACAAGCACTCGTGAAGTTGGATAACAGCTACGCAAAAACACACAAAGCACTCAATGGCCGTATGTTTATTTCTTATGGCACCACAGAGTATCCCGCTTTTCGCGACCCTATAATTAAATTCCAGCAGCAGTTAGTTGCACGCAACTACCAAGGGCTTAAGTTGCAAAATTATGTAATGGAAGGGCTTGATCACACCACCGTAAAAGGTGACGGCTATGTGCGCGGGTTAATGTGGGTGTGGAAAAATAAAAAGCCCGCAGGGCCAAGTGGGTTAGAGCGGGATATGACTGCAGCGCAGTAATTTTTCAATTAAAAGGTTTGACGCAAAAAATAATCGGAAAGAGGATTAGCCAAAACCTTGGCTAATCCTCCTAAAGTGCTACTTATCTTCTATCTCATCCACATCCACTTGCCCACTCATGCGGCGAGTGAAGTGCGACCAGCACATTCCTACGGCGAGCAATGCAGCTAGCAATATCTCAATGACCCAAGCCATTGCCGAGATGTCGGTAACGCTTAAAAATCCCCAGTAAACAAACAGCCATACAAGGCATGCAAAAAGCGCTGCGAGGGCAATTATGCCAATTAACCCGAGCGAGTTAAGCGTGGCTTTAATGTAGATTCCCCAGCCTATGAGCAAAATAACTCCCGCAATTACTACATAGGGCGTAATGTCACTGAAGCTGCTATGAACCCAGTGAAAATAAGAGTAGCCACTTGGGTTATAACTGAGTAGTACCAATAAGAGCGCGAACAAAAAGCGCAATGCAACGCCGCTGGCAGTAAGATTCATAATGTGTATCCTGATGATTGAGTAAAGAAATTATTAGCCAAACTATCTATAGTAAAAAGTAGCGACCTATCGTGAGAAGTAGCGGCGATATTTTATAAAACCGATTTTGGCGTTCGGGTCGTAACCCATCGCCGTGTAAAAATCCTGTGCGTCGCGGTTTTCACTGCTGGTCTGCAACATAATTTTGGAGCAATCCTGCGCCAAGCAAAACGCTTCAATATAATCCATCATACTTTTGCCGCTGCCTTCGCGTTTATAGTTGGCACTGACCACTACATTTTCAACCACTGCAAAAGGTTGGTTGTCGAACATCACATCCTGGCATAGACAGAGGAGTGCGGTGGCGATAATTTCGCCGCTATCATCGCACACTAGCAAGAATGTATTGCTGCTATTTGCTACTGCGTCAATTCGCTCTGGCAATACTGAGACGGGTGAGAGTGTATTGAGTTCGCGGTATAAATTAGTTACGGCTTCTGCATCTTCTTTTGTGGCGCGGCGAATGTGGCGCATGCTTAGTTTACCTTTTAAATTATCGGCTGCACCAACACCCAAGGTTTTATCACCACGGCCCATACCAATGCATTTTGTTCGTACCATGATTGGGCTTGGGTATCTTTGACTGCATCAACCAAGCCCGCATCCATCCAGATTTTAATTTGCGCGGCATTGTCAGCGACAATTTGGGCGGCGACGTGAGTTAGATCCAATGTTGGATCTACAGCGATGGCATTGCCGCTGGCGAAAAAACGCTGCAGTTCGTGCCAGTGAATTTGCGCGGTTTCCAAATTGATTTGTTGTTCGATTTCGTTTGTCATTTTTTCCTCGATATTTTAATCCCTCCCCGACGCTCGCTTTTTCAGATGGGGTTAGAGGGATTTGCTTTTTGCCTTCGCAACCTTTGAATTGCTTGGTTTATTTAATGCTGCGCTGATGGTATTGCCGGCATAAATTAATTTATCCAGATCAACACCGTGTTGAATACCCAAGCCATTTAATAAATAGACTACATCTTCAGTGGCGACATTGCCGGTTGCACCGGCGGCGTAGGGGCAGCCGCCTAAACCAGCGACGGATGAATCGATCACACTCACGCCCATTTCCAATGCGGCATAAATGTTAGCGAGTGCCTGTCCGTAAGTGTCGTGCATGTGCGCAGCGATTTTTTCGATGGGAATGTCGCGCGCGAGTGTTTCAATTAAATGTTTGATTTGTCCGGCAGTGCCGACGCCGATGGTGTCGCCCAGCGAAATTTCGTAGCAGCCCATGGCTAATAATTCTTTGGCGATACTGGCAACGGTTTGTGCATTTACTGCGCCGGAATAGGGGCAGCCGGCAACACAGGAGATATAACCGCGCACCGGGATCTGTTGCGCTTTGGCGGCGCTAATTAAGGTTTCAAAACGTTGGATACTTTCGCTAATGGAGCAATTAATATTCTTTTGACTAAAGGCTTCCGATGCCGCCGCAAAAATGGCCACTTCATTGGCGTTAACGGCAATCGCACGTTCATAACCTTGCAGGTTGGGGGTGAGTGCAGCGTAAGTTACGCCGGGTTTGCGTGCGACGCCAGAAAATACATCGCCACTGTCAGCCATTTGCGGCACCCATTTCGAGTTCACAAAACTACCGGCTTCAATATAGGTTAAACCAGCAGCGACTAAATTTTCGATTAATTGAATTTTGGTGGCGGTGGTGATGGTTTGCTTTTCGTTTTGCAAACCATCGCGCGGGCCTACTTCAACAATGCGTACCTGGTTGGGGAGAGTCATAGCAACGTGGTCATAATGATTGGAGCATCAGTTTAACAGATGCCTTTCACGCCTTGAACACTTAGGCGCTGGTGCTGAGCAGAGCAGTCTCTGCCTGGATAAGCGCATTATTTAATTCAAGCAGTTGAATAGGTTTGGTAGCAAAAGCATTCATGCCACAGGCAAAGGCGCGTTCCGCATCCGCCTGTTGTACGCCCGCCGTGAGTGCGATGATCCAGGGTTGGCCCGCAACATTTTGTTGCGCCCTGATTTTTTCGGTAGCGGTGTAACCATCCATAATCCGCATTTGAATATCCATCAATATTATATCGATAGCCATTTCCCGGCAGATATCCACGGCCTCTGAGCCATCGGCTACGGCGGTAATATTGTTATAGCCCAATTTTGATAGCATTTTGATAATAAGCATTTTGTTAACACTATTATCTTCTACCACCAGCACGCGTGTATTGCGCGGTTTTATTTCCAGAGGCAGGTTGGTGTTTTCATCTGTTGTCGACAGCAAGGAATTTGATGTTGGTGAAATTTTTGTAGAGGGTTCGTAAGCTTTTTCGTGATAGATAAAACGGGCGGTAAAGAAAAAGCTGGTGCCTAACCCGGGCGTGCTATCCAACCAAATGGTTCCGCCCATTTGTTGGATAATTTTTTTGGAAATCGCTAAACCTAGACCTGTACCGCCATATTTTCGTGTAATCGAGTTATCGGCTTGGGTAAATACTTGAAACAGGTTGCCTTGTAATGCCGCTGGTATTCCTATGCCGGTATCCTGGACTTTAAACAGTAAGGTACAGCGGTGTTTGTTGTGCTGTTTTTCTTGCAGCTTAATGGTGAGTGTGACTGCACCTGTGTCGGTAAATTTTATAGCATTGCCAATTAAATTAATCAGTACTTGGCGAATGCGCGCCGAGTCTCCCTCTACATGCAGCGGTACATCATCAGCCAAAACATACTGTAATCCCAGATTTTTGTTTTGTGCACTTTTTTTGAAAAGTTCGAGTGTATCTTCAATTAATTCCCGCAGAGGAAAAGGGCGCATTTCCAGTTGGATTTGCCCTGCTTCTATTTTGGAGTAATCGAGAATGTCATTAATAATTACCAACAAACCTTCGCCGCAGGATTGAATAGTGCGCACCAGTTGACGCTGCTCTTCAGTGAGTTGAGTGTCGGCCAGAAGTGATGCGCAGCCAATCACGCCGTTCATGGGGGTGCGAATTTCATGGCTCATCACTGCTAAAAATGCACTTTTGGCTTTTGCTGCTTCCTCGGCTTGCTCTTTTGCGTGCGCTAGTGCCTGTTCGGTTTCCACCAGTTGGGTGATGTCTCGTGTTAGCCCCACCAACCCTACTAGTTGATTGTGGTTGTCATACACCGGCGTTTTGATTGAGTCGGAATATTGTATGCTGCCGTCGGCATTTTCGACTTTTTCGCGGGTGCGTAGTGCTATGCCGCTTTGCAACATTGTTTGCTCTTCGCGAAATATTTTTTGCGCTAACTCCGGTGTAAAACGCGGGGAGTCCAAATCGCTTTTGCCGACCCAATCGGCCATATTTTCAATGTGGTGTTGTTCGCGCCAGGCGCGGTTGCCACCGAGGTAACGCGACTGCGCATCTTTATAATAAAAACGATCGGGCAGTTGGTCGAGCAGGTGCATAAAATAATTGGCCGAGGTCAGCACCTGTTGTTGGCGCGCATACTGCTCGGTAATTTCAAAAATACGGCCTTCGTAAGTATGTTTGGGTGAGCCTTTTTGTGCTGATGCCTGCAGCAAAAACCAATGTTTTTTTTCGGGGCGGCTAATGGTGAAGCTCAGGTCTATAAATGTGCGCTCGCCATACATCAACTGATTTAAGTGGGTGTAAATATCGGGGCGGCATTCCAGGTCAACATTTCTAAAGGGGAACTCACTGTCGGCAATGAGCGATTCTGCGGTAATACCAAAAATGTCTGCCAAATTGTTGTTGCAAAAACAGATGGTGCATTTACCGCTATTTTCCGCAGTAAAGGTAAATAGTATGCAAGGCAGTGATTCCGCAAAGGGCATTGGTACTCTCGATTTTTACAGAGTGTTGGCTTAAGTCTAGGTTAAATCGAGGGTGTTGCCAGTGGTGGGCAAATAAGGGTGGGGGAAGCGGGTTTGTGTAGCTGCCAGCCCGGGAATGAGCTGGGTTAAGGGCAGATCTGCAGACGGGTTAATCCTCGCCCCAGCGCGGCATTAGATCCTGAGCGACGCCGAGCTGATCCAAAATGCGAGCCACAATAAAATCCACCAGCTCTTCTACCGACTGCGGTTGCATGTAAAAGCCGGGGCTGGCGGGCAATACAATCACGCCCATTTGGGTCAGCTTGAGCATATTCTCCAAATGGATTTCAGAGTAGGGTGTCTCGCGCGGCACCACAATTAATTTGCGACGCTCTTTCAGGGCAACATCGGCCGCGCGTTCAATCAAATTATTGCTGGCACCGTGGGCGATGGCAGAGAGGGTGCCGCCACTGGCGGGGCAAATGACCATCGAGGCCGGCGAGCTGGAACCCGATGCCACGGCTGCAAACCAATCGTCTTTGGCGAGTAGTTGTAGCTGGTCTTCATCGGCGCCGTAAAGTGAACAGAGCATCGCCTGCTGGTCTTCCAAATCCCGTGGTAAATCCAAATCGGTTTCAGTGCGGATCACCACTTCGGCGGCACTGGAGATCATCAAATACACTTTGCAATCAGCGGCTAATAAACACTGCAATAAACGCAGGCCATACTGCGCGCCGGAAGCGCCGGTAATCGCGAGGGTAATAGTGCGTGGCGTTAGTACTTGAGTCATTCGGTCTGCCTCAGAGTGGGTGAATCGGTGCGGAGCAAATCCCTTTTACAAAGGGGAAATTAGCTCCCTCCCTTTGAAAAAGGGAGGGTTGGGGAGGAATTTATTTTCCCAATACGTCCTTCACAAAGGCGCGGATGCTATCGTCCTGGCAGTTTTCAAAGAAACACGCCTGAAAGCGCTCGCCGGTCACTGCTGTTTTTACCAGTTCCGGGTCGATAGCACGCAGGCCGTCCAGATAACCTTTGGCGGTAGCGGTTTTTACGCTGGTGAGGATACCGGCATTGCGCACTTGCGACTCGCGGCGCTCAGCGGGGTAACCTTGGCCGCGCACGCCGGTAAAGGCCTTCTCAAAAATAGTGCGAATGTTCAATTCAGCACCCCAACCAAAACCCTTGGCAAAAGGCAGCGCCAGCGCATTGCCGTTGTTCACTTGCGCAAACAGGTAGGCATCGGTTGGCTCTATGCAGTAACCGCAGAATACACCTGGGTGCGCGTTCAGCGACATCATCGCGCCTTGGCCAGTACCGCAGCCGCTCACCACAAAATCCACCGCTTTGGAGTTCAACAGCAAGCTCGCCATGATGCCGAGGTGGATATAGGTCAGGTAATGATCATTGTCATCGCTCATGCCCACGTTATAAACGCTGTGTTGTTGCTCGGCAGCGACTGATTCCAGCTGCTGCAACACAATCGCGTTCTTCGCGGCCTGACTAAATTCGTTCATTAATGCAATTTTCATGGTTGAAGCTCTCTCAAAAGTGGAAAAAAGGTTTTTTGACAGGCTCTTTGGCACTGTTTGCTGGTAATGACCGATGTTTTGCTGAGGTGTTAATGATATAGAGGGAAGGGTGGTAATTGAAGGGACAGGGTGCTTTTTGTGGCTTAGTGCGATGGTGTCGCTTCGCAGTGCGGGTGGAGTTCAATTATACCCACAATTTTCACCACAGGTTTATCGCATGCGGTTTAGCAATCACCAGCCACATTATTGCCAATACACTGACCGGAATAATCACGATAGCAATGCGAGTTATATAGGCATGATAAATATGGAGTGTACGGGCGTGTTTGGTATCGTAACCCGATTCATTCAAGTGTGAAAAAATCTGCGGTAGTTTGATGTTGCCATACCATATGTCTGCTATTTCAAGCGGAAGAATGAGCGTAAAAATAATTAATAACTTCCATTGCAACCATGGAATTTGCAAAGTGTAAACAAGCGAAGCCATTGCAATGCCAGTACCCAACAATACAAAAAATGCAATGTGTTCAATAATTAATAAACGGATAAAAATTGTATAAGCCAAGTGTGTTGCCGGTGAGTGCTCACCAAGTTGTTTACGGTTGGCTAATAACATCAACCAACCACCCAAGCTCGGGCCAAGCCAGAATATTAGTGAACCAATATGTATCAGCTTGAGTGCAAAAAACCATTCAATTGTGGTCATTAGTGTTCAAGCCGATAATTGTCTGATTTGCGAAATACAATCAGCGTAATGGCGAACATCCACACTGTGCTCCACACCATACCTGCTGCTGTAAAAAACTTTGCAGTTTCCATCGAGTAGGTTGCACAAGCGATGCTCAAACCAAAACCAAAACACCATCCAGGTAAACCAATAAGCACCAGCTTGCGCGGAAGCTTTTTGTTGCTGAGCAAAAGTGCATTTAGCAAAAATCCACCAATGTTATAAAGCCCATTGCCAAGTGTTCCGGTCAATTGCATTGCTAGCGTTTCCAGCATTTGCATAGTCGCTAGCGAGGGATCGATTTGATGGCTGTAGGGAATAATAAAAGCAAAAATAATCTCTGCACTTAAATCGGGTGCTATACCCAGTGCTACCAGCAAAATACCCAATAATCGCCACTCAGACGAAGGTATGTACGGCAATAACAGGCAGCAAAAAGTTAATAATCCTAGTGCCGCCAGCATCCAATTAAGCCAGCCCAACTGCCAAATGCCTAGGTTGTTTTGAATAAACTCGTGGCGTTCGGCGATGCTATTGCCGGAGGCAGCTAGCCCGTCAGTCATTACAAAAGCCATTTGGAAGCAGGCTAGGGTTAGGATGGTGACGATTATTGTGCCCAGATAAACAGTTTTCTTTTTGTGAGTCATTTTTCAGAGTGTCGCATATGAATTATTGGCGGATATCACTTTCGCTTCACCCACTCTATTGTTGTCATCTAATCACAACGCGTGCTTAGTTAAATGATCAATTAATTTTTGATGCACTCCCCCAAACCCGCCATTACTCATAATTACAATATGAGTGTCTGGTTCGCTCAGCGAAATGGCGCAGTGAATTAATTCATCCAAATCGCGCAAGAGTTTTGCGGGCACGGGGCTTTTGTTGACTACTTCGTCCATTGCCCAATCGACATTGGCGGGTTGATACCAAAGAACATCGTCGGCGTCGGTAACGCTTTGGTTGAGGGCGTTTTTGTGTACACCCATACGCATGGTGTTGGAGCGGGGTTCGATGATGGCAATAATTTTTTGGTCGCCGACTTTTGCGCGTAAACCGGCGAGTGTGGTTTTAATCGCGGTCGGGTGGTGGGCGAAGTCGTCGTAGACTTTTATGCTGTGAACGTCCGCAAGAATTTCCATGCGGCGTTTTACACCGGCAAATTGTTCCAATGCTTTTGCGCCGTGTTCCGGTGTTACACCTACATGGCGCGCGGCGATGATTGCAGCTAAACCGTTATTCACATTGTGAATACCGGTTTGTTCCCAATTCACTTGCGCCACTTCTTCGCCGTTGTGCAGCACGGCAAATGAGGAGCCGTCCGCTGCTAACAGTTTGGCTTGCCATTCAGGAGTAGGGGCTTGCCATTCCGCTTTGTTTTCTACCGGTGAACTTTCATCGTTCGAGTTTTCATTGATGACTGCAAATTGTTGCTGCGGTGTCCAACAGCCTTGTTGGATTACTTCGGCGAGGGCTTTGTCATTGCTGGGGGAAATAATTAAACCATTGCTGGGAACCGTGCGTATCAAATGGTGGAATTGTTTTTGGATCGCGGCGAGATCGGGGAAGATATCGGCGTGGTCAAATTCGAGGTTATTTAAAATCACCGTGCGTGCATTGTAGTGAACAAACTTGGAGCGCTTGTCAAAAAAAGCGCTGTCGTATTCATCGGCTTCCACTACAAAAAACGGTGTATTGCCCAAACGTGCTGAGGTAGGAAAATTCTTGGTGACGCCACCAATTAAATAACCTGGCTCCATACCGGCGTACTCCAAAATCCACGCGAGCATCGACGAGGTGGTGGTTTTGCCGTGGGTGCCTGCAACCGCCATCACCCATTTGCCTTGCAATACATGATCGCGCAGCCACTGCGGGCCGGAGGTGTAGGCTATGCCTTGGTTGAGTACATACTCCACGCTGGCATTACCGCGGCTCATGGCATTGCCGATAATCACCAGATCCGGCGCCTGCGCCATATGCGGTGGCTGCAAATACATCGGGTCAAAACCCTGAATCAGTTCTATGCCCGCTTGTTCCAGTTGGGTGCTCATTGGCGGGTAAACATTGGCGTCGCTGCCGGTAACACGGTGGCCAAGCGCTTTGGCCAGTTGGGCGAGGCTGCCCATAAAGGTACCGCAAATGCCGAGAATATGAATATGCATAACAAGCTCTGTTTGTTGGAGAAAGGGACAGGATATTGGTGGGGATTAACCTATACTTTTCCTGTGATTGCAACTCTCGCATGGGCGAGCAGTTGCGCCGATCAATGTTCATACAACAGTGATAATAAGAGTATGAAATTACGCGCGTTTTTTATTGTTGCCAGCTGCTTGTGGCTTTGGTGTGGGCTCGCGGTTGCCAGCACGGCGGAATTGCGTATTCCCAAGCCCAGGTCGGATTTGGATACCTCCTATGGCTATTACACCGAACTGCTACACAAAGCCTTGACCAAAGCCGCGAAAGGGCGGCCTGTACCGGCATTGTTGCCGACGATGGATATGGAACAGGATCGTGCGGTACAAGAATTAATGCGCGGCCGCACAATCGATATTTATTGGATGGGGACGGATAAAAATCGCAATGCGGCGCTGCGAGCTATCCCGATTCCACTGGAGCGCGGGTTGATGGGCTATCGCCAATTTGTGGTACACCGCAAGCGTGTGGCTGAATTTGAACAGGTGCACAGCCTTGCCGAGCTGCAAAAATTTACCGCTTGTCAGGGTACTCATTGGCCGGACACCGGCATTCTGCGCGCTGCCGATTTGAAAGTAAAAACCAGTACTGGTTACGAAAATTTATTTAAACAAATTGCTGCCGGGCGCTGTGATTATTTTCCGCGCGGGTTTCATGAAATTCGCATTGAAATGAACAAGCGGGCGGGTGAATTTCCCGAGTTGGTTGCCTACGAACCACTGATTTTACATTACCCTTTTGCAGTCTACTTTTTTGTGCGTCAGGATAATCACGCATTGGCGGCCTGGGTGCAGGAAGGTTTGGAGCAAATGATTGACGATGGTGAATTGCTTGCGCATATACAACAGCACCCGCATACCCGCCGCGCTTTTCCATTGGCGCGCCTCGCCGAGCGGCGCATCATCCATATTCCCAACGACAGTTTGCCCGATAGTGCCGATCAGTTCGACGCGCGTTATTGGTTTCAACCCGCCGATTTTATTCCCTCTGCCAAGGCGCAATAACCTAAACAATAACCGCGCCTGCTTGTGTAGCGCGCGTTTGGTTGAGCCTGATTTTATAAAAAACAGTGATGTTTGTACTGTGTGATTTAAGATTGCCTAGCGCACTGAGGGCGCTGGCCTATACTGGTTAAACGTTAATCATGGCATGTTTGTTTATAGGGAGTGGCTAATGACGGTTCAGCGCTTTGGTCTGGCACTTTTGCTGCTGCTTGCGCTACCCGCATTAGCCTTGCCGTCGGTGTTAAATATCCCTAAACCACAACCCGACTCGCAGGTAGCACAGGACTATTACACCCAGTTATTACGTCTCGCGCTTGTTAACGGCGCTGCCGGGCGTGACATTCCGGAATTGCGCGAGACCAGCGTTATGGAGCAGGGACGTGCGATTTATGAATTAAATCGCGGAGCCAGTATTGATGTCTACTGGATGGGCACCAGCACTGAGCGCGAACAAAAACTGCGTGCAATTCGTATCCCGGTGGATCGCGGTTTAATTGGTTATCGCCGTTTTATCATTCGCGCTGATCGCCATCGGGAATTTGACGCCGTGAAAAGTGGTGCGGATTTAAAACGCCTGCTCGCTTGTCAGGGGCTGGATTGGCCGGATGTGGATATTATGCGCGCCGCTGCCTTGCGCGTGACTGAGGTGGCGGTGTTGGAAGGGCTGTATCAACAAGTGGTAGCCAAACGCTGCGATTATTTTCCTCGTGGTTATTACGAAGCCTTACCCGAATTAACCCAGCGCAAAAACTCCTACCCTGAATTAATTGAGCACAAAACCCTGGTATTGCATTATCCCTTTGCCGTGTACTTTTTTGTGGGGCGCGACAACGAAGAATTAGCGCGCTGGATTGAGCAGGGCTTGGAGAAAATGATCGAGAAAGGTGAATTTCTCGCTTATATGAAAAACCATCCGCTCACCAGCCATGTTTTTCCGCTCAATAAAACCCTCGCGCCCCGACATACCATTCACATCCCCAATTCTTTTTTACCTGTCGATACAAACTACTCCAATTCGCGTTACTGGTTTCAGCCCAGTGATTTTGAGTAGCCATTGACACAGTGCTTTCGCGTGGATCATTTGGATATTGCCGGGCTAGCCTATACTTAAAAATAGTATTGGGATTTTATGACAACCATCGATTTAATTAATCCAGGTTAGTGGTGTGGGGAAGGGCATGAGGGCGAGCGCCGGGTTGGGCATTTTACTGCTAGCGGTTGCCGTCAATCTGGCGGCGGCTGAGTTGTCCGTGATAAAAATACCTCGCCAGCAGCCAAATATGGATATAGCACGGGATTATTACGTGCAGCTTTTACACATGACCTTGATTAATGGCGCTGCCGGGCGCGCCGTGCCCGAATTGCGGGAAACTACCTTGATGGAGCAGGAGCGAGCCATCTCTGAACTAAATCGTGGCGGTTTGGTGGATGTCTACTGGATGGGGACTAGCCTTGAGCGTGAACGTCAACTTCGGGCCATTCGTATCCCGCTGGATCGTGGGTTGTTGGGTTATCGCCGGTTTATCATTCATCGTGATAATCAGGAAAAGTTTGATGCTATTGTTGAATATGAACAGCTAAAAAAATATCTCGGCTGTCAGGGCATAAATTGGCCTGATGTTCACATTATGCGCGCCGCGTCCTTGCGTGTGACAGAGGTTGCGTTATTTGAAGGGCTGTTTCAACAAGTGGTCGCCAAACGCTGCGACTTTTTTTCGCGTGGTTATTTTGAGGCACAGGCAGAGCTAAGTCAGCGTAGTGATATTTATCCAGACTTACAGCTACAGAAAACCTTAGTGCTGCATTACCCCTTTGCCGTTTATTTTTTTGTCAAACACGATAACGAGTACTTGGCCAAGTGGATTGAGGATGGTTTGGAAAAAATAATTGATAGTGGCGAGATGATTGAGTTCATGACAAATCATCCACTTACAGCGCATGTTTTTCCGTTGAATAAAAAGGATTCACCACGCTATATAATTAACATTCCCAACCCACAACTTTCCCCTGATACCGATCACACCAATCCGCGTTACTGGTTTCAACCTTCAGACTTTTCGGCAGCGGTTGAATTGGTAGTGCCTAAATAGCGGGCGCGTTTGGCGGCTTTCATAAATTGCAGGTCACCAATAAATAAACCATCTACACAATTGCCAAATTCTGAGTCAACACTGAACGCTAGCAGGTGGTAGCCGCCTTCGTCGTAAAGTGCGGCATATTGTTTAAACAATACTGGAATTTTACAGTCCGCTTGATTAAACGCTTCCTGCAATACCGCAAAACCTTGCTCAGCATTAAGGCTGGCAAAACGCTGTTGCAAATCGATTAAGGCATCTTCATCGATATGGTGTGGGTGTTTACCTTCTGCCAGTGTTTCACTTTTCTCATCGGCATATTTTTGATAGTAGCGCTCGTAATAAAACACCAATAAATCGCGCAATGGTTTGGGGTAGTGCGCGCTCATGCTCACCGGGCCAAATACATAGCGAACTTCGGGGGTATGATTTAAATAAGCGCCTAAACCCTGCCATAAATAATCCAAACTGGCTTTGCCCCAGTAATCCGGGTGCACAAAACTGCGGCCTAATTCCAGCCCTTGTTCCAGGTAGGGCGTAAGCGCTGGATGAAAGTCAAATAGCTCGTTGGTGTAGAGTGCTTCAGCGCCTTTTTTCAGCATTAATTTATGGGCTTCACCCAAGCGGTAAGCGCCCGCGATGCACAGTTTTTCTTCATCCCACAATACCAGGTGGCGATAGTAGTGATCGTATTTGTCCAAATCGCGGCGGCTACCAGTGCCTTCACCTACCAAGCGGAAGGTTTGTTCGCGCAAGCGGCCCACTTCGCGCAACACCACGGGATGCTGTTTGTAGTCGCATAAAAAAATCTGGTGATTGTCGCGGGTGCTGCCAATTAATTGGGCGTTTTTGAATTCCTTTTTTAACGCGGCGCGGTCTTCCGGGTGGGCGATGGTTTTTTCGGTAATAAATGGCGTTGGCTGATTATTTTTGTTTTTGCCTTTGCCAATTTTATAGAGATGTTTTTTAAGACGTTTGATCAGTGCCTTGTCGGCCAGCTGATCGGATTCCAGTGATTGGTAGGGAATCACCTCACCAATACGGAATTTAATTTCCGCCGATTGTTTGTTAAACATTTCGTGCGCGAGCAGCGCGGTGGCGAGCGGTTTGAAAATCATTGAGGCGCTGTAAAACAGCAGTGAGTTTTTCGCTGAAACAAAAATCGGCAAAATGGGCGCCTGGGTTTTGCGCGCAAAATGCAGAAAGCCCGCCTGCCATTTTCCATCGCGAATCCCTTTTGGGCTCGCGCGGGAGACTTCGCCCGCGGGGAAGATAATAACTGCTTGCTCGTCGTTCAGTGCCTGCAGGATATTTTTATAACTCTGCTTGTACGCCGCGCGCGTCATATTATCGAGCGGCAGTAATAAATCGTGTAGTGGCTCAAAGGTCATGAGCATATCGTTGGCAATAATTTTTACATCCTTGCGCACTTCGCTTACCAAACGTACCAGCGCTAAACCATCGAGCGAACCAATAGGGTGGTTGGCAATAATCACCACGCGCCCCTGCGCAGGAATATTATTACGCTCGCGCTGGGAGACGCTGTAACTGAAGTTAAAATAGTCAAAAATGCGGTCGATAAAATCGATACCGCGATTGCCCTGATGCTCGCGCAAAAACGCGTTGATCTCACGCTCATGGGTGAGCTTGCGCAATATATTGAGGGTGGAGTTGCGCACTATGGGCGCTTGTTGGGTAAAACCGGGGAATTTATTGGTAATGGATTGTTCGATATTCAGCATGATAGTCATAACCTGAGCAGGACTGTTGCTCTGAGGTTATGACTGTGCTGTGACACTTAGGTGATGAAATCATGACAAATCTGTGACTGTTATGATTGAGCAGGGTTTATTGTGCGGCTGCTTGGGTCAGCTGCTCTTCCTGTTTGGCAAGCAATGACGCATAGGGTGCTTTTAAGCCAACCAATTTGCCGCTGTCGCTGATGATGTCCAAATGCTCTTGCAGGTCGGCATCAATCAAGCGCTGGCTTATTAGAATTTCGCCCTTATCGGGTTTTAAATAGTTGTTGTGTTGCACCACAAAATCTTTCAGCAGTGATTTATGGGAACTCACTGGCGCTGATAATTCATGTACAGCGGCAGCCAAATGCAAACGCGGGCTGGGGTTTTTGCCCGCGAGGTTGCTCAGCAATTGCGCAGCGCAGACGGCGCGAAAACTGCACTCGTAAAAGGCTTCACCGGTGAAATCGATAATGAGTGTTTCGCCCGAGAGCATCTGGCGCTGGCCATCGTACAAATTCAACACGCCTTGCAATTGCTTTTCAAAACGGCGCAGCACGCTCGCGAAACTTTCGCTGTTGAGCTGTTGGTAGAGTTTGCTCATGTTGGTGATGTCCAAACTCAAGCGCACGGACACTTGTTTGGGGGCTTCCGGCTCTGGCTCGGGAATGTCTTCGATGGTGGGCATTTTTTCCACCACCGCCGTGACTATCTCGCTGGTGCTGGGCAGCTTGTCTTTTAACTGTGCCCACCACTGGCGTTGAATCGACCACCAAATGATTAACAGGGAAATACAAACACCGGCCATCCATAACAGATAAAAACGGTAATCACGTTCGGTGTGACGGGGCACATCCAGCGAGACTTCCAAATAGCCGGCGACATTATTGTGCAGTGCAATGGGCGCCGAGAAATCGTAGCGCCGCCCGTTAATTACCTGATTGGGTTTAAAGCCGCTTTGCACCAGCAGTTTATTTTCCACATTGTGAATGGTCGCGCCGATAACATTCGGATATTGGCCCACTTCCAGCAAAATTGCCTGCAGGCTGACCAGATCCTGCTGCAATGTAGCGTTGACCGCTTGGCGCGCCGCACTGTTCGCCAGCACCTGACCATAAAGGCCAATTTGCTCGCGCTGATTGTGTTCGCCGTTGCTGTGGTAAGACCAGGCACCCAATAGCCCCAGCGCTATAAGCAACAGGCTGCAGAGGGTGAGTTGTGGATAGGTTTTGTAGGTATTTATGAAAGCCATTTTATGGTTAAGTCCGTGTGTTCAAGGTTTAACCCCGGGTCCTGCCAGGGTCAGTCAAATAAGAGTGGCGAATTGACGAATAGTTGCAAGTATCTTGTCGCTCTCTGTCGTGCAGAATCGCATTCTAGCCTAAGTTGCCCCACCTTGGCGAAATCTGCCCAATGTCTTGATGAACGCAGCAGGCTGCACAGAAGCTGCTGTGAGCTGCGAGTAATTCCGCTAGAATGCGCGCTTTATCCCGGCGCCCCGGCCAGATGCTGTCTGGCTCCTATTGTAGTGAGGCATTGTGAACGAAATTCTCTTAATTAATGCATCGGGTCAAGACAAACCCGGTGTCACCCACGCGTTAACCCAAGTGCTTACCCACGTCGGCGCGCGCGTATTGGACATAGGCCAAGCGGTTATTCACGATACCCTGGCGCTTGGCATTTTGGTGGAGCTGCGCATTTCCGCTGATGCTCGCACCCAATTATTGGCGGCGATTCAACAGGCTGCCACGGCCAAGGATATTCAAGTCCGCTTCCAAACCATCAGCCCCGAAAGTTACGAGCATTGGGCGGAGCAGCAGGGTAAAACCCGCCACATAGTCACTCTATTGGCGCGTCAGATTGATGCCACCATGATTGCCGAGTTGACGGCGGTGACCTCTAAACATGGGTTGAATATCGACATGATCAGCCGTCTCTCTGGCCGTGTTTCATTGGCGGAGTTAAAGGCTGAGGATTTGGCACAAGGCAGCGCTTGTGTTGAATTTTCTGTGCGCGGAACTCCGGCGGATATGGCCGCCTTGCGCGCGGACTTTATGGATCTCTCGGCGCAATTGAATGTGGATGTCGCGTTCCAGCGCGATACCGTTTATCGTCGCAATCGCCGCTTGGTCTGTTTTGATATGGACTCGACGCTGATTGATGCAGAGGTGATTGATGAGTTGGCCAAGGCCGCTGGTGTGGGTGAGCAAGTGGCCGAGATCACTGAAGCGGCAATGCGCGGTGAGCTGGATTTCAAGCAGAGTTTTGCCCGTCGCATGGCCTTGCTCAAAGGTTTGGACGAATCGGTGCTGGCGGGTATTGCCGCCGAGTTGCGCTTGAACGAAGGCGCGGAAAAACTGATCTCGTCATTGAAAAAACTGGGTTACAAAACTGCTATTTTGTCGGGTGGATTTAATTATTTTGGCCGCTATCTGCAAAACAAATTGGGTATCGATTATGTCTACGCCAACGAGCTGGATATAGTCGACGGTAAAGTCACCGGTGAAGTAAAAGGCATAGTGGTGGATGGTCAGCGCAAAGCCGAATTACTCGCCATGCTGGCCAAGCAAGAAGGCATAGCCCTGGAGCAAGTCATTGCCGTTGGCGATGGTGCGAACGATTTGCCGATGCTGAGTGTTGCTGGCTTGGGTGTCGCTTTCCGCGCAAAACCGCTGGTGAAAGCCTCGGCGGAGCACAATATTTCCAATTTGGGACTGGATGCTATTTTGTATTTGCTCGGTTTTCGCGAGCGCGACAGACTGCTTTAAGAATCCCTCCAAACCTCCCTTTGTTAAAGGGAGTAGCTAAATTCCCCCCTCCCTTTGAAAAAAGGGGCTAGGGGATTAGCAAGGGAGATGAACAGAAAGAGTTTACGACTCCATATTAAAATCGTAATTCATGCCCGAACTCGGCTCCTGCAAATAATGCCCTTGAATATAGTGCGCGCCCGCTTGCCACAAGGTGGAGAGCACACTGGCATTTTCCACAAAGGGCACCAGCGTAATTTTGCTTTCTTCGTTTAACTTTTCAATTAGCTGAATCAGGGTTTCGGGGCTTTCATTGTTGTTTTGAATGTCACTGGTAAACGAGCCGTCCACTTTAATCATGCCTGCTGCTACATGGGTAAGTGCATTAAACGGATTCAGTGAGCAGCCAAAATTGCTGATGGAGAATTGTGTATTTAATTTCTTAATCCCATCAGCAAAATTCTTGGCGGCATTCAAGTGATTGGTGACATCAATTTCCTGCGCCTGGAATACCACCGCATCGGGCGATAGCTTGGCAGCTTTGAAGGCAACGGCGAGCCAGGGTAGCAGTGATTCATCGCACAGCGACTGGCGGCTGATATTGACGATAAGTTTGGTTTTATTGCCCTTGGCGCGATGCTGCGACAGCATTTTGATAGATTCCAAAATCACCCAGCGATCTATCTTGGTACAGGCACTGATGTTGGATGCCGCCTCAAAAAAGATATTTGGCGAAATTTCCGCACCACTTTCATCAATCATACGCAGATAAACTTCGTAATATTCCTCGTCGGAACCGCGCAGGCTGATGATGGGTTGGAACAATAGGCGGAAACGGTCATTGGCCAAAGCTTGTTGCAGCGTGGCGTTGATGTCGATCTTGATCTCACCCTTGGGTGAGTCGGGCTCAAACAACATGGCGCCATTGCCCTTGTTAGCCCTGACTTTCTCCATCGCCTGTCGCGCTTGTTCAATCACCGTGTTGGTGCTGGTGGTGGTTTCATTAATTAAGGAGATACCAATGCTGCAGGTCACCTGCAGGGTTTTATGGTCGATCTCGATAATATGACCTTCGATGTCTTTACACAGCTGTTGGGCGCGATTCACCGCCGCATCCGCTTTGAGGTTGTGGGTGATGATGGCAAACGTGGAATCGCCCAGACGGGCGATAGTGTCACTGGTGTGGGCCTTACCGCGCAGCAGGGTGGCAATGTCCACCAGCGCCAAGTCTGCCCCGGCTACACCAAAACTGTTTTTGATGCGTTCGCTGAATTCATCCAGTTCGATATAAAACAGGCAGGAATGCTGTTTTTCATCCACGTTATCAATGATGTGTTCAAGGTGGTTGAGTAGGTATTGGCGGTTGTAAGTGCCGGTAACCACATCCTGCCATTTGATTTGTTTGAGCTGCGCTTCCAGTTCTTCGTTGTTGCTGTGGGCGATGTGTGCGGATGCCGCGCGTGCCAAAAACTGAATGCATGGCTCTTCGTCATAGGTGACTAGCGACACTTCCAAATCAATATGGGTTTCGCTGCCATCTTCTTTTAAGCCAGTGAAACCAACGCTGCTGGATTCCGCATCATCGCCTTTGAAGACAAAATCTTTGAGGAAGGTTTTAAGCCGCGCCTGATCGGCTTTGGCCACCATATCCATAATCGGCATGGCTTCGATTTCGTCTTTGTCTTCATAGCCAAAAAGTTCGGCAAAGGATTCATTGGCGTAGAGGTAGAGGCCATCCTGAATAAAGGCAATGGCATCGCGCGAGCTATCTAACAATTGCTGGCTGCGGCGCTCGGCTTCGCGAAAACGGCGGTCAGTATTGCGGCGTGCCTGGCGCTGTTCGCGGTTTTGCAACTCGCGATCAATGACCAGCAACAGATGTTGGTCGTCATCCAGGTCGATAACATCCGCAGCGCCCAAACGCAGGCCTTCTACGACTGCAAATGGGCTTTCATCCTCGTCTGCTTCATATTGCAGAATTACCGGTACGTCTTTGTTAAGGCGGCGGATTTGTTTGATGGCAATCGCGGGAGTAGGAGCGGTGCTGTTCATATTGCCGATAAGCAGATCCCAGCTCTGCTCTTGCAGCAATTTTACCAATGCCTCTTCGCTTTCCACGTGTTGTGCGCGGCAGGGGTGACCGGATGCATGCAGCATACTTATCAGGCGCTCTGCCTCTGAACGCTGGTTGTTCAGAATCAGCAATCGAATCGTATCGTTACTAGTCATATGTCCATTCTATTGTCTGTCGAACTGACGGGGCGGCCTGAATCTGACTATAGCGCGTTTTAGTTAATACGCGCCGGATCCAGCCGTTTTCCGCTGTGCGGCAGTGCATTTTTTGAGTGATGTGACCAATTTGTGCCGATAAGTCGAAAAACTCTACCTTGTGTCGCGAATTGCTTGCGTCGACCGGCGCTACTTGGGTGGCTATATTACTGAAATCAGGAACTTGCTCAACTTCATCATCGGTTTATGGGATCTGGTCGAGCCTTTTGGTTATATGGGGTGGATGATGCACTGTGCCCCGGGTTGCAACAACTACAGCGCATTACAGCTGGTTTCACCCGCCAACCCTGTTAGGCCTTTATTCCCATACGGAATTAAAATCGTCTTTGGCGCTGGTGGGTTCGCCGCTGGTGCTCATCAATTCGCGGAAGGCAAATTGGCTAAAGGCGCCCGTGGCAAATAACCGCTGGGTCAGCTGGATCGATTTATCTCCCGCTGTTTGATTCCCCGGTGCCGGTTGGCTATAGAGCCGCGCCTTGTTGTATTCGTGGAAGGAAACCGCATTGGTAATCACGCTGGCTGGTTGATTAACCGCGCGCAACTCAGGGATCTGCAGTGCGCGCAAGTATTCAGAGAGGGCACCGGTTTTGTGGACTATCGCGATAGCCACCGGCACGGCTTGGGGCGCCAGTATTTGAATGCCCAGCTGGGTAGCGCCCTTGATTTGATGCGCCCAGCGCACCACCCCAATCGCCCATTTGTTGCGCCCATACTCACGTAGCCCGAGCAATTCACCTGCACGCACCTGCACCGGAATTTCACTGCGCCATTCCAGGCCGTAACCACCCAGGCTGCGATCCACCAGCGGTACCTTGTAAATCGGGTGCAGCCCCTGATAGTCCACTTGTTCCCGCTCCAGCAGTTTTTTCTCAATATTAAAGGTGGATAAGGCTTTCCCCTCCAGCGGAGTGCCGCGCACATCAAATGCATCGCCCCAGGGGTCATCGTTATTCTGGGGGGTATTTTTTTTAAGCTGAACGCCGCGTTTTTGGAAGATGTCGCCTTTCTCCGGAGCCACCGCGACTCCGCTGCTGCGATTTAAGAACACATTGAATGCTTGTTCGTCCGCGAGGTGAAAATGGATGTTACTCAGCCCCACAGTGACTTCGATCTCGGCATTTACATCCTGCCGCTCAAAGCTGCGCAGTGCCAAATGGCTCCAGGCCTGCTCCAAATGTTTAACCAGCGCCGCGCTGAGTGCGACCGGCTTGTGATCGCAATTGCTCTCGCCAGTATTTTTGGCGAGTTCATCCAGTTTGGTAACTAGTTGATGGGTGCGCAGTTCCAGTGCCGTCGTTGTTTCTGCAGCGGTGGCAGGGCGCCAGTGGGATTTATAAAAAGGTGAGCGGTTACTGTTGGTCAGTACCACAAACAGGTTTTCTTTACCCTTGGGGTCGTAATCGTCCAGTTCCGCGCTGGCGGCCAAGGTTTCCAGCAGGTTGTAGGTATTTTCAATCTCGTCCTGACGCAGTTGGTTAGGGCGTGCCGAGGCAAGCAACAACACACGTAAATACTGGTTATGGATGGTTTTTACATCGTGTTGGTGCGGCAGGCGGTCATCGACCGGAACTTGCGCAACACCCAGCGCGCAGGCGATTTGGTAGAGCGCATGAACTTCACTCCACACCTGGCTGGCGATGGGTAAATAAAGTTGGTAGGAGCGCAATACCAACAAGCCAAGCGCCGTTAGCGCGCGAGCAATCACCAGTGCTTGCAGGTCATGGGCTTCTTTTTTGAGGCCGGGTTTTTGGCACAGTTGGCGCACCAATATCAGGTAGCCGTTGAGAAAATGCTTCTGGATCGCTTGGGCAATAGTGGCCGTTTTCAGCGCCGCCTCTGGCAGAATCAGCGGTTGGTTCAGGTACTTGCGTGCGAGGCCATTGAGGGTGTGGTGTACCGGAATCCGCAGGAGCTCCAGAATCGCCAGGCGCTGCTCGCTGTTCATCTCCGCGCGGCTGATTTCATGCACGGCTTGATAGAGCTGGGCGCTGACTTGCTGTACTTGTGTGAGCGGCAAGGTTTGCAGCCATTCTTTTACCTGAGCCTCTTTGGCGCCGCGACAAAAACTCAACTGCGCCAGATCCTGTGTTGGCACGGCCAGTTTTTTAAGCAGTAAGTGAATCTCTGTTTCCTGGGTCATCGCAGTGCCATTACGGGTCATCGGTTATAACTATGTAATTGAATATAGACGATTTTAGATCTTTTAGTCTGAATTGCTGGCTGTTCAAGCCAAACTGGTTACAATTGGTCGAAATAACCATATGGCGGATGGCTACATCTGCCCTGACAATAACAAGAATCGGAGGTGGGGAATGGGTTCCATGTCAATGAAACTCAAATTGATTTTGCTTGGGCTACTGCCCGGTATCGCTATTCTTATCGTGCTCTTGGTGTTAGTTAGTTCGCGCATGCAAGGCGTAGTTGATAGAGATATGGACATATTGCGCGACACCCTGCTCAGCGCGCATAAAAACGAACTGCGCAATTCGCTGGATATCGCCAGCTCCCTCGTTAAGCCCTTATACGATGCCGCTCCCGCGGGCGACTCCGCGCAAAAAGATCAGGCCATCGCCCTGCTGAAGCAGCTTAAATACGGTAAGGATGGCTATTACTTTGGCTACGACGGCAATTCAGTGCGGGTATTTTCCGGTAGCGACAGCGCACGTATTGGCGACAGCTTTCGCGACTACAAAGACGTTAATGGTGTGTTCCTGATCAACGAGTTGGTCAAACAAGGGCAGGCAGGCGGTGGCTTTGTGACCTATCACTTCCCGCGTTTGGGGCAGGGCGATACCGCCTACCCAAAATTAAGCTATGCCATTTGGCTCGATAAATGGAACCTGATGCTGGGCACCGGTTTTTACATCGACAATATTGATGAAGCTGTCGCTTCGGCGCGCGCCGTGGCCGATGAGCATATTACCGCGACCCTGATGTGGGTGTTTGCGGCAGCGTTGGTATTGCTCGGGGCGATAGCGCTGCTTGCGGTGTATATCGCCAATAAAACTCTGGCACCACTCAATGGTTTGGTGCGCAGCCTTGAAGATATTGCGCGCGGCGGTGGCGATTTAACCCGCCGTTTAACCCGTACCAGCGACGACGAAATCGGCGCGGTAATCAGTGCCTTTAACAGCTTTGTCGATTCCATCCACGGCATGATCCAACGCATCCAGCAGCTCACCTTGCAGGTTGCCAGCATCGGCCAGCAGGTATCGCAAGACACCCGCGCTACCCACCAAACCCTGGATAACCAGCGCGAACAAACCCTGCAAGTCGCCAGCGCTATTAATGAGATGGCAGCGTCGGCGGTAGAAGTGGCGCGCAGTACCCAGGACGCAGCAACGGCAGCCAATGTAGCGGAATCCACCACCAAAGATGCGCAAACAACGGCGGCCAAATCTATCGATAACATTCAGGCGCTGTCGTCGGAAGTCAAACTCAATACCGATGGTTTGCAGCAGCTGCAGAAAGAAGTAAACGGCATTGGCGCTGTGTCGGATGTGATTCGCGGCATCGCCGAGCAGACCAACTTGCTCGCACTCAATGCCTCTATCGAAGCGGCGCGTGCTGGCGAACAGGGGCGCGGTTTTGCGGTGGTGGCCGACGAAGTACGCGCTTTGGCAGCCCGCACCCAAGCCTCTACCGAAGAAATCCAACAGATGATCCAACGCCTGCAAGCCAGTACCACGGCAGCGAGCGATTCAATCAAACGCAGTTTGGTGAAGGGTGATGTCTCGGTGCAAATGGTGTGTGCAACATCGGATGCGCTCGGCGCTATTGATCAACAGGTTAGCACTATTAGTCAGCGCGGTTTGCAAATCGCCACCGCCGCCGAGGAGCAGACCCAGGTGATTGAGTCTATCAACCGCAACATGCACGCCATTGCTGATGCCACAGAATCCGCCAGTCGCTACGCTGCCCGCTCCCAGCAGTCAGGCAATGAATTGGCGAGTGTTGGTACGGAGCTGCAGCAGTTGGTAGGGCAGTTTAAGACCTAATTTTGATCACTTTTGGTGCGTAAAGTGAGTGACGCTCTTTCCTGTTTATGAGACATCTATCTGCTCGGTGCACCATTCAATAACAAACCGGTGCCCGAACCCCAAAAATATGCATTTAGATGATGCAAAAAATAGTCGATACCCCAGTTCCCTCTTGCTTGCCGCAGTGAGTGGGTGGGGTTGATGTATTTAAAAATGCTATAAAAATCAGTCTGTTGAGCGTTTTTTTGGGATTCGTTTGCACGAAATTACCTAAAGCGCCACACCTTATCAGCCACTGGCATAGCGCTTGCTAAACCCCTCTTAATGAGGAGTTGCAAACCTATGTCTGAATCCATTGTTAAAATCGATAGCAAAACCGAGACGAAAAACGAAAACAAATCCGTGCGTTCGGTATGCCCCTACTGCGGCGTTGGTTGCGGCATGGTGCTGGAAACCGACGGTAAAAAAATCACCAAAGTCAGTGGCGATAAAAACCATCCTGCCAATTTTGGCCGCTTGTGTACCAAAGGTCAGACCAGCGCCCAGGCGCTCACCAACTCCGGCCGGATGGAATCCGCCTTTGTGCGCAGTGAACGCAACCGCGACCCAGTAAAAACCTCCATGGCGCAGGCGATCAGTACTACCGCCAAACGCCTGCGCGAGATTCTGGATACTCACGGCCCCGATGCCATCAGCTTTTATGTGTCGGGGCAGATGTCGATTGAATCCCAGTACCTCGCCAACAAACTCGCTAAGGGTTTTTTGCGCACCAACAATATCGAGTCCAACTCGCGCCTGTGTATGGCGAGCGCGGGCGCGGGTTACAAACTCTCCCTCGGCTCCGATGCGCCACCCGGTTCCTATCAGGATTTTGATCACAGCGATTTGTTTTTGGTGATAGGCGCGAACATGGCGGACTGCCACCCGATTTTGTATTTGCGCATGATGGATCGCGTCAAAGCCGGTGCAAAATTAATTGTGGTTGATCCGCGCCGCACTACAACTGCAGACAAAGCGGATCTGTATTTGCCGATCAAACCCGGTACAGATCTCGCATTGTTAAACGGCCTGTTATTTTTGTTGCACAAAAATGGCAAAACCGATGCAGAATTTATTGCGCAGTACACGCAAGGCTGGGAAAGTTTTCCGGAATTTTTAGCGGATTACACACCCGAAAATGTGAGTGAAATTACCGGTCTTTCTGTTGAACAATTAATTAAAACGGCCGACATGATCGGCAATGCGCCCGAGTTTATGACCTGCTGGACTATGGGCTTAAACCAAAGCACCCACGGCACCTGGAATACCAACGCAATTTGCAATTTGCATTTAGCGACAGGAAAAATTTGTCGTTTGGGTAGCGGCCCTTTTTCGCTTACCGGCCAACCCAATGCCATGGGTGGTCGCGAGATGGGTTATATGGGCCCGGGTCTGCCAGGGCAGCGCACATTATTAGTGGAAAAAGATCGTGAATTTATCGAGCAAATGTGGGGCGTTGAACCAGGCAGCATCAGCACCAAACTCGGCAAAGGCACCGTCGATTTATTTGAGCGAATGGCTGCCGGTGAAGTAAAAGCCTGCTGGGTAATTTGCACCAATCCGGTAGCGTCTGTGCCCAACCGCAAAATTGTGATTGAAGGTTTGCAAAAAGCGGAGCTGGTTATCGCGCAGGATGCGTTCCTTGATACCGAAACCAATCGCTACGCCGATATTTTATTGCCCGGTGCTTTATGGGCAGAAGCGGAAGGGGTGATGATCAACTCCGAGCGCAATATCACGCTTATGCAAGAAGCGGTGAACCCACCCGGCGAAGCCATGGCTGATTGGGAAATTATTGCGCGCGTTGCCTGCGAAATGGGTTTTAGTGAGGGATTCAGTTTTAATTCTGCCGCCGAAGTATTTGAAGAAATCAAACAAAGTTACAACCCAAAAACCGGTTACGATTTGCGCGGCGTAAATTACACGCGTTTGCGCGAAGCGCCGCTGCAATGGCCCTGCGCCGATGAAACTTCTACGCGCAATCCTATTCGTTATTTAAATACCGGCATCAATCAACCGCTTAAAATCGCGGAGGACGGCAGCAAACCCTTTATTCAATTTGCGACTGATTCCGGCAAAGCAATTTTTCACGCGCGCCCCCATGTGGATGCGGCAGAAATGCCGAGTGCTGAATTCCCCATTATTCTGAATACTGGCCGTGTGCAACACCAATGGCACACGCTTACCAAAACCGGAAAAATCGCCACGCTCAATAAATTAAACCCCGGCACGTTTGTGGAAATTAATCCGCAGGATGCAACCGAGTTGGGCATTAAAAACAAAGACAAAGTGGAAATCCGCTCGCGTCGCGGCTACGCCATTTTGCCTGCAGTGGTGACTGATCGGGTACAACCCGGTTGCTGTTTTGCACCGATTCACTGGAACGATGTTTACGGCGATAACCTCTGCATCAATGCGGTGACCAGCGATAAAATCGATGCAATTTCCCAGCAGCCAGAATTAAAAGTGGCTGCGGTCGCATTAAAACGCGTAGAAGTGTTTGCCGAAGCAAGCGATTCCACCGACGACTCCGCACAAAACGCCAATAACCATGAGTACGACTATGAAATGCCCATGGCCTTTGCTGCAGTGAGCGAGGAAACCAGCATGACCTTGATTAAAACCTTCGCTAGCAAAATCGGTGTAGTGGAAGCCGTAGCACCCGAATTTTCCGATGCTGAGCTGATTTATTTGGGCGGTTATGTGAGCGGCCTGCAAGCCAGTGCCAAGGCGATTTCCGCCGTGCCTGCGCTACCTGCTGATGCGCCCATCGCACCGCCGCATCGCACCTGGGTAAATGGTTTGCTCGCTGGAATGTTTAGCCGTGTGTTGCCTGCAGGTGTTGCCGCCATGGGGGTGGTTGCACCTGCGCAAGCCAAACCGGAATTGGTGCTGCTTTGGGCATCACAAACCGGTAATGCAGAAGCGCTCGCCGAAAAATTCGCGCAGCAATTATCGGTGCAGGGTTGGGCGGTTAATCTCCAATCCATGAATGATTATTCGGTAGAGAAACTAGCAAAGAATAAAGTTGTGGTATTCGTTACCAGCACCTTTGGCGATGGCGATGCGCCTGATAACGGCGGCGATTTCTGGGGTCAGTTAACCAGCGATACCGCACCGGATTTAAGTGCTGTGCAATTTGCCTTGTTGGCGTTGGGTGATTCCAATTACGACCAATTCTGTGGTCATGGAAAAAAATTATTTGCGCGTTTGCAGGCATTGGGTGCTAGCGCATTGGTAGAGCGGGTGGATTGCGATAGCGATTTTGAGTCGCCAGCAGCAGAATGGTTTGCTAAGCTCAGCGAGCAATTAGCACCCCTAACTTCTGTTATCACAGCATCTGCGGCGAATTCATTACCATCCATGACTGCAACTACCCATCCAGCATCCACCGTGCCTTCTTTATCGGCTGCTTATAGCAAAGCCAATCCCTATGCTTCGCGCCTGGTTCTCAATCAACGTTTAAATCGCGAAGGTTCCGGTAAGGATGTTCGCCAATTTGGTTTTGATTTGGGCGATTCAGGCATTACTTATGAAGCGGGTGATGCGCTGGGTGTTTGGCCAAAAAATTGCCCTGACTATGTCTTTGAGCTTGAGCAAGCGCTGAACTTTAATGCAGAAGCGCCTGTGGTGGTGGACACCCACGAAAAACCGCTGCATCAAGCGCTGCTGGAAAATTATGAAATTTGCCGCCCCAGTTTGGAGGCGCTGAATTTTATTGCGCAGCGCAGCAATAGCAGCGAATTAAAAAAGTTACTCGACGCAGAACACAAAGCTGAATTACAAGAATGGCTTTACGGTCGTCAACTTGCGGATATTTTGCAAGAGTTCCCCATTCGCGCGGGTGTGGATGAATTTTTACCGCTACTAAAACGCATGCAACCGCGTTTATATTCCATCGCCTCAAGTTCAAAAGCGCAACCAACCCGAATTGACCTTACGGTTTCGGCGGTGCGCTATAGTCGTTTCCGCGACAGCAAAAAAATTCGCAAAGGTGTTGCATCAACATTTTTAGCGGATCGTGCCGAAGGCGTTGATGTTCCCATCTTCGTACAACCCAGCAAACATTTCCATGTGCCGGAAAATGGTGATACACCGTTGATCATGGTCGGCCCCGGCACCGGTGTTGCTCCCTTCCGTGGATTTTTACAAGAGCGCCAGGCACGCGGTGATGCGGGTAAAAATTGGTTGTTCTTCGGTGAGCAACACGCCGCCAGCGATTTTTATTATCAGGATGAAATCCAACAATTCCAAAAAGACGGTGTGCTGAATGAATTAAGTCTCGCCTTCTCGCGCGATCAAACACAAAAAATCTATGTGCAAGACCGCATGCTCGAACGCGGCGCCGAATTGTGGGAATGGTTAGAGCAGGGTGCTTACTTCTGTGTCTGCGGCGACGCCAGCCGCATGGCAAAAGACGTAGACCAGGCCCTGCGCGACATCATCCAGCAATACGGAAAATTTGATGAGGCCGAAACCGTTAACTACATCCGCAAATTAAATATGGATAAACGCTATTTGCGCGATGTGTATTAACACATAGCTAGTAACTTCTTTGGTTATTAAAAAATCCCTCGTCAGTGAATGTTGGCGGGGGATTTTTTTTTGCTCAAATATCGCACTATTCTTGGTGCATATAAATTTGCTATTTTATGGGCAGGGTACTCTCGTTAAGCTTATTGCTACGCCCAAAACTTCTCATGCTCTTTCACCCAGCGAGATGAATGCGCTATGGATAGTATTTGTTTTACCTCCACGATCAAAAAGCGTGGAATCAATCCTTATGTGCTGGTCAGTGCAACACTGGCTGCACAACTAAAAGAAAATTGGCGTAAGCCCCTTCCCGTACTGGTGCAGGTAAACAGTAAACCGGAGCCACCGTGGCGTATCAATATTATGCCTGCTGGTGATGGAAGTTTTTATTTATATTTGAGTGGTGAAGTACTCAAAGCATCCAATACCAAGGTTGGAAGTGTTGTGGACGTAAAGCTGCAATTTGACGCAGATTATAAACCGGGGCCCGTTCATCCAATGCCTACTTGGTTTAGTGAGGCTTTAGCGCAAAATCAACTTGCCCAGCAAGGCTGGGATGAACTTATTCCGAGCCTTCAAAAGGAAATCTTACGCTACATGACTCGATTGAAATCAATTGAAGCGCAAAGCCGAAATACGCAATTGGCAATACATGTATTAGCAGGTGGTAAAGGACGGTTTTTGGCGAGATCCTGGAATGAATAGTTTGGTCGTGCTTTGGAATTTAACGCGGAGAAAATTAAAAAATGCTGAAAACATACAAAGGCAGTTGTCACTGTGGTGCACTCCAGTTTGAATGCGACCTTGATTTGTCTGCGGGTACAAGTCGTTGCAATTGTTCCTTCTGCAGTAAAACGCGATTTTGGAAAGCCTTTGCCAAGGGCGACGCTTTCCGTCTGTTGCAAGGCTCTGAAAGTTTGTCGGACTACCAGTGGACATCCCCAATAGAGTCTTCCCCCATACTTCACCACTTCTTTTGCAAGCATTGCGGTGTCAGGCCATTCTCCAGAGGCTGGTTAGCGGATTTTGGTGGAGAGTTTCACGCCGTCTACCTTACCTGTCTGGATAATGCAGAACAGGACGTCGCTGCCGCTCCAGTTCAGTATCAAGATGGTCGCAACGACGATTATGAATCTTGCCCGGCAGAGACCAGACACTTGTGAAGTTTTTTGGGGTGTCGCCTAAAGGCCTTGAGTTTCTATTTCGAAGCTGCTTATGTGAGCGATGGAGTAGATCAGCGTCTTTCAATTGGTAAAAAGGGAGGATTTTAAAATGTGTAACAAAAAAATCGTTTTATATTTCGTTTTTATTTTCTGTTTATTCGCCAGTGCTTGTAGTCAGGCAGTTGTTATTGATTTTGACGATTTGGAGCGGGATTATCCAGATCAGGTAATGCAATTAACCGATCAATATGCAAACAAAGGTGTTATTTTCGATAATGCTTATTTAGCAAGCTGGCCATCAGAAAATAGTATCACTGGCCCCGGTTTTAGCTTTTCATTTGTAGGTGAACTGCCAGTTTATGTCAGTTTTGTTTTGAATAACTTAGATGAATTAAAAAATAGTGTTTTAGCTACGGGTCCAAATAATTTTCTTGAAATACTTTCCACCGAAGGTGGGGTATGGGGAGTGGGCGCTGAAAATAGCACTCCCTACATGCCTAACCAGAAAATCACACTTCAGGCCGAATTTGGTATTTCCTACGTTCATGTTGCAAGCCAAACAACTCCTTATCTGGATGATCTGGTGTTTCACTACGCAACTGAAGTGCCAGAGCCTGAGGTATTGATTTTGTTTCTGATTGGCTTGTTGAGTATGGCAATTCGTCGTCTGAATATCATTTTTATTTTAAACAGGTACAGCTCAATTAAATGAGTGCGCATTAAGCGCACTCTATACATTTCCATTACTGGATTTTTGAAAAATCGGTAGATACTAAGAAAGTGGATTCAACCCCGGCAACTATAGGGCCATTGGCTTCGCTTTCTTTTTGAACTTTGATCCATTCTGGATCGGCAGCAAATGCCTTCCACGCCGCTTCTGCTGCAGCACGGTTTTTGTATTTCAAAATATAATGAAGTTTGTCACCGCCTTTTTGCTCGACCGGCAACCAATAGCCGACATTTACCATGCCGTGGCGCTCAAAAAGTTTGGTGGTGTGATTTTTAAAGCGTGCCAGCAGATCCGGCATTTTACCTGGATGTGTAGTGTAAACACGCAACTCAAATACTGGAGATTCGTCGGCTGCGAGAGCGGGTGTAAGCGCAAAAAAACTGAATAAGGTGATCAAGGTAAAGATTATTTTTTTCATAGGAATTGTGGCCTGTGTGTTGAAAGGGAAAACTCAGCATAATGGTGTTCAAAAAAGCTGGCCCTGAAATTGCCCCGAGCCGGTGAAAACATACTATCAACATACCTGGGGGCTCAGGCGTACCGATACACAGATTACAACACGTTTTTACTTTTCTTGACGAAATCACCGAAATGAAAGCACCAAGGGAAAATCTCTGTCATTTTTCTGTGTGAATTTAAAATTAAACACTAGCGTCTGCTCAATTAAATAGTGATTGCTGGTGCCGCGCGTTACCAACACATCCCTTCTGCGGTTTAGGCGTATTGCCTATCGCCATGATCTTAATGCTTCTGTTTGCCGAATAAAGAACCATCTCAGGCCGGTTATCAGGTGGGGCGGTGAACACACAACATTCTTTTAATAAACCCAACGCCAATAAGCTGGCCGTCATTGGCGGTTTACTTGGATTACTACCTTTTTGGGGCTTGGCTTTGGCGGAGCTTTGGGAAAGCGGGGAGCAGGTTGTTTCTGCGTCGACTTACCTGGTCAATTACGCAGCGCTGATTCTCACCTTTGTGGGCGCGATTTGGTGGGGTATTGCGTTGACGGCTTCGCAAGATTCGCTTGGTGGCATAGCGCGAAGTTTTTTGTTTGGTTGGAGCTTGGTGCCCTGTTTGTTGGCGTGGTTTTTATTACTGCTTGATCCTGCAATCGCTTTGATAGCCATAGCCTCTTTGTTGTTGCTGCAATGGTTATTGGATTTTATTTTTTTGTGGCGCACCCAGTTAATTGCTCAATGGTTTTGGCAGTTGCGAGTCGTGCTTACGCTCGGTGCAGTGCCAGCGCTGCTATTAGCGGCGCTCCGGCTTAGTTAATCAGGAAAAATAAATGACCAATGACTCCCCACAAATGCGTGCGCGCGCCGCGCTGTGCAATAGTTTTATCGCTGATGCCCTGGCCATGCCCGTACATTGGTTTTACAACCCATTTGATATTTATGCTGCATTCCCCGGTGGTATTCAACAATTTGAAGCGGCACCCAGGTTTCACCCCTCGTCGATTATGAATTTGCATTCAACCACTGCCGGTGGCCGTGGTGTGCAACAAGCGAATAATGGGCCGCAGGTGGTGGGTGATATTATTTTAAAAGACAAACGCCAGTATTGGGGTATTGCTAACCAGCATTATCACCGCGCCATGCGCGCGGGCGACAATACCTTGAACTTGCATTGTATGCGGGTACTGATGCGGGCTATGGCAAATAATAATGGGCGCTATTATGCCGCTCATTTTTTGCAAGATTACATTCAGTTTATGACGGCAGGTATTCCGCAGCACCCGGATACCTATGCGGAATCTTATCACCGTGGATTTTTTGCCAACCTTGCCAAAGGCTTGCCACCGGAAAAGGCAGCGGCAAAAACTCACGATACTGCTTCGGTAGGTGGTTTGGTTGGCATAGCACCGCTGGCAATCGCGGAACTGTTGTTTGATCGCTCCCTTGAGCGCGTGCAAAGGCTTTGCCGTATGCATTTATTCTTAACGCATCCCGACGATAACCTGGCAAAAATTTGCGATGCTTATGTCGCTCTGATTGAGGCGCTGTTATTTCGCACCGAAGGTGATGCGCGCCAATTTATAGCTGCTACGGCTAAACAGTCAGCGGCTATTGATGTGCCGTTATTGGTACAAAAATATGCGGATGATAATCAGGTCGTTGGCGGAAAGTTTTCGCGCGCCTGTTACATAGAGGACTCCTGGCCGAGCCTGCTCTATCTCGCATGGAAATATTGTGATGATCCACGGCAGGCACTTATCGCCAATGCCAATCTCGGTGGCGATAATTGCCACCGGGGTGCGGTGCTGGGTGTGATACTCGGCTTGGCAAGCGGCGATGGCCTGCAGGATTGGTTTGTGCAATTACAAAACGCAGCGGATATTCACGCTGAAGTAGAGGCGTTATTGAAACCCGTGAATTTATAGATCGCACCCTTGTTGGTTGTGAGCGTGACTTTTTTATCGCCCATCACAATTTCGCTGATACGATTGTTTTGTAATTTAAAAAGAATGTTGGTGTTGAATAGTAGCAAGCCGTTGGCTGGTGCAAGCCCCATAAATTCTTCGTGATGATTACCCTGTATTTGGAAATGGATCAGCACTTTGGTGTTGTCAGTGAGGAGCAGTTCTATTTTGACATCCGGTTGCTGGAATACATCCAACAAGTAATTTAAAAAACCGCTGAATTCAATCCGGTTCTGTGGATTAAATTCAGGAAACCCCTCGCACCTCAACTCTTCTGCCAAGGTTTGGGCAAGTAGTTCTGTTTTGGTGATGGGTGTAATCTTAGATTGAAAAAGCGTGGCGAGGAAATGCGTTATTAATAGTGCACTGGGGTGCTGTTTTTCGTGTTGATTCAACATACTAATAAAAACCTCGAGTTGAGCTTGGGCTAATTAATGCCTGCGGTACTTGTCATAAGCTGACGTGCGTGCAACTATAAAACCTCAAGTTAACTTTAGGTCAATAGTCATGGCAAAAACTAGATCAACACCGGTGCGCGAGCTAAGTGTGGGGGAGGTGGCTGCGCGCAGTGGTATTGCGGTGTCGACTGTGCATTTTTACGAAGCAAAAGGCTTGATTGTCAGTGTTCGCAATGCAGGTAATCAGCGGCGATATACACCCGGTGTTTTACGTTATATCGCGATTATTAAAGTCGCACAGCGTGTCGGTATTCCGCTCGGTGAAATAGAAGCGGTGCTGGGGCGATATCAACCAGATGCCAAGCTGGGGAAAACCCAATGGGGTGCTGCTGCCGCAAAATGGCGAGAAAATCTGGATGAGCGCATCCAAAAACTACAGCGCTTGCGCGATGAATTAAATAGCTGCATCGGCTGCGGATGTTTATCGCTGCATGATTGCCCTTTGCGCAACCCGGATGATGTGCTGGCCGAGCAGGGGGCTGGGCCGCGTATTCTTGAGCGACCCTTGGAATAAGTGTGGCCACCGGGAAAGGCTATGCTGCCGTGGTCAGCGCGATTTAGCGGTGCTGGATTCCGAATAACACTCGAATGATTGGCAATCGCTTAATCAACTCAAATAAAACCACACAACTCACTGCAACGGCGCAGATAATTAGTAGTGGCTCTAACACACTCCCCAATTTATGTGGCACGACAAAATAGGCGATAACAATAATCAGCGTCTGGTGCAAAATATAAAAACAATAAACGCCGCGGTTTAAATATTTCAGTAATGGATTGCTAAACTTGAACCAATATTGCGCCCAGGCGATGATTGCCACTATCCACAACCAACCATTGGCGGACCAGATAACGCCATTGATTTCATCGGCCAGGTCACTATCACCCAGCGAACCGCCGTTAAAGGCAAATAATGCGTAGGCGTAGGTTAATAATGCGCCGGGTAATAAATACCAGCGCAGCGACGCCAATTGATTCCATAACAGCGGCAGGCGTACTAGAGCAAAACCCATCGCAAAACATAAAAACGAACGCGCATGGTTATACCAGTCCTGCACAAAATTATGGGTGGTTGGGTATTTGTCGTAGAGCCACCAGCCAATAAGGTAAAACAAGGCGATGGGGGCAAGAATCACCACGCGGATCGATAGGGTTTTACTCAACCATTGCCAAACCGGTGCACAAACGCGGGAATTCAGCAGCGGGTAAATCGCCCAGAAAATAAGGCTATAGGCGAGAATGTAGGGTAGAAACCACAGGTGGTTCCAGGTGAGGTGCAGCTGTCCCAGGGTTTTATGTGGCGCAAATTCGGCGCTGGTTTGATCCAGGTAGAGGTACCAAAAATGCCAATAATTCGGGCTGTTGATCAGGCCTTTGCTGTGCGCCTCCACATAAACTTGCGGCACCACTACCACCAACATGCCAAACAGCAGCGGCAGTAAAAGTAGGGGTATGCGCCCGCGAATAAATTGCCCCGCAGGTTGCCTGGCGATTAAAAAAGAGATCGCTGCACCGCTGATTAAAAACAGCAGTGACATGCGCCACTGGTTTGACCAGAGCATAATGTTGGTGAGCAAGCTGCTGGTGTAGGTACTTTTGTAGTGCCAGTCCCAACCTTCGGCGTAAAGCATGCCGGTGTGATACAGAATCAATAAACCAAACACCAGTACCCTGAGCCAGTCCAGCTCAACCAGTCTGTGCCGGTGAAATTCCGGCTGGAGCGGGGCTACCGCTGATGGTGAAAAGGTTTGTGCTTGTGTCATGACCGGGTTCCCCGCGAGAAGATGAAAGCGCTATGCTAGGTAAACGCAATGCCTTGCAGGGTTGTTAAGTGATTGTTCTACAACAAAATGTGACCAGCGGACGCCCGTTGTGACGGGCTGGGCTTGGCATGTCGCTTGCGCTACCCGATAGTCCGCGCACCACCAATAACTGTGACCACTATGAACCAGAGCCACCCGCTACCACACCAGCAGCCCTTGTTAATCCGGCATTTTTTAGCTCACCAATGGACCTGGGGGGCTGTGCTGCTGGCGGCGTGGTTTGGGCTTAACGTGCTGGTGCTGGCGACAACAACCTTGATGGAAGTGCGCCGCAATGGCGGGACTATTCCTACTTGGGAGCCGTTTTGTTGGGAGATATCCAGCTGCCTTGTGCTGCTGTTACTGATTCCGATAGGGCTTTGGTTGAATGATCGCTGGATCAGTCGGTTGGGGCTAAAACTGGGTTTGCTTGCGCACCTGTTGGCGACTCTGCCTTTTTCGTTTGTGCATGTCACTGGCATGGTGGCGATTCGCCAACTGTGGTACCGCCTGATGGGGGCGCACTATGACTTTGGCGATTGGCCAGTGGAGTTTTTTTATGAGTACCGCAAGGATGCCCAAGCCTATTTGACCCTGGCACTGGTGATTGCGGGCTACCGGTTTATAGCCCGGCGCTTGCAGGGCGAGGCGAGTTACCTGGCCGATAGTGCAGAGAGCGAGACAAATGAACCCGCGTCGCCCCCCGAGCGGTTGTTAATTAAAAAGCTGGGGCGTGAGTTTCTGGTTCAAACCGCTGCTATTGAATGGGTTGAAGCCTCTGGCAACTACGCCAATTTGCATATCAAAGGCAGTGTGTACCCTATGCGCATCACCATGGATAAGTTGGAAAAGCTCTTGCCTCCCAACTTTGCGCGCATTCATCGCTCCACCATTATCAACCTGGAGCAGGTGCAGGAAATAACAGCGTTGGATACGGGTGATTATGAAATTCGCTTGCGCAATGACCAAAAACTCACCCTGTCGCGCCGTTACCGCGAACGCTTTAAGGCCATGTTGAGCCTTTCCTGAACAGTGAAATTGCAGCGTGCAGGAATTGAACACTCTGTGCGACGCCAGTAATAATCGGCCCTGCACTCCATTACCAAAGGGTCATGCACAGAGTTATTCACAGCTTCTGTGGATAAGGCCGGGGGGGCTCGGCTGTTGTGCAACTTTGTGTGAATTGTTGCTTTAGCCTTCAGGAAATTCATTGAGTTGCCAGTAAAGGCTGAGCAAATTCACCAGCTCTTTAATGTCTTGTTTAAGAAAATATCCGGCAACATTTAATTGATAACTGATGCTTTTGTCTTCATCGCGGGGTGAGGTGGTTAAAATAAAAACAATGCTGTCTTTTAGTTGTTCGTCATTGCGCATTTCTTTTAGCATTTCTATGCCATTCATCAGCGGCATATTAATGTCCAGCAATACAACGTAGGGTTTGGGGACTTTGCTCCTGTTATTTTCGCCGCGCATAATTTCAAGGGCTTCTACGCCATTGGCAGCGCGATACACAGGGTTTTTGATGCCTTTTTTATCAAACAAACGTTTGAGTGATTCAACATCTACCTCGTCATCTTCTACTATGAGAATGTTCACCACTTCACGCATATCGTCTCCGAGCATTAGCACAAGCGTCTCCTGTATTTTCCGGTTCTAACTTGGGCCATGTAAAACGAAATATTGCCCCTTTTCCAATATCTGATTCAATTGTAATAGCTCCCCCGGTGGTTGCAATAATCTTTCTGACAATTGCCAGCCCCATGCCCCGACCTTTACTTTTATCGCGTGGCTGCAAGGTTTGGAACATCTCAAATATTTTGTGATGGTAGCGCGGGTCAATACCCGGCCCATCGTCACGCACTGAAAAAATGTATCCTGATGCATTTTCCTCAATATGTATGTCGACAGTGCCACATTCCTTGTCGTGGTGTTTAATCGCGTTGTTAATCAGGTTGTATAGAATTTGCTGCAGGGGAAATTTTTTTAGATTGATTTGCGCTAATTGCTCGGCAATGTTTATGTTAAAACCCGCAGGAGGATTTAACAGTGTAGTGATCTCATCGATAAGTTGTTGGCCGCTAATTATTTCGGTGGGCTTCGATTCCATTGTTGCATCTATACGCGCATATTCCAGCGTGTCATCGAGTAGTTTATCCATAAATTTGACGCGCCTGCGTAGTTCGTCCAGGTGTTGTTTACTTTTTTCTGGCAGTAAATCTTCCAGGTCTTCTTCCAACCATTGCGAAATAGTATCCACCGCCCTGAGTGGTGTTTTTAAATCATGAGCAGCAATATAAGCAAAACGCTCAAGTGCCTCGTTGGACTGTTGTATTTTGTGGGTATTACTTTGAAACACCTCCAATACTTTTGCTAACTTGCCAATTTCGTCATTGTGGTGACGAATTTTAGGCGCTTCGAAAGTGTTGTCTTTGGTTGCCGTGTAGAGTGCATTCACCATCGCATTCACCGGGCGTGCAATGCGGAATACAATAATGCTCCAGCAATACAAACTTAATATCAATGCAAATAAAAATATGATGGTGCTTAGCATAATTTCTTGCTTGGCCTTGTCTTCAATACGATCAACCCGCAATTGGGTTTCCGTTAAAATTTTATCTTGCAAGAGCAAGAGTGATTCAACTGCCTGGGCAGACATGCCTAGCCACATTTCGGCGCTAATTGGGTATGCCGTATCAGCCGATAGTGAAGAGCCGGAATAAAACAGATCGTTGATTTGATCAAACGTAAAAAAGTAATGGGTGTATGCCTCTTCCATTAAGGGGAGGAGTTGTTCTGCAAGCTCATTATTTTTGGCGAATTTCCGCAATATTTCCCAGCCATATTCGATATTGCCGCGCAGTGACACGAGTTTTTTCTGTTGTTCCGGCGTGGGCTTTTTATTTTCAGCAATCATTTGGCCGATGATTGCATACTCCTCACCTGAGTGTTCTGCCAGCTCCCAGACAAAATATTTAAAGGTCATTTGCTGGCCGATGGTGGCGTCGATTCGTTGGTAAGTGCGGGAATACACAAGGATAAAATTTTGTGTGGCAGTAATAAGCGCTGTACTAAGGTCAAAATATTGCCTGGCAATCAGCGGGTCGCGTTGCGCAATGGGTAGTGTAAGTGCCTGGTCTATAGCGGTTCGCTGTTGCAGTAATTGTTGATAATGTTCATTAATTGTTTCTGTATTAATGGCCGCGCTGAAGTTGCTGGTGGCTAAATTGGTGAGGGCAAGCTCCAGTGCCTTATCAGCTTCCAGGCGATTTTTCAGTAAATCCTGATGCATGGATTCCGTCGATTCGGGTGGGGCATGGAGAATGGAGAGGGATGAGGCGCGCTCTAACGACCAACTTTTGGTGGCGCCATAGAGCGCATCAATAACACTTGCACCCAATTTGAGGCGCTGTGCTTGTTTATAGTTTTCCCATGATTCATACACACCATTGCCCACCAGCACCGCTATGAGGATGTTGAGAGCTCCTACAATTAATAAGAGTATGGTGCGAATACTAGGCGTCGGTTTTTTCATGAATTTTTTAACTGGCAACTATTTTTGCTAGTTTAAGCATAGGCTCCTGAATATTGAGCCCTGCGTGATTTACCGCGTTTTTATTGATATACAAATTAATTTTTTCGTCTTCTTTGCTCATCTCGACCATGCCGCCGCGCTGCGCGAATTGCGCGATATCACTAATGGTGAGCACGTTTTTATTCTGCAGAAATTGCAGCAATGCAGAGAGATTTTTTTCCTGATCGCGATGAATAATAACCACGCTGCACCCGGTGGTGTTTTCCACTTTATTGATGTGGGTTATTGAAATGAGTGCCTGTTGCGCAGTGCGCCCTTTAAGGGGGGAAAGGTAGCCGTCAAAAGGGTCCTCCCCAAACAGGCATATTTGTAATTTCCCGCTTGTTTGCGCGGGTGATTCTTTTGACCATGTAGTGTATTTGAGCAGGTTATAAACCAGCCCGGCCTTGATTTTGTGTTCATATAATTGCAGGGTTTTTTCTTCGGCGCAGACAAAAAATGGAAGCAAGCACAGAATTATTCCTGTACTGATTACCGCTCCCATTTTTTTGCCCAGCGTTAAAATTGCCATGTCAACTTTCCAAAAATACTGCGCTCAATCTCCCCGGCATTGAGATCGGTTGCTGCGCCGAATTCGCGGTGATGGCTGGCGGTGAGGTTTTGTCCGACCAGATTAAAGCGCAGGTTTTTGCTGATGTACCCACCCAGGTTGATGTCCAGGCGTATATAGCTATCGACATTGCCCGCCGGTAATTTATCGACATAAGTGGCTGAGGTATCCAGCGTCCAATCATCGTTAATATTCCAGAATATTTTTGTACCCGCCTGGTGTCTGGGGTAAAGGCTTTCACCGCCTTCTTGTGTGGGAAGCAGTGCATCAAGGTTGATGTGAAGGAAACTGTAGTTGACGGCTATTTTTAAATCCTCATTTGCCGACCAGTTAAGCACCGCTTCAAAACCGTCAGTTTTTCCTGTCATATCATTGGTAAATTTGACCGGAACAAGTAAATGCGGAGGATCAATGCCGTTGATTACCGGGACAGGGGCCAGAATACTTACCGTTTGCAAGTAATCGTAGTCGTTATAAAAAACGGCAAGATCCATCGACAAAAGCGATGTAAGTTGCTGGCGATACCCCAGCTCATAGGCGGTTAATTTTTCTGATTTGAAATCATCATTGGGGACAAAAGCCGCCCTTACCGTCGCCGTTTTTAACAGTGTGCTGGTTAGGTCAGTTTCGAGCGGGGTTGGGGTGCGTACGGCGCGCGATATTGATGACCAGACGGTTTGGGTTTGGCTCGCGTGCCATTGCAAGCGGATGTTTGGCTGTGTTTCGTAGCCTGAAAATTCGTTATGTTCAAACTTTGACCCCAGCGTTAAAAACCAGGCGTCGGGCGCTAGGGTAATTTTGTCCTGGATGAACGCGCTATAAAGGTTGTTGCGACGTTTCTGTGGCGAAAATGCGGTGTTGTTATCGCCTTCCTGATCGTCCGCGAGGAAGCGGAATCCTGCGCCGGTAGTCACTTCATGTGCACCCAGTGGCGCAAAATTATATTGCGCCTCCAGGTCATAAATAATTCGGTTATCGATGAAATTAATTGGCTCATCGCGCTGCGCCCAATCCACATAACTTTGGATACTGAATTGCGATCCATCTGCGCGGCTATCCGTCCAGCGCCCGAGAAGGTTGACGCCCTCATAAACAATGGTTTGTTCTTCTATGGGGTCAAAAGGGGCAATAAACGAAAAATGGCGGCGGAGTTGTTCAGCGTTGGTGCGGTAGGCATCGCCCTGCACGGTAAATTCATCGCCCCAGTCCGCGCGGAACCCGGTGCGGAAACCCTCCCATTCATCATAGGTGTCGCCACCCATAGGGTTGTGGGAGGCATCGCGTTGAAATCCTTTGGCATAAACCCGATATGTTCCGGCATCGCCAAAGGTTCCACCCTGGCGAACATTCAGGGTGCCTTGCTCTTCGTCGCCGTAGAGCGCACTGACTACAGTGCCTTGGGTATTGCGCGTGTGTTTGGTGCGAATATTGATCACGCCATTCACCGCGTTTGCGCCCCAGAGTGTGCCCCCCGGACCACGAATCACTTCAATCCGCTCAATATCCTCCAGCATCAAATCATGGGTTTCCCAGAAGACACCGCCAAACACCGGGTTATAGACCGTCCGGCCATCAATCAGCACCAGCAGTTTGTTTGCAAAAACCGTATTGAAACCTCGAATGCTGATGGCCCAGCTGTTGGAGTCCACGCGCGCAACCTGCATACCGGGAACCATTCGCAGCGCATCGGGGATGGTGGTAACGCCAGAGCGCTGGATGTCTTCACTGGTGACGATATAAACCGCAGCGGGGGCAGTGGCGATGGATTCTGCCTTTTTGGACACGCTGAGCACTTCAGCACTCAAAAGCTGTTCGGGGGTGAGGTCGAAGTAATCTACGTTGGCGAGAGCGGACTGGCTAAGAAGAAGCATGCTCCATGCGGTGATCAAACCGGGGTGCTGTAATAACGCAGGTCTTTGCATAGCGCTCACTCCTTTTAAGGCTCTCCTACAGAGTAGGGGTACTATTTAAAGATGGTGGTGGCTTGGTATCCACTATTCCTGCTGTGGAAGAATCAGAATAGTCCAGCTACGGGTGATCCGCGCTCCTTTTTACTATCAGTTGCTTCATTTGTTGACGGGTATACATCTGTTTTGATGGTGCTCATCTATTGAGCTTTCTGGCCGGAGCCAATAAATATAGTGGTCGGGGGTTTTTGCTAAAGAGCTATACACAGAGTTATTCACAGCTTCTGTGGATACTTCGTTGTGGATATTTTGTACTCTGCCGGCGTGTTTTTTGTGGCATTAGGCTTGGGATTCAGGCAAGTTGACCAGTATTGCCGCTGCCTCATTGAAAGGGTGATCCGTTGTGGGGCAGGGTGTGCCCGGTCTTCAGGCTTGGTTGCTGTCCCCCTAGCGTTTTTTGCGGCAGATTGCGCGTAAATAATGCGCATTTTTTAAGCGCATCCCTAATCGTTTTTCAGCTGGCTATTGCATCCATGAGGGTGTCTTTGTAATCTGCGCGGCCGCCGTTGTGGCACGCGGTGTTTAGCCCTGCGTCTTTTTATAATTAGGCACAGATTTCGCAGCTTTCATACCTTTTGCTGCGCCCATTGGCTGACAATCTGACCGGCGATGGTTAATCCCGTCACTGTTTGATTCTCTGTTTATCTTCCTCTTATCGATTGTTGGAGAAGTGCTCATGTTAAAACTACCTGAAACCCTGCGCGAAAACGTGCGCCTGCTAGGGGAGCTATTGGGTGAAACGATTCACGCCCACGAGGGTGAAGAGCTGTTTTCCAAAGTTGAAGGAATTCGCAAGTTAGGTAAGGCAATTAACAAAGCCGAAAATGGCGATTCTGCGCCGCTGGTTGCCATGTTGAGCAGCCTGGATGACCAGAGCATCCTGCCCATCGTGCGCGCGTTTAACCAGTTTCTGAACTTGGCTAATATCGCCGATCAGGAATACTTCTCCAGCGCCGAAGCCGAGGCGGAAGACAAACTGCAGGCATTGATCATTGAGTTGGCGGCTGCGCAAGGCAAAGACGCCCTCACCGAGCTTATTAATAAGCTGCGTATCGAGTTGGTACTCACTGCGCACCCTACTGAAGTGACGCGCCGCACTCTGATCCGCAAGTATGACCAGATTGTGGACACCCTGGCGGATCGCCAGAACCCCAGCTTGCTGGTATTTGAACAAGACAAATTGCGTGGCCGCCTGCATCGTTTGGTGGAAGAGATTTGGGCCACCGATGAAATCCGCACCACCCGCCCAACCGCGGTGGACGAAGCCAAATGGGGCTTTGCCGTTATCGAAAACAGCCTGTGGCAAGCCGTGCCGGATTTTATCCGCCACCTCGATCGCCTGACCCAGCGTCATTTAGGCGGTCATTTACCGGTAGATATTCGCCCCATCAAATTCTATTCATGGATGGGCGGCGACCGCGACGGCAACCCCAATGTAACCCACAAAATCACCCGCGAAGTATTGTTGCTGGGCCGCTGGATGGCGGCTGAACTTTATTCACGCGACATTTACAGTCTGGGTGGCGACTTGAGTATGAGTGAGGCGAGCGATGAGCTGCGCGCAATCTACCCTGATACCGCTACTCCTTATCGCGATGCGATGTACGATTTGCGCCAGCGCATCCAGGCTACGCTGGAGTGGGCTGAAGCTCGTCTGCAAGGCCGCTCGGTAGAAGCGCCCGCCGATTTGATCACCAGCCGTGAAGATTTGCTCGCGCCCTTGATGCTCTGCTTCCGCTCCTTAAATGAAGTGGGCTTGCCGCATATTGCTAACGGCCCGCTAGTTGATACCATTCGCCGCGTGCATTGTTTTGGCATCAACCTGGTGCCGCTGGATGTGCGTCAGGACGGCGACCGCCATGTGCAGGCGATTGATGAGCTGGTGCAGTATTTGGAGCTGGGCGACTATCGCGCCTGGTCAGAGGAGGAGCGTCAAGCTTTCCTGTTGGAAGCCCTAACCAGCAAGCGTCCATTGATGCCCGCTGCGTGGCCAATGAGCGATGACACCGCTGAAGTTCTCGCGACCTGCCGTGTGGTGGCGCAAGAACCCCGTGAAATCCTCTCCCATTATGTAATTTCCATGGCGCAGCAGCCGTCTGACGTGCTTGCCGTAGCACTCTTGTTGAAAGAGTCTGGCATGACCTGGAATATGCCTGTTGTGCCACTGTTTGAGACCTTGGATGACCTGGATCGCGCGCCGATTGTGATGGAACGTTTGTGGAATCTGGAGTGGTATCAACAGTATTCAGCGCAACAGCAAACCGTAATGATCGGCTATTCCGATTCCGCCAAAGATGCGGGCAAGCTTGCCGCTACCTGGGCGCAATACAAAGCACAGGAAAAGCTGGTTGCCCTTGCCGACAAATTCGCGGTATCGCTGGTGCTGTTCCATGGTCGTGGCGGTACCGTTGGTCGCGGTGGCGGCCCGGTAGAGAAAGCGATGGCATCGCAACCTCCCGGCTCAGTAAAAGGTCGTATCCGTGTCACTGAGCAGGGCGAGATGATCCGCTACAAGTTTGGCTTGCCGCGTGTTGCTTTCAGCAGCTTGTCGTCCTACGTGACCGCAACCTTGCGTGCCACTATGTCGCCCAACGCTGCGCCCAAGCAAGAATGGCGCGACCTGATCGAGCGCATGGGCAAGTCCAGCCTTGAGGCTTATCGCGCAGTAGTGCGTGGCCATAAGGATTTTGTGCCTTACTTCCGCAACCTCACTCCCGAACAGGAATTGAGTTTGCTGGCGCTGGGCAGCCGCCCGGCCAAACGTAAATCCACCGGTGGCGTAGAAAGCCTGCGTGCGATCCCCTGGGTATTTGCCTGGACGCAAGTGCGTTTGAACTTGCCTGCCTGGTTGGGTACCCGTCAGGCATTTGAATATGCACTGCAAAATGATCCGCAATTGCTGGAAGACATGATCAGCAACTGGCCGTTTTTTTCCAGTTTCCTCGACTTGCTGGAAATGGTAATTGGTAAAGCCGATGGCCCAATCTGCACCTATTACGAACAGCAATTGGTGCCGGTTGAATATCGCGGTTTGGGTGAAGAGCTGCGTGGCGATTTAAAAGCCTTGGAAACCCTGATCAACAAAATGAAGAAGCAAGATGTACTGCTTGCCGATGAACCCATGTTGCGTCAGTCGCTGGAAGTGCGTAAGCCCTACGTTGATCCGCTCAACTATTTACAAGCTGAGTTGCTCAAGCGTTACCGCAGCAGTGAGACCATTAGCCCCGACCTCGAACGCGCGCTCAAAGTGACCATGGCCGGTATTGCCGCCGGTATGCGCAATACGGGTTGATGCTGTCCAGGTTAATCCACTAAGGGGTTAGCTGTTTTAAGTCGACCTGCCTTAATCGCCAATCAAACGCCCAATTCTCTGTGAGAGTTGGGCGTTTTTTTATGCCTGGTAATTTCTCGCTTAACGTTCTGATTAATTTACCGATTAATTTTTCGCTCTCTTGTGTCGCCTTGGTTATACAACTGGCTGATTTCAGAAGCCTTGTCCAGAGTAATTCCACTCAAGCAACGCTTTTGACACCTCAATGAACGAGGTCTATACCTTAAACACCTACCCGACTGTTGTTAGTGCGGCAATAACTATTGCCTAAAGTCGCATTCGCTCTTCACATTGACGGACACATCTGATGCGCAATAACCAATCCTATGGTGCCAACTCTGGTGCTTACTCACATTCATCCCCCGTTCAATCGCGCCTGCCCTTATTGGCGAGCTTGGCGTTGGTAGTTCTGGTGGCGTTACTGCTGGTTTTTTTTGGTGCGGCCGGCTGGCTAAAGCTTCTTGCGCTGGTGGCCATTGCGGTAGCGGCGGCAGTGGGTTTTTACAGTGCTAATCAGTTATCCGCACAGGCGAGTCAATTAACCGCGGATTTGGAGCAGGCCAATGCCATGCTGGGTACCGCGCAACACTACAAACCATTATTGGAAAATTATCAGCAGCTAATCAAAGAAGTGCTGCCGCTCTGGCAGCGTCAAACCGATTTGGCTCGCCACCAATTAGAGTCGAGCATTACGGAGCTGGTTACGCGTTTTTCTGATATTCATCAGCGGCTACAGGCGGCAGTGGCCAGTTCTGCCAGCACCGCGAACAGCATGAGTGGTGAAAAAGGTCTGGGGGGCGTTATCCATTTTGCCAATGCTGAATTGAACGAAATTACCCAAACCTTGCGCCAGGCTATTAATCAGCGCGATGAATTGCTGGGTGAAATTTCCGGGCTATCCAAAATTACCGTAGAGCTTAGCGGCATGAGTGCCGATGTGGCGGGCATCGCCTCACAAACTAATTTGTTGGCATTGAATGCGGCGATTGAAGCAGCGCGTGCCGGTGAATACGGGCGCGGTTTTGCGGTAGTTGCGGATGAAGTGCGCACGCTCTCCACGCGCTCGGGTGAAACCGGTGCACGTATCGGGCGCCGCATTGAGCAGGTTAATTCGGTATTGCAAACCACACTGGAACGCACCACCGAATACGCGGCGGAGGATAACTCCCGCCTGAGTAAATCAGAGGCGTCAATCACTCAAGTGCTTGAACAATTCCAACAGTCGAGTGAAAGCATTATGCACTCGGCGCAGACATTGGAACATGAAAGTTCTGCCGTGCAGGCCAGTGTGGAAGAGGTGCTGGTCAATTTGCAATTTCAAGATCGTGTTAGCCAAATTCTCAGTCACGTGACCGATGATATGGAGAAATTGGTGGGCGCTATTTCTGAGCAGGAAACGCGCATTCGCCACGGTGAAACCGTTGCGCCTATAGATATCAATGACTGGTTGCGCGCGGTACAAAAAACCTACACCACCTTGGAGCAGGTTGATGTGCATCGCGGTGCCGGTCATTCCAAAAGTCCAAACAATTCTGAAATTACGTTTTTTTAGGGAGCCGTGAATGTCCAAAGTTATTTTAGTGGTTGATGATTCTGCCAGTGTGCGTCAGGTAGTGGGGATTGCGTTGCGTGGGGCTGGTTACACTGTAGTGGAGGCCAGTGATGGTAAGGATGCGCTGAATAAACTCGATGGACAAAAAATTAATCTGGTGATCTCCGATGTGAATATGCCCAATATGGATGGCATCACTTTTGTAAAAGAGATGAAACAAAAGCCGGCCTATAAATTTACACCGGTGATTATGCTCACCACCGAAGGTGCCGACGAAAAAAAACGCGAAGGCCAAGCGGCGGGAGCCAAAGCCTGGATAGTAAAACCTTTCCGTCCGGAGCAAATGCTACAAGCGGTTTCTATGTTGATTTAACGGTAGTCATTTGTGTGTGAATGATTTGGGATAGTTCTGGAAAATATATTTATCGTCATGTCCGCGAACGCGGGTATCCATAACAATCTATACCTTGGATCACTGCTTTTGCAGGAATGGCGAATCATTCAGAAGTTTCTTGGTTGAGCATATATTCGATGTACCCTTGATGGATTATAACGATGAAAATTACACGCAAAAAAACTAAGGACACCACTACGCTTTCATTTGAGGGCGACCTCACTATTTATCACGTCACTGAAAGCAAAGAAGAGCTCTTTGCTGACCATGAGCGCCTGACCGATAAAATTGCGTTCGACTTGCACAGCGTCAGTGAAATAGATACGGCAGGTGTACAGCTCTTATTATTTGCCAAGGTTTTTTTTGCAAAGCTGGATAAAACGGTATTTATCGTAAAGAGCAATGAAATGGTCGATGCGGTATTAACCAAGCTCGATCTCACATCCCATTTTTCCCTTGAGTCCTGAGTGGAGTTGTTATGAATCTCGATGCGGCTTTACAAACTTTTTTTGCCGAAGCAGAGGATTTACTCAATTCCATGGAGGCAGCGTTGCTGCGCCTGGACGAGGGCGATACTGATCCGGAAACGATCAACGAAATATTTCGCGCGGCACATACCATCAAAGGTTCGGCGGGTTTGTTTGGGTTGAATGACATAGTGGCTTTTACCCACATAGTAGAAAATGTGTTGGATCGCGCGCGCGACAATAAAATTCTGGTTACCGGTGATTTGCTCAGCATACTGCTGCCATGTCGCGACCATATTGCGGTGCTTATTGAACATGCGATGCATGATCACAGTAATGATGAAGAGTGCCTGGCTAAAGGTCAGGCGCTATTAAGCTCGCTACAACCCTGGCTGGAGGATGAAACAGCAGTTAAGGGTGTAGCGCTGGCGGACCCAACACCGGCCATGCAAGCGGATTATATTAAATCGCTAGTGAGTGAAAGCGAGCGGGAGTGCTGGCATATATCGGTGCGCTTTGGGCCGGATTTATTGCGCAACGGCATGGACCCATTGTCCATTATGCGTTTTCTCGCCAGCCTCGGTGATATTACCCACATCACTACCATTACCGATCACTTGCCGGATTACGAACATTATGATCCCGAACAACTCTACCTCGGTTTTGAAATCGCGTTAATGAGTTCTGCAAGTCAGCAACAAATTGAAGACGCATTTATGTTTGTGCGCGATGACTCCGAACTAACCATTATTCCGCCGCGCAGCAACATTGATGCCTACGTAAATTTAATTAAATCCCTGCCGGAAGATAGCAAACGTTTGGGCGAAATTCTGGTGAAAAGCCACGCCATCAGTTATCAGGAATTGGACGCTGCATTGACCATGCAAAAGCAGCAAGCCAAAAGCCAAAGTGCTGTGAGCATGCTCGGCGATATTCTGATTGAAGGTGAGGCTGTAGCGCCGGAAATTGTCAGTGCCGCACTGGATAAACAAAAGAAAAATAGCGAGCGAAAAACCAACCCGGAAAATCGTTTTATTCGGGTGGACGCCGAACGACTGGATACGCTGATTAATTTAATTGGCGAATTGGTCATTAATCGCCAACGTATTGATTTACTTGCCTCCAAAATGGGCAACCCCACATTGGTGGAGGCTGTCACCTCCATGGGTAATTTTACTGAAGCCATTCGCGATGCGGCATTAACCCTGCGTATGGTACCGGTAGGTGATACTTTCCAAAAATTTAAACGCGTAGTGCGCGATACCGCCAAGTCCTTGAACAAAGAAATTGAATTGGAAATTGAGGGCGCGGAAACCGAATTGGATCGCTCCATGGTGGAAAAACTGAATGATCCACTCATGCACATTGTGCGCAACGCCATGGATCACGGTATTGAATCCATTGCGGTGCGTGAAGCGCGCGGTAAACCGGCGCAAGGCACTATTAAACTCACCGCTTGCCACGATGCGGGTCATATCGTGATTGGTATTCACGATGATGGTGGTGGATTGGATGTGGAAAAAATTCGCAAAAAAGCAATCGCCAACGGCATTCTGGATGAAAGCGTTCATTTAAGTCGCCAGGAATTGTTTCAATTAATTTTTCATCCCGGCTTATCCACAGCCGAACAAGTGACCAATCTTTCCGGTCGCGGTGTGGGGATGGATGTGGTGAAGCGCAACATTGAAGAGCTGCAAGGTGGCGTTGAAATTGAAAGTGAAATGGGCGTTGGCACCAGCCTGAATATTCGCCTACCGCTTACGCTTGCAATTATTGATGGCTTCCATGTGGTGGCGGGCACCATCGATTTTATTGTGCCGCAAAACGCCATTCTCGAATGTGTGGATTTAAATTCACTCAATCACTCCCATGGCCAAAACTGCGTAAACCTGCGCGGAGAACAAGTGCCTTATATTCGCTTGCGCGAAATATTTTCACTGCAAGGTTCAGGTGCAGAGCGCGAAAAAATTGTAGTGGTGCAGTTTGGTGAAAAACGTGCAGGCATAGTTGTGGATGAGCTGCACGGTGAAATTCAAACTGTGGTGAAACCCATGGGGCCCATCTTTCAAGCATTAAAAGGTATTGGTGGTTCGAGTCTGTTGGGAACTGGCGCCGTGGCGCTGATTTTGGATATTCAACAACTCATCAGCTACGCCATTAATCGGGAACATTTACGTACTAGCGCGCTTCCTCTAACCGCGCAGGAGCAATAGCTATGAATCAGCCAGGTAAAGCAAAAAAAAATCAGGCGCCGGAAGTGATTAAACAATATCTCACCTTCAATATTGGCCATGAACACTACGGTTTGGAGTTATCGCAAACCCGGGAAATTATTGAATACAGCGGTATTACCGAAGTGCCACTTATGCCCAATTTTTTGCGCGGTGTAATTAATCTGCGCGGTGAAGTGGTGCCGGTAATTGATTTGGCGGTGCGTTTGGGCCGCAAACCGATTGAAGTGCAAAAACGCACCTGCATTATTGTGGTGGAGCTGGAAAATAATGACCAGAACCATGTGCTGGGTTTGCTGGCCGATGCGGTCAGTGAAGTGATTGAAATGGACGACGAAAACATCGAGGACGCCCCATCATTTGGTGCCAATATTCGTGCTGATTTTATTCAGGGAATCGCCAAACGTGACGATGAATTTATTGTGCTGCTGGATGCAAATAGTGCGCTTTCCATTCGTGAGCTGGCGCATTTGGTTGAGGCGCAGCTGCAGTAAGTTCATTGCTATTTAAGGCGATTAATATGCTAAACAATCTCAGCTTGAAATTTAAAATTTTACTGCTCAGCGCCCTCATCGTACTCGGTCTGAGCACCTTGGGCCTCTCTGCTTATATGCAGTTGCGGCAGTTCAATGCAATTGTGGATGAGACGGCGGTGCATGTGCAGCGGCGCGCGGATATTTTAGCGGCAATTGAAGCGGCGGCTATCAGTTTTAAAACCCAGGTACAGGAATGGAAAAATATTTTAATTCGCGGCAACAATCCCGATCAGTTTATGCGCTATGTGGATGGTTTTGCCAAAGCAGAAACGGTGGTGCAGGAACAGCTTAAAACCGCAATTGCGCTGCAAAAAGAAGAGGGTGTGTCGACGGAAAGTGCAGAAGCGCTGGTGCTTGAGCACAGCCAGTTGGGAAAAAATTATCGCGCTGCTCTGGAGAAATTTGATCAGGAAAATGCTGAAGCTGGAAAAGTGGTAGATAAATTAGTGAGTGGTATGGATCGTGAAACCAGCCGTCAAATGGAGGAGTTATCGGCGGCGACCTCGGCGGGCTTTTCCAAGTACCTCGTTGAGTCAGATCAAAAAACCGGAGAGGTTTACCGCGCGACCGTCAATTTGCTCGCGCTCATTTGCGTGCTTGCGTCAGTAATTATTATTGCAGTGATGACCTTTATTTTTCGCGATATGTTCCGCACCTTGGGTGGTGAGCCTGCCTATACCGCTGGCATTGTGTCGCAAGTTGCCGAAGGTTATTTGGATTTGGATATAACCTTAAAGCCGGGCGACCAAACATCCCTGCTGGCCAGTGTCGCAAATATGCGCAAACAATTGGCAGAGATTATTAGCGAAGTTCGCAGTTCGGCGGACGCACTTTCCTCTGCCTCTGAAGAGGTTAATGCGACGGCGCAATCCCTCGCGAAAGGCGCCTCGGTGCAGGCGGCGAGTGTGGAAGAAACCTCGGCGTCCATGGAGCAAATGTCGGCGTCCATCGCACAAAATACGGAAAACGCAAAAATTACCGACGGTATGGCGCAAAGTGCCGCGCGCGATGCGGCATCGGGCGGCGAAGCAGTAATGAATACTGTGCAGGCAATGCAAAAAATTGCAGAGCGCATCGGCGTGATTGACGACATTGCTTACCAAACGAATTTGTTGGCCTTGAACGCAGCGATTGAAGCGGGACGCGCCGGTGAGCACGGGCGCGGTTTTGCGGTAGTCGCATCGGAAGTGCGCAAACTCGCGGAGCGTAGTCAGGTTGCCGCACAAGAGATTGGTGCACTGGCGTTGGATACCGTAAAACGTGCGGAAAACGCGGGCACTATGCTGAATCAAATGGTGCCAGCGATTCGCAAAACCGCTGACTTGGTGCAGGAAATTGCCGCTGCCTCTGCTGAGCAAAACACCGGTGTTGCACAAATCAACGGTGCTATAGGGCAGGTGAGTCAAACCTTGCAACAAAACGCAGCGGCCTCAGAGGAGTTGAGTTCAACGTCGGAAGAAATGAGTTCCCAAGCTATTCGATTGCAGGAATCCATGACTTATTTCAAGTTACATGCCGACGCCAACACGCGCGCAGCACGGGTTGAAATACCAGTGCGTAGCGGTAACAACTCTGGCCGGAATAAAAAAAATCTTGCTGCAGGGGCGGATGATGTAGATAAAAATTTTGTACGCTTTAATTAAACCAATAGAAGTTTCAGGTAAATAGCCAATTTAAACGGCTGAAATAGCAAATTTACAGTGTTGTAATTAATGGACTTAATGGAGTCAAAAATGACCGTCGCCAAAAAAATGTTGCTGCTGGTTGCCACTGCGTTGCTGGGTATTATTATCCTCGCAGGCTCATCCCAGGTGCAGATGAATTCGGTATTTAATCAAACTAACTATACCAATGAAAACGTTGTGCCGAGTTTGATTCTGCTAGCGAATATCCAGAACAATGTTTATCGGGTAAGAATCCGTTTAAATCGTTTTATCCTGAATACCAAACCAGCTGAGATCCCCAAGTTGGAAGAGGATATCAATAAAGCGATTGCGGCAGTGAAGGCAGGTTTTAAGGATTATGAATCTGCAATTTCAGATGATAAAGATCGTGAATTACTTGCTGAGGGGATAAAACGTTTTGATATTTATTTGACGCACATTCCACCAATTTTAGCAGCATCAAAAAACAATCAGTTTGATCTCGCACGCGATTTGGTAGAGGTTGCTAAAGACGATGCTCTGGCTGCCTCCGTTGCAGTGGATAACCAGGCGTTACACAATCAAGAAATTGCGAAAAGTGCTAAAAATACTGCTTTGGAAACTATGGGTGATGCGCGAGTGTTTTCGATTGTTATTGCCGTCATCACTTTGGTAGCAATTGCACTGATTGGCTTTTTTATTACACGCAGTTTGTTGCGTCAGCTCGGCGGTGAGCCACACTACGCGGCTGCAGTTGTTGCACGTATTTCCAGTGGCGATCTCACCCAACAAATCAATGTTAAACCAGGCGATAGCACCAGTATGCTCGCGGCGATTCGTGAAATGTCCAACACCTTGTCACAAGTATTGAGTGAAGTGCGCAGCTCGGCCGATGCATTGGCCTCCGCCTCGGAAGAGGTGAATGCAACCGCACAATCTTTGGCAAAAGGCGCTTCAGTGCAAGCAGCCAGTGTGGAAGAAACCTCTGCCTCTATGGAGGAAATGTCAGCGTCTATTATCCAAAATAATGAAAATGCCAGTGTGACCGATGGCATGGCACAAAAGGCAGCGGCGGATGCTGCAACGGGCGGTGCAGCAGTGTCCAGTACTGTTGATGCAATGCGCAAAATTGCAGAGCGGATCAGTGTGATTGATGACATCGCTTATCAAACGAATTTGTTGGCGCTCAATGCGGCGATTGAAGCGGGGCGTGCCGGTGAACATGGGCGCGGTTTTGCGGTAGTTGCGTCGGAAGTACGTAAATTGGCGGAGCGCAGTCAGGTGGCGGCGCAGGAGATTGGCTCACTCGCGGGCGAAACGGTTAATAAAGCCGATACTGCCGGTAAGCTCTTGCAAGATATGGTGCCGAGTATTCGCAAAACCGCAGATCTGGTGCAGGAAATTGCAGCGGCATCCACTGAACAATCGGCGGGTGTCAATCAAATTAATGCGGCGATTGGGCAAGTCAGCCAAACCATGCAGCAAAATGCGGCGGCGGCTGAGGAATTAAGTTCAACCTCGGAGGAACTCAGTTCACAAGCTATGCGCCTGCAAGAATCGGTTAGCTATTTCACCTTGAGTAATGCGGATAACCATAGAAATAGCCAGCGCCATTTTCGCCCGCAGCCGGCACCCAGCCAACCAGCAGTAAAACCACGCAAGTCCGCACCGAATAAAACACTAAGTGATGATGAACTTGATAAGGATTTTGTTCGCTACACCTAATTGCCTGAGTGCTGTGTTATGACAACTGATATGTCGAGTGTGATTCCGACTGATCGCGAATTTCAATTGTTTCAGCAGTTGATTGAAAACAAATTGGGAATTTTTTTGCCGCCGCAAAAAAAAGCACTGTTAAGTAATCGCCTGTGGAAACGCTTGATTGCCTGTGACATCAAAGGTTTTGATGAATATTATCGTTATATCCAAAGCCCGCAGGGCAAGGGTGAGTTGAATCTCGCCCTTGAATTGATTACTACCAACGAGACTTATTTTTTTCGCGAACAGAAACATTTTGATTATTTGCGCGATGACATTTTACCGGGTGTAAAAGCCGGCAGTAATTTTCGTGTCTGGAGCGCGGCGGCGTCCACGGGAGAAGAGCCTTATAGTATTGCTATGCTGCTTACTGATCGCTGCCCGACTACTTGGGAGTTGCTCTGTTCGGATGTGAACCGCAAAGTGATTGAGCAGGCAAAAGTGGGTATTTACCCCGAGATGCGTATTAAAAATATCCCCCCCGACTATTTACGCCGTTTCTGCCGCAAAGGCGTTGGCTCACAGGAGGGGAATACACGGGTGAACGCGGAGCTGCGTCAGTCAGTGCAATTTTTCACGCTGAACCTACATGAAGATTTTCCGGATTTGGGCCAGTTTGATTTGGTATTCCTGCGCAACGTGTTGATCTATTTTGAGAATGAAAATAAAACCAAAATATTGGAGCGTATTGCATCCACCTTAAAACCCAATGGGATTTTATTTGTGGGGCACTCTGAAAGCTTGCATGGAATCAGCTCGCGTTTTATACCGGTAAAACCCGCTATTTATCGTTTGTCGGCGCGGTGAGCCTATGACTATTCCGCAGAGCCAGGAGTTGTATTCGATCCATCCGGGGGAGTGGTATTTTGGCGCGGACTATGCGCGCTTGCACACCTTGTTGGGTTCCTGCGTGGCTCTTACCGCCTGGCACCCGGAATTAAAAATTGGTGGGCTCTGCCATTATTTATTGCCTGCATCACCCTATGACCGCATCATCCCTGACAACCAACTGCGCGCCCTTTCGGATGGGCGCTATGCCGATAACGCTCTGGGGGCGATGAAAGCCGCGATGTTGCGCTATGGGGAGCTAAAGGAATTTCATATTGCGGTATTTGGTGGCGGCGATATGTTTTCCTACAGCGGCACCACCTCGATTGGTTTTGACAATATTGCCTACGCGCGTCAATGGCTGGTTAAAGAACGTTTACAACCTTACAGGGTGGATGTAGGTGGTGCTATATCCCGCTCGCTAACCCTGGTAATCGCAACGGGCGAAATTCATGTAAAACACTACGAAATGAATAACGGCTGAAATCTTGTAATCAGGTCGCTATCGACAATACTTAGTGAGCAATCAAATGATGCGTTTCGGCTTGCCTTCTCACTGCTGTGGAATACTAACTTGCTATGACTATTGATGTGTTGGTCGTCGATGATTCGGCTGTGGTGCGTCAGGTATTGACGGCAGTGCTCAATGAGGCGCCGGATATTAATGTCTATGCCACCGCGTCAGATCCGATTTTTGCACAGCAGCAAATGCAAAAAAAATGGCCCGATGTGATTGTGCTCGATATAGAAATGCCACGCATGGATGGCCTGACGTTCTTGCGGCGCATTATGAGTGAGCAGCCAACACCCGTCATTATCTGTTCCTCGCTTGCTGAAAAAGGTGCGGAGCTGTCCTTGCAGGCGCTCTCTGCGGGTGCCATTGACATCATTACCAAACCGCAACTGGGCGTGAAAGATTTTTTGCTGGATGCTAAAAATCTACTCTGGCAAACCGTGCGTGGTGCCGCGGGAGCCCATGTGGCGCGGCGCGGAAGCAGTGCACCGTCCAAACCCCTGGCTGCTTCTCCAGCGGTGGATTTGGTGGCGATGACTGCCACTACTGACAGTATTATTGTCATAGGTACTTCCACCGGCGGCACTCAGGCGCTGGAACAAATTCTTGCCAAAATTCCCCGCACTTGCCCCGGTATTGCCGTGGTGCAACACATGCCGGAAAAATTCACCGCCGCTTTTGCCAAACGGCTGGACGGTTTATGCGAGGTAGATATTAAAGAGGCAGAGTCCGGAGATCGCTTAATTCCCGGACGTGTGCTTATCGCGCCTGGAGGTCACCATTTGGAAGTGCAGCGCTCCGGCGCCCAATATATTGCAAAAGTATTTCGCGGCCCGAGTGTGAACCGCCATTGTCCTTCCGTGGATGTATTATTTCGCTCGGCAGCACGCGCAGCGGGGCGCAATGCCATGGGCATTATTCTCACCGGTATGGGGGATGACGGTGCGCGCGGGTTACTGGAAATGCGGCAGGCGGGCTGCCGTACAATCGCACAGGATGAAGCTTCCTGCGTCGTATTCGGAATGCCTAAAGAGGCGATTAATCTTGGGGCAGCGAAAGAGGTTATGTCGCTCGCACAAATTCCTGCAGTGTTGGGAGGTAGAGTGTGAAATCCACTATTCAGGAATTGAGTGTGTTGGTTACTGACGACAGCATTACGCAGCGTCAGTACGCACAGGATTTATGCCGTGATTTGGGTGTTACTGATTTGCATGGCGCCACCAATGGTGTAGATGCACTGCAAGCGTTGGAGGCCCGCAAGATCGATGTGGTGCTGGTTGATTTGGAAATGCCGGTGATGGATGGTGTGGAATTAATTCGCTCCATCGCGCAAAAAAAATTGACGACCAGTGTGATTATTCTCAGTGCCAAAGATCCGATTTTAATTTCCAGTGTTGGTACCATGGCGGAAGCCGATGGCTTGCATGTATTGGGCACTTTTCAAAAACCGCTGTTACCCGATGCTCTGGAGTGCAGCCTGTTGCGCTTTATTCACGACGCGAAACTGGCGCAGCAACAAGTGCATCATGTCGAACAAGAAGTGACAGCTGTTGAATTGAGTGCGGCTCTAACCAACGGTGAAATGACTTTGGCGTTTCAGCCCAAATTAACGGTGCAGGGCTTGTTGTTGCGCGGTGTAGAGGCGCTGGCGCGCTGGCGTCACCCAACAAAAGGCATGATCTCGCCGGGGGTATTTATTCCGCTCGCGGAACGCCATGGGTTAATTGACCCGCTGACCCGCAATTTATTGGAGCAGGCGTTTAAACATAAACGCACCTGGCAGCAATATGGTTTGCGGTTTAATCTCGCATTTAATTTATCACCCTTGTCGCTAGCAGATATCGATATTGTGGATTGGCTCTGCGCCATGGCCGATGAATACGAAGTGCCGTTTAATGAAGTGACTTTTGAAATCACCGAGAATGCATTGCTGGGGGAATTAGCCAGTGCAATTCGCACTCTCGCACGGCTGCGCTTGAAAGGTTTCCATATCGCGATTGATGATTACGGTACCGGCTTTGCCAACGCCCAACAATTATCGCGGGTACCGGCGACAGAATTAAAAATTGATCGCTCCTTGGTGCATCGTGCTGCGGCGCGACCACAGCAGAAAACCATTTTTTCCAGCACCGTGGAACTGGCCAAAAACCTCAACCTCACGACTGTGGCAGAGGGGGTAGAAACACAAGAGGATTTTCAAATTATTGTCGAACTTGGTGTGGATTTAGTACAGGGTTTTTATTTTTCCAAACCGCTCTATGCCGACGATTTGCTCAGCTGGATTAAAACCGGTTTGACACAATTGCGCCGTCAACACGAGTCAAAATAATAAACCGGCGTTGAATTCCTGCGGAGTTTCAACTGTGCTTTCATTTGGACTTTCATGCAGATTGCCAATTGAATTGTTATTTGGATTGTCATCTAATTGTCATCTGACATTTCTATAGTGCGCGCTTCCGTAATTGTTAGAGAAGCGCCATGTCCCCCAAATCCCATAAACATATTCATTACAACGTCGCTCTGGTCGATAAATTATGGAATTTGAAGCGGCTGTGTGAAGTGCATTTAAAAATGCATATTCCGCTCAATATGGTATTAAAGGATGAAGAGTACCGCAGTGAGTTGCTGGAAAAGGCGCTCACCGCAAACGACGATGAACTCACCTCGCTGGTGTGGGAAGTGCGCCAACTGGAGGATTCCATCACCTCCGCCTCCCATACTGGTGAACAATTCAAACCTGCCAAAAAAACCAAAAAAGGTATTCGTCTCACACGCCTGACGGCAATTACCTGTTCACTCCTGTTGGTTCTGGGCGGTTATTTACTGCGCTCATTTTTACCGCTGGATGCCGGCGAAGTATTTGTGATTCAGGCGATTAGTGAAACCCGCATCAAACCCGCCAGCTCTTTAACACAAACTGCTGCGACGGCTAATGGAGTGCTCACGCGGGCAACCACTCCACTATTTCGCGTTCATGGTTCCAATACGGTGGGCGAAAAGTTGGCGCCGCGGTTGGTAGAGTCCTATTTAATGGCCCGTGGCGGCACCAATATTAAAACAGAGCAGGGCAAAACACCGGTGGAAAAAGCTGTTAGTGCCGAAATTAACGGGCGCGTTGAATTTGTAGAAATTCATGCGCATGGCTCCAGCACTGCATTTGCTGATTTGCTTAGCGGCCAAGCGGAATTAGGCATGTCATCGCGGCGGGTAAAAGAGCAGGAGCGCGAATTATTGCTCAGCAAACAAGGCGATCTTACCGAGCCTGGCGCGGAACATATTATTGGTTTGGATGGTTTAGCAATAATTGTGAATAGCAGTAATTCACTGGGTAGTTTGTCCATCCCGCAATTGGTGAAAATATTTTCCGGTGAAATTACTAATTGGTCAGCCTTGGGCGGTGCTGATCGCCCTATTAACCTTTACGCTCGCGATGAAAATTCCGGCACTTGGGATTCGTTTAAAAGCATGGTACTGGAACCATCCAGTGCGAGCATTTCGTTAACGGCCAAGCGCTTTGAATCCAGTACCGAGCTGTCAGACGCGGTGGCAAAAGATGAAGGGGCTATAGGGTTTATCGGTTTACCTTATGTGCGTCGCGCAAAATTATTGGCAATCTCTTCCACCAAAAGTTCCAAGGCGATAGTACCAACCCATTTCACCGTCAGCACTGAGGATTATCCTCTCGCGCGCCGCCTGTATTTTTATTTACCGCAAAAGAGCACCAACAGTGAAGCGGAAGAGTTTGTTCGTTTCAGTGCAACAGAGCGCGGGCAGAGTATCGTAGAGGATATAGGTCTGGTTTCGCAGAATATTAAAACCGGTCAACCCTTTAATAATAATTTTTACCCCGAAGAAATGCGTCAGCTCACCAATCGCTCGCAGAGATTATCAATCAACTTTCGTTTTAAAGATGGCAGTGATGAGTTGGATACCAAGTCCATCAGCGATTTACAGCGGCTAGTAAAATACATGGAAGCTAATTCCCCCAAGCGCGTACAGTTGTTTGGTTTTACTGATGACGAGGGCGCGAGTGAAGAGAATCGCGAATTGTCGTTACGCCGCGCCAAGGTGGTGGAGCAGCAATTGATTGCGCGTGGGATTTATCCACTGGTGGCGCGCGGTATGGGCGATGAGGCGCCGCTGGCAAGCAGTAAAACGGAAGAGGGAAGGCGCATGAATCGCCGGGTGGAAGTGTGGATTTTGTAGGGGGAGCAAATCCCTCCTAACCTCTCTTTTTACAGAGAGCGGTTAGGGGAAACTTGATTATTTAATTTTAAAAAATGCCATCATTTGTTGCAGCTGTAGTGCTTGTCCCGTAAGTTCTTCCGCGGTGGAATAAAGCTCTTCGGCAGAGGACGAGTTTTGTTGGGTAGCAATACTGATTTGCGTAATTGCCTGGGTAATCTGACCCGCCCCCAGATTTTGCTCAGTGCTGGCTGCAGAGATTTCTTGCACCAGATCTGCTGTTTTTTGAATCGCGGGCACTATCTGATCGAGCAATTGCCCCGCGCTTTCCGCCAGATCTACCGAGTGACCTGCTAATTCGCCAATTTCTTTGGCTGCGGTTTGACTGCGTGCGGCGAGTTTGCGCACCTCACTTGCTACTACTGCAAAACCGCGCCCATGTTCACCGGCACGCCCCGCTTCAATCGCCGCATTTAACGCCAGCAAATTGGTCTGGTAGGCGATGTCATCAATCACACTAATTTTTTGCGCAATTTCGCGCATGGCACTTACGGTATTAATTACCGCCGAGCCACCTTGTTGCGCTTCTTTGGCGCTATTGCTGGCAATGCTATCAGTGACTTTGGCGTTGTGACTGTTTTGCTCAATGGATGCACTTATTTCCTCCATAGAAGCGCTGGTCTCCTCAATGCTGGCCGCTTGCTCGGTGGATGCCTGGCTGAGTGATTGCGCTGTTGCACTCAGCTCTTCAGACGCGGAGGAGAGCGAATCGGCGGTGGAGCGTACATCGCCAATAATGCTCGATAATTTATTCACCATTTGCCAGACGGCAAACAGAATGCTGTGCTCGTCGCGCGGTTTTAGTTTCACATCGACCGACAGATCTCCCTGTGCGATGCGATCAATAATGGCAGCGGTGTAATCAGGTTCGCCGCCCAATTGTTGAATCAAGCTGCGGGTAATCAATAACCCGAGAATAATACTGATGACGATGCTGAAAAGAATTAGCCCGATATTAAACAGAAAAGTTTTTTCATAATTATTTTTGGTGGTTTCATAGGCTTGTGCAGCAACACTGAGTTGCACATCCACTAATTGGTTGAAACGCTCGGAGACGGGTTCAATGCTAGGGTAGAGTTTGTGTAGCACAAACTGATCGAGACGGGTTGCATCTTGCGCAGCAAATATTTCCAATAGTGTTGCAGTGGTTCTGTCTGCTTCGCCTAAGAGCGGCGTCAGTTCACTTACCAATTGTGTTTCTGCTGTCACCAACTCGGTGGCGAGATATGCTTGCCATTGCTCGCGAATAACGGTCTGCGCCTGCTGAACACTCTCGCTACCGCGTTGCCAGTTCATCCCGCCGTTGCGCACTTTGTGCGCAACATCCACGATATTTACCGCATACATATCAGCAATGAGTTTAAGATTTTTTAACGGAATTACCCGATCAAGGTAAACACTGCGCATACCATCATAGGCAGCGCCCATACCTTTAATGCCTAGATAACCAATGATGGTCATTAAGACAATTAAGGTGCTGGCTAATAAGCTTAATCGCAGTGCTACGTTTATTGTTTTGAACATTAGAGGCTCCCTTATTGCGCACCGGTTGGTGTTAACCCTAGTTAGCGCGAGTGCCTTTGTCAAAGAAGGGCACTCGGGGAGTCTTGTATTGCGGCAGTGGAATGGTGTGTGTGGCGAACGCTAGAGAATTTAGTTTTGTTCCAGCAGCCAGCGTTTGGCAGCTTCCACATCGGTAAACAAACGACCATAACCAATGGAGCGGTTGGCGAGAACATCGCGGACAAATTGTGTGGTTTCGCGGGTGCGTGGATTGTTGTCCACCCAGGCAAATGTGTATTTTTTACTAATGCCTACTTTTTTAAACAGTGCGGGGTGATCAAAGGCTTCAGCGGTGGAAACCGAATCAAATAAATATTGCTCTCCGAGCACTTTAAAACATTGGTGATGCTCACAGGCATCCACCACGCTCTGCCACATAAACAGGGCATTTTCATAATTGCCCATGCCGCGCACATTCACGTGAATGTATTGCTCATGGTGTGTAATTTTTAGATCGAGATCCGTCAAGCTAAATAACTCCTGGTATTGGTTAAGTTGTAAAACAGTTTGTGCTTTTTAGCGTTAAGTAAATTGAGATATGCATAACACTACATACGTTGCTTGCAGGTGTTTCAGAGCATTATCGAGGCTTTTTGGAGTAGGAATAGTGTTCGCTAGGTAGAAACAGCTGGATACGAACAGAAAACACTGCAAAAACTATCACACTCCAGCGCTGACAAGGTGCAAACATTAACCAAACCTAACAAAAAGCCGGAGCAAGTCCGGCTTTTTGTTAAAGTGCTTCTATTGACTTTAGGCTCCAGTCGATTGCATCGCGGTAGTGGTGTTCCGGTAGTAAATCACCCAGCAGTACCAATGTTTCGCGCACCTCGGTGATGTTGTTACTCACTATATTGATATGGCCCACCTTGCGACCGGGGCGCACCTCTTTGCCGTACCAGTAGGTGCGCGCACAGGGCAGGTCGCGCCAGGCTGGATTGTAGTCGGTGCCTATGAGGTTGATCATCACATTCTGGCCGACTACTTGTGGCGCCGGTGTCGCCATGCCGGCAACCGCGCGCAGGTGATATTCAAATTGGCTGATACTCGCGCCCGCTTGGGTCCAGTGGCCGGAATTGTGTACGCGTGGCGCCAGTTCATTAATAAGCAACTGATCGCCCACACGGAAGGTTTCCATCGCCATCACACCCACGTAATCGAGGGCGTTCAAAATCTTGCCCAGCATTTCCTCCGCCTGTGTTTGCAACGGTTGCAAACGCGCCAGTGGTGCAACAGAGGCATAGAGGATGCCGCTTAAATGCAGGTTCAAGGTGAGTGGATAAAACACACAGTCGCCTGCCGCATTGCGCACACCCACCAGCGACACTTCTTCATCAAAGTTGATGGCCTGTTCGGCGATAGCTTCGCCCTGCCAATCCTCGGGCACTTCGTCTTCATCGGTGCGCAGCCAATGTTGGCCGCGACCATCGTAACCGCCGGTGCGACGTTTCAGCAGCACACGTTCGCCCAGCTGATCGCGCAATTCGTTAGCGGTGATGTCGTTAGCCACATTGCGCCAGGGAGCGGTGGCTATACCCAGTGAATCGATCAGTTCTTTCTGGGTTTTGCGATCAGCCAAACGGCCAAATACGTTTTGGTTGATAAAACGCGGGTGTTGGGCGAGGGCATGGGTCACGAGGGTTTCCGGCCATTGCTCGCGCTCGGCGGTGACCAGGTCATCGGCCGCCAGGGCGGGAGCACTGCTTTCATTGATATCCACCGGGCACACGTCCAGCGCCAATGGCATGCCGGCGTGTTTGAGCATCGCACCCAATTGGCCTGCACCTAAAACCCAAATTCGTTGACTCATGCCTAACCTCAAAACACGCTTACGGATTGCAAAAAGAAACTACCGAACATCACCAATTGATTGTTGGTCTCTTGCCTTTTATTGATCTCTTGGATCGGGATTGTCCAGCACTGCTTGAGTCTGGTCATGGCGGAATTGTTCGATCTTGATGGCCAGTGCTGGGTCAGTCACCGCCAGAATCTGGCAGGCCAGCAAACCGGCGTTAAACGCGCCTGCCACACCAATCGCCAAGGTGCCCACCGCCACGCCTTTGGGCATTTGTACGATGGAATACAGGCTATCCACACCGCTTAGCGCTTTGCTCTGCACCGGCACACCCAGCACTGGCAGGCGCGTATGCGCTGCCACCATACCTGGCAAATGCGCCGCGCCACCGGCACCGGCGATAATCACGGCGTAGCCTTGCTCCACCGCGTGTTCAGCAAACTCAGTCAGTTTTTGCGGCGTGCGATGCGCCGACACCACTTCAGTGTGATATTCAACGCCCATTTGCTCCAGTATTTCCACTGCAGCCTGCATAGTGGCCCAATCACTCTTGGAGCCCATAATCACCGCGACTTTTCTTGCCATAGCTATTGCCTGAATCTGAATGAATATTCGCTCAAAAAATGAGCCGGAAACGGAAAAAAGGCGCGCATATTAGCACGATGCGGGTGTGATGCCGACATCATTCTTTGCCTGATATTGACTGCTAGATAAACACATGACTAAGGCGATCAAAATGATTAAATTAATTAAAGCGATCAGTGTGAGGATCTCTAATGGAAACCTCAACCGCAAGTGATGCCAAGCAACAAGGGCGGATGCGGTGCGGTATTTTTAAATCGCCAACCACTGCATCATCTCAAAATACACCGGAATCCCCACTAACACATTCAACGGAAAGGTCACACCCAGCGCCGCAAATATCGCGAGCCCCACATCGGCTTCTTTAATCGCCGCTTGAATTGCAGCGGGTGCGGCGATGTAAGAGGCGCTGGCGGTGAGTGCAGCGAGGATTAGTGTGCTGCCTTCGGGTAAGCCTAACGCTATACCAGCGGCAATACCTATTACGGCCAAACCAAAGGGGGCGATAAGCGCGAAGCTGATTAAGCGCCAGTGTTGTTTTGGGAAGGGATTTAAATGTTGCGATGCACACACGCCCATCTCTAACAAAAATAGCGCGAGCAAGGCTTTGAAGGCGCCGAGAAATAATGGCGCAATATCTTTACTTGCATCGGGGCCGTAGAGGTAACCAATAATCACCCCGCCGGTGAGCAAGACTACGCCGCGACTGGTGAGCGCTTCATGCCAAATGCCTTTCATGCCGCCGGTGCTACCGGTGGCTTTTTTGTATAACAGGATCGCCACCACAATCGCGGGTAATTCCAACAGCACCAAGTACAACGTGGTTTGTGGGGCGATGCTGAGGTTGTTGGCTTCGGCAAACGCCAGTGCCACCGCAAAAGTCCCCGCACTGGCAGAGCCGTAGTGGGCGGCGATGCTGGCGCTATTGGCAGCGTTAAGCAAAATGAATTTACGCAGTAGGGGGTAGAGCAGCAGGGGGATGGCGATACCCAGCAAAATCACCGTAATCACTTCTGGCAGTAAGTGCCAGCTTACCTGGCCATGCAGCGCCAGCCCGCCTTTAAGGCCAAGGGTCAGCATCAGCAGGATGCTCAAGGTGTCGTAAGCCGCCTTGGGTACTTTAAGGTCGGACTTGGCGAGGCCGGCAAGTACACCGAGCAGGAAAAACATAATGACGATATCGGGCATGGTTCGCTCCACAGCGTGATGACAGTGACGCTATTGTCGCCAAGTTGATTAATTGACGATAATTAATGTTTATACTTATATATATTTACGATTATCTATAGTTATTTAAACCAAGGGCGTGTTTATGAATATTCGCCATCTCACCTTTCGCCTGTTGCAGGTCTATGTCGCGGTGGTGCGCAGCGGTTCCATCTCGCAAGCGGCGCAGCAATTGCACCTCACCCAGCCTACGGTTTCGTTGCAAATCAAACGCTTGAGCGAAGCCGTGGGCGAACCACTATTGGAGCAGTGCGATGGCCGTTATAAACCCACCTTTGTTGGCAATGAGCTGTACCACGCGGCACTGGATGCATTGACGCGCTTTGAGGATTTTGATGGATTTTTAACGGATGCTGCGCGCGGCAATAAAGGCTATTTCAGTATTGGGGTGGTGACTACCGCGCAGTATGTATTGCCGCGTTTGCTCAGCCCCTATGCGCAGCAATATCCGGCGGTGGATGTGACGTTTAATATTGGCAATCGCGGTAGTGTATTGCAGCGCTTTGAAAATCAATTGGATGATTTGTATTTATTCAGTCATCCACCTACGGGTGATCATGTTGTCAGTCGCCGTTTTTTACGCAACCCGCTGGTATTGATTGCCCCCATTCATCATTGGGCAGCGCAAAGGGATGACGTAGATTTTGCAGAGTTAGTTGATGAACGTTTTTTAATGCGCGAGCCGGGTAGTGCAACGCGTATGGTGTTTGAAAATTTTTTGCGTGAACAGAATTTCCAGTTACACAACACCATGCAAATTGAAAGCAATGAAGTGATTCGAATGAGTGTGGAAAATGGTTTGGGTTTGGCAGTATTGTCCGAGCATACCTTGGCGCAATCACAAGCGCGCGTGGCGCAAATTAAACTGCACAATTTTCCGCTGCACAGTCACTGGTATTTGGTGCAACACGGCGATCGCCGCTTACCAGTTACCGCCCATAATTTTATTGAATTTATGAGTGCGCATTTGCGTGAATGGGTGGAGGAGAAATATATCGGCCCTGATATGGTGGGGTTAACCTCTGGGGAGTAATAATGCTTTGGTCAGCTGTTATATTTTCTCCGTTTGGCAATTCCAACAGGTCTCAAAAGCAGCGTCGTTTTGTTCATTGCATTGTGCACATTGCCATTCCGGTGCAGTGGGCGTGTTAAACGCATTGGACAGAATATCGATAGCTTGTTCGTAGTTGGTATCGTCCACCACCCACAGTTCCGGCCAGGTATCAAAGGGCGATATTTCGCCAATAGCGCCCGAGGAAAATTCATTTTTCCACACCACACGAATTCCGGCTTGTTCGAGAATGTTCTGCGCATTACCAACTAGAAAACGGTTTTCGTGGGTGTAGACGAGTTTCATGCTGAAGAATCCTGTTGGCTATTAAGGGTTTTTAAAACTAATTCCACTCATTGTTTTCAGAGCATCCGATTCGGTTTCAATCAGCTGGTCGCCTTCCTGATCGATAAACAATACCGCGAGATTTTGTGCATTGGCCACTTTTAAACCTTCGCGGCTACCCAGACAGGAAAATGCAGTAGACCAGGCGTCGCCCAGTGTGGCATCAGGGTGGAGAATGGTGACAGACACCGTGTTGTGTTCAACGGGTTTGCCACTGCGCGCATCCAGAATATGGCTGTAGCGTTTGCCATTGTCATCAAAAAAGTGACGATAGGTTCCCGAGCTGATCAGTGACATGGGTTCGCCGGAATCGAAGCTCACAATTTTATGCATTTTGCGCTCATTGGGCAGGGGTTTTTCCAGTGCAATACGCCATGCTTCGTCGTCGGTTTTTTTACCTTGAATTTTTAATTCGCCACCGATTTCCACCAGATAATTTTGTACGCCAAATTGCTCCAGAATTTTTACCATGCGTTCAACTGCATAACCCTGACCGATGGAAGAAACATCGATACGCAAATTGGGAAGTTGTTTGCGCAGCTGTGTAGTGTTGACGGTTTCCAAATTATCCAAACCGATGCTGGCGAGCGCCACACCTAATGCATCTTCACTCGGCGGTGTGAATACATCATTTTTAAAACCCCATAAATCAAACAGCGGTTTGATGGTGAGATCGTAACAGCCATTGCTGGCGCGATGCACAGTGCGTGCGATTTCAACAAGCTCCACCAATTCGGCATCCACGGTTTGGGCCTCGGTAGTTTTTTGCGCGTTAAATTGTTCAATCACCGAATCATCGCGGTAGTTAGACAATACCTTATCCATGCGCGCCAGTTCTTCGCTGATGGCAGTTTCAATTTTCTCCACCGGCAGATTGCTGTCGGTGGGTAATTCAAAGGTAAGGTTGTAGGTTGTGCCCTGTGCAAAACCTTCAATTTTGCTCATTTCGGGTTTAGGGCTGCAGCTGATGATAAAAAAACTGGTCGCAAGCAGTGCGAGCTGGGGGATAAAACGCATAGTCATAAATCCGGTAGTGGGTGTGACTAACGTTTCGGTTTTGCGCTGTACGATTTATCGCGGTGCAATTTATCGCGGAGCAAAGAGTAAACGGTAGCCAACACCAGCTTCAGTTTTGAGGTACTTGGGTTCGGCTGGGTCTTCTCCCAGTTTCTGCCGCAAGTGGCTGACTATTATACGCAAATAATGGGAATCTTCCTGATGCGTTGGCCCCCAAATTTCCTGTAATAACTGGGTTTGAGTAATTACGCAATTGGGCACTTTGGCGAGTTTGGAGAGCACTGCATATTCTTTGGGGGTGAGGTCGACGGGGTTGTTGTCAGTTTTGACGAGGCGTTTGCCTAAATCGATATGCAAATAACCGTCGTCTAGAATTTGTGCGCTCTGCTGCTTAATATGGTCGCGTAGGTTAGCGCGGACACGGGCGAGAAACTCTTCAATGCTAAAAGGTTTGGTCACATAGTCTTGCGCGCCTGCGTCGAGCAGTTGCACTTTTTCTTTGTCACTGTTGCGCACCGAGAGCACAATTACCGGCACTGCCGACCAGCTGCGTAATTCGCGCAGCAGTGTTTGCCCGTCCATATCGGGCAGGCCTAAATCTAGCACGACTAAATCCGGTTGCTGGCGAACAATACAGGCGAGACCCTGTTCACCATTTTCTGCCTCGCTAATGTCGTAACCTTCGCTCTTTAGTGCGATACGCAACATGCGCCGGATTTGATTTTCATCGTCGATGACCAGAATTTTTGCGCTCATCACAAATGCTCGTGCTTTTTCATAGGCAGTTTATTTCTGGTTCAATGGTAGCGGAATTTCTACCAAAAAGCGCGTGCCGGTTTTTTGTGAACCTTCCAGTGCCGTTACGCTGCCACCGTGGGCGGCGATCATACCTTTGCAAATAGCCAAGCCCATGCCGGTATTATTTTTCTTGTGGTCACCATCGGATACTACATAAAACATATCAAAAATTTTCTCGCGCAGATCTTCAGGAATTCCAGGCCCCTTATCTTCAATGTTAATGGTACAGATATCATTAATTTGTTCGAGTGTGACAGTGATTTTTTCGCCGGGCGGAGTAAATTTTGCGGCATTCTCCAGAATATTAAACACAGCTTGTTCGATTAAGGCTGCATGTGCATAGAGCAGCGGTGCAGTGCCATTCACGCGAAATTCAATCAAGGCTTCCGGGCTGTAACGTTTTAAGCGGGTGAGGGCGCTGCCGATAATATCACTGGCGGAAACCCAGTCGCGCTCAATTTTTAAGGTGCCGTGGCCGAGGCGAGTCATATCCAACAGGTTTTGGATATAGCGGTCAAGGCGGCGACTCTCTTGCAAAATCGTATCGATTAATTCACTGCGGTCTTCGATGCTGAGCTGTTGATCTAATAACCGCAAGCTGTCGGCAGCGCCAATCATGGCTGAAAGCGGTGAGCGCAAATCATGCGAAACGGACGAGAGCAGTGCTGAACGCAGCTGTTCGATTTCTGCTTTTACCCGCGCAGACTCCAAATCTTTGGTGAGGTAGATGCGTTGCCATGCGTTGGCCGCCTGTTGGGTCATGGCGTTGATGATATCCAGATCATAAGCGGAGAGACTGGTTTTTTCATTGTGCAAACGTACCAATATTGCGGCGACAGTTTTATTATTTTTAGCGATAGGAAAACAGCTCCAGCTGGATTTACTTAGTGTGTCGCTAAAACGCCCGGAGGCCGCTGCTTGTTTGCGTGTCCATTCAATGGCGGCCATATCCAGTTCGGTGAATTTTTCGCTGCGCGTTGGAAACGTATAGAAAGTATTATCTTTATTAAATTGCACGATGCAGGTTTCTGCCAGCAGCGAACTGTTGAGTTCTTTCGTCAATGCTTGCCATAGCGCGCTTTGGTCGTCGGCAACAGCAAATTGTTCGGCGAGCCGTTGCAGGGACTCCGAGTAGCGATTGGATTCGGCGAGTAATAAAAATTGGCGGCGAATACGTGAGGCGGCGGGGCCACAGACCAAACCAATCACGACTAAAAATACTAACCGCGTGATATCGTCTTGATTGTGCACTGTCAGTGTGTGTAAGGGTTCAGTGAGGAAAAAATTAAAACTTAAAAAAGAAACAACTGCCGATGCAACTGCCGGAGCGGCGCCAAATCGCAGACCGCTGATAATCACGGCGACTACATAAATTAATACCAGATTGTCCGGGTGTAGCCAGCTTTTTGCTAAAACTGCCACTAGGGTGGCGACTGCGACACCAAGAATACTGAGTAAATAACCGCGCGCACTCGGCAAGAATTTTTCTGCAGGTTGAATAAAATGATTAACGCGGCTGTGCTGATCCGGGTCGCGGTAGACACTCACCTCCAGCCCCAAACCACTGTTAATCAAACGCTGATAAAGTGGTTTTCGCCAGCGCCATTTGCGTGTGCCTGAGCCTACCAGAACAGTGTTGATGCGCTCTTCACGAATAAACGGAATAATGGTTTGCCAGGTGCTGGGGCCGCGCAGTATTTCTGTGCGTGCACCGAGTTCCTGCGCCAGTGTCATGGCCGATTGCAAGCGCGCTTTGTCTTGCTGTAGTTGCACCTGGCCAGTGTCCACCCATACCACCAACCAATTCATGCCGCGTTTTTCTGCAAGGCGACGCCCGATGCGAATTAAATACTCATGCGCGCTGCGGTTGGAAATTAATACCAACAACTTGTCGTTAATAACGAGATGTTGTTGTTCACCGCGTGAATCGAGCCTGGTTTTGAGCGAGTCATCCACGTGCTCGATAACAATTTTCATCGCCAATTCGCGCAGTGCGGTTAAATTGGCTGGTGAAAAAAAACCTTCCAGCGCGGAGCGTGCGTATTCTGCAACATAGACTTTTCCCTGTTGCAACCGCTCGATCAGGTTTTGCGGAGGTAAATCGATAAAGACAATTTCATGAGCTTGATCAATAAACGAATCGGGCACCGTTTCTTGCACGCGTACGCCGGTAATTTGCAGCACTAGATCATTTAAGCTTTCGATGTGCTGCACATTGAGTGTGGTGTAAACATTGATTCCCGCTTTAAGTAATTCGGCAATATCTTGATAGCGACGCTTGTGGCGGCTGCCGGGCACATTGGTGTGCGCGAGTTCATCTACCAGAATAATTTTTGGCCGTAGCGCGAGCGCGGCATCCACATCAAATTCCGTGAGTTGTTGATTTTGGTAGTGAATGGTTTTGCGCGGCAATAGGGTACAGCCTTGCAATAAGGCTTCGGTTTCGGCGCGCCCGTGCGTCTCCACCAAGCCCACACACACTGCTGTGCCCTGCTGCTGTAATTCTTTCGCTGCATTGAGCATGGCGCAGGTTTTACCTACGCCGGGCGCCGCGCCTAAAAATATTTTTAACTGCCCACCGCCTTGCTGCTGCACTGTTTTGAGCAGCGCATCGGCTTGTTGGTGACGCTGTGTTTGTTCATCGTTCATGGCAAATGTTATCTACTGATTAGCGCGGGGCAAGTTGATCTAGCCCGAGATTTAATAAAAGCACATTAACACGCGCTTGTCCGAAAATTCCCCATTGTTTTTGTTCGGTATTGTTCGCGATTAATTGCGCAACCTCTGCTTCGCTGATACCTCGCGCTCGCGCAACCCGCGCGATTTGTATTTCTGCAGCAGCAGGGGAGATGTGTGGATCAACCCCGGAGCCGGAGGCGCTGATTAAGTCTACCGGGATGTGCGCAGCACTAATCTGCTCGCGCGCTTGAATCGCGCTGCTATCGGCCAATGCGCGCTCGCGCAGTACCGGGTTGCTCGGTGCGAGATTGCTTCCGCCAGTCGCTGTTGGATCATTGTTGGCAGCGCTGGGGCGGCCATGAAAATAACCCGCGCCGCTAAAATTCTGGGCAATCAATACTGAGCCGCGTGTCTCGCCCTTGTGTTCGAGTAAGCTGCCCTTGGCTTGATAGGGAAACAACAGCTCGCCGAGTGTGGTGATGCTGGTGGAATACAGGATTCCGCACAGCGCTAACATCAGCAAACAAAAACGCAAGCCGATAAAAAATTGTTGGGAAAAACTGAGTGAAAAATTCATCGTAAACCTCAATGGCATAAAGGGCTGTGGTGCAATTACATCAACGGCGCCTTACATTAACGGCGTCAGCATCACATCCAATAATTTGATCGCAATAAACGGTAAGACGACACCGCCTAAACCGTACACCAGCATATTGTTGCGCAGTAATTTTTCCGCGCTAATCGCCCGCAGGTTGACGCCTTTTAGCGCGAGTGGAATGAGTGCCGGAATAATCAGCGCGTTAAAAATTAGCGCGGCGAGCACGGCACTTTGCGGGCTGTGCAACTGCATAAAATTCAGTGCGCCGATACTGGGAATCGCGGCGATAAAAATCGCGGGCACTATCGCAAAATATTTTGCTACATCGTTGGCGAGTGAAAAGGTGGTGAGTGCGCCGCGCGTCATCAGCAATTGTTTGCCTACTTCTACCACTGCGAGCAATTTGGCCGGGTCAGAATCCAAATCCACCATATTGCCCGCTTCACGCGCGGCTTGAGTACCGGAGTTCATCGCGAGGCCAACATCCGCTTGCGCGAGTGCAGGAGCGTCGTTAGTGCCGTCGCCTACCATCGCGACCAGTCGGCCTTTGGCTTGCTCGGCGCGGATCAACGCGAGTTTGTCTTCCGGTTTTGCCTCAGCGATAAAGTCATCTACTCCGGCTTCGGCGGCTATTGCACCCGCGGTGATAGGGTTATCGCCGGTGACCATAATTGTGCGTACACCCAGTGCGCGCAACCGGGCAAAACGTTCAGCGATACCGGGTTTGATCACATCGCTCAAGGCCACTACACCGAGGATGGCGGTGTTGCTCGCGACCACCAGCGGCGTACCGCCAGTTTGCGCGACCTGATTAATGAGACCCTGCAAACTGCCCGGTACAAACAGATCGTAACCCTCTGCCCAGCGGCTTACCGCTGTGCCCGCGCCTTTGACAAATTCGCGCGCACTCTTGCCCTGCTCACCTTCGGTTTGGCCATCACTTGCGGGCAGACTTAAACCCGACAGGCGGGTTTCGGCGGAGAAGGGTGAAAAGACCGCATCGCTTGGCAAGCTGGGTAACTGAAACCCGCGATTTTCGGCCAGCTTGAGGATGGATTTGCCTTCGGGCGTTGGGTCTTGCAGCGAGCTGTAAACGGCGGCTTCCAGCAAGTCTTGTTCGCTGGTTCCCGCCACCGGCAAAAAGCGCGTGGCTTGGCGATCGCCAAAGGTGATGGTGCCGGTTTTGTCGAGCATGAGTGTGTCTATATCGCCCGCGACTTCCACGGCCTTACCGGATTTGGCGACTATATTGGCGGCCAGCGCCCGGTTCATTCCGGCGATACCAATTGCAGGTAGAAGCCCGCCGATGGTGGTGGGAATCAGGCAAACCAGCAACGCGATGAGCATGGTGTTATCCAGATTCACGCCCATAAAACCGGCCATAGCGGGCAGGCTGGCCACGGCGATTAAGAACACCAACGTCAGCGCCGCAAGCAAAACGGTGAGCGCCAATTCGTTGGGGGTTTTCTGGCGTTTGGCGCCTTCCACCAAACCGATCATGCGGTCAAGAAAACTCTCGCCCGGTTCGGTGGTGATGGCCACGACTATCTCGCCGCTCAACACTTTGGTACCGCCGATAACGCCCGAGTGATCGGTACCGGCTTCGCGCAATACCGGTGCCGATTCACCGGTCACGGCTGATTCATTAATGCTGGCCACGCCCTCGATAATCTCGCCATCGGCAGGTACATAGTTACCCGCGCTTACCAGTACTTTATCGCCCTTGCGCAGTTCGGTGGCGGGAATGGTTTTAGTGATACGCCCATGATTATCTAACCGCTCGGCCATCAGATCGCGGCGTGCTGAACGCAGGCTGGTGGCTTGCCCGCGTCCGCGCGCTTCCGCAATCGCCTCGGCGAGATTGGCAAACCAGATGGTAAATAGCAGGATCAATGCGCAAGTCAGTTCAAAACCAAAACTGGCACCGGCGAATAATCGTTGCAAGGTGATACCGGCGCTTAAAAGGGTGCCGATCAGCACCACAAACATCACCGGATTTTTACTGGCGCTGCGTGGATTGAGTTTTTTTACGGCGATCCAGCAAGCGGAGGCGAGTTGGCTTTGGTCGAGCGCAGGCGCTGTTTTTTGGGATTTTTTGATAGTCGAATTCTTCATTTGGCAGCCCCTGAATGTTGAGCCAGTTGCAGTGCTTCGCCAATCGGGCCAAGCACCATGGAGGGCAGGAAGGAGAGGAAGTTGAGTAGCAGAATCACCGTCACCAGCGTCAGGCAAAAGGTGGTGCTGCCGATATTCAAACTGGCGCTGGATTCCGGCGCGACACGTTTGCGCGCGAGATATCCGGCAATCATCAGCGGGATAAACAGCGGCAAGTAGCGACCCAATGCCAGGCACAAACTGGTGCTCAAATTCCACCAGGGTGTGTTATCGCTCAACCCTTCAAACCCCGAACCGTTATTGGCAAAGGCGGAGACGTATTCGTAAATCACTTGGGAGATACCGTGAAAACCCGGGTTGCTGGTGCCGGTGATAGACGGGATTGCCAGCGTGATGGCGGTTAGCCCAAGAATGCACAAACTGGGCAACACAATCAGCACGCCGAGCAGACGAATTTCCGGTGTCTCCAGCTTGCGCCCGAAGATTTCCGGCGTGCGCCCGATCATCAAACCGGCTAGGAATACAGTGATCCACACATACACCATAAAATTCACAAAGCCGCAGCCAATTCCGCCCCAGATGGCGTTGATTAGCATGCCCGCGCGCGTCACTAAACCTGCAATCGGGTTGAGTGAATCGTGCATCGCATTCACCGAACCGTTGGAGGTTTGGGTGGTAAGTGTCGCCCAGAGTGCGGAGGCATCGGCGCCAAAGCGAACCTCTTTACCTTCCATGTTCACATCAGTTGCGCTGAGTCCGCTAAAGGCCGCATTGGGTTGGCGCTCGCTGTAAACGCTGGCGCTGATGCAGGCGATACTGAGTATTCCCATCGCCGCCAAAGACATCAAAGTAAAACGACGGCTGCGCAGCAGATAGCCCGCCATAAACACCACCGCCATGGGGATAAGCACCAGCGCCATGGTTTCCAGCGCATTGCTTAGCGGCGTGGGGTTTTCCAGTGGATTGGTACTGTTAGGCCCGAACCAGCCGCCGCCATTGGTGCCGAGTTGTTTGATCGCCACCATCGCTGCGACTGGCCCGCGCGGGATTGTCTGTTCAACACTGGCTGACTCGAGCGTGGTGCCTGATTCAAGTGTGGTGATTGTCGCCGCACCCTCATAGCTACTCGGCACACCTTGCCACGTCAGCAAGAGCGCGAGAATAGAGGCAGCGGGAACTAATACGCGCACCACGGCGCGGGTCACATCCACATAATAATTGCCCAGATCCCGCTCTTCGCCTTCAGCGGCAGTGTCTTTATTGTTTCCCCCAAGCAGCCCCCGCAATACCGCAAGGCAAATTGCCAAACCCATCGCCGGAGTCACAAATTGCAGGGTCACAATCGCCACCGATTGCGAGAAATAACTCAGCTGCGCTTGCCCTGAATAATGTTGCTGATTGGTATTGGTGATAAAGGATACGGCGGTGTGCAACGCCAGATCCCAGCTTAGTGGACCTATACCATCAGGATTTAACGGCAGGCGATGCTGAAATAAAAACAACAAAAAAGCGGCGATAAACAGCAAAAAATTGCTCAGCAGAAACGCACTGCCGTAGGTTTTCCAATTCATGCCGCGCGCCGCATTAATCCCTAAAAGGCGATAAAGCGTTTTCTCGATAGGTAAAAAAAACCGGTCGCTGGCGTGAGGCTGCGCAGAGAAAATTCCCGCCATATAAATCCCCAGCGGCCACGCCAGCATCAAGCTGGCAACAACAATCAGCGTAATTTCCAGCATGGCTTACTCCTGAAATTTTTCAGGTGCGACCATGGCCACACACAAGTAGATGGAGAGCGCTATAACAATCAACAACAGCAACGTATTCACGGGCATAACCTCATCTGTTAACGAGGAGATCAGGTTAGGGAAAACGCGCGTAAAGAATCGAGTGGGGAAGAAGCGAGGGGCGTAAAGAAGTTGTAAAGTCGGTTTATCCATTGCATCAGCTATGCTGACAGTGATGAGTGTCCATACTGGATGAGTAATTAAAAATAGCGAACGTGGATTCTGGCGTTAGTTTTGCAAAGTAATTTGCCACCAACCACGGTTGCCATTCGACGACAAAAATCCGCATCAAGATTTTGAAAAAGGATTCCCATGCCCCATCGCGCCCATTTGTTTTCCCTGCGACTTGGCCACGCCTTGCGCGAGGCGTGCATCACTGAACATTATGGTGCGCCGCGCTTCACCCGCGATTTATTAGCGGGCATCACCGTTGGCATTATTGCGATTCCACTGGCGATGGCACTCGCCATCGCCAGCGGTGTGCCGCCGCAATACGGTTTGTATACCGCCATCATCGCCGGGTTTTTAATTCCGCTGCTGGGCGGCTCGCGGTTTAGTATTTCTGGCCCTACGGCGGCGTTTGTCGTGATCCTTTATCCCATCGCGCAAAAATATGGTTTGGGTGGCTTGCTGGTGGCCAGTGTGATGGCTGGTGGAATTTTGGTGGTGATGGCACTGCTGCGCTTGGGGCGTTTGATTGAATATATTCCTGAAGCGGTAACGCTTGGTTTTACCGCCGGTATTGCGGTGGTGATTGCGACCTTGCAAATAAAAGATTTTTTTGGTTTGCAATTGCCCGATATGCCCGAACACTATTTGGAAAAGCTCTGGTTGTTAATACAAAGCTTGCCGGATTTTTATTGGCCGAGTTTTGTTGTCGCTGCCGCGACGCTCGCCATCATGCTGTTGTGGCCGTTATTAAAGTTGCCTGTGCCACCGCATTTGCCCGCGCTGATTGTCGGCACTCTGGTCGCTGTAGTGTTGAATCAATCCGGCTTTGATGTGGACACAATTGGCTCGCGTTTTTCTTATACGCTGGCCGACGGTAGCACCGGTTTGGGTATTCCACCGCAGCTGCCGCAATTTGAATGGCCCTGGCTGCAGGCCGGTGCAAATGGCGAATCGATTCAATGGAATTTGCGCGTGGTGCAGGATTTACTCGCCGCTGCCTTTGCGATTGCCATGCTCGGCGCGATTGAATCCTTATTGTGTGCGGTAGTGTTGGATGGCATGAGCGGCAAACGCCACAGTGCCAATAGCGAATTATTGGGGCAGGGTATTGCCAATATCATCACACCATTTTTCGGTGGCATTACCGCCACTGCTGCACTTGCGCGTTCGGCAGCGAGTATTAAGGCGGGCGCGGAATCGCCAGTGGCGGGCATGATCCATGCGTTAGTGGTCTTACTGGGGTTGGTTGCGCTCGCGCCGCTGCTCGCTTATTTACCAATGCCTGCCATGGCGGCGCTGTTGGTGATGGTGGCTTGGGGAATGAGTGAAGCGCATAAAGCGGTGCACTTAATTAAAACCGCACCGCGCGGTGATGTTTGGGTTTTTATCACCTGTTTTGCGTTAACGGTATTGTTCGATATGGTGATCGCGATTACTGCCGGTATTGTGTTAGCGGCGCTGCTGTTTATGAAAGAAATTGCGGCCATGACCCATGTGGATGATGTGACAGGTGATGGACGAATTGATGGTAAACAACTACCGGAAAACTGGCGGGCGTTCAGTATTAGCGGGCCATTATTTTTTGCCGCCGCTGATCGCGTTTTTGGAGAGCTTTCAACGCTCTGCACCGAACAGCAACATATTATCCTCTCGTTAAAAGAAGTATCGCTACTGGATGCGGGTGGCTTGTCGGCGTTGAATAAACTGATCGCCAAATGCGAAAAAAATAATACCGAATTAATTCTGACTGATATTCCCAAACAGCCACTGAGTACACTGGCGCACGCCAATATCAAACCGATAAAAGGCGTGCTGCGTTTTTATTTAACGCTGGCTGAGGCCAGAAGAGTGGTTGTCGAAGGCCATTGATTTTGGGTTGTCGCCGCACCAGTTATTTTGCGTGTTGATACCACCGTCGGGCGACGAGTAGCCCATGCAGCCGAGCAGGCTATCGAAAATTTGTTCATGATGTGGATTGAAATTATTTTCTTCACGCTTTTTCAGATTGGAAAATAGCACTTGATGTTGCGGTTGTGCAATAAACTTATCCGATGCCCAAACAATAAAAGGAACGCGAAATTGTTCGGGGGGCGCCATCTCTTTGGGGGTGGCGTGGAAGTGTTGGTTTTCCTCGATAGATTCGCCGTGATCTGGAACATAAAACACTAGTGCATTTTTATTGCGCAATTTATCGAATACATTTTTCAGCATGTAATCAACGTACAGCACAGAGTTATCAAATGAGTTGATCAATTGCTGTTTGGTGCAACTATCATCTATGTCCATACATTCCGGTGTGAAGTTTGCAAAGTCTCGCGTATGACGCTGGCTATAAAGGTGATGAGATCCTTTTGTGTGCAATATGATTAGGTGTTTTCCCTGTAGGTGCTTGCTAATGGATCGCTCCATTTGAGCTACTAATAACATGTCATCAATAGGATGTTTGCTGTAAGCATATTCCGCCGCAACTACTTCACGGATTTCGTAGCGATTAGCATCCAGGCTTGAATAAAACCAGGCTTCGCTTTGCATGGCAAATAATTCTGAGGTAAACCCTAATTTACGCAGCACGGCAAATACATTGCGCTCTTTGAGCGTGCGTTGGGCATCGTCTTCAGTACCATTTTCGCGTACAAACATGCAGCGTAGTGAAAGTTTTGTTGCTGTGTCGCATGAGGTGCCACGCATTGCAATCAGGTTGGGTTCTTGTGCGAGCAGCGGAGTTGTGCTGCGCTCGTAACCAAATAGCCCCATATGATCCCAGCGCGTGGTTTCACCAATCACAAATACCACAAATAAATCATCAAGTGCGGGTGTTGCTTGATAGGTGAAGTGTTTGCTTGGGTCATACAACTTTTGATTGCTGGTGCTTTCTTTGCCGAGTTGATGTAGGTAAATACTGAGGCTGGCGATCCAGTTGGTCGGTAAATAAGAGTGAGCAATAATGCCGCCAGTGCTGGCCGTATATTGATTGTTTTTACGTGCGTGATCTTCTGTGATGGCAATAATGGTTTTGATGCTGACATTAAATGCCACTAGTGCGCCTAGTATGGGTAAACAACTTTTGGCAATAGATTTAATTCCCATGTTGCTGTAGGTGGTATTGGTTAATTTGGTAAACCACAGCCACACACAGGGAGCTAATCCCGTGAGCACAAGCCACAGGAAAAATGTGTAACCTACCACTTCACTGTTTAAGTCAGTATCGAATGTTAGCGTGGAAACAATGGCACCGTAGCCAATCACCACATTGAAAAATGTCATGTAGTAACTTGCTGCAGCAGATACAAGCAAGGTAAAGCTTGAAAAAAATTTATAACCAGTCTGCCCGAATAAGCTGAAAAAACGGACAAGTAAATAACACAGCGAAAATAATGCTAGGGCAGATAAAAGCGCAGAGCTTGTCTGAAGCCAGCCTCCTGCACAATTGCGAATAAGAACCGGGCTATTGAGTATTAGCCCAATGTAAACACTCAGTGCTATCGTTACCTGATGCTGACTGAAATGGGGGAAAAAGGTCATTATTATTATCCAGTAAATAGGGAAGTGCCTGATCTTCCCCTCGACTTGTAATGATGTTTAATTGCTATATGACTTTGCAAACCATTAATGGGGGCTCACTAATTCAGTCAGGTACTAATTATCTAACATTGAATCAGCTTCACCACCAAAGGCTGCCAGCAACGCGGAGATAAAGTTTTTTAACTCCATCGCCATAATCGCGAAGTCGGCATCAAATTGCTCCGCTTTGCTTTCCGGGTTACGTTCGTTGGCTTTGTCGCTAATCACATCTTCAAACTTCAAGCGCTTCACTGCGACTTGATCATCGATAATGCAGCTGATGGATTCTTTCCACACCAGCGCGATTTTGCTTACGTGCATTCCGCTTTCCAAATGATTGCGGATTTCGCTTGCGGTTAAATCCTGTTTTTTACAGCGGACTACGCGGCCATCTTTTGCGGCTTGTAGTTCAACCTCTTCACCCAATTCAAACTGGTGCGGTGCTTCGCTCTCACGCAACCAATGGGTCATGACCTGGGTGGGAATATTTTTGGGTGCGATAGGTAAACAGCGCAAACTGCCCAGTGCTTCGCGCAATTTGCTAAGCAAATCTTCCGCGCGTTTTGCAGATGAAGAATTCACCACAATCAGCCCTTCCTGCGGCGCGATATAGGCGTAATCCAGCGACGAACGGGTAAAGGCGCGCGGTAGCAGCGAAAAAATAATTTCGTCTTTTAACGTGTCGCGCTCTTTGCGACCAACCGGGCGCGATTCGGCGTCTTTAATCGCTTGTACCTTTTCCTCCAGCTGTTCTTTGATCACGCCACCGGGCAGAATTTTTTCCTGCTTCTTAGCGCAAATCATCACGTAACCGTTAGTCACGTGTACAAACTCACTGCCGTGACGCCCCAGCGGTGGTTCAAAACCATAGCGCATTGGGTCCAGGTTGCCGCAGGGGTTAAAACAAAATTCGGCAAGCTTTTCATTTAATTCTTCAGCGGAAATAGTCCACTGTTCGGTGAGACGATACAAACGTAAATTTTTAAACCACATGGAAAATCCGTTAACAAATTAACAGTGAATAATGGGGTGCTTGTAAAGCTTATCGAAGCTGATGAAGCAGGAGTTGCGGAGGTGTTTCTGAGACCGTCGGAGACATGGACGACCCACACGGATGTGGGAAGTGCCGCAATTTGTATGGAACAAATGCGGCTGTCGACGGCGAGCCTCCAGGGAAGGATTTACGGCGTGTCTCGGAAACACCTCCGCAACTCCTGCTGGAGCTCGACGTTGGTACGAATTAATTAACCAACAATATCAATCAACTCAACATCAAAAATCAGCGTTGAGAAAGGCGCAATACTGGCACCTGCACCGCGCTCACCGTAGGCGAGGTTATGCGGAACATACAAACGCCATTTGGAGCCGACTGGCATCAATTGCAATGCTTCGGTCCAACCGGCAATAACACCGTTCACCGGAAAATCGATTGGCTGACCGCGATTCACGGAGCTGTCAAACACAGTACCGTCGATCAAAGTGCCGTGGTAATGGGTTTTTACTTTAGAAGTCGCGGTTGGAACTGCACCGGAGCCTTGTGTAATTACTTCATATTGCAAACCAGATGCAGTCACAGTAATGCCCGTCTTTTTGGCGTTTTCTGCCAAGAAAGCTTCGCCAGCACCTGCCAACGCCTTGTGCTGTTCAGCCGCTTTGGCTTGCATACGGTTGTTAATCTCTTCAAAGGCGGCTTGCATCTTTTCATTGCTGTAAGGCATTGCAACATCCTTCAATGCATCCACAACGCCTTGGGCTACTGCTTCAGGTGATACACCATCAAACGGGTTGCTGGCCAATTGATCGCCCATTTGACGGCCAATGCCGTAGCTCACGAGTTCTTCAACGCTCTTGAATTGGTTAGACATAATCAAATCTCATCTTAGGGATTTATGGCTCCACTTGAGGTGGAGTCAAGGTAAAAAGGCCGCGCAGTCTAGCAGATCACTCAGCGGATTCCTCCGGCTTTTGACTCTCCAGTGCGACCGGTGGGGCATCGGGCACGTTTACATCGCGCATAAAAATTCCCCAAAAGGCGATAAATAAGGCCGCTATCACCGGCCCAATCACGAAGCCGTTAATGCCAAATAGCGCCAAGCCGCCGAGGGTGGAGAGCAACACGATATAGTCAGGCAGCTTGGTATCGCGCCCCACCAAAATCGGGCGCAGAATGTTATCAACCAAGCCGATTACTCCCGCACCAAAAGCAATCAAAATGATTGCTTTGACATTCTCACCGCTGGCAAACAGATAGATTGAAACCGGCACCCAAACAATCGCTGGCCCCACCGCGGGAATCAGCGACAGCACCGCCATTACCACACCCCACAAGAGCGCGCCGGGAATACCCAGCGCCCAGAAAATCAGGCCGCCGAGTGAACCTTGAATCAGCGCGATTACCATATTGCCTTTGATGGTTGCCCGAGTGACTTCACCAAACTTGGAAAACAACAAGCGTTCGCGGGAATCGCCCAGTGGCAAGGCGCGGATTAATAATTCCAACAGGTAATTACCATCGCGCAGCAGGAAGAACGTCAGGTACAACATCAGGCAGATATTCAGCAGTAGCTTAAAAGTGTTTTGGCCGATGCTTAACGCATTTTGTGCCAACCATTTGCCGCCGCTCATGGTCACGCTCAACGCGCCTTCTTTGACCTTGGCAAAATCGATTCCAACGCGATCCAGGGTTGCTTGCACGGCGGGGAAGGCTGTGCGTACCTGATCGAGATAGCGCGCCGGGTCTACCTCTCCCGATTCCAGCTTCTTGTAGTAAGCCGAACCCTCGGCAACCACCGAGCTAATCAGGATGGTGACCGGCAATACCACAACCAAAATGCAGGCAAATAATGTGAGTAATGCGCTGGTATTGGGGCGGCCATTGAAATATTTGATCAGCCGCGTCTGCATCGGATAAAAAATTACCGTAATCGCACAAGCCCAAAAAATGGTGCCAAAGAAAGGTTTCAAAACGAGTAAGAAGCCCACAGAGACGATGAGCAGAAAGAGCAAAAAAGTGCGAGTTTCCAGTTTTTGTTGCATGGTGCGAATTCCGTAAGTAGCCCTGCTGGTGATGCGCGACTATACGGCAGCAACTCCGGCGGTGTCATCCCTTTCCCTGTGCTAATCTCAAGCAAGGTGACTTCTGTGGATCAGTCTATGTGGCACTTGCGCTGGCACATCTTTACGGCCGTGTTTGTTCTCGCAAATTGTGCCCGGGCACAGGTCGCTGTTACACCTGCCGAAACTACCCCCAGCATTTATGTGGTGAATGTGGAAGCTGTCACCCCGGAGCGTGAGGATGACTACTACGTCAACCTGCTGCGCCTGATTCTTGCCGCAAGCAAAGCCCCCAATGAGCTCATTGAACTGCGATTTTCCGATCGCCAATTCACCCAGTGGCGCTGGCTTATTGAATTAAGCAATACCGAAAGCACCAATAACCTGCTGTGGACAGTCACCTCCAATCACCGGGAAACCCTGCTACGTCCCATTCGTATTCCATTATTCAAAGGCTTAATTGGCGCGCGGTTGATGGTGATTCGCCGTCAGGACGAAGCGCGCTTCAAACAAATAACCTCGCTGCAGGATCTACAACAACTGGTCGCAGGACAGGGCGCAAACTGGCCGGATACGGCTGTGCTAAAAGCGAATGGATTGCCGGTTACTGAAGGGGTAGGTAAGGAGCAGTTGTACAAAATGCTGGCGGCTAAACGCTTTGATTATTTTCCGCGCGGCGTCACCGAAATTGCTAATGAAACTGCCTTTTTGCAGCGGTACGATCTGGTGGTTGCGCCGAATTGGTATTTGTCTTACCCCGCGGCCATGTATTTTTTTGTGAATAAAGATAACGAAGAATTAGCCAAACGGATGGAATCCGGTTTTGAACGCTTAATCGATAACGGCGAATTCGAGCAGTTTTTCAAGTCCCATCCTCGCATCAAAAATGGCCTGCCTTATCTGGTGAATCGCAAACCGCTGCTGCTCAGCAATCCCTCCCTGCCCAAATCCATGCCGATTAATCAGCCGCGGTATTGGTATGGGGAGACGGGAGGAGGTTATTAGATTTTACCTTTTGAATGATTGCGCCCACGTTGGATTGATTCAGGATCGAGGTGGGATATGGGGGAGGGCACATCAAAGGGCGCGATAAATCGCGCCCCTACGTTCAATGTTGTGTTTTTTCGGTGGGATTGCTGCAGCTGGCGTCGCTGGTTTTATCGCACCCGCCACATCCACCGCAGGCGGCGGATTTTTTGGCGGAGGGGAACAGCCAGCGGCGCACTAAAAAAATCACCGCCGCCAGAACACAAATACCAACAATCAGTTCTTGCCACGGAATGTCTTGCCACATAGTTATTCCCCCCTTCGTTGATTAACCCACAATTGCGCTGGCGATTTGGTAGGTCGCCCAGGCGGCAAAGTAAGCTAATGCAAATAAATAAACGGTGAAAAAAGTCGTCGCTTTGGCGGAGTTGGTTTCGCGTTTTACCACGGCGATGGTGGATATGCATTGTGGTGCATACACAAACCAGGCGAGGTAGGCGTAGGCCACCGGCAGTGACCAGCTTGCAGCGAGTGCAGAGCCAAGTGCAACATCAATCGATTCTTCACCTACAGCATAAACCGTTGCTAACGCACTTACGGCAACTTCGCGTGCGCCCATGGCGGGGATGAGTGCAATACACATCTGCCAATTAAAACCCAGTGGGGCAAACAGCGGCTGCATAAAGTGGCCGAGTTGACCGGCGAAGCTGTAGTCGATAGCAGGCATAGTGGCGTTTTCCGGGGCGCCGGGGAATGTCGCTAAAAACCAGAGCACAATCGAGAGGGCGAGAATAATGGTGCCCACACGGCGGATAAAAATCCACGCGCGTTCACGCAAACCCATCAACAGGTGATAGGCCATGGGCCAGCGGTAGGTGGGCAACTCGAGCAGCAGTGGAAATTCTTCGCGGCCACTGCGGCGGCGCATGATCCAGGCGATCAGTGCGGCGCTGGCGACACCGGCGAAATAGAGGGCAAAGAGGGTTAAACCCTGCAGGTTAAAAAAGCCCCACACGGTTTGTTCGGGAATAAACGCCGCAATAATTAGCGCATACACCGGGAGGCGCGCCGAGCAAGTCATGAGTGGCGCGACCATGATGGTGATAAACCGCTCGCGTGGGTCGGAGATAGTGCGTGTCGCCATAATGCCGGGAACAGCGCAGGCGAAGCTCGACAGCAGTGGGATAAACGAGCGGCCGGACAAGCCCAGCCCGCGCATGGGGCGATCCAGCAAGAACGCGGCGCGGGTGAGGTAGCCAGTGTCTTCGAGTACCAGGATAAAAAAGAACAGGATGATAATTTGCGGCAGGAATACCAGCACACCGCCCACGCCGGCAATCAATCCCTCTACGATAAAGTCTTTCAGAATGCCGTCGGGCAATAGCGTGCCGACTAACTCTCCAAGCCCACTAAAACCCGCATCAATTAAATCCACCGCCGGTGATGCCCAGGCAAATACCGCTTGGAAGATCACCAACAAAATACTGAATAGCACCACTAAACCGAGCAGCGGGTGCATTACCAAGGCATCCAGACGATCTTGCCAGCGCGGCAGGTGCGCGGGGGCGATGACGTATTGGCGTATCAAACTCTCGATTTCGGCATAGAGCGCTTCTACCGATTCCTGACGGTCGCTCAGGGTCAAACTCTGCTCGCCAGCGGCCAGTGGTGGCTGTTGTGCATAGCCATCCAAGAGTGCGCGCAACTCGTTCACACCCTGGCTATTCACCGCGACGGTTTCGATAATAGGCATACCAATCGCGTGCGAGAGCGCTGCTGTATCAATACTGATGCCGCGACGTTTGGCTTCATCCATTTGGTTGAGTGCCAGCACCATCGGGCGATTGAGGGTTTTCAGCTCCATCACCAACCGTAAGCCCAGGCGCAGGTTGCAGGCGTCGACGACAGCGATAAGTAAATCCGGGCGGCGTTCACCGGCCAGTTTGCCCAGAATCACATCGCGGGCTACTTGCTCATCGGGCGATGTCACAAATAGGCTGTAGGTGCCGGGTAAGTCGAGCAATTCGGCGGGTTTCGTTAAACCGGTCACTATGCCCGAGCGGCGCTCAACGGTAACGCCGGGGTAGTTGGCCACTTTGGCGCGGGCGCCGGTCAAGCGATTAAACAGCGAGGTTTTGCCGCAATTGGGGTTGCCAATCAGCGCAAAGCGAATAGGGGAGGACATAGAGCTACCTGATAGAGGCCTGATTAGGGGTGAGTGGATGCAGGTTCCACACAGATTTTGGCGGCTTCAGCGCGACGCAACGCGAATTTGGTACCGTTGACTTGCACTGCCATGGGGTCTGAGCCCATCAAGCCAAAGCCGATCACTTTGAGCAATGCGCCGGGTAAAAACCCCAGTTCTTTCAAACGCAGGCTGACGCGTTCGTCTTGCGCACCAAACAGCGGTTGTTCAATCAGGGTCGTCACCCGCACGGTCGCGCCTTTGCGACATTGATCAAGGCGCAGCACGGGGGAGAGGGAGTCAGCAAGCACAGCAGTATTCATAGATAATGTCGTCTTGAATGTAAATGAGATTGATTATTAGAAAGAATACTTCATTTACCCCTGTGCCGCAATTTACGGTGCCGTTTTTGCGCAAATCGTTAACATTTCTTTGTGAAACTTTTATTAACGATTTTCCAGCCGATTGTAGTCCAGCAATGCGGCTTCTTCCGGTGCAGCGATTTTATAGAGTTGATGAACCCTATCGCTAAATGCCCAGAAGTCGGGGTGAGTGCGCCGGATTCCAAAACGAGCCTTGAAGTTGCGGTAGTCCTGCTCCGAGCCCAATTGCTGCAGCTGGGCGATAAACTCGTCCAATTCATGAGGTTCTATGCGCATAAAACTGTTGGGGTAGGCGCCGATTACCCCGCGTGCAAGGGTGAGGTTGTCTTCGCCGGGAATACGCCGTTTGTCCTCGCCAAAGAGTGACGATAAATTAGAGTAAGCACTGTTGTGAATCAGGCTAAATAAGCCCACACCGCGCAATTCGATGAGTGTGGTTTGCGGCAAAAAACTGATGGCCTTACCGCTGGTATTTTGCAACTCCTGATAGAGCGCCAGTTTGTGCGCTGGCAATTTGGCGGTGTTGAGGTTATGCGGCGACTGGCCCGCTTTGCCCAGATGTCGTTTCAACTTGAGGTAGAGCTCTTCCTGATGGGCGTCGCTCTGGTAGTGAATCTTATTGGTGATATCTACCTGCTTCAAGTAGAGATCAATATAGGTTTGCAGGTTTGCTTCCGCATCGCGATACCAATACTGCAAAGTGGTTTGCTGCGTCTCCCGAGGCAATAATTCAACAAAATTCATCTCGCCTTCAATGCGCAAAAAATCCATGTAGAGCCGGCTCAACAGTTGATGGGAGACATTGCCGTACACATCAAAACCCGCCACCAATAAATAGTGAATCCGCTCCAGCAGCGGGTAGCCAATCACCCAGGCAGTTTTGGGCGATTGGCCAATCATGCCTTTGTGCACACTGGCGCTGTCGGCGTGGCGAAAAATGGTGAGCGCGGCGTTGTTATTATTGCCTTTATCGCCATCCCAAATACTGTGCATTTCCAGCCCGCCATTAGCGGCGATTTTTTCTTTCACAAAATTGGCTTTAGCCGCCAGATACTCTTTTTGCAGCTCTGAATACTTAATCCAGTTAGTGAGCGGCAACAGGGTATTACCCGCACCCGCTGGCAATTGCAGGTGTTTGCTATTTTCCGCCAGAAAACGTGCATCCTCATCGGTGGCTTGTGATTCGGGTGAATAGAAAAATACCCAGAAGTGATCCTGAATCACATTGAGTGCCACCTGCCCGCGGCACACCGGGCCTTTGATGAAATTCATAATAGTGAACTGCGCTTCATTGAGCATAAAACGATAGCGCGCATTAATTGGCAGTTGTGCAAAGGTGATGAATGGGTTGGAGGCTGTTGCACTGTTGTAGTCAGGCAGGTGGCTGACTGGATAGGCGGGGGTATAAAACAGTTCTTGCCATTGCTGCGCTCGCGCCGCGTCCAGGCGATAGGGCATATGGTTTTTGGCGACGACACTGGAGGGATCTTGCCAGAGGCGGTAGTAAACCCGGCTCACGCCCGGGTCATCAAATGGGCGTGCGGTGCTGATACGGCTTATAGGTTCGCCCGGTGGCGTGCTGGAGCGCACCAGGCGGAAATACACACCGGGCGCGGCGGCAAAATCGATCTGCGCCAAAAACAGGTGTTCATAAATGTAGCGGTTGATCAACTGTGCTTTGAGTGTGTTGCCATTTAAAAAGGCTTCCCAGCGTGCGACTTCAGTGTAAATTTTTTCCGGGAGCACTGGTGCTTTGCCCATCGCCGCTCCCTGTTTAAGCCACTCCATGGTGACCTTATGCTCTTGTTCATTCAGCCCCGGCAGGCCATAGGGCATACCCAATAATGGGTTCTTGGCGGTATAGCTATACAGGTTTTCAATGCTGGCGCAGTACTGGGGGCTATTAATGTCCAGATTGAACGCATCCGAGAGCAGGGCATCTTCTGGCAGTGGATTGTCTTGTTTTAACTGCAGCAGCTGGGCCGTCACACTTGCATCGATATTGGCGCTTGCGCTGTTGCCGCGCTCGTTGATTACCGGGTGAAAACCTTTGCTGCGCCACTCAGCCGTGGACTGGGCATCCTCAAACAAGCGGGTCAGGCTGGCGCCCAGCAGGCGAGTACCATCATAAACTTTGGCGGGGTTGGCGCCGCGCAATAGTCCTTCATAGGATTCAAGTTTGAGTTGGCAGGGCGAGTCGTAACAACCGTGGCACACCACGCAGCGCTGTTCGATGATGGTTTTGGTATCGCCATAATAAGTGTGAGTCGCCAGTTGTGGGTCGGAGGAAAGCTCACGCGGAACGGCTTTGCCGTAGCGTTGATCCCACTGGGAACCCCCGATACTGACACAGCCTAACAGGGTTAAAAAAAGAGCAAAAAGAGCAAGGCGACTCATAGAAATCCTTAAAATCTTCAACGCTGAACAGGCCAGAAATAGCCGTCAGTCTAGCGGTTGTCAGTAAAAGTTGGGAACCCTGCATCAAGGAGGCTGTCAGGCCTATAGGTATTACGCCATAATCGCCCATTAATTCGTGTTATCCACCATTACCAACAAGTCACCAACAAAAGGGTTTGCCATGAGTGATGATTACCAGCCCCGTCCCAAATCTTCGTCTACTGCCATGATTGTTACCGTAGTCATTGCCTTGATTGCGCTGGGCCTTGCCTTTATGTTCCTGCGCGATGATGGCCCTGCAATTACCCCTACGCAGGTAACGCCTGGCGCTACCACCCCAACGGCTGTTACTGCCAGTAGCGTTCCGGCGGAACAGGCGCCCATCGAAGAATATCAACCACCGGCCCAAGTAATTGAAGTTGAGCCGCTACCAGCACTCGGCGAGAGTGACAGCAGTGTATTGGCGGCGTTAATGCAATTGCGTGGCGAAGGGCTCATTGAATTACTGGTGCCGCAGGAATTGATTCGTAAATTTGTATTGGCTGTGAACAATCTTTCCGAGGGTAAAGTCATTCACGAATACCGCCCGGTCATATCACCACCGCCACCATTTATTGTGGATAGTTTTACCGTGATGATTGAAGGCGAAGCGGTTGAGCAGGAGCGCGTATCCACCAACAATTACCAGCGTTATGAAACCTATGTCACTACCTTGGCGTTAATTGATAGCGATGCAGCGATTGCCGTGTACCGTCGTTTTTATCCTTTACTCGAAGAAGCCTTTCGCGAATTAGGTTTGAAAAAACCGAATTTCCACAGCGTGCTGATTGCAGCGATTGATAACATCTTGGCGGCGCCAGATCATCAAGGCGACTTATTGTTAGTTCGTCCAAAAGTGTTTTATCAATACGCTGACCCGGCACTGGAACAATTACCACAAACCCACAAATTAATGCTGCGCATGGGCCCCGAAAATGCGCGCAGCGTGAAGGCAAGTTTGCGCCAATTGCGTGCACGCCTTATCACCCAGTGAGTTATTGTTGTGCGTAAGTAGGCGGGCGTTAAAGCCTGAAAAAAGCCGCTTTTTTGCGGCTTTTTTTATGCCTGGAAATTCATGTGTGTATTTTCGTAATGTTTTTTCGGTAACAACAAAAATAATTTTTTTGCGGTGTTTGGCACATAAATAATCTAATCATTTGATTTGTAATAGATTTCTTCTAAAACTCCACAGCAGCCATTGATTTACTTTCGTTTACGCGTATTTACAAAGTTGTTGACAACGTTGTCCGGTCTGGATAGTGTTAATTCATCGACAACGTTGTCTTGGGGCGGCGATTTTCGAAAAGGTTTAATCGTTATCAATACACATAAAAGTACCAATCTCGGGAGATTAACCATGCGTAATAAGTTAAGTGACGCGATCAAGCTAGCCAACAAAAGTGCAATCATGCTCGGTTCTGTTGCAGCCGTTGCGATGATGGGGGTTCCAAGTGTCGCTTTTGCACAAGACTCTGCTGATCAGGTAGAAGAAGTAATGGTGACCGGTATTCGCGGCGCGTTGAAAAATGCCGTGGATATCAAGCGCAACTCAACTGCAGTGGTTGATGCAGTATCGGCAGAAGATGTGGGTAAGTTCCCCGATTCTGACGTAGGCGAATCTCTGGGCCGCGTTCCCGGTGTGACTGTAGGTCGCGCGTTTGGTCAAGGCGCTTCGGTATCGATTCGTGGTGCCGCGCCCCAAATGACATTGACCCAATTGAATGGTCAAAATGTTGCATCAACCGGCTGGTATGACCAACAGGCGATTGATCGCAGTTTCAACTACTCCTTGTTGCCCTCACAATTAATCGGCGGCATGGAAGTTTATAAGTCCTCACAAGCTGACTTAAATGAAGGTGGTATCGGCGGTACTGTTATTGTAAAAACCCGCAAACCACTTGATATGGAAGCCAACACTGTACACGTAGGTGCGAAAGCGCGTACCGGTACTATCAGTGATGATGTTTCTCCCGAATTGTCTGGCTTGTACAGCTGGAAAAATGATTCCGAAACCTTTGGTGTATTGGTTGCTGCTGCCGCAGAAGATTTTGATTACGTTCGTCGCGGCACCGAGTCAGATTACCGCTGGTGGGATGATGTATCACCAACCACCTTTATTCAGGAGCGTGAGCGCAGCGCATTGGATTTGACCTTGCAAGCGGCACCCACTGACAACTTGAGTTTTGGTTTACATGTTCTGTCGTTGGATTTGAAAGCCAACAACACCAATACCAGTACTTATTTGTTTACTGGCTTGGATAAATCAGCCGGCAATACCAACTACGTGTGTGAGCAAACCAATGCTGCAGGTCTGTGTGTGAAAAGCACTGTCAAGCAACCTATTCGCGGTAACTTGACTGCGGGTTGGGCGAGTGGCGCACTGGGCACTGAAACCTTCAACCAAACCTGGGGTCGTGTTGCTGAGATGTCATCTGACACCTACGACTTTGATGTGAAATATGAAGGTGATAATTACACAGTAACTGGTCGCGTAGGCGGCACTAAAGCGGAAGGTGGTACTAACATTACTACCAACTTCTCTCACTTTGCCAGCTTGGGTGATTACAACATGGCGTTGTGGGCGGGCAGTGTTGATGCCACTGGCAAGCAAATTAAAATCAACGCCACGTCTGATTTGAATATGACGCTGGACAACTACCGCGCGCAATCGGCTGCAGAATCCTGGGCGGTAAAAAGAGGTCCGAACTCGGATGAAGAAGTCTATGGTCAGATCGATGTTGAATTTGATCTGGATCTGGGCGCGATCAAATCATTCAAAACCGGTATCCGCACTACTGATCACGATGTAGAGAAGTCGTCTGATCAAGCGGTAATTGGCACTCAAACTCAGCGCCCCACTTCACAATTCTACAGTGGCACCTTCGAAGTGGGTTCTCATGGTTTCAAAGCACCAAAACCCGTGCTGAGTGCAATGATCGACGCAACTCTGGCTGATGTAACTGGCTGGAAACAAGAGCGCTCCGGTTATGCTGCGCTGAATGAACAAAACGATGCGCTCTACGGTATGTTCACCTTTGAAGCGGATGGCGTAAAAGGTAACTTTGGTCTTCGTTATGTAAGCACTGAAGTGACTGGCAAGTCATACGCAATTGACGGCACGCCGTTAGCAGCGGGCGACTTGGCGCAAAATGCTTTCTACAGCAACAGTTTGTCGTCAACGACTGAAAAGTATGATGATGTATTGCCAAGCTTGAACGTATCTTTTGATTTGACGGATGATTTGGTATTGCGTACCACTGCATCGCAAGCCATTAGCCGCGCGAACTACAACGATATGTTCACCGCTGCTACCCAAGCTGGTTATCAGGATACCGTGCAAGGTAACGAGCGCTTAACCATTGGTAATGTGGGTCTGAAACCCATGAAGGCCTCACAAGCTGACGTAGGTATCGAATACTACTACGGCGATGGAAACATGTTCTCTGCTGCTTATTTTGTGAAATCAGTGAACAACTTTGTTACTAATGAAATTCAAATCAATCAATCAATCGGTTTGGTAAGCCCTGATACTGGTATGGATAATTGGGAAGTCAACACCCTGAAAAACTCCGGTGGCGGCGAGATTGATGGTATCGAGTTGCAATTGAACCACGCATTCGACAACGGTTTTGGTGTTGTTCTGAACTACACCTATACCAACGGCAATGCGCCGGCTGAAAGTTATGCGGACCGTATCGGTGTGTTTACCGAATCTTCAAACGACAGTTTGAACCTGGTGGGTTACTGGGAAAATGATGTTTACTCTGCGCGTGCGGCCTACAACTGGCGTTCCGAGTACATGATTCGTGAAACTGGTTATTACGGTAACCGCATGCATGATGACTACGGTTCATTGGATTTGAGTTTTGGTTGGAACATTACCGATAGTTTGAGTTTGTCTCTTGAAGCGACCAACGTACTGAAAGAAGACGATATCCAGTACGGTGCAGCCGAAGCCTACACTGCAGAATATGGTATGAAGGCGCCATTGCTGGAAGGTTTCCCTGCGTGGTCATTTGAAGGTGAAGCTACCTACATGCTGGGTTTAAGCTATAAATACTAATAGCTGAGTAACGAAAAAAAAGCCCGGCATTTTGCTGGGCTTTTTTTGTTTATAACGTGTCAAACAGGTGGGTTTGCGATGAAAATAAAACGCATAGCAATTGTGGGTGGTGGCACTGCCGGTTGGATGGCGGCAAATCATCTCGGTGTGGAGCTCAGTCGCGATCCTGAAATTCAAATTACATTAATAGAATCCAAAGACATTCCCGTGATTGGTGTGGGCGAGGGTACGGTTCCGCAAATAAAAGCCACACTGAAAAAGTTCGGTATTAGCGAAATAGATCTGCTCACCAGTTGCGATGCCACGTTCAAGCAGGGCATTAAGTTTGCGCAGTGGATGGATGCCAAAAAATCCGGTACCAATAATTTTTACTATCACCCTTTCAGTTCGCCTTTTCCTTTGGGGTTCGATGTCACCAACTACTGGCTACACAATAAATCGATTTGTGATTTTTCCCGTTTATCAGAAATTTATACCATAGCAGAGCAAAATCGCTCACCCAAACAAATTTCATCACCTCCTTACGTGGGAGCAGTGGACTATGCCTACCATTTTAATGCAGCAAAATTTTCGGATTTGTTGGCAAAAAATGCCCGCGGAAAATTTGCTGTAAAACATTGTATTGAAACCATTGCGCAAGTATTGCTGCATGACGATGGCAGTATTAGAGCCTTGACTTATGAGTCCGGCACCACTGAGGAATTTGATTTTTATATCGATTGCAGTGGTTTTGCTGCACTCTTAATTGGTGAAACACTTGGCGTTTCCTTTTTGGATAAATCCTCTCAAATCCTGACCGATACCGCCTTGGCGCTGCAGGAGCCGACAGCGGATACGGACGAGATTCTGCCCTACACCTTGGCCACGGCGCACAAAGCTGGTTGGATTTGGGATATACCACTTACCAACCGGCGCGGTATTGGTTTTGTCTATGGTTCTAACTTTATGAGCGAGGATGAAGCCGTCCAACAGTTCTCTGCTTATGTTGGGCGCGATTTGCAGCAGGCGAATCTGCGCCGTGTACCTATGAAAATTGGTTACCGAGAATCTTTCTGGCAAAAAAATTGTGTTGCACTCGGGTTGGCGCAAGGTTTTGTTGAACCATTGGAAGCTACCTCTATTCTTGTTACGGATTTTGCCGCGCAGTTATTGGCGCGCAGTTTTCCACAGTATCAGGATGACATTCCGTTACTCGCAGATTATTGCAATAAAGTAGTTAGTTATACGTGGGAGCGGGTAATGGATTTTGTCCAGCTCCACTATTTTATTTCTGATCGGCGCGATTCAGATTTTTGGATAGAGAATACTGAAAAGCTTAGTCTTTCTCCTCTGTTACAGGAGAGGCTGGCCCTATGGAAATTAGCGCCGCCCAAACGCAGCGATTTTTTCAGTGCGTTTGATATTTTTGGTTTGGAAAACTATTTATTTGTACTCTACGGCATGGGCTATCCCACCCGCCCCGGGCGGTTAGGTGTGGCGGAAGCGGAAAAATCGGCTGGGCTGATAAATGAAGTGCAAAAAAAATCCAAGCACTCCGCCACGAGTTTATTATCCCATCGGGTATGGTTGACAGAATTAAAAAAAGCGCTGGTGTCGCAGCAGCGCTAAATAGTAAAAAATAGTTGGGTATTGAGTTATTGTGTTGATTTCTTACGTTGAATTACTGCGTTGAATTGTTACTTTGAGTTGGGGTGCCAAGTTGAATATTCAAATACTGACGGTAGGTAATGAGCAGAATAAAGTTATCTGTGTTGATGATTTTTTACCTGACCCTGTGCAGATGGTTGATGCCGCCGTGCAATCTACCTTTACTCCCTATGCTGCCGCTGCCCAGCGCAAAGGTTATCCAGGTGTGCGCACCGCTGCACCGGCGGATTATGGCCGTGTATTAACGGCGACGGTTGGCAATGTGCTACGCGAAGAATTTGCGATTGCAGCCTCGGCAAAAATTACCATGCTACAAGAGGCTATGTGCATGATGACGGTACCCGAAGCGGCACTTGGCCCCTTGCAAACCATCCCACATTTTGATGCGAGCAATCCCCATTTTTTTGCCACTCTGTTGTACCTGTGCGATGAGTTCCATGGCGGCACCGGGTTTTATCGCCACAATGCCACCGGTTATGAAACGATTACGCCCGAGCGCTGCGATCATTATTTGGATACTTGTTATGATGAATTAAATAGCCGGCGCCGTACCAAGCGCTATTTTTCTGATACAGATGAAACCTTTACCAAGATTGGTTTTATCTCCGCACGGTTTAATCGCTTGGTAATTTATCGCGGCTGTTTACTGCATTCGGCCAATATCCTGTCGGAGCTCAGCTTGGGGACTGATCCGCGCAACAATCGCCTGACAGCGAATGTTTTTTTTAGTTTTAATGAATAATTTATAGCGCCGCAAAATAACTTTCGGCTATGTACTAGGGGGGGCGCCTTTGTATTTTTGTTGTAGTGCGCTTGTGGTTCCGTCACTTTTTGGTGCGAATTTTCTCTGTGCAAATAAATATTTTCCAGATTAATAATGAATCGATAAATATTCTTTGACAACGTTGTCTGAAAGGCGTAATCTAATCCTGTCCGATGATGAAAGCCGGGCAGGGTAGCTCTCCATATCCTGTGTGGTGTCAGCGGGCATGAGTTCTCTAGAGCTGTAGTAGTGGTCTTGTGGTTAGTGCCCGAAAGGGCGCTAACCTTTTTTGAATCCGGATTTGATTTAAATAACCACCTTTGTCGCAGCCGGATATGGAAATATGCGACCATTCCACTGTCAGACTTTAATAGCGTTTGGCATGGTTGCGCGGCTCTTTAAGAGCCAAAGTTTATATTTAAAAATAAAGAGGTAGATCATGGTGAAAATGCCGCTTGGCGAGCAGACCTTGTACATCGGGATTGACGGCGGCGGCACCAAGTGTCGTGCCAGTATCATGACCGCTGATTTACAAGTGCTAGGCACTGGCGTTGGCGGCCCGGCTAACCCTTTCCATGGTGTACAGCAAGCTAAAGATTCTATTCGCACTGCCGCCGAACTGGCTCTTATCGATGCCGGTTTACCACCTGCTGTGATGGGGCAGTTGATTGCGGGCGCGGGTCTTGCGGGTGTAAATGTTCCCAGTCTCTATGAAGTGATGAGCGATTGGCAGCATCCCTTCAAAAAAATGTTTCTCACTACCGATTTGCATATCGCCTGCCTTGGTGCTCACAACAGTGATGAAGGAGCGGTGATGATTGCGGGCACCGGTTCTTGTGGTTATTCCTACGTTAATAATGCGTCGTTGTTTTTAGGCGGTCACGGTTTTCCAATCGGCGATAAAGGCAGCGGTGCCTGGATGGGATTGGAAGCGATTAAAGCCGTGCTGCTCGATTACGACAACCTTGGCCCGGCCACTATTTTGAGCCACAGCATTAGTAGTTTTTTGCAGGCTGAGGGTGTGATGATCGTGGACAAAATGTTTGGTGCCAAACAAGGTGATTACGCCAAATTTGCCATTTTTGTGGTGGATGCTGCAGATGCGGGCGATGAAGTTGCAATGAGTATTGTAAAAGAAGGCGCTGCTTATATGAGCGCTGTAGCTCGTCGCCTATGGGCAACCCAGCCTGGTCGTATGTCGATTATTGGTGGTTTGGCGCCGCGCCTTATTCCCTGGATGGACATAGACATGGCGGACAACCTTTCGCCTGCGTTGTATCAACCAGAATTCGGCGCTGTCTATTTTGCCAAGCAGCAATTTAATGTTCAGGAAATCTCTAGCAAATAGATTTTTGTCTTGCCCGCAAACACGGGGGCTCATAAAAACTACGAAACAATGAATTCGGTCAGTACCAATAGCCTTACCTAAAAACATAAGAACCCAATGTAAACCCACTAGCGCAGGTTACTTACTATGTCAGTCGAAACTATGGCGGTACCCAAGCAGTCATCCAACTTAATTCCCTTGGCGATGATTGCCGGTTTGTTTTTTATTTTTGGCTTTGTAACCTGGCTCAACGGTTCTCTGATGCCGTACCTGGAGTTGGTACTAACCCTGACGCCTTTTCAAGCATCATTTATTTTATTTTCGTTTTACATTGCAGTAACGGTTTTTGCTTTGCCCTCATCCTGGGTGATTCGCAAAGTCGGTTATAAAAATGGGATGGCCATTGGTTTAGCGGTGATGGCATCTGCCGCGCTGTTATACATTCCCGCTGCAAAATCCCATTGGTTTCTGTTGTTTTTAGTTGCGCAATTTATGATGGGGGCGGGCCAAACGTTAGTGCAAACTGCCGTTAATCCCTATGTCGTAAAAATGGGGCCGGAGGAGTCTGCTGCTCGCCGTATCAGTATTATGGGGATCTTGAATAAATCGGCAGGCATTGTGGCGCCCTTGGTATTTACCGCTTTGATTCTTGGTGGCATGAGTGGCACCGCATCAAAAACACCAAGCCCCGAAGAAATCGAACAGCTCGCGAATAACCTTGTATTACCCTATATCTACATGGCGTTAGTGATTGGTATTGTTGCCTTTTTGGTAAGAATTTCGTCGCTGCCAGAATTGGATTTGGAAAAAAGTAAAGAAGAAAAGCTGCCGCTGCGCGAAGTGTTTCAATTTCCGAATTTAGTGTTGGGTGTTGTCGCGCTGTTCTTGTATGTGGGCGTGGAGGTGATCGCAGGCGATACCATTGGCTCCTATGGGCGCAGTATTGGCTATACCAATTTTTCTATCCTCACCTCTATCACTATGGCCTGTATGGTGTTTGGTTACATTCTTGGCATAGTGTTAATTCCGCGGGTAATTTCCCAACAAAATATGCTGTTGGTCTCCGCTGTGTTGGGGGTATTTATCAGTTTGGCAATTGTGTTTGGTAGCAACGAATCCACTTCTATTTCATCGCTTTTTTCATTCCTGGGTATGCCCGCTATTCCCAATACTATTTTGTGTATTGCGCTGCTGGGGCTTGCCAATGCCATTGTATGGCCAGCTATTTGGCCTTTGGCGCTGAGCGGTCTGGGTAAATACACTGCAACTGGTTCGGCGCTATTAATTATGGCAATCGCCGGTGGTGCGGTAGTGCCGGTTATTTTAGGTGCGGCGTCCACTATTGTGGATCGTCAGACTGCATACATCGTAATGACACCCTGTTATTTATTCATTCTTTATTACGCAGCAAAAGGATACAAACTGCGCAGCTGGAAATAATTCATCGCGAGTTATTTTTTGGAACTATTTTTATCATCTGCGAGGTATCCGGTGGTCAAACAACGTTTTCAGGCTTTGGATGTAATGCGTGGTTTGACCCTCGCGTTGATGATTCTGGTCAACACACCGGGTTCGTGGAGTTTTGTTTACGGCCCTTTATTGCACGCTGATTGGCATGGCGCCACAGCTACCGATTTTGTTTTTCCCTTCTTTATGTTTATCGTTGGCTCCTCCATGTATTTCGCTATGCGTGGTTTACGTCAGCTGGCGCCTGCGGCACAAGCACAAAAAATTCTGCGCCGTGTGGTGCTGTTATTTGTGATTGGTGTTTTGCTCTCGGCTTATCCGTTTACCAACAACATTGAAAATTGGCGGGTGATGGGGGTGTTGCAGCGCATTGCGATTGCCTACGGTTTTGCGGCATTTATTATTTTGTATTTTGGTTTTACCGGTCGGGTAGTGATGAGTGCGATCTTATTGCTTGGCTATTGGGGTTTGCTAAATGTCGCTGCTGACCCTTACAGCCTTGAACATAACCTGGTGCGTCAATTTGATTTGGCAGTATTGGGTGCAAATCATTTGTGGCAAGGCAAGGGGCTAGCCTTTGATCCTGAAGGCATCCTCAGCACTTTTCCCTCCATTGTAAATGTGATTATTGGCTTTGAAGCGACGCGGGTATTGCTGGCGAGCGAGGATAAAGCGAAAGCGTTAAGCCAATTATTTGTTGCAGCACTGTTATTGATTGGTTTGGCGCTGGTGTGGAATTTGTTGTTCCCGATTAATAAATCACTCTGGACCAGTTCTTTTGTGGTATTGACCTGCGGGGTTGCCATCCTGCTGTTGTTATTGCTGGTTAAACTTGAACAATCTGCGGCGGCAAGCGTGGTTAAACCGGTTTATCATTTTTTTGAAATTATTGGCAAAAACCCCTTATTTATTTATGTGCTGTCGGGTTTGTTGGCTACAACCTTGTATTTAATTCCAGTGGGTGGTGAATCGGCTTATGCGGCACTTTATGCGGTCTTCTGCACTTTTGCTGATCCCTATTTGGCCTCATTATTGTTTGCGCTGCTGATGGTATTGATTCTGTGGTGTGTGGCTTGGGTGCTGCATAAGCGCAATATTATTATTAGCCTCTAAAAAACGTCTTTTTACTTTAGGCGTTAAACCGTTTCACAGGTGTTTTTATGAAACAAGCTTTGGTCGGTGCACGCATTTTTACCGGCGAAGAATTTCTGGATGACTACGCGCTGGTACTCGCGGGCGAAAAAATTGACGCGCTGCTACCACGTGCGCAACTGGATTCATCCATTCCGCAAACACTGCTGGCGGGTGGTGTGCTGGCGCCCGGTTTTATCGACCTGCAAGTGAATGGCGGCGGCGGGGCATTTTTTACTAACGATACCAGTGTCAGTGCCATTCAAACCATTCTCGATGGTCATCGCCCAACAGGCACTACGTCATTACTGCCAACCTTGATTAGCGATACCCGTGAGGTGCATCAGGCCGGTGTAAAAGCGGTGGCGGATGCGGTTGCTGCTGGTATGAAAGGTGTTCTTGGCGTGCATGTGGAAGGGCCGTTTTTTGATATGGCACGTCGCGGTGCGCACAACGAGCGCTACATTCGCGCAATGGAGCAGGCGGATATTGATTGGTTGGTGGCCTCGGTAAAAGGTCAGCACGATTTTAAAGTGATGCTCACGCTGGCGCCCGAGCATGCGGCGCCCGGTCAAATTAAACAATTAACGTCGGCCGGTGTAGTTATCTGTGCGGGTCATACGGATGCGCATTACGAATCGGTAGTGTGTGCTCTTAAAGAGGGGCTTTCCGGATTTACGCATTTGTATAACGCGATGCGCCCGACTACTGGTCGTGAACCCGGAGTCGTGGGGGCTGCACTTGAGGACGCTAACAGTTGGTGCGGAATTATTATTGATACCTATCACGTGCATGCGGCTTCTGCGCGCATTGCTTACTCTGCAAAACCCAAAGGCAAAATGTATTTAGTGACGGACGCTATGTCGACTGTCGGCTCGCCGGAAAAATCGTTTCAAATTTATGGCGAAACTATTTATGAAAAAGATGGTTGCCTGGTAAATGCGGAAGGGCGTTTGGCGGGTAGTGCGATTGGGATGATAGATGCGGTGCGTCTGAACACTACCTGGGTTGGTGTGGAGTTGGCGGAGAGCCTGCGCATGGCCTCGCTTTACCCTGCGCAATTTATGCAGGTGGATGATTATTTGGGGCGTATCGCTAACGGTTATCGCGCGGATCTGGTTCATTTTACTGATGATTATCGTGTAACCCATACCTGGGTAGCGGGTGATCTGCAGGTACACCTGTAGTTAGACCGGTCAGGCAGCAGATTTTGTTGGCAGACACGCCGTGAATACATCCATGTAGGTTTGTCGTCGACATCCCTGTCTCCGACAGTCTGCCAACAAAATCCGCTGCCTGACCTTAGTGCTAAATTTTTAGTTAATGCCACTCACTGGAGTGTTCGATGAAAGTTGTAATTTTAAAAGATGCTGCCGCTGTTGCGCGTTATGGTGCAGATATTTTTATCCAACAAATTAATCAAAAACCTGATTCAGTTTTGGGTTTGGCGACGGGTTCCACGCCGGTTGCACTCTATAAAGAGTTGATTGCTGCTTATAAAAATGCTCAGGTTTCATTTAGACGTGTGAGCAGTTTTAATCTGGATGAATACCTTGGCTTGCCATCAAGCCATCCGCAAAGTTATCGCTATTTTATGAATCAACAGTTGTTTGATCATGTTGATATCGACAAGGCGCAAACTCATGTTCCGCCGGGTGATGCGCAAGATCCGTTTAACGCTTGCGAAATTTATGAAGCGGCCATTAAACACAAAGGTGGTATTGATATTCAATTACTCGGCATTGGTCGCAACGGGCATATTGGTTTTAATGAGCCATCTTCGTCACTTATGTCTCGCACGCGAGTAAAAACCTTAACGCGCGCGACTATCGAAGACAACGCCCGTTTTTTTGGCGCAGACGAATACCAGCCCCATCTATCCATCACCATGGGTATAGGTACAATTCTCGAATCAAAAAAAGTGGTGCTACTCGCCACGGGTGAAAATAAAGCTGAGGCAATTAAAGCAACAGTCGAAGGGCCATTAACCGCCGCTTGCCCGGCATCGGCCTTACAGTTGCATCAACAGGTGGTGTTAGTAATTGATGAAGCGGCTGCTTCGCAGCTGTCGGATGTGGATTTTTACAAACATATCGAAATAGAAAATCAAAAATTATTGGAAAGATTGGAGCAATTGAAACTTCGTTGATTCACACTTCCGTTAGAGTATCGCTAAAAACTAAAAAGGCCGACTTGCAACAAGTCGGCCTTTTTATTGATTGGTATCTGAGTTATTGAACTAGCGTTTAGTCGGGGCTGGGCAGGTGGAGTCACGCACAATTAACTGCGGATAAAAACCTTCACTCTCCACATCGCGGTGCGCGCGAATTGTGTCAATTAACAGCCCGGTCGCCCGTTCAGCAATCGTGGTATTGGGTTGCTGTGCAGTGGTGAGGTTGGGCCAGGCTTGACGCGAGAAGGGGCTGTCTTCAAAGCCGACAATAGAAAGTTGCTGTGGAACTTCCACGCCTTGAATCCGCGCGGCAAATAAAGTGCCCGCGGCTATTTCGTCGTTACAGGCAAATACAGCTGTAGGTTTTAAGTTGGATGCCAATAGTTGGCGAGTGCGTTTTACCCCTGATTCAAACGAATATTCACCGGGGATAATTAATTTTTTATCGAGTGTAATTTTGTTGGCTTTGAGTGCGGCTTTGTAGCCTTCCAAGCGTTCAATACTGGATTTATGGGTTTCTTCACCACCTAAAAAGGCGATAGATTTGTGACCAAGGTCGATCAGGTATTGGGTAATTTTGTAAGCTGCTGTGCGGTCGTCGATAAAAATACAGGGGCCTTTTTTATCGGGCGGCTGTGAGCCGGACAGAATGCGCACAAATGGGATTTTACGTTTGCCCAGTGCAGAGAGTACCTCAGGCATTTCCGACATGGGTGGTGTGAGTACCAAGCCGCCTACTTGACTGCGATCTACCATGTTCAACACTTCATCGATAATGTCGTCGGCTTTGGAATCGCAGGGGTGAATCACCAACTCATAACCCTGACGGCGACATTCGCCCAATATGCCTTTTTGCATATCGATCACGTAGTTGCTGTTGGGGTTGTCGTAAATAAAACCGATGGAAGAGGCCGCCCCACGCAGTAACCGCGCAGATAGATTCGGTTGGTAGTTCAGCGCCTTGACCGCCTGCATCACTTTTTCCTGCAGCTCTTGCCCAACCGTACCCTCTTTATTAATGACGCGCGATACGGTTTTAAACGAGACGCCAGCCAGTTTGGCGACATCTTTAATCGTGGCTTTGGACTTGGGTGCGTGTTTATCGACACTGGTTTTCATAGTGGTAGGTTTCAGTTGATCAGTAAAGTGCTAGGTTAGAGCTTAGGCTGGCAGAGCGCAATCATTTCACTGGCTGTGACACCACTGATTAGCCCGGTAAATCAGTGAGGCCACGCAAGGATATGTAAAACATTTTGGATCTGTATATCAGCAGTGGCACCATGAACGCGCAAACAGATGTGGATGCGCCGACTGTTGCACAAGTGTTATTGCTGCGCGTGTTCGTGTTGACCCATAACCATAATGAGGTTTATCCATGAAAAAATTCTCTACGCTCATCGTTTTATCATTTAGTTTGTTATTTGCTGGCGCTCAGGCTCAGGCTGCCAAACAATTGGAATCACTGTGGCAAACGATCGATTTACCCACGCCCGAGTCAGTGCTTTATGTGGCCGACAAAAAGGCGCCCTACCTGTTTGTAGCATTGATTGACGGGCAGGGTAATGTGGCTGACGGCAAAGGTGGCATCACAAAATTAGCCACCGATGGCAAAGTAATCGATAAAAACTGGATTAGCGGGCTCAACGCGCCCAAAGGTATGGCGCTGCACGAGAATTACCTCTATGTGGCCGATATTACCGAACTGGTCATTATTGATATCAAAAAACAGAAAGTTATCAAAAAAATTCCTGTTGCCGATTCAGTTTTTTTAAATGATGTGACGGTAAATTCTTCCGGTGTGGTGTTTGTATCTGACACGCGCACGAATAAAGTCCACCGCTATCTGGATGGTAAAATCGAACTCTATTTGGATAAGGTCAGCAGCGCCAATGGCCTGAAAGCCTTAGGTTCTACCCTGGTGGTAGGCGCTGGCCAAGAGTTAATATTGGTTGATGCAGACAAAAATCGTGCGGTGATTGCCAAAGGGTTTGAGTCAGGAATTGACGGTATAGAAATGATTGAGCGCGGTGAGTTTATTGTGTCTTGCTGGGTGGGCTTGGTGTATTACGTTCACAGCGATGGTCGTCTTGAATTGTTGATCGATTCACGCGAACAAAAAATCAATACGGCGGACATCGGTTACGACCCCAATACCCAGCAGCTGTTTGTGCCCAATTTTTTCAAAAATACGGTGACAGCGTATCAATTGAAATAATCCCTGCAATTAATCGCCCCACTGCTTATGGGGTCTGCTAAAAGCCGTTGCAGTTGCAACGGCTTTTTATTGTCTCGATATTTGTGTTGGCTAATCTTTTTTGTTCATTTCCTGCGCAAATTTTGCCTGTTGTTCCGGCGAAGCTTCCGTTTGAAATTGTGTTTTCCATTCACTGTAGGGCATACCATAAATGTGTGTGCGCGCATCTTCATAATCGAGTTCAAGCTGTTGTTCTGCTCCGGCGGCTACATACCATTTGCTTAAGCAATTGCGGCAAAACCCGGCGAGGTTCATCAAGTCGATATTTTGCGCATCTTTGCGACTATCCAAGTGTGCAACCAAGCGACGAAAGGCGGCGGCTTCCAATTTTTCCCGCATGGCGGGGCTGAGATCTTCAATTTTCATAGGTTGATACTCGAGTAAATTAAAACGGTGCCGATATTCTACGATGCTTTATCTGAATCAGGGGTAATTGCTGTGTTGCCGTCGTCTGTTATGGATTAAATCCTGTTCTTGTCTTGATCCTCAATTCAAGCTGCCTATACTCAAACGGTACTGTTAAGCTTGTCGCCTGAATTGTTTTGTTATTTCACGGGTTGCTTATCTCTTCGGGGCAAACCTGTTTTTGGATTGGGGGTTTTTGCGTGAATATCATTTTGGGCATTATTGTTGTCCTCGGTTGTGTTATCGGTGGCTTTGTTGTCCATGGCGGTAACCCAATGGCGCTGATGTCGCCCATCGAGGTATTGATTATCTGCGGAGCATCTTTCGGGGCAATGATTATTGGTAATCCGCTGTCGGTGACTATGGGGGTTATCAAATCCGGCGGCTCATTGATGACGCCCTCCAAATTCAACAAGGTGTTTTACCTGGAGCTGCTGACGCTGCTCTATGACATCCTCAACAAAACTCGACGTGAAGGTTTGATGGCCATTGAGGGTGATATCGAAGAGCCCGACTCCAGTCCTATTTTTGCTAATTACCCTTCTATTTTGAAAGATCACCATATCGTTGAATTCATCTGCGATTACCTGCGCATTATGGTGGCAGGCAATATGGCGCCCCATGAACTGGAGTCACTCATGGAGCAGGAGCTTGATGGTCATCATCAGGAAGCCTCTGTAGTGCCTGGTGCCATTCAGAATGCGGCAGATGGTTTGCCCGGTTTTGGGATTGTCGCGGCCGTGCTCGGGGTAATTATTACTATGGGTAAAATTGGTGGGCCACCAGCGGAAATTGGCGCTGCTGTAGCGGCGGCTCTGGTGGGGACATTGCTCGGTATTTTGTTTGCCTACGGTTTCATCGCACCATTTGCGAGTTATTTACAGGGCAAGGTACGCGACGAGAGCCGTTCCTACGAATGTGTAAAAGCGGTACTGGTTGCTTCCATGAACGGAGTACCACCGCAGGTCGCGGTCGAGTTTGGTCGTAAGGTTCTTTTCCACAGTGTTCGCCCCAGCTTTAAAGAGCTGGAAGAGCAATATCGCGCCAGCAAGAAGTAAGGTCGATTTTTTATGGAAAAGAATTCAGCTCAGCAACCCATCATCATCAAAAAGAAAAAGGGCCATGGCCATGGTCATCATGGTGGTTCATGGAAGGTTGCGCTCGCCGACTTTATGACGGCGATGATGGCGTTTTTTTTGTTGATGTGGCTATTGGGTAGTACTACACCAGAGGAAAAAAAGGCCATTTCTGGTTATTTTGTGGATCCGGGTAGCCCCTATGTGGTGGGCGAGGGCGGTGCTAACCCTGGTTTGATCAGCTTGGACCAGCCCGTGCAACCTTCTACCCCTACTGAAGCCCAAGAGGCTCCCGCGCAGGATGTGAATGAAGAGCAGCTTAAAAAGGAAATGGAGCGCATTGAAAATGAGCAGCTGGAAGAGCTAAAAAAACAACTGGAGACGGAGATTAACGCGCTCGATTCGGTGTTCCAACAAATTAAGGATCAGATCCTCATCGATTTTACCGCGTTGGGTTTACGCATCCAGATCGTCGATAAGGATCAGCGGCCGATGTTCGATGTGGGAAGTGCCAACCTCAAACCTTATTCGGTGGATGTGTTGAACGCCCTTGCACCTATCCTCAATAAAGTGCAAAACAAAATCAGCATCACTGGCCATACAGATTCAACACCTTACGGTGTTGGAGCTACCTACACTAATTGGGAGTTATCTGCTGATCGCGCCAATGCCGCGCGCCGCGCGTTGTTGCAGGGATCTTATCCAGAAGAAAAAGTAGCCACCGTTCAGGGTATGGGCTCAGCCGCTCCCTTTCTGGTGGATCGCCCGAATGAACCCATTAACCGCCGCATCGCCATTATTGTGCTGAAAAAAGCGGTGGCCGATGCTTTGGGTAGCGGGGCAGGTATAGACAGCAGCAAGCTGATCAACAGCAGTGATACCTTCACAACACCACCGCCAGCCGGCCCTAAGATTTTGTCGCCAACAGAGGTGAATGACGCGATTGATGCGGCCAATGCGCCCTGATGTAATTCCAATTGCCATAATGAAAAAGCCCGGATCATGTCCGGGCTTTTTCATTATGGGCAGTCTCAGTCTTGTGCAGCGAGTTGATCGCGAATGAAACCGAACAGTTTGCGTGCATTGGCTGGCGGTTTGTTCTCCTCTCGCTCCTTTTGCGCAGCGCGAACCAGTTGGCGTAAATGTTGTACATCAAGACCTGGGCAGGATGTTACCAGTGTCTGGAATATCTGTTTGTCACCTTCAATCAGCAAGTCTCGGTAGCGTTCGATCTGGTGTTGGCGATGCACGTATTGATCGCTGCGGTTTTGCATTTTATCAACCGCTGCTTTGATCTCCTCGTGATTGCCCTCGCGCATCAAACGGCCAATGTATTGAATCTGGCGACGACGTGCTTCTTTAGGGGGGAGTTTGCGCGCAATGTAAATTGCATCCAGCATTGTGTCGCTCAGGGGAATACTGGCGAGCTGCTTTTCGTTCATATCAATGAGACTTTCACCCAGCGCTTGCAGTGCATGCATATCGCGTTTCACTTGCGATTTGCTGAGGATGTAGTCATCGGGATTGATGTCGTCGTAGTTATAAACCATAAAAATATCTGTATTGATCGGGTGAGTAGCGGCTGGTGTGCAGATTTATCTGCCAATCGATTGCCGATAACAAGGGAAACGGTGTAAAAGGTCGCGCAGCTTAGTGCACTCAAGCGGTAGTAACAACCGCTTTAGATTAACAATAGAGTATTTATTCGCCTTCTTCAAAGCGATCAGCAATGAGTGCACGGATGGCAGTCATTGCCGCCTCGGCATCATCACCTTCTGTGCTCACTTCCAGGCGGCTGCCACAGCTGGCGGCAAGAAGCATTAATGACATAACACTTTTGGCATCGGCCCATACGCCGTCACTCACCCGCGCTTGCACATTAGCCTGAAACTGGTTGGCTAAGGTGGCAAGTTTCGCGGCAGCGCGTGCATGCAGTCCGCGTTTATTAATGATGTCGAGAGTTTCAATTGCCATGATTTAATGTTTTTTGTGTTTATTGATATCGCGATGTCGAACCTGAACATCACTAAAACTCTGGTCAAAATAGCGTTGTAGCTTTTCTGCCAGGTAAACAGACCTATGCTGGCCACCCGTACATCCCACTGCAATGGTGATGTAACTACGATTGTTCGCCTGATAGCGCGGCAGCCAGCGTGCCAAATAGTGCTCGATGTCGTCGTACATCTCTTTGACGGTAATCTGTTCCTCCAAAAATTCGATTACATCCTGATCTTTGCCAGTAAGCGGGCGCAGGTTAGGTTTCCAGTGGGGGTTGGGAAGGCAACGTGCGTCAAATACCAGATCGGCGTTTACCGGAATACCATGTTTGAAGCCAAAGGATTCAAACAAAATCGCCATCGTCGATTCGCTGCGGCCTACAACACGTTCTTTTACCAAGTCGCGCAATTCGTGCAAATTTAAATGACTGGTATCTATGACCTGATCGGCACAATCGCGAATAGGTTCAAGCAGCTGCTGCTCTGCGGCGATGGATTCCTCAAGGCTGGTGTGTTTATCCGACAGCGGATGCTTGCGCCTGGTTTCGCTAAAACGTTGGATAAGTACGGCAGGTTGAGAATCCAGAAACAGGGTTTGAAATGGCAGGTGCGCTTCTTTCAGTGTACTTATCATCTGCGGGAATATATTCAGATCCTGCCAGGCGTTGCGCACATCAATGCCGATTGCAAAACGCTGTTGGTCATCTTTATGAATTTGTATTTGTGCAACCAGCGCGGGTAGCAGGCTGACTGGTAGATTGTCGATGCAGTTAAAGCCTACATCTTCAAGGACATGCAGGGCGGTACTTTTTCCTGAGCCTGAAAGCCCGCTTACAATCACGAGGTGCATGGTATTGACCTGCTAAGGCGCTATAGCGACCTGATAAAGTGCGGCATCGCTATCGGCAGCACGCAAACGCTGGCGATAGTCAGCATTATTCAGCGCCCCAGCCAGAGCGGCCAGTGTTTGTAGATGCTCATCATGAGCATCTTCGGGCACTAACATGGCGAAGAGAATGTCCACAGGCTGGGAATCTATGGCATCAAAGTCAATCGGGTCAGCCAATGTCAGGAGTGCACCGATCGTGCCGCTGCAGTTTTCAACCCTGCAATGCGGAATGGCAATGCCGTGTCCTATACCGGTTGAGCCAAGTCGCTCGCGACCAATCAAACGGCGAAATAACTCATCGGCATCAATGCCAGGAACATCCTGTGCGATGGCGTTGGCCAGTAGTTCCAGAGCACGTTTTTTGCTGCCGCCTTCAACGGCACACAAGGTTCGGCCGGGGCTAATAAGATTTTGAATTTGCATGGTAGGAGGTGATTACCAGGAATCTCTCAATTGTTGAGGCAGTGAGCGGAGATGATCTCGCTGCCTCCAGGGTGGGTTAGCGATGACTACGCATCTTTTCTTTGTGCTTGATTAATTGGCGGTCCAGCTTATCGGCCAATGAATCAATTGCTGCGTACAGATCTTCGTGAGTGGCATCCGCAAACAAATCTTTGCCGCTGACATGGATGGTTGCTTCTGCTTTTTGAATCAACTTATCGACGGAGAGGATGACGTGAGTACTGGTAATGCGATCGTGGTGGTGGCTCAGGCGCTCAATTTTGCTGCTGACATAGTCTTTCAGCGAATCGGTAACTTCCAAATGATGACCACTGATATTTATTTGCATAGATACTTCCTCTCGATAGAAACAAAATGGTTGTGATCAGCACAACCTAACAGCTCGTCCGTGATTTTCTTCCGAATTTCGTATTTATAACCGGTTAATGATAATTAAATGGTTTTCCGCTCATTAGAGGGTGGAATATTCAGCGACTCGCGATATTTTGCAATGGTACGACGCGCTACCTGAATTCCCTGTTCCGCGAGCAGGTCGGTGATTTTGCTATCGCTCAACGGTTTTTTGGGGTTTTCCGCACTCACCAACTTTTTAATAATTGCGCGAATCGCTGTTGAAGAGCACTCGCCGCCGCTATCGGTACTAACATGGCTGGAGAAAAAGTATTTCAGTTCGAAGATACCCTGCGGTGTGTGCATATATTTCTGGGTGGTTACCCGCGAAATAGTGGATTCATGCATCTCAACAATTTCAGCGATATCGTGCAGCACCAGCGGCTTCATGGCTTCGGGGCCGTAATCGAGAAACCCGCGTTGTTTTTCCACAATACAACTGGCTACTTTAAGCAGAGTCTCATTGCGGCTCTGTAAACTTTTCAGGAACCAGCGGGCTTCTTGCAAATTATCCTTGAGAAATGTGTTGTCGCTGCTCGAGTCCGCGCGCTTTACCATGGAGGCATAATTGGAATTGATACGCAGGCGCGGTGCAATTTCCGGGTTTAATTCAACAATCCAGCGGCCATCGCGCTTTTCAACGAACACATCCGGTACTACATATTCCGTGTCACCACTGGCAATAATATCGCCTGGGCGAGGGTTTAGGCTTTGGATCAGGGTGATGGCCTGGCTCAACTCGGCCTCTTTCAGTTTGGTGCGGCGCATTAACTGACGGTAGTCGCGACTACCCAATATAGGCAAGTAAAGTTTGGCGATTAATTTTGCCGAATCCAAAAAGGGTGTTTTGGGGTCAAACTGTTGTAACTGCACCAATAAACATTCAGATAAGTTTTGGCTGCACACACCGCAGGGATCAAACTGCTGCAGCCGGTGTTGAACTGCAACAACTTCATCCAGTTCCAGCTCTTCAAAATCGCCACGCATTCCTTCGAATATTTCTTCGATGGTAATAGACAGCATGCCGCTGGGTTCAACCGCGTCGATAATTGCCATCGCTAACACCCGGTCGCGATCTGACATGGGCGTTAAATTGAGTTGCCACATCAAATGATCATAGAGTGAGTCGGTAACAGCGCGACGACTTTCAAAATCATTGTCTTCATTATCGTAGTTGCTGGAGCTGCCGGTTGATGAGGTTTGGTAAACATCGTCCCAGCTGGTATCTACCGGTAAATCGCTGGGAATCGAGTCGCTCCAGTCACCGCTGTCGGCGCTGAAACTATCGCCTTCACCATAGACATCGCTATCACCAAAGGATTCCCCATCGCTAAAGCTTTCGCCCTCGCCAAAACTTTCAGATTCGCCGTAGCCAGGTTCGTTGAAGTTATCAGCGGTTGATGACGAGAAATTGTCGCTGGCACTGAAGTCGGCGCTATTGTCGGTGCCGGATTCTGCAGCAATTTCCTGTTGGCGGGTGTAATCAATCTTATCGTCCGCACTGCCTTCATAATCGCTGCTGGTAGTTGCTGAGTCAAAACCTTCCTCAACTTCCAGCATGGGATTGGATTCGAGTGCCTCCTGGATTTCCTGTTGAAGATCCAGCGTGGAGAGCTGCAAAAGACGTATCGCCTGTTGCAGTTGGGGAGTCATTGTCAGCTGTTGGCCGAGTTTAAGCTGGAGAGATTGTTTCATTGTTGTAGCAACAAACCCTTATTTAACGCGGGATGGAAAACATCTGTTAGGTGGAGTTTAGTCAGGGTTTGCGCTTCAAGCAACATACTTAAGCAAGCTTTATGCCTAGTAGCCAAATAATATTACTTGTCAAGTTGTTTGTCGGGTGGTTAAGGCGTTTGTTGAACTCACAGGCGAAAGTGTTCGCCCAGATAGACTTCGCGGACTTTGCTGTTACTCAACACTGTATCGGCATCACCTTCGGCAATAATGTGCCCTTCGCTTACGATATAGGCCGTCTCGCAGATGTCCAAGGTCTCGCGTACATTGTGGTCGGTAATAAGAACGCCAATCCCGCGATCTTTGAGGTGACGGACTATTTCTTTGATGTCGTTAACCGAAATCGGGTCAACACCCGCAAAGGGTTCATCGAGCAGGATAAATTTAGGGTCTGTCGCCAGTGCGCGGGCGATTTCTACCCGGCGCCGCTCACCACCTGAGAGTGCCATGCCAAGGCTGTCGCGAATATGGGTGATGTGAAATTCGTTCAGCAGTGCTTCCAGTTTTTCTGCGCGTGCTTCCCGATCCAGGTCTTTGCGAGTCTCAAGGATCGCCATAATGTTATCGGCGACGGTAAGTTTGCGGAAAATGGATGCTTCTTGTGGCAAATAACCAATACCGGCACGTGCGCGTCCATGAATTGGCAGTTGGGTGATATCGCGATCATCAATTAATACGCTGCCATTATCTGCCGGTACTAAACCGGCGATCATATAAAAACAGGTGGTTTTTCCGGCGCCATTAGGGCCCAGGAGCCCAACAATATGGCCGCTCTCTACTGTGATAGAGACATCGATAACCACTTTACGTTTTTTGTAGCTCTTGGCGAGGTGTCGCGCGTGCAAACTAGGCATAGGAATCAGTTGCTATTGGCTGTGGATGAGGGGGCCTGTAGGTCTTCTGGTTTCGCGGATTTAGGGGGAATGACTATCTCTATTCGTTGTCCTTCGCCAGTGTTGTTGCCTTCTGCCTTCATCACTTCTTTGACCAGATCGTAATCGATATGTGGGCCACTCATGACGGCACCATTTTGCTCAACGGAAGCATCTTCAATGAGTAGTAAATGCTCGTTGTTGGGGGTGTAGGTAATTTGTTTGGCGGATGCGGTGACTACCCCTTGTTCTGCTTCCGGCTGTTGCTGGAATTTCGCAGGGCTGCCAGTGGCGATCATTTTTTCCACGCCACCTTCATTGTTGGTGTGGATGATGATTGAGTCGGCATTGATAATGAGTGAGCCTTGGCGGATCTCAACCGAGCCTGTGTAAGTTGCCACCCCGTTTTTTTGATCAACGGTCAGGTTGTCAGCGGAGCCGCGGATAGTTTCATTTTTGTCGCTTGGTAACGCCCAAGCTGTCACCGAACAGCATAAGCCCGCGAGCAGGGGAAGTATTTTAAGCAGTGATTTAGCGCGGTTCATAAGCGGCCTTAACTTGGGACTTTAACTGAAGCTGACTATTGGCGAAGTCTGCTTCCATGCCTTGGGCCGACATCTGGCCTTTTGCGCTGCGCATCTTAACAGCTTTGTCGGTGCGCGCGAATTGTGTCTTTGGGAATAGGTCCAGTAGGCTGGTGGTGATACGTACAACACCATTGGAGTTGGTTTGCTGTTGAATCACGACATCATCCTGCAGCCTGATGAATTCACCATTGAGTTGGCTTTTGCCTTCGCGCGCATTAACTAGCCAGGGCGCAGTAGCGTCTTTGTCGTAAAAAGCCATGGAGGGTTGTTCAAAGAATGTGTAATCGCGCTCCGAAGGGCCGTCTGCGCTGATTTGATAATGGGTTACTTGTGGTGTCGTTAGTTGATAGCGAAGTGTTCCCTCTGGACTGTATTCGCGTGTCTCCACGGATTTCATGTAGTACTGGGGAAAACCGCTGGACTCATATTGGCCAGGTTGAATGTCGTCTTTGTGCCTGAGTGAAAAGGCAAAAAACACCACCACCAAGGCAAAGGCGACTAGCCAGGGCCCCGGAATATGCTGGTGTAATCGCTGGATGCGCTGTAATAGGGCCATAATTTAGTGAGTGCTTCCAGTGAGGTAGGTATTTAAGGCGGTATCAAAGGTATTTTGTGCTTGCATTATAAGATCACAAGCTGCGCGCACCGCACCTTCACCACCGCGTTCGCTGCTTTGCCAGTGCGCGCGTTGGGCAACACTGAAATGGGCATTGGCCACAGTGAAGGCAAGGCCGACCCGTGTCATAACGGTAAGATCCGGCCAGTCATCACCCATAAAGGCAATTTCATGCAAGGCAAAGCTGTGATGCTGGAGTATTTCCTGTAGTGCATTCCACTTGTCTTCGCGGCCTTGTACTAAAATCTCGATTCCCAAATCGTTGGCGCGTTTGGCAACCAGGTTGCTGGTTCGTCCAGTAATAATCCCTACTTTAACGCCGGTTTTCTGCAGGGCTTTGATCCCTTGTCCGTCCAATGTGCTGAATGATTTAAATTCTTCGCCGCTATTGCTGAAGTAGAGGCGGCCGTCGGTAAGTACGCCATCCACATCTAACAATAAAAGTTTGATCTGTATGGCGCGCTCGCGTAATTCTGAGTTCATGCTCTGTTCCTGATGGTGCTGCAATTGCAGGTTAGATGATGCCTGCGCGCAACAAGTCATTGATTTTTACGACACCGACAAGCTGTTTTTGTTCGTTGCTGACCAGTAGTACGTTTATTTTTGCTTCTTCCATTACCGCTAATGCTTCAGCAGCGAGCATGTTCTCGCGCAGAATTTTGGGGGTGGTGTTCATTAACTCGTATGTTTTAGCGCTGCGCACATCTACACCGCGATCAATACTGCGGCGTAAATCGCCATCGGTAAATATACCAAGTAGTTCATTATCGCTATTCATGACGGTTGTCATGCCAAAGCCTTTTTCTGACATCACCATTAATGCATCAAGTAGCGGTGTTTCAGGGGAGACGCGCGGTATATCACCGCCGGTATGCATGACATCTGAGAGGCGCAGCAGTAGTTTGCGTCCCAGCGCGCCACCGGGGTGAGAGAAGGCAAAATCTTCCGCGGTAAAACCGCGTGCTTCCAGCAGTGCAATGGCGAGAGCATCGCCCATTACCAATGTGGCAGTGGTGCTGGAGGTGGGGGCTAAATCGAGTGGGCAGGCCTCGTGAACTACACTGATGTCGAGGTTCACTTCAGCGACTTCGCCCAATGTGGATTGGGCATTGGCGGTCATGCTGATAATTTTGATTCCCGCGCGTTTTAATAGTGGCAACAGGGTAACAATTTCGCTGGATGTGCCGGAATAGGAAATGGCCAGCACTATGTCGCTTTTGGTGATCATGCCCAGATCACCGTGACTTGCCTCGCCGGGATGAACAAAAAAGGCAGGGGTGCCTGTGCTTGCCAGTGTGGCTGCGATTTTTTTGCCAATATGACCGGATTTACCCATTCCGGTCACTATAACTCTGCCGCTACAGGCCATTATCAACGCGCACGCACGGGTGAAGTTGGCATCGATGCGCTCACTTAATGCGTTAACGGCTTCTGCTTCAAGGCGGATAGTGCGTAGTGCAGAGCTAAGATAATCAAAACTGGCCATGTGACTATTCCAAAAAGCGGGAGGGCATTATAGCGGTCATGTTCGCCAAGGCGAGGGGCTGCGATGTTTTTTCCGCTTTAGCGGTTATCGAGCGGCAGATCAAAATGCTATAGTCCGCCGCGCAAACCTGCTCGCTGCGCCTTCAGGTTAAGTTAACCTCCCCTTTGGTTCAATAAATCGCCACACCCACAATGTCCTTAAAAAGAATGGCACCATAAGGAACTAGCGCTGTCCGAGTTTCGGTCACCTTAGTCTGGCTCAGGGCCAACTTGAATGAATTCATCTGACTTAATGGAAGGTTTTACCATGAAATATCTGCTTACCAAAATATCCGGTGCTGTTCTAAGCACGTTTTTATTATTCGGCGTCCATACAGTTGCCCAAGCAGCTGACGCGAATCAAGAACCGAAAGTTATTGTTGAGTCGGTTGCACAGGAACTCTTCGGTTTGGTTAAGGAAAAAAATGCGGCTAAAACCGCAGACGATATCTATTTCAAGCAGGTAGAAAAGGTACTTGATGAAGTGGTTAACTTCCCTTTCATTGCTGCTTCAGTGATGGGCAAGTCCACCTACAGCAAGGCCACTCCCGCGCAACGGACGCAGTTCCTGAAAGTGTTTAAAGATGGCATGGTGAAATCTCTGGCTAAAGGCATTCTCGGCTATGCAGATAGCAAGGTTACACTCGCGGGTGTGGTGACCGATCCCAAAAACGCCAAGCGCGTTGTAGTAAAGCAAGAAGTAATGGCTGAAGGCACTAGTCACAAGCTTGATTACACTATGGTGCAGGGCAAGTCTGGCGAGTGGAAGCTCATCAATGTGGTTCTCAATGGGGTAAATCTTGGGCAGTCATTTAGCGGTCAGTTTAAGGCCGGCCTGAAGAAGCATAGTGGTGATATTGATCAGGTGATTGCCAACTGGCTCGTGGATGCGTGATTTGTGATCTGACCTCAGTATCTTTTTATCCTCAACCCTCAGCCCCGGCTGGGGGTTTTGCATTTCAGGGGGCGGATTTTTAAGTGCGATATGGGCGACATTCCGGTAAACTCCGCGCCTTATTTACTTATCGCTAGATTATGTTCGCCCAAGGCTGTTCACTGCCTGTGACTGCCGGGTGCGAACCAGCCATTATCGGAAAATATTATGCAAGCCGAACAAATTAAAGCCCTGATTGAAAGCCAAATCCCTGAGTGTGATGTGAAATCCGTAGAGGTGCAGGGCGATCATATAGGTTTGGTGATTGTCAGCCCGGCTTTTGCTGGCCTGACTCCTGTTAAAAAACAGCAGTTGGTATTGTCTACACTCAGTTCCCAGTTTGCCGATCGCAGTATCCATGCGGTGGACTATATCAAGGCATTTACCCCCGAGCAGTGGCAGGCCCAGCAGTAATTCCGGCTGCAGTCTTGTTCGCTCATTTCGGTGGCTATAGCGATTATTAGTCGGCTATTCCGCTTTTTTCCTCGGTGCATCTTCTTTTAATTTCAGGTTGGCAATGGATAAGTTTTTGATTTCGGGCGGCGGGCCGCTCTCTGGTGAAATTCGTATTTCAGGCTCTAAAAATGCCGGTTTGCCGCTTTTGGCGGCATCTATATTGGCCGATGGCGAGGTGCGCCTGACCAATGTTCCACACTTAAAAGACATGACCACCATGGTGCAGCTACTGCGCACCCTTGGCCTGACTATCGAGATTCAGGGCGAGCATGTGGTAATTGTCGATCCTAATACTATCAACTCCTATACCGCCTCCTACGAGCTGGTAAAAACCATGCGTGCCTCGATTCTGGTGCTCGGGCCGCTGCTTGCACGCTACGGCGAGGCTAATGTGTCCTTCCCTGGCGGCTGCGCAATTGGTTCGCGCCCGGTGGATATCCATTTGCGCGGCTTGGAGGCTATGGGGGCCAGCATCGAAATTGACGGTGGTTATATTCGCGCTCGCTCCAACGGCCGTTTGAAGGGCTGTCATTTCCTGATGGATATGGTCACCGTGGGCGGCACTGAAAACCTGCTGATGGCCGCCGTGTTGGCTGAGGGCAAAACCGTACTGGAAAACGCCGCGCGCGAACCGGAAATTGTCGACCTGGCTAATATGCTGGTCGCCATGGGCGCAAAAATTGAAGGGATAGGCACATCGACCTTGACCGTTTACGGCGTCGAAAAATTGAATGGCTGTGAATACAGTGTCATGCCTGACCGCATCGAAACCGGCACTTATTTGGTGGCTGCTGCAGCAACACGCGGCAACATCAAATTGACCCATACCCGCGCCGATATTCTCGAAGCGGTGATTTTAAAATTACAGGAAGCGGGGGCCGATATCGCCGTAGGCGAGGATTGGATCACACTGGATATGCACGGCAAGCGCCCTAAAGCCGTCAGTTTGAAAACCGCCCCTTACCCGGCGTTTCCCACCGATATGCAATCGCAATTTATGGCGATGAATGCGGTCGCTGAAGGGGTCAGCCATATCACTGAAACGATTTTTGAAAACCGTTTGGTGCAGGTGGCCGAATTGAACCGTATGGGCGCGCATATCGAGCTCGAACACAACACTGCCATTGTGACCGGTGTGGAGCGTTTGAAAGCGGCGCCGGTAATGGCATCGGACCTGCGCGCCTCGGCGAGTTTGGTGATTGCCGGTCTGGTTGCTGATGGCGAAACATTGATTGACCGCATCTACCATATCGATCGCGGTTACGAGGCGATTGAACAAAAATTCCAAAACATTGGCGCCAGTGTGCGCCGTGTTAAAGGTTCGTAAGAAGGTGGATGCCATGAGCCAAACCCTGACTATTGCGCTCACTAAAGGGCGCATTCTGGAAGAGACTTTACCGCTGCTCGCTGCAGCAGGTATTGAGCCGCTCGAAGATATGGAAAAAAGCCGCAAACTGGTGTTCGATACCACCCAGGCCAATGTGCGGTTGCTGTTATTGCGCGGCGCCGATGTGCCCACCTATGTGCAATTTGGCGCGGCGGATATGGGTATCTCGGGTAAAGATACCTTGATGGAAAACGGCGCTGAAGGCCTGTATGAGCCGCTTGATTTAAATATCGCACGCTGCAAATTGATGACTGCCGGGGTGAAGGGCGAATCACTGCCTGCGGGTCGGATCCGTGTTGCCACCAAGTACGTCAATATCGCCAAACAATATTACGCCTCACAAGGTCGCCAGACGGACATCATCAAGCTTTACGGTGCGATGGAATTGGCACCGATTATGAATCTGGCTGATGAGATTGTGGATATTGTCGATACCGGCAATACCTTGCGCGCCAATGGTTTGGAGCCGCGTGAATTTATTGCAGACATCAGTTCACGTTTGATTGTGAATAAAGCGTCAATGAAAATGAAACACGTACAAATCCAAACCATTATCGATCATATCGCTACCGCCGTAGCGGTCGATTAGTTTTCTATACCGTCCATTGCAAATGCCAATGGGTATTTGTAATGGATAGGCTGCATGATCAACCTATTATTTTTTTAGTTCACATTGTTATTGGTTTTTTTAAAAGAGAATTCCATGTCTGAATCTATCATCACCCGTTTGGATGCAAGCCAAAGCGATTTTAATCAGCGTTTGGATCAGCTGCTCGCGTGGGAATCGGTAAGCGATACCCGTGTTGCAGCAGTGGTCGATGATATTTTGCAGCAGGTAAAAATCCGTGGTGATGTAGCGGTAGTGGAATTCACTAATAAGTTTGATCGCCGCTCGGCGCAGAGCATTAATGATTTTGTGGTTACTCCCGCGCAGTTGCAGCATGCGCTGACTCAAATCAGTGCCGAGCAGCGCGTCGCATTGGAAATTGCGGCTGAGCGTATTCGCAACTATCACCAGCATCAGTTGCAAAGTTCCTGGCGCTACACTGAAGCCGACGGCACTGTGCTCGGCCAACAAATTTCAGCGATGGAGCGTGTGGGCTTATATGTGCCCGGCGGCAAAGCGTCTTACCCCTCATCGGTATTGATGAATGCTATTCCAGCGAAAGTTGCTGGCGTTGATGAATTAACCATGGTGGTACCTGCGCCCGATGGCGACATAAGCCCGATGGTATTGGCAGCGGCGGCAATCGCCGGTGTAGATCGCGTCATTACTATTGGTGGCGCGCAAGCGGTTGCGGCACTGGCTTATGGCACAGAAACTATTGCCAAGGTCGATAAAATTGTCGGCCCCGGCAATATTTATGTAGCTACCGCCAAGCGAGCAGTATTTGGTCAGGTGGCTATTGATATGATCGCCGGCCCTTCAGAAATTTTAGTGGTGTGCGACGGCCTGACCGATCCGGATTGGATCGCGATGGATTTATTTAGTCAGGCGGAACATGACGAGCAGGCGCAATCAATTTTGCTGTGCCCGGATGCCGATTATTTAAATAAAGTGGAGGCGTCGCTCAAACGTTTATTGCCAACGCTGGCGCGCGAAACGATTGCGAGTGTGTCATTAAAAAATCGCGGCGCATTAATTAAAGTTGCCGATATGGAGCAAGCCATTGCGGTGAGTAATCGCATTGCACCGGAACATTTGGAGTTGTCGGTTGCTGATCCAGAATCGTTGTTGCCGCAGGTGCGTCACGCTGGTGCCATTTTTATGGGGCGTTTTACTCCGGAAGCACTCGGTGATTATTGCGCTGGCCCCAACCACGTATTGCCCACGTCGGGTACTGCGCGTTTTTCATCGCCGCTGGGGGTGTACGATTTCCAAAAGCGCAGCTCAATTATTATGTGTTCGGCAGCGGGTGCATCAGTGTTATCGAAGACAGCATCAGTACTGGCGCGCAGTGAATATCTGGAAGCGCATGCGCGCTCGGCGGAATACCGGATTGTCGATTAATTATTTGTTGATAGCGATGAAATAAAAATGGGCACTTAAGTGCCCATTTTTATTTTTATCAGGTTTTGGTGGGCGGAAATCCTGCAATCGCCTTTAACTCTTGTGATTCGCCATTGCGAACTACCCTGAAGGTAATTTCAGCATTAGGTTGAATATTGCGGATTGAATTGATGAGAGACGGCGCATCTATCAAAGCTACTCCATCAATATGTGTAATGATGTCGCCTTTTTGAAAACCTGCATCTTCAGCGGGGCTTTTGCTTTCGATTTCTGTCACAACCAAACCATTTACGCCCATTTCTTTGATCTGGTCGTTGGTTAATGAGTTAATTGCTAACCCCAGCCAGCCGCGACGCACCTCACCATACTCGACAATTTGGCGCAGTGAATTCATTGCTTTCTCGGCAGGAACCGCAAAGCTTATTCCAACGGAGGCGCCGGTTTCATCCAACATCGCCGTGTTTATGCCTACTAAGTTGCCGTAAGCATCAATCAGTGCGCCGCCGGAGTTACCTGGATTAATTGCTGCATCTGTTTGAATGAAGTTTTCAGCACTGTTGATGCCAAGATTCCAGCGGCCAGTAGCGCTGACTATACCTTGACTAACACTTTGTCCAACACCGAACGGATTGCCAATCGCGAGTACGACATCGCCCACGCGGGTATTGTTGGAATCACCAATGGTGATAGGGGTTAGGTTTTCTGTGGTTATTTTTAATACGGCCAAGTCATTTTGTGGGTCTGTGCCAATTAGTTCTGCAGAGGCGCCGCGCCCATCGTAAAGCAATACAAAAATTTTATCGGCACCATTAACCACATGTTTGTTGGTGAGTATGTGACCCTGGGCATCGACAATTACGCCTGACCCCAAGGTGTTTTGCATACGTTCTTGCTGTGGGGTATTGGATTTGTCGTAAAGTTGGCGGTAAAGCGGGTTGTTATAAAGATTTTGATAGCGTTGTACAACTCGCTTTTCGGTATAAACATTCACTACAGCAGGGGCGGCGCGACTGACTGCATCTGCATAGGAAACTACGCCTAGAGTGTGTTTTTGTTCATCAGGTTTTGGTGCGTTGTTGCCACGTAGTTGGGGAAATAAGAGAAGAGCAAGTAACGCAATAATAACGCCTGCGGTAATCGGCCAGCTTATAAACTGCAGCAAGCGCTTTAATAGAATCAAGGGTGTCTCCGTCGAGCGGTATTTGTCAGGCCAACAAAAACCCCGCTAGATGCGGGGTTTTACTTTTGTTCGACATCCTGTGTGTGAACTCAATGGGGAGCTATGCATTAAATAATCCGTTAGATGCAGATATTAATTTTTAGTATCGATTCGCTTTGCCGTCAAAGTCGTAATCATCTGCGGACTCTGTTGGCAAGCGAGAACTATCTACTGGGTCATCGCGCAAATCGTAGTCTTCGCTAAGTGTGCCTTTGGTGCCTGGTGCTTTGGGAGCCCAGTCGCGGGGCGGTTCAATATGCTGCCCACTGATGTAGGATTTAGTGTTGCCGCCCAACCCACTATTGGCGGAATCCAGTATCTGGCGACTTATAGCGGGTGTTGCCAGCTTTAGCGCACCGCTGGCAAGGTGTTCGTGCACTTCACGATAGGATTGAGTCAGGTTGTTTACCAATTGCGATGTTTGTGCAAAGTGTTCGGCAACGTCGCGTTGATAAGCTTGTAGTGTGGTTTCAGCGTGATGTAGGCGCTGCTCAAGATTGTGCCCCAATAACTGGGCGCGAAACGTATACATAATTAGGGCGGTAAGGCCACCACCGGCGAGCAGGCAAACCAAGCCACTGATGATAAGGGTACTAAGTGAATACACAGCTATCTCCTACTGAACAAGGGCGTCGCTCTGACAATATGCTGTCAGAAGCACCAATAAATCTATTATAAGTCCATTTTCTCATTAAAATGGGCAAAAATTATTGCCCATGTGCGAACTCGCACTGAATTTAGAGGTATTGCATGACTTTTCCTTTTGCCAAAGAGCAGGCGCTTTTGATTCCCGGACCTTGTGGTCATCTGGAGGTGATGATCCACGCTGCTGATGACGGGGGTGTATTTGCGGCGCGCCAAGCAGTGGCGATCATATGCCATCCACACCCACTGCATGGCGGCACTATGGATAATAAAGTGGTAACAACACTAATGCGTGTCTACCGCGATTTAGGGGTTCATGCGGTGCGCTTCAACTTTCGCGGTGTGGGGGAAAGCGAAGGTGATTTTGATAATGCGATCGGTGAGCAAGAGGATCTGTTGGCGGTTGTTGCGTGGGTAAATCAGCAGTTCCCCAGTGCACCCTTACTTCTGGCTGGATTTTCATTTGGTTCTTCTGTTGCGGCGCAGGTTAGTTATCTAGTCCCAAAATTGCAGCACCTAACCTTGATTGCCCCGCCGGTGGAACGGTATCCCTACGCGCGTGATGGGCGCTTCGGCTGTCCGGTGTGTGTTGTGCAGGGTGATGCAGATGAGCGTGTTATTGCTGAGGGGGTCTATCAATGGGTTGGTGCATTGCAGGGTATGGTTCAGCTGATTCGCTACCCGCAGGCCGGGCATTTTTTCCATGGATATTTAACAGCACTCAAGGCGGATTTGAGTGTGGTGATTGAGCGGCAATGGGTAAGCATAGTATGACAATCGCCATGATGGATTCTTCAGTTTCCCTATCACCTATGGCGCGCTACCAGCGCGATTTAACTCGGCCAGATTTTCGCCATGACCCTGCACAGGAGCTGGCTGTTCAGCATCTGCAGCATCTCTATGAGGAGTTGCTGGTAACTTGGCGTGAAGAGCAGCAGCAATCGGCGCTGGGCCGTTTTCTAAAACGGCTCAAGGGTGGTGATTCACGCAAGCTGGTGCGTGGTCTGTACTTTTGGGGTGGGGTAGGGCGCGGTAAAACCTATCTAATGGATAATTTTTTCGAGAGCTTGCCTTTTGAACAAAAATTACGCGCGCACTTTCATCGTTTTATGCGACGGGTACATGCGGAGCTTAAAAAGTTGGATGGGCAAAAGAACCCGCTTAAAAAAGTCGCCGATATTATTGCGAGCGAGGCGCGTGTTATCTGTTTTGATGAATTTTTTGTCTCGGATATTACCGACGCAATGATTCTTGGCACTTTGATGGAGGAGCTGTTCGCGCGCGGCGTAACGTTGGTTGCGACCTCCAATATAGTTCCGGATGGCTTATATAAAGACGGTTTGCAGCGTGCGCGTTTTCTGCCTGCTATTGCCTTGTTAAATCAGCACACCTTGGTAGTGAATGTTGATGGGGGTGTGGATTATCGGTTGCGCGCTCTGGAACAGGCGGAGTTGTATCACTCGCCACTTGATGCTGCTGCCGATAAAAGCCTGATGTGTAGTTTCAAGAGCTTGTTACCTGCCAGTGCAGTGTTGCAGGATGATGTAGAGTTGGAGATTGAAGGGCGCATGATCCGCGCGCGTCATCTCGGCGAAGGTATTGCCTGGTTTGATTTTGTCGAGCTGTGCGATGGGCCTCGCTCGCAAAATGATTACATCGAGCTGGCGCGTGAGTTGCACACAGTTATCCTTAGTAATGTGCCGGGTCTTGGGCGTGCCAATGACGATCAGGCGCGTCGGTTTGTGAATTTGGTGGACGAATTTTATGACCGTCAGGTGAAGTTGGTGATTTCGGCCGAACAGCCTTTGGCTAGCCTTTATTCTACTGGAAAGCTGGATTTTGAATTCCAGCGCACGGTTAGTCGCCTGTTGGAAATGCAGAGTCATGACTACTTGGCTCGTCCGCATCGGCCAGAATAAGCATAAATATCGGTTGAAATACAAGCATTGGCTGTGTAGTATGCCGCCTCCCTGTTTTAGGGGATTTTTATGTACATCTATTTAGTATCCACATCCGATTAGGCAGGAATAACATGAAGACCTATATTGCCAAAGCAGAATCTGTCTCTCAAGACTGGTTCATCGTGGATGCGGCGGGAAAAACACTCGGCCGTTTATCTGCGGAAATCGCCTCGCGTTTGCGTGGCAAGCATAAGCCAGAATTCACTCCACACGTTGATACCGGCGATTACATCGTTGTAATCAACGCTGCTCAAGTGCGCGTGACTGGCCGTAAAGCAACTGACAAGATTTACTACTCGCACACTGGTTTTGTGGGTGGTATTAAATCTATCAGCTTCCAAAAGTTGATTGAGAAAGCGCCAGAGCGCACCATTCAAACTGCCGTTAAAGGTATGTTGCCGAAGGGTCCACTGGGTCGTGCTATGTTCAAAAAACTGAAAGTTTATGCAGGTAATGAGCATCCACATGCTGCTCAGCAACCTAAAGAACTGAACATCTAAGGGGAGCTGACATGTCTGCACAATTTTACGGCACCGGCCGTCGCAAAACCTCTACCGCGCGCGTGTTCATCACCGCTGGTTCAGGTACCATCACTGTAAATGATCGTCCTTTGGATGAATATTTCGGTCGTCCAGTAGCACGCATGGTAGTGCGTCAGCCGCTGGAGTTGGTTGGTTTGGTTGAAAAGTTTGATGTAAATGTCACCGTAGTTGGCGGTGGTAGCTTTGGTCAAGCGGGCGCTATTCGCCATGGTCTGACTCGTGCTCTGATGGAGTATGACGAGAGCCTGCGCGGTGAGTTGCGTAAAGCTGGCTACGTAACTCGCGACTCACGCGAAGTTGAACGTAAGAAAGTGGGTCTGCGTAAAGCGCGTAAGAAGCCACAATTCTCCAAGCGTTAATGGTTTTCTCCAGCAGCTTTTTGTGCTGCTGGTTGATGATCATCAAAAACGCCCAAGTCTTTGCTGGCTTGGGCGTTTTTTTATGTCTAAAATTGCACCCCTATAACCCACTATATAAGTGTGGTTATTCTTGTAAGCCGCGTGTTAATTCATTAAGATTGCCCGCCTTTTCTTGAGTCACCCAATAATCCTTTGTCGCCAGACTTCGTATAAGCCTTAGTATCAGGTTGTGGGGCGATGTGAGGCGATTTGCTAGCCGTTAAAGCTGTTAGGGGAGAATTCGTCATGAGTAATGACGCAGTAAATAAAACACGCCGTCGCGTGTTGATCGGTGCCACTTGTGCAGTGGGTGCGGTCGGCGTGGTGGGTGCAGCAATTCCATTCGTGGGCTCCTGGAGTCCCAGTGCCAAAGCAAAAGCTGCTGGTGCACCGGTTAAATACAACATTAGCAAAATAGAGCCGGGCGCGATGGTCACTGTAGAGTGGCGTGGCAAACCGGTATTTATTGTGCGCCGCACCCAGGCTGCATTAGATAGCCTGAAAACAGTGGAAGAGCAGGGTGTACTGCTGGATCCAGAATCCAAAGAAACCATGCAACCAAGTTATGCACAAAACCCTGAGCGAGCGATTAACAAAGAATTCGCTATCTTGTTGGGCATTTGTACTCACCTTGGTTGTGCACCTATGTTCCGCCCGGATGTGGGAGCTGCTGATCTAGGTGGCGATAAGTGGCAGGGTGGTTTCTTTTGCCCTTGTCATGGTTCCAAATATGACCTTGCTGGTCGTGTTTATTCCGGTGTGCCCGCTCCTCTCAACCTGGAAGTTCCTCCTCACCGTTATGAGAGCGACTCAGTAGTTGTGATTGGCGAAGATCAGGAGGCTTGATATGAATTGGTTAACAGGTTTGTGGCAGTGGGTTGATAAGCGTCTGCCGGTACAGCGCGCGTGGGATACCCACATGGGTAAGTACTATGCGCCTAAGAATTTCAACTTCTGGTATTTCTTTGGTGTTCTGTCACTGCTGGTATTGGTTAACCAATTGGTGACCGGCATCTGGTTGACTATGAGCTACAACCCATCTGCAGAAGGTGCATTTGCTTCTGTTGAATACATTATGCGCGACGTGGATTACGGTTGGATTCTTCGCTACATGCACTCTACCGGTGCCTCGGCATTCTTTGTTGTTGTTTATCTGCATATGTTCCGCGGCATGATGTACGGTTCATACAAAGCACCGCGTGAATTAGTGTGGATTTTTGGTATGACTATTTATCTGGTGCTGATGGCAGAGGCCTTTATGGGTTACGTATTACCCTGGGGTCAAATGTCATACTGGGGTGCACAGGTAATCGTATCCTTGTTTGGTGCAATTCCTGTCGTCGGTGAAGGATTGGTGGAGTGGATCCGCGGCGACTACCTTATTTCTGGTATTACCCTGAACCGTTTCTTCGCGTTGCACGTTGTGGCGTTGCCGATTGTATTGCTGGCACTGGTAGTGATGCATATCCTGGCGCTGCACGAGGTGGGTTCAAATAACCCCGATGGTGTTGAAATTAAAAAGAACAAAGATGAAAACGGCATCCCGCGCGACGGCGTCCCTTTCCATCCTTTCTACACAGTGCATGATTTGGTTGGTATCACTGTTTTCTTGTTTGCTTTCTGTTTCATCATGTTCTTCATGCCGGAAATGGGTGGCTTCTTCCTGGAGTATGCCAACTTTGAAGAAGCGAATAACCTGAAAACACCGACCCACATTGCACCCGTCTGGTACTTCACACCTTTCTACGCGGTGTTGCGTGCAGTGACTTTGCAAATCGAACTTGGGCCAATGGTATTGACGGCAAAACTGCTTGGTTTTGTGGCGATGGGCGCAGCGATTGCACTCCTGTTTGTATTGCCCTGGTTTGATCGCAGCAAGGTTAAATCCATGCGCTACCGCGGTCATATTCCGCGTGTGATGTTAATTGCTTTCGCAGCTATGTTCGTGATCTTGGGTTATCTGGGGGTTAAGGCACCTACCGACGGCAGAACCTTGTTGTCGCAAATCGCTACTACCTTCTATTTCGCTTACTTTCTGACTATGCCAGTTTGGACAACTACTAGCCCGGAAAAAGCCAAGTCCATGGCGTCATGGATTGTGTGCGGTGTTTTTGCCGTCATCTTCGCCTGGATGGGAGTTGATTACATTGGTGGGGATGTGCCTGCATTATTGTTGGTTCTCTGCTTCGCATTAGCAGCAATTTTTGCAGTATTGCCTTTACTGGCAGCACGCGATAAAGACTTGGTTGAACCGACCCGTACCCAAGCGAAAGGTTTGCCTGCGATTGTTGTGCTTGGTGGTTTTGCGCTGTTCCTGATTCTGATGATTGTGCCCATCAAAGCGGTCGCAGCAGGTGGGGCATTTGCCTGCGGTGCCATACCTTGCGACAAGATGGAGCCGGATTTGCATAACAAAGAATCCTTGCAAAGTGGTGCCAAATACTTCATCAACTACTGCATGGGCTGCCATTCTGCCAAGTTTTCACGTTACGAGCGTGTTGCGGATGACTTGGATATTCCGCACAACTTGATGGAAGAAAATCTCATTTTCAGTGGTCAGCGTATCGGTCAGCTGATGGAAATTGCGATGAAGCCACAGCAATCCAAAGTCTGGTTTGGTGTGGCACCGCCGGATTTGACACTGGTAGCGCGCTCGCGTTCGCCAGAGTGGTTGTACACTTACCTGCGCAACTTCTACAAGGATGATACCCGTCCTTGGGGTGTCAACAACCGCGTATTTCCTAATGTTGGTATGCCGCACGTGCTCATTGGTCCGCAAGGGCTGCTGGAATGCGGTGCCGGTCCTAAACTGAATCACCATGGTGGCGCGGCGCGTAACGACTTGGGTGAAGTGGAAATGGATGAGCATTGCGGTGCATTGGTCGAGGGCAAGGTAAAGGGTACTATGACTACTGCCGAGTTTGATCAAGCGATGTATGATCTGGTGAATTTCCTCGAGTATGTAGCTGAGCCTGCGGCAGTTAAGCGCGAAGCGATTGGTTATTACGTATTAGGTTTTCTGATTATTCTGTTTATCTTTGTTTACTTCCTGAACCGCGAGTTCTGGAGAGAGATTCACTGATCGCAGTAAATAACAGCGGAAAGGGCGACTTAGGTCGCCCTTTTTGTTTGAGCTCTTGGCAAAACAAGGTAAATTGCAATTTGTTTAGCCCTGATCAGACCAAGGAAACACTTATGTCCATGACGTCCAGTCGCCCTTATTTTTTACGTGCCGTCTATGAATGGATTTTAGATAACAACTGCACGCCACATATTTTGGTTGATGCGCATGTGACCGGTACCCAAGTACCGCAGCAACACGTTAACAAGGAGGGACAAATTATTCTGAATATCTCCCCTTCGGCGATTAAAGATTTTTTTATGGATAATACTGCCGTATCGTTTAATGCGCGCTTTAGTGGGGTGGTCAATAATCTCTATATTCCCTGTGGTGCAATTTTAGGAATTTATGCTCGTGAAAATGGGCAGGGTATGATGTTCGAGCCGGAAGTTAATCCTGCACCGCCGCCACCCAGTGGGCCGACTCCTGTGTCGACGGGAGGCGGTTCTGTACCCTCGGGGGACACTCCTCCCGCCAAACGACCGGGCTTGCGCGTGGTTAAATAAATCGTCTCGTTTTTGATGTTCACAAACACCAGCTTCGGCTGGTGTTTTTGTTTTGGGTGGCGGTATAACCCTGGTTTGGCTGTATGACATTTGTGCGACACATTTGTGACAAAAATTTCCTCCGGTCACATAACTGTCATATTTGCTGGGTAAAGTAAGTCTCACTGAAGGGACAACTCTTCACAGGTAGACACACTATTTATTACTCATGTAATCACAGATGGAGCGCTCTATGAACGCTATGAAAATTATGAAGGGGTTGGTTCTTGCCGGCTCTATGGTTTGTGCTACTGCATTGCAGGCTGCAATTGATCCAGCGCTGCCAGAGTACAAGGCGACCACTGGCGTATCAGGTAACGTCAACTCAATCGGTTCTGACACACTCAACAACCTGATGACCCTTTGGGCTGAAGATTTCAAAAAGTGGTATCCCAACGTCAATATCCAGATTCAAGGTGCTGGTTCTTCAACTGCACCACCGGCCTTAACCGAAGGTACTGCTAACTTCGGGCCTATGAGCCGCGCGATGAAAACCGAGGAAATCCAGGCGTTTGAAGCCAAGCATGGCTACAAACCCACCGCTGTACCGGTAGCGATTGACGTACTTGCAGTTTACGTAAACAAAGACAACCCGATCGAAGGTTTAAGTATTCCTCAAGTTGATGCCATTTTCTCGGCAACCCGCAAATGTGGTGGTGCCAAAGACCTGACTCGTTGGGGTGATGTGGGGTTGACCGGTGCATGGGCAAATCGTGATTTCACCATGTACAGCCGCAATGCCGTTTCTGGTACTTATGGTTACTTCAAAGATGAAGCCCTGTGTAAAGGTGATTTTAAATCCAACATTCTCGAGCAACCAGGTTCTGCATCTGTAGTCCAGGGTGTGTCTGAATCGATCAACGGTATTGGTTACTCAGGTATTGGCTACATCACTTCAGGTGTGCGCGCCGTGCCTCTGTCCAAGAAAGATGGGCAGCCTTACGTTACTGCCGATGCAACTCACGCGCTGGATGGAACCTATCCGCTGTCACGTGTGTTGTTCATGTATATCAACAAGCATCCGAACCGCCCGCTGGATGCGATTCAGTTAGAGTTTGTGAAGTTGATTCTTTCCAAGCAAGGCCAGGAAACCGTAGTGCGCGATGGTTATATCCCACTGCCTGCGTCAATGGCCAACAAAGCACTGGCTGAATTGCAGAAGTAATCAGCGCGCGCCTGGATTTTCTTGTGTTACCCATAAAAACGCCGACTTGTTCGGCGTTTTTTTATAGACAGAGCCAGGGTAAATATGACAGTCAGATGACAGTTTCGGGTTTTTGTAACAAAAGTGTCATCTTTGATTGTTAGGATTCTTGCGCCAGACGATAAAACAGGTGAGTAGACCATGTCCGAACCCATTACAGCGGCAAAGCCAATCCAGAGCCTGATGCCCAATCGCGAGCAGCGCAGCAAGTTGCGCAACATTCGCAAATTTAAAGACCAGCTATCGCGCTACGGGGTGATGTCTGCCGGACTCGCGGTAGTATTTTCACTCGGTTTAATTTTCTTTTATCTATTCTCCGAAATTGCTCCCTTGTTTCGTGGTGCCTCGGTTGAACCCTTGCACAGCTACACGCCCGCCCAGTTGCAACAGCAGGCCTCCGACCCGACTGAATACCTCACGCTGGAACGCTACGAAGAAATTGGCGCCAGTTTCAAGCGTAGCGGCGCAGTGCATTTTTTTAATGTCAGCGATGGCAGCCAAGTGCTTAATGCCCAGATATCGCGCGCCGCTGATGTGAGTTTTACCAGTATGGCGACCAGTACGCCTGATTACGGTCTGGTTGCTTATGGTTACAGCAATGGCCAGGTATCAATAACCAAAGCCAATTACGCGCTCAGTTATCCAAACGATAAACGCCAAATCACACCGAGTTTGGTGTATCCCTTGGGTGATTCTCCCTTAACCCTGGATGACCAAGGCGCAGCGCTTACCCAGCTAGCCGTACAAGAGACTTCCAGCGGTATTTTATTAGCGGCCATGACGGCAGATGAGCGTCTACTGCTCGCTATTTTTAGCAGCAGTCAAAATATGATTACCGGGGAAGTCAGTATCAGTCAGGAAGTGATAGCGCTTCCCTCGCTTCCAAATGGCAGTAAGCCCGTATCTATGCAGATTGATAGCGGTGCCCAGCATTTAGTGATTGCTACAGATCAGTCGCAATTATTGCTCTACAGCATCATCAACCCTAGCGCTATAAAAGTTCAGGCACCAGTGGCTATTGCTGATGGCAAAGTGACCCGTATGGAGTTTTTGGTGGGAACTGCCTCGCTCATTATTGGCACCGACAAGGGAGCCCTCAGCCAATGGTTTCTGGTTCGCAACCCCGACAACATTTATGAATTGAAATATGTACGTGGTTTTGAGGCGTTGGATGGCGCCATCACCCGTATCACACCTGAGCATGCGCGTCGCGGTTTCTGGGCTGGCGACGACAAAGGCAATATCGGTATTTACTACGCTACCTCCCAGCGCACCTTATTAATTGAGTCGGTGAGTGATAAACCTATTCAGCAGCTTGCTATTTCTCCCATTCACAATCGCAGCTTGTGGTTGGATGACGCTAATAACCTGAGTGTGGCCGATGTCTGGAACAAACACCCCGAGGTTTCTTTCAGCTCGCTCTGGAAAAAAGTGTGGTACGAAGGGCGCGATGCACCGGAATACATTTGGCAGGCATCATCGGGCAGCGATAATTTTGAACCTAAAATGAGTTTTGTTCCGCTTTCTATCGGCACGTTGAAAGCTGCATTTTTCGCGATTCTGTTTGCGGTACCTTTGGGGGTGATGGGGGCAATTTATACCGCCTATTTTATGACGCCCAAATTGCGCGGCATTGTTAAACCCACTATCGAAATTATGGCTGCATTGCCCACTGTTATTTTAGGTTTCCTCGCAGGTTTGTGGCTCGCACCGTTTATCGAAAATCATTTGCCAGCAATATTCAGTATTTTGATTTTATTGCCGATTATTATGCTAATTACGGGCTATCTCTGGAGCCGGTGTCCGGATTCGCTGCGCAACCGCGTACCTGAGGGTTGGGAAGCTGTCATTCTAGTGCTGCCGATTATTCTCACCGTGTGGGCTTGTATCGCCGCCAGCCCTTTAGCGGAGATCTGGTTTTTTGATGGCAGTATGCGTCAGTGGTTTACTGAAAACGGTATTAGCTACAGCCAGCGCAATGCTTTGGTGGTCGGCATAGTAATGGGCTTTGCTGTTATCCCAACAATTTTTTCCATTGCTGAAGATGCGGTGTTCAGTGTGCCCCGCCATTTAACACAGGGCTCATTGGCGCTTGGCGCAACACGCTGGCAGACAGTTGTTGGTGTGGTGTTGCCTACGGCCAGTCCTGGAATTTTTTCCGCGGTGATGATGGGGTTTGGTCGCGCTGTTGGTGAAACCATGATTGTGCTTATGGCTACTGGCAATAGTCCTGTGGTGAATTTCAACATCTTTGAAGGCATGCGCACACTCTCGGCCAACATCGCGGTGGAGTTGCCGGAGACGGCGGTTGCCAGCACCCATTTCCGCGTTTTATTTCTTGCAGCTTTGGTGCTATTGGCATTGACCTTTGTGGTGAACACGCTTGCTGAAGTTATTCGTCAGCGACTGCGTCAACGCTATAGCAATCTGTAATTGATGGTGAATCCGATGAAAAAATTAACGCGTAAAAATAGTTCCTGGTTTAGCAGTGGATCGCCCTGGATATGGCTCAACGGCGGTGCTGTTGCTCTGTGTATGATCATGGTTGTTGGGCTGCTTGGTTTGATTGCAGTGCGCGGATTTGGTCATTTTTGGCCGGCTGATATTTTGCAAACCAGTATTGTTGATCGCAGTGGCCAAACACACATCATTATGGGCGAAGCTGTACGCGATGAAGTGATTCCCGCTGCCGTTGCGCGCGATGGTGGTTATCAAATTGAATCAGACGTTGAATTAATTACTCGCCACCTTTTTAAAATGGGTAATCGCGATATTAGTGGGCGCGATTTTGTGTGGTATCTGGATATTGGCATGAAACCATGGGAGTACCCGGAAAATGCAGTCTCCATTGAACGGCGCGAGTGGGGTAATTTTTACGGTTATCCGGTTGCGATTAAAGAGGGCAACACACTGGTCAGTGAGTTGGGCAGCAAGGATTTTTGGGAGCAATTGGATCAGCGCTTGGCGCGCGCATTGGATTTACATGCGCAAATTCATCGCATTGAAAAAGTCGATATAGGTCGTATCAACAAGCGCATGGATGATTTGCGCCTTGAGCGTCGCGGTTTGGAATTGGATGGTGTAACCGGCACAGCGTTGGCCACTGCCGATGTGAATTTTTCCGAGCGCCGCGCCGCGCTTGAAGCTGAGTATGCGATTATTAAAAAAACGCGTGATGACATATTGGCACAAGCGACCCGCGATAAATTATTGGTGCGCACTGCTGATGGCAAAGAAACCGTTATCGCTTTTGATCATATAGTACGTGTCACTCGCCCCAATGTAATGAACCCGGTACAAAAACTGGGTCAGTACGCCGAACGTGTGTGGGAATTTTTGAGCGATGAGCCGCGCGAGGCGAATACCGAAGGGGGTATTTTCCCGGCTATTTTTGGCACCATTACTATGGTGATTGTCATGTCAATTATGGTTACGCCGCTGGGTATTCTCGCCGCTATTTATCTGCGTGAATATGCAAAGCAAGGCACGCTGCTAAAAATTATCCGCATTTCGGTATACAACCTTGCGGGCGTGCCATCGATTGTGTACGGCGTATTTGGTTTGGGATTTTTTGTATATATTCTCGGTGGCAATATCGATCAGTTGTTTTATCCGGAATCACTGCCGGCCCCAACCTTTGGTACACCAGGTTTATTCTGGGCATCGCTCACGCTTGCACTCTTGACCTTGCCAATTGTTATCGTTTCTACCGAAGAAGGTTTATCGCGCATCCCCAGTACTATTCGTCAAGGCAGTTTGGCTCTGGGAGCAACTAAAGCAGAAACACTGTGGAAGGTAGTTGTACCTCTGGCAACACCGGCAATGATGACTGGATTAATTTTGGCGATTGCCCGTGCGGCAGGTGAGGTGGCGCCACTGATGTTGGTGGGGGTGGTGAAATTGGCACCTGCACTGCCAATTGATGGCAATTATCCCTATTTGCACCTGGATCAAAAAATTATGCACTTGGGCTTTCATATTTACGATGTCGGCTTCCAAAGCCCGAATGTGGAAGCTGCGCGGCCATTGGTTTATGCAACTTCCCTGACGCTGATTTTGTTGATCATCGCCTTGAATATTACTGCGATAAAAATTCGCAATGATTTGCGTGAGAAATACCGCAGTGCGTCGGATTAATCGCACTGCGCTTGTGAGTTGATAAATAGTACACACATCGATTTATTTGAATTTTATACAGGCAATTTTTATGAGCCCGACTTTATTAGCAGAGCCCACCAAGCTGGAAGTAAAAAATCTGGACTTGTTTTATGGTCAGAAGCGCGCGCTGAATAGCGTTAGCATGAAAATTCCAGAGAAAAAGGTAACCGCGTTTATCGGTCCGTCTGGTTGTGGTAAATCAACTCTATTGCGTTGTTTTAATCGCATGAACGATTTGGTTGACTCCTGTCGTGTTGAAGGCGAGATTTTGCTCGACGGCGATAACATTTACGAAAAAAGTGTCGATGTTGCTGAGTTGCGCCGTCAAGTGGGTATGGTGTTTCAAAAGCCCAACCCCTTTCCTAAATCGATTTATGAAAATGTGGCCTATGGTTTGCGTTTGCAGGGTGTTAAATCCAAGCGTGTGCTCGATGAAGTGGTAGAGAAATCACTTAAAGGTGCTGCGCTGTGGGATGAAGTAAAGGATCGACTGCACGACAATGCATTTGGTTTATCAGGCGGGCAGCAACAGCGTTTGGTGATCGCGCGTGCGATTGCAATTGAGCCGGAAGTGATTTTGTTGGATGAGCCCGCCTCGGCGCTTGATCCAATTTCAACCTTGAAGATTGAAGAGCTGATTAACGAATTAAAACATCAGTACACCATTGTTATTGTGACGCACAATATGCAGCAGGCGGCGCGGGTGTCTGACTATACGGCATTTATGTATATGGGGGATTTGATTGAGCACGATCTGACAGATACGCTCTTTACCAACCCGAGTAAAAAACAAACCGAAGATTACATCACTGGCCGTTACGGTTAATGCGGAGGCGCATCATGGTTATGGATATTACAAGTCACACTCACCACATCTCCCAACAGTACAACATAGAACTGGAGGCGATTCGTACTCATCTGTCGGAAATGGGCGGTATGGCTCAGCGTCAGGTGAACGATGCCATTCAAGCGCTGATTGATGCCGATGTGGAGCGCGCCGAGCAAGTGGTGCGCTCGGATACCAAAGTCAACTCCATGGAAGTGACAATCGACGAAGAGTGCGTGCGTATTCTCGCCCGTCGTCAACCGGCCGCGAGCGATTTGCGTTTGGTTATCGCCGTTACCAAAGCGATTACCGACCTTGAGCGTATCGGCGATGAAGCGACTAAAATCGCCCGTCAAGCTATCGCCATGAATAAAGATGGTTTGGCGCCACGCGGTTATATTGAGGTGCGCCATATTGGTGGTCATGTGTCGCACATGTTGCAAGATGCGTTGGACGCATTTGCCCGTCTGGATATGCAGTTGGCGCTCACGGTAGTGCAAACCGATAAACAGGTAGATATGGAATACAGCACGGCGATGCGCGAGCTGGTCACTTTTATGATTGAAGATCCGCGCAGTATTACGCGGGTACTCAACATCATGTGGTCACTGCGGGCGTTGGAGCGCATTGGCGATCACGCACGCAACCTGGCGCAATACGTCATCTATTTGGTTAATGGTGAGGACGTTCGCCACGCCAATCTGGAGCAGATCACCGAAAATGTGAACGCCAAAGACGAATAAGCCCGTCATTTGGCGCGCGCCGCATTTTTTGCGTGACTAAAGCCACTGCCTCTTGTTAAATAACCCGCGTCTGCGTTAAGGCGCGGGTTTTTGTTTTTAGGGTCAACATAAAAGTGGCTTCTGATATTAAAAATGCATTTTTTGGCGTTTCAACCACCAGGAAATGCTTGTCGGATACCCAACAAATATATAATATAAATAGGCTAATTAACTATGCTGGACACAGGGCGTAATCTTACACACCAGTTAACCCATCAATTGGGTGCGGCAATTGTTCAAGGTCAATATGCGATTGATAAATCCTTCCCGACGGAAGCGGAGTTATCGCAACAATTTAATATCAGCCGCAGCGTCACGCGCGAAGCGGTAAAAATGCTGACGGCTAAAGGTTTGATTGCCTCGCGGCCACGCCAGGGCATTCGGGTCATGCCGAGCAGCCACTGGAATATGTTTGATGCCGATGTGCTGGGTTGGACACTCAATGCGCGCCCCTCGCTGGAGCTGCTGCGTGAATTTACCCAACTGCGTATGGCGATTGAACCGGAAGCAGCGGTATTGGCTGCTGAAAACAACAAGGACACCGCGCGTATCAAAGCGATTGGCGATGCGCTGGCGCGTATGAAGCGTGCCGATGAAGGATTAGATGATCCGCTCACGGCCGATATTGAGTTTCACTGCGCCATTCTCGCGGCAGGCAACAACCGCTTCTTTTTTCAATTGCGCGATTTCATCCAGGTTGCGCTGCGTGTGAGTATCGCCAGTACCAACCAGCTTAAAGGTGTACTGACCGCTGACTACGATGATCACAAACGCATTTATGACGCCATTTGTGCGGGTGATCAGGAGGAGGCGAGCAGGGCAGTAAAAGTGTTGCTGCAAGAAGTAATGCAATTGATTAATTTATCTCTGGTTAAACCTGCATGAGTGCAGTGATCAAAAATACCTGTTCAGGTTGATTGATTCTGCCTAAGCTCATAACAGCCTAACGCCGCGTGAATCCGGAGAGAGATCAACATGTATAGCTACTCAGCCCATACAGGGTATACCCGCTACGCCAGCCTGCAGGGGCGCAGTGTATTTATTACCGGCGGTTCAACCGGTATCGGTGCCGCGTTGGTTGAAGCCTTTGCGGCGCAGGGCGCACGGGTTGCCTTTGTCGATATAGATGCCGAGGGCGCCATTGAACTGTGTGATGCAATCGAGCGGCAGGGTTATGCCCGCCCCTGGTTTGAAATTTGCGATGTGAGTGACATCAAGGCGTTACAGCAAAGTATCGCGGATGCATGCGTCGTGAATGGTGATATTAGTGTGCTGATTAACAACGCCGCTAACGATCAGCGTTATGACACCCGCGCGATGACCGAAGAGCGTTGGCATCGCAGTTTGGCGATTAACCTGCATCCGGCGTTTTTTGCGGCGCAGGCGGTACAGCCGATGATGGCGTTACAAGGTGGCGGTTCGATTATCAATATCAGCTCCATCAACGTGCAATTTGGTCCGCCAAATTTGGCTAGTTACATCACGGCGAAAGCCGGAATTTTAGGAATCTCCAAAGCGCTGGCCACGGACTATGGTCAAGACAATATTCGTGTGAACTCCATTTTGCCCGGCTGGGTGGCAACACCCAAGCAGTTGGAAAAATGGTTATCGCCGGAAGAGGAAGAAGAATTAATGAAACGCGTGTGTCTCAAGAAACGTTTGGGCGCGCACGACGTGGCGAACCTGGCACTCTTTCTCGCGGCGGATGACTCCGCCATGATCACCTCTCAAGAATTTATTGTGGACGGTGGCCGGATTTAAGCACTGCGGTTAAGTGGTGCAGCAAGACAACCTGGAAGCATTCATTAGTGATCCTGATGAATGCTTCTTGTTTAAGGGGCTGTTCAATTTTTATCGGGTTGATAAGCGCCAATAAAAACAAAATTTTTTAATAACAAGATGCTCTCCAACCACAGCATCACTACACAGAGGTCAATATGATTTTAAACGGACTCGATATCGGGGTATTGGTTGCCTACACCCTGATTCTGCTCTTTGTTGCCTATTGGGTGTCGCGTGACGAAAAAGGCCACGAAAAAAACGCTAACGATTATTTTCTTGCCAGCAAATCCCTGCCTTGGTGGGCGATCGGTGCATCCTTAATCGCCGCCAACATCTCCGCTGAACAAATCATCGGTATGTCTGGTTCGGGGTTTGTGATTGGTATGGGGATCGCCGCTTACGAACTGATGGCAGCAATAACCTTGATTGTGATCGCAAAATATTTCCTGCCGATTTTCCTCGCCAAGGGCATTTACACCATGCCGCAATTTTTGGAGAACCGTTACGATGGCCGCGTGCGCACCATCATGGCGATTTTCTGGCTGGCGCTCTATACCTTTGTGAATCTGACCTCTGTGCTCTATTTGGGGTCTTTGGCAATCTCACAATTTATCGGCGTAGACATGATTTACGGAATGATCTTCCTGGTGCTTTTCTCTATGGCTTACTCGGTTTATGGCGGTCTTAAAGCGGTTGCCATGACAGACATAGTGCAGGTGATTATGTTGGTGTTGGGCGGTTTATTCGTAAGCTATTTGGCGCTGAACCAAATCTCGGGCGACAACGGTGTTATTCAAGGCTTTACCACCCTGATGGAAAAAGCCCCGGAAAAATTCGACATGATTTTGTCGAAAGATAACCCCAACTACATCAGCTTGCCCGGTATTTCAGTATTGATTGGTGGTCTGTGGATTATGAACATCAGCTACTGGGGCTTTAACCAATACATTATCCAGCGTGCACTGGCGGCAAAAAGTTTGCAGGAAGCGCAAAAAGGTATGGCGTTTGCTGCCTACGTAAAATTATTTGTGCCAATTATTGTGGTATTGCCTGGCATATGCGCCGTAGTGCTGGCCCCGGATCTGGCTAAAGCTGACCAAGCCTATCCGGAAATGATGAAATTATTGCCACATGGTTTGTTGGGAATTGCGTTTGCTGCACTGGTCGCCGCGATTGCTTCTTCACTCAGTTCTATGAGCAATAGTATCTCTACTATTTTCACCATGGATGTTTACAAGAAGTTGGTGAATCCGGCAGCGAGCGAACACAAACTGGTATTTGTAGGGCGTATGACGGCATTGATCGCCATGGTTGTTGCGATTTTGCTGGCCAAGCCATTAGTTGGGCAATCTCAGCAGGCATTCCAATTTATTCAGGAATTTACGGGCTTCTTTACGCCAGGTATTGTGGTGATTTTCCTGTTTGGTTTCTTCTGGAAAAAAGCCAGCGCTAACTCTGCGCTGGCAGCGGCAATTGGTTCAGTGGTTTTCTCTGCGCTGTTCTACAAATTCCTACCTGAATTTCCGTTTATGGATCGTGTGGGCGTAGTGTTTATACTTTGCTGTATTGTTGCAGCGGCTATCACTTTGCTCAGCGGCACTAAAGAGCAGGCCAATGCGATTGATTTGCACGATGTTAGCTTCAAAACCACTGGCGGGTTTAATGTTGCAGCGATGGGAGTCATCCTAATCCTGATCGCGATCTACGCTACCTGGTGGTAAGCTGCGTATCACTTGCGCAACCTGAAAAACGCCCCGCTTGGGGCGTTTTTTTTACGGCTTATTATTTTTTTGCCCTCACTGGATTACCAAGAGCTGACCATGACATCACTGACACTTATCGATACCGTTCCCTGTGCTAATCAGTTAGGTGAGGGCGTGCAATGGAATCATCAGGATGGCTGCTTTTATTGGACGGATATTCACAGTAAAAAACTCTATCGCTATGCGTTAGCCACTAAAAAACTGACGCATTTTGATTTGCCTGAACGCTTATGTTGTTTTGCCTTTGCGAAAAACGATGCGCGTCTGCTCGCTGCATTTGAATCAGGATTTGCCTGGTTTGATATTACAACCAGTGCAGTCGAATGGATTGCGAAACCAGAAGCAAATATTAACGGCAATCGTTCCAACGATGGCCGCTGTGATCGGCAAGGGCGCTTCTGGATGGGTTCGATAGTGGAGAATCGCACCAGTGAAGAACAAAGTGCGGGCCTTTATTGTTTGGATACGGATTTTTCCGTCACGCAGCATTTCAGCGGTTTGATGATTTCCAATGCGCTCTGCTGGAGCCCGGATTCGCGTAAGCTTTATCACGCCGATTCGCCCACACACTCATTGCGGGTTTATGATTTTGATGCGCAGACGGGCGAATTATCTAACCCGGAAATTTTTGCCCACACTGCACTGGGGGTAGAGCCGGATGGTGCCTGTGTCGATGCAGAAGGCTATGTGTGGAACGCGCAATGGGGCGGCAGCCAAGTGGTGCGCTATGCGCCGGACGGTAGTAAAAATCTGGTATTGGATTTACCCGTTGCGCAACCAACCTGTGTGGCATTTGGTGGTGAGCAATTAAATGTATTGGCCGTAACCAGTGCGCGCGTCGGCTTGAGTGATGAAGCTTTGAAACAGCAACCACAAGCGGGCAATTTATTTATTTTTGCTACACCCTTTACCGGTTTAACAGAAAATTGGTTTGGTTGATTCTCGCGTTAAATAAAATTCAATATCTCCAATAACCACAAACCCAGGGTCACGCTGAACAGCGACCAGAGCGTTGTCTGCACCACAATATTCGCTGCGAGCACAGCGTTGCCTTTCATCGCCTGCACCATCACAAAACTGACGGTGGCGCTGGGGGACGCGGCCAGTACAAACAAAATGGCGAGGTTTTCACCGCGCACACCCAAGCCAATCGCTATGCCGCAAGCCAGCAGTGGCGATATCACTAGTTTCCATAGTGTCGCACTAAGAGTTGCTGCGTCCACGCGTTTTAGTTGCGATAAATCCAACGCACCGCCAATACAAATCAGTGCCAGTGGTAACACCATTTGGCTTAGGTATTTGCCGCTGTCGAGCAAAATAACAGGCATTTTTAATCCGCTGGCGTTGAACAAAAGCCCAGCGACTATCGCCAGCATAAGCGGGTTTTTAACAATGTCTTTGAGTGTGGCTTTGAAGGAGTTACTGCTGCGCTGCAAGCTGCGATTCAACACATAAATGGACAGGACGTTGTAAAGCACCACGGTCATTGCGACTGGCAAAGCGGCTGTAGCCAAACCACGTTCACCGTAAGCATTGGCGCAAAAGGCTAGCCCCAAAATCACCAAATTGCCGCGAAACGCACCCTGGATAATCACACCATGGTCGCGTGGTTCCTGAGTAAACCAATGGGCGGTAAGCAAGCTGCTCGCAAATACCAGCAAGGTCATCACCCCAAATGCAATTAATACACCTGCATCGGCCATATGGTTAAAGTCGGCGCTGGCGCTGGTGGTGAACAACATGACCGGCAGGCCGATGTTATAAACGAGGCCGGACGCACTTTTGATAAAGGCATCGTCAATCATGCCGCGTTTTTTTAGCAGCACACCGAGAAACAGCACCACAAAAATGGGCGCGGTGATGCCGAAGGCAAAGGAAAATGTTGTGAGGGCGTTAGTGAGCAATGTAATTTCCCGATTCGAGAAGATAAACAGACAAGTCTCGGGGATTTTAGATGATGTGAGTTTGTTGTTGTCATCTTTGTTTCGAAACCGTCAAGTCAGGGACGACTTGACGGAGCTACAGGGGTGTAGCGCGCATTAAAGCAAAACATGTTTTGCGCGCGCGGAACGCCAGCAATTTATTGCTGGCAGGTCCCGCTTGCGGGTATTTATGCGTTTTCGAAACAAAGATGACAACGACAAACGGTTTTGCAGAGTGCTTTACTCAGTAACAGTTTATTCCGGTGCTTATTCAGGTACTACAAACGGGAAATAATTTTTCGCGTTATTAAAGCTGATGTCCTGAATCATTTTGCCAACCATCTTGGTGTCGTTAGGCACCAGACCTTTGGCCATATCGCGGCCCAACATGCCACACAGAATACGGCGGAAATACTCGTGGCGTGAATAGCTGAGGAAGCTGCGGCTGTCGGTCAGCATGCCCACAAAACGGCTCAGCAAACCTAATTGGCTCAGGGCTTCAATCTGGCGGGTCATGCCATCCATTTGATCCAGGAACCACCAACCGCTGCCGAATTGGATCTTGCCAGCGGCAGAGCCGTCCTGGAAGTTGCCAATCATGGTGCCGATCATTTCGTTATCGCGCGGGTTCAAATTGTAAATAATGGTTTTGGCGAGTTTGTTTTGATCGTCCAACCGGCCTAAAAATTTCGCCAGTGGTTTAGCGTAATTGTGATCGCCAATAGAATCAAAACCGGTATCTGCCCCCAAGGTGCGGAACAAGCGTGGGTTGTTGTTGCGAATCGCACCAATGTGGAATTGTTGCACCCAACCTTTTTTATGATCCTGCAACGCAAATTCCACCATCATCGCTGATTGGAACTTTTCAATTTCCACTGCATCGAGATTTTTATGGCTGCGAATTTTCAGGAAAATAGTTTTGATTTCTGCTTCGGTGTAGTCCGCAGCATAGACAGTTTCCAAACCGTGATCCGACAAACGGCAGCCGTTCGCGTGGAAGTAATCGTGGCGAATATCCAGCGCGTTGATCAAATCGTCAAAGGTATTGATGTTGACATCGGCAGCAATCGCCAGGCGATCCAGATATTTGTTATAGGCTTCGGTGTCTTCCACCATCATCGCGCGATCGGGGCGCCAGGTGGGCAACATCGCCGATTTAAACGAGCTGTCGGCGGCAACACTTTTGTGGTGTGCCAGATCGTGGATTGGATCGTCGGTGGTGCATACCAATTTCACATTAGCTTGCGTCATCAAACCGCGTGCGCTGAATTCCGGGGTGGCGAGCAGTTCGTTACATTCATCCCAAGTGCGTTTGGCGGTGCTGCTATCGAGCAGGCGATCGGTAATGCCAAAGGGTTTACGCAACTCCAAATGCGTCCAATGGTAAAGCGGGTTGCGCAAGGTGTAAGGCACGGTTGCACACCACTGCTCAAACTTTTCCCAATCGCTAGCATCGCCAGTACAGAATCGTTCATTCACACCGTTGGAGCGCATCGCGCGCCATTTGTAATGGTCGCCTGCCAGCCAGACTTCAGTAAGGTTTTTGAATTGCTTATTTTGACCTACTTGCTCGGGGGGAAGGTGGCAGTGGTAATCAATGATCGGCATGTTTTTGGCGTACTCATGAAAGAGTACTTTGGCCTGCTCGGTGTCGAGCAAAAAGTCGTCGTGGATAAAGCTCATTCTCACAATTCCTCAATAATGCCGAAGCGACAGCAATCCTGCGTGAGGCTGTGCGATGGCAAGATAATTTTTACGCTCAACGCCTCTGATGGCCCTGCTCAAACACTGAGCGGCCAACCTGTGTGTAGGGAGACTGGTTGAAGATTTTTATTCCATCGGGTTGCGCCCGAGGGGATAAGTTTGACCGAGGATTGCCTGCCAAAAGGCTAGATGAATACCCAACATGGATTTGTTATTGGTTGGGTTGCGCCGCTATGTTGCAGCTTGCCGATAAGTGTAACGCTTGCCGTTTAAAATACCAACCTGCAGCATAAGAGTTTAATGCTGGCATTACACTTCTTAAACACGGGTGTAATCGTTTACATTATAATGCTGCGAAGCTGGTAATCGGTTAAGCAGGATTGGCATCTTGGGCTATAGTCAAAGTGCGGTGAGAGCAGCAATGTTATCGTTGCGTTTTCAAAAAACAGCGTAGTTCACGGAGCCCATTATGAGTAAACCCATTATTCATCAGAACCCTCTCTATCAATTATTAAAAACGGAGCGGGTTGCGGAATTTAATCAACGCAAAGCACGCGGCGAAGTAAAAGAGGGCATGTTGCGCGGCGGCGATTTTCGCGGTTTGGATTTACGTGAGCTGGACGCAGATGGCCTGGACTTGCGCGATGCTTATTTCCGGGGAGCGGATGTCCGCGGGGTAGATTTTCGCAATACCCAATTAGAGGGCGCGAGTTTTTGTCAGGCACATTTTTCCGGCGCGTTTTTTCCGCGCGAAATTAGCGCCGAAGAATTGCGGCTCTCTTACGATATAGGTATACGCGTGCGTTACAACGCTCGCTAGAGCGATTGTTTTACTTTAGCGCAACAGATCTTTTTGTAATCGGGTGATTGGATGGTTTGTAGCCAGCCAATCACCCGATTGCATTAGTAATTCACAACAGCCGATCCTTTATATATAGAAAGTGACTTATCCAAAGTGACCTATAAAAATATATTTATAAAAAGCATTTATAAAAAAATAGCTAACCCGATTAATTGAAACGATTCATTTTCTTTGTCGATAGCATTGATAAAAAACGCCATTACAAAGAGATTTAGTCAGAGGACAACAACAATGAAAGAAACGTTTTTAGTGCGGCCATTCGCTGCAAGGCTCGCTATTGCCATGCTGGCGCTGGCGACATTAATAGGCTGCAAGCCTGCGGAAAATCCTACTACTGCTTTGCAAAGTGTCAGCAGTGTTGCTGCGGTACAAGAAGTAGCGGCAGTGGAAGTATCGCTGGTAGATAAACAGGCAACGGCGGAAACCCGTTCGCTGTTCGCGTTTATGCAAACGCAACGTAAGCAGTCGATTATGTTTGGTCACCAGCACGATACCACCCAGGGTTTAACCATCACTACAACAGACGGTACACAATCCGATACCTTTAATGCAGTTGGCGATTTTGCGGCCGTTTACGGGTGGGATACGCTTTCTATCGTCAGCCCCAAAATGGAAGGCGATGTGGTAGAACAAGTCAAAAAAGCTTACGCGCGCGGTGGCATTATCACCGTGAGTTCGCATTTCGATAATCCCCTTACCGATCAACAAAAAGGCGAGTGGCCGGTGGGTACTTCCTGGGATAAAACCCCTGCGGTAGTTGCCGCCTTACCGGGCGGTGAAGCCAACGCCGTTTATAACGGTTACCTGGATCAATTAGCCGAATGGGCGAATAATTTGAAGGATGAAAACGGCGTGTTGATTCCAGTGATTTTCCGCATCCTGCACGAAAATACCGGCAGCTGGTTTTGGTGGGGCGAGGAGCAATCCACCCCCGAGCAATATAAAAAACTGTATCAGTACACCGTGGAATACCTGCGCGATACCAAAGGCGTACACAATTTTTTATACGCCTACTCACCCAATAATTTTTGGGAAGTGACGGAAGAAAATTATTTGCTGCGCTACCCTGGTGATGCCTATGTAGATGTGCTGGGTTTTGATACCTATGGCGAAGTGGAGAACAATGAAAACTGGTTTAAGAATGTAGTGGATAATGCCGCTCTGGTAGCACGCATGGCTGATGCGCGTGGGAAAATTCCGGTGATTTCCGAGATTGGTATTCGCGCTCCGGATATCGAAGCCGGTAAATACGACAATCAATGGTATCGGAAATTAATTGCAGGTCTAAAAGCGGATAAGGATGCGCGTAATATTTCTTTCCTGCTCACCTGGCGCAACGCACCGGAAGGTGTACCAGGGCCAGATGGTAAAAATGTTCCCCATTACTGGGTGCCTGCCAACCGCGAGGAGAATATTCAAAACGGTACCCTGGAAGATTTCCGCGAATTTTATCGCGATGACTTCACCGCGTTTAATCGCGATATATCCGGGGTTTATACTATTAAAACGGTTGCTAAATAACTGGTTCTTGGCGGCCTCGCAATGAGGCCGCTGTTATGCCGACCGATTAAACAGCTCCAATTGCACAAAATGATTGTGCTCGCGTAAATCAATAAACCTCACTCCCACGCCCAGCAAGCGTACCGGTTGTTCTTTACGGTGATAGGCTTCGCTGCACAATGCGATAAATTCATCTGGTTGAATGCCGGTTGCGCTGCGTTCAATGGTGGTGGTGCTGAAATCAGAGAATTTTATTTTTACGAACAGTTTTATGATTTTGTAATCATCATCCACCCGACGTAAACGTATTGCCAGTTGTTGGCTGAGTGCTGGTAGTTCATGCAAGCACTGCGGTAGGTTTTGTAAATCTTTTGCGAAAGTATTTTCTACGCTGAGTGATTTGCGGCGTCGGTCTACCGTTAATTCCCGCTCATCTATCCCGCGGCTTAATTTGTAAAGGCGGGAACCCATTTGACCAAAGCGCTGCGACAATTCAAACACCGACAGTTTTTGTAAGTCGGCGCAGGTAAAAATACTGAGTTCTGCTAATTTACTTGCCATGGCTTTGCCCACGCCAAAAATCTTTTTCACTGGCAGTTGCGCCACAAAGCTATCTACTTGTGCAGGAGTAATCACAAACTGGCCATTGGGTTTGTTCCAATCGCTGGCGATTTTGGCGAGAAACTTATTGGGCGCTATGCCCGCCGAAACCGTGATGCCAATTTCCCGTTGAATGCGCGCGCGAATTTCCTGGGCGATACGGGTTGCACTACCCTGGTGGTGCTTGCAGTCGCTGACATCCAGAAATGCTTCGTCCAGCGAGAGTGGCTCGATTAAATCGGTGTAGTCGTAAAAAATGTTGCGCATTTGCTGCGAAGCTTCGCGATAAGCATCCATACGGTGCGGCAGGATCAATAAATCCGGGCAGAGGCGCATCGCGGTACTGGAGGGCATGGCGGAGTGCACACCAAAGCGGCGCGCCTCGTAATTGCAGGTGGAGATAACCCCGCGCCGATCGCTGCTACCACCCACGGCAATCGGGCGACGGGCCAAGCTTGGGTCATCGCGCATTTCTATCGCGGCAAAAAAACAATCGGCATCGCAGTGAATGATTTTGCGCATGGTGAAAAGGCAGCAGTAGAGGCATAGTTAATAAGATGGCTGTATTTAAATACAGTATTTGGTGCCTGTCATCTATTTTCACTTATGAATCTATTTTCATTGAAATGCGATGTCGTAAATTTAGGTTAACTTGTATGACAATAAGACCTTTTTGCCTTTATGCTCGCTACTAACCGATGTTCAACAGACGGCGGCGTTAGATAGATAACAACAAATAGGAGACATCTATGAGAATGATAAAACCATTGGTAATGGCCCTCGGGTTGGGCATGAGCATTGCTGCTCTGGCCGACACCCAAGTCAAAATCGATACCACCAAAACCGGTCCGGTCATCAATAAAAACATCTACAGTCAATTCGCCGAGCATTTGGGCCGGGGGATTTATGAAGGCCTGTGGGTTGGTCCCGAATCTACCATTCCCAACACCAAGGGTTGGCGCAATGACGTGGTTGGCGCCCTGAAAGAATTGCAGGTGCCGCTGATCCGCTGGCCTGGCGGGTGTTTTGCCGATGAATATCACTGGCGCGAGGGAATCGGCCCGCGCGAGCAGCGTCCGGCACGTGTGAATACCAACTGGGGCGGCGTAATAGAAGATAACGCTGTAGGTACCCATGAGTTCTTTGATCTGGTTGAAATGCTTGGCGCGGAAGCTTACGTAAACGGCAACCTGGGAACCGGCACCCCACAGGAAATGGCAGAGTGGCTGGAGTACATGACCTCGGACAGTAAATCCACACTGGCCGAGCTGCGCCGCAAAAACGGCCGCGATAAACCCTTCCGTGTGCATTATTTTGCGATTGGTAACGAGGCATGGGGTTGTGGCGGCAATATGACCCCCGAGTTCTATACCCACCTTTACAAGCAATACGCCAGCTTCCTCAAAACACCAAAAGACAATACGCCTGTTTTAATTGCGAGCGGCGGCCACACTGAAGACACCAGCTGGGCGGATCACCTGACTGCCAACGTGAAACCCAATTGGGCATTGCGTATGGATGCTGTGAGTTTCCACTACTACACCTTGCCGACTGGCGATTGGGTGAAAAAAGGTGCTGCGACGGGTTTCCCCGAAAGTGAATGGATGTCCACTATGGTGAACACCCTGAAGATGGATCAATTCATTATCAACAACAAAAAAGTGATGGACAAAAACGACCCGGAGAAAAAAGTTGGTTTTTATGTGGATGAGTGGGGCACATGGTACGACGTAACTGGCGATGATGACCCAGGTTTCCTCTACCAACAAAACAGCCTGCGCGATGCGATTGTAGCTGCGCTCAACTTCAATATTTTCCACAAACATGCTGACCGTGTGCACATGAGTATCATTGCGCAAATGGTTAACGTATTGCAGGCGATGATTTTGACGGACAAGGAAAAAATGATCCTCACTCCGACATATCACGTGTTCAAAATGTACAAACCATTTCAGGATGCAACTTCACTGCCAATTGAGCTGAAAAACGTAGCGCGCTACAAGCTGGGTAAATCCTCAATCCCGGCGGTGAGTGCAACAGCCGCGCGCGCTAAAGATGGCAAAATTTATATCGCCCTGGTCAACGCCAATCCTAATCAGGCAGAGACTGTTGATATTAATCTTGCAGGTATTAATTTGAATGCTGTTAAGGGTGAAATTCTGACTGCAGCGGCAATGGATACCCACAATACTTTTGCGGCACCAGAGAACATCAAGCCAGCACCTTTTGCTGCGCAAGCGACCAATGGCAAGTTGGCGATAGAAGTTCCTGCCAAAGCGGTTATTGTGGTGGCGGTGGAATAATTTTTAATATTAAAACCGTATGTAAAAAAGGGGCGCAGTCATTGCGCCCCTTTTTTTATTGCGCCAGTTTTTACTTTTCGATAAAAAATGATTAGGTGCTTAACTTGGCAAACTGAAGGTAATTGTTTTTCAGCCACACCCGCACCCGTGCGCGCTCGATAATATTCATTACTTCGGTATTGTTAGCGGCTGCCCAGAAACTGCTGTTGCTGAAGTCGATGCGCGCGGCGAGCTGCGGTTGAAGTTTTTCCAGAGTGATAAAAATCGCGCCGCGCGCTTTGGCTTTTTGGTAGGTTGGTGATTGTTCAAAATGTTCAAAACATTCGCCGCGACCTAAATTATTCACCACCACAAATTTAATAAAATCTTGCGGGTAGCGATCAAGTAAGTTGTTGAGTAAGTTCACCGAGTCGGCGCCGTCATCCATCACATGCCACAGATAAGGTTGGCAGCCTAATTCTTGCAGTAAGGCTAATGCATCGCTCTCATCAATCCATTTGCCTAAGCGGGTAGATGTCTGTGCGGCCAAGTCGACAATTAAATCGCTGTCCGGGTTTTCCTGCGCGAGCAACACTAACTGATCCAGACTGTCGTAGTCATCGACAATCAATGGCGAAGCAAATTCGCGATAAAAGCGTGAAAACGTGCCGTGCGATTGGTCTGAATCCAGCCCTATGAATGGCGCATCGGCATCGATGAAATATTGTGCTAGCAAACGCGACGTCATGGACTTGCCCACGCCGCCTTTTTCGCCGCCGATAAAATGGATATTGCTCATTGTTGTTTCCTTGTGAGAGGGCCGTAATGATGATGTGTTGGTGCGGTAGAAATAGGGTAATGACGGGACTTTAACACAGCGGCGTTGACATTTTGGTCGCGCACAAAAAGGGCGCAATCAATTGCGCCCTGATCGAATTTGTCGCGGTGTTATGCACAATAAATTAAAACAAATCCTCAATTGATAAATAACGCTCGCCGGTATCGTAACTAAAAATAAGTACGCGGCTGCCGGCTTTCATCTCTGCTTGTTTTTGGGCAACGGCGGCGAGGGTGGCGCCGGAGGAAATGCCAACAAAAATCCCCTCTTTTAATGCGCACTGGCGAGTCATATCAAACGCTGCTTCTTCACTCACCAGAATGGTGCCGTCGAGTGTTTCTTTGTTTAATACTTGGGGAATAAAACCGGCGCCAATACCTTGCAGACGGTGCAAACCTTTTTGACCACCGCTAATCACCGGGGATTTTTCCGGCTCTACCGCGAAGGTTTGGAAGTGCGGGTAAGCTTGTTTGAGTATTTCACTGCAGCCGGTAATGTGTCCGCCGGTGCCGACACCGGTAATCATGTAGTCGAGGCCATCGGGAAAGTCGGCAAGAATTTCGCGAGCGGTGGTGGTGCGGTGAATCTCCACATTTGCCGGGTTATTGAATTGTTGTGGCATCCAGCTGTTGGGTGTTTCCGCGAGTATTTCATTTGCTTTGGCAATGCAGCCGCCCATGCCCAGTTCTTTGGGCGTGAGTACTAATTCTGCCCCCAGTGCCTTCATATATTTGCGGCGCTCGACCGACATGGATTCCGGCATGGTGAGAATTAATTTGTAACCTTTTACCGCGCACACCAGCGCCAAACCAATACCGGTATTGCCTGAGGTGGGTTCGATGATGACGGTATTTTTGTTGATTATGCCTGTTGCTTCAGCATCTTCAATCATCGATAAGGCGATACGATCCTTGATGCTACTGCCAGGGTTGAAACGTTCGACCTTCATCCAGACTTCGATGTCGCTGCGAAATAAATGGTTGATGCGAACGTGTGGAGTATTGCCAATAGTCTGCAGAATATTATCGAATTTCATAAGGTTCCCTCGTGAGTAAATAAGCCAGCATTGATTCTACGCCTAGTCCAGGCGTTTCTTAAAGCGACTTGCCGCCGCTATCACCCCAAGCACGGTAAACCCGATCAGCCACCATAAATCCGGCTGCAAATCTTCCAGCGTTGCGCCGCGTAAGACTATGGCGCGCACCATGCGGATAAAGTGAGTCGCAGGCAGCGCCTCGGCAATCCACTGCGCCGCTTCTGGCATTCCCTCGTAGGGGAACATAAAGCCGGAAAGTAATATCGATGGAATTAGCAGAAACACCGTGAGCTGCATCGCCTGTAATTGGGTTTTGGCGATGGTGGATACCAGCAGGCCAAGCGTCAGGCTAGCGCTGATAAAGGCGAAGACGCCGAGCACCAACTGATCCAACCGGCCGTTGATTGGCACATCAAAAATCAAATGCCCGAGGCCGAGAATAATCGACACCTGAATCAGGCCGACAAAAATATAGGGCACGATTTTACCGATCATAATTTCGCTGGAGCGCACCGGCGTAGTGATCAGCAATTCCAGGTTACCGCGCTCGCGCTCGCGTACTAGTGCTGCCGAGGTGAACATCACCATGGTCATGGTAAGCACAATCGCCACCAGCCCGGGCACGATATTAATGGCTGAGCGCCGCTCGGGATTAAAAAAGAGTGCGACTTCAAATGTGTTTTTGCGCGCGATGGGCTGTGCCTCAAAACCACTGGCGAAAGGCATTTGTTGTAATGCGAGCAGGGCATTTCCGACCATGGTATCGGAACCGTCGATCAGCCATTGGGCGATCGGGCGTTGGTCTTGCAGCCGTTGGCCAAAATCCTCGGGGATCACCAACACTGCGTGCACATGGCCACGGCGAATTGCGTCTTCCGCTTGCTTGGGGGTTTGATAGGTTTCGGTAAAACTCACGACTTGGGTGGCGGTAAGGTCGCTAATTAACGCGCGCGCGGTTTGGGTATGGCTCAAGTCCACCACGCCCACGGGTAAATCGCGCACATTGGTGTTGATCGCAAAACCAAATAACAACAGTTGGATCAAAGGCACCATCACAATCATGCCGAAGGTGGGGCGGTCGCGCGTCAACTGGCGTAGCTCTTTAAACACAATTGCGCCTATACGTTGCAAACTCTGGCTGAAGGCGTTCATTGCCGTGCTCCTTGTCCGTCAGCTGCATTACTGCCAGTGCAATGGACAAACACGTCTTCCAGACTCGGGCGTACCGCATGTATCTGGCGATTGGCGACCAATGCGGGATGTGTGGTGCGCAGCCAGCTTTCCGGCTCATCAATGGATTCTTTGATAAGCACGCGCAAATGTGTGCCCTGTTGTGCAATCGAGACGACTTCCGGCAGCTCGCCCAGTTGTTGTTTGAGCAGACGCAAATTCTCGCCATCGATTTCAACCACCCGGGCGCCCAGCTCGCGCATTAGTTGCGCAGGTGCACCATCGGCGCGTTTCACGCCGCTTTCCATAATTGCCAAGCCGTGGCAGCGCTCAGCTTCGTCCATGTAGTGGGTAGAGACCAGAATGGTAGTGCCGCTATCGCAGAGGTCGAACAATTTTTCCCAAAAATCGCGCCGGTTTTCCGGATCTACGGCGGAGGTGGGTTCGTCCAGAATCAGCAATTCCGGTTGATGTAAGGTAGCTGCCGCAAGTGCCAGCCTCTGGCGTTGCCCGCCGCTGAGTGCACCGGCAAGACGGGTTTTGCGTTCATCCAGCTGATAGCGGCTGAGCTGGCTGTCGATCAGTTGTTTTACGCTGCGGCTTTCCAGGTTGTAGATCTGCGCCATAAACCGCAGGTTTTCCTGCACGGTTAAATCGTCGTAGAGCGAAAACTTTTGCGTCATATAACCGAGGCGACGGCGCAGCAATTCCGCTTGCTCCGGAATATCCATGCCCAGCACACGCACGCTGCCTGCACTCGGCGTGAGCAGGCCAGTGATCAAACGCATGCTGGTGGATTTGCCGCAGCCATTCGGACCGAGGAAACCGTAAATGGTTTTGTGGGGGATACGTAGATCCAGCTGGTCTACGGCGACAAAATCGCCAAAGCGACGGGTCATGCCGATGGTTTCTATCGCCCAGTCTTGAGTGCTCGGCTCTTTTAAATCAATCATGGGGCAGCTCAACCTGTACCGGCAAACCGCTCGGTAAATTGGCGGCGGACGCGGGCAATTGCACTTCGGCTAAATACACAAGGCGCGCGCGATCGGTGGAGTTAAGTGCGAAGTAGGGCGTAAAGGCCGGGTCTTGTGAAACCCAGCGCAGCTTGCCGGTTTGGGGCTGCTCTAGGCCATCAATATGGATCACCAATTCTTGTCCTGCGTTGACGTTCAGGCGATGTGTTTCGGGAACATAAATCCGCGCGTAGGGCGCATTTTTATCAAGCAAAGTCGCCACTGCTTCGCCGATGCTGGTGCGCTCGCCCAGATGTTTGGGCAAATGATCCAACCGCGCATCACTGGTGGCGCGAATACTTAGCTCGCCCAAATTGTACTGCTCCAACTCCAACGCAGCCTTGGCGAGTGCGACTTGCGCTTCGGCTTGCTGCAAATCTTCTTCGCGGGTGCCGTTGGTAAGTAACAACAGATTCTCGTGGGATTTATCGAGGTTGGCTTGCGCTGAATCGCGTTTGGCGCGCGCACTGTCCAACTCGGCGGCACCGGCTAGTTTTTTGCTCACCAATGTTTCAGCGCGGGCAAAGGTTTTTTGCGCTTCAACTAACTGCGCTTCTGCGCCTTTTACTTGCGAGCGCGCAGCGGCTATATCTTCCGTCCGCGCGCCGTTTTGTAATTTGGTGAGATTGGCTTGCGCGCTGGCGAGATTGGCATCGGCTTTGGCAACCAGTGCCTGCTGGCGGCGATCATCCAGTTGCAGCAATAAATCGCCCGCTTTGACATCGCTGCCCTCGGCAATAGGCAGTTGGGTGATAATTTCGGCAGCGGTGGCTTTGAGCACTATGCGGTCGCGCTCCAGGGTGCCGAGTGCGAGATTGGCGTTGTGGTCGCTGCAGGCCGTGAGTTGTGCAGCGAGTGCGAGCAGTAGGCTTGGCATCAACATTTTCCTGATGCTTTTGTTGATAAGGCGCTTGTTCATAAGGCGGCTGTTCCTGATGTTCATCGAAGTACCGAAAAATACTTGGCAATAGAATTCACTGAGTGTGCCAGAAATAGCGTGTAATCATGGGCAAAACTCCCGCGCCTTGTGCGCTTATATTGAAGGATAGAATCTGCCGATAGAGCCATGTGGACTTTTATGTCAGAATCCCGCCAGTTTTCCATTTATCACCCTGCCAACAAAGGAACTATTCATGCTTGAAACTACCTTGTCATCACTTAACGGCTTGCCCGCTTTTCTGGCGTATTTTGCGATGGCAATTGTGCTATTGCTGTTATTTATTCGTATCTATACCTGGGTGACGCCACAGGATGAGCTGGCGTTAATCCGCGCTAATAATGTCGCTGCCGCATTGGCATTTGGCGGCGCGCTAATTGGCTTTGCGCTGCCACTGGCTAGCGCCATTACCAACTCTATGTCGCTGCTGGATTGTGCAGTATGGGGTGCCGTCGCCCTAGTGGTGCAGGTATTAACCTTTGTGGTGCTGCGTGTGGCCATCAAACAATTGCCGGAACGCATTAACCAAGGCGAAGTAGCAACCGGCAGTTTTGTGGCAGCGAGTGCCATTGCTGTAGGTTTGATCAACGCCGCGTGTATGACTTATTAATCTTTTGCAGGCCATTAAATTATGAAACAGACTAAACGAGCAGTAATGAAACGCAGTAAAAAAGCCGCATTGGTATTGATGGTTCCTGTGGCAACCCTGTTGCTCGCCGGGTGTGGTGAGGAGAGCGAGCAGGCGATGGTATTCAGCGACCCGAGCGAGTGCAGTGCAGCCGGGTTGAATGACACAACACAATGCAATGCGGATTACGCTGCTGCCCAAGCCTTGCACCCGCAAGTGGCGCCCAAGTATTTGAACAAAGAAGAATGTGAAACCGACTTTGGTGCTGGCCAATGTGAAACCGCGCCGCAGCAAACTGCACAGGGTGGCAGTGTATTTATGCCGATGATGATGGGTTTTCTCGCGGGGCAGATGATGAATCGCGGCGGCAGTAATTTGCAACAGCCCGCAGCGGCGGGTGCTGGCTCAAAAGTTCCGACACAACCGCTGTACAAATCGCGCGATGACCGCGGCACTTTCCGCACCGCGACCAATACGCCGGTTGCCAAAGGCATTGGCCCTATCACCCTCAAACCTTCGCAAGTAAAACCGCAAGTCGGCCAGGTAGTTCGTCGCGGTGGTTTTGGCCAGCAAGCGGCTGCACGCAATAGTTTTGGTGGTTAATGCATGAAACGCATCAGTGTTGCCGAGCGCGCGAATTGGCGCGCTTACGCCGAAGAAGTTGGATTTAATTTTCACACGTTTGACGGCGAACCCTATTGGGATGAAACCGCGTATTACCAATTCAACTTGCGCCAAATTGAAGAGGATTTGGAAGCGCCCACCGAAGAGTTGCACCAGATGGTGATGGATATGGTGGGCGATATTACTCGCAGCGAAGAAATGCTCACGCTGCTGAATATCCCGCGCGATTTCTGGAGTTATATCTGGAATTCCTGGAACAAAGGCGAACCCCATTTGTATGGGCGGATGGATTTGGTTTACAACGGTTTTGGCCCCGCCAAATTGTTGGAATTAAATTACGACACACCAACATCATTATTTGAAACCGGATTTTTCCAATGGGTCTGGTTGGAAGATCAAATCAAAAATGGTGTGTTGCCGGAAAGTGCCGACCAATTCAATTCCCTACACGACAAAATCGAAGCCGCTTTTGCGCAGCTTAATTTACCCCAGCCCTTTTATTTCGCCAGCGTGCGCGATAATTTGGAGGACTTGGGCACCGTAAATTATCTAATGGACATGGCGGCGCAAGCGGGTGTGGATGTGCGCTATATCCCGCTGGAGGATATTGGCGAGCTGCAAGAGCAATTTGTCGATTTGGATAATCAACCGATAAAAGGCCTGTTCAAGTTGTACCCTTGGGAATTTATGGTGCAGGAAGATTTTGCCAAAACCATCATGGCCGCCAACACCCAAATGCTCGAACCAGCGTGGAAAATGTTGTTATCCAATAAAGGTATTTTGCCGCTGCTGTGGACTCGCTACCCCAATCACCCCAATTTGTTGCCCGCGTTTTTTGAAACGGCAAGCAGCGAGCCACTGGGTGCGGGATGGGTGCGTAAACCGCTGTTGTCGCGTGAAGGTGCCAACGTGGATTTAATCACCAGCAGTGGTGAAAAAATTTCCGCCGCAGGCCCCTATGCCGACGGCCGCTACGTGCGCCAAGCCTTACATGCACTGCCAAAATTCCGCGACGAATATCGCAACGCCGACACCTACGCCATGCTTGGTAGTTGGGTAGTGGGCGACAGCGCTGCGGGAATTTGCATCCGCGAGGATGCAACCTTGATCACCAAAGATACATCGCGTTTTTTACCGCATATTATTTTGGATTGAGTGGTTAGCAAAGGGCTCAATGACGGCAATAAAAAAGGGGCTGCAAACGTTTGTTTGCAGCCCCTTTTTGTTTTTTTGCAGTTGTTTTGCGATTGTGTGATTAACCCGCTGGCAAGTTGGACACAATGGTAATCATCACGCCCGCTGCAATGGCTGAGCCTATAACCCCGGCTACATTTGGCCCCATCGCATGCATCAACAAGTAGTTCTGTGGGTTGGCTTGTAGGCCAAGTTTGTTGGACACACGCGCTGCCATAGGTACTGCCGAGACACCGGCAGAGCCAATCAGTGGATTGATTTTGTGTTTGCAGAACAGGTTCATGGCTTTGGCCATTAGCACGCCGGCGGCAGTGCCAATACCAAAGGCCACAATACCCAGTGCCAGAATGCCCAGGGTTTTGGGATCGAGGAATTTATCCGCCGCCAGTTTTGAACCCACTGCCAAGCCGAGGAAGATGGTGGTGATATTGATTAGCGCGTTTTGCGCGGTATCAGACAGGCGATCCACCACGCCCGATTCACGCATCAGGTTGCCCAAACAGAAAGCGCCGAGCAGCGGAGTGGCATCCGGCAGAATCAGGCCGACCAATGCCAGCATCACAATCGGGAAAATGATTTTTTCGCGTTTGCTCACGGTGCGCAGCTGCTGCATCACAATGCCGCGTTCAGCCTGGGTGGTGAGCAGGCGCATGATGGGAGGTTGGATCAGCGGTACCAGTGCCATGTAACTGTAGGCCGCGACCGCGATGGCGCCCAGTAAGTCAGGGGCCAACTTGCTGGCGACATAGATCGCCGTTGGGCCATCGGCGCCACCAATAATGCCAATGGCTGCGGCGTCGGCGATAGAGAAGTCCAGGCCGAAATAACTTAATCCAATTGCCCCCAATACTGTCGCAAAAATACCAAACTGTGCGGCAGCTCCAAGTAGCAGGGTTTTGGGGTTGGCGAGCAGGGGGCCAAAGTCGGTCATGGCGCCGACACCGATAAAAATTACCAGTGGCGCGATACCGCTGGCAATCGCCACCTTGTAAAAGGTGTAGAGCATACCGTCGTTATAGCCAGCTGCCTGCGCGGTGTGCAGTGCTGTTTGGTAGAGTTCCGGGCTGCCGTTACTGAGCGCTTTATAGATTACGGCATCCGCCGTGTCAGCGCTCAGGCCTGCAAGTTGGGCCAGGACGATACCTATTTCGGGCGTCCCGTTGTGCAGTGCGTGTTCCACCGCCGAAAACGCGAGGCCCGCCGCAGGCAGGTTGGCCAGCAGGCCGCCAAAACCAATAGGCACCAACAGCATTGGCTCAAAACCTTTGCGGATGGCGAGGAACAGCAGTAGCAGGCAAATGCCGATCATGATCATCTGACCGGACTGCATGTGGTAAATGCCGGTGGATTGCCAGAGTCGTAACAGGGTATCCATCAATTATTCCCCCGCAATCGCAAGCAGGGTTTTGCCAACCACGACAGAATCGCCGGTTTTGACATCGATACTGGTGACAGTACCGCTGCAGGGCGCACTGATCTGGGTTTCCATTTTCATGGCTTCCAGCAGCAGTAATAGATCGCCTTCCTGCACTTCATCGCCAACATTAACCGCAATTTTGATGATATTGCCTGCCAGAGGTGCATTGACTGGGCGCGCTTGTACATCGGCGGCCGGTTTGCTGGCCGAGGTACTGGTTCCCGTGTGCAGGGGCTTGATACCGGTCAGGTCGCCCCCGTTATTGACGCTTACCGTATATTTTTTGCCTTCCACTTCCACGGTATAAATTTCTTCACCCGCGTCATTGGTCACTAGCGATGACTCTTTACCAGTAGGTGCCGGCTCAAATGCGGTTGGGTTGTTGCGATGCTCCAAAAAGCGCAGGCCGATCTGTGGAAAGAGCGCGTAGGTGAGTACATCATCCAGTGCGTTTTCACCGGTTCTCAGGGTGATATTGCGCAGTGCCGCTTCTTTTTCCAGCGCCGATGTCAGTTGCGCCAGTTCCGGTGCGAGGTTATCCGCCGGGCGGCAGGTAATGGGCAGTTCGCCGTCTTGCAATACTTTTGCCTGCAGTTCGGCGTTCATGGGTGCGGGCGTTGCGCCATATTCACCGCGCAATACACCGGCAGTTTCTTTGGAGATATTTTTATAGCGTTCGCCGCTCAGCACATTCAACACCGCTTGGGTGCCAACGATTTGCGAGGTGGGGGTTACAAGCGGGATAAAGCCCAAATCTTCACGCACGCGCGGGATCTCGCCCAGCACTTCATCAAAACGGTCGATGGCGCCTTGCTCGCGCAGTTGGCTTTCCATATTGGTCAACATGCCACCGGGAACCTGGGCGATGAGGATGCGCGCATCCACACCTTTTAATGAGCCTTCAAACTTCGCGTATTTTTTGCGAATTTCACGGAAGTAGGTGGCGATTTCTTCCAGCAGTACCAAATCCAATCCGGTGTCGCGATTGGTGCCCTCAAGGGTGGCGACCAGAGTTTCAGTTGGGCTGTGGCCGTAGGTCATGGACATGGAGGAAATAGCGGTATCCACATTGTCGATGCCCGCTTCCACGCACTTCAAAATAGTCGCGTGCGCCAAGCCGGTGGTGGCATGGCACTGCATATGAATGGGAATGTCGCACTCGGCTTTGAGGCGTTTGACCAGTTTAAAACCGTCGTAGGGTTTGAGCAGGCCGGCCATGTCTTTGATACAAATCGAGTCGGCGCCCATGTCTTCGATTTGTTTGGCTTGGGCAACCCAGCCATCCAGATTGTGTACCGGGCTCAGGGTGTAAGAGAGTGTGCCCTGCGCATGTTTGCCGTGGCGTTTTACCGCTTTCATGGCAATTTCGATATTGCGCATATCGTTCATCGCATCAAATACGCGGAATACATCGACACCGCTGACCGCTGCGCGCTCCACAAAACTCTCAACAACATCGTCGGCATAGTGGCGATAGCCCAGCAGGTTCTGGCCGCGCAGCAACATTTGCTGCGGGGTTTTGGGCATGGCTTTTTTGAGTTCGCGAATGCGATCCCAAGGGTCTTCACCCAAATAACGAATGCAGGCATCAAAGGTGGCGCCGCCCCAGGATTCGAGCGACCAAAAGCCTACCCTGTCCAGCTTTTCGGCAATCGGCAGCATGTCATCCAAACGCAGGCGGGTGGCAAACAATGACTGGTGCGCGTCGCGCAGCACTACATCGGTAATTCCCAGAGGGTTATTGTTGTTCATCATGGTAAAAACTCCTGAATCAGCCGCGCGATTGTTTGTCGCGATGTTGACGAATGGCTGCCTGAATAACGGCGAGGGTAGTGGGGTCAATCGCGTCGGAAGTCGTTTTGCGTTTAGGTGCCGGCGCTTCTTCTACCACCGCCTCCGGGAAGTAGGTATCGATAAAACGCGACATCATATTGACCGCGACAACCAATAGGGCGAGGAACACAAAGACCGTGCCCATGCCAAAAATCAGTAAGTCGAGCGCTTGCTCAAACAGTGTCATTTGCATAAAAACAGACTCCTCGTGGTACTTATCGGCGATGAAGCATGCCGTTATTGGCGTAGGGATTTGCGGGATCGCCAGGAAAATCGCGCGTTTATTATGGTGATGCTTTCAGGGTGTAGCGCTGTCGATCAAAGAGGGTATACGCTGGTTCAGGTAAGCCCGGGGTGGGACACCTTAAAAAAATTGGCGCCATTGGGCAAGCAAAAACATACACTTGGCTGCGAATGGCTGGTTATTGGGATGGATCGTGCGCCCATCAAATCCTGCAAGGTTGGTCTATTCTTGCTGTCATCGGCAATTTAAAAACGGGGAATGGCGGTTGATACCGATAAAAATTCGCGCTTTCGTGGCTATAGCGCTGCTCTGCTGTGTGCAACCTTCACGGGCCAATGATGGCCTATCGATTATCTACACCTATGCCAAAGATTCTTTCGGCGCAATTCTGGAAGAGTTCTCGATTTTTATAAAACGCTACGCCAACGTGAATTGTCCTATCCAGGGTGCAGTTACCAGTGTGCGGTCGATCTGTTTAAAAGCGGGGCAGTGGCTTACACCATCAATGGTGACTGGATTGGCAAGGAGTTTCATGCCGCTCTGGGGGAAGATCTGGGCGTCAGTGCTATTCCTACCGCCGATGGGCGCAAAATGGTACCCACCTTCAGCTCCCATGTATTGTCCTTCCCCAACCAAAGCCTGACGGGCAGTAAACGCGCGCAGTTGCTTAAACTCGCCAATTACCTGCAAAGCACCGCAGTGCAAAAGCATTTCTGGCTGGCGATGGGCGCAATTCCCGTTGAACAGGCGGCATTTGAGCACGCGCAGAAAAATGCACGTGGCTACCTTAAAAAAACCATTGAACTCATGGCGGAAACCAAACCCCTGCCGGCAGATAAAGAGATGACCTTCATTTGGGATGCGATGGGCAAAGGCTTTTTACGTCACCGCGAAGGCGCACTGGATGGACAGGCCGCCGCAAAATATATGCAGCAGTTGGCCGAGCGTCATATTCGCAATGCCCAGCGCATGGTGACGCCAGCTACTGCTAACCCCTGAGGAGCCGATCTTGACCCAGCAGGCCGTTCCGAGTTTTCGTCGCACAGTCTTACTGCTGGTGTGGGCTGTCATTGCAGTGCCGCTAATAATTTTGTGTATTTATCAATTGCTCGCCGACTATGAGCGGCAAGTTGCCAGCTACCAGCGCGAGTTGGTGCATGAAACCGAGCGTTTTTCGTTTCAGTTGACGCAGGCCATGCTGCAGTTAATGGGGGATCTGGATCGCATCGCCAGCGATGGCTCGGTTATTCGCTCGCTCTCCATGCCCATTTTGTCGCCCATTTCCGTGCAAAAAATCGAAGCTTATCTTGGCACTAATCCGGCAGCTGAAACGGTAATGCTGATCGATAAAGAGTTTTTCCCTATACAGGTTATCCCCACCTGGGCGCTCACAGAGGATATTTCGGCCTACGAGCCCTACATGGCGCAGGTCGTTTCATCGCCTGAATCCATCAGTGATCCACGCCCGCGATTGTTTATTTCGCCCAGTTTGCCGGAGAAGCCGCGAACGCTGATTTTTATCCGGCCGATACTCACGGCCAGTAGTTCCCTGTCCCAACCGTTTCAAGTGGATGGCCTGCTGCTGGTTGTAGTTAATGCGGAAAAGTTGGTGCAGGCGGGTGTGGACCCTCACCAGCGTCAGCCAGCCTTATTGCGCCTGCTAGCCGGTGACGAGGTGATTGTTAGCCGCACCTGTTTGCGATTGGTGGTGAGGGGGTGGATTATCAGGGGTTTTTAATCACCGCACGCAGTGACCGCAGCAAACTGGCAGAGGAGGCGCTTATGGTGTTGTGTAGCATGCTCTCCTCGGCGCTGCGCCAGCACCGCCTCAATGCCCAGCTGCATCAACTGGCCCATTTGGATTCAGTTACTGGGCTGCCTAATCGTCATCTGTTTAATGCCCGTTACAACGACAAAATTGCCGCCTTTCCGACCACAGATCAATCCGCCCACTTCGGCGTGTTTGTGGTGGATGTGAATGGGCTGAAATATGTAAATGATCATTATGGTCACCAATACGGTGATCAAATGCTGGTTGAAGTAGCGCGCGCCCTTAAAAAAGCAGCGCGAGCAAACGACACAGTGGCGCGGGTGGGCGGCGACGAATTTTATTTGCTGCTGGAGCAGGCAACTGAATCTGTATGTGAAGGTTTTGCCGAGCGACTGAAGGCACAGTGTGGTGATTTGCACATGAACATTGCAGGCGAAACACTTCCCATCAGCTTCAGTATGGGGTTTGCCAGTACCGACAAAGATTCACTTAAAAATTTGTTGATGCTGGCTGATGAACGTATGTATTCCGCTAAAAAACAACATTACCGACAACAATCGCCCCACTCCAGCTAGGGCTGATTGGCAGTTACCGTTTTAATCACCTTGCAAGGGTTGCCTGCGGTTACTACACCTTCGGGAATATCTTTATTCACCAGGCTGCCAGCACCGATTACCGAACCTTTGCCAATAGTCACACCTGCCAAAATAATCGCCCCACCGCCAATCCAACAGTCATCGCCGATGGTGACGGCTGCGCAAAACTCTTTTCCAGTCGCACGCTCCTGCGGGTCGAGTGGGTGAGTTGTGGCGTAGATTTGTACATTGGGGCCGAACATTACATTGTTGCCAATGCGCACTTCGGCTACATCCAAAATCACGCAGTTATGGTTGGCATAAAAGCCGTCACCCAAAAAAATGTTGCTGCCATAATCGCAAAAAAAACTGGGCTCAATATAGGCGCGCGACACCTGACCGAACAATTCTTGATACAGCGGTTTGCGCGCTTTGGTTTGGTCGGCGCGCAGGGCGTTCAATTGCTGACAGAGTTGTTTGGCGCGTTTGCGCGCGGCTACCAATTCTGGTGCGAAGGGGTCGACCTCAACAAACGGGTTCATAGTTTGACTCTCTGGTAAGGGGTATTTGCGGTAGAATGGCGTGAAATCCAGCTGTAATCATAGAGCAAGCCCCATGAGAACCAACGATATTTTTCGCAAAATTACCCAGTCACTTACGCTGGGCAACTTACAAATCCAACAGTTATTTGCGCTGTCTGCGATCGACCTGAACGATAAAGAAATCGCCAACCTATTGAAAACCGATTATCAGCCCGGCTTTGAACCCATGCCGGATTATGTGTTGCTGATTTTCCTCAATAACCTGATTGAACAACAACGCGGCAAAAAAAACGACGCTGAACAAGAGGTGATTGAGAAACACGCCAAAATCTCTAACAACGATGTGCTAAAAAAATTGCGTATCGCCTACAACTTGCATGAACAGCAAGTGCGCGATGCACTAAAGTTGGCAACCATTGAGTTGACTAAATCGGATCTTGCGGCCTTATTCCGCAAACCAGGTCATGTGCATTTCAAAGCCTGCGACGATGAGTTGGTGCTGGATTTTATTGAAGGGTTGGGATTGTTGCTGCAACAGCGCCAGGCAGGGGCCTAAGTTATGGAGCAAAATACCGCTGCCCGTGTGGCTGTGGCACGCTGGCTAAATGCAGTGGTGATTGGTTTAAACCTTTGCCCCTTCGCCGCAAAACCCACAGGAGAAAACCGCGTGCGGATGGTGGTGAGTAATGCCACTGACGATGAACTGCTATTGCAGGATTTACAGCGCGAACTGGAATTGCTCGATGCAACCCCTGCCAGTGAAATAGAAACAACACTGCTAATTATTCCGCAACACTTGCAGGACTTTTTTGATTACAACCAATTTTTAAATTGGGCCGATCAGCTGCTTAAACGCAATCGCTGGACAGGTGTTTATCAGTTGGCCACCTTTCACCCGGATTATTGTTTTGCTGGCGCTGAACCGGACGACGCCGAGAACCTAACCAATCGCGCGCCCTATCCAATCCTGCATATTATTCGTGAAGCCAGTTTGGAAAAGGCGCTGCAGTTTTTTCCTGATGTGGAAGCGGTGCCAGAAATAAATAAAGCGCGGGTGGAAAAATTAACAGCGGAAGAAAAGCAGGAGTTGTTTCCGTATCTCTTTCGCGGAATCTGATTGCAAGAGTGTTTAGCCTGGCAGTGCATTCCTTTGCTAGCGCCAGATATTGTTAATTAGTACTGAACCTGAAAGCTGATAAATACTTCTCTGCCAACATAGTCATAGCCACTATACAGCGGTGAGTTGCCAACGCGGTTGTAGTAGCCTGCAGAAATTTCTGGTGGTGTTTCGTTAGTCAGGTTGCGCACACCCACTGTGGTTTTCCAATTGTCTGCCTGGTAGCGAGCGGAAAGTCGGTGTTCAAGATAGCTTGGCACCCTGTAGTCAGAAAAACTTTCGGCGGGGTCTTCATCAGCTTCCGCGTAACCATCCATGCTGCTAATCCAATCCACGCCATAGGTAAATTTCCAGCTGTCGATTGCGTAACCTATTTCACCTGAACCGCCAAACTCCGGGCTTTCCAAACTGCCGTTAAATTCTTCCAGCGGGTCGTCGCTGAAAAGTTTGGACGACTGTTCGTAATATCGTGTCAAACTTAAATTGAGCGACACTGTGCCCGCCCCCAGCTCCTGTGAAAGTGTGGTATTGATGTCCAACCCACGCACAATTTCTGTAGCGAGATTCGTGTAAGTATCATTCACTGTTAATTGTTTGGTGATTGGGTCGCGGCGCACTAATCGGCACAGACCTTTGTCGGCTGCAAAATCTGCGGAATCGTAGCAGCGATCCAAAATTTCATCTTCCCCGGCTTTTTGTACGCCGTTATTAATTTGAATATCAAAATAATCGATGCTGATGCTCAAATCCGTGCTGTCGCCAAGGGTGGGGGTGAAAATAATACCGTAGGTGGTGTTGTCGGATGTCTCTGCAAATAAACCTGCGTCAGCGCCGCCCAAACTAAACACTTCAACGCCATTGGTGGCCAGAAACTCAGGTTGCCCTGGCAATTCCAGTGCGCAGTTTGCCGCGCGATTTGGGTTGATTCCGTCTGCTCCGTATTCGTTACAAGGGTCAAGCGATGCAGAGCGAAAGCCGCTGGTTGGGCCTTGAAATTGTTCAAATAGCGCCGGTGCGCGAAATGAAGTACCGCGCGATGCACGCAGTGAAATCCAATCCGTGGGTGAATAAATAAAACCAACTTTGTAAGTGTCGTCTGAGCCGTAGGAATCATAATCGGTATAACGAATTGATCCGTTAAGGGTTAATTCTTCTGCAAATCTCGCCCCGAGTAAAATCGGAATTTGAATTTCGGTATAGATTTCGTTGACATTGTCATCGCCAATTGTGGGGGTTGCACTACTCAAATTAAAAAGGTTTCCAGCGATGCTGTTTGCATCGGGTTGATCATTAATTTCCATGCGGCGATGTTCAATACCAAACACGCCTTGCACTGAACCTGCGGGAACATTAAATAGCGGGCCATCGATAATTGCGCTGAAAATGGACTCTTCATATTCGGTAGAGCCTTGGGTATTGCGAAAAATATAATCTTTAAAGTCTTGTGGTAATTCGCCCCCGACCACAGCAGCGGTTAGATGCGGGTAGGGAATGCATTTTTCATCGGGATTGGTGATATTAATTTCACAGGTGAGACCGTCGCGAATCAGTGTTGGATCTACACCGGCGGGCGCACTAATCGCGTCGCTGGCGTAGGTGAGTTTATCAATCAGGAAAGAATCCCTTTCATAGCTGGCATCCGACTTGGCATAGCTGGCATAAATGTCGTAGCGCCAGTCAGGTAAAAATGTCAGGTCGCCGCGTATACCAATTGTGGGTTTGTAAAAATCGATATCCTGTACGCTGCTGTCGTTGCCGAAACCCACAAACGCGCGCACACCAACCCGCTCTCCATCGCTGGTTCCCTGGTCGGCCGCAAAATCGCCGTAGGCAAGTTCAGTGGGAATTAATGGGCTGCCGCGCCGGTAATCCATGGACAGTTGACGATAACTGGTTTGGTTGGACTCGCGCCGCGACGCTAGCAGCTCGGCATATAATTGCGCGTCCCCCAGTGTTTGCAAATCGTATTTACTTTGTAAAAAACCGGTATAGGTTTTTGCCGGGGAAATTAAATCTTCATTCAGCATGCGTTGTTCAAATGTGTCGCGCACATTCAAGTCATTAGTGCCACCGCCGACTCCCTCGTAGCCAATCACGCCGGTTGTCACTGAAGCGTTAGGGCGAAAGCGGGTAAAGGTAGTTCCGGATGAACCGGGCCCGCCCACGACCGGGCCATTCAAGCCAAGAGTATCCCAGTTATCTGCTGTGACGCCCTGGGTGCCAATGGTATTAATGGTTACACCATTCGAACCCGTAGTGGTGATGGGGTAGCATTTTGATTTGCCCGTATTAGGGTCAATAAAATCTGCCGATTCTCCGGTTTGCGGATCGCGCAGCTTATCCTGATTGCAGCGCGTCCACTTTCTGTCACCCAGGGTGAGTGGTTTACGTTCGTAATAATCAAAAGAACCGGAAAGTGAAAAACGTTCCTCGTTCATGCCACCGGAAAGTGATAAACGAATTTGTTCACCGTCCCCTTCGGTGGGGTAATTAAAATCTCCTTCAATGGCCCAGCCTTCCACCTCTTCTCTGGTGATGACGTTAATAACCCCGCTTACTGCATCTGAACCGTAAATAGATGAGGCACCATCGCGCAATACTTCGACACGTTCGATCATGGCGGTGGGTAAAACATTTAAGTCCGCCGTGCCGACTGCACCTTGGGTGCCGGAGGGAGCGACACGCCTGCCGTTAATCAGTACCAGTGTGCGGCTTGCACCCAAGCCGCGCAGGGAAATGGTATTGGCACCCGGGCCGCCATTGGTGACATAACCACCGTAGGCATTATTGATTTGTGATGCACCACCGGTGAGGGCATTGGATTGCAATAAATCAACCGTGGAATTTAACCCTGCGGTGGCAGCACTTTCGCGGGTAATCATTTGGGTTGGTGATATTGTTTTTAAATTGGTTTGGCGAATGCGCGAACCCACTACCACCAACTCTTCAATTTCACTGGCGGTATTTGGATTGCCGGTTTGGCTTAATGCAGAGGGGCTTAACAATAATAATGTGCTGCCAAGCGGCAACAGATATTTGGTTAGCGAGACTTTGGTAGTGGTTATGGCCAAGTGCAAAGCATTTTTAGTAAACATCACAACTCCTTGCGTTTTTCGGGTTAGATTGAATTACGAAGAGTGCATTCAGAGTTGTTGGTCTATTGCACGCGAATGTGCACGCCCATGCAGTCTGAATTGTTTGGTGGATGTATAACTTTTTACATTCTAGTAATAAGCAAAAAGCTTGCCGCGCAAAAACGGGTAAAAGTGTGTGATGTTGCGCACAACTAATGCGCAATTCAGAGTGAAAAAATAATTAATAAAATTTTAGACGACAAGGTGATGTGTTGGTGCGGTGCAATCAAAATGGTCAGGCAATAATTTGGTGCGGTTTTTTAATTTTATTTTTTTAATTTTATTGGCGTGTAATAAAACATTTATTCAAATGGCGCTAAAACAATCCATTAATTCCATCACGGCCAATGCATCCTGCAAGCTGCAAGGGTTGTCACCTTCGCCGCGGAAATAGTCGTTTACCTGTGCAATTAATGGCTGTTGCACATGCGGCGGATAATTCATCTTGATGCTGTGTTTACCATCGCCATTAATGACGTGAAACTCGGTGTCATCAAAAAAGCTGAAACTGATACTGCCTTGTGTCCCGATAATTTCACAGTGATCGCGCTTATACATTGGCGCCAGGGTAAAGTGCCAACGGCCTTGCAGTACAACACCGGATTCCAATTGCGCCCAACCTTGTACCAGATCATCTGCTGCACTCAATTGACGTTGGTTAAGTGAAAACCCCTTGGCTGCGTTTACGCCGCCAAACCAGTGCAGCATTAAATCCAATTGATGCGGTGCTAAATCGTGAAACAAACCGCCGCCGGAAATGGCGGGGTCAAGTCGCCAATTATTTTCGTTTGGCGGTGTTGTAGGCGCGGGGCGCAACATATCAATCTGTGCCAGTAGTGGTGTGCCTATGGCACCGGTGCGCAACAGCTCTTTAATTTTTACAAAGCAGGGCATTGCGCGGCGGTAGTGCGCGACACACACTTTGTTGCTACTTTGTTCGGCGGCAGCAATCAGTTGTTTGCATTCGTCTGCATTGAGAGTGACGGGTTTTTCGATATAGACATCTTTGCCTGCGGCCAGTGCTGCCAGTGCGTAGTTTTTGTGTTGCGCGGGTGGAGTTGCGATATAAATGGCATCTATATCTGGATTGCTGAACAGCGCTTCGGCATTGTCATACCAGCGTGGGACTTCATGGCGTAGCGCATAGTCTTTGGCTTTTTCAAGATCACGACGCATCACCGCAAGCAATTGCGAGTTGGGGTTTTTGTAAAACCCCGGGCCACTTTTTACTTCGCACACACTGCCAACACCAATAATGCCCCAGCGGATTGTTTTGTTCTTGTTCATATTGTGTGGTGCCAGTGTGAATTTTTATACGAGAGTAATTTTATCTTTTTCGATCAAAATTTTGCGTTGTTTATAAAGCAAGCTCAGGGCATTTTTGTAATTGCCTTTGCTTACGTTAAACGCTTTATGAATAGCATCCGGGTCGCTTTTGTCGGTCAAGTAGGAGACGCCGCCTTTTTGTTCCAGATCGCTGAGAATTTTTTCGGCTAAATCTTCTTTGGTGTCGCGTGCGTGTTTTTGCAAACTCAAATCAATTTTTCGATCAGCGCGAATTGCTTTGATATAACCTTTTACTTTTTCGCCGTAGAGCAGGGTACGGAATGCATCGTCGCGGAAAATAAGCCCCAGGTGAGTGTGATTTACAACGGCTTTGTAACCCATATCGCTGCGGCCGCAAATAATTAAATCTACGGCTTGCTGCGCGCGCAAACCACTGGCGCGCTCTTCCAAATGGCGGTTTAACCGCGAGGACGCGGTAATGCGGCCGGTGTATTCATCTTGATAAATACACACCACATAAGAGCGGCCCACTTCCATGGGTTTGTGCTGCTCGCTGTAAGGCACCAGTAAATCTTTGGGTAGACCCCAATCCAAAAATGCCCCCACGTTGTTCACTTCTTTCACTTCCAAAAACGCACATTCACCCACCATGGCTTTAGGGGTAAGGGTGGTGGCGATGATGCAGTCGTCTGAGTCCAGATAAATAAATACATCCAACTCTTCGCCGATTTTCATATCAGCTGCCACGTAGCGTTTGGGTAATAAGATGTTGCCAAACTTGCCACCATCAAGAAAAATGCCGAAATCGGTGTGTTTGATGATTTTTAAGCGGTTTTGCTGACCTATACGTAACATACTTGACTCAGTGAAAGACGTTGCAGATTGAGCGCTGTGCGCGAATAGCGCACAGTTTATTAGCAAGGTGGGGTTAAGGCCAGCAAAACTCCGGCGGGGTGTATGTTTGGTGTGTTTGGGTTGTGAAATTTTATTGATGAATGTTGAGTTGTAATTTATGCAGTTATTTTCGTTTGACTATGCCGGCCACGAATTTATGGTCGCAGCGACACCGGCAACGGGAGAAGAACAAGTCGTGGTTGATGGGCAGTTGATGTCCAGCAGCCGCAATTTTGGGATCACTAGCACCCACGAGTTTGTCGTGCCGGCACTGGGGGCGATGAAATTGGTTTATGTACTCAACTTGCGTGCAGGGGACGTGAACTACGAATTGTGGCTCAACACGCAGTGCGTCATTGAAGGCCGTGCGCCGGTTTCTACCGAGCAGCAGGTTGCCGCCCAGGCGTTTGCAGCGCAACAGCAAACCTTGGCCGATGGGGTAAATCCAGGTGCGGCGCCTGCTCCCGGTAAGAGTAACTCCTGGTTATCGATTGGGTTAATCGCCTTCAAGTTTTTAAAAGCCGCACAAGTGGTAAAGGTCGCCTTGATGGCCGCGTCGGTTGCCGTGTACAGCGTGATGTTTACCCTGGAATTTGCGCTGGCGTTAATTGGCGTATTGGTATTTCACGAATATGGTCATTTACGGGCGATGAAAAAATGTGGTCTGCCCACCAAGGGTATGTATTTGATTCCGTTTGTGGGTGGTTTGGCGGTGGGTGATATGCCTAAAACCCGCTGGCAGGATGTGTATATTTCCATGATGGGGCCGGTATTTGGCCTGATCCTGACGGTAGCCTTTTATATCGTGTATCTGATTACCGGAAGCCATTTTGCCGGTTTGGTGGCATCCACCAGTGCGCTGTTGAACTTGTTTAACCTGATTCCTGTACATCCGCTGGATGGTGGGCGCGTGGTTAAATCGCTGGTGTTTTCCGGGCGCAATTATCTGGCATTGGTGGCTTTGCTCATTATTTCCGCGCTGTGTTTTGTATTGGCGTGGAAGTTGGGTTTGTATTTCATCACCTTTTTTATTGTGCTGGGAGTAATTGATATTCTTGCTGGTTGGCGCGTAGGTTTAGCGGAGGATATTCCCCCTTTAACACGCTACGGCATCTGGTTTTCAGTACTGTGGTATTTAGCCGTAGTGGCGATGTTTATCGGTATGATTTTATTGATCGCCGCCGATGAACTGCCGGGTTCCGAGATTGCAATTAAGGTACTGGCTTCTTAGGTTGTTGTTTAATCTGGTTCGCTTAACGCAAAAATCCCCAGTTGGGGATTTTTTGTTTTTGGGGCGGTGAGATCTGAACTACTTACAAAAAAGGATCATCTTCATCGGCAGGGAAATAGCGGTCGGCGGTAATCACCTCGGGTTTGATTCTGTGTGCCAGCAGGTCATCCACATCCTGATTTACTTGATTGATCAAGGGCAGGGCTTGGTCGCGATCAAGTGATTCCAACAACGCGTTACCCCAGATGGATACATGGCGCAGATAAATAGTGCGCGTATCCGACTTTTTAGCCCATTCGCCCGATACCAAACGCCCTATGCGGTCGATTTTGTAGCGGATTTCAGTGACTTGTTGCGGATCTTGTACCTGGGCAACCAGCTCATCGGTCATTTTGATCCAGCCGCGGCGATACAACTCCCAGCCATTATAAAAACGCAGAATCCAGGTGAGGTATTCATCTCTTGTCTGGATTTGCTTATTGATTTTGTCTGCCTCATACACTTTTACAAAATACGCGCGGGAAGGCATGGCGTCTGGCCAGGTGTCTTGCGCAGAGCGATGGGTGCTACAGGCCAGTAATGTTGAAGTGAATGCAATCAGTATCAGTAAACGAAAAAGTTGTGCGATTTTCTGCATGGGAAAGAAATGCTCTGTTGTGCTAGAGGGTGAAGCGAGTGTGATCCACCAATGTTGCAGTAGTATAAAAGTTAGTTGATTGATTGCACAGCGCTGTGCTTTTTCAGGAGGCGGAAAGTGAGGGCCCCGCATGAGCTGCGGGGCCAATGATCTTAGCGTTCGCGTTCACCGCGCATACCGGCGCGGTTGTCACTGCCGCGATCTACACGGGGCGTTTCGCGGCGCTCGTTAGTCTGGAAACGGGATTGGGCGCGCTCCACTGGCTGCGGGCGCTGGGTTTGGATCCGCTCCATGCGGCTCGGTTCTATCTGCCTGCTGGGTTGCTCGGTGCGATAAATGCGCTGCCGTTCCTGGTTTGTGTTTGGACTGGGCTGTACCCGATATTCCGGTTGTTGGGTTCTGGCTGCAGGCTGTTGCACAGCATTATCGCGACGTTCCAGTTGCCGACTCTGACGCTCTACCTGGTTGTTTTCCCGCTCTGTTTGGAAATTGCGCACCCGCGGCTGTTCCTCGCCCTGACGAATACGCGGTGACTGTTGCTCCGGGCGATTGTGTTCGGCACGATTATTCATACGCTCGCGCAGTTGCTCGGCACGGGCGGGATTGCGCTGTTCATCGCCACCGTAGATCCTTGCACGCGCATCGTTACCGCCAATAGGGCCAGCCTGGCGGCGCTCCAGACGTTGCTGGAATTGCTCGTCGCGCCCCTGGCGTTGATCCCGTGCGCGGTTAGGTGCGATGTTGTTGTCGCGCAGATTGCTACGGTACTCGCGGGTATCCCGATAGCTTTCGCGTGGGCTATTGAAGCGTTCGCGGGTGTGATTGTCGTAATAGGCCACGCCGCGTCTATGCACGGGGTTGTGGTGCCAATGACGGGCATTGCTGTGACGCACAATACTCCGGCTGTTGTAAAAGCGGTGATGGTGGTGGTGATCTACCACTACCACACGGCGGTGATGCCAATGTACCGCGCTGAAATAAAAGCGGGGGCCGAGGTAAACGCGGGGGCCCCAGTAGAAACCGGATACAAAGACATAGCTGCTGGGGTAGTGCCAATACACCGGTGGGTAGTCCGGCCACCACCAGCTGCCATACACCACGCGGGTATCGTAAGCGGGTACATACACCACTCGCTCAACCGAGGGTTCAATTACAATGGTTCGCTCTTCGCGAATCACTCGCACATGTTCAACTTTGTCCAAATTACCCGAATCATACGCGCGGTTACGCAGGTTCTGGATACTGTCCATCACCCGCTCTTCATTGGCGAGAAAGGCGTCACCCAACTGCTGGGTCCAATCCAAGTCATCGCTCATGCGCTTTAAAATTTCAGGGAAGGCGACCAAGGCTTTTACGCTGGGGTCCCAATCCTGATTGTCTACTGCATTAACGGCATCTTCCCCTTTATAGCGCGGGTTATTGCGCGCCCAGCGGTCTGCCTCCACCACTTCAAGCGGGTAGGTGGATGCGATCAGCACATGGGATAAAACCGTGTCGGGGTAGAGGGCGACAGGGGCGAGCAGTGAATCCAACTGCGCTTCACTAAAGCTCGCTTGCGTCGCGGCACCGCGATAGGCTGGAGGCTCCACGGCGTTAGTGGTGGTACAACCCACCAGTAACGGCAACAGCAGGCTGAGTGTTAACGCTAGTTTTCCGGGGCGTTGCAGTAGCTGGCTAGTCATGATGCTTCTCACTGTTATCACGCATTTATCAACCCAAGCACCCATTAGAGGGCGGATTGGCGCTCATGGTTCATTTATAGGCGCACGGGGCTTAATGCTGGCTGAACTGTTTATCACCGCTTTGCTCCCGGTTATAGCTCCCTCGGTCTTCACTACTTATCTGTACTGCTTACGCTGTTGCTTGACTAATCAACAAGCGCCCCGATAATGGCGCACCGCTGTAATACAAACTGCAGTATTGCCCCTCATACCCGAAAACCCAGAGCCGAACGCCGAGAGCCGCGCATGATTGATGTGAATTTTCAATTAAAAGGTAGTGCTATTACCGTAGTGGTATTAGCGATTATTCGCTACGAACCCAAGAGTTTGATAGACGAACTGAAAGAGAAAATTACCCAAGCGCCGCAGTTCTTTGTGAACTCCCCGGTATTGATTAATCTGGATCGTCTTGAAAATCCGGAAAGCCTGAAAAAAATAGCGGATTTACTGACTATTTGCCGCGAACTGGATTTACAACCACTAGGTTTTAGCGGCGTACCTGAGGTATTGTTAGCGCCAGTCAACAAGACCGGTCTGGCCATATTGCCAACCCCCAGTGAGCGCGCGCTTAAACTCCCCAAACAAGATACACCTGCTGCGGTAGAAACGGTGGTTGAGCGTGTTGTGGAAACCGTTGTTGAAACTGTGATTGAAGAGCGACTGGTGCAGCGCCAGAGCAAAGTCATTACTCGCCCGGTGCGCTCAGGCCAACAGATTTACGCGGAAGGCGCGGATTTGATTGTTCTGGCGCAAGTCAGTGAAGGTGCGGAAGTCTTGGCTGATGGCCATATCCATATTTACGGCACCCTGCGCGGCCGTGCACTTGCCGGTGTAAAAGGCGATGAAACGGCGCGCATTTTCTGCCAGCAAATGGAGGCGGAATTAGTTTCGGTGGCAGGTAATTTTGTATTGCAGGATTCCCTGCCAAAAGAATTATTCAAAAAGCCTGTGCAGGTATCACTGCAGGGCGAAAAAGTGGTTGTGGACGCATTGGTAAATAGCTAGATGTGCATGCCCATTTGATATTTCCGGATTTTGTTTAACTATCCATGATTTGTTATCTATCCATTATTTTTTATTTAGCCAGTTTTGTTATTTAAAGGAGCCTCCCTTGGCCAAGATTATCGTTGTTACATCAGGTAAAGGCGGAGTGGGCAAAACCACCTCCAGCGCAGCAATCAGCACCGGCTTGGCGATGCGCGGCCATAAAACCGTGGTTATCGATTTTGACGTGGGTTTGCGTAACCTCGATCTGATTATGGGTTGTGAACGCCGCGTTGTTTACGACTTCGTAAATGTTGTGAAAGGCGAATCGACATTGAATCAAGCGTTAATCAAAGATAAACGCACAGAAGGTTTGTACGTTCTGCCTGCCTCGCAAACTCGCGATAAAGACGCACTCACCCGCGAGGGTGTGGAAACTGTTATTAATGAATTGTCTAAAGATTTTGAATACATAGTGTGTGATTCCCCTGCCGGTATTGAACAGGGCGCTTTGATGGCATTGTATTTCGCCGATATCGCGATTGTAGTCACCAACCCGGAAGTATCTTCCGTGCGTGACTCGGATCGTATTCTCGGTATTCTGCAAAGCAAGTCGCGTCGCGCTGAGCAAAATCTGGAGCCAATCAAAGAGCATTTGCTACTCACTCGCTACAACCCGGTGCGCGTAGAGGCGGGTGAAATGTTAAGTGTTAGCGATGTAGAAGAAATTCTTGCCATTCCGCTGCTGGGTGTAATTCCCGAATCAGAAGCGGTATTAAAAGCGTCGAATCAGGGTACTCCGGTGATTCTCGACGACGCAACTGCTGCAGGTCAGGCCTACAACGACGCAGTGGATCGCCTGCTGGGTAAAGATATTCCTCACCGTTTCCTGGAAGCGGAAAAGAAAAGTTTCCTTAAGCGTTTGCTGGGGGTATAAGCCGTGAGCATTTTTGATTACTTGCGCAAGAAGCGCGCGCCGTCATCGGCATCTGTAGCAAAGGAACGTTTGCAAATTATCGTGGCGCATGAGCGTACTAAACGCAACTTGCACCAGCCGGATTTCCTGCCGCAAATGCAGCAGGAAATTATTGCGGTAATTCGCAAATACATTCACATCGAATCCGATCAGGTGACTGTGAACCTCGACAATTCTGACAACTGTTCGGTGTTGGAATTGAACATCACACTGCCGGATTAAACCGTGTGCAGTGTGATTCTGCAGCCAATAAAAAAGGGACGCGCTGTGTAAGCGCGTCCCTTTTTTGTTTATAAAGTAAAAATTATCGGGTAATTGCTGGGTTATTAAATGACAACATTGGATTTTCAACGGCGTTCCGCTGCCAGTGTAATAGTTTTCGACTTTGAAACTACCGGCTTGTCGCCTGATATGGGCGATCGCACGATAGAAATTGGTGCAGTATTAATTGAGCATGGGCGTATCACTGATCGCTTCCAGCAGGTGATGAATCCTGGTGTGCGTATTCCACTGTTTATTGAAAATCTCACCGGTATCACCAATGCGATGGTAAAAGAGGCGCGCAATAATGCCGAGGTAATGAGCGATTTTTACGATTTTATCGCCGGTCACAATCTGGTTGCGCACAACGCCAGTTTTGACGAGCGGTTTCTACGCGCCGAATTCAAGCGGATCAAAAAATACTTTTCGTCAGGTATTGCCTGCAGTTTATTGGCGGCGCGCCGAATATTTCAACAGGCGCCCAATCATCAATTAGCTACTTTGGCTGCCTATAAAAACTTACCGACCGAGGGTGTCTATCACCGCGCTTTGGCTGATGCAGAGGTCACCGCGCATTTGTGGTTGAGTTTATTGGAGGAGCTGCGTGCGCAGCAGGGGCTCAATGATCTATCCTTTGGTTTTATGCACCAACTAACAAAAACGCCCAAACATCAATTGCGTAAACTTTACGCGCAACACTAATAAATTGATTTCGTGCAGAGTGACGGAGAATTTATGACCCAACATTATCTTATTGGCGGCAACGGCACCCAGTCGGTGCATTTAAATCTGCGTATGGCAAATCGCCACGGTTTGATTGCCGGTGCCACGGGCACGGGCAAAACGGTGAGTTTACAGGTGCTCGCCGAAGGTTTTGCCAAGGCCGGCGTGCCGGTATTTATGGCGGATATCAAGGGCGACCTCTCTGGCCTTGCCAAAGCGGGCAAACCTCACCCTAAAGTGGATGAGCGAGTGCAGCTGATGAATATCAGCGATTACCAGCAGCGGTTATTTCCCTGTGTATTCTGGGATTTGTATGCCAAACAAGGCCATCCGGTGCGCGCCACTATTTCTGATTTTGGCCCGCTATTGCTCGCCAACTTTTTTGATTTGAATGAAACCCAAACCGGCGTGCTCTATGCCGCGTTTAAAATTGCCGATGACCAAGGCATGTTGTTGCTGGATTTAAAAGATTTACAAGCCATGCTCAATTGGATGAAGGATGAGCGCAAAAATCTGGAAGACGAATACGGCGGTTTAAGTGAGGCAAGCATTGCCGCTATTCAGCGCCGCTTGATGATGTTGGAACAGGAGGGGGCGGATGAATTTTTTGGTGAGCCAGCGCTGGACCTTAATCACCTGATGCAAGTCACTTTGGAAGGCACGGGTGTGATTAATATTCTCGATGCCACCACCTTGGTTAATCAGCCAAAACTTTATGCAATTTTTTTACTTTGGTTAATTTCCGAATTATTTGAGAATTTGCCTGAACAGGGCGATGCCGATAAACCCAAACTGGTATTCTTTTTTGATGAAGCACATTTGTTGTTCGATGGCGCACCCAAATTATTGGTGGATAAAATCGAACAAGTGGTGCGCTTGATTCGCTCCAAAGGTGTAGGGATTTATTTTATCTCACAAAGCCCTGCGGATATTCCTGATACCGTATTAGGGCAATTGGGCAATCGTATTCAACATGCATTGCGCGCCTACACTCCTAAAGATCAGCAGGCGGTAAAAATTGCTGCGCAAACTTTTCGCCCCAATCCGGCATTTTCTACCGAGGTGGTAATTACTGAATTGGGTATTGGAGAAGCGCTGGTATCGGTGTTGGATGAAAAAGGCTCGCCCACACCGGTTGAGCGGGTGATGGTTGCTCCGCCAGCATCACGTATTGGGCCGTTAACAGCAGAGGAGCGTGCAGAAGTGATGGCGCGCTCCCCTTATAAAGCCATTTACTCGCAACTGGTGGATCGCGAGTCGGCGTATGAAATTTTAAAACAGCGCGTTAACCAGCAGGCACAGATTGTGCAGCAGGAGCAGCTTCAGGCAGAGCAAGAAAAATTAAATGCACAGCAGCGCGCCGAACAAGAACGCATCGCTAAAGAGCAGCAAAAACAGCAAGAGCGCTGGCAAAAAGAACAGCTAAAAGCCCAGCAGCAAGCACAGCGTGCTGAGAGCCGACGTGAATCGGCCACTGAAGCGCTGGCAAAAAGTGCGGCGCGTGCAATTGGTAGTAATTTGGGCCGTCAAATTGTACGCGGGATTCTTGGTTCTCTGTTGGGAGGGCGACGTTAAATTACGCGTGGTGTTTTGTCGGTATTGGTTGGGGGTAGTTTGTTACCTAGTGTAATAGAAGGAGACTAATAAGAGGCTTATAGTGAAAGGAGTCATTTTTTAATGTGTGCTTCTGCCCCGGATAGGGGCAGTATAAAAATGTTGAGGATGCAGCATGAAAAACAACAAAAAACACAGTAAAAAAATCGGTTCAGTACTGGCTCGCGTTAGTCATTTCCAGTGTTATATCGGGTTTGCGTGGCTTGCCTTGTGTAGCACTGCAGCACCTGCCTCGACCACTGTATCCAGCATGCAGGATACCCATTACCTTGCGCAGGGCTGGGAGCATGAAACTCGCCAGCAACTGTCATTTACCTCTTTTGGTTCGCGGCTTATTCCCTATGACTGGTTTATCGTGTTGGAGCAAGCGAATAATCCAGCGCTATTTCGCGATCCGGCGCATATGTCGGCGCTGGGTTTTATCGTTGCTGCCGCCGATAAATATAATCCGGATGGCTTACCCATTGGTGTGGTACGCGATAAGGATAAAAAACATGGTGATTATGTTGGCCTGACTTGCGCGGCTTGTCATACCGGTCAAGTAATGATTAACGGCCAGCGTATTCGAATTGATGGCGGCCAAGCGCTGATCGATTTCACCGGGTTTGAAACAGCACTGGTAGCTGCATTGCAGGCTACGCTGGAGGATACCGAAAAATTTGCGCGCTTTTATTCCAATGTGCGCACAGCGCCGTCGGTCAGCGCCATCGCTTCAGCCTCACTTACTACCCAAGCTCTACAAGTCCAAATGCATGGGCGATTGCAGCAGTTGCAACAGCGATTGGAAAATAACAAAACCGATGTGCCTTATGGTCATGGTCGCTTGGACGCCTTTGGGCAAATTTTTAATGCGATTGCAGTTGAAGCGTTAAATATGCCAGAAAATATTCATTCACCTAATGCACCCACCAGTTATCCGGTGATGTGGGATGCATCCCATCTGGATTTGGTGCAATGGAATGCCTCAGCACCCAATAAAGAACCTGGCCCGTTGTTTCAAAATGCAATCACTGCACTAGCGGTTTATGGCACGATTGAAATTAAAAAAGAACACTTAACCTATTCATCCTCGATTCGTATTAATCACCTTGCCGATCTTCAAAAAGCCTTTTATCAATTAACTGCACCGCGATGGCCGCAAGAATTTGCTGGGAAGTTGGATGAAACCAAATTAGTTGCCGGTGAAAAACTTTATCAACAGCACTGTGTGGAGTGCCATACACATGTCGATGCAGCAGATAAAAAACGCAAACTGCGGGCGGTACTAACGCCGGTTGCGGAGGTGGGGACGGATCCATTGATGGCGCATAATTTCAGTCAGCGCAAAGTAAAAACCGGGGTGCTGGAAGGCGAGCGCAGCATGGTGTTGGTTGGGAAAAAGTTTACTGCAGAAGCCAGTTCACTTGATCTGGTCACTCATGCGGCTATGGGGACTTTATTAAACAAACCCTGGCAAACCCTCAAAACTATTGTGCGTGAGTATCATTCCAATCTTTCTGCCGATACCCCCAGTGTCGATAGCTATAAGGCACGCCCAATCAATGGCATATGGGCCTCTGCACCTTATTTGCACAATGGCTCGGTGCCAACGATTTACGATTTACTGTTGCCCGCGGCACAGCGCCCGTCGCAATTTTATGTGGGTAATATTGAATTGGATGTAATCAAAGTTGGCCATGTTTCCAGTGCGGCTCCCGATACCAGCTTTTTTGATACAGGTCTGCCGGGCAATTCCAATGCCGGCCATGAATATGGCACGGCATTGAGTGATGAAGAGCGTTGGGCATTAGTGGAATATATTAAAAGTTTGTGAGGATGCTCAGTGGCTTTGAGTGCTGCCAGTGATGATTTGGCGCATGTCATAGCCGCTGGGTGCTTGATAAATCCGCAAATCAAATTCTGCCAGCACTGCAAAAATATGATCAAAAATATCTGACTGAATATTTTCGTAAGCCAACCATTCCGTGTTATTGGTAAACGCGTACACCTCAATGGGAATGCCTTCAGCGCCGGGGCTAAGTTGTCGCACCATATGCGTCATACCCAAATGAATATGAGGATTGGCTTTGATGTAAGCGGTCAAATAAGCGCGAAAGGTTCCTAAATTCGTCAAGCGACGACCATTGACCGGGCAGCTGGTATCAACTTGATGTTGTGTATTGTAGTCGGTGATTTCCTTGGCTTTTTGTTCAATATAGTCAGTCAGTAATTTTGCTTTACGCAAACGCATTACATCCTCCTCGCTAAGAAAGTGAACGCTGGTTGCATCGATATTGATGGCGCGTTTTATACGGCGACCACCCGCTTCCGCCATGCCTCGCCAATTTTTAAATGAGTCAGCAATCAGTGCATAAGTGGGAATCGTTGTAATGGTTTTATCCCAGTTGCGGACTTTGACTGTGGTGAGGTTAATGTCCGTCACTTCACCATCCGCTCCGTATTTTGGCATTTCCAGCCAATCGCCCACCGCCAACATTTTATTGGCGGAAAGTTGAATGCCTGCTACCAAGCCGAGAATAGGATCCTTAAATACCAATAATAAAATTGCAGTCATGGCGCCAAGACCGCTAAATAAAATCACGGGCGATTTACCAATCAATAACGCCAGCGCAAAAATAATTGCCACTGTTGCGCCAATTAATTTGATGCTTTGGAAAATTCCACGTAGCGGCAGGCGACGTCCTGCAGGGTTAGTGTTTGAAATATCTTCCAGCGTATCCAGCAGCGAATAAACTGACAGCAGCCCGTAGAGTAGTACCCATAAACTGGTAATAACGGCGATGACTGGCAGGGCGCTATCATCCGCATCCAGCCAGAGGCGTGCTTGCATAAAAATAATCAAACCTTGCAAGGTAAGGGCGACGCGGGTAAGCAATCTATTTTTATAAAATGAACGTTTCCACAACTGTTCTGCGCTTTTGGCATTGGCACGCAATAAACCCATCACCACTTTATGCAAGAGCCAATGAATAACAAGTGACGTAAATAAGATGACAAGAATAACGGCCGCGAGATAAGCATATTCGTTGTTTGGAATACCAAGATAATTCAAGGCGGTGTGCATTAGGTCTTTCATGTTTTTTTCTGGCTCATGTTAAGCAAGGTAATAGGGCGGTAATAATTTAGGTATATATATCCCCAAATAAATCCAGTTGGGTTAAGTACAGACGCAGATCAAATTCATATTGGTGATACTGTGGTTCCATATGGCAGCAGAGTTGATAAAACGCTTTGTTGTGCTCCTTCTCTTTAAAATGTGCCAGCTCATGTACGACAATCATTTTTAAAAATGCTTCTGGTGCGGTTCTGAATACACTGGCAATTTTGATCTCGTTCACGGTTTTAAGTTTCCCACCGTGAATACGGCTAATGTAGTGGTGTTGCCCCAGTGCATGTTGGATCACTTTTATTTTGCTGTCATAACTGACCCGGTTCAAAGGTTGGGTCTTGCCCATAAAATCCGCTTTAATTTGTTGCGTATATTGATATAGCGCACCATCAGTGCGCACTTGATGAACATTTGGGTAGCGTTTTAGTAATACCTCAGCCAGCTTTTTCTCTTCAATAAGCGTTTTCACTTTTTGCAGTGTATCGGCGGAGTAGCCGGTTAAATATTTCAGTGCTGTCATGGCGTCTTAATTAATTTTTAGATTGATTATTCAGTTAGTGTTCATAAAGAAAAATGTTTTTGCGTTGGTTCAGTGCTTTTAAAAAAACAGTGCGTTTTGCTGGTGCAGAAAAATTATAAAAATTACAAATATTTTTATCAAAAGCGGATTGATGATTGCTGCTTTTGGCGTCAATTTTAGTTGATTTGGCGACAAATATCGATTTTTTTAAAACTTCGTCACGTAATCGTGATGTTGCATTCTTTATGGCCTGATTAATGCCTTCTATATCCTGCTAGTAAACAAATGCTGATGGCATGATGAAGTACATTGCGTGGAGGGAGTATGAGCAATCTATCGGTCAATCGGGCGCTTGTTAGCCCTGTAACCTTATCAAATGAACCGCCGGTTATACGGCTTCACCATTCAAAAATCCTCGCGCTATTTCGTGCGATTGATAGCGCGCTGATCGTATCCATACTTTGGCTCGGGCTTAACATGCTAGGGCTTGAGTGGACAAATCTTTACACTACCTTTGCAATTACCGCCGTTATTGTTTTTGGTTTTTTTGCCGAGGGCAATGAAGTTTATTATTTATGGCGCGGTCATTCCATGCTGGATTTGGCTGGTCGAATATTATTTGCCTGGCTGGTAACGGCTATTTTTATCATTCTTGCGGCGCTAGTGATTTATCCATTTAAATCCATGGAATTATTGGCGTTTGTCTGCTGGTTGGTTGCAACGCCGGTATTAATGACGGGTATGCATATTGGGCGGCGTTTGTTGCTTGCCAAATTGCGCTCTCATCCAACCGAGCCGCGCCGTGTAGCGATTGTCGGTGCCAATGAATTGGGTTTACGGTTAATCAATTCCATGAAAGTAATGCCATGGTTGGGCTACAAAGTGATTGGCTTTTACGACGATCGCTCACCCTCCCATGAAGTGGGGCGGCGTTTGATTGGCGACAATATTGAAGTAAAAGGTGGGCTTGAGCAGCTTTATCAAGATGCCCATGATGGCAAATTGGATATGGTTTTTGTCGGTTTACCAATGCGCGCTGAAATGCGCATGCGTACTGTGATTGATCGCTTGGCGGATACTACAGTATCGCCCTATGTTATACCCGATGTATTTAGTTTTGATTTGTTGCATTCGCGCCTCACGTGTTTACAAGGCATTCCCGCACTGAGTATTTACGATTCGCCACTGGTTGATAACGGTTGGGTGAAGCGTTTGGAAGATGTGGTGTTGGGTGCTGGAATTTTACTTTTATTGGCAATCCCTATGTTAGCCGTGGCGATTGGTGTGAAAGTGACATCGCCTGGTCCCGTGTTTTTTAAACAAACGCGTTATGGCATGGGGGGTGAAAAAATAAAAGTGTGGAAATTTCGCTCCATGACCGTGTGTGAGGATGGCAATAGTGTTGCCCAAGCCAAACGCGCCGATCCACGCATCACGCCGTTTGGCAATTTTTTACGCCGCACGTCGCTTGATGAATTGCCCCAGCTATTCAATGTATTGTCCGGCAGTATGTCGCTGGTAGGCCCGCGCCCCCACGCCGTTGCGCACAATGAATTTTATCGCGGGCAAATCAAAGGCTACATGTTGCGCCATAAAGTAAAACCAGGCATTACTGGATTGGCGCAGGTGAATGGTTTTCGTGGTGAAACGGAAACGCTGGATAAGATGTCCGGACGCATCGCGTATGACTTGGAATATATTCGTAACTGGTCAATTTTGTTGGACATAAAAATTTTATGGAAAACAATCTTTAAAGGTTTTGTTGGCGAGAATGTTTATTAATCCAGATGAAATTAAATGCTGCGCGAAAAAAATGAACACCATACCTGTCAGCGTTAAGTGGGGTATGGCGTTAATTCTGTTCGCTGGGCTGACCAACTCAACTGCTTATGCGATGGATCGCTTTACTTTGTCGTTGGGCGCGAATGAACACTGGGACAGCAATTTTGCGCGCAGTGCATATGTGGATTCCGAGCATTACACTCACTCGGTTATTTCAGTTGCACTTAATGAGCGCCTGAGTAAGCAGGATTTTTCATTGGGTGTAAGTGGCAACCATTATGCTTATGCTGAGCGTGATGATTTGGACGTAAGTTTTTATGAAGGCAATGCACGTTGGCGCAGTGACTGGAGCACACGGGTAAAAACAGATTTTACCTGGGTGCGTGATGCCTATGCGGTGGATCGCTTGGAATTTGCCGATAAAGATGTTGTTGCGCGCGATAACTTTGCGGGCCAATTGACTATGGGGGTAGGGCAGCGCCTTGGATTTACTATTGGCGCGCGGCAAATAGCACAAACGCATTCCAATGAGCTGCGCGAAAGTCTGGATTTTGATGATGATGAATGGTTTGTTGCCAGTACTTACACTACGGCAAATAAATCGTTTTTGAGTTTGCGTTTGCGTGAAGGTGAGCGAGTTTATGAAAACCCTTTGCTTGATGCGCTTACCTCATTGGATTTTGATTATCGCCAACTGGAAGTGGAAAGTTCCTGGGCGTTGACCCGCAAAACGCAACTGGGATTTACCCTGGGGCGCTTCAAGCGCGAAGGGGAGATTAATGCCGGTACAGGTACCCAAGCCGTAGTGGATTTGGATTGGGCCGTGAGTGAAAAACTCACACTGTCCTTGAGTTACAGCCAAAGCGAACCCGCGGTGGGTGAAACCTCTGACTCGCCGGCTGATGTTCGCGCCAGCAGAATTAGCCTGGGGTGGGAGCCGTCGGCTAAATGGTCGCTCTCCATGGCGGCGGGTTACAGCACTCAGGCTTATGTGCAGCGGTTAACCGAACCCGCCCGCGACGAACACATCACGACACTCAGCCCTATCGCACTTACTTATCAATTCTCTGAAATGCTCAAGTTTCGCCTCAGTAGCCAGTGGGTGGATCGCGAATCGCCATTAGAGTATCGCGATTATGATTATGCTCAGGCAAGCCTTGGCGTCGCGCTGGTATTTTAAAAATAATTTTTTAACGCTTAACTTATATGAGTGGAATATTCATGTTTAAACGTCTGGCTGCTTATTGGGAAACCCCTACTGAACTGAAACCGCGTTTACCTTTTCCTTATGTGGATTTATATAACTGGGCGCCAGGTGACGGGCGGGTAAATTTTGGTGACCATCTTTCAGAAATTGTTACACGCCAATTGTTGGCACTACAGGGATTAAGTCTGGATCAGGAAGTTTCAAAAAGTGCGCGCTTGTTAGCCATTGGTTCAATCTTGCAATACAGTGCAAACGATGACCATATCTGGGGTACAGGTTGGAATGGCAAAGTACCCGAGATCATGTTCAAATCCAAACGCTTGAACCTGCATGCAGTGCGTGGCCCATTGACCCGTGAGTTTTTGCGCAGCCGTGGTTTTACCGTACCGAAAGTTTATGGTGATCCTGCACTGCTGATGCCGCATTTATTTAAAGGACGTTTTACGCCCAATCCCTGCCGCGATTATGTATTTGTACCCAATCTACACGATCTATCTATATTGCCACCCAAGACACCGAATGTTATTTCACCTTTGCAAGGGTGGAACCGCGTGATTGAACAAATTCTGGAAGCTAAATTGGTACTGGCGAGTTCACTCCACGGGTTGGTCATTGCGGAGGCATATGGTATTCCAGCGCGCTATGTGCGCTTATCGCAAACCGAAGACTTGTTTAAATACAAAGACTATTATTTTGGCTCAGGGCGGTTGGAATCTGAATTTCAATTTGCCAATTCAATTGCTGAAGGTCAAGAAATGGGCGGCATGCCGGGGTTGCGTTTTGATCATCAATCGCTGTTGGATGCGTTTCCGCTCCACTTATGGAATTAAATTTTTTAGCTATCGATTTAGGCCAGGCGTAACAACCGCTGCAAAAACTCTATAGCAGGTTTTGCTTTGGCGGGCGCCATGGCCGCACTCTCGCCTAAAAAGTGTTTCGTTTCCTCGCGAAAAATGCACGACATGATAAAAATATAAATCAGCCCACCAAAACCGGCGAGCAGCAGTAAACGTACACCAAGCGCCCAGTCAGCAGGCAACACAAATTTTGTTAGTTGTACTAGCGTAAACATGATTAAGGCTGCGGTGAACGTGGGCGCGATAATGCGCAACTGTTGCAGTACGCCCACCTTAAATATGTTTTTGAAAAATAACATATTGAAAATAATGCTCAGATACGCGCGCAATGCATAACCCGCCGCAGCCACTACGATACCGAAAGGTACTAGCAGAAAACCGAGCAGGCAATTCAGTACAAATGTGATAACTGCCAGTAGCATAACGTAGTTCGTATGGCCGCTCGCGGTCAGTGCGGAATTCACTTGTGCACTAATTACCATGGGGGCAATCCCCAGTGCCAACATGGTCATTACCTGGCCGCTTTGTGCCCATTTATCGGTAAAGGCGAGTTCAATAAACTCAGGCCCTAGCGCCGCAGCGCCAAAAAAAATCGGGAAAGTAAAATAAGCACTGATGCGCATTACGCGCATTGTGGCCTGCGCGCGTGCGTCTCGCTCGTTCAATCGCGATAATGCCGGTAGCAGCGCCTGCTCGAAAGGCTTTATTACAATTTCTTGCATGATAAATAGCACGCGCCCACCCACGCGGAAAAACCCTAATGCAGCGGGGCCAATTAAGAGGCCTATCAATAATTCGTATATTTTACTCGCGAGATTACTCACCAGTTGTGCAAGTGTCAGCGGCGCAGAAAAACCTAATAGTGATCGTGTGTGTAGGAAAGAAAAATGCAAACTGGGAAACCAGTGTGCGCTTTTCCAGGTGAGCAGGGTCATGAATATCTGGTTAATTAATTGTTGCCATACCAACGCCCAAACACCGTAGCCCAAAAAGGCCAGTGCTACCCCCGCGATGCCGGATACCAAGCTTGCAATGACAGTGCGCAGCGCAATCGCACGAAAATTAAACTCTCGTTTGAGTTTGCCTTCATGTACTGCTTTGGCGCCCTCCAAAAAAAAGATCACGGAAAGTACCTGCACTAACAATTCGGCGCGTGGGTCGTAGTAAAAAGCGACCAGTGGCGCTACTACCCAAAATGCAACCGCAGTAACCACCAATGCCAATAACAGGTTGAGATAAAAACCAGTGGCTGCGTAGTGTTCATCCCATTCGGGGTGGCGCACGATGGCTTGTGAGAAGCCGGCATTGACAATGACTCTACCCAACTCAACCACAATTAATGCAAAGGCGACCAAGCCAATTTCTTCCGGCGCCAACAAGCGGGAAAGAATAATAAAAATCACCAGGCTGATGAGGCTATTACCGCTCGCAGCGGTACTCATCCACACACTGCTTTTACCAAAATTCTTTTTCAGGCTCATAGAGGATTGATTCGTGCGTTAACTAACTGCTGCAAGGCATGTTCATATTTGTTGCTATCGATACAGTTTTGCATTTGCTGTGCACAGCAGGATTTTCTCTTGGCGAGTAATGTGCGATCGCGATAAATGTCGCCCAGCATTTGTGTTGCTGCTTGACTGTCGGCATCGGCCCAAGTGATGTTATCAACTTCCTGAAACTCCGGGTGCTTGGAGTTAACCGCAATGGGTGTGCAGGGCACTAAAAAACTATTTTCTGCCGTACAAAAATCCATATTCCCTGACCAAGCGGTTGCGAGTACGGGGGTGTCTAACAACATCGCTTCGGCAAGGGTTAAACCAAAACCTTCCGAGCGGTGCAGTGACGCATAGAGATCGGAACTCTGAATTAAACCGAGCACATCGGCGCGACTCCAATGTTGATCGATTAAACAGATATTGGGGTGCCCGGCGATAGCATCAAGCAGTTGCTGCTTTTCAGGTGAATCGCCACCGGTATTCGCTTTTAGCACTAAATAAGCATCGGGCGTATGAGCAAATGCTTGTTTAAACGCAGCGACTAATGCGAGGGGATTCTTGCGTTCCATCGCGCTGCCAAAACTAAAAATGCTGGATACCAAAAATGCCTGCTCGGGGATGTTTAATTTGCCACGCATACCTTGGGTAGCTTCACCGCGCGTAACCGGGTGGGTCGCCGTCAGTACCGGGTAATCTGTGTAGCGCTGGATAACATCAGTCGTAAAACGCGAGGGTGTGATAATCGCATTCATATAGCGAATAGCATTAACCCATTCGTTGGGTATGGCCTCCAACTCCCATGCCCAATAACCGATGTTGTAGGTTTTTTTAAAATTGGCGATTCCCATTTGGAAAATCACCGGCGGCAACATGGGTGGGTTCAAGTGATAGATTCGACAATTAATAGCAGTTGGCCCGCTGGGATTAGGCTTTTGTGCCGGCCAGTCCCATGCTAGTTCTTCGGGTTTGTGAAAAAACTTTTCTACACTGGTGCATTGCACCTGATAACCGTCTGCCGCTAATTGTTGCGCACACAAGCGGGCAGATTCGCCAATGCCGGAAATACTGTGGAAAAACCCAATCACTTCTATGCGCAACTCGGCGATGTTAAGGGGGAGCGGCGCGTCGCTTTTGGGAATCATACGCTGCAATAGCTGCGCACGAATGCGGCGGTAAATATGACGCGCGAGATTTTTCATAGGTTTTGAATGCTCATACAAACACTATTGGAGTCAGGGTATTTTTTTGGAATCAGACAAGGCGGCCGCTGTGTGTGCCGATGTGCCTAGTTGACCATAAAAATCCAGAGTTTGTGCCGCGAGTTTATCCCAGTTGTAATTATCTAGCGGGCATACTTGCGGGCGGCTGCTGTGCTCGAGGGCAAGTAAAGCATGTTGCAGGCTTGCCGGTGTCAAGTCACTGGCGTAACCGTAAATCCAATGCAACCCCAGTTTTTTTTGCAGTTCGGCAACGGCACCCATATGCGGTGCAATCACCGGGCGGTTGTAAGAGAGCGCCAATAATAATGCCCCGGAATTGAGAATCGCTTTGTAGGGCAAAATCACTACATCGGCTGCGCTCATAAACAGTGCCAATTCACTGTCGGGAATAAAACGCAGGAATAAATGGGTGTTGGCATTTTTTAGCGTTTCCATGCTGCTACGCAACTCGGTAGGTGCCGTGTCTGCAGTGCCTGCTACAACCAATTGATAATCCGCAAGTTCAGCTTGATTAAATGCTTGCATTAAGCCGTCGATATTTTTGTAGGGTTTTATCATCCCGACAAACAATAATACTTTTTTGGCTGGATCTAATCCCAATTGGGTTTTTGCAACCTGTTGATCAATCGCCGGGGGATAACAGCCGCGATAGTGACCGTGGGGAATGATCGTGTATTGGCTGGTGGGTGAGGTTTTGTACAACTGATAAAACGCTGCGCGATTAGCTTCGCTCATAAAAATAAAACCGTCGCAGCGCCGTGCAAACCACTGCATAAATGCGTTTGATAACCGCGGGCGGCGCGCATCGTGAGGTGCTGTGTTGTGCACTGTCCATACGATTTTGGTACCTTTTAATTTTAATGCACACACAGTGACTGCCAGGAGCAGCATGCGCTGTATGCTTTTGCCAAGGCTGGGGCGATTAATATCACCGTCCGGCCAATGAAAATGCACTATGTCAGAGTGCGTGCGCAGGGCTTTGCTGTGGCGATATTCTTCAACGTTTGCATTGAGTTGTTGTACTTCGCGATAGAGCAATGCGTTGTAGGGGTTAACCTTTTCATTGCTAAAGGCGGGTGCCGCAAAAATTTTCATAGTCTTATCCTTCCGAGTGACGCAGGTGATCTATGCGATTACCGCTGCGCAAGCAGAGTAAGAGGAACTGTACGATATCCACTGTGTAGCGCCGCAATAAACGCGAAGGTTCAAGGCATAAGCGATAAAACCATTCCAATCGCAAACGTTGCACCAACGCGGGCGCGCGGGTTTTGTCGCCTGCCAGAAAATCCAGTAGCGCGCCAACCCCCATCAACACTGGCGCATTTAATTGGCGGCGATGTTTTAAAATCCATTGTTCTTGATAAGGGTTGCCCATGGCGACCAACACTACATTCGCATTGCTGGCATTAATCGCGGCAATAAGTTCTTCGCTGTTGCGCGCTTCGTCGTAACCGTTGCGTACACCGACTACCTTAACCTGATATTGAGTTGTCAGTGTTTGCGCGGCGCGCTGTGCAATACCGGGTTTGGCGCCGAGCAAAAAAACTCGTGCACTTGCGCCCAGTTGTTGTAAAAACTGCGGGGTGAAATCAGTACCATTTAAATTTTCAATAAAGCGACGGCGATGCACGAGCCACGTGGCAATGTCCAGCCCAATACCGTCGTTGACAATAATTGTGTCACTGCCTGCCAGAGCGGTCTTTTCGGCTTGGCATTTCACAATAAAATTAGTGTTGGCAAATAATAAAGCGATTTGTTGCTGCTGCATTTTTTCTTGCAAAAGTGGAATTAATGCGGCGCTGGTGGTGCGCATTATAGGGAATCCGCCAAGGGGGATAATGTCATCCGGTGAAATTGCATTAATTGTGTCTGTAGTCATTATGCAAATATCTCTGTGTCGCTGAATTTTTTGGGCGCGAGCATGCGTTCGGTCACTTGCGCCCAATCCAGTACTGTGCGTTTGGTGAGCGGTTGCGCTGGGTTTAGTGCACGTGAAATCGCTTGAGCAATGGAATTTTCATCGCCAATGTCATAACCAAAACGGGTGGGGTAATCGGCGGCGATAAAATGTGGGCAAATCGCGGGTAAACCAAAAAATTCATATTGCGTGAGTTTAAGTGAGGTATCGCGTAAATAAGCGGGCAGGTTCACGCTGGCGTAAGGTGCAATACCGAGTGTGGCGTGTTTGATGTAGGGCAGGGTTTTATCAAACGGCATTTCACCGTACACGCTGATATTTTCACCGTACTCCGGGTGGCGCGGTTGGCAGGAACCAATAATATGAAAATGAATATGTGGAAAGCGCTTGCCCGCAAGAATAAAAAATTGTGGATCAAACAACATGGAGCCAACCGATACCGCATGTATGCCTTCGCCATAGGGCGATGGGTTGGCCTTTTCATTAACAGAATAATCAATTCCCTGCGGTACAAATGCGAGATTATGCGTTGACGGCATGGAGTCGGCCAGCGCTTTGGAGGGCATGACTATGGTGTCTATCTCTTTGGCGATGCGGGCAAAGGTGTTGCGGATATAGTCTGCGGCGTCAATCGTGTCCAGTGCATCGGAGGCGCGGTAAAGTATTTTTGCGCGCGCATTTAATTTTTTAATTAAATCGAAAAAAATCGGTGCAACACCGCTCTCCAAAATAATCACATCCGATTCTTTTATCCAACGGCGTAACACCGCGTTAAAGCCGAAGCTGTAAAGGTGATACATCAGTGATTCAAACGGGCGAATGCGAATAGGGTGGATCAAGGTTTTCCACAAATAACAATCAACACCCTGATGGTTCACTATTTTGTTTGCCTGATCGTCCAGCGACAGACGCGGGTCGTGTTTATAGCGCGATAAAAAGCTGTAACGCAGCGAGAAGAAGCGTGTCGGCCCCATTTTGGCTAATTCACTCGCCACAAAGTGAATGCCCGCTTTGCGCGGCGAGCGATAGTCGTGCGCGGAGAGCAGCAGGTATTTCTGTTGCGGCGCCGGGGTAGCGCTGGTCAGGGATGATTCATCTGTGTGGGTAAGTATTTCTGGTGCGGTCACGATGCTCTCCTTCGGTTACTGCATTAAGGCCTTCATTCACAGCATTAGGGATTCGCTGGGTGAGGAACGGGTGGTTGCGGTGGACTGGTTTCATCTTCCCCGTCGCGAAAGAAAAAGGCTTTCAACGGTTCCCATTGCGGTGCAGGTGCCTGGTTAGCACCGCTTAGGGCAAGTGGGTAGCTACCCCACCAACTACCAGCTGCCCAGTAACTCCATCCGCGCCAAGTGTTGTTGTCCATCAACTCCAGAAAGCGAGTGAGCGTGAGCAGGCATTCGCTGCTGCGCGGCACACCAAACTCCCCTAAAAACAGCGTTTGCTGATGGGTTTTGGCCCACTCGGTAATGCGCTCGAATTTCGCATTAAATTGATCAGCGGGCCGGCACCCCTTGCCGGTGCTGGTGGTGTGGGTGCCTGAGTAGTCACTGTCGGTGTACTGGTGGACTTCGATAATGGCGCGGTTGAGCGGGTCATGCAGGTCACTAAATTCGCTGGCGTTGCTGTATTCCAGGCCGGAAAACCAATCGTGCAGGCCACTCCAGCGGCCACCGCTGACAAAGACCAGATTGGTCGCATCTGCCGCGCGCAGTTCGGCGAGGGTTTGTTTGGCGATAACTGCCCAGCTGTTCAACGGAATATTGGCCGGTTCGTTCATCAACCCGAAGGCGACTTTATTGGCGTCCGGAAATTCGGCGGCCAGCGCCAGCCAAAAGGCGATAAACATAGTGGTTAAGGTGGTGCCTTCGGGCGAAGGTGTAGGCAGTGGGTCGCCCAGTTTGTATTGGTAGTATTTGGCATAGTTGTGTACGTCCAGCAGTACACATAACCCAGCGGCGCTGGCGTTATTGACTGTAGTGTGCAAACGCCCCAGCTCGGCCGGGTCGAGTGGGCCATTAACTGTTTGTTGCAGGCGCTCCCAGCGAAAGGGCAGGCGAATCATATTGGCGCCCTGGGCGGCGATGTAATTCAATTCCGCGGTGCTGGGATAGGTGTAATTTTTATAGACGATGCCCGGCAAGGCTTTGGTATTGAACTCCGCCCCGGCGAGATTGACGCCGGTCAGCCGCGCTTGATCCAAACAACCCGCCTGTGAAGGTGAGCCAACCATCGCCAACATCAGGCTCAATAAGCCCAGGGCGCGCTTCAGGGGGCGAGGACACCGGAGAATATTCATGATGCCTTCCGCAATTGATCGTAAAGCGCGAGGTAGCGATCAGCCACTTGCGGCCAGGCATAGCGAATCGCAAACGCCTGCGCGGCTTTCATGCGCTGCTGGTAAGCGTGCTCGCCTTGATCGTGAAGTTCCAGCAGCTGGGCGATTGCCGCGTGCTGTTGCGTTGCCGGCTCAAAACAGAACCCCAAGCCAGATTCCCCATGCAGCCGCCGAAAGGGTGGAATCGCACTGAGAATGGGTGTGAGCCCGGCACTCATTGCTTCTATCGGCGCTATACCAAAACCTTCGTGATCCGACAGGCAGATGAAATAGCTGGCTTGGTTGAGCAGGTGTTTGATTTCCTCGTCGCTGGGGTTAGCGGCCAAGGTCACTGCATGGCTAATACCCAAGGATTGCGTGGCTGCTTGCAGCTCGGCGAGGCTGTGATCGTATTCGCGCCCGGCGATAATCAAGCGCCATTCGGGGCGCTGCCGCAGCAGTTCAGCGAACAATTCCAATGCAGGAATAAGCCCTTTATTGGATGACCAGCGGCCAAAATACATCAGCGTTGGTGTGAGTTGTGGTGCGGCGCTACCTGCATACTTTTCCACATCCACCCCATTCTCAATGACCTGCAGTTTGTGCTGATCCATGATTTGTCCAAACAAGTCGCCGTCATTGGCACTGGTGGCAACCACCCGGTTGTAAGCATTGGCGGAGAGGCGCGTAACACTGTGGAAATACGCCTGTTTGGCGCGCGAGGCAAAGCGGGTATGGAAGAACCCTCCATGGGTGGATAGCACCAGCGGGCGACGATGTAGCCATTTGGTGGCAGCGAGGAAGTCGTAAAAAAAGTCCACGCCATGCACATGTATTACATCGGCATCCTTCAGGTATTTAAAAACGCCGGGGCACAAGGGGTAGCGGCTGGAACCCATGTAGGGCAGGCGGATGACTTCAATTCCCTCAATCGTCTCTTGCTGGGGCAACAACTCACTGGAGTTGCGAAACAGGCGATTGAGGGTAATGATCCGCGTGGCGCCTTGGCCTTGATGTAACTGGTGGCGAGCAATATTGCGCACCACTTCTTCCATCCCGCCAATGGACGGCAGGTATTGGCGCACTATGTGGGTGACTTTAATGGGGGAGCTAACTGGCATCTTTTCCTCCGGTATAGCTGGGTTGCCCGGGAGTAGGTGCAGGCTTTTGCAGGCTGCAACCCACTAAAAACCAGAGTAAGCCGGCGCTTTTGAGTGCAAAAAATGAAAAGCCACTGATACAGAGAATCAGCGCGATGTAGAGCGATACCATCGCCCGAAAACGCTGGCTGGTAGCGGAGCTGATGGGTAATAGCCAGAAGCTGCACCAAAACACCAGCGCCATTGGTAGCCCAAACGTGGCCAGGGTATGGGCGTAGCCCTCATCGTAATAAACCTTGGTGTGACCTATACCGAGTAGTTTGAGGGCGTCAAATTGCAGTAGCGACCAACCGCTGTAGGCGAGGCGCCCTTGCAAGTCGTCATTGAGAATCCGCCCGGTTTCGTTGGGGGTTGTGTAGCCAATTACCAAGAGCAGGAGGATGGCGGCGATAGGGGCGAAGATACAAAAATTAAGCAGGCTGCCGTGCACCAGCAGGCGCAGCACGACAAAGCTACTCACGGTCATCAGCGCGAATCGCGAATCGCACAGCACCATCATTATCACCGCGGCCACTACAAAAAATATCCCATCGCGCCAGTGTGTGCGGGCAAGCCCCCAAGCGGCGCAAAGGCTGGCAAAGTTGCCGAGCGATACCGGTTCGAGGAAAACCGAGGAGACCCGATGCGGGCCAAGCAGGCCAGGGAGCAGGGTACGGCCTATACCTTCGGGGCGCATACCATTGGCTTGCAGGCGGTCTTCCCGGACAAAGTCCATCGCAGGATCAATAGAGCCGATGCTGACGTAGTAGCTGAAAATATCAAACCAGCGGGTGTAGCTATCAAGTAGCAGCAACTCAAACATGCCCATCGCCAAGACCATGCAAATCGCCACTTTAAGCGCGCGATCAGCCAGCTCCAGCCGCCCGATGTTACATCCCAGCCAGAAGTAGCACAGGGGGATGGCAATATCGCGAAAGGCTTTGACGTTAACCTGGTTGTTGATGATGCTCAGCAAACACAGCATGGCAGCGGCGAGACAGGCGAGAATGACCACCCCCGGCAATAGCCGCCGTACCAATAGCGGCACACATGCCATCAGGATAATTGCCTCGGCCAAACCCACGAGCGAGCGCGACATAGGCAGGACGAGGGTATTGAGCAGGCACAACACCGCCTGGTAGCCGACACTGGCGACAATGATAAAAGTGACCAGTCGCTGATCGTTAAGCCAGCGTTGCTCCCGCACCAGATGCGCACTGGCGGGCAGGGGGGGAATAGTCGGGCAGGCCTGCGGGTAGTTCATCCTTACCTCGTGTGTATCGTCTGCAACCGCCACTAGCCGAGCAGGGTTGTGCCCAACAGGCGCACACCTAATTCGCGCAAGCGGTTGCCAATGGCAACCAGCGCTTTGGTGTGAGTGACATGTTGTTGCGCAATTAACAGGGCTGCTCCCGCCTGTGCGGCGACCAGTTGTGCATCGCGATTTGAGTCCATCGGTGCGGTACTGATCAGGGTGATATCAAAGTGCTGGATCAGCGGGTTCACCCGCTCCTGATAGTGTTTGCTGGCGAGCAATTCCTGAGGGTTGGGCGCGCGGGTGCCGGCAGGTAACACCCATAGTGAGCGCACTTGCTCTATGGCCGTGGGGGCCACCGAGGTGCGCTCGGCAATCCAGTCGGACAAACCGGGTGCGTGCTCCTGCAGGTTAAACAGGGCGTTGAGTTGTGGCGTACGCAGGTTGCTGTCGATCAGCAGGGTGCGCAGGCCGAGTTGCGCAAAACTGATCGCCAGGTTGGCGGCAGTGATTGCTGTGGTCGTCGCATTTTCGGCGCTGACTATCGCCAGCGCATGGTGTGGTTGGGGGTTGAAGTAGCGCAACATCAACTCGCTGCGCAGGCTACGCAGTGCTTCTGCCTGGGTGCTGTCCGGTTGAAAGAGTGCGCTCAGGCGGCGGTCAAGTTTGCTCGATGCCGCAGGTGTCTGGGTGTAAGCAAACTGCTCAGCCAGAATGGCGTTAATGTCATCGGCGCTGACCAGCCCCAATTTCAGCGCGGCATCGCCAAAGCGCAGCCCCTGTTTCTTTTGGGTCGCCAGAATGGTGTTCAGGTCTTTGGGGCTGAGCTTACCCATTGCCACCAGCATTGGTCCCATCCGGGATGACTGGCCGAGCTGCATTGCCTGGGCAAGCGCCTGTTCGCGATCCAGTATTTGCAAACGATCATTCATGGTGCGAGCTCCTGCTATATCTAAGTCTGCGTCTGGCGGTCAGCGCGGAATATGGGCCAGCACTGGCAAACCCAACCCTTGTTCAAGATCCAAAACGCTGCGAATACGTTGATCCAACCATTCCCAACAGAGTGCGATAGCAATACCGGATAGCAGGCCGGCCATGGCAGCGAGCAGGATGATCAGGGCGGGTTTGGGGGATGTTGGGCTTGTAGGTACCAGTGCGCTGTTGAGTACCGCGATATCGGTGGCGGCAATCTGGCTTTCCAACCGGGTTTGTACCGAACGGGCGAGTGCGGCGTCGTAAGCGGCTTGGGCGTTATCCACTTCCTGCTTGAGCAGGTTGAGTTCATTGCGATTACGGCTGAGTTGTAGCACCAGTTCTTTTTGCCGTGTTAGCTCGGCTTTGAGCTGGTCTTCGCGGGTTTGCGACAGTTCTACAGAAGACTGCAGGCTGCCACTGATCAGCTCCAACATGCGGTTCATTTGTTGTTTGAGTGCGCCCACTTCACTGCGTGCCTGGCGGTATTGGGGGTGGTTTTCACCGACTTGGGTAGCCAGCTCGGCCAGCCGTGCCTGGGCTTGCGCCAGATCCGTTGCCAGCTTTTGTACTTGAGGGTTATCCAACGCGCGGGTTTCCAGCTGGCCGCGCTTGGTATTGGCAATCTGGTCACTGCGGCTTTGGGAGTTCAGGCGTTCGTTCTGCACGGCGATCAACATAGACGACAGCTCGGCGAGCTTGTTGGATTCAAGATCCAATCGGTCAGAAGACACGAGAATACCGTGTTCCTCTTGATAACTGGAAAGTGCATCCTGCTTCTCGATCAGCTCCTGCCGCATTCCGGTTAATTGCTGGTTGTACCACTGGGTAGTTTGTTTGGCGGGTTCAATACGCAGTTCGAGGTTGGTGTACATATATGCCTCTGCGTAGGCATCGGCGATTTGCGCGGCAAGCTGTGGGTCTTGAGCCTTGAAGGCGATGCTCAACACACTGCTATCCCGTTTGGGCACCACAATTAAACCCTTTGCGAGGAAGCTGAGCATGCGGCGCTGATCGCGCTCGGGTTCACCGGTGAGTTTGGCCGCTTTGATCATGGCAGGAGAGCTACCCAGTGCCAGCTGATCAATCACTTTGCCGGCCACATTGCGACTGCGAATGATATCGCTCTGGGTTGCGAGATAGGCGCCCGTCATTCGAGCTGGTTGTGATTGGCCGCTGATCGGATCGAGCCCACGGCTATCCACCAATAGGTCGATGGAGGCGGTGTAAGACTTGGGGGTTAGCAAAATAAGTATCGCTGCTGCCAGCAGAGCCAAGGCACAGCTGGCGATAATCGCCCACTTCCGCGCCAGTAAGATGCCCATCAGTGTATTCAGATTCATACGTCAGTTCCTACTTTTCAGGGGCGGCTAGAACAGGCTTTCTCTCACCACCAACACATCTCCGTCCATCACTCGATCATCGGGTTTGGCAATTAATTCCTGTACTGAACCGTCGGCAGCTTCACGAAACACCTTTACCTTGCTGTCGCTGGCGCGCGCGGTGGGGCCGCCACCGGCACTGAGTGCCTGACGGATATTTAAAGGGCGATCAAGGGGGTACATTCCTGGTGAATGAACTTCACCATTAATATAAAAACGGCCCGCATTTGGCACATATATTGTGTCGCCATCTTTAAGCCACACCGTTGGCTGTTGTTCCGCAGCGTGGTTGAGCATTTGCTGCAGGTCATATTCGGTGCGCTCCTGGCGACCGTTAGCGAGGGTGCGGGTAAGAATTAACCTTTCGCTGCCAGTAGGGGCTATGCCGCCGGCCCACGCTAACGCTTGGGTCAGGCTGGTGGGACCTTCCAGTACCAGTTTTCCGGGGCTATTAACTCGCCCCAGAATGGCGACCACTTGGCTGCGATACTTGGTAACCAATAGGTTAACTTGGGCATTTTTGAGAAAATTGCCGGCCTCATACCGTTCAGCAATCATTCGTGCCGCTTCGGCACTGGTTTTACCGGCGACGATCATGGTACCCAGCAAGGGGACTTGCACTGTGCCTGTCGCGCTGACTTGGGCGTCGGCGGCGAGTTCTTGTTGACCATATACAGTGATGCGCACTTCATCACCGCTCCCGATCAGATAACTGCGCGGTGCGATTGACGACTCTGCCCATACCAGCGTACTGAACAGCAATAAAACAGCTGCGGTGAGGTAGTGACCGGAACGACCAACGGGATAACAACGAATCATTTCAACTGTCCTTAATGATCTATCCACCGAAGTTCGGGGAATAAAACGATATCTAGCTTTGCTCCTGCAAAAGCGAGGCCCACTCATACAATTGATATAAAAAAATCACAAAAATGCAGACCAAGGCATAAATAAAGCGGGCTTTCGTGTCAGATGAATGATTCTTCTTGGTTTTGATGGCGAAATGATGAAATTTCCCAGAGTCATTTTTGTAAATAGGAAATTAATTTTTGTATCTTTTTGGTGCGACGGTGCCCGAAGGGCAGGATTTAGTGCAAAAGCTACATGAATCTATTTAACGCTGTGGATGAGTTTTTTGCGTGGAAGGGCTTTGGGTGCTTGGTGTACAATGCGCGCCTCCCTTTTTCACCTTCCCATCCACATCCCCGCCCATCTCATGGCGCGCGGTTAACTCAGGAACTTTCCACAGGAACTATTTATGTTTGATAAAAACCAAACTATTGCTTCTTTTGATCCCGAAATTTGGGCTTCTATCCAGAGCGAAGGTCAACGTCAGGAAGAGCACATCGAGTTGATCGCCTCGGAAAACTACACCAGTCCCATGGTGATGGTGGCGCAAGGCACCAAGCTGACCAACAAATATGCTGAAGGCTATCCAGGTAAGCGCTATTACGGTGGTTGTGAATACGTCGATGTGACTGAAGCATTAGCTATTTCGCGCGCCAAAGAGCTGTTCGGTGCCGACTACGCGAACGTGCAGCCACATGCCGGCTCACAAGCTAACCAAGCGGTTTACGCGGCGCTGTGTAGCCCGGGCGATACTATTTTGGGCATGAGCCTCGCGCACGGTGGTCACTTGACTCACGGAGCCAAGGTCAGTTCATCGGGCAAGTATTACAACGCCATCCAGTACGGCCTGAACCCCGAAACCGGTTTGATCGATTATGACGAAGTAGAGCGTCTGGCCCTGGAACACAAGCCAAAAGTGGTAGTAGCAGGTTTCTCCGCCTATTCACAGGTAGTGGATTGGCAGCGTTTCCGCGACATCGCCGACAAAGTGGGTGCTTATTTGTTTGTGGATATGGCGCACGTTGCCGGTCTGGTTGCAGCTGGCCTGTACCCTAACCCGGTGCAAATTGCTGATGTCACCACCACCACCACACACAAAACCCTGCGTGGCCCTCGCGGTGGTTTGATTCTGGCCAAAGCCAACGAAGAAATTGAGAAAAAACTCAATTCTGCAGTATTCCCAGGTGGCCAAGGTGGCCCCTTGATGCATGTTATCGCTGCCAAAGCGATCAGCTTCAAAGAAGCCATGACCCCCGAGTACAAGGCTTATCAGAAACAAGTAGTAGTAAACGCCAAGGCGATGGCCAAAACCTTTATTGAGCGCGGCATTAATATTGTTTCTGGTGGTACTGAAAACCACTTGATGCTGGTTGATTTGATTGGCAAATCCTACAGCGGTAAAGATGCGGATGAAGCCTTGGGCAAAGCGCACATCACCGTGAACAAAAACGCCGTACCTAATGACCCACGCTCACCCTTTGTGACCTCCGGTATCCGTGTTGGTACTCCGGCGGTGACTACCCGTGGTTTCAAAGAGGCTGAGTGCGTGCAATTGACTAACTGGATTTGCGATATTTTTGCTGCACTGGAGGCCGGTAATGCTGATGCAGTGATTGCCGAGGTGAAAGCCAAGGTATCTGCGCTGTGCAAGCAGTTCCCCGTTTACGCTGAGTAATAGCCCCTCTAAGGAACCCTCGCTATCTGTATACGGGGGTTTTCCTTGATCACAAAAAGGCAGCCTCTGTGGCTGCCTTTTTGTTTTTGGCATTAATTTCCTTTGCCAATATCAATCAAATTTTTGGTTACTGGGGCACTACAATCACGGTGTTGCCAGTTGAACCTGCAGAGCCAGCCGAACCCGTATCTCCGGTTGCGCCTGTGTTCCCGGTATTTCCTGTGTTTCCGGTTGCACCGGTATCGCCCGTGCTACCTGTATCACCGGTTGCGCCAGTGTCACCAGTATTTCCCGTCGCGCCTTGTACACCTTCGTTGCCCGTTGCGCCTTTGTTGCCGGTATTTCCGGTGTTACCTGTATCGCCGGTGGCACCCTTTTCGCCGGCCGGGCCAGGGACTGCAACTACTACTGTGTCTGTTTGGCGTTCGCACGCAGCAAGGCCAATCGCGCCAATTAAGGTTAATAAAAGAAGTGAGTGTTTCATAAGGTGCCTTTTCTGTGAGTGTGAGTTAACGGCAGTTTTAAGGCGAGAGAGCCTTTAGGACAGCGCAGACAAGTAAACAAGATTCGTTTTGCGAGGAAATGTAGAGCAGTTATTTTTCCGCGTAATAAAAATATAATTACAGTAGAAAAGTGAAGCGCTGCTTGGATCTACCAACACCTCAGGCAAGTCGTCTTTCGTTTAATTTGGGAGGAGTATAGGCAGTAAGCTTGACGAGTGCGGTGCGCCAGCGAACAAAGCGCGTGCGAAAGGGCGAGCTGCAAGCGCTTCTTTTTTTGCGCTCCGACGTGTGCTGGTGGTGGCTGTTACGACGGCAAGATTCACCGGTTTTTGTGCTAGACTGCGCGCCAGTTTTTAATCGCTGGGGCTAATGATTATGCATTGTCCGTTTTGTAGTGCGGAAGATACGAAAGTTATCGATTCCCGTTTGGTGGCCGAGGGCGATCAAGTGCGCCGCCGCCGCGAGTGTTTATCCTGCCATGAGCGCTTCACCACTTTTGAAGTGGCTGAATTGGTGATGCCGCGCATCATCAAACAAAACGGCACCCGCGAACCCTTCGACGAAAACAAACTGCGCGCCGGTTTACTGCGTGCGCTGGAAAAACGCCCTGTGAGTATTGAGGCGATTGAGTCTGCCATTAACCATATCAAACACTTTTTGCAGGCCACGGGCGAACGTGAAGTAAAAGCCTTATTGGTCGGTGAAAAAGTGATGGAGCAATTGCAGAAACTGGATGAGGTCGCCTATGTGCGTTTTGCCTCTGTTTATCGCCGCTTTAAAGATTTAAACGAATTCCGTCAGGAAATTGATCGCCTTGAACAGCAACCCGAACACGAACAGTAAGCGGACGCGAATAATCCCCTAATGGCTATTACTCCAGTCGATTTTGATTTTATGGCGCAGGCGTTCCGTTTGGCGGAGCGCGGCCTCTATACCACCATGCCCAATCCGCGCGTAGGTTGTGTGCTGGTAAAAGATGGGCAGATTATTGCCGAGGGCTGGCATATTCGCGCCGGTGAAGCTCACGCTGAGGTCAATGCATTGCGTGCAGCGGGAGAAGATGCGCGCGGTGCTACGGCTTATGTCAGCCTTGAACCTTGCAGTCATACCGGCCGTACCGGCCCCTGTTCACAAGCGCTGATTGACGCAGGTGTGGCGCGCGTAGTTTATGCGATGGAAGACCCTAACCCATTAGTGTCTGGTGATGGCATCGCCATGTTGCGCGCCGCGGGTGTGCAGGTGGATGGCTCTTTATTAGAAGACGATGCACGCGCATTGAATCCCGGCTATATCAAACGCATGGAGCGCAAGTTGCCCTTTGTGCGCTGCAAATTGGCCATGAGTCTCGATGGTCGCACAGCGATGGAATCCGGTGAAAGCAAATGGATTACTGGCCCCAAAGCGCGTGCTGATGTTCAGCGCTTGCGCGCGCGTTCCTGTGCAATTATTTCCGGTGTCGATTCGATTCTGCAGGATAATTCCTCCCTGACTGTGCGTGTAGACGAATTGGATTTGCCCAATGCGCAAGAGGCAGCCGCCAAACAACCGCTACGCGTGATTCTGGATTCAACCCTGCGTTTGTCGCGCAACGCCTTGTTATTCAAACAACCCAGCCCCATCTTGCTGGTTCATAACGGCTCGGTAGATGCGGCTCAATGTGATGGCTGGCCGGAGTTTGTCGAACTGTTAGCTCTGCCCGCGAAAGATGACCGTATCGATTTAACTGCGCTGTTGCGCGAGTTAGCGAAGCGCCAGTGCAACGAGGTGTTGGTAGAAACCGGCGCGACTCTGGCGGGCAGTTTTTTACGTCGTGGCCTGCTCGATGAAATCATTATTTATATGGCGCCCAAACTGCTGGGCAGCAATGCGCGCCCCATCTTTGATTTGCCGCTGGATACTATGTCGTCATCGCTGGCATTAAAAATCAAAGATATTCGCGCCGTGGGCCGTGACTGGCGCATTACCGCCGCGCCCGATACCGAATATTAAGGCTTTTCTGTAAACCCAATTTCCCCTAAAGGTTTTTGCTTGTGAGTGATGAACAACAATCTTCCCCGTTTATGCCACCGCCTTCTGGCCCGGTTATAGACAATACCGCTTCATTGGGTAAACGTTTTCAGGCCATGGTTATCGACGTGGTAATTATGATGGTCTGTATCTTTCCCTTTGCGCAAAGTCAGGGTTTGATGGAGATCGCCGAAAAGCAGGGCACCATTCCGCCGGAGCTGGCGTTGAAGTTGGTGTTATTTCAGTTGATGATGTTTTTTGTGTTGCACGGCTTTTTATTGCATCAATACGGACAAACCATTGGTAAACGTATTATTGGTATTGCGATAGTCACTATGGATAACCAAAAGCCTGCATTTTTGTTTTTGATTCTGCAGCGCTATGTGTCCCAGTGGTTGATGGGTATGGTGCCGGTCATCGGCATTTTGCTGCGCTTGGCGGATGTACTGGCGATTTTCCGTGAAGACAAACGCTGCATTCACGATCACCTCGCTAAAACTAAAGTGATTGATCTGAAAATTCCCGTCACTCACAGCCAGACCAAACCTACCAGCATCATCGTATAAGCCACTTTACATAAGCCCTTTATGTGCGGCGCTGATGTTTACAGCGCTGTTATTTACGGCGCAGATTCGGAGCTCAGTTATGTTCACCGGTATTATTGAAGCCATTGGCGAAGTGGTGGCGTTGCAGCCTAAAAATGGCGACCTGCGCCTGCGTATCAAAACGAACAATTTGAACTTGGCTGACGTGCATTTGGGCGATTCGATTGCCACCAACGGCGTCTGCCTCACCGTTGTTGATTTACCCGGCGATGGCTACTGGGCCGATGTCTCGCGCGAAACCCTGGATAACACCACTTTACCCGGTTGGAAAATTGGACAGCGAGTGAATCTGGAAAAAGCACTCACCCCGCAAACCCGCCTCGGTGGCCATATCGTTAGTGGCCATGTGGATGGTGTGGGCGAGGTAGTCAGCCGCCACCCGGATGCACGCTCCGAGCGTTTTCGCATTCGCGCGCCGAAAGAGTTAGCGAAATATATCGCCCACAAAGGGTCAATTACGGTGGATGGTACTAGTCTTACCGTTAATAAAGTGGATGGCGCCGAGTTTGAACTTAATATTGTGCCTCACACACTCAAGTGGACGATCATGGAATCCTATCAAGCGGGCAGCAAAATCAATCTGGAAGTGGATGTGCTCGCGCGCTATCTGGAGCGGTTGATGTTGGGCGAAAAAGCCGCTGAAGGCGAAGGGCAGGGCATCACCCTGGAGTTTTTGGCAAAAAACGGTTTTATGTAATCGGCATTTCCTAATAGGAATTGGTAACTCGGGATTCTCTATGCAACTCAACACCATTGAAGAACTGATCGAAGACTTACGTCACGGCAAGATGGTTATCCTGATGGATGACGAAGACCGTGAAAATGAAGGCGATTTGATTATGGTCGCCGAACAGGTGCGCCCGGAAGATATCAACTTTATGGCAACCCACGCACGCGGCTTGATTTGCCTCACGCTCACCGCCGAGCGCTGCAAACAACTAGATTTGCCGCTGATGGTGAGCGACAACAAATCCCAGCACACCACCAATTTTACTGTCTCGATTGAAGCGGCCGAAGGTGTTAGCACCGGTATTTCCGCTGCTGATCGCGCCTTAACAATACGTGCGGCGGTAAAAGCCAATGCCAAAGCAACGGATATAGTTCAACCGGGCCATATCTTTCCGCTGATGTCGCAGCCGGGTGGTGTAATGAGCCGTGCCGGTCATACCGAGGCCGGTTGCGACCTGGCGCGCCTGGCCGGCTTTGAGCCAGCAGCGGTCATAGTGGAGGTGATGAACCCCGATGGCACTATGGCGCGTCGGGCGGATCTTGAGCAATTTGCTGAGCAACATCACCTGAAAATCGGTACCATTGCCGACCTGATTCACTACCGCGCCACCAAAGAAAAAACCGTGGAGTGCATCAACAGCCGCAAAGTGGATACCCTTTACGGCGAGTTTGATTTGCACACCTACCGCGATACCGCGCGCGGCGATTTGCACTTTGTGATGACCAAAGGCGAGATAGACGCTGAGCCAACCTTGGTGCGGGTGCATGTGATGGATATAGCGCGCGATGTGCTCAGCCTCAAACGCACTTCGGTTGCTGGCGGTAAAAGCTGGACCTATCAGGATGCACTGCAAAAAGTCAGTGAAGAGGGCAAGGGGGTCGTGCTGTTAATCTGCCACGATGAATCCACCAAAGAAGTAGAGGACAGCATCGATTGGCTGATCTCTGGCAAACAAATGCGCCGCAGCTCGGAAGTCCTCTACAAACAAGTGGGCACCGGCTCGCAAATCCTGCGCGACTTGGGTGTGCGTAAAATGCGTGTGATGTCTGCACCAATGCGTTACTCCGCGCTCTCCGGTTTTGATTTGGAAGTGGTTGACTATGTTTGCCCGGAGGGTGACTGAAAGGTTTGCCCTGAAGACGAGTAACCTCTTCCCAGTCCTCCCTTTAAAAAGGGGGGAAGTTGGGAGGAGGTAAACGAATTTAAAAATTGGAAAATTTAAAGAGAAAAGAGTATGAGCAATATCAAAGTTGTTGAAGGTGATTTTTCTGCATCTGCTGGCAAATATGCATTAATCGTTAGCCGTTGGAATAGTTTTGTCGTGGAAAGTTTGAAAGATGGCGCGCTCGATACCCTGCGTCGTCACGGCATCAAAGATGAAAACGTCACTATTTATTACGCTCCGGGCGCATTTGAATTCCCGCTGACGGCACAGAAAATCGCCGCCAAAAATGAGTTCGACGCAATCATCGCCTTGGGTGCGGTAATTCGCGGCGGTACTCCGCACTTTGATTATGTTGCCGGTGAATGCACCAAAGGGTTGGCGCAGGTGTCACTGCAATACGGCGTACCGGTGACCTTTGGTGTGTTGACGGTAGACTCCATCGAGCAGGCCATTGAACGCTCTGGCACTAAAGCAGGTAACAAAGGTGTAGAGGCGGCATCCACTGCGTTGGAAATGGTTTCCCTGTTTGGAAAAATTTAAGCTCGGCAAGAGTTAATTGTTAACCATCGCACCGGTTATTCAAATTCTGCATTCAAGTTCTTTATCAGGTAATTGTTCATGAGCACTTCTTCCGGCCAGCAAAAAGGCCACACCGCTGCTACTCGCCGTATGGCGCGCCACTACGCTATGCAGGCGCTTTACCAATGGCAGATGGCAGGTTCCAGCATCAATGCCATTGAAGCGGAATTTCGCACCGACAACGATATGAGCAAAGTGGATGTGGAGTATTTCCACGAAATTTTGCACGCCGTGCCTGAACATCTCAGTGAGCTTGAAGCGCTGTTTACGCCCTTTTTGGTTGACCGTTCACTGGCGGAGCTGGATGCAATTACCCGCGCACTGCTGCGTATGGCAACCTACGAATTTAAATTCCGCATCGATGTGCCCTACAAAGTCGTGATTAATGAGGCAGTAGCCCTGGCTAAAAAATTCGGCGCGGAAGACAGTCACAAATTTATTAATGGTGTGTTGGATAAAACCGCTGCGGTGGTGCGGGCGTTAGAAGTTAACGCTGAGCGCAACAGCCGCTAGTTTGTATTCATTTCCAAGGTGGGCAGTGCTCACCTTTTTCTCCCCGTCTTATTCATTTCCGGCGTAAAACAGTGCCCAGTGAATTTCAGTTAATCCAGCAGTTTTTCCAGCGCGAGCAAGCTGAACAGCCTGCCGAAGGGGTATTGCTGGGGATTGGCGATGATTGCGCACTGCTGCAAATTCCCTCGGGAAAACAATTGGCGGTATCAGTGGATACACTGGTCGCTGATGTACATTTCCCGGCGGATGCAGATCCAGGGTTAATCGCCGAGCGCGCCTTAAGAACCAATTTAAGTGACCTCGCCGCCATGGGCGCTGACCCGCTGTGGTTTACCCTCGCACTGACACTACCTGCAGCAAACGAAGACTGGTTGCGTCGTTTTAGTCGTGGCTTATTCGCGTGCGCGCGCGAATTTGGCATTGCCTTGGTTGGTGGCGATACAACCTCTGGCCCGCTGTCGATTACGATTCAAGTGATGGGCGCGACCCAACCGCAACAGACCTTGCGGCGCGATGGTGCCAATATCGGCGATTTTATTGTAGTGACCAACTTTGTGGGTGACGGCGCCGCCGCCTTGGCTGCAATCCAAAACACCCATAAATTTAACGTTGAGCACGCAGCGTATTTGCAGCAGCGTTTTTATCGCCCGACACCGCGCTTATCGGAATCGACATTGATTCGTGCAATCGCCAGCAGCGCCCTGGATATTTCCGATGGCTTGGTGGCTGACTTGCAGCATATTTGTGATGCCAGCGATTTGGGTGCGGTGATTTATGTGGAGGATTTACCACTGTCACCCGCGCTGCAATCCTTGGATGATGTGACACAAGCACGCCAATGGGCGCTTAGCGGTGGTGATGACTACGAGCTGTGTTTTAGTATCGCCCCTGAAAATATGCCTGAACTTGCTATGTTAATCGCGCAGGGCAAATTACACGCGACAGTCATTGGTGAAATGATTGCAGGCGGCAAGGTTGTGTGTGAATTAAATGGCGAGCCCTACACGATGGTTCGCACCGGATACCAACACTTTTAATTAGATTTTTTATGGCGAAAGCAGCGCTTCATACACCCAGCTTCAAACAATTGCTGGAAAACCCGAATCATTTATTTGCTTTCGGTTTTGGCAGTGGCTTGGCACCCAAGGCCCCCGGCACATTTGGCACTTTGGCAGCGATTCCATTTTTTATATTGCTGCAAGATTTATCCTGGCCGATTTATTTGAGTTGGCTGTTGGTGACTTTTGCATTAGGGGTTCTGTGGTGTGATCGTTCATCCAAAGCGCTCGGCGTACACGATCACGGCGGTATAGTGTGGGATGAATTTGTCGGTTTCTGGATCACCATGTTTATGGCGCCCGCCGGTTGGATCTGGATAGTCATTGGATTTGTACTGTTTCGTTTTTTTGACATTATCAAACCCTGGCCAATTAGTTGGCTGGATAAAAAAGTTCACGGTGGTTTCGGCATTATGATCGATGATGTATTGGCCGGAATTTACGCACTGCTTGTGCTGCAACTCATCGCCTATTCTGTGAGGTTTCTGTGACTGTTCGTTTTGTGGAATCATCCAAGTTGCCAACCCCCTGGGGCATTTTTGTGATGCACGGTTTTTGTGATGCCGAAAATGATAAAGAGCATGTGGTGCTCACCATGGGGGATGTCAGCAGCGACGAACCGGTTCTGGCGCGCGTTCATTCCGAATGTTTAACCGGCGATGCACTGTTTAGCATGCGCTGCGACTGCGGCCCGCAATTACAGGCGGCCATGCACAAAATTGCTCTAGCAGGGCGCGGGGTGATTTTTTATCTGCGTCAGGAGGGGCGCGGTATTGGTTTGCTCAATAAAATCCGTGCCTACCATTTGCAGGATCAGGGCGCGGACACAGTTGAAGCCAATGAGCAATTAGGTTTTGGTGCTGACATGCGCGACTACTCTATTCTCAAACCGATGATTGAACACCTGCAGATTAAATCAATCAAATTGCTCACCAATAATCCGCGCAAGGTAAAAGCCCTGCAGGAAATGGGTGTGAATATTGTAGAGCGTTTGCCCCATCAAACCGGGCGCAATCCCCATAACGCTAAATACCTGGAAACCAAACAGGGTAAGCTCGGGCATTTATTTAACGCCGCTGACGACGAATAATTTTTGAAATCACTTTTTACTGAGAGTAACGCAATGACACGAATTGCAATCGCCGGTGCGGCAGGTCGTATGGGAAAAGCGCTGATTGAAGCCACCCAGAAAAATTCACAAACTACACTGGGTACCGCAACTGTACGTGCGGGTAGTTCATTGGTCGGTGTTGATGCCGGTGAGCTGGGCAATGTTGGAAAGTTGGGCGTAACCTTAGTGGATAATCTCGCCGCTGTGGTCGATCAGTTTGATGTATTAATTGATTTTAGTTCGCCGCTCGCAACACTCGATCATGTAAAAATTTGCGCGGCGCACAACAAACCAATTGTTATTGGCTCCACTGGTTTTAGTGCCGCAGAAAAAGCCGAGCTGCTTTCTTATCAAACACAAATTCCTTTGCTGCTCTCGGCCAATTTTTCCACCGGTGTAAACCTGTGTTTTAAATTGCTCGATTTGGCGGCACGGGTGCTGGGCGATGAATACGATGTGGAAGTCTACGAAGCGCATCACCGCCATAAAGTGGATTCACCTTCAGGCACCGCCATGCGTATGGGGGAAGTGCTGGCCAATGCATTGGAGCGCGATCTGGATAAAGTTGCCGTCTATGGTCGCGAAGGTCAAATTGGTCCGCGCCCGCGCGACACTATAGGTTTTGCCACAGTGCGCGGCGGCGATGTGGTGGGCGATCACACGGTGATGTTTATGGCCGATGGCGAGCGCGTAGAAATTACCCACAAAGCTTCCAGCCGTTTAGCTTTTGCCAATGGTGCGGTGCGTGCGGCCGTTTGGTTGCAACAGCAAAAGTCCGGTTTGTTTGATATGCAGGATGTATTGGGCCTGCGATAGTTTTTATGATCGGTCGCGCGGTAAAGTCTTAAATCCATTTTGTAAAACATCGCACAGGGAATTAAAGAATGGCCGGTTCCAGTTTATTAATGTTGCTCGATGATATCGCCACTGTGCTTGATGACGTGGCGGTAATGACCAAAGTCGCCGCGAAAAAAACCGCTGGGGTGTTAGGCGATGATCTGGCGCTCAATGCGCAGCAAGTGTCCGGTGTGCGCGCTGAGCGTGAGTTACCTGTTGTATGGGCAGTCGCCAAAGGCTCGGCACTCAATAAAGCGATTCTGGTGCCTGCCGCGTTATTCATTAGCGCATTTGTCCCTTGGTTGATCGTCCCGCTGTTAATGATTGGCGGCGCTTATTTGTGTTTTGAAGGATTTGAAAAGCTTGCGCACAAATATCTGCACTCCAAACAAGAGGAAGTCCAGCACCATCGAGAGTTGATCGAAGCGGTTGCCAACCCGGAAGTGGATATGGTTGCCTTCGAAAAAGACAAAATCAAAGGCGCTGTGCGCACGGACTTTATCCTCTCCGCTGAAATTATTGTTATCGCCTTGGGGTCGGTGGCCGCGGCGACATTTGCCAAACAAGCTGCCGTAGTCGTGAGTATTGCTGTGTTGATGACGGTGGGTGTCTACGGTTTTGTTGCGTTGATTGTGAAGCTGGACGATATAGGTATGCACCTGTGTAAAAAGTCGAATCCTGTCGCACAGGTTTGCGGTAACTTTTTATTAGCCGCCGCACCGCGCCTGATGAAACTCTTATCCGTACTGGGCACGGCCGCCATGTTTATGGTGGGTGGTGGGATCGTGACGCACAGTATTCCCGTGATTCATCATTGGATTGAGCATGCAGCCACTGCGACTGAACCAGTGGGTTGGCTCACTTCATCGCTATTGAATGGTGTTGCCGGGGTGGTGATTGGTGCGCTGGTATTAGCTGCGGTGAGTCTAATCGGAAAATTGTTCCGCAAACGCTGATACTGACCTGATTGAGGGCAGATTCCCGTGGACAGCCGCTGGCGAGTCCCGTAGAATTCGCAGCCAGATTGTGCCCGACCAGATATCGGGCAACAAAAGAATACAAAACGGTTCGCACAAGAACATAAAAAAGCGAGATGAGATCAGAGTTTCATCTCGCTTTTTTACAACCAGACGTTTTATAGCCAGATCAATTTTGCCTTTTGACTCAATAACTTATCGCGATGTTCACTTTTTAAGTGCCAATGCGACTGACTTTTTGAGCCTGAAAAAACTGAACGTCTGTGCAATTTGGATGACGAACCTACAACGATTTATTAGCTTGCTTTAAGGGTATCCCGCAGGGTTTGTAACTGCTGGTGTTCTCCAAGCCAAAACCCAACCAGCTCAGGAGGTTGTTTTGACTACTCAGGAATCCCTTGCTGCCCCGAAGAAGGCCATTTTGGTCCTCGCCGACGGTAGTGTGTTCCGTGGTACCGCAATTGGTGCTGAAGGTTTGTCTGTTGGTGAGGTGGTATTTAATACCGCAATTACCGGTTATCAGGAAATCCTTACCGATCCATCCTATGCCCAGCAAATTGTTACCCTCACTTATCCCCATATCGGCAATACCGGTACCAACAGCGAAGACGAAGAGTGCGAGCGCATTTGGGCTACTGGTCTGGTGATTCGCGATTTGCCTTTGTTAGCCAGCAACTTCCGTAATCAAGAAAACCTTTCTGACTATCTCAAAGCGCGCAATGTGATCGGTATCGCCGATATCGATACCCGTCGCTTGACCCGTATCCTACGCGACAAAGGTGCCCAGAACGGCTGCCTGATGGCAGGAGATGACATTGATGAAGCCAAAGCACTGGCTGCTGCCAAAGCCTTCGGCGGTTTGAAGGGCTTGGATCTCGCCAAAGAAGTGACCGTGAGTGAGTCATACACCTGGAATGAGAGTAGTTGGACGTTGGGCGAGGGCCATAAAGCCCTGACTGGAGCCAAGAAATTTAAAGTAGTCGCGTACGACTATGGTGTTAAGCGCAATATCCTGCGCATGCTCGCGGATCGCGATTGCGAACTGATTGTTGTTCCAGCCAAAACCACGGCTGCGGAAGTACTGGCAATGAATCCGGACGGTGTTTTCCTGTCCAACGGCCCTGGCGACCCTGAGCCATGCACTTACGCCATCGAAGCGATTAAAAATATTCTGGAAACCGATACCCCAGTATTTGGTATCTGCCTTGGTCACCAATTATTGGCGCTGGCCTCGGGTGCCAAAACCATCAAGATGAAATTTGGCCATCACGGCGGCAACCATCCGGTACAGGATCTTGAATCCAAACGCGTGATGATCACCGCGCAGAACCACGGTTTTGCGGTGGAAGAATCCAGCTTGCCCGCAAACCTCAGGGCGACACATAAATCCTTATTCGATGGTTCCTTGCAAGGTATTCATCGCACCGATAAGGCCGCGTTCAGCTTCCAGGGTCACCCTGAAGCCAGCCCCGGCCCACACGATGCCGATACCTTATTCGACCACTTTATTGAATTGATGCAAGCGCGCAAGGCGTCCTAATCGGAGCAGACATGCCAAAACGTACAGACATAAACAGTGTATTGATTCTCGGCGCTGGCCCGATCGTAATCGGCCAGGCGTGTGAATTTGACTACTCAGGCGCGCAAGCCTGTAAAGCCCTGCGTGAAGAGGGTTACCGCGTTATTTTGGTGAACTCCAATCCAGCCACCATCATGACCGACCCGGCGATGGCGGATGCAACCTACATCGAGCCGATTGAATGGCAAACCGTAGAAAAAATTATTGAAAAAGAACGCCCCGATGTAATCCTGCCCACCATGGGCGGCCAAACCGCGCTCAACTGTGCGTTGGCGCTTGCTAAACACGGCGTGTTGGAAAAATACAATGTTGAGTTGATTGGCGCGAAAGAAGAAGCCATCAATATGGCAGAAGATCGCAACTTGTTCGACCAAGCCATGAAGCGCATTGGCCTTTCATGCGCCCGCGCGAAAATCGTTCATACCTTGGAAGAAGCAAAAGAAGCACCGAAAGAATTCGGTTTCCCATGCATCATTCGCCCGTCATTTACCATGGGTGGTTCAGGTGGCGGTATTGCGTACAACTGGGACGAGTTTGAGGAAATTTGTACGCGCGGTTTGGATTTGTCACCGACCAATGAATTGTTGATCGACGAATCGCTGCTCGGTTGGAAAGAGTACGAGATGGAAGTAGTGCGTGACAAAAACGATAACTGCATCATCGTCTGCTCGATTGAAAACTTTGATCCGATGGGCGTGCACACCGGCGACTCAATTACCGTTGCACCGGCGCAAACTCTCACCGATAAGGAATACCAAATCATGCGTAATGCATCGATTGCGGTATTGCGTGAAATCGGTGTGGAAACTGGCGGTTCCAACGTGCAATTTGCGGTGAATCCGGTTGATGGCCGCATGGTAGTGATCGAGATGAATCCGCGTGTATCGCGTTCATCTGCACTTGCATCCAAAGCCACGGGTTTCCCGATTGCAAAAATTGCTGCCAAATTGGCGATTGGTTATACCCTTGACGAATTGCAAAACGAAATTACCGGTGGTGCAACTCCTGCTTCATTTGAACCATCAATCGATTATGTCGTTACTAAAGTGCCGCGCTTTACCTTTGAAAAATTCGGTGAGGCGGATGCACGCCTGACTACCCAGATGAAATCAGTGGGCGAAGTGATGGCGATTGGCCGCACTTTCCAGGAATCGCTGCAAAAAGCCCTGCGCGGTTTGGAGGTTGGTTCGGCCGGTTTTGAATCTAAAGTGGATTACACCACCGAAGAGGGCGCTGCCAAAGTTCGCCGCGAATTGACCACTGCTGGTGCCGAGCGTATCTGGTATGTGGGTGATGCTTTCCGTATGGGTATGAGCGTTAACGATGCTTTCAACCTGTCAAAAATTGACCCCTGGTTCCTCGTACAAGTCAAAGAGCTTATCGATATAGAGCAGTCACTGCGCGGTAAGTCACTGAATGATTTGGATGCAGATCAGCTGTTCAAGCTCAAGCGTAAAGGCTTCTCCGACAAACGTTTGGCGTTGCTCCTTGGGGCTAGCGAAAAGGCGGTGCGCCACTACCGTCAAGGTTTGAATATTCGCCCGGCATACAAGCGTGTTGATACTTGCGCGGCTGAATTTTCCACCTCGACTGCGTACATGTACTCAACCTATGAAGAAGAGTGCGAAGCGAATCCGAGCGATAAGAAAAAGATTTTGGTTATTGGCGGCGGTCCTAACCGTATCGGTCAGGGTATCGAGTTTGATTACTGCTGCGTACACGCGGCACTCGCGATGCGCGAAGACGGTTACGAAACCATTATGGTTAACTGTAACCCGGAAACTGTATCTACCGATTACGACACCTCTGATCGTTTGTTCTTTGAACCAGTGACATTGGAAGATGTACTTGAAATCGTTCATAAAGAAAAACCGGTTGGTGTGATTGTGCAATTCGGTGGCCAGACGCCGCTGAAATTAGCGCGTGCATTGGAAGCGGAAGGCGTACCCATTATCGGTACCAGCCCCGATGCTATTGATAAAGCCGAAGACCGCGAGCGCTTCCAGCAGATGATCCACAAGTTGGGTCTGTTGCAGCCGCCAAATGCGATTGTTCGTTCGCTGGAAGAAGCTTTACTTGCTGCTGATAAAGTTGGCTATCCATTGGTAGTTCGTCCGTCCTATGTATTGGGCGGCCGCGCGATGGAAATTGTCTACAAAGAAGATGAGTTACGCACCTATATGCGCACTGCGGTACAAGTGTCAGAAGATGCACCGGTGTTGCTCGATCACTTCCTGAATAATGCCATCGAAGTGGATATAGATTCGGTATCTGACGGTAAACAAGTGGTCATTGGCGGCATCATGCAACATATCGAGCAATGCGGTGTCCACTCCGGTGACTCAGCCTGTTCATTGCCACCTTACTCACTACCTGCTGATGTGCAGGACGCTATGCGTGAACAAGTAAAACAAATGGCGATTGAGTTGGGTGTAATCGGCCTGATGAATACCCAGCTGGCCTATCAAGACGGCAAGATTTACGTGATTGAGGTGAATCCTCGCGCCTCGCGCACTGTACCTTTTGTATCCAAGTGTATTGGGGTGTCACTGGCAAAAGTGGCTGCGCGCTGTCAAGCGGGCACGTCATTGGCGGAGCAGGGGTTCACCAAAGAGATTATTCCTGACTATTTCAGTGTTAAAGAGGCGGTATTCCCCTTTAACAAGTTCCCGGCGGTCGACCCTATTCTCGGGCCAGAAATGAAGTCCACCGGTGAAGTGATGGGTGTAGGTAACAGTTTCGGTGAAGCCTATGGTAAATCGCAATTGGGCGCCAACAACCGCATTCCCACTTCGGGTACTGCGTTTATTAGCGTGCGCGACATGGATAAAGCTGGCATTGTCAGTGTTGGCCAGGATCTGGCTGAGCTCGGTTTTAAACTCGTGGCAACACGCGGTACTGCCACTGTGTTGGAGCAAGCTGGCTTGACTGTACAGGTTGTTAATAAAGTACAGGAGGGTCGCCCACACATTGTTGATATGATCAAAAACGATGAAATTGATTTGATCATCAACACGGTTGAAGGGCGTCAAGCTACCCGTGATTCATCATCGATTCGCCGCAGCGCAGAAAACCATCGTGTGTACTACAACACTACCCTGGCAGCTGGTTTGGCGGTGTGTATGGCACTTAAAGAAGTTAAAGAGATCGAAGTGCGCCGTCTGCAAGACTTGCACAGTCGAATCGTTTAAAAGGATTAGGCATGAGCACTAAATTTCCGATGACAGAACAGGGCGCAGAAAAACTGCGCCTTGAGCTGGAAGACCTGAAAAAAGTTCAGCGCCCGCGCATAGTTAACGCCATTGCCGAGGCTCGTGCCCACGGCGATTTAAAAGAAAATGCCGAATACTCTGCCGCGCGCGAGCAGCAGAGCTTCTGTGAGGGGCGTATTAATGAAATTGAAGGCAAGCTTTCCAATGCCCAAATTATTGATGTAACTAAAATCCCCCACAGCGGCAAAGTATTGTTTGGCACTACTGTCACTATGATCAATCTGGATACTGAGCAGTCTATGACCTACCAGATTGTGGGTGACGACGAGGCGGATGTTAAATCCAACAAAATTTCCGTTAACTCACCTATTGCGCGCGCGCTGATAGGTAAAGAGGAGGGAGATGTGGTGGTAGTAAAAACACCAGGTGGTGATGTCGACTACGAAATTGACAAGGTTGAGCACATCTAGGCTGTTGAATTCAGGTCATAAAAAAACCGCCGTTGGGCGGTTTTTTATTAACGATGTAGATTGGATAATTTGGGGTTGGCTTTTTTATTGTGGCGATAAAGTAAAACTACTTTGCCAATCTCCTGAATCAGCTCAACATTAGGCAGGTTTAAGAGTTTGGTGACTACTTCCTTGCGCTCTTCGCGTTCAGCCAACGCCAGTTTCACTTTAATCAGTTCGTGATCATCCAGTGCACGATTAAGCTCTGCTACTACGCCATCACTCAGGCCATTGCCGGCGATGGTGACTATAGGGTTTAGTTTGTGGCCAATGGTGCGAAACTGTTTTTTGCGCTCTGGGCTGATCGGCATAAATGTACCTGAAGTAATAATGAAATAATGGCGCGTATTCTACTTCATTCCATTGGGCAAGGCTTGTTTTTAGGGGGAACTGTTTTGGTGAAAGTGGGTGCTTTCACTGGGATAATTTTATTTTGACCTTGTTTTCGTCTCCTAGGGCCCCAATCATTCACTCAATATCAAAGCCTTCATGAAATAGAATTGGAGGTATATATCCAAGAGTATTCTTGGAAAAATCGGCGATTTCATGTCGCAGATGTGTAAGAATTAGCTAATTCCATTGGGGTTTCGCAAGTTGTGGAGCTATGCTGGGGTTTGATGCTTTCACCAAAATGATGTAACTGTGAGGATTTTTCCTTGAACGATATAACCAAGAATCTCGTGCTCTGGCTGGTAATCGCCGTAGTCCTGTTTAGTGTATTTGAGGGCTTCAATAAGCAGTCAGCGAGTAACACGTTGAATTACTCAGATTTTATCGCCAGCGTACGCGAAGATCGGGTAAAAGAGGTAACTATAGATGGTCTGGTTATCGAAGGGATAAATAGAGATAGCACGACATTTAAAACGATACGTCCTCAGGTGCAGGATCCCAAGCTTATTGATGATCTGTATAACCACAACGTTACTATTAAAGGGCGCGAGGTTGAGCAACCGAGTCTCTTGAATCAATTGTTGGTGGCAAGCTTCCCTATACTTATTATTATCGCGGTTTTCTGGTTTTTTATGCGCCAGATGCAAGGCGGTGCTGGCGGTAAGGGCGGCCCTATGAGTTTTGGCAAAAGCAAGGCGCGCTTGCTCGGTGAAGACCAAATTAAAACTACCTTTGCTGATGTTGCCGGTGTGGATGAGGCTAAAGAAGAAGTGCAGGAGCTAGTGCAGTACCTGCGTGACCCTTCTAAGTTCCAGCGGTTAGGGGGCCAAATTCCACGTGGTGTGCTGATGGTTGGCCCACCCGGTACCGGTAAAACCCTACTGGCTAAAGCAATTGCGGGCGAAGCCAAAGTGCCTTTCTTTTCAATCTCCGGTTCTGACTTTGTTGAGATGTTTGTGGGTGTCGGCGCAAGCCGTGTGCGCGACATGTTCGAGCAGGCCAAGAAGCAGGCGCCATGTATTATTTTTATCGATGAAATTGATGCGGTTGGTCGCCATCGTGGCGGTGGTCACGGCGGTGGTCACGATGAGCGTGAACAAACCTTGAACCAATTACTGGTAGAGATGGACGGCTTTGAGGGCAACGATGGCGTAATTATTATCGCTGCAACCAACCGTGCTGACGTGCTCGATAAAGCGTTGTTGCGTCCAGGTCGCTTCGATCGTCAAGTTTATGTTGGTCTGCCTGATATCCGTGGGCGCGAGCAAATTTTGAAAGTTCACATGCGCAAGGTTCCATTGGATGAGCGTATCAGCGCGTCTATCATCGCTCGTGGCACTCCAGGCTTTTCAGGGGCGGAGCTTGCAAACCTGGTAAACGAAGCCGCTCTGATGGCTGCTCGCGGTAATAAACGTCTGGTTACCATGGAGGATTTTGAGAAGGCACGTGACAAAATTATGATGGGGGCTGAACGCCGTACCATGGTGATGAGTGAGAAGGAAAAAGAAAACACTGCCTATCATGAAGCTGGTCATGCCATCGTTGGTCGCATAGTTCCGGAGCACGATCCAGTCCACAAAGTTACTATTATTCCGCGTGGGCGTGCTCTGGGTGTTACCCAATTCCTGCCAGAAGCAGACAAATACAGCATGAGCCGCCGTGCGCTGGAATCCAGTATATGTACTTTGTTTGGTGGCCGTATTGCCGAATTGATGACCCTTGGTGAAGATGGCATCACTACTGGTGCGTCGAACGACATTGAACGTGCAACCGCGATTGCGCGCAACATGGTGACCAAATGGGGCTTGTCATCCAAATTGGGTCCTCTTCACTATGGTGAAGAGGAGGGTATGTACCCCGGCATGGCTAGCCAGCAATATTCTGATGATACTTCAAAGCATATTGATGAAGAGGTTCGACGCATCATTGAGGATTGTTACGCGCGCGCGCAAAAGATTCTTGAAGATAATCGCGATATCCTTGAGGCAATGAAAGATGCACTGATGGAGTATGAAACTATTGATGCTGATCAAGTTGATGATTTGATGGCTCGCCGAAAAGTGCGTCCACCACGTGATTGGAATGACGATGATTTCAATAGTCATTTACGAGAAAAAGACGAAAAAGAAAAGGGGAGTTCAGGCGATAACCCGGCCGGTCCTATCGGTGGCCCTGCCAATACTCATTGATCTCTTCGCGTGGCAAACAAGAACCCCGAGCTTGCTCGGGGTTCTTGTTTTAGAATAACTGCCTACTTTCAATAATCACCTTCTATGAAACCAATTTTCCCCTCTGTCACAAGTTTGTGTTGCGGTAAGCATTTATTAGATCTGACCCGCCCTGTGGTGATGGGTATTTTAAATGCCACGCCCGACTCTTTTTCCGATGGTGGGAGCTACTACAAAAATCACCGGCTCTCATTGGATCTTGCTCTGCGTGGTGCCGAACAAATGTTGTTGGATGGGGCACAAATAATTGATGTTGGTGGGGAGTCAACCCGCCCTGGCGCTCCGATTGTCTCGGTACAGGAAGAGCTGGATCGCGTTATTCCGGTGGTGGAAGCTGTGGTCGGGCAATTGGGCGCGCTGGTGTCGGTTGATACAAGCTCGGCATCGGTTATTCGCGAGTCTGCTAGTCGCGGCGCAAGTTTGATTAATGATGTGCGAGCCCTCCAGCGTGAGGGTGCGGTTGCGGCAGCTGCGGAGACGGGGTTGCCTGTCTGTTTGATGCACATGCAGGGTGAACCGGACACTATGCAGCAAAACCCAAATTACAGTGATGTGGTTGAGCAGGTGTTTGGCTTTTTGGAGGCTCGCCTTGCGGTTTGTCAGGCCGCTGGAATTGCTCGCGAACAAATCCTGCTCGATCCAGGGTTTGGCTTTGGCAAAACACTCGCGCATAATCTCGCGCTTTTAAAGCACCTGCCAGAGTTCGCGCGATTTGGATTGCCGTTATTGGTTGGAATGTCGCGGAAGTCCATGGTTGCGCAGTTACTCGGTCGGCCAGTAGAGCAGCGATTGGCCGGTAGTCTTGCGTTGGCAATGCTTGCCGCCGAGAGAGGTGCTGCGATTATTCGGGTTCATGATGTCGCCGAAACGGTCGATGTCTTAAAGGTTCTTGCTGCTGTAAACCAATAGCTGGGTGCAGTAACTCATTGTTAGCGGAGTAAGGAAGTATGTCTCGTAAGTATTTTGGTACTGATGGTATTCGTGGTTTGGTAGGGGAGTTTCCCATAACCCCGGATTTTATGCTCAAGCTGGGTTGGGCTGCCGGTTGTGTGTTGAAGGATCGCTTTGATGGTCAGAATATGATTTTGATCGGGAAAGACACGCGTATTTCTGGCTATATGTTTGAGTCTGCACTGCAAGCTGGATTAATCAATGCAGGTGTTGATGTTGGTTTGTTAGGGCCAATGCCAACCCCAGGGGTTGCTTATTTGACGCGAACCTTCAAAGCACAGGCGGGTATAGTGATCAGTGCCTCACACAATAGCTATGTCGACAATGGCATCAAATTTTTTGGCGGTAATGGCAGTAAATTACCGGATGAGCTGGAAAACCTCATCGAGGATCAGCTCGAGCGACAAATGTCGACTGCAGAAAAACTGGGCAAGGCACGTCGCATTGCGGATGCGTCAGGGCGCTACATCGAATTTTGTAAAGGTACTATGCCTTGGGGGTTTAACCTGAAGGGTATGCATATTGTTTTGGATTGCGCTAATGGCGCGACTTATAACATTGCACCCGATGTGTTCACTGAGTTGGGTGCGCGAATTACCTCTTTGTTTGTTGAGCCTAATGGTACAAATATCAACCGCAGTTGCGGTTCTACCAAGCCAGAAGCCTTGCAGGAAAAAGTCGTTGAGTTGGGTGCTGATTTGGGGATCGCATTTGATGGTGATGGTGATCGTGTGGTCTTTGTTGATCACAAAGGTGAATTGATTGATGGTGATGAATTGCTTTACATCATTGCAGCTTATCAGCATGAATACGCTGGTGGTTGTGATGGTGTTGTGGGCACACTCATGAGTAATTTTGGTTTTGAGTTGGGCCTTAAAAAACTCAATGTCCCCTTCGCCCGCGCTAAAGTGGGTGATCGCTATGTGATTGAATTGATGCGTCAAAACGGTTGGCGCTTGGGTGGCGAGAACTCAGGCCATATCGTATGTAGCAATGTAACCACTACCGGTGATGGGATTATTGCGGCACTTCAGGTGTTGCTTGCGGTTACCACTGTAGGTGAGCCGCTTCACCGCATTAAAAAATCCATGACCAAGTTGCCGCAAGTGATGATCAATGTACATATGACTAAGCGTGTTGACTTAAGTAGCAATCCCAGCGTTCTAGCCGCAGTTAAACTTACTGAAGACAAGCTTGCAGGTACCGGGCGTGTTTTGTTGCGTCCATCAGGTACTGAGCCGGTAGTGCGTGTAATGGTGGAAGGTGAAGATAAGAAACAAGTAAAAGAATTGGCGCAGGAATTGGCGGCTACTGTCGAAGCCGAATTGAACTGATGGCTGCTGATGGGCGGAGGTTGCACTCTATTATGGGCGTGCAAAATACGCTCAGTCAGCTTGAGTTGTATTCAGTGGTAAAATTTTTCCTCCAGTAAAACAAAAAAACAGATAAAAATCAGATGTTAAGCCAAGATTTTGTTGTATGTTGAAATCATCTTGGCTAACATTAGCGCCCGCTTTGGGGGAGGTATTGCTGTTGACTAAAGCAAGTAACGCCAAGCGCCGCCAACTTGTGGTTGGCAACTGGAAAATGAACGGTAACTTGAATGCAAATGGACTGTTGCTGAAAGCAATTGCGAGCGAATGGCAAGGTAAGCACAGCGCCGATGTTGTAATTTGCCCTCCTTTCCCGTATCTCGCGCACACTGCGAATTTGCTCTCTGGTTCTGAAATTATGACCGGTGCACAAACAGTAAGCGAGTATGAAAAAGGCGCATACACGGGTGAAGTTTCTGCTTTAATGCTTGCAGATTTGGATTGCAAATTTGTAATAATTGGTCACAATGAGCGCCGCCGAATGCAGCGCGAGTCAGATCGTGAAATTGCAGAAAAATTTGTTCAATGCCAAAGCGCGGGGTTGATCCCAATACTATGCGTTGGCGAATCAACTGAAGATCGTGATAATGGTTTGTATCTTCAAACTATAGGTCGACAGCTTAATGCTGTATTTGATCTTGTAGATAGGTCAGTTTTTTGTAATGCAGTAGTAGCATACGAGCCTGTGTGGGCTGTAGGTACAGGTAAAACAGCTACGCCTTGTCAAGCTGAAGAGGTTCATCGTTTTATACGTAAGCAGCTTGGTGAGATAGGCCAAGAAGTAAGAATTCTGTATGGTGGTAGCGTCAAAGCGCACAATGCAAAAGATTTATTCGCATTAGCTGATATTGACGGTGCCTTGCTTGGCGGCGCTTCACTTGATGCCGACGAGTTTTTAGCAATCTGTAAAGCTGCTGAATAGTTGCTTTACATCAAACGCTCAAGAGAGCTTTGCAATGGAAAAATTAGTACTTATTATTCATTCACTTGCTGCAATTGCAATCATTGGTCTGATTTTGTTGCAACAAGGTAAAGGGGCTGCCGCTGGTGCATCATTTGGTGCTGGTGCTTCACAAACAGTTTTTGGAAGTGAAGGTAGTGGTAACTTTTTTACGCGTGCTACAGCAATAATCGCAACAATTTTCTTTTGCACAAGCTTTGGTTTGGCAGTTATTGCAAAAAATCAGTCACAAGTCGCAACCCAAGGTTTGGTTGTTCCGGCTACAGTACAGCAGCAAGATATCCCTGCAGCATCTGATGTTCCTGCTAGCGAGATTCCCGTAGCACCTGCTCCTTCTGATGTGCCTGCAGTACAAAATGAAGCTGCTCCAAGTACTAATCAGGTTGAAGAGAAAAAGAGTAATTAACGTATTTGCCCCGGTGGTGGAATTGGTAGACACGCTATGTTGAGGTCGTAGTGGCGAAAGCTGTGCCGGTTCGAGTCCGGCCCAGGGCACCAAACAAAAAAGCGCTCTTATTGAGCGCTTTTTTTTCGTCTGTTATTTTTTGGGTAATGCCAGAGTTTTGATTTAACTTGGTTGGAGTGGATGATATGGTGAGTGAATATGCGAATCAATATTTGCATTTGCGTGCACAGCGATTGGCGCGGTCAACCCGTGAATTTCTCGCCAGAGGAAAATCTGTTTTGCGCTGTGAGTCATGTCAGTTGGCGCAATTTGCTTGTATTTGTCCATGGCGCCCGACTATGTCAACAAATTGTGAGTTTTTGCTCCTGATGCACAGTGATGAAATTTTCAAACCTACTAATACCGGGCGGCTTATTGCAGATATTTTGCCGGGTCAAACCCATGTGTTTTGTTGGAGCAGAACTGAGCCTGCTGAAGACTTGTTGGCGCTGTTGAATGATGAGCGTCGGCGTTGTGTTTTGGTATTTCCAGCGGAGGCGGCAAGTTCTGCTTCCAAGCCCCATGAGGTAATTTATACGTTGCCTGAGGATGGCAAAATTACAACGTTTATTCTGTTGGATGGCACCTGGAAGCAAAGTGGCAGAATGTTTCATCTCAGTCGTTGGTTGGATGCTGTGCCCTGTGTCCAGTTGCCGGATGTTCTGGTGCGAGGTTATGCGGTGCGCAAGTCACATCAGGAGCATTATTTGTCAACTGCTGAGGCGGCGGGTCTATGTTTGCAAATGGCGCGCGAACCACGTGTGGCAGATGCACTAATTGATTATTTTCAGTTATTTAACCTCCATTATCTGGCAACTCGTGCGACACAGCCCCCGATTATCGGTGAGTTACATCTGCGTATGCTGAATTACCGATAATGTGTGGTGCTAATATCGCGCAAAAAAGCGCTAATGGCGGCTAACCATTGGCGGCAATATCCTACAAAAAACAGTGAACTTTGCGACTGTTCTGAAATGGTTGCTTGCTGGACAATGGCATCTAACAAGGAGGTCGTCAGGGAAGGTAGGTTGGCCAAGCAGGGTCAAGGGAAGCGCCTAATGCGAGCACTCACTCAATGAGTAGGGAGAGGGAATTACTCGATGTGGACAGGATGTTCGCTATCGAGTGAGTAATGAAAGGCGGTATTGGCGTATGCTGATACCGCTTTTTTATTTCGCGGTATTTCTTTGTCATTCCAATCAATCTTCTTCTTTTTTCAGTTCTACGCCACTAGCCTTTTTCTGCATAAAGCCGCGCACTCGCCCCAATAAAAAACTTTGAAAATCTGTTTCGGTAACGGTTGGCTGATTGTTAAGTTTCAGTTGTTGGTAGTCGTTTAGTTTTTGGCGCATAGCAACCGCCCGGTGAAGATTGCGTGCTGTTTGTTGTTCTGAATAGTCGGCCGCAAAAAATATATCCATTACCGGTAGTTGAGCGTTGTTAAATATACTTTCCAGCTCGGTTTTGGTTAGCGGTTCCTGCTGTTGCAGGTTGGCAATTATGAGAGCCTGAAGTGGGCCATCAATGGTATTTGGATCTTTTGGGTTGTCCTTAATCATCGGCAGTAACTTGCCCAAGCTGTAATAGGCACTGCTGTTGTCAGTAAGTACAACCACATTGAATTGGTTCTTCTGCGATAAATACGTAATGGCGGCATCTATGTAGGCAGAGATCAAAAGTTCGCGGGAAATACTTGCTGAGCTTGAGCTTGAGCTTGAGCTTGATGCGCTTGGTACGGAGTTGTTTTCAGCTGTTTGGTTTGGCTTGTCGTTATCATTCGTTGTGCTGTCGATATTTTCATTGTTGTACTCACTCGACGATGAAGAAGATGGTCTTGCGGGAATTGACATAGGTATTTGTGGTGGCATTGCCAGTGCCAATGTTTCCCATCCGTAGCGTGGCAGGTTTGCGCGTAAATTTTCCAGGGCGGGTGGCCAGTGCTGTGGATCTTCTGCTGCATGGAGCAATATCAATACGCCAAAGGTCGACTTTGCCTCTGTGATTCGATGCAATGCCAGTATTTTTCCGTATTCGGTGTCTAGCCATATGCTTTCGTCTTGCAGGGCATTTGCAATGAGGGTCTTGTCGCGTATGGCACGCGATGCATAAGGCGCTGCTTCCACTGAGGAGTTGCTGGCCTGTGCTTCGACTTGTTGTTCATTGATTTGCTGTTTGTCGCTCTCGGGTTCTTGGCTATAGACATTCGTTATCATAAATATCAGCGTGATGAGCAGCCAGCCACTGTGATTGGCAAAACTAATTGGTTTTTGATTCCGTGCTAATGGCATGGTTTGACCTTGCATGCTGTAGGTTGTCAGGCTTTTCGCCTAGAATGTCGTCCGCTATTGATTCATATCGGGATATTTATGCAGAACTTTAAACGGGATTACAAAATTGCACCTTCAATTCTCTCGGCTGACTTTGCGCGTTTAGGGGCAGAGGTTGATGCTGTGCTTGAAGCAGGCGCTGACTTTATCCATTTTGACGTGATGGATAACCACTATGTGCCCAATTTAACAGTTGGCCCCATGGTGTGTAAGGCACTGCGTAACTATGGTGTAACAGCGCCGATTGATGTGCATTTAATGGTCGAGCCTGTTGATGACCTTATCGTACAGTTTGCTGATGCAGGTGCGACATATATTACCTTTCATCCTGAAGCATCCCGCCATGTGGATCGCTCATTGCAGTTAATTAAAGACAAGGGCTGCAAGGCGGGTTTAGTACTTAATCCTGCCAGTTCTCTTGAGCAGCTTCATTATGTGATGGATAAGCTGGATATGTTGTTGCTGATGTCGGTAAACCCCGGTTTTGGCGGGCAGAAGTTTATTCCCTATGTGCTTGATAAGCTGCGCGCGGCGCGTTCATTAATCGATGCCAGCGGGTACCCGATTCGGTTAGAAGTGGATGGTGGTGTTGGACTTACCAATATTCGTGAGGTGGCGGAGGCGGGTGCAGATACTTTTGTGGCTGGATCTGCGATCTTTAACGCCCCTGACTACCATGCGGTGATTACCGAGATGCGCGCGCAATTAGCGCAGGTTTAATTTCCAGATTCTTGCGTGGAATGAGGGTAGGCACGTGCAGATTAATTCAGTACACTTGCCCTCACGATCAACAGGAATCATCCTCGTGAACAACGCTACTTTCTTCATTACAGAGTGCGCTACCTACCTTGCCGCCCGATGGCGCCGCTAGTTCATCTAGTCGTATGTCATTTTTGCTGATTTACGGCCTGCCTTCTCTCTGTTTGCGTAACGAGCTCCTGTTAATGGAGCTAAGCGCTCAGTAAAAAATCGAATTTCCGATAACGATAAAGTCTTGTCCTCGCTTGGGTGACAAGCAAAAGGTAATCCCATGAACTCCGAACAGTTTGCTCAATTAGCTGCGCAAGGTTACAACCGTATTCCGGTGATGCGCGAAGTCCTTGCCGATTTGGATACACCACTCTCGTCTTACCTCAAACTCGCAGCTGGCCCATACTCTTATTTATTCGAATCTGTACAAGGTGGCGAAAAGTGGGGGCGTTACTCCATGATCGGTTTGCCAGCGCGCACGGTATTGAAAGCGCTGGGCGATAAGATTACGGTCGAGCGTGATGGCCAAGTCATTGAAATCCATGAGTGCGCCGATGCACTTGCTTTTGTGGAAGCCTTTAAAGAGCGTTATCGAGCACCGGAACTGCCTGGCTTACCACGGTTCACCGGTGGTTTGGTCGGTTACTTTGCTTATGATTGCGTGCGTTATGTGGAACCGCATTTAAAAGCGAGTTCGCCCAAAGATGTCATAGGTACACCGGATATTTTATTGAGCGTGTCCGATGAAGTGCTGGTGTTCGATAATCTGGCAGGCAAATTAATTTTTGTGATTCATGCCAATCCCGAAGTGGAAAATGCGTTTGTAAAAGCAAGTGCGCGGTTAGATGAGTTGGAGCAAAAACTGCGCGGCGAAATTCCAGTGACGCCTGATTTATCGCTCGGTAATAATCGCAATAGCGAGCCGCTGTTCACTTCTAATTGTGGCGAAGAAAACTTTCACAATCACGTCAATAAAATTAAAGACTATATTTTGGCGGGCGACACCATGCAGGTGGTTGTATCCCAGCGTATGTCGATTGATTTTGCAGGCGAGCCAATCAATCTCTACCGTGCGCTGCGTAATTTGAATCCGTCGCCCTACATGTATTTTATGGATTTGGGTGATCATCATGTTGTTGGCTCCAGTCCGGAAATTCTCGCCCGTCTTGAAGACGGTGAAGTGACTGTGCGCCCCATTGCCGGAACCCGTCGCCGCGGTCGCACGCTGGAAGAAGATAAAGCGCTGGAAATTGAATTGGTCAATGACCCCAAAGAAATTGCTGAGCATTTAATGCTGATTGATTTGGGGCGCAATGATGTGGGCCGTGTAGCGAAAATCGGCAGTGTGAAACTAACCGATAAGATGGTAGTGGAGCGCTATTCCCATGTAATGCACATCACTTCTAACGTTACTGGAAAACTGAAAGACGGATTGCGGGCAATGGATGTATTGCGTGCGGCACTACCAGCAGGCACATTGAGTGGCGCCCCCAAAATCCGCGCGATGGAAATTATCGACGAATTGGAAACTGAAAAGCGCGGTATTTATGGTGGCGCAGTAGGTTATATCTCCTGGAACGGCAATATGGATACTGCGATTGCTATCCGCACGGCCGTGATTAAAAGCGGCAAGCTCTATGTGCAGGCAGGGGCGGGTGTAGTCGCTGACTCGGTGCCGGCACTGGAGTGGAAAGAAACCATGAACAAAGCGCGTGCTATATTTAAAGCTGTTGATATGGTGGGTGAGTCTGCGGTGAAAGGTGAAACAAAATGATTTTGATGATTGATAACTACGACTCCTTTACCTACAACCTGGTGCAATATTTTGGTGAGCTTGGTGCTGATATCAAAGTGGTGCGCAATGATGAAATTACCGTAGCCGAGATAGCTGTTTTAGCGCCAGAAAAAATCGTCATTTCTCCCGGCCCTTGCACACCCACTGAGGCTGGGATATCGGTTGAAACCATAAAAACTTTTGCGGGTAAAATTCCCTTATTGGGTGTTTGTCTTGGGCACCAGAGCATTGGCCAGGCGTTTGGCGGCAAGGTAATCCGTGCGCCCTATGTGATGCATGGCAAAACTTCGCCTGTGTACCACAGCAATATCGGCGTTTTTAAGGGTTTGAGTAATCCATTTCAAGCAACGCGTTATCACTCGTTGGTTATTGAAAAAGAATCGCTGCCCGATTGTTTGGAAATTACCGCCTGGACCCAAAACGATGACGGCAGCATCGCGGAAATTATGGGTGTTAAACATAAAACTCTGGCTGTGGAAGGGGTACAGTTTCACCCTGAATCCATCTTGACCGAACATGGTCACGATATGCTGCGCAATTTTTTAACGGCATATTAAAATTGAATTTATCGCTCCTGACTTACTGACTACAAAAACAGCGCATTCTTTAAGTCTGTGCTCATTCTAAAAGGGGTAATGGCAATGGATATCAAACAAGCCTTAACAAAACTGGTGGCGCGAATCGATTTGACCACGGAAGAAATGATTTCCGTGATGCGTATTGTGATGACTGGCGGAGCCACGCCCGCCCAAATTGGTGGTTTTTTGGTTGCCCTGCGTATGAAGGGTGAAACCCTGGATGAAATCACCGGCGCGGCTATGGTTATGCGCGAGTTGGCAACACCGGTAGATATTAATGTCGATTTCCTGGTTGATACCTGTGGCACTGGCGGTGATGGAGCCAATTTATTCAACGTCTCAACCGCGAGTGCATTTGTAGTGGCGGCAGCGGGTGGTCGCGTGGCTAAGCATGGCAATCGTTCGGTATCCAGCTCCACCGGTAGTGCTGATGTATTGGAGGCAGCAGGCATTAAATTGGATATTACTGCCGAGCAAGTTGCGCGCTGCGTGCGTGAAATTGGTGTGGGTTTTATGTTCGCGCCTGCTCATCACAGCGCAATGCGTCATGCCATTGGTCCGCGCAAAGAACTGGGAATGCGCACTATTTTTAATATGCTCGGCCCAATGACAAATCCTGCCAATGTAAAGCGTCAGGTAATTGGTGTATTCAATGGCGAGCTTTGCAAACCTATGGCGGAAGTGTTGGGTCGTTTAGGCAGCGAGCATGTGATGGTGGTGCATGCTAAAGATGGCTTGGATGAGATTAGCCTTGCTACCGAAACCCAAATCGCCGAATTAAAAAATGGCGAGATTCGTGAGTACATTATTAAGCCGGAAGATTTTGGTATGCAGTCCAAAAGTTTGATTGGCTTAAGTGTGAGCAATGCTGAAGATTCACTCCTGTTGATCCGCGATGCGCTGGGTAATCGGCGCGGCCAATATGCTGAAAAAGCGGCGGATATCATTGCGCTCAATGCCGGCGCGGCGATTTATGTTAGCGGTGTGGCGAGCAGCTTGTCGGATGGCGTGGAAATGGCGCGCGATGCGATTGGCAGCAGTTTGGCTGGCGAAAAGATCCGTGAGCTCGCTGCTTTTACCCAATATTTGCAATAACCTTATCGATTGTCTCTGGAAATTATTCATGTCCGACACACCAACCGTACTACGTAAAATTATTGCGCGAAAGTGGGAAGAAATTGCGGAGCGCAAAGCGCAGGTTTCACTGGAGCAATTAAAGGCAAAGGCTGCATTACAAGCGCCTGCGCGTGGTTTTGTAAAAGCGATCGAAAGCAAAATCGCACAAGGCAAAGCCGGTGTGATTGCAGAAATTAAAAAAGCATCACCTAGTAAAGGTGTGATTCGCGAGCACTTTGTGCCCGCCGAACTCGCTCGTTCCTATGAGCAGGGCGGTGCTGCCTGTTTGTCGATCTTAACCGATGTGGATTTTTTCCAAGGGGCTGATGAATATTTGCAACAAGCTCGCGCTGCAGTGAGTTTGCCCGTGATTCGTAAAGACTTCCTGGTGGATGAGTACCAGATCTACGAAGCCAGAGCCATGGGTGCAGATTGCGTATTGTTGATTGTTGCAGCGCTCACTCCTGAGAAGTTAACAGAGCTTAATACGCTGGCACAATCAATCGGGTTGGATGTCTTGGTGGAAGTCCACGATGAAGCCGAGCTGGATGTCGCGCTGGAATTGCCGAATAAATTAATCGGTATTAACAACCGCAATTTGCATACCTTTGATGTAACACTGGAAACGACATATAAGTTGCTGGATAAAATCGGTAGCGACCGTATCGTGGTAACAGAAAGCGGAATTCTCGCTCCAGCCGATGTACAGGCTATGCGCTGCAAGAATGTAAATGCATTTTTGGTGGGTGAGGCATTTATGCGTGCGGATGAGCCGGGTGTAGCACTTGCGGAGTTTTTCGCTTAACTGCATTACATTGATTGGCCGATTTTCCGGTAGTAGAAAAAACAAAGCCCGCATTCAGCGGGCTTTGTTTTTTAGCTAAGCAAAAGTATTAGCGAGTACCGTAAACCACCATGGTTTTGCCTTTCACCATCACCAAGCCTTGTTCTTCTAAGGTCTTGAGTACGCGGCCAACCATTTCGCGCGAACAGCCCACTATGCGACCAATTTCCTGACGCGTGATTTTAATTTGCATGCCGTCGGGGTGGGTCATTGCGTCTGGTTCCTTACACAGCTCCAGCAGCGTACGTGCAACGCGACCGGTTACATCCAAAAATGCTAAATCGCCCACTTTACGCGTAGTTGCGCGCAAGCGGCGCGCCATTTGGCTGCCAAGTGCAAACAAAAACTCAGGATGGTCTTCAGAAATCTCCTGAAATTTGGCATAGCTGATTTCAGCGACTTCACATTCCGATTTTGCACGCACCCAAGCGCTGCGGGAGTCTTTGTCATCGAACAACCCCATTTCGCCAAAAAAGTCACCGTCATTGAGATAGGCAACGATCATTTCGTGGCCCTCATCGTCTTCAATCAGTACGGTCACTGAACCTTTGACTATGTAGTAGAGCGAGTCGCTTTTGTCGCCGGCGTAGATAATAGTACTCTTGGCTGGATAACGACGGCGATGACAATGAACCAGAAATTCTTCCACATTCTTAATGTGCGGTGTGAGTGAGACAGCGACCAAGGTGTGGCTCCAATGATAAAAGGTAATAATTAGTTAGTATTTATATCACTATTTCGGATATAAAATTTATTATGACACAGGCTTAAAGTACAGCTAGAGATATGCCAAAACAACCTTAAAATTTGTGATGCAGTTATAAGCTCAGACAAATGAATTGTCTACAAAAAAACGCTAAATCTGTGCTGTACGTTGATTTTCGTGACATTTTCGATTTCTATGGTCGCTGTGTTACGCTAAGCGCCTATTTTTAAACACGATTTTTCTGGCGGTACAATCCTATGCAAGCAGTAGTTAAGTGGGTAGATGGTGCTCAATTTTTAGGTGAGTCAGGTAGTGGTCACGCAGTATTAATGGATGGTCCTCCCGATCACGGTGGACGTAATACCGGTGTGCGCCCAATGGAAATGTTGTTGATTGGCTTGGGTGGCTGCTCTTCGTTCGATGTGATGAGTATTCTCACCAAAGCGCGTCAGCAAGTCACCGACTGCCGTTGTGAACTGGAAGCCGAGCGTGCTGAGGGCGTTCCTTCACCCTTTACCAAAATTCATATGAAGTTTTTGGTGACAGGAAAAGAGCTTAAAGAAGCGCAAGTGAAACGTGCGGTTGAGTTATCGGCGACCAAATATTGCTCTGCTTCTATCATGTTGGAAGCGGGGGGCGTGGAAATTACCCATTCCTATGAGATTCGTGAGGCCTGATTTTCTTCCGCACTGCGGCTCTGAAATCAAAAAACAACAATGCCCGCTTAGTGCGGGCATTGTTGTTTTTGACAGGGTGGTAGAGGAGCTTTGTTTGATAGGCAGCTAAATGCGATAGCTGGTGCTGGTCATCAGTTTGGATACCAGTGTCATCACTCCTTTTACCGGCGCCGGGAAACGATAACCGCCAGCGCTGAGTGCCATATCGGCATGGCGCGCTTCATCTTCCAGCATTTGTTCTACTACTGCTCGGCTGCGCAGATCTTCCTGCGGTAGCTCGGCTAAGTGATGTTGCAGATGCTTACAAACCTGATCTTCCGTTGCGGCGACAAAGCCTAAACTCACCTTGTCGCTGACCAAACCTGCACCTGCGCCAATCATGAATGAGAGGCCGTACCATACTGGATTTAAATAACTGGTATGGCTACCTAAAGCGTCGATACGTTGCTGGCACCAGACTAAATGATCAATTTCCTCGGCGGCAGCATGCTCCATTTCAGCGCGCACATGGGGCAGCTTGGCGGTGAGAGCTTGCCCTTGATAGAGCGCTTGGGCGCAGACTTCACCGGTGTGATTTACGCGCATCAGTGCTGCAGATTTTTTTCGCTCGGCCTCTGATAGCGCCGCTTCATTCAGGGGTTGTGCCGGTGATGGGCGCTCGCATGACATGTCACTTCCGGCTGCGAGAGTGCGTAGGGCGCGGTCGGCATTAATAATCAGGTTGTCGATGAAACTGTGTCTAATCTGGGGCATGGTGCGTCACCTTGAAACAATAATAAGGCTATTTAAACAGAAATCGTCCGGCTCGGCACTTATGCCTTGGTGCATTTGTTTGCGTTGCATCAAACCATTGCAAGCCGGCATGTCGCACTGCATGCTTGCGCCTTGAATTCATTTCCTGCTCGAAGGAGACAAGCGTGCAAGATGTAAACGAAATAAAACTGCTGTTGGATGCCCGTATCCCATTGGTAGTGATAGAAACCTTCGAAGAGAAAAAAGCACTGGATGTATTGCTGAAAGTAGCAAATACCCAGGGCAAAGATTTGCATCGCTGGTCGCTCACCGATGGTTTGGCTCGTTTGAGTTTTGGCCCGCAGTTGGTGCCCAAGGCCAGCGCGTTAAATGACCCTGAGGAAATGCTGCGTCATATCAAGCAATTGCACCAGCCCGCTATGTTCGCCTTGTGCGATTTGCATCCATTTCTGGCGGATAACGCGCAAGTGGTGCGCCTGCTAAAAGATATCGCGCTCAATCATTTTGCGGTGCCCCATACGCTGGTACTGCTGAGCTATCAACTGCGCTTGCCGCCGGAGTTGTCACGCTACAGTGCGTCCTATGCATTGACGTTGCCGAGTGACGACAAAATTATGGAGATCATTCGAGAGGAAGCCAAAGACTGGTCGGATCGCCACGCGGGTGCGCGGGTGAAAACCGATAATATCACCCTCAAAAAAGTGGTGAACAATCTGCAGGGCATGAGTATCAGTGATGTGCGTCGTCTCGTGCGCAGCGCGATTTGGAATGATGGTTCGCTCAATGAAGACGACTTGCCCAAAATCAATAAATCCAAATTTGCGCTACTGGATATGGAGGGCGTGGTCAGCTTTGAGCAGCAGACGGAGGATTTCTCCAATGTCGGCGGTTTACAGAACCTAAAGCGCTGGCTACTCACGCGACGCGGCGCCTTTAATGATGAAGATTCCAAACTTGATCGCCCTAAGGGCATTTTGCTACTCGGTATACAGGGTGGTGGTAAAAGTCTCGCCGCCAAAGCTGTAGCGGGGCTTTGGGGGTTGCCATTAATGCGTATGGATGTTGGTGCGCTCTACAATAAATTTCACGGAGAAACCGAGCGCAACCTACGCGAGGCGCTCAAATTGGCGGATGCCATGTCGCCCTGTGTGCTCTGGTTGGATGAAATTGAAAAAGGCATGGCGCAAGACGGCAACGATAATGGCGTGTCGCAACGTTTATTGGGCACATTATTGACCTGGATGGCAGAGCGTCGTTCGCGGGTGTTTATTGTTGCCACCAGTAATGATATTTCGCGTTTACCGCCGGAGTTGATCCGCAAAGGTCGGTTGGATGAAATCTTTTTCGTGGATTTGCCAGAGGCAGCCGTGCGGCAGGATATTTTTTCTATTCACTTGCGCAAACGCGGCTGCGACCCACAGCAATTTGATTTGCTGCGTTTGGCGGATGCGAGTGACGGTTTCTCCGGTTCAGAAATTGAGCAGGCGATTATCGCGGCGCTTTATTCTGCAGCCGCAGAAGCGCGGGCGCTGACCACTGATATTTTGTTAGGTGAAATCGCGGCTACTAGCCCCTTGTCGGTGGTCATGGCTGAGCAGATTTCACAATTGCGGCGCTGGGCGGAAGATCGCACCATTCCCGCATAAACAGGTGCATCATGACGATAAATAATGCTTTTGAGATTTGCGATGGTTGGCTAAGTGGTGCCCGCATTTGTCCATCGCCCAATATTAATGAGCGACCGGAGACGGCGGATATCAGTTTGCTCGTGGTGCACAATATCAGTTTGCCGCCGGGTGAATTTGGGGGTGGTTATGTGCAGGCATTTTTTCAAAATAAGCTCGATGCGAATGAACATCCTTATTTTTCGACTATTGCTGGTTTAGCGGTTTCTGCACATTTATTTATTGAGCGCGATGGTGCAATTACCCAATTTGCCCCATTTACTGCGCGCGCCTGGCACGCGGGTGCCTCCAGTTTTGACGGGGTTCCCAACTGTAATGATTACAGTATTGGCATAGAGCTGGAGGGCACCGATGAGCTGCCTTACAGCGATGCCCAATATCGCGCGCTGGAGAAAGTTACTCGCCAGTTGATGCTGACTTATCCTAAACTAACGCCTGAGCGCATCACTGGTCATGAGCATATAGCGCCCGGACGCAAGACCGACCCGGGCCCCGCCTTTGATTGGCAGCGTTTTCGCAGAGCGCTTGAATAAAGCCCTCGCTTCACATTTATTGACCGATGAGTGATAAAACACAATGATTTTTCTCAGCTTGGTTGTTGTTCTTGCAATCGTTTACTGGCTCGGCTCTGCCAGCTTCATTCATTACGATGGCTGGTTTAAATGGCTAATCAACCGCCTGCAAAAAATCCCCGGATTTTCCGCATCGCCCATTCCTCCGCTACTCTTGGCGCTGCTAATTCCATTGGTAGCGTTGATATTTATTTTCTTGCTGATCAATGAATTTGCAGGTAAACACTGGTTGTTTTTCCTCTATGTGCCGGTGTTGTTGTATAGCTTGGGGCGCGGCAACATTTTGGTTGATGCACGCGAATATATTGCACTTGCAACACGGGGTGATGGTGTGGCGGCGGCGCAGTTGATTGATCGTCTACGCGGCAATACTCCGGCGGATCATAACAGCGCTGAAGTTTCAGATTGGCGCGAATTGCATACGGAGGCATTGAAGGTCATTGCCTATCGCGGGTTTGAGCGCAGTTTTGCTGTACTTTTCTGGTTTTTTATCGCGGGACCATTTGGTGCTTTGCTCTATCGTTTAAGTGTGCTCTATCGCGATTTTTCGCCACTGGAAAGTGATGCTTTCGGTACAGCGAGCAAGTGGTTGTGGTTACTTGAACTGCCGGCGGTACGTTTAATGGGCGTAACCTGGGCGTTTGTTGGTAATTTTGAAACCTGCCCTTTGCGCAAAAATTTATTGGATACCCAAAGTCCATCCGACTATGTCTTGAATGAATGTTTGCGCGGTGCACTGGGTGCCCCAACGGACTGCTCAACAGCGGCTATGGCACAAATGAACAGTGAAGAAAAAGCCGAAATGGAAGAGGAAATGGCGGAAGAGACGCAGGATATTATCGAGGATCTTACTGGCGACGTAATCACCACCCATACCGAGCCCGCTTATTCTTTTGCCTTGGTGAAATCGAGCTTACCGCTCTATTCGCGTTCGCTATTGTTCTGGATTTGTGCGATTGCGTTTGCAACGCTGGTTGTGTGACCGTTGTTGGTTTATTAATGATTTAATTTTGTATGGAAGAGGTTAGTTATGCCGTCATTTGATGTGGTTTCCGAAGTTGATAAACATGCGCTTACCAACGCGGTGGATCAGGCAAGTAAAGTGATTACTAGTCGCTATGATTTCAAGGGTGTCGATGCCAAGTTTGATCGCAAAGAATATGAAATTACGATTACGGCGGATAATGAATATCAGCTTGATGCAATGTTGGATTCTCTGCGCAGTGCTTTGCACAAAAATGGTATCGGGGTTTCATGTTTGGAAGTTAAGCCGGTTAAAACCTCAGGCAAGCAAGTAAAAAAAGATATTGTGGTGCGCACTGGCGTGGAAACTGAATTGGCGAAAAAAATTGTGCGCATGGTTAAAGATGGCAAGCTAAAAGTGCAGGCTTCTATTCAGGGCGATCAAGTGCGTATTACCGGCAAGAAGCGCGACGACCTGCAAGAGGCAATAGCCATGTTGCGTGCTGCAGAAGATATAGATATGCCATTGCAGTTTGAAAACTTCAGGGACTAGCTTCATAGAACTAAAATGTTTTCGAAAAACATTGTTTGTAAACTGAAAGGCCGCCGGAGAAATCCGGCGGCCTTTTTATTGCTGTATGCCCTGATTTACTGCTGGTTATCGTCTTTGATGCGATGCCATATCCACGCAAGCAGTAGCAGGGTAGGTACGACCGAAAAAGTACTCAGGATAAAAAAGGCGGAATAGCTGCTGGCTTCCACGATATAGCCTGACAAACCGCCAATAAATTTACCCGGTAAATGTGCGAGAGAAACGAGTAACGCATACTGCGTTGCCGTGAAGTTGCGATTTGTGAGGCTCGACATAAACGCGACTAACACAACACCCGCAAAGCCTTGCGATAAATTGTCGGCACTGATCGTGGCAAAGAAAGCCCAGCTTTGGCCGGGGTTGTAAGCCATCAATAGATAAGTGATGTTAGAAATAGATACCGCAAGTGCCGCTACCACTAGCATTGAGCGCAAACTAAATGCGGCTATACAAATCCCACCCAGAAATGCGCCTGCGATACCAATCCAAACACCGTAAATTTTTGAGACTGTCGCTATATCGGCTTTGGTGTAGCCCGAGTCTAAATAAAATGGCCCGGCCAAGACGCCAATCATTTGATCCGGTAGTTTGAATAGCCCGACGAACGCTAATAAAGCCAATCCGAGCCAAATTCCGTTGCGCGAGAAAAACTCCTGAAACGGTTTTATAAATGCATCCCACAAACGAATTTCGCGCACAATTAATTCCTGTGCAGCCGGTTCTTTGGATAAAAGCCCTGCAAAGAGCGGCAGCAAAACACAGGCGGCCATTATTAAATAAGCAACCGTCCAACCAGTGAGTTCTGCTAAATACAATGCGATGGCGCCTGATAAAATCAACCCGAAGCGATAGCCCAAAATATAGGTTGCCGCGAGCGCCGCTTGCGATTCCACCGGAGCTACTTCAATGCGATAAGCATCAACCACTATGTCTTGTGTAGCGCCGGCAAACGCAACTAGTCCCGCCAGTACAACAAATAATAGTAGCGACGATTGCGGGCCCATTAGTGCCATGCCCGCGAGCGCACCCATTAGCAGTAATTGCGACAGCGCGAGCCAACCTTTTCGGCGCCCTAAAAATGGCAGCGGGTAGCGGTCAACCAAGGGGGCCCACAAAAATTTCAGCACGTAAAAAAAACTGGCATAACTGATCAGGCCAATCACACTCAGTGCTACACCCGTATCGCGCAACCAGGTGGAGAGCGTGGCGCCCACCAATAAAAACGGTAAGCCCGAGCCAAAACCCAAAAACAGCATAGTGAGTGCCGAGGGCGTAGCAAAGGCGCGTTTGATACCGCGCCAGCCTTTGTAATTGGTATTACTGGAACTGCTTTGTTGGGGTGAATTCATAGGGCGGGTGTTCATTTTTTGTGAGTGTTTGAGCGGGTTGGCTCAGCATTGTAACTGTAAATCCGCAGATTAATTTTCCCTCGCTCAAATATCACGCCCTCTGCTTCTAACCGCGTCTGTTGCATGTTTCGTGCGGGGGAATTTTCCGGTAGTGAAATTCGCCCCTGGGCATTTATAACCCTGTGCCAGGGCAGGGCGGTGTTCTCGCTCAAACCTGCCATGAGTGTACCTGCAAGACGAGCGGCGCCAGGCAAGCCTGCGAGCCTGGCCAATTCGCCATAAGTCACCACTTTTCCGGCGGGAATGGTCATTAATGCAAGGTAGATGGCTTCCTTGTGTTGGCTGGAATTACTCATGGGGCGTAGTTGGCTCGCTATTTTGCTCAAGTGAATATTGAATTTACATCAATAAACCCGAGGAAACTTAAGTTAACACTATTAACATTTCTGGCATTGCAGTGCTGGTGTGGCGTCACTTTAATGATAATTAGCCGTCCAATAAACCATTCCTTGTAAAAGGTCTCGCTGTGAAAAAAACCACATCACTTATTGTTTTGCTGTTGTTGCTGCAGGTTGATGTTGCCCTTGCCGGCGTTGTTGAGCTACTCAACGGCGACCGATTGGAAGGCGAGTTAGTGAGTATTGATGAGGAGCATCTGCTGTGGCGTTCCACCAACTTTGGCGAGCAGCAGATTAAAAAGACCAATATCAAAAATATCCAGAGCGACGTTGCATTAAAAATCAATGGCAACAAGTTACCTTGTCATTTGCAACCAATGGATGCGGAGTTTTTGCGTTATCACTGTGGTGATCCCAACCGCATCAAGCGTGCATCTCTGCTACGCATAAAAACACTCATGCCTTATGAAGAGTTTAAAAAAGGCAGCTATACCCATCAGGGGCGGATCAACCTGTGGGGGGCATACTCGCGCGGTAATGAAGTGCGAGATGAATGGAATGCCCAAGGGGAATTCAGTCTGCGCCGCAACGATTTTCGCCACCTGTTTGGCGGCGAGTTCTCGCGGGCCTCATGGAACTACTCGCGCCCCCAAAAGCGCTGGAATAGCCGTTACGCCCTGGATTGGTTTTTTGGGGAGCATTGGTTTTGGTACAACAGTGTGCTTGCCGGTGCCGACCCACAGCGGGGCATGCGTACCTACCAGCGCTTTGGTTCTGGCACGGGCTATCAGTTCTTTGATAACAAAACGATGGCGTTATCACTGAGGTCGGGTTTAGCGTTGCATCAGGAATCCTACCAATTACCTGCCGATTTGGTGGGCGACTATGCCCTTGAGGATGACTTTATGGCCTTGGGCATGGCGCTGGATTTTCGTTACAACCTTCCTTGGGGGGTTGGTTTTTTTCACAATAACGAACTGCTGCAGTCGACCGAACAAGACCCTAACCTACAGTTAAAAACCTCGACCGGCCTAAGTTCCAAGATTCTTGAGCGGATTTATTCTGAATTTAAAATTGATTACTGGTTGGATACCGATCCGCAACCCACCCGTCAGGACAAGGACACGCGAATGTCGCTGGGGGTGAGTTACAAGTGGTAAACTGCCCGGCCTTGTGTATTGGAAATCTGTTATGCGTCTGCCACTGCTAATTCTGTTACTGCCCATTATCGAACTCTGGTTGATGATTGAAATCGGCAGTGAAGTGGGCGCTTTGGCAGTGATTGGCTGGTTGGCATTGATGATCGTACTTGGTGTGAACCTGCTTCGCTACCTGGGAGCCTCCAGCATGCTGCGCACCGCGCAAAACATGCGAATGGAGGGCGAGTTGCCCGCGCAGGCGTTGGCCGGCAATCTGTTTAAAGCGGTGGGTGCAGTGCTGTTGATAATCCCTGGTTTCCTCACCGATCTTTTGGCGGTGCTCTGTTTTATTCCGCTGGTTCGGCAGTTGCTGTTAAAACGTTGGTTGGCCAAAATGGCGATGCGCGCCTCGGCAAGTGGCTTTTACACGGCGGGTTTTACCTCGGCAGGTTTTAAGCGTGACGCCACTGCTGCTGGGCGGGGCACTGTCTATGAGCATCAAGGGCCTGCTGCCCGCGATGATGAGAGCGACCCCAAACACCAAGGTCTATTGATCGATCAGCCAGCCGAAGCATCACCTGACGATAAGCGTCCCTCTAACTAATACAGCTCCCTGCTAAATAACCTTTCGCTCAATAGGGCCAAAGATGCCCTGATTTCTGCCGTAAATGAAAGAAACCACTTTTATTGCAAGATTTTTTGCCCCCTCAGGTTGAAATCCCCATTGCTAACCCCACATAGGTTTCACCGCTTTATTGGCTACCGGTTTCCGGGTTGATCCTGTAGATCGGTGGCCTTACTGATGGGCCTTGAAACCTTCAAGACCATCCCTATATGTCATCAAGCCTGAGCCATGCGCTCTTGTGATCAAGAGTCTGGCTCTTCGCTCGTTTAACCTGTTTGTTTAGGAGACAAATGTTCATGAAAATTCGTCCGTTACACGATCGCGTTGTTATTCGTCGCAAAGAAGAAGAAACCAAAACTGCCGGTGGCATCATTTTGTCTGGCGCTGCGAAAGAAAAGCCTAATCAAGGCGAAGTGGTTGCTGTAGGTAATGGCCGCGTACTGGCGAGCGGTGAGCTGCGCCCATTGGATGTAAAAGTAGGTGACGTAGTGGTATTCGGTAAATATGCCGGTAGCGACACTATCACTATTGATGGCGAAGAGTTGGTTATCCTCAACGAGTCAGATATCAAAGCCGTATTGGTGTAAACCAGACGCTGCAAAAATGTAAGGTGAGGTCGCATTGCGTCGATCTCCTTGGGTTAACAAAAGTTTGTAGGAATTGAAAATATGTCAGCTAAAGAAGTGAAATTTGGTGATAACGCACGTCAACGCATGTTGGCCGGTGTAAACATTCTGGCCGATGCAGTTAAAGCGACGCTTGGCCCTAAAGGCCGCAACGTGGTGTTGGAGAAGTCCTTCGGTGCTCCCACCATCACTAAAGACGGCGTATCAGTTGCCAAAGAAATCAGCCTGAAAGACAAGTTTGAAAATATGGGTGCACAAATGTTGAAAGAAGTAGCTTCTCGCGCTTCTGACGACGCCGGTGACGGTACCACCACCGCTACTGTATTGGCACAAGCTATTGTGAACGAAGGTTTGAAATCTGTTGCGGCGGGTATGAACCCAATGGATTTGAAGCGCGGGATCGACAAAGCAATCACTGCTGCAGTTGCTCACGTTAAATCTATCGCCCAGCCATGCGTTGATACCAAGTCTATCTCTCAAGTCGGTAGCATCTCTGCTAACAGCGATACTTCTGTGGGTGAGTTGATTGCTGAAGCAATGGAAAAAGTAGGTAAAGAAGGTGTGATCACCGTTGAAGAAGGCACCAGCCTCGACAACGAGTTGGACGTAGTAGAAGGTATGCAGTTTGACCGTGGCTACTTGTCTCCTTACTTCATCAACAACCAGGACAACATGAGCGTTGAGCACGATCATCCGTTCATCCTGTTGGTTGACAAAAAAATCTCCAACATCCGCGAATTGCTGCCCGTGCTGGAAGGCGTTGCCAAGTCAGGCAAGCCACTGGTAATCGTTGCTGAAGACGTTGAAGGCGAAGCGTTGGCAACTTTAGTCGTGAACAACATTCGCGGTATCGTGAAAGTAGCTGCTGTTAAGGCACCTGGTTTCGGTGACCGCCGTAAAGCTATGTTGCAAGACATCGCTGTATTGACCGGCGGTACTGTGATTTCAGAAGAAGTTGGTCTGGATTTGGAAAGCGCTACCATCGAGCACTTGGGTACTGCAAAACGCGTAACCATGAACAAAGACAACACCGTAATTGTTGACGGTGCTGGTAACGCGGATGAAATCAAATCACGCGTTCAACAAATTCGCGTACAAATCGAAGAAACTTCTTCTGACTACGACCGTGAAAAACTGCAAGAGCGCGTAGCAAAATTGGCTGGCGGTGTTGCGGTAATTAAAGTGGGCGCAGCGACTGAAGTTGAAATGAAAGAGAAAAAAGCACGCGTTGAAGATGCTCTGCATGCAACTCGTGCAGCGGTAGAAGAAGGCGTGGTTCCCGGCGGTGGTACTGCACTGATCCGTGCTGTTGCGGCTATCGCTGACCTGAAAGGTGACAACGAAGATCAAAATGCCGGTATCGGTATTGCTCGTCGTGCAATGGAAGCTCCACTGCGTCAAATCGTTGCCAACGCCGGTGATGAGCCGTCTGTTGTTGCCGACCAGGTGAAGAAAGGTACTGGTAACTACGGTTACAACGCCGCGACTGGTGTATACGGCGATATGCTGGAAATGGGTATTCTCGACCCAGCCAAAGTAACCCGTTCAGCCTTGCAAGCTGCTGGTTCTATCGCTGGTTTGATGATCACTACCGAAGCAATGGTTGCTGATTTGCCAGAAGATAAACCTGCTGCACCAGACATGGGCGGTATGGGTGGTATGGGCGGTATGATGTAAATCGACCCATCGATAGTTGCGGCCCCTAGTGGGCCGCAATTGTTTTCGGCCTCTACTCTTTTTTAAATAGCGATAGCAAATTTTTAATAATGCCAAAATCATTTAGTTGGTATTATTTGCCCCGGATTTTGAACAACGCTAAATTTACACAACCGTGAATTAGGAGAAACATCATGGCTTTTGAATTACCCGCATTGCCTTACGCAATTGACGCTCTGGCTCCTCACATTTCTAAAGAAACTCTGGAATTTCACCACGGCAAGCACCATAAAACTTATGTTGATAAGTTGAACGGTTTGGTTCCCGGCACCGAATTTGAAGGCAAAAGCCTGGAAGATGTGATCAAAACTTCTTCTGGCGGTGTATTCAATAATGCTGCGCAAATTTGGAACCACACCTTCTACTGGCACTGCCTGAGCCCCAACGGTGGCGGCGCAGCAACTGGCGCAGTAGCAGATGCAATCAATGCAGCCTTTGGTTCATTCGACAAATTTAAAGAAGAGTTCACTAACTCTGCCATCAACAATTTCGGTTCAAGCTGGACCTGGTTGGTGAAAAAAGCCGATGGTTCAGTAGCTATTGTTAACACTAGCAACGCAGCTACTCCATTGACTGACGCGTCTGTGACCCCCATTCTGACTGTGGATTTGTGGGAACACGCTTACTACATCGACTACCGCAATGCGCGCCCAACCTACATGAACGCTTTCTGGGCGTTGGTGAACTGGGAATTTGTGAACGCTAACTACGCCAAGTAATTAGTTGTTTGCACTGGAAACGGGCCTGCGGGCCCGTTTTTTTATTGCGTGAAATAAAAATCGCAGCCTATGTTTGTGCGGGCTGCTGCTATAAAATGCGCGCACTTATTACCCATTTATTTCACTGACTCATCGTTAAGGTAGCTGTTGTTATGGAACGCAGAGAACCCACATTGTCCACTGGCGCTGTGTCTGAACCAGCGGAATCTACATCGCGTCGCCCGCAAGCGCCGCTTCGCGATCATGATGACGAGCCTGCATCTGCTCGCCCTGCACGTAAAGCGGCATCGGCCCCGGTTTACACTCAAGCGCCATCCAGCAGTTTGCCAGCCGTTGCTCTGGTTATTGCGTTGGTTGCGGCAGCGGGTGCAGGTTTTTTAGGGTGGCAGCTATTTCAAGCGCAAGCCATGTTGAAACAGGCGGATGCACGTATCCAGGGCTTGGAACAGCAGTTGAGTATGACGTCTGAGGAGTCCAGTGCATCGGTAGTGACGCTGCAGTCCAACTTGAAGAAAATAGACGGTGAAGTGCGTCGTATCGCTGGTTTGGTTGAAACCAATCGCAAAGCAATCGCTGCCAATACAGAAAAAACGACGGCGGTGGGGCGAGATGCTGCCAATGCACAAAAAACCGCAACAGATGCAAAAACAACGGCGGCCTCCCTCAAGCAAGAGCTAGCGGCTAATAAAACTGTTGCCGATGGCGCGGCTGCAAAAATTGATGGCATGGCTACCAGTGTTAGCCAGCAAACCCAAAGTGTTCAGCAGCTGAAAGAGCAGTTGGACAAAATGTCGCTGGAAATGACAGCGTTGGATAGCTTGGCGACACGTATCCGCAATCATGATGAGGCGATTGCGGCTATTGATGACTTCCGTCGCAGCACCAATCGCGAGCTGTTGCAGATTAAACAACAGCTAACCGCCAAGCCCTAAACACCCACACCAGTGCCCCGGGTTTTTTACCGGGGCGCTTTTACTTTGCTTATTTTCTTCGCTATTTTTCTTTAAAAAGCCCAACCAATACCTGCAACTGCGCGCGCCTCATCGGTTTCTGTTTCAGGCATAGTGGTTTCATGTACGCTCAAACTCCACTGCAAACCAAGCCAGTCTTTTTCTGCACGAAGAAAATAATGCAAATAATCAGATTCCCCCAGAATTGAATATTTATTTTCATCGCCCGTGACTGCATAGTCAGCTCCCAGAGTTAAGTTGAACCAATCGTTAAGCGGAAATTGTTTGGAAACTTGCACTACGGTGTACTCGGCTCCGCTACCAAAATAATCCCATGCGTAATGAAACCCGAGGCTTAATAGTGAAGTGTGTAAGGTGGCATAAACTTCGTTGTAGCTGTAATCGTCACTGATATCTGCGCCCTCATACAAAAATTGGGCGATGCCTGCGTCAAGCGATAGTGTGTCGGAAAATGTGTTGTAGTACCCGGCATAGACGCCGATTTCGGTATCGGTCTCCTCTCCAAAATCTACTTGTGATGCCCAACCGCTTAGATATAAACCTGATTCGCCCGACCAGGTGGTGGTGAATTGCAGTGCCGGGTCATCCTGTGTTTGTGATAAACCATAGGAGAGATAATTGCTAACAAACGAGACTTTGCCTGATACCTCTGCTTGCACTGGTGCCGCCAGATTTACGGTTGCTAAACACAATGCCGCCAGCTGATAAGTACCAATAAGCTTCACGGTCAATCTCCTGTCCGGTGGTGATTTATTTAATGCACGGCAATAGCTATTGCTAGCAGCGTAGTTGCGACAAATGCCCGTCAATATCCTGCGTGATTTTGTCCACATTGCCACTCGCGGAAAATACGCTGTGCGACAAGCGTTCAAGTTCTTGCGTTGCATCGCCAATGGCGGAGATGTTGCGATTAATTTCTTCTGTAACCTGATTTTGCTCTTCCGCGGCGGCCGCGACTTGATAGGCGCTATCAGTAATCGAATTAATACCTTGAGTAGCTGTCGTCAGGCGCTCGTAGGCATGTTCCGCTTCCACGAGCGTGTCACCAACCCGCTGGGTGTTTTGGTTTATTTGCACAACGGTTTGATCAACTTGTTGTTGTAAACCCTGAATTAAATTTTTAATTTCCTCGGTGGATTGTTGAGTGCGCGCCGCGAGTGAACGCACTTCATCGGCTACTACCGCAAAACCACGCCCTTGTTCACCGGCGCGCGCCGCTTCAATCGCTGCATTTAATGCGAGTAGATTGGTTTGTGCGGCAATGCTTTGAATAACATCGGTAATGCCACTGATTTTATTGCTACTTTCGGCTACCAGCTGAATTTTTTGACTGGAGTTGGAGAAGTCGGTCGCTACGCCTTTAAATTCTTCTACGGTGCGTTGGAATAAATCCCGCGCGTTATTGATCTCTTTTACTGAAGCTTGTGAATCGCTGGAAGTATTACTGGCGAGTTTGGCAACTTCATTGGCGGTAGCTGACATTTGGTGAATCGCCGTCATAATATTTTGAATTTGCTCCACCTGTATTTCCGTTGCCGAGCGTGTATTTTTGGAGGTTCCGGTCAGGCTGTTACTTTGCTCTTTGAGGCGAATGGAATCCTGTTTTAAGGCGAGAATCATTGCGCGTAATTTTTCAGTGAAGTTATTAAAGCCATCTGCCATATCAATTAATTCCTTGTCATTCGAGGGAATTAATTTGCGTGTTAAATCACCGTCGGAACTGGCGAGCTCGCGCATCATATTGCTCATGTTGACGATAGGTTTGGTCGATTGTTTAATCCACAGCGACACCACACCAACAAAAACTACCAGCAGAATTAACGCCAGACCAATCATATTGGTTGCCGTAGATAAGCTACTTTCCTGCAGTGATTGGCTCAGTTCATCCACCACGTCGTACGCGATAACGGAGGGCGTAACTATCACCATTTTCCACTCGCTACGCACAGCATCGGCTTTAATGGGTTGTACAGTGATAATTTGATCCTTGTAAATAAATTGGTTTTTGTTACTGGCGGCGAGTGCATCAAATAAGTCTTTATCACTGGCCACAAGTGCTTTGCCAACAAACTCAGGGTGCATACTGCTGGCTACCACATTATTGCGTTCGCTCAGTAAATACATACTGGTTTTGCCGTCATATAAATTGGCAGATTGCGCGAGAATATTTTTTTGTAACACCGGCAGGTCTATATCGATACCGGCAACACCGCGAAATTCATTGTTCACTAAAACCGGTGCAACCAGTGAGGTAAGTAAAACTTTATTGCCCGGAGTTACCTCGTAAAGATAAGGTTCCATTAGGCAGGGTTTACGTGTGTCGCGGCTGCATAAATACCACTCGGCTTTACGCAGGCCATTGGTGTCAATGGTGGCATCGTATTGATCGGCGTAACTGACTTGGCTGGAGACTGGGCCTTGGGGGTTTGCGACCCAGTAAATTCCCAGGCTGCCTGTTTCCGAGCTGTACTCGGCATCGCCCAAAAATTCACTGTCGAGGTTGTCGTAGCCGTTGCTATCAAACTGGGCGTAAATGGATGATGCCGACGGTGTGGCAACCAACATGTCATAAGTCATTTTTTTAACTTGTACACGCGTGTAGGGTGTGCCACTGCCGTGGGCGGTGCCACTCAAAATACTGGCCAGGTGCAGTGCCACATCAAAGTTGCGATTGAGCAGTGAGCTGGTTTCCAGCGCGCTCACCTGGGCGATTTCCAACAGGCGGTTATCAATAGTCGCCTTCATGGATTCCGCGCTGCGCGCAATGGATTCTTGCGCGTTGTTCGACATCGAACGCCAGGCGACGAAACTCAAGGTGCCCATGCTAAATGCGAGGATCAGCGCAATACTCAGGCTGAGCTTGAAACGGAGTGATAGGGCATTCATAGGTGGTGCTTCCTTAAAGGGTGGCGCTAAATTCAGCCTAGTTGTTAGTTGGCAAATTGCACAATTTTTAAGCTGATAAAGTCATTTACCCGAGCGCCTGTTGTGGAGTTGATGGTGTAGAATTGGCGCCACTTTTTTATCTACAACAAGAGATGCGCTTATGCCAACCGTGATTCGCCAGCAAGATCTGATCGACAGCGTCGCCGATGCGCTGCAATTTATTTCCTACTACCATCCCGTTGATTTCATCCAGGCCATCCACAAAGCCTACGAGCGCGAAGAGAGCAAAGCCGCTAAAGATGCGATGGCGCAAATCCTGATTAACTCGCGCATGTGTGCCATGGGCCATCGCCCCATTTGCCAGGACACCGGCATAGTTACCGTGTTTGTCACCGTGGGTATGGATGTGCAATGGGACGCGCAAATGAGCCTGACCGATATGGTCAACGAAGGCGTGCGCCGCGCTTATATGAACCCCGATAACGTGCTGCGCGCTTCAATTCTCGCCGACCCGGATGGTGCCCGTAAAAATACTGGCGATAACACGCCTGCGATAATTCACTACAACATCGTTCCCGGTAATACAGTTGATGTGCATGTGGCCGCCAAGGGTGGTGGTTCAGAAGCCAAAACCAAATTTGCCATGTTGAACCCGTCTGATTCAGTAGTGGACTGGGTATTAAAAGTCGTGCCGGAAATGGGGGCTGGTTGGTGCCCACCGGGCATGTTGGGTATCGGCATTGGCGGTACTGCCGAAAAAGCCATGCTGCTGGCGAAAGAAGCTTTGCTGGAGCCAGTGGATATCCAAGAGTTGCAAGCGCGCGGGGCGAGTAATCGCGCGGAAGAATTGCGCATTGAGCTGTACGACAAAGTGAATCGCCTGGGGATTGGTGCACAAGGCCTGGGTGGCTTGACCACCGTAGTGGACATTAAAGTCAAAGACTATCCAACCCACGCGGCCAACAAAGCCATCGCTATTATTCCCAACTGCGCGGCAACCCGTCACGCCCACTTTGTACTGGATGGCTCCGGCCCCGCCTTCCAAACGCCACCAGCGTTGGAAGACTATCCAGATATCACCTGGGAAGTGGGCGACAGCGTGCGCCGCGTAAATCTGGATACAGTGAAGCCAGAAGACGTGTTGGATTGGAAAACCGGTGAGACGATTTTGCTCTCCGGCAAGATGCTCACTGGCCGCGATGCCGCGCACAAGAAAATGACCGATATGCTCGCCAAGGGTGAAGAATTACCGGTGAGCATGAAAGGCCGCTTCATTTATTACGTCGGCCCGGTTGATCCAATCCGCGATGAAGTGGTTGGCCCGGCAGGCCCCACCACCGCCACGCGTATGGATAAATTCACTCGCACCATGCTCGAACAAACTGGTTTGCTTGGCATGATCGGTAAATCCGAGCGCGGCCCGGCGGCGATAGAAGCAATCCGCGATAACAAGTCGGTGTACTTGATGGCCGTGGGCGGCGCCGCCTATTTAGTAGCCCAGGCGATTAAGTCTGCCAAGGTGCTCGGCTTTCCTGAGTTGGGGATGGAAGCCATTTATGAGTTCGACGTAAAAGATATGCCGGTAACTGTCGCGGTGGATTCGCGCGGAGAATCGGTACATAACACCGGGCCGAAAATCTGGAAGGCCAAAATTGAAGAAGGTGTACTTGCGGTTCAATAATTATCCCAAGTGCAATTACTTCTCAAATGAAAAAACGGCAGCTATCAAGTTGCCGTTTTTTTTAGAGCTACTGTTTAAATTGTTTTTCGCTATATAAATAATATTTTTTAAGTTTTTATCTTGTATTGAATTACCCATCTCATCGTTTGCGTTATTAATTTTGTTTCAGTTTCTTGCTGAATCGCGCATCTAAAAATAAACCTGCTACTTTTAAATCATATTGACCGGGGTGACAGCGGCTGTCGCCATTTCTTTTGCAAGCAAGCAGGGGATCTCCACCGTTATGCCAACCAAGCAGATTATCGTTATTGCTGCAGCCTTTGTTGGCGGTGGAGCACTTGGAGTTTGGGTTCATCCTTTATTAGCGGCAGTATTTAGTACCTTGGTTATGGTGGTATTGGTTTTGTCGCTCAATTCATATGCCAGGCCTGAATTGGTTGGCGGTGGCGACAGCCACACCCAACGGCAAGACAACGCCGCCCCCCTGCAGGATGCCAGCCTGATAATGGGCGAGGTTGTTGCAGAAACCCAGAAAAGTTTACACGCACAAATTGCGATTCAAGCCGACGCAATTGGCTTGTTAGTCCAGTCTTTTGATGCCATTAAAACCTTGCTGGATGAACAGCAAAACCATATCCATAACCTGCTTTATGATAATGAAACGGATAAAAATACCATTTCAGCGCGCATGAGTTTGTTTGCAGAAAATACCTATGATCTGCTCAACCGCTTTGTAGATACCACGGTTGAAATTAGCGCTTCGTCTATGGAACTAGTGGAAAAAGTGGGCGCCATTGCCGAGCAAATGCCTACCGTTATCCGTGCGCTAAAAGACATAGATCAAATAGCCTCCCAAACTAATTTGCTGGCACTTAATGCTGCGATTGAGGCTGCGCGTGCCGGTGAAGCCGGGCGTGGCTTTGCCGTGGTTGCCGACGAAGTACGCGCACTTTCCAATCGCTCAGCAGGTTTCAGTCGCGATATACAGCAACAGCTAAGAGCTATTGCTACGGCAATTGCAGAGCTTGATCAAGTGGTTGGGCAAGTTGCCTCCCAGGACATGACCTATGTGTTACTGGCCAAGGCAGAAATGCAAAGAATCAGCTCCCAATTAATCCAAAAGGCGGATGCGGATCAAGCGATAACACATCAAATGGAAGGCATTTTGGCGCAATTGGTTGTGGCGTTGAACAATGCAACCCGTGCCTTGCAATTTGAAGATATGTCGCGACAAAACATCGATTACAGTATTTCGCAATTAAATGATCTGAAACCTCTGGTTGCACAGTTAACACAAGCAGCAAATTTTCCTGAGCGGCTTGAAAAAGAAGTTGCTAACTACAGGAATAGCGGTGCGCGCCAAAAACACAATCCAGTATCTGCTTCCTCGATAGAAAGCGGTTCTGTAGATCTTTTTTAAATTATCCGGGAGTTAACAATGACTCAGTCAGCCGCTGTAATTCGCATGCCAAAACGTTTTGATTATTCATCCAGCAGTGAATTCAACGCTGCTATTGCTGCTGCCCTGGATTTTGGTGGCAATGTGACATTGGACTGTATTGAAATGGAGTATATCGACAGTGCAGGCATTGGCTTGCTGGTTATGTCGCATAAAAAAGTACAGGCAAAAAATGCCAAGCTAATTATGCAAAATCTGAAATCAGCACCCAAAGAGATTCTTGGGTTGGCAAATATTCAAAAAATTATTGATATTGATTAATTTATTTATTTGGCGCTTTTAACTGGAGTAGTTATGACTGATCAAGCTGTTGTGATACTACCTAATCGTTTTGATTACGGCTATCACAAAGAATTCCAACGAAAGTGTACCGAGTGTCTGGAAGGCAATGGAATCACCAAAATTGTGTTCGACTTTGGTGCCGTCGAGTATTTAGATAGTGCTGCCTTGGGCATGATGATGATGTGGCAGCGTCGCGCTGCGGCCTCTAATAAGAAAATGTATATCAAGGGTGCAAAGGGAGCTACTGCACAAATATTAGCGATGGCCAACATGCAGCGCATTTTCGACTACATATAGTGTTCTTGCCGTAGATTTTGCTCACTCAACACTTGGTGTTGTTACTGTTTTTATGGTTGCCTGCACTGGAAGCTTATGACTGAATTACTGTCGGACAAAACGCTGCGTATTTTAGTTGTTGACGATGATCAACTGCTAAATGAACTGCTATGCGAATTTTTGCACAGTAAGGATCTGCAAACCCATTCTGCGTTCAGCTTTTCCGATGCCAAGCGCGAGCTAAGTAATAACTCTGTAATCGATTTGGTATTGCTGGATTACGAGTTGGGTGATGGTACTGGCCTGAATTTGATGCGCGATCTGGCCAATGAAAATATTTCAATACCACCGGTCATTATGATTAGTGTCAATGAGGATCCGGATTTTCTGCAAAATTGTTTTGCGTGCGGTATTGCCGATTACATTATCAAGCCCATCAATTTGTCGTTGTTGGCTTTAAAAGTAAGGGCACTTATTAATTCGGTGTCCATGCAAAAACTCATCAGCTTGCAAAATGCCGAATTGGCGCGGTTTAAAAAAGAAGCTGAGCGCGAAGAGGCAATTGCTAAATTCATTTATGAATATTTGCTCGGGCAAAACAGTCAAAAAGTTCAAGGTGTTGAAACCTGGTTGCAATCCTCTGCTTCATTCAGTGGCGATATCGCAATGGCGCGCACCTCTCCCGGTGGCGATTTATATTTTATGCTGGCAGATGCGACCGGTCATGGTCTCTCGGCGGCAATTACTATAATGCCAGCGGTATCCATCTTTAATAGCATGGTGGCCAAGGGGTTTCATCTGCAACCCATAGTGACTGAACTCAATAAAAAACTCTGCCGCGATACCCCTCCTGATCGATTTGTTGCTGCCATTATTGTGCAGGTACAAAAAGATCAAGGTGAACTCCACGTGTGGAATGGTGGAATGCCAACTGCGCACTGGGTTAGCGATGGTGTAATTCAGCAAACTTTTCGCTCGCGTCACATGGCGTTGGGTATTCTTGATGATGACCAGTTTGAAGCAACTGTTGAAACCTATCGTTTTCCTAAAAGCGGATTTTTTTTCGCCTGTACCGACGGTTTGCTAGAAGAGAGAAACCCGGCTGGAGATTGTTTTTCCATGCAGCGGGTGGTGGATGTTATCGAGTCTGAACCTGCTGATTTGCATGCGCAATTGGTGGCAGCGCTACATGCCCACACAGGATGTGCGACTTACAGTGATGATGTCTCCATGTGCACTTTAACACCTGCAGCAATGCTCCTGGGCAGTTCGCGGCTACTCACAGACGGTATTTTGCATCGACGAATTGAGCCGGGAATTGGCCATTTTTCCTGGGCGGTGGAGCTGTCCGGGCGCAAGATTGCAGAATGTGAAATTCCTCCACTTGTAAATAAGTTTCTGCAATATTTGGGTGTCGATCAAAATGTCTGCCAGATAGTATTTTTAATTGTGAGTGAAATGGTTAGCAATGCAATTGATCATGGCATTTTACGGCTTGACTCTGAGTTTAAAGAAAATGCCGATGGCTTTGAGTTTTATTTTCAGGAGCGCGAGCGCCGGTTAAAGCGATTAACCGAAAAAGATACGATTTCCTTATCGCTTGAATGGCTAAAAGATGCCATCACCCCGAGCTTGATGATCACCGTAAAAGACACCGGGGTTGGTTATGATCCCGCCGTGTTAGATAAAAATAATGATGATCAACTTTCCGGGCGCGGTTTGTACTTAATTCGCGGCTTGGCGCAATCAGTGGAGATTGTGCCGCCCGGTAATTTGATTCGGGCAGTAATTAGTTCTTTTTAATGGAAATGTATTTGGGGCTAGCGCTATGAGTAAACATGTGTTGATCGTCGATGATTCAGTATCGGTAAGGCAAATGGTAGAGGCAACATTAAAATCCGCCGGTTATACGGTTACTGCTGCGAAAGATGGTTTGGAAGCGTTGAATTTGTGCAAAACAAAAAGCTATGACTTTGTGTTAACCGATCAGAACATGCCGAATATGGATGGTTTAACGCTGATTAAATCCTTACGTACCTTACCTGCTCACATCCGCACACCGATTGTCGTGCTCACCACTGAAGCTAGCGATGCCATGAAAGCACAAGGGCGAGCCGCTGGCGCAACAGGTTGGATGGTAAAACCTTTTGATCCCAATAAATTGTTGGAAATTGCTAAAAAAGTGATGGGGTAGGGGCACTATTGCGGTGAATAACCAGGGCGCAGCAAACGGCGCCTTTACGGAAATACTGAAGGTATTGCGAAGGATGTGAGAAATGTCGATAGACATGAAACAATTTCACACTGTCTTTTTTGACGAGAGCCAAGAGCACTTGGATGAGATGGAGCAGCTGCTGTTGGAGCTTGATATCACAAGCCCTGACGCTGAAATGCTTAACAGCATCTTTCGTGCCGCTCACTCGATAAAAGGCGGTAGTGGAATTTTTGGTTTTGATGCGCTAACCAGTGCAACACATATTATGGAAGGGTTGCTGGATAAAATCCGCAAAGGCAATCTCGCCATTACTGCAGCCATGGTTGATTTATTTTTACAGGCTGTCGATAAACTAAAAGAAATTCTGCTCGCTTATCGCCATGGTGACGCAATCGATTGGGCTGGCGTACATCAACTCACTGAACAGCTTGAAGTAGTGACCTCGGGCGCTGCTACACTTCCAAACCCTTCGGTAAATGAAAACCCCGCCTATGGTTTTTTTACCGAAACCTCTCCTGCGTCCGAAAGTGAAGCTTATGGTTTTTTTGAAGAGTCGGCGACCGTTTCCGACGATGAATCCTTTGGTTTTTTTGATGAGTCATCAGTGCCAGAAAACAAAGATACGGTGTTTGGTTTTGTTGATAGCTTGTTGGCTGCTAGTGATGATGAAGGTTTTGGTTTTTTTGACGAAATTCCATCCGTCCCGGCGGCGCCAATAGTAGTTCCTGCAATACCACCAGTGATAGCGCCAGGATCTGCTGCAATTCCTGTTGCAGAAAAAAATACTGAACTCTCTCACAAACCGGTAAAACATAAAACCGCAGAATCGGTGGCGGTAGAGAGTTCATCCATTCGTGTAGATGTTGCCAAGGTTGATCAGCTCATTAATCTCGTGGGTGAAATTGTTATCACCCAATCCATGATGAACTTGTTAGGGCAAAGCCTTGAGGGGGCGATTGCTGAAAAATTTCAAGCAGTTGCCAGTGAATTGGAGCGTAACACGCGGGAAATTCAGGAAGCGGTTATGTCAATCCGCATGTTGCCAGTATCCTTTGTGTTTAATCGTTTCCCGCGTGTTGTGCGCGACCTTGCCGGTAAGTTGGGAAAACAAATTGAGTTAATTATCGAGGGCGGCGATACCGAATTGGATAAAGGCCTAACCGAAAAGTTAGTGGACCCACTGACGCATTTGGTGCGCAATAGTATTGATCACGGCATTGAATCACCCGAGGTGCGCCGCGAACGCGGTAAAGATCCGGCAGGTAAGGTGACGCTTCGCGCCGCGCAGCAGGGCGGTAATATTGTTATCAGTATCAGCGATGATGGTGGCGGTTTGAATCGCGAGCGCATTCTGGAAAAAGCCTATGAAAATAATATCCCTGTTAGTGACAACCCAAAAGATGAAGAGGTATGGCAATTAATTTTTGCGCCAGGTTTTTCAACTGCTGCCGCTGTGACTGATATTTCCGGGCGCGGAGTGGGAATGGATGTGGTGAAGCGCAATGTGCAAAGTTTAGGTGGGCGCATTCACATTGAATCCCGCGCGGGACAGGGTTCCAGTTTTACTATTCATTTGCCATTGACCTTGGCCATTGTGGATGGCATGTGCGTATCTGTTGGCGATCAAACATTTATTATTCCACTGGTTTCTATTGTGGAATCCATTCAACCAGCGCAAAAGGACATTAAAACCTTGGGTAGTAACGATCAGTTACTGCAGGTGCGCAATGAATATTGGCCCATCTTACGGCTGCACAGCATTATGCAATTGGAGCCTGTTTTTAGCGAAGTTTCCAAAGGCATTGTGGTATTGGTTGAAACTGCGAAACATCGGTTTGCATTGTTTGTGGATGCCTTGGTTGGCCAACAGCAAGTGGTCATTAAAAGCCTGGAGCAGCATTACAAACGCGTTGAGGGTGTTGCCGGTGCCACCATTTTAGGCGATGGCAGTGTTGCATTGATTTTGGATGTGGAATCCCTGGCGCTATCGATTAATCAATCGGTGCATTTGGCTGCTGCTAGCTAAACTTTAGCAATACCTCTGTTTGGGAGTGCGTGTGTATGGATCAACTGTCGCAATCAATTTCTGCGAGTACCGTGCAGGAATTCCTCACTTTTAGTTTGGGTGATGAAAATTATGCAATTGATATTCTGACCGTAAAAGAAATTCGCGGTTATGAGTCGGTAACAAAAATTGCTAATGCACCGCCCTTTATTAAGGGGGTGATTAATCTGCGTGGCGATATAGTTCCAATTGTTGATTTGCGCATTAAATTCAACGTAGGACAGGTAACTTACGACGAATTTACGATTGTGATAGTGCTGCATATTCGCAGCCGCATTGTGGGCATTGTGGTAGACGGCGTATCAGATGTTGTCGGTTTGAGTAAGGAACAGTTGCGACCGCCACCCGATTTTGGCGTGGCGTTTAACAGCCGTTATTTGTTGGGGCTGGCAAGTGTTAATGAGCAGATGATTATTTTGGTTGATATTAACGAACTTATATCCAGCGAAGAGTTGGGATTATTCGATACAGCAGACGCACCGGCGACAAAAAACTAAGGAAAATTACCCATGAAACTATTTGAATTATTTGCTGGCGATAAAGATCTGATTAAAGTCAACGCACAAGAATTGGAGAATGTTCGCGGCCAATTGGCGGCGATTCATCGCGTGCAAGCGGTTATTGAATTTGCATTGGATGGCACCATCCTCAATGCCAATCAAAATTTTCTGGCGTTAACCGGATATAGTTTGGATGAAGTTAAAGGTCGCCATCACAGTATGTTTGTAGATTCTGAATATCGTGCGAGTGATGCCTACCGAAAGTTTTGGGAATGTTTGGCGCGCGGCGATTTTGAGGCTGGCCAATATAAACGCATCGGCAAGGGCGGCAAAGAAGTATGGATTCAGGCTAGTTACAATCCAATCCTTGATACCGATGGGCGAGTGATTAAGGTTGTGAAATACGCGACTGATATCACCCAAAACGCTATTAAGAATGTCAATGCGCAGCGCGAGATGGATCGTATTTTAAGTGCGCTTGATTCAACCTCTTCCAATGTCATGGTTGCTGATAATGATCGCACTATTATTTACATGAACAAGGCTGTCGAAAAAATGTTGCGCGCAGTAGAAAACGAATTACGCAAAGCATTGCCACATTTTTCGGTGGATAAAGTGCTGGGCAGTAATATGGATATTTTTCATCGCAACCCTGCACATCAAAGTCAATTGCTCGCCAATCTCCGTGATACCTATGTGGGTAATATAGTAGTGGCTGGCTGCAGTTTTCGCTTGATTGCCAATCCTATCTTTTCGGATTCTGGCGAGCGTTTGGGTTCCGTTGTGGAATGGATAGACAGAACCAAAGAGGTGGCTGCCGAGCATGAAATGAGCCGGATTCTTGGTGCGCTTGAAACCACGACTACCAATGTGATGATCGCCGACCCGGAACGAAAAATTATTTACATGAATAAATCGGTGGAGATGATGCTGCGTATTGCAGAGGCAGATATTAAGTCCGTGTTACCGCATTTTTCTGTGGATAAAATCGTTGGTAGTAATATGGATATATTCCATAAAAACCCCGCACATCAAATGAAGTTGCTAGAAAATTTAACCACTACGTACACCGGCAATATTGTTGTTGGCAAGCGTTCATTTCGGTTGGTTGCCAACCCCATTTTTTCCAAAGATGGTGCGCGCCTCGGATCTGTCGTTGAATGGTTGGATCGCACTGAAGAAGTTGCGGTTGAGCAGGAAGTTAATCATTTGGTTGAAGCTGCGGCTGCAGGCGATTTTAGTGTGCGACTGAAAACCGAAGGTAAAAATGGTTTTTTCCTCAAGCTGGCGGAAGGGCTAAATAGTTTGGTCACCACTGCTGATAAAGGCCTGAAAGACGTAGCTCGGGTGTTGGGCGCGATTGCACAGGGCAATCTTACCGAGACTATTGATGCTGATTATTCGGGCACCTTTGGCGATTTGAAAAATTATTGTAATGAAACAACCTCCAGTCTCACCAGTATGCTCGGTGAAATTCGTATGGCAGCGGATACTATTTTCACTGCCTCCAGTGAAATTGCCCAAGGCAATGCCGATCTTTCCAGCCGCACTGAACAGCAAGCGGCAAATTTGGAAGAGACGGCTTCCTCTATGGAAGAATTAACCTCCACCGTTAAATTAAATGCCGATAACGCCAAACAGGCTAACGTACTGGCGGAACAGGCATCGGCAGTTGCGACAGATGGCGGTACTTTGATTCAGCAAGTTGTCACCACCATGAATGCAATTAATGAATCGGCGCGGAAAATCTCTGACATTATTGGTGTTATTGATGGTATCGCGTTCCAGACTAACATTCTTGCGCTCAATGCAGCGGTAGAGGCGGCGCGTGCCGGCGATCAGGGGCGTGGTTTTGCAGTGGTTGCATCCGAGGTGCGAACCCTGGCGCAGCGCTCGGCTAATGCAGCAAAAGATATTAAAGCGCTGATATCGGATTCAGTACAAAAAATTGATAGTGGTAATCAGTTGGTTGGAAAATCCGGCGATACCATGAAAGAAATTGTGAATGCGATAAAACGTGTGAATGACATTATGGCTGAGATTGCCGCTGCTTCGGCTGAGCAGTCCACTGGTATTGAGGAGGTTTCTACTGCTGTATCACAAATGGATGAAATGACTCAGCAGAATGCGGCGCTAGTGGAACAGGCAGCAGCGGCAGCCGAAAGCTTGCAAGCACAAGCGGATCAGTTAACCCAAAGTGTTGCACAGTTTCATCTTGCAGTAGATAGCGCTGTAGAGCCTGCGCCAAAAAAACGGTTAAGTGCGCCCGGTAAGAAACCTGTTAAAGCTGCTCCTGCAAGAAAACTCGCACCGCCCAAAGCAGCTCAGGAAGATGAATGGGAAGAGTTTTAATGCGTGACCGCGAGTTTAATTATCGCGACGCTGATTTTGAGCGAATCAAAGCGATTATTTATCGTAAGGCTGGCATTCATTTGGGGGATAGCAAAAAACAGTTGGTCTATAGCCGTTTGGCGCGTCGTTTGCGGGTGTTGGGGCTGGTTGATTTTGCCGTTTATTTAAATCATCTAGAGCAAACACCTGCCGAGCAGGAAGAGTTTGTTAATGCACTGACAACAAACCTGACGGCATTTTTTCGCGAATCCCATCATTTCAATATACTGGCTGATTATGCCAAAACACATCGCAGTGGTTCACCCAAATTGCGGGTGTGGTGTGCTGCATCCAGTACCGGTGAAGAACCTTATTCCATTGCGATTACGCTGGTTGAGGCATTTGGCCGTTACGATCCTCCGGTTGAAATTATCGCCTCAGATATAGATAGCAATGTATTGGCTGAAGCGAGTCGTGGAATTTATTCCATGGATCGCATTGACTCTTTATCGCTACAGCAAAAAAAACAGTTTTTTCTTCGCGGTAAAGGTGGCAATGCTGGCAAGGCTAAAGTTATTGAGCCTTTGCGGCGTTTGGTTGAATTTAAAAAAATTAATTTACTCGAGCGGCATTGGCCATTACAGGGTGTGTTTGATGTTATTTTTTGCCGCAATGTAATGATTTATTTTGATAAACCGACCCAGCTAAGTTTGCTGGAACGTATGGTTCGCTTACTGCGACCGAATGGTTTGTATATTGCCGGGCACTCTGAAAGTTTTGCGCAGGCTAGTCACTTGGTGAAATTGGTGAATAAAACCACCTATCAGCCAGCAAGGACTATGGCTGAAGGTGTTGGGCATGAACTTTGAACAGAATGTCCATTTCGCTCCCAATGTCTATTACGACCGTTATTTCGATTGCGACGCGGTAAAAATTTTACCTGGCGAATATTGTGTGACTGCCGCCAATAAAATGATTGTTACTGTGCTGGGCTCCTGTGTCGCCGTTTGTTTGCGTGATCGCTACTCGGGGTCAGGGGGCATGAATCATTTTTTATTGCCGAATGATGAGAGTAACCAAACCGGCCTGCTAACTGAGTCGGCTCGCTATGGCAGTTACGCTATGGAGTTGTTAATTAACCATTTGCTTAAAATTGGCGCCAATCGCAATAGGCTTGAGGCCAAAGTATTTGGCGGGGGAAATGTGCTGCGCGGCCTAACAATTAATAATGTGGGCGAACGCAATGCGGAGTTTGTATTGGATTATTTGCATAACGAAGGTATTCCAATCGTGGCGCAGGACCTGCTTGGGCCTTATCCACGCAAAGTATATTTTTTCCCACAGACCGGAAAAGTGCTTATTAAGAAAATTAAATCTATTCACAACTCCACTATTCTTGATCGTGAAAGTGAATACCGTATGCGCGTTAAATACACACCCAAAAGCGGTGATGTCGAATTGTTTACCTAGTGTTTTTTTATGGGGTGATAGTTTTGGCGATAAAGGTACTTGTTGTTGACGACTCCGCACTAGTGCGCAGTTTGCTGGCGGAAATTATTCGCGCCGCGCCTGGTCTTGAGTTGGTTGGTTTGGCACCCGATGCTTATGTTGCACGGGATATGGTAAAGCAGTTTGTGCCCGATGTGATTACGCTTGATATAGAAATGCCACGCATGGATGGATTGAGTTTTTTGGAAAAGCTGATGCGGGCGCGCCCGACACCGGTGATTATGATTTCCACCTTAACTGAAGTCGGTGCAGAGGCGACCTTACAGGCGTTGGAGTTGGGAGCAGTGGATTTTATTCCCAAGCCAAAATTGGGAATCGCCAGTGGTATTCGTGAATATGCCGAGCTGATTGTAGAAAAGATTAAAACGGCTGCCACCATAAAAGTTAAACCGTTTAAGGGCGATGCAAGCCCCAACGTCAAGCCGGAACAGAAAATAGCTATTGCCGGACGTTTGCAAAGCACGGAAAAAATAATCGCAATTGGTGCTTCGACTGGCGGCACCGAAGCGATTAAGGATTTATTAATGCAGTTGCCTGCTGCTATGTCCGGTATTGTGATGACCCAACATATGCCGCCGGGATTTACACGCACTTTTGCCGAGCGATTAAATAAGCTGACACGGTTGCATGTTGTTGAGGCCAAGGGCGGTGAGCGCATTTTGCCGGGGCATGCGTTTCTTGCACCCGGTGGGCATCATTTAATTGTGGCGCGTTCTGGAGCTGATTATGTGGTCAAACTTTCTGATGCAGAGCCGGTACACCGCCATCGCCCGGCGGTGGATGTAATGATGGAATCGGTAGCGCTCGCGGGCGGTAAAAATGTAGTGGGAGTTTTACTGACTGGTATGGGCAAAGACGGTGCCAAGGGTATGTTGGCGATTCGTCAGCAGGGTGGTTATACGCTCGCACAGGATGAGGCGAGCTGTGTGGTTTATGGTATGCCGAAAGAAGCCGTGCAAATTGGTGGTGTGGATCAGGTAGTTGCCTTGGATAAAATGGGTGCACTATTGCTGGAGAAAATAAAAACCATGGGCAGTGGCAACCGCCTTTAATAGGATTGCGGTGCTTGAGGGAAGGTTAGCGCGAAATTTAATACCTCTGCTGAATCCTGCAATTCGATTTTTCCGTGCATTTTTTCAATAATTTCTTTGGCTATTGTTAGGCCTAATTCGCTGCCGTTGTTGTAATTGCTGTGGGTAATGCCTGGGCGTTTGCCCAGTTGTTGTTGCAGATTGCTGCGCGCATCTGTATCCAGTTTGTGATTATTACTTCGCATTTCTATTTTTATATGCCCGCGCTCTTCCGACAGCGCAATCGGCACCACACCATGGCGACCTGATACTTTTAACAAGAATTGCAATATATGACCAATTGCTTGCTCAAAACGGTGCGCATCGGTGTGGATCATTGGATTGTTCAGGTTTTCGGTAATAATCGCTTTACTCTGGTAAATATCACTAAAGGTCTGCTGCTGGCTTATCGCTGCGCGAACTAATGGCAAAGCTGCTTGATGGCTTAAATTAAAGGGCATATCTCCACGGGAAAGATTCTGCATTTCAATCAAATCACCCATAAGCTTTTGCAGTTGATAGCTATTGGTTTGTGCGATTTCAGTGAGGTTGGCAATGTGTTCGGGCAATTCCTCTACGGCGCGTTTGCGTAATAGTGTAATAGCTTCGCTAATAAGGTTGAGCGGCCCAAGAATTTCGCGGCTGGCAGCGCTGATAAATTGAGTGCGTAAATCGTCGATACGTTTTTTTTCAGTAATATCGCGAACAATTCCGATAAATACCGGTTCGCCTTGTTGATAGACCCGCGACACCATGAGATCCATCGGAAACTCCTGGCCGTTGCGACGTAGCCCCCGTACTTCACGGCCAATACCAATAATATTTTTCTTGCCGGTATGCAGGTGATTTTTTAAATAGCCATCGTGCATGGATTGATAGGGTTCGGGCATGAGCACGCTGACATTTTTTCCAATAATTTGCGGGGCGCGATAACCAAAGATGGTTTCCGCAGCGTGATTAAAACTTTCAATAATGCCCAATTTATTAATGATAACTACACCATCTGCAATGTCATTCAAAATGGTTTGATGCTGTTGGTTGCTCGCCTCCAGTGCGGCTTGATCTTGTTCATGCTGTTGTTGGTGATTAAGCGTTTGCACAAATTGGGCGATACTTTTCAGAATGGGCTCAAGATCGGTAATGGTGTCGCTGCTGTAGCCCGCAGGGGCGTTGGCCAGCCCGAGCATGGCAACCTGTTCTTTGCCATTAAAAATGGGAATGCCAATAAAACTTTCAATAGCAGGGTGACCGGGGGGGAGAACTGCTGCACGCAAGTCGCGCCCCAAGTGACTGGTAATCAGCGGTTTTCCCGATAGCATTATGCTGCCAAACATGGTGGTGAGATTGCGATACTCTCCATTTGTGGGCAGGTTTTTTTCACGAAACAAACTCAGCTGTAGGTCGTTGCTTTTGCTGCTGGAAAATACCAGTGCCCGCATATAGGGCTGCCCTTGTTCATCTTTATTTACCTGACCTATAAAGCCGAGTTTGCTATCGCATAATGGCAGCGTATCACGCAATAAATTTTCCAGTGCGGCCTGAATTTTATTTTCATTGATAAAGATAGATTGTGCGCTGTTAACAATTTGATCGAGCCGTTGTTTTTTGTCCAGTGCTTCGCTTAGGCGTAGCAAATCAAATTGTTTGGTGAGTTGGTCAATCATTGTGTTGCGAGTGCGCGCTGTGCCAGCAATGACAAAAAATATAAAAATGACCGTCATGCCTGACATGAAAAAGGCCGTGGGGCCGTCTTGTAATAACATCACCACGCTGAGTGGGCTGATAGCCAGTATCACAAAACCGATGCTGCAATATTTGTCGACAGTGAGTGAAGTAATAGAGCCGGTTGCAATACCTGCAAGCGTAAATGCTAGTAGCGCCTGATAAATACTGGCTTCGGTCGCAAATAATAAAAAAGCGGCTGAACCCCATGCCAGACCGGTAAGCCAAGCGCCCACACGAAAGCTGTTTAACCAAAAACGTGTCGAATAGAGCTGATGCAGATTATTCCAGCTGAGCCAGAGCACGAGGCGTGCTAATAACACGCTACTCAAAATCAGATTCCACAAAATAATGTCGGCGTGGGCGATTACTTTCCACTGGGATACGCTGAGCATAAGCGCTATAACCAAAGAGGCGATCAGCGAAAGTGGAAAACCTTTGTAGAGTTGGCGCACCTGTTCCGGTTCAAGGTGTTCGCGTTCAAATGAATAGGGCGAAGACTCCCGGACAACATGTGTGGCTGAGTTTTGATGGCCGGAGGGCAGTGAATCGTCGGGCATCGCTTATCTCGTCAGTTGCGGGTGAGGTGGTAGTCGGTTCAAGTATAGATCAGCACCCAAGGCTTTCTAGGGCGATGGAAAAGATTCTAACAATAGGTTTTATGGCAGGGTATTACGGGGGATTACTGCATCGCCGCTAAACACAGTGATGCAGGTAGTGCTCAGTAAAGACGGGCGTCTTTACTATTTAGTAGAGGCGATACTGCTCGGGAATTTGTTCTACTGAATCAACCGGCGGCATCAGTTTGTGCAGAATGCCGTCGTGAATATCGTAAATCCAACCGTGAATGCTCAGTTCCTGACCGCGCGCCCAGGCATTTTGGACTATGTTGCTGCGCGCAATATTTTCTACTTGTTGCACTACATTTAACTCGCACAAGCGGTTGACTCGTTCATCGGGATCACTGATTTGATCCATGATTTCTTTGTTGTTGTAATAAACATCGCGAATATTGCGCAACCAGTAATCAATTAGCCCCAGTTTGCGATTTTCCAGTGCTGCTTTTACACCGCCGCAGCCATAGTGGCCGGTTACCATTACATGTTTTACTTTGAGAAACTCAACGGCGTAATTAAGTACAGTCATGCAGTTGAGGTCGGTGTGAATGACCACGTTGGCCACATTGCGGTGTACAAATAATTCACCGGGGGCGAGGTCAACAATTTGGTTGGCGGGTACGCGGCTATCCGAGCAGCCTATCCATAAATACTCTGGCGCTTGCTGTTTGGCCAGGTTGGAAAAAAAGTCAGGCTCTTTGCGTTTGATATCTTCGGCCCATTTTACATTGCTGGCAAACAGGCTATCTAAATCACTCATAGTGGCTCCAAGGCGGGACTTTGCGGTTAAATGAAAGACGGGATTTCAGATCAAAAACAGGTTTTGTAATTAAAAAAATCCGGTCACAAAAATCAGGCGGCAGTATAGGGGAAACTGCTTGGGAGGTGTTAGATTGCCCGCTGTTGGTGCAGTGAGGTGCTGTGAGTGTCTGGCAAAATTGTGGAATAAATAATATGAAGAATGAATCGTCAGTTAGTCTCTATTGGCACGATTACGAAACCTGGGGCGAGGTGCCGGCGATTGATCGCCCTTCGCAGTTTGCCGGTGTGCGCACGGATGAGTCGCTCAATGTGATCGACGAGCCTTTAATGATTTATTGTCAGCCAGCGCCTGATGTATTGCCAAAACCGGAAGCTTGTTTAATTACAGGACTGTTGCCGCAAGTCGCCCAGAGCAAGGGCTTGCCAGAGTGCGAATTTATTGCCGCTATTCATCGTCAGCTCGCGCGTCCGGGGACTTGCGGTGTGGGGTATAACTCGATCCGTTTTGATGATGAAGTAACGCGTTATACTCTCTATCGCAACTTTTATGATCCATATGAGCGCGAGTGGCGCAACGGTAATTCGCGCTGGGACATTATCGATATGGTGCGTATGACCCGTGCGTTGCGACCGGAAGGGATCGAATGGCCTAATTATGAGGATGGTCGTCCTTGCTTCAAGCTGGAAATGCTGAGCCAGGCGAACAATCTCAAACACGAGGCTGCACATGATGCGCTCTCAGACGTCTATGCCACCATCGCTGTGGCCAAGCTGATTAAAACCCGCCAGCCTAAACTCTATGATTACGCTTATCGTCTGCGCGACAAACGTTTTGCCGCAAGTATGATTGATATCGATGCTGCCAAACCGCTGCTGCACATTTCCTCCCGTTTTCCCGGTGAGAACGGCAACGCGGCGTTGATTGTGCCTTTAGCTATGCACCCCACCAATAAGAATTCGGTGATCGCTTACAATCTGAGCGCCGATCCGCAAGCCTTGCTCAGTTTGCCGGTCGAGGAATTACAGCTGCGGCTTTATACCCGCACCGAGGATTTACCCGAAGGGGTAGAGCGCTTGGCGCTCAAAGAAGTGCACATGAATAAAACCCCGATGCTACTACCGGCAGCGATGCTGGATGATGCCACTGCCCAGCGTTTGCACATTGATAAGCAGCGCTGCGAGGCGCATTGGCAAGTTCTGCGCAATCTGACGTTAAGTGAGCGCGAATCCTTGCTGCAGCGTTTATATCAATTGTATTCGAGCAACTCTTTTGCGGAAAAAACAGATCCTGAGCAACTGCTTTACAGCGGTTTTTTTGATGATCACGACAAGCGTTTAATGACCCGCGTGCGCAATGCTGATCCTGAAACATTGGCTAATACCGCCTTTCCATTCAATGACCCGCGGTTGGGGGAAATGTTGTTTCGCTATCGCGCCCGCAATTTTCCTGCCAGCCTCAGTGCCGAAGAGCTGCAGCGCTGGCGGGAATTCTGCCGTTGGCGGCTGACTTCACCTGAGGCGCAATCTTCTCTGACCTTGATGGAGTTTGATCTGCGGATAAAAACGCTCAGTGAGGCGGAGTCCACCAGTGCTGAGCAGCGTCTGCTTTTGCAGCAATTAGCCGCGTATGGCAAGCAGTTGATGGCAGCTGGGTAAAACAGGGTTCAATTTGACTTTGCACAGGGTTTTAACGGCCGCAAGTGTGGGAATTTGGTCTGCTTGCGAGTACAATCCCGCGCCCAAGAAGGTACCGGTCTGCGGATTGCGACTCGTGATCGTGCCCTGTGAATTGTCAACGAGTGTTAGCGGGAGTCCCCATGTCATCTATCAAAAAAGTAGTGTTGGCCTATTCCGGTGGCCTTGACACGTCTGTAATCGTTAAGTGGTTGCAGGAAAACTACAACTGTGAAGTGATCACCTTTACCGCTGACATTGGTCAGGGCGAAGAAGTTGAGCCGGCCCGCGCTAAAGCTGAGGCGCTAGGCGTTAAGCAAATTTACATTGACGATCTGCGCGAAGAGTTTGTCCGCGATTTCGTATTCCCTATGTTCCGCGCTAATACCATCTATGAAGGTGAGTACCTGCTCGGCACCTCTATTGCCCGCCCTTTGATTGCCAAGCGTTTGATTGAAATCGCCAATGAAGTAGGTGCAGATGCCATTTCCCACGGCGCTACCGGTAAAGGTAACGACCAGGTGCGTTTTGAATTGGGTGCCTATGCATTGAAACCAGGTATCAAAGTAATCGCCCCATGGCGCGAGTGGGATTTGACCTCCCGCGAAACCTTGATGGCGTATTGCGAGAAGCACAATATTCCGGTTGATTACTCCAAGAAGAAAAAATCACCTTACTCTATGGATGCCAACCTGCTGCATATCTCTTACGAAGGCAAGGTTCTGGAGAACCCGTGGACTGAAGCCGAAGAAGATATGTGGCGCTGGACTGTTGCCCCTGAAGCCGCTCCTGATAAACCGACTTACCTTGAGTTGACCTACGAGAAAGGCGACATAGTTGCTATTGATGGCAAGCCAATGTCTCCGGCTACCGTACTGGCTTACCTGAATAAGGTTGGTGGTGAGAACGGTGTTGGTCGTCTGGATATCGTGGAAAACCGCTATGTGGGTATGAAATCTCGCGGCTGCTATGAAACCCCTGGTGGCACCATCATGATGCGTGCGCACCGTGCAATTGAATCTATTACTCTGGATCGCGAAGTTGCCCATTTGAAGGACAGCTTGATTCCCAAGTATGCGGACATGATTTACAACGGTTACTGGTGGAGTCCTGAGCGTCTGATGATGCAGGCGATGATCGATCAGTCACAAGCTCATGTAAACGGTGATGTACGCGTGAAGCTTTACAAAGGCTCAGTGAGTGTTGTTGGACGTCGTTCTCCCGACAGCTTGTTTGATGAAAAAATAGCGACTTTTGAAGATGATGCTGGTGCATACAACCAAAAAGATGCAGAAGGTTTCATTAAACTGAATGCACTGCGTATGCGTATTGCTGCTAACAAGGGCCGTATGCTGAAGTAATTTCCTTTTTAACCTGCGCTCCTGTGAGCGCAGGTACTTTATTTACCTGGGTAAATAAAGTGTTCGGGTTAATTCCGTATAAATAATTTGATAAATATCAATCCTGTAACTACTTGCGTGGGACAAAATGCCACACATGAGGCAAAATGCCGCACCTTCAGTAGGGTTATAGGCTTGATGATTGCCGTGAAGCTCCGTGCGGTAAGTTGCACGGCCAGAGACAAACAAGTTTTCATTTCTCTTTAAGTAACAGGAAAGTCCTATGGGTAGTCATGCGACTGTAGCTGGGGATCCTCCAGTATACGACTTCGATATAGTACGCAAGTTCTCCATTATGACCATTGTATGGGGCATAGTGGGTATGGGCGTTGGTGTGCTTATCGCATCACAATTGGTGTGGCCAGGTTTGAATGACTTGCTGCAACCCTACACACATTTCGGCCGTTTGCGCCCCCTGCACACTAATGCAGTAATTTTTGCGTTTGGTGGCTGTGCGCTGTTTGCGACTTCTTACTACGTTGTGCAACGTACCTGTCAGACCAGTTTGTTTGGTGGTTGGTTAGTGCCATTTACTTTCTGGGGTTGGCAAGCCGTTATTGTATTGGCCGTAATTACTTTGCCGCTGGGCATGACCTCCTCTAAAGAGTATGCGGAGCTGGAATGGCCAATTGATATTCTTATTGCACTCGTTTGGATTTCTTATGCGATTGTGTTCTTCGGCACCATTGTTAAGCGTAAAACTTCCCATATTTATGTAGCTAACTGGTTCTACGGCGGCTTCATTCTTACCGTTGCCGTGCTGCATATTGTCAACAGTGCTGCAGTGCCAGTAACTCTGACCAAATCTTACTCTGCCTATGCCGGTGCTGCCGATGCTATGGTCCAATGGTGGTACGGTCACAACGCAGTAGGTTTCTTCTTGACCGCTGGCTTCCTTGGCATGATGTACTACTTTGTACCCAAACAAGCGGGTCGCCCTGTTTACTCATATCAGTTGTCTATCGTGCATTTCTGGGCGTTGATCTCCCTTTACATATGGGCTGGTTCTCACCATTTGCATTACTCTGCTTTACCGGATTGGACTCAATCATTAGGTATGGTGATGTCATTGATTCTGTTGGCACCAAGCTGGGGCGGTATGATCAACGGTATTATGACCCTGTCTGGCGCTTGGCATAAGCTGCGCACTGACCCAACCCTGCGCTTCCTCGTTGTTGCTTTGTCCTTTTACGGTATGTCTACCTTCGAAGGCCCAATGATGGCCATTAAAAACGTAAACGCACTCTCTCACAACACTGACTGGACTGTGGGTCACGTTCACTCTGGCGCACTCGGTTGGGTGGCAATGATTTCTATCGGTGCCCTGTACCACATGATTCCGAAACTCTTTAATCGTGAAGAAATGCACAGCGTTAAATTGATCAATATGCACTTCTGGTTGGCCACTGTGGGTACTGTTCTTTATGTAGTGGCTATGTGGATTAACGGTATCGGTCAAGGTTTGATGTGGCGTGCATTCAACCCCGATGGTTCTTTGACCTACAGCTTTATTGAAACCGTCGTGTTCAGTAAAGGGGGTTACATCATGCGTCTTATTGGTGGTGCTTTCTTCCTGACCGGTATGCTCGTGATGGCCTACAACACTTATCGCACTGTAAGCGCTTCCAAAAAAGAAGCAGCTGCAAATGCTACCCAGCCTGTTCAGGCACCAGCTGTTTAAGGGGAATGCCATGAAAGGTCATGAAATAGTTGAGAAAAATATTGGTTTGATGACTGTATTTATGGTCGTCGCTATTAGCTTCGGTGGTTTGGTGGAGATTGTTCCGCAGTTCTTCTTGAAAGAGACTACCACCCCGATCGAAGGTTTGAAGCCTTACACCGCCGTGCAGTTGGAAGGTCGTGATATCTACATTCGTGAGGGTTGCCACGTTTGCCACACCCAGATGGTACGTCCGCTACGCGCTGAAGTTGAGCGTTATGGCCACTATTCGGTCGCCGGTGAGTCTGTGTACGAGCACCCGTTCCTGTGGGGTTCCAAGAGAACCGGTCCGGATTTGGCGCGCGTAGGTGGCCGTTATTCCGATGACTGGCATAAAGTGCATTTGTTTAACCCACGTATTGTTGTGCCTGAGTCGATCATGCCTGCTTACCCTTGGCTGTATGACAACAAGCTCGATGGCAAACATACTGCCGCCAAAATGCGTGCTTTAGCCTCAGTGGGAGTTCCTTATACAGAGGAAGATATTGCTGGTGCTGAAGCTGCAGTTAAAGGCGTGACTGAGATGGATGCATTGGTTGCTTACTTACAGAACCTGGGCATTTTGCTCAAAGAGAAGCGTTAATGGATACGGGTACACTTGGTGCTATTTCAACCGTGTTAGTTACCATCGCCTTCTTCGGCGTGTGCTTTTGGGCTTTTTCGCCCAAGCTCAAAAAGCGCTTTGAAGAGGATGCAAAGTTACCTTTTGCGGACGATGAGCCTAACACCAAGCAGCCAGACAACAAGCAGACTGATGATCACAAGTAATCATCGATTAGGGCGGATTTAACTATGAGTACTTTTTGGAGTCTTTGGATCATTATCCTGACAGTCACCAATCTGGTGTTGCTGTTATGGATTCTTTTTGCCAATCGCAAGCGCGCGGTGGTGGGTGAAGAGAGCACGGAAGCAAAAACTACCGGCCACGAATACGATGGTATTGAGGAGTATGACAACCCTCTGCCTCGGTGGTGGTTCTATATGTTCTTGCTGACATTTATATTCAGTGCTGTCTATTTGGTTATTTACCCAGGCTTGGGTTCTTATAAAGGTATAGAGTGGAAAGATACCGGAGCTTGGACCTCAGTAGGGGAGTTGCGTGGGGATCAGGCTGAGGCGGAAAAAGTCTATGCCGAAACGTATGGCGTCTACTCAAAAATGCCGATTGAAGAACTCGCCAGAAACCCTGATGCGCTCAAAATGGGCTTCCGTTTGTTTGTTAATAACTGTGCTGTTTGCCACGGTTCAGACGGTGGTGGCAACCCAGGCTTTCCGAATTTGACTGATAAAGACTGGCTCTATGGCGGCACACCAGACAAAATTCTGGAAACCTTGAATCATGGCCGTAAAGCAGCAATGCCTGCATGGTCTGCCTTGTTGGGTGAAAAAGGCATCGCGGAAACCACTGAATATGTATTGAGTTTGTCCGGTGCTGAGCATGATGCAACCAAAGCGGATGCAGGTAAAAAGCACTTTGATGTGAATTGTGCGGCTTGCCATGGTCTGGATGGTAAGGGCAACCAATTGCTGGGTGCTCCCAACCTGACGGATGATATTTGGCTTTACGGTGGCGAGCCTGCCACTATCCGCCAGACCTTGCGCCATGGCCGCAATGGTGTAATGCCGGCGCAGAAAGATCTGCTGAAAGAAGACCGTATCCATTTGCTAGCGGCCTATGTGTACAGCTTGTCGTTAGAAGACAACAACTAGATTCCGGCGAACTGGTTGTTATACAAGGAAGGCGGGCCCAGGCCTGCCTTTTTTTTCGCCCTGTTTTTTTTGATATCTGTTTAGCTCGCCCGGATTATCCGGGAGGCTAGCCAATGAGGTGGTTCCCTTGAGTGAAAAACCTGCCAGCAATTCCCCTGACAATAAGCCGTCCGAGCCAGTTATCCGCTATGTAAATCTCTACGAGGCGGATGACAAAATTTACATGCGCCGTATCACCGGTTTTTACCAGCGCCTGCGCCGTTACACAGGCGTACCCCTGATGCTGGGTTTCTTGTTATTACCCTGGTTGGTGATTGATGGTCGCCCGGCCATGTTATTTGATTTGCCTGAGCGCAAGTTCCACATTTTGTGGCTGACATTTTGGCCGCAGGATGCGATGTATCTCGCTTGGCTACTGGTAATCGCCGCCTTTTTATTGTTTACGGTAACCGTGCTGGTGGGGCGTGTATGGTGTGGTTTTACCTGCCCACAAACGGTATGGACCCAAATGTTTATCTGGGCGGAATTTGTCTGCGAGGGCGATCGTAACAAGCGCATCAAACTGGATGCCAAGCCCTGGGGTTTTGAGAAGTTGTGGCGCAAGGGCGCCAAACAATTTATTTGGATCGCGATTAGCATTATCACTTCCCTGACATTTGTGGGCTACTTCACTCCAATTCGCGAGCTTGTAGTGAGTTTCTTCACCTTTAATTTGGATCTGGTCCCTTTTTTCTGGGTTGCATTATTTGTTGGTGCTACCTATATGAACGCCGGTTTTATGCGCGAGCAGTTTTGTAAATACATCTGCCCCTATGCGCGTTTTCAAGCGGTCATGTACGATCAGGATACCCTCACTGTTTCCTACAATCCGCTGCGTGGAGAAAAGCGCGGCCCCCGTAAAGTGGGTGATGACTATAAGGCGCAGGGATTGGGCGATTGTATTGACTGTTCCTGGTGTGTGCAGGTGTGCCCAGTAGATATCGATATTCGCGATGGTCTGCAGGCTGAATGTATCGATTGCGGCCTCTGCGTGGACGCCTGTAACAGCGTGATGGATAAGATGGATTATCCGCGCGGTCTGATCAGTTTCACCACCGAGGATGCAATTCAAAATGGCAAAACCAAAGTCTTCCGGCCGCGGCTGCTGGGCTATGGTTTGATGTTAACCATCATGATCTCGCTTTTTGTTTATTCGATTGCAACCCGCGTGCCGGTCGGGCTTGAAGCCCAACGTGATCGCGGTGTGCGCATGTATCGAGTAGTGGGTAGCGATATCCAGAACGTCTACACCATCAAAATCAGTAATATGGATCGCAGTACCCATACTTACGACCTGGAAGTTGAGGGTGATTATCCTTTTGTGATTGAGGGGTATCGGGCAATGCCTGCGCTGGAAGGGGAGGTGCTAACCGTACCGGTACGTGTCACTATTCCCAAATCTGAATTAAAAACGCGAAAAAGCGAAATTCGTTTCCGCGTGCGTGCACGTGAGAACCCCGAGCTTACGGCCATTAACACCACTACTTTTATTGGGCCTTAATCCCTTATTGGGCAGCGGCCTTTAACCAGATTTAACAGGTATTTTGTTATGAGTGAATTAGTCGCAGAAAATGCCAAGCCCTGGTATCGGGAGTTTTGGTTTTGGTTTGTATTCAGCCCGCTGATTTACATCATCATCATGTGCAGCATCACCGTTACCATTGCCCTCAAGGGGGCAGACGATGTGATTATCGATAATTACTACAAGGAAGGGCGCATGATCAACCAGGCACTGGAGCAGGATCAGCGCGCACGGGATTTAGAGTTGCTCGCGGATTTGCGTTTTGATCGCACCAGTGGCGATGTGATGATTAGCCTTACCCGTGCTGTTGGCGATACTGCGTCCTTGCCAGATACTATCCTGCTAATGATGGGACATCCGGTTAAGGAGGAAAAGGATCAAATTATCCACCTCAAGGCCATTGCGCCAGGCCAATATCGTGGCACCTTGGCTACTGAGCCCCAGTATTCCTGGTATCTGACGCTTTATCCCATCGGCGATATTGCCCTGCGTAAAGAAGCTCCCTGGACCCTCAGTGGAGAAATTGATTTTCGTATTAGTGACAAAACCGGGTTGGCGCCACGCGTCAAATAGTCGAGTCATTCATGGCGTCACCAGCCTCCTCAGCGACTTCTGCTCAGGCTTGCTATCACTGCGGCTTGCCGGTTCCTGCTGCCAGTTATTATCCCGTACAAATTCAAGGTGAGACACGCCTCATGTGTTGTCCCGGCTGTCAGGCGGTGGCGATGGCGATTGTGGATGGCGGTTTGGATAGTTTTTATCAGTTTCGGACTTCCACCAGTGAGCGCCCGGAAGCCTTCGGCGAATCACCACAAGGGGTAGCCCAGCGCTGGGAAATTTATGACTTACCTGAAGTGCAATCCGAGTTTGTGCTGCCGTTAGCGGGCGGCCTCAAACAGGCTAACTTGCTGCTGGAAGGTATAACCTGTGCGGCCTGTAGCTGGTTAATCGAAACCCATCTCAAACTAAATCCGGCGGTTAAATCAGTTACGGTGAACCTCACTACACATCGCTGCATGGTGATTTGGGATGAACAGGCGCCTTTGAGCGAGATCTTCGCTGCGCTCCATGCCATTGGTTATGTGCCGCGCCCGGCAACGGACGACCAACAGCAACAATTAATTAAAAAAGAAAACCGCATCGCCTTGTTCCGTATTGGTGTCGCCGGTTTTGGCACCATGCAGGCGATGATGGTGGCGGTGGGTATGTACACCGGCGCGACGGATTTCTGGTTGGATTTTTTGCGCTGGCTGTCCATGTTAGTGGCCACGCCTGTGGTGTTTTTCTCGGCTTGGCCTTTTTTTCAAGCGGCTTGGCGCAGCATCCAAATGTGTCATTTAGTGATGGATGTACCGGTCGCGCTGGCGATTGGCCTTGCCTATCTGGCGAGTGTTTGGGCCACCGTCACCAGCACCGGCGAGGTGTATTTTGAATCGGTATCCATGTTCACCCTGTTTTTGTTGGTGGGGCGTTATGTGGAGTTGCGCGCGCGTCATCGCAACCGGTTGGCGTTTGGCAATCTCGCCCAACTCATGCCGTTAACCGCCTGCTGTTTGCGCACGGAAAATGGCTGTGAAATTGAAGAGTCAATGCCCATCAAAACCCTGCAGTTGGGCGACCTTATTTTAGTTAAAGCGGGTGACACGTTTCCCTGCGATGGCCGGGTGGTTGCCGGTGAAAGTGCAGTAGTTGAGGCGTTACTTACCGGTGAGTCCCAGCCCGTCACTAAAAAACCGGGTGATTCGGTGATTGCTGGCACCTTGAATAATCACAGTCCATTGAAAGTTGAAGTAACTGCGCTTGGTGCTGCGACCCAGTTGTCGGCCATTGAGCGCTTGGCCAGCCAGGCCGCTGACGATAAACCACTGCAAGTGCTGAGTGCTGACCGTATCGCGCGCTTTTTTATTGCCCGCTTATTGGTGGTGTGTGCCGCCGTATTTGCGTTTTGGCTCTGGTATCGCCCCGAGCATGCCCTTTGGGTGACACTATCGGTATTGGTGGTGACTTGCCCCTGTGCTTTGGCTTTGGCGATGCCCGCCGCACTATCGGCAGCAACTGCTAACCTGCGTAAACGCGGGTTTTTGGTAGCGCGCGGCCACGTTATAGAAACGCTGAACAGTGTGAATCGCGTTATTTTTGATAAAACCGGCACCCTCACCAAAGGCCAGTTTACCTTGGCGGAGGTGCGGATATTTGAATCAGTGGCGCTGCCGCGCGATAGATTACTTGGCATAGCAGCGGCATTGGAGGCCGGCTCTAACCATCCGCTGGCGGCGGCGTTTATGCCTTGGCAAGATGTCTACACCGCAACAGCGGTGAAACAAACCACCGCGGCTGGCGTGGAAGGGCAAATTGATGGTGTGGGTTATCGCTTGGGTACTATTGAGTTTGCCGGTCAGTTTGGTTCTGCTGTAGGGACGCCCCCATTGGCCTTACCTGACGATCAACATCTTTGGTTGTTGCTTGCCAGCGAACAACAACCCTTGGCCTGGATAGGTTTGGTCGATGAAGTGCGGCCCGATGCAGCGGCGCTTATCACCAGCCTCAAGTCGCGTGGGATTGCGGTGGAGTTGCTCAGCGGTGACCAGAGCGGCGCTGTTGCCCAGCTTGCACGGAATCTCGGTATTGATGAGTTTATGGCGGGTGCCAAACCGGGCGACAAATTGTCGCACTTGAGCCAGCGTCAAGCGGCAGGTGATAAAGTGCTGATGATTGGCGATGGCATCAACGATATACCGGTGTTATCCGGGGCCGATGTGTCGGTCGCTATGGCTTCCGCGTCGGATTTGGCGCAAACCCGTGCCGATGCGGTATTGCTCAATGATCGTCTGGCGGTGTTGGCCGAGGCTTTGGATATAGCGCGGCGCACTAAAGGTATTATTCGCCAGAATTTGCGCTACTCGCTTGTCTATAATCTGCTCGCGTTACCCTTGGCCGCGGCGGGTATGATTCCGCCCTGGTTGGCAGCAATTGGCATGACTGCCAGTTCGCTAGTGGTGATTTTCAACGCACTGCGTTTGATGGATTAACGTCCTTTAAAACGAGTGTCTTTACTCTGGGTCTATTGATGGAAAGTCTGTATTTTTTGGTTCCCTGTGCGCTTGTATTTATCGCGCTGGCGGTAAAAGCGCTGTTTTGGGCGATCAATAATGGCCAGTACGACAATCTGGATACCGAAGCTCATCGCATACTGTTTGATGCTGAACAGCCTAAAAAAGATGACTCTGCCAAAACTGACGCAGAGAAAACAGCGGAATGAGTATTGATTGGTCGGTCATGGTCACTGCATTTTTATTGGGGCTGTTTAGCAGTGCCCATTGCATTGGTATGTGTGGCGGCATCATGGGCGCTTTGAGTATGGCGGTGCCTGCACAAGAGTCGCGACGTCGTTTTATTATCCTCTGCTCCTACAATATTGGCCGCCTGCTGAGTTATGTACTGATGGGGGTTTTGGTCGGTGTGTTTGCCCAGCAAATTACCGCCTCGGGAGGTGCTGCGTGGTTGCGTTGGCTGGCAGGGTTATTATTGATTGCCATGGGGCTGTATTTAGCCAACTGGTGGCATGGATTAACCTATCTGGAGTCTGCTGGCCGCTATCTATGGGCTTATCTGCAGCCTATTGGTAAAAGACTGATGCCTGTTAATCATCCCGGCAAAGGCTTATTGCTCGGCGCGCTTTGGGGGTGGTTGCCGTGTGGTTTGGTTTACTCCGCACTGGCTTACAGCATGGCGCAGGGGCACTGGGCACTGAGTGGCTTCACCATGTTGGCATTTGGCGCTGGAACCTTGCCGAGTTTACTGCTCGCGGGGTTGGCAGCCCAACAGCTTAATAGGCTGCTGCAACTGCGTCATCTGCGTTGGGCTATGGCGATTATGATTATCCTCTTTGGTCTCTGGACGCTCTGGGGCGCCGGAGGGCATGGGCACCATCACAACCACCAGGAACCTGCGGCTACCGATTCACCATCCCATGAACATCACCAGCAGTCATCATCTGCCGCAGAAGACACTGACACGCACGAACATCACCATCACTAACAAGCCTTTACAGCGCGTTGCTAGGCGCCTGAATTACCCTATGCTAAGGTGCGCGCCTGTTATCCTGAACTTAACTAGTGATTGCTGAGTCCAAGGTTTACCTGTCTGTCGTCATCTAAAGCGAGCGTCTGAGACACTATGATGAGCAAAACCCCGGGTAAAGGGTTATTGAGTACAACTGGATGTTGGTGCTTGGCGGTATTGGCCACCTTATCAGTGGCTGCCAGTGCAGAAGCGGATAAGCCTGCTATGGCAGATGATTCCAGCTGTGTACCATTTGATTCAAGTCGCGCTAAAAAACTTGCTATTACCGATGCCCATGCCCGTGTCGAAACGAATGTATTTGCCGGCATGGAAGGCAAGCGGATTCGCCATATTCAATACAACAGCCTGTCGATTTTTGATAAGGATGACCCGCGTGAAAATAACAGCCTCTATCTCTTCCTGAATAAACTACACGTCAATACACGCCCTCATGTAATTGAAGCGCAGCTGCTCTTTGAAGAGGGGCAGCCTTTGGATGTATCGCAGGTACAAGAGAGCGAGCGTATTCTGCGCAAGCGCCCCTACTTAACCAATGCCTATATTTTGCCGCTCAGTGTGTGCGATGAGCAGGTCGATTTGGTGGTCGTCACTCAAGACGCCTGGGCATTAGAGCCGCAATTTTCGGTCAGTAAGGAGTCCGAGGGAACTAACTCGGGTTTTGCTATTTCCGACGGCAACATTCTGGGGTCGGGCAATAGCCTGACTGTGGGCTATGAAGAAAACGCCCAGCGAAATTTAGTGAATTACGACTTCCGCAACCCGCATATCTTCAATTCCCAAATTGCAGTCAAGTTTTATTACGCCGATACCAGTGATGGCAGCGATATGATTATCGATGTCTCTCGCCCTTTCTATTCACTGAAGAGTCCGTGGTCTGCTGGTTTTTATACCCAGGATGTAACACTCGAAGAAACCATCCGACATATGGATGTCGAGATCAACGAATTCCAACACCAAACCATGAACAATCAGGTTTATTTTGGTATTGCGAGTGATATAAGCACCAACTATACCCAGCGCTGGTTGGTGGGTTTTTCTAACGAGGAAGATAACTTTTATCCCTCGCCTGAAACCCTGCAGACTATTCCCGAACAACGCAAAGCGGTTTACCCCTGGGTTGAATACCAATTTCTGGAAAATCGTTTCGGTGTCTTCAAAAACGTAAACCAAATCCAGCGCCCGGAAGATATTGCGCTCGGGCAAAATATGACCATGCGTGTAGGTTATGGCGGCCGCACACTAGACAATAGTGCTGATGTCATTCGCTATATAGGCACTTACACCAACGTGATGGAGGTGAGTAAACATCACATTCTGGAAGCTGGCCTTACTCTGGACGGTCGCCACTATTCGAGTTTGGATGACGTCAATACCACCATTGTCAGCTTCAATGTTAACTACAACTACTTTCAGGATGAAAAGCGCCGTTGGTACATGGGCCTTCGTTACGATTTGGGGCAGGATCTCGCCCAATACGAAGAGATAACCTTGGGTGATATTACGGGCTTGCGCGGCTATCCCACCGATTACCAGCGCGGCAATGAAAGCTATGTGTTTACCGTGGAGCATCGCTACTTCTCAGATCTCCACATTTTCAACCTGATGCGGGTCGGCACCGTGGTGTTTTTTGATATGGGCAAGGCGTGGGGCATTGAACAATATGGTTACAGCCCGCTGCTGAGCAATGTCGGTTTTGGTCTGCGTTTAAGTTCCAGCAAAGTGCGTATTGGGAACGTTGTGCATATTGATGTGGCGACCCCCACTACCGCGCGCGAAGGTTTGGGCAAATATCAAATTACCATCGGTGCGAAGCAACGCTTTTAACATTTTTATGTCGTTTATGAAAAGGTAATCTGATGCGTATTCTTCACACCATGTTGCGAGTGGGTAACTTGCAAAAATCAATCGACTTTTATACTCAAGTGTTGGGCATGAAATTATTGCGTCAGCATGATTATCCGGAAGGAAAATTTACCCTTGCGTTTGTTGGTTATGGCGATGAAGCAAACAATAGCGTGATCGAGCTAACCTATAACTATGGTGTGGAAAGTTATGATCTGGGTAAGGGCTATGGTCATATTGCTTTAGGGTGCGATGATGTTTATGCCACTTGCGACAAAATCCGTGCGAGCGGTGGAAAAATTGTGCGTGAACCGGGCCCCATGATGCACGGCACAACAATCCTCGCGTTTGTTGAAGACCCGGATGGCTACAAAATTGAATTACTTGGCATAAAGTAATTATTTTTTTATCACTCGCTACATCAAGTTTCGCTTCGGTTTTAATCTCATTTTTTAAATTAATACTTGTCTGGAGCCGGGCGCTTCTTGCGTAAACCCTTATGAAATCTTCCCTGCATGATCTACTGTTCGATAATCGTCTGGTGCATCAATTACCCGCTGATCCGGAAACTGAAAATTTTCGTCGTCAGGTTGTTGGCGCCATTTATTCGCGAGTAAATCCTACATCGGTAACTAATCCGCAACTTCTGGCGGGCGCAGCAGAAGTGGCAGCGTTAGTAGATTTGCCTGCCGCTATATTTCAACAAGCGGAATTCGCGCAGGTATTTGCGGGCAATCAATTGCTCGCTGGGATGGAGCCTCACGCCTGTTGCTACGGTGGTCATCAATTTGGGAATTGGGCAGGGCAGTTGGGCGATGGGCGCGCGATTAATTTGGGTGAAGTGATCAATAGCAAAGGCGAGCACTGGACACTGCAATTAAAAGGCGCCGGCCCCACTCCTTACTCGCGCAGTGCGGATGGCTTGGCAGTATTACGCTCATCGGTGCGCGAATTTTTATGCAGTGAAGCTATGTTTCACTTGGGTGTTCCCACCACCCGTGCACTCAGTTTGGTGACTACTGGTGAAAAAGTCAGGCGCGATATGTTTTACGACGGCAACCCTGAATTTGAGCCAGGTGCGATTGTATGCCGTGTTGCGCCCAGTTTTACCCGCTTTGGTAATTTTGAAATTTTATCCTCGCGCGGTGACAATCAATTATTAAAACGTTTGGCAGATTTCACCATCCGCACCGATTTTCCGCATTTATTGTCTGCCAAAAATAATGACATTGGTGTCGATATATATGTGCAGTGGTTTACTGAAGTCTGTATTGCTACAGCGCAATTAATCGCGCACTGGATGCGCGTTGGTTTTGTTCATGGTGTGATGAATACAGACAATATGTCGATTCTTGGATTGACGATTGATTACGGCCCTTACGGTTGGCTGGAAGGTTATGACCCCGATTGGACTCCCAATACTACCGATGCGCAAGGTCGCCGTTATCGCTTTGGCAATCAACCGCGGATTGCGCTGTGGAATTTAACGCAATTGGCCAATGCTATTTATCCGCTCATCAATGCTGTCGAACCTTTGCAAATTGCATTAGAGCAATACCGTATTGAGTATGAGCGCTGTGCCCAGCGCGACATGGCGAGCAAATTAGGTTTATATCAATTTGACCCCGCACAGGACGAAACTCTAACAGACAATTTATTGCTCGCGCTGCAAACCGTAGAAATTGATATGACAATTTTTTATCGCCAGCTTGCGCAATATTCAGTGGATGACATTGATCAGTACAGCGATCAACAATGGTTTGATAAAGTGGCATTCGCCTATTATCAAGAGCCGACTGGGGATGCCAAAAGCACGATGATCAGTTGGTTGCGTGCGTATGGGCAGCGTTTACAGCAGGATGCGGTGTTACATAATGTGTCGGACGAAGCGCGGCGCGCGCTCATGAATCGCACAAATCCCAAATATGTGTTGCGCAATTATTTGGCACAGCAGGCAATCGATAAGGCGACCCTTGGTGATGCCTCTGAAATTGAGCGATTGTTACAGCTGTTGCGCAACCCCTACGCTGAGCAGCCTGAATTTGAATCCTATTATGCCAAGCGACCTGAGTGGGCGCGGCACAAGGCCGGTTGTTCCATGCTGTCTTGCAGTTCGTAACACTGCAATTCAAAAAGCCGCACTGCAAACTCCCTATTTATATAATTCCTTTTAACCCTCGCGAGAGAAACATGATTAAAGTATTAGGCGCGGTGTTGCGCATAGTGTTACGCGGCATTTTGCTGCTAGTTGGTTTGGTTGGGGTATTACTGGGCGCTGTGTTCGGTGCAGTATTTCTGTTGTGGCGGCGCTATAAAAGTACACCGAACCTCACTGCGCAGCAACGCGAACACATTCAAACCACTTTTTTTAATAGTGTCTTTTTACTGCTCGGTCACCTTGCCAAATCGGATGGTCGAGTCAGTGAAACGGAAGTGCAACTAACAGAAGCGTTGATGGTAAAAATGGGCCTGACGCCGGAGCATCGTCGCGAAGCCATTCGTTTATTTAAACAGGGGGCCGCAGCCGGTTTTGATTTTGCTGCGACAGTTGCCGAATTTAAACAGGTCTGCGGTGTAAGCCCTAACTTGAATAACATGTTATTGGTCAATTTGGTGAATTTGGCCATGGCGGATGGTGTGCTTGATGAACAAGAAGTGCAGGTGTTACGTCAATTAGCCGAGCGCATTGGTTTTTCGCGTTTTGCTTTTGAACAATTATTGAGAATGTTAAATGCGCAGGATGCATTTAATCGCGAACGTGGCAGCTACGGTGAAGCAGTGCGTGGCGATGAGCTAACGCTCGCGTATCAAGCCTTGGGAGTTGATAAAAGCGCGAGTGATGCGGAATTAAAAAAAGCCTATCGTAAATTAATGAGTGAGTACCACCCCGACAAACTTATCGGGCAGGGCATGCCTGAAGATATGATCAAAGCCGCTACCGAGCGCTCCCAGGAAATACAAGCTGCTTACGATCTGATTAAAAAATCCCGCCAGTAATTTTCTATTCCTTTGCAAACGGTTATAGCCTCTTGTGGGATGTAACCGTTATTTTTGTGATTCATTCCGCGCAAAAATTATAAGCAGTGATAATCGCTGCATTCTGCCTAGTCTTCCATTCAAAATGCTGTAGCCAATAAAACTGTGATTCATAAAACAACTTTATGACAACCTGTTGACAACGTTGTCCTGTTGGGTGTATTTTTCGAGCGTATGTTGGTTTTGCTATTGCTATAACAACGATAACAATGAGGTAGAAAACCAGGGATCGATAAAAAACACAGGTTTTAAAAAATCTGCTGTTATTTTCAGCTGTAGTTCGTTTGTTTTTTGCTGTTTCTGTGCTTTTTTTTGCTCTGTTTTTTACAGGGTTGGGCGCGTTTTTCTCCAAATTTTATTTTCTGTTTTTGAGATTTTGCTCAGGGCTTGTTATCGCCTGAAGGAATTGTTTTGCCCATAAAAAGCGCATTTTAAGGCGTTTTTTGTGAGTGAAATTGGTGCGGACGAGGGTGTGCAGGATGCGGTTAGCGGACGAAAAAAATACTACAAGGAGCGCGACTTTTTGCTGATGTGGTTTTTAGTGTGCATCGCAATAAGTGTTGAGCGCATCACTGTGAGGGTATATCGGGCGTCCGTTTGGTAGGGCAGTAATTACCAAACGGCGTAATAAAAAATTATGCTGAGGAAAGTGTCAATGAAATCCCCTAAGGTATTAAAACTATTATCAACTGTCGGGTTGCTATCAACCGCAGGTCTGTTTGCTGCTCAGGCACAGGCGTATAACTGCGCAGGTGTGGCGCCTTATCAAGCGGGCAGTACCTACGCAACGGGTGCTGTAGTACAAAATGGTGGCAGTGCATATTCGTGTACTGTTGGTGGTTGGTGTACGGTCGGTGGCCCCTATGCCCCGGGAACTGGTTGGGCATGGACAAATGCCTGGAGCGGTCTGGGTGCTTGTTCTGGTGGTACTGAAAGCTCTTCATCGGTATCCAGCGTGGCGCCAAGTTCAGTCGCCAGCTCTGCAGTGAGTCAGGTGTCCTCGGTTGCCTCATCAGTAACGTCGGTTGCCGGTTGTGCGGGTTTATCTGCCTGGAATAGCACGGCGGTTTATACCGGTGGCAACGAGGTATCGCGCAATGGCGTCAAGTATCAAGCCAAGTGGTGGACTCAAGGCCAGGACCCTGTAACAAATTCCTCAGCGGATGGTGTATGGGCAAACAAAGGTCAGTGCTCAACGTCTTCTGCCTCGTCGGTGACCAGTTCTGTGGGTAGCTCGTCTGTAGCAAGTTCAATCACTACGTCATCCTCCAGCTCTGTGGCTAGCTCTATTGCATCCAGCGTTTCAAGCAGTTCAGTAGGCTCAGAGGGCGGTAAAAAAGTAGTGGGCTATTTTGCACAGTGGGGGACTTATGCCCGGAACTACCATGTGAAAAATATTGCGACTAGTGGTTCAGCGGCACAACTCACCCATATTCTGTACGCGTTCGGTAATGTGCAGAATGGCCAGTGCGTAATTGGTGACGCTTACGCGGATTATGAGCGCGCCTACGACGCCAATTTGAGTGTTGATGGTGTTGCGGATACCTGGGACCAACCCTTGCGCGGTAGCTTCAACCAGCTGCGTAAACTGAAAAAAGCCTATCCCAACATTAAGGTTATCTGGTCATTCGGTGGTTGGACCTGGTCTGGTGGTTTTGGTCAAGCAGCCGCTAACCCAACTGCATTCGCCAATTCTTGCTACAACTTGGTGGAAGATCCACGTTGGGCCGATGTATTTGATGGTATCGACATAGATTGGGAATACCCCAATGACTGCGGTCTGACCTGCGATACCAGCGGTTTCTCGGCCTACAAAAACCTGATTCAGGCACTGCGTACCCGGTTTGGTGCCAATGCACTGGTCACCTCCGCAATTGGGGCAGCGCCTTCAAAAATCAACGCCGCTGATTATGCCGGTGCTGCGCAATACCTGGATTTCATCATGCCCATGACCTATGACTATTTCGGCGCATTTGCGGCTAAAGGGCCAACTGCCCCGCATTCAGCGCTCTATGGTTACTCTGGTATTCCCGCCGCGGAGTTCTACTCGGACGCGGCAGTACAATTGCTGAAAGCCAAAGGTATTCCTGCCAGTAAGATTCTGTTGGGTGTAGGTTTTTATGGCCGCGGCTGGTCCGGTGTAACCCAGGCAGCTCCCGGTGGTGCAGCGACTGGTGCGGCAACCGGTAGTTATGAGGCGGGCATTGAAGACTACAAAGTATTGAAAAATACCTGCCCGGCGACGGGAATTGTTGGTGGCACCGCATACGCTTTCTGTGGTGGCAATTGGTGGAGTTACGACACCCCGCAAACCATGGTCGGTAAAATGGACTATGTACATCAACAAAACCTGGGCGGTACTTTCTTCTGGGAATTAAGTGGTGATACCAGTAATGGTGAATTGATCAATGTGATTGGCGAATCAATGCACTAATCCTGATCGAGTCCATGTAATTGAAAAAATGGCGGCCGGTGTGGTCGCCACTTTTATGAGGCTAAAATAATCATAGTGTGATTATCTCTGGCCAATAAAAAACCCGATTATCTTTTGATAATCGGGTTTTTTATTAAGCGGATAAAACTTAGCCGTGGTTGATAACCATCACATCGGTATCAACAGCGGCGATCAAGCGCTCGGCGGTATTACCGCGACGGGTTTTGGTCATACCATTTTGACCCAGAGTACCCATTACAATCAGGTCAGCGCTGATTTCTTCTGCCAGGGCAGACACTACATCAGAGGTATAGCCATTTTCCACATGGATCTTGTCGTTGGGCAAACCAGTCAGTGCAACCAGACGGCCGCGATCCGGGTAGCTCAGCGAGTCCAGATAACCATTGATGACGTGCAAATCGGCGCCGTAGGTATCCGCATAGAATTTGGCTTGTTCAATGATTTTTTTGTTCAGCTCAATTTGTACATCGCGCTGTGCTTGCATATTCACGGCAGCAAGAATCACTTTACGCTGTGCTTTTGCGCCCGGACGGATCAATACCACAGGGCAGTAAGCGCCTTTTAACAGTTCCCACTTGGATTCAGAGAAACTGAAGCGGCTGTTGTTGGTTTTGGCGTGTACTGGCAGGTAAATCAAATCGGCATCAAAACGTTTGGCGGATTCCATGATGGATTTTTGCCACTCGCTCGACCATGAGACTTCCAATGTGTACTCGATACCGGCATTGGCCAGCGGGCTCTTGATGTTTTGTTCGAACCAGGTCAGGTCGCGGAACAGGTTATCGTTAACGGAGCGAGTATCTACCGCATCGCCATCCACAGCGACAAAGGCGTGAACCTTGGGCTTGGTGCCTTGGATTAAGGAAGAAACAATAATGGCGCGCTCAAGTGCGATGTGATGGGTGTCGTTGGGGTCAACAACAACAAACAGCTTTTGTGACTTTGACATACTGGCTCCTACTGGTTCCCTAAAAAGTTAGGTTGTTATTTTTTCGTTGGGGCTAGCATAGCAACCCCCATGGGGTTTTTACAGCGCGAAAGCCACCTGCTACAGGCGATAGCGGTTAAATAAAGTTGATATGGATTAAACTGTACGCCTTTTTTACACGGCGCTTTGGATAAGACTATGAATTTGCTTGAAAACCACCCAATCGATGCGATCGCTATTGGCCAGACAGCGACCTATAGCAAGACCTTAACGGAGCGCGATGTAATCCTGTTCGCCGCCTGTTCCGGTGATGTAAATCCTGTGCATCTGGATAAAACCTATGCTGCGACCACCCAGTTTGGTGAGCCAATTGGCCATGGAATGTGGACGGGTGCCTTGGTTTCTGCAGCCATTGCAACCCGCTTGCCTGGCCCTGGTTCCGTGTATCGCAGCCAAAGTTTGAGCTTTAAACACCCGGTAAAAATTGGCGATACGGTGACGGTAACTTTGACGGTAGCGGAAATAAAAGAAAAGATTAAGTTAGTGACGCTGGACTGCGAGGCGCACAATCAGGACGGAAAATTAATCGCCAAGGGTGTTGCCGAAGTCATAGCGCCAGCGTTAAAGCAATCGCTGGCGCCAGGGTATATACCGGAGATTCAGCTAAGCACTTGATTATCCGACCTCGACAGGCTTTTGCCGGTTTTATTGACCGCTCAGGCGTTTTCCAAATGAAATGGCATAGGCTGCCGAGCGCATTTGCAGCACTGGATCTGCACTCGGCGATACCCCTGCCCCTGCGGTCACCCGGTTGGGGTCAAAGTTTACGCCATCACAATCTCTATCATTGACATCAGCAGCGCTGATCTCCAATCGCGCCACTTTGACTTTGGTGCGCGTGTCGGGCCAGGTTTGCGAGGGATCAACTTCGCTATCGCTTGCCTCTCCCAAACTGATCTCCATTTCCCAGCCGACGGCGCCCTGCGTGAGTTGTTCGCGCAGGTTGTTCATCAAAAAGTCAGTGTCTGCGCTGGCGAGCGCGTCATCACTCAGCAATCTTTCACCTGCTGTTGGCGTAAATTGCCAGCGCACTTTGTGGCGCTGTGAGTCGCTACCAGTAAAAAAGAAGGTGTGAATACCGTAATAACTGGTTGATCCATAGCTCCACGAGGGGTTGTGGCTTGCAAGCCATGCAGCTTGGGCCTGGGTATCCGGGTTTGCCGCGCGATAGGCTGCGGTTTTGGCCGGGTCAGGTTTGCCAGTTTTGGGGTCAGGGATAAAGGTTTGCAGCAGGCCGTTAAATACTGCAGGGTTTTTGGCTGGAAACATGGGGGTGCTTAGCATGGCCATATTGTGCAATTGGCCATCAGGTAATTTGATTTGCAGTGCCATACCCCTAGGGCCACGGGCAGAGTCACTGGCGGCGGGGTTGCCACCGCCCAGAGAGAAGCGCACTGTCACGGGATGTGTTTTGCCATTAAAAATCGGCGATGTGGAGTATGTATTTGCTCCCGCTAACCCCGTAAAAGCGCCTTTTGCACAAAAGCCCTTGGCATGACCTCGCCTCACGCCTTTGTGAACGCCTGAAACTGCCTCAAATGTTTGGATCAGCTCTTGCGGCCCTACAGTGGCCGGTGCGGTGGCCGGTTCCGCGGCAAAGGCCGTACCCGCACTCAGGGCGATAAGGGTGCTGACTAGTAGGTGATTGCAGTGTTGATTGGTGAGGCGTGCGAAGTGATTTGAGCGGTTGTACATAGGCAGGTTTCCAGCGTTAGTGATGGCATGTGCTCATTACGCGACACTAGCTGGCCTCGATCAGGTGAGGCCAGTGTGTTTAATTTTCTTTACCTACCGGGGGCAATATCTGCGCGATTTGCGACTATTCATCCTCCTCATCCAGTCCCGGGTTCCAACCTCCCAGCTCTTTCCAACGGTTTGCTATCAAGCAAAATAAATCAGCAGTTTTTTCGGCATCGTACGCAGCGGAATGAGCGGCGCTGTTACTGAATTCTAATCCCGCTGCTTTACAGGCCTTGGCCAGAACGGTTTGGCCAAAGGCGAGACCGGCAAGGGTAGCTGTGTCGAACACCGAGAAAGGGTGGAATGGGCTGCGTTTTATGTGACAACGATCCACCGCGGCATTTACAAAGTTCAAATCAAAATGCGCGTTGTGGCCGACAATCACGGCGCGGGTGCAACCGTTTTCTTTGACTGCACGGCGCACGGCGGCAAGCAAGTCGGTCATCACCATTAATTCCGGTTCTGCCATGCGGTCGGGGCTGTCCAGATCAATGCCGGTAAAATCCAGCGCCGCCTGCTCAATGTTGGCACCTTCAAAGGGCTCAACATGGAAAGAGAAAGTTTCGTGGCGATGTAAAAAACCATCCTGATCCATACGGATAGTGACAGCAGCAATTTCCAGCAGGGCATCGCTCTGGGCGTTAAAACCGCCGGTTTCTACATCCACAATCACGGGCAAAAAGCCGCGAAAGCGCTGTGCCAGTGGAGAGTCGGGGTCGCGAGAGTTTTCAGGTGGATTCACTGTATCGCCTTAAGCCGTGTGCAACTGGCTGGTAGTCGTGCCGGATTGGAGTTTCCAGCGCAGGGTTTCACCGGCGCGCAGCGGCACCAGTGGTTGGTCGCCCATGATCAGGCTATCGGGTACTTGCCAGTCTTGTTTTGCCAGCGTGATCTTGTCGCTGTTGCGCGGCAAGTTGTAAAAGTCTGCGCCAAAATGGCTGGCAAAACCTTCCAGTTTGTCGAGTGCGCCTGCATCTTCAAAGGCTTCGGCATAAAGTTCGATCGCGGCAAACGCGGTGTAGCTGCCGGCGCAACCACAGGCGGCTTCTTTTTTGTCTTTGGCGTGCGGAGCCGAATCGGTTCCCAAAAAGAATTTCGGGCTGCCACCGGTAGCGGCTTTGATCAGCGCTTGCTGGTGGGTGCCGCGTTTCAAAATCGGCAGACAGTAATAATGCGGGCGAATACCACCGGCGAGCATGTGGTTGCGATTGTAGAGCAAGTGATGTGCGGTGATGGTCGCCGCAACATTGGCGGGGGCGGCGGCAACAAATTCCGCAGCATCGGCGGTGGTAATGTGCTCCAGCACCATCTTCAACGCAGGAAAGTCGCGCACTACCTGGCTAAAAGTGCGATCCAAAAATACTTTTTCGCGATCAAAAATATCAATCGCACTGTCGGTCACTTCGCCGTGCAATAAAAAGTGCATACCTTCTTTTTGCATGGCCTCCAGCACCGGGTAAATCTTGTTTAAATCCGTCACACCCGAGGCCGAATTGGTGGTGGCGCCAGCAGGGTAGAGTTTGCAGGCTTTTACGCCCGCCGCTTTGGCGCGCGCGATTTCGGCTGGGTCAGTATTGTCGGTGAGGTAGAGCACCATCAGCGGCTCAAAATGACTCCCGGCTGGGCGTGCTGCCAAAATACGCGCTTTGTAATCCAGCGCTTGCTCCGCATTCATTACCGGTGGCACCAGATTGGGCATCACTATCGCCCGCGCAAATTGCCCGGCGGCATCGCCTACTGTGCGGCCCAGTGCAGCGCCATCGCGCAAGTGAATGTGCCAATCGTCGGGGCGGGTGAGCGTCAGTGTTTGGGTCATGAGTGGTGATTCCCTAGCGGTGAGCAATAAACAGCAGAAAAGTGGCCGCATGCTACCAAAAACGGCATATCTCCGCAGCCCTAATTCTGATCGGCAATTGGTAGCTTGCTGGCTATACTGCAAACACTGTCCCTTTGCTTGAGCTGAGATTGCATGTTTTTGTTCTCCAGATGCACGACCCTCGCTGTTTTTGTCGTTTTGTCTTCCTTGGCTGCAGCTTTCAGCCAGGCGCAGACTTATGCCTCTGGCTTTGCGGATGCCGAGTGGAGTACCAAGTCAGGTCCCTTTGCTTGCAGTCTCAGTCATGACATTCCCGCTTTTGGCACCGCTTATTTTGGCCAAAACGCCGGGTCAGCCGGTTTTTTTGAGTTTCGTGGCGTTAAAAAAGGCTTTCCTGCGGGTGCAGTAAAACTGGAATCAGTGCCACCCTTGTGGCGTAGCGATGTTGCACCGCAAACCCTGTTTACCGTGCAAACAACGCCAGTACGATTAAATGCGGAGCAGCTCAAGACTATGGTTGCTTCACTCGAAAGTGGTACCAATCTGGTATTCAGCAGCGCCGGCACCAATGAGGATGGCACCAGTGTGCGGGTGATAGTTGATGCGCGCAATTTTGCCGCCAGCTACACCACTTATAAGCGCTGCCTTGCCAATTTAATTCCTTATACTTTTGGTCAGCTGTCGCGTACGGTAATTTATTACGCGGGCGATGCATCAACCTTAAGCTCTGCAGCCAAAGCTCAATTGGACAAAATTGTGCGTTACACTAAAGCCGACAATAAAGTTCTGGGTATTTTGGTGGATGCGCATAGCGACAGGCGTGAAACTGCTGAAGCGGCAGAGCAGTTGTCGCAACAGCAAGCGGAATTAGTGACGGATTATTTAATTGATAAAGGCTTGCCCGCCGCATCCATCACCACACGCTGGCACGGCGATCAGTTTCCAATTGCCGATAATCAACACAAGGCAGGTCAAGCGAAAAATCGCCGCATCACCCTGCGCCTTGAAAATGAATCTACCCGCAAGGACATAGAGCGTCGTGTTGCTGCACGAAAAGCAGCGGAGGAAAAAGCCGCTGCAGAACAGGCAGCAAAAGCGGCAGCGGAGGCGGAAAAACAAGCGGCGAGTGGGGCGTCGTCCGTCACTACCAGTCAGCTGGAAGAGTTGGTGGAGCAGCAAAACCTCAATAACGGCAAACAGCCTGATCTGTAATTTTTCCTCACCTCGCTGCGCGCGGACTTGCATTTTTTAACCACAATTCCCAAATCATTCTTAACCCGGTTTTCAGGATCGGGTTGGAATTATTTTATCTGCCATTAGTCTCAATGTGCGAGCCAGTGTCTTTGCGACCTGAATTCATTTTATCTAAGGAGCCATCCATGCACACATTGACTGCCAAATGGGCGTCCGGCATCAAAACAGTTATTGCAATCGCGAGTATCAGTGTTGTTTCGTTGGTGAGTCAGGCGGCGGAGTTGCCGGATTTCACCCAGCTTATTGAGCAGCATTCACCGGCGGTGGTAAAAATTACCGCTGTGTCTAAAGGTCTGGCTGTTGAACCCCAGCGCGCCTTACCACCTGATATGCAAGGCTTGCCAGATATTTTCCGCGAACTGTTGGAGCGCCGCCAAGCGCCGCGTGATCGCGGTTCATTGGGGTCTGGTTTTATTATTTCTGCCGATGGCTATGTGCTGACCAATGACCATGTGGTCGACAAAATGGACAGTATCACCGTGATCCTAAATGACCAGCGCGAGTACAGCGCGACGTTGGTCGGTAGCGACGAACGCTCGGATTTGGCGCTACTTAAAATCGATGCTAAAAATTTACCGACCCTGGCCTTGGCAAAAGACGAAACCTTGAAAGTAGGTCAGTGGGTGGTGGCGATTGGTTCGCCTTTTGGTTTGGACTACTCGGCCAGCGCTGGCATTGTCAGTGCTATCGGGCGCAGCATTCCCTCGGCGCATAGCGAGAGCAATTATGTGCCGTTTATCCAAACGGATGTTGCCATCAACCCCGGCAACTCCGGTGGCCCGCTATTTAATATGGATGGCGAGGTAGTGGGTATTAACTCCCAGATCTACTCACCCAGTGGTGGTTCGGTCGGTTTGTCCTTTGCGATTCCGGCGTCATTGGCTATCGATGTGGTTGCCCAGTTGAAAGATAAAGGCCGGGTGGATCGCGGTTGGTTGGGGGTGATGATTCAGGATGTGGATAAAAACCTCGCCAGTTCGCTGGGGATGGACAAGCCGATAGGTGCCCTCATCAGTGAGGTTGACCCCGACGGTCCCGCGGCCAAATCGGGCTTGGAAGCCGGTGACCTGATCATTAAATTCAACGGCCAGGCGGTAAATACATCCAGCGATTTGCCCTATTTGGTCGGGCGCACTGCGCCAAAATCCAAAGTGCCAGTGGTAATTATGCGCAAGGGTAAACAGCAGTCACTTAACGTTACTGTGGGTATTTTGCCGGTATCGCCTCAGGAAGCCGCGAGCCGCCCTGCATCAGCACCTGTCCAAAATACAGTGGATAGTTTGGGCTTGATTGTTGCACCTTTGGATCGTACCCAGCGCCGTGGCGCTGAGGCCGGGGTAGTGGTGCAGCAGGTAAAAGCGGGCAGCCCTGCGGCAGAAGCCGGATTGCAGGTTGGGGATATCATTACCCAGTTGGCATTTAGCGATATCAAATCCACGGGTGATTACGCCAAAATTGTTAAAGGTTTGCCTAAAAATGAACCGCAAGCGATTCGCTTCTATCGCGAAAATCGCCCGGTATTCAGGTCAATTATCATCAAATAAACCTTGGCGGTTGCCTACCTCTGTCGGGCGAATAACGGCGCCCGGCAGCGGTTTAACATAAGTCACGGCTCGTCCAGTGGTCGCGTAGCACCCACCCTGCAAATAGGCTAGAATGCCGCCCATTCTTTTCATGTCCCAACCTGGTTGGGGTTCATCTTTTTAATCATCTTAAAGTAGTTAAGCGCCTGTGACTGACCTGAGCCATATCCGTAACTTTTCCATCATCGCCCACATTGACCACGGAAAATCCACCATCGCCGACCGCTTCATCCAGATGTGCGGTGGCCTGAGTGACCGTGAAATGGAAGCGCAAGTGCTTGATTCCATGGACTTGGAGCGCGAACGTGGTATCACTATCAAAGCCCACAGCGTGACGCTTTACTACAGTGCGCGCGATGGCAAAACCTACCAGCTCAACTTCATTGATACCCCCGGCCATGTGGACTTCACCTATGAAGTATCCCGCTCGTTGGCGGCTTGTGAAGGTGCGTTGCTGGTTGTGGATGCCGGGCAGGGTGTAGAAGCCCAGTCAGTTGCCAACTGCTACACCGCCATCGAGCAGGGCCTGGAAGTAATTCCGGTCTTGAACAAAATGGATTTGCCGCAGGCAGAGCCAGACCGCGTTGCTCAGGAAATTGAAGACATTATCGGCATTGATGCCACAGAAGCCGTGCGCTGCTCGGCCAAGTCCGGCTTAGGCATGGAAGACGTGCTGGAAGAGTTGGTGCGCTTGGTCCCGCCACCGGTTGGCGATGTGGATGCACCGCTGCAAGCATTGATTATCGATTCCTGGTTCGACAACTACCTAGGCGTTGTCTCATTGGTACGCGTAAAGCAGGGCACCCTGCGCCTGAAAGACAAAATCATTACCAAAACCATCGGCAAAGCGCAGATTGTTGACGGTGTGGGCGTATTCAGCCCCAAACCTACCCAGTTAAAAGAACTTAAAGCCGGTGAAGTAGGCTTTGTGGTTGCTGGTATCAAAGACATTCATGGCGCACCTGTAGGCGATACCATCACTCATGCGCAAACTCCTGACGTTGAAGCACTGGAAGGTTTCCAGAAGATCAAGCCGCAAGTTTATGCCGGTATGTTCCCGATCAGCTCCGACGACTTCGAAGACTTCCGCGAAGCCTTGGCTAAGCTGACATTGAACGATGCTTCCTTGTTTTACGAACCCGAAAGTTCAGATGCGCTGGGTTTTGGTTTCCGTGTTGGCTTCCTGGGCATGTTGCACATGGAGATCATTCAGGAGCGTTTGGAGCGTGAATACGATCTCGACCTGATTACTACCGCGCCAACGGTAGTATTTGAGGTGGTGAAGCGTGGTGGCGAAGTGATCTTTGTTGATAACCCATCCAAATTGCCGGATCCGGGTTCTATCGAAGAAATGCGTGAGCCGATTGTTGAAGCCAACATCCTCGTGCCGCAAGAACATTTGGGTAACGTGATCACCCTGTGTATCGAAAAGCGCGGCGTGCAGAAAGATTTACAGTTCACCGGTTCCCAAGTGCGCGTGCGCTATGAGTTGCCGATGAATGAAGTGGTCACCGATTTCTTTGACCGACTGAAATCAGTGAGTCGTGGTTATGCCTCGTTGGATTATAGTTTTATTCGCTTCCAGGCCGCGAGTCTCGTGCGTTTGGACGTATTGATCAACAGTGAAAAAGTTGATGCTTTGGCGATTATTGTGCATCGCGATAAAGCCCACAGTATGGGCCGTTCACTCACCGAGAAAATGAAAGAGCTGATTCCGCGTCAGATGTATGACGTTGCGATCCAGGCCGCTATTGGTGGACAAATCGTTGCGCGTTCAACGGTGAAAGCCTTGCGTAAAGATGTAACCGCCAAGTGTTACGGTGGCGATGCTACGCGTAAGAAAAAGCTGTTGGAAAAACAAAAAGCCGGTAAGAAGCGCATGAAGCAAGTGGGCAGTGTTGAAATTCCGCAAGCCGCTTTCTTTGCTGTACTGAAAATTGATAGCTAGTAAATATCGATAATAGTCATCGCAGACCAATAACCCACTAAGGAAACTTGATGAGCAGTATTAACCTTCCTCTGATCCTCACGCTCGCGGTATTGATTACTGGTCTGGTGTGGTTGTTTGATGCCTTGGTGTTATCTCGCCCGCGCAAGCAAAAAGTGGCGGCTGTTGAAAAACAATTTGGCGGTATGGTGTTGGAATCCGAGCAGCAAAAAACTGCTTACGAGGAGGCCAAAGCGGTTGCTGCCAAAGAGCCGATGCTGGTTGAGTATTCCAAATCGTTTTTTCCGGTACTGTTTATTGTTTTCTTTCTGCGTTCGTTTTTGGTTGAGCCTTTTCAAATTCCCTCCGGCTCCATGATTCCGACCTTGGAAGTAGGCGATTTTATTCTGGTGAATAAATTCGCTTATGGCGTGCGCGCACCGGTATTAAATAAAGAAATAATCCCCATCGGTAAACCGCAGCGTGGCGATGTGATGGTGTTCTTTCCTCCCCATGCGCCAGAGACATACTATATTAAGCGGGTGATCGGTATCCCCGGGGATCACATCACTTACAACAATCATCAGCTAACTATTAATGGCACGGTTGTGGAAGAAAAGCTCATCGCTCAGTTGCCTGCCGGCGCACCAGTGTTGAAAATGACGAGCGAAAAAATTGACGATAAGACATTCACCACCCATAAATATCTAAGGCCCAGCCGGTTAAGCATGCAGGGTTCATGGGTAGTACCGGCGGGGCACTACTTTATGATGGGTGATAATCGCGATAACAGCTTGGATAGTCGTGAATGGGGTATGGTGTCGGAAGACGCGATTGTGGGTAAAGCCTTTGCAGTCTGGATGCATTGGGATTCGTTCTTCAGTATTCCCTCGTTTGATCGTGCGGGCGTAATTCAATAATTTATTATCCTTTCAACTCCGGAGTTAAACCTGATGCGAGCCAATCAATATAAAACGATTAAACGCCAGCGCGGTTTAGGTATGTTGCAGTGGGCGCTGGTGATTGCGGTTGCTGGTTTCTTTTTGTTGTTTGCATTTAAAGTGGTCCCGCTCTACGCGGAGAATCGTTACGTTGAATCCGCCTTACGTTCGCTGGAAACGGGTGGCGAAAAAGTAGAACAAATGACCGATGCTGAAATTAAAAAGAAGCTCGGTAATTTTTATATGATCAACAATGTACGCAGTGAAGGTCCGACCAAAAACATCAAAATTGACCGTCGTAGTGAAGACCTGCTGATTACAATTGACTACGAAACCCGTGTTCCTCTTTTTTATAATATTGATTTGGTGTTGAGTTTCCAAAATCATCTGGACAGCTCCCGTCCCGGTCAATGTTGTAAGCCTGCTACAGCGACCAAATAACTTGTGTTAACACTTAAATACCAACGCCTTGAACAACGTCTCGGCTACTCTTTTAAAGACCAGCGCCAGTTACAGCTGGCGCTAACCCATCGCAGTTACGGCGCTACCAATAATGAACGCCTTGAATTCCTGGGCGACTCCATTCTGAATTTTATTATTGGTGAAGCTTTATTTACACGTTTGCCCGAGGCGCGTGAAGGTCAGTTAAGTCGCTTGCGCTCACAAATTGTAAAGGGCGATACACTTGCCTTATTGGCGCGAGAGTTTGAGTTGGGTGATTGCCTGATTTTAGGTGAAGGTGAACTTAAGTCCGGTGGCAAGAGCCGCGATTCCATTTTGGCCGATAGTGTAGAAGCTATTATTGGTGCAATCTATTTGGAGAGCGGTCTGGATCTTTGCCGCGAGCGAGTGCTCACCTGGTTTGCTCCACGGCTCAATGAGTTGAGCGCAAATACCAGCGCTAAAGACTCCAAATCCCGTTTGCAGGAATATTTGCAGTCACAGCGCCAACCCTTGCCTGAATACGTAGTTGCTGAAGTAGGTGGTGAAGGACATGCTCAGGTGTTTACTATTGAATGCCGCGTTGTGCTCGCTAAACAACCGACCCGCGCTATAGCATCAAACCGCCGTGAAGCCGAAAAACAAGCAGCTGCGTTAATGTTAGCGCAATTAAAAATCCATTGATTCTTCCTGTTCACCTACGCGCTTTTTTACAACTAACCCCTTATTTAGTAATTCTATGACCTTCACTTCAGATACAGAACATTCATCGGCCAGTCGCTGCGGTTATGTCGCCATTGTCGGTCGTCCTAATGTGGGTAAGTCGACATTGCTCAATCATATACTTGGGCAAAAAATCAGTATTACCTCGCGCAAACCACAAACAACGCGTAATGCGGTGGTGGGAATTAAAACCGAAGGCGATGTACAGATTATTTTTGTCGATACTCCTGGCATGCACCTTGGGCAACAGAAAGCGATTAACCGTTACATGAACAAAGCGGCCACCAGCGCGATAAAAGATGTCGATGTAGTGGTGTTTGTTGTGGATCGTTTTATCTGGACGGAAGAGGATGAAGCGGTTGCTGAAAAATTGCAGCACTTGCCTTGCCCGATTATTTTGGCCGTTAACAAAGTGGATCAAATTGAAGACAAAGAAAGCCTTCTTCCTCACTTGCAAACCCTGTCAGAAAAACTCAACGTCGCGGAAATTGTACCCATGTCTGCGCTGCGCAATACCAATTTGGATCGTTTGCAGGCGCTGATCACCGAGCGTTTGCCCGAAGGTGTGCATATGTACCCGGATGACCAGATTACCGATCGCAGCTCGCGCTTTATGGCGGCAGAAATTGTGCGTGAAAAAATTACCCGTCAATTGGGCGATGAATTGCCCTATGAAATGGCAGTTGAGATTGAAGAGTTCAAACAAGAAGGTAATTTGCTCAATATCTCTGCGCTTATTTTGGTGGAGCGCGACGGCCAGAAAAAAATTCTGATTGGCGATAAGGGTGCACGTATCAAATTAATCGGCACCGAAGCGCGTGTTGATATGGAAAAGCTATTTGAGATGAAAGTCATGCTCAAATTGTGGGTCAAGGTAAAATCCGGTTGGTCAGATGATGAGCGCGCCTTGCGCAGTCTCGGTTATAACGAGTTTTAACGCCTGCTTATGCGTGTTGATCTGCAGCTCGCATATATCCTTCACACGCGTCCCTATCGCGATACCAGTTTGCTTATCGATTTGCTCACGCCCGATTATGGGCGTGTCACCGCTGTAGCGCGTGGTGTGCGTAAAAATAAAACCCCCAAGCGTCAACTGCTCAATCCTTTTAGCCGTCTGCTCGTATCATGGCAGGGCAAAACGGATATGAAGTTGCTGACTAGTTTTGAATCGGACAACCTTTTCCTCTCACTCACGGCGAATCACTTGTATTCGGGTTTTTACCTGAATGAATTACTGGTGCGTTTGTTGCCAGAGATGGATAGCCATAATGGCATTTATCATGCTTATGAGCATAGTTTGCAGGCGCTCCAAATGGGTGAGGATATAGAGCCCTTGTTGCGTGCCTTTGAATTTAGATTGCTGGAGGAGTTGGGTTATGGCTTGGATTTCACCCAGGATGCACGTAACCATTGCGCTATAGTGCCGGAAGGGTGGTATGAGTGTCATATTCAAGAGGGTTTTTTTAGTGCGGCTCCTGATATTCCTGAACACTTTTTACTAAAAGGTGAAGCGCTATTGGCAATTGCTGTCGGTGACTATTCCAGCTCTATCACTCGCCTTACTGCCAAACAACTAGCGCGACGCTTACTCAAACCACTGCTTGGTAGTCGTCCACTCAATAGTCGCGAATTATTTGTTCAGCACAAGCCTACAGAGTAAAACCGCGTAGCGGTCAGGTGACTACAGGTCAGAATGCTGTCTGAATTGATCAGGCGAGTGTTTTCTCCAAACCAAAAAGCGCGTCTATATCTTTATTGGTTCCCCAGCGAATTAAATCATCCAATGCGTGATTCAGTGCGGGAATTGCATCGCGTGCCTGTTCGTATTGTGTGCTTTGAAATAATTTATCCAGTAGACCACTGATGTGCTTTAACCGGGGCACGCCGCAATAACAGCTACTGCCATAGAGACGGTGAATCAATTCCCCAGCCTCATCAAAATCACCGTTGTTAAGAGCATCATTAATTTGTTGTTTTTCACTTTCTAATCCCGCCAACAGCATACTTAACATGTCGCGTGCCAGCGCCGGTTTATTGTTGGCGAGTTTTAAGCACAGGTTTATATCTACTGAGCCAGTGTGATCCTCTGTGGGAATTCCTGGTTTGTTAGTGCTTTTTTCTTCGATCTGGATGACGACTTCTTTTTTGCCGGTAAGCGTGGCCCAGCGATTAATAATGTGCGCCAGTTGTGATTCGTTGACGGGTTTACTGATGCAGTCATCCATGCCCGCAATTAATAGTTCCGCTTTTTGCTCAGTAATGGTATGTGCTGTTAGCGCAATAATTGGCGTGCGACGTTTACCTTGTTCGAGTGCGCGAATATGGCGTGTCGCTTCCATGCCATCCATGCCGGGCATTTGGATGTCCATAAAAATCACATCGAATTCGTGTTCGCTGCAGGCTTCAATCGCTTGCTTGCCGCTGTTTGCTTGCACTACCTGAGTATTTAAGCCGCGCAATAATTCTGAAGCCAACTGCAAATTGGCCGGATTATCATCCACCAATAACACGCTGGCGCTAGGGCGCAGCGCTTCTTCGTCATCCTGCTCGCGCAGATCTTTAATGTGCAAATCCAGTTGTCGCCCGAGCGTTTGCAGCAGTGCATCATAGGATGTAGGTTTGTTAATAAATAATACGCGGGATTTTTCTGCATAGGAGCGGAACAATCGTTGATGCGCTGTGGTGCAGCAGGCAATGAGTGTGCAGTTAAATTCAGTATGCAGTTGCTCAGCGAGATTATTTAATAAAATGGGTGGGATTTTGCGCTCGTTGGGTGGGATATCCAAAATCAACAAATCAAAACTTTTATGTTCATCGCGGGCACTGCGCAGCATAGGGAAGCAGTCATGTATGGCGGGAATGCTCTGCGTATTGGCATTCCACTCGTGCAATAAGTTATTTAATTGTTTGATGGATGCGGGATTTTCGCCACACAACAAAATGCGATATTCGCTCAGGTTGGCCAATTGATTGGGGGCAGGTTGGCGTTTGTCTATGCCAAGGCGTGCCGTAAACCAAAAGGTGGAACCCTTATCTGGCTCGCTCACTACGCCTATTTCGCCGTTCATGCGCTCTACCAAACCTTTGCAAATCGCGAGGCCAAGTCCGGTGCCTTCGTGCTCGCGACTGCTGGAGGAATCGGCTTGAATAAAGGGGCTAAACAATTGCTCCTGCTCTTCGCGCGACAGCCCTATGCCTTCATCGCTTACACAGATCTTGAGCGTGATTTGTGTTTCCTGACGCTGCAAAATACTGACATCAATGATGATGTTACCTGACGTACTGTATTTGATAGCATTGCTCACCAAATTGGATAGCACTTGTTTAAAGCGTAATGCATCACCCAATAAGTTTTTAGGGATGCAGCGCTCTACATAATTTATCAATTCCAAATTTTTATCGTGGGCATCCGGTGCAAAAATATGTAGCACTTCATCGATGGAGTGGCGAATCGGCAGCGGTGCGTAATCCAGTGTGAGCTTACCGGACTCAATCTTGGAGAAATCGAGAATACCGTTAATCACAGTCAACAGGTTTTGCGCAGAGTCGCGAATCGTTTCCATATATTCGCGCTGCTGTTCATTAAGGTCCGTTTTTAACGCAAGGTTGATAAACCCTAAAATGCCATTGAGCGGCGTGCGAATTTCATGGCTGGTATTGGCAAGGAATTCGGATTTCACTCGGCTGGCTTCCAAGGCTTCTTTGCGCGCAAGGTCCAATTCCACGTTTTGAATTTCAATGGTTTCCAATGTTTCGCGCAGGTCTTCAATCGCGTGGTCGATATGCGATTGCATATCCGCTTGCGCCGCTTCCATGTAATCCGCCATGGTATTGATTGATTCAGCAAGCCCTAAAAACTCGCGCGAGTGTTGTTGCTCAACCCGCTCATTGAGTCGACCGCGCGCCAAGCCCTGCACCACATTATTGATGTGTTCCAATGGTTCAGTAATACGGTAGTAGAGTGAGATCGCAAAGTAAGCGCCGATAATCAAACATAAAATAGTGATGGCAATAGTGAGTACGATGGCTTCGTAGCGCACCACCGCAAACGGTGCGGTTAATAATTCCAGCTCAACCCAGCCGATGGGATTGGTATTGTCGCGACTGACCAGTGGGTGAGAAAAACGCAGGGTGCGATAGGTACGGTATTCGGTGGGAGCATCCATACTCGGGGCACTTGCATCATCGCCCCCCATAAATTGTGGGCCGCTATGAAAATGTTGTTTGGCATCTGCATGGTAAGCGCGTATTGCACGTATATAAGGTTCTTCAATCGAGGCATCCAAAATGTGCTGGATTAATTCGGCATTGTTTTCAAGGATGGGTTTGTGCAGCAGGTGCGCAGTCTTTTGTGCAAGCAAGCTCCCGCGTAAATCGATAAATTTATTAATTTGCGAGATACACAAATAGGTCAGGCTGGTGGCGATGAGAATAATGATGATAAACGAGGGGATAAAAATCAGGCGCCAGACATCAGATTTAATATTGCTGTGTTTATTTTTGCTGACAGGATTCATAACAACGCGGGCCTTATTTTTGTGGTAATCCGGAAATTGGCTAATAGTCCAGTGGCGAGCAGTAAGTTTTAACACCAAGTGTTCGCAGGCAGGGTGATCGCGGGTAGAATAGCCGCCTCCCGCGCGGCTGCGCAACGGTAGCGTGGAAAAGCATAGCTCCTTCCGCGAAATAAAAGCCGGCTTGTAACCTGATTTAACCACTCCGAGGTCAGTATGGAATTCCCCACCATTGAAGCATTTGTTGGTAATACTCCGCTGGTGCGCTTGCAGCGCCTGCCCGGTGTGACCAGCAATACCTTGCTGGTGAAGCTGGAGGGCAATAATCCAGCGGGCTCGGTAAAAGATCGTCCCGCACTGTCCATGATCAGTCGCGCCGAATTGCGCGGCGACATCAAGCCAGGCGATACCTTAATTGAAGCAACCAGCGGCAATACCGGCATCGCCCTGGCGATGGTGGCGGCGATCAAAGGCTACCGCATGATTTTAATCATGCCCGACAATTCCACTGCGGAGCGCAAGGCCTCCATGTTGGCTTATGGTGCGGAGCTAATTTTAGTCAGCAAAGAAGCGGGCATGGAAGGCGCGCGTGATCTCGCCCTAAAAATGCAAGCAGAGGGTAAGGGCAAGGTGCTCGATCAATTTGGTAACGCCGATAATCCGCTTGCCCACTACACCACTACTGGCCCGGAATTGTGGCAACAGACCGGTGGCACCATCACCCATTTTGTCAGCTCCATGGGCACCACCGGTACTATTATGGGGACCTCGCGTTTTCTCAAAGAAAAAAATCCGGCTATTCAGATTATTGGTTTGCAGCCGTCTGAAGGGGCGCAAATTCCTGGCATTCGCCGCTGGCCAGAAGCCTATCTGCCCAAAATTTACGAGCGCGACCGCGTGGATGGCATTGTAAATATGCCCCAAGCCTTGGCAGAGCAAACCATGCGCGAGCTGGCGCGCAAAGAAGGTATTTTTTGCGGCGTGTCATCCGGTGGCTCAGTGGCGGCGGCATTGGAACTGAGCCAACAGGTGGAAAATGCCGTGATAGTCGCGATTATTTGTGATCGCGGTGACCGTTATTTATCGTCCGGATTGTTTAATCAGTGATATGGATGTGGTTGGTAGCTGATCGCAACACATGGAATGCACCCGGATGTCATTCGTTAAATAATCATACATTTGTTAAACAATAATAAATCAGGATAAAACTATGACGGCAATGACGACGGTAATGCGTTGGGTTTCACTCAGTATTTTTATGTGTGTGTTGCAAGCATGCGGTGGCGGTTCCGGATCAACTGCGCCGGTAGCCACTAGCAGCCAGCAAAGTAGTACTGCGACGCTCTCATCAAGTAGTCAGCAGAGCAGTGTGGTGCTGTCCTCCAGTAGTTTGTCGATCAGTCTGGCATCGTCGAGCAGCGAGCAAACCAGCTCGGCGGCGACTTCGGCATCGGTGTCATCCGTTGAGTCAACGAGCAGCGCCAGTCAGTCCAGTATTCCGACTGACTTTCCGGTGGGGACAGCGGAGGCCTTGCCGGTCTTGGACATTACCACCACAGGAGCTGCGCCAATTGTGTCCAAAGAGAATTACCTCACTGGTAATTTTTCGCTCTCGGGCGATGAACAAAATACCCTGAGTGGTGAGTTGGAAATTCGCGGGCGCGGTAATTCCACCTGGTCATGGGTTAAAAAGCCTTATCGACTCAAATTAACCAGCTCCGCCCAATTATTGGGAATGCCGGCGAGCAGGCACTGGGTCTTGTTAGCGAACTACGCCGACAAAACACTGATGCGCAATGATATTGCCTTTCGTTTTGGGCGTAGTTTGGGTATGGAGTACAGCCCGCGTAATCAATATGTTGAATTGCATTTGAATGGTCAGTATCAAGGTATTTATCAACTGACTGAGCATATTCGCGTCGCCAGGGATCGCGTGAATATTGTTGAATTAAAAGACAGCGATACAGCGACTCCCAATATTACCGGCGGCTACTTGTTGGAAGTGGATTTCCGTATGCATAGGGATTATTGCCAAACCGCATTCTGGGAAAGCTACTGCGTAAATGGCGTTAATTTAGCGCGTGAAGAAACCTTCTGTGTGGATTCGGCTCATGGCATGAATCCTTTCTGCCTTGATACACCGGAAGCTTTGCTGGAGCCAGCGTGGGCTGCACAGCGCAATTATATTGAGCAATACATCACTGATACTGAAACTGCATTATTTGGTGATAATTTTGCTGACCCGAATACTGGCTATGCGGCTTATATCGATGTCGATTCTGCTATTCAGTATTTTTTAGTGAACGAATTGTTTAAAAATCCCGATGGCGCTGTGGCGAGTTTTTATCTGTATAAAAAGCGCAACGGCAAATTATTTTTTGGCCCGATTTGGGATTTCGATTTAGCCATGGGCAACGCCGGTTATGACAATGTTGATAAAACCGAGGGCTGGCATATCCGTCCGGCTCCCTGGTTTAACCGTTTATTTCAAGACCCCGCATTTGAAGCAAAAGTCAAAGCGCAATGGCAGTTGTTAAAAACCCAAGGCAAGCTGGAAGAAATTTTTCAGTACGCACAAGCCCGTGCGACCTGGTTGGATAAGCCACAAGAGAAAAACTATTCAATCTGGGATATCACTGATTTTGAGTCGTGGATTATGCATCCCTCTCGCGCCACGGGCAGCTATGAGACTGAAGTCAATGAGTTGATTCGCTGGCAGCGAGAGCGTTATGAATGGATTGATGAACAATTCAGTCAGTAATTATGTCGACGGTGCACAACGCCCCGTCACTTTCTGTAATACCGGGAATTTTTAATGTCCAATCGCAGTGGTAAAAATAGCAGCTCATCCAAAGGCGGTACGCCTAAAAAAGGCGCTAGTTTATTAGGCAAAAAGCCGCGTCCCAAAAAAGCGGATGGCAAAGTCTATGTGCGCGATGACGCACCGCGCCGCAATCAACCGCGCGCGGCGGAAAAGGTGTTGCCACAATTTAATAAACGCCTGGGTGAATTCACTATCGACCGTTTAAGTCACGATGGTCGAGGTGTGGCCGATCTGGACGGAAAAACCATTTTTATCGCCGGTGCATTGGTGAATGAAAAAGTCAGTGCACGCTTGGTTGAAGAACATGCGCGTTTTATCGATGCACGGGTTGATCAGCTGATTGAGGCATCGCCTGAGCGGGTTGCGCCACCTTGCGTGCATTACGCACAGTGCGGCGGCTGTCAGTTGCAACATATGCAACCGGCCCAGCAGTTGCTAATGAAACAGGATTCGTTGCTGCAGCAATTAAAACGCTGGGGCGGGGTAGAACCGAAACGTGTGCTTGCGCCGATTACCTTGGCGGATACCGGTTATCGCAGCCGTGCGCGTTTGGGCGTTTGGTATGAAGATGATGGCAGTGTGAGCCTTGGCTTTCGTCAGCACTACAGCAACCAAATTACCCAGGTCGATCAGTGTTTGGTATTGGCGCCCGAGTTGAACCAATTGCTCGCGCCACTGCGTGTGTGGCTCACCCAATTGCGCGCGGCCAAAGCGGTCACCCATGTCGAACTGGTTAAAGGGCAGGCCGATGATGCGCTCAGTAATAGCGCGATTATTATTCGTCACACTAAAAAACTGGCCGAGGCGGATCTGCACTCGCTGGCACAGCTGGCGGCGCAACAGCAGGTGACTGTCTGGCTTGAGCCGAATGGCAATCTGGGGCTCACGGATCTGCAGGGCAATAGCTGCGACCCACGTTTGCATTATGAAGTGGCGGGCCTGGAGCTCGCCTATCACCCGCAGGATTTCACCCAGGTTAACCCGCACGTTAACCAGTTGATGGTTGCCCAAGCGCTGGAATTATTGGCACTGAAACCGGACGACCGCGCGCTCGATCTCTTCTGCGGCATAGGTAACTTCACCCTGCCCATGGCGCGCCAGTGCGCGGAGGTAGTGGGCATTGAGGCGGTCGAATCCATGGTGTTGCGTGGGCGCGAAAATGCGGAGGCCTTGCATATCGGCAACGCAAAATTTATCGCCGCGAACCTGACGGATATGACCCATACTCAATTGCAGCGCTTGGGGGGCAACATTAATGCGCTCTTGTTAGACCCGCCCCGCGATGGTGCAAAAGACATTATTACCAGCATTCAGCGCTGGGTAATAGGTAAGCAACTTTCACCCAAGCGAATTGTCTACGTCAGTTGCAACCCGGCGACTTTGGCGCGGGATTCAGCGCTGCTCGCCGAGGTGGGTTATGCGCTGGATGCGGTGGGTGTGCTGGATATGTTCCCGCACACCAGTCATGTTGAGTCTATGGCGCTGTTCTTGCTGAAGAAATAAAACTACCCATTCGCCTGTTGTTAGCGAAGGGCATGCAAACCTCGATTGAATTTAAGTGTTGACCGGCCTGCGCGGCCGGTGGCACGCAAGAATAAGTAAGGCGAACCTCATGGTTAAAGTCAGAGCAGATCACCCTATAGCCGCCGATGGCCAGGTGGACATAGATGCCTGGATCGACCGCTTGAATAAATCCTCCCTGCAATCCGATACCAGTCGCGCCGAGCTGCGCCGTGCGGCGGAGCTCAGTTTATCGCTGGTGGACATCCACGCCGAAGACGATCACAACTGGGGCGAGGATTTCTCCTGTTTTCGCATCGGCTTGGAGATGGCGGAAATCCTCGCGGATTTACAGCTGGATCAAGATGCTCTGGTGGCCGCGATTCTCTACCGCGCCGTGCGCGAACACAAAATTACGCTGGTGGAATTGCAAAACCGCTTTGGTGAAACCGTGGCCAAGCTGGTGAAAGGTGTGCTGCGTATGGCGGCCATCAGTTATCAGCGCAATGAACACGAAGACCGGGTATTAGGTTCACAGGCAGTCGAGCAGGCGGAAAAGATCCGCAAAATGCTGGTGTCCATGGTGGATGATGTGCGTGTTGCGCTGATCAAATTGGCCGAGCGCACTTGTGCCATCCGCTCGGTGAAAAACGCTGAAGCAGACCGCCGTCGCCAGGTGGCGCGTGAAGTGGCGGATATTTATGCGCCGCTCGCCCATCGCTTGGGTATTGGTCATATCAAATGGGAGCTGGAGGATTTGTCCTTCCGCTACCTGCAACCCGAAGATTACAAACGCATCGCCAAGTTGTTGGACGAGCGCCGGTTAGCGCGCCAGGAATATATCGACAAGCTGTTGGAGCGGCTGCGCAGCGAGTTGAAAAAAGCCGGTATTGAAGGTTCGGTGGGCGGGCGGGCCAAACACATTTACAGCATCTGGCGCAAAATGCAGCGCAAGGGCATTCCCTTTTCACAGGTGTACGATATTCGCGCGGTGCGTATTTTGGTGCCGACAGTGCGCGATTGTTACGCCGTGCTGGGTATAGTTCATAGCCTCTGGCGCAATATTCCCCACGAGTTTGACGACTACATCGCTTCGCCCAAAGAGAACGGCTACCGCTCGCTGCATACCGCCGTGTGGGGGCCGGAAAACAAGGTGTTGGAAATCCAGATCCGCACCCAGGAAATGCACGAGGAATCTGAACTCGGGGTGTGCGCTCACTGGCGCTATAAGGGCACCGACACCAAAGCGACCCAGGATGGCTACGAGCAGAAAATCGCCTGGCTGCGCCAAGTTCTGGAGTGGCACGAGGAGCTGGGGGGCGATCCATCCCATCTGCAGGACGACCTGCGCGCGGTGAATCAGGATCGTATCTACGTCTTTACGCCGGAAGGCCATGTGGTGGATTTACCGCGCACCGCCACGCCGCTCGATTTTGCTTACAAAATCCACACCGATGTCGGCCATCGCTGCCGCGGCGCCAAGGTCAACAACCGCATAGTGCCGCTTAATTACCAGCTCACCAATGCCGATCAGGTGGAAATTCTTACCGGTAAGCTGGAATCGCCCAGCCGCGACTGGCTCAACATGGCCTTGGGTTATGTGAATACGGGGCGCGCCCGCGCCAAAATCCAGCATTGGTTTAAACAGCAGGCGCGCGATAAAAACATCGCCGAAGGTCAGGCGCTGCTGGATCGCGAATTCAAACGTCTGGCGCTGCTGGATTTGGACTTCGAAGCGCTGGCGCAAAAGCTGCATTTCAATAGCCTTGATGACCTGTACGCCGCCGTTGGCGCCAGCGATATTGGTGTCGGTCAGGTATTAAATGCCGCGCAAAAACAACTGGATGACGCCAATCCGCAGCAGCCGCTGATTCCGTTTAAAAGCAGTAAGGCGACGCGCCAGAAAAAGGATTCGGATTTTTACATCGAAGGTGTGGGCAACTTGCTTACCCAAATCGCCAACTGTTGTAATCCGGTGCCGGGTGATGCCATCACTGGCTACATCACCCTGGGCAAAGGTGTGTCCATTCACCGTCAGGATTGCAACAACATTCTGCAGCTGCAGGCCGATGAACCCCAGCGCATTATCAAAGTGGAGTGGGGCGAAACACCGCAGAGCCTCTACTCGGTGGATATAGTGATTGAAGCTTACGACCGCTATGGTCTGCTCAAAGACATCACCGTGTTGCTGGATACCGAGCGCATCAATATTGTTGCTATGCAAACCTTGTCGGATAAACGCAAAAATACCGTGGATATGCAGGTGACCGTGGAGATTCGCGGCTTTGATGAGTTGAGTCGCATACTCACCAAACTCAATCAGCTGCCCAACATCGCCTCCGCGCGCCGTAAACACTAGGCGCGCTGCAAACATCAGGAATAACTTGTGAGTCAATACAGCATCGACGATTTGCTCTATTTAATGGCGCGCCTGCGCGACCCTGAAGCCGGCTGCCCCTGGGATATCAAACAGGACTACGCCAGCATCGCCCCCTCCACGTTGGAAGAGGCCTATGAAGTGGTTGATGCGATTGAAAAGCAGGATTTTGTCCACTTAAAAGAAGAGTTGGGTGATTTACTGTTTCAGGTAATTTTCTACAGTCAGTTGGGCAAAGAGGAGCAGCGTTTTGAGTTTGCGAGCGTAGTATCGGATTTGGTCGCCAAACTGATTCGTCGCCACCCACATGTCTTTCCCGATGGAACCTTGCACAGCCGCGTAGACAATCGCCATACCTTGCCGGTCGATGTCAAAGCGCGCTGGGAGGCAATCAAACAGCAGGAGCGTGCTGCCAAAGGTGCGCAGGGTTTACTGGCCGATGTGCCGTTAAATCTTCCCTCGCTGAGCCGTGCGGCCAAACTGCAAAAACGCGCCGCGAGTGTGGGTTTTGATTGGGATGATGTGTACGGCCCCATCGCGAAAGTGCGTGAAGAATTGCTGGAAGTGGAAGCCGAGTTGGACTCGGGTGATCAACAGGCGCTGGAAGAAGAGCTGGGTGATTTATTGTTTGCGGTAGTAAACATTGCCCGCTACCAAAAAATCGACCCGGAACAGGCATTGCGTCGCGCCAATCACAAGTTTGAGCAGCGTTTTCACTATATCGAAACGCATTCGCCCAAACCCTTAACCGACGCGACGATTGATGAAATGAATCTGCTCTGGGATGAGGCAAAACAGCAGTAGCTGCGGTTCGCGGCACAAAGCGGTAGTTAGATTAGTAACAAAAAAGGCGCCTCTCTGGCGCCTTTTTTGTTGGTGTTTTCGTTATTGGTCTGTATCCAATTTGCGCTTGGGTTTTTGGATCACTAGAGTTTTAACCGCCGGTTTGGGGGTGGCGGGTTTTTGTCCGGCCAGTTTACTGCTGGGATTCTTGCCCGCGCCAGTTTTGGTGCTCGAGCGAGCGGGTTTATCACTCCGGTGATTAGCTTCTGGCCGCTGTTGGTTGCCCGCTGGTTTATTGTGCGCAGGGCGCTGCGATTTGTTGCGCGGCACTGCTCGCCCAATGGATTTAATCGCCGATGCGGGCACATTGACGGTTTCAGTCTTGTATTTACCTTGTTCGATTCCCTCCAGTGTCCAGTTGCCAATTTTTACCCGCACCAAACGCAGGGTAGGGTGACCGACCGCGGCTGTCATACGTCGCACTTGGCGATTGCGCCCTTCAGTGATCACAATTTCCAACCATTGGGTGGGAATATTTACCCGTGTGCGGATCGGCGGAACACGCTCCCAGAGCTTGGGGGTGGCAATCAAGCGCACTTCGGCGGGTTGGGTCATGCCATCGTTCAGTTCAACACCCTGGCGCAGTTTAGTCAGGGCATAGCTGTTGGGCGCTCCCTCGACTTGCACCCAGTAGGTTTTGGGCTGTTTGTGGGTGGGGTGGCTAATGTAGTGCTGCAAATCGCCATCGTCGGTGAGCAGTAGCAAGCCCTCGGAATCATGGTCGAGCCGCCCGGCGGGATAGACCTGAGGTACGTTGATATAGTCTTTGAGTGTGGCGCGGCCTTCACCATCGGTGAATTGCGAGAGCACGCCAAAGGGCTTATTGAACAGAATCAGGGTGGCCATAAATCACTACACAATTGACAGGGAACGAGCGGGGCATCAACCAAAAACGCGATTCTATCCGAGATCGCGCCCACTGCCATAGCAACTAATCCATGCATAAAAAGCGGCGGAGGTGTAGAATCGCCGCGCTCTGGCAAGGGGGAGTTCCCTGTGGCGGGGCTCTTTTTCTAAATTTTCATACTGTTAATGGTAGAGCTCACAAGGCCGAGCCGCATGAATTGATGGAGCCATCTGTAAATGACTGATTCAAAAATTATCTATACCCAAACTGACGAAGCCCCAGCCCTAGCAACTTACTCTTTACTCCCCATAGTCCAATCCTTCACCAAAACCGCCGGCATTGCCATCGAGACTCGCGACATTTCGCTCTCTGGCCGCATCATTGCTGCATTCCCCGAGCGTTTGACCGAAGCCCAGCGTATTGGCGATCACCTGGCTGAGCTCGGCACACTGGCGACTACGCCGGAAGCCAACATTATCAAGCTGCCGAACATCAGTGCGTCTATTCCGCAGCTGAAGGCCGCGATTAAAGAATTACAATCACAGGGTTACAACCTGCCTGATTACCCTGAAGTGCCATCGAATGACGATGAAAAAGACGCCAAAGCGCGTTACGACAAAATTAAAGGTTCTGCGGTAAACCCGGTATTGCGTGAAGGTAACTCGGATCGCCGTGCACCACTGTCAGTAAAAAACTACGCGCGCAAAAACCCGCACAAAATGGGTGCTTGGGCGGCTGACTCCAAATCTCACGTGGCGCACATGACGGCGGGTGATTTCTACGGCAGCGAAAAGTCAGCGCTGATCGCTGAGGCGGGCAGTGTAAAAATCGAATTGGTTGCCAACGATGGCAGCACTAAAGTATTGAAAGAGACAGTAAAAGTTCTCGCTGGCGAAATTATTGATGCCTCGGTACTGAGCAAAAAAGCACTGCGCAGCTATATCGCCGCGCAAATCGAAGACGCTAAAAACCAAGGTGTATTGCTCTCTGTACACCTGAAAGCCACCATGATGAAAGTGTCTGACCCGATTATCTTCGGTCACTTTGTCTCGGTGTTCTACGCGCCAGTGTTGGAAAAACACGCGGCGGTATTGAGCGAGTTGGGCGTAGACCTGAACAACGGTTTGGGCGATCTCTACGCTAAAATCAAATCCCTGCCAGCGGATAAACAAGCGGAAATTGAAGGCGACATTAAAGCGCTGTACGCCACTCGCCCCGCATTGGCGATGGTGAATTCCGACAAGGGCATCACCAACCTGCACGTACCGAGCGACGTGATTGTAGATGCCTCCATGCCAGCGATGATTCGCGATTCCGGCAAAATGTGGAATACCGAAGGCAAACTGCAAGATACCAAAGCCTGTATTCCTGATCGCTGCTACGCCGGTATCTACCAAGTGGTTATCGACGATTGTAAAAAACACGGTGCGTTTAGCCCAACCACTATGGGCAGCGTGCCTAACGTAGGCCTGATGGCGCAAGCCGCTGAGGAATACGGTTCACATGACAAAACTTTCCAAATCGCTGCTGACGGTGTTATACGTGTAGTAGATGCAGCGGGCAAAGTGTTGATTGAACAAGCGGTTGAGCAGGGCGATATCTTCCGTATGTGCCAAGTGAAAGATGCACCCATCCAGGATTGGGTAAAACTGGCCGTTAATCGCGCCCGCGCATCAGGCACTCCAGCGGTGTTCTGGTTGGATCCAAAACGCGCGCACGACGCCCAACTGATCGCCAAGGTAACTACCTACCTGAAAGACCACGATACCAACGGACTTGAGATTTACATCAAAACCCCGGAAGAGGCGATTCAATACTCGCTCGACCGTATCCGTGCCGGTAAAGACACCATCTCTGTGACTGGTAACGTATTACGCGATTACCTCACCGATCTGTTCCCGATTATGGAACTGGGCACATCTGCAAAAATGTTGTCGATTGTTCCCTTAATGAACGGCGGCGGTCTGTTTGAAACTGGCGCTGGTGGTTCCGCACCGAAGCACGTGCAACAGTTTGTAGAGGAAGGCCATCTGCGCTGGGATTCACTGGGTGAGTTCCTGGCTCTGGCTGAGTCGCTGGATCACTTTGGCAATGTGACTCACAACGCCAAAGCCAAAGTATTCGCCAAGACCTTGGATCAAGCTAACGGCAAGTTCCTCGATGAAAACAAGTCTCCTGGCCGTGCGGCGGGTGAATTGGATAACCGTGGCAGTCACTTCTACCTGGCGCTCTATTGGGCGCAAGCCTTGGCTGCCCAAACTGAAGATGCTGCATTGCAAGCGCAATTTGCACCGGTAGCCAAAACCTTGACTGAAAACGAAGCCAAGATTGTGGATGAACTCAAAGCTGCTTCTGGCAAGCCGGTTGATTTGGGTGGTTACTACCGTCCCGATGTGGCCAAAGCCTCTGCGGCTTTGCGCCCAAGTGCAACCTTTAATGCGGTATTGGCCAGCTTGGTGTAATAGCTCTCAAGCGTTGCATTAAGTTTGAACAACGCGAAAAGCCCTCCGTAGTGATACGGGGGGCTTTTTTCTTGATGCCTTTTTTATTAGCTAGGCAGGGACAGCCTTGGTGTGATGGCTAATTGGCTGTGCGGTGGTTTCAGGTACTTTGATCTCGACGGCATGCAAGCCTTTGTCGCCCTTGGTAATCTCAAAGCTAACGGCCTGTCCGGCTTTCAAGGTTTTATAACCTTCCATCGCGATGGCCGAATAGTGTGCAAATAGATCTTCGCCACCTTCGTCCGCCAGAATAAAGCCATAACCTTTTGCGTTATTGAACCACTTAACTGTGCCTGTAGGCATGATTGAATCCTTTTGTCCGCGCGATACCAGGAAAAATTGGTATCGCTATCGTTATTATTTTCCCAAGTGTTATAACAACTCGGGGGTATGGACTTGGTGCTCTACTCCAGGTGAAGCATGCTCATTGTGCGGCCTACTAAAACGATTTAGGCGCAATCTGCACAATATGACGTATTTGTGTACGTCGGCGGTCTTTTTTTATCCAACATTTGACCCAAAGTCAAGCATTCATCCGTATCAACGCCCATTAGGGCTTGTTATGCCAATGGGGTACAATGCGGCTTGTCGACCAATCATTTTTATTTTGTATTGAATCTCTATGGGCAATCTCCAAAACCTTCAACTAACCTTAGCTAAAGACGATGATCATTCTGCTGATGAGTCGGATGGCGGCCTTGCTGTTCTAACGGAAAAGCCGAAGCTAAAACGACCACCTATGTACAAGGTGATGTTGCTAAATGACGATTACACCCCAATGGATTTTGTGGTGGAAATATTGGAAGTGTTTTTTTCCATGTCGCGCGAGAAAGCAACACATGTGATGTTAACGGTACATGTTCACGGCAAAGCGGTTTGTGGCATCTATACTCGGGATATAGCTGAAACTAAAGCCGCGCAAGTGAATCAATATGCAAGAGAGAATCAGCACCCGCTGCTGTGTGAAATAGAAGCGGTAGAAGATAGTGACTAAAGCAGTTTGACAATCTTTTTAGGGCTGTAATATCGATTGCTTATGGGATTGTTCAGATGTTGTTCAGCTGTTGACGGTTTAGATAAGGTCACTGCAGTGCGAAGAGATTTTAAATTTGTTGGTTAGAAGAGGGTATGCGCAATGTTAAGTAAAGATCTGGAAGTAACCTTAAATCTTGCTTTCAAAGGTGCGCGCTCCAAGCGTCACGAATTTATGACTGTTGAGCATTTACTTCTGGCGCTCATCGATAATGATTCGGCTGCGAATGTGTTGCGTGCGTGTGGGGCAGACTTAATCAGTTTACGTAAAGAGCTGATCGAATTTGTCGATTCCACCACCCCTTTAATCCCCGAACACGACTCTGAGCGGGAAACCCAACCTACGCTCGGTTTTCAGCGTGTATTACAACGCGCCGTGTTTCATGTGCAGTCTTCTGGCAAACAAGAAGTTACTGGCGCGAATGTGCTGGTTGCGATTTTCAGTGAACAGGAAAGCCAGGCTGTTTACTACCTCAAACAACAAAGCATTGCGCGTATCGATGTGGTGAATTACATCACCCATGGTATTCACAAAGTAAGTGGCAGTAGCGATCACAGCCACGATCATCAAGCTCCGCAAGAAAATCAGGATGAAGAATCCGTTAGTGGCGAATCAAGTTCACAAAGCCCACTGGAAAATTTCGCCAGTAATTTAAACGAAGCCGCAATGCAGGGGCGCATCGACCCGTTGGTTGGTCGTGAATTTGAAGTGGAGCGTGTCTGTCAAATTCTCGCTCGTCGCCGCAAAAATAACCCCCTGTTGGTGGGTGAATCCGGTGTGGGTAAAACCGCTATTGCAGAAGGTTTGGCAAAGCGCATTGTGGATGGTGATGTGCCCGAGACCTTGGCGGATAGTGTTGTCTATTCGCTGGACTTGGGTGCTTTATTGGCCGGTACCAAATATCGCGGTGATTTTGAAAAGCGCTTCAAAAGTTTGCTGAATGAACTAAAAAAGCAAAAGAACTCTATTTTGTTTATCGATGAAATTCACACCATTATCGGTGCAGGCGCTGCATCGGGCGGGGTAATGGATGCTTCCAATTTGCTTAAGCCACTATTGTCATCCGGCGAAATCCGCTGCATGGGCTCAACCACTTATCAGGAATACCGCGGTATTTTTGATAAGGATCGCGCGCTTTCCCGTCGTTTCCAAAAAGTGGACGTTAATGAGCCGACTGTCGACGAAACATACCAAATATTGAAAGGGTTAAAGAGCCGTTTCGAGAAGCATCACAACTTGCGTTACACCGATGCAGCCTTACGCGCGGCGGCTGAGTTGGCAGAGCGTTATATTAACGATCGCTTCCTGCCTGATAAGGCAATCGATGTAATTGATGAAGCCGGTGCATATCAACAATTGCAAACGCCTAGCAAACGCAAAAAAACCATCGGTGTTACCGATGTGGAAAACGTGGTGGCCAAAATTGCGCGCATTCCTCCAAAAAGTGTGTCGTCTTCTGATAAAGAACAGCTGCGTAAGCTGGATCAGAATCTGAAGATGACCGTATTTGGTCAGGATGAGGCCATCGATACCTTGTCCACCGCGATTAAGCTGTCGCGCGCCGGTTTGGGTTCAGCGGAGAAACCTATTGGTTCCTTCCTGTTTGCAGGCCCCACCGGGGTAGGTAAAACCGAAGTCTGCCGCCAGTTGGCGCAATGTATGGGTATGGAGTTAATTCGCTTCGATATGTCCGAATATATGGAGCGCCATACAGTATCGCGTTTGATTGGTGCCCCACCGGGTTATGTCGGTTTTGATCAGGGTGGTTTGTTGACGGATGCCATCACCAAACAACCCCATTGCGTGTTGTTGTTAGATGAAATTGAAAAGGCGCATCCAGAAGTCTTTAACTTACTGTTGCAGGTTATGGATCACGGTAGTCTGACCGATAACAATGGGCGCAAAGCAGATTTCCGCAATGTCATTTTGATTATGACCACCAACGCGGGTGCTGAAGTGATGAGCCGGGCCTCCATCGGCTTTACCCATCAAGACCACACCAGCGATGGTATGGAAGCGATTAAAAAGATGTTTACGCCGGAGTTCCGCAACCGCCTGGATGCGATTGTGCAGTTTGCATCGCTAACCTTGAATACCATCAAAACGGTAGTTGATAAGTTCTTGATGGAATTGCAAACCCAGTTGGACGATAAGCACGTAACACTCGACATTAGTGATGCGGCGCGTGAGTGGCTGGCAATTCACGGTTACGACGTAAAAATGGGGGCTCGCCCTATGGCGCGTTTGATTCAGGACAAACTGAAAAAACCAATGGCAGAGGAGATACTGTTTGGTTCTCTATCTCACGGTGGTGGAACGGTCACGGTGGATGTGGATGCGGTGGAAGATAAGCTCACTATTGAGGTTAATGCCAAGCACGCACAACCAGCTTGATCTGCTCTGATTCGAAAAAGGGAAAAAACAAAAAAGCCGCTAATTGCGGCTTTTTTGTTGCTTACTCGCGGTATTTGTCTATCAGTCCTGCTATTTCAACAGGGCTTGGGGGATTAACGAGCGCGGTAAGTAATACGACCTTTAGTCAGGTCATAGGGAGTCATCTCAACCTTGACCTTGTCGCCAGTAAGAATACGGATATAGTTTTTGCGCATCTTGCCGGAGATGTGTGCGATAACCACATGTCCATTTTCCAATTTTACGCGGAAGGTAGTGTTGGGCAGTGTATCAACCACTTCGCCTTCAAATTCAATGCAATCGTCTTTTGCCATGCGGCAGTTTCCTCAGGTTTTCAATAGTTCTTGCCTGTTGCAGGGTGCGACAGGAGGGGGTAAAAAAATAGGCGTGAATTGTGCCTTAATTAACCAGCGGCGCCAAGGGGAAAGCCCATAAAAGGCAGTTTTTGAGTGAATTATGCAGTAACTTCGCTGCAAATATGAGCACAGATCGTGCGGTGATCTGTGCGGCTGCGGTAATGGTCTAGTTAAGTCGCATCCAGCGGCGGTTGACCAATAGTTCCAGCGGGCGGTATTGGATCTTGTATTTCATCTTGTCGCATTCCTTTATCCAATAACCCAAATAGACATAATCCAGATTCATGCTGCGTGCTTTTTCAATCTGCGCCAGTATGGCGAACTTGCCCAAGCTGCGCTGATCAAGCCCAGCCTCGTAGAAGGTGTAAACCGCTGACAATCCGTCCCCCAGTTGGTCGCAAACACAAACCCCAATAAGTTTTTCACCTAACCGCAGCTCAATAAACTGGGTGATTCCCCATTCACTGGTTAAAAATGCCTTGTATTGCTCTTCCGAGGGCGGATACATATCACCGCTTTGGTGGCGGTTTTCGATGTAGCGCGCATAGAGGCTGTAGTGTTCTTCGGTATTTATGTTGTTAGTTATATTTAGTGAAATATCGCTGTTCTGCTGTAAACAGCGGCGCTGTGAACGATTAGGTTTAAATAACCTGACTGGAATACGGCAGGACACGCAAGCCTGACAACGCAGGCATTGCGGACGATACAAATGTGCGCCGCTACGACGAAAGCCAAGTTGTGACAATTGGGTATAAAGCGAAGGGTCTATTTCGGCTGCCGGATCCACAAAAACCGTCGTTGCCTCTTGCCCATCCAAATAGCTACAGGGGTGAGGTTGGGTGGCAAATAACTTGAGGGTAGATAGATCGGACATGATTGCCTCGCGCAGATCCGTGTTATGCCCAGGGTTCAATCGTAAGGCTTGACCAAGGCAAAGAATACACTGCAGGTTCCTGAGTAAAGTTTATCAGTATTTGCTGAAATTCTTCACGCGGGATTTCAATTGCCCCCAAACTAAATAAATGATCGTTAGCCACTTGGCAGTCGATTAATTGAAAATCCCAATGGCGTAACTGCCGCACCAAATGAGCAAAGCCTACTTTTGATGCATTATCGGCACGGCTGAACATGGATTCCCCAAAAAATACCCGTCCTAAAGCAATGCCATACAACCCGCCTACTAATTCATTGTTCTGCCAAACTTCCACCGAGTGAGCAAAACCCCGTTTATGTAACGCGCAATAGCCCGCAATAATCTCTTCGCTGATCCAGGTGCCGTCGGCATAACTGCGCGGCGCAGCGCAGGCGCGCATTACCGCTTCAAAACAATGATCAAAAGTCACCCGGTATATTCCCTTGCGCAGGGTTTTGCTCAAGCTTTTGGATAGGTGCAATTGTTCGGGAAAGATGACCGTGCGCGGGTTGGGGCTCCACCAAAGAATAGGATCGCCGGGATTAAACCAGGGAAATATTCCTTTGCGATAAGCCGCCAAAATCCGTTCGGGTGATAGATCGCCCCCAGCAGCGACTAGGCCATCCGGATCTTCTAATGCTTGCGACGGGTCGGGAAACCAGAGGTTGTTAGTATCTAACCAGCTAAGTGAAGTCATGCAATCCTATTTTGAAAAACTTACGTATATATGAATAGGTTTATAGATAAGCGGTGGCTATATCAATAAGTGTGTTCAAGTCACGCTCGGATAAAAATAATCGCGCATTTTTATCCGTAGTTGGCGCGTTTTTTGAGTGTAAATTTCCAGTGAGATACGAGTCAATAAATTGTTATTGCATTGAGTGCTTGTAAATTTTAGGGCTATGCTTAGTAGTATGAATGAACCTAATATTTAAATGCGTTTTAGGGTGGAATTTTGTTAATGGTTTGATTGTCTGTCTTTTGCCGCTTAAGTTGCTAACCCGAGGTAGATCATGAGTATTTTTAGTCATTACCGCGAGCGTTTCGAAACGACACAGCAGGAAGAATTATCAATTCAGGAATATTTGGAGCTCTGCAAAAAAGACCCCAGTGTCTACGCGTCCGCTGCGGAGCGTATGTTAATGGCCATCGGTGAACCCGAGATGGTTGACACCTCACAAGACCCGCGTCTCAGTCGAATTTTTTCTAACAAGATAATGAAGCGGTATAAGGTCTTTAATGAATTCTACGGTATGGAAGAGGCTATTCAGCAGATAGTCTCGTTTTTCAAGCACGCTGCACAAGGTTTGGAGGAGAAAAAGCAAATTTTGTATTTGCTTGGTCCGGTGGGCGGCGGTAAATCCTCGCTGGCAGAAATGCTTAAATCCTTAATGGAAAAAATGCCCATCTATTGCATCAAGGGTTCGCCGGTTTTTGAATCGCCCTTAGGTTTGTTTAACGCCGATGAGGATGGAAAAATCCTGCAAGAGGATTACGGTATCCAGCGGCGCTATTTAAAAACTATTATGTCGCCTTGGGCCGCCAAACGGCTGCGGGAGTTTAATGGCGATATTACCCAATTCAAAGTAGTGAAGGTTTACCCCTCTATTCTTGAACAAATTGCGATTACTAAAACCGAACCAGGCGATGAAAACAATCAGGATATTTCATCGCTCGTAGGTAAGGTGGATATTCGTCAGCTCGAAGAATTTCCGCAGAACGATCCGGATGCCTACAGCTTCAGCGGCGGCTTGTGTCGCGCCAATCAAGGTTTGATGGAATTTGTGGAAATGTTCAAGGCACCCATCAAGGTCTTGCATCCACTTTTAACCGCAACGCAAGAGGGTAACTTCAATAGTACCGAAGGGCTGGGCGCTATTCCATTTGATGGCATTATTCTGGCGCACTCCAACGAATCCGAGTGGCAAAACTTCCGCAACAACAAAAACAATGAGGCCTTTATCGATCGGGTTTATATCGTCAAAGTGCCTTATTGTTTGCGTGTGACGGAGGAGATGAAAATTTACGAGAAATTGTTGCAAAACAGTTCGCTCTCCAAAGCGCCCTGTGCTCCTGATACCTTGCGTATGCTTGCGCAATTTACGGTGTTGTCTCGTATTAAAGAACCGGAGAACTCCAATATTTTCTCCAAAATGCGAATTTATGACGGGGAAAATTTAAAGGATACAGATCCGCGCGCAAAATCTTTGCAGGAGTACAAAGACGCTGCTGGTGTGGACGAAGGTATGACAGGTTTGTCTACCCGCTTTGCGTTTAAGATTTTATCCAAAGTGTTTAATTTTGATCCAACAGAAATTGCCGCTAACCCAGTACATTTAATGTATGTGTTGGAGCAGCAAATTGAACAGGAACAATTCCCCAAAGAGGTGCAAGACAAATATCTCAATGCCTTAAAAGAATACATTTCGCCCAAGTACGTGGACTTTATCGGTAAAGAGATTCAAACCGCCTATCTGGAGTCCTACGCGGAGTATGGGCAAAATATTTTTGATCGCTATGTTACCTATGCGGATTTCTGGATTCAGGATCAAGAGTATCGCGATCATGAAACCGGTGAAATTCTTAATCGCGCTTCATTAAACGACGAGCTGGAGAAAATTGAAAAACCAGCGGGCATTAGTAACCCCAAGGATTTCCGCAACGAAATTGTCAATTTTGTGTTGCGTGCCAAAGCCAATAACGCCGGTAAAAACCCGGATTGGCGTAGCTATGAAAAATTGCGCATAGTGATTGAGAAAAAAATGTTCTCCAATACCGAGGATCTACTGCCGGTTATTTCTTTCAATGCCAAAGCCTCGGTGCAGGACAAGAAAAAACATCAGGACTTTGTACAGCGCATGGTGGAGCGCGGCTATACCGAAAAACAAGTGCGCTTGCTATCTGAGTGGTATTTGAGAGTAAGAAAATCCCAGTAACTGATTATCGGGCGGTTATTGATGTGTGTTTTCGCATCAATAGCCGCCGGAGTGGGTGAGTAAACCTTAAGGTTGAAATATGAGTTACATTATTGATCGACGCCTCAATGCCAAAAATAAAAGCGCGGTAAATCGTCAGCGATTTTTACAGCGCTATCGCCAACAAATTCAAAAAGCCGTGTCTGATGCGGTTAATCAACGCTCCATTACCGACATAGATAAGGGGGGCAAGGTTAGTATTCCCACACGGGATATCAATGAGCCCACTATTTATCACGGTCAAGGTGGGTATAACGAGCGCGTATTGCCAGGCAATAAGCAGTATTCCGAAGGCGATAAAATTGCGCGCCCGCAGGGTGGTGAAGGGCAGGGCAGCGGCGGCCAAGCCAGCGACTCCGGTGAGGGGGAGGACGACTTTTCGTTTACCTTATCGCAAGAGGAGTTTCTGGACTTTATGTTTGAAGGACTGGAATTACCTAATCTGGTTAAGCGCCAGTTGTCTGGTCTTGAAGAATTTAAAACCGTGCGCGCTGGTATCGCCAATGAAGGCCAGCCGGGGCGTATTAATATTGTGCGCTCTTTACGCTCGGCGAACATGCGCCGTATCGCCTTAACCGCGGGCAAGCGGCGCCAGTTAGATGAATTGCATGCTGAGTTGGTCGCTCTGGATAAACAACCCGATTCCCCTGCAAAAAAAGCCCGCATGAGTGAATTATTGGAAGCTGTTGCCAAGCTAGAAAAGGCGATTGGCCGTATTCCCTGGTTGGATACCTTTGACCTCAAATACAACTTGCATATCAAACAGCCTATTCCACGTTCCAAAGCTGTGATGTTTTGTTTGATGGATGTATCTGGCTCCATGGATCAAGGCACCAAAGATATTGCAAAACGTTTTTTTATTTTGTTGTATTTATTTTTGCAGCGAAATTACGAAAAAACTGAAATAGTTTTTATCCGCCATCACACCATTGCCAAAGAAGTTAATGAAGACGATTTTTTCCATTCGCGTGAAACAGGCGGCACAGTCGTATCCAGCGCACTGCGTTTAATGCAGGAAATTATTCAGGATCGTTACTCTCCCGAAATTTGGAATATTTATGGCGCACAAGCGTCAGATGGTGATAACTGGGGAGAGGATTCAGATCTTTGCCGCGATATTTTGATTGATGAGTTATTGCCCAATTGCCAATATTTTTCCTACATAGAAATTACTCAAAACCAACATCAAGCGCTCTGGGAAACCTACGATACCATTCATGCAGAATATCCTGAGCGTTTTGCGCTGCAGCATATTCGCGATGCGAGTGATATCTACCCGGTGTTTCGTGAACTTTTTCATAAGAAGGTCGCATGAGTAAACCACTGTTTACCACATCAGAATGGAGTTTTGATTTAATTCGGGATGTCGATGCAGTGCTGAGTGAGCTGGCTGCCGAATTTGGTTTGGATACTTACCCCAATCAAATTGAAGTGATTAGCTCTGAGCAAATGATGGATGCCTATTCATCGGTAGGTATGCCAATTGGCTACCACCATTGGTCCTATGGTAAACAACTGTTAAGTACGGAGCACTCCTATAAACGTGGTCAAATGGGGCTGGCTTATGAGATTGTGATTAACTCCAACCCCTGCATTGCCTATTTAATGGAAGAAAATACCATGACCATGCAGACACTGGTCATTGCTCATGCCTGTTATGGGCACAATTCTTTTTTTAAGGGAAACTATTTATTTCGTACCTGGACTGATGCCAGCTCGATTATTGATTATCTAGTGTTTGCTAAAAATTATATCAGTAAGTGTGAAGAGCGTTATGGTGTTAGTGAAGTGGAAAATATTCTGGACTCGTGTCATGCGCTTATGAATTATGGGGTCGATCGCTATAAACGTCCATCGCCCATTTCGGCACATGAAGAGGAGCGCCGCCAAAGTGAACGTGAGGAGTATTTACAAAAACATGTCAATGATTTGTGGCGCACCATTCCCAAGTCGGCCGTGCAAGATCCTGAAAAAAGCGTACCACGGTACCCCCCTGAACCCCAAGAGAATATTTTATATTTTCTGGAAAAAAATTCACCGCTACTTGAGCCATGGCAGCGGGAAATTATCCGCATAGTGCGTAAAATTGCCCAGTATTTTTACCCCCAACGGCAAACTCAGGTCATGAATGAAGGCTGGGCAACCTTTTGGCATTACACTTTATTGAATGAACTTTATACGCGCGGTTATGTAACTGATGGGTTTATTCTGGAGTTTTTACAATCCCATACCAGTGTAGTGGCCCAGCCTGCTTATGATCATCCTTATTTCAGTGGGATTAATCCTTACGCACTGGGTTTTGCGATGATGAGCGATATTCGCCGCATCTGCGAAAATCCTACGGACGAAGACAGGCACTGGTTCCCGGAAATTGCCGGCTCCAATTGGAAAGAGACATTGCAGTTTGCGATGAAAAATTTCAAAGATGAAAGTTTTATTTTGCAATTTCTGTCGCCCAAAGTAATGCGTGATTTGAAACTGTTCAGTATTGTCGATGATGACGAACAAGAAAAAATCCGGGTGGATGCAATCCACAACGAAAAAGGCTTTAAGAAGCTGCGCGAAAATTTGGCGGGACAATACAATTTAGGTAATCGAGAACCCAATATCCAGGTTTACAGTGTTGATGTGCGCGGCGACAGGTCGTTGACCCTACATCACTACATGCATAATCGCCGTCCATTGGCTGGCTCAACCCATGAAGTGCTAAAACATTTGCACCGTTTGTGGGGGTTTGATGTGCATTTGCATTCGGTGGATGGTGGTGAGATAAAACAAAGTTATCACTGTCCGCTGCAAAAACCTGACTAGGGAAATTGATTCAAATGCGCTGGTAGCGAAGAATTTGACCGCTAAAGTTTTGGCGCCCTTCTTGAGTGTGTACCTGCACCTTGTTTTGGCTGTGTGAGTAACCCAGTGAGAGCATTTTTTTACTGAATTTGGCGTGATGGCCGCGACCTGGATCAATCAGAATAACTTCGCATTGGGCTGCTGCATGTTGATTGATAAATCCTGCCAGCAATTCAACATGCTCTGCTTCATAGAGCAAATCGCTGCCAATAATCACATCAAACAAGCCCAGGTCGCTCAGCGCATCACTCCAACCTGTGCGTACAAATGGAATCAAACGATCTTTATTTAGCTGGGTATTTTTGTTGAGAAAATCTGCCGCGCCAGGGTGATAATCTGTAGCCGTAATATCGGCACGGCGATGATTAAGGATTAAACTCGCCAGCGCGATGCCACAGCCCACTTCTAAAATTCGTTTTCCTGCGAAATCAAATTCCGCCATTAAATGCGCCAACACTTCACCCGATGGCCATACAATGCCAAATATCGGCCAGGATGCCGACGAAATACCCAAGGCAGCGGCAGCACCCTCATCATCAGAAAATTCCTGATTATCACGCAGGCTACGAATATGGATATCAGTGGTGCCAAACTCAAGGGTTTGGTAGCGAACGCGAAGGGTTGTCATGATTTGCCTATAAAAAGTGATACAAAGCAACTCATGCGAAAGACTGGGGCGCTTGGCGAGAACATCATTCTACGGTGTTTTAAAGGCTAAAACCTGAATTTCGCTGTAATGGAACTTATTATTACTGTTCGTGTCAGTTACTCGTGCCTTTTTGGAATAACCAATAATAATCTGGATCAGCGATGAACTATTTTCTCCTAACAGCCCTCGTGCTGCTGTTTGCTAGCTCACTTTGCCATGCTCGTGAAATCGCCCTTACCTTTGACGATGCGCCAACACCCGATTCAGCATTAATGACCGGCGCCGAGCGAACCCGAAAGCTGATCGATATATTGGTGAAAGCCAAAGTTCCAGATACATTATTTTTCGTGAAAGCGGACTACATAAATAAAGATACGCAACAACGTTTGGAACAGTACGCCGCTGCTGGTTTCCATCTTGCCAATCACAGCTATAGCCATCAATCAGCCAGTGAGCTGGGATTGCTGGATTACCCTGCCGATGTTTATAAAGCGCATTTATTATTGAAGTCACAAAGAAATGTTTTACCTTACCATCGTTTTCCGTACTTGCATTACGGTAAAGACTTGGCGGCTATCATTGCTTTGCAGCAGTCGCTTACTGATCTGGGGTATAAAGATGGTTACGTTACTATTGATAATTTTGATTGGTACATTAGTTCGCTGCTAACTAAAGCCGCAGAAGATAAAAAAACACTCAATTACGATAACGCGCGAAAATTTTATGTGGATACGCTGTATGAATCCATCGAGTTTTATGACGCAATCGCTAAAAAAACTCTCGGGCGTTCGCCACGGCATGTAATGCTTTTACACGAAAACGATGCGGCAGCATTGTTTGTCGGTGATCTTATTGCGCATTTGCGCGCTAAAGGTTGGAAAATTATTGCTCCTCAAAAAGCCTATGAGGATCCTATCGCCCGTAACTTTCCCAATACTGTATTTCACAAGCAGGGTCGAGTTGCTGCTATCGCCAATAGCAAAGGTGTTCCTGAGTCTGAATTGCGTCATCCATCGGAAAATGAACAGTATCTTGATCAGGCTTTTGCGAAAGCGGGTGTGCTTGTTGATCTCTAGTCAGTAAATCGAAATAACCAATCAATAATTGCTAATCACCAATAACTAAGGAAATTAAATGTCATTCAAGAAGGTGTTTTTGTTGTCCTGCATTTTAGGAGCTAATAGTTTTGCAACTAATGTTTATGCCAGCGAAATACCGCCTTTTGGTTATCCTGCGTATGAAACAAGAAGTATTCATGCAAATAGTAATAATAAGGATTATGAGCTTTATATACAGCTGCCAAAGTCTTATTGGGACACTAAAACTGCTTATCCGCTAATCATCGTTAATGACACTAGTTGGGGCTTTCCGATTACCAATGGTGCTATGGCTCTAATGGGTGGGAATGTAGTAAAAGAGGCTATTGTTGTAGGTGTTTCTTATTCAAAGGGTGATGATCGCACGATCAGTCGTACGCGGGATTATACTCCAACCTATTCCCCTGAGGAGTCTAAGGGTCATTCATCAGCAGCACGTAAAGCCTCTGGTCATGCGAAAGAGTACACTGTTTTTCTTGCTGATCAGGTTATTCCGTTATTGAAAAATTCTTATCGTGTCGATGCTAATAATAAAATTTTCGTTGGTCATTCATTTAGTGGCTTGTTAGGTTGCTATATTTTGGTCAACAGGCCTGAGATATTTGATCACTATATTATTGGCAGTCCTTCATTGTGGTATGACAACAAAGTGATTTTTGAGATGGAGAAGCGATACGCAGAAAAAAATAAATCCTTAAGTGCACATGCAATGATTTATGCTGATCAAAATGATAGCAGCTTGAATAATAAACAAATGGCTGATGATGTATTGGCTTTTGAAAAAGTCTTGCGCTCGCGTAATTATGCCGGGCTGGATTTGCAGGTTGAAATTATAAAAGGAGAAAATCATCACAGTGTATTTCCCGGATTATTATCTCGTGGTTTGATGGCGGCAATCCCGCTTAAAAAGTAGATGTCAGGGGGAAATAAGGTACGCAACACATTTGCGTTGCGCCTTGTGTTGTTAACGCATCAGCTCATATACACACATATTTACCGCAGACGCTAAATTCAGCGATTCAATTGCACCGCAACCAGAAATCGTAAATGGCTGTGCATTCATGGTCTGCAAATCTTCACGCGGTATACCGCGTGCTTCGTTGCCAAACACGTAACAATCAAAATGTTTGAAGCTGTTATCGCCGAGCGATTTGCCGTTCATGTCTAGGGTGGCGATGGATTGAAAGCGCGACGCGATAGACTCTAGCGTTACATCCAATTCCGTTGGTACATGAAAAATCGCGCCCATACTGGAACGAACCACTTTGGGATTGTAGGGGTCTACCGAGCCAGGGCTTAGCAGGCAGCGAAAATTGCCGAACCAGGCGAGGCTGCGCAAAATAGTCCCGAGGTTGCCCGGGTCTTGCACTTCATGCAGGTAAATCGCACGTTCGTTTTGGTTGCTGGTTTTTGCAGATGGCAACAGCGGTGCGACGGCGATAATACCTTGCGGAGTTTTGGTGTCCGATAGCTGTGCCATATTTTTTTCGCTGACCAGATTCTTTTTAAACCGGCTGGCAAAGTGTTGATAGTTTTCAGTTACAAATAATTCACAGTCTTGCAAAGCTGCGTTTGTTTCTGCAGCTTTCTCCAGTTCCAAAATCAGGTGCTCACCTTCCACCAAAAAATAGCCGAATTCCGTGCGATATTTTTTTTGATGGAGTTTTTTTGCATCGTCGATTTTTAAATGCATGTTATTCACCTTGTAAATCGGCGAGCATGGCTTTAGCAACGGCTTCGGCAACTTTAATACCATCGACACCTGCCGACAAAATACCACCAGCATAACCAGCACCTTCTCCGGCGGGGTATAAACCGCGAGTGTTTAAACTTTGTAGCGATTCATGCTCACGGGTAATACGCACAGGTGATGAGGTGCGGGTTTCAATGCCGGTGAGAATGGCATCGTCACGATCAAAGCCGCGAATTTGTTTGCCAAATGCGGGCAGGGCTTCGCGGATCGCTTCGATAACATAATCAGGCAGTGAAGAGGCGAGGTCGCCCAGTAGCACGCCGGGTTTGTAGGACGGTTCAACTTCACCGAATTCAGTTGACGCTTTGCCGCGAATAAAATCGCCGACCAATTGCCCAGGTGCGCAGTAATCTTTTCCGCCCAATTCAAATGCGTGTGATTCCAATTTTTCTTGCAACTCGACACCAGCGAGTGGACCACCGGGGAAATCTTCTGCGGGATTAATACCCACGACTATGCCTGAGTTTGCATTGCGCTCGTTGCGCGAATATTGGCTCATGCCGTTGGTAACAACGCGATTGGGTTCCGAAGTGGCGGCTACCACGGTTCCACCGGGGCACATACAAAAACTGTACACCGCGCGGCCATTTTTAGCGTGATGGACAACTTTATAATCGGCGGCGCCGAGTTCAGGGTGGCCTGCGTATTTGCCCAAACGCGCCTCATCAATTAATGATTGTGGGTGTTCGATACGAAAGCCAACCGCAAACGGTTTTGCTTCTACATACACACCGCGTTCATGTAATTTGCGAAAAGTATCGCGTGAGCTGTGGCCGAGTGCGAGTACTACATAACGGCTGCGCAGTGTTTCACCATCGGCCAGTGTTACCCCTTCAATGCGGCCATTTTCGATCAGAAAATCAGTGACTCTACTTTCAAAGCGCACTTCACCGCCGAGGCTTTTAATTTCTTCGCGCATCGCGGCAACTACGCCGGTCAAACGGAAAGTACCTATGTGCGGTTTGCTCACATACATAATTTCTTCCGGCGCACCGGCGCGCACAAATTCGTGCATCACTTTGCGACCGTAAAATTTTGGATCTTTAATTTGGCTATAGAGTTTTCCGTCAGAAAATAAACCGGCACCACCTTCACCGAACTGTACGTTGGATTCGGGTGTTAGTACCTTGTTGCGCCACAGCGCCCAGGTGTCCTTGGTGCGGCTGCGCACATCTTTACCGCGCTCCAACACAATCGGTTTAAAACCCATTTGCGCAAGAGTGAGTGCGGCGAATAAACCGCAGGGGCCAAAACCTATCACCAGCGGGCGCTCGCTTAAATCGGTGGGCGCTTCCGCAACGGGGTAGTAATTAGTGTCCGGCGCGGGGCGAATATTTTTGTCGTCGGCAAAACGGCTGAGAATTTTCTCTTCGTTGGTTACATTCAAATCGATGATGTAAACAAACATGATCTCGCTATTTTTTTTGCGCGCATCGTAACTGCGTTTAAATACGGTGAAATCAAGTAAATCTGCGTCTTTGATTTTCAGGCGTTTAACGATGGCAGTGCGCAGGGCTTCGGTAGGGTGGTCCAACGGCAGTTGGAGTTCGGTAATGCGAATCATAATGGCTCCTGGCCGGTAACTTTCCGGCAAAGGGATAGGTAAAAGAATAATAGAGCAATGGAGTGGCGCGTATTTTACGCTGGTTTCTACCGATGCGTCACTGGCTGTAGCTGAGTGCTTTTGTTTTATCGTTCCTTAGGGCATACAATAGCAACCCTTTTGGGCTCATTTTCTTTGAGCCTACGCCCATCTCTCCAGAACACTTGTGATATTTATGGCTCGATCCAAAAGCAGTAACCGTTGGTTGGAAGAACACGTCAACGATCCCTATGTTAAAAAGGCGCAAGTGGATGGCTATCGAGCGCGCGCGGCTTATAAGCTGCTGGAGTTGAATGAAAAAGATAAGCTGATTCGCCCCGCTATGATGGTGGTGGATTTGGGGTCGGCTCCGGGTAGCTGGTCGCAAATCGCTGGGCGTTTGGTCGGGGTAAAAGGGCGGGTGATCGCGTCGGATATTTTGCCGATGGATTCATTGGAGCACGTGGATTTTATTCAGGGTGATTTCACGGAAGAGGTGGTGTTTAATCAAATCATGGAGAAGCTCGGCGGTAACCGCGCTGATGTGGTGATCTCCGATATGGCGCCCAACATCAGCGGGGTGGATGCGGTGGATCAGGCATCGTCCATGTACTTGGTTGAGCTTGCGTTGGATATGGCGCGCAGCGTGTTAAAACCTAAAGGGGATTTTGTCGCCAAGGTTTTTCACGGTGAAGGCTACGATGATTACGTGAAAGAAGTGCGTACTTCATTTGAAAAAGTGGTGATTCGTAAGCCCGATGCATCGCGCCCACGTTCGCGCGAAGTGTATGTGGTGGGTAAGGGATTTAAAGGGTAATCAAATCTTGATGCGCATTACGCATTACGCGTTGCCCATCAAGTTCAGCTTCATTCTCGGTATCAGTCCCAAGATTATTTTCAATATTAAGAGCTGCGTACGACTAATTCCGTGGCGAGCATTTGCGAGCTCACGGTTTCATCGCCGTTAATTTGTTTAAGAATTTTTTCTACCAATAATTTTCCGCCCGCGTGAATATTCTGGCGAATGGTTGTCAGCGGTGGGCTAAAGAACGGGGCGATAGGAATATCGTCAAAACCTACGACTGAAACATCCTCTGGTACGCGATAACCTTGTTGTTGCAGAGCGTTAATCGCACCCATGGCGATGTTGTCGCTTGCGGCAAAAATGCCATCAAAATCCAATTCGCCTTGCAGTAATTCATTCACGTGATTAAAACCGGATTCAATGGAAAACGCCGCTTGCACGTGGCGCTCCTGAGTTGCTAATCCCGCTTTTTTGAGTACATCAAAATAACCTTGAAAGCGCTGGTTAATTTCCGGGTGGGCAATATCGCCTAAAAAAACCAAACGTTTACAGCCGCGTTGGAGTAAATGCTGCGCCGCAATTTGGCCGCCCTGATAATTATCGCTGCCCACCACGCAATATTGCGTATCCGGTGTTGCGGCGCCCCATACCACCAGTGCATCACCCATAGCGTGCAGTTTTTGCAGCGGCGTATCGTCGCGCCCTGTGCCTATCACAATAATGCCATCGGAACGTTTGGAGCTGAGCAGATGGGAATGCCAATCGTCGCTGGTAATGGCGGGGCTGGAAAACAATAAGCTGTAATTATGCTGATGTAATTCATCGGCAATTGCGCCGATCATATCCATCATAAACGGGTCAGAAAATTTTTGGCCGTCGTGGGTTTGGGCGTTAATTACGACAGAGATTGCATGGCTGCGTTGCAGGCGTAAATTGCGGGCGCCGGTGTTGAGTTTGTAATTCATTTCGCGCGCGAGCGCCTGAATTTTTTCCCGCGTTTGTTCGTTGATAATCGGGTTGTTATTCAGTGCGCGGGAGACGGTAGATTCCGCCACTCCGGCGCGTCGTGCGATGTCGGCAATGGAGACTGGCGGCGATGACATTTTACTCATGAGATAACAACACCCTGATTCTGTTGGGTGCATGGTATGTAAGTCGTTTGTTTTATACAACCGCGCGCCGGTTTACGTTATTTGCTTATGCGTTTTAAATGAAAAATAAGCAGAAAAATACAAGCCATAGGCACCAGCGCCAAGTAAAACGCGGTTTGACCGCTGAACTGATTAAACACCGTGCCGGTGATAATCGAGCCGGTCGTGCCGCCCAAAGCGGAGAAAATAATAATCAAACCCGTCATGGATGATTGTTGGCGCTGGGGCAGGGAGCTGAGCACCAGCGAATTAAGCAGCGGGTAGATGGGCGCCATAAACAAACCAATCAGCGGGAAAATATAAGCCGCCAACGGCAGGTTAAACCAGTGGCTGTCGGCCTTGGCTTCCACATTGTGGGCGAGGGGCAGGGTGAGAATAACCAGCGTTGCCATAGCCAAAATACAGCCGGCGAGAAACAGGTGCCAGGGAATAAAACGCAGCAGCCAGCCCGCACCCAAACGCCCCAAAGCCAGGCTGAGCGCAAATAAACTGGTGATCTGCACGGCGATACTCGCGGGTAGTCTGAGCACTTCACTGTTAAAAGTGGGAAGCCAGGTACCTATGCCTTGTTCGATCAGTACGTACAAAAACATCGCGCCCATAAAGCTGTATACCAAGGGCCGCAATACCAACTTGAGCATGGCAATAAAGTCTTCAAAGGGACTGGTTACCGGTGATGCTGGGTTGGTGTTGGTAGTGAGTTTGCTAGTGGGTTCGGTAGTGAGTTCAGTTGTGGAATCAGTAGCTGGGCGATCATCAAATTTAACCGCGAACATAAGCAACAGGTTGAAGGCGCAGAGCCCGGAAATCAGCCAATACACATTAAGCCACGCGCTGCTGGCCGGGTTCTGGTCATCGATAAACGCACTGAAAATCCAATAGCCCGATAACACCCCGCACATAAAAATCCCTTCAATGCTATTGAGCAGGCTGGCATGGTTTTGTTTGCTGTTAGTGAGCAGCCCGACACTGGCATAGACCGAGACTTTAATCAGCGCAAATGCCGAGCCTACGCAGAGAAAAAATAATTTAGTCGCCCAAAAACTGGCAATCACCGGCATGGCGAGGCAGGCCAACAATACCAGTGATACAGCAATCAGCATTGCCTTGCGGTAGCCGAGACGAGGCAGGAGCGAGGCGACAAAAAACGACACTATGGCGATGGGTAAATCCTTAAAACCTTCCAGCAGCGCTGCGTTTTCTTTGCTTACGCCAAAGCTGTTGATGGATTGCAAGATGACTATGCCGACGCTGTTCAGCAGTAAGCCGAACAGGAAGTAGTTGCACATGAGCACCAGAATCATCAGGTGTCGGTTGGTGATTGCCATAACACTGTTCTCGTTATTGTGTTTTTTGTCGCGCCATTGTTATTAACGGCGTTAAGTATCGCCCGAGAAATGAGTCTAATCACCTATTTTTCCTTTGGCAATCGTTTGCAGATTTTTTCGCAATCGTTTGCAAAATATATTGCAAACGATTGCAATTTGTTTTTTTGGGTTCTAATATTATTTGGACAGGGGCTTTGTAAGGGTGAATTTCCTGCGGCAAGAGGCAACACAATCAACACAGAACGATAGCAATCCAACAATAACTAGCCCACGACAGGGGAGAACCCATGAAAATCAATCTACTTACACGAGCCATTATTAAGGTTAATCATCACCGTAAATCCTGCCTGAACCTTGCCCTTGGTGCGGTTGCGCTGGGTTTGGTGCAGGCGCCGGTTATGGCGCAGGACGGCGGTGACACAATTGAAGAGTTGATCGTTACCGGTACACCGGGCGGCGCCAGCGTGAAGCGCTTTGATGCCAGCTTCGCGATTTCCACGGTGGACGATGCAGAGATCAAACAAGTATCGCCGGCCAGTACTGCCGATTTGTTAAAAACCATCCCCGGTGTGTGGGTGGAGAGTTCGGGCGGTGTGTCCGGCGCCAATATTTTTGTGCGTGGCCTGCCCAGTGGTGGCGATGCGGATTTTGTCACCGTAGCGATTAATGGCCTGGCAATTTTCCCTGCACCGACTTTGTCGTTTATGGAGAACTCCACCCTGTTCCGGGTGGATGAAACCATTGAGCGGCTGGAGGGTTTGCGCGGTGGCCCCAACCCCGTGTACTCCAACGGCCAGGTCGGTTTAACCACTAACTTTATTTTGAAAGAGGGTGGTGAAGAAACGGAAGGCGCGCTGCGTTACACCACCTCGGATTACGATTTGCAGCGCATCGACGGTATGGTCAGCGGCAAATTGGACGATGATTTGTATTACATGATCGGCGGTTATGTCAGCTCATCGCCCGGTGTGCGCGATGCCGGTTTTAATGCGGAAGAGGGTCATCAGTTCACCGTCAACCTCACCAAAATCCTCGATAACGGCAAAGCCAATCTGTTCCATCGCAGCACCGACGACCACGGCACCTGGTATTTGCCGGTGGCGCTGGATGTAAACGGTGTTGAAACCGGGTTGGATGCGGGTTACACCCAGGTCGGCCAACGTAATCGCCACGTATTAGTGCCTATGTCTGGCGCGGATGGCAACGGCGGTTCGGCGATCAATTGGGAATCCATGGATATGGGCGAAGGGCGCGGTTGGGATGGCAGTGTGACCGGCGGCTCGCTGGAATTAAACCTGGCCAACGACTGGACCTTTATCGATCGCTTCAGTTTGACCAAAGGTGATGCCGATACTTTTGGTTTTGTGCCTCAGGGCGCAGCAGTGACCTTGGGCAGTTTGAACGGCGGCGTAGCGGGTGAGACGGTGACCGGTGCACCCCTTGCAGCCAACCAACTGGTGCAACAATTTGGCCCCTGGGTGGTGAAAAAAGATATCAGTGCGTTTAACAACGATTTAAGCCTGGGCAAACGCTGGGACGATTTTAAACTCACCCTAGGTTATTACAGTTCCGCGTGGGATGTCAGTGAGCAATGGTCCATCGGCAACCAAAAATGGTATCAACTGGGTCACAACGGCGAGCAAGTCAGTGCGGCGAGTATTAGTGATCCCTGCCAGGGGGCTGATGTTGCCACCTGTGGTTGGAAATACGATGTGGATGCCCGCGGCGACGCCCGTGAAAATGCGTTTTATATCGCCGGTGAAACCTACATTGGCGATGTAACGTTGGACGCCGGTGTGCGCCTTGCGAATCGCAAAACCAGTTACGCGGTAGATGACGGCGCGCTGGATGGCCGCGATGATTTTTTTGTCGATGCCGATGAAAGTAACACCGCTTATACCGCCGCCGCCAACTGGAATTTCCGCGATGACATGGGCGTGTTTGTGCGTATCAACGACGGTTTTAAATATCCGGACTTTGATGCCTACCGCGATTTCCGTGGCGATTTTAACAACGGCTCGGATTTGATTATTGATGTCAGTCAGTTGGAGTTGGGTTACAAATTGTCGCGCGATAACTACTCACTTTATGCCACCGGTTTTTCCAACAAAACCAAAGGCCAACCTTTCTGTGATGTGGGCGCGGCCAGCTGTACTCGTTTGGAAACCAAAGCGATTGGTGTGGAGCTGGATGGTAAATTGTACTTGGGAGATTTCACGCTGGATTTAAACGCGACGGTACAAGAACCAGAGATCGACAACGGACCACTGGCGGGCAATCAAGTATTGCGTCAGCCAACCCACATGATGCGCTTAACCCCGAGCTATAACCTCACGTTGGGCGGCAATGTGGAGACATCGCTCTACGCGACTTACAGTGTGATCAGTGATCGCTATGGTGATAATGCCAACACCAATACGTTGGACAGCTACACTAAATTGGATCTCGGTGTGCAAGTGAATATCGACAACCTGAATATCCAGTTAGCGGTAGACAATGCCACCGATGAGTTGGCGCTGACCGAAAGTGACCCTCGTGCGACTGGTGCATCGGCTAATGGCCGTTACATTCTGCCGCGCAATGTGAAGCTGAGCCTGGGTTACAACTTCTAATCCGCGCTATAGCCTTTGGAGCCGCGCCCAAGGCCGGCTCCCTTTTTGACTTCACGGAGTGGTCGATGAAACCAGCAATTATCGGCTTGCTACTGGCACTATTGCTGATGGCCTGTAGTGACAACAATGAAATCCCATCAGCGCAAAATTCTACCCAGCAGACAAGCGCCACATCGTCCATTCTTTTCACTTCTGTCGATGGCAACCAAGCAATTATGTTTAAAGAAATTCAGCTATCCAATTTGTTTCCCGACTCCAAAACCTTTGTGGATAGCATTCCCCATCAGCCCATGGTGCAAATTGCGGCGCTGTACCAAACTCAAAAAACACAACCGGATTTTGATTTGGAAAAATTCGTGCGTGAACATTTTGAATTACCCCATGGGGTTGCCGCTGATTTTAAAAGTGATATCCATCAACCGGTGGAACAGCATATTAGCCAGCTCTGGGATTTGCTGACGCGCCAACCCCATACTGCCGTGAATACCAATGGCAGTTTAATTCCCCTACCCAATGCCTATGTGGTGCCCGGTGGGCGCTTTCGCGAAGTTTATTATTGGGATAGTTATTTCACTATGCTTGGCCTGCAGGTTTCTGGTCGCTGGGATTTAATTGAAGGCATGGTGAATAACTTTTCTTACCTGATTAATAGCCGTGGGTTTATTCCCAATGGCAACCGCACATACTACGAAGGCCGTTCACAACCACCCTTTTTTGCATTGATGGTCGAGTTATTGGCGCAGCATAAAGGCGAAAAAATCTATGCGCAGTATTTGCCATCGCTTGTTAAAGAATATGAATTCTGGATGAGCGGAGCGTTGCAATTAACGGCAGCGGCACCTGCTCATCGCCGCGTGGTGCGAATGGCCGATGGCAGTGTATTGAATCGCTACTGGGACGATATAGCCGCACCGCGGCCGGAATCATTCAAAGAAGACTATGAACTGGCGGAAGGGGCGGGTGCGAACAAAGCAGAGCTTTATCGCCATGTGCGCGCGGCAGCGGAATCCGGGTGGGATTTCAGCAGCCGCTGGTTTAAAAATCCTGCGGACATGAAAACTATTCACACCACTGACATAGTCCCGGTGGATCTCAATGCGCTGCTGTTTAATATGGAAAAAATGTTAGCGCACATTTATGCATTGGAAGGTAATCGCGCTGAAGCCGATAAATTTTTGCGTTTGGCTGGGCAGCGTCAGCAGGCTGTATTGAAATATTTTTGGAATGAAACAACCGGTTTCTTTCACGACTACGATGTTAGCGCGCAACAACAAACGCCAGTGCTGTCGCTCGCAGCCATTTTTCCACTGTATTTCGGCATGGTGGATCAGTCCATGGCCGATCAAGTTGCACAAAAAATCGCGCAGGATTTTTTACAAGCCGGTGGCCTCACCACCACACTGGCCAACACCGGTCAGCAGTGGGACGCCCCCAACGGCTGGGCACCCCTGCAGTGGTTGGCGATTCAAGGTCTGCGTCATTACCAACACTACGACACTGCGGATCAGGTTAAATCCCGCTGGGTAAATTTAAATCGCGAGGTCTACCACACTACCGGTAAGTTGGTAGAGAAATATAACGTTTACGATATTCACCTACCCGGCGGCGGCGGCGAATACGAGTTGCAGGACGGTTTTGGCTGGACGAATGGCGTGTTATTGGCATTGTTGGCGGAATAAGGCAAAAGTTTTTGGGATATCTGCCGATAAGCATAGGGAATTAATGGAGATGCTATCCCATGGAAATTTCTGTCCTGAATCTGACTGATGCTATATCCCGTAACAGCCCCGTTACCACGGCGCCATTGGCCCCAACCCCGGCGCCTGTCTCACCTGAAGCGGTAGGCTCGCCCGCTGCGATTGTCACCATTAATCCGGTGATTGACCCACCGCCGGTTTATTCCGAGCCCATGGTAGTTGCGACCTATGTACGCGACAAATCCCACACCGGTGCTGCCGCCCAGGCCGCGAACCAGGCGCTGGTGAATTCACTGGCGCAAATCAAAGACAACAAAGCCAAATTTTCCGTGAGCAGCCTGTTTAGTCAGGTTGCGGCACTGAGCCGCGAAACCAGTGAATATCGCAATGAGGTTCGTCAATTTCGCGTACCACCCAAGGTAGCTGTCGATAAGTTTTCCCCGGATTTCTCCGCCGCGAAAGGCAAGCGCATTGAGTCAGTATTTTTGAATCTGCGCACGAAAGATGGCGATAGCATCAATATCCAATTCAGCCGCAATAATATTCGCGATGGCACTTCAGTGATGGAGTTTTCATTGGTTGTGGATGGCGATTTGTCAGAAGGCGAACAAAAAGCGCTGGCCGCCTTAATGGAAAAATTGGGGGCTATGGGCGATGAATTTTTTCGCGCCGACACTACCCAACTGCGCGGCTTAAAAGATGTTGATACCCAATTTATTACCGGGTTCAATTTCACCTTGCAGCGCTTCAATCCTGCGACGGATACCTACGTTGAACACAGTTATGAATTCAGTGTGGATGAGGTCGCGCAAACCCAAACCCTGCGCGCAGAGGATGTAAAGGGTTATAGCGTCAATATCACCAGCCAGTTGCAAAGTTTGGCGGGCACACCAAACCTTGAACGCGATGTGCTACAGCAATACCTGGATTTAATCGCGCAGGCAAGCGACGAAAGTGCAGCTCCCAATGCTTCCAAGCGGTTTATGTTGGATGCGTTTAATTCAGTGTTTGGCAGTTTTTTAAAATCTGTTATTGCTGAAGGGGATACGGAGAGTGATGCTGCGCAAGAAGCCATCGCCGCATTTGATTCCGGCATGCCGGATTTTACGGCCAGCTTTCGCTCTCCGGTGTATCACAACCCGGGTTATTACTCACAAGTGGCCGCGATGAGTTTGACACTGGAGCAACAGACTCGTACCGAGCAAAACGGTGATAATTTGTTGATAAAACAAAATACCCGTTACGACTTTAGTTACAGCAAATTTGAACATACCCCTAATGACTCGCTGGATATGTTGGGTGCTAATTACACCTATGTGCATGAGCGTAAAACTGCAGATAATAGCCGCATTTTATCCATGACGGGTGACCGGGTGAATAATCTCTGGATGGAACAAGAAGTCAATAAAGAAACCGAGCGTCAGCAGTTTGAAAATTATAAATTAGTTGAGCGTGAAGCTTATGAATATGGTGACAGGCGCTTACAGGAATATGCCGAGTTGATGAAAAAGCTCAATGCCAATAATCAACGCAGCGCGGTGCATGAATTATTAATTGCCAGCAAAGAAAAGTTATTTTTGGAAGTTTAATTAAGCTCTTGATTTTTATGGATACCCGCGTTCGCGGGTAGGACGATGAAGTAAGTGTGTTTTTTCAGTCGCGAACACCAGTAGAGTCAATCTGTTTGGTGTGCGCGATTTCGCTGTAGCGGATGTGGTGGATGATAGAATTTAATTCAGGGTTTTCTGTTGTTCTTTCACGTACTTCATAATATTGATAAAAGTATCGGTCCAATAAATATCTTTATTGTCCGCGAGATACTTTAACAATTCTTCGTGCGCCTCATTAGAAATACTCAGGTGATCGCCGCCAATACCATGAAGGGTGAAATTCATCATGGTGCCTTTTGCAGCCGCTTCTTTTACCAGTGCAATTAATTCCTTACCACTTACCTCGGCCGGGGTAGCCACTACTACCGCGTAGGGGTCAAGGGTTTTCATGTCCGGCACCACAGTACCAAACGCGGCTTTGGCCGCAACAAATTCACTTTTTACCAAGGGTAAATAGGGCGTGCCGGCTGCGTTTAAATCGCCGCAGGGAGTCGTGAAAGTACGCTCGGTTTTGCCATCAATCGCATGCAGCATAATATTGCCTACGCGAATTTGTGCGGCGAGTTGGGTAGCGCTGACCTTGTCCAAATCATTTTCCGGATGAACCCATTCGCGCCCGGCACCTTTACGTGAGCACTGGTGAAACAGTGTGTGGTTGGCAAGCTCATGGCCATTCACCGCTGCTTTGCGCCAGTCAGCCATGCGCGTAGCAACTGTGTCTGCCCCCAGCGTTAAATAAAAACTACCTTTTAAGCCGTATTTGTCCAGCGCCGGGATCGCGTTATCCAACTGCGAGGGTAGGGCATCGTCATAGGCCAGGTTTATTGCCGCCTTGGCACCGTTTGGCCATTTGAAAGTTTTGTCTGCCGCGAGAGTGAGTTGGCTGCCGAAAGCCAGCCCCAGACTGACAACTAAAGGAATTATTTTTTTCGTCATTGTTTTTGTCTCTGTTGTTTCTATTGTGAATGTTTCTAAGGTGATTGTTTTTGTGGGTGCGGCTGAACCTATTTAACGGATGGCGATTATTGTTTTTGTGTTGCTAACCATAGCTGCTGTAGGTTGAATTTGCTACGGTAGGTTGCCATTTTGTCACTGGGCTAATGTGAATATTTGTAAGGATTTTTTACGTGCGCAGGGCGTTAATGACAATCGGTGGACTACACTCAATACATGACACAACGCAGGGTACACCTCACATTGCGCCTCACAGTTCATTTACCGTTCAGTCTGGGCAGCGAACAATTGTTTCTCTCTTAATTGCAGTAAAAGGAGCAGATATATGTCGTTAAAAGGTTTGGTTAGCGAGTGGGAAAAACAGGCGCAGGGGATTCTGACCAAGGATACCTACAATGTGCATCTCACCATTGAAGATGCGGCGCGTATTGATGCTTTGGCGGAGATGTACCCCAAACGCACCAAGGAGCAATTAATTCGTGAACTTTTATCCGCCGCGTTAAATATGGTGGAGGAAAGTTTTCCCTATGTGCAGGGCAATCGAGTGATCGCCACCGATGAAATGGGTGATCCGCTGTATGAGGATATCGGCCCCGAGCCGCGCTTTATGCAGTTGTTGGAGAAACACCTGCAAAAGCATCAAGTCAGTAGTTGATGCGTATTTTTTATAAAGCGTAACTTTTTAGTCGAGATCGTTAACCGAGTTTGTTAGTCGGGCTCGTTAGCCGGTGCTTGCGGTGGGTGGCAACTGCCGACGCAACGCCGGTAAATAAGCCCCGAGCGCAAGTGCGCGGGCGATAACGTAGAGAATAAATGCCAACCACAGACCCTGGTTGCCCGCCCATTCAACGAGCAGCCACGCGGCAGCGAGGAATATCAGCAGCGATACCAGCGCCGCGTTACGCATGGCGCGGCTGGCGGTGGCGCCAATAAAAATCCCGTCCAGCTGAAATGCCATAAATGACAACAACACATAAGTAGCGGCATAGGGCAGGTAAGTTTGCGCTTGCAGTTGGATGGCTGGATGCGGGTTCAATGCGTTAATCGCCAGCGGTCCAAACAGCAACAATAAAAGCATTAATCCGGCGGCACAGGCAGCAGCAATTTGGGTGGAGACCACAATCACGCGATCAAACAACTGGCGATTGCGCGCACCTATGGCTTTACCTACCAGCGACTCCAACGCAAAAGCAAAACCATCCAGAAAAAACGCCGCAAAGGACAAAAACTGTAACAGGATATGGTTGGCCGCGAGCACCGTATCGCCAAATTGCGCCCCTTGATTAGCGAACCAGCCAAAACCGGTGAGCATAAACAGCGTGCGCCACATGATGTCACTATTGGTTTTTAAGGTACTGACTAATGCGCTGCGCTGAAAAATATGGGACCAAATAAAAAAAGATTCCGCCTGCGGTTTGCGTAGCAGCCGATAAAGAACCCGCGCGCCCACTAGCACACAAGTCCATTCGGCGATAACCGTACCTAACGCTATGCCGCGCACCCCCCAGTCAAACCCCACAACAAAAACCACATCCAGAATTAAGTTCACGCCATTCAGCAGTAGTTGTAACCAGAGTAATTGCCGGGTGTGCCCAAGGCCAATCAGCGTGCCCATAATCGCGTAGGTGGCGAGTGTGGCTGGTGCGCCCCAAATGCGCGTATGCATATAAACCTGCGCGGCTTGCTCAACGGCAACACTGCCATCCAACAACCAAAACGCGAGCAGATTTAACGGGTACTGCAGCAAGATCAGTAGCAACCCAATTGCAACGCCCAGCAGCAGCGCTCGTCCATAAGCCGTGCGCACTTCGCGGTAATCACCGGCGCCCGCCGCCTGGGCGGTAAAACCGCTGGTGCCCATGCGCAAAAAACCAAAACCCCAGAAGAGAAAACTGAAAATCAGCGAACCCAGCGCAATTGCGCCCAAATCTGCAGCGGTGCCGCTGTGGCCGATCACGGCGGTATCCACCAAACCGAGCAAGGGCACGGCGGCATTGGCGAGAATAATCGGAATCGCCAAGCGAATAATCGCGCTGTGACGGGTATTAACCAGCGGGGCTGGCTGTGGGTGATCTGAAGTGGTGGTGTTATTCATTGGGTAAGAAGTTATTCAACGGGATGGTGAGTTATTGATAGGGAGTCGAGTGAATATATCAGTTGGGCGAAGAATAACTGCATGGATATGCGCCTAAAAGGCGGCGACTTGCGTATAACCGGATAACCCACCTAAATAGATAATGGAGAGAATATGTCGCAGCCAGTCAGCCCCACCGAAAATAATACCCCGGTGCATTTGCCCTGCCGGGGTTGTATGGACACTTGCCCGCACTATGCCACTTGCGATGGCAAACCCTGGCGTGACGATGGACAGCCAAAACCCGCACCGCATTAGCCCCGCACAGCATTAAGCCCGCTAAAAATAAAAAACCCGGCTAATTGCCGGGTTCGGTGACAAATCCTAATTTTAAAATACCCGCTCGCTGCACCGCCGCCATGGTTTGTATCACATGTTCGTAGGCCGCCGCTTTATCGCCGCGAATGTGAATTTCCGGTTGCGGTTGTTTGCTTGCTTCAGCGGTGAGGCGGGCTTCCAAATCCTCAAAACTGACTTGGGTTTCGTTCCAGAAAATCGCCCCGTCGGCATTGACGGCAAGGCTGATAGTTTCCGGTTTTAATTCATTGGGGGTATTGTCGGCACGCGGTAAATCCACTTTTACCGAATGGGTTAATACCGGCACGGTGATAATAAAAATAATCAGCAATACCAACATGACATCCACCAAGGGCGTCATGTTGATTTCGCTCATGACTTCGCTATCGTCGTCGAGACCTCCACCAAATGCCATGGCTTAACCCTCTTTGCGCGGAGTAAGTTTGGTGATGGTGCCTTTGTTTTGCATTGGGCTGCCGGTGATGAAATAAGCGTGCAGCTGATGGGCAAAACGGTTGAGCTTGTTGAGTACACCTTTATTGGCGCGGTTTAAGGCGTTGTAGCCCAGCACCGCTGGAATGGCGACGGCCAAACCAAAGGCGGTCATGATCAATGCTTCACCTACCGGGCCGGCTACTTTGTCGATACTCGCCTGACCCGATACACCAATGCCAACCAACGCATGGTAAATACCCCACACGGTGCCAAACAAACCTACAAACGGCGCGGTAGATCCCACTGACGCCAACACCGCCAAACCACGCTGTAAACGTTCGGCGCTTTCATCGATAGAACCACGCAAGCAGGCAGTGAGCCATTCGGCGAGCGGCAAGTGACCGTGCAAGTCATCTTTGTGGTTGCTGTGGTGATCCAGCGCCGCCTGACCTTCTTCGGCTAAATGGCGAAATGGAGTGGTGCGATCTTCCCCCAAGGTGCGCAAACCCTCGGCAAAACTTTGGGCGTGCCAGAAATCGTTTAAGCCCTGAGCCGAGCTGCGCAGGCGCCACAGGCCCCAGGCGCGCACCACAATTACCCACCAGCTGGCGATGGACATGACGAGCAAAATAATTGCGACACCTTTGATCAGTGCGTCGCCCTGTGCCCAGATGGAAGCTATGCCGTAAGGTGAATCCATAAAAACCTCGTTGTAGCGGTAGAAGTAAAAATCAGTTGTGGCAATCCGAGTAAAACAATCAGTGCAAATTAAATTCGAGTGGCTGTTCGTACCAGAAATCGATGGCTTGGCCGCCCTGGGTGGCGGGTTGGTAACGCCAACGTTTCACAGCATTGATCGCCGCTTCATCCAGCCGTTTGAAACCACTGCTGGCTTTCAGTTTTATCTCGCCGACGCTGCCGTCGGCGCGAATGAGAATTTCAAGCACCACCAGCCCTTCTTCCCGTAAACGCCGCGAGAGGCTGGGGTAGGCTGGTGCGGGGTTGCTGATTTGCCCGGCATCGGCGCGCGGTGGCACTACGGGTGCAGGTGCTGCCGGTTTGGGTTCAGCCGGTTGTGCGACCGGTGGAGTCGGTAGTGGTTCTGGTTCGGGTGCCTTTACTGCCCGCTCGGACGGCGGTGCTTTGGGCAGCGGTTTGGGTTTTGGCTTGGGCGTTGGTTCCGGCTTTTTTTCCGGGGGTGGTGGTGGCGGGAGCGGTTCGGGCGGTGGTGGCGTTGGCTCTGGTTCCGCCATCACAATCACACCTTGAATAGTGGGTTGAACTATCTCCACCGGCGCGGGTTCAGGCGCGGACAAAACGATTGCCGCTAATGCTCCCAGATGCACACCAGCAACGAGCAGAAGAGAAATCAGTGAGCTGTGTTTGGACGACATCAACGAAGCACTAGCCTTGGCAAGGGTTAAATAACAAAACAGTGTTAATGATAATTCTTCTCAAATGTAAAGGCAATATAAACTCCTGTTTAGTCAAAGAAAGCGAGCGATTGCCTGAACAATTGGCTGGGTTACCGGTGAAGGCTCTGGCTGTTCTTATTCCTAAAAGCTTGATTTAGCGGGATTTTTAAGAAATAAAAAACCATCCAGCCAAGGGTAAATGCGGCCTGCGGGTGTTAACCTACCCAGCAGTCGCGATCAGTGCTTGCCCCCTGTGTTTGTATATAAAGCTAATAAAAAATTGTGTTTGCCGTTATGAGTCAAATCAATCGAGAGCATTTTTTCTCTAACCATGCCCTTGTCGGCTACGGCCTGTTAGTGCTGTTGGCACTGGGCGCGCCCTTGGTCAGCGCCCAGCCGAATACCGAGCCGGGCACCAAAGAAACCATGGAATACCGCTATTGGGATTGGGGAGTAACCCCCAAGCGCGATGATTATCAGGTGCAGCTGTTACGGCTGGCGCTGGATAAAACCCGTAGCAGTCATGGTGCATTCAAAATCCTGCGCGTAAAAGCCGAATTCTCCACGCCCCGTGTGCGACGCGAGCTGAGCCGGGGGAAAATAATCAATGTGCAGGTTGGCCCTTGGCGGCGGGTGAGTCAGTCGGTGGGGCGAAGCGCTGATCCTGCTATCCGGATTGATATCCCGCTTTATAAAGGCTTGCTGGGCTATCGTCACTTGATTGTCCGGAGCGAGGATCAGGCTCGTTTTGCCGCCATCACCCAGGTATCTGCCTTAAAACGTCTCGTGGCGGGGCAAGTGCGTGGCTGGGTGGATACGGATGTTTATCGCGCCAATGGCTATCAGGTGCAAGACAGCTCCAATATCAGCAATGTACTGGCGATGTTAAACGCCAAGCGCTATGACTATGTCCCCATGAGTATTGTGGAGGCGCCACTGCTACTGGAGAGTCAGGCTGAACGGGGCTACAAGATGGTAGTGGCACAGCGCCCTTTGCTCTATTTTCCTTTGCCTTTTGTGTTTTATGTGAGCATTCATGAGTCGGAATTGGCCCAGCGCCTGGAGGAGGGGTTGCGCATTGCCCAGTCCGATGGTTCATTTGATGAGTTGTTTACGCGCACCTTTGCCGCTGAAATCGCCTTGATCAAACAGCAGCAGGGGGACTACTTTGTGCTGCACAACCCGCTGCTGCCCGCCCACCTGCAAAAGGTGCCCAGCTTCCTCGACTAAGGAGTTTATGTGCCCGGTTTCCCCTCCCAGCTGCAAACCTTGATCCAGATAAAAACCGCCAATCGCCCTTGGCATATTCCGTTTATGGTCGCGCTGGGGGCGGGTGTTCCTGCGCTGGTTGGGGCACTGCTTGGGCGCGTGGATCTGGCTATTTTGGCGGCGATGGGGGCCATGGTGTTTTTGTATATCCAACCGCTGCCATTGTTGCAACGCATGCGTCGCTTATTTTGGTGTTCTCTGGGATTAGTTGCCTGTTTTGCCTTGGGGCTCGGTGCCAGTTTTAGCGTTTATACGGGGACAGCGGCGCTTTTTGTGGCGGTGTTTGGCGCCACACTTATCACCCGGTTTTACGCTGTAGCACCGCCGGGTAGTTTCTTTTTTATCCTGGTGACGGTGATTGGCATTATTCAACCCTTAGGGGTTGCCCAGTTGCCTCTGCGCGCGGGGTTGGTCGCTGCCGGTGCGGGGTTTTCCTGCTTTTTGGCGTTGCTTTACAGCCTTCTTCCGCGCGCTTATCCGCCGCAGGAGGCTCCCGCTGCAGCCACTGTGGTGCGCCCTTTTGCGCTGATACTGGAAGCGGGTGTCATCGCCTTTTTTGTCGCCACTTCGTATGTGATTGCAATTGCCTTGTCGCTGGATAACCCCTATTGGGTACCTATTTCCTGTGCTGCAGTTATGCAGGGTGCCAGTTTCCGCATGGTGGTGCAGCGCAAGCTGCATCGGGTGTTTGGAACGGCGCTCGGGCTGGTTTTGGCTGCACTGTTATTCACGCTGCCACTTACCCCTGTAGCTATTGCACTCTTAATAATGCTGTTGACCTTTGTTGTGGAGTTTTTAGTGATGCGCAATTACGGCCTCGCGGTGATTTTTATCACGCCGTTGACCGTACTCTTTGCAGAGGCGACTGCTGTGAATTGGGTGCCTGAGGTGCTATTGCGGGCGCGCTTGTTGGATATTGTCTTGGGTAGTTTGCTGGGGCTGATTGGCGGTTGGGTGGTATATCACCCAACCGCATTTGAGCGGATGGAGCGCTGGTTGATACGGTTGTGTCGCTGTTCTTCCTAAAATATTCAGGTGTTAACCAGTGTGTGATTAAACAGCTCGGCTTCGATAAAACTGAGCAGTTTACGGTAGCCGGGGTTTAGTGTGCGGCGCGCTTCGCGTACATCCACATAATAGGCGGCACGCTGACCGTGATATTCCACCACCGGCCCCAGCTGGGTGCAGTGAATCCCTACAAATTTGAGGCTGCGCGCCAGGCGCGGCTCCATCATCAAATAAATATGCACCCGGCGGGTTTTGTGACACAGCGCCATGGCAGATAAGTACAGGCTCACCGCAATGTAGGGAAACGCGCGCATTTCGTGGGCGGAGAAAGTCTCTTCATTGATTACCCCGGTCGCTGCACCTTCCTGCTGGTCGGATTGGCGTTTGCGAAACAGCGCGGGCACGGCCAGGCGCGACAACTCACAAATTTGATGAGGTAAAAAGTTGTGGGGGGCAAGGCTTTCGTGGGTTACAGCCTGTGCACAGTATTTTTGCAGTGGCAGTAAATCATCGCTGCTTTTGGTGGTGATGACACGCACTGTACCTGCCAGTTGTTCGCTTTTGATATGGCGAATGGCGCAGTGAACCGAGCGCTGGTCAAATTCATCCTGCTCGATTTGTTCGGGTTTGGTGTCCTCGAAATGCAACTCTTCGCAATAGACTTTGTGGCGCAATTGATAAACCTCGTGCTTCAGGGTCTCGCTCAGCGCCAATTGTGGCGTTAGGTACTGCGAGAAGTGCTTGGCAATTGCCATGGCATCTTCGCGGTCAATCGCTCCGGCGGGGTTTTTATTGGTGATTGGTGCACTTGTGTCTGTAGGGGTAGCTTGCGGCTCTAACGGCTGGCTGGGCAATGCTTGCGTCTTCATAAAATCCTTGGCACGGGAATAGTGAATCAACGGGAAATGGCTACAGCGTAGCACTGCATCGATTAAATTGATGAGTGCTATACTCGCCCGCTCTTGTAACAGAGTGGCGCCAAAGGCTCCACTATTTATGAATATTTTAGTAGGCATTTATGGAATTTTTTGTACTGCTGGGTCTTATTGTGCTTAACGGCGTATTTGCCATGTCGGAAATTGCCATAGTGACGGCAAAAAAGTCCCGCCTTACTGCTCTGGCGGCTAAGGGCAGCCAATCGGCGGCGGCTGCATTAAAACTCGCGGAAGAGCCCACCCAGTTCCTCTCCACTGTCCAGATCGGTATTACCTCTATCGGTATCATGAACGGTATTTTTGGGGAGTCTGTATTCGCCGAACCCTTTGCCCTGTGGCTGCAAACCCTCGGTGTGCCCACCAATATTAGCGATAATTTCGCCACCATTTTGGTGGTAGTGGTGGTCACTTATTTATCCATTGTGGTGGGCGAGTTAGTGCCCAAGCGTATCGGTCAACTCAGTGCCGAGCGCATCGCCTGCGTGATGGCAAGACCCATGCAGTTATTGGCGATCCTCACCAAACCCTTTGTCGCGCTGCTTTCTATGTCCACCCGTTATTTAATGCGCATTATGGGTTTTCACCAAATGCAGGGGCATCAGGTTACTGAAGAGGATATTCACGCGATGCTGGATGAGGGCTCAAGCTCGGGCATATTGGAGGAGCAAGAGCACACCATGGTGAAAAATGTACTGCGTCTTGAAGCGCGCAGCATTGTGTCACTGATGGTGCCGCGCGCGGATGTCATCTATCTGGATACTGCTTTGTCGCTGGAGGACAACTATGCGCGTGTTATGCAATCGCCCCATACGCGGTTTCCGGTGTGCACCAAACAAAATGACAATGTGATTGGCATCATCAACGCCAAAGAGTTATTGGCTGAAGCCATTCGCGGCAATCAAGTGGATTTGGCGACTATGGCGCAACCCTGCCAGGTAGTGCCGGAATCGCTCACGGCGATGGAGTTATTGGAGTTCTTCCGTTCCTCGCGCAGCCAAATGGTGTTTGTCGTGGATGAATATGGCGATATGAAAGGCATAGTCACCTTGCAGGATTTGCTGGAAGCACTCACCGGTGAATTTATCAGTGAAGATGATCAGGATGCGTTTATTATTCGCCGCGATGACGGCTCCTTCCTGCTCGATGGCATGCTGCCAGTGCTGGATATTAAAGACTGCCTTGAGCTTGCCGAACTGCCGGACGAGGGTGATTACCAAACCCTTAACGGGCTGATGATGTTGCTGATTGGGCGCATGCCCGCTACGGGCGACAAAGCCCAATTGCAAGGCTGGCAGCTGGAAATTGTGGATATGGATGGCCGCCGCATCGACAAGGTGCTCGCCTGTAAAATCGATCAGGAAGACGATAATTAAGCTGACGCATACGTATTCATGGGCGCAGGGGCAAAGCAGGGCTTGGCACTGGTGTTATGAATGGGCTTTACTCACAAAGTTCATTCTCATAATGCTAATACCCAATGGAGCCCACTTCATGAAACGCCTGCTTTCCCTGTTTATTGCTGCGAGCCTGCTCGCTGGTTGTTCCGAATCCGGTACTTCCACTCCCCCCAATCAAAACCAACTTCTCAACCAAACGCCCACCAGTGCAAATGCCAGCAGTGCGGCTTATCAATCCCTTGTGATTAATGAAGATGCCAATGCCTGGTGGCATAACGCCATTATTTACGAGATCTGGCCGCGCTCTTTTCAGGACGCCGACGGCGATGGCAGCGGTGATTTCAACGGCATGACCAGCAAGCTGGATTACCTGAAAGGGTTGGGGGTGAACGGTATTTGGCTGACGCCGGTGTTTGAAGCGCCTTCTTATCACGGTTACGACTTTCAGGATTTTTACAACGTCGAATCCGACTACGGCACCATGGCAGAGTTTGAAAACTTTATCGCCGAAGCCCACAAGCGCGACATCAAAGTGATTCTGGATTTAGTGCTCAATCACATCTCCGATAAACACGATTGGTTTATTAAATCTGCCAATAAAGAAGCGGGTTACGAGGATTATTTTATTTGGCGCGACGACCGCCCCGAAAGCGGTTGGGGCCAGCCCTGGTCGAGCGAATCCAACCCTGCGGCGGTATGGCATTGGAATGAAACACGCAAAGCCTATTATTACGGCGCCTTCGGTGGCAGCCAGCCGGATTTAAATCTCACCAAACAAGTCGTGATCGATGAATTAAATAAACTCGCCACTTTCTGGTTAGAAAAAGGTGTGGATGGTTTCCGTTTGGATGCAGTGCGTTATGCGGTGGAAGAGGGCGGTTATCCATTACAAGCGGATACCCAAGGCACAATCGACTACTGGACTATTTTTACCCAACACGTGAAATCCATAAAACCGGATGCCATGTTAGTCGCCGAAGCTTGGGCGGATCTAAATACCATCGGCAAATACCGCGATAACGGCAAAGGTTTGGACTCCGCTTTTGATTTTGATTTTGGCACCATGGTGGTTGATATCCTCAACCCCGCGGTTAAACAAAGCGCAGATTTCGGCACCCTCGGCAACAATACAATGCAACAAAATCGCGAAAACCTGTGGGCCAATTTGCAAGCGCGCAAAGCGGCCGCACCGATGAATTATTTTTCACCCTTCCTCACCAATCACGATCAAAACCGCATCATGTTGTCGCTCAACGGCGATATGAACAAAGCAAAAATTGCCGCGAGTTTATTAATGACAACTCCTGGCACTTTGTACCTGTATTACGGCGAAGAAATTGGTATGTCGCAATACAAAACCGGCGATGATCAATACCGCCGCGCGATTATGCAATGGAACGACGAGCCCTCCGCCGGTTTTAATAGCACCGCCAATTTTTGGTTGGATCAAGGCAAGTGGTTCCCCTGGGTGCAAAACCACGAAGGCTGGTTTGCCAATTATTGGCAAGGGCTGCAAGGCAAAGGCTTATCAGTCGCGGCGCAAAGTGCCGACGCAAATTCCCTGCTCAATCACTACAAACGTTTAATCGCCGTGCGCAACAACAACCCAACCCTCAAACAACCGGACGAAATCCGTTATTACCCGGTGGATAATCAGGATGTTTGGCTGGTAGAAAAAATTGGCGAGACCGGCAGCCTGTGGGTAGTGATTAATTTAAATTCAAGCACAGCCGCCGAAGTACAAATCCCCAACGCACTGCAAGGTGCACGCACCGAAAAACTCAGCGGTAAAGAAATCAACCTGACTGAACGCATTACCTTACAACCGGCGGAGGCGTTGATTTTTTAATTTTTTCTCGGGCGCAGAATTCATAAAAAAAATTCTGCGCTTGTTGTTTAGGCTGCGTTGTTTAGGTTGAATTGTTTAGATTGAATGGTTTAGATCCAGTTGTTTAGACCGAGTTATTTCGCCTACCTTATATTTTTCTTTCCTGCCTCACTTCTACGCGTTACCGTTGTTTATTGCGCGGTATTTCTTGGTATTAACTTTTCTTATTTGCCGTCGTTGTTGGCATGCTTGTATGCTGGGTCGGCTTTTCACCTCTGATTGTTTGTTATTGCCCAGGAAATAATGATGAAGAACTGGCTATTTACCTTTGCTGCCCTGAGTTGTCTGATTTACGCCTCTGCGGCAGCCGCAAGTACCGCTGAAACAAAATTACCATCACACTCTACGGAAAATGACTACGCCCGCGTCAGTGCTGACGGCAAGGTGGCGGTGGCGACGGTGAACCCCTATGCCACGCAGATTGCGATGGATACGGTGGCGCGCGGTGGTAATGCGTTGGATGCGGCGATTGCAGCAACCTTTGCACTGGGTGTGGTGGATGGCCATAACTCGGGCATTGGTGGTGGCTGTTTTATTCTGGTGCGTTTGGCCGATGGGCGGGTGCTTGCGATTGATGGGCGTGAGATGGCGCCAGCGGCGGCAACACGCGATATGTTTTTGATGGATGGCAAGGCCGATGCGGAGTTGAGCCGCACCGGTGCGTTGGCAGTGGGAGTTCCCGGTTCGGTATTGGCGCTGGATAAGTTGCGGCAATTGGGTGCTGCGTTGCGCTGGCGGGATTTAATTTTGCCCTCCGCCGAATTGGCGGATGAGGGGTTTGTGGTGTCCCATAGCCTTGCGGAGCGATTGGCGGCAACCGCACCTAATTTGGCGAAATTCCCTGCCAGCGCCGCGATTTATCTGGACGCTAAACAACAGCCTTGGGTGGCTGGCAGTGAGCTGCGTCAGAAAGATTTGGCAGATACTTATCGCTCTATTGCGAAACAAGGGTCAGCCTATTTTTATCAGGGCGATTTTGCGCGCAAAACCGAGCGCTGGATGCAGCAAAATGGTGGTTTGATCACCCGCAAAGATTTTTCCAATTACCAAATCAAAATGCGCAAACCAATCGTTTCCGAATTTGCCGGTTACACCCTTTATGGTTTTCCGCTACCCAGTTCCGGCGGCACCCATGTGGCGCAAATCCTGAATATTCTTGAACAATTTGATTTGGAAAAAACCACCACCAGCGAGCGTTATCACCTGATTGCCGAGGCGATGAAATTTGCCTTTGCCGATCGCGCCCATTGGTTGGGCGATGCGGATTTCACCCGTGTGCCGCGCGGCCTTACCGATAAAAATTACGCGCGCAGCATTGCCCAAAAAATCAGTTTGGAAAAAACCACGGCCGCGATTACCCACGGCAATCCTGAAGTGGATATCCAGCACCTGATGAACAAACACACCACCCATATTGCGGCGGCGGATTTGCACGGCAATTGGGTTGCCATTACCTCAACGGTAAACACCAGTTTTGGTAGCAAGGTCGTTATTCCCGGTACCGGTGTGGTGCTCAACAACCAAATGGATGATTTTTCTGCGCAGGTGGGTGCAGCCAATGCGTTTGGTTTGGTGGGGTCAGATGCGAACGCAGTTGCTGCAAAAAAACGCCCATTGTCCAGCATGAGCCCGACGCTGGTATTTAAAGGCGACCAACCGGTGATGACGCTCGGCGCGGCGGGTGGGCCCACGATTATCTCGCAAGTAGTGCAAACGCTGCTGTATCGCCTGCAGGACAATATGCCACTGGCGGAAGCCATGGCACAGCCACGTATTCACCAGCAGTGGAACCCGAATCAATTATTTGTGGAAGCGCGCATGCCGCAACCGGTACAGGAAGCGTTGCAGGAAAAAGGCCACAACCTGAAAGTCTGGTCGCGCATGGGTGCTTCACAGGCGATTGAATTGCGCGATGGCAAATTAATTCCCGTGGCCGAACCGCGGGTGATTGAACAAAACAGCGGGCGATAATTTCTAAAAGGTTTTCAGCGATTCATGTGCGCCGCGCGGATTTTTTCATCTGCGCGGCGCGCTTATTCTTTAATGCTCCGCTGTCGCGGATTTAGCTAACCTCGGTTTTCCGCTGATTTTTTCTGCCAGTCCCTGCACCAGGCAGTAGAGCAGGGGCACCATAAAAATCGCCAGCAGGGTCGCAACCAACATCCCACCAAATACTGTTAACCCCAATGTTACCCGCGCGCCAGCACCGGCACCGGAGGCCAGAACCAAAGGCACTACCCCGAGGATAAATGCGAAGGAGGTCATAAGTATTGGACGCAGGCGCAGCAGTGCTGCTTCCAGTGCCGCATCACGCAGGGCTTGGCCTTGTTCGTATTTCATTTTGGCAAACTCCACAATCAAAATGGCGTTCTTGGCGGCGAGGCCAATCACCAATACCAAACCGATTTGGGTGTAAACCGACCCCGGCGCGCCGGTAATCCACAGGGTAAACATGGCACCAAAAATTCCGAAGGGTAGGGACAAGAGCACTGCAAAGGGAATCGCCCAGCTCTCATAGAGTGCCGCGAGGAACAGAAATACCACCACCAGCGCCAGGGCCAAAATAGGTGCGGTTTGCCCCGCACTTTCCTGCTCTTGCCGCGACAGCCCCGCCCATTCAAAACCATAGCCCTCGGGTAGGGTTTCCGCCGCTACGGCGGCCAGTGCTGCCAGGGTTTCTCCAGAGCTGAAACCTGTAGCTGGCTTCCCGCCAATCTCGGCGGCGGTGTAACCGTTAAAGCGTTTCAGCACAAACGGCGTGCCGGTTTTTTCGGTGCTCACCAGCGTGGAGAGCGGCACCATATGGCCTTGGTTGCTGCGCACAAATAGCAACCCCAGTGCTTCGGTGTTGTCGCGAAAGGCGCTGTCGGCTTGCAAGGTGACCTTATAGGTGCGACCAAACTGCGAGAAGTCGTTCACCTGTAAACCGCCGAGCATGGCCTGCAGGGTGGAGAACACTTCCGAGAGCGGAACGCCCAGTTTTTTTGCTTTTTCGCGATCCACATGAATACGAATGGCCGGGGTGGAGGTTTGCAGTTTGGAGAATACCGAGCCAATTTCCGGCCGCTGTTGCGCCGCTGCCACAAAATTATTGGCGACCTCTTCCAGCGCTTTGGCACCTTTACCGGATTTATCCTGCAGCATCATGCTAAAGCCGCCGGTGGCTGATAGCCCGGGAATGGCCGGTGGGTTAAACGGCAGTACCTGTGCCTCGGTAATCGCCTGCGCCTGGGCGTAGAAACTGCCGATAATCGCGCGCAGTGAGGTCTCCGCCGTGGTGCGCTCTGACCAATCCTTAAGCCGGATCACCAATAACCCCGCGTTGGATTGCGGCGCCCCGACCAACAGGTTCACACCACTGACGCCAATGGTTTTATCCACCCCCGGAATTTGCAGTGCCAGGGCTTCCACCCGGCGCATGGTTTCTTGCGTGCGCGCCAAGGTGGCCGCTTCCGGCAGGGTGACAGCGGCTAAAAAGTAACCCTGATCTTCATCCGGCACAAAGGTGGTGGGCACTTGTTTGAATAACCCGCCGGTGGCGATCACCAGCCCAACCAGTAGCAGCAATGCGAGGGTACTGCGGCGAATACCCAGCGCTACACCGCGCCCATAGCGGGTGGTGATGGCGTCAAACTGGCGGTTGAATCCGGCAAAAAAGCGTTGGATCAGGCTGTTATCTTTGGGGTCTTTGTGGCGTAACAGCATGGCGCACAGGGCGGGGGTGAGGGTCAGGGCGACCAGCGCCGAGATCAACACCGCGACCGCGACCGTCAAACCAAACTGGCGAAACATCACACCCGATATTCCCCCCAACAGTGCCACCGGCACAAACACCGCACAGAGCACCAGGGCGATGGCAATCACCGGTCCCGAGACTTCGCGCATGGCGCGGACAGTAGCGTCCCGTGCGGTTAAGCGATTGTGTTCCATGTGATGTTCAACCGCTTCCACCACGACGATGGCATCGTCCACCACTATGCCTATCGCCAATACCAGCGCAAACAGGGTGAGGGTATTGATGGAAAAACCCAAGGCCACAAATACCGCCAGAGTACCAATCAGGCTCACCGGTACGGCGAGCATGGGAATCAGCGTGGCGCGCCAGCTTTGCAAAAATAACGTGACGACCACCAGCACCAATAGCATGGCCTCCACAAAGGTTTTGAGTACCTCGCGCATGGATTCAGTCACAAAAATGGTGTTGTCGGTGACTATATCCAGCGCCAGATCGGGCGGGAAATCGCCTTGCACGCGGGCCAGTTCCGCGCGGATTTGCTCGGCAACGTCCAGTGCATTGGCATCCGGTGTGAGGTTGATGGCGTAAATAGCGGCCGGATTGCCTTTGAAGGAGCCGAAGTAGAGGAAATCTTTTGCGGTTAATTCACAGCGGGCGACATCGCCCAAGCGCACAAAATCGCCTTTGCTGTTGCTTTTCAGGATCACCGCACAGAATTCTTCTGGTTGCACCAATCGCCCTTGTACCAGCGCTGAGTATTGTGAACTTTGGGTGGCGGGCGCCGGGTATTGGCCAAAGGTTCCGGCTGGCACCTGGGTATTTTGTTCGCGCAGGGCTTGGCTTACATCGTTGGCGGTCACCCCGTGTTTGGCCATTTGAGTGGGCTCGAGCCAAATACGCATGCCAAAATCGGCGCCGTATTCATTCACGTTACCTACACCGGGAATACGTTTGAGCACATCGGTAATGTAGATGCTGCCGTAGTTTTTCAGGAACAACTGGTCGTAACTGCCCTTGGGGGAATGCAGGGCGTAGTACATGAGTACATCGGGTGTCTGTTTGCGAATGGTGACGCCCGCTTGAGTCACTTCGCCGGGCAAACTCGGGTTGGCGGTAGCGGCACGGTTTTGGGTGAGTACCGCGGCCATATCGGCGTTGCGTTCCAGCCCAAAAGTGACGTTGAGTGAATAGAGCCCACTGCCGTTGGATTGCGAATCCATATACAGCATGCCCTCCACACCGTTGACCTTATCCTCAATCACCTGCGCCACACTTTCCTGCACTACCTCGGCATTGGCGCCCACATAAGCGGTACTGACGTTGATGGTGGGCAAGGTGATTTGCGGGTATTGGGCAATGGGCAACACAATCAGCGCCAATGCGCCGCAGAGTGAAATAAACAGCGACAGCACAATTGCAAACACGGGGCGATCAATAAAAAAGTGCGCCATGGTTAATCCCCCTGTGCAGCGTTGACTGCAGCGTCGGGGCCGGCGCTCTCAATAACAGTGTGGCTCTCAATAACAGCTGCGCTATCGATGGCGATGGCCTTAACCTGCATGCCGGGGCGCGCTTTATGGTGACCATCCACAATCACCTGTTCACCTTCACTCAGGCCACTGATGATTTGCACAAAACCATTGGCCTGGGCACCCAGTTTGACTTCCCGCTGTTCTACCGTGCCGCTGCTATCCACCAGGCTAATAAAATTTCTATCCAGCACTTCCTGCACGGCGCGGTTGGGAATTAACAGGGCGTCATCAATTTGTTTTACCACGGCGCGAATGCGCCCAAACATGCCCGGGCGTAATACTTCCTGCGGGTTGGGGAAGGTGGCGGCCACGGCAAAAGTGCCGGTATCGCTGGAGATGGTGCGGTCAGAAAAGGTGATTAAACCGCTCTCGGGGTAGAGGCTGCCGTCGGCCAAAAGAAGTTTGACCGGAAGCAGCGGGCGGGGTTGGTTGGATTCCAGAATCGGGCGCACCAGTTGCAGATAATCGCGCTCGCTCAGGGCGAAATCCACGCGCACACTTTCGGTGGTGGATACCGTCGCCATCAGCGTTTGGTTGGCCGTCACCAATTCGCCAATTTTGACTTGTGCCCGCCCGATGCGACCATTGTAGGGCGACACAATCGCGGACTCCTGCATCATGGTTTGTGCCTGATTTAATTGTGCCTGCGCTGCGTCCAGTGCGGCTTTGGCTTGCGCGACTTTGTTGATAATGTCGTCGTAAGCCTGGCGGGAAATAGTGCCTTTCTCCACCAGGGTTTTATAGCGCGTTTGATCGGCCAGCACCTTGGTTTGGTCGGCTTGCGCCTTGCTCACATTGGCTTTGGCCTCGTTCAGGGCCGCGAGTAAACTGTCGCTGTCGATACGAAACAGCGGCTGCCCCTGCTGCACCAAACTGCCTTCCTCAAACTCTACCGAAAGCACACGGCCATTCACTTTGGAGCGAATTTCCGCCTCCTCAACGGCCGCTACCTCGCCGATAAAATCCCGCTCAATTTCTATCGCACGTCGCTCCGGTTGTTGAGCACTGACTTGCACCGGGCTTGGGCCCGCCGGAGCGGGTTTGTCACAACCAACTAAAGCTAAACAAAACACGGCAGCAATAAGAGCACGGGTCTGCATGGCGGCGATCCTTTTGAGGTGGTGGGCGATAGTTCTGGCTAGGGATTAGCGCATTATTTGTTTCGCAATTTTTCCGTCTTTCATAATCACCAGAAAATTTTTCTCCGGGTCTGCCACCAAATTGATATCGGCCAGCGGGTCGCCATCAACCAGTAACAGGTCTGCCAATGCTCCCGGTTCGATTACCCCTAATTTACCGGGGTAGGGGTTGCGTGGGCCGGAGAGCGCCAGCAGTTCGGCATTGCCACTGGTGGCCATCATTAATACCTCGGCGGGTGTGTACCAGCGGATCATTTTGGCGAGCTGCGCACCCTGGCGTGCGGTGAGTTTGGCGTCGAATAAACTGTCGGTGCCCCAAGCGACCTTGATGTTGTATTTTTTTGCCAAGGCAAATGCAGTGTCGGTACCCTGGGTGACTTGCAATTGTTTCGCCCGATTGGCGGAACCTTCTGGTTGCGGGTTGGCATCTTCATCATCCAGAAAGGGTTGTAAGCTGAGCCACACGCCTTTTTTTGCCGCGAGTTTTGCGGTGGCTTCATCAATTAATTGCGCGTGGTCTATCACTTTTACGCCCGCATTAATGGCAGTTTGAATAGCGCGCGGTGTGTAGGCATGCACGGTGACATATGTACCCCAATTTTCTGCAGCATCCACCGCTGCGCGAAATTCCGCTTCGGTATATTGCGCAACATCCAGTGGGTCGTAATTGGAGGAAACACCACCGCCTGCCGCTAATTTTATTTGCGATGCGCCGAGCATTAATTGTTCGCGGGTGCGGCGTAAAACTTCGTCGGCGCCATCGGCAATCGCGGCACCACCGGTGACTTCTGAATGATGTAAATGGCTGTTGGCGGTGCGCGGTAATTCATTCAGGCTGCGATAATCCGCGTGGCCACTGGTTTGCGAAATCATCGCCCCCGAAGGCCAAATGCGCGGCCCTTCAATCAAACTTTCATCTATCGCCCGTTTGATGCTGAACACTGGCCCGGCCAAATCGCGCACACTGGTAAAACCACGCAGCAATGTTTTTTTTGCTTCGCGCGCAGCAATTAAATTCAAATACCCCGGCTCACCGTTTAGCGCCACCTGCAGGGGTGTTGCTGTCATCATCATGTGAAAGTGCGCATCAATTAACCCCGGCATGAGGGTGCGCCCCTCGCCATTAATAATCAGCGTGTCTGCACGTTTATTTACGGGGATAGGTGTAGCAGAAATACTTTCTATTTTATTGCCGCGGACCAATACATTGGTGGGTGCAGAAAGTTTGCTGCTTTTGCCGTCGAACACTTTCACATTTTCAAATAACACGGTGGTTGGTGACGGAGTTTGTGCGGCGGCAGAACCAGTGAAAAAAACACTGCTAATTATTAACGGTATCGCCAGGCTCAAACCTTTTAAAAAAATGAAATCGATTTTGGTTTTAATGTCGGTTTTGGTGTAGCTGTTGCGAACAATCATTGCCATTTTCTCCATAGGACTAAGCACAATATTGATCGATAGATTTTGATAAAAACGCAACGCTTAACAATCTTAGAAACTGGCGCGCTTCCAACCCTCTGCGCCGTTGCACAACAAATACTGCCCTTCGAGCGATACACCTTCGGCATCAAATAAACTGATGGCGAGGGTTTTACAGGGCTGTTGATTTTTTTGCGCTGCACTCACCAGCACCACTGTGCCGTTGATTTTGGAATTGGGGTTAAACCAGGTGATAGGGGTGCCGATGTTATTGTCATTCAGCGCTTGCAGGGCGTGAGTTTCGATCAGGGCCAAATCCTCGTTGCCCAGGGTTTGCAGGCGCGATTGGCTAATCTGCCATTGACCTTGTGCATTTTTGCAAATGGTGAAGCCATAGGTTTCAGTGTTTTTGGGCGCAGAAGAGAAATTTAACAGCGTGCGACGACAGGGAATTCCCGCTTCGGTGTAACTGAGTTTAGGCAGGATTTTTACGCTGAGTTTGGATTGCGGTGCTTGCCATTGGGTGATTTTTTTTGTCGGGCGTTTGCTCCAGTACGGTACTAATTTCCACTTTCAATTGCTGCATGTCGCTGTCAGACAATTGGCTGGGCAGGGTGTTTTTCATAAAGCCGAAGTTACTCGCGGCCGCGGGCAGGGCAATGCACCCCAGTAGCACTGCCCCCATCAGCCGGGCGAGGGTTGTGCGCCGCAGGTAAGTGGTGCGGCGAGGTTCGGTAGGTGACTGGATAAATGAAAGTGTGGGTCTTGTTTTCAGCATAAACTCCGTCTCTTGTTAGGGGGATATTTCGGTACTCACCCAGTATGGCGAGCATCTATTGAACGTTTTATTTCAAACACCAAAAATGATAGCCGTCGTCTTTGTGTACTGCGCCTTCAACTTCTTTTTCAAAGCCCGGAAAGCGTTTGCTCCAATCCTGCAGGGCGGTGATGTAACTCAGCCAAGGGCCGTCGAGTGGGCCGAGGTTTTCACCGGGCATGACAATGGGAATACCCGGTGGATAGGGCATGATGCCCACACCGGTAACGCGGTTGGCCGTTTGTACCAGCGGCAGTAACTCCGCCGCACCCGCTTGCAGTTGTTGAAACGCTTTGCGCGGCGTGCAGGCAATTTGTGGCAAGTTGCTAAATGCTTCGGCCTGTAATGCATCCATGTGGCTGGTGCGCATGTAGTTGAACATTTCGGTGGCCAAGTCTTGTAAACCCATGGCGCGGTAGCGGGCGGGGGCTAAATCCACCAAGTCTGGTAATACCTGCTCCAGCAGAGTGTTGTTGTCGTAGTGGCGTTTGAAGGCGAGCAGCACGTTGATCAAGGTGCCCCACTTGCCTTTGGTAATGCCGATGCTGAACAGGCAGAGCACCATAAAATCGGTGGTGCGCGAGGGAATAATATTGTTGCGATAAAGAAACGCGCTTAACACGGGGGCGGGAATGCCCACCGCTTCCATCTGCCCATCCAGCCCCATGCCCGGCACCATAATGCCGGCTTTCATCGGGTCGAGTAGGCACCAGTGTTTTTCCAGACCGCCAAAACCGTGCCAGGCCGCGCCTGGTTCCAGTACCCAGCAGCTTGGGTCAGTGGCCAGTTGTTCCGGGTCGGCATCGGCAAAAGCAACCCATTTTCCGCTTTGTGCGTCGCGAATTTCCGGTGAGTTCCAGGGCTGAAAAAACCAATCGCCTTTTTGCGCAAACTCCCGGTGCGCCCGTGCCAGCGCCTGACGGAAATCCACTGCTTCGCGAATTACATCCTGCGTCAGGCTATAGCCGCTGCTGCCCTCCATCATCGCGGCGCCAATTTCATTAGAGGCAAACAGCGTATAGAGCGGCGATGTTGTCGCCTGAATCACAAACGATTCATTAAAACGGCTGTGTTCGATAGGGTTGCGGCCATTGCGCACATGAATATAGGAGGATTGCGACAGCGCCGCGAGCAGCTTGTGAGTGGAGTGGGTGGCAAAAACAGTGGGCGCCGGTTCGGTGTGGTCGCGCGGGTCGCCACGCATGGCATAGCGGCCTTCGTACATAGGGTTGAAGCGCGCATAGCCATACCAGGCTTCATCAAAATGAATACGGTCTACCGACTGCGCGAGCACCGCCTCGGCGCGAGCGGCATCCAGGCACATGCCGTCGTAGGTACAGTTGGTGACTACGGCGTAGACGGGTTTGTCGCTGCTGGCCTGCGCGTGCAGCGGGTGCTGCTGAATCGCTTGGGCTACGGCATGGGGGTTGAACCTATCGGCCGGGATTGGCCCAATGATGCCGTAGCGATTGCGGGTGGGGGTGAAATACACCGGAATACCGCCTGACAATACCAGCCCCTGCTCAATAGATTTGTGGCAATTGCGATCGCACAGGGCAAACTGGTTTTCACCGACGCAGGCCATAAAAATGGCGCGATTGGAGCCGGAGGTGCCATTGAGTACCGCGTAGGATTCATGGGCACCAAATACCCGTGCGGCAAATTTTTCCGATGCCTCTACCGGGCCGGTATGGTCGAGCACCGAACCGAGGCTGCCGCGCTCTATGCCGCCATCGGTGCGAAATAAATTCTCGCCAAAAAAATCAAAAAATACCCGGCCTACTGCTGACTTGGTAAAAGCAATGCCGCCTTGGTGGCCGGGCGCTGCCCAGGAGTGTTCGTCTTTTTGGCTGTAGCGCAACAGGGCGTCGGTAAAGGGCGGTAAGAGGTTATCCAGGTAGCGATCCACTGCAGCCAGCGCACGGCCCACGATAAAGGGGGCAGTGTCCTCCAGTGTCCATACAAATTCATCGGCCAGCTCCATGGCTTCCACGGTCAGAGTTTGTTTAGCGGCGCGATCCGCCATTAAAAAGATGGGCACATTGGCGTTGCGTTGGCGAATGGTGCGCAGTAGCTCCATCACTTCAGCATGGCTCTCCGCTTCGTTGTCGCCCAGGGTCCAATCCACAAAAATGCAGTGAAAACCCGCATCCGAAATAATGGCTGCATGGCCGTCATCATAGGAGCGCGCTTGCACCAGCTCTACTTGCCGCTGTTGGAATTCGCTCACCAAATCATGCAAGGCACGGCCGCGCGTGCTATCCAAATTAGCCAGCTGATCTTCAACCACCAGCACATGGCGTTTAAAGGTTTTGTTGGTGCGACCGATCATAGCCAAACTCCTTTCATTCCAACGGCACTCAGATGATGTTCCTGTGTTGCGGCGGTGTTATCGCACATTCAGTGTCAGCACGTCGCCCGCCCTCTAAAAGTTGAGTGTGGATGAAAATTAACTTACTGCAATGAAACCGGCTGAAAAACTCTGGGGATTGTGGCTGTGCGTGGGCAAAAAAAAGCGGTGCCAAAAGGCACCGCTGCAAGGCGTGAACCCCTGAGGGGTTAGGCGTGGTTCACGTTAGTGGTGATTACCCTCGGGTTCGGCGATACCCAGCCAGGTAAATTTGTTGGGTACAAAATCCAACTGGATGCTATCTGTCACATTTAATGAATCCAGATCCACCTGTTTAATTTGGTTGGCGATTGGATCGCTCACATAAATATGGTGGCCCGGTGTGATTGCCAGTTCAAAGCGGCTGCCCGTGGGCAGGGCGGCGATGTTGCTGGTGATCACTTGCAGGCGATCCACCACGACCCAATCATGGGTGTGAATAACGGTCAGGCCGCCTTGGTTGTCCAAAATCACAAACAGTTCACCGGCATCGGCAAAACCATAGGCCAGTGCAGTGGGTGGTGTAGCAAGGCTGGTGTCCAACCAGTTAATGGCGGTGATGCTGGCGGCCGTTGTATCCAGTGCAAAAAATTGCCCTGCTGCTATGCCCACAAACTGCTCTAGCGCTTCATCGCCCAGCACTGTGCCAATGCGGGTAGTGCCGGTAAAACTGGTGGGGTTGGTAATTTTTGCGGCAGTAAAGTTGTCGCCATTTTGGGTGATAACTAACACACCGTCAGTGCAACCAAAGGCGATTTGATTTTCATTTTGTGCGCTGCCGTGCAAACCGGGGCAGGTTTCGGTAAATATTTCTTGCTCAGTAAATACACCTGCTTCTGCTTTATAAACTGCAACGCGATCGGGCAGTGTGCTTTCTGTTGCGGCATCGCGCACCGTGGAAATTAAATAATCACCGCGCCCTTGTGCAGCACCGTGCATGTGAGTGGTGTATTGCAAACGCGTGCCCGCCGTGTTGTTGGCGATATCGCTTTCGGTATACACAGCAACGCTCGCTGGTGTGGCAGTGGTGGCATTGCCATCGTAAAAAATAACCGATTGGGTGTGGTTGCCGGTGAAGTGGGTTGGGCGCGAACCATTCGCGTTAAAACTCATTTGCATCGGTGCTTCAATCACGTCGTCTTTATGGTCGCCGTGATCTTCTTGCGACAAGCCGCTGTCAATCACATTCACCAAATCCGCTGTGCGTTGAATAACATAACCGTAGCGATAACTTGGGCTGGCGTAAATCGCACTGGGCGCTTCGGTGAAGGTAAATTCCTCCAGCAATTGTTTTTCTTTAATGTCGATGATGCTGACTTTGGCTTGGTCTTTTGCGCTGATCAGCAAACGGCCTTGCGTCAGCTCATCGTCGTGATCATGGTCGTCGTCATGGTCATGATCGTCTTCGATGGGCACGGGTTCGCGCTCAACTATTTTAGTGTCGCTGCCACCACAGCCGCCCAACAAGGCGGCGATCATGATTAGCGTTAGGCTGGAAACGGCGTTCTTTTTCATCATTTAAATTGCCCTTTTAAATATTCATCTGTAAATAAAAACTAATGGTAAAAGCTGTCCCGTCACGCCCGCATTAGCGGGCATGCTTGAGTTCAAGCCAGTGGTTTAGGAAGCGTGAGCGCTAAAAACTACCGCTCACACCCAGCGCAAAGGAGCGTGCGGGCAGGGGAGCTTTGTCTTTAAGGAATGACGCATGGACGCGCGCGTATTCGTCGGTGAGGTTGTTACCTTTCACATAAATTTTTAAGCCGTCACTCAGCGCATAACTCACTTGCATATCCACCAGGGTGTAAGCGTCGGTAGTGGTTTCAAATGAATCGATGTTGTCCTGCTCAAAATAATGTTGGCTGCTTAATTCCGCGCGCCAGTTACCTACCTCATATTCTGCACGCACGCCCACACGCAGCGGTGGAATGCGCGGTAAATCGCCGCCGTCCACTAATTGCGCGCGAATGTAATCGCTAGTGAGGCTGAGCTTTAACGGCGCGGCTAATTGCCACACAAATTCGGTTTCAAAACCGTAGAGTTCGGCATCGCGCGCTTGATAAATAAACACCGGTAATTCGCTGCTGTGATCGTGCTCATCTTCCGCGCCATGATCGTGCGCATCACCACTTTCACGGGTTAAACCGGTGTCGGCGAGGTAATAATAATCGCCGATGCGGTTGTAAAAGGCGTTGAGGATAAAACCAAAATCGCCTTCAAATTTGCGCAGGGAAATATCGATATTGTTAGAGGTTTCCAATTCCAAATCGGAGCGCGCTAAATCAAAATGGAATTCGCCGTCTTCATCATTCACTAATTGCAACAGCGCACCCACTTCGTACAAACCGGAACCAATATGTGGGCCGAAGGATAATAATTCGGCAGCAGAGGGCGTGCGTTCGGCGTGAGTATAAGAAACACCGATGTTGTAACCGGGAGTGAAATCCCATACCACACCCGCTGATGCACTAAAAGGCGTTGCTTCCTGGTTGATGGAAAATACGCGCAGGTATTCTTCAGCGTCCTCATCTTCATCGGCGTGATCGTGTTCATTCAGATCAACCTGCAAATTATCCGCCGTAATTTTTACCTGCTCGATACGTGCACCGAGCTGCACTAACACATCGCCAAAGTGACGCTCTTCCATCAAACCGAGCGCGAGCGTTCCGGTTTCGCTCGGCGGTGTGAATGCCTCTTCACCAATCGCTTCAAAATCGCTGTGTTTGTAATGCAGGCTCAATGCGCCGCGCCATTCGGCAATCGGGTGATGGAATAATTCCCAGCGCGCTTCAGCGGTTTCATTGCGGAAGGTTGTTCCCACTTCACCGTTTTCGATTTCGCTGTGCTCGTAATCGGTAAAACCAAAACGTGTATTGCTGGCGCTAAAAAATTCGTGATCCAGATTCAACTCGCTCAAAAACTGCAGGCGATGTTGTTTCACATCGGCGTACACGTCCACTTCTTCGTCGCCACCGTGGCCATGACCGGGAATGCCGTATTGGCGATCCAACAAACCGTAGGACAGGCCAACAAATCCTTCATCCATTACCTGACTGACACCAGCATTAAAACCCTTGGCTTCGCTCCAGGAGTTGGCAAGGCGATCATCGCTGTGCTCGTCGTGGCCTTCTTCTTCATGCTCTTCGTGGGTTTCTACTTCTGCAGCACCGGGGATTTTGTAGTTATCCGCCTCGCGCCAGAAACCATCCAAATGCAAACCCATACTGCCCATGCCGGTATTACCACTGGCAGAGACGAGTTGGTCATCGGCGACGGAATCCTGTTGCAAGCGCCACTCACCAAAGGTATCGGTGCTTTGCGGAACGCGGTCATCCACCACATTCACTACCCCGCCGATCGCGCCACTGCCGTAAAACAACGTCGCCGGGCCGCGCAGAATTTCAATTTGGCGCGCGGTAGAGGCTTCCGCCGCGACTGCATGGTCGGGGCCAACACGGGAGGCATCGCCCGCATCCAAACCATTTTGGGTGACTAATACCCGTGGGCCTTCCAAGCCGCGAATAATCGGGCTGCTTGCCACCGGGCCGTAATAGCTGGAATGCACACCCACTTCATGCTTCAGGGTTTCACCCAGAGTAGATGCCTGACGCTCGCGCAACGTCTCGCCGCCGAGCACATTCACCGGCTGGGCCGATTCCATATTGGACGCATGCCAAGGCAGGCCCACCACATTCACAATTTCCAGCGTGGTGCTGGTGAGTACCAGCTCCACCGGGCCATCGCCTTCATGCACATGCAAGGTTCTGTGGGTGTAGTCGGGCGCACGCACATGCAGCTCGACGTGTTTATCCTTCACCTGCGGCAACTGAAACTCACCGCGCTCATTCGCGGTAGTACGGATTTTGGTACCCACCACCTCAATCGTCGCCCCCGCAATCGGCATCCCCGCCGGGTCACGCACCACACCTTCAACTTGCGCTAAGGCCGAACCACTCGCCGCCGCCAGCGCCAACCACAAAAGGGATTTGTTCATCGTCATAACATCCTCACCAACATCAGAAAGCCATCAACCCAGCGCGATATACCGAGTCTCTCAAATTTTGGGTGATGTTATACTATAACAATTTGATGAGGCAACCTTTTGTGCGTAGCCATAAAACCAAAAAGCCACCGCGAGGGTGGCTTTTTGGTTTTATTTACTGCAGCAGTGCTGATGTTAGAACTTAAACTTCACTCCCACATCGATAGTGCGTTCAGTACCCACGTAGATACCTTGGCGCAGGCTGGCGATGTAGTTTTCATCGGTCAGGTTTTTGGCGCTGGCGCTGATGCTCAGGTCTTTGCTGAATTCATAGATAGCATTCAAATCCACCAAGGTGTAGCTGTCGATTTGGCCGGTGAAGAAACCTGAGGTGCTTTCGGTGATCGGCTTGGTATTTTGCACGTCGGTGTATTGCTCACCGGTGTGGTGCAAGCTGATTGCGGTGCGCAGTTTGCCGGTTTTGTATTCCAGGCTCAGGTTGGTTACCCACTCAGGAACATAGGTCACACGGTTGCCATCGGGGGTGGTGATATTGCCGTTGGCATCGCGGCGTGCGCCGACAAATTCTGCATCCGGGATATAGGTGGCGCTTGAGTTCAGGCTAAAACCAGCACCCAAATCCCAGCCCAGTGCCGCTTCAAGACCTTGGTGCAGAGTTTCACCGCCATTGGTGCGTTGGAACTGGCTGTTGGAGTTGGCGGGGATGATCTGGTTGTCGAAATCCATGCGGAAGAAGGTTAACTCGTAGTTCACCTTGTCGCGCGCGCCGCGCAGGCCAGCCTCAACGTTGACTGAGCGCTCGGCATCCAACTTCTGGTCTTCCAAACCATTCAATGCATCGCCATTCAGTGCGGGTGAGAAGGCCTCATAAACACTGGCGAAACCTTGCAAGGCGCTGTTGATTTGGTAGGTGGCACCTAAACCGGGCAGCACTTCGGTGTTGGAGGTGTCCGCTTCGTTGTTGGTCGCGGCGCGTTTGTTTTTAGTGGTTTGCTCGTAACTTTCCACGCGCAGACCAGCAGTAACCGCTAACCGTTCAGTAACCACAAAACGGTTTTGCGCATACAGCGCCAGGCTATCGGCAGATTCAACCTGGTCTTTGTTGATGGTGCCGGTGCGCGGGGTAGCGCGAATAGCGGCGACAGTCACGTCATCCATGGATTCATTCATCAAACGCACACCAAATTCGGCTTCGTTGGCGATGCCAAACAATTGGTGTTGCAGCTTGAGGCGGCTATCTACACCAAAACGTTCAAAGCTGCGGTTGTTGCCGTTGAGTGTGTCCAGATAAACCCACTGACCAGCAGCGGCAGAAGCGGTGTTGTCCGTGTTGTAACGCCAGTAATCGCGATAGGTTTCGCTGCCAAATACCAAGGTGGTGAGTTTTGTGGTGGCGTTGATATCCCACTCGTGGTTGATATCTACACCACGGCGGCCGCTGATGAAGTAGTCGTCCGGTGCCGGGTTTTCGTCCACGCCATCCTTATATTGCTGCAGGAACACCCCGCGATAGGAAATATTAGCTTCGCTATCGTAATCGCTGATTTTCACTCCCAGCCATTGGTTATCGCCTATTGCCATGCCGGTTTTGATCATCACATCGGTCATGTCATAGCCTTTGTCCATAAAACCATCGCTGCTGGCATGGGTAATGAACGCGCCAAACTGGGCCTCTTGTGATGGGCTGGAGCCACCCACTTCCAGAGTCGCTTCGCGGCTATTAAAGGAGCCAGCGCGGGCTTCTAACTGCACGCCGTCTTCCGGTTGTTTGGTGATGTAGTTGATCACGCCACCGATGGTGCTGGGGCCGTAGCGCAATGAAGCAGCGCCTTTTAATACTTCAATGGTTTCCATGCGCTGGATACGCGGGTTGTAGTAGCGGCCATTGCCCACAAACAGGCCGGGTGCGATGGGCACGCCGTCTTCCAGGATCAGGGTTTTGTAATCGGCAGAGCTTAAGCCGCGAATACCAATATTGGCCACAATCGCGCTTTCTTCTTCGGGTTTAATCGCCACACCGGGTACGGAGCGGAGCGCTTCTTCGGTCGAGCGGGGTTGGCGCAGCTCTAATTCTTCTTCGGTGACAATCCCTACCGAACCGGGTTGACGCTCGGCATCGCCCAATTCCGTTCCTACCACTACCACTTTCGGCAGGGCTTTGGTTTCAGCAATAGCAGGCAATGACATAAAAGCACCGCCACTCAAGGCCAGCGCGATACCCATGGCCAATGGTTTTGGTAAAAATTTGACTGCGTGTGCAGCAGGCAGAGCAGAGTGACGCATGTGAAGTTCCTTCGGTTAACAGTGGGTTGCAATGGTATATGTGCTTCACGGCAAGTGATTATGGCAATCAAATACGCAAAGCATTATTTTTCAGATGCGGCACTATAGCAAACAGGAACTATTTACATCAAAAGTAAATTTAAACTTATGCAAACCAAGTGTCATTTAAGTCTTATTTGTATTATGTTCGATTTAAAAAAGCGCCCTAAGATTTTCTCATTGTTCCCTTGAGTCTCATTTGCCATGCTAAAAAATACAATAATTTCCCTTTTGTTACTCATGCCTATTACTGCCTGTGCAGGGCCACAAGAGCCCCAACCGGTTAATTTGATTGACGATAAATTAAGTCAATTTAACAATATTTATGACTATGGCAGTGCCCAGGTCAAAGCGGGTGAGTTGATTCTTAACTCTACCGACAATTGGTTTTTAACCACCAAAAAAACCTATAAGAATTTTATTCTGACGGCTGAAGTCTTGATGCCGGATGTGAGTGAATACAGTAATTCCGGCATCATGTTTCGCGGTCAGATCAAAACCGATAACAATCGTCAGCAAGCGATGGGTTATCAGGCCGAAGTGGACCCGAGCGAGCGCAAGTGGAGCGGCGGTTTGTATGATCAGGCGCGGCGTGAATGGTTGCATCCCGTACATGCAACACGCTCGTTCCCCGATGCTGATTTTGAAAAAAGTTACCTGGGCGCATGGACTACTGAAATGGCAAATGCCTATCGCCATTTGCAGTGGAACCAGTACCGCATTGAATGCCGCGGTAGTGATATTAAAATTTATCTCAACGGTGTGCTCACTACTCACGTCAAAGATAACAAAGACACCCAGGGTTTTATTGGCTTGCAGCACCACGGCAGTGAATTGCTGAAAACCACAGGCACCACCAATAACATCGTTCGCTTTCGCAATGTATTTATCACTGAACTGGAATAAATTTTGTCTACGTCAATAGATTTCAAAAAACCAAGAATAAATTTCAAAAAATCAAACGCACATCTGTTGATTTGTGCACTGCTGGGTTTATCAATAGTCAGCTGCAGTACAGATAATTTACATTCAGAAAAAAGCGCCGCGCCTGATGCCCAAAAAAACGAAGCAACAAAACCTGATGCAACAAAAAGCACGCCGGTAAGAAATCTCGGTGATCGCAATGGCGAGGATATGACGCCACCGATTGCGGCAGATGAAATTCCTCCCGCGCCGGTTTTAGCGGTGCCACAAGCATTGCAATCCATGCAGTTGCAGCCTGGTTTTGTCATAGAAAATGTTGCTGCCGAACCCCATGTTTTTAGCCCGGTAGCCATGAGTTTTGATGGCAACGGGCGTATGTGGGTGGCGGAGATGAATACCTTTATGCCGGATTTAGATGGCAATAATGAAGAAATCCCTAAAGGTAATATCGCCATCCTTGAGGATACAAACGGCGACGGTAAAGTTGATAAGCGCAAAGTATTTTTAAATGATTTGATTTTACCGCGCACCATTGTGTTGGTTAAAGGCGGTATTCTCTACGCGGATCAAACTCAATTGTATTTTGCCGAAGTTCTGGCAGGTGATAAATTGGGCGTGCGTGAAGTGGTTGATCCAACCTATGCCCAAGGCGGCAGTGTTGAGCACAAAGCCAATGGCATGTTGTTTGGGTTGGACAATTGGTACTACAACGCCAAAAGTGATCGCCGTTACAAAATATTGCCACTCGATAGTGAATTGCCTGCGGGTGCGGAAGAAATTTATCGCAACCGTTACTGGAAAATGGCGAGCGCCACGACTGAATATCGCGGCCAGTGGGGCATGAGCATGGATGACTATGGCCGCCTGTTTCACACCTGGAACAGTGCGCCAGCGCAGGGCGAATATTTGCGCCCTAATTCATTGAATAAAAACCCCGGTTTGGTGCAGGAAATAAAAGCGCAGAGCATTGGTGGCAACCAAATATATCCAGCGCGAATTAACCCGGGCGTGAACCGCGCTTATCTGCCGGAGACCCTGGTTGCTACAGGGCCAAATAAAGGCAAATTAATTAATTTCACTGCGGCAAGCGGCAGTGTGGTTTATCGCGGGGATCAATTTCCCGCTGAATTTTATGGCGTTGCTTTTACCCCGGAACCAGCGGCCAATTTAATCTCGGCCAGACGTATTATCGAGGAGCAAGGGCAATTTCGCGGCGAGGAGATTTATCCGCAAGGTGAAATTCTTGCCTCCACCGATGAACGATTCCGCCCGGTAAATTTATACACCGCACCCGATGGTTCACTTTATATTCTCGATATGTACCACGGTGTTATCCAGCATAAAGAATATTTAACCAGCTATTTGCGTGAGCAATCAGAAAGCCGGCAACTCCATAAACATAACAGCACGCTGGGGCGCATTTATCGCCTGCGTTGGGCTACTAACCCTTTGGCTCCCAAGCCACAATTGGAGGGTAAAACCACTGCGCAATTTGTTCCCTATTTGGCGCACGCCAATGGTTGGTATCGCGATACCGCCAGACGCTTGATCATCCAACAGAACGATAAAAGTGTGACTGAGGCGATTAGTCGCCTTGTGCAACAAAGCCGCGATCACCGCGCACAAATCAATGCACTCTGGACGCTGGAGGGATTAAATGCTGTTAATGCCAACAGCATCCGCGCCGGCTTGCATTCTTCTCACCCCAAGGTTCAAATTTCAGCAATCGCGTTGCTAATGCATTTGTCCAAAGCCGAGCAGCAACAATTTGCCCCGCGTTTGACAGAGCTGGCCAAGAGCGACTATGAAGTCGCCCTGCAAATTGCACTTAGCGCCGGTGAATTAAAAATCGATTCCAGTTTGGCGCTGATCAAAACCCTGTTGGCGAATTATGGCGATCAGCCGTTGATCAATCAGGCGGTAGTCAGTGGTATCGCGGGTCGCGAACAAGCGTTAAAAACATTGTTAGGCGCTGATGCCAGTCAGGAATTAATTGCGTTGTTGGATTTGGTGGGCAAACAAAAAATTATCGAAAGTAATTTCAACAAACTTGTTACCCAGCAGCAAAACCAATACTACCGTGGTCAGGCGTTATTTGACGGTGGCGCAGCCTGTTTTGGTTGCCACGGCAAACAAGGGCAGGGAATGGACGGCATGGCACCGCCACTGGCACAGAGTGAATGGGTTACCGGTGAGCCGGAGCGGTTAATCAAAATATTACTGCACGGTTTAAATGGCCCGATTACCGTAAATGGTGTGCATTACCAATTACCGATGATGATGCCGGGCTTGGGCGCTAATCCAAATTTCAGCGATCAGGACACTGCCGACATAGCCACCTACATTCGCAACAACTGGGGCAATGCCGCACAGGCAATCAGCGCTGATGAAGTCGCCAAGGTTCGTGCACAAACCGCAAACCGCAACCAACCCTATACGGCTAGTGAGTTGGGGCAGTAAGTTAGGTCAGTGAATGAGGCGATGAGGGAAGATCGGAAGTTAAAAACGAATGTGATCTAAAAAAACAAAAATCCCGCCGGGTCTAACGCCGGAACTGGCCCGGCGGGATTTTTTATTAGTATTGCCAACGAATCGTCGCGCTGATGTTGCGTGGTTCGGCGTAGTAAGCCTGACTGTATTCGAAGCTGGTCAGGTAGGTTTCGTCGGTGATATTGCTCAGGTTGAGTGATGCCGACCAGTTGTCGTTGAATTCGTAGCTGGCAAAGAGATCCACCAACGTCAATGCATCCTGCTCGATCACTGTGCCGCGCAGATAGGTATCTGAACGGTATTCCACAAAACTTCCCAACTTCAAACCTGGCGCAAATTGCGGGTAGTAATTGACGGTAAATTTGGCGGATTGTTTGGGCGTAAAGGTGCGCGAGACTTCGCCCTTGTTATCGTCGATAGTGAGGTTGGTGTAACCCAGCACCAGGTTGATTTGCTCGGTCAGTTCACCGGCGATTTCAAATTCAAAACCGCGCGATTCATAGTTATCGCCCTCGTAATAATTACCGGTTTCACCCTGGGTGGGGTCGGTATTAAAACCGGCAACTGTCGCCAAACCTTCTTGCGCCGTTTCAAACACCGCGAAACTGGTGTTGAGTTTGCCTTCAAAGAATTCGCCTTTTAAACCCACTTCTTTATTTACACCTGTCACCGGATCAAGGCGCTCGCCGGACAGCTTGCTCTCGCTTTGCGGGGTAAAAGTTTCGGTGTAGCTGGTGTAGAGCGTGAGTTGTTTGCTCAGGTCGTAAGTCAGGCCAGCGTAGGGCACCACTACATCATCTTTTTTACTCAGATTGGCGCCGTAGCTGACGCTGTCGCTTTCATAGCGCGCTGAACGGGCGCCGGTTAGCAGTTTCAAGTCGTCGCTCAAACTGAACTGGCCCGCCACGTAAACACCGGTTTGTTTGTCGCTGGTGATTTCACCATTGGGCATGTCGGCAAAGGTGGGGTATGGGGTATCGCCCGTCCATTCGGCCATATTGGTAATGGCCGGAAAACCGTTGCCGGTGGTGTAGTCATATAGAGCGTACTCATCCACCTCGTTGTCGGCTTGATTGAAACCCACTACCAATTTGTGGGTTAAGTCACCGGTTTTAAATTCGCCGCTGGTGGCGACATCAAAGAGTTTGATGTCAGTTTCGCGGTCAAATTTGCCCGCCCAGCCACCCAGGCCAGACATATCTTCATTGAGTGTGCCGTATACATAAAGCAGCTCTTGTGCGCCCTGGGTTTTGGTGCGGTTGTAGGTGGCTTTGGTATTCCAGCCGTTGGCCCAGGTGTGGTCCAGCTCCACAAAACTGCGGGTGTCTTTTACATCCCAATAAGCCCAGTCGGCCGAGCTGTTCATAGAGCGACGGAAGTTGGTGGGGCGACTGCTGCCATCATCGGCCAGATAAGTCAGGGTGAGGGCGCCCCACATAGGGCTGTCGGCTTCGCTTTTTTGGCGGCTGATACCGGCGGTGAGCAGGGTGTTCAGGCCCAAATCGGCCTCCACCACACCATAGGTGCTGCTCAGGTCTTTGTGGTAATCCTGCAAATAGGAGTCGCGGCTCTGTTCGCTTACCACCACACGGGCGCGAATGGGTTCTGCTACCTGGCCGGACACATCGGCTTGCAGGCGGGTGTCATCCCAGCGCGCCTGGGTCAGGCTGGCACTGGCTTGGGTTTCCGCCGTAGGGCGTTTACGGATCAGGTTGACGGTGGCTGCGGGGCTGCCTAAACCGCTCATCAAACCACTGGCGCCGCGCACTATTTCCACGCGGTCATAGGTGGCCATATCGATATCGCCTTCCAGCAAACCCCAGTGCAAGGGAATGCCTACGCCATCCATTTGGAAGTTGTTGATGTTAAAGCCGCGCGCTTCAAAGTAGGTGCGGTCGGTTTCCGAACGCTTCACGCTCACACCGGTTGCGGTATCGAGAGCTTCATTAATAGTGGTGATGTTCAAGTCTTCAATTTGTTGGCTGGTAATCACCGACACCGATTGCGGTGTCTCGCGGATGCTCAAATCCAGTTTGGTCGCGGTGCTCATGCTGCCGGTGGTATAGGCGTCGGTCTGTTCCGTGGTATTGCCCAGTGCGTCGGCTTCCACTTTTACGGTTTTGAGTTTGCCCGGTTGCTCTGCAGCAAAACTGGTAGCAGGTGCCAATAACAGGCTGGCGATAACACTGGCAAGCAGGGTTTTGGTGTGGGTCATGGTGTCTGGCTCTCGGGGCTGATGTAAATGACGCCATTTTATTCTCAAATGATAAATAATATCAATTGTAATATTGTTTTAAAGGGTAGTGATTTACATGATGTACCGCTGGCAGGAATTGATTGACTTGCATGGCGCGCGCCTTTACCTTGCGCGCCCGAGGTGTCTGATGGGTAATCGCTCTTTAACCAGAGCAAGCCAGGATCAGAGTCAATGGGAAGTCGGTGCGTATCGCCTGCGTTATTAACGGCGATGCAATCCCGACACTGCCCCCGCAACGGTGTATTTGCGCTGTGTTAATCCCGCGTGAATGAGTCCGATACCAGCCTCAAACCGGAGCATTTGCTCCTTTTTGTTCACGATGTCGCGGAGGGCAACATCGGTGGAAATCTGTGTGCGTTTTGGGCTATGGCTCATACCTCTTTTTCCGCTTTCCCTCCCTCATCCCATTTTGGATTGAGGAATCTCATGTCTAGCAAATCAACCGTGTTTTTACTGAGTGGCCTCAGTGCCGCGATTATTTCTATTGTCGCGCCGGTGTCTATCGCCGCCGAGAAAAAACTAGATACCGTGTATGTGAGTGCAACCCGCAGCGAAACCGCAACCATGCCGGTTGCGACGCAAATCAAAGTCATTAGCGAAGAAGAAATTCGCGTGAGCGGCGCAAAATTATTGTCGGAAGTACTGCGTACCCAAGCGGGTATTCAACTCACCGATTCAGATGGTAGCGGCGCGCGTAATGTCACTGCATCAATGCGCGGTTTGTCAGGCGCCAACAACGTGTTGGTATTGGTGGATGGCCGCAAATTAAATAACCCAAGCCTCGCAGCACCGGCATTAAACACTGTCTCGTTAAAAGATGTAGAGCGCATTGAAATTGTGCAGGGTAGTGCGGGTGTGTTGTACGGCGATCAGGCAGTCGGTGGTGTAATCAACATCATTACCAAACGTGCAGCAGTCGGCGAAACCGACGGCACCATTAGCGCCACCAGTGGCACCGATAATTTGGAAGACTACACCGCCAGTGTGCGTCAGGGTTTTGAAAATGGTTTGAGTTACAGTGTCTCCGCACAAAAGCGCAATGCAGATAACTACCGCGATAACAACCAAAATGCCTATGAAAACGTACTGGGAAATGTGCGTTACGATTTTGCAAAAGGCTTTGTGTTTGTTGAAGGGCAGGCGATTGATGATGAGCTGCGTTTACCTGGTGCGATTAGTAATGCGCAAGCGGCGGTGGATGCTCGCGTTACCTACTCGCCGAATAACTACGGTGATCAGCAAACCGATTTAATCCGTGTTGGTACCGGTATAGATATTACCGAGGCTTGGCAATTCCTTGCTGAATATGCTGACCGCGATGAAGACAGTATCGCCTTTTATGATGATTACTATTTGGTGGACGGCTACTCGCCTTGGCGTTCTGACAGTAATTTGCGAGTAAAAAATATTACTCCGCGTGTAGTAGGCAATATTGCAACCAGCAATGGTGTGGCGGTGGTTACTATGGGCTACGATCACACGGATGCGGATTACACCACTAAAGATGGCTTTACCAATATTGCGCAAAAAGTAGAAGGTGTCTATGCGCAGTTGGTTTATCCCATTACGGAAAAACTCAACGTTTCCACTGGCGTACGCTACAGCACAGTGGATGATGAAAATTTTGCACTGGGAACCGCACACGACGATAAAGTCAACGCGAGTGAATTGGGTTTGAATTACCAAATTGATCCCCAGTGGCGACTCTTTGCCCGCTATGCAGACGGTTTCCGTTTCGCCAATGCAGATGAAAATGGTGCGGTGTTACCCGGTGTTGAATTTTTGGAGGTGCAAACCAGTCAATCCTACGAGGCTGGTGCTGCATGGGCGGGCGAAAAAGCCAGTGTGACTTACTCGCTTTACCATATGGCCTTGAATGACGAAATCACCTTTGACAGTTTTGCTTATGCAAACATCAACTTGCCTGATTCCGAGCGTCAAGGTTTTATTTTTGAAGGGCAATTGCAGCTGAGTGACGAAATTGGCCTGCGCGCTAATTACACCTACACTGATGCAGAGCTGAGCGAAGGTGTTAATAAAGGCAATGCTGTACCCTATGTGAGCGAAAATACCCTGAACTTTGCTATTAACTTTGTGCCGACGGAATCGCTTATCGTAAACCTGGAATCCATTTACCTCGGTACACGTTATTTAAATGACGATGACGCCAACGCGATGGAAAAAGTCAGTGCACTGCAGTTGTTTAACTTGAATGTAATTTGGGAATACAAACAATTGGAGTTGGCTGGCCGCATTAAAAACCTGACGAACGAGCGTTATGCTGGCCTGCAAGCAAGCTGGGGGCAGTACCCACAACCAGAACGCAATTACGAAGCTAGCATCACTTATCGTTTTTAATGGTTTAATTAAACCCATTCCTCCTGTAACGGGAGGAATTTAATCTTCGTCACTCCTGCGCAAGCAGGAGTCCAAAGTTTAAAACTCTGGATACCCGCATGTGCGGGTATGACGCTAAATATCCGCCACTTAACTTACTAGCGAGCCGCATCATGACCGACGACCATAACCAAAGCGACGACAAAGCCAAACGCCATCAAGAACGTATGCAGCAGCGCAAAGAAATTGTTGATGCCGCTATCGCCCGTGCCGATGAGGAGCGCGGTGTAGTCATTGTATTAACCGGTGACGGTAAGGGGAAAAGCTCGTCTGGTTTTGGTACCGCGCTACGCTGTTTAGGGCACGGCTACAAAGTGGCAATCGTGCAATTTATTAAAGGCACTTGGGAATGTGGCGAAAAAAACTTTTTAACTGAAAGTATTTTTCGCGGCGAGAATGCGCAGTTGGAATATTTTGTGATGGGCACCGGTTTTACTTGGGAAACCCAAAGCGCCGAACAAGATAAAGCCGCTGCCGAAAAAGTCTGGGAAGAATGTGAACATGTATTCCGCGATCCGGATATTCATTTGGTATTGCTGGATGAATTAACCTACATGCTCAACTACAAATATCTGGATAAAGATAAAGTCATTGCTGCAATTCAAAATCGCCCGCGCAACCAAAACGTAATCATCACCGGGCGCGGTGCTAAAAAATATCTGGAAGACTTGGCTGATACTTTTAGCGAAGTCAAAGCCATCAAACACGCCTTTAACGCCGGCGTAAAAGCACAGAAGGGTATTGAGTGGTAAGCCTCTCTAGCAAAACCCTAATGATCCAAGGCGCTAAGACCTTAATGGTGCAAGGCACCACCTCCGATGCGGGTAAAACCACGTTGGTGGCGGCTTTGTGTCGTATTTTAAAAAATCGCGGCATTTCGGTAGTGCCATTTAAACCGCAAAATATGGCTCTCAATTCCGCTGTCACAACTGATGGTGGTGAGATTGGCCGTGCGCAAGCGCTGCAAGCGCAAGCGGCGGGGCTTGAACCGCATACGGATATGAACCCGATTTTAATCAAACCCACCAGTGATACCCGTGCGCAAATAATCGTGCAGGGAAAAGCAGTCACCGATATGGAAGCGGCGGTTTATCACGATTACAAAACCGAGGCGATGGGTTATGTATTGGATTCCTACGCACGCTTGCAGCAGCAATACGATGTGATTTTGGTAGAAGGTGCGGGCAGCCCGGCGGAAATTAATTTGCGCGACCGCGATATTGCCAATATGGGTTTTGCCGAAGCGGTGGATTGCCCGGTGATTTTAATTGCGGATATCGATCGTGGCGGTGTGTTTGCGCATTTGGTCGGCACACTGGAATTATTAAGTGAATCCGAGCGAGCACGAGTGATAGGTTTTGTAATTAATCGCTTTCGCGGCGATTTAGGTTTATTGCAATCCGGGTTGGATTGGCTGGAGCAAAAAACCGGTAAACCGGTATTAGGGGTGATCCCTTATTTGCAGGGTTTGTATTTGGATGCGGAGGACGCGCTCACCGCATCTGCCCCTAAAACCGCGGCGCAATTAAAGGTAGCAGTGCTCGCGTTGCCGCGTATTTCCAATCACACCGATTTTGACGCACTGCGTTTGCACCCACAGATTAATTTTCACTGGGTTGGGCCCAATCAACCCATTCCTGCGTGCGACTTGGTAATTATTCCCGGCAGCAAAAATACCCGTGCCGATTTGCAGTTTTTGCGCGCGCAAGGTTGGGATGTACAACTTCAAAAACACCTGCGTTATGGCGGAAAGCTAATCGGTATTTGCGGTGGTTTTCAAATGCTGGGCGAAACGATTGCCGACCCCAAAGGTGTGGAATCTGCACCGGGTACATCCCTCGGGTTGGGGTATTTGGCGCTCAGCACTGAACTGACCGAAGAAAAAATATTGCAACAGCGCACCGGTGTATTGTGGGACAAACACACTGTGCTCGCCGGTTATGAAATTCACACTGGCATCAGTCGCGGTGCCGCGTTATTGCAACCGGCGTGTTATTTCAATTGCTCTAATGATGGCGCCGACAAACAAGTACCCGATGGTGCTTTCAGTGACGACGGTGCGATTATGGGCACCTACTTGCACGGATTATTTGATCAGCCCGCTGCACTGCAGAAACTGCTGGCGTGGGCTGGTGCAGAATCTGCAACCAGGTTGGACATCAATCAGCAGCGCGAGGACTCCATCGCCCGCCTTGCGAGCGCCACCGAAACGGCACTGCGCAGCGACTTTTTGCAGCAGTTCTCTTCTGTCCCCTAGTTGCGCCAGTCATCAGAATGGCATAGCGGCACATCCAATCTATAATCTTTTCTCTGGGTATTATCATTACTGTGCGGATGGCGACAGAATGGGCGGGAGCTTTGTTATGCGGTCACTGTTGTTGGTATTCATCGCGATTTCCCTGTGGGCAGGTGGTGCATTGGCTGAATCAAGTATTGCCGCCGATACCCCGCTGGACTCTCCCGGAAAACCCGACGCGGTTATTAATTTAGCCACTAATATCTCCTCTGCCTTTAGTGCTGACTCGGCCACGGGTTATGAGCAGAACCTGCTGCCACACTTACAGTGTATTTTTAACCATATGCAGCGCGAATATGCGGTACAAATCATGCCCTGGCGGCGCGCCTATCAGGATGTAAAAAGCAACCGTATTGATGGCTTTTTCACCGCCATTCCCATGCGTCAAATTGACCCTTATGCGGTATTGTCATCGCCTTTGGTATTGGAAAATTGGTACTGGTTTTGGCGCAATGACACTATCGCTCCCGAATCCTGGCGTGAGGGGTACAGGCTGGGTTCCATTTTGGGCAGCCAGCAGGAGACCTGGCTCGCCGAGGCGGGTTACAAGGTGGAGATGAGTGGCAATAATCTGCCCCAGCTCATCAAAATGCTACAGTCCAAACGTATTGATGTGATTCTTGCTGACCGTGAACATTTTATACAGGCGAGCAAAGAGCTGAATATGGATGTGAATCACTTCCAGTCGCGCTTCTTTCGCTATGTGCCGCTCGGTGTTTACTTTAATGAACAGTTTTTAAACCAGAACCCAGGCTTTTTGGTGGAATTCAATCGCCATATCACGCGCTGCTCATCGGTTAATTTTGTAGTAACCGATTACGAGCAGTTACAAATAAAAGAATTACTCGGGCGAAAAATTGAGCGCTGGAAACGCTTGCCCAGTTTGGAGCCTGCGCTGGTTGCGGCGAATAAAACCAGCGCGAAATTGAGCCAGCAGGAAATTAATGCGCGCGATAAACAATGGATACACGCTTTCGCAGAAAATGATTTTGCCTACTCTATTGAATTGGTCAATCAACCGCTCTCTGCGGAGCTGCGCGAAATGAAAAAACAGGCGCCGGATATGATCACCGAGGTCATAGTGACCGACAAGCGCGGCCTTAATGTGGCGATTAGCGATATGACCTCGGATTACTGGCAGGGCGATGAAGAGAAATTTATTCGCGCTTACAACAAGCCGGCCAACAGCCTTATTTTTGGCGATATTAGTTACGATGAATCCACCAAGCGCTTCCAATTACAGCTGAGTGTGCCGCTTTACACCATCCAAAAATTTGAACCATTGGGGGTAATGATTTTTGGTGTTGATGTGGAAAAAGTATTGTCCCAAGTGCAGTAAGTCGCTCCGGTGATTTTTGTTAGTTAAAAAATATTTACCCAGTGGGTGCATTTGCTCTGGTATCGGTGGTACCTTTGCCTCGCGATAAAATCCTATGCACTCCTGCCTGCGCAGTTGCCTATACGCGGTTCATTCTTTTTATAGGCAAAGTAATTCTTTCATAGGTAAATTCGGCTGGTTTTTATTCGGTCAACATAATAAAAGTTTTCGTTTAATTGCATTGATTCCCATAACAATTTATTACCGCCTGTCGCTGCTGGCCTGTGTTATCACAGTAGCTGGCTGTGGGTTGTGGTAATGGGTGAGGCGCGCACCCACTGTTTGCAGCAGCTATGGAAATAGCGCTGGGGTATTTTGCATAAACTTAATGGCCACTTTTAATCATGTTGACGTTTTATAAAAATGCACTCGCCGCTTTTATTGCACTGCTTCTGCTTTCGGCTGCGTTGTTGCAGCTGGGCGCCTCCAAATCACAGTTGACGGCATCACTGTTTCCCGCGCGCGATGGCAATTATTTATGGCATTCCGCAGTGGAGCCCAAAGTCCCCGATGGCAAAACCCGTCTCTCCCTTAAGAATGAAGTAGGGACTGTTGAATACGAGTTTTTTCTTGACCCGCACAAACCCTTTCCCTATACCCATTACACCATTGCGTTTATGGATTCTGCACAGCCCCAAAAAGTGGTTGACCTTACACAATTCAGCAGCGTGTCGTTTAAGGTGTTGTGCGACCCCAAAAATGTGCTGCTATTTGCCCTGTTTAGTTTTGATGACAAAGTCACCGATATTAATAAACCCATAACCCGCCGCGTGTCCTCTACGGCTTTCTCATGCAGTCATGATTGGGCCACCATCAATATCCAATTTGATGAATTGGACACTCCTTATTGGTGGTTGGGGCGCTATGGCTTTGAGCACAGTGATACCGGCTACCGCTTGGATAAAACCATGGGGTTCGCCTGGGTAAATTCGCTGCAAAGCCCGCTCAATACTCCTTCCTACGTAAAAATAACCGATGTGCAGTTGCTCGGTAATAATTTTACCTATCTCTATGTAGCGATAGCGCTGGTAGTGCTGTTGTGGGTTGTGTTCTTGATTGTTTTATTGCGTCGCTATGTGGCGGTATTAACCGTGGATATTCGCGAAAGGGTCAGGTTGGATCAGCCCTTGATGGCGTATAAAAAACTATCTATAGCGCCACAAAAAGATAAAGAAAAAAGTGCAGTGTTGCGGTTTATGGCAACGGAATACGCCAACCCTGAGTTGAGTTTGGAAATCGCGGCAACCACGCTGGGAACCAACCGCACCAAAATTAATGACATTTTAAAAGAGGAGTTGGGGCTTACCTTCACCGCTTATTTAAATAAATTACGTTTGACCGAGGCGGCGCGCTTGCTGTCGGAAAATGAAGAGGCGAACGTATCGGAAATTGCGTATTTGGTGGGTTACAACAATGTGTCTTATTTCAATAAATTATTTAAAGCGGAATATGGTTGTGTGCCTAAAACCTTTAAAGCCTTGTATCCCATTAAAGAGCTGTCTTGATATTAGTTTCACGTTGATGTGATGTTGGTTTTATTTTTTTCGATATTTTTTATAAATATTCTGTAACAGACAGCTGTAACAGATGCGTCGTTTCACAGCAAGGAAATGCACTACAAACTAGTTATCATTTTGCAATTTGTCGTTTAAATTTACATTAAAATAATTACAGCAAACCTTCAACTTTTTACATTTCTTAAAAAATCTTTCAATAATTCCATTTTTTTCTGCTCCGCTTACCTATTCTCGCGCTTCAGCAATAGCCTTGGGTTACTGCTGAGCAGCTCTATTTTACTCATTGTGATTAACATCAAGGAGCTAGTGCACAGCCTGTTTTTTTGCGCAGGTTTTTTTACATGTGCACCGGGTATTCGACTAATAAAAAGCGGAGATTAACACTATGTACAAAACAAACTTTATTACCCACACAGTCAAGCGCTCCTGTGCGCTGATTGGTGCTGGTGTCGCACTTGCGGCGCTGTCGCAAACCAGTATGGCGGCATGTACCTACGCCATTGAAAGTGAATGGAATACCGGTTTTGTTGCCAACATCACTATTAAAAATGATACGGGTGCGCCCATTAATAATTGGAATGTGAATTGGCAATATGTGAACAACCGTATGGCCAGTGGCTGGAATGCCAATTTTTCTGGCTCCAACCCTTATTCAGCAACCAACATGGCATGGAACGGCAGCATCGCCGTGGGCCAATCTGTCACCTTCGGTTTTCAGGGTAATAAAAATGGTGCACCTGCCGAGCGCCCCAGTGTAAATGGCGCCGCCTGTGGTGGTGCAACAACTTCATCGGCAAGTTCAGCACCCAGCTCAGTGCCGCCGTCTTCAAGCTCAGTGCCCAGTTCTATGCCAGGCACTTCCAGCAGTTCATCTTCATCCGGTGGTTATACCGTTCCTGCGAACAATTTTGCGCAAAATGGCGGTGTGGAAAATAATTTGACCAATTGGGGCAGTACCGCAGCAACAGTTACGCGCAGCACACAAGACAAACGCAGCGGTGCTGCGAGTGCGTTAATTTCCGGCCGCACTGCCAACTGGCACGGCATTACCTTCAATGTGGGTTCATTGGTCAGTGGCAACCAGTACGATGTAGCGGTGTGGGTGAAATTGGCACCGGGCACACCTGACAGTGTTATCCACCTCACCGGCAAACGTCTGGATGATAGCGACAGCACAACCTACAACGAATACACCCGTGTCTCTACCGTGACGGCATCATCCACTGAGTGGCGTTTGTTGCAAGGTTATTACACCCAAAGCGGCACCACCGGGTTCCAACATTTTATTATTGAAGGCGAAAGCACCACGGTAAGTTACTACGCGGATGATTTCTCCATCGGTGGGCAAGCGGCTTCGTCCAGTAGCAGTTCCAGCAGCAGCTCAACGGGCGGCACCACACGCAAATTTATCGGCAATATCACCACCTCAGGTGCAGTTCGCTCTGACTTCATTAATTACTGGAATCAAATTACCGGCGAAAATGAAGGCAAGTGGGGCTCAGTGGAAGGTACCCGCGATGTGTACAACTGGGCGCCGGTTGATCGCATTTATGCCTACGCACGCCAACACAATATCCCAGTAAAAGCACACACCTTTATATGGGGTGCGCAGTCGCCTTCATGGCTCAACAATTTGAGTGCGACGGAAACTGCTGCAGAAATTGAAGAGTGGATTCGCGATTACTGCGCCCGCTACCCGGATACCGCAATGATCGATGTGGTGAACGAAGCAGTGCCCGGCCATCAACCAGCGGGTTATGCACAGCGGGCGTATGGCAATAACTGGATTCAACGTGTATTCCAATTAGCGCGCCAATATTGCCCCAACTCCATTCTTATCCTCAACGACTACAACAATATTCGCTGGCAGCACAATGAGTTTATTGCGCTCGCCAAAGCGCAAGGCAACTACATAGATGCAGTCGGCCTGCAAGCGCACGAATTGAAGGGGATGACCGCCGCGCAAGTGAAAACGGCAATCGACAATATTTGGAATCAAGTAGGTAAGCCTATTTATATTTCTGAATACGATATTGGCGATACCAATGACCAGGTTCAGCTGCAGAACTTCCAGGCGCACTTCCCGGTATTTTGGGATCACCCACAGGTTAAGGGCATCACCATTTGGGGCTATGTCAACGGCAGAACCTGGATTGAAGGCTCCGGCTTGATTTCCGAAAACGGTACGCCACGCCCTGCAATGACCTGGTTGCTAAACAATTACATTAATAAATAACCAGGCTAACAAGTAAACCAGCTTTGCTGTGATCCATAAAATGGATTTTGTGGATCACACCCTTGGTTAAACCACGCCCATTTAACAATAATCAGGGTGAATTCCCATGTTTACTACTATCAAGGCAAGTGTTCGCCATGCGGCGCAATTTGCAAAAATTTCTAGCAGTTTATGTGCATTATTTTTTGCGTGGAATGCAAACGCAAGCTGCCAATACCAAGTTACCAATCAATGGAACAACGGTTTTACAGCGGCGATAAAAATTACCAATAATACGACAGCTGCTATCAATGGCTGGGCAGTGAATTGGCAATACGCTGGTGATAACCGCATCAGTAACAGTTGGAATGCCAATGTCTCGGGCAGTAACCCTTATTCAGCAACACAGTTAAGTTGGAACAGCAGTATTCAACCGAATCAAACCGTAGAGTTTGGTTTTCAAGGCACCAAGGGTTCGGCGGCCGCAGAAATTCCGCAGGTTAGCGGAGCGCTCTGTGGCAATTCTGTACCAGTGTCATCCGCTGCTTCCTCTGCAATATCGTCACTGCGCTCATCAGTAAATTCTTCAGTTGTCACTTCTGTTGCATCATCCACACTCTCGTCGGTGGTCACTAGCAGTTCGTATTCCGCTATTAGTTTGATTGAAGCGAGCAATCCGAATATTTGGGCCGATATTCCCGATCCATCGGTAATTCGTGTCGGTAATACCTATTACATGAGCAGTACCACCATGCACATGAGCCCTGGTGTACCGATTATGAAATCCACTGATCTGGTGAATTGGTCATTGGTAAATTACGCCTACACCACATTGGATAACACCAGCGCGCTCAATTTGGAAAATGGCCAAAACGCCTACAGCAAGGGTTCATGGGCAAGCAGTATCCGCTACGTGAACGGCATTTATTATGTGAGCACCTTTTCTTATACCACCAATAAAACCTATATCTACAAAACCAATAATATTGAACGCGGCCCTTGGTCGGTTTCCGCCTTGAATGGTGTGTATCACGACGCCTCGTTATTTTTTGAAAATGGTCGCGCATTTTTGGCTTACGGTATTGATGATATAAAAATTATTGAACTCACGGCGGATGCTTCGGCAATTAAAACAGGCGGTTTAAATCAAACCATTATTGCTAAATCCTCTGCGGTGGCAGGAACCAATTTTATTGTGCGCCCCGAAGGTACGCACCTGCAAAAAATCAATGGCCGCTATTACATTTCATTAATCACCTGGCCCTCGGGAAAATCGCGCACACAATTAATTTTCCGTGCCACAAATTTAACCGGGCCTTATGAAGGGCGTGTCGCCTTACAGGATCAAGGTGTGGCGCAGGGTGGGTTAATCGACACTCCTACTGGTAATTGGTACGCCTATTTATTTCGCGATAGCGGCGCAGTAGGGCGTATTCCTTATTTGGTGCCCGTGAGCTGGCAAGACGGTTGGCCGGTAATAGGTGTGAGTGGAAAAGTGCCGCAAAAGTTGGGCTTCACTGTCGAAAATAAAGCCCTAAACGGCATTGTAACCAGCGATGAGTTCAATCAGGGCTCGCAGGGTTCAGCAACATTGCCACTGCAATGGCAATGGAATCACAACCCGGATAATTCCGCTTGGTCACTGCTCGCGCGCCCGGGTTTTTTGCGCATCACCAATAAGCGTCTGGATTCCACTTTTGAGTTTACACGCAACACGCTTACGCAGCGCACTTTCGGCCCACAGAGTTCCGCGCGTATCGCACTGGAAACGGCAGCGATGAAAGATGGCGATTACGCAGGCTTGGGTGCACTGCAAGCGCGTTATGGTTTTGTGGGTGTGAATAAATCCAACGGCAATAAATCCATTGTGATGGTGGATACCACGTCAGGTACACCACAGGAAATTACGCGTATTGGTTTGTATCAGGATCGTGTTTATTTCCGTATCGACATGGATTTTCGCAATCAAACAGATCAGGCGAAATTTTATTACAGCCTGGATGGCAATAACTGGACGGTAATCGGCAACACCCTACGCATGACTTACGACCTCAAGCATTTTATGGGCTATCGCTTTGCGTTATTTAATTATGCCACCCAAGCTACCGGGGGTTATGTGGATTTTGATTATTATCGAATTAATCCATAAAGCCATTTAATCAATTTATAAACTTATCCAATCAAATTATAGAAATATCGGCTCGGTCAATCAAAAAATATCTGATCACAATCAGAAATGCTGTTTAACACGGTGCTTTTACCAAAGCACTTATTAACAAAGCACTTTTTAACAAAGAATGCTCAAAAGAACTTTATTAATCAATGGAGACTAATGATGAATAAGCAAAATAACTCCGTCCATTTATTGCCGCCAACCTTGTCGCAATTATTGCGCAAAAGTTGCGGTGTAATTGGTTTGGGCGCAAGCCTGCTCGCGATGACTAATCTGGCCTCCGCTGCCTGTACATACACAGTGGACAATGAATGGTCAACGGGTTATACCGCCAGCATCACCGTAAAAAATGATACTAATGCAGCGGTGAACAATTGGAGTGTGAACTGGCAGTACGGTAGCAATCGCATAACGAATAGTTGGAACGCCAATCTCTCTGGCAGTAATCCTTACACTGCCACCAATATGAGTTGGAATGGAAATATTGCCGCTGGGCAATCGGTTTCCTTCGGGTTTCAGGTGAATAAAAATGGTGGCAGCGCCGAGCGCCCAACCATCAATGGCAGCTTGTGTGGTGGTGCGGTAGCCAGTTCATCATCGCGCGCAAGTGTTGCACCCAGTTCAATACCTGCAAGCAGTTCACCTTCCAGCAGCGCTGCCGTTTCGTCAGCTCCCGCCAATAATTTTGCACAAAATGGTGGTGTGGAATCTGGCTTGACCAATTGGGGAACTACTGCCGCCACTGTCACTCGTTCAACGGCAGATAAACGCAGCGGTTCGGCCAGTGCATTAATTTCCGGCCGCACCGCCGCATGGCATGGCTTGACCTTTGCCGTGGGTTCACTTACCAGCGGCAATCAGTACGACGCTGCCGTGTGGGTAAAACTCGCACCCGGTACACCGGATTCAGTAATCACTCTTACTGCAAAACGTTTGGATGACTCGGACACATCCACCTACAACGAGTATACCCATGTTGCAACCATTACTGCGTCATCCAGTGAGTGGCGTTTGCTGCAAGGTTATTACACCCAGTTAGGTGCGACCGCTTTCCAACATTTTATTATTGAAGCAACGGACACCAGCATCAGTTATTACGCCGATGATTTTTCAGTGGCCGGGCAGGTGACACAAATACCCAGCAGTTCGAGCAGTAGTTCAAGTAGTAGCTCGGCACAAACTTGTGAATTAAAAGCGCCGCTTCGCTGGACTTCTACCGGGCCATTAATTAGCCCGAAAAACGCAAATTGGAAATCCATTAAAGATCCGTCGGTAGTGAAATACAACGGCACATACCATGTGTACGCGACTTACTACGACACCTCTTATAAATCCATGTACACCAGCTTTACCGATTGGAACACGGCGCAACAAGCTCCGCATATTTCAATGAATGGAACTACGGTAGGTAATGCTGTTGCACCGCAAGTATTTTATTTCCGTCCGCACAATAAATGGTATTTGATTACCCAGTGGGCTGGTGCTTATTCAACTACCGACGATATTAGTAGGCCTAATTGGACTGCCAAGCGGAAATTGTTGCAAGGTGAGCCAGCGGGATCATTGGATTTCTGGGTGATTTGTAACGCGACACACTGCTATTTGTATTTCTCGCGTGACGACGGTGTGTTGTACATGTCCAAAACCACTATCGCCAATTTCCCCAACTTCTCCGGTTATTCAATTGTGATGGAGGATCATCGCGGCAATGGCAACCAATATTTATTTGAAGCACCCAACGTGTACAAGTTGGATGGACAAAACAAATATTTATTATTAGTGGAAGCTTGGCCGAGCGGCCCACGCATGTTCCGTTCCTGGACATCTACCAGTTTGGATGGCCCCTGGACACCACTGGCGGATACCGATGCCAATCCATTTGCGGGCAACAACAATGTGGAATGGCCGACTGGAAAATGGGCTAACGGTATTAGCCATGGCGAGTTGATTCGTTCAGGTTACGACGAGCGTCTGACTGTTGATCCTTGTAATTTAGAATTCCTTTATCAAGGCGAAGCAGGTCCTAGCCCAGACGGCAATTACAACACCATTCCATACAAACTCGGTTTGTTACGCTTAAAGAAATAATGTTTGCGGCTACCCGGTAAGTTTTTCCCCGCTTTGGTAAACCCCAAAGCGGGGGTTCGGTTCCCACAAATACCGACAATGACTGTGTTTTTTAGTATTCATCAACGAACAACAATAACGATCAGAATAAAAAAATAAAAATTTACTATCGTCAGCCAACCCTACTTCGGTATCGCGAATTATTGTTCGGCACTCGCGATTTTCTAGTACCTTTTATGAAGGAATAAAACCATGAACGCATGTAAATCCAGCGCATATCAGCGGCTGCAACATTTAAAACGACCACTTGTATTTCTCGGTATGGCAACTGCAATGGCTGCAGCGGCACAGACTGCATCAGCTGCTTGTACCTATCAAATCGATAACGAATGGAGCAATGGTTTCGTCGCCAGTATCCAAATAAAAAATGACACAGCGGCTTCAGTCAATAATTGGAGTGTGAATTGGCAGTACGCCAATAACCGTGTGACCAATAGTTGGAATGCAAATCTCACAGGCAGCAATCCTTACACCGCATCCAACGTCTCCTGGAATGGCAACATTGCCGCAGGGCAGACTGTGTCATTCGGTTTTCAAGGGGTAAAAAATGGCGCTACCGCCGAGCGCCCGCAAATTAATGGCACTCTTTGTTCAGCCGCACCGGCAAGTTCTGCGGCAAGCAGCACAGCGGTGGTGAGTTCTTCGCGCTCCAGCTCATCCGTTGCATTGGGTTCATCATCACGCGCTGCTTCATCTATTCCGACAGGTGCTCGTAACGCTATTACCGTGCGTGCACTTGGCACAACAGCGACCGAGTCCATCACTCTCAGCGTAGGTGGTACTGAAGTGCAGTCCTGGACCTTGAGCACCGTCATGAACAATTACACGGTAGAAACGGCTCTGGTTGGCGATGTAATTGTTGCATTTACTAATGATGATGGCGGCAATGCCGATGTACGTATCGATTACGTCAACGTCAATGGCGTAACCCGTCAAGCAGAAGTGCAAACAGAAAATACTGGAGCTTGGGGGAATAACCGTTGCGGTGGCGGTGCGCCCAGCGAATGGTTGCATTGCGAAGGTTACATCAATTTCGGTAGCGTCACTGGCGAGCCTCGTTCAAGCAGTTCTTCGGTCTCCAGCAGTTCGTCATCAGCTGGTGGTACTGGTGTCGGTTCCGCTGGCTGTGGTGCCCCGGCAAAATTAACCAATGGCCGTCGTACCATTAACGTTAACGGATTGAACCGCGAATACGTATTGGATATACCAAGCAACTACAACCAGAACAATCCCTACAAGTTGGTCTTTGGTTGGCATTGGCGTGGTGGTAGTGCGAACGATGTTGTAGGTCAAGGCTACTACGGTATGAAAAGCCTCTCTAATAACACTGCGATTTTCGTGGCGCCTGATCGTGCCGCCGGCACCGACGGATGGACAAATGCCAATGGCCGCGACATAGCTTTCTTGCAGTCGATGCTAACCCAACTGAAGTCATCCCTGTGTATCGACGAAAGCCGTATTTTCTCTACCGGTTGGAGTTACGGTGGCATGATGTCATTTGCAGTGGGCCGCGAGTTGCCAACCACCTTCCGTGCTATCGCGCCTGTATCAGGTGCATTCTTGACGCCTCATGTGGATAGCGGTTCAGCTACTGCGGCCTGGATTGCGCACGGCAATAACGACACTGTGGTAAGCCAGAGCTCTGGCGCTCAAGCTCGTGATGCTTATCTCAGAGCTAACGGTTGCTCTAACACGACTGTGCCGGTGCAGCCATCTCCCTGTGTGGAGTACCAAAACTGTTCAGCAGGTAAACCTGTTGTCTGGTGTTCGTTCAATGGTGGGCATTCGCAGCCTTCATTCTATAGCTCTGGAGCATGGAACTTCTTTAATCGGTTCTAATTGCCGTGAGGCGTCTCGGTTTAGTGGCTGCGGTATGGCTGGGCTTTAGAATTTCAGATCAAAATGTTTCAAAAATGATTTGAAAAAAATGCGGCGGCCACTGGCCATCACAACACGACGCAGGCCAACCCGAAAGTTGGATTCCACAAGAAGCTTGGAGATTTATCAGCCAATTTTAAACCCGCTGTTAGTCGTAAACCCCACCTTTGCCCAGCTATATGCTGGGCTTTTTTTTGGAATTTTTTCAGTCATAAATGAGTAGGGCGGTAATAAGCTGTAATTATTGTTGGCGCAGGGTTGTGTAATAGTCTTTACTTGGCCTTTGGGGTTAGCGGATCAGTACCCATTTTTAACCAATGGCATAATCAAGGTAGGTTGCTAATGAGTTTACGAACCGCAACGGCTTTTAAGGGCAGTAACGTGCCCAAAGCGGAAATTAAGCCAAATGAGCGCAGTAACTAATTGAGATTGTTTGTGCTGTATAACTCCATAATTAATTCGGAGTGACTGTTAACCCTTTGATTTGGCGCGAACTAAATCGAATGAAGATTCATCTACTTTTGGAGTTATACAGCACCCCACCAAATTAGTTGGAATAAGGTTCTGTGGGTTATATAGTTGGTGCAATTTAATAAACTGTTAGGGCAAGGCCAAAAATCGAAGCCATACTTATGATCGAGAAAATTGGATTAATACTACTTGGCGTAATCATTAGCGGCATTGGCTATCTGATTAAGCGAAGAATCGAGAACAAGCCTCAAATAGAATCCCTCGACAAACATAAGAAATTGCTTGATATACACAAGCAAATGAATGAGCAAGGTATAGATATTGAGGGGCTCCGGGAATTAGAAGCAAAGCTAACCGGCAAAGCTGCAGCCATTCATAGCAAGGCCATGATTCTGCAATCAGAGTCGGCACCGCTAATAGGTGAAAATCAGTCGAAAGACCTAACTCAGACAGAGTTAAACTCCCGAGCAGCACAGAGTCTTGAAAAGGCAAAACTCAAAATGCAGGAAGCACTTGCTGGAATAGATAGTCGAGTTGGTGACTTTGAAAGCCAATCACTCATGAATAGTCAAACAGAGTGGGAGCGCTACAGTGTAAGTCAAGCTGAGGCTGCCGCTGCCAGTTACCGAGATGGCAGTATTTATCCCCTGATATATTTCTCAGAGCTAGAATCGCTAACCAATGAAAGAACCGCACGGCTACAAGCCGAGCTAGATGAGCTTATTAAGCTTGGCAACTAATGCCCTAACAAGTGGTTCAAATCGCTCGCTCCGCTCGCTGGGACGGGCTAAAGCCCGCCCCTTAACCAAACGTTAAATTGGCTAATCATCTAGAAGGTCTCAAATGGAATTTAAAGAAGAAGCACAGCTCGAACAATTCCGCTCCGTAATCGCTATAGGTGCATCTGCATTGAAAAGCGCGATACTAATAAACGGCGGTGGAGTCATAGCTTTACTCGCATTCCTGGGAAACCAGAAAGACCAGCAGGGTTTGGCTTGGTTTGTCTCTTCCATGTTCTTAATGTGCGGTGGTATTGCTTTAGCGGCGTTTGGTAATGTCTTTGCTTACATAGCGCAAATTAAGCATCTTAACCAACTAAAATCTGAAAGGCCCGGCGAGCCAGCTGGCACGCCGTGGGGATATGCAGCGGTCACATTAATTGTTATTTCCGTGTTCGCTTTTATTGGTGGGGTTATTTTGGCTTCGTTTGGCTTTCTGGAAAAAATTTAACAAATCGCTCAAGCATCGCCACTTCGTGGCTGGACAGTTTTTAAGTCGCAGTTTTGTGGTTTTGCTGCGCAAAAGTATTCCACAAAACCGCAACTAAAATTATGCCGTTCACCACTGCGTTAGGCAACCGAGTTATGTTATGTGCCAAAAACACTTATGGAAAACTAAATGAACTCAAATGATGATGCAGTTTTAGAAGCAAAAATTGATGGCATAAGTAAAGGACTCAGAATGGGAATGGCTGAGATATACGCTCAGCTCCTATCTTTTGATAAAAAGAATATAGAAGACGACAAACCATCATTCGCTTACACATTTCTACAGCAGCAAGCCTCTGAGCATGGGCAAACTTTTGATGAATTTATGGATGAACAAACCAGAGCACTGGAAGAATACTATGAATACCGGGATGCAATTAATCAGTTGTATGAAGTTTCAGATAAATATGGCTATAAAGAAGAAAAGTAAAAGCGAAATTTTAAAAAGTATAACAAAGTGTTCCAAATGTGAAATGAGCATCAAGAATGTATAAAAAACAATTCTTTCAAGTATTAGGGTATGTGCTAGCACTCCCATTTTTTGGGTCTATTTTTTTAGGTGTGGTAAAGGGACTTGAGCTTGGGAGCTATTGGATAGGCCTAAAAGTATTTTTATTCTGTTTTCTATTTATAGCGCCTATATTCATTTGGGTCTACCGTGCACCTTTAAAGTCGTTTGCCAAAAGCAATCGCCTGTAGTTTTACCAAATTCACATAACAAACGACTGTGGTAAAAATTAGGTAAGTGCGGCATCAAAATCAGTCTTTTCTCTTGCTGAGTATCCCGTCGCCAAGGTCCGCTAATGGCCGAAAGTTGCCCCATCCTTACTTGTAACTGGTTGATTGAGTCCACCTAATGAAACTATTACTTTTAGTATTACATTTAATGCTTTTTTCAGGATGTGCAGCATACGATGAGTGGAGAACGGATAAGGATGTGAAGAAAATGCGCGCAGAAGCACTAAAAAAAATTGACGTTGATGCGTGTAAAAGATCTGTCGGAAAAATTGAAGGAGTAGGTATATTTGGAATTCCCTCCTGCGTGGTGTACTACCAAGACGGAGGAAAACCTTGTAGGTCAGATAGCGACTGTGAGGGTATGTGTTTTAGCCCTGAAAATACAGCAGCCACAGCCATATGTGAGCGCAGTGAGCATGATCGTTTTGGCTGTTATAGCGCGGTTGAAAATGGAGAATTGCATTATTCTATCTGCGCAGATTGAACCTATTAGTTGAGCTGTTTCTTGATGCCTGCTAATGGCCGGTTTGCGACAATCGAAATCATGAGGGTCGAATTCGTGCCCAAAGCGGATGTTCAGATCTGTTCTCTAGATATACGGCCTATGTCGTTGAATAAGCTGTTAGGTCAATAATATATAAATTTACTTTTAAGGTATAAGCATGGAAGTTCAAGGTCATATTAAATTTACGGTTATTGAAAGGTCATCAGAAGAAGTTATATCTGAAATGCCAATACAACCAGGTATATTGAATCCTTTTGGTACTGTTAATGCTGGCGCTACGTTGTGGCTCGCTGATGTAAACGCATCTGTACTTGTTCTTGAGGGTGTTAATCCTGAGCAAGGTATGAAAGGCTTTCCTTTGGCAATAAACATTAATGCCAATTTGCTAGGGAATAATACGGCTGGAGCGTTTGTGGCAAAATCAAATTATGTCAAAAAGGGTCGTATTGTTAGTGTGGTTAAAACAACGGTTACTGACACATCTGGTAAGTTAATAGCGGAAGTTACAACAAGCCATGTTCAGTCAGCTTAACTTTTATCGCACGCCTAACAAGCCACTGTGCTGCTGAACAGTTTTCAAGGAGTGCCAAGAGTAAATAGTTTTATCGCGTATCTCTTAGCAATTACTGATAATTGGAATAACAAAAGCCATATGACTCGAGAGTGTCACGTACGGTTCTGTGAGGGGCTGACGGGTAATTTTCCTTGGTTTACTCGACTTACGGCTTTGTGGTTTTGCTGCGAAAAAGTAACCCCCAAAACCACAACTTACAAACTGCCGTTGTGCTAAACATTATGGAAATAGAATGAACCGACTATTATTTTTATTGTTTGCATTATTTTCTCATTTTTCATTTTCTTGCGATGAGCAACCGACTATACACTCGGTACATCCCGACGAACTAATTTCATGAACTAGTCAAATCGTCTTGGCTAAGGTAGTAAGCGCTTCAATTAGCGAAAACGGTAACGAAGTAAATTATAAATTTGAAACTATCAAGGTGCTTAAAGGGAGCCCTATAGAATTTTTCGAAATTCTAGGGTATCCGTTATTTGAGGAAGAAATAACGAGTTTTGATCATCACAATAGTGAAGAATTTTGGACCAACTATGGCGGTAGGGTATATGGTTGGACTGACTGTGAGATTCATCCTGGATTTTCTGTAGGTCTTAAGTATCTTGTTTTTATGGGTAAGCCATACCACGTTAAAAGTTTTGAAATAATTTACCACAATAAAGACAAATGGTTGTTGTATGTTGAAGAAAAAATAAAGCCATAACAAGCCACTGTGGTAAAAAATTAATACCTGCGCCACAAGGTGATTCTATAGCACACAACCCTGATTTACACGCGGTAACTAAGAATATGGTGCATAACTTAGGTGAGTTACCCCGCGCACTTAGGTCACCTGTATCTTTTCTATAAAACGAAAATGACGTGTATAGATTTTTCTGGAAAAGATAGTTAAAAAAAGCGCGATTAACGTCGCGCTTTTTTATTTGGATTTACTAATATTTAAATCCATTTAAATAACTTCGCACTAGGTTCAAGACGCTTTGCGCTGTGCGCTTCCTTCAGAGGTGGAATGAATGTCTTCGGCACCGGCACGTTTATAGATATCTTTCACCGAGTCTACCTGGTCAGAATTGTCTGTGTGAACAGAGATCAGTGAATTACCACCTTGAATTTTGCCATCGTACAATTTGGCTTCATACTCAGGTATGCCCATTCCGATTAAACCACCGATCACTCCACCAGTAGCACCACCAACAGCCGCGCCTCCGAGCGCCGCCATTATAGGGCCTGCAGCAATAAATGGGCCCACACCCGGAATAGCCAAGCTGCCGATACCTGCTAGCCAACCCAGTGCAGCACCTGCGCCCATTCCCGCAATGCCACCGGTAGCGGCACCTTCAGGCATTTTGGTATTTTGTTCATGGGCGAAATCCCGCGTGCCTGATTTGTCGGCAAAAAGTACGGAAATTTCTGTGTTAAGAAAACCAGCATTCTTTAAACCACCGACGATGGTTTCAGCTTGTTCGCGAGTTTGAGCAATACAATAAACTGCATTTTTCATAATAAATCTCCAAAGGTTTAGTTGGTGTCGATATCTAATCGGTTATCAATACTCACAACTCCCGCGACGTTGCGCGCGAGTACTTCTACTCGTTTTTTTTCATTTGCATTCTTTACTGGGCCTCGCAAGGTAACTACGCCTTCCTCCACCATAATTTTTACATTGTGAGCCGCAGTCGAGAGATCGTCGTCCTCTACAATTGCACTGCGCACAGCCGCTAAAACCTCAATATCTGGCTCAGCGTTCGATTGATTTTGTGGGGTTAAGGTGGCCCCACTTTTATCACGGGCGTTCAAATCCGTATTGTCAGCATTTTTTGTTGCTGTACCTTTCATCACTGATGACATCGCAGACGACATAGATGATGAATTATAAGTAACGTTATTCGCCGCCATTGCTGTTGCGCTGCTGAGCACAAGAGCAAGTCCCAATAGTTTTATTGATGTTTGCATCATTTATCTCCCGTAGTGAATGAGCGGCCGCCAATTTGCAACCTGCTGTGGGCAGTCTAAGCGTAGAAATTTTATTTGAATGTTTGGTAACACACATTGAGGCCAATTTATATTTATGGTGCGGAAGCGAACGGACTAAACGTTAATTTGGAATTATTGTTTAGTTTCGTCTGTGTAATGGCATGTACAAAATGCTCTGAGAGCTGCCGTGAAATGGCATTGTGATCAACCAAATGGTGATTTTTCGGGTGTCGCAATGGCTATTTGGGACGATGAAAGATGTTAATAGTGAAGGAGTTGCGCAACTTACTAATCTGCAAGTCTTTGCGGAAAATCGTTTTTGGTTTTAATCATTTAAAACTGGCACAGTGAGTTTCTTTCGCTGGCTGCCATTGTGTTTTTTCTATTTACTTGCGGCAAAAAGGATCTCCCGAATCCAAACCGGTGGATGCGCCACACGATGAAACGGGAAAATAAAAAAATCGCGCCAACTATTTCCACTTCCATTCCAAATTCCTCCAACAAAATTGATGAAATCAGCTCCATAGAACCTGATGCGTCGATGTTAATTCAAATACCTTATTCGCTAGATGAACTTATCACCATCGTTAACCTGCCATGGAATCTTGTACTTTGCATTCTGCTTGGGCTGTCGTTAATGCTGATCCGCATTACTCTGGGGCATGAAGGCAATATGGCGAATTGGGATCATCTAATCGGCTCATTAATAAGATGTAATTCCAGATAGTACTTAATCCTGCACTAGTCTTTAATTAACTTTGATTTGTATGACTGCCTCGCGAAGCGGCCGCCAACAGGTAGGGAATTACCGATATGTTTTGAAGGGGCGTTATATAAGGTACCGCCGAAATACCAATTTTTTAAAATCCTAAACCAATTTTAACTGTCTGATATTTATGCAATTATAAGTCGCCCCAAACTCGCACAAGAAATGATATGCGGCGGAAAGATATACGGCTGTGGTCGTCTAATAAACTGTTAGCTTTCGTCACTAAAGTAAATGTCTTTGAGTCTATATATTGGGTTAGTCTTTATTTACGAGGTTTTTTGATTTTAGTCCGTATTAACGGCATAGCATTTTTAATATTCCTTGGGTATAAACATCTTTGGTGGCATCCCATACTATTGTGGCTAGGTTGCCTAATTGCTACTGGTATTGCAGCTAGCATGTTCCGTGGTCCCACAGGTCTCACTATCCCAGCTTTACTTGGGTTTGTTATATTGCCAATAATTGGTTTTGCATTGTGGTTTTCTATTTAAGGTAAAAAGCTAACAAGTGACTGTGGTAAAAAATCAATACCTTTAATCAATAAAGTAGTAACTACCCTTGGTCGTGACATTTATAGTTTCAAAGAGTAAGGATTACTGAAAATGCTTTTGTGGTTAATTATCGGATGTGAAGTTGGGTTTTGGATATTTCTGTTTTTAGGTTTATTTTTTCGTTACATTTTAAAACTCCCAAAAACCGGAACGGCAGTTTTACTTTGTGTTCCTTTGCTTGATCTCATTCTGCTTTTGGCAACTGCAATTGATCTGCATAATGGGGCTGTGGCTGAATTTGCACATGGGCTTGCTACTGTATATCTCGGGTTTACTGTGGTTTATGGTTCTGGGGTCATTAAATGGTTGGATGAATTAGCTGCAGGGCGGTTTGCATCAACAAATAAAAGGGAAAAGATTGAGCTGTATGGTTGGAGTTATGCCCTTTATGAATGGCGCCAATGGTTTAAGGGCGTTTTAGCGGGCGGTATTGCTTCTTGTTTACTGCTTGCCGCGATTTTATATGTTGATGAGCCAGAAAAAACCGTTCAACTGGATGACTGGTTTAGCTATATTTTTTGGGTTTTAGCAATTTGGTTGGTGTGCTGGCCTTTGTGGTATAGCTTGTTTCCAAAGCGGCAGACAAAACTATAACTCTGTACCAGTGCCTCATGCTCGTGAGGATTATTTATGCAAATACTTATTAAAAGCCACACAATACTGACTCATAAGTAGCAGTCAGTATTGTGTGTTAACGGGGGAAATTATTTTTTAAGTTCGCCGGTAGGCTCTATATAAGCACGTGTGGCGAGTAGCCAGCTGAAATCTGCACCGGCGCGTTGTGCACCTTGGTGGCAGTTCATGCAGCTGTCGTATTGGTGATAGGTTTCCATTGTCACGTTCGCCAATTGGCATTGCGGGAAAGGCATGCCACCGGCTTGTACTTCGGTGCCGTCCTCACAACCAAAATCGCCATCGGTAGGGGTTTTGGGTGAAATAGAAGGCAATTGCGGCCATTGGCTGCCAATCAGTTGATAGTGCTCCCACACAGTGCCTTTGAGCATTTCGCGATACATGTTGTTCATGCCAGTGGTGGAGTAATCCTGTTCACCGGCGGCGGGTTTGGGGGTATCGGGAATTTGGCTCAAACGCACGACGTTAATTGGCTCAGGATTAAAATCGGTAGCATCAGGTACACGATTGGAACCCGGGTGAGCCGCCGGATTTGCGCGCAATACATGCGGATACTTTCTATAAAGCTCCGGATCGTAATAAGAGGGTTGCATGTCCTTGGGTGTGCTTGCGTCCTCGCCCAAATTATCCACCTGTTCAAAGGTAGCCCAAACCCACTGCGGAAAATCCGGTGTTTTTTGTGCTATGTGAAAGCCTACCAGACCAACAGTAGTCGGTTCGCAATCGCACACAATCATGCTGTTGGGTTTGTCAGTGCAAGTGTTTGGAATAGAAACCAGTGCATTTTCCAAGGTGAAAAAACGCGAGTGGAATTTTTTATCCACTTTGCGTAAATCCCGCCAAGCCGCTTTAACTTCTATTACACCTGCAACCTCTTCACCATTGCCAGCGGGCAGGGTAATGCCATCGGCTGGCCAGTTACTTTTGTTGTAATAGCCATTGCTGCGCACAAAATCGTATTCCACTTTATTCATGCGCACTTCATAGCGCGTAAATAAACCGGTTTGATCTGGCAGCGGGCCGCCAAAGGCTTGATCCAGTTCGTCTGCTACTGAGGTAAATTTAGAGCCGGTAATTAATACCGGGCGTGTGTCACCCGCTTTAATATTGCGACATACGGCGGTGCCGTTGTTTTGCTCCCAAGCGATAGGTTTGTCGCCATTTTGCGGGAATAAATCAAACGCCGATTTCCACCCCAGCCACACTGGTTGTAAATCTTTCGTGTATTTACCAAAGACTTTTGCATCCTGCGGTTTGTAGGGAATGCCGTGGGATTGCACCTTGCTTGGCCACATTAACGCAATAAAATTTTGCCAATTAAAATAATCAAAGAAGGGGCGCTTCACTACACCCGAGGCGGCAAAAGGTTGCGCTGGCACTTCATTGAGTGGTGTGCCGCTAATGGTGGGTTGCAGATTTTTATAAATATTTTCTTGCGCAACTGCGCCGCCACTGGCAATGGCCAAGACACTAACTGCCAATAATAATTTTTTCATTATTGCACCTCACAGGCGGCAGCAGCTTTGCCTTTTGCTTTAAACAGTGACCACTCTTGCAGTGCGATTTGCATTTGCAGTGAGGTGTCCAGGTTCATGGCGTCTGGATAATTGCCACCGGTATAACCCTGTGGAAATTGAATGGTTTGGAAATATTCCACATTGTCCTGACTGTATTGCTCACAGATGCCAGGGAAACCAAAAATAGGTGGGCCGTAAGCGCCAGTGGCAAAAGTATTACCTGCGGTGTTAGCAAAAGCGCCACCGTGACAGGACATGCAGGAACTGAGTTTGTTATCTACTGGGCCAGCGAGGCGACCATTACAACCAAAATGTTCAAAGGCGCTAATGGATTCATTCAACACACTCTGGCGTGGTGCAATGGATTCCGCTTTCGGTACGGCGGGGAATGTCCAAGGATCCATACCCCATTGCAAACCAACTGGCTGTAAATTGTCCCACACTGTTTTACCTGGGCCGTTGATATAGGCAAAGGTGCCATACACCCAGCGGCTGGGTGAGCGTTCATCTACTACTGCTACATCCACTTGCACCAAACGCACTTCTTGCACTTTACGTTCACAGGAAAATTTGTGGTTGGTTTCTACATGGCGATCCGCCTGCCATGTCGGGCTGCCCGTCAAATAGGGAACATCTGTTGGTGTTGCAGTGGTAAATAAAAATTTCACCACCACAGTGCCTTGCATAAACGGCATGCCTTTGGTTGAGGTAATGCCATTAATGGTTTCGATATTGGGCGTGCCTTTTTTGCTCCAACTTTGGCCGATGGTGTAGCCGCCATAGTTGTTGTACATGCCGACCGCCCAGGTTTCAAAACCGGCTTGAGTGCCCGTTTTGGCGTTGGGCAGCCCGTGTAAACCCTGACGCTCTTCGCCGTAAAAATCGCTGATTACCGCGGTGCGTTCGTTGGTTAAGCCGTGCACAAATTCGCGCCCGGTGTGTTGGTCAAATGCCATCCAGGGAATGTGAAACCATTTATCTTTGCCATCGACCTGAGTCTTTAAACCTTCTGCATTATTCAGGTCCAGGGTTTGACCTTGTTTCACATAATTTAAAATACTCATGATGTATTGGTTATATACCGAATTTTTTTCCCAGGAGGGCACCCCGGCGGCGGAAAAATCGGTTTGCATATTTAAATCAATCGCAAGCCAGGGGCATTCAGTGGCAGTACAAGGAGCAGGTTGCTGTTTGGGATAATTGTGGCTCAGGCTAAATTTAGGGCCTTGCCAGTCTTTTGGCGCGGAAATGGCAGCATCGCGATAGGCTTCGGTTTTGGCGTTTTCGGCGAGAGTGATATTGGCTGCAAAAATGCAGGCCAGTGCAAATAAAGTACGTTTCATAACACGGTCCTTATTGATAATAAAAATATTCGCTAGTCATTAAAATATTTGGATAAGAATGATCAGGACTTTTAGCGCGCGATAATTTCCAAATAGGTGTTGTACACCGCATCGGCATTGGCGCTGAGTGCAACGTCAAGCGGATGGCCGCGCTGGTTGTCTACAATGATCATGCCGGACTTATCGTCTTCCTCATTGAGTTGTTGCTCAACGCGCAGCGACAAGGTTTGTGTCGTGACTAGTGAAGGGGTAGTTAATACACAGGCGGCGAGGGGATCCCAAAAATCCAGGTATTTGCCTATACCGCCTTTAATAGTGCTGCTGGTTAATACCGCGTAGAGAAAGTTGGTAGCGGGGTTATTGATTTGTTTTATTTGTGCAACAAACGCATCGGTAATTGGCACTTGTTGGGTTGCATTTAAGGCAACCAGGGTGATGGGAATACCACTGGCAAAAATTTCTTCGGCGCCACGTACATCCACAAAAATATTCCACTCCGCTACTTTGTTGGTGTAGTAGGGCGTGGGTTGCATGGTGGCCTGAATGTTTCCCTGTGCGCCTTCAAAACCGGGCGGGGTAAATTCTGGTAATAAATTGCCGCCCATCATCACAATGCTGGTTATATTTTTCTGCAGCGCCGCGCGCAATTGCGGATCGCTTTTGGCTGATTCAAATAGCTTCCCATAATTGGAGCCGCCACCAATACACAATACCGTGGTGGGGGTAGTGCTATTAATAAAATACTCGCGCAAAAAAGTTTGTGCGCAATCAATAGTGGGTGTGGAATTAATGGATGGAAATTCGGCGTTGTAATGTTCGTTGGCCGCGGTGCGGTCACTGCCGGGAAAGGTGTTGCTGTAAATCATCGGCGCTTGTGCCCCGCGTGCAACAGGAATTTTTAGTGCCGCGGGATCATCAAGCAAGGTGAGCATATTGCTGACATTGCGCACCCCGGGAGTTAAATGCACGTCGCCAGTGCCGGTGACGGTAATGCCAGTAACTTGAATGGCGGGATGTTTGAGTAAATACAACATCGCCAGGTAATCATCAAAATCGGCGTCGGTATCAATTAATACTTGGGTGGGTGGTGTGAGGTTTGTCATAACGAATCCTTATTTTGGTTGCAAGTTTTTTTAGAAGGTTCCGCATAGTTATCAACTCCCTGTTTAGCGGTGAATCGATTACTCGTTGAATAATAAAAATCAAACAATGAGTAATCACTGATCATAATATCTGGCGTGATAATCCAGTGGGTATTACGCGATATTACGGATGTACATGCTGGCGGTTGAATTTGCCGACACTGTGCATCGTTTATGCAGCGCAGCAAAAATATTGCCGCACCGGGATGAATGTAGATGGCAAATCGCATTTGCGCGAATAAAAAAACGCAGATTAGTAATGCTAATCTGCGTTGCGGTTAGTTGTTTATTTTTTCGTGTGGCGTGTTTATTTACATCAGCGCAGCATTTAACCAAATGTGTACATAAATGCTGGTGAAGTAACCGAGCACTACTACAGGTGTCCATTTCAGGTGGCCGAGGAAGCTGTAATAGCCGCGAGCTTGCCCCATGAGTGCCACACCCGCCGCCGAACCGATTGATAGCATACTGCCGCCGACACCGGTGGTGAGGGTAATTAATAGCCATTGCCCTTGAGAGAAATCGGGTGCCATGGTTAATACGGCGTACATCACCGGGATATTGTCGATAACCGCTGAGATCAAACCCAAACTTACGTTGGATACGGTGTGGCTGAAATTGCCGTAGAGCGATTCGGACAGCAAGGTTAAATACCCCATAAAACCCAAACCGCCCACACACATAATCACGCCGTAGAAAAATAACAGTGTGTCCCACTCCAGACGCGCCAAAGGTTGAAATACATCAAACGGCAGTGGCACTTTGGTGATGGGGTTTTCATCTTTGTTGGGCATAAAGTCGGTATGCATTTGTTCGGCATTTTTTAAATCCACTATGCCTTTTTTGCGTAAATAGAAACCATAGATTTTTAAATAGGCTAAACCCAACATCATGCCCAATACCGGCGGCATGTGAATGATTACATGACCAAGAACCGCGCTGGCGATAGTGGCAAGGAATAAAAACAGGATTGGAAACGCACCCTCTTTGTAAGTGAGGGTTTCTAAAAATAGATCTTCTGCATCCTTGTGTGAGGGTTTGTTTTTAATGAAAAAACTCATAATCGCTGCGGGTACAATAAAATTTACCAGCGATGGAATGAACAAATTAAAGAAGGTAAAAAAGTCCACTTTACCGGCCTGCCAAACCATCAATGTGGTTATGTCACCAAAAGGACTAAACGCGCCACCTGCATTGGCGGCGACAATAATATTGACGCAGCACATGTTGATAAACGCTTTTTCGTTTTCAGCAATTTTTAATACTACTGCACACATCAATAACGCAGTGGTGAGGTTATCGGCAATGGGGGAGATGAAAAACGCCATTAGGCCGGTGATCCAAAAGAGCTGTCTGTAGGTGAAGCCTTTTTTAATCATCCAACCGCGCAGTGCATTAAATAGTCCGCGCTCATCCATGGCGTTAATGTAGGTCATGGCTACCAGCAGAAATAACATCAACTCTGCGAATTCCAGCAAGGTGTGTCGAAACGCGGCTTCAGCCAGGGCAGACTGTTCGTGTTGGGTGTAGATCCAACCAATAATCACCCAAATGATGCCCGCTGCTGCCAGTACCGGTTTGGATTTGCGCAGGTGGAACTTCTCTTCGAGCATCACAAATGCATAGGCTATTACAAAGAGCCCCACACAGAACCAGCCCGCAAAGGTATTGGTCAGGTTTAACCCGGCAGATTCGGCGTTGGCCGCAGCGCACCAGCCAAGTAGCAGTAGCATCATTAACAGGCGTTGTTGGATCATGGAAACTCCCCAAGTGTTGTGGTGATTGTCGTTGTATTTATTGAGCGTGCAGGTTTGGTGGAGTGTGACACAGGCGAAAAAAAAGGCAGCTTTTTACGGCTGCCTTTTGCTTTCTTTTTACGCCTTGAGCGGTTTGTACTTCATCCGCTTCGGCTGTGAATCATGCCCCTTACGTTTGACGAAATCCTCGTGGTATTCCGTGTAGTTGCCTTCAAAGAAAACAATATCGGAATCACCTTCGTAAGCGAGGATATGCGTTGCGATACGATCGAGGAACCAGCGGTCATGCGAGATCACCAATACGCAGCCGGGGAAGGCGAGGATCGCATCTTCCAGCGCGCGCAGGGTTTCGATATCCAAATCGTTTGACGGTTCGTCGAGCAGGAGTACGTTGGCGCCTTGCTTCAATGTGTTGGCCAAGTGCAAGCGGCCGCGCTCACCACCGGAGAGTTCACCCACACGTTTTTGTTGATCGCCACCCTTGAAGTTAAAACGACCCAAGTAGGAGCGCGAGCTAACTTCGTAGTTGCCGATTTTCAAAATATCCAAACCGTCGGATACCGCTTCCCATACCGATTTTTTATCGTCCAGATTTTCACGGCTCTGTTCTACGTAGGCCACTTTTACGGTGTCGCCAATAGTCACAGTACCGCTATCGGGTTTTTCAGTGCCTGCAATCATGCGGAACAGGGTAGATTTACCCGCACCGTTACCACCGACAATACCCACCACAGCACCTTTAGGGATGCTCAGTGACAAGTTGTCGATCAACAAGCGATCGCCATAACCCTTGCTCACGTTTTCCAGCACGATGACTTTGTCGCCCAAACGCTCACCCGGCGGAATGTAGATCTCGTTGGTTTCGTTACGGGCCTGGAATTCTTGCGATTGCAATTCATCAAAACGCGCCAGACGCGCCTTGCTCTTGGCTTGGCGGCCTTTGGGGTTTTGGCGTACCCATTCCAATTCGGTTTTCAGGGCTTTCTGGTGCGCAGCTTCCGCACGTTGTTCCTGCTCCAAACGGGCATCTTTCTGTTCCAGCCAGCTGGTGTAGTTGCCCTCGTAGGGAATGCCGTGGCCGCGGTCGAGTTCCAGAATCCAACCGGCGGCGTTATCGAGGAAGTAGCGGTCGTGGGTAATGGCCACTACGGTGCCAGCGAAGCTGTGAAGGAATTGTTCCAACCAGTAAACGGATTCAGCATCCAGGTGGTTGGTAGGTTCGTCGAGCAAGAGCATGTCGGGGCGCGACAGCAAGAGGCGGCAGAGCGCCACACGGCGACGTTCACCACCGGAGAGGACGGTCACGTCTGCATCCCACGGCGGCAGGCGCAAGGCATCGGCCGCAACTTCCAACGTGTGCTGCAGGTTGTGCGCATCCCACGCCTGGATGATGTCTTCGCACTTGGCTTGCTTTTTGGCGAGTTCATCAAAGTCGGCATCGGGTTCGGCGTAGGCGGCGTAGATGGCATCCAGCTCGGCCAGCGCATCTACCGCTTCGCGCACACCGTCCTGCACGTTGCCCAGCACGTCTTTGGCTGGGTCTAGCTGTGGTTCCTGCGGCAAGTAGCCGATTTTGATACCCGGCATAGGGCGGGCTTCGCCGTTAAAATCCTGATCCACACCCGCCATAATGCGCAGCAGGGTAGATTTTCCCGAGCCGTTCAGGCCGAGCACACCGATTTTGGCGCCGGGGAAAAATGACAGGGAGATGTCTTTCAAAATTTCACGCTTGGGTGGCACAACTTTGCCAAGCCGGTGCATGCTGTATACGTATTGAGCCATGGGGCTAAACCTCGGTAGAAAAAGTCATCGGCCAGGGCCAATAACGGGAGAATTTTTTCAGCGGGCGTACTATAAAGAAAGCCTCCCCCGAGTTAAAGCATTCCCCGGAAAACGCCCGATTGGATGCTGGTTGCGGGGGGAGTCGTACAGTTGCTAACACCTTGGGTTAGTGGGTGTATACAAGTACATGACTCTGTAGGGCAATTGAACGTAAAATGCCCAGCCTGCAGTACTTGATAATTAATCCAGAGCGCCTGTTGTGAGCCTCGTGCTTTCACACTGAACGCGCCATAACATCCACCATCTACAGACGATCCAGACGGAATACATGAATCAAGAACGGATACTACATGAACTGAGACAGGGCGCGAGCGCCTGGAACCAGTGGCGCAAAAAAGGCGCACCAGCCACCATCAATTTAGACGGTGTTGAATTAACAGCAATGGATTTGAGCCATTACGATCTTTCCAAAGTGTCGTTACGTAATGCCACTATTACCCACTGCGTGTTTAAACAGGCGGACTTAATTTGGGCCAATTGTGATAGCTCGCAGTTGCAGCACAATGATTTTTCACAGGCAAAATTAATTGCGACCAATTTAACCCGCTGCGATTTAAGTTATTCACAGTTGCGCCTTGCAAATTTACTCACTGCGAACACCACAAATGCCACTTTAGAGCACATTGATTTTCGCGGTCAGGACATTAGCGGTTTAATGCTGCGCGATGTTTCGTTAGCTGGCAGTAATTTGGAAGGCCAACAGTTGGCGCGTGTGGATTTAACCAACACCGATTTAACCGGTGCCAATTTGCGCGGTGCGGATTTATCCGGTGCTTTGTTGGTTGGTGCCTGTTTACAGGATTGCGATCTACAAGATGCCAATTTAACGGGCGCACAATGTAAATCAGTCAATTTAGCCGGCGTAAGTTTACGCGGGATGGATTTGAACAAAGTCGATTTTACTAATGCCGATCTCAGTAATTGCGATTTGCGCGAAGCAAACTTAGCCAAAGCAAAATTAATTAATACCCAGCTCAGTGGTGCCAAGCTCTGGAACGCCAATATGGCCAATTGGGTAATTAATAATATTCGTTGCACCCACAGTTTTTGGGATAAATCCGCAAAACAAAAAACAACGTATCGGCCCCATGAATTTGAGCGTATTTTTGCCGAGGCAATTACTATTGAATTGCGTTACCCCTATCGCCTGGCGGATCATGAATTGGCCACCTTGCCTATTTTTATCGAGCATTTGGCGGCAGTGCATTGGGGTACTATTTTGCGTTTGAAATCCATCAGTGATGTGGCTGGTGGCGCGCTGGTTAAATTTGTGGTGGAGGAGGTGGGTAGTCACAACCCCACGGAATTAAAAAACCAATTGCAGGCAGAAGCAGAGCGTATTCAATTGGCGCAGCTAATGTTGCGCAACAATACCCAGTTACATTTTCAACTCAAAGAAAAAGTTGCGGCGATTCGCGAAGAATTTTGGCCGCGCTTATTGGAATTGGCGGTAGATCATGAACACGAGCAGGTGCGAAACCTCACCATTTTGTTTATGGATCTCAAAGGGTTTTCCAAATGGTCGGATGGTGAACTCTCGGAAAAGTTGTCGCTGTTTCGCGGTTTGGTAAAACCCATCCTGAAAAAATTCGCCGCTGGGCACCCGAACATGGAGGGGGACTCATTGCGCGTCACCTTTAAAAATGCCACCGCCGGTCTATCCTGCGCGTGCATGATCCGCAACGTATTGCGTGCCGCTGGTTTTGAGCTGCGCATTGGTGTTGAGTTGGGTGAAGTGTTAGTGGTGCACAACGAAGTGACCGATATTCCCGATTTGGAAGGCGTCGCTGTGAGCATGGCGGCGCGTATGGAAGCTGCGGCTGAACCGGGCGAGGTATTGGTGAGCCAGCGCGTGCGCCACTACGCCGAGCGCAGTGAATTATTTGAATTCACCCCACGTCGTGTACCCTTGAAAAAATCCATAGGCGCAATTGCGCAGGGTGAGTACATTGAGTGCTTTGCCGTTGAGGCGATTAAAAACCTGCAGGAAGCTATAAGCTGAAATGAGCTTGTTCGTCGAAAAAATCACCGCCTTGCGCGGTGATTTTTTATTACAGCCAGCCCGATTTTTTAAACCGGTAATACAAGTACACACAAATTACCGAGACAATGCCCAATGACACCGGATAGCCGTATTTCCATTTTAGTTCCGGCATGTGCTCAAAGTTCATCCCCCAGATACCTACAAATGCAGTGGCTACTGCAAATATGGCGGCCCAGGCGGCGAGACGTTTATTTACTTCACTTTCGTCGATGCTCACCATGGATAAGTTCACCTGAATGGCAGTGCCTATAGTGTCGCGGATGGCATCGATAGACGTATTGATACGGTAAAGGTGATCGTGTACATCGCGGAAATAATCTTTGGTATTGGCAACAATGGGCGGCACTCGTCCACCATCCAATTTGCCTACGGCTTCCATGAGTGGTGCCACTGCGTGTTTTAAAATGGTTACTTTCCGTTTTAATTCATACAGCCGCTCGATGTTGGTACGTTGGGAGCCTTTGGTAAATATTTGGTCTTCAATCGTTTCCAATTCGGTTTCAAATGCGACGACTATCGGAAAGTAGCGATCTACTACGGCATCCATCAAGGCATAAAATACAAATGCCGAACCCTGCACAAGGTGATGCTGCTCGCGCTCGCAACGGGCGCGCACCCCGAGAAAACCTTGTTGGGTACGGTTGCGGGTAGAGAGCACATAATTTTCACCGACAAATACATCCACTTCGCCAACATTTAATTCACCGTCAACAAATTCCACAGTGTGCATCACCGCAAACAACGAATCGCCATACTCTTCAATTTTAGGACGTTGATGACCTGTATGGGCATCTTCTACTGCTAGTTCATGCAAGCAAAATTCCTGCTGCATTTGTTGCAATTCCGTAGGCTCTGCATCCTTTAAGGCTACCCATACAAAACAGTCGGTTTTTTTCACATAATCACTTATTTCTTCGACGGGAATACTGCAAAGCTTTTTCCCCTCTTGATAAGCGACGCAGTTGATGAGCATGTGCAATTCTCCGTAAAAAATGCGTGAAATTGATTACCGGGTGTTAAGGTAGTGATAAAACACCTTATCCCTCTCAGGTTGATCGTTTCAATCAGCTTAAGCGTACCGAATCGCTTACAACTTATTCAACAACCTGCTAACCGGAGTTTTTATGAGCACTATCGAAATCCTTTTTCGCCCCTTGAAGATGGGCAGCCTTGAGTTTCCTAATCGCGTCTGGATGGCACCCCTTACTCGCTGCCGCGCCGGTCTTGAACATCAGCCCAATGCACTGATGGCTGAATATTATGCCCAGCGTGCTAGCGCCGGTTTAATCATAGCCGAAGCCACTATGGCGATGGAGGGAAACTCGGCTTTTTGGCAAGAGCCGGGAGTTCACTCGCAGGCCCAGATTGATGGTTGGCGTTTAGTGACCGATGCGGTTCACGCCAAAGGTGGCAGGATCTTCTTGCAAATATGGCATGGCGGTCGCGCTTGTCATCCCGCCCTTAACGATGGAAAACAACCCGTTGCGCCGAGTGCTATTGCGATTGAGGATGAAGTGCATACGCCTGAAGGTAAATTACCCTATACCGAACCGCGCGCCTTAACAGATGACGAATTGCCGGGGATTGTTGCCGGGTTTAAACAAGCGGCGATCAATGCAAAAGCAGCTGGTTTTGATGGCGTAGAGGTGCATGGTGCTAATGGCTATCTGTTGGATCAATTCCTGCGCGATGGTTCGAACAAGCGTAGCGGTGCCTATGGTGGACCGATTGAGAATCGGGCACGTTTGCTGCTGGAAGTGATTGCCGCTGTATGCGAAGTGTGGGATAGCAAGCAGGTTGGTTTGCGTTTGTCGCCCCTCAATAGTTACAACAGCATGATCGACAGCGATCCCATCGCACTTACCACCTGGTTGGCAAAACGTTTGAATGATTTTAATCTCGGGTATTTGCATATGATGCGCGGTGATTTTTTTCAGGCGCAGCAAGGTGATGTTATGACACCGGCGCGTGAGCATTATAAAGGGGTGTTAGTAGGCAATATGGGCTATTCAGCCGACGAAGCCGCGGCGGCCATTGCTGCGGGAAAAGTAGATGCAATTGCATTCGGCGTTCCGTTTCTTGCGAATCCGGATTTACCTGCCCGCTTTAAACTGGGCGCATCGCTCAATGCACCTGACTCATCTACTTTTTATACCGCCGATGCTGTCGGTTATACTGATTACCCGACGATGGCTGATTGATATAGGTAATCAAATCAAAAGAGCCTGCATCAGGTGGGTTCTTTTGAATTTTTCAGGAGTTTTAACATTGCTTAATATGATGAGTGAACACAGCAAAACCAAAACCAGCTTTTATCGCCGGATTTACGTTGCTTATCTGGTGGAACAGGGTATTAACACTGTTCCCAACATTATCGCGGCTACCGGTATGCCTCGGCGCACCGCGCAAGATACCTTCGCCGCGATTCATGAATTGGATATTCAACTGCAAAATACCCACGGTGTTTATTCTATTCAGAGTTGGGGCGCTGTGAATCCGGTGTGGGTAGGTGAGAATATCCAGCACATTAAAAAAGTTCTGAACTATCCTTAAAATTCTAAACTGGCCTTAAAGTTCTAGGCTACCCTCAAGGATTTGGTTCGGCGCGTGTCGCGAGTTGTAAATGATGCGCGTGCCCCGGTAGCCAGCCCAGGATAGTGGGAAATTTACGCAAGAAATGAAAGCTCAAAAAAATCAGTGGTGCTCGCCACCACAAGCCACGCAAGGTGTTTTTTAGTGTTAACTTTTCACAACTGTGTTCAGCGAGGGTAATGAGGTTTTGGTAAAGCTGTTGATTAAACGCTTCATCTTCGATAACAAGATTTGCTTCCAAATTTAATGACAAGCTCAACGGGTCCAAATTGCTCGATCCAATCGTAGCCCAGTGTTCATCCATAACGGCTACTTTGCCATGGAATTGTCGTTTGCAGTACTCATAGATTGTGATGTCTGCACGCAGTAAATAATTGTAAAGTAAACGCGACAACGCACAGGCCAAGGGAACGTCGGATTGGCCCTGCAAAATTAAAATCACTTCTACTTTGCGCCGCGCCGCCCGGCGCAATTCTCGCAATAATCTATAGCCGGGAAAAAAATACGCATTGGCAATAACCAGGCGCTTTTGCGCGGTGCGTGCAGCCAATAAATATTGCCGTTCTATGTCCCGGCGGTGTTGAGCATTATCACGCTGTACTACAATTGCACGGACGCTACCGGCAGCAATTGCACGTAGGCTACCGGCAGCGGGTGACTCGGTGGTCGTGGTGTGTTGAATAGGGTTGTTTTTTTCGTTGTAGCCCGCGGCAGTGACTAACAGATGCATACAGGTTTGGTGAATGTCTGCGACTACCGGGCCTTGTACTGCAACGGCATAATCCTGTTTGGCATCGGGGCCGGAGTTGCTAATGTGATCAAAACAAAAATTGATTCCACCAATAAATGCCAGTTTCTGATCAATGACGATGAGTTTACGATGCAAGCGTCTGAACACGTTCAGGTGCACTCCCCAGCGTTTTGGTTGCGGATTAAATATATGTAACCGCACCCCGGCCGCCATCAGTGCCGCTGTAAAATCCTCAGTTAAATCGCCACTGCCATAACCGTCTATCGTGATATTGACTTTCACTCCCCGTTGCGCAGCCGCTATTAATTCCCGTTGAAGCGTTTGGCCTATACAGTCATCTTTGATAATAAAAGTTTCTAGCAAAATTTCTGTGTGAGCGTTTCGTAGACTTTCAAAGACGCGCGGGAAAAACTCCTCACCATTAATAAGCAGTGTAAGGTCATTACCATCACGCCAATTATTTTTCATAGCTGAATGTCCACCGTCAAAGGCGCATGGTCGGAAAGGTGAGACCAGGGGCGTTGAAATAGAACCTGGGCATTTTTTGTGGTGACATTGCGTACATAAATCCTATCCAAGCAAAGTAACGGCCAACTTGCGGGAAAACTTTTTGCGGGTTGCTGATATTCACTAACGAAGGCTTCATACAAGTTGCACCGCGCCAGAATTTTATCGGCACGCTTGCGCCAATCATTAAAATCGCCAGCGATAATTATAGGTGCCGTTGGTGGGATACGCTCAATCAAATTGCATAACATCTGTAACTGTTGTGTGCGGTAGTGTTCGCGCAGCCCCATGTGTACACAAATTGCATGCACTTCATCGTGGCCCGGAACTTTCAACACTGTATGTAAAATCCCGCGTTGCTCGATTTTGCCTACTGAAACATCCAGATTCTGGAAGCGAATAATTGGATACTTGCTAAGTATTGCGTTGCCGTGATCTCCATGCGGGTATACCGCGTTACGTCCGTAAGAAAACTCTGGCCAAATAGTGTCTGCTAGATATTCATATTGTGATGTCTCGGGCCAAGTAGCGTGGCGCTTTGCTTGTTGTTTATGACTACCGTGCACTTCCTGGAGAAATACAATTTCAGTGGATAGCGAGCGTATCGCCTCACGTAACTCCGGCAAAATAAATCGGTTAAAAGGCGTAAATCCTTTATGCATATTCAGTGTGAGAATGCGCAATTTTTGTATAGCAGGTTTGGTTTGCATTAGTTCGGTTAGGTGTTTTTCCGCAGAGGATAATTTCGGTTCAATAGGCTGCATCGCAATGCTGAGACCTGTGTTAGTTGGTTGGCTATGTTTCTATTTAATTGGAGGCATGAGGTATTTTTATCATTGTGAGGATTTTTTTTCTGTTGGCTCGCGCACATAGCATTTCTCTTATCCTCGGTGGTGCTTCTAGTAATCGAATCTTATTCCGGGTTTGTATATCACAAGGCTATACGTCAATCGTCGATTGCGTGTATCGTAGCTTCTGGTTTAATTCACTGTGTTCAATCTGGGAGGATGTTATATGTCGACTGATTTTTCCTTACGCGATCCACTACCCGGGGTTATGGAGCAGCTTTCACACCGCTGGTCGCCACGCGCTTTTACCAAGACCAGTATCGAACCTGAAGTGCTTGCGCGCATTATTGATGCTGCGCGTTTTGCCCCTTCCTGTTTTAATGCTCAACCCTGGCGCTTTTACACGTCTAACGACTCGACGTTTGCCGATTATCTGGCCTTGCTGGTTGATGCCAACCAAGTCTGGGCTAAAGATGCAGCGGTGATTGGTTTTCTGGCTGCCAAAAAGAATTTTGAACATAACGGCAAACCTAATGCCCATAGCGCTTTTGATTCGGGTGCGGCGTGGATGAGTATGGTATTGCAAGCCCAACAGGAAGGTTTGCATTGCCATGGTATGGCAGGCATCCACAAAGACGCCGCAAGAACATTCTTTACGTTGGATGACAACAGCGAGGAAGTGATTATGGCTTTTGTGATTGGCAAACACGGAAATACAGACGCTTTACCCGAACCGTTGCGTGCAAAAGAGGTTCCTTCGTCGCGCAAAAAATTGGATGAAATCTGGCTGGCAAAATAAGCATTTTTAATCCAGTGTGAGCAGTGGTGTTTTGTTGCCTTTGCCCGTAGTTACACTACACTGTGGGTTGAGTTTATGAGACACCACTAATGAACAGTTTGGAAGTAATAGAGCAAGATGCGTTTATCAGTGCGGCAACCCCGTTACTGAAATTGATTACCCATATCACCGGGCTTAAAACATCTTTTGTAACCACCATTGACTGGCAGGCGCAGCAGCAAACTGTGGTGCTCGCCCAAAATACGGGCAGTTTGCAAGTAGAGTCAGGTTCGCAGGTAGCCTGGACTGACTCTATGTGCCAGCTCATGCTCTCTGAACAGCTTACCGCAACGGCGGAAGTGCAAGTACGGTTCCCCGAAAGTGGTGGAGCGCTTCTGGGGATGCAAAGTTTTGTGGTGCTCCCGATTAAAATTGCCGACCAAATGATTGGTACGCTGTGCGGTGCCAGCGATGACAAAGTTGAACTGAGCAACCATCAAATAGAAAGCCTCAGTTATATTGCCGACGCCCTCGCGCTACAACTAAAACTCATGCTAGATGCGCGCAACGCCGAAGCAAAAGTGGATTCGCTGCGCGATCAAATTGAAAACCTTGCCACGCTTGCCAATACCGATCCCTTAACGGGGTTGCTCAATCGCCGCGCGTTCCAGCATCGCTACGAATTTGCCATCAAACTCAGTCGACGCAACAAACAACCCTTGTCGGTAATGATGATTGATATCGACGACTTTAAACAATTCAACGATGAGTTTGGCCACGAAACTGGCGATACGATTATCAAAATCGTCAGTGACGGGCTTAAACATATCGCGCGCAGCACTGACATCCCTTGTCGTGTCGGCGGTGATGAATTTATTCTTGCCGCCCTGAATACCGACAGCGATGGGTTAAAGTTATTGGCAGAGCGTTTGAGTGGTTACGTAAAACTTCACAGTAATAAATTACAGCGCGCCTGTTCGCTCAGTATCGGTATCGCCTGTTCGCGTCACGGAGCTGGAGAAGAGTTAATTCGTTTCGCCGACGAAGCGCTGTATATGAGCAAAGCCAGCGGACGCGATGCCATTAGTATTTATCAGCCAGATTAATCTTTCTTTTTCATCATAAAAAACGCCATCAAAGCTTCTCTTTAATGGCGTTTTTTATGGTGTAAAAATTAACGAACCTACAACGCTTTCACCCTGAAATAATCCACATCCACAAACGAGCTCTTAGCTTTTCCTAAGGTAAACAGGCCCATTTGTGCACCTACCCAGCGGCCGCGGATGGCGGTAAAGGTTTCGCCTATATTTTTTATGGAGTTAGCAGTTTCCCCGTAGGAAAATTGCACTACACCACCGCGCTCAAGCGTCATACGCAAGTAAATTTTCGCTGATTTGTAAGTGGTGCGGGATAGCAGAGTTTCTTTGCAATTAGCTTCGGCGTTGGTGCAGTTCATTAAGATGAGTTCTTGTCCTGCTTCTGTTTTTTTAATACCAAGCCACTGGTAATCAAAACCATAAACAATCAAACCGGCAGTATCGCCAACGGCTAAATTTTCCAATGCAAGTTTGGTTTCAACTACAAATTCATCGGCGGGTAATTTTTGTAACAAGAGTGATGGTGTATGCCACAGGTTTTGCTGCTGCCTGTAGCCTTCATCATTTACGGCGTATAAACGCAAGGAACCTTTGTTGGCGCTTAATGAATACCAATCACTTTTCCAGTTAGCGTTCCATTGCCACTGAAACCCGAGTTGCTCACTGGAAAATTCATCGGTAGTTGCGGGGTTTTTAATCGCAAAGTTTCCGGCGATGGGCTTTTTATGGCGCAGTACCGGCATGCCGGTGCCGTTGTTATCCGCATCTTTGCCAATTACCGGCCAATCGTTTACCCAGTGCATGGGTTGTAAGTGCACTATGCGACCATAGACGCGCAGTTCCTGAAAATGAAAAAACCAATCGCTACCTTCTGGCGTTTGTACCCAAGCGCCCTGGTGAGGGCCATTCACTGAGGTATAACCCTGTTCCAATACGGTTCTGTGTTCATAGGGGCCATTAATATTTTTTGCGCGAAATACGGATTGCCAGCCATGCTCCACACCACCTGATGGCGCAAACACATAGTAGTAGCCATTGTGTTTATACAGTTTTGGTCCCTCCAGCGTTATGTAGCCGGGAATTTTATTGCCATCAATCACCACTTCACCTTTGTCATCCAACAAGGTTTTTCCATCGGGTGACATTTTGCGCAGTGTCAGCATATTGTTAATGCCTGCACGACTTTTAGCCCAGGCATGCATCAGGTAGGCATTGCCATCCTCGTCCCAGAGTGGGGTGGGGTCGATAACCCCTTTGCCTGCCAACAACAAATGCGGTGCGCTCCAGGGGCCTGCAAAATTCTCCGCAGTCATGACGTAAATACCAAAATCCGGATCTGGGTAAAAAATCCAGAATTTATTGTTGTGATAACGCAAACAGGGCGCCCACACGCCTTTGCCATGTTGTGGTTTGGCAAATACCTCGGCTGGCACTTGTTGGGGCAGCGCGTGGCCCACCAACTCCCAATTCACCATGTCCTCCGATTGCAGTAGTGGCAGCCCCGGAGAGTTGTTAAAGCTGGAGGAGGTCATGTAATAGCGCTTGCCGACCCGAATCACATCAGGGTCGGAATAATCGGCATGAATCAGCGGATTTTTGTAAAAACCATTGCCTAAATCCGCCTGCCAGGGCGAGTTGGCTGCAGAGGTCAGAGTGTTGGTAGCGGTTGTGTTGCAGCCGAGCAGGCCAGCCGTTAACAGGCAACTGGTATAAAAAGCGAGGCGCTGAATAAGCGATTTGTTCATCGGTTTACCTTTTGTGGTTTTATCTTTGGGATTTTTTTTGCCGATAAAAACATTATCCGTATGTAAAAGTGTTGGTTGTTGCCCTCTCTATTATTTCGGGTCTTTTGATGAATCTGACGACAAAATCCCTTGCTATTTCGACTTAGCATACTAGATATAAATTATGGTCACAATTACCATAATGTCATATGGTTTAACTAACCATATGTGGTGAGAGATAAAAACAATAAGCAGTTTTGAGTTAGGCAAAGGTTATTTTCGGTATTACCTGGCTGTTTCCGCACCTCAGGTGAGGGATCAACCGCCCCAATGGCACCATCAGGCTGATAAAAGCCAGTTTCCCTCAACCCGGCAGCAGTAGGCCGGCATGTTAATCAGGCCAATCAGCGCTTGAGGGTCAGGTTTTTTTCAAATTTCCGGTGCGACTAATAACAACGTTAACTTTGAGGTAAGGAAAATGACTATTAATAATCCCTGTAAATATCTGTTCGCGCTGTGTGTGATCTTGTTGGCTATGCAGAGCAATGCGGTCGTGATTGATACACGTTATGAACAAGTGGATAGCAATCTGTGGACGATGGATTTAACGATTCACAATGATCAGCCCGATCAATTCATTCATGAATTCACGGTATTTTTTGCCCCCGAGCTTTTTGCCGATCTGACAATTGTTGCCAGCCCTTTCACTTGGGATAGTTTGGTGGTGCAGCCAGATGCGCTATTGGGTGATGGTTTTTTGGATAGTTATTCATTCACCGGTCTAGCATTTGGCGATGCACTGTCCGGTTTCAAAATTGCGTTTAGTTACGCAGGCTTTGACGCACCCGGAGCGCTCGATTTTTTAGTCTATGACGCTGATTTTAGTCCGCTTGGCGAAGGCCAAACACGCGTTGTGACCCAGGCTGTTCCTGAATCCTCCACTTTGATGTTGTTATTGCTCGGTTGTATGGCATTAGCGCTTACCAGAAAAAGTAAGCAGCTAGCGACAGTCATTGTTTAGCTTATGGCCTTCAACAATAAACAATAATGTGTGAGGAAATTCTGATGAAAATGTTTAATAAAATTATTTGTAGTTCTATTTTCAGGTATGTATGGGCAGCGATTTTTGGTGTCGTGCTCGCCGCTACTGGATCAGTTAGTGCCAGTGAAGTGGTTGATATCAATGTTACGTCGCTAATAAAAGTGAGCGAAACCCGCATCAATCGTACTGAATACGATTATGTGTTTAAGCTCGCACTGAGCAATGGTGAAGTGCCATTAAAAAACGCGGCGCAAAAATTAATAGCAGCGGGGCAGGGCACTCAAATTATTGATGGCGACGTTGCAATCGGCAACTTAACACCGCATCAAACCATCACCAGTAGCGATACCATCACCATCAGGCACAATCGCAGTCATCCTTTTAATCAATCATCAATGGTTTGGCAGGCGAGCGGCGAAGTTTTTTATAGCCTCAATACAATTGCGCGTGCGTTTCCTGGTGCGGAAGGATTTGGTGCAAAAACAACGGGTGGGCGCGGCGGCGATATTTATTACGTGACAAGTTTGGCGGATACCGATACCCCCGGCACTTTGCGCTATGCCGTAAACAGAACCGGTAAGCGCACTATTTTATTTGCGGTAAGTGGTTATATTCAGCTCACTAAAAATTTGGAAATCGTCAATGGGGATGTGAGTATTCTCGGGCAAACTGCGCCGGGGGATGGCATTACGTTGCGCGGTGCAGCACTCCGGATTAAAGAAGGTACTAATAATGTGGTGATTCGTTTTATCCGCTCGCGCCCCGGTCAGGTGCCGCAAGAAGTGGATGCGCTGGATGGGCGTTATTTGAATAATATTATCGTAGATCACAGCAGTTTCAGTTGGGCAATAGATGAAACTGCATCGCTTTATGCCAGCAACAATGTGACCTTTCAATGGAATATTGTGAGCGAAAGTTTAAATAATTCCGGGCATGAAAAAGGGTCACATGGTTATGGTGGTAACTGGGGCGGTGTGAATACCAGTTTTCACCACAATATGTTAGCTCATCATAAAAGCCGTAATCCACGTATCGATGGTATTTTGGATAAATGGACTGCGAATAAAACGATTCCGAGTGTGGATGGCGTAGCGGACATTCGCAACAATATTATCTATAACAATGTGCAATATCCTCCTTACGGCGCTGAAGGGCGCGATGTGCAATTTATTAATAACTATTACAAGCCGGGCCCGGCGACGGTTGCGTCCGGCGTGAAAAATTTTATTGTATTAGCGAGCGGCCGTCGCCCACTGTATGAAGAAGATCGCACCGCCACCTTGAATGATTACAATGCACAATTAGCAGCAGGCACACTCGATCCGAAATTTCTGGTAAATGGTGCGGTAGCAAAACCGGTTGGGCGTGTTTTTGTGGAGGGCAATTTCTTACAGGGTAATCCGCAGGTCACTACCAACAATGTAGACGGTGTGCGTTACGATGATGCAAGTTTAAAAGAGTTAATCATTCAATCCACCGCCTTTGTGATGGCAGATCACGCCAAGGTAAATACCCATTCGCCGGATGATGCGTTTGGTCTGGTGGTGCAATCCTCCGGTGCGAGTCTGCGTCGCGATGCTATCGACAGCCGTGTGGTAAGTGATGTTGTTAATGGTACCGGCACTAATGGTGCATCGGGCAACGGCATTATTGATTCACCAAATGATGTTGGCGGTTACCCCACGTTAAATTCTGCAGCTGCGCCTTTGGATACCGACCTTGATGGTATGCCGGATGCGTGGGAATTAGCGAATGGATTAAATCCGCACAGTGCTGCCGACAATTGGGAAATGTTTACTGACTTGCACGGGCTGTATCCCGAAGTAAAGGGTTTGTACAGCAATGCCGAAGTTTATTGGTATAGCCTGGTAAAACACATTCCTGGTGCTGGCGTGGAGGCGGCGGTTTATATTCCTTCCAGTTCATCGAGTTCATCTATTGCTTCCAGTGCAGAGTTTTTATCTTCACTTGCATCGCTTTCTTCCAGTAGCGCAAGCAGCGCTGTGATAGTGCCCGTGAGTTCATCGTCCAGCAGTGTTGCCAGCAGCAGCGCACAATCCAGTATTGCCACAGTGTTTAGCTGCCCGGCAACTGGCCTTTATTTTTGCGATGATTTTTCCGGTGGATTAAATACTGCTAACTGGGATGTGAAAGCTGCTGCAAATAATGTCGCGCCTCAAGCCAATGGTGTGTTCGATATTTATGAAGAGCAGGGCAATAAAAGTCTACGTTTTACCGCTAGCAGTAGCGGTGGTGTTTTGTTGCTGTTGAATCAATCAGTAATGAATAGCATTCCCTCGGCAGATTATTTTATCGAGGCAAAAATTCGCCCACGTACCAACAGCACCACCAGTGATAAGCATCTGTATATGTTGGCGCGGTATGTGGATGATAACAATTGGTACGGCGGCGGTTTAAATGTACAAAATGCTACTACCAGCACCCGTGTGGAAAATGCCAAACGCATTAATGGTGCTGTCACGCAAATGACGCGGTTTAACACCCCTATTGAACAGGCAATTCGTTTTGATTCTTGTGGCAGTAATTGCGGTGGCCAGTGGTACACCGTGCGTTATGAATTGACCGGCAATCAGCATGTAATTTATTTAAATGGCGAAAAAGTCGGTAGCAACTTTACCGACGCTACCTATAGCGGAAAAGGTTTTATAGGTTTGTATACCAAAAATAAATCCTTTGAAATTGACGATATAAAAATCGGTAATGCCAATGACAAACCACCGCAATTAAATATTTCTCCCGCCGCGGTCAGTTATGCCAGCGAAGTAAACAACGCGCCCTATGTGGTCATGGTGAGCGCCAAAAAGCCAGACCTGAGTGAAGATGAATTTTCGGTAGTGAGTAGCGATACTAACGTAGTAGCAATTAATCGCTCGGGCAATCAGGTAAATTTGGTGCCGGTAGGTGCGGGTAGTGCAACTATTACTTTTATCAGTAACAGTGAACCAAATTTAACACGCAGTATTATTGCCAGTATTGCGCCGCAATTTGTGCAATCGCCCACTGTGTATAACTTGAATGGTTTAACACAACCTGCGGTGAATGCCGTGGAATCGCAGGTGGATGGAAAATTGCGCATCACCTTTGATTCGCCGCCAACTCTTGCATCTGCAGGTTCGATTCGTATTTATAAGCTCAGTGATGACTCGGTAGTGGATACCATCAAGTTGGTGGATGAAAAGCTCTATATAGGTTCAGATCCAACCCGCTTGCGTACCATCAATGCGCCGTTGGTGGAAGTGGAGGGCAACAGCCTTTATATCACTCCCCACAAAACACTGGATTACGGCACCAGTTATTACGTCAGTATCAGCCCGGGTGCAATTACTAATGCAGCGATTGGTGGTCTCGTATTTGATGGCTTGGGCAAAGCCGCCGGTTGGATTTTTACCACCAAACCAAACGCACCCAGCGGTACGGTGATCACGGTGGATGATGATGCACCTGCCGATTTCAGCACGCTGCAAGGCGCGCTGAATTATGTAATGGCAAATATTCCAATCAATACTGAAACGCAAATCCACATTAAAAATGGAATCTATGAAGAGCCGTTATTGCTGCGCAATAAAAACAACCTGACGATTAGCGGTGAATCGCAACAGGGTGTACAAATCCGCTATAAAAATAACAATACACTCAACCCAGGTGCGGGTGGTACCGGCACTGCCGACGGCGCTTTGGGTGGCCGCGCGGTTTGGTTAATTGAATCGGTGGATAATTTAGTGCTTGAACATTTCACGCTCACTAACACCACGTTGATTGGTGAGGGCGGCCAAGCGGAAACTATTTATTTTAATAGCGACCAAGGGCGTTTAATTGGCAAGTACATCAGTTTAATCAGCGAGCAGGACACAATTTCGCTCAAAGGTTATAACTGGTTCTATCGTTCATTAATTGCTGGCAATGTGGATTTTATTTGGGGTGGTAATCGTGTGTCGCTGTTTGAAGAAAGCGAAATTCGTTCACTCGGTGATTCCCGTGGCAATGGTGGCGGAGGGTATGTACTACAAGCGCGCACACCTACGGTAAACGATAAAGGTTATGTGTTTTTAAACTCCAACTTTACTCGTGGCCCCGGCCCACTTGGGCACAACATTCCCGATGGGCAATCTGTGATTGGGCGCACCGGTGGTAGCAGCAGTTTCGACAGCATCGCGTTAATTAACTGCAAAGTGGATGCGCACATTAAAAGTAATGCGTTTACCGATACACCTTCGGTTGTGGGTTCGGCAAACTCCGGGTTGCGTCAGTTCAATACACAAACACTGAGTGGTTCGCCGTTAGACATAAGTGGCTGGACACATTTTTACTCGTTGACTGAGGAGGAGGTGATGAGCGATTACAGCAGCCGCGCCGCTATTTTCAGTAATTTTGGTAATGGCAGCGGGTGGAATCCCCAACCTTAATATTTACGCTTCACAACAAACGTGTCGAAAAAGGAGCCAGTAATTGGCTCCTTTTTTGTTGATCCGCTTTGTTCCTGTTGCGCGGCTCTCTGTACCTCATTATCAGGTGAGCTCAAGCTGAATGATTTGTATGCCATACAGATAATGTTATATTATAACGTTTTATTGGTATGTGAAGCTGTTTGCTATGAGAAAATCTTTTAAAATCAATTTGTTAGGATTTATTTTGTCGTGGAGTGGCTTTTCTCTTGCGGTAGACGGGCAAGAAAGTAGGGGCGGTGAGGTAATTGAGCAGGTGTTGGTTACTCATCAACACCAAGCCTATCGCGGCAATATTCCCCGTGCCGAGTTGCCGCAAGCAATTCAAGTTATCGAAAAATCGACCTTTCAGGATCTGGCGCTTACGCGTTTTCAGGATGTACTGGATTTCTCTGCCAGCATCGCGCGTCAGAACGATGGTGGCGGTTTATGGGATAGTTTTTCGCTGCGCGGATTTCCCGGCAATGAAAATATGCCCTCCAGCTATTTGATTAATGGGTTTAATGGCGGGCGCGGTTTTAGTGGCCACCGCGATGTTTCCAATATCGAACAAATTGAAATTCTAAAAGGCCCCGGCTCAGCACTTTACGGTCGCTCCGAGCCCGGCGGCACCATCAATATCGTCACACGCAAACCGCAATTCACGAGTGAGGGTTATGTAAAAGTAACCCGCGGTAGTTTTGAGCAGCAGCGTGTAGAAGGCGATTACACACAAGCTATTAGTGATCAGCTCGCACTGCGGGTCAATGGTGCCGTGCAAGATTATGGTAGTTTCCGCGATTACGTGACGAGCGATAAACAGGTCATCACACCTTCATTGCTTTATAAGCTGAACGACGACGCATCGCTTCTGTATGAGTTTGAATATTTAAAGCAGGAGCAATTATTTGATCGCGGTTATGTGGTGTTGAATAACGATTTTAAAACGGTGCCACGCAGCCGTTATTTGGGTGAGCCGGGTGATGGCCCGACGACGATTGAATCCACAGGGCATCAGTTAACCTATCAACAACAATTGTCGAGCGATTGGTCATTTAACACTGGTGTGGGTTATCGCGAATCCGAGTTAAATGGTTTCTCGTCGGATGCAGAATTAGCCGCAGGCCGACAATCACTCTACGACGATGGTGTCACGCTCACGCGGCAGCGTCGCTATCGCGATTATTATTCAAAAGACACAACCCTACGCGCTGAATTCAGCGGTGAGCTTTCGCTGGCGGGGATGACACATAATTTATTAATCGGCGCCGATGCTTATGATTACGAATTATTTACATTGCTCGGACGCTATCGTGGTGCCAAAGGCAGTTACGCAATCAATATCAATGACCCCGTGTATGGAGTAGCGGTTGCGGGAACACCGGCAACCCTTTATGCCAATTTGGAACACCAGCAGGCAACTGGTGTTTATCTGCAAGATCAAATTGAATTAACCGATCGCTGGCGCGCGCTTGTGGGGGGGCGAGTGGATACTTATGATCAGGAAATTCATGAGCAATTAAAAAATGTTGTGTCGCACGCGGATGATACCCAGGTGTCGCCACGCATTGGTGTGGTGTTTGTGGTGAATCCCGCCATGACGATTTATTCGAGTTATTCCGAAGGTTTTGTGCCGCTCAGCGGCACTAATTATGCTGGCAATGCTTTTAAGCCGGAATTGAGTGAATCGATTGAAGTCGGTACCAAAATAAATCTTGCGGACTGGGCGTTAACCATCGCACTTTTTGATGCAGAAAAAACCAATATGCTCACCACTGATCCCGTGAATGCCGGCTTCTCTGCAACCCTCGGTGCGGTAAATAGTCGCGGTATTGAAATCGATGTAAGTGGTGCACTCACTGACAGCCTTGAGGCACAAATTTCTTATACTTATTTGGATACAGGCACAGCAGTTGATTCAGTCAATATAGAGTGGGGTGTGTTAGTGCCTGCTGGTAGTCCGATCTCCAATGTGCCGGATCACAGTGTGAGCGCAATGCTTAAGCAACAGCTGCGTATTTATAATCGCGATGCCAATATTGGTGTGCGGGTGCGCTATATCAGCGAGCGTTTGGGCGATACCGTCAACCCAAATTATCAACTGCCTGCCTATACATTGATGTCGGTATTTGGTTCCTTTGCCATTACTCCGCGCTGGCAAGTGGAGGCGGTGGTAGATAATTTATTTGATGAAAATTATGTACTCAATTCCTATTCGCCGCTTTGGACGCAGCCGGGTGAGCCGCGCAGTGTGCGCGTGAGCCTTCGGTACGATTTTTAACGGACGTTGTTAACCATGCTGAATAAAACCGGGCCGCTAGCCGCGATGAATCTCTCTGTACGTATTAATAGTATCGATGCGATGCGCGGCTTGGTGATGCTAATTATGTTGTTGGATCATGTGCGTGAGCGCGTATTTTATCATCATCAAATTAGTGACCCCATGGATGTAGAAACAACGTCGCCGGTACTTTTTTTTAGCCGCTTGTTGGCGCATTTATGTGCACCAACCTTTGTGTTTTTAACAGGTTTATCGGCATGGCTTTATCAACACAAAAACGATGGCAGCCAGCGGCCAGTGCGCGAGTTTTTAATCACGCGTGGCCTGATTTTAATTGCGCTGGAATTTACGCTGGTCACATTTTCATGGATGGGCAGCTACCACACTATTTGGTTGCAGGTTATCTGGGCCATAGGCGTGAGTATGGTAGTGCTGGGGTTAATCGCCCATTGGCACAAATACGTGTTACTCGCATTAGGATTGTTAATAGTCTGTGGCCACAATGCTCTCGGGCCGATACAATTTTCTCCCGGCGAATGGGGTTATTCCCTCTGGACTATATTGCATGACCGTAACTTTTTAATCGCTGAAGGTCCAGTGCGACTCAAAGCCAGTTACCCGGTATTGCCCTGGATTGGTGTAATTATTCTTGGCTATTTGGCGGGGCCACTCTACGCCCATATTTTTTCCAGCAGCCAACGTGCTACGAAGTTAATCGGCTTGGGTGGTGTGTGTCTGGCGGCATTTATGTTACTTCGCGTCACCAATTGTTATGGAGAAACCTTGCCTTGGCAGGTGATGCAAAACCCGCTGCAAACGGTAATGTCATTTTTAAACCTCACCAAATATCCACCCTCGCTGGATTTTTTATTATTGACCTTGGGTGTGATGTTTTTTCTGCTGCGCTGGTTAGAAGCAGGGCGAATGAAAAAAATCAGTAATCTTCTCGCTCACTATGGCGCAGCGCCCATGTTCTTTTACCTGTTACACCTATACGTGTTATTGGTTATTTATGAGGTGTGCGTATTGCTGTACGGAAAAAATCACGGCGGTTATTTTGGCGTAGCGCATATGGGGTGGGTGTGGCTAATTGCAGTGGTGCTCGCGGTGCTTTTATATTGGCCAACTAAACAATTTGCGTTGCTCAAGCGTAAAAGCAGTTGGCGCTGGGTTAAGTATTTTTAGTGTTTCAATCGCTAGTCACATTGACTGCATTGTAAGCATCAATTATATGCTGCACATCTACATTCGGTCGCAGTTGCATACGTTGATAATGGGCGATGGTTTTCTGCAAATACTGATGGACAATAGTGATTTGTTCGGTGTCAGCGCAATGCCACAGCTGATCGCCGACAGGGTTCACGGGACAACATAGTGCTTTTCTGTGTGGATTTCTGGTGACTAATAAAATCTCGTAAAACCGCTGGTTCTCTTCTATTAATACTTCGCGTTGTAAATCAAAACCATGGTTTATCAATTGCTGCCTAAGCGTGAAGTTATGGTGTACTGGGCAGAGTAAAAAATCTATTGCAAGTGTCGGGTGACGCTTGCAGATTGCCTCGATGAAGTCAGTCATTAAATCACCGCCCACTCCCGCAATAATCACTAACTGCTTACCAACGACGTGATCTAATGGCAGCAATGCCACATCCAAGCAGTGAATATGCCACCGGGAATTTGTACTTTTATTCGCGGTTAAGGCATCGGCGGGAAAAAACCGTTGCAATTTATTTTTCAGCTCGTGCATTAACTCAGGCACTATATCGACGAAATGGATATGTGCTGCTGCCTGACGTGATAGCAGTGCGGCGCCCAACAAACCATGGTCGCAGCAGCAGTCCCATATGTGGGTGTAGCCTGCGCCCACCAAGGACTCAATTTGTGTTAATCGCTTGCCTAATCGCACTTATTGGTTTCCCGGTATGAGTTGCCATCTATGGCTTACTAATATTTTCATATGTTATTTTATTGTACTGCACGGTTATTGCACTATAACAATTATGCTTAGTTAACGACTGGAGGGAGCTTATGCAAGATACACAGATAAATGAACTTATACATGTTCTTAAAACTCGATTTGAGAAAAATACTCGTCGCCATGTGGGGATTGATTGGGCGGCGGTGGCGGCGAAATTAGTGGTAAACGTGGAAAAATTGTCTGTGCTTTTTGAAATGGAGCGCACGGGTGGTGAGCCAGATGTTATTGGCTGTGATAATGCGACGGGCGAATTTATTTTTTGCGATTGCTCAATAGAAAGCCCCACTGGGCGGCGCAGTATTTGTTATGACCGTAAAGCACTTGAATCGCGCAAACAGCACAAGCCTGATGGCAGCGCGGTTGAAATGGCGGAGTCTATGGGTATTGAGTTGCTCTCGGAACAGCAATATCGCGAGTTACAAATGCTTGGAGAATTTGATAAGAAATCTTCAAACTGGGTGAAAACCCCTGAGTCTATCCGCGAGCTTGGTGGCGCACTTTTTTGTGATCGCCGTTACAACCAGGTATTTGTCTACCATAACGGCGCTGAGTCCTATTATGCTGTCAGAGGTTTTCGTGGTTTGCTAAGGGTGTAATTGAGGGCACGGTTTTCAGGAGTTTTTTATGGTCTATTTAAGAAAGCCTGCACTTGGTGATTTGCACGAAATAAGGCTCGCTTATGCGCGTAGTTTATCTATCCATCACCCTTGGGTGTGTGCGCCGAGCGATTTTAACTCCTACCTGCAGCAGGAAGGACGTTATTTTTTGTGTAAACGTGGTACTAATGAAATTATTGGTACCTTTAATATCTCCGGTATTATTCGTGGCAACTTTCAGTCTGCCTATTTGGGATATGAAGTATTTCATCCACATCATGGTAGAGGCCATATGCGCAGCGGCTTGGCTTTATTATTGAAAGAGGCATTTGAGGTGTTGAATTTACATCGCCTGGAAGCCAATGTTCAACCGGAAAATGCTGCATCAATTGCGTTAGTTGCGAAAGCGGGGTTTGTAAAAGAGGGATTTTCTCGCAATTATTTGCGAATTGGTGGGGTTGAGTGGAAGGATCACGAGCGTTGGGCGATAGTAAATGAGGTGTGGCAACCGCGAGATTAATAATCTCCTTTATTTATATTATTTTCACGCTAAAGTTTTTTCGCATATTTCTCGGCTTCTTCCATTAATATATTCGCCTTTTTCAAGCGAAACCCTTCTTTTTCCGCTGTTGCTTTTTGAACGCGATCCAGTCTGAAACAACGCGAAGCATCTTTATCAGTATCCCATGCCAGTATGTACCAGACGGGCCAATTCAAAAATAGATAATGCGGTTCTATGCGGCGCTTGCTGTGGTTTTTCTTTTCATCGCAATATTCTATATAGAGCGATTTTTGTTCGAAGAATGCGGTGCTTATTTGTTGTGTGGTGGCGTTGCTGGAAATGGTTTGGTAACTGCTAGTGACAAAATCAGACGCTAGTTCGCCAATCAATAAACGCTCCCTGACTTTTTTAATGCGCGCTTGCTGTTCTGTAGGGAAACTGGCAAAGAGCTTATTTTTGACGCTGTTTAAGTGGGTGAGAAAAATAGGTGAGTTCAGTTTTTCCATAATGGATATTGAAAGTAGAAGGTCTATTACTTCCTGATAGTTTAATTGTAGCCGCCCAATTCCCCAGTGTTTATACAGTCGCACACCGCCACCGCGACCCGCTTCGGTTTCGATGGGATAACCACGCTGTTTGAGTAAATCCAAATCCCGCAATAGTGTGCGCCGACTGACCGTGAGTGAGAAGGCAAGATCATCCACCTTATGGCTGTCAGCTGATCGCAGTAATCCGAGCAATTGGTCGTGGCGGTCTATTTGTGAATAGCGATTATTTTTGCCCATACTGAATTCCCATTATTTGGTGCCATATTCTGTCACCTTTATTAATAACATGGGAGTTTCAGTAATCAATCTATAGGGAGGAGGTGACAAATGTACTTCACCGTGCAGAAGTTTGCGATTTGGATATTATTGCTTTGCATACAAATTACGGTCTGTTGGGCACAGGCAATTGGCGTATTTGATCGGCAACAGAAAGCATTCAATAAGGTTAGTGCGTCAAGGTTGGACGATACAGCGAAAGGTGAGGTTGATGCGCGGTGTAAATACTTTTTTTGTGGTGGGTAAACTGTGCAGCCAATGGGCTTGGGTTTCGCCCTTCATAACCAATAGGCTGCCGTGCTCGAGTATAACTGCCACAGGGTGTTTGGTTTTTTTATGTTTGAAAGAAAATTTTCGTTCAGCGCCCAAGCTGAATGAACCTATAGCCCCATTTTTCTTCAGGGCGATTTCAGCATCGCTGTGCCATGTCATACCTTCTTCGCCAGTGTGATACAGGTTGAGCAGACAGGAGTTGTATGACTCTTTACTTTCGGTTTCGGCCAGTTGTTTGAGTTCCAGTAGTTCATTGATCCAGGGCAGGGCGGTTTTAGTTGTGCCGGAATAGGTATAGCTGAAGGGGGTATCGCCATACCATGCCACTTTGCGCCTGGTGATAATTTCTTTGCCTATGATCATCGCCTTATCATTCTCCCAAGCTATTTTTTCCATGAGCGCGTGAAAATAATAATTAGCTTGTTCCTGTGTCAGGATTTTTCCGTAGTAAAAAACCTCGCCGTTGTAGGGCAATAAATTGTGCGGTTCACTATTCAGGTGTTCAAAAAGATCCATACTGCTGCTCTTCGCTTAACTATTTTTCTGTGCGGCTTCCCAGCCAATAATGGCTGATTTTCGCGTCTCTCCCCACATATATCCACCCAGCCGCCCTGTATTTTGAATCACGCGATGGCAGGGGATTAAAAATGCGATTGGGTTACTTCCAATCGCTGTACCCACCGCTCTGGTGGCGCTGGGTTTATCGATGTTTTTTGCGATAGTGCCATAAGTTACCAATGCTCCCATCGGAATCTTGAGCAAACTTTCCCATACTTTTAGTTGAAAGGGGCTGCCGGATAAGTGGAGTTTAATTTTATCCGGTTGGTGCCAATCTTTCTGAAAAAAGCTAAGTGCATCTTGTTGGAGTTTATCCGTTGTGTTCTTAAACGACGCTTTAGGAAAGCGTGCAATTAAATTATCGATAGCTTGTTGTTTATCCGTTACAAAAAACAAATGACAGATACCTTTGTGGGTAGAGGCTACTATCAGTTGCCCGAACGGACTTTCTGCAAAATGGTAATTAATTTGTAGCCCTGTGCCACCATTTTTAAATTCACCCGGTGTCATTCCCTCAAGGCTAATGAATAGATCGTGTAGCCTACTTGTGCCCGATAGCCCGGTTGCATGTGCTGTATCAAGCAGAGTGGCATCAGCGTTTCTGAGCAGGGATTTGGCGTATTCCAAGGTCAAATATTGCATGAATTTTTTGGGGCTTACACCAGCCCATTCGGTAAACAGCTTTTGAAAATGGAATGGACTTAGTTCCACTGCAGTCGCAATTTCATCCAGCGATGGCTGATCTTGTAAATGATCTTTAATAAAATTAATGGCCGCTGCAATACGGGCATAATCAATATCGTGTTGTTGCATCACAATTAAGCTCGCCAAGGGGATTTGCCGGATGGTCGCTCTTAGTATGAATAAGCATGTTGGTTAGTGCGACCCGAATCTTGCGGCGACCAATCTAATTTTTCAAAACAATAATTCACTGCATAAAAAAGCCCCGCCAACTTGCACTGGCGGGGCTTTCTTATTTGCGTTTGCTTAAACCTTAGTTTTTAGCAGCGGCAGCTTTCTTTTCTTTCTCTTTGGCAATTACTGCTTCAGCTACGTTCGCAGGGCATGCGGAGTAGTGAGAGAATTCCATAGAGAACTGACCGCGACCTGAAGTCATGGTACGCAGGGTGCTGATGTAACCAAACATTTCTGAAAGGGGTACGTCAGCCTTGATACGCACGCCAGTCACGTTGGCTTCTTGGCCAGAGATCATGCCGCGACGACGGTTCAGGTCGCCGATAACATCACCTACGTGATCTTCGGGAGCGTAAACGTCAACTTTCATGATTGGCTCAAGCAGTTGTGGACCTGCTTTTGGCATAGATTGACGGAAAGCGCCTTTTGCAGCGATTTCAAACGCAATTGCCGAGGAGTCAACGGCGTGGAACGCACCGTCGAACAGGTCAACTTCAACGTCCAATACCGGGAAGCCAGCTAATGGACCGGTGTCCATCATTGACTTGAAGCCTTTTTCGATCGCTGGGTAGAATTCTTTTGGAACGCTACCGCCAACACATGAGGTTTTGAATACAAAGCCGGTGTTTGGCTCGCCCGGCTTGATGCGGTAGTCGATCTTACCGTATTGACCAGAACCGCCTGATTGCTTCTTGTGGGTGTAGCTGTCTTCGATCTCACGGGTAATGGTTTCGCGGTAGGCAACCTGTGGTTGGCCAACGATCAGCTCAACACCGTAAGTACGCTTCAGGATGTCTACTTTAATATCCAGGTGCAATTCACCCATACCTTTCAGGATGGTTTCGCCTGAATCCTGATCCGTTTCAACGCGGAATGTAGGATCTTCTGCAACCATCTTACCGATCGCAATACCCATTTTCTCTACGCCGGCTTTGTCTTTCGGAGTAACAGAAATCGAGATTACTGGCTCAGGGAAGATCATGGGTTCAAGGGTACAAGGGTGCTTTGGATCACACAGGGTGTGACCGGTTTGTACGTTCTTCAAGCCTACTAGCGCAATAATGTCACCGGCTTGCGCGGTGGTCAGATCGGTACGCTCGTTCGCTTGCATTTCAACCATCCGGCCAACACGTTCACTTTTGCCAGTGAAAGAGTTAAGGATGGTATCGCCTTTGTTCAGTACGCCTGAGTAGATACGCACGAAAGTCAGGGCGCCGAAACGGTCGTCCATGATTTTGAACGCCAGCGCGCGGAACGGCTCATTCGCATCCACGAGGGCGAATTGACCGTTTGGATTACCTTCTTCGTCAGTCAAAGGCTGCGGGTTAACTTCTTGTGGTGCTGGCAGGTAATCAACTACCGCATCCAGTACCAGCTGCATGCCTTTGTTTTTAAAGGCTGAACCACAGAAAGTGGGGAAGAAAGCCAGGTCGCGAGTACCCTTACGGATGCAACGTTTGATGTCTTCCACCGAAGGTTGTTCACCTTCCATGTAGGCCATCAACAGGTCGTCGTCCATTTCTACCGCATTTTCAACCATTTGGTCGCGGTACATTTCTACGTCGTCAACCATATCGGCTGGTACGTCGGTAATGGTGTAGTTTTCTGGTTGGCCAGATTCATCCCATACGTAAGCTTTGCGAGTCAACAAATCTACAACACCAACGAAGGTATCTTCGCGGCCGATTGGCAACGTCATGATCAAAGGCTTGGCGCCCAGAACTTTTTTCACTTGATCGGTAACGCGCAGGAAGTCAGCGCCGATACGGTCAAGTTTGTTAACAAAAATCAGACGCGATACTTTGGCGTCGTTGGCATAGCGCCAGTTGGTTTCAGACTGAGGCTCTACGCCGCCTGAGCCACAGAATACGCCGATACCGCCATCGAGTACTTTCAATGAACGATATACTTCCACAGTGAAGTCAACGTGTCCGGGGGTATCGATAACGTTGAAGCGGTGACCCTTCCAGAAACAGCTTACCGCTGCTGACTGAATGGTAATACCGCGCTCAGCTTCCTGTTCCATAAAGTCAGTAGTGGATTCACCTTCGTGAACTTCACCAAGCTTGTGGATACGGCCAGTGAGCTTGAGGATACGCTCGGTGGTAGTGGTTTTACCGGCGTCCACGTGAGCGAAGATACCGATGTTTCTGTAAAGGGATAAGTCAGCCATAGGACTCTCTTAATGTTATGCAAGGTTAGAAAATGCAGGGTTGGAAAATAGCGGCGTAATATACAGGAAGTTATCCAAAAATGCCCAAAGAAAAAGGAGCTTAACCAGCTCCTTTTACAATTTTGAGTCAAAAATAATGGTGCGTGCGCTGTTATTACTCCATATAGCTGTCGATACTCGGGCATGAGCAAACCAAATTCCGATCCCCATACACGTTGTCGATACGGTTTACCGTTGGCCATACCTTGTGGTTTTTCAACCAGCTGGCAGGGCGGCCGGCAACTTCACGTGAGTAGGCGCGTGTCCAGTTTTCTTCCAGTACATCGTCCTGGGTATGGGGTGCATTGTGCAGGGCACTGGCTTCAGCGGCAATTTCACCGTTGATGACCTGATCGATTTCATTGCGGATAATCAGCATCGCTTCGATGAATTTATCCAATTCGATTTTGGATTCGGATTCGGTTGGTTCGATCATCAATGTGCCCGCAACCGGGAACGACATGGTTGGCGCGTGGAAACCGAAGTCCATCAAACGTTTGGCGATGTCTTCTTCGCTGATGCCGCTGGCTTCTTTTAAGGGACGCAAATCCAATAAGCATTCGTGCGCAACAAAACCGTTGGTGCCTTTGTACAAAATCGGATAAGCGGCTTCCAATTTTTTCGCTACGTAGTTTGCATTCAGCATCGCAAATTCAGTCGCCTGGCGCATACCCACAGCGCCCATCATTTTGATGTACATCCAGCTGATTGGCAGGATACTGGCGGAACCCCAAGGTGCAGCAGAAATAGTGCCGTTGTTTACATCGGTGCCCGGAACTGCTTGCACGGGATGCGCCGCGAGGAAGGGCTCCAAATGTTTGCCAACGCCGATGGGCCCCATGCCCGGGCCGCCGCCGCCATGTGGAATACAGAAAGTTTTGTGCAAATTCAAATGCGACACATCGCCACCGAATTTACCGGGTGCGGCAACGCCGACGAGTGCGTTCATGTTGGCGCCGTCGATATAGACCTGGCCGCCTACTGCATGAACCATATCGCACAATTGCGTAATGCCTTCTTCAAATACACCGTGCGTGGATGGGTAAGTCACCATGATGCAGGCGATTTGATTATTGTAAGTGGCGATTTTCTCTGCGAGGTCAGCAAGATCGACGTTGCCTTTGTTATCACAGGCAACTACGACTACTTTGTAACTCACCATTTGTGCTGATGCGGGATTGGTGCCGTGGGCAGACGCGGGAATCAAACAAATATCGCGCTGGGTTTCACCTTTGCTTTCAAAATATTTTTTGATCGCAACAAGGCCGGCGTACTCGCCTTGTGAGCCAGCGTTAGGTTGCAAGCTGATGGCATCGTAGCCGGTGCAGGCTTTGAGCATCTCTTGTAACTCTTCGAATAATTCTTTGTAGCCTTCGGCTTGGTCAACCGGCGCAAAGGGATGCAACTTGCCAAATTCCGGCCAGGTGACGGGAATCATCTCGGCAGTTGCATTTAATTTCATGGTGCAAGAGCCGAGTGGAATCATCGCGTTATTGAGCGCGATGTCTCTTGATTCCAGGCGCTTTAAATAGCGCAGCATTTCGGTTTCGCTGTGATAGGTATTGAATATCGGATGGGACAATACCGCATCGCTACGCAACAAATCGGCCGGGATCGCGTTGTTGGCGGTGATATTTTTTCCGGCAAGCACTTGCTCATCAAATGACGTCAGTTCAATTCCGGTTACGCCAAATACAGCAAGCAATGCCTCCAGATCAGCAGCAGACGTTGTTTCATTCAGGCTGATGCCCAATGAATCGCTGCCCACCAAACGCAAATTAATTTCGGCGTTTAATGCGGCTTGATAAATCGCTTTTTGATTGTCGCCAACATTGACGGTAATAGTGTCGAAGAACTGGTTGTTGGTAATGCCGAAACCTTTGGCTTTTAATGCAGCTGCAGCAATCGCGGTCAAGCGGTGAATGCGGTTGGCGATACGTTTCAGGCCGTCGGGGCCGTGGTAAATCGCGTAGAACACGCTCATCACCGCGAGCAATACCTGCGAGGTACAAATATTGGAGTTGGCTTTTTCGCGACGGATATGTTGCTCGCGGGTTTGCATCGCCATACGCAGTGCTTGTTTGCCGCGCGCGTCAATTGACACACCAATAATGCGGCCGGGAGCGGAGCGTTTGTAAGCATCGCGGAAAGCGAAGAAGCCGGCGTGCGGGCCGCCAAAACCCATAGGCACACCGAAGCGTTGGCTGGTGCCGACCACCACATCGGCGCCCATAGCGCCGGGAGATTTGAGTAGCATCAACGCCATTAAGTCCGATGCAACTGTTACCAGTGCATTGTTGTTATGGGCGGTTTCAATTAGCGCGGTTAAATCGCGTACCTGACCGCTAGAGCCTGGGTAAGAGAGCAGGGCGCCGAAGTAGTCGCCATTGATAAGTTCATCGGCCTTGGCGACAAAAACTTCAAAACCGAAATGTTCGGCGCGGGTTTTCACCACAGCGATGGTTTGCGGGTGAGTATCTGCATCCACAAAAAACACGTCGGATTTACTTTTCTTGTTTTGACGCTTACACATCGCCATGGCTTCAGCGGCGGCGGTACCTTCATCCAATACCGAAGCGTTGGCCATTTCCATCCCGGTCAGGTCGATGATCATTTGCTGGTAGTTGAGCAATGCCTCCAAACGGCCTTGGGCGATTTCGGGTTGGTAGGGCGTGTAAGCCGTGTACCAACCCGGGTTTTCCAATACGTTGCGCAGAACCACCAGTGGCACGTGGGTGTCGTGGTAGCCCATGCCGATGTAGTTTTTGAAGATCTTGTTCTTACTGGCGATGGCTTTGAGTTGGGCCAGTGCATTGGCTTCGCTGACCGCATCGCCCAGATTGAGTTCGTTTTTCAGGCGGATATTGTCCGGCACCGTTTTGTCGATCAGCTCCTTGACTGAGCTGACGCCCAGGGTTGCCAGCATAGCGGCAGTTTGTTGGGCATCCGGGCCGATATGACGCTGTACAAACTCGTCGTGATTGGCCAAAGCGGATAGCGGAGCTGAACGAAAATCAACTGACATAGAAACTCTCTGTGTAAGGAAATCAATAATAAAGGCGGGAGAGGGTTGCGGCCGAGGGGGGCTGCTTACCAGGAGTTGCCTGTAAAAAAAGGGCCCCTGCTTAAAAAGGCCGCAATGGTATCAATTTGGGGCTTGGCGGGCAATCTAACCTGCCGCGCTTTGCACCAGAAGCCAGCACTTATACGTAAAAAAGCCGACCTTGGAGCAGTCGGCTGGAGGGGAATGGGTGGTCGAGCAGATGCGTTTGGCGGGAGATAAAAAACCGCCATCAATAATTCGCGAGTGGTGCTGAATCCAACTGGTAGATTCTGATCCAGTCGTATTGAGTCACCATGGGGTAGGTGTTGTGCTTTTTGTTGCCGCCAAATACATCCTGAATCTCATCGTTGGGGATCCAGAAGTTCATCATGAGTGATGTCAGGTTATCGGGAATCGGTGTTGGCTTTTTCTGCCCGGGCGCACATTCGGGTTTGCAGTCCAGCTGGCTCTGATCGAGTGTTTTGACCAGTTTGCCGTCTACATACCATTTGATAAAAGTGGGTGCCCACTCGATGGCAAATACCCGCCAGTCATCAACCGGGCCTACTTCAATTTTATCTTCCCATGCACCCCATTCGCGGGTAGCAACCCAATTGGGGGTATCCAAACCATAAATCAAATTGGCTTGGAACTTGTCAGGGCGGCCGCCTTCCAGCTCCACATCAATCTCCTCCCACTCGCGCGGTGAACCGCTATTGGTATAGGTGAACAAAGAAGAGATATAACCGCTGGCAGCGCTACGAGCAGGGGCTTTCATACGTGTTTCAAAACGCCCGTATTTGATGGTTTTAGTGGGTGCGGTACGCAATTCGCCGCAGGAATACTCATAGGGTCGCTTTTCCTGTTGATGATCCTCTGACCAGCTGGCGGGTACTTTTTCCTGGTTGACGATTAAATGCAGTAAGCCCTTTTCTACTTGCGCACCTTGTGGCGTAAAACGGCACGCCGACTCATGACCCACCGCGCCGTCGCCTACTCGCCATAGCATGTTATCCAGACGATCAAAACGCTCATCGACTTTCAGGGTGTAACCTGGATATTCGCCGGTGTAACCGGGGTAGGCGATTAACGCATTCTCACTCTGTGCGTGATAGCTCGCTAGTAATACCAAACCAGCTGGCAGTATTGGGAGGTGTTTGGTGGTTAGGGTTTTTATCATAAATTCCTCTGGTCTCTTTATTGTCCCGACAGCAGTAACTACCCACCTATAGTTGCACAGCATAAGGTGAAATGTGTGCCAGTTTGAGGCGGCTTTTAAACATGGGATAGGTGCAGAAAAATGGAACGCCAGCTGACAAGTCGGCGCGGCGCTTTAGCTGCTAAGCTCCATAGAGAGCACACAAAAGTCAAAACAATAAAGGAGTCGGTATGAATAACGCCAAAGCGCATCAACTCATTTTTTTGGGGGCGGCTCAGGAAGTCACCGGCTCCTGTCATTTGTTGGAAACGGCCGGCAAACGCTACCTGCTTGATTGTGGAATTCTGCAAGGAGAGGGCAGCGAAGAGCAGGCATTCAGCTTTGATCCGGCAGCTATTGATGCAGTAATTTTGTCCCATGTGCATTTGGATCATAGTGGCCGCTTGCCGCGATTAGTGCGCGGTGGCTTTCGCGGCAGTATTCACTGCACCGAGGGCACCGCACGCTTATTGCCCATCTTGCTAAAAGATGCCCTGAGTTTATATCTGCGCGATCTGGATTACGAAAACCTGCGCCGTGAACGTGCCGGCAAGGAATTGCTGCGGCCGGAATATGATGATTTGGATGTGGAGCGTGCCCTCGCTCTCTGTGAACCCTCCACCTATGGTGTGCTTCAGGCAATCGGGGCTGACGTGAATCTGGTGTTTCACGATGCAGGACATATCCTTGGTTCCGCGATTGTTGAGTTGCATTTGGGGGCGGGAGAAAGCACTAAAACACTGGTTTTTTCCGGCGATTTGGGTAATCCCGACACCTCCTTAATGCCTGAGCCCACGCAACTGCGTCATGCCGACGTAGTGTTGATGGAGGGCACTTATGGCGACCGTAACCATCGCTCATTTGATGACACTATCGCTGAATTTGAGGAGGTGCTGGCGGCAGCTTCGGCAGATAACGGCAATATTTTGATTCCTGCATTTGCTATCGGCCGCACCCAGGAACTGCTATTCCAGTTAGGGGTGATGTATCACCAAGGGAAGTTGCAGGGTTGGCGGGTTTATCTGGATAGCCCCATGGGCGGCGCGGTGACTGAGGTCTATGAGCAGATGCGCCATGACTGGCACGCCAAAGATCGCGCCGTGATGAGTGAGTATCGCAGCCGCACATTGAGTGAGTTTCTGCCTTGTCTGACTATTACTGCCAGTGTGGAGGAATCCATGGCGCTCAATCATGTCAAAGCGGGGGCGATCATTATTGCGGGCAGCGGAATGTGTACCGGCGGGCGTATTCGCCATCACTTCAAACATCGCCTCTGGCAGAAAAACACTCATCTAGTGTTTGTGGGCTTCCAAGCCCAAGGCACATTGGGGCGCATTCTGGTAAATGGGGTGAAGAAGATAAAACTCTTTGGCCAGGAGATTATGGTGCGCGCCAAAGTTCACACCTTGGGCGGTTTTTCCGCCCATGCCGGGCAGCAGCAATTGCTGGATTGGGCCGTCGGTTTTGTGGATAGCCCGCGCTTTTATTTAGTACACGGCGAGCCGGATGCTCTGCAAGCTTTGGCCAAAGCCCTGTGGAGTCAGCATCAAATTGAAGCGGTAGTTGCTACTCGTGGTGCGGGGGTGCATTTTTGAGATCGGTGTTAGGCAATTCTGGTGTTGCTTGCGTGCGTCAACCTAATAAGAGGCTGCCTGTATCCGACACGGCCTGTTATGATTCCGGCCTGCCTAGCCATTCATAATAACTGTGTCCCGCTGCGTCTATGTATCACGAATTTTTTGGGCTAAAAGAGCCAGCTTTTTCTATCGCCGTTAACCCGCGCTATCTCTTTATGAGCGATCAGCATCGGGAAGCGTTGGCGCACCTGTTATACGGCATCCAAAACGGTGGTTTTGTAATGCTCACCGGCGAGGTGGGCACGGGTAAAACTACGATTATTCGCTGTCTGCTGGAGCAGCTGCCGGAAAATACCGATATCGCGATTATCCTTAACCCCACGGCCAATGCGCCCGAGCTGCTCTGCACAATTTGTGATGAGCTGGGGGTGAGTTACATCAGCGACGAGTTAACGGTTAAAAACCTGACTGACGCGCTCAATGAGTTCCTGCTGGATAATCATCGCAAAGGTCGTAAAACCGTATTGCTGATAGATGAGGCGCAGCTGTTAAAAGTTCCGGTGCTAGAGCAGATTCGCCTGCTTACCAACCTTGAAACTACCACTGAAAAGCTGCTGCAAATTATGCTGGTGGGGCAGCCTGAGCTGAAAAAACTATTAGCGCGCCCTGCATTGCGGCAATTATCCCAGCGTATTACCGCCCGCTTTCATCTGGAAGCACTTACGCCGGCTGAAACCAAAGCATACATCCATCACCGCCTGAAAGTTGCTGGTTTACCCGATCATCAGCGCCCGTTTAGCGATGCCATCATTAAAAAAATTCACGAGTTTAGCGGTGGCATTCCACGCTTAATCAACGTGCTCTGCGAGCGTTTATTGCTTGGCGCCTATGCGCAAAATCAGCACAACATCGATAAACAGATTTTTGCTTCTGCCGCCAAAGAAGTCGCGGGTACGGCTACCCACCAGGAGGAGAAAGTTGCTGCTGCCCGCACCTCCTGGCATGCCTTATTGGTTGCAGTTGTTGCAGCGGTGATGGTGGCAGTATGGTTTTTGTTGCCGGATGAGCTCTCAACCGGCTCTGCACCTTTGGCCAATGCGGGAGCGGTAAATGGGTCAACGCAATCCTCTTCATTATTCGCAAGTTCAAGTAGTGCAGCGTCAGCCAGTGTCGTGAACGAACAATCACCACTGATTGCGATGGCGACAAGGGATTTAGTAGCGGCGCAATTGGTACTGTTTGATCATCTTTCCCTTGCAGTAGGCGATAGCACCAACCCGTGCCTTGCGTCGGTTGCGGTGAACTACAGTTGCGAAAAAGTGCGCCTCGCTTCCTGGGATGAATTAAAGGATATCAATCGCCCAGGTTTGATGACCTTGGCGACCAGCGATAAAAAGTGGGTTTATCTGTTGTTGGCCGGGTTGAGTGAAAACTATGTGCTTATTATCGAAAATGGGGTGGAGCGGATTATCCCTTGGCGCGATATAGCGCCACTGTGGACGGGCGACTTTTATTATGTCTGGTCGCGCCCGCAAGGGTTCGAAAAAAGTTTGCAGCTGGGCGATAAAAACGATTTGGTCACTTGGGTGGCAGAACAGTTTGCCCAGCTTGATCAGCAACCTGCACCCCTGACGCGCCAGTTTTACACTGAAAAACTTAAAAAACGGGTAGAGCTTTTTCAGCGCACGCAAAACATTCTGCCGGATGGTGTTATAGGCGCTCAAACCTTGCGTCGCCTCAATGAAGTGCTGGGGGTGGATAAACCACTGGTCCAGTTGGATGAACAAAAAATACCTGCGCTTTTAAATGTGCAGGGCTCAGAAGCACAAGGGCTGTAGTTCTATGTCGTTAATTTTGGATGCCCTCAATCGCGCCGATACCGAGCGTAAAAATCAAACACCGGTACCGGATTTGAATACCCAACATCGGCCATTGGCGCTGGAACCGGAGCAGTCTTCCCGTGCATGGTATTGGTGGGTTGCGGCTGCGCTAATTATTGTACTAGTGGCGGTCATTATCTGGCGCTGGCAAACAACCAATACCTCGCCGACAGCAACTGCTATTTCGCCCGTTCAGCCCGCGCCCGCCAAGGTGCAACCTCCGGTTAGTCAACCTGTAACACCGGCGGTAGTGACTCCAGTCCAACCGCAGCAACCGTTGCCCTCTCAATCTGCCGCCAGCTTGGCGAGTGCTGTTGCTGTCCGGCCGGATAGCAGTGGAGTTGCTGCGACTGATATAAAAGATCTCTATGCGGAAGATGCTGCGCCAGAACCAACAATGGAGGCTGATGTAAGTCAACTCTATGCCCCTGAAGAAGCGACGGGTTCGGAATCGGTAGTAGATCCTTTTGCTAGTCCTTCAGTGGCCCAAGCGGCGTTGCCACCTGCAGAGGTTGTGCGTGAGCCTGCGCGCACCTTTGACTCCATGACTCATGTCCAGGACTTTAACGAGCTGCCCTGGAATACCAAACAGAAGATGCCGACCATCAGCTACCAGCGTCATGATTATCTGGCCGGTGGCATTAGCAGCGTGGTTATCAACGGGCAGACCTTGGGTGTGGGCAATATAGTCGCTACCGGTCAATTTGTGGTGCAGGATATTTTGGTCGATGGTGTAGTACTAAAACATGGTGACCGGGTATTCAAATTGCGGGCATTAAATGGTTGGATCAATATGTAGATTAGGGAATGGGTGGGTTTAACCCTCGCGAGCACAACAGTAAAAAGGAGCCAGCAGGCTCCTTTTTACTATCTTTTAATACCTTTCCAGGCAGCTATTCAGAATCAAGTGGTTGAGCCCATTTTGGACTGCAGATAATTCTGCAGACCGACAGTATCAATCAATGACAGCTGGGTCTCCAGCCAATCAACATGCTCTTCCTCGGATTCGAGGATACTTTTTAACAGGTCGCGGCTTACAAAATCACGCACACCTTCGCAGATGATGATGCCGTCGCGCAGGTCAGGAATCGCTTTCAATTCGAGTTTTAAGTCAGACTTGAGCATTTCCGGCGTATCTTCACCAATGTGCAATTTACCCAGGTCTTGCAAGTTGGGAAGCCCTTCTAAAAACAGAATACGCTCGACCAATGCATCCGCGTGTTTCATTTCATCAATAGATTCGTGATATTCGTGATCGGCCAGCTCTTTTAAGCCCCAGTCTTTGTACATGCGTGCGTGCAAGAAGTATTGATTAATCGCAACCAGCTCGTTGCCCAGAACCTTGTTCAATACTGCGATGACTTGTGGATCGCCTTTCATGGAGTTCTCCTTAATGCGTCAAATAACAAAAGGAGAGTCTGGTCGCCGAACGGCTCAGTGTCAAGCGGAGGATTTTATCTAAGTATTTGATGGAGAAGGAAAAAGCACTAAAAATCGAAATGATTTAGATTCTTTTTAGTGCTTGATTCGGTGCAGCAGGAGTTAGGCTAGGGCGTAGAATTGCGGTAAGCCGTTGATCATAGGGGTATCGTTGACCGCTTCATTCAGAATTTCGCGCGTCATTACTGAACATTTACCGCATTGGCTAGCAACACCCAATGCTTTGCGCAGCTGCCCCAAGGAATTGGCGCCATCATCAATAGCGGCTTTGATTTGTCTATCAGTTATGCCTTTGCATACACAAACGTACATAGCACAGTTCCACAGATTGTTCAGGAAATGATCTCAAAGTCGCAGAGGCGGCTTCAATATGATTACGAATGAAACTCTAAGTCTAATGAGAAGTTATGTCAACAAGTTGTGAGATAAATTCTTATTTGGAATGCATTGCTATTATTTCTTATAACTTGTTTACATATTTTGGTGCCAGTTGTTGGCCAATAGTCTTAGTTTTGGAATTGTCATATAGAAAATCAATGGGACATAGGGCTAGGCCTGTGTATGATAGCCACGCACTATCGACGAAGAATAGGCAATCAATAACTGACCATCCAATCATCACATTCAGTGAATAGATTTGGTATCCGATTGCTGTTGTCCTTATTTTTGAACCTCAACCCTCAGTCTTAACTATCAGGAGATTAAACATGGGCGTATTAGTTGGTAAAAAAGCACCTGACTTCACCGCATCAGCCGTATTGGCAAATGGTGAAATCGTAGACGGTTACAACTTTGCTGAAGCCACCAAAGGCAAAAAAGCTGTTGTATTTTTCTATCCATTGGACTTCACCTTTGTATGTCCATCAGAGCTGTTGGCATTTGATCACCGCGTAGAAGAGTTCAAAAAGCGCAATGTAGAAGTGATTGGTGTTTCTATCGATTCACAATTCACCCACAACGCATGGCGTAATACTCCAGTAAACGAAGGTGGTATTGGTCCAGTTCGTTACACTCTGGTTGCTGACATTACGCACTCAATTGCTAAAGCATTCGATGTAGAGTCTGCTGATGGTGTAGCTTTCCGTGGTACTTTCATCATCGACGAAGCGGGTGTAGTACGCTCTCAAATCGTTAACGACTTGCCAATTGGCCGTAACATTGACGATACCATTCGCACTGTTGATGCATTGATTTTCCATGAGCAACACGGCGAAGTATGCCCTGCGGGCTGGAAAGAAGGTGACGCAGGTATGGACGCATCGCCAGCAGGTGTTGCTAAATATCTGGCTGAGCACGGCGACAAGCTCTAAGTTTTACTTTTCACAGTAAGTCTTGTAAAAAGCCCGGCCTGGTGTCGGGCTTTTTATTGCCTGAAAGTTCTGCTTGTGTGTTTTTGTAAGTATTCTGAGGCTGTTAAATCATGGCGACTGCTAAAAAGATAGATATTCATCCCAGCTGGTTACTTCATTTGGCGCCAGAGTTTGAGCAGCCTTACATGCAGCAGTTAAAAGCCTTTCTGCTGGCGGAAAAGCAACTGGGTAAAGTTATTTATCCGGAGTCCAGGAATATTTTCAATGCATTCAACAGTACGCCGTTAGATCAGGTCAAAGTTGTAATCCTTGGGCAAGATCCTTATCACGGCCCCAATCAAGCTCATGGCCTATGCTTCTCGGTGCAACAGGGTGTTCAAGTGCCGCCGTCGTTGCAAAATATGTTTAAGGAGCTGCAGCGCGATATAGGTTTTAAGCATCCAGGACATGGATGTTTACAAGCATGGGCTAATCAAGGTGTGCTCATGCTCAATGCCACATTGACTGTCCAACAGGCTGCCGCCGGTTCGCATCAAGGGCGGGGCTGGGAACAATTTACTGACAAGGCGATTCAGCTGGTAAATCAGCAATGTGCTGGTGTTGTTTTCCTCTTATGGGGAAGTTACGCCCAGAAAAAAGCTGCCTTTATTGACCCACAAAAGCATTTAGTACTCAAGGCACCACACCCATCTCCCTTATCTGCACACCGCGGTTTCATCGGCTGCGGACATTTTTCCCAAGCAAATCACTACTTACACTCCCAAGGAAAATCTCCTATTGATTGGCAGTTGTAGTAGCTGAAAACTCCTTATTTGTGTCTTTTTGACAATAAGGTGTTCTGCATGTCTCGTTAAATAATATGTGTAAAGTTAATTTTTAATCGATTGACAGCGCTGTCACATGGGGGTAATTTTGGCTCCAGTTAACAAAAAAATAAATCAGTGGCACCTGACTTTTCATTCTGAGTGTTTGGCAAGAAAAAGATATCGACTCTAACGTTTATGTTTAATTATCTCGGCTAAAGTCATGCAATCGTTTTAATAACGACAGCGATAGGCGAGAGCGAATTCGCTTGCAGGGTTTGGAGCGAAAATGCTTGAGGCGTTGCCTTTTTTTGGGCCGTGCTTCAGGCATAGCAGTACCGGAAATATAATCCCGACGATAATAAAGGAGAGGGCTCCATGTACAAAACAATAAGCTTTAAGAAGAAACTTTTAACCACAGCAGTTGCTTCAGTGGCGGCTGGGGTAAGCGGAATGGCGTTGGCGCAACAGGACAGTCAACTCGAAGAGGTGATGGTTACTGGTATTCGTGCATCGGTAATGCAGTCGATGGATACCAAGCGCAATGCAGTGGGTGTTGTGGATGCAATTTCTGCAGAAGATATCGGTAAAATGCCCGATACAAACCTCGCAGAGTCTTTGCAGCGTATCACTGGTTTATCCATCAATCGCTCTGATGGTGAGGGCTCGCAAGTAACTGCTCGTGGTATTGGTGCTGAGTTGAACATGGTGACCTTAAATGGTCGCGTAATGCCTGCAGTTGCTAATAACAATACTGGCGACTCATCAACTCGTGCCTATGATTTTGCCAATCTTGCATCAGAATCAGTATTCGGTGTTGAGGTTTACAAAACCGGCCGCGCGGATATAGCTACAGGTGGGCTTGGCGCCACCATCAATATCAAAACACTTCGCCCGCTGGAAGCAGGTAGTCGCGCTAGTATTGGCGTGAAAGCAACGCAAGATGAAACTGTGCGCTCGGGTGTAGGTGATGAAATTACACCAGAAATTTCAGGGTTGTATTCCTGGGTTAACGATGACGATACCTTTGGTGTTGCTATTACCGGTTCTTATCAGCGCCGGGACAATTCAAACGCGAACAACTTTGTAAACAACTGGGCAAACATTAATACTTGGGATTCAACTAATCCAGATCTTACCAAGCGCTCAGTGGAACGCTTCAAAGATGGTGTAGTAATCAATAATGCTCCAAATCACGGCGATTTGTACGCCTTGCCAACCGATTTGCGTTATGAAGTCCAAGACAATGAGCGCGAGCGCACCAATGCTCAAGCAGTATTTCAATTCAAACCAACTGAGCGTTTGACTGCGACTCTGGATTACACATACTCCGGTTTGGATCGTACTTCAGATCGCTCACAACAATCAGTTTGGTTTAATGTCGATGCAATTTCAGAATTAACCTTCGACAATGGCGCTGTTCGCACTCCGGTTATTTACCGTGAGTCCTATCTTACTAACGGCGTTAGTCGCTTGAAAGATGTGTCCTTCGCTGGTGCTCATGTTGAATCTTACACCGATAATAATTCAGTCGGTCTCAATCTTGCATTTGAAGTGAATGATCAATTCTCATTGGCACTTGATCATCACAGCTCTAGCGCAAAAAATGCTAGTGATGGTGTTGATGTTGGCATGAATGCCAACGTTGTTACTGGTGAATACGTTGATTGGTCCAAAAGCATGCCTTTGATGAGTGTGACTTTTGATGATTGTATTTTACGTAATCGCGCCCCGCGAGATCCATACCGTAGTGGTAACTGTAATGGCGTACTTGATGGTGGCGATGTTAGCGGCGCTATGACCAATAACCCACGCTCGCGCAACCGCACTGAAATTGAACAGACGCAATTGTCTGGTGAATTTCAATTTAATGGTTCCGGCTTCTTTGAAAATGCAGCACTTAGATTTGGTATTGAGCAGCGTAAGGACTCAAATGAAAGTCTTGCGTCAGGTGATAACCGTCAAGGTGTTGGTAACTGGGATGGTATAGATCCAGCTGCATATCCTGACCAGTATTTTGAGTTGCGCGATTTTGGTAAAGACTTCCCCGATTACGGTTCAACCACCAATGACCCATTATTTTTTATCGGTGTTGATGCTAATTTGCCAAAAATTATAGAAACTGCCGAAGCAATTAATGCAAGTGGAGCCTATCCAGCGGATTTCTATGATTTCGTAAATGGCAAAATCCAATGGAACAATATTTACACCACTAATCGTACTATTGAAGAAGAATCTAAATCAGCTTACGTTCAATTTAACTCTAATTTTGAACTTGGCGGCATGGAATCAAATGTACTTGTTGGTGTTCGCTACGAAGAAACCGACGTAAGCTCTCGCTCATTGGTAAATGAGCCTGAAATACTTTGGTGGGAAGGTGACAACGACTGGTCTGTACGTTATGAAAGTGAAAAAACATTACAAACCGGTTCAGGCTCTTATGACTATTTGTTGCCAAATATTGACTTCGATATTAGCCCAACTGATTCGTTGAAATTGCGTCTTTCTTTAAGCGAAACTATTGGTCGTCCAAGTTATGTTGATTTGCGTCCAGATGTTGGTTTGAACGATTTGTATAACCGCACTGCGAACGCTGGTGTGCCAAACTTGAAGCCAATGGAGTCCTTTAATACCGATGTTTCTGCTGAATGGTATTATACCGAGGATAGTTATGTATCCTTGGGTTATTTCCGCAAGGACGTTGATAACTTCATTGGTACGCAAATTGTTGAAGAGTCTGCTTACGGATTGCGTGACGTGCGTTTAGGTCAATTGGCTGTAGGTAGCGGAATACCACAAGCTAACGAATTAGCATTGCACACTTATGTGTTGGAAAATTCTGATTCGGCCTTTATTTCTGACAATGGACGTTGGGTTCGCGCTGATGGAGATGATCCGCTACTGATGTGGAAAGTCAACAAACCTGTTAATGACAAGGCTACAGTGATTGATGGTCTTGAATTCGCAGTACAACACTGGTTTGGTGATTCAGGTTTTGGGGTACAAGCAAACTACACTATGGTTGATGCGGATGTGGAGTTTGATAACCTGACTACCGAAGGTCAGTTTGCTATGACAGGCTTGTCAGATACTGCTAACTTCGTTGGTTTCTTCGATCGCGATGCATGGCAAGTACGCGTTGCTTACAACTGGCGTGACAGCTTCCTTGAAAGTCGGACTGCAGGCGGCGGCAATCAACCTGAATATGTTGAGGACTATGCACAAATCGATGTCTCTATTGGTTACGAAATCAATGATAACTTGAGCGTCACAGCTGAAGGTATCAACGTAACTGGTGAAAACTATCGAACTCATGGTCGCTCAAAGGCTCAGTTGTTATCCCTGGAAGATTTGGGGGCTCGTTACCAGGTTGGCTTGCGTTATACTTTTTAAGTTATAGCGTTATTGGCAACCAATAAACAAAGCCGCTGGAGACAGCGGCTTTGTTTTTTTGTAAGTTTTGAGAAGGAAAAATAAATGGCGAAATATGAAGTGCTTAATAATATTGCCCACAAAAACCTACGTGTTATTACACAGCGTGGATCAGAGTTTGGCGATGCAGTTGCCGGCTGCGCGGTATATCCGAGTGAATTTAACGAAGTCCAAAAATACTACCCCATTCTATTTCAGCAAATGGAGAGTGATCGCTGGCTGACAATTGCATTATTTGGTTTTGATGCGAATGAAAATCTGTTTTTGACTGGAGATTCGTGGCGTGTTCCCTATGTTCCCGCGGTGATCGAGCGAGAGCCTTTTGTAATCGGGATGCAAGAGCACACCAATGGTAATGTTGAGGCTGTTGTTAATATTGATTTGGATAGCCCGCGTGTTTCTTTTGAGCAGCAAGGAGAGTTACTTTTTTTACCTCATGGGGGAAATTCACCTTTTTTGGAAAGGATGACCAACGTTTTATCCGTTCTACACGAAGGTGTAGCTGAGGCGGAGTGGATGATGGCAGAATTTGAAAGGTTGGATTTAATTGAGAAAGTCACGATTGAAATCGATTTTTCAAATGGGAAAAAGTATAAAAATAGCAGTTATGCAACCATTAATAAGGCACGTTTATTATCACTGCCTGATGCAGAGGTTGCCAATTTGCATCGCACTGGCTTATTGCGATATGCCTATTTAATCATCGGATCATTTACTAATATCCAATCGTTGGTAGATCTTAAAAATACTCAACTTTCACGCGACTAAGATGATTTTCCAAGTCTATAAAGATAGGAGGGCTGAGCATGCGGCTGGTTAAAAATCTTGTAATTGTTGGTGGTGGAACGGCAGGGTGGTTGGCTGCGGCGGCGATTGGAAAGATATATCAGGGAAAAGTAAATGTAACGTTGGTCGAATCCGAAGAGATTGGTGTGGTCGGCGTTGGCGAAGCAACAATACCCACTATGCTGGCGTTTCATAAATTAATCGGTATTAATGAAGCGGACATGATGCGAGCCACCCATGCAACATTTAAGTTGGGAATAAATTTTAAGAATTGGGGGGAAATTGGTGAGGATTACATTCATGCATTTGGTCAAGTTGGTCGTATTTTTTGGGCTGGAGAATTTCAGCATTTTTGGGCGCGTGCAAAAGCATTAGGGTTGGATATTCCTTTTGGTGCCTATTGTCTTGAGCATGAAGCCGCACGGGCAGAGCGATTTGGGATTAGCGAAAGCCCTGCACTGAACTATGCCTTTCATTTTGATGCTGGACTTTACGCAAAATTTTTACGTCAGTTTAGCGAAGGGTTGGGAGTGGTTCGTCACGAGGGAAAAATCGAGCATGTCGAACTAAACCCTGATACTGGTTTTATTGAGTGTTTACATCTTCATGGCGGCATGAAGATTGAGGCAGATTTTTTTATTGATTGTAGTGGTTTTCGCGGTTTGCTGATTGAGCAAGCATTACAAACCGGTTATGAGAATTGGCAGCATTGGTTACCTTGCGATTCCGCACTGGCAGTACAAACAGCCAAGGTGAAACCTGCCACTCCTTACACGACTTCTACTGCGCGTGAATTTGGTTGGCAGTGGCGAATCCCGCTACAAAATCGCACGGGTAATGGCCTCGTTTATTCCAGTCAATTTACGGATCAAACCTGGGCGGAAAAAACATTAACCAATAATGTCGAAGGTACGATGTTAAATAACCCGCGCCTAATACAATTTACCACTGGGCGGCGTAAGTTCGGTTGGAATAAAAACTGTATAGCATTGGGGCTGGCATCGGGTTTTCTTGAGCCTTTGGAGTCGACCAGTATTCACATGGTAACTTCTGGCTTGATTCGCTTTTTGCGCTTATTTCCTCTGCGCGGTGTTCAGCCAGTGTTGGTAGATGAATATAACCGCCAATCTAAGGAGGAGGCTGAAAGTATTCGCGACTTTATTATCCTTCATTATCACGCAACACGTCGTAGTGATACGGAGTTCTGGAATTACGTACGAACCATGCAAATACCAGATACCTTGCGTCATCGTATGGATATGTTCACCCAAAGCGGCATGGTATTTCTGGGGGGAGATGAATTATTCAGAACCAATGGTTGGACACAGGTCTTGATTGGTCAGGGTTTTGCGCCTGCCAATTACCAGCCTATTGTAGATAATATGTCAAATACTGAGTTTAGCCAGTATATGACTGGATTTCGTGATCACATATCAAGGAATCTCGCGTTGTTGCCAAGCCATGAGCAATTTATTGCCCAGTACTGCGCTATGGAAAAGTGATTTGATGTCAGTTAAACATGATCGACTTGCTATTAAGCCAAGTAATATACTCGGCACCCATCAAGCGGTGCTGTTTTGGTTTTCGCGCTGAATCGTGCGGTAACTAGGATAGGAACCGATAGCCGTGTTTAATAGATCATTACTAAAAGAAAATCACTATGAGCGAATCCATAAAAAAAATAATCATTGTTGGTGGCGGTACTGCTGGTTGGCTGGCGGCGGGGTTGTTAGCGGCAGAGTTCAGGCACAATGAGGCGGGGGTCAGTATTACCCTGATTGAGTCGCCTGATGTGAATACGATTGGGGTTGGTGAAGGTACTTGGCCATCCATGCGGGCGACCCTGCGCAAGATTGGTATTTCCGAAACAGATTTGATTCGTGAGTGTTTTGCGTCTTTTAAACAAGGGTCAAAATTTGTCGGTTGGAAAACGGGGGCGGCTGACGATATTTACCATCATCCGTTCAGTATTCCGCATGGTTATGCTGAATGTAATTTAGCTGCTGCGTGGCAAGCGCAATTTGCGGATCGCCCCTTTGCTGAAGTTGTTTCATCGCAATTTGTCGTGGCGGAGCAGGGCTGCGCGCCAAAACAAATAACAACACCGGAATATGCCGGCGTGCTTAATTACGGGTATCACCTCGATGCCGGGAAATTTGCTGCATTATTGCAGCGGCATTGCACAACAGCACTGGGGGTCATTCATATTCTGGATCATGTGACTCAAGTTGTTGCCGACGATAGCGGCGATATTGCCGGGGTTGATACCAAGGCATCAGGTGTAATTTACGGTGATCTTTTTGTCGATTGTTCCGGTCTAAGTTGTCTATTGCTGGGGCAGCACTTTGGTGTGCCTTTTGTAGATAAAAAGCACTTGTCATTAAACGACACTGCGCTTGCAATGCAAGTGCCTTATCCCGAGCAGTCCAGCCCAATTGAATCTTGTACTGTTGCCACGGCTCAGTCTGCTGGCTGGACTTGGGATATAGGCTTGTCTTCGCGTCGTGGTGTGGGTTATGTATTTTCCAGCAGTTATCTCTCTGAAGAAAAAGCAGAAATGGAGTTGCGTGCTCATATCGCCAAAAGTGTTGGGCAATCCGTAGCGAATTCTTTAAGCAGCAAAAAACTATCGATCAGGGCGGGGCATAGGCAAGAGTTTTGGCATAGGAATTGTGTTGCTGTTGGCATGTCTGCCGGATTCATCGAGCCACTGGAGGCGTCAGCGTTAGCTTTGGTTGAGTTATCGATGAATATGATTTGCGAAGAGTTTCCCGCAGATAAAGTTGCAATGAAAATTGTGGCGAAACGTTTCAATGAAGTGTTTAGTTACCGCTGGGATCGCATTATTGATTTTTTAAAATTGCATTATGCGCTGACTGAGCGGAACGACTCCGATTATTGGCGCGATATGTCAGCGCCAGAGGCGCTGCCTGAGCATCTACGCGAATTATTATTGCTGTGGAAACATCGCCCACCACATCGCAGCGATTTTATTCAGGTAGAGGAGATTTTTCCGTCCGCCAGTTATCAATACGTGCTCTATGGTATGGGCTTTAGCATGGATGCATCCAGGTTGCCGCGTACTTCTGATAATTTACCTATGGCGACAGCGCGTATTCGTGAGACGGTGGAGAAGACCCGCAAGTATTTGTCTGGCTTGCCCTCTAACCGCGCACTGATAGACCATGTCATGAAGCATGGAATGCCATTGATTTAGTTGTTTTATTTTTCTCTGGTTTGTTCCCTCTGAATCAAGTATTGGCAAATCAGTAGTCTATGGCTACTGATTTGCTTGCTCCCTCCTTATTCCTCAACGCTACTTTCTGTGAACAATGCTGAACTTGTGGGTTGATTCACGTGATGCAGTTAAATTATTGTTGACAGCGCTGTCATTTGCCCATAAAGTAGAGCCAGTTAATTGAAATGCTTGGTTGGCGAAGGAGCTGCGCTGTTGGTTTCGAGCATTTAGGTTCTCTCACCGTCGATGTCTGGTTGATGCATCGACGTCTCCCTGCGCCCTCTGAGTTTTAGAGGGCTTTTTTTTGCCTGAAGTTTCATTTTGACCTTTCATCGCCACCTCTCTGGCTAGGTTATTTGCAAGCGAGCTGGCATAATCGACGCCCCGAATTTTACGGGTTTGCCCGATTATCGTTGCTCAAGGGCGAGCCCTCTTTGGTGCGTTTTGGCGATACCTATCGCAACTGAGTACTTATCGCAAGGCGCACTGTTCCTGTCAGCTAGAGGATTACCATGAAGCCAGCAGTAAAACCCAATAACCCCAATTTTTCATCTGGCCCCTGCAGCAAGCGCCCGGGTTACAGTTTGGAGCAGTTGGATATCTCCACTCTGGGCCGCTCACACCGTTCAACCATTGGTAAGGCTGCGTTACAGCGGGCCTGTGAAGACACCGCTGAATTGCTGGGTCTGCCGGAAGGCTACCGTGTTGGTGTGGTGCCAGGTTCAGATACCGGTGCGGTAGAAATGGCCATGTGGTCGCTGCTCGGGGCGCGCGGTGTGGATATTCTGCAGTGGGAATCCTTTGGTAAAGGCTGGCTGAGCGATGCCACCAAAGAGTTGAAATTGACGGTTAACGCTCATGAGGCGGATTACGGCCTGCTGCCGGATTTATCCAAAGTGAACTTTGACAACGATGTAATCTTCACTTGGAACGGCACCACTTCTGGAGTAAAAGTGCCCAATGGCGACTGGATTCCAGCCGACCGTAAAGGCTTGACCATTTGTGATGCTACCTCGGCGGTATTTGCGATGGATATGCCCTGGGACAAACTCGACGTGATCACCTACAGCTGGCAAAAAGTGCTCGGCGGTGAGGGCGCCCACGGTATGTTGATCCTAAGCCCGCGCGCGGTTGAGCGTTTGGAAACTTACAAACCCAGCTGGCCTATGCCCAAACTGTTCCGTATGACCAGCGGCGGCAAACTGGTCGAGGGCATCTTCAAGGGCGATACCATCAATACCCCATCCATGTTGGCAGTTGCCGATTATTTAGACGCGCTGGATTGGGTGCGTGCAATCGGCGGCGTGAAAGAAACTATCGCCCGCTCCAACGCCAATCTCGACGTATTGAAAAAATTTGTAGCGGCTAATGATTGGATTGATTTCCTGGCGAAGACCCCTGAAACCCTGTCCAATACCAGCGTGTGCTTCACCCTGAAGGCCACCCCCGATCAGGTAAAAGCCATGATCAAGTTGCTCGATAAAGAAGGTGTTGCTTACGACATTGGCGCTTACCGTGATGCACCACCCGGCCTGCGTATCTGGTGTGGCGCCACTGTGAGCGCGGTTGACCTGGAGGCCTTGCTGCCCTGGTTGAGCTGGGCTTACGAGCAAGCGACCGCGGCCTGATTTGCCAATTAATGTTCTTAAGGCCGTGTTTTTACACGGCCTTTTTGTTAGCCGATTTGAGGAATAACAACCATGTTCAAAATCAAAACCTACAATGCCATTTCAGTCAAAGGCTTGAATCGTTTTCCGCGCGAAAACTACGAAGTCGCCAGCGACATAGGCCACCCTGACGCCTATATATTGCGCAGCCATAAACTGCAGGGTGAGCCGTTGCCTGAGTCGGTAAAAGCCGTGGCCCGCGCCGGTGCAGGCACTAACAATGTGCCGGTGGAGGAGTACACCAAAAAAGGCGTAGTGGTGTTTAACTCACCCGGCGCCAACGCCAACGCGGTAAAAGAATTGGTGCTGGCCGGTATGCTGCTCGGCTCGCGCGGCATTCTGCCGGGCATGGAGTACGTGAGCACCTTGACCCACATGACCGATGCCGATGAGATGTCCAAATTGTTGGAAAAAGAAAAATCCAACTTTGCTGGTTTTGAGCTGGCCGGTAAAACCCTGGGTATTGTCGGTTTGGGCGCCATTGGCTCGCTCATAGCCGACGCCGCTCTGGCGCTGGGTATGAATGTGGTTGGTTTTGACCCGGCGCTGTCGGTAGAAGCCGCATGGCGTTTGCCCAGTCAGGTGGGCCGTATGGAAAACCTGCAATCGCTGCTGGCGCGCTCTGACTATATCACCCTGCATGTGCCGGCCATTCCGCAGACCAAACACCTGATTAATGCTGACACCCTGAAAGTCACCAAAAAGGGTGCAACCCTGCTCAACTTTGCGCGCGAGGCGATTGTGGATGCCCATGCGGTAGTGGAGAGCCTGGATGCCGGTCATTTGGGTAAATACATTTGCGATTTCCCCGAGCCGATCCTGCTCAATCGCAAGGATGTCTATGCTATGCCGCACATTGGCGCCAGCACCGAAGAGGCGGAAGAGAATTGCGCCATTATGGCGGCCGATCAGCTGGTCGATTATCTTGAAAATGGCAATATCAAAAACTCGGTGAATTTTCCCGCTGTGTCTATGGACCGCAACCCCGGCATTGGTGCGCGTATCACCTTCTCCAACCAGAATGTCTCTGGGGTTTTGGGGCATGTGCTCTCGGTATTGGCTGACCACAAAGTCAACGTGGTAGATATGGTCAACAAAAGCCGCGGCGATGTGGCCTACAACATTATCGATGTTGAAGCGGCACCTTCAGCGGCAGTGATTGATGCGCTGGCCAAAGTGGAACACGTGATTGCGGTGCGGGTGATTTAACAAACCTGAGCTACTGGGGGCAAAGTCGATGTATAAATTGGTCTTCTTTGTTCCCGTGTCTCATCTTGAACAAGTCAAAACCGCGGTGTTTGCCGCGGGTGCCGGCAAGCTTGGCAATTATGATCAATGTTGTTGGCAGGTGTTGGGGCAAGGCCAGTTTCGGCCCCTCGCTGACGCTAAACCCTATATTGGTAAAATCGGTGAGCTTGAATGCCTGCCGGAATATCGTGTTGAAATGGTTTGTGCTGATGAGTATATTCAAGCCACTATTACAGCGTTGCGCGCCGCTCACCCTTACCAAGAGCCCGCATTTGATCTGTCCCTCTTAGTTAACCCCGAGGATTTTCAGTGACTTCCTGGCTATTTGACGGGCTTGCGCAACAACTGACAAATACTCCTCTGGATCCAGTCAATACGCCTCAAGCAGCGGTGCTGGTGCTGATTAGCCGCGGCGACAATCCCTCCATTTTATTTACCAAGCGTGCTGCACATTTACGTCAGCACCCCGGTGAGGTCTGTTTTCCCGGTGGTATGTGGGAGCCGGGCGATGACAATCTTTTGGTTACCGCCCAGCGGGAGGTTCGTGAAGAAATTGGTTTACCTGCTCGTCATATTCAGTTGTTAGGCTCTCTGCCTCAATCGCATACGCGTGCCGGTACTGCAGTAACCCCGTTTGTTGCTCATTTTGATGCGGCCACCCCATTACAGCCTTCGCCGGATGAATTGGACGGTATTTTTATGGTGCCGATTGCGGATTTCAGATCCGGATTGCAGGTGCGTGAGGACTGTTTTGTGCGGCATGGCCGTACCTTGCGTGTGCCTGTATATCATTACCAAGGTTATGAGATATGGGGCTTTACCGCTGCCATTACTGCTCAGTTGTTATTATTGATCGACCGTGCACTTCGCTAACAACGCGTAGCGTGGTGTAATTGGCTACAATCAGGATATTAATCAGGAATACCTTGCCGGTTTTCTTGCTGTTTCAATTTTGCACAATAACAAATATGGAGAATGTCAGATGTCGTTGCAATACAACAGAACGCTTGCAGAGGTTTTCTCGGATTCCTGTAAAAAGTTTGCTGACAAAAAAGCGTTTAGCTGTATGGGGCAATCGCTTACCTATTCGGAACTCGATCATCTTGCCGGGCAGTTTGCAGCTTATTTACAGCAGAAAACATCGCTGAAGCCAGGCGATAGAATTGCGGTTCAATTGCCGAATGTTCTGCAGTATCCCGTTGTTATATTCGGTGCGTTGCGCGCAGGGTTGGTGATAGTCAATACCAACCCGCTTTACACGGCTCATGAAATAAAACACCAACTTAACGATTCCGGTGCAAAGGCATTGGTGGTGTTAGCGAATATCGCCAAAAATGCAGCCTCCATTATTCAAGAAACGAGCGTGGAGCAGGTAATAGTAACCGAACTTGCCGATTTGCATCCGTTTTTCAAGCGTACGCTAATTAACGCAGTAGTGAAATACGTCAAAAAAATGGTGCCGCCATTTTCTTTTCCAAATCAGATAGGCTTTAACCAAGCATTGGCTGCGGCATCACTACCTTGGCAGCCGGTAACCCAAGTGCCAGAAGATGTAGCAGTTTTACAATACACCGGTGGTACTACAGGTGTTGCCAAAGGGGCGATGCTGACGCACCGCAACCTGGTTGCCAATATGATGCAACTTAATGAGCGCATGAAGGATGTGTTTCGTCCTGCGCAGGAGCTCTATGTCGCGCCGCTACCGCTTTATCACATTTACTCTTTTACCATTCATTGCACCTCGGCGGTGGCGCTTGGTAATCACAGTTTATTAATTCCCAATCCACGCGATATTCCTGGTTTTGTTAAAACCTTACAGGGTGTTCCCTTTACTTTTTTTGTCGGTTTAAACACCTTGTTTAATGCATTAATGCGCAACCCCGATTTCTGCAATTTGGATTTTAGTCATTTGCGTCTCACCTGCTCAGGTGGAATGGCGCTTACTGCAGAAACTACAAAACACTGGTTGGAATTAACCAAGGCGCCTATTAGTGAAGGTTATGGATTAACCGAAACTTCGCCGGTAGTGTCCAATAACCCCATTGATAATGTGCAAATGGGGACTGTAGGTTTGCCCTTGCCCGATACCGAATGCAAAGTCATTGATGAACACAATAAGAATTTACCCAGCGGCGAAGCGGGCGAGCTTTGTGTACGCGGTCCGCAGGTGATGAAAGGTTACTGGCAGCGCCCCGATGCTACCGCAGAAGTAATGGATGATGAGGGTTGGTTTAAAACCGGAGATATTGCCATTATCCAACCTGATGGTTTTATCAAGATTGTCGACCGCAAAAAAGACATGATTAATGTCAGTGGTTTTAAAGTGTTCCCTAACGAAGTGGAGGATGTGCTGAGTAGTCATCCCGATGTTATTGAGGCTGCAGTTGTGGGTGTGCCTGATGGCGAGGGAAGTGAAATAGTTAAGGCCTTTATTGTGAGCGCCAATGAAAATTTGACCGTAGAAGAGTTGCGAAAATTTGCCAAGCAAACACTCACTGCTTATAAAGTGCCGCATCAAATCGAGTTTCGCAAAGAGTTGCCAAAAACTAACGTGGGTAAAATTTTGCGTCGTGAATTGCGTGATCAGGATATTAAAAAATAAAACCAGGCTCGAGTGTTAACTTGTGCAGGAATAACTTAACCAAATAGGAAAATAATATGGATTCGCTTTTTTCAATCGTAACAAGCCCGGCATTTTGGATTGCATTGGTACTGCTTTATACCCTTAAAAAAGGTATTCATTTTGTGCCGCAAAATAGGGGTTATGTGATTTATCGTTTTGGGAAATATACAAAAACATTAAGTTCCGGTTTGAATTTTATTGTTCCCTTTGTCGAGTCGGTTGAGGCAGACCGCAATTTGAAAGAGCAGACCTTGGTTATTCCGCAGCAGTCAGCAATTACCAAGGACAATATTGCGATCATGATTGATGGAGTGTTGTTTATTAAAGTAATCGACGCAGCGGCAGCAACTAACAATATCACTGACTACAAACTGGCCTGTACCCAATTGGCCATGACTTCTATGCGTAATGCGATCGGCTCAATGGAGCTGGACGATTGTTTTCAAAATCGCTCTGCCATCAATGCCAAAATTCAAGAGGCAATGTTGCTGGCTACCCAGCCTTGGGGTTTGATTGTGTTGCGTTTTGAATTACTGGAAATTGCTATTCCACCGTCGATTAAAGAAGACATGGAAAAACAAATGACCGCAGAGCGGCAGAAACGCTCGGCAATTTTAACCGCCGAGGGTGAAAAAATTGCGGCAATTACCACCGCCGAGGGGCAAAAACAAGCGCGTGTGTTGGATGCGGAAGCAGCCAAGGCAGAGCAAGTATTAGCCGCAGAGGCAAGCAAAGAAGCACAAATTTTGGAGGCTACAGGTAAGGCTGAAGCTATTCGTTTGGTGGCGATTGCTGAAGCAGAAGCGCTGACAACTATCGGTAAGTCAGCAGCAACTGACGAAGGCCAAAAAGCAATCGCACTGAACTTGGCACAAGGTGCTATTGCTGCGCACAAAGCCATCGCTCATGAGGGCACAGTTGTGCTTTCAGATGGTAAAACCAGCGATAACATTGTGAGTACGGTAGCGCAGGCTATGGCAGTGTCATCGGCAATTAATTTGTCGCATCACCCACGCAATGCCTAAGAGGGATTAATGGTGACAAATATCGTTGATTATTTTGTACAAAATCCTGCGCATCTTTTTTACACGCTTACCGGTCTGTGCCTGATATTAGAGTTAGGCGTATTGGGCATGAGTGGCCCATTATTATTTGTCGCCTTGGGGTCGCTATTGACTGGTGTGATGATTTCCCTTGGCGTAATTAATGGTTGGGAAATGGCGATATTGTCACTCGGTTTACTGACTGCGATAAGTGCGCTGATATTGTGGAAACCGTTTAAGCGTTTTCAAAATGCTGCCGTAGTGCCAGATACCAGTAGCGATATGATTGGTAGGGTTCTACCCGTGACGCAGCTCGTGACTCGCGATCAAGGTGCGGTTAGTTATTCGGGTACGGAATGGCAAGTGCGGTTAAAAGAAGCCGTTGAGCCAGTGCCGGTTGGAATGCACGTACGGGTGTTGGCGGTCGACGGTTCTCTATTGTTAGTGCAAGCTGAGTAATATTTATTTTTATCGGCAGCATCCGTTACCGGATGCTGTTATTCATTCTAAAAACAATAATCCGTGTCACTGCTATTAATAGCTGCTAGTCTAAAAACGATAACTAAATTTTAATTGTTGCTTTGTGAATAGTGATTCGCATCTATAAGCACTATTACTTCATTAGAACAATTTATGAAAACAGCTTTGGTTCTTTCTGGTGGTGGCGCTCGCGCGGCATATCAAGTGGGTGTATTGCAGGCGCTGGTTGAAATTCTGCCTGATGATATTGAAAACCCCTTTCCTATAATTTGTGGTACATCTGCCGGAGCAATTAACGCACTGGCACTGGCGGCGCATAAGGGTAATTTTAAATCAGCGGTAAACGCTTTGGCTTATGTCTGGCAAAACCTGGATATAGGTCAGGTGTATTTGCACGGCTGGTGGGATCTTTTTAAAGGTCTGAGTTTATTAGGTTTGTCTTTGTTTAATGAAGGTATGGGCCATCGTCGTCCGCTGTCATTATTGGATAATTCCCCTCTGTGGAATTTGTTGGGGTCAGTCATCCATTTTGAAAATATTAGCCACGCGATTGATAAAGGCAAGCTTCATGCGGTGAGTGTATCGGCCATGGGGTATACCTCTGGTCATACGGTGAGTTTTTTTCAGGGACATCCCGACCTGCAAAGTTGGAACCGGCATAGACGCAGTGGCGTTGCTACTGAGCTGCGCTTGGAACACTTGTTGGCGTCTTCGGCAATTCCAACGGTATTTCCCGCCGTGCGAATTAATCGCGAATATTTTGGTGATGGCGCTCTGCGCCAGCTGGCACCGATTAGTCCGGCGTTACATCTGGGTGCAGAGTCATTGTTTGTTATCGGGGTGAGTGGCAACCGCACGGCTGCCAAGGCAAATCGTCGCGTGCCCCATCGTCATTCGCCCTCCATGGGGCAGATCGTTGGTCATTTGTTTAACAGTGCATTCGTGGATGCCCTCGAGGGGGATTTGGAGCATATGCAACGCATGAATGAGCTGTTGAAGTTGATTCCCGAGGATGTTCGTAATCAGCAAGGAATCCAATTGCGACCCGTCAATAATATGGTGATCTCACCCAGTTACCCCATCGATGGTATAGCGGGGCGCAACGTGCGTTATCTACCTAAAAGCTTGCGCTTTTTTATGCGTGCGACAGGTTCTACCGCAAAAGGTGGGGGCGCGACGGCTGCGAGTTATCTGCTTTTTTCTAATGAATTTATTAATGAGCTCATGGAGCTTGGGCGTAAAGATACTTTGTTGCAGTCGGAGGATATTCTACGGTTTTTTACGACAGCGCAATTATAAAATTTGACCAATAAAAAACGCCGCAATGAGTGGATCGTTGCGGCGTTTTTTTATTGGTTAGCTTGAAACTATTAAGCGCGGCGGCGGAATAACGGCAGGGGTTGATCAACCGCGGCTTGATAATATTCCTGTAAATCGCTGAGGGATTTTACCGCCTCTTCCAAATTGGCTTCTGCATCGGCAAACGCAAACGCATTAACACCGCAGCGGCGCAAGTAGCAGAGTTGGTCGCGCATAAAGTTACCTACGGCGCGCAACTCACCGGTAAAACCATAGCGCTCGCGCAGCAGACGCGCAGTAGAAAATGCGCGGCCATCCATAAACAGCGGGAAGTTAACACCAATCACAGCAAAACGATTGACGTCTGCACCAATCAGTTCTGCACCTTCATCGCTGTCCAACCACACACCAATATCAGTGCGGTTTTGCAATGTGTCTTTTTGCGCATTCCATACTGCTAGCGGAATAATTACCTGACCGGCAGGGACTTCCACTGCTGCCGCATCACCTTCAGTTTTGGCGATGAGCGTCCAGGTATTTTCTACAATCTGGCCGTCTTTAATGAGCTTTTGCATAAACTTTCTCCTTGAAGGGAGCTGCGCCTATACGGCGATAGGTGTCGATAAACAATTCTTCATCGGTGCGATTGGCAACATACACATCGACGATTTTTTGAATCACGGCGGGCATGTCATCGGCGCCGAAAGAGGGGCCAAGTACATCGCCGAGCGAAGCATCGTTACTGGCGCTGCCACCGAGTTGCACTTGATAAAATTCTTTGCCGGATTTATCCACGCCCAGAATACCAATGTGACCCACATGGTGGTGACCACAGGCATTCATACAACCGGAAATGTTCAGGTCGATGTCACCCAGATCATAAACGTAATCCAGGTCTTCAAACTGACGCTGGATAGCTTCAGCAATCGGAATGGATTTGGCATTGGCGAGTGAACAGAAGTCGCCGCCGGGGCAGCAAATAATGTCGGTAATGGTGCCGATGTTGGGCGTGGCAAAACCGGCGGTTTTACATTCCTGCCAGAGTGCAAACAGATCGGCTTTTTTCACATCGGCCAACACAATATTTTGTTCATGCGTAGTGCGCGCTTCGCCAAAACTGTATTTATCGGCGAGATCGGCAATCACTTCCAGTTGGCTGTCGGTGATATCGCCTGGTGCAACACCGGTTGGCTTGAGCGAGAGTGTCACTGAGGCGTAACCGGCAATTTTGTGTTCGCGCACATTGCGCTGCAACCACTTACCAAAAGCAATGCTCTCGGCAGCTTGTGCATCAAGCTTTGCTTGCGCCGCTGCGTTATCAATGGTTTCGTAAGCCGGAGCGGTGAAGAAACCTTTGGCGCGGGCGATCTCTTCTTGCGTCAGCTTGTTATATCCGTCTTTCAAATGCTGCCATTCGTCTTCCACTTTTTGGGCAAAGACTTCAGGGGTTAAGGCGCGCACTAAAATTTTGATCCGCGCTTTGTATTTGTTGTCGCGACGACCAAAAAGGTTGTACACCCGCAAAATAGCTTCCAGGTACGACAGCAAATCTTCTTCGGGCAGGAAGTCGCGAATCGCCACGCCTATAACCGGGGTGCGGCCCAAACCGCCGCCCACGTAAACTTTAAAGCCCACGTCGCCTTGTGCGTTATGCACCAATTGCAGGCCGATATCGTGCACTTGTACGGCGGCGCGATCTTGCGTTGAACCGGTGACAGCGATTTTGAATTTGCGCGGTAAAAACGCAAATTCAGGGTGGAAGCTGGACCACTGGCGAATAATTTCACAGTAGGGGCGCGGGTCAATCATTTCGTCGGGGGCAACACCGGCGAACTGGTCAGAGGTGGTATTGCGGATGCAGTTACCACTGGATTGGGTGCCGTGCATGCCCACCTCAGCCAGTTCGGCGAGAATGTCCGGCACTTCGGTCAGGTCTGGCCAGTTGTATTGGATATTCTGACGGGTACTGACGTGGCAGTAGCCTTTATCGTAATGACGGGCGATATGGGCCAGCTTGCGCAGTTGCGTGGAGTTCACCATGCCGTAGGGCACGTTGATACGCAGCATGGGCGCCAAGCGCTGTACATACAGGCCATTCTGCAAACGCAGGGGCAGGAACTGTTCGGGTTTCAAGTCACCGGCGAGGAAGCGTTCGGTCTGGTCGCGAAACTGGGCGATACGCTGGCGCAGAATGCTGTTGTCGTACTCATCGTAGATATACATGTAGCTAGATACCTATTACCAGGATAAAAGCCATCACAAATGGCATCAGGATAAAGGCCATAAAAATGGCATTAGGGCGAAAAATAGAGGCGCGCAGGATACAGGAAAAGCGGCATTTCGGCGACCTCGGTGTGAGATCCTTCTGGTGAATTTTTGCACTAAATAAGCGCCGGCACCTTAGCAGGCGAGGGCAGGGAAGTGAACGACTGTTTATCGCTAAGCTTGTTCCATCTGGTTATGATGGCAGCCCTTGCCCACAGCCTCTATCTTACGCCTATGTCTGCGCCTATCGACGATTTGTTTATCCTGCCCGCCTGTACCGAAAACCTGCAGATAGTGCAGGTGGATAGGGATTTTCTGCTGATTAACAAACCCACTCGCCTGCTCAGTGTACCGGGTCGCCACCCACAGAATCGCGATTCTGTGATTAGTCGCCTGCAAGTGGAGTACCCGAGCGCAACTATTGTGCATCGTCTGGATTTTGATACCTCGGGTGTGATGGTGGTGCCGCTCAATAAGGCGGCCTTGTCGAACATCAGTAAACAGTTTCAGGCGCGCAGTGTCAGTAAACACTACACCGCTGTAGTGGCTGGGTTGATGGCGCAGGATGAAGGTATTATCGATTTGCCCATCGCAGCGGATACAGGGCCAAAGTATAAAATTTGTCAGCAGACCGGTAAGCCCTCGGTCACTGAATACCAGGTGTTGGCGCGCGATGAACAGGCGTGTACCACAAGGGTTTTGCTGCACCCTATCACCGGTCGTTCCCATCAGTTGCGCTTGCATTTGCAGACCATAGGCCACCCGATTCTGGGCTGTGAGTTTTATGGGGGCGAGTGGGCGAGCGCCGCCAATCGTTTGTTATTGCATGCAACGGATCTGGCTTTTTTGCATCCGCATACCACTGAACCGGTATTCATCGACGTCGCGCCACCTTTTTAAGTTTCAGGTGTGCTAGCACCCATAGAGTGTTAAAGACAATTTCACTTTGCATCAACTTTTGTTAACAGGGGTTAATCTAGCGATTTCTGCACCTATCAATTATTGACAACGTTGTCCCAATTAACGAGAGTGAGCTTTCAATCAACCACCACGGATAACAACAATGAAACACAAAGAGTTAGTTTTTATTGGCACCATCGCGGCAACATCTTTGCTTGTTGCATGCGGTGCAAAAAATGAAACAACAACATCACCAACAGTAGCAACCAGTGCAGTCAATGCGGTACAGCACAGTGTCTCTGCACCGCCGAGCGAGGTTTCGGCTCCCGCTGTTTTCTTTGATGATTTTAATTACAGCTCGCTAGAGGACTTTAATCGCAACGGCTGGCGGGTGAGAACTGAAACTGGCCATCCGGGTATTAAAGGGGCGAGTTGGTCAGCGGAGGGCATCAGTTTCCATCAAGATATCCCTGCAACTCACGCTGGCGCTGTGCGTATGAGTTCGGTAACGGCCGGGCAGGGCGAGAACACCCGTCACACCCAGTTTTGTCATGCCCGCAAATACCGCGAGGGTACCTATGCCGCACGGGTATTCTTCCGCGATGAACCAACCTATGGTCCGGACGGTGATGAAGTGATCCAAACCTTTTACACCATCAGCCCGCTTAAGGCGCCTATGGATAAGGATTACAGCGAGGCAGATTTTGAATACCTGCCTAATGGCGGTTGGGGCGCAAATGCAAAACCGGCGATGTGGACAACCAGTTGGGATACTTTTCAGTTAGAGCCTTGGACTAAGGTTAATGAAAATACCCGCGTAGAGGGCAGCTATGCAGGTTGGCGCACCTTGATGTTGACCATCACCGATAACAAGCTGACCTACTACGTCGATGGCAAATTATTTTCGGAGCACAGCAGTGCGGTCTACCCCGAAGATTTTATGTCGATTAACTTTAATCTGTGGTTTATGCCCAAGGGTGCTGACGGTTCAATCGGGCCGGTTGATTCACCGGAGTTGCGCGAGTATCAGCAAGATATTGATTGGGTATTTTTCCAGGAAGGTGTTGCGCTGACGCCTGCTGAACTTGAAGGGCAAGTTACTCATTTACAGACTACCGGAGTGGAATACGTGGATGATGTGAAAGAGCAAAACCCGGCTCTGCCATCGCCCTGCGGGCTTTAATCGGCTGTTATTACGGCTTGAGCGCAAGGATGCGCAAGTTGAAAAATGGTTTTTTGATGGCGTCTAATTCTCCGGGGAATTAGACTCTTCGAACGTGTAAGTGTGGTATCAAACTGATGCAAGTGAATAGGGTTCGGTCGGTTACCACTGTTAGTGAGGTTTATGTCCTGCCTTTCCACCACAAATATCCGATTAACAATAATACGATCAACCCTATAGTCCAAAACCAGTGTGTGGTCTTGATGCTTGCAGTTTGCTCAGCGTTCAAGTCTTTCTCAGTATTTTCAGTATTAAACGAATTGTCAGATAATGTTTCTTTCATTAATGAATTTGAGACAATTGGTGTTTTGCTTTCAGTTGTTTTTTGACGTTTCGATTCCAATATGAGTCTTAATGGTTCATTGTTAGATGTTTGATTGGAAGAAAAATTAGTACTTTTATTGGTTCTTATGATGGGTTTGTTGCTAGGAATTGAATCAACAGGCGATGTATTCCCTCGTTCTGGAAAATGATATTCGCGAAAGTACTCTTCTGTATCCTGTTGCCAGAGTTGCTGAATATTTTTTATATAATTATCCAAAAAGTTTTTAGGGGTTTCATCGTTTCTGTGTCGGTTTGTTGAATCAAAAACATCTTTAATTGTTACATAATCTTCATGATCCATTATTGCAAAACTGCTCCCATCACCCAGCCAGTGATCTCCGAGATAAAACAATTTAGTATTTTCATGGTTCACTAAGATAAAACTGTATTCAGCCACCAGAGAGCTGATGTCAAGCTCAAGCCCCGAGTGTTTGCGGTGCATTTCCCCCAAATAATTATCAATGGCACCAAATGCAATGCGAAATACATTTTTTGGTTCGTCATAATCAGGGCGTTGCAGTATGTGCCCGCCATTTTTTGTTTGCAAAATTAGAGCGACAGATTGCCTGTAGTCAAATTCTTCCTCTTTATTTGCGATTACTGGGGCAGATAAAAACAAGAGTGTTAGCAATAAAGTGCTATATATTTTTGCAGTGAATCTTTGCATAGGCTTACCTGTCCTTTGGGCTTATAAATAAAAGCCCACGCAAATAACTAATTTGCATGGGCTTTCAAATCGGTTTTGAAGCTTCTTAGTGCTTCGCTGCCTCCGAGGCGCCAATACCGGTTTGTGAGCGAACGAACTGTGCATCAAACGCGGCTTGTTCTTTTGCTGCCGAGGCTGATTTATCCGTAATTGAGAAAAACCAGATACCAATAAACGCAGCGCTCACGGAGAAAATTGCGGGATATTTGTAGGGAAAAATCGCCTGCTCAAAACCAAACGCATCCACCCATACCGTGGGGCCAATCACCACTAAAATCACCGCGGTAAATAAGCCCAATCCACCGCCCATTACTGCACCGCGAGTGGTGAGTTTGCGCCAGTACATACTCAGCAACAAAATCGGGAAGTTGGCGCTGGCCGCTACACAAAATGCGAGCCCAACCATAAACGCCACGTTTTGTTTTTCAAACACTATGCCGAGCAATACCGCAATCACTCCCAAGCACACCGTAGCGATGCGCGATGCGCGAATTTCTTTTTTCTCATCGCGGTTACCTTTTAATACCAGCGTGGCGTAAAGGTCGTGGGAGATGGCACTGGAACCTGCGAGTGTTAAACCTGATACCACGGCGAGAATCGTGGCGAAAGCGACTGCTGAAATAAAACCTAATAAAATGTCACCACCCAAGGCTTGGGATAAATGAATCGCGGCCATATTGGCGCCGCCAATCAACGCACCATCGGTGAAATAGGCCGGATTTTTCAGCAATAAAATGATGGCGCCAAAACCAATAATAAAGGTGAGGATGTAGAAATAACCGATAAATCCGGTTGCATAAAATACCGAGCGACGCGCTTGTACGGCATCTTTCACGGTAAAAAAGCGCATCAAGATATGTGGCAAACCTGCGGTACCAAACATGAGCGCGATACCGAGCGAAATGGCAGAGATCGGATCGCTCACTAAGGTGCCCGGTGCCATGATGGCGTTGGCTTTGGTGTGAACTTTCACTGCTTCGGCAAATAAATTTTCAAAACTGAAACCAAATTGCATCATCACTAAAAACGCCATGAGTGATGCACCAGAGAGCAATAAAACGGCTTTGATGAGCTGTACCCACGTAGTTGCAATCATGCCGCCAAAGGTGACGTAGAGTGTCATCAACACACCAACAATGACCACAGCGGCTTCGTAGGGTAGGCCAAACAACAGTTCAATTAATTTACCCGCGCCCACCATCTGTGCGATCAGATAAAAAATTACTGTTACCAGCGAACCACTGGCGGCGAGGATGCGAATGGGTTTTTGTTGCAAGCGAAACGAGGCAACATCGGCAAAGGTGTATTTACCCAAATTGCGCAGTGGCTCGGCGATCAGTACCAATACAATCGGCCAACCCACCAAAAAGCCGATGGCGTAAATCAAGCCATCAAAACCCGAGGTGTATACCAAGCCGGCAATACCCAGGAAGGAGGCGGCAGACATGTAATCGCCCGCAATTGCTAAGCCATTTTGGAAGCCGCTAATACCACCGCCTGCGGCGTAAAAGTCGCTGGCAGTTTTGGTGCGACCGGCGGCCCAGTAGGTGATGCCGAGCGTGATTAATACGAAGGCTAGAAACATCGCCACCGCGGTGACATTGATGGCGGAACTGCTGGATGCTTGTGCCCAGGCGCAGGTGGCCATAGCGGAAAGTAATACGGCGAGTGGAGCATGAACTTTCATTATTTTGCTCCTGCTTTATTGACGATGGCGCGAGTAAGCGGTTCCAGCACGCGGTTGGCGTAATACACGTAAATTCCGGTGACTACCATGCAAAATAGAATGACACCCAGGCCGAGCACCATACCTATAGAGGTAACACCCTCACCAATGGGCTCACCCAATGCACCGGGGTTAAACGCAATAGTCAGGATAAGTGCGAAATAAGCGAGGATTGTGGCCAGTGAGAGAGGCCACATAATTCTTTTGCGCGCGCGGGTCAGGGCCGCGTACTCCGGCAGCTGCCGGATAGTATCAGTATGCATTAGCTGGGTTTCCGTGTTTTTGTTGGTTATTAGTAGCGGTGATGCTATTTGATCGTGTTGATATTGTTGTAGTTTTTACGTGCCTAGCGGCTGAGCAGCCGCAGGCGCAGCGGGATTCTAACAGTCATTCTGACCATTCAGAAACAGTTGGAGGGATTAAATTACTAAACTTGATCTAATTCCGTTGCGGGTTAAATCCAGCCTTTTTGGCGAGCGATACGCGCGGCGTCCACACGATTGGCGGCATGTAATTTGGCAATCGCTTCGGAGAGATAATTGCGCACAGTGCCTTCCGATAAGCAGAGTACGGTGGCAATTTCGGCGGTAGTTTTACCTTCGGCTGCAAGGCGCAATGCTCGACGTTCTTTATCGTTAAGCGGATCTGCCTCGCCCAGTGCCATCATGGCAAGCTCGCCGTCAATGACGCGCTTGCCATCCATTACTTTGTAGATGGATTCAATTAATTGTTCAGAGGGCGCATCTTTTAAAAGAAAACCGGCTACGCCCATATCGATTGCACGACGGATATAACCGGCGCGACCAAAGGTGGTGATGATGATGGTTTTTGTAGGGATTTTTTGTTGCAACACCCATTGTGCCAACTCCAAACCTGAGCGGCCGGGCATTTCAATATCGGTAAGCAAAATATCGTAGCTGTGTTGTTTCATCAGCAGCCAGGCGCGGTCGCCATCTTCTGCCTGAGTAATCTCAAAGCCATCTTCCATGCCGAGCAGGGCAGCTAACGCGCCGCGCACCATGGATTGATCTTCCGCTAACAAAATTTTCATCGCTATTACATTCTCGTTTGGATATGCCGAATTACTGGTGTAGTTCGCGGCGCGGCAGTGAAATAACAAACTCGCAGCCTTTATGAATGGACGATTGCATGTCGCCCGCCAATGCATTGAGGCGCTCTTGAATGCCCTGCAAGCCATTGCCAGGCATTAGTGCGCTCACTCTGCCGTTGTCGCGCATACTCACCACGATTTTGTCGCAGCTGTGGCGAAATTCAATTTGGCAGTGATTGCCATTACTGTGGCGTAGGACATTGGTCGTCAATTCGGTGAGTGCCAGAATAAGTGCAGTCTCGGCGCGGGCGCTTAATTGCGGAATTTCCCCCATGAGTTCAACCACGAAGCCGTTTTGCCGCAATTTTTCGCAGAGCTCCATCACTTCACCGGAAAGCCCGCGATGTTTATAGCCGGACACCGTTTGGCGGACCAGACTCAGGGTATTGCGTGCAATTTGATGCAGTTCGGATACTTGCTCCCTGGCGCGATCCTGCTTGTCCTGTGCCAGTAACTTCTCGGCCAATTCGGCTTTCAATGCAATGCTGGAGAGGGTGTGGCCGAGAATGTCGTGAAGGTCGCGGGCGATACGTTCGCGCTCGGCAATCACCGCCAATTGCTCTATTTCCTCATGGCTCTTCTGTTGGCTAATACGCGCTTCAAGACGCACGCGTTCCACGTAGCCAATAATGCTGATGGTGATTAACCCTGAAAGTGCCGGTAGTGCAAAAAATGGCACCGGATAATTGAAGGTGTAGTGCATTGCCACAATTACCATCGCATGGAGCGCCAGCAAATTCAGCCAAATTTTGGTGCGGTAGGAAAAGCCAATCAAAAAACCGACATAAGAGAAAAAAGTGCTGGCGCCAGGGGTATAGGCGGTGGTGGTTATGGATAAAAGGCTGAGCGCGAGAATAGCTTTCCATGCTTGCGCCGCACTGAGGGTGATTGCCCAGAGGTATAAGCCGACAAATACGCAGTAAACACCAATCAAAATGAGCAGTTGCAGCCCCTCAAATGGCATGTAGTAGAGGGGGACAAAATAATACAGGCTAAAAAAAAGCCAGACCCATGACTTGGCTGAGTAGACGGAGCCGCCGCAATCGTTACTAGGTTTGTGCATGGTGAGCCAATTGTCCGATAGGGTGATTAACCAAAATACGCGCGATAGTTGCTCTTTATTGTCAACGATCAGTTTGCTTGTTGCGACAAATTTGTGCCAGCTGTGAAAGTCATTAGTGCGCAATGACAATTGTCAGTTGGGTTTTTGTGTGTTATTTTGATATCAATATGATATCAAAATAATTTTTTAATCGATCAATCAAGGAGCACATCATGGTTCAAGAAGTGGAAGCCCGCAGCGGTTCAGGGTATTTGTTACTGGTGGTTTTGCTGGTGTTGCAGGTAGCAACGGTGGCGGGAGTAGTATTTATGCCGCTGTTGCTAAAAGTGCTGTTAGGGCTTGTTGCCTTATTGGTTTTTATTTGCTGGTTCGGTTTTTACATGGTGCAGCCTAATCAAGGCAAAGTGCTGCAGTTATTCGGTCAATATGCGGGAACTGATCGCACCACTGGTTTGCGTTGGGCGAATCCGCTCTACAGTAAAAAGTCGGTCAGTCTGCGGGTGCGCAATTTTGAATCGGGTCGTTTGAAGGTTAACGATTCCAACGGTAACCCTATTGAAATTGCGGCGGTAGTGGTATGGCGAGTGGTGGATACGGCAGAGGCGGTTTTTGAAGTCGATGATTACGAAAACTATGTCACCATTCAAAGCGAAGCAGCGCTGCGTAATTTGGCGACCACTTACCCTTATGAGCATGATCAGGATGACGAGCGTTTATCGCTGCGCAGCGATGCAAATACCATCGCGTTGAAATTAAAAAGTGAAGTGCAGGACCGATTGCAAAAAGCGGGTGTAGAAGTCTTGGAAGCGCGCTTGAGTCACCTGGCTTATTCACCGGAAATTGCACAAGCAATGTTGCAGCGGCAGCAGGCGAGTGCAGTGTTGGCCGCGCGCAAGATAATTGTGCAGGGTGCGGTGGGCATGGTGGCTGATGCTATCGAACAATTAAAGCTACAAGGTGTAGTGGAGTTGGATGGTGAGCGCAAGGCAGCTATGGTCAGTAATTTGCTGGTGGTGCTCTGCGGTGATCAGCAGGCTAAACCGGTGATTAATACTGGCACTATTTATTCCTAACCAATATCGCAATTTATGTCGATAACTGCAGGCCATTAATAGTGACGAAAAAATCATTTCCGCTGCGAATCAATGAACAGGTTATCGCTGCCATGCAGCGCTGGGCTGATGATGATTTGCGCAGTTTAAATGCGCAAATTGAATTCGTGCTGCGTGAAGCGTTAGTAAAAAGTGGACGCGTCAAGCTAACCCAGAAAGTAGTAACTGATGTGGAGTTGCTGCAATCGGATGACCCTCAAGAGGAATAAAACAAATGCGTTGGGAATATAAAACGATCAAATTTAAAAAGCGTAGTTTTTTTTCAGGTTCTTTGGATACAGATGAATTGAATCAGGAAATTAATGCATTGGGGCGCGATGGCTGGGAGTTGGTGAGCATTTGCCCGGCGATTTTCATGGGGGCTCCGCAAGGTGTGATTGCGGTATTAAAGCGTTCGCATTGATGTGATGCGTATGCCTTCCGCTAACAAAAAAGCAGCCTAAGCTGCTTTTTTGTTAGCGCCGGTACGTAAAGTTTCTATTCAAAATATTCCGGATGTTCCTGCGGAATCACTTCCAAAATATTGTAAACATCTTTTAAGTGAACGCTCATGGCTGCCGCCGATTTTTCCGCTGAGCCGGACTTGATCGCTTTAATAATACCCGAGTGCTGGCTGAGGATACGTTTGTACTGACCGCTGACGTGCAGGCTAAGGCAGCGAACTCTGTCCATGTGGGCTTTTTCTGCCTCGATAAAAGCAGCTACACGGGCGTAATGGGTGAACCCTGCCAATGTCTGGTGAAAGTTGTCATCCAGCGTTTGAAAGGCGAGGGCGTCATCGTCTGCGGCGGCGACCTTCTGGTCGGCGATAATTTTTTCGCAGGTGGCTACGGCCTCCAAACGGGTGGCATCATCAGTATTGGTGGCGAGGTGGCTCACTACCGCAACTTCCAGCGCTTCGCGAATAAAACGCGCTTCCAGAATTTTATCCATGCTGAATTTGGATACATAAGTGCCACGTTGGGGCAACACCTCTACAAATCCAATATTGGACAATTGAATCAGCGCTTCGCGCACGGGGGTTCTGCTCACCCCGAATTGTTGCGCAAGAGCGGTTTCGGAAATCATCTGGCCGGGTAATAGTTCCATGCTAATAATCGCATCGCGAATAAATCCGAATATTTGGCTGGCGGCCGGGCGGTCATAAGACAAGCCTTTGGCATCGGTACGCATGCTTATCACAGGCTGTTTAGCCACGGGTGTCTCCTTATGTTGATTTAGCCGCAGAGTTTACTTTAAGGATAAAACTCTATGCAAATATGAAAAGTGCAAATTTATGATAAAGTCAATGTGACAAAAAGGTTGACCCACTAGTATACAAGGTATAGGATAGCATCAATGTTCAGTGTTTTCTCGTCGGGAGATACTGGACAGGGGTTGTGTTTGACCTTTTTCTGGCAGATGCAAACTGCGTCTGCCAGTTTTTTCCACAACCGTTGGGTATCACTTGTTCCGATTTTTTTGACCTCTCCCATTGAGCAGCAATCCTTAGGCTTGCTGCTTTTTTTTACCTGTGATTTTTTATTTATCAATTTTCCATCTATATTTTTATCTATAAAAAAAGGGCAGAAAAATCTGCCCTTTATCAATATACCTTTAGCCGGATTTTGCGGTCCGAATTGCCTGCTGCATTAAGCCATCATTTGTTCTCGGCAGTGGTTAAAACGAGCGAGCAGAGTGGCGTAATCTGCATTACTGACACCTGACAACAAAATCCACTCGGTCAACAGCGGTTCAAAGCTGGTATCACGCTGTCCAAAACCTTGTTGCATGAGTTGTACTTGATAAGCCATACGTGCTTGTTTATCACTGGCAGGGCTTTCTTGTCCCGCCAGAATTTCGGCGCGAATGGTCAGTATTTTCATGGCTTGGGTATTTGTGGTTTGATCCGCCGCTGTAATGGCGTCTGCTTTTGCCAAACGGAGCTGCAAACTGTTGAAGCAACCGTTTGGCCAGCGTGGGGTATTGGCGATAAGTGTTTCCAGTGCATCTTTTTCAGTCGCCAATTGTTCAGCGGGCTTTTGCGCGATCACTGCCAACTCATAATTGCGTATAGCATCCAGCGCATTGAATAAATCCTTCCAGCTTTGTTCTGCCGCTTGTGCACGGGCGCTGTCGCGCTTGGTGGCGATTGCGCTGAGGCCGGCGGCGAACTTTTGCTGTAAAGATTTAGCCGCTTCCTTGGGAAGATCCAGTGCCAAAAAGCTCGCTTGAATTGCTTCTATCTCAGTTTTTGCAGCTTTTAGCTCTTCCACTGAGCGAGTAGCAAAATCAGCGAGTTGTGTAATTAAGGCGTCGGCCTGTTGTACCACAGCATCGCGTGCGGCCTTGGCAGCTTCGAACGCTTCGCTGCGGCGAGCAAAAATGGCATCGCAGTGTTTGCGAAATTCTTGCCAGAGTTGTTGATCCTCTTTGTGCCAACTCTTGCCAATCGTTTTCCATTGAGCTTGTAGTTGTTTCACCGATTCTGTCGCAGCGCGCAGGTCAGCGTTATCCAATAAGGTTTGCGCTTGTTCAATCAGCTGTTGTTTGGCGGCTTTGTTGTTTTCATACTCCTGGGTGATTTTGCCAAAGAGTTGTTCCATTAAGGTTTCAAACTCTTTTTGTAGTTCGTTGCCAGCTTTGCGTGGAACCGGCCAGTAAGTTTGCCATTCTGCACGCGCAGTTTTTAAGGTTTGCTCTACGTCTTTCCACACCGCGTTAGTAAAATCGTAACCGTTTAAATAGGCTGTCAGCTGATTAACCAATTCACGGCGTTTGGTTAAATTCGCCTCGCGTGCGGCACTTTGCGCTTCAAAAAACTCTTTGCAAGGAGCATAGGCTACAGCCGATGCTTGCTGGAATTGTTGCCAGAGATCATCGTCTTGCTGTTGTGCGCCTTTGCTTACCTCTTTCCAGCTATCCTGTAATTCGTGAATTTTTGTGGCGAGAACTTCAGGGTCGATACTGCTGCTGGCCAGAGCTTGCATTTGGCTGATAAGCGCTTCTTTTTTGGGGGTTACTGCAAATTCATGCCAGTCGCCCAGTTTTGCAAGTTGCGCTTCAAAGTCGTCCAGTTTGGCTTGAATTCCTTTGGGTAATTCCTGGGTGGCAGCTACCAATTGCACACGTTTTTCTTCCAGTTCTTTTTGAATGGCGCGTGCTTTCCGCACGAAGCCCTGTTCAGCCGCCCACAAACCTTTGCGTGCCAGTTCACTAAATTCACGCAAACTATTTTTAGCCGCTTGTTCTGCTTGATGGCGCTCCGCCCAGATTGCATCTAGTTTTGCTTTGGCAGCGTGTAAGGTTTCCGGTAGTTCTTCACCCAGCTCACGGGCAGATTTAGCAAATTGCTGTAACTTTTGCTGGGCATTTTTAATCGTTTCACTGTCTTCCGCTTGTTGCAGCATATCGGCAATTTGTTGTGCGGTGCCGGAGGTCTTAATTTGGTCGATTAAATTCAGTGTTTGCTGCTTGCGCTGTTCGAATTCTTTGGTGAGGTTTTCCAGCGGTAATTGGCGATTGGCAGCCAGACGTATAGCGTTGCCCAGTTCCTGAATTTTTGCTTCATAATTTGCATTGACTAAATCGTCGATATGCGCGGCGCGATAAATATCTTGCGCCATGGCTTTAAGATTATTGTAAGCCTCCTGCGCGAGCTGTAGTGCTTGCTGGTCAAGCGTGATTTTTTCCTCTTCATCGGCGATAGCTTGCGCGCGCGCGGCCATTTTATTTTCACAAGCGTTGAGAGCTACTTGGTAGCGGTTTTGAATGTCGGTGGATACTTGACCCAGTGCCGCCCATTCACTTTCCAGTACGCTTAATTTGGCTTTGAACAGTGCGTCTGCTTCCTGGTGAACATGGCGTTCAAGTTTTTCGCAAATACGTGCGGCGCTAATTTCCAGCTCAGCTAATTTGGCATCTTCCGCTTTAAATACATCGAGTTTGGCTTTAACAATTTTAAAGACATTTTTGTCTTTGGTTTTGGCGGTTTTAGCCAGTTGTTCGAGTAGTTCACGGCTATGAATTTTTTCAGCAGCGGCTTGGCGTAAAGGGCTGGTGGTGCCATCGCTGGCAAGTTTTAATAATTCGTTTTCATCATTGGTTTGCTCAACCACATCCAGGGTAATAACTGGCTTGGGTGGTTTTACTTCGGCAACTACTATGGGGGCGGCCTTGATGGGTTCTACTTTATTTTTTGCACCAAACAGTTTGCGTAATAGTTTCATAATCGTGATTTCGTCAGTCAGTGAATTGGTAGGTTAGTGACACAGCGCTGCGTGCCGCTGTGTCAGGTATTGTTGCGACACGCTTTAAATAGATTGTTGCAACAAAACTTGTACTGGATGCGGCAATTTAACATTGTCGATCCGTTTGGTTTGGCTGCGGCAGGAATAACCCGTTGCAGTCAACTTGCCGGTGTTAACCGGATTATTTACCACTTGTGCCCAAGAGAGCGCATAGATTTTTTTAGAGGTTTCAAGGTTGCTGGTTTCATGGCCATAGGTGCCCGCCATGCCGCAGCATCCAGTCTCAATGACTTTCAGTTGTTGGCCGAGTTTGCCAAATACAGTTTGCCAATCTTTGACTGAGCTGACCGCATTGGTTTTTTCGGTGCAGTGTGCCAACAGCGAAAAATCTGCTGCTTTAAATTGCTTGTTGTTGCTTTCCAGGGCTTCGGCTTGTTTGGCGAGCCACTCTTGCAGCAATTGCACTTTTGGTGCGTTATCGCCCAGCACTTTTTTATATTCCGCGCGATAGGCCAAGGTCATTGCGGGCTCAATACCAATGAGGGCGATACCGGACGAGGCAATGCCATTTAATTGTGTGGCGTTGGCATCGGCAGCCTTGGCGAAGGCTTGCAAAAATCCGTGTACCTGCAGCGGTTTTCCGTTGGGTTTGAACGGTGCTAGCAAGGGCACAAAGCCCAATTTTTTAAGCAGTTTGAGGGTGTCTATCACCAGTGGTGTTTCAAAATAACTGGTGAAAGCATCCTGCACCAAAATCACAGCCTTGTTTTTTTCGGCTGGCGTGAGCTGTGCGATATTTTCCAGCGTGGCGTAATTCACGCCGAGTTTTTCGGCGGCTTTGTGTAGGTTAATGCCAGTTAACAACGGGCTGTCCACCATGCCAATGGCACGCGCCATAAATTTCTGCATGAATTTCGGTTTCATTGCCAAGTTGTAAGCCCAGGGCATTTTGGCAAGGGTTGGAATCATAAATTCCAAACCGCCAATAAAATAATCCTTGAGCGGGCGCAGGTAACGGCTGTAGTACAACTCTAAAAATTTCGCACGAAATTCGGGTACATCTACTTTAATCGGACATTGCGCAACGCAGGATTTGCAAGCGAGACAGCCAACCATGGACTCATGCACTTCGTGTGAAAAATCATAGTCGCCTTTGCGTTTACCTATAGTGTTAATGACGCGGCCGGGTAAATTAAATAGAAAACTTGCGCGTTTTATTTTTTTACTTTCCTCGACTGCATTCACGCCACGCTCGCTCATTTGTTTGAGCCATTCACGCATTAAGGAAGCGCGACCTTTGGGCGAGTGCTTGCGTTCGCGCGTACCTTTCCAGCTGGGGCACATGGCATCGTTAGGGTTCCAGCTGTAACACAAACCATTGCCGTTGCAGTGCATGCCTTCGCTATAACCTTCCCATACTTGTACTGGGATTTTTCGGTCTTGTTGCCCGCGAGTTGTGACACCATCAATTTTTAATAATGGAATGTCCGCCGCTGGCGTGGCGATTTTGCCGGGGTTTAATTGGTTGCGGGGATCAAACACCGCTTTAATGCGCTGGATTTGTGGGTACAGCTCGCCAAAAAATGCTGGCGCATATTCGGAGCGCACGCCTTTGCCATGTTCGCCCCATAATAGACCGTTATACTTTTGTGTCAGTGCAACAACGCGATCAGTGATGATACGCACCATTTTTTCTTGCGCGGGATCTTTCATGTCCAGAGCTGGGCGCACGTGCAATACACCGGCATCTACATGACCAAACATGCCGTAGGTAAGTTTGTATTCATCCAAAACGGCACGGAATTCGGCGATAAAATCGGCGAGGTTTTCCGGCGGCACGGCGGTGTCCTCTACAAAAGGCACCGGGCGAATTTCACCTTCCACGTTGCCGAGCAAACCCACGGCTTTTTTGCGCATGCCCCAAATTTTATTCACCGCATCGCTGCCCCAGGCGATGGAATAGCTTATGCGGCCTGTGGTGGTATCTTGTGCGGCCTTATCCAGCATGTCTGTCAGTTTTTTTACATCTGCTTTTAAATCGTCTTCCGAATCAGCCGTGTATTCCACCAGATTAATCCCCTGGATTTTTTCACCGCTTTGCGGCGCAGGGAAAAACTCGGCCACGCTGTGCCAGACAATATCGTTCATCGCCAGGTTCAACACTTTGGAATCGACGGTTTCGATGGAAGTTGGCTCAGCCTTCATCAATTGGGTGGCATCGCGCAGGGCGACGTTAAAGTCGCGATAATTCACGTTAATGAGCGCACTGCATTTTGGAATGGACAGTAAGCTGATTTTGGCTTCGGTGATGAAACCCAGCGTACCTTCACTGCCACACAAAATATTGTTGAGATTAAAACGGCCTTGTTCATCGCGAATATGCGCCAGGTCGTAGCCGGTCAGGCAGCGGTTTAGCTTGGGAAATTTGCTATCGATCAAGGCGTGATGCTCGCGTTGAATCGCATCAATAACGCGATGAATATCGCCGACACGGTCTTCGCGCTTCCACAGATTTTCCAGCTCGTCTTCGCTTATCGCGGCGGATGTCCACTCACTGCCATCGAGCAGTACCGTGGTTAATTCCAATACATGATCGCGGGTTTTGCCATAGCGGCAGGAGCCTTGGCCGGAGGCATCGGTATTAATCATGCCGCCAATGGTGGCGCGGTTACTGGTGGAGAGTTCCGGAGCAAAAAATAGACCGTGTGGTTTAATCGCTACATTGAGTTGATCCTTCACTACGCCACATTGCACACGCACCCAGCGCTCTTCGGCGTTGATCTCCAGAATCTGGTTCATGTACTTGGACGTGTCTACCACCAAACCATCAGTGAGTGATTGACCATTGGTGCCGGTGCCGCCGCCACGAGGGCTGAGAACTATGCCTTGGAATTGGGGCTCCTGACTGAGCTTGGCAATGCGTACCAGGTCGGCCGTATCACGCGGGTAGAGCACCCCTTGGGGCAGCACTTGATAAATGGAGTTATCCGTCGCCAGGACGGTGCGATTGGCGTAGTCCGGGCTCAGGTCACCGGTGAAACCCCTGTCGCGCAGGGCGTTGATAAAACTCAAATACAGGGCTTGAACGGGTGAGGTTTGGTCTATACGTGGAATCATGGAGTGATCATCAATCAGCAGCTAATCATGGGGCGGCATTCTACTCCCTTGCCTGCGCAAAGTCCCTGTTATTGAACGCTGCCCTTGATACGTTGTAGCCTGAAGAATCGCTCTCAATCGGCAGCAGTAGCCGGTAGGGGGAATGCAAGAAGTGATGGGCAAAAATAAACACTGCCGCAATAGCGGCAGTGTCAGGAGAGGTGCGTTAAACAATATCGATCAGAGTACAGAGAGGTTGCGTGCCCCGTTATCTGTCTGGTTGTCTTTGCTGTCATCGCTCTTGGAGGGGGTATTCAGCGATATGCGATTGCCTGCACCCGTCGTAGCTATGCGGAATTCTTCCTGTTGTTGGTGCCAAGCGATAATCTTGTGGTAGTTGAGCACGTTGTCTACAAACTTCACCGGCTCCCAACCGCGCATATAGCCGTGTTTCGCACGGCTGTAATACTGGTGTTTGGAGAGCAGTGGCATGTGTTTGCGCACATCGTCCCATTTACTTGGGTTGCCCCCCATGCGCTCGGTGAGTACACGTGCATCTTCCAAATGACCTAGGCCCTGATTGTAGGCGGCCAAGGCGAAATATAAGCGCTCATCACTCTCAATCCGTTGCGGCAGGCGATCAAGCAAGAGGCGCAGATATTTGGCGCCACCATAAATGCTTTGTTGTGGATCTTCGCGATCCTTAATGCCCATGGCTTTAGCCGTATTTTTGGTCAGCATCATCAAGCCGCGTACACCCGTGTGAGAGCGGGCATCAGCCTTCCAGTGCGATTCCTGATAACTAATTGCCGCCAATAATTGCCAGTCCAAATCAAATTCGGCAGCGGAAGCCTTCATGTCTTCCAACCATTGCGGCAAACGTTGTTCCAGTCTGTAGGTAAGCGCCATGGCTTCGCCTGTGGTGACTTCCTGGATGTGACGATCAAAAAACTCTTCAGTGACTTTTGCCAGGGTGCCATCTGTTTTGATACTGCTTAAATAACGCTGGGCAACCGAAAACAGCGTGTCATCCTGCAGGGCAGGGAAAGCCCACGCCAAATCCTGCGGGTCACTGACGTCAAAGGCTAATTTGGCTTTGGGGTAAGAGTAGCGATTCAGGTCATAAGCGCTCGAATCCACTACGGCGTAATCCGCTTCCCCTTTATTGACCAGCTCTAGTAGGTCGATCATTTCGGCATCTACTTCACGCCACAGCAAATCCGGATATTGGGCCCGTAGTGCATCTAAACGCTTGGTGTGCGATGAGTTGGCAATCACCAGAACTTCTTTCCCCCTCAATGCTTCAATACTGGAGGGCTGGCGCAAGCGGCTGTTATAAACCAGCTGCTGTGTGATCTGCATAAATGGGTCGGCAAAGCTCAGGTTTTTGTGGCGACTTTCCAGCGCCGTCAAACCCGCCGCAGCAAAGTGATATTTTTTACTTTCAACGCCGGTGAGCATGAGTTCCAGATTGGATTCGTCTTCAATAACCAAGCGTACACCGAGTGAATCGGCGAAGCCTTTCACCAAGCTGTATTCAAAGCCGGTAAGGCCATTAGGGCCTTCATAATAGGTAGTAGGGCCGTTGCTCGATACTACGCGCAATTCGCCTGCTTCAAGAACCTGCTCCAACTGAGTAGGTGGGGTACTACGAACCAGCACAAAACTGCCGGCAATCAGTAACGAACCGATGATCAGGCTCGTCACCATGGACTTAATCACTAACACAAAAGGTTTGCGAATTTCCATAAGGGGGTTACTCCGGTTTCTGAACTGCATCGCCCGAAAGGGTGTTCTATTTCGTGTGTGCGCATTCATGCCGAATCCAAATCCATTAATGACCCGTGCAAATACCCGACCATGGTATAGCCAGTTTTTAGGTGTGCCTAGCTTGTTTTTTGATCATACATAGGTTAGCTCGCTGGCGATAATTTGACCTATTTTGCCTCAATTCCTCTGTTGACAAGGGTTCTGGCGGATTTAAGGCGCTGTGTAAAAGCCGACGAGCGGCGAAAAAAAAGCACAAAAATGGTGTTTTGGATGCCATTTTTGCTCTTGGGCAGCGCACAAATAGGCTTGTAGTCGTAAATTTTTGTTAAAAATCTGCGCAAATAATCTTCAAAAATCAGATTTTTTAGTTATAAGGCTCTTATTTCGCTTGGTTTTTTTTGGCGTCTTAAGTGCTTTCTGCGAGATCATTTTTGTACCGTTAAGGGACTTACCGGGATTTCAGGTGCCCTGTTCATCCTTCTATATATATGCTTTACGACGGCGCTAGTGGATGCCCCTATATTGCTTGCTTACCCAAGCCTGATAGCCGGGATGAAAAACCTGTCTGATTTACTGCTAAATCCAGTACAATGGCGGCCTTTTTTCCCATCCCCCGATGCTGAGGCTCTTCCCACTATGCTGATTCTGCGTGGCGCTCCCGCTCTTTCCAGTTTCCGTACACAAAAACTCCTGACCACCCTGCAACAGCGCGTGCCTGCAGTCACTGGTGTCAGCTCCGAATTTGTGCACTTCGCCAACCTATCTGCGCCGTTGAGTGCGGAGCAATTGCAGGTATTGCAGCAACTATTAACCTACGGCCCGAAAGTCGAAGGGGAAGTGAATCACGAAGGTGAGTTATTTTTGGTAGTGCCGCGCTTGGGTACTATTTCACCTTGGGCTTCCAAGGCGACCGATATCGCCAAAAATACCGGTCTGGATACCGTAAAGCGGGTTGAACGCGGTGTTGCCTATTATGTGCAGGGCGCTATTTCGCCGTCTGATCGCGCCGCCATTATTGCGGTACTGCACGATCGTATGGTGGAAACCGTGTTTGCTAGCCTGGAAGCCGCAGAGCAAATTTTTACCGCGCAACAGCCTGCACCACAAACCAGCGTGGATATTCTTGGCGGTGGGCGCGACGCTTTGGTTGCTGCCAATAAATCACTCGGTTTGGCTCTCGCCGATGACGAAATTGATTATCTGGTTGATGCCTTTAATACCCTCGGCCGCAACCCCGTCGATGTAGAGTTGATGATGTTTGCACAGGCAAACTCCGAACACTGCCGCCACAAAATCTTTAATGCCTCCTGGACTATCGACGGTGTTGAGCAGGAGCGCAGCCTGTTCAAGATGATCAAAAACACCAATGAAGTGGGTGGTGAAGATGTGCTCTCGGCCTATGCCGATAACGCCGCGGTAGTGGTTGGTCACGAAGCAGGGCGCTTCTACCCCAATCCAGCTACCAAAGCCTACGAATACCATCAAGAACCTATTCATCTATTAATGAAGGTGGAGACTCACAATCACCCCACGGCGATTTCGCCTTTCTCGGGCGCCGGTACTGGCTCCGGCGGTGAGATTCGCGATGAAGGTGCGGTAGGCCGCGGCTCCAAACCCAAAGTGGGTTTGAATGGTTTCACTGTATCCAACCTGCAGATCCCCGGTTTTGAGCAACCGTGGGAACAGAACTACGGCAAACCCGGTCGCATCGTGACTGCGCTGGATATCATGATTGACGGCCCACTCGGTGGTGCGGCGTTTAACAACGAGTTTGGTCGCCCGAATATTTGCGGCTACTTCCGCACCTTTGAAGAAGACTTCGACGGCGAGCGTCGCGGTTACCACAAGCCCATCATGTTGGCGGGCGGCTATGGCAACATCAAGGCTGAACATATCGAAAAACCGCCCTTTGCCGCGGGTTCAAAATTGGTGGTGCTCGGCGGCCCGGCGATGCTAATTGGTTTGGGTGGTGGAGCGGCATCTTCCATGGCATCTGGCTCTTCCTCGGAAGATCTGGATTTCGCCTCGGTGCAACGCCAAAACCCCGAAATCGAACGCCGCTGTCAGGAAGTGATCGACGCCTGCTGGCAACAGGGCGACAACAACCCTATCGCCTTTATTCACGATGTGGGTGCGGGTGGTTTATCCAACGCTTTCCCTGAGCTGGTAAAAGACGGCGGCACCGGCGGCAAATTTGAGCTGCGCAATGTGCCTAATGACGAACCGGGCATGAGCCCGCTGGCGATCTGGTGTAACGAATCGCAAGAGCGCTATGTATTGGCGATTAAACCGCAGGATCTGGCGCGTTTTGAAACCATTTGTCAACGCGAGCGCGCACCCTACGCCGTAGTGGGCGAGGCGACCGATGAGAAACACCTGCTGGTCAACGACAAACACTTCGACGCCAAACCCGTCGATCTGCCTATGTCTGTGTTGTTTGGCAAGCCGCCCAAAATGCACCGCACGGCGCACTCCCATAGCGCCGCTGTAGCGCCTTTCTCGACTGAAGATATCAATATCAACGACGCCGCCGAACGTGTACTTAAACACCCGGCTGTGGCGAGCAAAAACTTCCTGATTACCATCGGCGACCGCTCGGTTACCGGCATGGTGGTGCGCGATCAAATGGTTGGCCCCTGGCAGGTTCCGGTAGCTGACTGCGCCGTGACTACCGTGAGTTACGACAGCATCAAAGGCGAAGCCATGAGCATGGGCGAGCGCACCCCGCTGGCACTGCTTGATGCGCCTGCGTCTGGCCGTATGGCAATTGCCGAAGCCATTACCAATATCGCTGCGACTCGCATTGAAAAACTTTCTGATGTGAAGTTGTCAGCCAACTGGATGTGTGCGGCGGGCCATAAAGGTGAAGACGAAAAACTCTATCGCACTGTACAAGCCGTGGGAATGGAGCTCTGCCCTGAGCTGGGTATTACTATCCCGGTAGGTAAAGACTCCATGTCCATGCGCACCGCGTGGAAAGACGGTAGTCAAGACAAAGCTGTTACCGCTCCGCTCTCGCTGGTGATTTCGGCGTTTGCGCCGGTGGTGGATGTACGTCAAACCCTCACGCCCCAGCTGCGTACCGACAAGGGCGCTACCGACCTAATTCTGGTTGACCTGGGTAATGGCAAAAACCGCTTGGGTGGTTCGATCCTGACGCAGGTTTACAACCAAATGGGTGATGTAGCCGCTGACCTGGATTCCGGTGCCCAGCTCAAAGGTTTCTTTAATGCGATGCAAGCGAGCCTTGCCGCCAATGAAATCCTCGCGTACCACGATCGCAGTGATGGCGGTTTGTTTGCCACTGTGGCGGAAATGGCTTTTGCCGGTCATACCGGTGTGGATATTTCACTGGATGGTCTGGGCGATGATGCACTCGCCGTTCTGTTCAGCGAAGAGGCGGGCGCTGTGTTGCAAGTGGCACGGGATAAATCCGCCGCGGTACAAGCGCGTTTTACCGCCGCCGGCATCAGCCATGTGCGTGTGATTGGCCAATTAAACGACGAAGATACATTGCGTATCAGTGCCAACAACGCGGTGATTTTTGATCAGGCTCGCGCTGCACTGCAAAGCCTCTGGGCGGAAACCAGCTACCGCATTCAAGCGCTGCGCGATAACCCTGCCTGCGCGCAATCTGAATTCGACGGCATCCTCAAGTCAGATCCCGGTCTAAGCGTAAAACTCAGTTTCGATCAAAACGAAGACGTTGCCGCACCTTTTATCAACACTGGCGTGCGCCCCAGCATTGCGGTACTGCGTGAGCAGGGCGTAAACGGTCATGTGGAAATGGCTGCGGCGTTTGATCGCGCTGGTTTCAACGCCGTTGATGTACACATGAGTGATTTACTTTCTGGCCGGGTATCGCTTGCAGCGTTCAAAGGTTTGGTGGCTTGCGGTGGTTTCTCTTACGGCGACGTACTGGGTGCTGGCGAAGGTTGGTCCAAAACCATTTTGTTCAACAACAAAGTACGTGATGAGTTCGAGTCTTTCTTCCACCGCAATGACACTTTCAGCTTAGGTGTGTGTAACGGTTGCCAGATGATGTCGAATTTGAAAAATCTGATTCCCGGTGCCGATCATTGGCCGCGTTTTGTGCGCAACCTTTCTGAACAATTTGAAGCGCGTTTTAGCTTAGTGCAGGTGCAGGAGTCGTCTTCGGTATTGTTTAAGGGTATGGCGGGTTCCCATATGCCGGTCGCTGTGGCGCACGGTGAAGGCTATGCCGAATTTGCCAACGCTGACGCACTCAAACGTTGCAACGAGAGTGGCACAGTGGCGATGCGTTTTATCGACAACCACTTAAACGCCACCGAAACCTATCCGGCCAACCCCAACGGTTCACCGCTGGGTATCACCAGTGTGGCCAGTAAGGATGGTCGCGTGACGATTATGATGCCGCACCCGGAGCGGGTATTCCGTTCCGTCACCAACTCCTGGAAACCGGACGATTGGCAAGACGATGGCGCCTGGTTGCGTCTGTTCCGCAATGCACGGGTGTTTGTGGGCTAATTTCCACTGCTGCAAAAAAACAAAGGGGGCTTCGGCCTCCTTTGTCATTTCTGATGGCGTTATTTTTATTTCCCTTCCTGAAAAACTCTTTTCTCTTTTCTCTTTTCTCTTTTCTCTTTTCTCTTTTCTCTTTTCTCTTTTCTCGCTTGCTGTCTGTGTATATCTGTGCATATACTGTGTATATCAAATATATACAGATAGAGGTGTGCGTGACTGAGGAGCTGTTTCTCTCGCAAAACGATAGTCGCCCCATGTACTTGCAAATCATGGCGCAGATTAAACAAAAAATCCGTGTGGGCGATTGGCCTGCAGGGCACCCATTGCCGTCTATTCGTGAACTGAGTGCGCAAACCAAAGTAAGTGTAATTACGGTCAAGCGCGCTTACAGCGAACTTGAAATGGAGCGGGTGATAGTCACCCAGCCGGGACGGGGATCTTTTGTTGCCGCGCAGGCTGATTTGCCCGGTGTATTAGCGCAGCATGAATTAACGCTGCAAATTAATGAGCTGGTAAACAATGCTCTTGCACTGGGTTTGGATGAAGCAGGAATTATTGCACTTATTCAGCAGGCTATAGCGGCACGCAAATAAGTTAATAAATGACTGTGATTTTTTAGGCGAGGGTTTTTAAAAGGTCTGATTATGGAAAATGCAATTGAACTTCAAAATGTGTGCAAGCGTTATCCGGATTTTTATTTGGATAATCTGAGTCTGCAATTACCGGTCGGGCAGGTGATGGGGTTGGTGGGGGTTAATGGCGCCGGCAAATCTACTACTTTGCGTTTAGTCATGGGATTGATTCAGCCAGACAGTGGCAGCGTGCATGTCTTGGGCCAGAAGTTACCGGAGCAGCAGGTAGCGGTAAAACAGCAAATCGGTTTTGCTTCTGATGATATGCGGCTTTACAAAAGTGAAACCCTGCGCTGGCACATGCAGTTCATCCAGTCAATTTATCCCTCATGGGATCCAACATACGCAGCCCATTTATTAAAAATATTTGATTTGCGTGTGGACCAAAAAATGAAAGGTTTTTCACACGGGCAGCGTGTTAAAGCGGGCTTGCTACTGGTGCTGGCGCGGCGCCCCAAACTTGTGGTCTTGGATGAGCCTACAACTGGGCTTGATCCCGTTGCCCGTGAAGAAGTATTAACGGAGCTTGCCGCTATTCTGCGCGATGAAGATCGCAGCGTTTTGTTTTCATCACACAATACGCAAGATATAGAACAGCTTTCTGATTCGATTAGTTTTGTGCACAAAGGGAAGTTGCTGGACTCGCAAGATAAAGAGACCTATCTGGAGCGCTGGCGAAGAATTCTTTGTACCAGCAGTATGGATCCTACCGGTCTCGAATTATCAGGTTTGGTGCGCGTCAAACATAACGGTTCCTTGCAAGAAATTATTGTTAATCAATTTACAGAATCCACGCTTGCCCATTTGAGTGCGCAAGGTGTCAATGTAACCAGTGTAGAGCCTATGACGCTGGAGAAAATTTTTGTCGCTACAGTAAAAGCAGGAGTGAATTCATGAGTTACACACTGAACTTACCGGTGGTTAAACAATTAGTTGCCAAGGATTGGTATCTGCAGCGGAAATTTATCGTGTTGTATACCTTGGCTGGCATCGCTGCGTTGAGTTTTATCAGCCTTGGCGAGTGGCAGTTCGTAATGGGCTCCACTTTGTTAATGAGCGCTGTTATTGGCATGGGGAATCATCAAATTAGCAGCACTATTATTAATGAGCGAAAGGAACATACCCTGCCTTTTATTATGAGTTTACCTGTTACACCCGTTGACTACGCACTGGCTAAATTAATTGCCTGTATGACGCTGTTTGTTTTTCCTTGGTTGTTGATTGTAGCTGCGACCATATTTGTATTTAGTGCTAGCCCAATACCCGATGGATTGCTACCACTGTGTTTAATTTTGGCGTTGTATTTTTTATTGAGTTACTGCCTGACGTGGGCTACGGGGATGATTAGTGAGTCGGATGGCATGGTGTTATTTGTAATGATTTTTTTAAACTGCATGATTGGTCCGATGATTTATATGGTTGCCCGGATAGAGAGTATTCGCACACACTTATTTAGTTCGCAGGCGGTATGGAGTAGTGAGGCACTGGGTATTATTGCTGTGCAGTTGTCCTTTTTAGCAGTTGCATTGCTGGTTGCATTTGTGTGGCAAGCGCGCAAGGAAACGTTTTTATAAATAGCTGTAATGAATAGCGATAATTAAAAAGGGAGGTGAAAGCGATGGTAACTACACGGCTTTATTATATGGATAACCTGCGCGCACTGGCGATGTTGACGGGTGTATTTTTTCATGCGGCGTTGGCCTATAGCCCCAAATTACAGGCACTCTGGCCAGCGGCAAATACTGAGCAATCATTGCTGCTGGATTGGTTTTCCTGGTTTTCACATCTATTCAGAATGCCTTTGTTTTTTCTGATCGCCGGTTTTTTTGTGGCTTATTTAGTGGCGCGGCGCGGGGTGGTTGGTATGTTAAAAAATCGCGCGCTGCGAATTTTATTGCCGTTTATTATTTTTCTGCCGCTGTGTATGGTCGCCACTTTCATTCCTTTGTTAACGGCTACCAATGAGGTTGAAAATAAGTCAGCAATTATGCTGATGATTCTGGAGGCAATGCAAAACCCAGATGCCCCGCGCCCACCACCCACTACGATGCATTTGTGGTTTTTATATAACCTGATTTATTTTTGTGTATTGGTGTGGTTGTTGCGCATTGTTAACTGGCAGTGGGCGAGCAATTTTTTGGCTCGTTTAACACCCGGGTTATTTCTCTTAATCATACCCTTGGTACTATTGCCCGGTGCATTGTTGATTGCTTCGCCCAAGCCCGCCCCGGAAAGTTTTATACCCCAATTATGGTCTTTTGGCTTTTTCGGATTATTTTTTGTGTTGGGTTATTGGATTTTCACTCAGGAAAATTTTATTGCGCGCTTCAATGTTTATGCCTTCAGGATTCTTCTTGCCAGCACTGCGTTATTTGCGCTTTATTATTATCACTTACCCGTGCAGATGGATTTGATGGCTCCCCCTTTAGCGTTGTGGAAGAAATTACTTCTGGCAGTGTGTGAAGTTTATATTGCGCTGTGGATGACATTGGTGTGTTTAATTTATGCTAGACAATTTCTGGATTCCCATCACCGTTGGATGCGGCTTATCGCCGATAGCTCTTACTGGATTTACATCATTCATTTGCCGATTATTTTTGCCCTGCAGTACCCTTTGATGGATAAAAATTGGGGTGTGTGGGCGGAGTATGGGCTGACGCTGGCAGCAACTTTTGTGGTGGGCATGGCGAGTTATTTGGTGCTGGTGCGTTGGACGCCAATCGGTTGGATGTTGAATGGTCGAAGGTAACCTTGTTACAGCCTTGGTAATCCAGTAGGGTTGCTGTCAAACTACAAAATATTACAAACTTGACCGGGAGGCCTCTGCTTCCCGGTTTGCTTTTGTGCTTCAATAACTTGGAGTCACTGGGCAGTTTGGCCTTATGCCACCAATAAGGTTGCGGGTTATGCAACCAATGAACCCTTGATTGCGAATAACGTCTTATAAACATGCGGTACAACCAATGACTGTGACTGCCGCGGCTAGCATACAGTTTCAGTCCCCCGAACTACAGGCAGGTAATGTGATGAAACGTTTAATGAAAAATCTCAGTGTCAAACTGGTGCTAATTGCACTGGCTACTGGTGTGATTGGTGGTTGTTCAATGACTAAGCCCCATGAAAAAGACGCGGCGCTGAAAGCAGATCAAGCGGGGTTGAGTGCGGTGGAAGACAGCCGTTTTGATGGCACCTTTGTTGCGCCCAATGCGCAATTTGCGCAATACAGTAAATTATTGGTCGAGCAGTTGGATTTGAGTGAGGTCAAAATCCGCAAGCAGTCCACGGACAAGATTAACGACACGCCGTGGGAGCTGAGCGATGCCGATCGCCGCTATTATCAGGAGCGTTATACCGAGGCGTTAATGACGAACCTGATTGTCGATGGCCGTTTTGCGACATCCTTACAGACGGGCGCGGATGTATTGCAAGTAAAAGCAAAAGTGCTGGAGATTGCGCCATTGGCGAGTAAAGACGACTCCAAAGGTCGCCCGACGATGATGAAAGTGTACAGCGAAGGCATGGGGACTATGACGTTGGAGCTGACACTGGTGGATTCAGTGTCAGGCGATGTGCTGGCGATTATTACTGATCGTCGCGATTTGGGACGTATTTGGGAGGAGAACAATCGCGTGACTAATAATGTTCAGATCCGTCTGGCGTTTAACCAATGGCTGCGCAATTTGCGCACTGAGTTGGATCGTCTGGCTGCTAAATAAACCACACGGGCAATTAAAAAGGGGAAGGTCATCGCTGACCTTCCCCTTTTTATTTAGCTGCCGATGCTACGTGCCGGCTGTTACAGATCGTCCAGATACTTCTCGGCATCCAGCGCAGCCATACAGCCAGCCCCAGAGGAAGTAATCGCCTGACGGTAAATGTGGTCAGCCACATCGCCGGCAGCAAATACACCGGGAATATTGGTTGATGTCGCATTACCTTCCAGGCCACTTTTTACCTTGATGTAGCCATTGTGCATATCCAATTGGCCTTCAAAGATGTCAGTGTTGGGTTTGTGGCCAATGGCGATGAATACACCAGCGACATCAATCTCTTGCGTTGCGCCGTCTTGAGTGCTCTTCAAGCGCAGACCGGTCACGCCGGAGTCGTTACCCAAAACTTCTTCCAGTTGATGATTCCAAATCACTTTGATGTTGCCATTAGCGACTTTGGCCATCAGCTTGTCTTGCAGAATTTTTTCTGATTTCAGTTTGTCGCGACGGTGAATCAGCGTTACTTCACTGGCGATGTTAGACAAATACAGCGCTTCTTCCACGGCGGTATTACCACCACCGACCACGGCAACTTTTTGACCGCGATAGAAGAAACCATCACAGGTGGCACAGGCGCTCACACCTTTGCCCATAAAGGCTTCTTCGGAAGGCAAGCCGAGGTATTGAGCTGAAGCGCCGGTAGAGATAATCAGCGCATCACAGGTGTAGGTATTGGAACCGATCAGTTTGAATGGGCGCTCGGTCAGAATAGTTTCGTGAATGTGGTCGAATACTATTTGGGTGTCAAAACGCTCGGCGTGTTGCTGCATTTGCACCATCAAATCCGGGCCTTGCAGGTCGTGAACACCGCCGGGCCAGTTTTCCACCTCAGTGGTGGTAGTTAATTGACCACCTTGTTGCATGCCAGTGATCACAACGGGTTTGAGGTTCGCACGGGCGGCGTAAATAGCAGCGGTGTAACCGGCAGGGCCGGAGCCGAGAATAATTAAACGGTGGTGTTGTACGTCACTCATAGGTAATCCTTGAAATTAAAACAAAACAGGAGGTCAAACCAAAGGGTCTTTGCAATGTGGGGGCATGATAGGCGAATCGCAATGGCGGCGCAAAATTGTCTGGTTCAATCTGTCGTATTGGGTTTGGCTATTTGCTGGAGCTGACTGTCTGTTGACCAGGTCAGGTGGGGCTGTGCTTGGCTGTTGTTGAGTGGTGCGCCGCCGGAGCAGCGCACCCTTAGCCGGTGAGTGCGCCCAATACCGAGAGACGCTTATTCCACTCGGCTGCATTGTGATCGCGTAAGAATTGCTCAAATGCGGCGGGTGGAAGGGGTTTGGAGAATAAATATCCCTGCAGTAAGTCGGCACCATAATCGCGGCAAAGACGCGCCTGCTCGCGGGTTTCTACGCCTTCCACGACCACAATCAGATCCAGGCTTTTGGCAAACACAATCATGGCGCGCAGAATCCGGCAATCAGCCAGATTAGTGGGCACGTCCTGCACAAACTTGCGATCAATCTTCAGGGTGCGTGCGGGTAATTCTTTCAGGTAGGCGATGGAGGAATAGCCGGTGCCAAAATCATCTACCGCGATATCGATGCCGTAGTCGCGAATCATCTGCAGTTTTTCTGCGGTGCGCCCCAGGTTTTCAATCAGGATTGATTCGGTAATCTCCAGGCTGACGCAATGTCCGGGCAGGCCGGTAGCAGTAAGGTCTGCAATAATAGCGCGATAGAGATCATCGTCAGTCAGCAGTTGGGCGCAGACATTAAATTTCATGTTGAACTGCTCATCCACCAATCCGTCTTTGCGCCATTTCGCCAGTTGTTTGCAGGCATTTAAACGGCTGCGGGAGTCAATTTCACCAATCAGGCCAATCTCCTCAGCGAGGGTGATGAATTCGCTTGGTGGCAGTATGCCGCGCTCGGGGTGATCCCAGCGAATCAGGCCTTCGGCGCCGCAAACTTCAAAGGTTTGCGCATCGACAATGGGTTGGTAGAACAAAATAAAGTGATCGGTAGGAATCAGTGCGCGTAATTCTTTTTCGAGGTGAATGCGCTCCTGCATTTGCGCTTGCATCGCCGGTGAAAAAAATTGGTAATTGTCGCGCCCGTCTTGCTTGGCGCGATACATGGCCATATCCGCGGCTTTGAGCAGATCGCTGGCGCTGTCACCGGCTTCCGGGTAGGTGGCAATGCCAATACTGGAGGAGATGCTGTGCTCATAATTGCCCACAATAATGGGGCGGCGCAGGTCCTCTAAAATGCGTTGCGCAAGCTGGCTGATGGCTTCGTGGGTTTCAAAGTTATGCGCTAAAATCGCAAATTCATCGCCACCCAAACGGCACACCACATCGCCCGCGCGCACCACATCAACCAAACGTTTAGCCACTTCCATCAAAACCTGATCACCAATTAAATGGCCTAGGCCGTCATTGATAAATTTGAAGTTATCCAAATCCAGAAAGAGCAGGGCAAGTTGATCTTGCTGGCGTTTGGTGCGCTGAATTGCAGCACGCAGGCTCTCATCAAAATAGTAGCGATTGGCAAGCCCGGTGAGTGAGTCATTCTCGGCCAGCGCACGCAGGCGCTGGTGACTCTCTTGTAACTGATGTTCCAATTCATGACGTGTGCGTGCATGGGTGATGGCGCGGGTCAGGTGTTTGTGAGCAATCTCCGATTTGAACAGTACGTCCTGGGCACCGGCCTCAATAAATTCGCGCTCCAGATCTTCGTCGGCGCTGGCGCCGGTGAGGATAATTACGGCAGCGTGGTGATTGGGGTGTTTGGCGAGAAGTTGCAGCACTTCCATACCGTCGATATCGGGCAGGCGATAGTCAAGCAGGACAGCGTCAAAATCTTCGCTATCAAATTGCGCGAGGCCCTCGCTCGCGGAGCAGGCCTGAGCAATAGTGATATCCCACTCGGTTTTTTTAAACGTTCGAATGATCGCCAGGCGATCCAATTCGTTGTCATCAATCAGTAATAGCTTCATGCAGATTAGGTCTCCTATTCTTAATGCCCGTTATTAAACCCTGGTGCTAAAGCTAGGGGGCTATTGTTCGGGATGTGGTAGCTCAATCACACGCCAATAGTGATCAAGCAACCCAATCACCTGCATAAAATCGCTGTCCATACGCTGTTTAAGTAAATAGCCGGCCACATGTTCACGGTAGGCTGCCAAAATATCTTCGTCCGATTTGGAGGTGGTCAGTACAAAAACGATCGCATGGGTTAGTTCCGGATCGGCGCGTAATACCTCCAAAAATTCAATACCGTTCATGCGCGGCATATTGATATCCAACAGAATAATGTAAGGGCTTGGCACATTGCCATTACGCAACATTTCAAGGGCCTCCACACCATCTTTGGCACGGTAGAGCGGGTTAAGCAATTTCAGTTTATGTAATGCACGCCGCAACGCCGTTGCGTCTATATCATCGTCGTCGATGATAAGAAGACTGACAGTTTTAAACTGGCTTGGGTTTAAATTCGGATAGAAGTTATCAGTCATCTTTTACGCCTTTGTCTATGTGTTGCGGCCAGCTGAAATAAAAACAGCAGCCACGTCCTTCTGACACAAGTTTGATGTGACCGCCGTAGGTGGCGACAATTTTTTTTATCAGTGCGAGGCCCATGCCGCTACCTTCCAATTCATCGCGTGGTTTCAGCGTTTGAAACATACCAAATACTCGCTGCTGAAATTTCTCGGGGATGCCGGGGCCATCATCACATACACTGAATTCATAATATTGATTAGGCAGTAGTTGGTAATTGATACGAATAACACCTTCATCGCGATCGTGATGTTTAATTGCATTGGAAAATAAATTGCGTAGCACTTGTTCAAAGGGCGTGCTCAAAGTGCTGAAACAGGGCAGGTTCTCTGCCAATTCAAGGCGCAGCCCGGCTTTGGTGTTTTGGATGTCAAATAACTCCCTGGCCATTTGCGCAACATCTACCTCAGCCAGATTGCCATCGGTTTTGCCTGCGCGATAAAAGGTGAGCAAATCATCCAGTAGTTTTTCCATGCGCTGAATGCGATTGCGCAACATGGTGGTGTGTTTATTCACCTCGGAAAATTGTTTTTCCTCAAGATCTTCTTCAATCCAGGTGGATAATTGGGCAATGCCCCGCAGCGGCGATTTCAAATCGTGTGAAGCAACATAGGCAAATGTTTCAAGTTCTTTATTTGTCTGTGCAAGTTGTAAATTGATTTTCTCCAGTATTTTTTGGTGACTGGCCAGTAGTGCTGTTGATTTGTTGCGCTCGTCAATATTTTGTGCGAATACTTTGAGTGTTCTGGCCATGTCACCAACATCTCGGGGGTGATCCAGAAAGGGAATCTGAATGTTGGCATTGCCCTGTGCCAGCTCGAGCATAGCAACGCGAATTTTTTGCAGCTGCCAGCTTAAACTGCGGGTAATAAGTGCGGCGACCAAAACTCCCGCTAACAAAAAGCCTAGCATAACTACCAGCATTAAATTGCCTGCATGTTGCTTGGTGAGCAGTGCCTGATCGTTTAACGCATGCATTTCGGTCTGCGCCTGCGCAATGATTTCATCACATAAATTTTCAATTTTCTGGGTGTGGGCTTGGCTGTCTTCCAGAGCAATTTTGCGATAATAGTCGACATTGCCTGCGGCCAATTGTTGATAAGTATCCAGTAATAACTCTTGCCAATCCTTTAATGTGCTGCGCAGTTGTGCGCTGGCAATTAGGTGCTGCGGTTGTTGTTCAAGCTGTACCAGTTCAGCCACAATTTTTTGCCCGGAGCTAGTTATAAAATCAGGCAAATTACGTTCTTCCATTAACTCTGGCGCTACCGCTACATCTTTGATGCCACGATTCAGCTTGCTCACATGGGCTTTGATGCGCAACATTGCATTGTTTACTTGCACTGGCCCGGAATAAAGTTGTTGCGAAATAGTCGCCACACTATTTATTTGCAGCATGGCAATAGAGCCTATAGCGACAAATAACAGGCTCATAAAAATAAAACCGGTCACTAACCGGTTAAAAAAATTAAGCCGGTTAAATGCATTGATTGCTGCTGAATAGCGCAGCGTAATAATTGCCAATGCAAATGCAATTAACCCAATAACTGTGTGAGGCGCTAATTTAATTCCCAGCCATACGTAATTGGGTAACAAGCCAAAACCCTGTCCGAGTACTGCGGCAGTGGCAATTAAAATTAATAACAAGCAAATCAACGTGGCAATTAACGTTGCAATACCATCCGTCGCGCGCCCTAATAACAATGCGGCGCCGGCTAATAAAAATGCGCTGCTGGTGGTGGGTGATATGGGCTGGTGGTGAATGGGTGAGTCACTCAGAAAAATCTCAAACCAATCAGTAGTGTGTAACTCCATGCTAGTGAGTAAATCGAGCAGGGTGAGTAACCCAATGCCCCACAGCACAACAACGCTGTACACCAAAGTTCGCTGCCATTTTTTAACAATAGCGAGTAAGCCCAAGCCGCAGGCGATAAATCCCAATGCAGTGTTGTATGCCATCAGCGTGGCAAAGGGGTGAATTGCATCCAGCAGGCGAGGGGCGTGCCAGGTGGCGAGCACGGTTACTCCCACAAGTATTAGTAGGCTTGCTGAGCCCAGCATTACCACCGGGCGCTCCTTCAAAAGGTTAAAAATTCCGTACATGGTTGCTTAGTCCGTTACTCTTTAAAAATTCCCCAACTTGTATGTTTAATACGATGACAAGTGAAAAAACCTCCAGCTATAAGGCTAGAGTCTAGTTCAGGTAATGAGAAATACTCTCGAAAGTTGTGAGCATAAAAAAATAATTAGTATTTATCGTTTTATATATTTTGTAGCGATAAAAAAGAGATATTTTTCTCAGCTTAATAACAATCTGGCAGTTGTTTTCAATCAAACTGCAATAAGTTGGTATAAGCTTGGGAAGTAGTGAAATTTAAGGACTTAATCTTCGCTTTTAATGTTGAAATTGACGACAAGTGTGGTTTTTGTTGTTATGGTTAATTCTCACTGTATCGATTTCAGCTGCCCATTCAGTAAAACAGTTAATAACAAAAACACAGTGGTTCCTGCACCGCAGGATCGATAAAGCAGTTAACTCCATGCAATCGTTCAACAATAAGCTCAAAACCTGGCTGGCAACCCAATGCCAAATGCTCGGTGGCGTCAGTGCCGCCATGCTGGTTCAGGTCAATAATGGAACCCAACATTTACTTGCCAGGTGGCCGGGTGCGGACGCGATAAGCGAGCCGCTGCGCATGCTATTGGCACAGGTGGTGATAAAACAGCGCTTACAGTTGGAGCAGGTGGATGAGCATCATTACCGCCTTGCGCATCCGTTAATTATCGATGGTAACTTTTGGGGAGTGGTGGCATTGGAAGTGAGTGTCGCCGATAAAAAAGCACTCACCGGAATGCTCAAAGAACTCAAGTTGGGGCAGTTCTGGTTGCAATTTTTGTTGCATCAGCAGAGTGATTCGCCCGCACTGGAACGGGAAGTGCAAGAGGTGCCAGCAACCACACCAGCTGCTGACTATCAACTCGCCGCCTTACAGCTGGGCACCATTTTATTAAAAGAAAATTCCCTGCAAGAAGTGGCGATTAGTTTGGTCAATATGGTTGCGTCGCAGTTGGGGGCTACGCGCGTGAGTTTGGGTTTATTGCACAAACAAACACTGCGCCTGCAAGCGGTGTCTTACTCGGCACACTTTGATCCGCGCACCCAAGCAATGCAGGCAGTGACTGAAGCGATGAATGAAGCGCTGGAGCAGGGGCTTAGGATTAGCTACTCCCCGGTGGAACCTGCGGACGAGACATTGGCGGTGGCGATTACTCGCGCTCATCAGCAATTGCAACAATCACAACAATTGCAATCGGTTTCCAGCTTTCCAATTCGTAAAGGTGATCGCCTGCTGGGCGTGCTTACAATCGAGTTGGATAAACAGACAAAACTTAGTCAGACACAACAGTTGTTTATTCAGGCGGCGCTGCATTTTGCTGGCGGTCTTATCGCGTTACGGCAGGATGCGGGCGCCGGGTTTAAACAACTGGTGGCACGCAGTATTGGCCAACGTATGCAGCGCTGGTTTGGGGTAGATGCTTGGCGCAGTCGTGTGGCATTAGCCGCTGCACTGCTGTTACTGATGGGGTTATTTGTGCCGATCAGCTATCGCATTACTGCTGATGCCAGGTTACAGACCAGCGAAAAATATCTGGTGGTATCCCCACAGGACGGTTATTTGGGCGAGGTATTGGTGCGCCCCGGCGACAGTGTGACTAAAGCAGCGTTGCTCGCATCCTTAAAGGATGAGGATTTACTGCTGGAGCGACGCAAACTGGCGAGTCAGGTACAGCGCTATCGCCAAGCCTATGATGCGGCTCTGGCGAATTCTGATCGTGTTGAAGCGGCAATTGCCAACGCACAAATGGATCAGGCGGCCATTCAATTGCGTTTAATCGAGCAACAATTGCAGCGCACCCAGCTGCTTGCGCCTATCGACGGCATTATCGTGTCAGATGATATTTCGCAAAAACAGGGGGCCCCGGTAAAACAGGGTGATGTGTTATTTGAGTTGGCGGCGGCGAACGATTTTATCGTGCAGCTTTTCGTGGATGAGCGCGATATCGCAGCGCTTGTGCCCGGTCAGGAAGGCCAAGTGAAATTGTCTAGTTTACCTAATCAACTTTTCTCTGCGCTTGTAAAAACCATTACGCCGATCAGTGAAGTGCGAGAAGGGCGCAATTACTTTCGCGTGGAATTGTTGTTGATGGCTGATGCAGCAAGTGATGACGACAGTATAAAAAATCTGCTGCGCCCCGGCATGACCGGCTCAGGCAAAATTACTGTTGGTAAGCGCGCGCTGGGCTGGATTTGGTTTCACGATCTCTGGCACTGGCTGCGTTTAAGTTTATGGTGGTGACATTATGAATGACGCCCAATCACATGATATTAATCCTGCGTGGCAGCGGCTCGAATCATTACGTCCCTCACTGCCGCGACATATCCATATCCAACGCCGCGATTACAACGGTGAGCGCTGGTATTTATTGCAAGATAAAAGTAATGGTCGCTTTCATCGCTTGAGCCCACCAGCGTGGCGTTTAATTAGCGCGATGGATGGGCGAAATAATTTAACGCAGGTTTTATCCGCTGCTGCCAAACCAGAGTTTTATACCTGTGCGGAGGATGTGCCCACGCAGGATGATTTAATTCACCTGTTGCAATATTTGCATGTGGCCGATTTATTGGTGTGCGATTTACCGCCCAGCACGCGCGAATTATTTGCACGACAAGAACAAAAAAAGCAGCAGCGCTGGCTGCGCTTATTAATGAACCCGCTCACCTGGCACCTACCACTCGGCAACCCGGATCGCTTGCTCAATAAGCTCATGCCCCTAGCGCGATTGTCGGCGAGCAGGACCATGGGAATCTCGTGGTTGGTTGTAGTGGCTTACGCATTATTGCAGGCCGGTAATCATTGGAGTGAACTCACGCAAGGGCAGTTGCAGCGTTTGCTGTCGCCGGGAAATTTGTTGTTGCTCTGGCTTACCTATCCATTTTTTAAAGTGCTGCATGAGTTGGGTCACGGATTATTTACCAAAGTATGGGGTGGCCAGGTGAATGATTGCGGGGTGGTATTTGTGGTGGGTACACCCTTACCCTACGTGGATGCGAGTGCCGCGACCGGATTTCAATCCAAACGCCAGCGACTAATGGTGGGCGCCGCTGGTATGGCGGTGGAAATATTTTTAGCGTCGCTTGCACTGTTATTGTGGATCCAAGTTCCCTCCGGTTTTTTCAGTGATTTTTTATACAACATCATTATTATCGGCAGCGTGTCCACATTGTTTTTTAATGGCAATCCGCTCATGCGTTTTGACGGTTACCACCTGCTCACTGATGCATTTGATTTACCTAACCTTGCTACCCGCGCCAATCAACAAGTGAGTTATTTGTTGCGCCGCTATGCCTATGGTGTAAGCGAGATTTTCTCCCCGGCACAGACAAATCGTGAAGCAGCGGTGCTCACGTGCTACAGCATTGCCGCATTTGGTTATCGCCTGTTTATTTTGTTTTTTATTATTTTATTGGTGGCGAGTTATTTCCCCCTGGCGGGTTTGATTGTTGGCGCTTGGCTGATTTTCTTTCAATTGTGTTGGCCGCTAATAAAAGCGATACGTTTTTTAATGGCTGATAAACAATTATTGGCGGTGCGTCAGCGCGCGGTGACAATCACCGGTGCCTTTGTGTTGGCTTTTTTCTCTTTTCTCTTGTGGGTTCCTATGCCGGAATCGACTTCTGTTGAAGCTGTTATCTGGTTGCCGGAAGAGGCGCGGGTAAAAGTGGAATCCAGCGGGGAAGTGCAGGAGGTGTTGGTTAATAACGGCGATCAGGTTACGCAGGGGCAGGTGCTGGTGCGTTTACACAATCCTGCGCTCACTACCAATTTAGCAGTGCAGCAAGCGCATCTCCGCGAATTTGAAGCGCGTTATCAACAGGCATGGGTCAGTGATCGCACCCAGGCGCAATTACTACAGCAGGATATCGATGCCATCAGTGCTGAAATCGAATTGTTGCAATCGCGAGTGAACAGTCTGGTGGTGCGTAGCCCCACCGCCGGAACAGTACGCCTATTGCGTCAGCACCATTTGCCGGGCAGCTTTTTTACACAAGGCGATGAACTGGCGATTATTGAGCGCGCAGACAAGGTGCGCGTGCGCACTGCCTTGTTACAAGAAGAGATAGGTTTGGTGCGTCAGGCCACACGTCATGTTTCAGTTCGTTTAGCGAGTAACCCTTCACGCCATATTCATGGTGAGCTTTTGCAGCAACTGCCAATCGCCACTTTCGAATTGCCGAGTCAAGTGCTGGGGGCACAGGGCGGAGGCAGGCTTGCGGTAGATGCGCAGCAACCCAGCGGAACCCGTGTGACTGAGCAAGTATTTTTGTTGGATATAGTGCTGCATGATTTTCAGCAAATGGGACATTATGGTGAGCGTACCTATGTGAAGTTTTCACACCCGGCACGGCCCTTGTTAGCGCAGTGGTACAGTACTTTGCAACAAGTATTCATTCGTCATTTCTCTTAATGTTCTTTTGAACTATATTTATATACAAATAATTTTTTATAACGAGTCAACTATGTTCAGATCTATCCTAAATATGTCCGTTCGCACTAGTGGTTCTGGTTGCTTGCCTCTACTGGCGTTATGCAGTGTTGTGAGTAGCTACGCCAGCGCGCAAACCTCTGAGCCGGCACAATTAAATTGCCGGATTGAACCTTCGGTAGTAGTGGAAATGAGCAGCGCGGTTGAGGGCGTAATCAGTGAAGTATTAGTGGATAAAAACGATTCAGTAAAAAAAGGGGAGGTAGTGGCCCGCCTGGATGCCGGTTTGGAAATGGCCACCGCTGAATTGCGTCGTGTGCAAGCGGAATTGATAAGCGATGTACAAGCCCAGCAGCTGGCAGTTGAATTTAGCAAACGCTCGCTGGAGCGTGTTACCGATCTTTACGAGAAAAAAGCCGCTTCTTTTTCAGAGCTGGATAAACTCAAAACTGAATATGCAATTGCCCAACAACAATTACAGCAGGCGCTCGATCGCAAACGCCAAGCCGAACTTGAACACAATCGTGCGCTGGCTGATCTCAAGCGTCGCACATTGGCGAGCCCTATTGATGGGGTGGTGGTAGAGCGTTACAAACAGCCCGGTGAACACATTGATTTTGAACCAGTGCTTAAACTTGCCCAGCTTGATCCACTGCGTGTGGAAGTATTTGCGCCTGCAAGCCTTTACGGCAAGGTACAAGCAGGTATGACGGCTACAGTGGTACCAGAGCTGGGTGCATCCACTAAAAGTTATGACGCTAAAGTGATTCTGGTGGATCAAGTGATTGATGGGCCGAGTAATACTTTTGGTATTCGCTTGGCATTTCCCAATCCGGGTAACCGTTTACCCAGTGGTTTAAAATGCCGTGTTACCTTTGAAGGCGTCACGTTAAATTTATTGGATACCCAAAGCTTGCCGTGAATCACGTAAACGATGTTTCGATTAAGGTTAAATTTTTTAATTTTTGCTTTCCTTATATTATTTAGTTGTGAGCAGGGTGATTTTTAAAAATATGTGCCATGATTGATCCTCAAACTACATAAGAAAAAAATTCAAGAAGATAAATATTATAAAAGTGCGAAAACGCACTCCGTTTCTAGAAGAGCTGACGATAGTTTTACGATGGTAATAGTTGATGTTTTCCATGGCTTGGAATCCATCGCTCTGCCACAGGGATGCAAGTTGGTGAGAACCACACCTTAACCCTGTTTGTACCTATGCAAGAGGCGGGTACAAATAACAAGACTCGATACTGCTCATGTCCAAGTTGTCGCGCCACAAGCGCCCCCTGATTGAAACGCTTGAACCCCGGTTGCTATTTTCTGCAACTGCCGATATCGCCGTATTTGACGATGGCAGTGCAGATATAACGCAGTTATCGGAAGCTGCTGCCAAACTCGATTTGACCGCCATCTATCTGCCACCTGCAGATTCGTTATTGGATGAACAAACCGCTGCCCAACGAATCACGAGCTTGGTGGTTGTGGATACTGCTGTCGAAAATTATAAGCAGTTAGTGGAGGATATTCGCCAACAACATTCGACAGGTGATTTGGAAATTGTTTACCTTGATGCCAACAGTGATGGCGTCGTTCAAATTGCTCAACAGCTGACACAATTTTCCCAGCTTGATTCGCTGCACATAATTTCTCACGGCGCGAATGGTTCTGTTGCACTGGGCAGTACATTGCTCAGCACCAATAATCTGTTTGAGTATGAAGATGAGTTGATCGCTTGGCGCACTGCATTGGGTGAAAATGCCGATATTTTAATTTACGGCTGCGATGTGGCCGCGACTGTGCAGGGGCGCGAATTTATTGCAGAACTTGCAGCGCTAACCGACGCAGATGTCGCTGCAAGTGATGATGCAACGGGCCATAACACATTAAGTGGTGATTGGGATTTAGAGTTTTCAGTAGGTAATATTGAACAAACTGTTGTTGTAAGTACGGCGGTGCAAGAGGCGTGGCTTGGCGTTTTAGCGTCTACTCATTATATTAATATTCAAGGGGGAACTAGCGTTCAATCAGTGTCGTCGGTTAGTGGTGTAGGTCAATCTTTTCTTTATGATAGCCCCGGTGCAACTTATACCGTTAACCAGATCAGTGTGCAGCTGCGTGTGGAATCTGGTGCTGCCAATCAGGACATCACGATTCAATTATTGGATGGCGGGTGGAATGATGCATCACCGCTGGCTACACAAACGATTAATTCCGATCAGTTAGACAGCACTTTTGGTTGGAAAACCTTTAATTTTGGTGATGTTGTACTTAACGATAATCAAACCTACATTATCAAAATAACTACCAATAATGCCGATGGGAAAGTTTCTGTCGCCTACAAAAGCGATGCCTGGAATAACTCGGAAATGATTGTAAACGGCACAGGTAATAGCAGTGCCGATTTGAATTTTTTGCTTTCATACAATAATGGCAGTAATCAGGCTCCGGTGAATACCGTGCCGGGTGCGCAATCTACCAATCAAAATACGCCGTTAATTTTTAGCTCAATTTACGGCAATCAAATTCAAGTAGCCGATGCCGATGCATTCCCCAACGATCTTGAAGTGACTCTCAATGCGGCGCAGGGTTCGTTCAGCCTTGCACAAACCACAGGCTTAACATTCATTGGTGGTGATGGCACCAATGATTTTTATATGTTATTCCGTGGCTCAGTAGCTGAAATTAATGCGGCCTTATCCACCATTACTTATACACCGGTAAATAATTTTGTTGGTGGCGATACTTTTAGTATTACGACAAAAGATCTGGGGTTAAGCGGTGGCTTACAAGACACAGATAATATTGCAATCACTATTAATAATGTTAATGATGCCCCAACAGTTGTTATTGCTGAAACTAGTTATGCTGTTGATGAGCAGGCACTATTAGATTTGCATGGTACCGGCATAGTGATCAATGATTCGGATGGTGATACGTTAACTGTGACTGTCGAAGCGCCATCAACTTATAGTCAACTCACTGCGCTAGTTGGCACTACGGGCGTGATTATTTCATCTGGCAATACTACCAATGTATTAACCCTCACTGGCACATCAACACAATTGAATAATTTGTTTGCCGGTAATAATGGCGGCACGCTGACTTATCGCTTGGCTGGAGATACACCTTCGGCAACGCAACAGCTAACCATTTCTGCCAGCGATGGAAGCTTGAGTGCAAATGATTCGGCATTAATTAATATCACTGCGATTAATGACCCCGTTACACTTGCGAATCCAATCGTCAATCAAATTGCTACCGAGGAATCACTATTTAGTTTCACTTTTGCCGCAGATACTTTCGCTGATGTTGATGGGGATCTACTCACTTACACTGCTACTTTAGCAAATGGCGATGCGCTTCCCGCATGGTTGCATTTTAATGCAGGCACACGCACGTTTAGTGGAGTTCCTGACGATGGGGATGTAGGTTTTATTAGCGTTAAAGTCACGGCTAATGACGGAAATGGTTCAACAGCAGATGATACCTTTGATATTACGATTAACGGCGTCAACGACGATCCTTTCGTCAATATTCCCGTTCCCAATCAAAACGCCACAGAAGATTCTGTGTTCACTTATATCTTTCCCGCCAATACCTTTGGTGACGGCGATGTGGGCGCGACCTTTAGCTACACTGCAGAATTGGCTGATGGTGGTGCATTACCTGCGTGGTTAAATTTTGATTCGGCAACACGTACTTTTAGTGGTACACCTACTAACAGTGATGTAGGAACTATTTCAGTTAAATTAATTGCAAATGATGGTGCAGGCGGAACCGCTAACGATGTTTTTGATGTTGTAATTGCCAATACCAATGATGCGCCCACAGTGGCGAATCCTATTGGAAATCAAACGGCCACCGAAAGTGCACTGTTTAACTACACCTTTCCAATTAACGCTTTCAGTGATCAGGACCTTGGTGATAGTCTGACTTATTCGGCCACCTTGGCAGGTGGCGGTGCACTACCGGGATGGTTGAGTTTTGATTCAGCGACGCGTACTTTCAGTGGTACTCCATCCAATGGTGACGTGGGCACAATTAGTATTAGCGTAACTGCCGATGATGGCGAAGCGACTGTGTCAGATACATTTGATGTAGTTATCGGCAATGTAGACAATTTCCCTTTTTTAATTACGCCCATCCCCAATCAAAATGCAACTGAAGATGCTGCATTTAATTTTCAGTTTGATAATGCAACCTTTGATGATCCGGATGCTGGCGATACGCTAACTTATACTGCCACTATGGCGGATGGAAGTGCACTGCCAGCATGGCTAAGTTTTGATGCGGTTACACGTACTTTTTCAGGCACACCAGCCAATGCTGATGTGGGTACAATTTCAATTAGAGTGACCGCTGATGATGGTAACGGTGGGACACCCGCAACAGATACTTTTGATTTAGTTGTTGCCAACACTAACGATGCTCCAACTGTTGCCAATCCAATCCCCAATGCAAACGCAACCGAAGATGCTGCATTTAATTTTACTTTTGCAGCAAATACATTCGCGGACCAGGATGTAGGTAATGCACTCACCTACAGCGCACAAACTGGCGGTGGCGGTGCATTACCGGTATGGTTGAATTTTGACGGAGCTACGCGAACTTTTAGTGGCACGCCTACGAATGCTCATGTGGGTGCTATATCTATTGATGTGATTGCCAATGATGGAAATGGTGGCACAGTCACAGATACTTTTTCTATCACTGTTGCTAACACTAACGATGTGCCTATCCTTGCCAACGCAATTCCCAATCAAAATGCAACGGAAGATTCTGCATTTAATTTCCAATTTAACAGCAATACCTTTTCCGATGTGGATGTGAGCGATACATTGACCTACAGCGCGCAGTTAGCTGGCGGCAGTGCCTTACCTGCGTGGTTGAGTTTTGACCCCGTTACGCGCACCTTTAGTGGCACGCCGCTGAATGCGCATGTTGGTACTGTATCTATCGAGGTAATTGCCGATGACGGCAACGGCGGTAGTGTAACGGATACATTTACTATTACGGTTGCAAACACTAATGACGCCCCCAGCGTCACCATTACTGCCACTGATTATTTTGCAGATGAACAAACCCCGATTGATTTGCACGGAACTGGAATTAGTGTTGCTGATGTAGATGGCGATGCATTAACAATCACGCTGACCGCTGAGGGTAGCAATAGTAATCTTGCTGCAACAGTTGGCACTACAGGTGTGGTAATTGTATCGGGCGTGAATACGAATACGTTGGTACTCACAGGTACCGCTGCACAACTCAACGATTTGTTTGCAGGCAATGGCGGTAGCACACTTACGTATCGCCTTTCAGGCGATACCCCTGTTGTAACACGCATGCTTACCATTAGCGCCAATGATGGCAGTTTGTCGGGCAGTGACACAGCCACGATAAATATAACCGCGCTGAATGATGCACCTGAAAATACTGTGCCCGGTGGACAAGTCACGAGTGAAGATACATCACTGGTTTTCAGCTCAGTAAATGGCAATAGAATTCAAATAGATGATCTGGATGTTGGTGCGGGTAATTTACAGGTTACTCTTTCGGTAACGAATGGCACATTAACACTTGGTGGTACTACAGGTTTAATTTTTACCACTGGCGATGGCACCAACGATAGCAGTCTGGTATTTAGTGGCACTAAAACTGATATTAATAATGCACTTTCAATTCTGACATTTAACCCAACAACGGGTTACAACGGCACTGCGGTATTAGCAATTACTACAAGCGATTTAGGTAATAGTGGTAGCGGTGGAGTTTTGATAGACAGCGACATAGTTAATATCACTATCACCGCCGTAAATGATGCCCCCACAGTTGCGAATACTGTCCCCAATCAAAACACAGCCGAAGATTCTGCGTTTAATTTCCAATTCAACAGCAATACGTTTGCGGATTCTGATGTTGGCGACACTTTAACTTACACCGCGCAATTAGCTGGCGGCGGAGCATTACCTGCATGGCTGAATTTTGATCCCCTTACTCGCACTTTTAGCGGCACACCTGCAAATGGCGATGTTGGAACGGTATCGATTGATGTTATTGCCGATGATGGTAATGGCGGTACTGTAACGGACACGTTCAATATTGTTGTCGCTAATACTAACGATGCCCCTATAGTTGCGAATACCATCCCCAATCAAAACACAGCCGAAGATTCTACGTTTAACTTCCAATTCAATATCAATACATTTGCGGATTCTGATGTTGGCGACACTTTAACTTATACCGCGCAGTTAGCTGGCGGCGGAGCATTACCTGCATGGTTGAGTTTTGATCCTGTTACTCGTACCTTCAGTGGAACTCCTGCAAATGGCGATGTTGGAACGGTATCAATTGATGTTATTACTAATGATGGTAATGGCGGTACAGCGACGGATACGTTCAATATTGTTGTCGCTAATACTAACGATGCACCCACTGTCGCGAATGTGATTCCTGATCAAAACGCGACGGAAGATTCTGCGTTTAATTTCCAGTTCAACAGTAATACATTTGCAGATGCCGATGTTGGAGATACTTTAACTTACACCGCGCAATTAGCTGGCGGCGGAGCATTACCTGCATGGCTGAATTTTGATCCCCTTACTCGCACTTTTAGCGGCACACCCGCAAATGGCGATGTTGGAGCGGTATCGATTGATGTTATTGCTGATGATGGCAATGGCGGTACTGTAACGGACACGTTCAATGTTGTTGTCGCTAATACTAACGATGCCCCTATAGTTGCGAATACCATCCCCAATCAAAACACAGCCGAAGATTCTGCGTTTAATTTCCAGTTCAACAGTAATACATTTGCAGATGCCGATGTTGGCGACACTTTAACTTACACCGCTCAGTTAGCTGGCGGCGGAGCATTACCTGCATGGCTGAGTTTTGATCCCGTTACTCGCACCTTCAGCGGCACACCCGCAAATGGCGATGTTGGAACGGTATCAATTGATGTTATTGCTGATGATGGCAATGGCGGTATCGTAACGGACACGTTCAATATTAGTGTCGCTAATACTAACGATGCACCCGCTGTCGCGAATGTAATTCCTGATCAAAACGCGACGGAAGACTCTGCGTTTAATTTCCAATTCAACAGTAATACATTTGCGGATTCTGATGTTGGCGACACTTTAACTTACACCGCGCAATTAGCTGGCGGCGGAGCATTACCTGCATGGCTGAGTTATGATCCAGTAACCCGTACTTTCAGTGGTATACCAACGAATGGTGATATTGGAACGGTATCAATTGATGTTATTGCTGATGATGGTAATGGTGGTACAGCGACGGACACGTTCAATATTGTTGTCGCTAATACTAACGATGCACCCACTGTCGCGAATGTTATTCCTGATCAAAACGCGACGGAAGATTCTGCGTTTAATTTCCAGTTCAACAGTAATACATTTGCGGATTCTGATGTTGGCGACACTTTAACTTACACCGCGCAATTAGCTGGCGGGGGAGCATTACCTGCATGGCTGAGTTTTGATCCTGTTACTCGGACTTTTAGCGGTACACCAACGAATGGTGATGTTGGGGCCATATTGATTGATGTTATTGCCAATGATGGTAATAGCGCAGTGACTGATACGTTTATGATTACTGTCGTAAATGTGAATGATGCGCCCACGGCAATTACAATTAATAATATGACGATGGTTGCAGGTGAAGCACCGCAACAAATTGATTTGCGAAATAAATTTTTTGATATCGAAGATGTAGTAACGCTTAATTTTGAATTAATGGGGAATAGTAATCCTGACGCGGTAATTGATGTCCAGATGGATCAGAATACCGGGATGATGACGATTGTGGTGTCATCCGAGAATGCGGGTGAATCAATTATTCGCTTGCGAGCAATTGATTCTGATGGCGCGTGGGTCGAGTCCAGTTTTAAAGTCACTGTGTCTGCTAAAGAGCCGCCAGTTGCGCCTCCAGTAATTATTCCGCCCGTGATTGTCGCCCCGCCTATTATTACTCCGGATGTTGATGAAACTACACCGCCGACAATCCCTGATCCCATTATTCCTCCTGTTGTTGTGTTGCCTGAAACTCAAAATCCCGGCGTTATTCCGCCAACACATGGAGACGAGTCAACACTTTCGCCTGCTTTGCCGGATGAACCCGATATTACAAGCGAAGTGGTTGACCAGGAGCTACTGGTGAATGGGGATGAGTATGACTCTCCATACAATGTGGTGGAGGATAAATCTGCACAGGATTATGAACGTGTAGTGCAACTACTTAATTCTAATGCACTGCAGGTGTCTAGCTTAACGGCGTCCACATCGCTGGTCAGTTTGATTGTACCCGATGCCGGTTTTGCGCCATGGGAAGCCGCGGAGTTTGATAGTGAAGTGCGGCGTATTCGTGCGCAAATGGATGAGGCACTAGAGGAAGAGCATGATCGTAAAGCACTGATTGCTGGCATTAGTTTTTCATTGACTACCGGTTTGTTGATTTGGTCGCTGCGTGCCAGCAGTTTATTGCTGGCAATGGTTTCTATGCTGCCTCTGTGGCGCGGCTTGGATCCGCTGCCTATTCTTGATGAAGTGAATAAGCGCAAAAAAGAATTGGAGCAACAGCGCAAAGATCGTAAACATGAAGATAAAAATGCTAAAGAAGTGGGGTATCTTTTTGATCACGCCCAACAAAAAACCAAAGATGTGTAATTATTTTTCTACTCAACGCTGTTAAGGAATTTGAATGTTTACTATTACACCTGCCGTGAGGTTGAGTGTGGGGTTGGTGATTCTCACCGTCTCTTTATTGATTCTCGCGCAAGCGATTGGTTTGGCGCCCGGTGCTGAGCGTCAGCAGTTGGATGTGCGCAAACGTTTAGCTGAAACTCTGGCGTCCCAAGTCAGCGTGGCGATTATGCGGGGCGATGAGTTATTGCTACAGTATTTACTTGAGTCCTCTGTGGAGCGCAATCCGGAGATCTTATCGGTAGCCGTCAGGCACAATAATGGAAACCTGGTGGCGAAAACCAATGCGCATGAAAAATTTTGGGCTGATGCAAAAGAACATGAATCCACACCCACGCATATTCGTTTCCCGGTAATGACCAATGGCGCAAAACGTGCCGAATTTGAAATTAGTTTTGAGCCATTGTTGCATGACCGACACCCTATTTTTGGTGTGCCTACTTTTGTACTGCTGATTATTTTTATTTCACTCAGTGGTTTTGTGGGGTTTTGGTTTTACATCAAACGTGCACTCAAACATTTGGACCCGAGTGCAGTGGTGCCAGCGCGAGTGCGCAATGCATTAAATATTTTGGCGGAGGGCGTGTTAATTTTGGATCGGCGCGAACAGATAGTTCTGGCTAATACTGCTTTACTAGAAAATTTGCGCCGCACGGAGGAATTTTTGCTAGGCAAAAAAGCCAGTAACTTGGGTTGGTTTGTCGATCCCAAGAGTGTTGATAACGAATACCCCTGGATGCGTGCTATCGCTGAGGGCATCAAACAAACCGGGGTTCGCGTTTTATTACCTATGGGCGATGATGGCGAAAAAATCTTTCATGTAAATGCCGTGCCAATTCTGGATGCCAAAGGCGCAATACAAGGCACTATTGCGGTATTTGAGGATATTACAGAGCTGGAGGGGAAAAACCGTTTGTTGGAGGATATGGTGCAGCAACTGGCCGCGAGCCAGGCAGCGATTGAAACCAAAAATAAAGAGCTTACCTACCTCGCAACACGGGATCCACTGACTAATTGTTTTAATCGCCGCGCGCTCTACGAACATCTCAATGGTAAATTTGACGGTGCACGCGCTTCCGATGCCGAGTTTAGTTGCATCATGGCTGATATCGATTTTTTCAAAAAAGTGAATGATACCTATGGTCATGCCGTGGGCGATGAAGTGATTAAAATGGCTGCTAACAGTTTGCGCGAAGTAGTGCGCGATATGGATATGGTAGCGCGTTTTGGCGGTGAAGAATTCTGTGTGATTTTACCCGGTGCCCCTATTGAACAAGCGCAGATGATTGCGGAGCGCTGCCGCGAAAAAATCGCTTCACAAGTCACCAACGGTGTCAGCGTAACCGGCAGTTTTGGTGTGACCTCCATGCGTATGGGGGCGATAAGTTCCAGTCAGCTCATCCAGCAGGCAGACGAGGCTCTTTATTACTCCAAACAACATGGGCGCAATCAGGTGACTCGTTGGGCACCCGGTATGGAAAGCCTGATTGCTGAAACGCAGCATTAAATTCCCTTGGTTGCTCGCAAAACAACCATGAATACCCGCACTTGTGCGGGTTTTTTCATTCATTTCCCCGCAGAGTGATCTTGCCGGTGGTAAATCTGCCGCCAGTAATTACAATAGCCCTCGTTTATTAATTAGTGCCTTTGTATCTCAATCGGGACATTTCCATTGAAATCAGTAACTCCGCAACGCCGTACTCCTGCATCTGAACAAGCTTCCAGCTTGCTCGTTCGCCTGCTGAAAGAGGGGGCGCTCATTGGTTTGGGCGCGATCTGTCTGTACCTATTGATCGCCATGGTCAGCTATGACCCTCTGGATCCGGGTTGGTCCAAAACGGGCGAAAATACCCAGGTACAAAATGCGGGTGGCTCCTTCGGCGCCTGGATTGCCGATGTATTTTTCTCGCTGTTTGGTTACCTCGCATATTTGTTTCCGGTGATGATTGCCTATCGAGCCTGGTTAGTGCTCAAGGATCGCACCCGTCAGGATGCTATCGATTGGTTGTTTTTTGGTTTACGTGCGGTGGGGTTGGTATTGGTTATGGTTGCCGGTACTGGCATCGCTGCCATGCATTACAGCGACGGTGCCTCGGTATTACCTTATTCCAATGGTGGCTTGTTAGGTGCTGCTGTCTCTGACGGTATTTTTGACGCGTTCAACTACACCGGCGGCACATTGTTGATGCTCAGTATGTTTTTGGTGGGCATGACAATTTTTACCGATCTCTCCTGGCTTAAGCTCGCTGAGGATATTGGGCGATGGATTAGCATCGGCGTCAATCGTGGGCTGGAAAAATGGCAGGTTTACCAGCGTGAGCGGGCGGAAAAGCAAATCGCCGTAAAAGCGCAGGAGCATCGCCGCGAAGTGGTGGAGCAGCACGTTAAACAGGAAGCCAAGCGCGTGGCCCCGGTAATTATCACCGAGCCACCCAAAAAGAAGCCTGCGCCCAGTCCGCGCATTGAAAAGGAAAAGCAGCCGTCGCTCTTTGAATCTATCGAGCCGGCTGTGGGTACTTTACCGCCATTGAACTTGCTTGATCCTGCCGATAAGCGCAGTGACAAAGGCTATTCCAAAGAGTCGTTGGAAGCCATGTCGCGCATGCTGGAACTCAAACTCAAAGACTTTGGTATCGAGATTGAGGTGGTGTCGGTACAGCCCGGCCCGGTGGTGACCCGGTTTGAGATCCAACCTGCGCCAGGTATTAAAGCCAGCCGTATTTCCGGGCTTGCCAAAGACCTGGCGCGTTCGCTGGCGGTAGTCTCAGTGCGGGTGGTAGAGGTTATTCCCGGCAAATCAGTGATGGGGATTGAAATCCCGAACGCACACCGCGAAATGGTGCGCCTGTCGGAAGTGATTTCATCTGAACTCTACGAGAACTCTAAATCAGTGCTTACCATGGCGTTGGGTCACGACATCTCCGGGGAGCCGGTGGTGGCTGATCTTGCCAAAATGCCGCACTTGTTGGTCGCAGGTACTACCGGCTCTGGTAAGTCTGTGGGTGTAAACGTGATGTTGCTCAGCCTGCTGTATAAATCCACGCCCAAAGAAGTGCGCTTGATGTTGGTCGACCCGAAAATGCTGGAGTTGTCGGTTTACGAAGGTATCCCACATTTGCTTACGCCGGTTATTACTGACATGAAAGACGCGGCCAACGGGCTGCGCTGGTGTGTGGGGGAAATGGAGCGTCGCTATAAGCTCATGGCCGCCATGGGGGTACGTAACCTCGCTGGTTTTAACCGCAAGGTGGACGATGCCATCAAAGCCGGTGAGCCAATTAAAGACCCACTATTCAAACCGGAAGAGAACTTTGAGCCCGGTGCTGAAGTGGCCACTGCGCCCGATCTGGAAACCCTGCCAGCCGTTGTGGTCGTGATCGACGAATTTGCCGATATGATGATGATTGTCGGCAAAAAGGTAGAGCAGCTCATCGCCCGTATTGCGCAAAAAGCCCGTGCAGCGGGTATCCACCTGATTTTGGCTACCCAGCGCCCATCGGTAGATGTAATCACCGGCTTGATTAAGGCCAATGTCCCGACGCGTATGGCGTTCCAGGTTTCGTCCAAAATCGATTCGCGTACCATTCTCGACCAGGGCGGGGCAGAGCAGTTACTGGGGCATGGCGATATGCTTTATTTGCCACCCGGCACCAGCGTGCCAGTCCGTGTCCATGGCGCTTTTGTGGATGACCACGAGGTTCACCGCGTGGTGGCCGATTGGAAAAAACGTGGTGAACCCAACTATATCGATGGCATTACCGATGACAGCAATAATTCGATTCCAGTGCCAGGCATGCCGAGCGAAGGTGGTGAAGAGGGCGGCGATAATGAAAGTGATGCGCTGTACGATGAAGCCGTGGCTTTTGTGATCGAATCGCGCAAGGCTTCCATTTCCTCGGTACAGCGAAAATTGCGCATCGGTTATAACCGTGCCGCACGTCTAATTGAAACCATGGAAATGGCGGGTGTTGTTTCCGCGGCGGGTCACAACGGAAACCGTGAAGTTTTGGTGCCGGGCGGGCGCGATTGATTTATCTCAGGTTCATCTGCACCCGATAGGATTCCGGTGTCAGTAACTTAATACTCTTGTTGGAATTTATATGAACGTTTTTGCACGCATTTTTACTGGTTTGCTGTTGGTGTTGTCGGTTACCGCTCATGCGGCTGACGATCAGGCGGCTGCACAGCTCCGCAAACAACTCGATGCCATGAACACCTTGCAAGGTGATTTTGTACAGACCACTTACGACAAGGCTGGCGTCGAGCAAGAATCCAGTAGCGGCAATTTTATGTTGATGCGCCCAGGTAAATTTTATTGGAAAACCCTGGAGCCTATGCCGCAGCTGTTGGTATCCAACAATAAAACTATTTGGCTCTACGATCCGGATTTGGAAACGGTGAATATCCGCGAATTTACCGATGACCTGCGCGAAACGCCTGCATTATTGTTGAGTGCGGACATCGAACAGTTGCGTAAAAACTTTTCTGTCGCACGCGATCAACAGGATGGCAGTGCAGAAAAATATACCCTCACACCCAAGGTGACTGAGGGCATGTTCCAGCATTTAATTCTGGTGTTTAAAAGCGGACAGCTGAGCGAGTTTGCGATTCAAGACAGCCTGGGCCAGTTGACCCGCTGTGTATTGAGCAATGTGCAGCGCAACAAAGCACTGCCGGAAGAAAACTTTTTCTTTGTGCCGCCCGAAGGTGTTGAGATCCTGAGGGATTAAACACTGATCGGATCTAACCCTATAAAGATGTAAGCCCATGGATCTTTTTGCCAGCAGTGCCCCTGCATATCAACCGCTTGCTGCGCGCATGCGCCCGCGCAATCTGGATGATTATATTGGTCAGGAGCACCTGCTCAGTGTGGGCAAACCGCTGCGCGAAGCTATCACTCGCGGTCAACTGCACTCGATGATTTTGTGGGGCCCACCTGGTGTGGGTAAAACCTCGCTTGCCAAATTATTCGCCGAGCAGGCAGATGCGCGGTTTGAATCCTTGTCAGCGGTTTTGTCCGGCGTAAAAGAAATTCGTGCCGCTGTCGCAACCGCGCAGCAAGAGCGCATCTCCAGTCGTCGCAAAACCATTTTATTTGTCGATGAAGTACATCGCTTCAACAAATCCCAACAGGATGCATTTCTGCCTTATGTGGAAGACGGCACTTTTATTTTTATCGGTGCAACCACTGAAAATCCCTCGTTTGAATTAAACAACGCACTGCTCTCACGGTGCCGTGTGTATGTGCTGCGCGGTCTGCAGCCCGAGCAATTAAAAGACGTATTACAGCAGGCGCTCGACGATAATGAACGCGGCCTGGGCGGGCAGGACATTCGTATCGATAAGGATACGCTAATGACTCTCGCGCAAGCCGCCGATGGCGATGCACGCAAAGCGCTTAACTTGCTGGAAATTTCCGCTGATCTCGCCGAAGACGCCGGCGATCACAAAATCATCAATGAACAAGTGATTGCTGAAGTCTTGGCGTCCGATGTGCGTCGCTTCGATAAGGGCGGCGATATTTTCTACGAGCAAATCTCCGCCCTGCATAAATCCGTGCGCGGCTCATCGCCCGACGGCGCACTTTACTGGCTTGCCAGAATGCTTGATGGTGGCTGCGATCCACTTTATATCGCCCGCCGGGTGGTGCGTATGGCAAGTGAGGATATAGGGAATGCTGACCCACGCGCGTTGCCGCTCTGTTTATCCGCATGGGATGTACAGGAACGTTTAGGTAGCCCGGAAGGGCAGTTGGCCATCGCCCAAGCCGTGGTGTATTTGGCCTGCGCACCCAAAAGTAATGCTGTGTATAATGCGTTCAATCAGGTCATGGCTGATGTTCGCTCCCAACCCGCATTTGATGTTCCCATGCATTTACGCAATGCACCGACCAAGCTGATGAAAAGCATGGATTACGGTGCGGAATATCGCTACGCCCACGACGAACCCGGCGCCTATGCGGCAGGTGAAAATTATTTGCCGGAAGAGATCGCCCAAGCGCGTTACTACCAACCGGTCGAACGTGGTTTGGAATTAAAAATTCAGGAAAAGCTTGCCCATCTACGCGAGTTGGATAAGCAAAGTAAAAAGAAACGCTACAAAAAATCGCCCGGAAAATAATATGCAGTGGTTAGCAATCGCATTAGGTGGTGCTCTTGGCTCAGTGCTTAGATTCGCTGCCGTCGGTTATTTAACGCCGCTATTGAATTACCGGTTTCCACTCGGCACCTTTGTGGTGAATATTGTCGGGTCATTTTTGATTGGCGTGGCTTATGTACTGCTGGTAGAAAAAACCACCTTGCCTGTCGAATGGCGTTTATTTTTTATCACCGGAATTTTAGGGGGCTTCACCACCTTCTCAGCTTTTTCGCTGGAAATTTTACAGCTGTGGCAAGAAGGGCACGTGTTAAACGCGCTTGTGTATGCCAGCAGCTCGGTGATTCTGGGTTTATTAATGGCCTTTGTTGGTATGGCATTAACCCAAAAAATATTTTAGTTATTAATTATTCATGTTCTTCAACTTCAAATAGAAAATTACTCATCATGTTAGATTCAAAGTTACTTCGCACCGCTACCGAACAAGTTGCCCAGGGTTTGGCCAAACGTGGCTATGAGTTAGATGTTGCTAAAATTCAGGCTCTGGAAGAAACCCGCAAAGCGATTCAAATAAAAACGGAAAATTTGCAAAGTGAACGCAACTCTATTTCCAAGGGCATTGGCAAAGCCAAACAAGCCGGTGAAGATGTTGCACCTATGATGCAAGCAGTAGAAAACATCAAACAGGAATTGGTAGGCGCCGAAGCTGAATTGGCAAAAGTACAAGCTGAGTGGGATGATTTTGTAAAGGCAATTCCCAATATTCCTGCCGATGAAGTGCCCAATGGTAAAAGTGAAGAGGATAACGTTGAAGTTCGCCGCTGGGGTATGCCGCGTAGTTTCCATTTTCCCATCAAGGATCACGTTGATCTGGGGGCAGAATTAGGCGGTTTGGATTTTGAAGTGGCCACCAAAATTACCGGCACTCGTTTTGCGGTTTTGCGTGGCGGCGTAGCGCGTTTGCATCGCGCTCTTGCGCAATTTATGTTGGATACTCACATCAATCAACACGGCTACGAAGAAGTTAACGTGCCGTTTATTGTGAATCGCGATTCACTGTTTGGCACAGGCCAATTACCCAAGTTTGAAGAAGACTTGTTTAAACTGACCGACGACCGTGAATTTTATTTAATTCCCACTGCCGAAGTGCCAGTCACTAATATTTACCGCGATGAAATTGTTGACGAAACCCAGCTGCCGATCAAATTGGTTTGCCACTCTCCCTGCTTCCGCTCAGAGGCGGGCAGCTATGGTCGTGATACCCGCGGCATGATTCGTCAACACCAGTTTGAAAAAGTGGAACTGGTTAAGTTTGTGCGCCCGGAAGAATCCGATGCAGCGCTGGAAGCCTTGGTTGGCCATGCAGAAACGATTTTGCAACAACTCGGCTTGCCCCATCGCACCGTTATTTTGTGCGGTGGTGATATCGGTTTTTCCTCTGCCAAAACTTACGACATAGAAGTATGGGTGCCTTCACAGGATAAGTATCGCGAAATTTCTTCCTGTAGCAGCTTCCGCGATTTCCAGGCCCGCCGCATGATGGCGCGCTACCGCAACAAAGAAAGCGGCAAACCTGAACTGCTGCACACCCTCAACGGTTCCGGTTTGGCCATTGGCCGCACCTTGTTAGCTGTGTTAGAAAATTATCAGCAAGAAGATGGTAGTGTAATTATTCCTGAAGTATTACGCCCTTATATGGGTGGGCAAGAAGTGTTGTTGCCCGTCAAAAAGTAATTGCAATATTCACTCGTGTGGATTTGTAGGGTGGGTGGAGCGCAAGCGATACCCACCTTTTGTTTTTGAGAGAAGGATAATTAGATGTTCACAAAAATCGATCACCTAAAAGCAACTCTCGATGCCCATCGCCCCTTGCCGGAAACAGTTGTCAAAAACCTGCATGAAGATCTGGTGTTGCGCTGGACGTATAACTCCAACGCCATCGAAGGCAATACCCTTACCTTGATGGAAACCAAAGTGGTGCTGGAAGGTATTACGGTGGGCGGTAAAAGCCTTCGCGAACATTTTGAAGCGATTAATCATCGCGATGCGATTATGTTTGTGGAAGAATTGGTGCAGCAACGCGAGGTTTTATCTGAATGGCAGATTCGCAATATTCACCAATTAATTCTTAAAAATATTGATGAACAAAATGCCGGGCGTTATCGCAACCTGAACGTGTTAATTTCCGGTGCAACCCATACTCCGCCAGATCATGTTCTTGTGCCAGAGCAAATGGCTCGTTTTGTCGCTTCATTAAATCCTGATTTACATCCGGTTGAATATGCTGCACGGGTGCATGTGGATTTTGTGGGTATTCACCCGTTTGTGGATGGCAATGGCCGCACTTCGCGGTTGTTGATGAATTTGGAGCTAATGAAAGCGGGTTTCCCTCCCGTTGTGATTCCAGTTGAGCAGCGGCTGAGATATTACCAAGCGTTAGATAATGCGCATGTAAAAGGCGATTACCAGCCTTTTATTGAGTTGATAATTGAAGTGGTTGAAAAAAGTTTTGAACCCTATTTTTTTGCCTTAGGTATTAAGCAGTAATTTATGGAATATTTTCCCGTCTTTCTCGATTTAAAGAACCGCCTCTGCCTGTTAGTCGGTGGTGGCGATATTGCAACGCGCAAAGGGCGATTGCTCTCCAAGGCGGGGGCGCGTTTGAGGGTGGTTGCGCCGGAAATTTCCAGCGAATTACGCGAACTGGTTGCGCAAAATAATGGCGAGTTGCATGAGCGTGAATATCAAACCAGTGATTTAAATGATTGTGTCATTGCCATTGCCGCGACGGATATCGAAACACTCAATGAGCAGATTTCCGCGGATGCCCAAGCGCGTAACTTACCGGTGAATGTGGTGGACAGCCCTGCGCTTTGCACTTACATCACTCCTGCAATTATTGACCGCTCTCCCTTGGTGATTGCAATTTCCAGTGGTGGTGAATCGCCGGTATTGGCGCGTTTAATTCGCGCGAAGCTTGAAACACTGATTCCCACTAGCTACGGTCGCCTCGCGCAAATAGCGAGCAGTTGGCGCGACCGTGTTAAGGCGCGTTTTGATGATGGTGATAGTCGGCGTCGCTTTTGGGAGAAAATTCTGCAAGGCCCGGCAGCGGAGTTAGCCTTGAATGGTCAGGAAACAGCGGCAGAAAATATTATCGCCACTGAAATTGCCAAAGAAGATCAGACCATTACTCAAGGCGAAGTTTATTTGGTCGGTGGCGGCCCTGGCGATCCAGAGTTATTAACCTTGCGCGCGCTACGTTTAATGCAACAAGCCGATGTGGTGCTTTACGATCGTTTGGTATCAGATGGTGTAATGGAGCTAGTGCGCCGCGATGCCGAGCGGATTTATGTGGGCAAACGTCGCAGCGAACATGCAATGGAGCAGGAAAATATCAATCAGCTGTTGGTTGATTTAGCCAAAGAAGGTAAGCGGGTGTTGCGCTTGAAAGGGGGCGATCCGTTTATTTTTGGGCGTGGCGGTGAAGAAATTGAATTACTTGCGCAAAACAATATTCCATTTCAAGTGGTGCCGGGTATTACTGCGGCATCGGGTTGTTCTGCCTATGCAGGGATTCCACTGACACATCGCGATTACGCCCAATCGGTGCGTTTTGTAACAGGGCACTTAAAGTCCGACAATACCAATTTGCAATGGCCGGAGTTGGCCAACCCAACACAGACGTTGGTTTTTTATATGGGTTTGGTTGGATTAAAAGAGATTTGTGAATCGCTCATCAGTCATGGTCGTTCACCACAAACACCGGTTGCTTTGATTGAAAAAGGTACGACTCAGGAGCAGCGTGTTTTGATTGCCGACTTACAGTCGATTGCCGATGTAGTGGCAGCAAATGATGTGCATGCTCCAACCCTGTTTATTGTGGGTGAAGTAGTAAAATTGCATGATAGTTTAAAATGGTTTAATCCGGCGTGATAAACCAGTAAACGCCTCCCTTGCTACATGCGAGGGAGGCGTTTTTGTTACTCGGTTCCCGAAGCTGCGGGCTTGGTTTTTATCCAGGAAATCAGCACTGATCCCCCAATTAATAAAGCAACAGTGGTAAGTGATACGCCAATTGGAATTTTATAAATGTCGATCAACAACATTTTTACTCCAATAAAAATGAGCACCAAGGCTAAACCATATTTAATGTAAGCGAAGCGATCTGCAATATCAGCCAGCAAAAAATACATGGCACGCAGACCAAGAATTGCAAAGATATTGGATGTGAGTACGATAAATGGATCAGAAGTAATCGCGAAAATAGCCGGAATCGAATCCACTGCAAAAATAATATCCGAGATTTCCACCATAATTAATGCCAAAAATAATGGTGTCATGAGTTTCACACCATTGACGACAACAAAAAAGCGCTCGCCTTCCAAGTGATCGCTAATGGCAAAATGCCGCTTAAACCAGTTAAGTAGAGGGTTATTGTTAAGGTCTATTTGTTTGTCTGCCATCCACCACATTTTTATACCAGTCAGTAATAAAAACGCACCAAATACATACAGTAACCAATGGAAATGTGCGATTAACCAAACTCCAGCAAAAATCATAATAGTGCGCAGAATAATTGCGCCGAGCACTCCATAGGTTAACACTCGTTTTTGTAATTCGAGCGGTATGGCAAAAAAGTTAAATAGCATTAACCAAACAAACACATTGTCCACGGCCAATGATTTTTCAATCAGATAACCGGTCAAATACTCCATAGTTTTGGTGTTTGCAAATTCACGGGTGTAGTGGGCGTCCAGATAAAACCATAAGCCTGCCCCAAAACTTAATGCAAGGCTAACCCACACCAGTGACCAACTGCCTGCTTCTTTAAGTGAAACGCGGTGTTGTTTTCCGCCACCAACAAAAATCAAATCAATAGCGAGTACTACAAGCACAATTGTGAAAAAAGCCAGCCACATCCACCAGGTGCCAATAGATTGGAGAGATGTCGTTGTGTCATTTGCAGTTTGGATTGCTGCAGCAAGCTGCCCGGTTTCGGCGCTTGGTAGCGATGAAAAAGAAAGGATGTTTAGCATGAAAGGCTCCGTCAAAGTCGGTTAAATGACGCAATGACGGGCAAATTGGAGATATACGAAAGCCTTTGTCATTGCGACAAAGGTCTCGTTTACAAGGTATTACCTTGCCCGCGCGACCGGAGCTTTGACTCGTATTGACGACCTGCGCGGTAATAACTACTCCCCTTCGTAAAGCGAGTATAAAAGACTGAAATGGATGGTCAAGTGTTTCTTTAGGCGGAAATCTGACCGAGTTTTTGGTTAAAATGTGACCTTGGTGTCAGTTTTACGTATCTTGGGCACTTAAGGTTAAAGGGCGATTGAATGCTGCCGATAAATTGACTGTAACTTGCGAATTCAGGTGCAATCATGGTTTACCTTGGACCAATCCAGCCTCGACCGGTATCGGTTAAAGCGCCCAGTCGTCCTTCAGCGACTACGGCGGTGAGCCCCTATGCCAATGAAAATCAGCAGCAACAGCGTTCTGCTGGCCTGGATGCTATAGGTCCACCCGGTGGAGTTGAGCGTCGCAAGCAGGATCGTCGCCATAAAGCAGACCAGACCATTGTTGAAACCCGCGCAGGGCGCGACCGCCGCAAAGCCCCGAAAACCACCATCAATATTTCTATCTAACAAACTATTTGCATGGAGTCACTTGTACTGGCACCGATTTAAAGGCCGGTGTTTTACTGCGCGGGTCGTAAGTGGTGGCAATCAGGACATTGGCTTCCGGGTAATAAGCCAGGACATTACCGCGCGGCACATCAAACGCAAAAACAGTGACGGCTTTCATTTCACCTTGCGCCGAACGCAAGGTTACGGCGTCACCGGCGGCAACTCCCAGCGCTTGAATATCTTCCTTGTTCATCAATACCGACCAGCGGGTATTAGTCCCGCGATAAGAGTCCGTCTCTTCGTAAATAATCGAATTAAATTGACCTTCGCTGCGAATACTCGCTAATACAAACGGGAAATCATTGTTGGTGATAGTCTCGGGTAATACGTTGGTTTGAAATTGGGCTTTGCCGTTTTTCGTGGCAAATTCCGGTGTGCTCAGTAAGCGATTTTGAATCGTGAATTCTTGTTTGGTGTGTGCGATATCTTTTAATTCACTCAAGCCGGGAATGGTCGCGGCAATCGCCGCGCGAATAGAGTCGTGTTGTTTCAGTTGATTAAAATCGAGTGGGCATTCAGGTAATAAGCGTTTGCCTAATTCGCACAGAATTTCTACTTCCGGTTTTACATTGTGCAAGCGATTTATACCTCCATCACTTAAACGCACATAATTAAACATGGATTCCTGGGTGGTGGGTTGCCACTCTTCATCCCGCGCGGTGACCGGTAAAATTAATGCTTCACTGGTTTCCATGCCAGTCACGTGACCCAGGTTGAGTGTAGTGGTCAAGTACACTTTAAAGGGGATTTTATCCAGCGCTTGTTGCGCCCAGTGGCTATTCGGTGTTGCGGCAAATAAATTGCCGCCCATAACCATTGCAGCATCTATTTTTCCTTCGTGTGCTGCAGTCAAACAGGCAAGGGTATCCATGCCTGCGCTACGCGGTAATTGTGCACCGGTGTGTTTTTCCAGTTGTAATAAAACATCTTCCGCTAAAATGGGTTTAACACCCACGGTGCCAATGCCCTGCACATTGCTGTGACCGCGCAGCGGTAATAAGCCGGCGGCGGGCTTGCCTAACATGCCGCGCAGCAACGCAAGGTTGGCAATCGCCTCCACATTTTCAACACCGTGTAAATGATGGGTAATGCCCATGCCCCAGGCAAAAATAGCGCGCTCTGCTTTGGCGTATGCCTGTGCGAGCTGTTGAATTACTTCCTGATCAATACCGCAATGAGTGGTGATGGTTTGCCACGACGTATTATCAATATCCTGTTTAAACACTAAAAAATTATCGGTGTGCTGTGCGATAAATTGTTCATCGATGTGTTGCGCTTCCAACAATGCTTTGGCGATACCTTTGAGTAACGCAAGGTCGCTGCCGATTTTGGGTTGCACATATTCTGATGCAATCCAGGTTCCGCCGCTGAACATGGATTTAGCGCTCTTGGGTACCGCAAAACGTACTAAACCCGGTTCTTTAGCCGGATTGATAACAATCACTTGTCCGCCGCGTTCGCGACAATTTTTTAATTGATGCACGAAGCGTGGATGATTGGAGGATGGGTTTGCACCTATCACAAAAATACAATCGCAGTTGCCCACATCTTCTAATGACACTGTCGCTGTACTTGTGCCGATTACATTGTATAAACCAACGCCGGTAGCTTGATGGCAGTAGAAGGAGCAGTTGTTGACGTTATTGGTGCCGTACAAACGCGCGAGTAATTGCAGCACAAAACCCGCTTCGTTGGAGGAGCGGCCCGATGAATAAAAAAATGTGCGCTCCGCGTGGGTGGCTGCAAAACTGCGTGCCATTTTATCCAGTGCAAATTCCCAACTTACTGGCGTGTATTTATTGCCATCGGCAGATTTAAACAGCGGGGTATTTAACCGCCCCAAATGTTCAATTTCGTAGGCGCTCAATTGTTTGAAATCGTCCAGCGTGTGAGTAAATAAATCCTCGGGGATGGGCGCTTGAATGTCGGTGGATTGCGCTTGAATACTTTTGTTGCACACCGAGGGAAATTCGTCCTTTTCATTGGTCATACCGCCGCGTTGGCCGCCCATGCCCAATCCGCAGGCTTTGCAGGTGTTTTTGCTATTGAGCGCTTTAGCTGAGTTAAGCAGGCCGATACGCGCCACGGTTTTTAAGGTGTAGAGCACTTTTTTAGGGCCGCCGCCTACAATGCTAATAGGCTCGGCAGGTGTTGAATTGTGTGAAGACATAATCTCTGACCGGAAACGGGAATATGTTTGGAGGGTAGGGCGGTTTTCTCGCTATTGCAATACGTTAAATCACGGCTTTCTTGTAGAATCGCCCCAGCCCTTATCTATTTACGGATTGACTTCATGCCCCATATTTTGATTCTTGAGGACGAGCCCAGCATCGCTGAAAGCCTGGTATTTGTATTGCAGGCAGAGAGCTTTACCACCCATTGGGAAAGTCTGGCGAGCAAGGCATTGGTTCACGCTAAGGAGCAACCGGTCGATCTGATTATTATGGATGTGGGGCTGCCCGACATGACCGGTTTTGAAGCCTGCAAGCAACTGCGAAAATTTTCCGAAGTTCCGGTGATGTTTTTAACCGCCCGTGGCGATGAACTGGATCGGGTAGTGGGGCTTGAAATTGGTGCAGATGATTATGTGGTAAAACCTTTCAGCCCGCGGGAAGTGGCTGCCCGCGTTAAAGCTATTTTAAAGCGCACACGCGTGCCGCAGCAGGAGGTGCCGACGGTTGCGGTTAGTTCGGCCCGCACCTCGACTTCAGCTGAATTCACGATAGATCATGAACGTAAAACTATTCACTACCACCAACAATTGTTGCAACTAACCCGCTTTGAATTTTGTTTGTTGGAAACCCTGTTGGCGCAGCCGGGGCGGGTATTTAGCCGCGAACAGTTGCTCACAGCGGTGGGGGTTACGGTGGATGCAGGTTACGATCGCAGCATCGATAGCCATATAAAAAGCCTGCGCGCCAAATTACGCAGTGTAAACCCTGCTGCAGAGCCTATTAAAACCCAACGTGGTTTTGGTTATTGCTATCAACCGGATGCTCATTGATGTCGCTGAGTTTACGCATATTTATTATTTACATGCTGTTTGTGGCGTTGTGCAGTTACTTTGTATTGCGCACGGTGATGGAAGAAATTCGCCCAGGCGTGCGTCAATCAACCGAGGAAACACTGGTTGATACTGCCAATTTGCTGGCGGAATTCTTGCGCGAACCAATGTTAAATAATCAAATCAACAAAGATTTTTATGCGGATATTTTTCGTGCCTATGGTCAGCGAACGCCCAATGCCAATATTTGGGGCGTGAATAAATTTGCGGTTAACCACCGTATTTATGTTACTGACCGCAATGGCATTGTGTTGTTGGACTCCAATAATATTGCGGTAGGGCAAGATTACTCGCGCTGGAATGACGTGTATTTAACCTTGCAAGGTAAGTACGGTGCGCGCTCTTCCCATGAGCAGGAGGGCGATGAAAGTTCCAGCATTATGTATGTGGCCGCGCCCATTAAAAATGGCGATGACATTATCGGTGTGGTGTCGGTAGCCAAACCGAACCGCAGTGTGCAACCCTTTATTGATCGCACCCAACAGCGTTTGGGTATTTTGGGGGGCAGTTTAATTTTGCTGGGCTTGCTCAGCGGTGCAGTATTTTCCTGGTGGTTGAGCCGCGAACTGCGCAAGTTGCGCGAGTATGCGGTGAGTGTTAGCCAGGGCGAGCGAGCAATAATTCCTGAAAGCAAAATTGCCAGCGGTGAATTGCGCCAACTTGCGCAGGCGTTGGAGTCCATGCGTAGTGAATTGGATGGTAAAGCCTATATTGAGCGCTATGTGCAAACATTGGCACACGAATTAAAAAGCCCGCTGGCGGGTATTCGTGCAGCCGCTGAATTATTGCAGACACCGCTGTTGCAAACACTTGAAAACCAGCAACAGCGGCAGCGCTTTATCGTCAATATCGATACTGAAAGTCTGCGTTTGCAACATCTAATCGAGCGATTATTGAACCTTGCTTTGGTTGAACAGCAGCAGAGCCTGCATGATCCAAAATCTATCGATCTTAATAGACTGTGCGATGAGTTGCTGGATAACCAGATGGCGCGTATTGCCCAACAGTCGATTCAAATCCACAAAGACTATACGCCCTCTGCAGTGGTGGTTGGTGAAGTGTTTTTATTGCATCAAGCACTCAATAACTTGCTTGAAAACGCACTTGATTTTACGCCCCGTGGGGGCATTATTTTTGTGCAGACAATTAAACAAGGCGAACATTTACAGGTATCTATTTTCAATCAGGGTGAGTCAATCCCCGAATTTGCTTTTGCGCGTTTAACCGAGCGATTCTTCTCACTGCCACGCCCGCAAACGGGCAAAAAAAGTACCGGATTGGGGTTGAGTTTTGTGCAGGAGGTAATGGATTTACACGCTGGAAAATTATCGATTATGAACACCCAGCTTCAGGATTTATCCCCCAATGTCCCGCTTGCGCAATCGCTAGCCACAACTGGTGTAAGTGTGATATTGGAATTCCCTAGTGTGTGAAAGGCTGCATGAAAGTACAATTATTTACAGCTCTGGCGACGGTAAAAAAATAAGCTCCGGGTTTTAAAAAATGGCTCTGTAAGTGCCTACTAAAATACCGATTGTCGCTGGAGTTAAAAGAATGTTGTCGCCGCTCAAGCTTTTGTGTTGTGTTGTTCTCTTGTCGCTCACTGCCTGTAAAGATCTTTTGTCCAAACCACTTGCTAGCGCCAATGTGCCGGATACTCCCCGCCCAGTAGCCGGTGACTGGTTAAGTGAAGATGGCAGCAAGCAGTTAAGCATTACCAAGGCGGGTAATCAGGGCTGGTATAGCTTTCGTTACACGGAAGAAGCCAAAAAAACGGAAGGGCGTTTTGTGGTGTCTTACTTTAAACAGCGCATGGTATTTAATGTTGATTTAGTCAGTGTGCGGATTAACGGGCGTCCTGTCGTGAACTCTGAAACTCCGGTGTATATGCTGTTTGGTGCCGCAGTCAACAATGAGAATTTACGTGTATCACCCGCGCAGATGGACAAATTTGAACAACACTTTGCGGATTATTTTTTTGCATCGCCAATGAATACTAAAAACCTGTGTAGCCAGACTTTGGAGCTTTGTGCTGCCAGTTTTACCTCGGGTAATTTGCTATTATCCAAACGGATGCGCAAGTTTAATGATGAATTTATGAAAAAGTTCCGCACTATCTTCCCGAGTAAAAATCAGGTGGTATTTAACCGCCGGTAGTTTACTGTTACTACGAGCGCTCTGCAGTTGCGCAAAGTGGCAGGGCGCTCGTCAGCTTCGCACAATCTCCTCGAAAAATTCACATAATCTCCATACAGCACCGCCAACTCTCCATAAAGAATCCATGTAGCATCGGCATAGTGATCCCTAATTAATCCAAGGAGATCACCATGAATCGTTCACTATTGTTCAAATTTTTAGCTATTGGCTGTTTAATGTTGTTGTTACTTATTCCACTGGTAATGATTGGCAACTCCATTGATGAGCGTCGCGACTATAGCGAGCAAGTTGTGCGCGATATAGCGCGCAGCTCAGCCTATAGCCAAACTCTGGTGGGCCCCGTATTAGTTGTCCCATATTCTAAAAAGGAGCGCTATTGGACGCTGAATGAGGCTAAGGAAAAAGTATTTCATGAGCGGGTAATTGAAGACAATCTCTACTTTTTACCTGACCGCTTTCGTTTGAGTGGTGATATGACTACCGAGTCGCGCCAGTTGGGTATTTACACTGCGCGGCTTTACCATGCAGACAATAGTATCGACGGGCACTTTACCTTGCCGCTCAATTACGGCATTAAAACCAATCTGGCCGATTACACCTTTAACAGTCCCTTTGTGGCGGTGGGTATTAGCGATATCCGCGGCATTAAAAATTCCCTCCAGTTACAGCTGAATCACCAAACCTATGACTTTGAACCTGGCTCGCAATTAAAAATTCTGGGTGATGGTGTGCATGCACGGTTATCGCCAACTGTTTTTTCAGATATCCATTCACAAGCGCAGTCAGTACCTTTTTCTTTCAAGTTGATGTTGCAAGGCACGGAGCAATTCAATATAGCGCCCTTGGGTAAGGAAACCCATGTTGAATTGCACTCCGATTGGCCGCACCCGCGTTTTCTGGGCGATTTTTTACCGGCGGAGCGCAGTATTGATAACACCGGATTTACTGCGCGTTGGCAGACATCCTATTTTTCCACCAATTTTGCAGAATATTTTACTGCCTGTATTCGCACCACACAGTGTGATCAATACCAACAGCGGCAATTTGGTGTGAGCTTGGTTGAGCCGGTCAATTTGTATGTAAAAAGTGATCGGGCGATTAAATATGCGTTGTTATTTATTGCGCTCACCTTTGCCAGTTTCTTTTTATTTGAAGTGTTAAAACGCTTGCAGGTTCACCCGGTTCAATACGGTTTGGTGGGGTTGGCATTGGCATTTTTCTACTTATTGCTGCTGGCGTTATCTGAACATATCGCTTTTGTTGCGGCTTACGCTATTTCCTCATTTGCCTGCGTGGTGCTGATTGGTTTTTACGTGTCCTATGTGCTGCAAAGTTTTATACGCGGTGCGGGATTTAGCTTGGGCTTGGGGTTTTTATACCTGTTGTTATATGGCCTGTTAAGCGCGGAGGATTACGCATTGTTAATGGGCGCATTGTTATTGTTTGTTGTGCTTGGCGCATTTATGTTGCTTACACGCAAGGTGGATTGGTATTCATTGGGCGCTAGTAGTAAAGCCGCCAGTGCGACAGTGAAGGAACACTAAAATGATTGAGCTTATTGCATCGTTTTTGATTGTGGGGCTGCCCGTATTGTTAGCAGTGTTATTCACTTATTGTTTGTGGAGTCGGGGCTGGCGAGCGCGGATAATTTTGTTTGCTGTGGTGTTGTTGATGGGGGCAGAGGTTTATGCGTTGAAGTATCCGCAGAAACAATTGAAGGAGAATTATGCGCGGGTTATTAGTTGATAGCATAAATGGAATGTTGGTTGTTAAATCGTAGGTTGGGTTAGCGGCGAGTTTAACGAGTCCCGTAACCCAACATTCGGTGGGCGGCGACACTGCTGTTGGGTTACGAGGCTCGCGCTGCTCGCCTCTAACCCAACCTACGGTGTGGTTTATTTTAAAATGGTTTCAATTTTTGCAAGCTCATCTGCACTGAAATCAAGGTTGTTTAAGGCAGCAACCGAGTCATCAATTTGCGCGGGGCGGCTGGCGCCAATCAAACAGGTGGTCACCGCATCATTATGCAAAGTCCAGGCGATGGCCATTTGTGCCAGTGATTGACCGCGTGATTCTGCAATCGCATTCAAGGCTTGTACTTTTTGTAATTTTTCCGGCGTGATGTCTTTGTTGTTCAGGTAGATTAATTCGGGGCGCGCTGCGCGTGAATCGGCGGGAATACCATTCAAATATTTGTTGGTTAACACACCTTGTGCAAGTGGGGAGAATACGATCGAGCCAATACCTTCCTCTTTTAAAACGTCGGTTAAACCATTTTCAATCCAGCGATCAAACATGTTGTAACGCGGTTGATGAATGAGTAGTGGTGTGCCCAATGCGCGCAAAATACGCGCAGCTTCTTTGGTCTGCTCGGGTTGGTAATTGGAAATACCAACATAAAGTGCGCGACCTGAACGCACAATATAATCCAGCGCTTGCATGGTTTCTTCCAGCGGTGTTTCCGGGTCCATGCAGTGATGATAAAAAATATCAAAATAATCCAAACCGGTACGTTTCAGGCTTTGATCGCAACTGCTCACCAAATATTTGCGTGAACCACCAATGCCATAAGGGCCTGGCCACATGTCGTAACCCGCTTTGCTGGAGATAATTAATTCATCGCGGTAGTGCGCAAAATCCTGTTTAAAAATATTGCCAAAAGTGGATTCCGCCGAGCCGAAATTGGGGCCGTAATTATTTGCCAAATCAAAATGGGTAATACCTAAATCAAACGCACGGCGCAGCATGTTACGCGCGTTGGCTTGTGAATCCACCGCGCCGAAGTTTTGCCATAAACCCAGCGATAAGCGCGATAAGCGCAGGCCGCTTTTGCCGCAGCGTTGATATTTCATGGTTTTGTAACGATCGGGGTGGGCAACGTAAAGCGGATTGGGTTCGTGGGTAATCATGCGTATTCCTGCCGAATGTGTAGTGTTGGAGAGTGAAACCGATAAGCATTAAATTTATTACCGGATTTTACCTGAAAAGCAGTAAATCCGTGTGGCGGGAGTGTAAAGAAAGGTGGCTGGTTTTTTTGCAGTAGATAAAAAAATCCCCGCACGCTGGCGGGGATCAAGCAGCGCAAAGGTTGTGCTGCAATTGTCTGGGTGGCGAAAACACAGTGTTTAGTGATTGTTGCCTTTTCCTTTGCCGTTTCCTTGTCCCTTGCCCTTGCCTGGGCGATCATTTTTTTCATGCTTGTGTTCATCATGACCATGATCGTCAGTGTAGTGCTCGTCATATTCTGCTGAACGCACAAAATACACCGGACGGTCGCATGCACGATATTTACTGCAGTGTTTACCCCAATTTTTTGCATGGCCCGGCGGGACATGTAAATACACAGGTCGGCTGCGTGCATATTTTGAATCGCTGACGATGATCATGGGCTCGCGGTAGTAAATGTCCGGGCGCGAGTCATTGCCCAATTCGACCCGGCCATAAACGCCGGGGGCAACTTCACCTTCCAATATCACATTAATGCCCAGATCGTCGGCCATGGCGGGCAAGCCCGGCAGGGCACTCAAGCTGAGTAATAAACTGGCGATAAATTTTTTGTTCACAATGTAGTACCTCTGGGTAGTAAAACAGCGTTTAGCTTAGCCTCTCGATGGTGTTAATTCGGTGCGCCAGCGCATATGGCGACACAAAAGTGCTGCTATTGGTGCAATTTACCCCACATAGTGAGTGGCATGATCAATTAGCAATATACCCCAAATCGCCAATACACAGAGATTACCGAAGGCATAGGTACGAAAGCGGTTGATTACATCGTTGATCGTTAAGTGGATGATGCTATGGGCTGTGCGCGCGAACACAAACAACCAGGCGGCGACCATCATGGCTGTACTTTCTGTTCCCATGGCGATCGCGGTGGCGCCCGCTGCGTAAAAAAGTACGGGTATTTCAAATAGATTGCTGTAGTTACGTGCGGTTTGGGCTATTTCATCGGGCATCTCACCGGTATTCAGGCGAAATTGGCTCAGCTTAACGCTGCCTGTTTTAATCGCCTTGAGGCGCAAAAAAAGCAAGCGAAAGGCGACCAAAAAAGTCAGTAGAACCATGGCGAACATGGGGTAAATCATGAAATTGCTCCTTGATCCTGTGGGGAATTGATTCAACTATAGTTCAAATCCTGTGCAGATTTGTTGCGGCTTGAGCGAGTAGCTGTGGACTTGCTGATGAGTTGCAGCGGGCGCAGGGGACATTCGCGCTTTCTGGCACTATAATGGCGGCCTTTGCGAGCCACCTCTGGTGCTCATTTCCGTTTGATTCACCCGCTAATTCATAAACATCACCACAAGGTAGATTCATGATTATCAAGCCAAAAGTCCGCGGTTTTATTTGTACCAATGCGCATCCACAGGGTTGTGCTGCCAATGTTCAAGAGCAAATCGCTTTCACCAAAGCCAAAGGCCCCGTTGCCGGTGCGCCAAAAAAGGTGCTGGTGCTGGGTTGTTCAACCGGTTTTGGTTTGGCTTCACGGATTACTGCCGCCTTTGGCGGTGGTGCAGATACCTTGGGTGTGTGTTTTGAGAAAGAGCCGTCGGAAGCTAAAACGGCAACCGCTGGTTATTACAACACCTCTGCATTTCACGATGCAGCCAAAGCCGAAGGTTTGTACGCCCACACTATTAATGGCGATGCCTTTTCCGATGCCTGTAAAGACAAAGTTATTGCTGAGCTGAAAAACAGCATGGGCAAAGTGGATTTGGTGATTTACAGCCTTGCGTCACCACGCCGTACCGACCCTAAAACAGGCGAAGTGTTTAACTCGGTCTTAAAACCCATCGGTAAGGAGTACACCTCTAAAAACCTCAATACTGACACGCTGAAAATTTCTGATGTCACTATCGAGCCGGCCTCCGACGAAGAGATCGCCAATACCGTTAAGGTAATGGGCGGTGAAGACTGGGAAATGTGGATCGATGCACTCAAAGGCGCAGATCTGCTCGCTGACAATTTCCAAACCGTTGCCTACACCTACCTTGGCGACAAATTAACCTGGCCAATTTATGGTAAAGCGACTATTGGTAAAGCCAAAGAAGATTTGGATCGCGCGGCAAAAACCCTGAGCGCAAAACACGGTGGCAATGCACGCGTTGCCGTATTAAAAGCCGTTGTGACCCAAGCGAGCTCCGCGATTCCAGTAATGCCGCTGTATTTGGCAATCCTGTTTAAAGTGATGAAGGCACAGGGTACCCACGAAGGTTGTATCGAGCAGATCCAACGTTTATTCAAAGAGTGTTTGTACTCCGCCACACCGCGTCTGGACGATGCCAATCGTTACCGCGTTGACGAGTTGGAATTAGACCCATCGGTGCAAACCAAAGTGGAAGAGCTGTGGGATTTAGTCACTGAAGAAAACCTGTTTGAACTGACTGACTTTGAAGGCTACAAGGCCGAGTTCTTGCGTCTGTTTGGTTTCGGTATCGACGGTGTGGACTACGATGCAGAAACGACACCTCTAGTGCCAACTAACTTCTAAGGTTGATTGCACTAAAATCCCTCGCCTTGGCGGGGGATTTTTTTATCAAGCTATTGTTTTCGGTATATTGTTTTGTAGGTCTATTGTTTCGGGAGCAAAAATGCGTAAACGTATTGCCATTGATATGGATGAAACCATCTGCGACACCTTGGCCCGTCACCTTGATTGGTACAACAGCGAGTTTCAGCAAAAGCTAACCAAGGCTGATTTATATGCAACCAAGATTTATAAGGCTGTGCCTGAAGCCCATGTCGCGCGAGTGAGAGCTTACCCTGATATTCCGGCGTTTTTTGAGGATATCCCTCCTTATGAAAATGCAATCGAGGTGATTCGGGAGTTGCATGAACACTATGAAATAGTCATCGCCACCGCCGCTATGGAGCATCCCACATCCTTTACACCCAAATACCAGTGGTTGGTAAAACATTTGCCATTTTTGTCGCCCATGAATTTTATTTTTTGCGGTAAGAAAAATGTGGTGCAAGCAGATTATTTAATTGATGACAGCTCGCGTCACTTTGAAGGTTTTGTGGGGCAGGGCCTACTGTTTTCTGCAGCGCATAATATGGAAGAGGCTGCAGCGGTGCGTATGAATGATTGGTTGGATGTGCGCAATTATTTTTTACGCTAATTTCTTGTGGCAATAAGTGCGCTAGCGTTCAGTGGCTATTCAAGGCTATGAAAAAAACGGTCTGCGCGCGGTAAAAAATTGTCTTCATAATCGAAGGACATAATAACGCTGCGGGAACGGCCGACAAATTCGCTACGTGGCACAAAACCTATTACGCGCGAGTCGGCGCTATTATCGCGGTTATCGCCAAGCATCAAATAATGGTCTGCGGGTACTTTTACCGGGGCAAAATTCGCATAGGTTTTTGTATTCGGGTCAATTCGAACTATATGGTTTTTGCCCTGTAAGTGCTCCAACCAGTCGCCATTAGCAGCGGGCGTGTAGGTAATTGCCTCGCCATTGATATAAAGGCGATTGTTCTGCATTGCGACTGTATCACCGGGTATGCCAATCACGCGTTTAACCAAGCGTTTATTGGCGACCTTTGAATCAAATATTGCAATGTCACCGCGTTGTGGATCAGTTATTTTATAAAGTGAAATATGGGTGAAAGGGACGCGTAGATCGTAAGCCATCTTATTCAGGCCTATGCGATCGCCTTCAATAATTGTGGGTTTCATTGAACCGCTGGGTACATGATTCCAATCAGCGACAGCACTGCGGAAGCAAAACATCAGTGCTAAAAATATAAACAGTGAACGGTTTTCCATCCAAAAACGTTTCATTCATTGTCCCTCTCTTGATCCTGTGTGGGTAATGCACAAAAATGCGCAGCTTTTATGACACTAGGGTCTCAGGCAAGTTCACAGGTTGGTAATATGCAATTATTCAATCATCTGCGTGCGGTGCTAGTCACTGCGATTTTCTCCATCACCATTATTATGATTTCTGTTCCGGTAGTGGTGCTGGGGCTGGTGAAATTATTGATTCCTGTAACCGCCTTGCGGCGCGCGATTGACCGTCTGTTGGATTCGGCCTCCAACCTGTGGATTACCTTTAATACCTGGCAGCAAGAGCATACCTTGCCCACTCAGGTGGAAGTGGAAGGGCTGGGCAATTTGAGCCGTGCTGAGTGGTATATGTTGATTGCCAACCATCAGTCCTGGCCCGATATTCTGGTATTGGTGCGTGCCTTTAATGCGCGTATTCCCGGGGTAAAGTTCTTTTTCAAGCGCAGCTTGTTATGGGTGCCGGTATTGGGGTTGGCGCTCTGGGGGCTGGATTTCCCCTCCATGCGTCGCTACTCCAAAGCCAAGCTTGAGCGACACCCTGAACTCAAGGGGAAGGATATAGAGCAGACGCGCAAGGCCTGCGAGCGTTTTCGCCATCACCCGGTCACGATTATTAATTTTCTGGAAGGCACGCGTTTTACAGAGACCAAACATACCCAGTTGCAGTCGCCTTATCGCCACTTATTGCCGCCTAAAGCCGGTGGTTTGGCCTTTACGCTCGCTGCCATGGGTGGGCAGTTGCATCGCTTGTTGGACGTCACCATCTATTACCCGGAGGGGATTCCCACTTACTGGGAATACGCCTGTGGGCGGGTGAAGCGTATTTGTGTACACATTCGCCAATTGCCCATCCCACCTGAACTTATTGGGGACTACAGTGAGGATGCTGCGTTTCGTGCGCGTTTTCAGCTCTGGGTCAACCAACTCTGGCAGGAAAAAGACGAGCTACTGCATGCAATGATGGCCGAGGAAAAAAGGCGATAGAAAATTAAGCTAGGAGACTGCTTGTCTTGCCGCTATCCTAGTGGTGGAATATTTGAGTGGAATTGTTCCATAACATCGACAGGAGGGCCGCATGTTCTACACGCTGAATGATCTTTTTGCCAAATTAGGTCTACCCAACTCTCCCGCCGCGATAGAGGCTTTTATTGAAAAGCATCGCCCGCTACCGCAAGCCGAACCCTTGGCGAGCGCCACCTTTTGGACTGCCGAACAAGCGGCATTCCTGCGTGAGGCTCGACAGGAGTACTCTGATTGGGCTGAAGTTGTGGATGAGCTGAACTGTTTGTTGCGCGACTAAGCGCTTATCACCCCTAACAGAAACGACCGGCCATTGGCCGGTCGTTTTCATTTGGGAGTCAGCTTTTCTATGTTATGGTTCCACCTCCCTAGATAGAGGTAACAGGATTGACTATGTATAAATTGACCGCTGCTTTTGTTCTCACCACATGTGCCACTGCCAGTTTTGCCGAGGATGCAAAAAAACCTTGGGAAGTAGAAGTGGATATAGGTGCTATCGCTACTTCGGGTAATACCGACACTACCAGTCTCCAATTTAAAGTGGATGCCAAGCAGAATTTGGAGAAATGGGAAAACCAATACATTTTTAATTCACTGTTCAAAGAGGACAGTGTCAAACAAGACGACAACACCAGTCAGAGAGAGAAAACGGCGGAAAAATATTTTGGTTCTGCCAAGTTTGCCTATTTGATTGGAGTGGAAGAGTCTTATCTATTTAGTTATGGCTCCTACACCGAAGATAAGTTTGGTGCTTATCGTACTTATGCAACCCTGGCTTTGGGTTATGGTAACTGGTTGTACTACAGCCCTACGTTTAACTGGTTTATAGAAGCGGGTCCTGGTTATTTTGAAGGTGAAAAAGTGACCGAAAGCACTGATCCTTTGTTGCCGGATACCATCACCGATGAAAGTGGTGCGATGTTGCGTGCAGCTACCGCACTGGAATGGAAAATTAGCGACAACGCCACCTTCAAACAATTAATTAGCGTTGAATCCGGTGCAGACAATACTCGTACCCAAAGCGAAACCTCGCTGGCAACAAGTATTAATGCGCACATGAAAATGAAAGTGGGCGTGGCAATTGCGAATGACTCGGATGTGGCAGACGGTAAAGAAAAAACCGACACCACCACCTTTATCAATCTGGTTTATAGTTTTTAAGTTATTGCCGATATTGGCTAATTCAATCTAGATTATTTATCACTATGGCTTCATCGCAATTTGATCGTGCTTTACTGGCTCCTCGTCATTGGCCTACCTGGATTGGTTTTGGGGTTTGGTTTTTGATTGCGCAATTACCTTATTCCTGGCAGATGGCGTTGGCTCGCCGCGCGGCACCTTTGCTTCACCTGAATAAAAAGCGGGTGAAAATGGCGCGCACTAATTTGCAACTTTGTTTTCCGGAAAAAACAACCGCGGAAATTGACCAATTATTAAATGCCAATTTGCAATCCACTGCGATGGCAGCTTTTGAGACCGGGATTGGTTATTTTTGGTCAAAACCGCGGTTGCGTAAATTATTCTCCATCACCGGGCTTGAGCACATTGAAAAAGCCAAGGCAGATGGCGAGGGCGCGCTCTTGCTTAGTTTACATTTCACCACACTGGATATAGGCAGTGCGATGCTGGGGGCGTGTATAAATTATGATGGGATGTACAGCCCGCATAAAAACAAAGTGTTTGATTATGTGCAAAAAAAGCGTCGTGAAGCCTATGTAAAAGAAGGTATTGCCCTTAGCCGTGACAACGTGCGCGGAATGGTGACACAGCTGCGCAAAGGGCGAATGATTTGGTATGCCCCTGACCGCGACCTGGGTGCAAAAGTGTCAGTATTTGTGCCTTTTTTTGGTGTGCCCGCCGCGACCGTGACTGCCACGGCAACATTTGCTCGCATGGGGCGCGCTAAAATTATTCCTTTCTCCCAATACCGCCGTGCCGATGGCAGTGGTTATGATGTGGTGGTTCACCCGCCCTTTGAAAACTACCCCACAGGGGATGAGCTGGCTGATGCGCGCCGGGTAAATGAATTTGTAGAGCAGGAAATCCTAAAAGCACCGGAGCAGTATTTGTGGGCCCAGCCGCGTTTCAAAACGCGGCCCGAGGGCTTGGCAAAAGTTTACTGAGGTTTTGCAGCCGGGTTTGTTGGCTGGTCAGAATAATGCACTTGCCCATTTTCATCGGTCCAGCGATAAATTTGGGTAGGTGTTCTCGGTGTTTCCTCCGTTGTTTGGCTGCCGGTATTGTTTTGTTTTACCTCTATCACCTCGTAATTATTCGTACCATTTGCCGCGATAGTTTCCTGACTAAAAATAATCTGCGTGAGCTGGTTTAATTTTGGGTTCAGCATCAGTGGCAATTTATTGGGTGAATTTAATTGCTGTTGAAACTCCGGGTCGGTCACTATCGCAATCACCCGCGGGTCATGTTTAATTATCTGCACCCGATTCCACGCAAAAACCATTTTTTCTGCCGCTGCCTTCGCGCCCGCATCGGTGTTCACATCAGCTTGCGCCATTAGCGCCTGCATGCTTGGGTTATCAATTAAGGCTTTAAATTCCGGGTCGCGCATTAGTGCGTGGGTATCGCCCGTGGTGAGTAGCGATTGGATTTTTTCATCGGCCATCAGCGTTTGCATTTGGCCGCTGTTGGTCATCTGCTGCACATGGCCAAGCATGGTTTGTGGGTCTTGTACAAAGGCTTTGGCTACCTGGCTGGCGGTTTTATCTTCCACCGCCAAATCCACCGCGGTTGCGGCGGCGGCACCCATTAATTTTTTAGCGCTTGCTTCAATAAATGAATCGTTAGCGCTTTGTAAATTGCGTAGCGTTGGAACGGGGGGATTCGTTGAACTGTTAGCAGGGGTATGGGTGAGCGGAGCGTTGGTTGTTGTGTCGGTAGTGAGGTTTTCGGTGATGGTATTTTGCTTCGGTGTTAAGACTAGCCCTAACACATAAACCGCGAGTAAACCGGCCAGTGCACCTATCAGTACACCCACACCTGCACCGCCTATTTTTGAGCCGGTATTAGTAGCATGGTTTTCCGGTACCAATTTTCCAACACTGCTTAGCAATAATGAAACAATAAAACTGACCAGCAAAAAAATCCCTGCACCGGCAATAAAATAAACAATCAAACCCGTTAATGCCGTGTGTTGCATTAACAGCGTGGCAACTGTTGGAGTAAAAATAAGTGCGGCAGGGTAGGCGACTATCCAACTCAAAATGCGCGTAATAGAGCCAATAAACCCTTTTTGATAACCGCGCCAGGTGAAAAAAATAAGTAGCGCAAAAAATACCAGGGTGGTGATTTGCATTGCCAATTCCTTATTCAATAAAAGTTGTGGTGACTTGTTTGGCTATCGACTGTTGGTAACTCAGTGTTTAAAGCGAAAGGCGTAAGTTGTTATTTATCTCGCGTGTAAACTCCGGCGATACACCCGCCGTGCTTGCATAGGTTGGCCACTGGCCGACAACATCAAGCACCTCTTCAATAATCAGTTTTGCTTCTTTGGTGAAATTACTAATTAAGGTTGCAGCACTTAATAAATCACGGCGGGTAAAATTATCGCGTTTACCATTTAAATTCAGTTGGTGCGAATTCACCCAGGGTGAGCCGGGTTTGTAGCTGTAGGCTATATCAAACGCGGGCGCTAATTGCCACTGCATACGCGGGCCGGGCAGAATAAAACCGATATTTTTACTGTGATCGTCATGGTTGCGCGCCACTATGTTAAACACCATGCGGCGATAAATTTCCACCGCTTCAGCGCGCGTTAAACGCAGTTGGCGCGCTACGGCAAATAGTTGCTCATAGCTGTAATAGCCCGGCTTTTTGAAATCGGCGTGATCCATGGCACAAAGTGATTGATAGTGCACCTTGTGATTGCCAATGCGATCAAAGCGCTGCGTCAGAAAATGCGCGCGCTCACCATCCATTAATAATTCGCAAGGCGCCATACGAATGCCCGCCGCTTTTGCCATTAAATAATAGGCGTATTCCATACGGCCAAAACCCTGTGGGTCGCCAAAGGTTTCGCGGCTATTACCCTGTTCAATGACTCCATCAAATTTCAACAGATAATGTTCAAAGCCCTCAGGTGCATCTACTTGCCCTGAGCGGATTTCAGTGCGCGTTTTATTGAGCGCAACCAAGGCCTTGGCGCGCGCGCCACCAGCGGATGTACCCACTTGCAGTATCGCTGTGAGATCGTCATTCCCCCTGTGTTGGAGCGAACCGTTTAGGCCGGCACGTTGATCCAGTACTTGTTGCGCCATAGCGATCAGCGATTCCAGCTCCAGCTTGCTATTGGTCTGTTGAGTTTGCCGCAGGGCAGGGGCGTATTCCAGCGCCCCCATACCGCGGTTGCCGCTGTAAAGCAGGCGTTCGAGTGGGTTAAAACTCTGCGCGTCCCGGCCGTTGCGTGCGAGCCAGGCATTGATTACCGCGTTGCCAAAATCATCCGGCAAGGTATCTGCAAAACACGCGGGCAGCCCTTTATAGGTGTCGCGGTTGAGTTGGGGGAAATGAAAAATATGTGTGCCGTCTGCGTGGCTAGGCATGTGCAGTGGGGCGATTTGCACCCCGGTTTTTATCCATTCGGGCGTATATTCAAAGGTCGCGGTTGCGGTGTCGGGTGCCCAGGCAAGGGCGCCGACCAATTTGTCCCATAGCCACACTTCAGCGAGGTTTAGCATTACCAGTCCAACCCCGGTTCTTTTATGCTCTCGGAAGTGCGCGCCTCGGCTGCTTTATAGTTACTAGTCCGTGCGCGCTGGCGCTGTTTACCGCGCAGTTTTAATTGTTCGAGTGGGCTGGGTGGCGTATCGGGTAGGAAGTTATCCAGTTGCTCCAAGGCATTGAGCGCGCGTAAGGCGGCAATCATATTTTCCAGCTTGCCGCCGCCCGCCACCAATTGGCGATAACTTTTGGCAGTAATGCCTATTTCATCTGCCAGCATTTGTTGGGTCAGGTTTTGCGCCAGCCGCAAACGTTCAAGGCGTTCGCCCAGCTCGGTAGCAATGGCGCTATTGGTCATTGAGTGATAGTTCATAATAGATATTTATCTACCCCTAATAGGTGAAAATAATCAATTAAGAGTAAATTTATACTCATTAATGTTATTTTGCAAATTTCAGGTAAATAAATATCTTTTAATGCGATTTTTTATTTTTATAGGTATTTTAATACCCTTTAATCTTTTGAAGTTGGATGTCGTGCCAGCGCGATAGTAGTAGCAAGGCACTGATTGCTCCGATAAAGGCAAAAAACATATCCGATTGGGTATCCCACTGGTCGCCCTGGGTGCCCAAAAACTCATCCGCGCCTTGCCCCATAATCAGCGCAGCGGCCCACTCGATCAGCTCATAAGTGGCACTAATTGCCAGCACAATACACACGATAATAAAGGCGAGCATTTTTGCGCCTTTGACAATCTGGTGGCGGATAAGAATTTCCCGCGCAATTAATGCGGGGGCAAAGCCCTGAAAAAAGTGGCCAAGTTTGTCGTAAGGGTTGCGTGACAATTCAAACCAGTCTTGCACCATAAAACCCACTGGAACCCGCGCATAGGTGTAAGCCCCGCCCAGAATTAAAATCAAACCGTGCAAAAAAATACACCAGTAGAGCAGTGTAGTAAGCGGGAATTTTTTGTATGTTGCCCACAAAATTGGAATCGCGATTAATACCGGCATCACCTCCATTAACCAGGTGGCGCGGTCATAGGGCTGCCAGCCGGAGGCGATTAAAGCTATGCCTGTGGCGATAAGCATAAATACCAGCAGTGATAATGGGGTTTGGCGCATTTTGTGTCCCTGATAATAATGTAATGGTGGCGTAAATGACGGCCATATTACGTTATAAACAGAGTTTTTGGTGCTGAGGTTGGTGTTCGTTTGCTGGTAAAAGGGGACTGGATAGAGCAGGCATAGTAGCGAGAGCACAAGGCTCCCGCTAATAAGGTTTGCGTTTAGCGGAGAAGTGATGCGTTAAAAAGTAAACTGCAGATTTACACTGGCAAAATCCACATCCATATCAATGTCGTCTTGTTGCAATACATCGATTTCGTCCCGCGAGATATTGAAATCAAAGCGTTCATATTCGATGCGCAAATCAAGGTTTTCAGATAAGCGAATTTTTGCACCACCACCCCAAAACGCCTCATCGCCATCGTAATTGTCGCTGGCATTAATTGATGTTATTGCAGCATCTGCATCCCACCATAATTGCCCGCCCTTGGCGTAAAGAGAAAATGATTCGCTGAGCGGGGCTTCAAAAATAACGGCTAGTGATCTACCGTCCGCATCCAGAGTTAATACATCATTTCCGGCTTCATCAAAGTCAATATAAGAGGCCTCCACTCCGATGTATTCATTAAATTTTACCAAGGCAAATATTTTTTTAGCGGCCTCATCTTCTTTAAATTCATCATCTTTTAATTTGGTAAAGCCGTAGCCAGCACCAATAGAAAATTCCGGATGCAAGCGCCAGTTGTTGTTTTCCTGGTTGTCTGATTGCGCTACGGCTGCTGATGAAATCATAGCAATACTTAGGATGGCAGATGTTTTAGTAAACATAATTAAATCTCCATTTTCTGTGATTGACTGAACCTACAGAGTAAGTGGAGCAATGCTTGTGCCAATCAGCTTAAGGTGAGTTGTTGCGTAGCTTTTAAGCGATTTTCTTGAATTAATAAAATTAATTTTTATTAATTTGTAATTATTTTTTTACAAAAAAAGTAAAATTTACAACCATGGTTTTTTGGTGAAATTTATATTTTTTATTATGTTATTTAGCGTACATTCAGATTCAAAAGATTAACTTAAAATCGAAAAGGTGCTTGATTTAACAGAGTGATTGAAAAGCATGATATGGGGGAGGTGGGAATTTCGCTCTATATTTCAACTGAATCGCATCAGCTCAAGCAGGCGCGCAATTCGCTCATTGGAAAGCTGACGATAATCCGGGTAAGGTGCAACAATCACGCGCTGTTCTTTATTAACCGCAAAATAAGCATCCAGCCAAACCAGTGGTGGTAATGCTAGCTGCGCCGCGTAGGTTTTACCGGCAATGATATGGATGGCGTTTCCATCCGATTCAAACTGCGGTGCACTAAACAACAGTACCTCTTGTGAGTGTGCCTGAAATAATTCAAGGTCACGATAAGCTTGCCAGGTATCGGGTAAATTTTTCAGTTGCTGCAATTGATACCAATCAAATAATAACTTGGCGTACACATTAAACACTTTTCGCCAGTGGTTACTGGTGTGTTTCACAATATGTGTAAGCTCCCCCATCGCCAAGCCAAGCCATGCAATTCATCCATTACCGGATAATCATCAATCGGTGGGCGATTGGCGATATAAAATTTGATGCTACTGTGGTGCGATCCAAGTCCAATCATTTTCATAGGTGGTTATTTAACCGGCTGCGTATTGTTTTTACGCAACGCTTAATAAGAAGAGTTCGGTGTGCTGTCGGGATTAATCTCACCATACACTTCTTCCGGGTCTATCTCATTAATGAGTAAAGTCTCTCGCACCGTTTGAATATGGTCGAGCACGGTTTGGTATCTATCACCGTATTCGTACTTGTTCACCTCTATAGCTTTTGGCATATAACAAAAGGCAATTTTTAACGCTTGAATCAGCTCGTCATTTGTTGCATCGCTCATGGCGTTCTCCATATCTGTAGGTTGCTGGTGAGGAACGAACCGCAACAGCGGTTTCTCAGGGCAGCAAAATAATTAAATTATTTATCGTTCGGTAGGTTGGGCAGTTATGCCCAACATGGGTGATTATTTGTTGATGTGGTGTTTAGCGTTATATCGGCTGAAACTTTGTCTCTTCTCTGATTTCAAGTTTTAAGGCTGCCTTTCCTCGGAAAGCCTTTAATAAACGAACGTGTTTCCATTCTGCGCGATTTAATAGGTTTTTAATTGTAAATGTATCTTTGTTGGAGATGTTCATCCCTAAGATCACACAATCCAATGCCTCGGGCTGAAATAAATATAAACCGGATTCTCTAGATATTAATCTTTCTTCTGCTTCGTAACGCCAGTGCTCATGTTTTACAGTTAAGGCAGCTTTTTTAAAATTTTCACAAAGGTTAATAAAATCTTCAAAAGAATTAATATCTGGGTAGTTTTCGTATATTTCTTTAAAAGGATGATCTGCTTCGTAAGCTATAGGGTATTGGTTTATAGGTATCCCGTTGGTTTCAATTTTGCGTTTTAAATCTGGTTTAAAACCAAGACAAAAACCTTGGTGTGAATCTGCATAGTGCGACCACATTAATATATCGTCAGGTGTTTTACATAGACAAAATACGCCTACTCTATTAATTTCTTCTTTTATATGCTCATTTGCAGATGATAATTTGATGGGGCCTGGATGGAGCCCCAGATCTTTAAGTTCATTTTCAAAGTCCACTGGTAGCAATTGGCCATCAAATGGATCATTGAATGTACTCGTCGTTGGGAAATATAATGCACTATTAATTAGAATATCTAGGCCATTCTTATCAACACTTCTGTATTTGTATAAAAGGTTATCCATAGTCAAGTCCACTTATTTGAAGGAATTGAAGTAGGTAATATTTCATATGGTTGGTTTATGATTGCGGCGAGTTGCTCCGCGAACCCGCCCTACAAAATTCCAAACTTACTCAGCAACAACCCCAGGCTCATACGCCAACACCGGACTCATCCATCTTTCAATCTCCTGCACACTAACCCCCTTGCGCTGCGCCAAACTCTCCACCTGATCTTTCTCAATCTTCCCAGTATTAAAATACTCCGCTTGCGGATGTGCAAAATACCAGCCGGAAACCGCAGCAGTTGGCAACATCGCAAAATGTTCGGTCAGCGTGATACCAGTATTTTTCTCGCCATCTAACAACGCAAATAACTGAGTTTTTTCAGTGTGATCGGGGCAGGCTGGATAACCGGGAGCAGGGCGGATGCCTTTGTATTGTTCTTTGATTAAATCTTCGTTGGATAGATTTTCATCGCGGTCGTAACCCCAGAATTCTTTGCGCACGCGTTGATGCATGTGTTCTGCAAAGGCTTCAGCCAAACGGTCGGCGAGGGCTTTTACCATGATGCTGTTGTAGTCATCGCCCGCGTCTTGATATTGCTTGGCGAGTTCTTCTGCGCCTATGCCGGTAGTGACCGCAAAGCCGCCGATGTAATCCTGTTTGCCGGTTTCTTTCGGTGCAACAAAATCCGCGAGTGAATAATGCGGGCGCGATTCCATGCCTTGTTTTAAATGCTGCTGGCGGATGTGGTGCAAAGTATTTATTTGCTTTCCATCCGCATCATATACGGCGATGTCATCGCTGTTGACCGTATTCGCTGGCCAGAAGCCGATCACGCCGTTGGCGCGGATAAGTTTTTCATCGATCAATTTATGCAGCATCTGTTGTGCATCGGCAAATAAATTGCGTGCTGCTTCACCGACGATTTCATCTTCCAGAATTTTTGGATATTTTCCGGCGAGATCCCAGCTGATAAAGAAAGGTGTCCAGTCAATAAAATCAACTAGCGTATTTAAATCGTAATCTTCAAATACTTTTACACCGGTAAATGCGGGCGCTGGTGGGGTGTAATTATCCCAATCCAGTTTTAAACCTTTGGCGATAGCTTCGGGGTAGGAGCGCACGGTGCCGCGTGGTTTGCGGTTGGCGTTGCGCTCGCGTACATCTATATATTCTTGTCTGAGGTCTTCCACAAATTTGGGGCGCAATTCGTCGGACAGTAGTGTGCTGGCGACACCTACGGCGCGCGAGGCATCGGCAACGTAAACCACTTGATTGAGTTTAAACACCGGATCAATTTTTACCGCGGTATGCGCTTTGGAGGTGGTTGCGCCGCCGATCATCAGCGGCTTATTAATACCACGGCGTTCCATTTCGCGGCCGACAAACACCATTTCATCCAGCGACGGTGTGATCAAACCCGAGAGTCCGATAATGTCGCAGTTTTGCTCGATGGCGGTGTCGATAATTTTATCGCAGGGCACCATTACCCCAAGGTCAACCACTTCAAAGTTATTGCACTGCAATACCACGCCGACAATATTTTTGCCGATGTCGTGTACATCGCCTTTTACGGTCGCCATCAGGATTTTGCCATTGGGTTTTGAAGCTTCGGTTTTCTCGGCTTCAATAAACGGTTGCAAATAGGCTACTGATTGTTTCATTACGCGCGCGGATTTAACTACTTGCGGCAAAAACATTTTACCGGCACCGAATAAATCACCCACCACATTCATGCCGTCCATGAGTGGGCCTTCGATTACATCGAGCGGGCGAGGATAATGTTGGCGTGCTTCTTCGGTATCTTCGACGATATGGGTTGAAATACCTTTTACCAGCGAGTGTTCAATACGTTTTGCAATCGGCAGTGAGCGCCATTCAGCGTCTTCTTTGACTTCACCCGTCGAGCCATCACCGCGATATTTTTCAGCGATATCAAGCAACGCTTCAGTGCCGCCGCTGTGACGGTTGAGAATAACATCTTCAACTTTGTCTTTTAATTCTTGCGGTAAATCGTCGTACACCGCCAATTGGCTGGCGTTAACGATGCCCATATTCATACCGGCTTTAATCGCGTGGTACAAAAATACTGAGTGGATTGCTTCACGCACCGGGTTGTTGCCACGGAAGGAGAAGGACACGTTGGATACGCCGCCGCTGACGCCAGCGTGAGGCAGGTTGGTGCGAATCCAGCGTGTGGCTTCAATAAAATCTACCGCGTAATTGTTGTGTTCTTCAATGCCGGTTGCGACCGCAAAAATGTTTGGATCGAAAATAATATCTTCCGGTGGGCAATTCAGTTTATCTACCAATGTGCGATAAGAGCGCTCGCAAATTTCTTTTTTGCGCGCCATGGTATCGGCTTGGCCGGTTTCATCAAATGCCATTACGACTACAGCAGCACCGTAGCGCATGCAGAGTTTGGCTTTTTGTAAAAACTCTTCTTCGCCTTCTTTCAAACTGATGGAGTTTACAATCGGTTTGCCTTGAATACATTTCAAACCGGCTTCGATAACATCCCATTTGGATGAGTCCACCATAATTGGTACACGGGCGATATCCGGTTCGCCAGCAATTAAATTCAAAAAGCGCACCATGGCTTTTTCAGCATCGAGCATGCCTTCATCCATGTTGATGTCGATTACCTGCGCACCATTTTCAACTTGCTCTAAAGCAACTTCCAGTGCAGTGGAATAATCTTCTTCCACAATTAATTTTTTAAAGCGCGCAGAACCGGTAACGTTACAGCGCTCGCCGACGTTTACAAATAACGAATCTTTGGTGATGTTGAACGGCTCTAAACCGGAGAGACGGCAAGCTGGTTCGATATCAGGAATTTTGCGCGGAGCATATTTGCTCATTACATCAGCGAGAGCTTTGATATGCGCGGGCGTAGTACCGCAGCAGCCGCCGATAATATTTAAAAATCCGCTTGCGGCAAATTCTTCAACAATATCGACCATCTCTTGCGCGGTTTGATCGTATTCACCAAATTCATTTGGCAAACCGGCGTTGGGATGCGCGCTCACAAAACAGTTGGCGACACGTGAAAGTTCTTGCACGTACTGGCGCAATTCTTTGGCGCCCAGTGCGCAGTTCAAACCCATGCTGAGTGGGCGGGCGTGTGCGAGTGAATTGTAAAATGCTTCAGTCGTTTGGCCGGACAGCGTGCGACCAGAGGCATCGGTAATGGTGCCGGAAATCATAATCGGTAATTCAAAACCGACATTGTCAAAATATTGTTTTACCGCGAAAACCGCAGCTTTGGCGTTGAGCGTATCGAAAATAGTTTCGATTAAAATAATATCGGCGCCGCCTTTGACCAAACCATCCATTGATTCCAGATAGTTTTCTACCAGCTGATCAAAGGTCACGTTGCGCGCGCCAGGGTCATTTACATCCGGCGAAATAGAACAGGTGCGACTGGTTGGCCCGAGCACACCGGCAACAAAACGCGGCTTGGCCGGATTCTGCGCGGTCATTTCATCGCACAGTTCTCTCGCCAAACGCGCAGAGGCGAAATTGAGTTCATGGCTCAGATCTTCCATGTCGTAGTCGGCCATGGAGATGCGCGTGGAGTTAAAGGTGTTGGTTTCCAGAATGTCGGCGCCGGCTTCAAGGTAGGCGCGCTGGATCTCGCGGATCACTTCTGGTTTGGTAATGCTGAGCAAATCGTTGTTGCCCGCGATATCCATGTGGTAATCGGCAAAACGCGCGCCGCGATAATCCGTCTCCTGCAGCTTATAGCTTTGGATCATGGTGCCCATGCCGCCATCCAGAATCAGGATGCGTTCTTTAATGGCGGTGTGCAGTGAGTCAATGCGGGCTTGCAGGGCGGCTGGTGCAGTCATGGGAAACCTGTCTGTCATGTGAAACCTTTCGCTAAAAGGCTTGAATAGAATAAGAATTGCTGAAGCAATATCAAAAAAGATTGATATAGAAAATTGGCGCGAATTCTAGCAGAAAAGCAGCCAAAGGGCGCCCGTTTTGGCCTGCTTGTGTGCGGCATTAGGGGGTGTTGTAGGGTTTGGCTATGGCGCCGATAAAAATTTAGCGGCTTCTTTTCAGGCTTGGCTAGTGCCTGTGCCGCGACTTTGCAGTAGAATACCTGAGTAATTTAATCGGGTATTATTTGTCCTTTTATATACGTTTAAGCGTATGTAGTGGTGACTCCCACAGATTCTGTAGAAAGGTTTATATGGTCAACGTCGATATCACCGAATCCGCTCAAGACTACTTGAAAGAACTGCTCGACAAGCAAAAAGACAACGACGGCATAGGCATTCGTATGTTTGTGGCCAACCCGGGTACACCCAATGCGGAAACTTGCATTGCTTATTGTCGCCCCGGCGAGGAAAAAGAAGGTGATGTGATTGTGCCGCTCAAGGGTTTTAACGCTCACTTTGAAGAGCGCAGCTTGCCATTTTTGGAAGATGCCAAGGTGGACTACTCCCCTGATCGCATGGGTGGCCAGCTCACTATTCGTGCTCCCAATTCCAAAATGCCGCGTGTTACCGACGATAGCCCGCTGGAAGACCGTATCAACTACGTGCTTTACAACGATGTAAACCCCAGTCTCGCTTCCCACGGCGGCAACGTGAGCTTGGTGGAAATCACTGAAGATATGATTGCCGTATTAAAGTTTGGTGGCGGTTGTCAGGGTTGTGGCTCAGTGGCAATTACCCTCAAGCAGGGCATTGAAGTGCAGTTGATGGACAAGTTGCCCGAGTTGAAAGGCATTCGCGATGTGACTGACCATACGGATCGCTCCAACGCGTATATGTAATTCATTGCGTATTGTTAAGGGCATAAAAAATCCCGCTGCGGTGTTCCGGAGCGGGATTTTTTTATTCTCTGTGTAATTGATTTATTAGCGATTAAATTTCTTCTCGCCACGGCTTTTTCGTGGAATAACTTGCAAGCCGTTGTTCGATTATCTCCAGCGGTAGTTCCAGTTTTTTAGCATCTTTTACAGCCTTTTTCTGCCATTTAATTGCCGATTTAAAATCGCCATTCTCAGCAGCGATTGCCGCTTTCGTTTGGAAATAATTCTGTTTATCTAAGTAGTCATCGGGTACCTGATTGACATGACTCTCGCCAACTTTACCGTTGCGCTTTGTGGCATCCGGATGAGTTGCCAGTATCCAGGCCAATCTCACTTTTGCCTGGTTATTCCGAGCTGCCGCTTGTTCCAGCCAGTAAAAGCCCTTTTTTTCGTCCTTCGCAAAGTGAGCACCGCTGAATGACTCCAGTGCGAGCATGTACTGCGCTTCGGGTATTCCTTGCTTTGCAGCTTTCAACAGCCATGCCATGCTTTGATTGGTATCTTGTTCGCACATATTTCCATACAAAATATTGCGCCCTAAAAAGTAGCTTGCAGCGCCATTACCATTTTTGGCGGATTGCATATACCATTCATTTGGGTTGTCAGTTAATTCGAAGTCACTAGTGAATGAGGGGATGGCCTCTAAAAAATAAGCATAAGCAAGTTGATCGCTGGAATTTCCCACTTTTGCTTTTTTACGTAAATCATCAACAATATTGCCAAGTTTTTCGTTATTTATTCTGTGTCCATCAATATAGAAATTATGTCTTGTTTTATAGCCGTTGATATCTATAGGCTTTCCATCGATTTTTGCCGGCTCATATTGGAATTTTCGCAAGGCTGCTATTGCGGCATCAGTAAATGATTGTGAAGGCGAGTAATAAACCATGTGATCTCTGGTGAAGCCGTATTTATCAACAGTAAAAATCACATCAACAAATCCCGCTTTTCCTTGTCGCAACATGTCAGTAGGGTATTGGGGCGCCACTTTTTTAATTGCACGACGCTCTTTAAAACCGGCATTTTTACCAATAAATTTTGGCGTTAATTTAGCAATAACTACATCATTCGCATATTCATCCAGTAACGACTCATAACGTTTTTTTGCTGCCGATTGTTGTGTTTCATTAAGTTGTTTCAGGATTTTTAAATGGATTTTGTTCTGGTTAATTGTCGGGTCTTGTGCTGCTAACGCGAACCATGCGTAGGCTTCGATGGTATTTTTTTCAACATGCTCACCACGGAAGTACATGGCGCCAATATTTTGTTGGGCATCATGATCACCGTATTGAGCAACACTCATAAACTCCTTGAATGCAAACTCATACTCGCCCTTTACATAATGATCCATTCCTTTATTGAAATCAGCATGTGCGAAATGAGTTGCTATTGATGTAAGTAGAATTAACAAATAGAGGGTTATATTTTTTTTAGGCATAAACGTTATTCCTTGTTGTTAAGTACCTGAACGCTTTGGAGTTTTAGGTGCTCCGGTTCACTCGTGATATGTAAAAAACGGATAGGTTTGATTGTGTTAATCGTGATCGTTTCATTGTTGAGTGTTGCGGTTAGCTCTTTTTTATTTTGGCTTAGCTTGAGTAAAAGGATGTTCTGCTGATTCCATTTGGCGGGATTATCAAAATATCTGGCGTAATGATCGTTGAGGTTTTGTTTGTATTCCAGTGCAGCATTATGGCCATTTATACAATCCTTATCGTTAAAATTTATATTCGCTACATAATCAAATTTGTGGCGGTAATGCTTTGTATCGAGTAACCGAAAATTTGCTTCGGCATACATGGGTATAGTGAATTTGATTACTGTGGTGTTGTTGCCGAGCATTATCGGCTCTAGCAAATCGCTTGAATTGGGGTGTTCGATTATCGTTGACTCAGGCTGAGGTGGTGTGGAACAAGCGGTTATTAGCATTAGCAGAATGCTAGTGAGTAAGTGAATGGCTTTTTGCATCATGGCTCCTTGCTGGTGTCTGAGAGCATGCGATCATACTCCCCCGTCTCCTTGAGCATCAACAGCCCTTTGTCCAACTCTTGTGCCATCCACCGTGCCCTGGGGCTTTTGTGTGAGAAGGCGACGTATACATCGCCCTCGTGATTTAAAAAACGTTTATCAAACACGCTGCTTTTGAGTTGCATTTGTCGCATGGCAAATTCGGCTTCGCGTTCAAACATGATTCCTGCATCGATACGCCCTTGTTTTAGCATGCGAATAATTTGCGACTGTTGGGATACTCGTATCTCGTTAAACCGGTGGCGATGAATTTCGTAATCATCCCCGTATTCGTAGTCGCGGATTACGCCAACGCGAAAATTATCCGGCAGATCATTAAAAGATTTGATGTTGCTGTGAGTGCCTGCCATAAAAAACCAATAAGCCTTGACGCTGAGTAGCGGCACCTCACCAAAAATATATTTGTTTTCGGTGGTGGCTTGGCGACTTACGTTAAAACCGCCATCAATTTTACCGGAGGCCAAATCGTGCAGGACGCGCGCATAGGGAAGTACCTGGAAGCTGAGTACTACTCCACGATTGGCAAAGGCGGCTTTGATGAGATCGGTAGAAATGCCTTGCCCCTGTTCATCACTATAAGGTGGCCAGGAGTTTTCGGCGCCGAGGCGTAGGTGTACACCATCCACGGATGCGGCTGCACCCGCTGCCTCTGTCACCGGGGCCTTTTGTTCCGCATTGCTCCCGCTGCTCGCCCCGACCAATAACGCGGTCAGGCAATACAACACGAGCAAGACGGGGCGAGAGGGGACGTGCATGGGTTAATAGCTCCAATATTGGTGCATATTGTAATATAGATAATGAAGATTAATCGCTTTTAGTTATATGTCAATAAGTCAAATGACCTCCCTCCTGAGTGGCGTGTAAAAAAGCCGTAATAAGTAAAATTAACAAAAAGAAACAAGAATTATTATCATTGTTATCGATAATGATTCTCGTTAGTATGCGCGAGCGCTAGGCGCTCCGTTTATTTCTATTACAAGGGCTTGTCATGACCATCGGAAAATCTACTCACTTACCTATAGTGTCCAAAAAGCACGTGAAGGCGTTACAGCTTGGGGCAACGGCACTGTCTTCTGCATTGCTGCTGGCTTCGTCTGGGGTTGTGGCGCAAGAGGCAGCAAAAACAACCAAGAAGTTGAATACCGTAAGAGTTGAAGCAGAGGCGATAGAGAGCTACAAGGCCGAGCAGGTAAGCTCCCCTAAATTTACCCAGCCATTGGTGGATACTCCACAAACCATCGCGGTAGTAAAAAAGGAATTGTTCCAGCAACAGGCCGCGACCACCCTAAGTGAAGCACTGCGCAATACGCCCGGTATCACTATGTTGATGGGTGAAAACGGTAATACCTCTACCGGCGATTCTATTTTTATGCGCGGGTTTGATACCCAGGGCAGTATTTTTGTGGATGGTATCCGCGATTTAGGTAGCATCAGCCGCGATACCTTTAATACCGAACAAGTGGAAATTGCGAAAGGCCCGGCAGGGGTGGATAACGGCCGTGGTGCAGCGTCCGGTTATGTAAACCTCAGCAGTAAGCTGGCCAATCAGGAGGATGCCATCAGCGGCAGCGTGACTGGCGGTACCGGTGATTACAAACGTGCAACTGTCGATGTGAATAAAACCCTGTCTACGACTTCAGCGTTACGCGTTAACCTGATGAAGCAAGACGCCGGTGTTGATGGCCGTGACCAGGTTGAAAACAATGCCCAAGGTTTTGCCGCCTCTCTCGGGTTGGGGTTGGGAACCGATACTCGCACCTACATTAATGTTCTTGCAGCGGAGCAATCCGGTGTGCCGGATGGTGGTGTGTCTACTATCGGATTGGATGGTTATTACAACGCGATTTTTGCGACTGGTGTACTGGCCGGTCAAACTCCCGAACGTGTTGATACTGAAAATTTCTACGGCTCCACCAATGACTTTAACGATGTCAAAGCCAGTATGGTGACAGTGCGCATCGAACAGGATTTGGCCGAGGGTGTTACCTTGCGCAATACCTCGCGCTATGGTCGAACCAATCAGGATCAACTCTTGACGGGGGTGAATGCGGTCACTTTTACAACCCCGAGTGAGCCAGCGTCCTGGACAATTTCCCGCTCGCGTCAGGGTAAGGATCAAACTAACCAGATCCTCACCAATCAGACTAATTTGTCTGCCTCATTTGAGGCGGGTGGTATCAAACACGATTTGGTATCCGGTGTTGAATTCACCTATGAGAGTCAGCTGAACTACACCTTGGGCCTTCCATTTACCGCTTCGACTTCATCGACCACTGTGCAGCAGGCTAATGCCAACCTCTACAATCCAAGCACGGGCGATGTGTTCCAGCCGGTGTTGCGCACCGGTGCTAAAACCGATGGTGAAACCACTACCTACGCCTTCTATGCGCAGGACACAGTGACGCTGAATGATCAATGGGAGTTAAGCGCCGGTGTTCGCGCAGATCGCTTCCATACCAAGACTGACGTTATCACCCGTCAGGCGGCAGTGACTGCACCAGCGGTGCAAACTGTTCCAGTGGGTACATTGCTTGCGAGCGATGCGCATCTCACCGATGAATTGTTTGGCTGGAAATTGGGTGGCGTGTATAAGCCCGCGGCTAATGGCTCTGTGTATGTCAGCTACGCCACGTCCGAGTTGCCACCGGGTGGAGCGAACTTTGCGCTCAACACTACCAATGCTGCGAACAACATTAATAACCCTAATCTCGATCCACAAAAGGGTACTAACGCCGAGCTGGGCACTAAATGGAATGTGCTGGATAACAAACTGTTCCTGACGGCAGCCCTGTTCCGCAGTACCAATGAAAACGAAATCGCCACTAACCCCGACGGCTCTTCCGTTGCTTTGGGTGAAAAGCAAGTGGAAGGTGTGGAGTTTGGTGCGGTGGGTTCATTGACCGACAAGTGGCAAATCAGCGCTGGTCTTGCGTTTATGGACAACGAAATCACGCGCGGTAACCGCACGGTGGATAACCCGAATACCCCGGCCAATGAAGCCTCTGGCAATAACGAGGGTGGTGCTATCCAATGGTCGCCAAAAACTACATTTACCCTCTGGAACAGCTATACCTTTGACAGCGGCTTGTTGATTGGTGGCGGTGCACGCTACGTGGATACTATGGTCAGCTCCAGTGTGGTGAATACAACTGCCCTGAGCACCCGCTCTATGTACGAATTTGGTGATTATTGGGTATTTGATGCTATGGCGTCCTATCCGATTAACCAAAACCTGAGTGTGCAACTTAATCTGCTCAATATTACCGATGAGGATTATGTGGCCAGCCTGAATAATGGTGGTTCACGCTATTATCCTGGGGCGCCTTTGTCGGCACGGTTGGGTGTGAATTTCAGCTTCTAATTAATTGTTTGGTCATTTGTAAGGGCGCGATTTATCGCGCCCTTTATTTATTGCGCGCATGCGGGGGATATGATGCTAATCCACATTCCAGAAGTATTAACCAAACAACAAGTTGCCGAGTGCCGCGCCCGCTTACAGGAGGCGCAGTGGGTGGATGGCAAAGCCACAGTAGGGCAGCAGGGGGCTCAGGTTAAACGCAATCGCCAATTGCCGGTGGATGGCCCCGTCGCGCGCGCGTTGGGCGAAATGATTTTAACGGCGCTTTACGCCAACCCACTGTTTATGTCGGCCGCGTTGCCATTGCGAATCGTGCCACCACTATTTAATGCATACGCCGGTGGCGAACATTACGGTTTTCATGTGGATGGTGCGATTCGTTTAGTGCCGGGCACTAACCTCAGCTTGCGTACCGATGTGTCATCCACCTTGTTTTTATCCGAGCCAGACGAGTACGAGGGTGGCGAGTTAATCGTGCAAGACACCTACGGCAGTCACGAAGTGAAATTGCCCGCAGGCGATTTGATTTTGTATCCCTCCACCAGCTTGCACCAGGTAGCTCCCGTCACCCAAGGCGAGCGAGTGTGCAGTTTCTTCTGGACGCAAAGCATGGTACGCGACGATTGGCAGCGCAATTTGCTCCACGAGTTGGATTGCAATATCCAGTCCCTGCGCCAAAGGCTGGGTGATAGCGCCGAAATATTGGGTTTGACAGGCCATTATCACAACCTGTTGCGCCAGTGGGCTGATGTCTGAGTAATCCGATTTAATTTATGTAAATAGGAATTGTTATCATTGTAAATGTAAATACTTATCGATAACATGCGCGCATTATTACTTTTTGCGTATTTTTATTGATAAGGTGATTGCAGATGTACCCAAAAAACAACAGGGCTGGCCGTTTTTCTCTTCCGTTAACCGCATCATCAATGGTGGTGCTGGGTGCATTTATGGCATCCACCCATGCCTTTGCCCAAGCCAGCACGACAGCACAAACCGCCACATCAGCGGCACCCGTATTGCAAAAAGTTGTGGTTTCTGCAGCTGGTTTTGAACAGAAAATTACCGATGCACCCGCCAGTATTTCTGTAGTCACTGCGGAAGAATTGAGTAAACGCCCCTACACCACACTGTTGGACGCCGTGCGCGATCTGGAAGGTGTGGATATTGGCGAAACCCGCGATAAAACCGGGCAGGGCACCATCTCTATGCGGGGGATGGGCTCGGATTACACCCTGATTCTGGTGGATGGAAAACGTCAAAACAATCACGGTGATATTTACCCCAACAGTTTTGGTGGCAACCAGTTTGGCCATATGCCGCCGCTGGATGCCATCGAGCGTATCGAAGTGATTCGCGGCCCAGCCTCTACTTTGTACGGTTCGGATGCCATGGGTGGTGTGATTAACATCATCACTAAAAAAGTGACCGATAAGTGGCAGGGGTCGGTAAGCCATAGCCGTACCCAACAGACAGACGACAGCTTTGGTGAAGATATCACCACCGACTTCAACGTGATGGGGCCCCTCATTCCTGGCAAATTGGGTCTGGCTGTTCGTGGCAGTTCTTACAACCGTTTGGCTTCAAACCCCACCTATGCGGATATCGTTTACCCCAATGGTGAAGTGCGTAATCGCCCCTTGGGTTTCGGTGGCGGCGGTAAAACCGTGGATAACGAAAACGAAGTCCTGGGGGCGCGTCTTTCCTGGACGCCAACCGACAATCAAAGTATCGCGTTTGATATCGAAACCTCGCAGCAGCAATACGATAACTCCCCGCGCATCAATGACTCCGGCGTACAGGAATATCCGGTGGGTACGGTGGATGGAATCGACAGTATTTGGAGTGCGGCCAATTACTGTAAAGACGCAGCAGGCACCCGCGAAAATGTGTGTGTTGCCAATGGGGGCACTTGGTCGCGCCGCGCCAACCCGCGTGTCGGCTACAGCGCCATCCAGGAATTCACCCGCGACACCTGGTCGTTAACCCACGAAGGAAAATGGGATATCGGCAATAGCTTTGTGTCCCTGGCGTATGTGGATACTAATAACGAAGGCCGCACCTTGCCGTTCACCGTGGCTGAACGTGAACAACTATTGGCGATGTTCGACGGTACTGGCGCTTATGCCGGGATGAGTGAAGCCGAACGGAAAGCACTGGCGGCTAGCACTTTCCTGCCGCGCGGAAAACGCACCTTATCCAGTAACCAATACACCCTGGACGCCAAACTGGACATGCCTTTTGAATTGGCTGGCCAGCAGCATGTGACCGTCGTAGGTGCCCAAGTTATTCAAGGTGAATTGGAGGACGGTGTATTTGGCATGGAAAGCGGCACGCCCGGTGGTGTGCAAGAACACAATATGTACTCCTTGTTTGCTGAAGATACCTGGTATGTCATCAGCCCCTTGGCGATTACCGCTGGTTTGCGTTATGACGATCATGAGGTGTTTGGCGATCAGGTGAGCCCACGCTTATATGGCGTATACACGCTAAGCGAACAATGGACTTTTAAAGGTGGCGTGAGCACTGGTTTTAAAACCCCGAAAACCACCCAGTTGTATGATGGTGTGGTTGGTTTTGGCGGGCAGGGGACTTCACCCATGTACGGCAACCCCGATCTGAAACCCGAAACCACGACTAGCACAGAGTTTGCGGTTTATTGGCAACACGCCGCTGGCCACAATTTTAACGCGACGATTTTCCACAACGATTTTGACGATAAGTTAGCCTCCCAACCCTGCGGTGCTACCACCAATATTAGCTGTGCAGAAACCGGTGAGTACGCTGATTTGGGTTATGCCACCAGCAGCAAAACCGTCAATATCGATAAAGCGGTTATTCAAGGTCTGGAGTTGGCAGGGCGCATTCAACTAGTGCCCGGTTTAGCATTGCGCACCAATTACACTTACACCGATAGCGAGCAAAAAAGTGGCGTGAATAAAGGTCGCCCGGTAGGTGATAGCAGTCAAAGCCCTGCCAAACATATGGCGAATGCCACGCTGGATTGGGATGTAACGGCAGACTTAAATGTGTTCTTTACCGCGCAACTGAACTCGGATCGTTATCGCTCATGGGATGTGAATACTGATGAGGCGCTGTATTACAAGAGCTATGAAATTTTTCACTTGGGTGCATCCTTCCGCGCAAGCCCGGCAGTCACTTTTAATGCGCGTATCAACAACTTATTTGATCGTGACTTTACCGATTACGATGTTACGTTTACTGAATGTGTTGCGGGTGATACCAACTGTATCGTCGCTGCAGGTGATGCGGACGGTTATTTGGCAACGGTGCTGGATCATTACAACAACAAAGACAAAGCGCGCAACATTTGGCTGGGTGTGAACGTCAAATTTTAATCCGTTATTCACTTCACCAGTGCCCTCGTTGCAGCGAGGGTAGGTGGTGTCTCTTTTAAAAAGATAAACCGTGAATAGCACAATTGTTGAAAGGCAAAAATAGTCAGCATGAAAAAATATGTGGGTAGTGTGCGCGAATGGCATTGGATCAGCTCGGCGATTTGTTTAATCGGCATGCTGCTATTTGCGATTACCGGCATTACGTTGAATCACGCGGCGGATATTAAAGCCACACCAGAAATTATCACCAAAGAAGCGCAGCTGCCGGCAGAAATACTGGATGCTATTTCTGTGCCGGACGCAGAAAAAGCACCCTTGCCAGAAACGCTGCGCGCTTGGTTGGCGGATACGCAGAAAATTGAAGTTCGCAATCAATTAGCAGAGTGGAGTGAGGACGAAATTTATCTCTCGCTACCGCGCCCCGGTGGTGATGCTTGGTTGAGTATGGATTTAACCAGCGGTGAATTGTTGTATGAACTTACCGATCGCGGTTGGGTTTCCTATTTCAACGATTTACACAAAGGGCGAAATACGCCAGTGATATGGAGCTGGTTCCTCGATTTTTTTGCAATTGCCTGCATTATTTTTTGTATAACAGGTTTGCTGTTGTTAAAACGCTACGCGAGTGGCCGCCCCGCAACCTGGCCGATGGTGGGCTTGGGTTTGGTAGCACCTTGGGTGCTGATTTTATTATTTATCCATTAAAAATGATGTGAAGTGAGGGAGTTAATTATGCGTTTGCGTTATGCACTAAGTTCGCTGTTGTCAGTAGTCAGTATTTCCTCCGCCATGGCTGCAGATTTAAATGTGTCGGTAGAGATTCCCGCACTCGACGTTGCCGAGTATCACAAACCCTATGTGGCGCTTTGGTTGGAGAATGAAAAAGGCGAGAGCACTAATTTGGCGGTGTGGTATCAGTTGGAATCGCGCGGCGAAAAAAGTGATAAGGGTGAAGAGTGGCTTAAAGATATGCGCCAGTGGTGGCGTCGTATTGGTCGCGATACCGACATGCCCGTTGATGGTGTCAGTGGCGCAACCCGCGCGCCGGGAAAACATTCAGTGACTTTTACTGAAGGCAGCGCACCTCTGGGCACATTAAAACCCGGTAATTATGTGCTTATGGTGGAAGCAGCGCGTGAAGTGGGTGGTCGTGAATTGGTAAAAGTGCCTTTCACTTGGCCGATTGCTGGCGTGCAAACGGCTGCCGGAAAAAAAGAATTGGGTGAAGTAAAAATCACGCCTTCACTCTGAGTGTTTTTGTATCAGAGACTTTATTAACTGGATTTTTTAAGAGGAATAATGATGAATAGTTTACTAAAAACCACGCTCTGTACTGCGCTCGTTCTCTGCTTACCGATATCAGCACAAGCCCATCGTGCATGGTTATTGCCAAGCGCTACTGTGCTTTCCAGTGATGACGCCTGGGTGAGTATTGATGCCGCGGTATCTAACGATATTTTCCATGCCGATCACGCACCTATGCGTGCAGAAAGTGTTGTGGTTACTGCACCAGATGGCGCCACACTGCAAGTACAAAATGCGATGACCGGAAAATACCGCAGCACGTTTGATGTGCAATTACCGCAAAAAGGTACTTATAAAATTGCAGTGGCATCCAGCGGTTTAATGGCGCGTTGGGAAACAGAAACCGGTGAGCGCAAAATGTGGCCAGGTCGTGGTGAGCGCGCTAATCCCGCCGATTTTGACAAAATGGTGCCTAAAAAAGCCAAGAACTTGGAAGTGTCGCAATTCTCGCGGCGCATGGAAACGTTTGTTACCGCCGGCTCACCAACTGAGTCAGTATTAAAAGCGACCAAGCAAGGTTTGGAATTGGTGCCAGTAACCCACCCGAATGATTTGTTTGCTGGTGAAGTGGCGACCTTTCAATTTCAAATGGATGGCAAACCCGTTGCTGGTGTAAAAGCCACCATCATCCCTGGTGGTATGCGCTATCGCAATGATCAAGCCGCCATCGACGTGGAATCCGATAAAAAAGGCAATATTTCTGTAACCTGGCCGCAGGCGGGAATGTACTGGTTAAGCGCCAGCTATCGCGATGATAAAGCTAAAAAACCAGCCACCGTTCGCGCTGGCAGTTACGTTGCTACTTTTGAAGTATTGCCGGAATAAGTTGTGCGTTATTTAGCAGCAAGTGCGTTAGTTTTTATTTACCTGTTGTTCTGTTGGTTTTGCTGGCAAAAACATCGCCGTCAGCTACAGCAACAACAGGTGCTTGCTGTTCCTTCGTCCGATGATGCAGTAATTCTAATTGCCTACGCCAGCCAAACCGGAAACGCTGCGCGTATCGCCCGGCAAACGGCGCAGCAATTAAATGCTTCTGGTAAAAACACTCAATTAATTACGCTCAATAATCTCAATACTGAACACTTAACGCGAACCCGTCAGCTATTAATTATTGCCAGCACTTACGGTGAAGGTGAAGCGCCCGATAACGGCAATCGGTTTATAGCGCGCACACTTGAATCGTTAAATCCCACTGCGCTCAGTTCACTGGAATATCTGGTCCTAGGCTTGGGTGATTCCAGTTACCTGCATTTTTGTGGTTTTGCGCAGCAGCTGCATAATGCACTCCACCATTGTGGTGCCCACGCAATGGCAGACATGATTAGCGTGGATAAGCTGGATGAAAGCGCACTGCGCCATTGGCAATATTATTTGGGGCAAATTTCCGGCAATTCTTATTTTAGCGATTGGAGTAAACCGGCCTACGAAGAATGGCGATTAATCGCGCGCGAATGTATAAATCCTGCAAGCCCCGGTGCGCCTGCCTATCATTTACAATTACAACCTACCAATGGAGTTGTGTTGACACAACCGCAATCCGGTGCTGCTTTATGGTGTGCGGGAGATATTGTGGAGATAGGCCCGCGCAATTCTTCCGATTTGCCTCATCGCGAATATTCTATCGCTTCCGTGCCCAGTGAGGGCTCACTCGATTTATTGGTGCGTCAGGTACGTGCGCCCGGTGGCGAGTTAGGTTTGGGGTCGGGTTGGTTAACCGCCCAGACGGAATTAAATAGCATCATCCATTTACGTGTGCGCTCTAATCCCCATTTTCATTCGCCGCCAGCACAGGTGCCACTAATTTTAATTGGTAACGGAACGGGTATTGCCGGGTTGCGTTCGCATTTGGCCAACCCGGCGCGCGCGACAGGTAAACACTGGTTGTTTTTTGGTGAGCGCAGCCACTTTGCCGATGATTTTTTCAGCGCGGACATTCAACATTGGTTGGAAACCGGTTTATTGACCCGGGTTAACAAAGTTTTTTCACGTGACGCAGCGTCTGGTGAGGCGCGTTACGTGCAAGATTTATTGCCCTATCATGCCGAGGCAATCCGTGAGTGGGTTGCAGCGGGCGCAGCTATTTATGTGTGCGGCAGCTTACAAGGCATGGCACAAGCAGTAGATGATGCCTTGGTGGCTATTCTGGGGGCCGCGCAAGTAGAGCAGCTTGCAGATCAACAGCGCTACTGTCGCGACGTTTATTAACAACTGTTCACAACATGTTCGATCACCCGTGACGATTGTGGAACAACTGTTAAACCCTCCCTTTGCCGGCTATTCTGTCGGCGCGTGCAGGTTATAATTTTCTTTTATTTTTACACGCCTTTTCCTTTTGTTTTCATACCAATAAAGCCGCTTACTCATTTAACGGATGCTGTTTTCCATGGCTAAACCTTCCCTTGTTAAAACCTCAATTAAAAAAGTATTTAACTCCTGGCGCAATATTGCCGTTGCACTTTTACTGATATTGCTAGTGGTTTTTGGCTTGTGGCGTAGCCTGTGGGCAAGCGACGACGAGGCGGTCATTTATACAACAGAGGCGGTAACGCGCGGGGATATTGAAAACCTGGTCACTGCTACAGGTACTTTGCAGCCGCAGGATTATGTTGATGTTGGTGCGCAGGTATCCGGTCAGTTGGAGAAATTGCATGTTGATGTGGGCTCGGAAGTAAAAGCCGGCGATCTATTGGCGGAAATCGATGCAACGGTTTATGCCGCGCGCGTGGATGCAACCCGCGCTTCGCTGCGCACCCAGCAGGCGCAATTGTTGGATCGCGAAGCGCAATTAACGCTGGCAAATATAAAATACCAGCGCGAAAAAAATCTTTTCAAAGAAGATGCGACCACCAACGAGTCGTTGCAAACGGCAGAAGCCAATTTGAAATCGGCGCAGGCGCAACTAAAAGCCTTACAAGCGCAAATTGAACAAACGGAATCTACCTTGCGTGTAGAAGCCGCTAATTTAACTTATGCCACCATTTACGCACCTATCGATGGCACCGTGGTGTCAATTACCTCGCGCCAAGGGCAGACATTGAATACCAATCAAATGGCGCCCACCATTATGCGTATCGCCGATCTCTCAACCATGACCGTGCAGACGCAGGTGTCGGAAGCAGACATCGGCAAACTGCGTAAAACTATGCCGGTTTATTTCACCACACTCGGCAGTCAGGGGCGCCGCTGGTATAGCAAGTTGGATCGCATTCAACCGACGCCGGAAATTCTCAATAACGTGGTGTTGTATAACGCACTGTTTGATGTGCCCAACGAAAATCGTTTGCTGATGACACAAATGAGTACGCAGGTATTTTTTATTGAATCCCAAGCAAAAGATGTGTTGTTAGTACCTATGTCGGCAGTGAGTTTTATATCGCCGCGGGGCGATCGCCCACAAGCGCAAACTGCCAATCGCCCTGAGCCCACGGAACAACAAAAAGCCGAGTGGAAAAAACGTCGTGCTGAAATAAAAGAAAGCATCGATAAGAGAAGCCAAAATACCGATAAGGCGGTGCATTCTCCGCGCCCGGCGCTGGTGAATATTATGAAAAGCGACGGCAGCCTTGAAGAGCGCAAGGTGTTAGTCGGTGTTACCAATCGTGTGCAGGCAGAAATTATTGAAGGTGTTGCGGAGGGCGAGCAAGTGGTCAGTGGCAGCTCGCGCCCCTCACAACCAAAAGCGGCAGCTGGTATGCGCATGGGTGGCCCTGGTATGGGCATGGGTAGACGTTAATGACAACGCCTAATGCTATTCAACCGCTGATTAAATTAACGGGTATCACCAAAACTTTTCGCAATGGCGAGCTTGCTACGCAAGTATTGCACGGCATAGACCTGGAAATTTACCCCGGTGAATTTGTTGCCATCATGGGGCAATCGGGTTCGGGCAAATCCACTCTCATGAATATTCTCGGTTGCCTGGACCGGGCAACCACTGGCGATTATTTTTTTGATGGAAAAAATATTAACGAGTTGGGTACTGATGACCTTGCCCAGTTGCGGCGCGAAGCCTTCGGTTTTGTGTTTCAAAGTTACAATTTGTTGGCCGGTGCAACCGCCTGTGAAAATGTGGAAATGCCTGCAACCTATTCGGGCTTGTCGCCTACTGCGCGCCGCACACGGGCAACTGCATTATTAGGTTCACTCGGGTTGCACGAACGTTTGCATCATCGCCCTGGTCAGTTGTCCGGCGGGCAACAGCAGCGTGTATCTATCGCACGTGCACTGATGAATGGTGGCCAGATAATTTTAGCGGATGAGCCAACCGGCGCGTTGGATAGTCACAGCGGCAAAGAAGTAATGCGCTTGCTGAAAGAATTATCGGCGCAAGGTCACACTATTATTTTAATTACCCACGATGCGGAAGTGGCACATCATGCCCAGCGCTTGATTGAAATCCGCGATGGCGAAATTATTGCTGATGCCGGACCAAAAATTCCATCGCAACCACCACTGGAAGAGCATGCGTTGCGCGGTGAATCCAGCCTGCGCAATGAATTGTTTGAGGCAACTAAAACGGCATTTCGCTCCCTGCACAGCAATATTTTTCGCACCGTGTTAACTCTGCTAGGCATTGTAATTGGCGTTGCCTCGGTAATTACTTTGATGGCCATTGGTGATGGTGCTAAAAAATCCGTGGTAGACAGTATTAGCGCAATGGGTAGCAATTTGTTATTGGTGAGGCCGGGTGGGCCGACACAACGTTTCCGCTGGGACTCGGTAACCTTGGTGCCGGAAGATGTGGATGCGATTGCAGCACTGCCTAATATTGCCGCTGCATTGCCTGAGCTAAACGGTCAGTTTACCTTGCGTTATGGCAATGTGGATCACACCACAGAAGTAAATGCTACGGCGGCACAATTCCCTCACGCGCGAAAATGGGATGTTGCCCAAGGAACTTTCTTTAGCGAAGAAGATGATAGAAATTATGCGACAGTGGTGGTGTTGGGAAAAACAGTAGCTACTAAATTATTTCCACAACAAGATGCGATTGGCAAATTTATTATTATCAATAATGTGTTATTTCAAGTCATAGGTGTTATGAGTGAGCGTGGCGCTGATCCTGGTGGCCAGGATCAGGATGATAAGGTTTTTGTGCCGTTTAAAACCGGTAGCTTAAGGGTGATTGGTCAGCGCTTTTTGCGCAACATAACAATCTCGGTTGATGATGAGAAAAATATGGAGGCTGTGCAAACTCGTGTACATGCGTTATTGATGGAACGGCACGGCACTGAAGATTTCCAAATTCGCAGTATGTCATCGCTGATTGATATGGTCTCTGAAACACAAAATACCATGACAGTTTTGTTGGGTTCTATCGCCGCTATTTCACTGCTGGTAGGTGGCATTGGTGTAATGAATATCATGCTAGTTAGTGTAACCGAGCGTACTCGCGAAATTGGTATTCGCATGGCCACCGGTGCGCGCACCCGCCACATAATGCAACAATTTTTAATTGAAGCATTGGTGGTGTCTGCGCTTGGTGGAGTGCTGGGTGTGGCACTGGGCTTGGGTGTGGCCATGTTGGTAAGTTATTTGGGTACAACCGTTGCCTATTCATTGACACCGATTGTGATGGCATTTAGCTGTGCTTTTTTAACTGGTTTGCTGTTCGGCTATTTACCTGCGCGGAAAGCGGCTCGGCTTGATCCTGTTACCGCTTTGGCTTCGGAGTAGTTTATGTACTTGTTCAGTAAAAAAATTGCACTGGCTTCCTGCATGATTCTGTTGTCAGCATGCAGTGCTGCCCCATCAGAAAAGCCAGTCATTAATTATGCTAATGCTTATTCTGCAACCCTTAATAATGCCGCCGCAATCCAAGGCGACAGTGATTGGTGGCAGGCATTTGCATCGCCAACACTAAATGAATTAATCCAGCTTGCGCAGCAACAAAGCCCCGACTTACTGATCTCTGCCGAGCGTGTGCGTCAAGCTGAATTGCAAATGCGCATTGCCAACGCGACTTTGTTTCCGTCATTAACTGCCACTGCATCTTCCGGTGAGTCGCGCACTAAAGCGGATGGGCAGGGAAGTGAACGTGGTGAATCCACACGTGCCAGTATTGGTGTGAATTACGAGGTGGATTTATGGGGTGGGTTGGCTGCCAATAGGTCTGCTGTTAAAGCGGGTTTTGACGCAACACGTTATGATCAGGATGCGGCTGCGCTGAGCATAAAAGCGGCTATCGCCAGCGGTTGGTTTCAATGGTTGGCCTTGCAGGAGCGGATCGTGACGGCGCAAAAAAATATCGTTATTGCCGAGCGTGTGCAGCGCATAGTTGATGCACGTTTTCGCAATGGTGCAGCCACTGCTGCTGATGTGGCGCAACAAAAAAACAACCTGTTAACGCAGCGAGCAGCACTTTTTCCGCTTGAATTGCAAGCGCGGCAAACGCAATCAGCCCTTGCAATTTTGTTGGGAAAAACGCCACAAGAATTTGTGCTGATTGCAGAAAATTTACTCGCAGTAGCTGTGCCGCAAATTACACCCGGTACACCGGCAGAGTTGATTGCGCGTCGCCCGGATTTGGCCGCGCGCGAAGCTGATTTGGCAGCGGCTGATGCAGATATTCATGCGGCACGTGCAGCGCTATTGCCAGGTATTAGTTTTAGTGTCAGTGCGAGTAAATCAGCGAGTGAATTATTTGCGCTTAACCCGGCAACACAAGCCTCTGGATGGACGCTGTCGCTAGCGCAAACTATTTTTAACGGGGGGCGCTTGGTCAATCAAAGGCGTTTGAGCGAAGCTCGTCGCGCGGAGTTGGTTTTGCAGTACCACAAAGCGATTTTAGTTGCATTGCAAGAGGTAGATAACGCTTTGGTTTCCACTGATATCAGTGCCAGGCAGGAGGTCAGCCAGCAGGAAATAGTCACCAATGCCGCACGCAGTTTGCGTTTGTCTGAAGCACGTTACCGTGCAGGAACAGATGATTTGCTATCACTTCTTGAGGCTCAGCGCAGTTTGTTTCAGGCACAGGATTCTCTGGTGCAACAGCGATTGTCCCGTTTAAATGCCGCAGTGGAATTGTATAAATCCCTTGGTGGTGGTTGGAATCTTTAATTTAAGGATGAACTGGCACTTTTTCTGCTGGTATTTTTAGGTGCTACGAATAGCAGCTATAAATCCAGAGGAGGTTATTGGGCATATGTCGGCGTTATTGTGTTATTTTTCTCGTTTACCGTTCGGGAAAATGGTGCTTTGGTATTACCTCATCTGGTATTTCGTTACCGTCTATTTCCATTTTGATCCCAATCCCAAAATCTGGATTAATGCGTTGGGAATCAGTGTGGTGATTGGTATTGCGTTGATGTTGAGTGTCAGCAATGGCCAATCGCCGCTCGCCAATCCGTGGCAAACATTTCGTCTATTCTGGATGCCTTTTGCAGTATCCAGTTTTTCATCGCTTATCAAAGGGCAGGGCTATACGGTGATTTTTTCACCGCATCTGCGCGAAGTGCTTATCGCCTTGGCTGCCTGCTTACTGTTCACACTATGCGTTGCAGCACTTAAATGGCGCAATCGCTGGCTGGTCTTGTCATCCCGCTGAGGTTGCCTCTGCTCCTTAAGCTCCCCTATACTCGTCGCCCCGCACAATCGTAGGTGCGGGGTTTAGTTTTTGCCTACTTTTTACTTTCTTAAAATCACGTGACCTTTCGTAGGGGCCACCACTGACAAGGATCTACCATGCCTGTAATTACTCTCCCCGACGGTTCCAAACGTCCTTTCGATAATCCCGTCTCTGTTTATGAAGTTGCTGCTTCTATCGGCGCTGGTCTGGCTAAAGCCACACTCGGTGGCCGTGTGAATGGTCAGCGTGTCGATGCCCATGACTTGATCACTGAAGATGCGGATCTGGTGATTTTCACCCCGAAAGACGAAGACGGTTTGGAAATTATTCGTCACTCTTGCGCGCACTTGCTTGGTCATGCAATCAAGCAACTGTTTCCCGATGTGAAAATGGCCATCGGCCCAACCATCGACAGCGGTTTTTATTACGACATCGACCTTGAGCAGAAGCTGACCGACGAGGATATTGCCCGTCTGGAAGCGCGCATGCTGGAATTGGCTAAAACCGAATACGACGTAGTGAAAAAGAAAGTCAGCTGGCAAGAAGCCTATGATGTTTTCTCAGCGCGTGGCGAGACTTACAAGCTTGAGATCCTGGACCGCGACGTGCCTAAAGATGCAACGCCGGGTTTGTATCACCACGAAGAATACGTTGATATGTGCCGTGGCCCCCACGTGCCCAACATGCGTTTCTGCCTGAACTTTAAATTGATGCGCACCTCCGGCGCTTACTGGCGCGGCGACTCCAACAACAAAATGTTGCAGCGCATCTACGGAACTGCATTTGCCGATGCCAAACAATTAAAAGCCTATTTGAACTTGCTCGAAGAAGCAGCCAAACGCGATCACCGCAAACTGGCAAAGAAATTTGATCTGTTCCATCTGCAAGATGAAGCACCGGGCATGGTGTTTTGGCACCCCAAGGGCTGGACTCTGTGGCAGCAAATCGAACAGTACATGCGCACCAAACAAAATGATTGGGGTTATCAGGAAGTAAAAACCCCAATGATTATGGATCGCACCCTGTGGGAGAAATCCGGCCACTGGGAAAACTATCGCGACAACATGTTTACCACTGAATCGGAAAAGCGCGATTTTGCGGTTAAGCCGATGAACTGTCCCGGTCATATCCAGATCTTCAACCACGGCTTGCGTTCACACAAAGACTTGCCACTGCGTCTGGCAGAGTTTGGTTCTTGCCATCGCAATGAAGCTTCGGGTGCATTGCACGGCATTATGCGTGTGCGCGGTTTTGTGCAGGATGATGCGCATATCTTCTGCACTGAAGAGCAAGTCGTCTCTGAGGTTGCCTCTTTTAACCAGATGCTCAAGTCCATCTATGACGATTTTGGTTTTACCGATATCGCGGTGAAACTGTCCCTTCGTCCCGAAAAGTACGCCGGTACTTTGGAAACCTGGAATAAGGCGGAAGAGGGGTTGCGCACGGCGTTGCGCGCTGCTGGTCTGGAATGGGAGGAGTTACCGGGTGAAGGTGCTTTCTATGGTCCGAAGATCGAATATCAGATCAAAGATGCACTTGGCCGTTCATGGCAGTGCGGCACTATCCAGCTCGATTATGTATTGCCCGAGCGTCTGGATGCGGAATATGTCGCAGAAGACAATCAGCGTAAACGTCCGGTGATGTTACATCGCGCTATTCTCGGTTCTTTCGAACGATTTCTGGGGATTTTGATCGAGCACTATGAAGGCTCCTTCCCAACCTGGTTGGCACCAGCTCAGGTGGCGGTCATGAATATCACCGATAATCAGGCCGATTACGTCAAAATGATCGAAAAAGTCTTACGTGAAAAGGGCTTCCGCGTCATTCCGGACTTGAGAAATGAGAAGATCGGCTTTAAAATCCGCGAGCACACAATTCAGCGGGTTCCCTACCTGCTCGTCATTGGCGATAAAGAGGTTGAAAATCAATCACTTGCGATTCGCACAAGGGACGGACAAGATTTGGGTGTAATGAATCTGGATGCTTTCATCGCGCACTTGACCGCCGATATAGCGCGTCGAGGTCGAAATATTTCTGCTTAAAAGAAAGTTTTTTGACTAAAAGACGGCGAAAGCGAAAAAAGATTTATTTCTATTAATTTACTGGAGATACAACTATCAAACGAGATAACGCTCCCGCGGCCAAAGGCAATTCTAAGAAAGCGCGGATCAACGATCAGATCGAAGCCAAGCAGGTTCGTTTAATCAACGCAGAGGGTGAGCAGGTCGGTATCGTCGCATTGAGCGATGCACTGGCGCAGGCGCAAGCCGCTACCCTTGACTTGGTGGAGATCGTTGCTGATAGCGATCCAATAGTCTGTAAGATTATGGATTACGGCAAGCATCTGTTTGAAATCAAGAAAACCAAAGCCGCTGCGAAAAAGAAACAAAAGCAGCAGCTGGTGAAGGAAATGAAATTTCGCCCAGGGACGGAGGAAGCGGATTATCAAGTCAAATTAAAGGCTTTGATGCGCTTCCTTGAGCATGGGGACAAGGCCAAGGTAACTTTAAAGTTCCGCGGTCGCGAACTCGCCCACCAAGAGCTGGGGATGGAAATGATGCAACGCATCGAGACCGACTTGGCTGAAATGGGCACCGTAGAGCAGGCTGCCAAAATGGAAGGTAAGCAGCTCACCATGGTGATCGCCCCCAAAAAGAGAAAATAGTCGGGCTTTTAGCTGCCTTGATTATTTATATTATTTACCTATATGTGTGGAGTTCTATCACATGGCAACCAAAGCTAAAGTACATAGCGGCGCGTCAAAGCGCTTCAAAAAAACCGGCGCTGGCTTCAAATTCAAGCACGCTAACAAGAGCCACATCCTGACCAAAATGACGACCAAGCGTAAGCGCCAATTGCGCGGCACTAGCATCGTTGATGCAGCCGATGTACCACGCGTAAAACGTTTGTTCCGTGCTATCTAATAGTGCTTATTAATTTTGAGAGGATTGTAATATGGCCCGTGTTAAGCGTGGTGTAGAGGCGCGTCGTCGTCACAAGAAAGTATTAAAAGCTGCTAAAGGTTACTACGGTGCACGTTCGCGTACATTCCGTGTTGCCAAACAAGCGGTTATCAAAGCTGGTCAATATGCTTACCGCGATCGTCGCGTTAAAAAGCGTAATTTCCGTGCTTTGTGGATCACTCGTATCAATGCTCAATCACGCGCTGAAGGCATGTCCTACAGTCAATTGATTGCTGGCTTGAAAAAGGCGAGCATCGTTCTCGACCGTCGTGTGCTGGCTGATCTGGCTGTATACGACAAAGCAGCTTTTGCTGCTGTTGTTGCGAAGGCTAAATCAGCTCTGGCTGCTTAATCGTCCAACAACCTCAGGCTCGCAAGGGCTTGTGTGAACGCGATGAAAAGGGGAAGGGCTTTAGGGTTCTTCCCTTTTTTTTATGGCTGTATTTATTGATAGTTAACGATTCGAACTGGAAAAGCAGATGGAAAATCTCGCTGCGCTTACCCAAGAAGCGCTCAAACTCGTCGCCGATGCCCAAGATCTGACTGCACTTGATGCAGTACGTGTGAACTATCTCGGCAAAAATGGCAGCATCACCGCGTTGATGAAAACGTTGGGTAAATTATCGGCAGAGGAGCGTCCCGCTGCCGGTGCTGAAATCAATAAAGCCAAAGATGCGGTACAAGACGCACTTAATGTGCGCAAAGAATTACTTGAGCAAGCGGCGATTAACGCCAAGCTTGCTAGCGAAGTGGTTGATGTAACCCTGCCTGGCCGTGGTCAGCACACCGGTGGTTTGCATCCAGTAACCCGTACATTGCAGCGCATCGAAGAGATCTTTGCGGCTGTCGGTTATAGCGTTGAAGTGGGTCCTGAAATTGAAGATGACTACCATAACTTCGAAGCGCTCAATATTCCTTCCCATCACCCCGCGCGGGCGATGCACGATACCTTTTACGTGGATGATACCCACGTACTGCGCACCCACACCTCTCCAGTGCAAGTGCGTACCATGGAAAACAAGCAGCCACCGATCCGGGTGATCTGCCCTGGTCGTGTTTATCGCTGCGATTCCGATGTGACTCACTCACCGATGTTCCATCAGGTCGAGGGTTTGGTGGTCGATAAAAATATCAGTTTTGCCGATCTTAAAGGCACCATGGACCAATTCCTGAAAGCCTTCTTTGAGGCCGATGTTCCGGTGCGTTTTCGCCCATCTTATTTTCCCTTTACCGAGCCATCGGCTGAGATGGACATCCAGTGCACCCAATGCCGTGGCAAAGGCTGCCGCATGTGCAAAAACACTGGGTGGTTGGAAGTGGGGGGCTGCGGCATGGTGCATCCTGAAGTGTTTAAGTCCAGCGGTGTCGATCCTGAAACCTATACCGGTTTTGCCTTTGGTATGGGGGTAGAGCGTTTGGCTATGTTGCGCTACGGGGTCAATGACCTACGTTTGTTCTTTGAAAACGACCTGCGTTTCTTAAAGCAATTCTAAATTTGTATCTAGCCGTAGCCCGTTATGAAGCAAAGCGGAATGCGGGAGTAACAGTTTAACCAGAGTTAAGTCCCGTATTGCGTTGCGCTCCATACGGGCTACAGAGATAAAGATATGAAAATCAGTGAATCCTGGCTGCGCGAGTGGGTTAATCCAGCCATAGGTACCGATGAATTAGTCGCCCAACTGACCATGGCTGGGCTTGAGGTGGATGCTGTTGAATCCGTTGCTGGCGATTTTACCGGCGTAATAGTGGGTGAGATTGTTGGCTGCGAACAGCATCCTGATGCCGACAAATTGCGGGTTTGCCAAGTGGCCGGTCTGCCCGATGGTCTGAGTCAAGTTGTATGCGGTGCGGCTAATGCGCGCGTCGGAATCAAAGTCCCTTTTGCCATTATAGGTGCGCAATTACCGGGCGACTTCCAGATTAAGAAGGCGAAGCTGCGCGGCGTTGAATCCTTTGGCATGCTCTGCGGTCAAACCGAACTTAAAGCGGGTGATGATGACACCGGTTTGTGGGAGTTGGCTCCCGATGCTCCTGTGGGCGTTAACCTGCGCGAGTACTTAAATCTTGATGACAAACTGATCGAAGTCGATTTGACTCCCAATCGCAGCGATTGCTTGAGTGTTAAAGGTGTTGCACGCGAGGTTGGTGTATTGAATCGCGCTCCCGTCACTGCGCCGGCAATCCCTGCTGTAGCTGCATCCATTACCGACAGTTTCCCCGTGCATCTTGAAGCGGGGTTCGCTTGTAGCCGCTACGTCGGCCGTGTCATCCGCAATATTGATATCACTCGCCCAAGTCCGGCTTGGCTGCAAGATAAGTTGTTTCGCTCAGGGTTGCGCAGTATCGACGCCGTGGTTGATGTGACCAACTATGTGCTGCTCGAATTGGGCCAGCCTATGCACGCATTTGATTTATCCAAACTCGGCAGTGCCATTCATGTGCGGTTGGCGCAGCAGGGTGAATCGATTCAATTATTGGATGGGCAGGAGATCAAACTCAATGCCGATACCATGGTTATCGCCGACCAACAAAAAGCCTTGGCTATTGCTGGCATTATGGGTGGTAAGCAAAGTGCGGTAGGAGGAACTACGCGCGATATCTTTTTGGAAAGTGCCTTCTTTAATCCGCTGGCGATAGCTGGCCGTGCTCGTTCTTACGGTTTGCACACCGATTCCTCGCATCGCTTTGAGCGCGGTGTGGATTACAGCTTGCAGTTGGATGCTATTGAGCGTGCCACCGCTTTGCTGCTGGAAATTGTTGGTGGTGAAGCGGGTCCTGTTGTTCATGTCACCAACGAGCATTTGCCACAAGAGCGCCAGGTCACCTTACGTAAAGCCCGCATTTTTAGTGGCCTGAGTCTGGAGATGGCGGACAACGAGGTCGTCGATATTCTTGCCCGGTTAGGTTTGACTTTGCTGTTGCAAAACGCAGAAGGCTGGGTGTTTGCTGTTCCCAGCTACCGCTTTGATATTTCCATCGAAGCAGATTTGCTTGAAGAGCTGGCGCGCGTATATGGCTACAACCGTTTGCCAACAAGAAGCCTTGCTGCACCTCTGGATATCGAACCTCACCCCGAAGCGAAAATGGGGTTGCCAGCTCTGCGCAATCAGCTGATCGCACGCGGTTATCAAGAGGCGATTACCTACAGCTTTATCGAGCCGAAGTTATCCGCATTGTTTGATCCGGAAACGTCACCGGTTGTGTTGCGTAACCCCATCAGCGCTGATATGGCAGCAATGCGCACCAGTTTGATGCCAGGTTTGGTCAGCGTGTTGCGCAACAACCTCAATCGCCAACAGAACCGTGTGCGTTTGTTTGAATCGGGGTTGCGTTTTGTTCCGTCAGCAGATGGTCTTAAACAGGAGGCTATGCTTGCTGGTTTGATCTATGGCAGTCGCGCGCCTGAGTCCTGGTCTAATGCTGCCGAGCTAGTGGATTTCTTTGATCTCAAGGGGGATCTTGAATCACTGCTGGCACTAACAGGTGATGAATCAGCATTCACTGTTAAGCCGGGCAATCATTCCGCATTACACCCTGGCCAGACGGCAGCGATTTATCGCGATGGCGAGTGGCAGGGGGTAGTCGGGGCATTGCATCCAAGCTTGCAGCGGCAGCTGGATATACCTCAGTCGGTGTATTTGTTTGAAGTGCGTCTCAGTTCGTTGTTAAAGGCGCGAATCCCGGCCTTTACTTCCCTGTCCAAGTTCCCTGAGGTGCGCCGCGATCTGGCGCTGTTGGTCGATCGCGATTTGGCTGCTGACAAGCTCTTGGCGGCGGTTAAAGAGCAGGCGGGTGAACACCTTATCGACTTAAAGGTTTTTGACGTATATATGGGCAAAGGTATTGATCCACATAGAAAAAGTGTCGCTATGGGGTTGACCTTTCAGCATCCTTCACGCACTCTTAATGAAGATGAGATCAACGCCTCCATTGACTCGATTGTTCAGTATCTGGGGGCGAATTTTTCCGCCACCCTCAGATAGGGAATAATAACTATGTCGGACGGTGCTCTGACCAAAGCAGACTTGGCCGAGAAACTTTATGAGGATCTCGGACTCAATAAGCGTGAAGCCAAAGAATTGGTGGAGCTCTTCTTTGAAGAGATCCGCCATGCTTTGGAAAATAACGAGCAGGTCAAACTTTCTGGCTTCGGCAATTTTGAATTGCGCGATAAAAGTCAGCGTCCTGGTAGGAACCCCAAGACGGGCGAGGAAATTCCTATTAGCGCTCGGCGTGTGGTCACTTTCCGCCCAGGACAAAAACTTAAGGCACGAGTAGAAGCTTATGTTGGAACCGAGTCATAACGACGAACTTCCCGTAATACCCGGTAAGCGCTACTTCACTATTGGTGAAGTCAGTGAGTTATGTGCAGTTAAACCGCATGTTTTAAGATACTGGGAGCAAGAGTTCCCGCAATTAAATCCGGTTAAACGGCGCGGTAATCGTCGCTATTATCAACGGCAGGACGTATTAACTATCCGCCAAATTCGCAGTCTTTTATATGATCAGGGTTTTACTATTGGTGGTGCCCGGCTGCAGATGACTAATGAGGATAATGGCTCCAGCTCTGGCCAGCTCAATCAGTTAGTAGTGCGCATGATCGATGATTTGGAGCACTTGCTTGATTTATTGAAGGTTAAATAAAGTACTTCAAACTTATCTATTTGGTGAATTCATAATCGTTTTGATTGTGAAATATCTGATTTCACCAATGCCAATGCTAATTATTAAAACTACGATTGCATTGGTAATAAATTCGGGTATTATGCCGATCCTCTTCGTGACGGCTTGAACTGCTGGGGCGACAGAAAATATCGGAGCGTAGCGCAGTCAGGTAGCGCACTATACTGGGGGTGTAGGGGTCGTGGGTTCAAATCCCGCCGTTCCGACCAATTAGTTTTATAAAAAAGCCGCTTATAAGCGGCTTTTTTATTGTCAGAATTTTCTTCTCCTGTTATAGCCGTGCTTCACTGTGCCAATTCTAGTGGCAGTCTTTCCTCAAAGTGCTAACATGCATTCTCGTATTGTTTATCGCTAACTCCCTGCATAGAAAATAAATAGAGGTATTCTCGTGGCAAAGCAATTAATGATTTATGACAACATTCAACCACTGTCATCTGAAGTTCATCGTAACTGGTCGGTACAAGTTGAAGATTATTCTTTTGTATCGCACATGATTTCTGTGCCGGTTCTGGCCACAGAAATTCCTTTTGCTGCCGCTGAATTCCCTATTGTTTTTTCGGCAACCGCCAATGAAGGTGAGTATATTCCTCTAGCTATTATGGGGCTGAAAGAGGGCGAAAATCTGGTTCTAAATGAAAAGAATCAATTTACTTCTCGCTACATTCCTGCATTCATTCGTCGCTATCCATTTGTATTGGGGGGCGATAAAGCAGCTGATACTATGGCGCTTTGCATTGATGCGGATAGCGCAACAGTGATCAAAGACGGCAGCAAGGGACGTAAGCTGTTTGAAGAGAATGGTGAGCAAAGCGCGCATTTGAAAGAGGTTGTGGAGTTCCTTAAGGATTATCAATATCGCGCTGAAATGACCAAGGTATTTTGTAAGCGTCTGCATGAACTCGATTTACTTGAGCCTATGCAAGCCAATATTACCTTTAAGGGGCGTGAAGATGCCAATATGAACCTAATGGGTTTTTATGTGGTTAAGCGTGAAAAGCTTAAAGCACTTAGTGATGCAGATGCTTTGGATTTGTTCAAAAAGGATGGCTTGGAATTGATCTACAGTCACATCCAGTCTTTATCCAACTTGAATGTGTTGATCGGCAAAAAATCTGCACAACTTGAAGCCACAAAATAATAATTTGTAGGTTTTCTGAAAGGCCGAAATCTTAATTGATTTCGGCCTTTTTTATTTCAGGTAGATAAAGTTCCAGTGGCTCAGCTTGTTTTTTCAGCGATCGCGGTGGCGTGCGGCAAGTTGTTTAACTTTGCGTTCAGCGCTGGAAAAAGCATCACGTACAGCAACATGAATCGATTCATCATCCTGAGTAATCGCCACAGGATGGCCTTTGATATCGAGCTCAATGGAGGCTCGGTATTGTTTTCCTTTGTGTTTGTGTTGGTGTGGGGCATCCAGGACGACGCGGCTGTGAATTATTTGGTCGGTGTAGCGGCTGAGTTTTTCGAGTTTCTTGGTAATGATGTCGTTGAGTGCAGCAGAAGAATCCAAATCACGATATACAACGTCGACAGCAGGTTTCATCGTAAAGCTCCTTAACGTTTATGTTGAGAGGGTTTGTTACTGCCTAGGCAGGTTTCAGTTGCCCTCACTTCTTATATTGATCATCCTGATATAAATATCAAGTTTTCTGCTCATTTTCTTAATAACATTTTGGTCTCTCTTATAGAGCTTTGTGATCTTAGTGCCATATAGTGCTTAAGATGGTGGCGTAGGGTGATCGTTTTGATTTGTTTTGAGGTAATAAAAATCAAAGGCTTAAGGCTTAAATTAGGGTGATATGCAGTGGAGGCTTTGTTATGAAAAATGATTCATTGGATAAGGGTCGTGTATTGGTGACCGGCGGGAGTGGATTTATTGGTGGTGCGCTGTGTCTTGAGCTCATCGATCATGGATATGAAGTTTGGGTGCTGACCCGTGACGTGCCGCGTGCGTCGCGTTATTTGAATAAACAGGTTCGTCTTGTAAGTGGCTTAAGCGAACTTGCAGGTGTGGCATTTGTGGCCTTAATTAATTTGGCGGGGGAGTCGCTGGGAGGCAGGCGCTGGAATGAGCAATCAAAGCAACTATTCCGGCAGAGCAGAATAGATTTTACGAACACACTGTACCGTTTTTTTGCAGATCAGCAGCTTTTCCCTGCTGTAGTGATTAATGCTAGTGCCATAGGTATTTATGGTGATGCGGGAAGCTCCATCTTGAATGAATCGGCAGCCGTTGGTGATGGTTTTGCTGCTCAGTTGTGTCGTGATTGGGAGTTGGCTGCACGGCAGTTTGCGTCTAACTTTACCCGTCTTTGTATAGTCCGAATTGGTGTCGTGCTCGATAGTCATGGCGGTGCGCTAAAACAAATGCTGCCTGCGTTCAGATGGGGATTTGGGGGGTGGATGGGAGCTGGCGAGCATTATATGTCGTGGATTTCTCGCCATGATTTGATTCGCTTGTTTATTTATTTGCTGGAGCATGGTGATGCATCCGGCGTATACAATGCTGTCGCCCCAGAGCCTGTCACTAACAGTGAGTTTACGGCGCGTTTGGCGGAGCAGTTAAATCGTCCCGCGTTGTTACCTATGCCTGCGATGCTGCTGCGGTTATTATTTGGCGAAATGGCGGATGCTCTGTTGTTGGCAAGCCAGCGAGTAATGCCTGAGCGAATTCTGCAGTCAGGTTTCTCATTTGAATATCCTCGGCTACAAACGGCATTTGAAAAAATTTTTGGAAAATAATTTATTGGTTGCCTTGAAAATTGTTTCTACATCCTCATTTCAGTTACGTGATGGCTCGATGATAGAGAATCACTATTTTGAAATGGCTTGATCATAGATAAGCCGCTACATTTGTATTGCTCATTTGAGGATATCGGATATGCGTAATTTTGACTTCACCCCACTTTATCGTTCAGCAATTGGTTTTGATCGCATGGCGAATCTGCTGGACAATCTTTCTCGCGCAGAACAAAACCAGCCCAGTTACCCTCCCTATAATATTGAATTAACGGGGGAGGATAAGTACCGAATTACTATGGCAGTTGCCGGTTTTGATCAGGCTGAATTAACCATAGAAGTGAATCAAAATAACCTGACAATATCTGCAAACAAGGCGGGTGATGAGCAGCAGCGTACTTATTTGCATCAAGGAATAGCTGCGCGTAGTTTTGAGCGTCGCTTCCAGTTGGCTGACCATGTGCAAGTAAAGTCGGCGCACTACGAGAATGGGCTTTTGCACATAGATTTGCAGCGCGTTATTCCTGAGTCTATGAAGCCACGCACTATTCCTATTGGTGTTCGCGAAGCAGATAAGCTTACTGTTGTGCAGGCTGGATCTGGTATTCCCGAGGATGCAACTGTGAGTGCGGCTTGATTTTTCTTTGGTCTAAATAGTTTTATAATTAAGAGTAAAAACCTCGCTATCCATCGATGGCGAGGTTTTTTTATGTGCGGAATAATTTTGCCCGCACTGTTTCGCGATAGGCATTGGGTGTTGTTGCAAGATGTTTTTTAAATAAAGTGGTGAAGTAATTGGTGTCTTGATAGCCGACTTTATCAGCGATTTCTGCTATTGATAAATTGCTGGTTTTTAGTAAATCTATGGCGGTATTGATGCGAATATTTTGAAGATATTCAAGTGGTGTTTGCCCCAGTGCATTTTTGAAGCGGCGGTTAAGTGTACGCACGCTCATACCAAAACGTTCGCATACCTGCGGAAATAAAATTTCACGATAATAATTGTCTTCAAGCCAGATTTGTATCTGGGTGATTTGTTCATCTGGGTGCGGATTTTTGTTGGCCTCAAAAAAACCGCTACTCTCGTAAGACTTTCTGATCTCATGGGAAAAGTGGCGCTCAACATGGCTGGCTATTTCCTTTCCAAAAAAACGTTGGATAAAGTGAATGGTCAAGTCGGCAAGAGAGTTGACACTTGCAGCACAGTAGAGACTGCCCGCTTGAGTAATAAAATATTGTCGTTTGAGTTGAACTTGCGGGTAGTCCTTTTGAAACTGGTCAAAATAATGCCAATGGGTTGTGGCTGCTTTGCCGTCGAGTAAACCTGCCTCGGCGAGAAAGCAGCAGCCAGTGCCTACTGCGCTAATGATGGCGCCGTTTTGATGCTGCTGTTGCAGCCATGCCACTATCGCAGCATTTTTTTTGATAATGGGGCGTGGGTTGCGCCATAAGCCTGGAATGTAAATTAAATCGCTCTGTGAAACCTGATTGATGGTCAGGTCTGGTCGCCAGTGCATTCCGGTTCGCGTCAGTATGGGTTCATTGGTGATCGCGAGGGTGTGTATCTCAATATCTCGCCGTTGCTCCGGTTCCAACATGGTTCGTACAGCGCTTTCTGCTGCTAACAGCATCTCCATGGGTAGGGTACTGCTGGTGGCAAGCATGTGTTCGCACAGCAAAAAGTGAATTTTTATTGGTGGGATATTGTTCATAAGGCTTGGGGTACCGCTATATCTGAATGGGTTTGTGTATGCATGGCTAATTTAGCAGTAAAAATGACTAAATAAGAAGGTGATCTTGTATAGGGATCACCATACACTTCTCGCTAATTTCTTGATTGTGGATATTGGAGTTTGTATGTCTCTTGCGCGCCTACCGATTATTGTGGGGTTTGGTGGATTTAATGCTGCGGGTCGCAGTTCGGGGCATCACGCCTATCGTCGCATGGTAATAGAGAGTCTTGATGCTCATGAGCGGCAGGAAACTCTGGCTGGTTTAGCCGTCATGATGGGGCTGATTAGTTTTGTAGAAGGCAGCTATCGCGACCAAAACGATGAACCAATTGATCTTGCTACCATAGAGTCACGTTTTGGCGCAGAAATTCTCGATGGCACTTTAATTCGCCGTATCGACAAGACTTTTTTTGATGTTGATGCTGCCCATTGGCAGAAGTCTGCCACCTTGGGGGCGGGCGATGCGCCACTCATCGTTGAGATGCGTAAGCGCGATCTGCCAGAACCTGTTCCTGCAGATTGGTTGGTGGAGGAGGTTGACGCTGATCGTGTTCGCGTTACTTCTCCAACTGGGTTGAGTGTTAAATTTGACAGCTACCGGGATTTACCGGTTAAGTCGGCCGGTCAAATGCCTCGCGGTTTTAATCCTGGCGCACTCTACAACTCCCATTATCATCCGCGTGCGCTGCAGCTTGCTGTGATTGGTGCCTCCGATGCTCTGCAGTCAACCGGTTTGGATTGGCAGGTAATTATCGATTCGGTAAAACCTGACCAGGTTGGTGTCTATGCCAGCAATGTTATGAGTCAGATGGATGAAAATGGTTTTGGTGGTTTATTGCAATCACGGCTCAAGGGGGGGCGTGTCAGTGCCAAGCAGTGTCCGCTCGGTTTAAATACTATGCCGGCGGATTTTGTGAACGCCTACATTCTGGGAAGTGTAGGGCAGACCGGCGCCATTACTGGTGCTTGCGCCTCTTTCCTCTACAACCTGCAAGCGGCGGCGGATGATATTGCTTCGGGTAAATGCCGCGTTGCGCTGGTTGGTTGTGCCGAAGCCCCTATTGTTGCCGAGATTATCGACGGTTATGCCACTATGGGTGCACTGGCAAGCGAAGATAAGCTCAAGAAATTGGACGGTGTTGATGAGGTAGATCCTCGTCGTACCAGTCGCCCGTTTGGTGAAAATGCTGGTTTTACTATGGCAGAGGCGAGCCAATATGTTGTCTTGATGGATGATGCATTGGTAATGGAGTTGGGGGCTGATGTGCACGGCGCCGTGGGTGATGTGTTTATCAATGCGGATGGTTTTAAAAAGTCTATCTCAGCGCCTGGTCCAGGCAATTACATCACCATGGCCAAAGCGGTGGCATCGGTGCGCGCAATTCTTGGTGATGAGGCTGTTCAAAAACGCTCTTTGGTGCAGGCGCATGGGTCGAGTACACCGCAGAACCGTGTGACCGAATCGCAAATTTTTGATCAGATTGCACAAGTGTTTGGCATTACCAAGTGGCCTGTGGCTGCGGTAAAGGCTTACGTTGGGCACTCGTTATCGGCAGCCAGTGGTGAGCAGCTGATCACTAGTTTGGGTGTTTTTAAGTACGGCATTGTTCCTGGTATTAAGACTATCGATAAGGTTGCTGATGATGTTTTTGCGGATCGTCTCGCTATTTCGACGGTCGATGTGGTGCGTAATGAGCCGGTTGATGTTGCTTTTCTGAACTCAAAAGGCTTTGGTGGTAATAATGCTACCGCCAGCGTGTTTGCGCCTCACGTTGTGGAGTCGATGCTGGCTTGTCGTTATGGGGCGGAAAAGTTCGCTGAATATCAGCTCAAGCGCGCATCAGTGCGTGCGGCCTCGGTCGCCTACGACGCCGCTGCGCTTAAGGGTGATTTTGCGACCATCTACCATTTTGGTGAAGGTTTAATTGATGAGTCGCTGATTACTGTGGATCTGGATAAGCTGTGTTTGCCCGGGTTTGCCCAGCCGATTGATTTGTCTTTCACTAATCGTTTTGCGGATATGTTTGTCTAGATCTAGTGGTTGAATTACTGCCGCCCCATAGCTAATGGGGTGGGTTAATTCTCTGGATTAGTTTATTGCCCTATACAAAGTAATATCTTTCCCTTAAAATGCCGCGCCTTTCGCATAGCTTATTGTGCGACTAACGATTTTTAACCGGAAAGCTTGCCTTTCCCTTACCAGTAAACACAGGAAGAAGACCTCAATGGTAACTATTCGTCTGTCTCGTGGTGGCTCTAAAAAGCGCCCTTTTTATCATCTGACCGTAACCAACAGCCGCAGCGCCCGTAATGGTCGTTTCATTGAGCGCATTGGTTTCTTCAACCCGGTTGCCCGTGGTCAAGAAGAGCGTCTGCGTATTGATGCGGATCGTTTGCAATACTGGGTTGGTCAAGGCGCACAATTCTCTGAACGCGCTGAACAGCTGGTTAAAGAAAGCAAAAAAGCGGCTTAATTGCCTCGCCAAATAAATAGTTGAAGGCGCCTGATGTCTGCGGAATCTAATTTAGTTAATGTTGGGCGAATTACCGCTGTTTATGGTGTAAAGGGGTGGGTGAAAATCCACTCTTACACTGAGCCGCAAGATAATTTATTTGAGTACCAGCCCTGGTTTTTAAAAACCAAGCACGGTGTTAAAAAAATTGAGATCGATGAGGCCCGACCTCATGGTGACGCGTATGTCGCTCATATTGTCGGTATTGATGATCGTGATTTAGCAGCACAGTACACTGCAGTCGATATTGCAGTAGAGCGTGACCTCTTACCTGAGTTAGATGATGGTGAGTATTACTGGAGCCAGCTTGAGGGTTTGGTAGTGTTTACCCGGTTTAGTGGTGAGCGTCAGCGTCTCGGGGTAATTTCCAAATTAATGGAAACTGGCGCAAACGATGTATTAGTTGTTGCGGCAGATGCACAGAGTATTGATCAGCGCGAGCGTTTGATACCTTACGTGCCCGAACAGTTTGTTTTGGCTGTTGATCTCGATGCTGGCGAAATGCTGGTGGATTGGGATCCTGAGTTTTAAATTATCTTAAAACTCAAAATTTTGGCGTAAACGCTGTAAGGCGAGAGGAGTAATCGTCAATTGCTTAAAATTGCGGTTGTTTCCATTTTTCCTGACATGTTTAACGCGATTGCCGGTTTTGGGATAACCAGCCGCGCAATCAAGCAAGGTTTAGTGGAGTTAAAAACACTAACTCCGCGTGATTTTGCGCATGATCGTCATTCAACGGTAGACGATCGCCCCTTTGGCGGCGGTCCCGGTATGGTGATGATGGTGCAGCCACTGCGCGATGCTATAGCTGCCGCCAAAACTTGGGCAGGTGATGATGCAAAAGTCATCTATCTCTCACCCCAGGGGCGCACGCTGGATCAATCTGGTGTAGCTGAGTTGGCAAGCTACAGCAATATGGTGTTGGTGGCGGGGCGTTACGAAGGTATCGATGAGCGATTGATACAAACAGTTATCGATGAAGAATGGTCCATCGGTGATTACGTGTTAAGTGGTGGTGAGCTGCCAGCAATGGTGCTGATCGATGCAGTAACACGGCTGATTCCAGGTGCTCTTGGGCACGCACTTTCAGCAGAGCAAGATTCATTTACGGATGGTTTATTGGATTGCCCCCATTACACCCGTCCGGAAGATTTTGAAGGAATGCGTGTGCCGGAGGTGTTGGTATCCGGTAATCACGAACTGATTCGGCGCTGGCGCTTGAAACAAGCGTTAGGGCGAACGTGGCTGAGAAGGCCCGATTTATTGCGTGCAATAAATTTAACCGAGGAGCAGCAAAAGCTGTTGACGGAATATCGTCGTGACCTTGATACGACAAACTCTAGCTGTGAAGCTATAGACTCTTAGGAGAATATCAATGAGTAACCCAATTATTCAGGCGTTGGAAAACGAACAACTGAAAGCAAATCTCACCGAGTTTTCACCAGGCGACACTGTTGTTGTAAACGTGAAAGTAAAAGAAGGTGATCGCGAACGTGTACAGGCTTACGAAGGTGTTGTAATTGCCATTCGTAACCGTGGTCTTAACTCTGCATTCACTGTGCGTAAAATTTCTCACGGTGTAGGTGTTGAGCGTACCTTCCAAACTCACAGCCCGATGATCGACAGCGTAACCCTGAAGCGTCGTGGTGATGTGCGTCAAGCCAAACTTTACTACCTGCGTGACCTTACTGGTAAGGCTGCTCGTATCAAAGAGAAGCTGGTATAAGATTTATTTCGGTGCACTTAGCCTGTGGGTTAAATACATCGTACGTAAAAAGCCGGACAGGAAACTGCTCCGGCTTTTTGCATTTTTATGGGCATGTTATTCGTTGCTGGAGATCATTTAAACCGTTACAGTCCTTTAAGAAAGTGCTTCGGTGTGTGGTGTCGGAATATGAGTGATGGAGTTAAAGCAGAAATATCTGGGGCAGATACTCAATTGATAGCGGAGTATCTAGATGCTATTTGGATGGAAAAAGGATTGAGTGGCAATACTCAGGAATCGTACCGACGCGATCTTGAGCAATTTGCTTCTTGGTTATCAAACGTGGGGGCTGATCTGGTCGGTGTAAATACCATGTTAGTGCAGCAGTATTTGGGTGAGCGCTTACAGGCGAATTTATCCAGTCGTACAGCGGCTCGTTTTCTATCTTGTGTGCGTGGGTTTTATCGCTATTTGTTGCGCGAAAATAAAGTGGCAGAAAATCCATTAACGCTTATTGATAATCCTAAATTATCGCGTTCTTTGCCGAAATCTTTGAGTGAAGCTGATGTCGAAGCATTGCTGGCTGCGCCTGACCTTGGTGACCCTGTTGGTCTGCGCGACCGCACTATGCTTGAAGTGCTTTATGCGTGTGGTTTGCGTGTTAGTGAACTGGTAGATTTGACCATGTCACAGATTAACCTTCGCCAAAATGTGATTAGGGTATTGGGTAAGGGTAGCAAGGAGCGATTAATCCCGATGGGGGAGGAAGCTTCTGCATGGTTGGCTCGCTATTTACGAGAAGCGCGACCTGTGTTACTGAATAATGTGCCTGATGAGATAGTATTCCCTAGTACGCGCGCGCAGCCTATGACGCGTCAGACCTTTTGGTATCGCATCAAGCATTGGGCGATGATGGCTGGAATTCAAAAAGATTTGTCCCCTCATACCCTGCGCCATGCTTTTGCGACACATTTATTGAATCACGGGGCGGATTTGCGTGTGGTACAGTTGCTGCTCGGTCATAGTGATCTATCAACGACCCAAATTTATACCCATATCGCAAAGGTTCGTATGAAGCAGCAGCATGCTGAGCACCATCCGCGCGGTTGACTGATAATAGGTGTGGTTTAACCTCATATTATTTTCACTTTTTTAAGAGATATATAGATGATAAAAATATTAAAAAAACTCGGTTTTATCGCCTTGGCTGGTTTTTCGCTGGGTGCATTTGTTGCAATACCTTTAGCGTCTGCTCAAGGTGACCTCTTAAAGCGCAAAACCACAGAGGAAACCATTCTGGAAAAACTGCGCCAAGCGCGTCCCGACATTAATTTTGGCGAGCCACGTCCTGCTGTTATTAAAGGGCTTTATCAAGTACAAGTTCCCGGTGGTCCGTTGTTGTTTGTGACACCTGAAGGTGACAAGTTTATAGCAGGTGAGATTTTTGGGATTGATGCGACAGGTTTTTCGAAAATTGAAGATCCTTATGTCATTGAGGAGCGTAAAAAAGCGCTGGCAAGTTTAAGTTCAAAAGACAGTATTAACTTCAAACCAAAAGGTAAGGCCAAAGCAGTTGTTTATGTTTTTACGGATATTGATTGTGGTTATTGCCGTAAATTGCACAGTCAAATGCATACTTATAATGAGGGTGGTCAGGAAAAACCAGGGTACAACGATCTGGGTATAGAGATACGTTACTTGGCTTATCCTCGTGCAGGAATTCCCAGTCCATCGGCAGATAAGTTGGTTTCAACCTGGTGTGCGAAAGACAAGCTGGATGCTATGACAAAACTGAAGGCAGGTCAGACGGTAGCTAACGCAACTTGTGATAATCCAGTTGCAAAACAATTCCAGTTGGGTGGCCAATTAGGTGTTAACGGAACACCGGCATTATTTTTACCAGATGGTAAGTTAATGCCTGGCTATTTGCCGCCAGAGGAGTTGGCAAAAACCTTGGGTATATAAGCGCTTGCGGAGATTTTGAAGGTCGGTCGGGACTTCTTTTACCCGGCCTTCACCGCGCAATTGACACTGACGGCCACCATGAGTATGGTGGCCGTCTTTTTTAGTATTGGCGTAATTTTCACTAGCATTTGACGAGGAATTCACCTTGAAACCGGTAAGAATTGGCATCTGCGGTCTGGGCACCGTGGGCAGTGGTACAGTAAATATTCTCACGCGCAATAAAGCGCTGATTGATGCCCGTGCCGGTTGCGACATTACCATCGTACAAATTGGTGCGCGCCGCGATAATCCAAACTGTGATACCTCAAAATACAATGTGACACGTGATGTATTTGATGTGGCCAACAACCCGGATGTTGATGTTCTGGTTGAGGTCATGGGGGGTACTACGGTTGCTAAGGATTTGATTCTTAAAGCGATTGAAAACGGTAAGCACATCATCACTGCCAACAAGGCGCTCATCGCCCATCATGGCAATGAAATTTTTGCGGCCGCAAAAGCCAAAGGTGTAACGGTTGCATTTGAGGCGGCTGTTGCTGGTGGTATTCCCATCATCAAAGCAATCCGCGAAGGCTTGGCAGCTAACAATATCGAATGGTTGGCCGGCATCATCAATGGCACCGGAAACTTCATTCTTACAGAGATGCGTGACAAAGGTCGCTCCTTTGAAGATGTGCTTGCTGAAGCCCAGGCATTGGGTTATGCCGAAGCTGATCCTACCTTTGATGTTGAGGGGATCGATGCGGCACATAAGTTGGTGATTCTGGCGTCGCTCGCGTTTGGTATTCCTTTGGAAATTAACAAGGTATTCACCGAGGGCATCACCAAGATTGCCACCGAAGACGTAACTTACGCAGAAGAGTTGGGATATCGCATTAAAAACCTTGGTATTGCTCGTCGTACTGATAAAGGTATTGAGTTGCGTGTTCATCCCACGCTGATTCCCGAAAAGCGTTTGATTGCCAATGTTGATGGTGTGATGAATGCGGTATTGGTCAAGGGGGATGCAGTGGGGGCTACCTTGTATTACGGGGCCGGTGCTGGCGCAGAGCCAACCGGTTCATCAATTGTCGGTGATATTGTCGATGTGGCGCGCACCTTGACTGCATCCCCGGAACACCGTGTTCCCTATTTAGGCTTCGGTGCAGAATTTGTGTCTGCACAGCCAATTCTGCCTATTGAAGAGGTGGAGACTGCTAATTATCTGCGCATGTCGGCGCAGGATAAGCCTGGCGTACTGTCAAAGATTGCGACCATTTTGAGTGATTCCGGTATCAGTATTGAAGCGATGATTCAGCGTGAGGCAACAGAGGGCGAGTCTACTGTGCCGCTCATCTTGCTCACTAATAAAGTGCAAGACAAAAAGCTCACAGCAGCGATTCGCGGCATTGAAGCGCTGGACTCAATTAGTGGTGCGGTACAGCGCATCCGTGTTGAAGCATTGAAATAATTAAGGGGCCTAATCTTGAAATACATAAGCACCCGCGGCCTAGCGCCCGCACTCAGTTTTGAAGAAGTGGTACTCACCGGCCTCGCACCTGATGGCGGTTTGTATGTGCCCGAAACCCTGCCAAAATTTACCAAAGAAGAAATTGCTTCCTGGGCAGGTTTGTCTTATCAAGAACTCGCGTTTAACGTGATGAAACCATTTATTGCTGGTGCTGTTAGCGATGAAGATTTCAAAAAAATTATCGCGGATTCTTACGCAACGTTCCGCCACGATGCGATTGCACCGCTGGTACAAACCGGTCACAACGAGTGGATTCTGGAATTGTTCCAGGGGCCAACACTTGCGTTTAAAGATTTTGCGTTACAGTTTTTAGGTCACTTGCTCGATCATTTGTTGAAAAAGCGCAACCAAAAAGTAGTGGTGATGGGCGCAACCTCCGGTGATACCGGTTCGGCCGCAATCGAAGGCTGCCGCCGTTGCGACAACATCGATATTTTCATTATGCACCCGAACAATAGAGTATCGAACGTCCAGCGTCGCCAAATGACCACCGTGCTTGCGCCGAATGTATTTAACATCGCGCTCGAAGGTAATTTTGATGATTGCCAGAATATGGTGAAAGCCAGTTTCGGCGATCAATCATTCCTGTCTGAAGGCCGCCAACTGGTTGCCGTAAACTCGATTAACTGGGCGCGTATCATGGCGCAAATCGTGTATTACTTTTATGCAGGCTTGGCATTGGGTGCACCGCATCGTCCCATCGCATTTTCAGTTCCCACGGGTAACTTTGGCGATATTTTTGCTGGTTATCTCGCGAAACAAATGGGGCTGCCAATTGATCAGTTAGTGATTGCGACTAACAGCAATGATATTTTGCATCGTTGCATTAGCAGTAATGATCACAGCAAAAACCAATTGCAACACACCTTGTCGCCGAGTATGGACATTATGGTGTCGAGCAACTTCGAGCGTATGTTGTTTGATTTGTATGACCGCGATGGCAATGCAATTCGTCAGCTGATGGAAGATTTTAAATCCGGCAGCATGACCCTGAAAGAATCAGCATTGGCGCGCGCGCGCGAATTGTTCACCAGCCATGGTGTGACCGATGAAGTCACTATCGATGTGATTCGCTCGGTGTTTGACCGCACCGAATATTTGCTCGATCCACACACTGCGATTGGTGTTGATGCGGCGCGTAAAACCCGTCGTCGTCAGGATATTCCGATGGTTATTTTGGCTACAGCACATCCGGCAAAATTCCCGGAAGCGGTACGTAAAGCAGGGCAGGGCGCAGATCCGGTATTGCCTCACCATATGCAAGATTTATTTGAGCGCGAAGAGCGCTACACGGTATTGCCGCAAGATCTTGCCAAAGTGCAAGAGTTTGTTGCTGCCAATGTGCGCAAATAATTTTTATTTATCGTGCTAACAAACGCCGCAGGGAGCAGTCTCTGCGGCGTTTTTTTATTGTTGCGAATCAAACTTTAATTAATTATCTGAGTTAAAAAAGTACTTATGCAAAAAGCTATCCGTCGTCGAGAGCTGTCGCCCACTATTGAATTTACTGCAGCAGTACATCCTTTGTTGCAACGTATTTATGCGGCGCGCGGAGTACTGAGTGAGCGCGAGCTGCAATATCCCTTGTTGAATTTACATAAGCCTAATTTCAAAGGTTTACCTGAGGCGGTAAGTATTTTGGCCGATGCCGTTGTGGCACAAGCCAAAATAATCATTGTGGGTGACTTTGATGCGGACGGCGCTACCAGCAGTGCGCTGGCGGTGTTGGCATTAAAAGCCATGGGCTTGCCGGATGTGGATTTTCTGGTGCCCAATCGTTTTGAATATGGTTACGGCTTGACGCCAGAAATTGTTGCCGTTGCGGCTGCGCAGCAGCCGGATATTATTATCACGGTGGATAACGGCATTTCCAGTATCGATGGTGTAAATGCCGCGCGTGAATTGGGGATTGCCGTAATCGTTACTGATCACCATTTGCCTGGGGCTGAGTTGCCTGATGCCGATGCGATTGTGAATCCCAATCAGCCCGGTTGTGAGTTTCCCAGTAAAAATCTTGCCGGTGTTGGCGTTATTTTTTATGTAATGAATGCCTTGCGAGGCGAGTTACGGCAAATGGGTTGGTTTGAAGAAAGTGGCTTTACAGAACCTAATATGGCGAGTTTTTTGGATTTGGTCGCACTGGGTACTGTCGCGGATGTAGTGCCATTGGATTACAACAACCGCATTCTGGTCGCTCAGGGCTTGCAGCGTATTCGCGCCGGAGTTTGTCGCCCCGGGATAAAAGCTATGTTGGAAGTCGCGGGTAAACAAGCGCATAAATTGGTTGCGAGTGATTTTGGTTTCGCGTTAGGGCCGCGCTTAAATGCGGCGGGGCGCTTGGATGATATGTCGCTCGGTATTCAGTGTTTGATGTGTGAGAGCGAAAATCTCGCGCGTGAAATGGCGGCGCAATTGGATGAATTGAACCGCGATCGCAAAGCAATTGAAACAGGTATGCAGCAAGAAGCGATGACTATGCTGCAAAAAATCTTGCAGGCGGATGCGGCGAGTTTACCTTGGGGTTTGTGTTTATTTGATGAGACTTGGCATCAAGGTGTTATTGGTATTTTGGCGTCGCGTATCAAAGATAAATACCATCGCCCCACAATTGTTTTTGCCGATGTTGGTGACGGTCAAATTAAAGGTTCTGCGCGCTCGGTGCCCGGTTTTCATATTCGTGATGCATTGGATGCAGTCGCTGCTCGCCATCCTCATTTGTTGCAAAAATTTGGTGGTCACGCAATGGCGGCAGGTATGAGTTTGTTGCGTGAACACTTTGATGATTTTGCCCAAGCGTTTGATGCGGAAGTTCGTCGCCACTTGGATGATGACGATTTACAAGCAATTGTTATGAGTGACGGTGAATTGACCGCACCAGACTTTTCACTGCAATTGGCTGGTCAGTTGCGCGACGCTGGCCCATGGGGGCAGCATTTCCCTGAGCCAACCTTTGATGGTGAGTTTTATCTGCTGCAACAAAAATTGGTGGGCGCCAATCACTTAAAAATGACGCTTGCGGTTGACGCACAGGGGCAACAACTGATTGATGCTATCGCCTTTAATATTGATCCAGCGCTTTGGCCCAATACCCATCTACAAAAAGTACGGGCGGCGTTTAAATTGGATATCAATGAGTTTCGCGGTAAATCCAATTTGCAGTTGCTGGTCGATTATCTTGAGCCTATTGCACCATAAAAAGAATTGAAAGCTATGCTAGCTGAATAGCAGCTACTGCAACATTTTTTCCAGTGCTGGTTTTACATTATTTACGATAATGGGTTGTGCTTCAGCGGTGGGATGAATGCCATCTCGCTGCATCAGCTCTGGTCTACCGCCAATACCTTCAAGCAAAAATGGCACCAGTGCGATGTTATTTTTCTCCGCCAGTTTCGGGTAAAGCTCTTTAAAATGATTACTGTAGCGCGCTCCGTAGTTAGGGGGAATTTGCATGCCAGTCAGTAATACTTCTGCATTATTTTTTTTACTGGAATCAATCATGGATTGTAAATTCTTTTCGAGCAGTTTTAGTGGTTGACCACGTAGCGCATCATTGCCTCCCAGCTCTAAAATAACTATGTCAGGTTGATGTTCATTTAGCAGCGCGGCTAAGCGACTGTTACCGCCAGAACTTGTTTCGCCACTCACACTGGCATTAATGATCTGTACATCATTTTTTTTCGTTAGTTCTTTCTCTAGCAAGCTGACCCAGCTTTTCTCAATGTCTATGCCATAACCCGCACTTAAGCTGTCACCCATGACCAAAACTTTAGTCGGGTGTTGCGCATATGCATCACTGATGACAATTGTCAGGAGTAAAAACAGGTAAATCTTCAGTTTGTTCATGGTTATCAAAATCCTATGCCCATAGAATGGACTTATTGGTGTTTCTGAACGTTCTCTCATCTGGGTTAAACAACCATCCAGACTACTCATCGGATAAAGGTTACTTAATTATGTCTGCTGTTGCTATGGTTCAAGCAAATTCAGTTACCAAAGAAGTTAATACGCAAGAAGGAACCTTAAGGATTCTTCATCCCATCTCAATTACTGTAAATGCTGGTGAATCGCTGGCGATAACCGGTGCCTCAGGTTCTGGCAAGTCAACTTTATTGGGCATCCTTGCCGGTTTGGATGTGCCGAGTACAGGTGAAGTAATTCTTAATGGGCACAACCTCTCTCTGTTAGACGAGGAAGGGCGTGCAAAAGTTCGTGCCGGCAACGTGGGATTTATATTTCAATCATTTCAGTTATTGCCCGGATTAAGTGCTCATGAAAATGTAATGCTGCCGCTGGAGCTGCGCGGCGATAAAGCGGCGAGCAGTAAAGCACGCGAGTTCTTGCAGCGTGTTGGTCTGGAGCAGCGCTTGCAACATTACCCGCAACAGTTGTCGGGTGGTGAGCAGCAGCGGGTGGCAATTGCCCGTGCTTTTGCGAGTGAGCCTAAAGTGTTATTTGCCGATGAGCCAACCGGAAATTTGGACAGCGCAACTGGCGCACGCATTATTGAACTTTTATTTGACTTGAATAAGGCGCAGGGAACGACGCTGGTTTTTATCACCCATGAGGAGCGTTTGGCGCAGTTGTGTCAAAGCCGTATTGAGTTGGCGGCCGGTGCTTTGGTTTCCGGGCGGGAGTAATAACGATGAAATTGGCAATTAATTTATTACGACGCAACTGGCGTAGCGGCGAATTAAAACTCTTAGGGTTTTCATTAATGCTCGCCGTTGCGGTCTTGAGCGGCATCGCTATTTTTACTGACAGGCTGGAAACCACCCTGATCAGTGAAAGCAATAGTGTGCTGGGTGCAGATTACATTGTGCGTGGTTCTAAACCACACGACAACGCTTGGAATACAGTTGCGGAGCAGGCGGAGATTAAACACACTCGTTCGGCATTGTTTTCGTCTATGGTATTTGCTGGCGATGAAATGCATCTTGCTTCGGTAAAAGCGGTAGACCAAGGTTACCCACTGCGCGGTCAATTTGAAGTTAGCAAAATTCCGTTTGCGATGAATGCTACTGATATTGAAATTGCTACTGCAATTCCACAACCCGGTGAAGCCTGGGTTGACTCACGATTGTTACCACTATTAAAAATTGAATTGGGCGATAAGGTTGCGGTAGGCGAATACGAATTGCGTATTACCCGTGTTTTGATTCGTGAGCCTGACAGTGCCAATCCATTTAGCATGACTGGTGCGCGGCTGATAATGAACATTGCCGATTTGGAAAAAACTCAAGTTGTGCAGCCGGGAAGCCGGGTTGACTATCAATGGTTGGTTGCCTCGGATGATAACAATCGCTTAAAAAGTTTTATTGATGATTTAAAGCCGCAGCTAAGTAAACATCAACGACTGGTGGATATTAACTCCGCTCAAGAACGGGTGGGGCGTACATTAGATACTAGCCGCCAATTTTTATTACTATCGGCGGTTATTGCGGTATTGCTGGCGGGAGTTGCGATTGCAATAACCGCGCGTCAGTTTTCGGCGCGCCATACTGATCAAGTGGCGCTTATGAAAAGTCTCGGTGCGAGTGCCGGTCGTATTCGTTCACTTTATGTATCGCAGCTTATTTTTCTTGGCATTATCGCGTCGCTGATTGGTTTATTTATTGGCGAGTTTTTGCAACGCTCTGTGGCTGTCAGCCTACAGCAGGTTTATCAAATACGCTTGGGTGCGGCAAGTTTTTATCCCTATGGGTTGAGTTTTTTTAGCGGAATATTGTGTTTGATTTTTTTTGCATTGCCTGCGCTCTGGCATTTACCAACTATCCCGCCGCTCAAAATTCTTCGCCGTGAATTGGCGGTCAACATGCCGCAGGTTTGGTTGCAAGCATTGCTTGCACTGTTGGCTGTATTGGTGTTGGTAATTTTATTTAGTCGTGATATCGAGTTGGCATTAAGTATTAGCGGCGCATTGCTGGCCGTGATTCTTGTTACCATTGCCGCGGCTTATGGGTTGTTGTTGCTGAGTAAAAAAATGGTATTGCGCTTGGGTGGTTTCTGGCGTTTGGCATTTGCCAATTTACAGCGTCAGCGTGGCCAAAGCCTGGTACAGATTTTGGTGTTTTCTATTGCGATTATGCTGTTGTTTACACTAACGATTGTACGCACCTCCTTGATTGAGGAGTGGAAGGTGCAAGTACCAGATGAAGCGCCCAATCATTTTCTCGTCAATATTCCCCCTTCTGAATTGCAAGATGTGCAAGCGATTCTGGCTGAAAATCAGGTTCGCCCCGAACCACTTTACCCAATGATGCGTGCGCGCTTGACTCATATCAACGGCGTAGAAACAACAGAGGAGCAGCGCTCGGTTGCAAACGCATTGCGGCGTGAATTAAATGTCACTTGGTCAGACACTTTGGCAGAGGATAATAAAATTATCACTGGTTTGTGGTGGGATAAATGGCAGCGCAGTGCAGCTAATTTGCCGGGTGTGTCAGTAGAGGTAGATACCGCTAAAGAAATAGGGCTAAACATCGGCGATAAATTACAGTTTTCATTTGGTGGATTATTGCTCGACGCAGAAGTTGCCAGTTTTCGTAGTTTGGATTGGCGCAGCATGAGGCCCAATTTCTTTTTCATCTTTGAGCCAGGGTCATTAGATGCCTATTCACCAACGTTTATCACCAGTATTTATTTGCCGGCTGATCAGAAATCGGTCATTAACAAGTTGTTGTTGGATCATCCTACTATTTTGGTAATGGAGTTGGATCGCATTATTGGCCAAATCCGCAGTATCATTAATCAGGTAAGTGATGGTGTTTTACTGGTGCTCTGGTTAACGCTGATCGGCGGCTGTTTGGTATTGCTCGCGGCAGTGATGGGGAGTATTGCTGCGCGTAAACAGCAGGCAGGATTGTTGCGAGCCTTGGGTAGCCCCCGGAGTATGATTGTGGGCAGTATTTGTGCGGAGTTCGCCATACTCGGTTTTCTGGCAGGGCTGATTGCTATTATTGGTACCGAAATATTATTAATTAGCCTGCAGACTTTCGTTCTGGAAACTCCGATGCAGCCCCACTATATTTACTGGTTGATATCGCCGCTGAGTGGCGCGGTATTTGTTTCAGCATTGGGCTATATCTGTTGCCGCCACACAGTTACAACACCACCGGCAGTTGTTTTGCGCGAAGCGGCGTAATGATTGTTTTCTAGTAATACTCTGCAACAACGCGCGTCATACAATAGTTACTTCAACTCTAAACCCGGTGCGCCGGGTTTAGCTATTTACGTACATCTCTTGTAGTTAATCACTATGAAACCTGCACATAAACCCATGCCGCAAAGCCGAGTATTAGATAAAGGCATTTGGGGCATGAGTCGCCCTATGTTTCTCGATCAGGCAGTGACTTACACGATTCCGCTGATCGATATGTATTTTCTAAGTCGTATTTCAGATAGTGCAGCGGCGGCTGTTGGTGCAATCACGCCTCTGGTGTTTGTGGCTAATGCTTTTTTAATTGTGAGCGCGTTTGCTGGTGCTAGCATCGCAAGCCAGCGTATCGGAGCGAATGATTACCTTCGCGGTAATGCCACTATCGCTGCCTATGCAATTTTTGTTGTGGTACTTGCCTTAATCGCCGCATTAGCGGTGAACCATGGCGGCCCATGGGTTGCCTCTGCTATGTCATTAAGCGGTGAGGTCGAGCAGCACGCGCGCACCTACTTGTCGATTATCGGGTGGATGGTGGCGCTGTGGGGTTGCCGTGTTATCTATCAAACAATTTTGAATATATATGGTGAGCCGCAATGGAACACCTACAGCAATATTATTTTATTTGGAGTGAATATAATCGGCAATGCGATTGCGGTGTATGGGTTTATGGGGATTCCGCCTAGCGGTGTTGTGGGTGTTGCTATTGCCAGTATTGTTGCAGCAGGGGCGAGTTTATTATTTGTCGTTGTGATTGTGCATTTCAAGTTGCGTATTCATATCCCGCTACATGAGGGCTGGAAAAACTTTTCAGTACTAATGGCTCCTGTACTTATGATTGCCGCCCCCTCTGTACTTGAACCTATGTCATTTCAGGCTTATATGATTGCACTCAACTGGATTGCAGCGGAGGTGGGCGATCTCGCGTTAAAAGTAAAAGTCTATGCCTACAATACATTTCTCTTTTGTTTAATGATTTCCATTGCACTAGGCATGGCGACCGAAGCCATTATTGCTCAGCGAGTAGGGCGCAAAGAATTCGATTTGGTTGATAAGCAACTAAAACAGAGTTTGAAAATAGCACTTATAGGCACAACAACCTTGGCGCTTATGTGGTTGGTATTCAATCAATCTATTTTGAAAATGTTTAGCAATGACCCAGAGGTTATTGCGATCGGTGTATGGGCATTTGCATTGAGTTTTTTGGCCGAGCCATGGCGTACGGTAAATATTGTTGTGGGAGGTGCCTTGCGCTGTGCGGGTGATGCAACCTTTACGTCGGTTTCCAGTATTGCAGTAATTTGGTTGTTCTCTGTCCCGCTTGCTTATGCATTGGCTATACCCTTGGGGTTTGGGCTTTATGGATTATTAATAGCAGCCATACTTGATGAGTTATTGCGTGCTCTAATAAAAGGTTGGCGCTGGAAGCAGGGGAAATGGATGCATACTGGAATTGCAGCGCGCGAAGCGCGCGCTGCATAACAAAGACCAATTTACGAAATACCTAAAATAAATAGAATCCCGGATGCAGTAAACATCCAAGCCATAGCTTTGCCTATAGTCGCCATGCGTTTAATTCCGTGACGTTCAAAGCTCAAAATACTTGCGGCATAAAAGCCACAGAATGTAATTAAAATTGGCACTATGTAGCGGAAATCAATATTAGCTGGAAAAGTCATGCGCATATAGGTTACACCAGCCCAGAGAAAGAATCCCGAGAGTAAAATAGGAGCCATAAATTTGAGATCATCCCTGCTCATGCGGTACAAGCCAGCAATACAATAAATCAGCATGAGTACGGCAAAGAAGCTGCAAATTACTGCCATATTTACCGAAAGAGGGCTGGGGTATTTAAACTCTCCAAATAACCCTGTTTTACCGAGATAATTCCAGAAGAATTGACGCCCCATTCGATCATCGTAGGGGTCTGTGAATGGTTCGGTGATAAAAATTTTTGCGTCAAACCAAAAATAGTTAGATGCGGTATTGCCCACCAAATTGGCTTTTGAAAGTCCGTCAATATTATCGATGTAGAGTTTGTCGCGTTTACCCTCCAGCTTCAGAATTAATCCTGGGCCCACAGTAATTGCTGTTGCCACCAACATGATTAAGCATGGTGCTATCGCTATTTTTAAGTAATGTGGCCAGTCCCGACTTTTTATCATCTTTATCAAACCAATGATTCCCAAAACTACAATCAATATTTCTCCGTTCGCTTTGGTCAATATTGCAGCGGCGCCAAGAATACTTGCCAGCATTAAGTGACGTTTTTGATCTTGACGATACCAGCGAATAATAAAATACAAGCTGGCAGTAAATAAAAAATAGAGCATCGGATCGTTTCCAATCCGCACTGAGTGAATGATCGATACCGGCCAGAATGCAAAGAGCGAACCTATTAACCAAAAGAGTGATGATTGCGTGGTAGTAATGGCAGATGGCTGCTCAGATTGATGATTTATGTAAACACCGTGGCTTTTTGTTTCAAGATCTTGATTGCGCCCATGGTGATACTTGTTTAAAAGTTCATTCAAAATCAACAATCCAAACAATACAAATCCCATAGAGTAAGTAAGGCTGAGTAGTTGCTGTGTACGATAGATGGTTACTTTATTATCTGGTTCAAACCATTGAGTGGCACGATAAACCAAGGCGCCTGTGTAGTAGTAAAGAGGGGGGTGAAAAAAGGCACCACCAGTAGCATAATCCACAGGCGGCGGCATCCATCTTGTGCTTAAGTATTCGCTGTAACCTATATGATCGCCCAGATCATGATCGCGAATATCGGCAGGTGTTACTGAAAAATAGAAAATACGAATTAGTAAAGCGCCGATAAACAAAAACTTAATGGGTGTCGATACTCTAAGTGTACTTAGCGCCTTGAGCGAAATGATGAGAGCAAAAATGCTGCCTAGTAAATATAACAATACGATTGTGTAGCCTTCCGCTTCGCCGCTGATAACAATCCCCATTAAACCGCCTTGGTCTGAGTACACGATTTCAATTTTATTGTTACCTTCCTTCAGGTAATCGCGTAGATCATAAGTGAAGCCGCGGTTGTAATCTTTGCGTAGGTGGTGCGGAATACTGTTCAAATTGATGGGTTTGTCATTAACACTTAGGGATAAAATTTCATCATCAGGTATTATCCGTAGAATTGGGCTGGAATACTTTCCCATATCGAGGTTGCCTGATAAACGATAGATGCCACTTTCGGTAGATTGTATAAAGCTTGGGCGCTCCAGTTGTTGGGTTTTTCCTGATGGCGTGGTTATTGAAAAATTTGTTAAGTCAGGCTGAATAGTTTTTATTATTGATAAAAAAAGTGCAGCTATAAGTATTAAAAAATAAACAGTTTTTGATCTAAACATACATAAAATCTGCTGTTTCATTTATTTTTATTCCTATCTATGTCGCTGCTAATAAGGTTTTAATGTGGTTACTCTAATTAGTAACGTTTATTTTTGATGCTACAAAAGCTAATATTTTATTCTGTATCTGCTTCTTTTAAGTGAATAACTGTATTTACCCAGTTGGCATGATCCCACTTGTCATCTTTCAGTGGCGCAACTTTTAAATTCAACATCTGTACTCCACTAATGTCGATTTTTTGGGTCGGTATGTTTCGTTCATAACCGTAAATAGGATTAGATTGCCAGAGTAATTTTCCATCACCCCATACCGAAAACTGAACATCTGCAGTGCCCACCTCATCATCAAGTGCAACCATAAAGCTAAATATTTCAGCGTCGTCTGGTAATTGATATTGAATGTCAGAGTTGGCATGGGTGCCTATACCTTGGGCATATCTGCGATTAGCGACAGACAGTTTGTTGCCGTCAAAGCTACGGTTAACTGCCATGGTGCCATGGTCTTGGCGGGCATAAACCAATGGTAAATTGGTTAGCAGAACCTGTTTTTCTGTCAACTCAATTTGATGAATATGATATCTGTCGTATAAGTAGGTAATCATCAGCCCGGCCGCCACAACAAAAAACCACAGCCCCAAAAATGGAATTCGAAAAATGTATTTGAGAGTGTGTTGAAGGTTTGTAAATAGTTGATGATTCGTTAGTTGGTCTATTAAGGCAATTATTAGGATTCCAACGGTTAACCACGATAAACCAAGCCAAATGTTTGAGCCGTTGATCTCCAGAATGATTAGCATATTCAGCGCACAAGCAATACTAATCAGCGCGGGATAGAGTATTTTTTGACGCGCAGTTGCGCAATAACCCAATGCCATAACGGTAGCAGGAAATAGATATCGCTCATGCATGGCCGGCAGTAGCGTAAAGAACGCTAGGGCACATATAGTTGCCGCAAAAAGCGAATAACTTAATAATTGATTACTACCAATATACAATTTGTTTTTTATTAAAAAATAAACACCATGAATGAATATTAGGAGTGAAACTATTGAAAACAATAACATTCCAAAATACTTTGCCATAAATATACGCGCCCAGATTGAATCCTGCGGTACACCGAACAAAATAATATTGTCAGGTACGGTATTTCCCGTGAGCAGAATCCACAAGTTTGCGGCATTAAACGTAGTCATTGGGTATTGGCCTAGCGTATCAATATAGGCTTGGCGGAAGGATTGCCAGAAATGTCCGGCGATAATTGAAGGTAAAAATATCAATACACTAAGAGCTACGGCAATCAAAATGCCAAGTAAGTGTTGGCGAATTTTATTAAAAAATAAAAAACCAAAAACAGGTGCAAAGGCAATTGTTTGGAATTTAGTTAGCAATGCCAGGGTAAAGAGTGGAATTGCCAAATGTGCATAGCGCCAGCTGCTGGCTGCAACCAAACTGCAATACACCATCACAGCAGGAACAAGATCCACTTGCCCCCAAATAGGGCCGTTCACCAAAATCGCTGGGTTAAAAACGGTAAGTACCATTACTGCTTGTAATAGTGCTGGTTTTGCTTTGGTGGTTTGTAATTGGCGAAAAATCACAATCGTTAATAAACAGTGGCATATTGTGACTGGAATTTGTGTTAAAAATTTTAAAAGATCATTGTGCTCAAGTGGTATTGCCGTCAGATTGTAAAATTTTCCAACCAAGTATAGCCAGTGAATATACACAGGAGGGTAGTTGCCATTAAAACTATCGTAGCCATTATTAGATAATTGACTTACCCAATCTTGCCAATAGCCTAAATCCTGACTGTAGCCTTTTAAAAATAATAAGCTGAAATTGAGTATAACCACGAATACCAAATAGGTTTGCAGCAGGCTCGCCGGAGGCTGTGTGGTGGCGTGCGAAAATAGTGAGAGGCCGTTAATTGGTTCGATTGCTGGGCTGTTATTGTTGGATTCTTGGGTGTTCATAACGTTAATTTATACCGGTTATGTTGAATTAATCCTTTTTAATAATTTCACTAATATGAAATTTTGGTCTTCTTTTTACTTCTTCGTAAATTTTTGAAAGATACTCGCCAATTACTCCAAGACATAAAAGTTGCACACTGCCAATAAATAATAATGGCAGAAGTACAGATGCCCAGCCCGGCGTAGCATTGTCGGTAAAAAAACGAATTGCCAGTACCCAAGCAATTAATGTGAATGATGCAAAGCCTGATACCAATCCCAGCACTGTGATCATGCGCAGTGGCGCCGTAGAAAATGCAGTAATACCTTTCCATGCAAAAGAAAGCATTTTTTTCAATGGGTATTTGCTTTCGCCGGCTTCGCGCGCTTGGCGTTCATATTCCACTACCGATGAGGGGTAGCCTACTTCACGTACTATGCCACGTAAAAACAAATTGGACTCATCGTATTCTTTGAGTGATTCCAGGGCGCGACGTGAGAGTAAGCGGAAGTCGGCATGATTGAAGACTAGATCTACTCCCATTTTTTTCATCAAATGGTAATAGCCTTCAGCGGTAAAACGCTTGAAAAATGTGTCGGTGTTGCGAGCCGAACGTACACCATAAACCACATCATTGCCTTTCAGGTATTCATCTACCATGGCCTCAATGTTTTGCGGGTCGTCTTGCAGGTCTGCATCTATGCTGACGGTGATGTCTTCTGTGGTGGTGCATAGTCCAGCATAAAGCGCATTCTGATGACCTTTGTTACGCGAAAGTTTAACCCCTACTAATGCGGAGTTTTGTGCAGCTTCTCGTGCGAGTATTTCCCAGGTTTTATCCTTGCTGCCATCATCGACCAAATAAATTTTGGATTTGTCATTAATTTTTCCGCGCGCAATCATCCCATCGCGTAATGCGAGCATGGTTGCCAATGTTTTGGGGAGCATTTCTTCTTCGTTGTAACAGGGTATGACGATTGCAAGAGACGGAATGAATGCAGTCATGTTAGTGATTCCTGTATATCCAGATTTTTTGAACCGCGAAGTTAATAAATACAGTAATGCCTGTTGCGATGAATTGCGCCACTAAATAATTTTCAACCCAGGGAATAGGCAAGTAGTTGTCAAACAGCCATAAAAAGGCGGCAAACAATACTGTATTGCAAAACAAGCCTATGCACACTGCAATAACAAATCGAGGGAAAGTCTCTGAGTGGCTTCGGCTGCTCTTGAAAGTGAAATGGTAGTTTGCCCAGTAGTTGAATAACGATGACAACACATATCCGGCAGCTGAAGCAGAAACCTCTGTTAACAGTTTTGTTTCAATAAAAATAATAAGTAGAAGGAATTGAATAAGACTGGAGATCCCTCCAATGCCAACGAATAGAGCGAAGCGTTTCATTGTTATTTTTACATTATATTTTTGAGGTTAATGGGCGCGCGCAGTTAAAAAACGCACGAACATTAACACATTTTTGCACAGGAAAGGATGTGAATTGCACGGTCTCAAATAGAATTCTTTTCCATGTTGGGTGACGCTGCTCTAGGCCCAGCGTAAAGCTGCGCCCATACGCTCGATATAGATATATTCAGGCTTGTTAGTTAAGGGGTGACAGGCGTGGCGTAAATGGTGATGATGCGCAGTAGACCCCATGTACTCCCAGCAATGGCCATCATTTACGCACAGTGGGTCACCCTCATTCAGGCGGTAACTGGCCAACTCATCCCACATTTTCTGCCATTCGGCATGGTTAATGTCGAGGTATTCCATTGCTTGTTTCCGCGTTTGAGTAAGGAGAAAAACAGCAGTTTGTGATTCCAATTCTGTATTATTAAATCTATTTGTCAACAAACATCTTTAACATAATGATTTAAAACAAAAATATTATTCTACAACTGTGGGTTGTGTCTCTTGGTTTTGACTTTTTTTGCTCCTGTTTCGGTGAAAAAACATGCCTTTCGTATAAAAAATGAAAGGGAATAGTTATTCTTTTGAGCTAACCTTTCTGTTTATGTAATGTTTGTGTTCATGGGTATTATCGAAATATTGGAGGGGGGCTATGAATATCAGTCAGGCGTCACAGGCTTGTGGTTTGCCGACTAAGACGATCCGCTTTTACGAGGAGGTTGGTCTGGTAGTGCCTGCGCGGCAAGCGTCTAATGGCTATAGAATTTACGCTATGGCGGATGTTGAGCGGTTGAGATTTTTGCAGCGGGCGAGGGCGGTGGGGTTTGGTCTTGAAGAGTGTCGCGAGTTGTTAGTGCTTTATTGTGATCCGGGGCGGCGTAATCTACAGGTTCGTCAGTTGCTCAAAGGGTATTTGGGTAAGCTGGATCAGCAGTTTATTGCTTTGAATTCAATGCGCACCAGTTTGGAGTTGATGCTTGATGAATGTAGCGGCGATCCCGTGTCGATTGCTGCACAATCAGGTATGGAAAATCTGCCCCATCCAATGGCTTTTACACTCATTGATACCGGGTGCGATTGATGTTTTTCGTTGCCAAAAAGGCTATGATGCGCGCCGTTTAACATTTTGCGACAGGTGAAATTATGAGCATCAAATCCGATAAGTGGATGCGCCGGATGGCTGAAGAGCACGGCATGATTGAACCGTTTGAGCCGGGGCAAATTCGCTACGATGCTGCTGGTCAACGTATCGTTTCTTACGGTACCTCCAGCTATGGTTACGATGTTCGCTGCGCCGATGAGTTCAAGATTTTCACCAATGTGCACTCAACGGTGGTCGATCCTAAAAATTTTGACGAAAAAAGTTTTGTCGATATTAAAAGCGATGTTTGCATTATTCCCCCCAACTCCTTTGCGCTGGCTCGGACAGTTGAATATTTCAGAATTCCACGCAGTATTCTGACCGTTTGTTTGGGTAAATCTACCTACGCGCGCTGCGGTATTATTGTGAATGTCACCCCTCTCGAGCCGGAGTGGGAGGGGCATGTGACTTTGGAGTTTTCCAATACCACACCTCTACCTGCAAAAATTTATGCCAATGAAGGTGTGGCGCAAATGTTGTTTTTTGAATCGGATGAGATTTGTGAGACATCTTATAAAGACCGCGGAGGTAAATACCAAGGTCAGCGTGGTGTGACTCTACCGCGCACTTAAGGTTATTGTCTCGGCTGAGGGCAGTTATGGGTGATGTAATCCAGTTTAAAAAACCGAGCCCTTTTGAAAAACATAAGGGTAAAACTCTGTGTCGCAGTGGCTTCCATAAGTGGGAAGTTGTTAAGGAAAAGCAGTTTGATGTGAAGCAGGGGAAATTGGTCACTATCTATAAATGCGGTCGTTGTGGCGAGCAGAAGGTGGAGTTGAAATAAACGTCGAGGAAATAAAAAAGGCTCCGTAAAGGAGCCTTTTTTGTGCAACATCATTTAATGATGATGGCCACCAGCACCGTGAGCGTGGCCGTGGTTCAGCTCTTCTTCGGTGGCAGCGCGGATTTCGGTGATTTCTACATCAAAGGTTAAATCCACACCAGCTAATGGGTGGTTACCATCAATAGTCACTTGATCGCCTTCTACGTGGGTAACGGTGACGACTTGCAGGCCTTGCTCGGTTTCAGCATGAAATTCCATGCCAACTTCAATTTGTTCAATACCTGAAAACATGTTTGAGGGCAGTTGTTGTACCAAGCTGTCGTCGCGCAGGCCATAAGCTTCTGCTGCTTTAACGGCAACATTTAATTTATCGCCCACTTTTTTGCCTTCCAGTGCGTCTTCAAGGCCTGGAATGATGTTGCCTGCACCGTGTAAGTAAGACAGTGGCTCTTGACCTTCGGATGAGTCGAGCACCTTGCCTGAACCATCGGTCAGGGTGTAGTGGAAGCTGGCAACGCAATTTTCGGAGATATTCATAATGAACCTTTCAGGTTAAGTAAAAAGAAAACGATACAGGGTATAGATTAAAAATGGGTAATGGCTTTGCCATCAACTGTCGCTTTGTGGATATAAATGGTGTAGGTCTCACCTTTTTCTTCTTGCTGCAAGCGAACCAGTAGGTAGTTCCAGTCTTTGGCAAGCCAGGCATAGGTCACGCGCTCGTTATCTTCCCGGCTGCGTTTAATTTTTACGGTGTTGACTTTCCCCAATGGTGTTTCCAGCATTTCTTCGCCCACAGTAGCGAACTTGTATTTCTTGAGTCGACCGCCATCGGCAATCTGGTATTCAAAATTCTTGTGTCCATTGAGTAGGTCTTGCTGCATTTGCAATTGATAGCTTAATTTGTCCTGTACCTTCTGTGCTATGTCCATTTCCCAGCTGGTTTTTTGCACGTTATTGGTGACAGTTTTATTAGGCCAATCAAAAATTAATTCAGCATTGCGGTCTTTACCCAGGCTTCGACGCACATAGGTGTATCTTAGTGGGGTAATTGTTTGTTGTTTGGGGTTCCATTGCATATGGCTTTGTTCGGTAATGGTGCCAATCATGGAATCCGCTTTGAATAGCAAATTGTATTTGCCATCGTCTGTCTTGCTCAGGCGATTAGTGACGGTGATATTAAAGCCATAGAGCTTGGCTCTGTATTCATTGTCAAAGGTTTTGGGGGCTTCGGCTGCTAAAGTGGCGGTTGAAAGCAGGGTGGCCAGAGAGAGAAAAATGATACGGAGGCTGTGCATAGGAAATCCTTTAGGGCTCATTTGCCTCAATTTGATAACCACTTGCGGGTAAAAGTTCACCATTTAACAGGGCTTTACCTTCGTGCATCACTAGATGCCCCTGTGCGAACCATTTTATGGCAAGAGGGTAGATAATATGTTCTTGGCGCTGAACCCGCTTTGCCAGTTGCGTTGCGTCATCGCCTGGCAGAACTGGCACTCTTGCCTGAATTGCCGCAGGCCCACCATCCAGCTCCGCAGTGACAAAGTGAACGGTGACGCCATGATGGCTTTCGCCTGCATCCAATGCACGTTGATGAGTGTGCAACCCTTGAAATTTGGGCAGTAATGATGGGTGAATGTTTAGCATTCTTCCCAGATAGTGCCGGGTGAATTCAGGGGTCAGAATACGCATAAAGCCCGCGAGTACGACCAGGTCGGGCTGATAGTGATCGATGGTTTGCATCAATGCGGCATCAAAGGTTTCACGACTAGCGAAAACTTTATGATCGAGTACTTGCGTGACAATTCCTGCATCTTTGGCGCGTGTCAGGCCAAAAACATCCGGGCGATTGCTGATAACGGCAGCTATCTCAATGGGTAGCTCGCCGCTGTTGGCACCGTCAATCAGCGCCTGCAAGTTGCTGCCGCTACCAGAGATAAGAACAACAACACGCAGTGGGGGGCGAGAAGAGGTGGGCATGCAATTAGATACCTTGCAGTTCTACTTGATGCTCGTCAGCGTTTGCAGTGGCGATATGGCCAATTACAAATGCGTTTTCTCCGGCATTGCGCAAAATATTTAACGCATTGTCTTTTTCGCTTGCGGGGATTGCGATGACCATGCCAACACCGCAGTTAAAGGTGCGGTACATCTCGCGTATGTCTACATTGCCGCCGCGCTGCAGCCATTGAAATACTGGAGGAAAAGCCCAGCTCTTGGTGTCGAGTACGGCTTTGGTTCCGTCAGGCAAAACACGCGGAATATTTTCCGTCAGGCCACCGCCGGTAATGTGCGCCATAGCGTTAACCTGCGATTCTTTAATCAGTTTCAATACAGACTTAACGTAGATGCGCGTTGGTTCCATTAGGGCGTCACCTAACGGGCGACCGCCGCAATCCTGATTCAAATCGGCCTTGGTAACGTCGATGATCTTGCGGATCAGCGAGTAGCCGTTGGAATGCGGGCCACTAGAGGCGAGGGCGATTAGGGTGTCGCCCACTTTTACTTTGCTGCCATCAATAATTTCAGATTTTTCCACCACGCCTGTACAGAAACCTGCCAAGTCGTAGTCTTCACCTTCATACATACCGGGCATTTCAGCGGTTTCACCGCCAACCAGGGAGCAGCCAGCTAATTCGCAGCCATCACCTATGCCTGACACTACTGCTGCGGCCACATCAACATTGAGTTTGCCGGTGGCGTAATAATCGAGGAAGAACAGTGGTTCGGCGCCAGTGACCACCAGGTCATTCACGCACATAGCAACCAGATCGATACCGATGGTGTCGTGTTTTTGCAAGTTCATGGCGAGGCGCAATTTAGTGCCTACACCATCAGTGCCAGAAACCAGAATGGGTTGGCGATAACCGGCAGGAATCTCTACCAGCGAGGCAAAACCACCCAAGCCTGCCATCACTTCCGGGCGACGGGTGCGTTTGGCGACACTTTTAATGCGCTCGACCAGTGCGTCGCCAGCTTCGATATCAACGCCAGCGTCTTTGTAGCTAAGGGATGGGGTGGGAGTTTGGTTTTGGCTCATAGGAAATGGCTCACAGCTCTTGCAGTTGGAGTGGTTTAAAAAAAGGCCGCCATTCTAACAGCTTATGGTGAGGCGTGCAGTGCAAAGCACGGTTAGGGTGAAAGTTATTCTTCTTCGGTGATGTTAGCGATGCTCGCGTATCTGTGAATTTCTTGAATCTGCGCCCAATTGCGCTTGCCGTTGGCTGGTTTAAGCCTGTTACAATGCGACCCCATCCCATTTATTGGCTGTTTTCAGGGGTTAATTTGGTGCGTCTTTCATTGATCCGTATCTTGTTGTGGTCGCTGTGTTTTATCTGTGTAAGTCCTGCTTATGCCGGTCAGCAGGTCGATATTTATCGTGCCCAAGCGCTGGTGAAATCCCAGGCTGAGGCTGAGCGTAATGCAGCGGCACGCGCGACTTTTGGCGAGTTAATGGTGCGAGTCTCGGGGCAGCGCAATGCGCTCGATAACCCGGTTGTTCGCGCCGCTATGCCTAAAGCCCAAAACTATCTGTTTGGTTTTAGCTACAAATCCTCCAGTGAAAAACTGATCGAGGGCTCGCGTAGTTTTACCGCGCTTGCACTGCAATTGGATTACGAGCCGCAGGCTATTGGCCAGTTATTGCGTGACGCACAGTTGCCGCTCTGGCCTGCCCAGCGTCCAACCTTGTTGGTGTGGCTGGTATTCAAGGATTCTCGCGGTTTGCATCTAGTGCCCGAAGTTGTTGATTTTCAGGCGATCAACAGTGCTGCCGCTTATCGTGGTTTGCCCCTGATGTTCCCCAAGCACGATGTTGAGGACAGTATGTCTATTGTGGCCGATGATCTGTGGGCGGTGAATCAGGAAAAGATTTTGGCGGCTTCTGTTCGCTACAACGCTGACGCCATTTTGGTGGGGCGCTATATGCCTAGCAGCATGGGGTCAATTCCGCCTGCGATGGTGATCGATCCCCTAGCTACCGCCGATTCTGCCGAGACAGCTCTGGCAAGTTCTGCCGTGGCAGTTTCTCCTGCAGCTTCCAGTGCCAGCAGTGCTGAAGGTGCTTTGGGCGTTGCGCCTGCCGAGCCTGCACAAGGTCCATGGCAGGGTGAGTGGCTGCTGTTGCACGGCGAAAACCAGACAAGATTTACCGATGAAACTCCGGAGGTTAAGGGGTTAGTTAATAATGTGATCGATCAGGTTGCCGATTATTTTGCGAATCAGTACGCGATCATGCCAACCAATCAGGGCGCGCAACAGATAGTGTTGCGTGTGGGAAATATCACCAGTTTTGCCGCCTTTAAAGAAGTTCAAGCCTATCTTGAGGGGTTGGCTCTAGTGCAACGTATGGAAGTTGTCACTGTAAATGCAGAAGGTGTCGTTGTTCGATTGACGACAGAGGCGGATACCCGGCTCTTGACCAATACTCTGGCATTGGGGCGTCGTTTGGCACTTGCCCAGCCCGCAGTGATGGGGGCATCCCAGTCTGAACCAAGTCAAGGGGAAACACTGCCGGAGGGCATAGATGCAGAGGCAATGGCTGATTTTGAACGCGCCTTGGCCAGTGAGCAGATGCCTAATAACCCGGCTCCCGCGGATGCTCCAGTTACCGCTGCTATTAGCGACCTGCAACCGAGCGCGGCAGTTATTAATTCCGGCACTTTGCAGGATCCACTGATTTACGTTTGGCAGAAGTAGTGATGGTGAATTTGCCGCAACAATTGTCCCTGGGCGTTAACCTGAACGACGATGCCACCTTTGAAAATTTTTATGCGCCAACTGCAACTCACAACGCAATGGTGTTGCAGGGGTTACGCCAGCAAGTCGATGGCAGCGGTGAGGCCTTCGTTTATTTGTGGGGCTCACCGGGCTGCGGTTTAACGCACCTGCTGCAAGCGGCTTGTCACCAAGCGCAACGCCTTGGTTTGTCGGTGCAATATTTACCGCTGCGGGATTTGGCGGGTTACGCGCCTGATGAATTGTTTGTTGGCTTGGAATCGGTGGATTTGGTTTGTCTGGATTGCTTGCCTGCAGTGGCTGGTCGTCCCGATTGGGAGCTGGCGATTTTTAATCTCTACAACCGTCTGCGCGATGAGGGCAAACGTTTGCTGGTTGCGGCAGAGTACGGGCCACGTGAGCTTGCCTTAACGCTGGAAGATTTGCGCTCACGTTTGCAGTGGGGGCTGACTTACCAGGTTCACAGCTTGAGCGACGACGATAAACAACTCGCGTTGCAGTTGCGCGCCCGCGCCCGTGGCTTGGAACTGAGCGACGATGTGGCGCAGTACATTATTCAGCGCTTACCGCGCGATACCAATGAACTCTTTTGGCAATTACAGCGCTTGGATCATGCTTCGCTGGCCGAGCAACGTAAACTTACCATTCCTTTTGTAAAGAAAGTTCTAAGCATTTGATCTCCCTCCTGATCGCTACCAGAATCCTCTCCAGTCGCTTTGATATGATTTGACTATTACCGGTCAAATCCTATCTCTGCATCAGCATAATAATGATCAGACCTGATTGGTCTGACAGGAACTGGAGCGTTTCAATGGTACTTTTTACCGCAAAACCCAAAGCTATGCGCGTGGTGGTGTTGACCGCTGCAACACTTGGTTCAGCTTTTTTATTGAGCGGTTGTGGTAGGGGCGATCAGCCGCCGGCACCGTCTTCATCCTCATCTGCATCAATTTCAAGCTCACAGCAGAGCGCTGAGGCAGCGGCGGGTATCAAGCTGAATCAACTGGGCTTTTTGACCGGCTCTGCAAAAATGGCGTTGGTGCCTGATGTTGGCGCCAGCCGTTTCAGTGTCATTGATGTCGCAAGCGGGAATGAGGTTTTTGGTGGAGATTTGACTCCCTCCGCCGCGTGGGCGCCAGCGGAAGAGTCTGTAAAGTTGGCGGATTTTTCCCAGCTAACACGCGCAGGTGAATATCGAGTGCGCGTTGCCGGTATTGCCGATTCGCGCCCGTTTAAAATCGCCGATGATGCATACCTTGCCTTGAATGCGGCCAGCATCAAAGCCTTCTATTTCAATCGTAATAGTGCGGAGTTGCTGCCTGAGCATGCCGGTATTTTTGCGCGCCCCTTGGGGCATCCTGATACCAATGTTTTAGTTCACGCCTCTGCCGCGAATCCAGCTCGCCCCGAGGGAACTGTGATTTCCAGTCCCAAGGGATGGTATGACGCGGGTGATTACAACAAATACATTGTTAATTCAGGTATTTCTACTTATTCACTCTTGGCGGCCTATGAACACTTTCCCCAGTTTTTTGCCGCGCAAAACTTAAATATTCCCGAAAGTGGCGATGCGATTCCTGATGTGCTCAACGAGGCGTTGTGGAATCTGGAGTGGATGCTGACCATGCAAGACCCGAGCGATGGCGGCGTTTATCACAAACTCACCAACAAAAAGTTTGATGGCATGGTCATGCCCCACGAGGCGACCACCGAGCGCTATGTGGTGCAAAAGACGACCACGGCAGCGCTGGATTTTGCCGCCGTAATGGCGACTGCTAGCCGGGTGTTGGCCAAGTATGAGGCCCAGTTGCCAGGCATGTCAGCGCGAATGCTCGCGGCGGCAGAATCTGCATGGTTGTGGGCACAGGCGAATCCCACGGTGATTTATCAGCAACCAGAAGATGTTAAAACCGGCGAGTACGGTGATCGCAAATTGGACGATGAGTTTTTCTGGGCAGCGGCGGAGTTGTATATCACCACCCAAAAAGACAGCTATTACACTGACTCAAAGGCAGCAAGCATCAGTGCAACCGTGCCTTCCTGGGGTGATGTACGCAGCTTGGGGTGGATTTCTCTCGCGCATCATCGCGCGCAGCTAAGTGCCGCTGCGGATCAGGAATTGATTGTGGGGCGGGTTGAAACCTTGGCCAAGCAATTGCGTTCAACCTGGGCAGATTCTGCTTACCGCGTGACTATGCAAACAGGCGATTTTATTTGGGGTAGTAATTCCGTGGCTTTGGGGCAGGGCATGATATTGCTGCAGGCCTATCGCATAAACGGTGAGCGGGATTATTTGGATGCGGCGCAATCAACGCTGGATTATGTGCTGGGGCGTAATGCGGTGGACACCTCTTTTGTCACCGGCTTCGGTCAACAATCTACCTTGCATCCACATCACCGCCCATCAGGCGCGGATGGTATCGATGCGCCCATTCCCGGTTTTATCGCTGGTGGCCCCCAGCCGCGCCAGCAGGACAAAGATGATTGTCCCGTGGCCTATCCGTCGGCAATTCCTGCCAAATCTTATCTTGACCACTATTGCAGTTATGCCAGCAATGAAATCGCGATTAACTGGAATGCGCCATTGGTATATGTGTCAGCGGCGTTGCAAGTGCTTACCAAGTAGTTACTAGTTAAATTGCATCTCTTTAGGCAGCTCCGCGACCACGCGTTGCTGACTAAAAGGGCAGATAAATTCCAGCCGATAAGCTAATAGCTGCAAACCTACGCTCGCCTTCTTGCCGTAAACACGGTCGCCCACAATGGGGTGGCCGATGTTAGCTAGATGGCGGCGAATTTGATGTTTGCGGCCGGTTTCTATGGTTACATCCAGCAGGGTTTTATTATTTTCCGCACGAATTTTTTTGATGTGAGTGATGGCCGATTTGCCATCCAGCTCGTAGCTCAGCGTTAAACCGCTTGTGGGTACTTCGCAGTCATCCACCACCCAAGCTTGATAAAATTTGTGCATATCGCGTGCTTGAAACAAGGTTGATAGTTTTGCGGCGGCTTGACTGTCGTGCGCCAGAATAATTAATCCGCTCGCATCGCCATCCAAACGATGCACTAAAAAACACTCGCGTTTTTCACGCCCCTGGGTAAATTGCCCGTTCACTTCGACCCACCGTAAAATGCTACAGTGATCGCCCCATTGGGAACCCTGTGAGAGCATGCCTGGCGGCTTGAACCAAATACTGTAGTTGCCGGCATCGTAAATCAGCGTGGCAGTTTCCGGTTTGCGCGCAAGCACTTGTTCGTCGTAAAAAAATTGGATGCGTGAGCCTTTGTATAACACCTTGGTTGCACGCCGTAAGCGTAGGGTTTTCCCTTTGAGTGTCCACCAGACGGCGCCTTTATTCATCGCATCTTTAATGCGCTGCTTGGACAGCCCGGTGCCTTCTGCCAACAAATCGAGCGCAGTCTGCTCAGCTTGGGTGACGGTGAATTCAAATTTTTGCGGTATTTCAAACGAAGTATCGGACATTATTTAGCTTTGATTAAGTGAGAAAAACTGTGGCAGAAAAGGCAACAATTTATAAAGCAACGATTACCCTGGCGGATATGGATCGCAATGTGTATGGCGATTATAACCTGACTGTCGCACTGCATCCGTCGGAAACGGTGGAGCGTATGATGGTGCGCATTCTAGCCTTTTGTTACTGCGCTGCGGAAAATTTAACCTTCACCAAAGGTCTCTCTTCCATGGAGGAGCCTGATCTATGGTTAAAACATGACAACGGCACGATTTTGCAATGGATTGAAGTGGGGCAGCCGGCGCCGGATCGTTTAAAAAAAGCCTCGGGTCAAGCGCAAGCTGTACGTGTATTTACCTATGGGCGTGGTATGGATGTTTGGTGGAAAACCAATGGCGCCGCCATTCGTGCCCTGCCTAAAGTATCCATTCACTATTTTGCCGCCGATGAATTACAGCAGCTGTGCGCGCTAGCCGATAAAACCATGAAACTAAGCGTAACCATCACCGAAACTATTGCTTATGTATCATCGGCGACTGAAAACCTGACAATTAGTTTGCGTGAGATGGAGTAAAAATTAATGACTGAACCAATGAATAACCTGATGAATAGCCCCTTGTTATCAATTGTTGATATCACCCTCGACAATGCCCAGCAGTATCTAATTGATGAATCATTCAATCGTCCGGTAGTCATCGATTTTTGGGCAGATTGGTGTGGCCCCTGTAAAAATCTGATGCCCATTTTGGAAAAGTTAGCCAATGAATACGCGGGTGCTTTTTTATTGGCAAAAGTAAATGCCGATGATCAACAAATGATTTCATCGCAATTTGGCGTGCGCAGTTTGCCGACGGTAATGATTATGAAGGAGGGCCAACCCGTTGATGGCTTCACCGGTGCCTTACCTGAAGTACAAGTGCGTGAAGTGCTTGCCAAGTATTTGCCTAAGCCGTGGGAAGCGCCGCTACAACAAGCCAGAGAGTTAATTGCGCAGGCGCAATATGCACAAGCGTTGCCGCTGTTGCGTCAGGCTTACGATCAGTCGAATCACTTGGCGGCGATCGGGTTATTAATCGCCCAGTGTCATTTGGAATTAAATCGTATTGATAATGCAGAAGCGATTTTATCCACCATAAAAATGGTCGATCAGGATGCTTTTTACGAACAATTAATGGCGCAGGTGGCGCTGAAAAAACAAGCCGCCAAAACACCTGAATTATCTGCCTTGGAAGCTGCTCACGCTGCCGCACCCGAAGACTTACAGGTGCGTTTGCAATTGGCGCTGCAATACCATCAGGAACTCGAGCACCGTTTGGCGCTTGAGCATTTACTGGCGATTTTGCGTAAGGATCGCAACTTTGCAGAAGGTGAGGCGCGGCAATCGTTTAATACCATTATTGCATCGCTCGGTAAGGCAGACCCTTTAGCGATTGAGTTCCAGCGCAAGTTATTTACCTTGCTTTACTAGGCTTTACCTGCCTCTAAATGGTTGTTGCGGGAAAAAATAGGTACACTGGGGTGGCTGTAAAATTACTGTAAAACCCCGCCCGCGTGGCGCTAGACCTTGGTAGCAGTTGCGCTACTGCTAGAGGATTTTGATAGACAATGAGTATTCGCTATTCCCTGATCGCATGTTTGGCCATAGTCTTTTTGGCTGTGGCCGGGTGCAGCAAAGGTAAAGAGGAGTCCGCAGATTTACCTCACTTTTGCAAACAGGATGGCTCTCGCCTGCTGATCAAACAGGGTAAGGTTCGGCTGGAAATAATGCCCAAAGTTGGTGGCCGTATCTCGTCGCTCAAATATGCAGGGCATGAGTTACTGGTGCCCATTGTCGATTTGGATAAGGTGACTGACTGGGGCACTGTGCTCTGGTCCAGCCCTCAAACTGATTGGGGCTGGCCGCCCATTGATGTGCTGGACAACAAACCTTATCGTTTAACCACCGAAGAAGATCGTGTGGTATTGATGAGCGAAATAGATCCACGCACCGGCTATCAATTCACCAAAACTTACCGCCCTAGCGGTGTTGATCGGATTACCATCGACTATCGCATTGCCAATCACAGCACCGAACGCAAGAATGTAGCGCCGTTGGAAGTGACGCGCCTGCCATCCTCTGGCAGTTTATTTTTCCCGAGCGGTGACAGCGAAATTTCCAGTGGTCTTTTTTATCCGTTGGATGTGCAGATGATTGATGAGCTGACCTGGTTTGATTACGACAAGAAAAAAATTCGCACCGACCATCACAAGATGATGCAAGATGGCAAAGAAGGTTGGATGGCGTATGTTGACCAAGGTTATTTATTAGTAAAAGAATTTAATGACAGCCCTGCGGGTACAACTGCCAAGGGTGAAAGTGAAATAGAAATATTTGCCCATGTCGAGCATATTTTTATTGAGATGAAACAACAGGCGTCTTTGGTTACACTTGAGCCTGGGCAGCATCTGGATTGGACAGTGACCTGGCACGTAAAAAAGTTACCGACAGACCTTGCTGAAAATCCCACCCCACAAGCCCTCGCGGCTTATGTGCGCAATCTATTACAGTCTGGCGCCGACTAAAAATACCAGTTATTGGTGCGGTAAAGCACGATGAGATTTTAAAAAAGCGAGCATCATTGATGCTCGCTTTTTTGTTTGTGAACAATTAATCACACTTTCGTGGGTAATAAAGCGCATGATTAAGCGATTAAACACTGCCGCTTTTTTTATTGCACTGCGAGGTGACAACCATGAAGGCTTGCGTAAAAAGTTTGCTGCTTATAGCCAGTTGTGTGCTTTTTATATCCTGTGACGGCAGTAAGGGCTCGGGTAATCCCCCTTCATCATCAACCAGTAGTGCGCCAGCACCGACGAGTGCAATTAGTTCCTCTGTTGCATCAAATTCCAGTAGCAGTATTGTTTCCGGTTTGGCCGTAAGGCCTGACAACGCTACATGCCTTGCTCCGTCGCCAGTCAGTTCTGGCACGGCCATTAGTATTCATTGGCAAGCGGTATTTCCCTCTCTGCCTAATATCGCCAGCGCCACTAATTTACTTCAAGCCCCGGATGACAACAGTTATTGGTATGTCACGCGCCAATCAGGCAGGGTGGTGCGATTTCAAAATAATGAAAGCGTTGATACCCTGACAGAGATTCTTAATATTGAAGATCGTGTGGATTTTTCTGGTGGTGAAACTGGTTTGCTCGGCATGGCATTTCATCCGCAATTTGCCACCAATCGCTATGTTTATTTCAACTATATCGGGCGCAATTCCAGCAACGAAATGGAAACGCGAGTGGTGCGTTTTGAAGTCGCGAGCGATGGAACCATTAATCCCGATTCTGAAGTGATTTTGTTGCGTTTTAATCAACCCTATTCAAATCACAATGGCGGCCAAATTGCATTTGGCAGTGATGGTTATTTATATATTGGCTCGGGTGATGGCGGCAGCGGCGGTGATCCACAACAAAACGGTCAGAACACGCAAAATTTACTGGGAAAAATATTGCGCATTGATGTTGATAACACCAGTAGTAACCGCAGTTATGCAATTCCAGCCGATAATCCATTTGCGACAACTGGCGATGCACCGGAAATTTGGGCTTATGGTTTGCGTAATCCCTGGCGTTTTAGTTTTGATCGGGAAACCGATGAGCTGTGGGTGGGTGATGTCGGACAAAGCGCCTGGGAAGAAGTAAATTTGGTAACAGTCGGTGGCAATTACGGCTGGGGTGATATGGAGGGCGATTTTTGTTACAGCGGGCGCAGCAATTGCTCCACAACTAATAAAGTGAAACCTGTGTTATCTATTAATCACAATACTGGAGTTTGTTCGGTGATAGGCGGCTATGTCTACCGTGGCGCACAATTTCCGGCAGCTTACGGAAAATATTTTTTTACTGATTACTGCGTAAATTCGATTCAAACTATTACGTTGCAAAGTGGCGGCAGTATTCTTGTTGAAGAACATGGCAGTGCCCCCGGTGGCGTAGTGTCATTCGCACAGGATAACCAAGGTGAGCTATACGCTATAGGTCAGTCAGGTGCAGGTTCGCAAATTGTTAAGATGCAAGTAATTGGCGGCACTTTGCAGCCAGGTACAATGGCGACGCGATTATCTGAAACAGGTTGTGCGGATGCAACCAATCCGCAATTGCCGGCAGCAGCGATGATTCCCTATTCCGTAGCCAGCCCCTTATGGTCAGATGGCGCTGAAAAAGAGCGCTATTTTTCGCTGCCTGATAATACAAAAATAGAACTTACCAATAACGGCGATTTTTTGTTTCCGGTGGGCAGCGTTTTAATGAAGCACTTTAAATTGAACAATCGTTTTATCGAGACGCGATTATTTGCCCGCAGCGAGCTGGGGTGGCAGGGGTTTAGTTACGAATGGCGCGATGATCAAACCGATGCGCAACTGTTAATGGACAGTAAAGAGAAATCGGTTGAGGGGATTCGGTGGCAGTATCCCAGCCCTGCGCAGTGTTTGACTTGCCACACCCAAGTGGCCAACTTTGCGTTGGGTTTGGAAACTGTGCAGTTAAATAATTCGATGTTGTACAGTGCGAGCAGCGTCACTGCGCATCAATTAGATTCTCTCGCACACATCAGCTTGTTTTCTTCCTCAATTACTCAATCCCACAGAGCCTACACTTTGTTTGCACTCGCTGATGGCGCTGCAACCTTGGCACAGCGTGCGCGCAGTTATTTACATAGCAACTGCAGTAATTGCCACAGTGTGGATGGGCCGACGCCGGTAAATTTGGATTTGCGTTACAGCACAGCACTGGCCGCAACACAAGCATGCAACGTGCAACCAACGGCAGGAAATTTGGGAATCGATAATGCGCGTATTATTGCACCGGGTGAACCGGAGCGTTCAGTTTTGCTTGCGCGGATGAAGGTGCGCGACGCAAATCAAATGCCGCCACTTGCATCACATTTGGTTGATGATGAGGCTGTTGAGGTTATAGCGGCGTGGATTGGTGGGCTGCAAAATTGTGATCAATAAAGTGGTGACGCACTTGAGAATATATTTTCGCCATACCCGCGTACGCGGGTATCCATAACAATCAATACTAGCGACGATTTTTGCGCGTTTTCAGGCGGCGAATACGATCTGCTTCTTCTTTTTCGATTCGCTTTTTTTCATCCTCTTCTTTTGCACGCAATACTTCTAGTTGCGTCATCTCGGGTGTTTCCCAACTGATCGGTCCGAGTAATCCCGCGCGCAATTCGGTGATTAAAATCGAAGCGACTTTTTGGATTTCCACTCCGCCACCTTTGCGTGTGCAGCCGCGTTTTACGCCGATAGCATCCAATAACTCCACATCTGATTCAGGTAGTTCGGTTAATCCATAGCGTTTTTTTAGCGCATCGGGATAGGCCGCTAATAAATATTCAGCGGCGTAGAGTGCGATGTCTGCGTAATCAAATACGGTATCTTTAATCGCACCGGTAATAGCCAAACGATAACCACATGAAGGTGGTGATAATTTGGGCCACAAAAATCCGGGTGTATCGGTAAGCAGAATGCCGTGCTCCAGTTTTATTTTTTGTTGGGCTTTGGTCACGCCCGCCTCGTTACCGGTTTTGGCGATTACACGGCCTGCCAAGGTATTGATGATGGTGGATTTGCCGACATTGGGAATACCCATAATCATCACCCGCGCCGGGCGCACTTCACGTTGGCGTTCGCTCACTAGCGAGGTGCAAACATTTAGCAAGTTGCGAATTTGCTCGGGGCGCTGTTGGCTTACGGGCAGGGCTTTTACGCCTTTTTCCTGCTCCATTTTTTCCACCCACAGCGCGGTAATTGCCGGGTCGGCCAAATCGGCTTTGTTGAGTAATTTAATCAGTGGTGTGTCGCCGCGCAAACTCGGCACCAGTGGGTTCTCGCTGGAAAAAGGAATGCGTGCGTCGATAACTTCTATCACCACATCCACATGAGGCATGACTTCCGCAATTTCTTTGCGGGCCTTGTGCATATGGCCGGGGAACCAATTAATTGTTGACATGAATGACTCGGAATTAAAAAGAGTAGGGGCTTAGGTAAAACTATCGAGCGGTTCGTCGCGATTAAAATGGTGCAACAGCAGGCAGTCATCTTCGGTTTCACCCTCGCAAATCACGATGGATACCGGTGCGATTTGCGGCGCATAAATTTGATCTAAATAAAGTGCCTGCTGCAGCTCTTGCCACAGCTGGGCAGGGTATTCAGTAAAAAAATTAAAACTCAAAAAGAGTTTGCCTTTTTCTTCAATGGCATCAACTTCCGGTGAGCGAATGCTGCGAACACGATCCAACAATGCACGGCGATCAAATTCGCGGGCATGTTTGGGGGATATTTGAATACTGATGCAGTGCATGGTCTTATCCTCAACGACGAGTGGCGCGATTATACAGAAAGCGCCCCATCCGCGCCGGAAATCCCGTCTGTACCATAGGGCGCGTAACCGGTTTCGGCTATTATAGGCATCCATTCCTGATCATTGGGTCGTGATAGTGTCCTCTCCCTTGTTTCGCCCTGTTGCGCTGGGTATTTACCTGCTGTTTTTCATTGTGGGTATTGTGGGCGCGCTGGTATTGCCAACCTTTAGTCTCTTTCTCGCGAAAGAGATTGGCGTGCGCCCGCTGTTGGTTGGCCTCGTTTTTGGCGGCATCGCGCTTGCCAGTATTGCCTACAACCATTGGATCGGGCACTGGTCCGACAAGCTTGCAGACCGGCGCCCGCTGGTGGCCAGTTTTTGTGTATTGGGGGCAGTGTCTTGTGTGGTATTTGCGCTGTCGCGCAACTATTGGCTGGTTGCTGTAACGGCAATATTTTTATTCAGTTTGTCGATGGTGTCCTTCGCGCAAATTATGGCTTACAGCCTGGATTATGCCGAGGCAGAAATTCCCCCCGAGCGTATTCCGCTGTTTAACGCAATTATGCGTGCACAAATTGCATTTGCCTGGGTTGCGGGGCCACCAGCTGGTTTTTTATTGGCAACTTATTACAGTTTTAGTCTGAGCTATTCGGTGGCGGCAGGGCTGTATCTATTGGTGGGCATTGTGAGTTTTAAACTCCTGCCGCGCTTGCCGAAAAAAGCACCTCATATTGATCACACCGGTGAGCAGGTGATGTTACTGCCCTTAACACCTGCAATTAAACAATCGCTCTGGTTTTGTGTTGTTGCATTCTCGTTGATGTGGGGCGTGAACAACGCATACCTCATCAGCCTGCCAATACATTTGAAAGATAACTTACACATCGACGCCCAATGGATGGGGTGGGTGATGGGCACTACTGCCGCCCTGGAGGTGCCGTTCATGTTGTTGGCGGGCCATTACGCCAGCCGTTTTCGGTTGGTGAATTTGATTCGCTGCGCAGGTGTTGCCGCCTTGTTTTTGTATCTGGGCGTTTATGTTGCTACCGATCTGTGGCACTTGTTTGTACTGCAAATTTTCAACGCTATTTTTATTGGATTGTTGGCTGGTGTGGGTGTCTCGGTCATTCAGGAGCTTATGCCTGGCCGCTCTGGCGGTGCTTCGGCGCTCTATACCAACACCACGCATATGGGCAATTTATTTAGCAGTTTATTGGTGGGGGTAGTGGCCGATTATTTTGGCTATCACCAGGTGTTTATTGTTAACGTGGTGTTGGTGATTCTGGCTATTTGGGCATTTGGCAAGGTGAGGTCAGCGCGTGAGTTAGCGCCGACCCGGTTGTAATTCGCTGAAAGTAGGAAGATGGAGTGTTTTATTCATCTTCTTCGTGTAACAGTTTTTCCAAGTCCTCTACACTCATGGCCAACAAGCGGTGACGTAATTCCGCTTCAATTTGCGGCATCAAACCATTGACTACCTCATCCACCAATATTTGCCGTGGTTTATTCATTTTATTGGCAATGTTTTTGGTTGAATTTACAATTTTTTTTGCTGTTTCATATTCAAACAAGGGGGGCGGATTATTACCGTGCAAGCGCTCGCGAATATGTTTTGGTAGAAATGGATTTTCACCGCTGGCTTTAGCCAGCGGACGGGAAACACTGGTATGAATTGTGTTGCCCAGCGTGGGGCGATAATTCGTTGGGTGTGAGGCCGGCCCCGGTGTTTTATCGGTGAATGAAATTTTGTTGTCGTCAGAGCCTGCGCTGCGCCTATCCAGCTGATGCGGGAACTCATCTTCAAAGAGTGACGTTTGACCCGGCAATACGGACGGATTGTTGTAGCTGGTTGCGTTTGATACCGCCGCTTCATCCGGATAGTCGGGATCAATTGTCTGCAAAATAGGGATGTGATCTTCTTCCAGCAGCAGCCCTTTAATGGACTCCAGTTCTTGTAAAATCTCGGCTTTGGTTTTATTGGTGTTGGCCATGATATTTTTTACCTGATGCTCGGTGCCGGTAAATTAAGTTGTAATCACAACTTTCTGGTTTCGATCGGATAGCCGCGCTGTTTATAAAAACCGAAACGCTCGCGGCTGGTTTGTAAACTCAGGGGCTCTTGAATCACCACCTCGCTCAAGCGCTCAAAACGGCTAAAGTAGGGCGGTATAGTTTTACTCAAGTTAAGCAACAAACCTTGATGATCTCCAGCGTCACCATTAAAGGTAATTTCCACCGGCGCAGGTTTCCCCGTGTTGATCAGTTGATGTGGAATAAAACTCTCGGGTTTGAATGTCCACAGCAGCTCATCGAACTGCTGCGCTTCAACTTCATCATCCATTACCACAAGTGTGCGCATGCCCATGCGGTGAACTTTATCGAGCAGGCGACATGCAAACAACCAGCGCGCTTCGCTGGTTGTTTCGGGTAATACATAAAAATCAATATGCGTCATTTAAGCGTTGTTCGCAGCGATTTGGTTCAACAAAAATTGCACCAGTAGCGGTACCGGGCGACCGGTAGCGCCTTTGGCTCCACCGGAACGCCAAGCCGTGCCGGCGATATCCAAATGTGCCCACTCAAACTTTTTGGCAAAGCGCGATAAGAAGCAAGCGGCCGTTACGCTGCCCGCTTCGCGCCCGCCAATGTTAGCCATATCGGCAAAGTTGCTATCCAGTTGTTTCTGGTATTCATCCCACAGCGGCATATGCCACGCGCGGTCAGCGGCTTCTTCACCGGCAGCGAGCAATGATTTGGCCAGCGCATCGCTATTGCTGAACAGGCCAGTTGCGTGGTTGCCCAGAGCGATTACGCAGGCGCCGGTGAGGGTGGCGATATCAACCACAGCTTTGGGTTTAAAACGCTCCGTATAGGTGAGTGCATCGCACAGCACCAAGCGGCCTTCGGCGTCGGTATTGAGTATTTCGATGGTTTGACCGGACATGGAGGTAACTATGTCGCCTGGTTTGGTCGCGTTGCCACTGGGCATATTTTCAGTGGCGGCGATCACACCGACCACATTGATTGGCAATTCCAGATCGATCAGGGTTTGGAATGTACCAAGCACACTGGCGGCGCCACACATATCGTATTTCATTTCATCCATCGCGGCGCCGGGTTTGAGGCTAATACCACCGGTGTCAAAGGTGATGCCTTTGCCCACCAGTGCTACCGGCGCTTGTTTTTTGACGCTGCCTTTGTATTCGAGAACAATTAATTTTGCTGGTTGATCGCTGCCTGCGGCGACGGACAAGAATGAGCCCATGCCCAATTCTTTGAGTTGTTTTTCTTCCAGAACATTCACACTGAGTTTGGTGTGGCTACGACCAAGGCGTTTGGCTTCACTGGCAAGGTAGGTTGGGGTGCAGATATTGCCCGGCAAGTCGCCGAGTTCCCGCGCCAGATTTACGCCCTTGGCAATTGCTTGTCCCAGGGCCAAGCCTTTGTTTGCTGCAACAATATCCGCTTTGGTTGTGGCGAAGGTAACTTTCTTTAATTGCAGGCTGACTTCAGCGGGTTTGCTTTTCAGTTTGTCGGCGCGGTAATCGAGCTGGCTCAAATGCTCCGCCAATTGGCGTGCTTGCCACTCGATAGTTTGGTTGATTACCGTCACATCGGCGAGTGCCAAGGTTAAATCGCTGCAGGTGGTTGCGCGTAAGGCATCGCCGATTTTTTGCACCGCTTTGCGGTAATTGTCACCGCTGATACTGCCTTCTTTGGTTGCGCCTAATCCCAGCACCAGTAGCCGCGCAGCGGCAATACCTTGCGGATTTAACAACAGCAGGGTTTGCCCCACTTTACCTTGAAAGTTTTCACGCTTGAGAATGCTCTCTAACTGTTGCGCATCTGCTGCATTAATTGCACTGCCCGCCGCATTTAGTTTCAACCCTTCATAACAACCGATTACAAGGCAGTCAGTGCCCTGTTTTAAGGGCTCAACGAGCTTGCTGGAGAACTGGATTAGATTATTTTTTGTGCTTCCTTTGCTCTTTTTTTCATCACTGGTGCGGGTGGCTTTTTTGCTGGTGTTCGGGGTGCTTTTTGCAGAAGTCATAGGGTGTCCTTAAGGGGCTAAGACAATTAATAATTCGCTCAAGACAAATCGGGCGCTGTGCGTGATAATGCCACAGTTTTTAGCGCTTATGGCGGCAAAATTCGGTCTGTATTGGAACCATCTCGAACGGTTCGTGTCACTAGCCCTTAGGCTTGCCGACAAGGTTGTGCCTATTGCCAGCGCCATATCCACTGACAGGATTAGCACCTTGATTATTTTTCGTTATCTCTCGCGTGATTTGTTGGTCACCGCCCTTGCCGTTAGCGCGATTTTGCTAACGATTTTCCTTTCAGGCAAATTCGGTGATTATCTCGATGATGCTGCCGAAGGCAAGCTTGCCGTGGATGTGCTCTTCACTATTATTGCCTATCGAATGCCCAATCTGCTTGAGCTGATTTTACCGCTTGGATTTTACCTTGCGGTGTTGTTGGCCTATGGCCGTATGTACATCGAAAGTGAAATGGTGGTGCTGTCTGCCACCGGCATGAGTCAGTGGCAATTGGTGCGCATGACCATGGTCCCTGCAATTTTGGTTGCGGGGATTGTCGCCTTGTTCAGTTTTTGGCTCAGCCCTTTGGGAGCGCAGTTAACCCAACAAGTACTCGCCGAGCAGCGCAACCGTAGCGAGTTTGAAAGTTTACAAGAAAGGCGTTTTCAAGCGATCGGCCAGGGGCGCATCATGACTTATGTGCAAGAGGTGAGTGACGATAATAAGCGCCTGGAAAACGTCTTTGTCGCCCAGCAAGATGGACAGCTCACCTCGACTATCGTGGTAGCCCAAACCGGGGCGCAAACCTACAACACAGATTATGGCCAGCGTTACCTGGTTTTGAATAATGGCTATCGCTATGAGGGGCAACCGGGTTCTAACGAATTTACCATTACCAGTTTTAATGAGTGGGGCAGATACCTGCCGCCCACTACCAGCGCTGCAGAAATTGAAAGCGAAGCTGATGCAAAAACCACGGAACAGCTCATGGCCGCCGAAGATCTGGAGAGCAAAGCTACCTTGCAGTGGCGTCTCTCTATGCCGCTGATGGTGTTAATTGCAACCTTGTTTGCTGTTCCTCTGAGTAAAACCAATCCACGCCAGGGGCGCTATTTGAAAATGTTGCCTGCAATTTTAATTTATATTTTTTATCTGGCCTTTTTAATTAATGCGCGCAGTGCGGTTACTGAGGGTGATCTGCCGGATACCTTGGGGCTGTGGGTTGTGCATATTCCCTTTTTGTTATTGGGTGTGGTGATGCTTAACTGGCAATCTTTAGCGCTCTCGCGTACCAAGACTGTAGGGGGCGCTCATGCCTAAAATTACCGCCTATATCTCGCGCACTGTTTTTTATGCAATCGCCATGACGCTGTTGGTATTTATTGCGCTGGATTTTATTTTTGGTTTGATTTCGCAACTAGAAAAAACCACTGGTGCTTACACCGCGCTGGAAGCGTTTTATTACATGTCGCTAACGGTTCCGCGCCGTTTATATGATCTTATTCCCTATGCGTGTTTAATTGGCTGTCTTGCCGGGCTTGGTTTATTGGCGAGCAGTAGCGAGTTGGTGGTTGTGCGTGCGGCAGGTGTGTCGGTGCGGCGCATAACCTGGATTGCCCTGCGACCTGCCTGTGTCTTTATAGTGATGGCATTACTGCTAGGTGAATTTGTGGCCCCTTTTACTGAGCAGATGGCGGACAACCGTCGCCATTATTTAAAGTACAACACCACCCAATCGGCGCCCCAAAATATGTGGAATCGAGAGGGGGATGAATTTATGCATGTCAGTGCCGTACTGCCGAATGGTGTTATTTATGGTTTGACACGTTATAAGTTTAACCAGCAGCAACAGTTGGAATCGGCAAGTTTCACTAAACAAGCGCGTTATGAAGATGGGTATTGGCAGGAAGAAGATGTTTCAGTTACCCACATTACCGAGAGCGGTATGCGCAATGAGGTGATTGCATCCCGCCGCTGGGATACGCCTTTCACCCCTAATTTATTTAATATTCTGGTATTGAAACCGGAAGATTTGTCCATGCGTAATTTGCACTATTACACCAACTATTTGCATGAACAGAATTTGATGGCAGGTAATTATAGTTTGGCCTTTTGGCAAAAAGTATTGCAGCCTTTGGCAACTGCGAGTTTGGTGTTGATTGCGATTTCTTTTGTATTTGGCCCGCTGCGCAGTGTAACTATGGGGCAGCGTATTTTCACCGGCGTTGTTTTTGGTGTGGGATTTTTATTACTGCAAAAATTGCTGGGACCTTCCAGTTTGGTATTCGGCTTCCCGCCGCTGATTGCTGTGATGATTCCCATCTCACTTTGTATTTTGTTGGGGCTTTATCTGCTGAATAGAGCGCGTTGATGCGCTCTATGATCTCGGCGCTATTTAAGTTGGGGTTCTTTGCTAAGCAATAAAATACGTGTTTTGCTTATCTTGTCATGCAGGGTCTGCCGGTCCTTATTTGCATACATCAACCAATAGCCAGCACCGAACAATATCATCGAAATGGGTGCCATAAGGCAGCGAGTCAGGCACTGTTTAATGCTGGGCAACTCCATTGAGTTGCTGTCAAACATTTTCATTCGCCAGGTTTTCATGCCGAGAGTCTGCCCTGATTTGCACCAAAAATAACAAAAAAACAATATCAGCGTTGCTATCCATCCAACAAAAACAATTGTCCCCCAGTGTCCCCAGTTAATTCGTTCCCCCGTTGGTGGCGACCCGTTAATTAGCAGGTTTGTACCAACCGCTAGCGCGCCGTATAAAATGCTCACCGCCATCAATAATAGTGAATCATAAACCATTGCCGCCAAGCGTCTTGAAAGGCCGGGTGTGGCGTATATTGGTGATGAGCTTTTTTGGTTACTACTAACAATTGATTCGGTCATGTCAAATTTTTGGTGTCATGGTGAAGAGGATGTTTACAGCGAAAAATGAATCGCCCATTCATGCCCCGCTGTTAGTGTTTGTCCCAAACCGATATACCCCTTGCCTTGCAATGGGAGTTCTTCGCGGCGTAGGTAAATAGGTGCTTGCTCTTCCAAATATACATAAGTGCCATTGGTGGAGTGATCAACCAGCACGTATTTGCCGCGGCGGAATTCGATATGGCAGTGTTCGCGGGATGCAAATTCACTTTCGATAAGTAATTGTGCTTTATTCGTGTCGCGACCTATAGCGAAGGGCATTTGTTCTGGCAGCAATAACACTACAGCATTATTGACGTGTAATTTAAGCTGAAATTTTTCTGCAAAGCCTGCGATATCATCGAGGGGGATTACAATCGTTGTGCGGTTATTATTGCCAGTGTGTTCCCATTGCAGGCGATAAATAACGGTTTCTTCTTGATCGCCTTTGATGTTGATCCGGTCAAACATCTGGCAGTCACGGCGCAATTGCGGGTTGAGTGCATCAACAGTAGATTGGGTGATCACAATTTGGTTAGCACGGGCAATCTGCGCTACACAGGCGGCGTTGTTGACATTATCGCCAAACACATCATCGGTTGTGATAAGTACCTCGCCAAACGCAATGCCAATCCGTATTCCCAAATCTTTCAAGTGTGGCTCTTTGATGGCGCGTAGTTGTATTGCAATTGCGGCTTCGCATGCCTGACTGGCTGTGTCAAAGCGAGCCATGATTTCATCGCCAATAGTTTTGACCAGCGTCCCCTCGTGCACTATGGTCAGTGCTGTCATAAACTGCACTGACTCATCAATGATGGCTTTGGCCTGTTCATTGCCCAGTCGTTTATACAGCGCCGAGCTGCCGGACACATCGGCAAACATGATTGCTTGTGGTTGGCTGTATTGGGTCATGTGATCCGCGAGGGCAAGAGTAAAAAGAATAGGTGGATAATAGGCGCTTTGTTTTACAGGTGCAAAAACTGCGTTGAGCCATCTTAAACTCACGGCAATAAAAAAGGGGCTTACATTGCTGTAAGCCCCTTTCGGATTTGGTGCCAGTGGTCGGACTCGAACCGACACGCTTTAAGGGCGCCGGATTTTGAATCCGGTGCGTCTACCAATTCCGCCACACTGGCGAGTGGTGCGCATTCTAATGATTTGAACCCGGCTGTCAAATACTAATTTCAAAAACTTTATAAAACAGTTGTTTGTTAAACACCTTGGCTAAAAAGTGCCTGTTTACGCTGCAAATTTATTCACTGTTATTGGTTAGTGATGGGTTAGTTGGTGGCTAATTTAAACTTGAGCCGAATTGGTATACCCTTGCCGACCTTTTTATTCTTTATCTAACCTTCATTAAGCTCTTCTTATGCGTCGCCAGGATTTTTTTTACGAGTTGCCAGACAACCTTATCGCGCGAACACCTGCTGCCGAGCGACGTGGCAGTCGTCTATTGCAGTTGGATGGAGCGAGCGGCCAGTTAGCCCATGGACGGTTTCCCGACCTGCTCAATCTGGTTGAGGCCGGCGACTTGATGGTGTTCAACAATACCCGCGTAATACCCGCGCGGCTGTTTGGCCAGAAAACCTCGGGTGGGCAGGTAGAGATTCTGGTGGAACGCGTGCTGGATAACCGCCGCGTACTTGCTCATACCCGTGCAAGCAAAGCACCCAAAGTGGATTCACAGGTTATTTTGCAGGACGGTACCCGTGTGCAATTGGTTGCCCGTCACGATGCCCTGTTTGAGTGGGAATTCCTGGGCGATGATCCGGCATTGGTGGTGTTGGAGCGTATCGGCCATATGCCATTACCTCCTTATATAGATAGGGATGATGTTGCCGCCGACCGCGAGCGCTATCAAACCGTGTATAGCAAGGAACAGGGCGCGGTAGCTGCGCCGACAGCCGGTTTGCATTTTGATGAATTGATGTTGGAGCAGCTGCGTGCAAAAGGCGTGAACACTGCGTTTGTGACCTTGCATGTAGGTGCCGGCACTTTCCAGAATATGCGTGTCGATAATATTGCGGAGCATCAGATGCATTCGGAAATTATGGATGTGTCTCCCGAGGTGTGTGAGCTGGTGCGTGCAACCAAAGCGGCGGGCAAGCGTGTGATCGCCGTGGGCACAACCAGTGTGCGCAGTTTGGAATCGGCCACGCAGGGTTATGCCGATGCTGCGCAAAAAGGCGCGATTCATCCTTATCAGGGTGAGACCAGTATTTTTATTTATCCCGGCTACCAATTTCAGGTGGTCGATGCGTTGGTGACCAATTTCCATTTACCCGAATCGACCTTGATTATGTTGGTGTCGGCCTTTGCCGGATATGGTTTTACCATGGCAGCGTATAAAGAAGCCGTTGCACAGCAATACCGTTTTTTCAGTTATGGCGATGCCATGTTTATCACCCGCAACCCCGCTGCTGCACAACAACCTGTGGGACAGCCAGTGGGCGCTTCTGTTTGAATACCACTTATCTGAGCCGAGAGAGAAGATCGTGACTAACCAATGTTTTATGGAATTTGAATTAGATAGCCAGACGGGCAGGGCGCGTCGTGGCCGTTTGAAGTTTCCGCGCGGCACAGTCGAGACTCCGGCATTTATGCCTGTAGGAACTTACGGCACCGTGAAGGGTATGACTCCGCGCGATGTGGAAGATATAGGTGCACATATTATTCTGGGCAACACTTTCCATTTGATGTTGCGCCCTGGGACCGAGGTGATAAAAGCGCACGGTGACCTCCATGATTTTATGCAGTGGAAAGGGCCGATACTGACCGATTCCGGTGGTTTCCAGGTATTCAGCTTGGGTAAGTTGCGCAAAATTACTGAAGACGGTGTGACTTTTAAGTCGCCTATCAACGGTAGCAAAGTGTTTATGGGGCCTGAAGAGTCGATGCAAGTACAGCGCGATTTGGGTTCCGATATCGTTATGATTTTCGATGAGTGCACGCCTTATCCAGCGACTATTCATGAAGCGCGCGACTCGATGGAATTGTCACTGCGCTGGGCCAAACGCTCCAAGGTCGCCCATGGCGATAATCCTTCTGCGTTATTCGGGATAGTGCAGGGCGGTATGTATGAAAACCTGCGCACCGAATCCCTGACTGGTTTGGTGGAAATTGGTTTTGATGGCTATGCGATTGGTGGTTTGTCGGTTGGCGAGCCCAAAGAAGATATGTTGCGCATCCTCGAAAGCCTTACGCCGCAAATGCCCAAGCACAAACCGCGCTATTTGATGGGGGTAGGTAAACCAGCAGATTTGGTGGAGGGGGTGCGTCGCGGTGTGGATATGTTTGACTGCGTAATGCCAACGCGCAACGCGCGCAACGGTCACTTATTTACCAGCGAAGGTGTGATCAAGTTGCGCAATGCCAAATACCGTGAAGATACTGGCCCGCTTGACCCGTTGTGCGACTGTTATACCTGCAAAAATTTCTCCCGCTCTTACCTTCATCATTTGGATAAGTGCAACGAAATGCTGGGTGCGCAATTAAATACCATTCATAACCTGCGCTATTACCAGCGCATCATGGCTGATATGCGCATTGCGTTGACAGAAGGTACATTTGATGCATTTTTAGCCGATTTTTACGGGCGTCAGGGTTTAGAAGTTCCACCTGCGCCGCCGGGATGATTCCGGCATCGTTGTTGGGCGCGAATTAGGGTTATAATCCGGCGCCCTTGGCCATACCGCTGCCCGAAACCGGGCAGCGCGCAAGTAAAAATAAGGTGGAATAGATTCGCGTGACTAGATGTAACGCTTGTGCGATTGCTACTCTCTGCCGCAGACAACTTGGGAAAACCCTATGTTAAATCGCTATCCATTATGGAAATACCTGCTGCTACTGTTTTTTACTGTAGTTGGCGTTATCTACTCTATCCCTAATCTTTATGCACCCGATCCTGCAATTCAGGTGTCTGGTGATTCAAGTTCAAAAGTAATTGATGCGCCGGTCTTGGCAAAAATGGAGGCAGCGCTAAAAGCGGCCAATATTGAAGCTTTTGGCGGCGAGGTAACGCCAAAGACAGCCATGCTACGCATCAAAAACGCAGAGCAACAAATGCTCGCGCGCAAAACCGTACAAAAAGCATTAGGTGACGGTTATGTGGTTGCGTTAAACACGGCATCCACAACACCTGCATGGTTACAAGCATTAGGCGCCGAGCCACTGAAATTGGGGCTAGATCTCGCGGGTGGCGTACATTTTTTATTAGAAGTTGACACCGCCTCAGCAGTAGCCAAACGTCAGGAAATTAACGCTGATGATATGAAAGACAAAATGCGCAAAGCGAAGGTTCGCTATGCCTCTGTCGTCGCCCAAAAAGATAATCAAATTATTGCGCGTTTCCGTACAGCCGAGGCCCGTGATGAAGCGGTAAATCTGCTGCGTAGCGATTATCCGACCTTAATATTTACCAAGCCGGATTCTGAGGTTAATTCCAATGACTTTAGCTATACGGCGAATTTTACCGAGGCAGGTATCCGTGAAATCGAAGATTATGCGGTAAGCCAAAACCTGATTACTCTACGGAATCGTGTCAATGAGTTGGGGGTATCTGAACCTATAGTCCAGCGTCAGGGACGCAACCGTATCATAGTGCAGCTTGCGGGAATTCAAGATCCTGCCGAAGCTAAGCGTGTTATTGGTAAAACGGCTAATCTCGAATTCCGTTTGGGAGCATCGCCTGACACCTTGGTATCGAACAAAGAAGAATTTCCATTCAAAGATGAATTGATGCAAATGCAGCGTGGCAATGCTGTATTGGAAAAACAATTAATAGTTACCGGTGATCGCGTCTCCAATGCCACTAGTAGTTTTGATCCTGAAACTAACCAGCCGCAGGTAAATATTACGCTGGATAGTCTCGGTGGAACCCATATGCACCGTGTGACACGTAACAATGTCGGACGTCAGATGGGAATCTTATTTATTGAATATAAAACCCGCACCCAAGTAGTAAAAAATGCTGCCGGTGAAGATGTTGAAAAAATGACGCAATACATTGAGCGCAAAGTGATTAGTCTTGCCACTATTCAAAGCGCATTAGGTGTGCAATTCCGTATTACTGGTCTGGATAGCCCGGCAGAAGCATCAGAATTAGCGTTATTGTTGCGCGCAGGTGCATTGGCAGCACCAATGCACTTTGTTGAAGAGCGCACTATAGGTGCATCACTTGGTACTGAGAATATTAAAAATGGTGTGGACGCGACTTTGTGGGGCTTTGGCTTGGTAGTGTTGTTTATGATTCTGGCCTACCGCATGTTTGGTATTTTTGCCAATATCGCCCTTGCACTTAACTTGCTCCTTGTAATCACCATGCTCTCAATGTTTGGTGCCACACTCACACTTCCTGGTATTGCCGGTATTGTATTAACGATTGGTATGGCAGTAGATGCGAACGTTTTGATTCACTCGCGCATTCGCGAAGAACTTAAAAATGGCGCTTCACCACAGCAAGCTATTTTTGCCGGTTATCAGCGCGCGTTTATAACAATTGTTGACGCAAACCTAACCACCTTAATTGTCGGCATAATTCTATTTGCTATTGGTACCGGCCCGATCAAAGGTTTCGCTGTGACATTAATCGTGGGTATTCTCACCACCATGTATGCCTCAGTTAGCTGCAGTCGCGCACTTGCCAATTTGGTGTATGGCAGCCGTAAAAACTTACAGAAAATTTCGATTTAAGAGATCACTGCTATGACTAAGGAATTACGCATTATTGATTTTATGGGGGTTAGACATTACACCTCCGCTTTATCCATTCTCATAGTTATCATTTCTCTTGCGTCTCTTGCGCTTAATGGTTTGAAACTTGGGCTAGATTTCACCGGTGGTACGCAATTAGAGATGCTGCTGGATCGTCCGGCAGACCTGGATAAAATTCGTGATGTATTGGAAAAAGAGGAGCTGAAAAGCCCGGTAGCGGTGCTCTTCGGCTCAGATCAAGAGGTAATGATTCGCACTCAAGATCAAATGAAAATAAAAGCACAGGAAAAGTTATCAAATACGATAGCAGCTTTGGGATCAGGGGCGGCATTGGAGTCCCTTGAGCGTCCGGTGCGTGAATTGGAGGGGTATGCGGATACGTTGGTGATTGCCAATATTGGTGTGGATCTACTGCAGCAGAAAGACTTGTTTCCTTCTGCAAAGTACGGTCGAGTCGAATACCAGCAACGTGACGGCAAGGTGCTGGTGACGCTTGAAAACTCCATTGACTCCGTTTATCTCAATCAAATTATTGGCGATCTGGAAGCGGCCACTGGTGCAAAAATCCAATTGCGTAGCAGTGAGTTTGTTGGGCCACAAATTGGTGATGAATTGCGTGACCAGGGTGGCTTAGGGATGCTTGTAGCTTTCGTTTTGGTATTTCTTTATGTTGCAGTGCAGTTCCAATGGAAGTTTTCAACCGGCGCAATTATTGGTTTGGTGCATGACGTTATCGTGACTTTGGGTTTCTTTGCTTTTTTTCAGTGGGACTTTGATCTGACTGTACTGGCAGCAATTCTTGCGCTTATTGGTTACTCAATTAATGACACAATCGTTATCTATGACCGGATTCGTGAAAATTTCCGCATACTGCGCAAAACAGATCCTCATGAAGTAATTAATATCTCCATCAGCCAGACCTTGGGTCGTACTATTATGACCTCCGCATCGGTGTTTATAGTGCTGTTCTGTTTGTATTTCATTGCTGGAGAGGTGCTGCAAGGTTTTGCTCTGGCATTGATTATCGGTATTGTTGCCGGTACTTATTCGTCTGTTTATATCTGTGCGAATATCACTGCGGCACTGGGCATTACCAAAGAAGATTTGATGCCTAAAGCGAAAGAAGAGGATGGTGCTGAAGCGACAGAAGCTCCCTGACTTTTTGTTTTATTGGATTTACTCAACAACAGCGCCTGCAGGCGCTGTTGTCGTTTCTGATCTGCCAATTTATCGCGGATTGTGCAATTGCAGTATCTCGGGTATCGTCAAAGCCATCTCTCAATTCCCTGCAAACTCCTATGATCGAACACATCAGCTTCAGCCCCTCACTACAAACCAGCAATGATATTGAATTGCTGCGTGAAACTGTGGGGCGTTTTCAGCGCATATTCAATGGCAGTGGCTATGGTTTTTGGGAGTGGAATCTGCACACCCAGCATATCGAATGGTCGGGGGGGGTTTTGGGAGCGTTTGGGGTATGGCGCTGAAGATGCCGAGAGTATCAGCGATGCGGGAAAAGTGCTGATGTATATGCACCCGGATGATCGCGATTATGCGATTGAAGCGGCACGTCAGCACTTGCGTACCGGGCGGCCGCTGGATGTGTCTTATCGTATTAGAACCAAGTCGGGTGATTATATCTGGACGCAAGTGCGCGCCGACTCACTGCGCGACGAGCAGGGGCATGCCACCATCATGTCCGGGGTGAATTTTGATATCACCGAAATTAAAAAAGTTGAGGCAGCGCTACGCGAAAGTGAGGCGAGGCAAGTGCGAATTATCCAGGCGTCGAGTGATGGCATCTGGGAGTGGTATGCCGATCGCGGTGGGTTTCATTTCTCCCATCGCTGCTGGGAGCTGCTGGGTTACGATGATTTGGACGATGTGCTCACCGAGGGTGAGGACCGCCTGAAAATCTGGCGCAAACATATTTTTCCGCAAGATTTACCTATTTTTGATAATGCGCTGATTGAACATATGGCCGGTCGTGCGCCCTTTGATGTCGAATACCGTTTGGTGAGCCAGCAAGGTGATATTCGTTGGATCCGCGGCCGTGGCCGTGCTGTTTTTAATGAAAAAGGCCAGCCGATTATGATGTCCGGCAGCAATATGGATATCACCGAAATCAAGCGCGCGGAAGAGCGGGTTATTCAAGCCAAAGAGCAGGCCGAGCAGGCCAACCGCGCCAAGTCTGAATTTTTGTCCAGCATGAGCCATGAACTGCGCACGCCGTTGAATGCGATTTTGGGTTATACCCAGCTGTTTGAATACGATGGCAACCTCAAGCCCCAGCAAATTGAAAATGTGCGTGAAATCCGTAAGGCGGGCGAGCATTTATTGCAGCTGATTAATGATGTGCTGGATCTGGCCAAAATTGAATCGGGCAATATGACCGTGTCGCTTGAGCCGGTTTTGGTGTCGCGCCTGATCAGTGAGTGTTTTACCTTGGTGCAGCCTCAAGCGGATGCCAAGGGCATTCGGTTGGTGGCGACTGTGGCGCAATTTAATAATACCTACGTTGTTGCGGACAATGTGCGAGTCAAGCAGGTGTTGCTCAACCTGCTCAGTAATGCGGTTAAATACAATCATGTTGGCGGTGAGGTAGAGGTTCAACTGAGCATGCAGGAGGGCCAAGAGCTGCGGATCAGTGTGCGTGATACGGGTCGCGGTATTCCCATACAGCGTCAAAATGAGGTATTTCAGCCGTTTAATCGCTTAAGTGCGGAAAATTCCAATATTGAAGGTTCCGGTGTTGGTTTGGTAATCACCAAACAGCTGGTGGAAATGATGAAGGGCAAGCTCGATTTCGTCAGTGCTGAAGGGGTAGGAACCACATTTTGGATTGATTTTCCCGTGGCTACTGAATGGAATGATGAGCCCATTAAAAAATTATCCAGCAATAAAGATTACACCCCGGCCACTTTGAATGTTAAGCGCCGCTGCAAAGTCCTTTATGTAGAGGATAACCCCACCAATGTGCGCCTGTTGCAGCAGATCTTTGATCGCTATCCCCAGCTTGAGCTGGAAGTGGCTGAAGAGGCATTTTTAGGGATTTATAAAGCGCGCAGTTTGAACCCTGATCTGGTTATTTTGGATATCAATCTGCCGGGCATGGATGGCTACGAAGTATTGAGCGTATTGAAAAATGATCTCTCGATCGCGGCAGTGCCAGTGATTGGTTTGTCGGCGAATGCCATGCCCTACGATGTAGAGCGCGGGCGTAAGGCCGGCTTTTTTGATTATCTGACTAAACCGGTAGATATTCATCGGTTGATCGACGTGTTTAATAAACTCCTGCATGACAATTAGCAGCTCACTGAGCGACTAATTACTTCTGAATAATCCATTTTCTACTTTCACTGGAACCGGTAATTGCTTTGCGATTAACGATTCTGGTGCTTTTGGCTGTTTTAACTGCGCTTCGCACGGATTTCGTGTGGATATTTTCATTAAAGTTAATTAGTGCAAATTCAGGTGGCGTTTACCTGACAAACCTCTATTATCCAAAAAATGAACAAATGTTCATTTTGATGTATTTCCCTTTCCGGTTCTTGATTGCTGTCTTCCGGCCCGCTTGTTGGCCGCGACCTGTTTAAGGAGTTAATGATGTTACCCAACCTTTTTACCGCTTCCGGGCGCCCGGTACATTTGGCCGCTGCAGGCCTGATTGCCCTATTAATCGCGGGCTGCGATGGCGCCAAACCTGGCGCAGGTATGGCAGCGCCCGGTGTTCCCGAGGTTGGCGTGATACAGGTGGCTAGCAGCGATGTGCCGCTGCAAACTGAATTGCCCGGTCGCACCACTGCCTATCGCAAAGCGGAAGTACGTCCCCAGGTGAGCGGCATAATCCAGAAACGCTTGTTTACCGAGGGGGCAGAAATCAAGGCGGGCACAGCGCTGTATCAAATTGATCCGGCCACTTATCAAGCGGCGCTAAGTAGTGCCCAGGCGGAGTTATCGCGCAGTCAGGCTACGCTTGCAGCGGCGGCCGCACGTGAATCCCGTTACAAAAATTTGGCGGCGATAAAAGCGATAAGTCAGCAGGACTATGACGATGCACTCGCCACCCTGAATCAGGCAAAAGCCGGCGTGTCAGTAGCCAAAGCCGCGGTAGAGACGGCCAATATCAACCTGAAATACACCCGGGTTTTGGCGCCTATCGATGGTGCGATTAGCAAATCTGCTGTTACCGAAGGAGCATTGGTGAATGCCGGTCAGGCTGATGTGCTGGCGAATATCCAGCAATTGGATCCTATTTATGTGGATGTTTCCCAATCGGCTGACGAGCTGTTGCAATTGCGCCGTCAAATGAAAAGTGGTCAGGTTGCCGCCGCAGACTCCGCCAAGGTGCGTTTGCTTCTGGATGACGGCAGTGTTTACGAACACGAGGGTACGCTGCAATTTGCCGAGGTGGGGGTAAATGAATCCACCGGCACAGTGAACCTGCGCGCGCAATTTCCCAACCCGGATCGCCTGTTATTACCGGGTATGTTTGTACGCACCCAGGTAGAGGAGGGCGTTCGCAGTAATGCGATTTTGGTGTCCCAACGCGGAATCACTCGTGATCGAACAGGTGCAGCTACTGCCATGGTCGTGAATACCGAAGGTGTGGTTGAGCTGCGTCAGTTGACTGTCGGGCGTGCGATTGGCGATCAATGGTTGGTTCTGGAAGGTTTGGCAGTAGGCGATCAGGTTATTGTTGAAGGTCTGCAAAAAGTGAAACCCGGCACTCCGGCGAAAGCGGTTCCTGCATCTGGCAGCAAGGTTTCGGGGGAGTAACTTATGGCTAGATTTTTTATCGATCGCCCGGTATTTGCCTGGGTTATTTCTATCATCATCATGCTGGCGGGAGCGCTATCCATCTTCAAGCTCCCGGTTGCCCAGTACCCTGATGTTGCCCCGCCGGCGGTCAGTATCAGTGCGACCTACCCCGGTGCGTCTGCACAGACAGTGCAGGATACGGTTATCCAGATTATCGAGCAGGGTTTAACCGGTATCGATAACGTGCAATACATGTCATCTACCAGTGAATCCAGTGGTCGCGGTGAAGTAACCCTCACTTTTTTGGCGGGCACCGATCCGGATATCGCTCAGGTTCAAGTGCAAAATAAGCTGCAAACAGCCATGCCTTTATTACCGCAGGAGGTGCAGCAACAAGGTATTCGGGTGACTAAATCCTCGGCCGGTTTCCTGATGGTGATCGGGTTTGTGTCCGGCGATGGCCTGATGGATAGGTATGACATCGCCGACTATGTTGCCGCCAACGTGCAAGATCAACTCAGCCGGGTAAATGGTGTTGGTCAGATCACGCTATTTGGTTCGCAATACGCCATGCGCATTTGGCTTGATGCCAATAAGCTCGCGACCTATAGCCTCACTAGTAGCGATGTGGCTACGGCGATTCGCGCACAAAATGCCCAAATTGCCGCTGGTGAATTAGGCGGTACCCCAGCGCTGCCGGGACAGGAAATTAATGCCAGTATTGTGGTGCAAACACGCCTCTCTACTACAGAAGAGTTTGGCAACATCCTGCTGCGCGTCAATCAGGATGGTTCCCAAATTCGCCTGAAAGATGTCTCCCGCATTGAGTTGGGTGGCGAAAACTATCAATTTGAAACCGAATATAACAACCGTCCGGCAGCGGGTATTGCTATCACCCTGGCTTCTGGCGCCAACGCGCTGGATACGGCTAATGCCGTGCGCCAGCGTATTGCAGAACTGCAGGGTTTTTTCCCGCAAGGGTTGGAAATTGTTTACCCCTACGACACCACACCCTTCGTAAAACTTTCGATTGAGTCGGTCATCCATACGTTGATTGAAGCGATCATCCTGGTGTTTTTGGTGATGTATCTGTTCCTACAGAACTTCCGCGCCACCTTGATTCCCACCATCGCGGTCCCGGTAGTATTGCTGGGGACTTTTGCGGTGCTCTCGCTGTTTGGTTTTTCGATTAATACCCTCACCATGTTTGCGATGGTACTGGCGATTGGCTTGCTGGTAGATGATGCCATTGTGGTGGTGGAAAACGTCGAGCGGGTAATGGCGGAGGAGGGGCTCTCGCCGCTGGAGGCGACACGCAAATCCATGCAGCAAATTACCGGTGCGTTGATTGGTATCGCCTTGGTGTTATCAGCGGTGTTTGTGCCTATGGCTTTTTTTGGCGGTTCGACTGGCGTTATCTACCGCCAGTTCTCCATCACGATCGTGTCGGCGATGGTGTTGTCAGTGATTGTTGCGCTTACCCTTACGCCCGCACTCTGCGCCACTTTGCTCAAACCGGTGAGTCATGATCACTATGAAAAAGGCGGTTTTTTTGGTTGGTTTAATCGCACCTTTAATCGCGCCACCGACGGCTACCAGCGCAGTGTGGGTGGCATGCTCGGCAAAACCCGTCGCTACATGCTGATTTATGGGGTGATTGTATTGGTATTGGGTCTGTTGTTTATGCGCTTGCCCAGCTCATTTTTGCCCGATGAAGACCAGGGCATTATGTTCACCCAAATGACCTTGCCCGTGGGGGCGACCAAAGAGCGGTCCATGGTGGTGATGGATCAAATAGAAAAACACTACCTGGAAAATGAATCGGCCAATGTCCGCTCGGTATTTTCGGTGATTGGTTTCAGCTTTAGCGGGCGCGGTCAAAATAACGGCATTGCGTTTGTGGGTATGAAGGATTGGAGTGAGCGTACCGATGAATCCCAGCATGTACAAAGTATTGCCGCGCGTGCCATGGGCGCCTTCTCACAAATCAAAGATGCAATGGTATTCCCCTTTGTGCCACCTGCGATTACCCAGCTAGGTACGTCATCGGGGTTTAATCTGCAGTTGCAGGATTTAGGTGGATTAGGTCATGAGGCGATGATGCAGGCGCGCAACCAGTTTTTGGGGATGGCCGCGCAGGATACCCGTCTGGTGGGCGTGCGCCCCAATGGTCAGGAGGATAATCCGCAGTTCAAATTGGATGTGGATCAGGAAAAAGCGGCTGCTTTGGGTGTGTCGCTCAGCGATATCAATGCCATTTTTTCCACAGTGTGGGCGGCGTCCTACGTCAATGACTTTATCGATAAAGGCCGGGTGAAAAAGGTATTTGTGCAGGGTGACGCCCAATATCGCATGCTGCCGGAAGACGTTAAAAATTGGTACGCGCGCAATGACAAAGGTGAAATGGTGCCATTTTCAGCATTCACTTCAGGGCGCTGGATCTCAGGTTCACCGCGTCTTGAGCGCTACAACGGGGTGCCGTCGCTGAATATTATCGGCCAGGGGGCGCCGGGTGTAAGTTCGGGTGATGCGATGTTGGCTGCCGAGGAGATTATCGCCAAACTGCCTGCCGGTATAGGCTATCAATGGACTGGTATGTCGCTGCAAGAACGCGAGTCGGGCAATCAGGCGCCGCTGCTTTATGCCTTGTCTATTTTGATTGTATTCCTGTGTCTGGCTGCACTCTATGAGAGCTGGTCGGTACCTTTTGCGGTGATTCTGGTGGTGCCGTTGGGGATTATCGGGGCGGTGGTATTTGCCATGGCGCGCGGCCTGTCTAACGATGTGTATTTCCAGGTTGGTTTGCTGACTACCATCGGGCTTGCGGCTAAAAATGCCATTTTGATTGTGGAATTTGCCAAAGCGCTCTACGAGCAGGGTATGGATTTGGTGCAGGCGACTATGGAAGCGGTGCGTATGCGTTTGCGCCCCATCATTATGACCTCGCTGGCATTTATGCTTGGTGTGACACCACTGGTGATTAGCACGGGAGCGGGTTCAGGTAGCCAGAATGCGATCGGCACTGGGGTATTTGGCGGTATGTTCTCGGCCACGGTGCTTGCGATTTTCTTTGTGCCGGTATTTTTTGTTGTAGTGTTTCGCTTGGCTCAGCGCTGGTTCCCGGCGAAAGTTGCCGCCGAAAAATCAGCTGAGTAATGAGTAGCGCTTATGACAGTGAATAAATGCGATCTAATTCTTGCAGCGACATTAAAGCTGCTGGCGAGCCGTGGTTTTCACGGCTTTTCAATCCGCGATGTCGCGAAAGAGGCTGGGGTTGCTACCGGTACTGTGTATTTGTATTTCGAGGATCGCGAAGACTTGATCAAGAAATTACACAGCCAAATTATTGCAACCGTCGGTGAAGAGGTATTTATCGCCGTGGAGAAGGATATGTCTTTGTATCAACAGTTTCAGGGTATGTGTCGGCGTTTCTGGAGTTTATTCCAGCAGCAACCGGAGATGATTTTAAGCAAAGGGCAGTTTGATCATTTACCTGCAGATCTATTGCGCAGTCGTCACGAGGAGGCAAAAGTGGTGCTGGAGCCGCTGTTTACCTTTTTCATCCGTGGGCGCGAACAGCAAGTGTTAAAAAATTTTCCGGATGAAATTTTATTCTCGCTGGCGTTTGAACCTTATTTTGAAATCGCGCGCAAATCCCTGCAGGGGTTTGTCACTGTTGATGAGGCAATGTTGGAGCAAATTATTCATGCCAGTTGGGATTCTATCGCGGTTAAACCCACTGCGTGATTGGTTTGTAGACAGGTAGATACCTGCGCAATAAAAAACGGCGAGTCAGTAATGGCTCGCCGTTTTTTATGAATCTTTTTGGGTGAAACAGATTTATTTCAAATGGCCCAGATTTTTTTGCACGATTTGCAGAATCGGTTTAAACACCTTGGGAGCACCACAAACAATATGGCCGGTTTCCAGATAATCGCCGCCGCCATTAAAGTCGCTGATCAGGCCGCCGGCTTCTTTCACCAGCAATATCCCGCCCGCTATATCCCACTCGTTTAAATTCATTTCCCAGAAAGCATCAAAACGGCCGGCTGCTACATAGGCTAGATCCAGTGCCGCTGAGCCACAACGGCGGATGCCGGAAGTTTGCCCGGCAATTTCCTGCACGCAGGCGAGGTAGGGGCCGATATGTTCCAGGGCGTAACCGCTAAAAGGAATGCCGGTGCCAATCAATGCACCTTCAAGGCTGCGGCGGGCAGAAACGCGCAGGCGACGACCATTGAGTGCGGCGCCACGGCCACGGCTAGCAGTAAATTCTTCGCGTTTAATAGGGTCTATAACAACGGCGTGTTCGATCTGGCCTTTGTATTTGCAAGCGATGGAGATGGAGAAGTGCGGAACCCCGTGAATAAAATTGGTGGTGCCATCGAGTGGGTCAATAATCCATTCGTAGTCGGGATTCTTGCCGGGTTGGTGGCCGCCTTCTTCACCGCGGATGCTGTGATCGGGGTAGGCTTTACGGAGGTGATAAATGATTTCTTTTTCCGCGGCTTTATCAACTTCAGTGACATAGTCGTTGCGGCTTTTGGTTTCGATGGTCAATAAATCAACGCGTTCAAAGGCGCGTTCAATCAATTCGGCAGCTTTGCGCCCAGCGCGCAAGGCAATCGTTAACATGGGTTCCATAAAGCACCAATTAATGGGCTGCTGTATCGCGTCATCACCAAAGATGTGTGGATACCAGCGCGCCTGATTGTTCAGGGGGTAGGGATTGTAAAAGAGCGGGGCCGCAGGTGATTCAGGCAGCAACTGCCTACACCTCTCGCCGAGGGCGCGCAGTATACCGGCAAGTCGTTACTGGAGGCTAGTCATAAGTGACTGTATACTGCGCGCCTTTTGTGTCATCGCACCCTGTATTCCTTCACGCCAGCTACGAGAACTGCCTATGTCCGCCCAGCCTTTTGCCAACATCCGCATTGTTTTGGTTAATACCAGTCACCCGGGCAATATCGGTGGTGCCGCGCGTGCGATGAAAAACATGGGGCTGTCGCGCCTGTACCTGGTTGCACCCCAGGAATTCCCTTCTGATAAAGCCGTATGGCGCTCCGCCGGTGCAACCGATGTGTTGGATGACGCGGTAGTGGTTGAAACACTTGATGAAGCTATTGCTGGCTGCAGCTTGGTGGTTGGCACCAGCGCCCGTGAGCGCCGTATTCCCTGGCCCTTGCTGGACCCGCGCCAATGTGGCGAAAACGTGTGGGCGGAAGCGGGTAGCCATGAGGTGGCGATTGTGTTCGGCCGTGAAGATCGCGGGCTGACCAACGAAGAGCTGCATAAGTGCAACTATCACGTGCATATCCCTGCCAATCCCGATTACAGCTCACTCAATCTCGCCACCGCCGTACAGGTAATTAGCTACGAAGTGCGTATGGCTTATTTATCTGCCGTTGAAGGAAATACTCTGCCGCAGCATCAATGGGATATGCCACCGGTGGAAGCCCAGGTGATGGAGAGTTATTACGAACATCTCGAGCAGACTTTGGCGGAGTTGGATTTTCTGGATCGCGATAACCCCAAACAGACCATGACCCGTTTGCGTCGCCTTTATAACCGTGTGCGCATGGATCAAATGGAGTTCAATATTCTGCGTGGTGTGCTCACGGCGGTACAAAACTACATCCATTACAGCGGCAAGGTGATGACCAAGTTTGGTCAGCAGCCGGGTTTGGAGAATATGCGTGAACTCACCAAGGATGTAAAAGCGGCTGATAAATCCGCCGAATAGCCCTGTCAAATCAAGCTTATAGCGGCGCGACGCTATATTGGGAGTTGGAAAAGCGCTAATACCTGAGTAAAATAGTCGGAATTAGATCAGCGGCTAGTATTGGGTCGCTATCGCCTCACTCACGCCTGCTACTGGCGCCTTGTTGCTACGGGGTTCAGCTGTTATGAGACTCACCACCAAAGGACGATATGCCGTCACGGCTATGCTGGACTTGGCGCTACACAGCGATCAGGGGCCGGTTAGTCTTGCCGATATTTCGGTGCGCCAGGGAATTTCCCTCTCCTACCTAGAGCAGCTATTTGCCCGCCTGCGCCAGTTCAAATTGGTAAAAAGTGTACGCGGCCCCGGCGGCGGCTATCAGCTGATGGGCAGCACTGCGGAAATTTCAGTGGCGCAAGTGGTGGATGCGGTGAGCGAATCGCTCGACGCCACTCGCTGTGAAGGGAAGGGCAACTGCCATGAAGGCGAGGTGTGCCTGACTCATCATTTGTGGGAAAACCTGAGCGAGCAAATTCACCGTTTCCTCAGCGACATCACCCTAGCCGATTTGGTGGCGCGCAAGGATATTCGCGCGGTCAGCGAGCGGCAAAACCTGCGTTTGCGCTCGGCTCATAGCGATGACAGCCATATAGCGGTCAATGAAATTAGTTAAGTATCTTAATTCACGTTTTTTGTCTCAAGGTAATAAAGTTTTTGCGTAAGCCAGTGTACTTAGATTATGCCGCCACCACCCCGGTTGCACCGGAAGTGGCGGCGCTTATGGCGCAGTGCCTGACGTTGGAAGGCACCTTTGCCAACCCCGCCTCGCGCTCCCATGTGTATGGCTGGCAGGCGGAAGAGTTGGTGGAAGAAGCGCGCGCGCAAGTGGCGCAACTTATTAATGCCGATCCGCGTGAAATCGTTTGGACCAGTGGCGCGACTGAGGCCAACAATCTGGCCTTGAAAGGTATTGCGGAAAGCTATCGGGCGAACAATGCCAGCGGCGGACATATTGTGGTCTCGGCGATTGAGCATAAAGCGGTACTTGATCCCGCTTCATGGCTTGAAACCCAGGGGTTTGGCGTCACCCGGTTGCTGCCTGATAGCGATGGTATTGTGACTGTCGATGCGCTCGCCGCAGCCCTGCAAGCCGACACTTTTTTAGTCAGTATCATGCAGGTCAACAATGAGTTGGGTTGCATTAACGACATCAAATCCCTCGCGGCTATTTGCGGTATGCGCGGGATTTTATTTCACTGCGATGCCGCGCAAAGTGCCGGAAAAATCGCGCTGGATGTTAAAGATCTCGGCGTGGATTTGCTCTCGCTGTCGGCGCACAAATTTTATGGCCCCAAGGGTGTGGGCGCGCTCTATGTGAAACGCGCTGCCAATGTAAAAGTGGCTGCGCAAATTCACGGCGGCGGTCACGAGCGCGGTATGCGCTCGGGTACTTTGGCAACCCATCAGTTGGTGGGCATAGGTGCGGCAGCCAAATTGGCACAGGAACATCTTGTTAGGGATGCCGAACGTATTAAAAGCCTGCGCGATCATTTATGGCAGGCGCTTGCCGATTTACCCGGCGTTAAACGCAATGGCTCCAGTGAATTCTGTGTGAGTGGAATTTTAAATGTCGCCTTTGGTAATACCGATGGTGAAATGCTGCTGTTATCGCTGCGCGACCTGGCTATTTCCAGTGGTTCAGCCTGTAACTCGGCCAGTATGTCGCCCAGTTATGTGCTCAAAGCGATTGGGTTGAGCGATGAAAATGCGCAAGCCTCATTGCGTTTTAGTATTGGCCGTTACACCACGGCGGAAGAAATTGAATTTGCGATTGAACATCTGCGCAGTGTCATCAGCAAACTGCATAAGGCCTAGGTTTTCGGGCCGCTGCAAACAAGGTAATTATCATGTCTGAACAAGTCGAACAGCTCATTAAGAAAGAATATGCCGCCGGTTTTCATACCACTATCGATACGGAAACCTTGCCGCCCGGTTTAAACGAGGACGTGATCCGTTTTATTTCGGCGAAAAAGAATGAGCCGGAGTGGCTGCTGGAGTGGCGCTTGAAAGCCTATCAGTCCTGGCTGGAAATGACTGAGCCAGAATGGGCGCACGTCAAATATGACGACATAGATTTCCAAGCGGTTTCCTATTATTCCGCGCCCAAATCCATGGATTCCAAACCCAAAAGTTTGGATGAAGTAGACCCGGAATTATTGCGCACTTATGAAAAGCTCGGCATTCCATTGCATGAGCAGGCCGCACTTGCCGGTGTGGCGATGGATGTGGTGTTTGACTCGGTGTCGGTAGTGACAACCTTTCGCGAAAAATTGCTCGAAGTCGGCGTGATTTTCTGTTCAATCAGCGAAGCGGTGCATAAGTATCCCGAATTGATTAAAAAATATATCGGCTCAGTGGTGCCGCAAAAAGACAACTATTACGCTGCGCTCAATTCCGCGGTGTTTTCCGACGGCTCATTTGTGTACATCCCCAAAGGGGTGCGCTGCCCGATGGAGTTGTCGACCTATTTTCGCATCAACGAACAAAATACCGGCCAGTTTGAACGCACATTAATTGTCGCCGATGAAGGCTCCCATGTAAGTTATTTGGAAGGCTGTACTGCGCCCATGCGCGATGAAAATCAATTGCACGCGGCAGTGGTGGAGTTGATTGCACTCGACAATGCCGAAATCAAATATTCCACAGTACAAAACTGGTATCCGGGCAATGAAGAGGGCAAAGGTGGTATTTACAACTTTGTTACCAAGCGCGGCGTGTGCCACACCAATGCCAAAATTTCCTGGACGCAAGTTGAAACCGGTTCGGCGGTGACTTGGAAATACCCCAGCTGTATTTTGCGCGGTGATAACAGTGTGGGTGAATTTTATTCCGTGGCGCTGACTAATAATTATCAGCAGGCTGACACCGGCACCAAGATGATCCATATCGGAAAAAATACTCGTTCCACGATTATTTCCAAAGGGATTTCTGCCGGTAAAAGTTCCAATGCTTATCGCGGTTTGGTGCGTATCAACCCTGGCGCGGAAGGTGCGCGCAATTACACCCAGTGCGATTCATTGTTAATCGGTGATAAGTGTGGTGCGCATACATTTCCCTATATCGAAAGCAAAAATCCGAGTGCGGTAATTGAACATGAGGCGACCACCTCCAAGGTGAGTGAAGATCAAATGTTCCTCTGCCAGCAGCGCGGCCTGGATGCTGAAAAAGCGGTATCCATGATTGTGAATGGTTTTTGTCGTGAAGTATTTAAAGAGCTGCCGATGGAATTTGCCGTCGAAGCGGGCAAGTTATTGGAAGTGAGCCTTGAAGGTTCTGTAGGCTAATCACGCAAAGCGATATGTAGGTTGGGCTAGCCGCGAGTTTAACGAGCGGCGTAGCCCAACAAAAAAATTAAAATCTGAATTTACCGTGTTAGAAATTATCGGACTGAAAATTTATGTTGCGCATTACTGATTTGTTTGCCCGCGTTGAAGAGAAAGAAATTATCAAAGGTTTGAATCTGACCATCAAACCCGGTGAGGTGCACGCCATCATGGGGCCTAACGGCGCAGGCAAAAGTACATTGGGTAATGTGTTGTCCGGCCGTGAGGGTTATGAAGCTACCAGCGGCAGTGTCACCTTTAATAGCAAGGATTTATTCGAACTGGACATTGAAGAGCGCGCCCGCGAAGGTTTGTTTTTGGCGTTTCAATATCCCGTTGAAATTCCCGGTGTGAGCAATATGGAATTTTTGAAAGCCGCGGTGGATGCCAAACGCAAACATCACGGCCAGCCGGAATTATCGGCAGTTGAATTTATGAAGCTCGCACGTGAAACCAGTAAACGGGTGAATTTGGATCAAGCTTTCTTAAAGCGCGGTGTCAACGAAGGTTTTTCCGGTGGCGAGAAAAAACGCAATGAAATTATGCAGATGATGTTGCTTGAACCGAGCCTGTGTATTCTCGATGAAACTGACTCGGGCCTGGATATCGACGCACTGCAAGTGGTAGCCAATGGCGTCAATGCCATGCGTTCGCCCGAGCGCAGTTTTATTGTAGTGACCCACTACCAACGCCTGCTCGATTACATAGTGCCAGATTACGTACATGTATTGGCCAATGGTCGCATAGTCAAAACCGGCGGCAAAGAGTTGGCGCTGGAGCTGGAAGAGAAAGGCTACAGCTGGCTTGAAACTGAGGCGGTATAAGTTATGACCGATTTTCAATCCCAGGCGATAAAACTTGCCGCACAACAGCAGCCACTTCAGTGGTTGCAACGTTTTCGTGCCGCTGCTGCCAATGACTGGTTGGCACAGGCTTGGCCGACGCGCAAAACCGAACACTGGAAATATACACCGCTGCAGGGCTTGCAAAAAACGCTGCTGACGGCCTTTGGTAACCGTAGCGGTTTTTCTGCTGAACTGGATGCTGAGTTGCGCCGCCAACTTATCCCGCTCGACGCGCTGCGCCTGGTATTTATCAACGGAGTATTTGATGCAGACAATTCCATTATTGCCGATGTCGCTGTGCGTTTTTCGCAGGCGAATAGTGAGCAGCAAGCGCTGATTGAAAAACACCTGGGCAAAATTGTTGAAGGCGAACGCCACCTATTTGCCACTTTGAATAATGCTTGGCTGGAAGAGGGGGTATTGCTCCATGTGCCGTGCAATCAGCGCTTAGAAAAGCCGGTGTATATTGTCAATATCACTAGCGGTGCTGCATGTGCCAGTAACCAGCGTTTATTAATTGTGCTGGATGAAAATGCCCAAGCCGAAGTAGTTGAACACTATTTTACTTGCGGTGCTGCGCAGACTGGTTTTGTTAATTCCTTGACCGAAATTTATTTGGCCGATGGCGCAAACTTGCAGCACTATCGGTTAAATATGGAGGCAGAGCAGGCACAGCATGTAGGTGCAGTGCATGTGGATTTGCAACGCAATGCACGCCTGCGCGGATTTGCACTGGCGCTGGGTGCCAGTGTGATGCGCATCGACTACCAGTTAAACCATCGCGGCCCCGGTGCCGAACTGGATTTGCAGGGCGTTTACCTGCCGCGCAATCAGCAGGTGGTGGACTATCACACCAATATTTGTCACTGGGTTCCGCACTGCACTTCTAATGAAGTGTTTCGCGGCATTATCAGCGATTCGGCGCAGGCGATTTTTAATGGCCGTATTTATATTCATCAAGATGCACAAAAAACCCTGGCGGAATTGAGCAACAAAAATTTGCTCACCTCCAATAAGGCGGAGGTTAATACCAAACCTGAATTGGAAATTTATGCCGATGATGTGAAGTGTGCACACGGCGCCACCATCAGTCAGCTGAACGAAAATGCCCGCTATTATTTGCGCAGTCGCGGTCTGTCGCGCGCAGAAGCGGATGTGATGTTGAGCTTCGGTTTTATCAATGAATTGCTGGAGCAAATTGCCCAGCCGGTAGTGCACGACTATTTGCAGCCGCGTCTCGCGCATTTGTTTGGGCGGGATTTGAATCTAACGGCAGAGGTAGCTGATTTGGCGGAGTTGTCTGATGACTAATGCCCCGTTTGATGTGGAAAAAATTCGCGCTGATTTCCCCATTCTGCATCAACAGGTGAATGGTCAGCCGCTGGTGTATTTGGATAATGCTGCGACCACCCAAAAACCCAACGCGGTGATTGATGCCATCAGCTATTACTATCGCACTGATAATAGCAATGTGCATCGCGGCGCTCATGCACTGGCGGATCGTGCCACCGTAAAATTTGAAGCAGCGCGAGAAAAAGTCGCGCAGTTTTTAAACGCGCCTGCCGCCAAACAAATTATCTGGACGCGCGGTACCACCGAGAGTATTAATTTGGTGGCCGCCTCCTGGGGCAAAAGTAATTTGCAGCCGGGCGATCGCATTCTGGTCTCGGCGATGGAGCATCACGCCAATATAGTGCCTTGGCAATTAATCGCTCTGGCCACGGGTGCAACGCTGGAGCCTATTCCGGTGGATGCCAATGGCAATATCAACATGCTTGCCTTTGATGCCATGCTTGATGCCCATGTAAAAATGGTCGCCGTAGGTCATGTCTCCAATGCGATGGGCACCATTAATCCCATCGAAAAAATTATTACCCTGGCTCATGCAGTGGGCGCACGGGTGTTGATTGATGGCGCGCAAGCGGTGAGCCACTGGGCGGTGGATGTACAAAAACTCAATTGCGATTTTTACGTATTTTCCGCGCACAAATTATTTGGTCCCACTGGTTTGGGTGTGCTCTACGGCAAAGAGGATTTACTTAACTCCATGCCGCCTTATCAAGGCGGTGGCGAGATGATTGAGACAGTTTCTTTTGCTGGTACCACTTTTAACCAGTTGCCCTACAAATTTGAAGCGGGTACGCCTGATATCGCCGGTGCTATAGGTTTGGGGGCAGCGATCGACTATTTGCAGTCGCTGGATCGCATCGCCGCCGCCGAGCATGAACAGGCGCTGTTGGCTTATGCGGAACAAAAAGCGCGCGCCACCGAGGGTTTAACTTTGGTGGGCACCGCCCATCATAAAACCTCAGTGATGAGTTTTTTAATCGATGGTGCTCACCCGGCCGATGTGGGTGTGCTGTTGGATAAGCAGGGCATTGCCGTGCGCACCGGCAACCACTGCGCCCAGCCAATCATGGATCAATTTGGCATTCCCGGCACAGTGCGTGCCAGTTTCAGTTTTTATAACACCTTTGCCGAGGTGGATCGCTTATTTGTCGCGATCGAAAAAGCAAAAACTTTTTTAATTTGATGATGAGTCCCATCATCCTAATTGATTGTAATGTTTGTCGGAGTAGATCATGAGTATCGCTTCATTTAACCCGCAGCAGGACACAGTTATTGTCACCTCCGCGGCGGCGGCACACTTCAAACGGCAGCTGAGCGCGAGTAAAGAGGCTTCAGCGGTGCGTTTGAGTGTGAAACAAAGTGGCTGTACCGGCTGGATGTATGTGGTCGATCTGGTGGCTGAAGCCGGTGCCGATGATTTGCATGTGCCGCTGGAGACGGGTGTTGAATTGTTGGTGGATGCCAAGAGTTTATCGGTGGTCAGTGGTACTGAGATCGACTATGTGACTGAAGGTGTCAATCGCCAACTCAAGTTCAACAACCCGCGCGCCAAAGATTACTGCGGCTGTGGTGAAAGTTTTAGTGTTAATTAACGGGCCATTGGGTCTAGAGAATTTCTATGTCTGAACGACGTATGGTGGTAGCCCAGGCAGATTGCCCAGCGCGGCGGGTGCCTGACGGCACCCCGCTGACTATCCCTGAAGGCACCTTTGTCACCATCACCCAGGCGTTGGGTGGCAATTACACCCTGACTTATCACGGCCAAATGGTGCGGGTGGATGGCACTGATGCCCATTTATTGGGACTTGAACCCACCAGTATTGAATTCCCGCCACCGGTGAATGATTTAATCCTGGAGGAGCAGGTCTGGCAGGCGCTGGGCAGTGTGTTTGATCCGGAAATCCCGGTGGATCTGGTCAATCTGGGGCTGATCTATGGCGTGAAAATCGATCAGCAGGCCAAACAGGTCGACATCCAAATGACCCTGACTGCACCCGCTTGTGGCATGGGGCCGGTTTTGGTGGGCGATGTTGAATACCGTGTGCGCCTGGTGCCCAATGTCAAGTCGGTTAGGGTGGAGCTGGTGTTTGATCCGCCCTGGCAGCGCCATATGATGAGCGAAGAAGCCCAGCTGCAAACCGGCATGTTTTACTGATCACTTTTGCGGTAGAACTAATCACCTTTGTAATAGAGAAGCCCAATGACCCAATTTGGTATAGATGTAACGGCTGAGGATATATTGGATACCCTCGGCTTCTTTGATAACTGGGAAGAGCGCTACAAGTACATTATCGATCTGGGTAAAGAGTTACCACCAATGGATGAGTCGCTGCGTACGGAGCAGTATCTGGTGCGCGGCTGTCAAAGTCAGGTTTGGTTGGTGGATGAGTGGCGCGCTGGCAAGCTGTTTTTTCAGGCCGACAGTGATGCCTTTATAGTCAAAGGTTTGCTAGGGGTAGTGCTGGCGGCCTTTAATGGCAAAACTCCGGGTGAGATATTGGCTTTTGATATTGATGCCTATTTTGCCCATTTGGATCTGTTGCAGCATCTGAGTTCAACCCGCGGCAATGGCCTCAAGGCGATGGTAAAGCGGATTCAAGAGCGCGCAAGCAATGTGCACTAGTTCTTTCCCTGCGTATAACCTCTAGCCATTTTTGTTTATTAATCAAATAGCTAGCATATAAAAATACTGCAAACCCGCGTATAATTCGCGGGTTTTGTATTTTGTAGCCCTCAATCGCTGATAGTGGCATCGCAGGCGCTGCTTCAACTGAAAAATAGTGTGTGGAGTCTCTCATGGCTGTTGAACAAACCTTATCAATCATAAAACCCGATGCGGTGCGTAAGAATGTGATCGGTGCGATAGTCACTCGTTTTGAACAGGCGGGGCTTAAAATAGTAGCTCAACGCATGATGCAATTGAGTCGTGCTCAGGCAGAAGGCTTTTATGCCGAACATCACGGCAAACCATTTTTTGATGGGCTGGTAGAGTTCATGACCTCAGGTCCTGTCGTTGTCCAAGTTTTATCGGGCGAAAATGCGATAGCACTGAACCGTGAGTTGATGGGCGCAACAGATCCTGCCAAGGCGGCCCCCGGAACTATTCGTGCGGATTATGCCGACGCTATCAGTACCAATGCTGTGCATGGCTCTGACTCGCCTACATCTGCTGCGCGTGAAATTGCTTATTTCTTCGCGAGCAATGAAGTTAATCTTCGTTAATTAAGAATTACCCCAATTTTGTTTACAGGTATTGAGCCATGACTGAAGTATCCAGCTCCATTTCTTCCGCCGGTGCGGTTGCTGCAGAGGGCTCTGCCAAAATGAATTTATTGGGCCTGCCAGAAGCCAAGTTGATCGCGTTTTTTGAATCTATTGGTGAGAAAAAATTTCGCGCGATTCAAGTGATGAAGTGGATTCATCAGCTTGGCGCTGACAACTTTGATGACATGACCAATGTCAGCAAGGATTTGCGCGCAAAGTTAAAAAATATTGCCGAAATTCGCCTGCCGGAAGTAGTACAACAATTTGACTCTACCGACGGCACGCGTAAGTTTTTGATCCGTGTGACTGGCGGCAGTGTGATTGAAACCGTGTTTATTCCCGATGGTGATCGAGGCACTTTATGTGTGTCGTCGCAGGTGGGATGCTCGCTGGATTGCAGTTTTTGCGCCACGGGTAAGCAGGGTTTTAACCGCGATTTAACCGCCGCTGAAATTATCGGCCAAGTCTGGATTGCCGCCAAATCATTTGGCCAATTACAAGCTAATGGCCCGCGTCGCGTGACCAATGTGGTGATGATGGGCATGGGTGAACCGCTGCTCAATTTCGATAATGTTGTCGACTCAATGAATTTAATGATGCACGACAATGCCTACGGTATTTCCAAACGCCGCGTGACCTTGAGCACCTCGGGTGTGGTGCCCCAGCTTGATCGTTTAAGTCAATATACTGATGCTTGTCTGGCTATTTCATTACACGCGCCCAACGATGAGCTGCGCAATGAGTTGGTGCCTATCAATCGCAAATATCCTATTGCGATGCTGCTCGATTCGGCCAAACGTTATATCGAAGCGATGCCCGATACCCATCGCAAAATTACTATCGAATACACCTTAATCGACCAGGTGAATGATCGCCCACATCACGCCCATGAATTGGCAGAACTGCTGCGTGATGTTCCGGTTAAAATTAATTTAATTCCGTTTAATCCCTTTAACTTATCTAACTACAAGCGAGTGAGTAATAACGCACTGCGCAAGTTTCAGGATATTTTAATGGAAGCAGGTTACATCACGACTGTGCGCACCACGCGTGGTGACGATATTGATGCAGCTTGCGGTCAATTGGCGGGCCAAGTGAACGATGTGACAAGGCGTAGCGAGCGATACAAAGCACAGTTTGATGAGGTGCAAGCAGTAAAAATTGTTAATCAGTAGTACGTGAGAACTGATTAGGGTTATCAATGTGATGAGCTTGTTAAAAATAGGTGTGTTTATGCAAAAGAATAAATTACATAAATTGCTACAGCTATTAATAGTAAGTCTGGTGAGTGTTTTGCTGCTCTCTGGCTGTGTGTCTGATGGTAAGGGCAAACCGAATCGGCCTGTTGATAAAGCTAAATCGCTTGAACTGCATATCAAACTGGCGCAGGGATATATTGACCGAGGTAACCGTGAGTCGGCGCGTCATCATTTGCGTAAAGCGGCCGAGATAGATCGTAACTCCGCTGATGCAACAGAAACTCTCGCGCGTTTGTATCAATTGGAAGGTGAGCCAAAATTGGCAGAAGAAACCTTCAAAAAAGCGATAAAAAACAAAAAGAATTTTACTTTGGCACGAAATAATTACGGTGTGTTTTTGTTCGGCGCCAAGCGCTACGAAGAAGCATTGGAACAATTTGAGCTGGCAGCTGAAGATCTGGATTATGTTGACCGCGCGTCTGCCTTGGTTAATGTGGGAAGAACGGCGCTGTTGTTAGGTAAAAATGAACGTGCAAAGGCCGCTTTGGAGCATGCCGCTGTGCTTGATCGCGGCATGGCTGACGCGCAGATTGAATTGGCTGATATTAATTTTCAAAAACAGGATTACGCAGCTGCAAAACAGCATCTGGATAGGTATCAGGCGCAAGGGCAGGTGACTTCGCGTTCACTGTTATTGGGGATTCGTTTGGAGCGCGTTTTTGGTAATAAGGATAAAGAAGCCAGTTATGTATTGATGTTAAAGAATCGTTTTCCTTATTCAAGAGAATATCTTGAATATAAACAGACGATGATGTGAGACATTTCTCCACAGGTTTAAAATGACTTTTGATGACGATAAAAAATCCATAGACGATAGCAGGTCAAGAGAACTCTCTCCCGGCAAACTGTTGGTGTGGGCGCGTGAGCGCGCCAACCTTACACAAGAGCAAGTTGCCAAAGAACTCTATATGACGCTTACAAAAGTCAGGTCGCTTGAGTCGGACGATTATCGTCATATGAGCGCCGATACTTTTGTGCGTGGTTATTTGCGTGCTTACGCCAATTTGGTTCATCTTGATGTCCCACAAGTATTGTCTGCCTATGATCGGTTTCTGCAAAAAACCGGGGGGGCAGAGTTAACTACACCTCGTCGCTCCGAGTCTGAAAGTAAACCTATTTGGCAATTTGCAGTAATTACATTGGCTGCGCTTTTTATTCTTTGGTTAATTTCGATTTGGTTTTTCGATAATCGACAGCAGTCCGTTATTGATCGACCGGCCGCTATTGTGCCCCAGTTGGATTTACGTCACTCATTCTCGAGTGCGGCATCCAGTGCGATGCCCCCCATTTCAGATACATCGCTTACCGCTATTTCTGTTGGCGCAATGTCTTCAGCTGCGGCTGTAGAAATACAAGCCAGTAGTTCTATTGTCAGCTCAGAGTCCTATTCAAGTGAGGCATCTATTGTGGCAGTAGAAAATACTCCAATTGCAGCAGTGGCGGGGCGTTTGGCAGTGCTGACGCTGGAATTTAATGCGGAGTGTTGGTTGGAAGTAAGCGATGCACGTGGTGATGTGCTTGCCGCTGATCTTCAAGCGGCGGGTAGCAGTCTACAACTGCAGGGGGAGGCGCCATTTGATGTAAAACTTGGCAATGCGCCAGCAGCAAGTATTTCACTCAATGGTGAGTTAATTGTGATAACGCCATTGCCAACAACGAATGTGTTATCACTAAAAGTGGGTCAGTAAACTCGCTGTCCTGCGCGTCAAAATGAATCGGGAAATCTTATGCATTGCGAGTCTCCTATAAAACGTCGTAAATCGCGGCAGATAATGGTTGGAAATGTTGCGGTTGGTGGTGATGCACCTATTTCTGTACAGAGCATGACCAATACAGAGACAACAGATGTAGCGGCAACTGTCGAGCAAATTCGCCGTATTCAAGCGGCAGGTGCCGACATTGTTCGCGTTTCAGTGCCCACAATGGACGCTGCGGAAGCCTTTGGTGCCATTCGCAAGCAAGTGACTATTCCGTTGGTTGCAGATATTCATTTTGATTACCGTATTGCGCTGCGTGTTGCCGATTTGGGTGTGGACTGTTTGCGCATTAATCCAGGTAATATTGGTCGTGAAAAGCGCATCAAAGCTGTTGTCGATAAAGCGCGCGATTTAAATATCCCAATCCGAATTGGTGTCAATGCCGGTTCTCTTGAAAAAGATTTGCAGAAAAAATATGGCGAGCCAACACCTGATGCGTTGGTTGAATCTGCTTTGCGTCACGTAGAAATTCTTGATCAGTTAAATTTTTATAATTTTAAAGTCAGTGTAAAGGCGTCAGATGTTTTTATGGCGGTTGCTGCTTACCGCAAGCTTGCTACGCTAATCGATCAGCCCTTGCATCTAGGTATTACTGAGGCGGGCGGTTTGCGTTCTGGCACAGTGAAATCCTCCATAGGTTTAGGCGCACTGCTGATGGATGGTATTGGCGATACTATTCGCGTATCGCTTGCGGCAGACCCCATTGAAGAAATTAAAGTAGGTTGGGATATGCTGCGCAGTTTGAAAATTCGCAGCAAAGGTGTGAACTTTATTGCTTGCCCAAGTTGTTCACGTCAGAACTTTGATGTAATCAAAACCATGAACGACCTGGAGCAGCGCGTGGAGGATATTACCGTCCCTCTGGATGTGGCGGTAATTGGCTGTGTTGTAAATGGCCCCGGTGAAGCAAAAGAGGCTGATTTGGGACTGGCAGGCGGAACCCCGAGTAACTTGATATACATAGATGGTGAGCCCAATCAAAAGTTAACCAATGAAAATCTGGTTGATAATCTCGAGCGTTTGATTCGTGCCAAGGCTGCACAAAAGCAGGCACAAATGGATGCGGATGCAAAAAATATCATCGCAAAAGCCTGATGCTTTTGTGTTTATAAATAAGGTTTGAAATTGAAAAAAATACAAGCAATTCGTGGGATGAATGACCTGCTGCCAGCAGACTCACCACTTTGGCAATATGTTGAGTCTGTGGTTACTGACATACTTACGCGCTACGCCTATCAGGAAATTCGTTTTCCAATCGTCGAGTCTACAGAGTTGTTCAAGCGCTCGATTGGTGAAGTTACCGATATTGTTGAAAAAGAAATGTATACCTTTGAGGATCGCAATGGCGATAGTTTGACCTTGCGCCCCGAAGGTACTGCGTGCTGTGTGCGGGCCTGTGAAGAAAATGGGTTGCTTTACAATCAAACACAGCGCTTGTGGTATATGGGCCCCATGTTTCGCCACGAGCGTCCGCAAAAAGGACGTTATCGGCAGTTCCACCAAATTGGTGTTGAAACCTTTGGCATCCAGGGCCCCGATATCGATGCCGAGGTGTTAGTGTTAAGCGCGCGTATTTTGCGTGAGTTAGGCGTTGCTGATCATGTTCGTTTGCAGATTAACTCTCTGGGTAGTACGGAAGCTCGCACTACATACAAACAGGCATTGGTTGCGTATTTGGAGCAGGTAAAAGATCAACTTGATGAAGATAGTAAGCGTCGTCTTGAATCAAATCCTTTGCGTATTCTTGATTCAAAAGATGCTAACACCCAGTCATTACTAAACGCAGCGCCGGTGCTTCTGGATTATCTGGATGATGCTTCGCGCGAACATTTTGAAGGGTTAAAGTCGCTGCTGGATGCGGCTGGTATAGCGTATGAAGTAAATCCACGCTTGGTGCGCGGACTCGATTATTATGGTAAAACGGCGTTCGAATGGGTAACGGATAAATTAGGATCGCAAAGTACGGTTTGTGCTGGTGGTCGCTATGATGGTTTGGTTGAGCAGTTGGGTGGCAAATCAACACCTGCTGTAGGTTTTGGTATTGGTCTTGAACGCTTGGTGTTGTTGTTGCAAGCCGTGGAGGCAGTGCCAGAGGGTTTGGATCAACAAGCTGATGTTTACTTGGTGGCAGTTGGTAATGTGCAGTCTGTTGCCATGCAGCTAGCTGAGCGTATACGTGATGATTTACCTTTTGTTCGTTTGTTGCTCAATTGCGGTGGTGGTAATTTTAAAAGCCAATTAAAACGAGCGGATAAAAGCGGTGCTGAAATCGCGTTAATTCTAGGTGAAGATGAAGCTCAGGCTGAGAAGGTAAGTATTAAATTCTTGCGTGATGATGTTGAACAGCAAACCCTTCCATTTGATGAAGCAATTGCCTATCTGCAATCGCTCGGGTAAAAAATAACGTTTTATTTAATCATTAATATTTCCTGCGCGTTGCGCAAGTCCTACAGGAGTCAATTGTGAGCGTACATCTTTCAGAAGAAGAACAATTAGAAGTCTTAAAGCGTTGGTGGAAGGATTATGGTAGAACCATAATCATCGCCGTATTAATCGTTGTGGCTGGCTATTTTGGTTTTACAACGTGGCAGGATCAAAAACGTCAAGCGGCTGAAAAAGCATCAGTAATGTATGAAGAACTGTTGAAACTGGTTAACGTTGAGCCTGGCAAGGTAATCACCGATGCTGATAAAGCGACTGTTACTCATTTAGCCGGTCAGCTGAAAGAGGCAAATAGCAAAAGCATGTACGCACATAGCGCGGCTTTTTTTCTTGCCAAATTGGCTGTTGAAGATAACAAGTTAGATGCGGCAGCGAGTGAACTTAAATGGATTTTGTCTGCCAAACCGGATGCTGCAACTGAGCAGTTGGCTCGCTTGCGATTGGCGCGAGTGTTAACTGCACAGAAAGCTTATGACGAAGCCTTGGCGCAATTGACTCCAGAACCAGCGGCAGCATTTGTTGCTGATTACGCTGAAGCACGCGGGGATATCTTTAAATTACAAGGTGACTTGGATGCTGCCAGAACCTCATTTGAAAAAGCGCTGACCTCAATTGATCCTCAACAACAAGAGCGTTACATGTTGTTGCAAATGAAAGTTGATGATTTGAAAGTAAATGATTCTGTGCCGGCAGCCCCTGTTGCTGAGGAGAAGTAAATGACGCAAGTCTCTGTGAGGCACTTTAGCTGGTTGGTTTTGCTTTGTGCATTCGCTGTTTCCGGATGTTCCTGGTTTAGTAAAAAAACAGGAAACGAACCCATGGAGTTAGTCGATTTTGAAGAGACTATCGACCTGGATCGGGTGTGGAAACGTGGTATTGGTGAAGGTCAAAACAAAGGTTTTAGTAGCCTCACACCTGCATTAGATGGCGATGTTATTTATGCGGTTGATTTTGAAGGTTTGGTTGTTGCAGTAAACACTGGTTCTGGCAAAAAGCTCTGGTCACGCAAGATTAATAAAGCAGAACAGGGACTGTGGGGATGGCTGAAGGGTTTCTTCGTTGCCACTGACCCGAACCGCCAAATCATTGGTGGTATCGCTGCTGAAAATGGTTTGTTGCTGGTGGCGACTTATGCGGGTGAAGTTATGGCTTTATCCAAAGAAAATGGCGATGAGTTATGGCGTAAACAGCTTCCGGGTGAAATAGTTTCAGCTCCACGTACTAACGGAAGTGTTGTTGCTGCTCAATCGGTGAATGGCAAGCTCTATGCCTTGGATGCCAAAACCGGTGAACAATTGTGGTTTTATGATAATCAGCCACCAGTTCTGACGTTGCGCGGTACGCCATCACCAATAGTCACCGACACAGCGATTTACACCGGTTTTTCCAATGGTCGCATGATGGCCTTTAACCCGAGTAATGGTTTGATACTGTGGGAGCAGCGTATAGCTTCACCAAAAGGTCGTTCAGAGCTGGAGCGGATGGTAGATATCCATTCCAGTCCAGTTCTGCGTGATGGGGTTCTGTATGTTGGTACCTATCAGGGTCGAGTCAGTGCAATAGCGCGTGGAACTGGCAGTCCACTGTGGGGAATTGATGGTTCAACCAGTGAAAATCTGGCTGTTTCCTCAGATAAAGTTTTTGTTGCCCATTCCGATGGCAAAGTGGCTGCTTACAGTGCGGCCACGGGCGAACAATTGTGGGTTAATGAACAAATGTTGCGCCGTAATTTGAACGGGCCACAAGTATTTGGTGATTATGTAGCCGTAGTTGATTTTAAAGGCTACATGCACGTGCTCAACCAAAGTGATGGCCAGTTTGCAGCACGTACTCGTGTTGACAGAAAAGGCGCACGTGCTCCGATGCAAACAGATGGTGAAACACTTTATGTGTTTACTAATCGTGGCAAACTAATTGCGTTTCGTGCTGAAAAAGACGAATAAACTTCGGCTTTAGAGCAAACTAAAACCAGCCGCTGAATTTATCATTGAGTGATTAATGGTAAACTCCTCAGCGGCTGGTTTTGTTTTTAGCAAAGTTTATTTCCGGGCGGCATCCGCCTTCATTTCTGACTTTTTACCTCATTGATATTTTTATGATTATCCCCGTAATAGCACTTGTTGGTCGCCCTAATGTGGGTAAATCCACTCTTTTTAATCGCTTGACCCAGTCTCGCGATGCCTTGGTAGCGGATTACCCCGGTTTAACCCGCGATCGTAAGTACGGCGAAGGTATATTAGAGAACCGCCGTTTTATTGTTATTGATACCGGCGGAATCAGCGGTGAGGAAGAGGGTATCGACAGCATGATGGCGGGGCAATCGCTGCTGGCGATACAAGAGGCCGATATAGTCCTCTTTATTGTCGATAGTCGTGCCGGGCTTAATCCGGCCGATGAAACCATTGCCAAGCATTTGCGCGTCAACAACAAAAAAACTTATTTGGTTGCCAATAAAATTGACGGTACAGATCCCGATATTGCGTTGGCACCATTTTATGAGCTTGGATTGGGTGAAGTTTACCCAACGACTGCAAGCCACGGTCGTGGTGTGAGATCCTTGATGGAAGAGGTTCTGGCAGAAATCCCTGAATTTCCAGAGGATTATCAACCAGACGATGCGACCGGTATTAAAATTGCCATTGTTGGCCGTCCCAACGTAGGCAAGTCAACTCTGGTAAATCGCTTGCTGGGTGAAGATCGGGTGGTGGTTTACGATGAGCCCGGTACTACTCGGGATAGTATTTATATCAATTACACTCGTTTTGATAAGCCTTACACCATTATTGATACGGCGGGAGTACGTCGGCGAAAAAATATTGATTTGATGGTGGAAAAATTTTCTATCGTCAAAACCATGCAGGCGATTGCAGATGCAAACGTTGTAGTGTTGGTAATGGATGCCAGCGAAGGTGTGGTTGAGCAAGATTTGCACCTGATGGGCACTACCATTGAGGCTGGCCGCGCGTTGGTGATAGCGCTGAATAAGTGGGATGGTTTGGATGATGCGCACAAACAATATGTGAAAAATGAAATTGAGCGCCGTTTACGCTTTGTAGATTTTGCCACCATTCACTTTATTTCTGCCTTGCACGGTACAGGTGTTGGAAATCTCTACAAGTCCATTGAGTTAGCTTACCAATCGGCAACAGATAAGTTCAGCACTAATTACCTCACAAGAATTCTGCAAGATGCTGTACGTGAGCATCAGCCGCCCATGATCCAAGGGCGACGCATCAAGCTGCGTTACGCTCACCCGGGTGGACATAATCCACCGATAATCGTGATTCATGGTAACCAGACCAATGATGTTCCCAGTCACTACACCAAGTATTTGGAAAAAACCTTCCGTCGGGTCTTGGACCTGCACGGAACTCCGATAAAAATAGAGTTCCGTAACAATGAAAACCCTTATTCGGAGCGGAAAGGGAAACTTACCCAGCGACAGCTGGTTGAGATGCGGCGCAAAGCAGAGCGCGAGAAAAACAATAAAAAGCCAAAGTAATTCCCACATGATGGCGCCCAAGACAGCACAAATCTTGTTGCTCGGCGCGCCATTGTTATGGCCCAAAAGAAGTAATTTCACAGCCAACTACAGCTTGCAACCGGCGTAGTGAAGGAGTAGTGTTACGCGCTTTATTGATCGCCGCGGCGGTCCACTTGAACTCCAAGCCCGAGCAGAAGATGACACCCGCAAGCCGCAAGCTGCTTATCATCGATGACGATGCCCTTGTCCGCCAAAGCCTTTTAACCTATCTGTCTGATAGTGGTTTTGCTGTGCAGTTTGCTATTGACTCCCACTCTGCACTTCACCTTCTTCAGTCCAATCACGACTACCCTGATTTGATTATCACTGATCTGCGTATGCCCAACGGCGACGGTTTGCAGTTATTGCAAACGTTACACGACCAGTTCCCTGAGTTGCCTGTTATTGTGGTGTCCGGTGCTGGTGTGATGAGCGATGTAGTAGCTGCATTGCGTTTGGGAGCGAGAGATTATTTGATTAAACCGCTTGCTGATTTAGAGGTTCTTGTTCACTCGATCAATAAAGTGCTTGATCGTCAGGATCTGGAAGCCGAAAATTTGCGTTATAGAGCACAACTGGAGGACGCCAATCGCGAGCTGAAAGAGAATTTGCGTGTTCTGGAGCGAGATCAGATTGCTGGTCGCAGGGTGCAGCGACGACTGATGCCATCTGGGCTCAGCACCCAAGAGGGTTATCAGGTTGCGCATACTATAGTTCCTTCGCTTTTTCTCAGTGGCGATTTTGTTGATTATGCCCACATTAAACAACGTTACCTCGCGTTTTACTTAGCTGACGTTTCAGGTCACGGTGCATCTTCTGCATTTGTCACTATTTGGCTAAAACACTTGGTAAGCCGAATGGTACGCGAGGAGGGCTTGTTTGGTGATGAGTACTCGTTTGTTGAGGGTGCTAATCAAATGTTGCGGCAAATTAATCGTGAACTGCATGAGACTCGCCTCAGTCATCACCTAACACTTTTTGTAGGCATAATAGATACCCATACAGATAAAATGCATTATGTGGTTGCAGGCCACCTGCCTATGCCAATTTTGTTGACTGAGTCCGGCGCGGAGTACTTGGTGGGGCAGGGTAAGCCCGCAGGTATTTTCAAGGAAGTTAGTTGGCAGCTGTATGAACGAGATCTTCCTGAAAAATTTGCTTTGATTTGTTTTTCGGATGGTGTTTTGGAAACATTGCCACAGGTTGAGTTGGCGGATAAAGAAGCTCATTTATTGGCGCGGGTTGCTGCCAGCACTGGCACTTTGGATTCCGTCTGCAATACTTTGGTGATAAAAGAGATTCGTGATAACCCCGATGATATCGCGGTCCTTTCGATTTCTAGAGGTGTGAGTTGATGAAACCCGGCCAGATTTTAGTTGCCGACCACAATGGTGTTTATATCATCAAGATGCTGGGTGATGTTCGCCTTACTCTCTGTATTTCTTTCGATCAATTTATTGATGCAATGTTTAAAAGTGAGAATTTTACCTCAGTGCTGTTTGATCTTTCGGATGCGGAGGCGATTGACAGTACAACATTGGGGTTGATGGCAAAAATATCAATTTTGGGTCAGGAGCGATGTGGAATAGTACCGGTTATCTTGGCGAGTAACCCGAGTATCCAGCGCATCCTTCAAACCATGGGGTTCGGCGATATATTTACTATAGTCGACAAGCTTGATGCTCCAGTGCTCAGCGCGCAGCCACTAAATTGCATTAATTGTGATGAACAAGAAGTAAAAGAAAAAGTATTAGAGGCCCATAAAATTTTGATGGGTTTGAACGCAAGTAACGCAGATACATTTCGTAACTTGGTAAACATGTTGGAGAACTGTTAAAACTATTAAACCAATTTTTTTGATTTGTTACTGCAGTTTTGTTTTGACAAGATTTTTAGCGCGAATAAATTCGCTGTGCGGGACGTAGATTAAATCTGCTACCTTTCTGATCATGTAGTCTTCGTATTTATCCAAATCTCCATCGGCATAAGCCATTTCCCACATCGCTATTATCAGGCGAAATTTATCGCTCGCTGAGCATTGCGTGTTCACAATTTGAGTGAATTGATGCAATGACGTTGCATCATGAGACTCATTTTTGGCGAGATCAATCAAGTCGGCGATTTCATTTGTGGTAAGTGAAAATTTTTGTGCGAGTAATTGATTGAGTTTGTTAGCTTCAATTTCGGAGAAGTGATGATCAGCCATGGCAATTTCCACCAGCAATGCAGAAATGGCCAGTTGTTTCTGGTGATCGGTGAGGGCGAGTGAGTCGCCACCTGATTGCAGGTGGCGCTCGATAAAGCGTGCGAGCTTATTGAGCACGGGCTTTAATCAGGTTCTCAAGGTTGATCTGATCTTTCACAAAACCGCGGATACCCTCGGCCAGTTTTTCGGTGGCCATAGCATCTTGGTTGATACCAAAACGGAAGCTTGCTTCTGTCTCGATTTGTTTTGCGATTTTTTCACCTGAATTGTTTGGTGACAGGACGCGCTTTAATTCGCCTTTGTCCTGATCCAATTCTTGCAGCAATTGTGGGCTGATGGTCAAACGATCACAACCGGCTAGCGCTTCAATTTCGCCGAGGTTACGGAAGCTCGCACCCATTACCACAGTTTTGTAGCCATTTTGTTTGTAGTAGTTGTAGATCTGACGTACAGATACTACGCCTGGATCTTCTTCTGCGGTGTATTCTTTTTTGTCGGTGTTCGCTTTGTACCAATCAAGAATACGACCTACAAAGGGAGAGATAAGAAATACGCCAGCATCAGCACAGGCGGCTGCTTGATTGAAGCCAAACAGCAGGGTCAGGTTGCAGTTAATGCCTTCTTTTTCCAAAACTTCGGCGGCGCGAATGCCTTCCCAAGTAGATGCAAGTTTGATCAATACACGAGATTTATCAACACCACCTTTTTCATACAGGCTGATTAATTGGTGCGCCTTGGCGATAGAGGCTTTGGTGTCAAATGACAAGCGCGCATCCACTTCGGTAGAAATACGGCCGGGAACAATTTTCAGAATTTCCAAGCCAATGCCAACAGCAAGGTGATCACACACAGCGCTCAGTTGTTCTGCGCTGTTAGTGATACCTTTATTTGCGGCGATAGATGAGGTCAGCAGGCTTTCATATTGCGGCATTTGTGCTGCTTTATAAACCAGCGATGGGTTGGTGGTCGCATCCAGAGGTTTGTAAAGGCGAATGGCTTCTATATCGCCAGTATCGGCTACGACGTCGGTAAATTGCTTCAGTTGTTCGAGTTTACTAGTCACAGTGGTAATCCTATTTCTGAAATAACAAGTGGTTGATATTCGTCTTATTGCCGTCAGATATATTATAGTCTTAATGACTTTTTGAATGAAACAGTCATTTTTTATAAAGCGATAAATACATAGTCTATTAAGGTTTTAGGCCCAAGAGTAAATCAAGTAATAGTTGCTAATGGTAACTCATTTATGGCCGCAAGCGCTCGTTCAAGAACCTCGATTCCAGCACCGGGTTTGTGGGCTTGCTCACTAATAACGCGTCTAAATTGCCGTGCACCCGGTAGTCCTTGGTAGAGCCCAAGAATATGCCGGGTCAAATGATTGAGGCGTGCGCCCTTCGCTAACTGTTCGATACAATATTCTTTAAATTGTTCCATTACCTCATCGCGGCTGATGATGGTGCGCGAGCTGCCGTAAATTTGCTGATCAACTTCTGCGAGTAGATAGGGATTGCTGTAAGCCTCACGACCAATCATGACACCGTCCACATGTGCCAGCAGGGTTTTCGTTTGCTCTAGTGTAGTGATACCACCGTTGATAATAATGTTGAGCTGGGGGAAATCCTGTTTGAGCTGATAGACCTTATCGTACTGCAATGGCGGTACTTCACGGTTTTCTTTAGGGCTGAGGCCTTTTAGCCAGGCTTTGCGCGCGTGAACAATGAAGGTACTACAGCCAGTTGCGGCGACGGTGCTGACAAATTTGACCAGCCCGGCATAATCTTCCATGTCGTCGATTCCGATGCGATGCTTTACCGTCACCGGAATTTTCACCGCATGCTGCATGCTTGCGATGCAATCGGCCACTAGTTCTGGCTCGGCCATTAAGCAGGCGCCAATCATGCCATTTTGTACGCGATCACTGGGGCAGCCACAGTTGAGATTGACCTCATCGTAACCCCAGTCTTCGGCGATGCGTGCACATTCAGCGAGATCGGTGGGGTTGCTACCACCAAGCTGCAAAGCCAAGGGATGTTCACAGGCGTTGTAATCGAGGAAACGCTTTTTATCACCATGCAAGAGCGCACCGGTGGTAACCATCTCGCTGTAGAGAACGGCTTCTTTGGTGAGCATGCGCCAAAAGGTGCGGCAATCAGAGGTTGACCACTCCATCATCGGAGCGAGGGTAAAGCGGCGGTCAAGGGTTGGGGTTGGTGTCATCAAGGTATGAATTTCAATAGCGCAAAATAAAAATGCCAAGCAATATCGGCAGGTGTTTTATGATAGCGATATTTACTTAGGGCTGCACGGTAAACCAGCTCGACAATCGGAAGAATCTATTTATGTCATTGACTCATATCGACTCCCATGGTCACGCAAGCATGGTGGATGTCTCAGATAAACCCGCGAGCGTGCGCGAAGCCCGCGCTTTTGCACGGGTTGTAATGCAGCCTGAAACATTGGTGCAAATCAAAAACAACGGCCTGAAAAAAGGGGATGTGTTGGCTGTTGCGCGCATTGCTGGTATTCAGGCCGCAAAAAAGTGCGCGGATCTGATCCCTCTTTGTCATCCGCTAGCGCTGAGTAAAGTGGCGGTCGATTTCAGTTTGGATGAAGCTAATTCCAGTATAGAAATTACCAGTTACTGCAAACTAACCGGTCAAACAGGCGTAGAAATGGAAGCGCTTACAGCGGCAAGTGTCGCTGCGCTGGCAATTTACGATATGTGTAAAGCAGTAGATATGGGCATGGTAATTGAGCAGATTTGCCTATTGGAGAAAATGGGCGGGCGTCGCGGCCACTATCAGCGTGAAACAACAGGGCGGCACGAGGTAAACGAATAATGATCCAGGTGGTATTTTTAGCGCTGCTGCGCGAGCAGCTGGGCAGTAACGGCATACAGGTCGACTCCAATTCAGCAAAGTCTATTGGGGAGTTAAAGCAATACTTGATTTCGCATCACCCTGAATGGGCAGAGTTTTTGGAGAACAAAAAATTATTAATTGCACTGAATCATGAATATGCACGTGGTGATTTCCCCTTGAAGTCTGGCGATGAAGTGGCGTTTTTCCCGCCGGTTACCGGAGGTTAATATGCCATTTTCTATTGCAGTTCAAACCAATGATTTTAATGTGGGCGATGAATACGCACAGCTAGTTGAAAATGATAAAGATGCGGGGGCGGTGGTTTTTTTTGTTGGCCGAGTGCGTGAGATGAATCAGTCGCGTTTGGTGTCCGGTCTCTCGCTTGAATATTATCCTGGTATGACAGAGCGTGTACTAGATCAAATAATGAATGTTGCAAGACAGCGTTGGGATTTAATTTCTGTGCGTATTGTTCACCGTGTAGGGCAATTGTATTTAAGTGATCAAATTGTATTTGTGGGTGTTACTAGTCAGCATCGCGAACATGCATTTCAGGCTGCTGAATTTTTGATGGACTTTTTAAAAACCCAAGCCCCTTTTTGGAAAAAGGAAATAACGGCGCAAGGTGAGATGTGGGTGGATGAAAATCAAAAAGATAAAGATGCCCGTGAGCGGTGGTAAATAAAACGGGTAAATAAAAATGGGCGCTGAGGCGCCCATTTTTATACGACTTATGTCTGACTAATTACAAATGTGCCGGCTCAGATGCCGGCTCGGATTTGTAGATGCCTGCGTACTTAAGACCAAAATACATAATGTAAACATAGCATGCTGCAGGCAATAAAAATGACAGTTGTAGACCAATGGTGTCCGCAAGAGCGCCTTGCAGCAATGGCACCAATGCACCACCTACTATGGCCATACACAGGAAGCCAGAGCCTTGGCCGGTAAACTTGCCGAGATTGTGCAGTGCCATACTAAAAATAGTGGGGAACATAATTGAGTTAAACAAGCCCACAGCAATAATCGCCCACATGGCTAACTTGCCTTCGGTAAATACTGCAACCAATACTAAAATAACAGAACAAATACAGTTAAATGCCAAGGTTTTTCCTGGGCTGACATAGCGCATTACCGCAAAACCTATAAAGCGACCAATCATTGCGCCTCCCCAGTAATAGCTAACCAGATGCGCTGCATCAGCTTCTTTTAATCCGGCAATGTTTTCTTCGCCAAAAAAGTTAATTAAGAAGCTTCCAATAGATACCTCTGCGCCCACGTACAAGAAAATACCAATTGCTCCCAACACTAAATGCTTATGTGAGAGTGCAGACTCTTTATTAGAGGCCATATCACTGGATATGCCTGGTTCTTCGTCATGGTGGATCTTAGGCAGTTTGGCGAATGCAAAAAATAAAGCTAAAGAAAGCAGTGCCGCTGCTAATGCTAAATAGGGGCCTTGCACTGATGCGGCTTCCTGGGCTCTGTGCGCTGCTTGTTCTGCAGCAGGCAAAAGAGCTAATTGATCTGCAGTTAATACAGCTGTGCCTAAAATCAACATGCCGCCTAATGCAGGAGCAATAGTGGTTCCTAATGAATTAAATGCTTGGGTGAGTGTTAAGCGGCTGGATGCTGTTTTGGCTGGGCCAAGCACAGTAACGTAAGGATTTGCTGCTACTTGTAAAATTGTGATGCCAGACGCGAGGACAAATAACGCAAACAAAAAAAGTGCGTAACCACTAGTTGCAGCAGGATAAAATAGTGCGCAACCAGAAGCGGCGATGATCAGGCCAGCAACGGCGCCGTTCTGATAACCGAGGCGTTTAATTAGCGCGCCAGCAGGTAAAGACACCACAAAGTAGGCACCAAAAAAACAAAATTGAACGAGCATTGCTTGGGTGTAGCTGAGTGTGTAAACACTTTTCAGATGAGGGATTAGTACGTCATTAAGTGAGGTTAATAAACCCCACATAAAAAACAAAATAGTGATGATAATCAGTGGGACTGTGTTGTTGCCCGTACTCACTGAGTTGTTGAGTGGGGCGGTAGAACCTTGGGGTACGCTGGCCATGAGATTACCTCGTTGTTATAAAAATTGTTTGTCGTTGTCGTGGTCTTAAAATAAGGTTTGCCGATTGATTCAAAACCTTGGTGCGCTAACGCAGCTTGAGGAAGCCGACGCAAGCGCGCGGTACTATAATGCAAGGCTATAACGCTGTCACATTGTTTGTTCCCGGTTTACAATCGGTTGCACTCTTACTGTCTTATGGTCATATTGACCTCTAAAACTATAACGCTGAGGTGAGTTTAGTGACTAAAGCAACTATCGATGATGTTGCCGCGCTGGCGGGTGTTTCGATGAAAACCGTGTCGCGCGTGGTGAATAATGAACCGAATGTGCGACCAGCTACCCGTGAAAAAGTTGAAGCGGCGATTCGGGAGTTAAGTTATCGGCCCAATCAATCGGCGCGCAGTCTTGCGGGCAATCGTTCTTACTTGTTGGGGCTTATTTACGGGCACCCCAGTGCGCACTACGTCTTGGATATTCAAGAAGGTGTATTGGAGATTTGTCGTCCACAGCGCTACGAATTATTGGTGCACCCGGCGATTCATCGCGACCCTAACTTGATTGATGAAGTTACTGATTTGATTTTGGAGAAGCGTGTAGATGGCGTCATGTTGACACCGCCGTTGTCAGATAACATGGCCGTGATCACGCTGCTAAAAAAAATGAATATTCCGTTTGTGCGGGTGGCGCCAACAGAAAATAAATCTGCGTCACCCTATGTAGAAACCAACGACGAAGAAGCGTCCTACGACATGACCTGTCAGCTAATTGCGCAGGGGCATATGCGGATTGGTTTTATTTGTGGTCATCCGGATCACCGTGCAATGTCGTTGCGTTATGAGGGTTATAAGGCGGCATTAATTGAAAATGAATTGCCCTTATTAACAAATCTGGTGGCTCAGGGCGATAATTCATTTGAATCAGGAGAGACTTGCGCTAAACAATTGCTTGGTTTGTCGGAGCGGCCGACAGCGATTTTTGCAGCTAATGATGATATGGCGGCAGGTGTCATGATGGTGGCTCATCAAATAGGGGTAAAAATTCCTGCGCAATTATCGGTGGCCGGCTTTGACGATACACCCGTTGCGCATCAAATTTGGCCATCACTAACAACTATTCGTCAGCCGATTCGGCAGATGGCAAAAAAAGCGACTGATTTGCTGCTGAAACAGTTGCGGGGAAAAGATATTCAACTACCGGCCAGTATGCTGAATTCAAGCATCATTGTGCGTGAATCTACTGGCCCGCTGGTGCCGACAAAATCAGTCAAAACCAAATAGTTTTTCAATACTACTTTTGCCCTCAGTTTTGAGGGCAGGGGTTTCAAATAAATAGGGTAAGTTGGTGTTTCTACACCAACATCGACATGGCTGCTTCCATATCTGCACTCAAATCTTCTGATTCACTCACTTGCATGTCTGGGTCGAGTCCAAGTCTTTCAAACGCTTTTACTTTGGTGAAGTCGATTTTGGTCATGGCTGAATCAGTTCCAAGATAACTTTGGAGCATGGCGACAGTCACAACATCCGCATAATCCGCCTTGGGAATAGAGCGAGTAAAGTCTATATGCTGGGTTGGAATGTGCGCGAGCTCCTCGGGGAAACCCCAGGTTTTCAGGATAAGGTCCCCGAGTGGCGCGTGTAATACATCAATAACAGCATCCAGTGTAAAGCTGTCTTTCAAGAGCGCAGGATGGTCTTCGGCATAGGTGAGAATCGGTAGTACACCGATTTTGTGCACCAGCCCAGCCAAGGTGGCTTGGTCCGGGCGCAGTTTGGTGTAGTGCTTGCAAAGTACATGGCAAATTCCAGCTACTTCACTTGAACGGCTCCACACTTCGCGCATGCGCATGTCCACCAAATCCGACGTTGCCTGAAACATTTGTTCCATGGCGAGCCCGGTGGCGATATTGCATGTGTATTGAATACCAAGGCGCATAAGTGCGGTGCGCAAATCTTCAATCGCGCGACTGGCGCGCAGTAACGGGCTATTGGCAACACGAATAATGCGCGCGCTCAGCGCAGCATCGTTGCCAATAACGCTGGTGAGCTTGTCGATGTCGGCATCCGGGTCGTCGGCAACTTCCCGAACTTTCAGTGCTACCTCGGGTAGTGTCGGTAGTACGAGTTGATCTTTTTCAATTGCAGTTATGATTTCCTGGCGTACTTTTTCAGCAATAGGATTCATTGGTTGTCCTGACATCATTATTGAGTGGCTTCTTCTGCTGTAGGTATAGCATAGGGCAGACTGAGTTGGCTGAGTTTTTCTGTGGCCGATTCTACTTTTGCTTGATCAATTTGCTCATCCAGCAATGAAGCCAATAGTTCGATTTTTCCTTGTTGGTTCAGTGCCGCCATGACTACGGTGCCGGCATTTTGTCCACTTAAACTATTGATTATGGTGGTTCCTGGTGGAGGTGTTTGGTCGTTTTTGTATTCAAAGCGATACATATGGCGTTTCAGTTTTCCGCGATAGTGAAGACGCGCCACTATTTCCTGGCCGGTATAACAACCCTTACGAAAGTTGATGCCGTTAACCAATTGATAATTCAGTTCTTGCGGGGTAAACAGCTCGTAGGATTCTGGATAAACCTCACCAATACCGGCAGCGATATCCAATAGCTGCCATTCATCCGCGCTAACTTTCTGCGTTTGTTTTTCTATTGCATCAAGAAAGGAATCAACAGTTGCGGTTGCAACCCAGCATTCGAAGCGATTTGCGGCTAATTGAATCAGGTAGCTGCCATCTTTTTCTATCCAGCCCTCGTAAGTTGTAGGTAACTGTTGGAAAAAGGTGGACGCTACAGTAGCGGCGGAATCGCCAAACAAACCGAATAGGGCGAAGTCATTACCGCCATCCTGCAGCTTGGCTTTGGAGAACACTATGTATTTACCCAGTGTTTTTTGCGCCGACTCCATCATGTTTGCAGGCAGGCGTAGCGCGATGGTTTCGTTATTCATTTGCAGGGCGCGAAAGCTCAGGAGTATTCGGCCTTTCGGATTGCATTGCGCGCCAAGACGAGTGACTGGCTCGTTTAGTTCTTTTACATCGCATGTGACTTGGCCTTGCAAAAATTTACCTGCATCTGGGCCTTTGACCAAGAGCAGCTGTTTGTTGGTGAGCGTTGCGAGGTAAGTCATGGTTGATAAATCCGGATTGGGCATGGGGAAGAGTTCCGCAAATTGACTACAGGCAGCGCGATTCTCTAGTCAAAGCGAGTCTTTGGCAAGGTGCTCGTTTATAATGTGCTTCTCTTATTTTTAATACAGGTATTAGCGTGGATATCAATCGTTTAAAGTGGGCTTGTCGGCGCGGTATGCTGGAGTTGGATCTGGTGCTGGCGCCTTTTTTAGAGAAAGTGTACCCAGGGCTGGAACAGAGCGATAAAGAACGTTTCTGGTTGCTATTGGAAGAGCAGGATCAAGATCTTTTTGCTTGGTTTATGCGTCGCGAAAATCCCGATAGCCCTGAACTACAACGGATTGTGGACATTATTCGTGCAAATACCGGCCTTCAAAAAACCAACAGCTGACACTGTTGACCTGCTGGCGGATGGGGCAAGCGGTCCATCGGCTTCTGCATCAAAAGCACTGCCGCCAATGGCAGTGCTCTCCATTTCAACCTCTGCTTTTTTGCGCATCTTTTACCGGCTCTTTTACGGGTTGTTTGTGTTGTCGCTATTTATCGCGCTCTTTCCCTATATAAGTGACGTTAATACTGGTGGTGTAATGCGCCTGGTTTGGTTGGCCCTATTGCTGGGTAGTTGTATTGGGCTATGGCATTTATATGCGCTGCAGTGTGCAGCAATACCAGTTGGTTCGCTCGCTTATGAAAACGGATTTTGGATTCTTTCCAATAACCAAAAAGAGCAGCTGAATTGTGTCTTGGTTGGGGAGGTGCTCTGCTGGCCTTGGCTAATTGTTTTGCCCTTGCAGTCCGAGAGCGGGAGCAAAAGATTTTTACTGCTTTGCCATGATGCTATTAAGCCCGCAGATCAGGCGCGTTTGCGCACCTGGCTGCGGGCCTGTTTAAGGCCAAAAGGTTAGCCTATACAGTAAGATCAATATCCTTGCTAACAATCACATCCTGTCCGGCAAAATTGGTCGGTACCAGTATGGTGTCCCGTGCAATAGGTGATTTGTTTGGATAGTCGGGCGAGTAGTGCAGGCCGCGGCTTTCTTTGCGCTCATGGGCCGAGCGAATAATCAATTCCGCGACAGTGGCCAGGTTGCGCAGTTCGATCAAATCGCTGCTGATGTTGTAGTTGCTGTAATACTCGGCAATTTCTTTTTGCAGCAATTTAATGCGATGGGTCGCGCGCTCCAAGCGTTTATGGGTGCGCACAATACCGACGTAATCCCACATAAATCGGCGCAGCTCGTCCCAGTTGTGCGAAATCACCACGTCCTCGTCGGAATCGCGCACCCGCGAGGCGTCCCATTGGGGTGATACATCGGGCGTATGAATCTGATCGAGTTTAGCCAAAATATGTTGCGCGGCCGATTGGGCGTAAACGATACATTCCAGCAGCGAATTGCTCGCCATACGGTTGGCGCCGTGTAAGCCGGTAAATGAGGTTTCGCCAATCGCATATAAATGCTGCAAATCGGTTTGGCCGTTTTTATCTACTACCACGCCGCCGCAAGTGTAATGCGCCGCAGGCACGACAGGAATGGGCTCTTTAGTGATATCAATGCCAAATTCCAAACAGCGCGCTTTAACCGTGGGGAAGTGTTCGCTAATAAATTCAGGCGATTTGTGACTGATATCCAGATACACAAAATCGCAGCCGAGGCGTTTGATTTCATGGTCTATAGCACGTGCCACTATATCGCGCGGCGCCAGCTCTTCGCGCTCATCAAAACGCGGCATAAACCGCTCGCCACTGGGCAAACGTAAATAAGCGCCTTCACCGCGCAGGGCTTCGGTGATCAAAAAGTTTTTGGCGCGCGGGTGGTAGAGGCAAGTGGGGTGGAATTGGTTGAATTCCATATTGGCCACCCGGCAGCCTGCCCGCCAAGCCATGGCAATGCCATCGCCGCTGGCACTGTCCGGGTTGCTGCTATAAAGATAAACCTTACTTGCACCACCGGTGGCCAGAACAACTACTTTGGCTTGGAATACGTGAATATCGTCACTGTTGTTATCGAGCACATAGGCGCCGCTGCAGCGCAGCTTGCGCGAGTCGGCATCGGCTTGGGATATCAGGTTAATCGCTACATGATTTTCAAATATGTCGATGTTTGACTGTTGCTGCACTTGATCGATCAAGGTGGAGTGCACCGCCTGACCGGTGGCATCGGCGCTGTGAATAATGCGGCGATGGCTGTGGCCGCCCTCTTTGGTGAGGTGATAATCGCCATTGGAGTTTTCTTTGGTGAAGTTAACCCCTTGGTCGATCAGCCATTGAATTGCCGCTTTGCTGTGTTCGACCGTAAAACGCACGGCGTCTTCGTGGCACAGGCCGGCGCCGGCAATCAGCGTGTCGGCAACATGGGCGTCAATCGAATCCTGATCGTCAAGTACCGCGGCAATCCCGCCTTGGGCATACCAGGTAGACCCTTGGTTAATAGCATTTTTACTCAGCACAGCTACGCGCGCATTCTTCGCGAGGCTTAATGCCAGCGTGAGGCCCGCAGCGCCTGAGCCAATCACCAGCACATCATATTGGTAGTGTTTATTCATTCAGATCAAACCCGGGTTGGGAAAGGAGGGCAAAAGTGGTCGCCAGTATATCAAGCCTTCGTGGCATAAAGAGCGGCCACAAATGCTATATACGAACTAAACAGCGTTGCGGGTAATAACTCCGTATAATGCCCCCTGAACTTTTAGTGTAGGGTTTTGTCTATAAGCGGCGTAAATCCAATAGACTTTGCATAAGATACTGTGTTTTCCCTTGGGGGTTTAAAGAATGACAGCGCAACTAGCGCCTGATGTTGATCAGCAATTGGTCGAGCGAGTTCAAAAAGGCGATAAACGCGCGTTTGATTTGCTAGTGATTAAGTACCAGCACAAAGTGCTGGCGGTGATTAGCCGGTTTATCCGCGATCATGCCGAAGCTCAGGATGTCGCCCAGGAGGCGTTTATTAAGGCCTATCGCGCACTACCCAATTTTCGCGGCGATAGTGCGTTTTACACCTGGATTTATCGTATTGCGATTAATACGGCCAAGAATCATATTGTGGCGCGCAACCGCCGTCCGCCGTCCAGCGATGTAGAAATTGAAGATGCCGAGTTCTTTGATGGCAATGATGGTATGCATGAACTCAACACTCCCGAGCACAATGTGTTGTGTGAGGAGCTTGAAAATACCATCGCCCAGGCATTTAAAGATCTCCCTGACGATCTGCGTACAGCGGTAACCTTGCGGGAGATTGATGGTCTGAGTTACGAGGAAATTGCTGAGGCCATGGAGTGCCCTGTAGGTACGGTGCGTTCGCGCATCTTCCGCGCCAGAGAGGCAATTGATAAACGAATCAAGCCGCTCATTGAGGACATTTAGCCATCTTTAAAAACTTTCACATTTTTTTGTAAATCTTTGAACCAATTGACTAGTATCCAGTCATATCGAGTACAGAGCTACATAACCGAATCTTCACCAGCATTTGCACAGAGGCGCCAGCGAGAATGACAGAGCAAACTCAACCACCAGTGCTTGCCGAATCTTTATCAGCACTAATGGACAATCAGGCTTCCGAGCTTGAGCTACAGCGTTTACTTAAAGCGCTGGACTCGGATTCTGAACTGAAGTCCACCTGGGCGCGTTACCAGATCGCCAGTGCAGGCTTAAAGGGTGATATTCCGGTTCTTGCTTCAAGCGATTTTGCCTCGCGTGTGAGTGCAGCCATTGAGGCGGAAGAAACCTATTCGGCATCAGCCATCAGTGATGTAGCAGAACAAACGTCTGTTGCAGGTTCGAATGTAGTTGCCATGCCTTTGCGCTGGTGGCAACAAGCTGGGCGTGTCGCCGTTGCTGCTTCGGTAGCGGGGGCGGTAATTCTTGGTGTTCAACAATATCAAACTCCCGGTGCTAACCCTGCTGATATGGCGGCTGGCACCATGGCTGCGGCGCCTGCACCGGCAGTAGAAACCAAAGCGGCAAATCTACCCTCTGGCATTAATGCACCTGCATTGTCTGCGCGCACTGTTGCCGTACAAAGTGGTTATGAGTCTCGTCCGCAAGAGAGCCGTCGAGTGATGTTTGTACCGCGTCAACAAGTGGCACCCGTGTACAACGAAGATGTGAGTAGTTATGTAAACCAGTTAATCCAAGAGCATACCGACAACGCGTCGCTCAATAGCGGGCAAGGTATGTTGCCTTATACTCGAGTGATTCTGGTCGAAGAGGACTAGTTTTTATATCCCCCTTTCTGTCCGGATCCTTGTAAAAGCAGGTGGAGTAGTTATGCTGCTCCCCTGATCCCACACTCCCGAGACAAGCATGTTGATCCCCGTTCTTATCCGTCAGCTTATTCGTTCCAGCGTTACTCGTTTTATTCCTTTCGTCGCTATTTTTCCTCTGACTGTGTTGGCCCAGTCAGATGGGCTCAATAGCTCAGCTCATTCAGCCGATGCCATAAATACTGTTGCACCTATGGCGACCCAATCGCCTGAAGTTGCCAACCTGTTGCGCAAAATGGCGACTATCCCTCATACCCTTAATTACCAAGGTTCGTTTACCTATCAACATAAGGATAATCCTGCGCTGCAGAGCTTTCGCATCATTCATTGGGTTGAAGACGGCGTAGAGCACGAACGTTTGCAGCATTTGAATGGACCGGAACGGGAGGTGCTGCGCACGGGTAAAGCGATTGGTTGTGAATCGCTGGGAGATCAGTTGTTACAGGGCAAAATTAGCCAGTTTGGTGCCAACCTTGCACGTATGGATCAGCTCTACAAGTTTGAAATTCGCGGACCTGAGCGTGTCGCAGGGCGTGAGGCAACTGCTCTTCTAGCACTGCCATTGGATCAATTCCGTCATAGCTCCTTGCTGACTATCGACAATGAAACCGGCTTGGTGCTCAAATCCTGGTTAGTGGATGAATCCGCGCGCCCGCTGGAACGCTATCAATTTATCGATCTCGATCTAAGCCCGGAAATCGAGAACTTGCGGGAACCCAAAGCACGCTTACATCGTGCGGCAACACCGCAAGTGGCTGATTGCAACCCAACCGATGCTAAACAAGCTGAGCGGTGGAATTTGGTGTGGGTTCCGCCGGGTTTTGCTTTTGTAGGACAGCGCCAGGTGCGCAACCAGATTGATATGTTGATGTATACCGATGGCTTGACCACCTTTTCTGTGTTTATCGAAGAGGCCAGTGGTTCGATCCCGGAAGGTGTTGCCCAGCGCGGCGCTACTTTGGCGGTGATGGATTCACTGCGTCACGCCAATAAAAATTACCGCATCACCGTAGTGGGTGAAATTCCTGTCGTCACCGCGCAAAAAATTGCGCAGAATATAGCTGGAATTTAAATCGTTCAGGTGTCCCATGATTGTTGAAACTGGCCGTATCGTATCTTTGGAAGCTGAGGGTGTTTGGGTGGAGACCATCCAAAAAACGGCCTGTGGTTCCTGCAAAGCGGAAAAAGGGTGCGGTCAAAGTCTATTGAGTAAGTTGGATGGCCACACTGCCTACATCTGGGTATTGTTGGATGGTCGCGATTCCGCGCAGTACCGCGTGGGAGATGAAATCCAAATTGGAATTCCCGAAGAGGTAGTCGCTAAAGGTTCGTTGCTGGTTTATCTGGTGCCGGTGATTAGCCTGGTTGTGTTGACAGCGCTGGCACATAACTACTTTGCCCATGAGTTGCTGACAACACTGGCCGGTTTTACCGGTTTGATTCTTGGTGGGTTTATCGTTCGCTGGCATTCCTGGCGAACCCGTTTTGATCGCGAGTTACAGCCAGTGTTAGTGGATGAGCAAAAACCACTGCGTTTTTTCGAACCTGCAGAACAACACTGAGATGTTGCGTATCAATGCCTCCATCGTTATTCCGCCGAGTGAGATCGAGCTGACTGCCATGCGTGCCCAGGGGGCGGGTGGCCAGAACGTCAATAAGGTGTCGAGTGCGATACATTTGCGTTTTGATATCCCCAATTCTTCGTTAAGCGATTTTTGTAAATCCCGCCTGTTGGCATTAGGTGATAAACGTATCACCAACGACGGGGTTTTAATTATCAAGGCACAGACTTACCGCACGCAGGAACAGAATCGCGATGATGCTTTAGTGCGATTGCGGGAAATAATTCTTGGCGCGATAAAAATTGAGAAGCCTCGCCACGCCACACGCCCGACATTCTCTTCCAAACAGCGCCGCATGGATGAAAAAACCCAGCGCGGCAGCATTAAATCAGCGCGGCAGAAAAAAATATCCTTTGATTAGCGCGCCTTGCCCATTTGGTTGGTTGCCTCGGGTTATTTAAAACCCAGCTGACTTAGCCAATACACTTACACTTTCTTTTTGCTTCTTTTCACTCAGCTCCAGACGATCCTGCTGAATCAGTGGTTGCCACAACTGCTGCTGTAAAACCTCCATATTTTTCCCGCGACTGGTAATCAACCAATCAACCAGTGCCTTGGCAACGTCAGGGTAATTTCGTGGTCCATTGGGTGCGGGTTGCGGTAGCCAACGTGCGAGAGTGGCTACATCAAATTGTTTTGCCTCGGTGCCTAAACCTAGTTTTTCCAACGCCATGGCATTGGATTTTTGTTCCATTTGCCCGGCGACGGGCTGGGCCAGAATTTTTTTGCCTAAATGTATGGCTTCGCTTGGCAATTCAAAACCCGCACTGCAAATAACACCTTCACAGCGATGCAAATCCATTTGAAATCCTTCACGTGAAAAAGGGCGGATATGGATATGGCCTTCGTCGTAGGCAGCGGGAACGGGTTGATACACAAAAAATTCATAGTCAGGAAATTCACGCAGCTGTGGCAGTATGTCATCCAGCCCTGCAAACGGCAGATACACCAAATAGTGTTTGGGGGTGGAGATATTTGGGTAGTGACTGGTTTCCACCAATGGCGGCAAAATAGGTTGGCCGAAGTGATGCCAATGCAAGCCAATCGGCTGTGTTACCGGTGCAAAGTTGCGCATAAACCAGCGCACAAAAATATTGTCATCTGCTTTGGGTATGTCGTAAAAAAAAGCGTTTTGATGCGAGATGCCAATGACTTTTTTCCCGGCGAGTTTGGCTGCCCAAGCGCTGACGGGTTCGAAGTCGTTAATAATAAAATCATAGCCTTCCACATTCAGGCTTCTTACATCGCGATATAGTTGGCGGATATTTGCGGTCAGCAGGGTTTTTAAGTAGCGAACTTTACCGTGTTCGGTTGCAAAGGTTAGCCCGCGAAAGGATTTAAAATCACCGAAGGTTTGCATATCAAAATAGTCAGCGCGTTCGCGCCCGGAAAATACCCAATCAACCTGAGCTCCTGCATCGGTCAGTGCTGTGGCCATGATCCGCGCGCGAGTCGTATGGCCATTTCCTGTGCCTTGAACGCCGTATAAAATTTTCATGCGGTTTTGCTCCTGAAGTGAAAAGCGCGCGCGTTATGTTATGACCAGCGCGCCGTTAGACTGATGCAAGGCTGGCTGTAAAGAAAATTAGCGCAGTGCAACAATCAGTGCAGTGCAGCAATTAATGCAGTGCAATAAGCAGTTGATGCAAATAAATTCCCCAAAATGCACAGGCACTGCCCAACAGTGCACCGGCCACTAAATCAGTCGGATAATGAACACCGAGTAGTACGCGGCTTATGCCAACGGCCGAGGCCCACACAAAACAGGGCAGGGCAAACGCGGGGTAAAACTGCCATACCAAACAGGCAAATAAAAATGCGGCAGCGGTATGGCCGGAGGGAAAACTGAACTGATCGGACGGGGTGATAAATGCTTGGTAAGTGGTAATTTTTACTGCGGGGCGATCGCGTTTAATCAGGTTTTTCAGCAGCAGGTAAAGACTCACATCAAAGCTATAAGCGATAATGCCCGCCCAAAAAAATGTGATGCCCGCTTTGGGTTCGAGCAATACCAGCATCAGCGCGATACACAAATAAACCGGGCCGTCGCCGGTGGCGGAAATAAATCTTACCGAGCGACGATATTGAAAGCGTTTTGTCACATGTACCCACAAGAATGCAAGGGTGTCCAGGTGATGGACTCGCTGTAGGAAAGTGTTCATGATTCACCGCCATTAATGATTTGCAGATGAATGAGAGCGACAGTGCATTGGGCTCTCTCCGCAATCATTTTTAGCACTGCTTTGTGACGCTTCTGTGAATACTTGGTGAAGCTCGAATGACAACTGACAAGCGGGGTTGTATTGGACCTTGGTTGGCATCTAACTGACAAATGTGGAGAAGATAAATGGGTAAGCCTGGTAAAACTGGCATAGCGCGGGTGATTGATGCATTTGGTTATTCGATGAAAGGTTTGTCCGCCAGTTGGAAATACGAAGCGGCATTTCGTCAGGAAATAACCATGGGCGTGTTGCTGATTCCAGTTGCCTTTTGGTTGGCGCAAACTCACATAGAGTTGATTTTATTAATCAGCAGTATTTTTTGGGTGTGGATGGCAGAGCTGGCAAACTCATCGGTTGAAGCAGTGGTGGATCGCACTGGTTCCGAGCGCCATGAGCTATCAGGGCGCGCAAAGGATATAGGTTCGGCACTGGTATTTATGAGTTTATTATTACTCGCAATAGTTTGGGGCATAGTGGCGTTTAACCGCTTCGCTTGATGATTGATAGGTTTGTTTCTCCAAACCCCGGCAAGTTATCTTGCCGGGGTTTTGTATTTTTTGTGATCGTAAATTCATCCTAAAGCTTACTGTTTGATTGGGATTCATCCAGAACTCGCCCCTATGTGAGGAATACACAGGAAAAAAAGAGAATTACGGATTGTGATCTTCTGGCTATTAGGTTAAATTAGGCTCATTGTTTAATTATCATATTTATATGCCAAAGTAGGTAGTGTATGACAGAAACCTTTTCGGTCAATGAGCATCCTCATCGCCGTTTCAATCCGCTTACTGGCGAGTGGTTGTTAATCTCCCCGCACCGTACCAAGCGCCCCTGGCAGGGTCAGCAAGAATCCAATCAATGGCCGGAAAGTGCCGCCCATGATCCCAACTGCTATCTCTGCTCCGGCAATCTACGAGCGGGTGGTGAAATCAATCCGGTTTATAAAACTACCTTTGTATTTACTAACGATTACGCTGCACTTATGCCAGAAGTGCCGGATGCCCCTAAATCCAGCGACCCGTTGTTTCAAATCCAGGCGGAATACGGCAGCAGCCGGGTTATCTGTTTTTCTCCGGATCACAGCAAAACCTTGCCGTTATTGAACGATGAAGAGATCCGCGCGGTGATCAGCACCTGGATGCAAGAGGCCGCCGAGTTAGGTAAACGCTTTGCCAGCGTACAGATTTTTGAGAATAAAGGTGCGGTGATGGGCTGTTCCAATCCCCATCCCCATGGACAAATTTGGGCGCAGTCCCAGCTACCTACACTGGTGAGCAAAGAGGATCAGCAACAGCGCACCTATTATCAGCAGCACCAACAATCCTTGTTATTGGAATACGCCCGCAAAGAATCGGCGAGCGGCGAGCGGGTTGTTGTTGAAAACGAACATTGGCTGGTGGTGGTGCCGTTTTGGGCAGCTTGGCCCTATGAAACCTTATTGCTGCCTAAGCAGGCGCGTGCGCGTATCACCGAGTTGACCGAAGCTGAGCAAGTGAGTTTGGGCGATATATTGCGCGACATTACTGCCCGGTACGACAACCTCTTTGAGTGTTCCTTTCCGTACTCCATGGGTTGGCACGGGGCCCCATTCACTGCAGATGACGCCAGTCATTGGCAGTTGCATGCACACTTTTTCCCGCCATTGCTGCGCAGCGCCACGGTGCGCAAGTTTATGGTGGGTTATGAAATGTTGGCCGAAGCACAGCGCGACTTGTCACCTGAACAAGCCGCTGAGCGGTTGCGTCAGCAATCTCCTGTTCATTTTAGATTGAGGTAAGCGGGCGTGACGACTCTCTCTGCCGCTCGTGTGAGCGAATTATTTGAAGCATCCTTTGGTTTTAAACCGGTCACCACAGTGAAGGCGCCAGGGCGCGTCAATATCATCGGTGAACATACGGATTACAACGGCGGCTTCGTGCTACCCGCCGCGATTAATTACAACACCTTTATCGCACTTGCTCCGCGCGATGATCGCCAACTGCATTTGGTTGCCTACAACTTTGATAATGCGTCCTGTGTTGTTGATCTGGATGCAGTACAACAACATGACGCGGCTGAGTCCTGGCCCAACTATGTGCGCGGTGTGGTGCAGGAGTTGCGCAAAAAAGGGTTCACTCTGGCGGGTGGTGACTTATACATCGCCGGTAATGTGCCTGCTGGCGCGGGGCTGAGTAGCTCGGCATCGTTGGAGATTGCCCTGATTCGCGCTTTGCTGGCGCTCAGTGGTGAAGCTGTTGACCCGACGGAAGCAGCCTTGATTGGGCAGGCGGCAGAGAACCATTTTGTCGGTTGTAACTGCGGCATTATGGATCAGCTTATTTCCGCGCGCGGGCAGGAAAATTCGGCGTTATTGATTGATTGCCAGGATTTATCGGTGCGCCCTGTGCCTATGCCCGCCGATTGGGAAATTCTGATCGTGCACAGCGGCGTGAAACGCGGTTTGGTGGACAGTGAATACAATCAGCGCCGTCAGCAATGTGAGACCGCCGCGGCATTTTTTGGTCAAACTTCATTGCGCGCGGTTGAGCTTGCGCAGTTGCTGGCCGCTGAAGGTGAGTTGGATGAATTGAGCTTTCGTCGTGCGCGCCATGTATTAACCGAGAATGCACGCACCTTGGCGGCGGCAGAAGCGTTGGCGGCCGGTGATCTACCTGCATTAATCAAGGTGATGGTTGAATCCCATGCCTCCATGTGCGACGACTTCAATATCACCACTCCGGCGATTGATTCCCTGGTTGACATTCTAGTGGAAGCGGGTGCCGGTAAGGCTGGCGCACGTATGACCGGTGGTGGTTTTGGTGGTTGTGTAGTGGCCGTGGCGCCTGCGGCAGTTATTCCGCAGCTGATAGCTGCCGTGGAAACGAAATATCAAGCCCGCACCGGCTGTATTCCTACGCTAATCCGCGCTAAAGCCAGTGCCGGGGCGTTTTAATCTGCAGTAACTGCGGTAATTTTTCTCCCTTATGTCGTTGTTTGCCCCGCCTTGTGCGGGGCTTTTTTTTGCTAGCCAGTTATTCATGAATTCAGCTAAATCAGTTTTAAATCCAGATAGTAAATAGAGGGGTAACTTAATGGGAGTTACCTGAATCCTTAGGGGGCGGGGAGGTTGAAAGACCTAAAAATGCTTCCAGATCTTGTTCCAGAGTGCGATCAGCGGCGCGGCGTTCGGTGGATTTGCGGCGTTTGCGGTGGTAAAGGTCGAGCGGCAGGTATTTGCAGGGGTCGCGGTCAAGGCGGCGATCATTACCTTTACGACGATCGATAAAAAATCGGTAACCGCTCATGATGAATCCCATTTACCTAGGTGGATGGTGATTACTCTGTAAGAAAGTGGCGACTAGTTGCTCCAAGTCAACACAGTGTAGGTCTTTGCCGTTAGAATGCGCGTAAAATTTTGTACCCTGCGGTGACCTTATGAAACCTGTTGAAAATCGTATCCTGACCAAGCTAGCGGCAGAGTTTCAACCTGTGCATCTGGAAGTGATTAACGAAAGCCATATGCATTCGGTGCCTCCTGGTTCAGAAACCCATTTCAAAGTTGTACTCGCGGCGGCCGCATTTGCAGGTAAGCGTCAGGTACAGCGCCACCAAGCTATTTATGCTTGCCTTGCCGAAGAGCTGCAAAATGGTGTTCACGCTTTGGCGCTGCACACGTTCAGCCCGGATGAGTGGTTGGCAAGTGCAGTGGTTTCGGCGTCACCCCAATGTCTTGGTGGCAGTAAACACGACCATTAATAATACTGGCTGTACAAAAAACAAGCGCCTATAATGCGCGCCCAGTAATCTGTGAAGGTTTATCTAGCCTAGTTTCAGGTTTAATTTTTACGTTTAACCCTACGTTTAACCCCACATTGTTAAGTGCTATCTATGAGTCAGATTGTTGTTGCCGCCCTCTATAAGTTCGTCAAATTACCCGATTATGAAACGCTGGTACCGCGCCTCAAGACTTTCTGTGACGAGCAGGGCATTAAAGGGACGCTATTGCTGGCGGAAGAGGGTATCAACGGTACTGTCTCAGGTACTCGTGAGGCGATAGATGCCTTGCGCGCATTTCTGGATGCTGATGGTCGTTTTGATAACCTCAGTTATAAAGAGTCATTTTATGACGAGCAGCCTTTCTACCGTATGAAGGTCAAACTCAAAAAAGAAATCGTAACCATGGGTGTGAACGGTATCGATCCACAACAAATCGTGGGCACCTATGTGAAACCCAAAGATTGGAATGCGTTGATTAGCGACCCGGATGTGGTAGTGATTGATACCCGCAACTCTTATGAGTATGAAATCGGTACCTTTGAGCGCGCAATTGATCCCAAAACCGAAACTTTCCGCGAGTTCCCGGCTTACGTGGCAGAGAATCTTGACCCAAGCAAACATAAAAAAGTCGCCATGTTTTGCACCGGTGGTATCCGCTGCGAAAAATCAACGGCTTACATGAAAGAGCAGGGGTTTGAAGAGGTTTATCACTTGGAAGGCGGCATCCTTAAATATCTGGAGGAGGTGCCGGAAGAGGAGAGCCTGTGGCGTGGTGAATGTTTTGTGTTTGATAACCGCGTGGCCGTCAATCACAAATTAGAAAAAGGCATTTACGACCAGTGCCATGGTTGCCGTTATCCCATTACCGAAGAAGACAAACAGTCAGAGCGCTATATGTTGGGTGTGTGCTGCCCGCGCTGTTTTGACAAACTCACTGAGGAACAAAAAACACGTTTTTCCGAGCGTCAAAAACAAATCGAGCTGGCCAAACAGCGCAATCAAGCGCACATAGGTGTGTTGCCGCCCGAGCGTCAACTGCGTCGGGCACAAAAACTGGAGTTGCGCGAAGAACAGCGCCGCAAATCAGCGGCGGCTGAAAATGCCGCTGCAGTAAATGGTTGAGCAAATAAGTTTGTACTTAGCCGGGGGGTGCTTTAGGTGGCCCCGCTAAATAGCCAATAGCTATTTTGTCACATAAATAGTTTATGATTTAATGCAGGTTCCGTTAATCATCATCAGTGGTAGTTATGAATTTTGAGGATTGGGTGGCCGATATGGCTGCCGGCACAGCGACACATACGAGTGGTTTTAGTATTCGTATCGAAGGAAACCCCAAGGACCCGAGTGATGTTTATCCCGGCAAATTTCCAGAGGGTATTAGTTTTGTCGATCAGGCAAGGCTATTGCGATCTGGCCTGGAGTTTCTGGCAAAAGCCAGCGGCAGCGCGCCCAAGTCCTGGCATTCCAGCCCGGTAGCCGATGCTAAATCCGAAGCGATAAAAGCGCGGGAAGAGTTGGCCAAGCATTTTGCAGAACGTCCCGACAAACCTGAACGGCCAGTGCTCTCGTTGAAAAAGAAATCCTGATCGCGGGTTCCAGCGCGCAATAAAAAACCGGCCATGTGCCGGTTTTTTATTGCGGTGGTTGTGCCGATTTTATCGCTTACTTAAAGCAAGCCGCGGCGTTGCAATTCAAGGTAGTGTGCATCCACATTTTTAAACAGCTCATCAAATTTTTGCCCTGCCGGTGCGGTAACCAACTCCAGGCTTTCCACTTCCGCACGGGGGCGCATCATGATTTTGTGCAGCTCTTCAGCAGTGCCATTCAGCGATGCAAGAATTTTTTCCGTGCTTTCTTTATCGCGGAAAATACGGCCTTGCTCAGTCAATTGCAGATAGTTATCGCACTCTTGTAGCCAGTCTTTGCGTTGCAAAATAAAGTTGCGGATATTCTTTGCTCCGCCGCGATGCGCCGTTGGCAATTGTTTTTCGCGATAGGTTTCCAAGCTCTTGCGCCCATGCAGTAAAAAATCCATCCCGGTAGTTTTGCAATATTTCTGGTTGAGGTAGCTGGCAAACTTAATATTGTTTGCCGCTTCGGCCTTGGCGCGTTTACAGGTTTCGTCGCAAGCGAGGCTGAATGGTGAAAAACAAATAAGGGTGATGATCAAAAATATCTTCTTCATAGGGTTCGCCATTATTAAAGTTATTGGAAAGCTAAACAGCAGATACGTGATATAAATCACTTTTTAAGAAACGTCAAGTATTGTAAATAAAATAGCCCTTACTAATTACTTATAGATCTAAGCCTAGGCCAACCCGCCAAAAATACAAATAATTACCCCTTAGCCTCACTATCAGGGGCGATGCTTAATTCAGAAGGTCAAGAGATGGTTGGCTCGGGAGAAACAGAATAGGCGTGGGGAAAATCAGATGATGGGCATGCAAGATTGCACCAGTAGTGATAAACCACTGGTGCGATTGAAACATTAACCGAAGAAACCCATCGGGCTTTTGGTGATGGCGACACTGATGATGTAAGCGAATACTACGAGTGCGTCAATCCATAGAATTTTTTGCCCCAGGGGTTTGCTAACTTTAAAGGCACCTACACCCAGAATAATAAAAACAACCAAACCAATAATTTTTGCCATCAACCATGGCTGTTCACCTGGTTTCATGCCCAAATGTACCGCGAGCACAATACCCGAGACCAACATAATGGTGTTGATAATGTGGGGGGCAATTTTTAGCAGTTTTTTATGCAACATGGATGAATTCATAAACAACAAAACACCGCGCACTAAAAAAATGAGCAGCGAAAGTACAACAAAAGTTAAATGCAAATGTTTAAGGGCTAAATACACGGTCGTTTCCTTTTTTGTTTATGTGAAAATTATTGAAATTGTTGGTAATAAACTCAGGTGTCCGGGGTGAGCGCTTTACCTACCAGTGCGAGCATGCTGTCACTCAGTGGTAATTTCAGTGCGGCGTCATGGCCCTTGGGTGACATTTTGTTCCAGGTCTTGCGGATAATATCAATCAGTTTTACTTCATCGTGTTTGCTGGCAAAGTCTTCTAAATAAAATTCAATAAACACCAGGCAAATCACATCTTCCAGTGTTTGTACTTCTTCATCGCGCTTTAAACTGCGTTTAAGCAGCAAGTCTTTTACGCGAGAGATGATTGTTTCGTCGTAACCCTGTGCGGCCATAATTTCACCGGCGATATCGCCGTGCATTTGCGCTAAATCCAGACGCCACTTTTTATAGCCGCTGCGATCCATTGGGTAGTCAGAGCGCGGAATCTTCCAGCGACAAATATGCTGGCTGCGTGTCGCGAGCTGTAACGCCTCGGATGCATCAGGGCAAAAACGTGACAGCTGTGCACTCATGCGTTGGGCATAAATCCATTCTTTGGCAACGGTTTTGCCTTCTACTATTTCGCTATTCGGGTCTTGCAGGTTGGCGGCATCAAATGCGGCGAGGGTGTCTTGCAAACGCTGGTTGCTGATCATTGTAGGTGCTCGTGGTTTATTGCAGGTGCTTGCAGTGGTTAGCAGTGGCCATCGCCATTGGCGATATTGCGCAGCAACTCCATGTTAGTGATGAGGACTTCTTTTTTATCCACAGAAATCACCTCCTGTTTTTGCAAGCGAGTAAAAATACGGCTGACTGTTTCAATGGTCAGGCCCAAATAATTGCCAATATCGGTGCGCGACATAGGTAAGCGGAAGGCATTGGCCGATAGCTGGCGGCGGCTATTGCGGCTGGAAATACTCAGCAGCAGGGCGGCAATGCGCTCTTCGGCGCTGCTTTTGCTCAGCAGGGTAATAATTTGCTGATCCTGGGTAATTTCGCGGCTCATCAATTGAAAAAAGTGACGTTGCAGATTAGGGATTTGCAAGCTCAATTCTTCCATGCGATTAAACGGAATTTCGCACACCGATGCGGTTTCCAATGCGATTACTGAATTGGTGTAGCGATTGTCGGCAATACCATCCATGCCAACTACCTCGCCGGGCAAATAAAACCCGGTGACTTGTTCTTCACCGTTATCACTCAGGGTCAGTGCTTTTACTGCACCCGAACGAATGGCATACACCGAGTGAAAGTGGTCATTAGCGCGATAGAGGTAATCGCCTTTTTGTAGCGGTTTACCGCGTTGGATAATGCCGTTCAGGCGGTCGATATCTTCAATGTGCAGGCTGATAGGCAAGCAAATAGTATTTAAACGGCAATTGCCGCAGCTGACGCGCTTATCGTGAGGGCAGCTTGAATCCTGGGTTTTTACAATGTTCTGATTAGCTGTCATGGGTCCACCACCTCGAATATAAGACTATGGCAGGAAAACTCCGCGCCAACAGTATGATGAGTGATTGTTGCAGCTTTAACGGGGGCGGTAAATAGTTGATTTAGCTCAAATGTCTGGAGAAATTTAATCCGACGGGAGAGGTCGCGGAGTAGTGCTGCCTTATAACTAAAAAGCCATAATCTTTGTCAAATCACCCTCTTTACTTGCAGCGGGCCGGATAATATATTGGCCCGGCTGGCCAGTTAGCAGCATTATTTATGGTAAGTCACATCGTTGTACTAGCAGTGAATCTCTTAGCACCTCGTTTTGTTTTTCATAAGTAAGATCTGAATCCGCCAGCGCAATCCCACTTGGGGTATTCATTTTTATTTAAAGAAACATCGAGGTTTATTATGGCTAGAAGCACTGGTACCGTTAAATGGTTCAACGAGTCTAAAGGTTTTGGTTTTATCGCTAGCGAGGCCGGCCAGGACGTATTTGTTCACTACAGCGCAATCAGCGGTTCAGGTTTCAAAACCCTGGCTGAAGGCCAGCGTGTAGAGTTCGACGTAAAACCCGGTCAAAAAGGCCCACAAGCCGAGAACGTAATTGGTTTGTAATTCGCCGTGCTTGCGCATTTGAGCAAGCAGTAATAGGAAGCCGCCCGGTTTAATCCCGGGCGGCTTTTTTTTGATGGGATTTTTGTTTGTGATGGGAATAGTAATGTGGTGAATGCGAGTTAACTCGCCACCATAACGCGGTTGCGTCCCGCTTCTTTCGCGCGGTACAGCGCCTGATCCGCCCGCGCGAGCCATGCGCTGAAGGAGGTGTCCTGCGCAGAAAAAATAGCCACGCCCAAACTAATCGTTGCGCGCAGTTCTTTGGTCTCGTGATAAGCCGCAGTTGTCGCAATGCGATTACGCATCCGCTCGGCAAATTGCAGTGCACCTTCTGCGTCGGTTTGCGGCAGTAAAATCACAAATTCTTCGCCTCCATAACGGCTGGCGATATCCATCCCGCGCGCTTCCGCTTGTATCGCCTGCGCAATACTGCGGATCACCGCATCACCCGCGGCGTGACCGTAATGATCATTAATATTTTTAAAATGGTCGATATCCAATATCACCAGTGCGCCGCCGCTGCCCATGCGGCTGGTGCGGAGCCATTCACTGCTCAAGCGTTCATCCATAGTGCGACGGTTGAGCAGACCGGTAAGGCCATCAGTTTGGGCAAGGCACTCCAGGCTTTCGTTGGCGCTGTGCAGATCACTTAATAATTCATTGGTTGAACGTTGCCAGCGGGTAAACAGCTGGTAGCCAAAAAACGCGATAAATAAAATAATCATCGCGAATACCCAAAAAAATACCCAAGTGGTCTGCTGCAGAATCATGATGGCATTACTCACTTCAGCACTCATGGAACTGCTGCTAGTGATAAGCGCGCGATCCAACTGATTGCTCGCTAACTGAATCGTAGCCGCACCGTACACCAGCACACCGGTGGTAATTGCCCCCAGCAAGCGTAATACCGAGCGCCGTACATTGCCGCTGGCAAGGCGTAAATAGGCAGGGTGATGTTGTTGCCAGCGCGCAATTCTGGGCCACAAGAGCGCGAGCAGTGGGCCCACAATAAATACACTCTGCAAAAATGCGCCCAGCCACCAACCCTGCCAAATTGCTAACAGGGCAGTGCGATCAATGTGGTTGGTATTACACCAAATGAGTGCGCCGCTGGAGCTAAAAATGCTCGCCACAAAACTCAGCTGGATATAAAACAATAATGAATTGAAGTCGCGTAAGTTTTTATTCGCTGGAATCGCTTGATAGCCAACCGCCAGAATCGCAAAACCCAATGGGTTCGCGCAGGCAAAAATGATCGCCCAATGCCATGGCATGCCCGAATAAAGCGCCAGTGAAAGCGTGGATAAATAAGCAGGAATTGCCCCCCAGCGCCAACCGCAGGTGAGGGTGAGGAATAAACAAATAATCAGGGTCGGGTAAACGGTGATATAAACAGTGACACCGCCAAAATCCAGCGGTATACCCGACCAACTTTTTATTACCGATAGCAACCCGAGCGCGATACTTGCCAGCACCAGCGCAAACCAGCCACCAAAAATAATGGTTTTATCCCGACGGCTGCCAACCCGCCAGAGTTTGGTCGGGGAAAGTGCCCGGTAATGATTCAAACTGTCCAAAAAAAAGTCTCCAGCTTTTAATTCTCCAGTAGCAACTGTCCAATTGCTATCTAACCTGCTGTGAAGTATAGGGTTTCTTTTTTGTGGCGCGATAATTTTTGTTTTCTATTGGTTGACGAGGAAGTGATTGCAGGTAAAGTGAGGGCGTTCTTGGTGTAATGCCCTGTAATGGCTGTGTTTATCAGTATTTGATAAGGCTGCGGGTGATTGGTAATTAAATTTTTTGCGAGAGTGTAAATGAATCCCGACAACGAGAAAAAATATCAACGTCTGCGCTCACTTTTTTTTGGATTGTGCATAGTTGCGGCTGGTATGTTGTTTTTATCCAGCGCGAGCAATATTTATAAAAGTACTGCTGCCGCGCATTGGCCAGTGCACAAAGGTACCGTCACCAACGAATTGCGCGGTGCCTTGGCAGGAGGTTATTACGGTGGGCGTTGGTTGGAATATAGCTACGAGGTGGATGGTAAAGAATATCGCGGCACTCGTATCGGGTTTGGCATTAGTCGCCCGCAAACAGCGCTAAAAAATGGCGAGCTGATTCAGGTTTATGTAGACCCCGACGATAAAAATATCGCCGTCATTGCTGTCGGTATTTCCCGCAGTCATTTTATCGGGCTGCTTTTTTCAGTCGGTTTTGTGTGGTTGGGTTTTGTGATCTGGCGACGGACTCAATAAGGCTCGCACGATTTGCCAACAGGGTTTCGCTGCTATTAAAACACTAGGTTTGATCAGGCTGTTCGGGTTCTGTTGTGCCTTTTGCTTCTGAAGGATCAGTGGATATTTTGGGCGACGGCGATCCATGTTTTTGTTCGGCGGCCATCTTGGTGGCGATTTGCCAATGTCGATCGGTTTGCCCGCTGGGTTTACCTTCAGATACCCAAAGGTAATAAGCCAGTTCGCGGATCTCGTGTTCGTTAGGCATGATGAACTCCTCACAATGAATGAGTTCTTTTTATAACAGTCATCAAATTCCTTTTCGGTGTGTTACGCCCCATATAGGGTTTTATATCCTGACGCGTGAGGAATGCTCATACAAAATCTGTCAGCGCGACCCAGCCGCGAATTTTCCCGATATACACAAACGCGAGCCCCAATTTAGTTACATAGCGCGCATCACCCGCTGCAGGTGGGTCGTACTCTTCCAATCCTTCCAATGCCAGTGAGCTGTCTAGCGGTGGTTTCCACTGCATAGTTTGCGGGCTTTCCGGCATGCTCAATTCACTATCCGTCCAGACTAAACCATCGCGTTCAACGGGCGATGCATGGTTGAACTCGGCGGGGATAAACACGGCAGAAGTCCCCGCCATTTTTTTGTAAACACGTTGTCTCATTATCGATTCCGTTTAAGTGGATACTCGTTATTAACAGTCGCGCTATTAAAACAGCTGCGGTCAGTGTTGTTTTGATATGGGTCAACAGGATGCAAAAGCAGTGGGGTGACGATATGCTTGCAAGGCTCTACCTGAGTGAAACCGCACTACAAACCAACGGTAAGCTCGGTTACGTTCAGCCAATCGGCGAAAGAGCGATTCCTGGTCAGGTAGTGGATGCCAATTCAACTGCTAATTTTGGTGTGGGCGCTTTTTTATTGGCCGCCGCTGAAATGTATCGTTTGGTGAGTAAATAAAAAATGCAGCCATAAAAAATGAAAAGGTGAGCGGGGTGGTTTGGTTATGGGCTGTAATGCAATTTGCTGCTAGAGTCTGTTAAAGTCCAAGTTTTTGAACTGCAACAGATTTTTATGTCAGTAGCGCGCCCAAAGCAGAAAATAAGTTGCTGGTGCCGTGTATCGGCTCTATTAAGGTTGTAGCCTCCCATAAATGCCAATTGAAAAAATTGCTAAGTTAACCAGGTAAAACTAGAAAAAGTGCTATAGGAGCGCGAACCAATGGAAACCTGCTCTTTGTATCTAACAGCGACATCAATTGTGCTCGGGCTAATTTCAGCAGCGAGCTGGTTGCGCGCTAGCGTTATAAAAGTTAGCCATGAAAAAGCTATGAAAAATCGCGAAAAAGAAGCTGGCAAGCGTGGAGAGAGTCCAAATTACGCATCGGTAAGCTTGGATGGTTGGGATATGTCCGCCACATTTTCTGCACAATCAAAATGGAATGCTGCTGGGGCCTTCTTCGCTGCTAGTTCAATCTTGCTCCAAGCAATAGCCCAGATACTCGAAAATGTATAACAAGCGACTGCGGTAAAAAATCAATACCTGCCACGCCAATTTAAGTCGTGGTCTTGTTTACATAGAATCAAAAGCGTAACAAATATTGGAGTAGCGTATGGCATTCTATAAATCAAATTTGCGAGGGCAATTTCGCTTATTCAATTGTGGTCTGCTGATAACACTGTTTTTTATTTTAGCGATAGTAATTCTTCCAAACTCTGCATTTTCTGCGGGATCTGCTGAAGCAGAGGCTAGTGAAGATGACGCGTACTATGGGAACTATCAAGTCGATGGTCATCTTATGGGCATCGACCGTTTTGTTATGGATAATGGTGAAAAAGCAATGCTTATTTCGGATTACGCCTCAGGTGTCGTGCGGCGTTTGTTCCCTGTCAATGAAACGGAATTTGTAATGGGGCCGGGATTCAATACGCAGAATCCGACAGAGCTGACTGTTCGTCTGATGAAAAACAAGCAAGGTGTGACCACGGGGCTGAGGCTTCGCCGTGCGGACGGGACAGAATCGCTCGCGACTCGGGTTCAGCTACGCAAGGAGCAAGTATTTTTTCAACAGGCAGATGCAAAACTTTCAGGGACACTGATTCTTCCACCCTCGAAAGGCCGCAAGCCTGCGATCATTTTGTTGCATGGTTCAGGCCCCCTCACTCGTAACAGCTTTGGGCCTTATCCTCATTTCTTTTCCTCGTTGGGGCTCGCTGTTCTGATTTTTGATAAACGTGGAACGGGTGAATCCACAGGTCTGCGCATCGATGCGTCAACGGGGACGGCGATGAAATCCTCGTATTATCCTGATGATCTCGCCAATGATGTATTGGCGGCTTTGAATTTTTTGCAGCAACATAAAGATATTGATCCAGAAAGGATTGGCCTATGGGGTTCAAGTGAAGGAGGTATGCTAGCGACTTATGTTGCATCAAAATCAAAAGATGTAGCATTTGCTATCAACTCTTCAGGATTTATGGAGCCCTTATGGGAAACTCTGCAGTATCAGGTTGAACCAGTGCTGCGTGATGTAAAAGAGCCAAAGGAGGTAATTCAACGGCAACTGTCCTTTGTCGAGTTATGGTTACAAGTTGCCAAGACAGGAAAAGGTTGGGAGCAATTCAAACAGCAGGAAGCAGAGCTAATTAAAACTGACGGTTTTTCATTTTTTCAATCCCGTGGAGAATATAAATCGCTGGAAGAAATACGCTGGGACTGGAATCACGTCTTAACGTTTAATCCACAACACGCATTAGGGAAAGTGACTTGTCCAGTTCTTGGTTTGTTTGGTGAGTTGGATTCTGTAACACCTGCTTTTCGAACCGCGGAAAATATGAGGCGAGTGCTCACGGAGGCAAAACACAAGGATTTCACAATTAAAATTTTTCCAGGTGCTGGGCATTCACTGTCAGAATTGCCCACCAAAAGTCGTATGGCGCCGGGAGTTTTCGAAACCTTGAGTAGCTGGATCACCGACCGTGTTTATCCGGATGAGTGATACAAAAGGGAATATGAACAATGGGTATCGAACGTCCGCTTACTTTATAAAATGTTTCCTACAAAACACCCGAGCCAAGCTCGGGTGTTTTGTTTGTGGAGTTAGAATTGTCTGCACTGGAAAGCTACATATACAACCTTTGCGCCCGTGACTGCGTATCCATTATGCTTGGGAGATGGGTTTTTGTTCGCATCGTTACTAACGGGAGGCGCTTTTGTTTCGTTTTCAATCCAGTTTGAATATTGCTGCGCTTGTTTTGATTTTTATTGCGTTGGTTATTCCGAATCGTATCAGTGCTATTAACGCATCGTCTTTTTTAGTTATCCCTCTGGAATTGGTGGTAATTGGGTTGTTGCTCCTGCTGTCGGGGCGCGTTGGTATGGCGGTGCGATGGATGGCGGCGGTGTTATTGGCGGTGGGTGTGATTTTTACCTGTGCGGATATGGCGACTTTCAATGTGTTCGCGCGGCCGTTTAATCCGTTGTTTGATGGTTATTTGTTGGTTAACGGGATGAATTTACTCGATGGAACAATTGGTCGGGCGGGCACCTTGGCGATAGCGGTATTGCTGTTGTTTGTGGTGTTGATAATTGTGGTGGGGGCTTTTTGGGTGTTGGGGCGGGTGCGGCAGTTGTTGCTGGTTTCTGTGCGTACATCGGCGGTGGTTTTAACGGTTGGTTTGGTGTTGTGGTTGGTGTTGTTTTTTGTCGGGTCGCCATTTGCGGCAATGAAGTTCTATCAACATTTATCGGCGCATACCCATGACATGCTGGCTACGGCAGCAGATATGAAATTGTTTCGTGCGCAGCTGGATAAAAGTGATGACCCCGTGCGTGCTGATGAGAATGTATTGGCGTTGTTGCGCGATAAAAATGTGTTGGTCATATTTGTAGAATCTTATGGGCGCACGGTGTTGGATAACCCTGAGTTTGCGCCACATATTCGCCCCTTGCTGGCGCGCACGAGTGAGGAATTAGCGGAAAAAGGTTTTGCGGTGCGCAGTGGTTTTTTAACTTCACCTACCCTGGGTGGTTTGAGTTGGTTGGCTCACGGTACCGCTATGTCGGGTTTGTGGATTGATAATCAGATTCGCTACAACAGTTTGATGATGAGCGAGCGGCCTACACTTAATCGCGTATTTAATGCCGCAGGTTGGCGCACTGTGGCGGTAATGCCCGCGATTACTATGGATTGGCCGGAAGGAAATTATTATGGTTACGACCAAATTTATGATGCACACAATTTCGGTTACGCGGGTAAACCTTTTAATTGGGTGACCATGCCGGATCAATACACGCTTGCTGCATTTCATGCGCGGGAGCTTGCTGCACAATCGCCCAGCGCGACACCTACACCAGTGATGGCAGAGATCGCGCTGATTTCATCCCACGCGCCCTGGACACCCATTCCACAATTGATTGATTGGAATGCGGTTGGTGATGGCACTGTATTTAATGCGCAAGCGATGAGTGGTGATAGCCCGGAAGAAGTTTGGAAGGAAACAGCGCGTATCCGTTTACAATTTCGTTTGGCGATTGAATATGCGCTGGAGACTATCGCGTCTTACGTGATGAATTACGGCGATGACAATATGGTGGTGTTGGTATTGGGTGACCACCAGCCAGCGCCGATTGTTACGGGCGAAACGGGCGACATTAAAACGGTTAACCGCGATGTGCCAATCCATTTAATTACCCGCGACTCCGCATTGATAAATGCAGTGGCGCACTGGCAGTGGAGCAGTGGAATGGTGCCCGCTGCAGATGCACCGGTGTGGCCTATGAATGAGTTGCGTAATAAATTTATTGAGGCGTTTTCGCTACCTGAACATTAACGCGGTAGTGCGAGCAAATCCCAATGGCCGACTGTGCAATTGCCGTCGGCCACATTGGCAATGCGAAAATTTTTCCAGTTCTCCAGCGCCTGCGGTGTTAACCCATAACCTTCACTCACGGCAGCGGCAATACCATTAATTAATTCGGTCAACATGGCGTGATCTTTTGCTGCTAATTGCCAGGGGCTGGGTTGGATGGAGACCGCATAGCCTTTATTTTCCAGTGCTTTTTGTAAATATTCGGTACAGTCCGGGCCAAGCGCGGGGCCAAAACCTTTGTCGCGGTGCTGATCTTGGTTAAATGCGGTTAATACTTTTTCATCCAGCGGATGTGCCGGTGACCAAGTGGTTGTGCCGTCGTAATTCAGGGCGGCATAAACAGCGGTTTTGCGTGCATCGAGCCGCGCGACTAAGGCATCAATAAAAGTACTTGAGGCCAAATCAAATAACGCAGATGCCGACACTATGTGCGCGCCGGTCAGCGGTAGTTCCTCAATGATTGTTAAATCGGCTTGATAGTCTTCGATCAAACAATTTTTGCCGTGGCGACGCAGCGCTTCATCCAATAATTTTCCATCCAGGTCCACCAAACGCCACACAATATTGTTTGCACCCAATTTACTCAGCGCGCGCAGCGTGGAGCCAGTACCTGCACCCAAGTCAACAATAATGCGGTCGGGTGATACGCGGTCTATTGCTTGACCAAGCCAGTTCAACGCCTGTGTTACCAATGTTTTATCGCGCGCGGCAAAATCGGCGCCTTCGCGTAAATCCAACCATGCGATTGAAAAACTACTCATTGATTACTCACTTTTTCCTGCCATTGATTGTATGGATGGTTGTGTCGATAGTTTTGCTGTTAATTGCGCGCTTAGTTGCGCGCTTAATTTTGCAACTACGGCAGCGGTATCTTTCCAGCTGGGTAAATTTCGCGCTGCAGCCTGTGCACCTTGTTGTAATTTTTTACGTGCGGCAGTATCAGTTAACAATTCTTGCAGCGCAGCGGTGAGCGCGGAGGAATCTTGCGGAGCAACTAAAATACCGGCGCTTTCAGGCACTACGTCGGGCACTGCGCCGGCGCGGGCCGCCACAATTGGCAAACCAAAACTGAGTGCTTCCGCAAACGCCATTCCATAACCTTCAAATAATGATGGCAGCACAAATACATCTGCTGCGGCGTATTCGCTGCTTGGTTCGGCAATGCTGCCGAGAAAAACAATGCGCTGTTCAAGCCCATACTGCGCCACTTTATTTTTCAGTATCGATGTCCATTCCGGGTCAAACTCTGTGCCGCCCACGAGGCGCAGCGTCCATGCAAGTTGTTTAATCTTCGCGAGCGCATCGATTAATACGTCATGCGCTTTGCGACGGGTCAGTGTTGCCACACACAAGAGCACCGGCGGATTGCCGATACAGGGGGCAAAGGTTTGCGCATCGGTGCCAGGCAATGCAATCGTCATTTTTGCGGCGGGAATTGCAAATTGTTCGGCAAGAATTTTACCGGTCATTGGGCTGGTGACTATCACCGCCTTGGCCGCATTCAGTGCGCGTTGTTCGGATAAAAAAAGCTGCTGTATTTGCACACTGGATAAACCCGATTCAAGCATGAGTGGGTGATGGCACAGCGCAATAATATTTAAACGCGAGGCATGCTGCTCCGCGATAGTTTCCATCACACCGTAAGCAAGGCCGTCAATCATTACCAGCGCCTGGTCGGGGAGGGCAGCTAATTGCGCGGCGGCATCGGCTAGTGCGTTGGTGTCGGGCAGCGGAAAGCGAGAGGATAGTTGCAGATGTTCAACACTGTGACCCAGTGCGCGCAACTCTGCGATCAATCGTCGGTCATAGGCATAACCACCGGTGAGGGTGTTGATATCGCCGGGAATTGCAAAATAAATTTTAGCCATTGCACTCTACTCGTTGAAAATGTCGATAAACCCACGCGCGGCAATTCTCTATTAGTGTAGGGTCTATTACCAGCGACTTGCCTTGCCTATTGCGCGACTGACCCATAAGATCACGGCCATCGTATAGAGTTTACCTCTCACTATTAAAGATTTTGTGTATGCCAAATCCGTCTGTTACTCGCACTGCTGCCGCCCGCATTCCCACGCGCTATGGGGATTTTCAATTGTGTTATTACACCAATACGCTGGATAACAAAGAGCACCTCGCCTTTTACATGGGTGACCTGACTCGCGCAGAGGGCGTGTTGGCTCGTGTTCATTCAGAGTGTTTCACTGGTGATGTGCTTGGTTCATTGCGCTGCGATTGTGGTGAGCAATTGGACCGCGCGCTGGCGCTGGTGGCCGAGGAGGGGCAAGGCGTGGTGATTTATTTGCGTCAGGAGGGGCGCGGCATTGGCCTTGAGCAAAAGTTGCTTGCCTATAACTTGCAAGATCAGGGTTACGACACGGTTGATGCCAACCTTATGTTAGGCCATGGTGCCGATGAGCGAAGCTACTCGCTAGCCGCGTGTATTCTGGAGGATTTGGGTGTGCAATCCGTGCGCTTGATGACCAATAATCCCGCCAAGATCCAGGCATTAAAGGCCGAAGGCATCAAGGTGGTGGCGCGTGTGCCGCTGGAAATTGCGGCCAACGCCGAGAATAAAGGTTATATGATCACCAAAGCCAAACGCATGGATCATTTGTTATTTAGTAAGCCGTTTGTTTCATCCCATCACAGTGATTTGCATGAACCTCAATCAACGAATTGAAAACTGGCTGACCCAGAATAAAAACGCGTTTCGTTCCAGCGAGCGGCCCTTCGTGACCCTAAGCTATGCGCAAAGCCTTGATGGCAGTATCGCGCTGCGCTGCGATGAACCACTTGCGTTGAGTGGTGAAGAATCGCTGCGGTTAACCCATCAATTACGCAGCATGCACGACGGCATTTTAGTTGGCATAGGCACCGTATTAAGTGATGACCCACAGCTCACCGTGCGCCACTGGATTGGTCACAACCCGCAGCCAATTGTGTTGGACAGTCAATTGCGCATTCCAGCAAAAGCGCGCTTGTGTTGCCTGCCGGATAAACGCTGCTGGGTATTAACCACGGTAGATGATGAGGGTACCGTTATTGAAGGTTTGGAAATTACCGCGCTGCAAGGCAATGCCGATGGCCGTGTGTGTTTGCAGCGCGCGTTGAAGTTATTATGGAGCCGCGGCATAAAAAGTTTAATGGTGGAGGGTGGAGCCAGTGTTATCAGTGCGTTTTTAAAAGCCCGCTTGGTGGACGCACTGGTGCTCACTATTACGCCGCAATTTGTAGGCGGCTACAAAGCAGTGACTGGTTTAGGTAATCAATCGCGCGGTACATTTCCACAGTTAAAACCTTTTTTCTCTGAACGCCTGGGTGATGATTTAATCGTGTGGGGCAATTTAAATTATAGCGATCACACAGCATAAGGGATTACGCAATATGACGACTGACGCTGGCCAAAATAAACCTGTATATGCACAGCAACTCTGGTTCACCGGCATTGAACAAGTTGAAGTGCGCGGACAACCTCTTGCCGCACTGGCTGAAGGTGAATTGTTGGTGCAAGTGGAATGCTCAGCGATCAGTGCCGGTACCGAAATGCTGGTGTATCGCGGGCAAATTCCCAATGAAATGCCGCTTGATGCGACGATCACTGTGTTGCGTTCCCAGCAACAAGATCAGCAACAATATCCGCTGCAATACGGCTATGCCAGTGTTGGTATTGTTAAAGCAGTGGGTGAGGGTGTGGACGCCGCATTAATCGGTCAACGTGTATTTGCGTTTCAACCACACGCCAGCCATTTCATCACCACACCTGCGAATGTTATTCCTGTTCCTGCAGGCATAGCTGCGGAGGACGCCGTATTTTTACCCAATATGGAAACCGCTGTTAATTTAATTCAGGATGGCAGCCCCGCATTGGGTGAGCGAGTGGTGGTGTTGGGGCAGGGCATCGTGGGATTGCTGCTGGCAAATTTATTAGCGCAGTTTCCGCTGACTCAATTACACGGGGTGGATGCAATTGCTGTGCGCCGCGAGCGTGCTTTGCAACTCGGCGTAAGTGAGGTGTTCGATCCATTTTCGACGACAGATATTAATGCCCTTAAACAACAATTAAGTGTTGCAGAAAATAACACCGGTGCTGATCTCATTTATGAAGTGAGCGGCGCGCCCGATGCATTAAATTTGGCAATTGAGTTAAGTGGTTTTGCAAGCCGGATTGTTATCGGCAGTTGGTACGGTAATAAAACTGCAGCGATTGCGCTGGGTGGAAATGCCCATCGCAATCGCTTAAAAATTACCACCAGCCAAGTGAGTAGCCTTGCGCCGGAATTAAGTGGCCGCTGGGATAAGGGTCGTCGGTTTGAGCTTACCTGGCAAATGTTGCGCAAGCTGCAGCCCAGCCAATTAATTACCCATCGCGCCCCGCTCAGTGAAGCACCAGCACTTTATCAGCGTTTGCACCAGTCTCCAGTGGAGATACTGCAAGCCATTTTTTGTTATTCACACTCTTAATCTTTTTCAATTTATTAATTTTTAGCAGGCAGGGATTTTTATGTATACCGTTGCAGTGACCCGCGATTTTATCGCCAACCATTTTCTGATCGGCGGCGATTGGGGCAGTGAAAATTTTCCGCATGCACATCACTATGTGGCGGAAGTGAGTATTGAAAGCGACCAATTGGATAAACACGGTTATTTGGTGGATATTGTTGAGATAGAAGCGGCGCTGGATAAAGTAGTGGGGTACTTCCGCGATAGCCTGCTGAATGACAAAGAAGAATTTGCCGGACTAAACCCCAGCATCGAACATTTCAGTCGCATTATTAATGAAAAAGTCATCGCACTGATTCACCCACCCGGCACGGGTTCGCTCACGATCAAGCTATGGGAAAATGCCACCTGTTGGGCGGCGTATCGCAAATCTTTTTAATCTTGGGGAAGAAAAGCTAGGGTGTCTCTGAATTATTGGTCATTCTTGCGAATGCAGGAATCCATGCTGTTGATTTTTCTGGATACCTGCGTTCGCGGGTATGACGAGAAGTGAATATTTCAAAGCTTCCTTAGGTTTCAGTAATGGATTTGGTTTGTGCGTTAGTGGTATTGCTAGCGCTAGCGCGCAAACACGCCAACCCGATCAACAACACAATGGCATCGCGCACGCGCATGAGTGCAATTAAACCCAAGGCTGCGCTAGCGGGTAAACCCAATGTGTGAAATGACCAGAGTACAGATGCCTCCAAGGTGCCCACTCCACCGGGCATAGGTAACAACAGCGCCATGCGCATCGCCACTAAAATAATCAGAAAAGAATGCACGTCAGCTTCAATGCCCACTAAACGCAAAATCAAATACAGCTCACCCAATATTCCCATCCAACCGAGCAATGACAATAGCAGAGCGAGTGAAAAGCGAATTTTTTGTGTGCGCAGTGCAGTGCGTAAATCGTCGCTCAATGACTGCCAGTGTTGATTGATGTTGTTCAAACGATGATTGTGTTGCCAGCGTGCGGCAATGCGTTCAAGGCGATTATTTATCCACTGCGGTTGTTTCACTAAAACCCACGCCAGCAAAAACATCAACCCTAAAAAAATCAGCAGTGGCAGTAGCGCTGTTTGCCAGTCGCCGATAGCGTTGGATTTGATGATGTCGTATTGGATAGTGTCGTATTTGATAGTTTCGTATTGGAGGGTGTCGCCCACACCGGCAAGCAGTAATAACACTGCTAGCAACAGCACGGAAAAATTAACCCACAGCTCAAAAAACCGATCCAGCCCTAGGGATAAAAACGCTTTGCGCAGTGGCAGCCCGTATTTGTACAGCCAATAAATTTGCAGCGGTTCACCGCCAAATTGTGGGCCGGGGGTAATGAAACTTACTGCTTGCCCCGCTTGGCGAATTAACAAGAGTTTTAACAAATTAACCGGCGCGGCCAATGCCTGGGTTAATAATTGCCAGCGCAAGCCGAGCACCACAATAATAAGTGCGTTAAGCCCTAACCAAAAAATCCATTGCACGGCGCTGAGTGCACTAATGCTGTGGGTTATGTCGGCAAGGGGTAATTGTGCAAGTGTCCATGCTGCTAAAGCTATGGCGATTAGCCACAACAAGAGCGTAAAGAATGCGGCGCGCTGCATTAATTGTGCTCCTCACCATCGCGGCGGTTTACCCACTGGTCGTCCCACTGCCAGAGGCTGAAGCGGCCAGTGCCCAGCAGCATTAACCACACACCACTGAAAATAATAATTGCCATAATTGCATCAACAGGTTTATCGCCCTGCAATAAAGTAATTAATACCACTACCAACAACGCCCCTACACGGCCAGCCAACCCAAAAAAAGTCATGGCTACCGCAAGAAATAAAATAATTGGTAACCAGGTTAGCGATAAAAGGTTGTTGCTGGTTATGAACAATAAAAATGCAATAGCTAATGCCAGCCGTAACAATGGTTGCAAACTATTGTGGCTAATTTGCTCGAGGCGATTAAAAAAGTGGCTATTAGTTGTGTTGGATTCAATGCGGCCACTCACCATTAACCAATCCACCATAAAACCAAGCAGGATTGGCAGCATAAACGCGATACCGATAATTACTGTCAGTGGTGCCTGAAAGCAGGGTAATAAAATAAACGCGACAAACCCCATTTGAAAGCCCGCGAGCGTGCGGCGTAACATGCTGGGCATAAGTGGATAAACCGGTAAGTTATGTGTGCGCCGCCAGTACAGACCCCACACAAAAACATAATAGGCTGCGCTTACCAATAAAAAGCTCCAGTGAATTTTTCCGTAACCCACTGCTAATAACGGCGCAACCACTAACCCCAGCGCGTCATAAACCGTATCCAGCTCAGTACCCAATAAGCTCGTTTGTTTGCTGCGCCGCGCCACAAATCCATCCATGCGGTCCAGAATTGCTGCCAAGGTATACAACGCACCTGGAACCCAAGCCATTAATCCCGCAGCTTGCGGTTGAAACAAAAATCCCCCGGTTAATGCAATCAATCCACCGCGCAACAAGGTCAACCGGTTCGCCCAACCCAGAGTGGGGTAGAGTGGAGCACCTTCACTTGCGCGGTTCAACTCCAACCGCTGCCATAATTGCCAACACACATAAAACCATAAACAGTCCGCAATCAGTAACCATTGCAGCGCATTGAGCGCGGTGAACTGTTTAATGCTAAAGAACACCGCCAGCAGCACCGCCATACCCACTAAAATGGCCAGAAGTATTTCGTGTTTTACAGGTGATCGCATGGAGAGAGTCATCGTTAAATATCAGAGATACCATCCTATACGTGAAGGCGGGTTTTTTGGAGCAAAAATAGCACTGTTACCAATCTATTAAATGAACCTGACCCCCGAGCTTTCGCTCGGGGGTTTTACTTACACCGTTTCAACTAACCTCCCCATACTCACTAAATAAAGTGCTGTTTTGATTGGACGGGGTTCTGTTGCTGCCAGCAGTTTTTGGTAGCGCAGTAATTGCTCTTTATAGGTTTCTATTTCGCGTGCGATAAACGTTGTTTCAGTTTCGCCACTTTCCGGTTCACTGCTTTTGTAATCCACTATCCATCGTATACCCTCAGCGACGAAAGTGCGGTCGATGATGGATTCGCTTACGTCTTGTTTGTTTTTTTGCATCAGCGAGAGTTCACAGGCGCTTTGTTCGTGGTCGCAATTGAGCAGCCAGCGGCCTTGTTCGCTGGCGAGGGTGGTGTGAATGGCTTGGGCGATTTTTTGCAGGGCGCGCTGTAAATTGTCGCCATGCCAGCCGAGTTGGTGTAGTTGGATTTTCCAGAAAGGTTGTTGCTGGTTGATAAATGCATCAGCGGCAATACACGCACTATTGGTGACGAATTTATTTTCGACCAGTGCTTGTAGTGCACTGTGAATCACCGTCCCTGTGTGGCGTGCGAGGCGCGCGGCGGCGGTTTCTACTTCGGGGATATTTAATGGGTTTTCAGCTGTGGTCTCATCGCTTTCTGTAGTACCAAATGGAGTAGCACCGAATTCGTGGCCGCGATAGCTGTGCAGCAGTGTTACGTCATTTAATCTGGGTGCTTGCCAGGTGGGAACAAGGCGTAACAAATGTTGCAAACCCGGTTTGCGCTCGCTGCTGCCTGTTTGGTTATCACTGGTGGATTTGCACGGAATAAGTTTTGCGCTTTCGTTTACAAACGGCCAAATACTGTGCAGCAGAGATGCTTTTGCGGGCGCGATTAATTCATCTTCTTTGGTGTTGATACAGGCAATTAAATGCAAATGTTTAATGGCGCGAGTACAGCCTACGTATAACAAGCGGGTTGCTTCAAATGCCTGTTGTTTATCTGCCTCGCGGCGCATAAAGGTGTAGAGGCGGTCCTCTTCTTTGCCGGTGGCAGCGAGTGAGCCGAGCAGTAATTGTTTTTCGCCGTGATGGTTAATGCGTTCTTGCCAGAGCAATAACTGTTTGTCGTCCTTACGTGCGCTGCGATCCAGGCCGGGAATAATGACCGTATCAAATTCCAACCCCTTGGATTTGTGAATGGTCATTACTTGTAGTTTTGGGTCGGCATCGGCACGCGGCGCAGCAAATAAACGGTCAATGGCGTTATTAAATACTTGCCAATCGCGAATGCTGCCGCCTTGTTGGTGTTTATCCAGCAAGGTAAAAAAACTGTTTATATTATCGCGGTCGTTTTCATCCAGCAGTGTGGCGGGGCCGCCCAGTGCAAACCACACGCCTTCAATCCATTGACGCAGCGATTTACGATATTTTTCGGTTAACGCCTGCTGCAATACTGGCACTACGCGTGCAAGAATCGTTTTGCCTGCACTGCTGAGTGAAACTATTTTTTCAAAATTCACCAGCTGCGGCCAGACTACTGCAAACGCATTGTCATTCAGGCATGGATTAAGGTCCGCTAAATTTGTGGTGGTAAGCGCATGCAAGTCGTGATTATTTAAGCCGCACCAAGGCGCGCGCAGAATGGCTAGCCAAGCCGTGCGGTCGACGGGGTTTAATAGCGCGCGGGTGAGCGAGAGTAAATCCACAATCGCCATGCGGCTGGCGAGGCGATCAATTTCCGTGGCTTGGTAGTGCAAACCGGCGGCGGTGAGCGCAGGCAAAATGCGCGCGAGATGATTGCGGGTGCGCACTAAAATCGCAATGCTACCTTCGGGGTTGTCGTAGCGTGCTTGTTGTACCAACTCGACAACTTTAACGGCTTCCTGCTGCTGCGCGTGCACGCGTGATGATGGCTCGTCGCCGTCATCGCTCTCACTTTCATCGCTGCTTCTGCTGTAAGTATTTTTAGTTTCAGAGGAATAAGTACACGCGTAGAACTGCACCGCGTCACCTTCCAGTTCGGATTTAAACGCAACGGACGGTGAATAACTGACTGCGCCGCGGCTGATGTCGTCCTGCGCGGGAAAGGCGTTTTGAAAAATAGTGTTGACCCAATTCACTACACCGGCTTGCGAGCGGAAATTCACCTGTAAATCCAGCGCGGTTAAATCCACCGAGCCTATGCCTTGCTGGCGTGCGTCCAAAAATAAACCTACATTGGCGTTGCGGAAACCGTAACAGGACTGCATGCCATCGCCCACAATAAATAACGTGCGGCCATCACCGGCTTGCCAACCGTTGGTGAGTTTTTTCAATAACTCAAGCTGCGGGCTGGCGGTATCCTGAAATTCATCCACCAGAATATGGCGAATGCGATAGTCCAATTGCAGCGCGAGATCCGTGGGCGATTCTTCATCACCCAGTGCCACTAATGCGGCCTGGCTGATAGCGGTGTAATCCGTTGCGCTCTGCTGCTTAAATACCAGCGTTAATTGCGCAACCAAAATTGGCAAAATGCTGGTGAGGCTGTCGAGCAACTGCCATTGGTGATCGGCATAGTGTGGCGGTGGCAGGTTGCGTACTTCTTGTAATAATTGCTCAGCGTCAGGCGCTGTGTCGGTGAGTGCGGCGATTAATGCGCTGAATTGGTTTTTTAATTCGGCATTTTCTTTGCCCGCAGGAAAGCCTTCAGCTTTGGTTAAACGCGCGCGAAATGTGCCGCCGTTGGTGAGCAGTAAATCGCAAATAGCCAGCCACTCATTAACGGCATCTGGCTCTGCTTCGGGTAAGTGGGTGATACCCAATAATTCGTGAATGCGATTTTTGCGCTCGGCTTCCTCTTGCAAGTTGGTTGCGGCGCGGTCGGCAATCGCGCAGAGTTCGCTGGCGTGAATAATCAGCGCGTTATAAACCTGCTCCAATTGTTCGCGAATCACATCTTGCAATACGGTTTGCAAATAAATGCGCGCTTCTTCATGGCGCGCCTGCAGCAATACGCCCAACCATTGTTCGCGTTTGCCCAACAACCCGGTTAATAATTTTTCTACGGCGGGTAGGTTGTTATCCAAATGGCGCAGCAGGCGAGTTAAGTCCGCGCGTAACGGCGTGTCGTCTTCCAGTAATTTAAATAATTCGCGCACTGCTAATTGGTAAGCTTGTTCTGCATCTTCCAGTGTGTCTGGCTGTGCGCCTATGCCGCTGGCGAGGGGCAATTGTTTGGTGATGGAGCGACACAGGCTGTCGATAGTTTGCACGCGTAAGCGCTGCGGGCTATGTAGTAAATTCCACTGTAATTCTTTATCGCGCTGCAATACTTGTTGCGCAATTTTCCAGGTGCGCAATATATGGGGGTCGCTGGGTTCGGGTGAGTCGGCGGCTTGCCAGAGCGCCTGCATAATGCGGTCCTGCATTTCACCGGCCGCTTTGCGCGTAAAGGTAATCGCCAATACTTCTTCGGGTTCATCGCAGGTGGCGAGCAGCGTTAATACGCGTTGGGTAAGCAAGCCGGTTTTACCGGAACCGGCGGGCGCTGAAACTGCAAAGGAGGTTTGTGGGTCGAGTGCATCAATACGAACTTGTTGGTCGACAGGTTGGTTAATGATGATGGACATTACACCGCTCCTTGCTGACGTTGCATATACGCGGCGAGTGCATCAGCTTCCAGCAAACGGTTGAGCGGTAATAAGTCTTCGGCATATTGGGCGGTGGTTGGGTTTTTCATATCGACGCGGGCATCACCCTGAATAAAATCCTGTGCGAGTTGTTGTAAATTGTTTTTCCATTCGTGCAATTGTTCATCCCAACTTTGTTTGCCGGGAAAGATGCCATCGTGTGTGACATGCAATTCGCCGGTGCCAATCCACTGCATGGCTTTGGCATTGATTTGGGCAAAGGCGATGGCGGCAATTTCGCTGCTAGCAGTCACGGCATAGAGTGGCAACTGCGGTTCATCCAATCGTTCGCCTTGCCAACTGGCGGCTTTGGGTTGACCGGTTTTGTAGTCGATTAATATCAGTTCGCCAGTGGTTAATTTATCAATACGGTCGATACGCAATTTCAGCGGTAAACCAGCAAAGGTAATCTGTACTTCCTCTTCAATTGCGATCACGGTAAACGCTGGGCGTATTTTTTCTTGCGCTAACCAATCTGCTAACAGCGCACTCAAGCGTTCTTGTTCCAGTTGTGCGTAATAGGTTCCAACGGAGGTGCCGCGCTTTTGTTTGAGCGCGTCAACCGCTTGTTGCGCAGCACTGTTAATTAACGTGGAGAGTGAGGTTTCATCCAACGCGATGAGTGCAGCGTGGCTGTTTAATTCGCGCCAAATAGTGGCTAGCGCTTCGTGTAATAAGTTGCCGCGTTCAATCGCCGAGAAACCGGCAACGGGTTCTTCAATTCGCGCTGCCCCCAAACGTAAACGTGCAAAGGCATTAAACGGGCAGGCGGCTTGTTCTTTAAATAAGTTTGCACCGCCGCGCACCGGTTCTTGCGTAATATCCAGCGCAGGTGCATTTGTGCAATCCACCAATTCCCAGGCTTTACTTTGTGCCAGCAGTGAATAATTTTCCGCGCTGGCAGTTGTGTGGCTGTGAATCAGTTGCGCGGGTGGTGTGAGTGGTAAATGGCGAATTAAGGCGCTGGGGCTGAGTTCACTGTCGTCGTCACTGTGGGCCGAGCTAAAAATCACCTGCGCTGCACACTGTAGGTAATGGGCGGTGAGTGCGCGCGCAAATTCCAATTCCCGTTCGGCGCTGGCGTGAGGCATTTTTTTAGTGCGCTGTAAATTGCTGGGCAGCAGTGGGTTGGGTGCTGGCACGGGCGGCCATTGGCGATGGTGTAAACCCATCACCCAGCAGTGGCTGAATTGCAAACCGGCACCTTCGAGTGCGCCGAGAATTTGAATCGGTGAGTTGGGTGTTTGCGCCTGAAACGGTGTTTTACCGGCGATGCTGCGCAGTTGTTGAATGGCATTGCTGTAACTGAAATTAATACCGGTGCCGTCCAGCTGCAAAAAATTATCCAGCACTTGATTCCACAGGGTGAGCTGTTGATATTCCTGGCTGTCTAACCGGCGTGCTCCGGGCCAGCCGAGTAATTGCAAATGCTGCTGGAAAAAATCACACCAGTATTCGGCGCTGTGAAAACCAAAACTCTGGCGACGATAATTTTCCAGTTGCACCAAGCGGGTAATCAGATTGGAATCGCTTTCAGGTATTGCTAATTTGCTGGTGAGTTTTTGGCAGTGGTAACGTAAATCGCTCAAACTAATAGTGAACTTTCCAAGTTTGCGCAGGGTTTGGATCAAGTGCGCACGCAAGACTAATTCTTGTTCTGCATCGCCAAAAAAAGGCGAAAGTAGCAAATTACAAATGCTCTCCAATTCCCAGGAGGATTTTTGTAATTCGAGTAAATCCAGCGTGGCCGCAATAATCGGTGTAGTCGCGAGTGGTGTACCAGCGGAAAAGTTAAACGGCAATGTGTAGCGCGGTTGATCGGGCAGGGCGGCGAGCGGTTCAAATACCTCAACAAATATTCGTTCCACCTGATCCCGGCACTGGCCGAGGTTGGGCACGATAATGCCAATCATCGCCGCCGGGTTTTGCTCCAGCTGTTGTTTGCTCCACAGCGCCGCCGCACGCATTTCTTGCTCCGTGGTATTAAGCTCGGTGCGCTGCAACTGGATGGCGTGATTGAGCGGTTTGATGCTGGTTAATTCATGGCAGGCGCTGTTGATGAGATCCTGATGTTGCGGGGGAATATCATCAAAACCGGTAAGGTAAATCATCGCTTCTTGCTGCAATTCACCCTGTTTAAAGGCGTCGATCAAAATCTGATTCGCCATTTCCTGAGTAATAAAACCAAGTTTGCTCAAGCGCGCGCGAAAATCACCCAGCCAAGTCAGCCAGCAATAGCTATTGCTTTGGGGATTGAGGATAGGCTCGGCGCTGCGTACATCCTCTTCATTTAATTGCCAGAGTTCAAGGTTGCGCAATGCACTGTCTGCCGCTTGTGCCAGCGGTTCGGCTTGCAGCAATGCTTGGGCGAGGGAGGATTCGCCGATAATTTTTTCCCACAGGGTTTGACGTTGCAGGTTGCTAATTATGCGCTGCGCCGCTGGGCCATAAGCGCGCCGTTGCAACAGCTCCCATTGCGATCCAAGCCACTGGCTGAGCGAATAGATGCGCGGCGTGGGCCAGACCTGGGTGCTATTACTTGCCTGCCATTGCCCGTAGGCGCGCAGCATATGGTTGCGCAGGCGATTGTTGGCAGTGATGATTAATTGATCGCGCGCAATCGCGCTCAGGTAGGGCGTAATGTCGAAATAGGTATCAACCATAATGATGTTTGCCTGAGCCATGTAAACGGTAGCAAGAAAAAGTAAGCGGCATTATGGCACCGTGACTCTTTCTTGTGTGGTTTGTTGGCGGGTGTAAAGTTTGGTTATAAGCCCTTGTCGCACAAGGAGTTAACTATTCCTTTGGCTTGTTTGCCCTGGGGAATCATGTTACTTTTCCGCATCATAATAAAAGAACAATTGGATGTTCGCCGTCGCAATAGCCCCGCTCATTGTCGACACCGCCCATAGGGACGGCACTCAAAATGCCAAACAGGCAGCTTGCGACAAGCAATCAGGCAAATTAAGGTCAATACAATATCCGGTGAGAGTTTCATCGGCTCGCTATTTTGCTGACATCGCTTTTTTAGCGATATCAGAAACAGCAGCTATGATTCCCTTTGTACTCCATAACGATAAGCAAGTGACCTTATGAACCAGCAACTTATTGGCAACTACAGATGGACCATTTGTGCCCTCCTGTTCTTTGCAACCACTGTTAATTATCTTGACCGTCAAGTTCTCAGCTTATTAGCGCCGGCGCTCTCCAAAGAGTTTGGCTGGACTAACAGCGACTACGCCAATATCACGGCGGTATTCCAATTTGTGTACGCCATTTCCATGCTGTTTGCCGGTCGTGTGATCGACAAACTTGGTACCAAGTTGGGCTATATAGTCGCGATTGTTGTCTGGTCTATCGGCGCCATCATGCATGCCTACGCGGTACCCATTGGTCATTTCACAAATAATGTGCTGGCGATTGCGGGTATAGCGGCAATTCCGGTATCGATTATTGGTTTTATGATTTCCCGCGCTGTATTGGCGATAGGTGAGGCGGGTAACTTTCCGGCCGCCATCAAAGCCACCGCTGAATATTTCCCTAAAAAAGAACGCTCCTTTGCCACCGGTATTTTTAACTCGGGTGCCAACGTAGGTGCGATTCTTGCGCCTTTGACTGTGCCCTGGATTGCAGTTAACTGGGGCTGGCAAACCGCGTTTATCGTGATTGGTGCCATAGGTTTTGTATGGATGGTGCTCTGGCAGATTTATTACGAAATCCCCACCAAGCAAAAACGCTTGGGTCAGGCTGAGTTGGATTACATCAATACCAATCCGGGCGAAGCGCCGGTGGTTGCAGTCGAAGAGGAATTGAAAACCTCATGGTTCAAACTCCTTAGCTATCGCCAAACCTGGGCCTTTGCTTTTGGCAAGTTTATGACCGATGGTGTCTGGTGGTTCTTCTTGTTTTGGTTGCCGAAATATTTGGGTGAGCAATACGGCTTGACCGGCACGCAATTAATGTTGCCTTTAACCGTGCTTTATAGCTTGACTATGATTGGCAGTATCGGTGGGGGTTGGTTCCCCACTTATTTCATGAACAAAGGTTACAACGCTTACGATGGTCGTATGCGCGCTATGTTTGTGATTGCGCTCTTCCCGCTGGTAGTGTTACTCGCACAACCTCTCGGTCATTACGGTTTTTGGGTGCCGGTAATTCTGATTGGTATTGGTGCCTCAGCGCATCAGGCGTGGTCTGCGAATATCTTCACCACAGTGTCGGATATGTTCCCGAAAAAAGCCGTAGGCTCAGTAGTCGGTATCGGTGGTATGGCGGGCGGTTTGGGTGGTGTATTTTTGTCTAAAACCGGTGGTTGGTTGTTTGACTACTACGGAGCACAAGGCAATATTTACACGGGTTACGCGATTATGTTTGCCGTTTGCGCGGTAGCCTATTTGCTGGCCTGGGGCGTTATGAAGATGTTAGTGCCAAAATATAAGCCAATCACTGATTTGTAATAATTTTTATGTGATTGCTAAAAGCCGCTGGATTATTCATCCAGCGGCTTTTTTATTGGGTGAAAGAATTTTCTGGCAAGAACCTAAAGGTGGTTTTTAATGCAGAAAAAGTCTAATCAATGGGCGATTTTTATGGTGTCGAATTTTTCACCAGGGTTAATACTTAATGCGCCATTTACTTTTCTGCGAGGAATCAGTTATGTCGATAAGCCATAAAAATAGCCATACCGCCCAAGCGATTATGAGTAAAACCTTGTTAAGTGCCTACGAGGGTTGGACTATCCATCGCCTTGCTGAGTTTTTTATTAAACACGGTATTTCCGGCGCGCCCGTTATTGCATCGGATCACGAGTTAGTTGGTGTGGTGACGGTTTCGGATATTTTTAAATTCAGTAGCATGGATGAAACCAATCGCCGCGAAGCACTGCGAAATTATTATCGCGAAAGTTGTGAAATTGATTTGGATGAAGTCAGTCTGCGGGATTGGAGTAACAGGGCAGAATATAACTGCACAGTGCATCAAATCATGCAACGCGAAATTATTACTGTAAAACCAGATGCCAGTGTGGCGGAAGTGGCAGCGGTGATGGTGAAGAACAATATCCATCGCGTGGTAGTGGCGGACAATAAAATTGCGCAGGGTGTTATTACCAGCATGGATATTTTGCGTAACTTGCAGCCCGATGGACATGAATTACGTCTGGTGGTCTGAGTTTGCAGGTTTAATTATTAATGGTTAAGCAGTAAAGATAAAACCCGGGCATTTTCTGCCCGGTTTTTCTAGTAGGATTTTAAATATTGAGATAAGCCTGCTGGTGAATGCCAAAGCGGGTTAATGCTGGTGCAAGTTGCTCGGCAGCTGCAGTGTGTTTGGTAAATACTGCAAGATGTTCCGGTACATAACCTGCCGGTGGCTCTGCAGCATCAGCGAGCAAAAACTCTACCCGCCGTGCTATGGCTGCCCCCGAGTCGATCAGTTTTAATTGTGCGGGCAAGTGTTGCGCCAACTCATCCCTCAACAGCGGAAAATGTGTGCAGGCTAAAACCAGCACATCCATTTTTTCTGCTTCATCATCGCGCATTAATTCCTGGGCAATTTTGCTAATCGCATTCACATCGATTGTTTCGCCGCGTAATTTTTGCTCGGCGATTTGCACCAGCTCGCTACTGCCCAATGAAATTACCTGGCAACCCGTTGCGTATTCGCGGATTAATTCGTGGGTATAGGGACGAGCGACTGTGGCAGGTGTGGCGAGCAGGCCGATTACCCCGGTTTTACTCATGAGCGCGGCAGGTTTGATCGCAGGCACTACCCCGACTATGGGCAAGCTCAATTTGCTGCGCAAATGGGGCAGGGTGAGTGTGCTGGCGGTATTGCAGGCGATGACGAGGATATCGGCCGGGTAGCGCAGCAATAGCTCGCCAATCACATGATCCACACGCGTAATTAGCTCCGCCTCGCCCTTGGTACCATAGGGGAAAAACGCATTGTCCGAGGCGTAAACCAACGGGTTCTGTGGTCGACGCTGCTGGATCTCGCGGGCGACACTCAAACCGCCGACACCGGAATCGAATACCAGAATACGCGGAGCCTGAAAAGACGAGGTGGTGGTGTTCATAGGTGAGTCAAATCAATAGCCTGAAAGCGGCGATATGTTGCTAAAATGGCGGCGATTTTAACGGTCGCGGCCGATAAAACCTAGCCGCGTTTTACATTCTGGAGTTTTTTAGTGAATCCAACGGTACTAACTCTTATTGCCGCCCTGTCGGGTTTGGTTATTGGCGCCCTGATGGTGTATTGGATTGTCGGGCGCCGCCTCGACCAAGCTGTGCTTACCAAAACCCATGAGTTTGAAGCTGCCCAACAGCAATTGCAGCACAGTCATGACCTGCGTGAAGCGGCGCTGCAACAGGACAGTAATCAGCTCAAGCTCCAGCTGGTTGAAATCAAAACACAGCTTCAATCGGTTCAACAACACGCTGTTGAGTTACAGCAGTCTTTGGGCGTTGCGCAGCAAGACGCCGCGGCTCTGCGTGAGAAAACCCGCCACTTTGATGAGCTACAGCAGCAATCCCTGCGTAAAGATGAACAGCTTGTGCTGTTCGCTAAAGAAACTACCGAACTGAAAACCCGTTTGGAGCAAGAGCGAAAAAATTTCGCTGAACAACTCGCGCTGCTACAGAATGCCAAAGTAGAGTTAGCCAAAGAGTTTGAAAACCTCGCCAATAAAATTTTTGAAAATAAGCAACAGCAGTTTAGTGCAAATAGCAAAACGCTACTCGATAACACGCTTGACCCGCTGAAATTGCAACTCACGGAATTCCGTAAAAAAGTGGAAGACGTGTACGAAAAAGAAAATGCCGATCGCAATCGCCTTTCCGGCCAAGTGGTTGAGTTGCAAAAACAGGCGCAAAAAATTGGCGAAGATGCCGTTAATCTCGCGCAAGCACTAAAAGGAAATAGTAAAACCCAAGGTAATTGGGGTGAAGTAGTGCTGGAACGCTTACTGGAGGAATCCGGTTTGCAGAAAGGCCGCGAATATGACACCCAAGTTAATTTCACCGGTAGCGATGGCTCCCGGTTAATGCCGGACGTGATTATTCACTTGCCCGAAAACAAAGATATTGTGATCGATGCAAAATGCTCGCTGGTTGATTATGAAAAATTCTGCAGTGCAGACGATGACGTTGAGCGCAAGCAGTATCTAAATGCACACGTAAATTCGCTGCGCAGTCATATTAAAAGTCTCAGTATTAAAGACTACGAAAAGCTTGATGGTATTAAAACGCTCGACTTTGTGTTTATTTTTATCCCGATTGAAGCGGCCTTTATGTTTGCGTTGCAGCATGAGCCTGGCTTGTACCGCGAAGCGTATGATCGCCATATTATTTTAGTAAGTCCAACAACACTCTTGGCAACCTTGCGCACTGTAGAGAATATCTGGCGCTACGAAAAGCAAAACAAAAATGCCGAGCGCATCGCCAAAGAAGCGGGCGCATTGCACGACCAGTTTGTATTGTTGCTGGAATCGCTGGATGCTATTGGTAATTCACTCAATAAAACGCAAGAAGCCTACAGTAAAGCTCGTGACCGTTTGCAAACCGGGCGTGGCAATTTGGTGAAACGCGTGGATGATATTCGTCGTTTAGGTGCTAAAACTAAAAAATCCATCGCCGGTCATTTGTTGGAAGAGGCTGGCAGTGATGTCGAAGAATACTTGTTGGATGCCGGCGGGTTGGAAGATGATAGTGCCTGATTTAAATCAGGCATGCCCTAAATAATTTATTTCCCGGAATTTCTGTAGAGATTACTTATGACGTTGTTATCGATATTAATCTTGTTAGGCGCGCTAATTATTATTGTGTTGGCGGTCATTGCCGGGCGTTTGGTATTTCAGGTGTATCGCAAACAAAAAGAGCGTGAGCAAAAATTAAAAGCACAGGAACTTGCCAATCAACAAGCGCAGCGTGAGCAGCGCGAATGGATTAATAAAAGCATCCAAATATTGGCACAAGCGCTGCACAATCAAGAGTTGACCCTGACTGAGGCGAGTATTCGGATCGCCGGGTTACTGGATACATTGGATGTGAATGGGGAGGTGAAAACCGAATTCTCGGCGTTTTATCAACTGCGCGAAAAAACCAGCCATATTCCTTATTTGCAGGCATGGCAAAACTTGTCCAATGCCGAGCAGCGCAAGTTTGATCTGGAGCGTTTGAATCACGAAGCCACGTTTAATGATTTTGTGATGGATGCAGCCAAGCGCATTCTGGGACGCGATTTTTAAGGCTATTTAAGAATGACTGTAGAGTTTATTTGTCGTGCCATGCAGTTGTGCGACCTTGCTGATGTTATCCGTATTCAAGCAGAAGCCTATATCGATGAAATTCTGGAAGCTGACGAGGTAATTCACGCACGTTTTGCACAAACGCCGGATACATCCTGGGTAGTAGAGCGTGCGGGTGAGGTGTGTGGTTATCTGGTCGGCTATCAATCTGCGCTGGGTGAGGTATCACCTTGGGGCAGCGAGTTTACGCACAAGCCCGACTCTACAGCGCTCTATCTACATGATCTTGCAATCAGTAAGTCGGCGGCGGGCTGTGGTGTGGGGCCAATGTTGGTGAATCACGCTTTGAAGGAGGCGCGTCAACGGGAATTGCGTGCAGCAGCGTTAGTATCGGTGCAAAACTCCAAATCCTTTTGGCAGAAACTAGGTTTCAATGAGTGCGCGCAACTGGATGAAACCCAGCAGTACAATCTTGCATCCTACTCTGGTCCTGCGATTTATATGACGCGTGAGCTTGTCAGCGAATGAAGCTTCCAAAGCACTAATTATTTCCCATTACTTTTTCTGCAATACTACGCCGCATTCGACATGATGTGTGTAGGGAAATTGATCAAAAATCGCAAAGGCTTTAATCGTGTGCGTCTGGGTAATGATTTTTAAATTTTCACGCAATGTATCGGGGTTGCAGGAGATATAAATAATATTGTCAAAGCGCTGGGTAATACTGGTGGTATGTGGGTCAAGCCCTGCGCGAGGCGGGTCCACAAAAATGCTAGTGAAGTTGTAATCCGCTAAATTGATATGGCGCAGACGATTAAACTCGCGCACACCATCCATCGCCTGAGAGAATTCCTCGCTCGACATGCGCGCAATTTGAATATTGTTGATCTTATTTGCAGCGATATTAAACAGCGCCGATTCCACTGAGGTTTTTGATACTTCAGTGGCTAATACTTTGTCAAAGTTCTGTGATAAGGGCAGGGTGAAATTACCATTCCCGCAATAGAGTTCTAATAAATCCCCGCCAATTTCCTTGCTGTGTTCTACCGCCCAACCGAGCATGGATTCACACACCTTGGCGTTGGGTTGGGTAAAGCTGGCCTCAACTTGTTGATACTGGTATTCGCGTCCGGCAACCGTTAACCGTTCAATAACGTGATCGCGTTCTACCAATAAACGCTGCTTGCGGCTGCGGCCAACAATATCAATTTTCAATGCGGTTTTCAGCGTACGCGCGCGCGCTATCCAGTCATCCCCCAAGGCTTTGTGATAAATCAAAGTGACGAGTGCTTCACCGCTTTGGGTAGTCAGAAATTCAACTTGATACAGTTTGTGGCGAAGTAATTCATCGCTATTAATTTCAGCGAGTAAACGCGGCATCAGGTTATTCATCAGCGCCGATCCAACCGGAAACTCATGGATTGGATAGGGACGCTTGAATTCGTCCTGCGTAAACATCACGTAATCGGTACGCTCTTTTTCATGCCAGACACGAAATTCGGCACGCATCCGATAATGTTTTTCCGGTGATGAAAAAACCTGAATGTCGGGCAATGAAAAAGCCGAAAAATCGGCTGTAATTCGACGAACTTTTTCGCGGAGTTGATCTTGGTAGCTAGCGGGGGAGAAATCGGTAGGAATCATAAATGGCTCATCAAAAATGACTCAAGCTCCGGGTTGCCGGAGCTTGTTTTCGGCCATTATAACTTTTTTATGTCGCATTTGCCCCAGTCGCAAATCAGCACTTCCACTGCCTTGGCACCGCAGAAGTTAGCGTAAGCTTCCTTGGGCCAGTCATTGGCGATCACTAAGGTGTAAGCATCAGGGCAGTTGGATTGATGGCTCTTGTTGATCGTGAAAAAACTTTTTCCGCCGGGAATGGCGTTGATACCACCTGCTAAACGCGGGGCGCTGAGCGGTGTTTCATCCAGTGGTTGGTGTTTTAGCAGTTCTGTTTGGGCACGGGCAATCGCTGGGTCGTTACTCAACGGCAGTGTGGCGGGTGCCATTTGTGCCAGCTTGAAGGCACAGGTTTTTTGCTGGTTTGCCGGGCTGCGTTTGCTCAGTGAAAGTTCATCTTTTGCTTTTTGTCTGGCATCAAGCACCAGACGAATGGCCGTGGGTGCAAGGGTTAGCCCCGCGTATTCAAAGCTGTTTTCCGCTTGCTGTTGACTGTAGTAACTATCGGCTGCTACCACCAATGGCGCGTTAGCATTTAACCAGTTTTGCTGCACATTTATTGCATCGACTTCAATTTCGCCACCCAGTGCCGCGCAGCTAGTGAACAGCTCATTGTAGTAAATGTTTTCGGAGAGAATTTTTTCGGCAGCGGAGGCAAGTGTATTGGCATCAATAGGTGGCGGCGGCGGTGTAGCGCAACCGCTAAAAATCAGGGCACCCAGGCTAATCATGGTTAAGTGTAATGGTTTGATCATTTTTCCCCTCGATGATTCAGTTTAATTTTTATTAAGCTTGCTAGGGTTGCCTATTGTTTATTGAGCGCTGGTAAGTGGTAATTTAATAATAAAATTACTGCCTTTGCCGGGGGAGGTTTTAACATCAATAGAACCTTGATGGCGCTCAGTGATAATAAAATAGGAAACTGACAAACCCAGACCTGTGCCAGAGCCGACTTCTTTGGTGGTAAAAAATGGCTCAAAAACATGCTCGCGCACAGTATCTGTCATGCCGGGGCCGTTGTCCTGAACCTCTATCACAAGATTATTATTTTCCACATAGACCTTAATAAGGATCTGCGGATTTTGAGTTTTATACTGATTAAGCGCTTGAGTGGCGTTGCGCAATAAATTCAATAAAACCTGCTGTAGTTCCGGTGCAGATGCTTTTACGGGGGGGAGAGGTTCTACATACTGAGTGTTTATAGCGATCTGATTATTTTCATTTGCATGTTGAGTGCTGCGGTTAAGTACAATGGTCTGTTCAAGCAAATGTTTTATATCAATCAGGTCAATAATGCGTTTGGAGTTGTGGGAAAACTCCAGCATGTTGCGCACAATACTGGCTGAGCGCTCGCCCGCTTCGCGGATTGAATCCATCATTTGTGGAATTTCACTGGCTGACAAATAATTGTATAGGCTTTTCAGGTCAACATTTAATTGTTGTGCGCGTGTTTGATTCATGGCCAGCTGCGGGTCGGTACGGCGCTGAATATTTTGGGCATTTTGCAGAATAACGCTGAGCGGGTTATTAATTTCGTGGGCTATGCCTGCTGCTACTTCGCCGAGCGAATACATTTTCTCATTTTGAATCATCAAGTTTTCAATGGTTACTTTAAATGTAACATCATCTATCCGAATCACTGCCCCTTGTTGGGTACGTGAGATCAACGGATAAATAGTTATTTCAAAATAGCGATTTTTCTCATCGTCATGCTGTTGCACATGTTGGCTGGATAGAGGCTCGCCTTCGCGAATCGTAGTCTGAATGGTTTGCAGTGTGATGGGGAAGCGAGGTAGTAACGCAGTAATTTTTTTTCCCAGCGCATCGTGAGAAAAAATTTCAAAGGTATTTTCGGCAGCGGCGTTCCAGTGAGTTACTTCCGCATCGGCGGTGACACCGATAATAATCGATGGCATTGAGTTTATCATGCTTTGTAAATATAGCTTTGTCTCGCGCAGTTGGCGTCCCGTTTGCTCGTGCCGCGCTACCTCATCGATAAGTAGGTTGTTGGTTAAATACAGGCTATCAGTGCGTTCGCGAATACGTTGTTCGAGCGCCTTCTGTGATTCTTTGAGCGCATTGCGTGCGCGTTTATTACTCATGCGGCTGCGCTGTAAACCTATAATCAGTAAGGTTTGCAGGATTATCAGAAAAATGACCAATATACCCATTCCGGTAATGGAATCGGTTGCCGAGAGGCTGCTGAATGGATTGGGTATATTCATTGGTTGATGTTGTTGCTCTTGATCGGGCTGATAATCTACTCGCTGCCGGTAAATATATCGAATGCAATTCCAGGTTGGCGATTTTTACAGGGTGAGTTTGAATCAGTCTGTTGGCTTTTTACTCGCCTTTGCCTCTGTTTTGTACAAATTAAAAAAACTTTATATTTTTCGCTGAAAAATGTTTGACACGAAGTTCAAATTCGATAGAATGCGCACCTCTCAACGAGGGGCGGTTAGCTCAGTTGGTAGAGCAATGCCCTTACAAGGCATGGGTCACAAGTTCGAGTCTTGTACCGCCCACCACATTTTGCGCTCTCATGAACAAGAGCATCAATGCAAAATACTCAGTTTGAGAAGCATGCGGACCGGTAGTTCAGTCGGTTAGAATGCCGGCCTGTCACGCCGGAGGTCGCGGGTTCGAGCCCCGTCCGGTCCGCCACTATACAAAAAGCCCGCACAGGTTGCGGGCTTTTTCTTTTTATCTGTACATATAATTGTCACATCTCGTTGGTAGTTTGCTTCTTGTGCGGCCTAGTCCCAGGAACAAGCGATTGATCTGCTTGTCCATTGAATAGCGTACATAACAAACAAACCCAAGGAGATACTCCCATGCAAGACTATGTTGAAGATTTACTGGATATCCAGTACGACGATGCTGATGATGACTTTTACGAAGATTACTCAGACATCTAAATAAGAGCTGCTGCAGCGTTTTGCTGCAAGGCTCTGGTTAACTTCCTCTGATTTTCCCCGCCTGTTTTCACGATTTTAATCACTTTTCTATTTTTTAAGCCTGGCACCTATAACTAGTTTTTTTTTCGGCTTAATTTATTCTATTCAAATTCGTCGAGTAGGCCGCAAATCCGCCTGAAAATCAGTCGGAGAGGGGGTTGTTCACTTTTTTTTGGCGCCTGATTTCCTATACTCAAGCTGTCCTAAGCCAGGCTTGAGATTCCCGCCTATGCCGCACCCCTCCACAGCAAATTTTGAAGCCGTTTTTCTGTTTGATCATGAGCGCGTCGCTCGTGAGCTGCTTTATACGGAATTTGAGGCGATTCTCGATGGTTTTATCCCCATTCCTGATTTTGCCGGCGCTTCCGTCAAGGCAGCCTATATACAAGTGGGCAGCGGCTTGGCTGTAACGGGGCTGGTGTTTTTCCTTATCAGTTTTGATGAGCAAGGCATGGTTGATCGACGCTGGAATGTCCCTTTACAGCAATTGTTGGACTCGGCCGGGACAGGCCCCGATATGGGCGCGGGTGCGGTGCGCCTGGTGTGTTACAGCCAATGCCCGGTTGCTTGGCATCAAAAGAACCTTTGGGATCCCTCCATGCAGGTTGGCAATAATAGTTTTATTGCTATTCGTGATGCGGTGAAAGCTAATCGCTTGGGGTTTGTGGTTAAAGCCGAAAAGCCAGCTGCTCGATCCTCGCGTGATGCAATTGTGCCCAATCAGGTGTTGAGCGAAGAGGTGCTTGCGCGTGAGCAGGCAGCCTTGGAGCAGCGTTTACACGATTACTATACGGCCGAGTTGGCCAAGCAAATCGAGCTGCTAACTAATGAGCAGACCTTGCATATTGCAACCCTGATGAATCAAAAGCAGGCAAAACTGCACGGCTTACAGCAAGAACACCAAAAGCGTGTTTTGGCTTATCAGGAAAAGTTGCAGCAATTGGCGCAAGAGAACAAAGAGCTGGCGGAGCGCAATCAAACCCTCAAGGAAACACTTGATATCCAGGCGACCAAGGTGGAAGGGATGCGCGAGTATTTTGCGCATAAGCTCAAGGCCGCGCAGCAAGGTGAATCTAGCCAAATCCAGTTGTTGCAGGAAAATTTCTCGTTAGAGCTGGATGCCAAAATCCACGCTGCTACCGCCGAGCTGCGTGAAATGCTGGACATGCGCGAGGTTGAGTTGTTTTATCGTCACCAAAACGAAAGCACACTCAAAGAAGAGCTTGTCCAACTTAAGCATGAAAACCAGCAATTGCTCAAAAACAGTGGTGATCAATTGCTTGGCCGGCTAGTTAAAGCTGGCGTTAATCTGGTGACATTTTTACCCGGTTTGGGGGAGGTTGCGATTCCGCTCGATGATATTGGTGTCTATCTGGAAAACCCCAATGCCTACGCGGCGGCTAAAGTGGGTGTAAATGAACCGGTGTATCTCGCGTGGTTGGCGCATCATCAACTGCCATGTTGTAACGCGGTAGATGCGCGTGGCAAGACCTGCGGTAGGAGCATCCCCGTTATCGAAACTCCGTTAGAATTCCACCCCGGTGAGAGTGATCGCTGTGCGCAGCATCAGGCGGTGGCTCTTGGGATGTTGGCAGATAGTCGGCGATAGGAATTTGTGGTGGTGATAGAAACCGCGCAGCAGTTGGCAGATGCTGCTCTTGCAGTGCCTTTACAGCGGGCAACAACGGCAATGCTCTCCAAACAGGGCATTGAGTTGTGGGTCAGGCGTGATGATTTGTTGGATTCGCAATTGTCGGGCAACAAATTTTATAAGTTGTTTTTTAATTTGCAGGCGGCGCGTAGCCAAGGCTTCTCCCAAGTGCTCAGTTTTGGTGGTGCTTATTCCAACCATCTACATGCATTGGCCGCTGCGGCGCATCGTTATCGCATTAACGCTATTGGTGTTATTCGCGGCGAGCGACCTGCGCACTTGAGCGCAACCTTGATGGATGCCGAGGCCTGGGGGATGAAACTGGTTTTTGTTAGTCGCGCGGAGTACGACCGAAAAACTGAAGCGGATTGGCTGACCGATATGCAGGCTTGTTATGGGCCGTCATATCTTATTCCTGAAGGCGGAGCTAATCTTGCCGGTGCACGTGGAGTGCAGTTGTTGGGCCATGCGCTTGAGCAGCAAACACAGGGTGATTATGCTGCGGTATGCATTCCCGTTGGTACGGGCACTAGTTTGGCGGGTTTGGCTGCTGGTGTGGATCGACAAAAACCGGTAATTGGCTTTTCAGTGTTGAAAGGTGCCGGTGACTTAGGGGCTAATATCGCCACTTGTTATCGTGAGTTGGTTTCTGCGGAATCATACTTTGCCGATAACTGGCGATTAATTTCCGGTTTTCACGGCGGCGGTTATGCCAAAAAACCAAGTGCGAGTTTATTCGAGTTTTGGCGGGGGTTTGAGCGTAGCACGGGCATTCCCCTTGATCCGGTTTATACAATAAAAATGCTTTGGGGGATTAGTTCCCTGGCGCAACAAGGTTATTGGCCGCGCGGCTCACGCCTTATTGCGATTCACACCGGTGGTTTGCAAGGGCGCCGCGGTTTTAATTGCCCTTGAGAATCAGCTTTCACCATGAAGGATGTTGCTATGCAGGCTCAAAAATCCATACCAATGCCGCCAGTTGAATTTGACCTGAATTTGACGCACACACTGGTGCCACTTAAAGATATGAGTGAGAGCCATCTGCTCGCACTACTCAGCAACGCATCGCAGGAAACGGTCTGTGCCGGGCAGTCACTTTTTGTGGCGGGTAATTACGATGGGCAACATGTTTATTTACTTCATGGCGATGTAAGTCTGGTGGCCGGTGATGGCTTGCGCACCCGTGTCAAAGGTCGTTCCTCCCTGTTTCCTATTGCTCATCAGCAACCACGTCAGGTGACAGCAATTGCCGAAACGGACTGCAGTCTCGTGCGCATCAACAGTGAGCAATTGGATAAGTTGCTCACTTGGAGTGAAGTGGCGGATTACTTACAGCTCAATATTTCCCGCGAGCGTGATCTGGATGAAGATGTTGATTGGATGATGACAGTGTTGCGCTCCAATTTATTTTTTAAGGTTCCTCCTTTAAATGTAGAGCAGATTTTTTCGCGCTTGATACCGCAAGTCGTTTACGCGGGTGACGTTATTATTCGCCAAGGTGAAATTGGCGACCAGTGTTATTTCATCAAAGAAGGCGAAGCCGATGTTACGCGCCATCAGGATAATAAGCGCGAACATCTGGCTACCATCGGTGTGGGGCGTTGTTTTGGCGAGGATGCACTGGTAAATGAAGCAGCGCGTAATGCCAGCGTGATTATGCGCACTGACGGCGTGTTAATGCGCTTGGGCAAACAGGATTTTTATCGCCTATTGAAAGAACCCGTGGTGGCAACGCTCGCCTTTAATGAGTTGCAAAATACTATTGCCAAGGGCGCGGTAGCAGTTGATGTGCGTAGTGAGGAAGAATACAGCGAAGGTCATTTGCCGCAGGCAGTTAATGTGCCGCTAAATATTTTGGCGATTAAATCCCGTCTGCTAAATAAAGAAAACACGTATCTCTTTTATTGCGATACCGGGCGTCGTAGTCGTGCTGCTGCGCATTTGTTGGCGCAGCAGGGTTACAAAACCTTGGCGCTGGATAATTGTGCCCAGCTTTTTACACCGCAGGCGCAACTAATCCATTTGACTGATACTCAAAATTATTTGTTGCGCGATGGATTGGCGGTTGCAGGAAAATAATCTTTTAAGGGTTGCTGTGGTTTTGCGGCCAGTCATCTGGCACCACAAAACCGCGTAACTGCTCTCGCCAAATACTATTTTTTTCATCATTCTCCAAGCATGACTCTATAACGGCCGCTACCATGAGCGGCCGTTTTGTTTGTTGGAGTTGGTGAATTAATTGCTGGTTTAGTGATTCCATATTCGTTATCAAGTCTGCGCCATGAACCTCTACCGGTGAAAACCATTGCTCGCGTTCTAAAATTATCCAACTGAACTTGTCGCTAGAGGGGTTTGTTGCAGCGATGAGTGTTAAAAAGTCGCGCAAATACCACCAAAATCCTAAGGCTTGAGAGGCATGGCTGTGCAGCGCTCGCGGCAGGCTATGGATATATTCTGCGCTGGTTAATTGATTGATGGATAGGGTGGCGGGCGCGGGTGAAAATAAATACCCTTGCAGGCAAAGTCCGCTGCGCCACTGATCTGCTTGGGGAAAACGCTGTTGCAGCGCAGTGTGCCCCTCGGGAGTTTGATGCAGCGGCAATTGGTGATCGCGCAAGCGCGCCAATTTCAAATCAAAACGATCGTGGCTGTTGGGGCCAATCCAATGTTGCCAATCTTGAGCTTGTTGCGGATCGTGGGTGTCGCACAAATAAAATTTTACCGCCGTTTCAATATGCCAATAGTCATCGCCGCGCCGACATAAAAAATCAAAGGCGCCGAGAGTCGCTTTGCCGCGGTTGATGGGGAAGTTATGCGCGAGCAATTGCCAGTGTGGTGCATGGGTAAAATAAAAACGCCAAAGGCTTTCGTAATAAATGCCGAGGCGTGTGCTTTTTACCTGCATCAAGGCATCGAGGAGTGGGCCCGGATCTTTGTCCAGTGCTTGCAACCAAGGCCAGATGTCTATGTCTGCCAGAGGGAAGATTTGTGTATTGCTGCCTGGTAATTCCTGCAATAAAGGTGGGCTCAGGCAGCACCAGGCCAAATCGCGCACGGCTTGATGGCGAAGTAGGTGAAATGGATCGGTGTCTGCAAGCGGGGCAATTAGCATAAAGTTAAGTCTTGGCGGTGATGAGGGCTATAATAGCCCACAGACATGTCGGCTTTTTGCCATTTTCATCAGCGCTCCCAGTGATACTTATGACTCATTTTTCGACTATCGGCCTTATCGGCCACCTTAACAACGAGCGCGCGGTTTATTCCATCAAGCGGCTTATTCGATTTTTGCAGCAGCGCAACAAAGCCTTTGTATTGGAGGCAGAAACGGCAGCGCTAATCACCGACGCCGGAATGGTCGCTGGTGCCCAGCAGATAATGGATATGGAAACCCTTGGGCAGGTGTGTGATCTGGTCATTGTGGTTGGTGGTGATGGCAGTTTGCTACGCGGTGCCCGGGCGCTGGCGCAGTATCAAGTCCCATTGCTTGGGGTTAATCGCGGCCGTCTGGGATTTTTGACTGACATCACCCCGGAAGATATCGAAAATAAAGTAGATGAAGTGCTCTCCGGCAAATTTACCTCGGAAAAACGTTTTCTGCTGGACATGGAAGTAAAGCGTGCAGGTCAACTAATTGATACCGCCGATGCGCTGAATGATGTAGTGCTGCATCCCGGCAAGTTTATTCATATGCTGCAATTTGAAATTTATGTGGATGGTGTATTTGTCACCAGCCAGCGCTCAGATGGGGTAATAGTCGCTACGCCTACCGGCTCCACCGCCTATTCGCTCAGCGGCGGCGGCCCCATTTTGCACCCCACCCTGGATGCGATTGTTGTTGTTCCCATGAACCCCCACACCCTAAGCAGCCGTCCGATTGTTGTTGCTGGTAACAGTGAAATCAGCATTCGCGTGGGTGAACATAATCGCGCCGAGCCGATGGTGACCTGTGATGGCAGCTCGCACGTAGAAGTACAGACGGGCGATGAAATTTGTATCCGCAAAAAAAGTCAGTTACTCGAGTTGCTACATCCCCTGGATTACAACTTCTATCAGCGTTGCCGCTCCAAGTTAGGCTGGGGTGGGCATTTGTTGCGAGAGTAGTATGGTTGCAAGAGTAGTATGGTCGTGAGTCCGTCATCATCAGTATCAACAACCGCTATTCGTGGCGAAGCTTATGGTTATGACTTGATTGGCGATATTCACGGCTGTGCACAAACATTAGCGCGCCTGCTGGAATTGATGGGCTACAAAAAAGTGCGTGGTGTTTATCGCCACCCATCCCGCCAAGCCATTTTTCTTGGCGATGTAGTTGACCGGGGGCCGCGTATTCGCGAGGCTTTGCACTTGGTGCGCAACATGGTCGAGCAGGGCAGTGCGCTGATGATTCTCGGCAACCACGAATTTAACGCGATGACCTACTGCACTCCCGTCGCGCCGGGCGCAAACGACTATTTGCGCGCACATACCCCCGCCGCCACCCGGCAAATCGCCGAAACCCTGCAGCAGTTTTCCCGCTACCCCCATGAGTGGCGAGCGTTTATGGATTGGTTCGCCAGTTTGCCGCTGTTTTTGGAAATTGAGCACCCACTGACCCAGCAAGTATTTCGCACTGTACATGCTTGCTGGGATCAGGCCCTGATTGACCAGCACCGTAAGGACTTTGGTGATGGACATATTGATTGGGGATTTGTGGAGCGCTCTTGCCGCAAGGGCAGCCTGGAGCACCTCACCCGTCTACGCCTCACCGGTGGGGTGGATTTGCCACTGCCGGAGGGCGAGGAAATGGTCTCGGCCGATGGTTATGTTCGTCGCGCGTTTCGCACCAAGTTTTGGGTGCCCGACGCAAAAACCTATGGGCAATTATTATTTCAGCCTGACCCACTGCCCGAGCATATCGCCACCATGGAGATTGCACCTGAACATCGCTCGCAAATGGTGTACTACGATGCACAACAGCCACCACTGTTTGTTGGGCACTACTGGCTGACCGGAAGCCCTCGTCCCATAGCGCCCAACCTCGCATGCCTGGATTACAGTGCGGTTAAATTCGGCCGTTTGGTGGCATATCGCATGGACGGTGAGGCACAATTACAGCAGGATAAATTTGTTTGGATCTATGTAGATCCTTGATGGTTGACCGCCCCCTGATAACTGGAAGACGCTTTTGAACTGGATCGCCGTAAAATATTTCTCTTTGGGTCACGACTTATCCGCCCTCAGCCGTTATTTGCACGAGCGTGGCCTTGAGCATCGCATTACTGAGGAAAATGCTCAGCAATGTTTGGCCGTAACCGATGCGGCGGTGATTCCTGCGCTGCAAGATTTTTTACAACAGCTAGAGGATGGGCGAGCGCAATTGCCCTCAACAACCGCTGAACCTTTGGTTACGCCTCCCTATATCCAAGCCGGTGCTGCTCAGCCTTCGCTGTTGGTGCAGGCGATGCATACTCCCATAGTGCTTGCGTTAATTTTATTAAGTGCGGTAGGTGGATTACTGGTGACAACGGAAACCGGTAATTTATTTTTGCATTATTTTAGTTTTCAGGATTTTACTGACACGCAGTACATTCCTATCGGCGAGTCACTGTCAGGTGGCGAACTCTGGCGATTATTAACGCCGATCTTTTTACATTTCGGTATTTTTCATTTTTTGTTTAACAGTTTATGGATGTGGGATTTAGGGCGTCGCCTGGAAATTCTCCAAGGGAAGTGGGGCTTTTTATTATTTGTGGTAGTTACCGGTATTGCCTCTAATCTTACACAGTATATGTGGAGCGGTTCTTCCAATTTTGGTGGAATGTCTGGCGTAGTCTATGCCTTGGTAGGTTTTATTGCTGTGCGCCAACGTTTAAACCCTCATCCGTTGGTTGCTGTATCGCCCGCATTGATTGGTTTTATGTTGGTGTGGCTGGTGTTGTGCATGACCGGCGTGGTTGATTATTTTATTGCCGGTTCTGTCGCTAATGCGGCGCATCTCGGTGGTTTGGTTGCTGGTGCGGTTTATGCGCTATTCACGGGTCGTTATTTTCTTCGTTAATTTTTTGTACGAGTCTTCTTATGGATTTACACCAATTACTGTCCAGCCTTACGCCAGAAATTTATCAAAATTTAAAACGCGCGGTAGAGCTGGGTAAATGGGCAGATGGTAATCGCCTCTCTGCCGAGCAGAGACAATTGTGTATGCAGGCAGTGATTGCCTACGAACACAAAAATTTACCGCCAGAGCAGCACACGGGTTACATTCCACCTGAGCCACATACCTTTTGTGGTGATGACGACCATGATCACGATCATGCCCGCACCGATAAACCCATCAAGTGGGTTGAATAACTCCTTCATCTTTCTGCGACTCAGGAATTTATTATGACTGCTGTTGAACAATCGCTTCCCGCTCAAAACCAACAACCTAAAACGATTTATCTCAAGGATTATCGGGTACCTGATTATTTAATCAGAACGACGGATCTGCGTTTTGAAATTTATGAAGGTGAAACGATTGTCAGCGCTATGTTAGATTTGTATCGCAACCCTGCAGCAATTGCCCCTGCAACTCAACTCAAGTTGCATGGTGCTGATGTGGAGTTAGTTTCTATCGCGCTGGATGGAAAAGTCTTGGGTGAGGGTGATTATGAATTTGGCGAGGAGAGCCTCACGCTTTTTAATACGCCTGCCGAATTCAAATTATTAACCATCACCAAAATAAAACCGGAGGCCAATACCTCACTGGAGGGTTTGTATCGCTCGCGCACTATGTATTGCACCCAGTGCGAAGCGGAGGGTTTTCGCAAAATCACCTATTACCTCGATCGCCCCGATGTAATGAGCGAATTCACCACTACGGTAGTGGCGGATAAAAAATTTCCGGTGCTGTTATCCAACGGTAATTTAATCGATCAGGGCGAACTGGAAAATAATCGACACTATGCCACCTGGCATGATCCCTTTAAAAAACCGGCTTATTTATTTGCACTCGTGGCAGGTGATTTAGCGCATATCGAGGATGGTTTCACCACTTGTTCGGGGCGCAATGTCGCACTGAAAATATTTGTAGAACCCAAAGACCTGGACAAGTGCGACCACGCCATGACCTCGCTTAAAAATTCCATGCGTTGGGATGAAGAAGTTTACGGCCGCGAATATGATCTGAATATTTTTATGATTGTCGCGGTGGACGATTTCAATATGGGCGCGATGGAAAATAAAGGTCTGAATATTTTCAACACCTCCTGTGTGCTCGCCAAACCGGAAACCACGACCGATGGCGGCTTTCAGCGCGTAGAGGGTGTAGTGGCCCACGAATATTTCCACAATTGGAGCGGTAACCGCGTCACCTGTCGCGACTGGTTTCAATTGAGTTTAAAAGAAGGTTTTACCGTGTATCGCGATTCGGAATTTTCCGCCGATATGGGTTCGCGTACTGTGAAACGTGTCGAAGACGTTAGCCTATTGCGCACCTTGCAATTTGCGGAAGATGCAGGCCCCATGGCGCATCCGATTCGCCCTGAGTCCTATATCGAAATTTCTAATTTTTATACCATGACTGTGTACGAAAAAGGCGCAGAAATTATCCGTATGCTCGCCACCTTGCTCGGCAAAGAAAATTTCCGCAAAGGCACAGATTTATATTTTGAACGTCACGATGGACAGGCAGTCACTACGGAAGATTTTGTTGCGGCGCTCGCCGATGCTTCTGGTCGCGACTTAACCCAATTCAAACGCTGGTACTCACAAGCGGGCACACCGCGTTTGGAAATTCGCGATCATTACGACGAAGATGCGCAAGAATACTCATTGACCATCACCCAATCTTGCCCTGCCACGCCCGAGTGTGCACACAAGCTGCCGTTCCATATCCCGATTGCAATGGGCTTATTGGGCAGTGCGGGGGATTTACCGCTTTATGTAAAAGATGCCGAGCCAGATTTTGAAACGGGCGATAATACACACAAAGTTATCGAGCTGAGGGATACAGAACAAACGTTTGTATTTCAGCGTGTTCAGGAAAAACCGGTGCCCAGTTTGCTGCGTGGTTTTTCCGCCCCGGTAAAAATGCATTACCAATACAGCCGTGCCGATTTGGTATTACTCATGAGCCGCGACAGCGATGGTTTTAATCGCTGGGAAGCGAGTCAGCAGTTGGGCTTGCAAGCCATTTATGCTGCTATGCAGCACTACCAGCAGGGCGGTGATTTATCGGGTTGGGTGGTAGATGCAGATTTGGTCGCGGCTTATCGCAGCGTATTACAGGATGAAAGTCTTGATCAGGCAATGGTCGCTTATATGCTCAGCTTGCCAACGGAAGCGTATTTAAGTGAGTTGGCTGATGTAGTTGATGTTGAGGCGATTCATTTCAGTCGCGCCGCCGTGCGCAAAGCACTGGCGCGAGAATTGCGCGAAGATTTTGAACGTATTTATCAAGCCTACGATCATCAGCAAAGCTACAGTGCAACAGCCGATGCGATTGCGGCGCGGAGTTTAAAAAATGTCGCGCTGGCTTATTTAATGTTGCTCAATGATGAAAATCTGATTCACGCCTGTGAGCTGCAGTATCGCACCAGCAACAATATGACCGATGTGATGGCGGCATTGACGCAATTGGTCAACAGTGAGGCCCCGCTTGGGCAGCAGTTGGCGGAACAGGCGCTGGCCGATTTTTATCAGCGCTGGCAGCACGAGTCTTTAGTGGTTAACCAGTGGTTGAGTGTGCAGGCCAGTTGCGCATTGCCCAACACGCTTGCCAAAGTCAAAGCCCTGCAAACACACGCGGGGTTTGATGGGAAAAACCCGAACAAAATTCGCGCGTTAATTGCCAGTTTCTGTAATGCCAATGCGATTAACTTTCATGCAGGCGAGGGTGCGGGTTATCAATTTTTGGCAGATCAAATTATCCACCTGAATAAACAAAACCCACAAATTGCAGCGCGCTTGTTAACCCCCTTAACCAAGTGGAAAAAATATAACCGGGCTCGCCAGGCACTGATGAAAGCAGAATTAGAGCGAATCTTGGCAGAACCCAATCTCTCCAAGGATGTATTTGAGGTGGTAAGCAAAAGCTTGGTATAGCGGCGTGCGCTAAACAACACTAGTAACTCCTTTCAATTATTGAACTAAAAATGGCCGCTCACTGAGCGGCCATTTTTTTGCCTGATCTTCTTGTACCTCAGATATGGCATGAATGTTGAAGTACGCATCTTATGATTTTGAAATAGGGCTTTGGTTCTGGCACCTAGCTTTCGAATGTATAGTTTTTGGTGCGCAAGTGGTTTTGTTGCCCCGTTAGAGGGCGAGTGCAGGCGGTAATTTCAATTTTCTAAAAAAGCTCTTTGCACTACTTTTGGGCGATAGGTTGTGGTTCGGTTAACGAGTTGTTGGTTTTGTGGTGTGGAGGTAAGTGATGGTGCGTTTCTTGGGGCAGGCGGTTGCCTCAGTTAAATCGTGGGTTTTATTGGTGGCGATATTCGGCAATCTGCTGTTGGTAGCCGGAGCAATCGCGCTAAATAGTGTGAGCCTTTGGTTGATTGTGCCGCTACTACTCATCGTGGTTTTGATTCTGGGTATTGTGGGTGGGGTCAACAAAGATATTGCGGGAATAAAACAGTATTTGTCCGCTGTCGATCGCGATCAAACTGTTGACTGGAATCAATTAGTGACTGGCCCATTACACGGTTTGCACGATACGTTTATCGAGGTTTTTAAAGCGCGTCAACGACGCAATGCAGAATATAAAGATGCAGTAAAAGAAATGGGTCACTCCTCGTTGGAACTCGCCACTAACGCAAAAGAAGTTTCCAAAAGTGCGGCCTATCAATCCAATGCCACTACCTCCAGTGCGGCGGCAATTACCGAGATCAGCCACAGTATTGATGACATTAGTAGCCGAATTTCTGCCGCGCGTGATGCGGCAACTAGCGCCTGCGATTTAAGTAAGCAGGGAGGGCAGTCCCTCGCGGGTGCAAGCCGTGAAGTGAATGACGTAGCGAGCCTCGCGCGCGAAACCGAAGTGCGTGTGAGTCAGTTGGATGCGCTCATGCAAAACGTTACCTCAATGTCCAAAATCATTGGTGATATTGCCGGGCAAACCAATTTATTGGCATTGAATGCGGCGATTGAAGCGGCGCGTGCAGGTGAGCATGGGCGCGGTTTTGCAGTAGTAGCCGATGAAGTTCGTGCACTGGCAGTTCGCAGTCATGGTTCTGCGGCAGAAATTGCAACCAATATTGCCCGCGTACAAGAGAGTATGCAGCAGGTATTGGGCAGTATGAAAAGTGTGGTGGAAAAAACCGATAACTCGTTGCAAGAAGTTGCCAGTGCCGATGCTTCATTAAAATCTATTCTTACCACCACGGATGTTGTATTCAGTTTAATTGATGAGATTGCAGTTGCTGCCGGTCAACAGAGTATTGCCGCGCGCGAAATTTCAAAACATATAGAGACTGTTGCCGACCTAGCCAATCAAAATAGTTTTCGCGCCGGTCAAGCGGCGGAGATTGCAGACCACTTACATAAATTGACCCACCAAGCGGAGTAAAAATAATGGAAACTCCTCTCTTGCTCACCATTGTGCTACTGGCGGTTCCTGCAGGTTTCTTATTATTTTTAATGGTTTCCCTACAGCACAGGCGTAATCAAGCTAGTAAATTATTTGTGCAGGGTATTGCCTACATAAAACTGTTGCGTGGTTTGCTTACTTACATTCAGCAACACCGGGGTTTAACCACAGGGTTTATCAATGGTAATGCCGCGGCCCAGCAGGATATTGAATCCCTTGAGCAGAATATAAAACGCACTATGTCTGACGTAGATTCGTCCGGCGAATGGATGCGCAGTAATGTTAAATGGTCCAGTCTGGTCGATCATTGGTCGCGGCTGAGTGTGCTTTATATGCAGGGCGATGCGGATAAAAATTTTAAGCAGCACAATATTCTTATCGCCAACTTGCTCTATCTGATTGATGACGTTGCTGACGTGCACCACCTGACTAAAGTTACCGGTGATGCGATGGATACCGATTGGCGCTACCTGTTATCCATTGCCGAATACATCGGGCAGGCGCGTGCGTTGGGAACAGGCGTGGCAGCGAAAGGGCAGTGCTCAAGTGTGTTGCGTATTCAGTTGAATCACCTGCGCAATAAAATTGCCTCCAGTGTTGATGCAACCTGGCCGGAACAATCGCGGAGCGAAATACACCATTTATTACATTGCATTGAAACCCAGCTGGTGGTAGATCGCCCCAGCATTCAGGCCGCAGATTATTTTAAATTGGCGACCCGCTGTATTGAGCATGTGCTTAACCAATTTGATCGACAAATTGAGCGGCTTGAATATGATCGGGGATAGATATTGAAAGTGAGCGCCGGAGCGTCACTTTCATTTTTTAATGTTTATATAGCGGCTGCAGGGTTTCACCGGTAGCCGTTTTTTTGTATTTGCGGCGGCGGAGGTTGGCCATTAACTGCAACAGGTTTTCACTGTCCAGTGTGCTGGCTGTGTTACTAAAAATAGCGCTGTCTAATTGTTGTAATACGTCGGTGAGTGGCTGTGTTTTGGCGCGTAGGGCGACACCGTGCAAACTGGTTAAAGTTTTATCGTTCCAATAAATCTGGCTCCAACTAAGAATGGCTTTACGCAATAACGGCAGGTTTTTATCACCCAGTGCGCGTTTCACGTCTGCCCAAGCGGCGGCTTCCGATTCATGTTCACGCGTCAGTAGGTGCTGCTTGTTATCCTGCCGTTGTGTTAATTCCCGCTTCGCGGTCCAAAAACGCCACGCAAAAAATAACGCAGCCAACAAGGTGATTAAATTAGACGCATAAAGCCAAGCCGGTGTTTTTGTTGTGACTACTGGATTCTCGGCAGCAATACTGCTCAGGTCGGTATTAAGCGGAATACTGTTTGTTTGTTCATCTTCAGCCTGTGTATCGACAGGCGGTGCCATATTGTTGGGTGACATAGCGCCGCTGCCTACATTGAGTGTTACTGCTGGAAGCGTTGCAGTTTGTTGTGTTTGTTTATTGGTGTCCCACCATGACACAGTGGTTTCCGGGAGCGTAAAGCGGCCGGCTTTGGTGGGAACTATCGCAATGGTTTCTATACGCGAGCCTATCATTCCCTGAGCATTTTTTTGGTCGTCCGTTTGTGCCTGATCACTGTAAAAAGTGAGTCCATCCACATTCGGTAATTGTAGCGGTGCGATTTGTCCGGCTGTTAAACCATCCGCTTTGATTGTAATAGTGCGCGTAATTGGTTCGCCCACTTTGAGTGAATCAATGCTGGCACTCCAGTGTTCAACTAATTCCACCTTGGTTGCCGGCAACCAGTTTTGGCTATACGCGGCTGGTGCGGGGTTTATCGTCAGGCGTTGTTCTTCGGTGCGCAAACGCAGGATATTACTTTGACTGTTGCCATAGAATCTATCCCACAAATCACGCTGCCCTGAATCAAGCGATACTTGATAAAGCACCCCGGGAATTATCAGTTCACCGCTTTGTTGCGGGAAAATTGCGTAGCGTGTTTCTACTACGGCGCCAGGGCGGCCATTGATTTTGGTTTGATATTGTTTTTCATCCAGTTGCATTACCAGTGCATCTTTTACTTGCAGCGGTTGTAAATCGATTCCGCTCAAACCCACCGTAGTATAGAGGCGCAAGGTGACAATAATTTGCTCCTGCACATAGGCGCTGTCTTTACTGGTTTCAATTTCTACATTGACCTGGCTGTCGTTATTTTTGGGTGTACGGCTTTTTCCTTCCACGGTGATGGGGATTGCATCGCTAATGGCACCATCAATGGTGAACGAAGGAATAAGTAGGGTGCCGATGCGTTTGGGTGCAAGTGCAATTTTCCATTCGGTGGAGGCTTCCATATTGCCGTTGATAATGCTCATCTGGGTGCCGCTTTGGGTATTGAGAATATCAAAATCTTTTTGCAGCAACTCATAGTCCGGCGTGGCATTGATTTGTTCGTCGTAGCGCAATACCAGCGTGAAGGTTTCTTCCAGCCCTAGTGTATCGCGGTCGACGCTGGCGGTGAGGTTGCCTGCGTAAACATTGAGTCCGGTGATCATCAATATAAAGCCCACTAATTGGCGTGCACATTTTTTCATGCTAAAGCTGGATTCTTTCATCATTCTGTTCCGTCGCTATGGAGAGCAATACGCATTTTGTATTTTGGTTGCTGGCTGGAAAGTGATACGTTAAAAATTACCAGCGATTTTCAGCCCCGTTTTCAGGCGGTGTCCAATCACCATTCATAATTTCCTGATTGCGTTTGTAATGTTCGTAATTGAATTTGTTGCGCAGCAAACCGCCCGGATCATCCGGCACACGGCGCAACCATTGCTCCATGGCCTGACGTTCTTCATCGGTTAAATCATCCTCAGTAGGTTCAGCTATTTGTTGCTGGGCTTCCGCTGCTTGCTGTTCCTCTTGCTCACGCTGAGCAGCCTCGGCGGCCTTTTGCTCGTCAGATTTTTCTTCATCGGATTGTTCAGGCTCAGCGTTTTCTTGTTGCTCGTCCTGATCAGCTGAAGATTGTTGTTCGTTCTGCTGATTTTGTTGATTTTGTTGATTTTGTTGATTTTGTTGATTTTGTTGATTTTGTTGATTTTGCTGTTCATTGTCCGCTTGGTTTTCTTGCGACTGATCCTGTTGCTGATCACTTTGCTGCTGATTATTTTGTTGATCCTGCTGCTGATCGCTATTTTCCTGCTGTTGCTGATCCTTCTTTTGCTCGTTGTTTTGCTCTTTATTTTGATCCTGATTTTGTTCTTGTTGTTCTTGTTGTTCTTGTTGTTCTTGTTGTTCTTGTTGTTCTTGTTGTTGCTTCAGTGCTTCTTCCACTAGCTGACGATTTTTTTTGGCATCTTCCAAATCGGGATTTAATTTCAGTGCTTGGTCATAAGCCTTTAATGCTTCGGCTAATTGATTTGCTTTTGCCAGTGCATTGCCACGGTTGTAATGCCCGCGGTCAGTATTAAAGTCGGCAAAGGTTTTGGCGGCTGCCGCGTAATCGCCTGCTTTATATTGGGCGCTGGCTTTCCATTCCGGGTCGGTAAAGGTTTGTGCCGCGGCGGCGGCTTGTTCTTGTTGTAATTGTTCACGGGCTTGTTGGTTTTTATTTTTCCATAAATCGTCCCAGCTCATGGCATAACTGGTGTTGGGTGTTAAGCCAATTAGTGGAACTAACAATAAACTCAACAGCACACCGCGTCGGAAACTGTACAGCACTATGGGGAGCAGCAGTAATACCAGCCAGTGGCCACGGTCATACCAGCTATCAAACTCACGTTCAACGCGTTGTGTTTCTGCTTGTGCCGGCGCGGGGAAATCGAGCAGGTAATCAATATCACGACTGGTATTCGCTAGTGTGCGATAGCGGCCACGACTATCACTCGCCAATTGTTGCAATTCGTCGCTGTTAAGCTTGGTGGTGACTATGTTGCGTGCGTTGTCGCGCACAAAACCACCTTTGCTGCTGGGAATGGGTGTGGGAGTATCACCACCTACACCGAGAATCGACAAACGATATTGCGGTTCGCGATTCATAATATCGCGCACTGTGTATTGCGCATCCTCATCCACGCCGTCGGTGATTAACAATAAATCGCCTTGCGTAATTGATGAGTCTTTTAATAATTGCAGTGCGCGGTTGACGGCCGCTTCGGTATTGCTGCCTTGCGCTGGCATGATGTTGGGGTGCAGTGCGGGAATAATATTGTTAATGGTTTCGGTGTCGTCGGTGAGTGGCGTCACTACATGCACATCACCCGCATAGACTAACAAGGCGGTTTGACCATCTTCCCGCTGGCGTAACATGTCGGCAATTTTTAAACGGGCGCGCACCAAACGCGAGGGTTTTAAATCTTCGCTCATCATGGATGGGGAGAGATCTAACATAATCACCAGCGCTTGCTGATTTTGTTCCACTGCCACCGGGCGCTTTTCCCAGCTGGGGCCCGCGAGTGCAATACAGCTTACAACCCACGCAAACAATAATGCCAATAATTGCCAGGGTTTAATACGCGTGGTTTGACCATCCAATAAATAATGTAAAAGTTCAGGTGCAACTATTTGCTGCCATTGTTTGGCGTTGTGTTTTTGATACCAGAGCAATAGGGCGATAATTACCACGGGCAGCAGTGCACCTAACCACCAAGGGCGCAAAAAATGAAACTGTGCAAGGAGTGATTCAATAGTCATTATGCATGCTCCACACGCGCTGCACGGCCTTGCCAAATATGCAGGCAGGCGAGCAAGAGGCTCAGCAGAAAAGCGATAGCCAGTGGCCAGTAAAATAGGGTTTGCACCGGGCGAAATGTTTCCGTTTCCATTTCAATGGGTTCAAGGCGGTCCAGCTCGCGATGAATATTGTCTAACTCCTCTAAATTGCGAGCGCGGAAATATTTGCCGCCGGTTTTTTCGGCGATGTTAACCATGGTTGGCTCATCCAAGTCCCGCGATGGATTAACTGTACGCGAACCGAAAATGCCTGGCACCTCCATTGATTCAGCGCCAAACGCGATGGTGTAAATTTTAATTTTTGCTTGCTGCGCCAGTTCGGTGGCTTTGTCGGGTGAAAGTTGTCCGGCAGTATTGGCGCCATCGGTTAAGAGCACCAGTACACGGCTGGCATCCGGGCGATCGCGCAGGCGTTTTACCGCGAGACCAATTGCATCGCCAATCGCAGTTTCGCGCCCGGCAAAACCAATTTGTGCCTCTTGCAATAATTGATTAACGGTTTTGCGATCATAAGTTAGCGGCGCTTGTAAATAAGCTTGGGCGCCAAACAAAATTAACCCCATGCGGTCGCTATTGCGGCGCACCACAAAATCACCAATTACTTTTTTCACCGCCATCAAGCGCGTTACGCGACGACCGGCAATGGCCATGTCGGTCTGTTCCATACTGCCGGAAATATCCACCGCCATTAATAAATCGCGTCCGCTAGAGGGCATGCTGGTTGGCTCGCCAACCCACTGGGGATTGGTCGCTGCAAATAAACAACAAATCCAAATCAGCCACAGCGCCAATAATTTTGCCGGGCGTTTATTAATACCGAGTTTACTGTGTTGTTCGAGTTGGCTGGCGTGTTGATAAAAGGGTACCCGCAGCGCCGCTTCAATGCGTTTTTTAGCGGGTATAAATACCATCACCAAGGGCAGGGGAGCCAACAAAAGTAACCAAGGCCAATGCATTTCAAACATGGTTGGCCTCCGCTGTTGCGCTAGCTTTTTGTGTGGTGGCTTTTTGTAGGCTGGGAAGTTTTTGACGATGATTGCAATGCAGTTTTATCCACTGCTCACTGAGCTGGTACAAGCCGGTGGCATCCACCTGCGGATTTTTCTGGTACGCACTGGTTAATAAACTTTGCCCGAGCTCGCTGGAAAATTTTTGGTTGAGCGCCGGGCAAACCGCATCCAACCAACTCAACCACTCTGCACCTTTAATGCTGGCGTTAAAACTCTGTGGGTAAGCGGTGATTGCGGTGCGGCGCAACAATACGCTGAGCGAGTGCAAATAAGCAGCGGTGTCTTGTGATTGCTGATGCTGCGTATAAATGGCGGCGAGTTCTTGCTGGGCAACAGTGCGGTAATAGTTTTGTTGTTTACGCGTGCGCCAGATAAAAAAGCCAATAATGGCAATGATGAATAATGCGATTAGAACCCACCAGCCGGGTGCGAGTGGCCACCAGCTTAGGCTGTCGGGCAAATGAATGTCGGCTAATTGATCCAGTGGTGAAGGTGTTGCTTGCATAGGTGGCGGTTGCATAAGTAACTATTGTTCTTTTTCAGTGAATTTATTTTTTACGTCCGAATGCTTTGCGCAAGCCATCCTGAACATCGTCTTGCGTAGCAAAACTTAGCAGTGGAATACGCAGGCGTTTGCAGATGGTTGTGAGCAAGTTCAGGTGTTGATCAAATTGATTTTTATAGGCTTGCTGAAATGCTTTTTCGTTTGCGGCTAATTGCAACCGTTCACGGCCATTGCTAATGGTGAGCGCTGAGTTGCTGATCAATTGTCGTTCGAGTTGATCGTAAATATGAATCAGGGTGACATCGGTATGGCGAGCCAGCTCAAACAACTGTTGCTCGGCGCTTTCATTCATATCGTGAAAGTCGCTGATGATAAACAGTGCACAACCGGGTTTGGCGATACGTCGTGCATCGGCCAACATGTCTTGCAGGCGGTTTGCTTGTTGCGGTTGGCCATTGGCTAGCGTGCCAGGTTCGGGCATGAGCGGCGATACAAGGCGGTGATTGTAGTCCTGCAGCTGATGCAATAATTCCAGCACCGCATGTTTGCTGCGGCGCGGGCGTACATCGCGCTGGTCGTAATCACCAAATACCAACGCGCCTAAACGATCACCGTTGGCCAGCGCCGCCCAACCGAGCAGGGCGGCAATGTGCGCCGCGAGTACGGATTTAAAACAGCGCGTGCTGCCAAAAAAAAGTGGCGAGCGTTGATCCACCAGCATAAATACCGGGCGCTCGCGCTCTTCGCGAAAAATTTTGGTGTGGGCGACTTGGGTACGCGCGGTGACTCGCCAATCAATGGAGCGAATATCATCGCCCGGTTGATACAGGCGCACTTCTTCAAAATCCATCCCGCGCCCGCGAAATCGGGTGCGTTCACCGCCCGACAATAAACTGCGTGCCGGCCTGTGGGCGAAGAGTTTTAGATCTTGTGCGGAAAAACGGCAGCGCAATAACGATGCTAATTCGGTGTAAGCACCGCGCGGATTCAATTCCTGCTGCTCATTTTTAACTTGCTGTTGGTTGCGCATAACAATTAGCTCAAAGGTACGGCAGCAAGTAGTTGGTTGATAGCCTGATCGGGTGTGGTGCCGGTTGCCTCGGCTTCAAAACTTAAAATCAGGCGATGGCGCAGTACATCGTGGGCCACGGCTTGCACATCGTCGGGGCTGACAAAGTCGCGGCCTTCCAGCCAGGCGTGTGCTCGGGCGCAGCGGTCCAGCGCGATAGTGGCACGGGGGCTGGCACCGTATTCTATCAGCCCGGCCAATTCCGCCGAGTATTGTGCGGGGCGGCGGGTGGCGTTGATCAAATGGACGATGTAGTCCTCAACACTTTCGGCCATGTGAATCGCCAGAATTTCTTTGCGTGCGGCTTCGATGGTTGCCTGGGAAATTTGCGTCGGTTGTTCACTGCTTACCGCGGCGGCTTCATTGCGGGCCAATTTTAAAATACGGCGCTCGGCATCAATGCTGGGGTAATCCACCACCACATGTAATAAGAAACGGTCGAGTTGTGCTTCGGGTAGCGGATAGGTGCCTTCTTGCTCGATGGGGTTTTGTGTTGCCATCACCATAAACAAACCGGGCAGTGGGTAGGTTTTGCTGCCGACACTCACTTGCCGCTCAGCCATAGCTTCCAACAGTGCCGATTGCACCTTGGCGGGCGCGCGGTTGATTTCATCGGCGAGTACTAAATTGTGAAAAATCGGGCCGGGCTGGAATTCAAAGCGATGCTGCTCCGGGCGGTAGATATCGGTACCGGTAACATCGGACGGCAATAAATCCGGAGTGAACTGAATGCGATGAAAGTTGCCTTCAATAGCCTGAGCCAGGGTTTTAATCGCCTTGGTTTTGGCAAGGCCGGGCGCGCCTTCAACTAACAAGTGGCCATCGGCAAGTAGCGCAATTAATAGGCGCTGGGTCAAATGTTCCTGTCCGATGATTTGATCGTTAAGCCAGGTGTTCAGAGACTGTAATTGTTGATATGCCTGCATTGGAATTGAAGACCTTGTGTTGTAATCGAGAGGGCGATTAAGGGTTAGTCATTGCTGAGGGCGTTACGAGCACGCGCGACAGCGCCACAAAAGTGCTAAATAGACTGCTCTTACTGGTGTCGGTTCCCTGTAATTTCAAGTGTTTACAGTGATTTTTCGACTAGGCTTAAAGAATTCAGTCGCGGCACAAACAGGAGCATATGCCATGAACAGTACTTTGGTGAGCCAGCATAAGCCAGCCGAATTTTTGGATGAATTTACGCGCTATGCCAACGAGCAGCTACCTGCCGCAGAACAGCCAGTATTTGGCGATTTTGCCAGCATGTTTTTCAACCACTATCCGCTTGATGAATTGCTCGGCAAGCGACTGAGCGATGTGTTTGGCAGCGTGTACCAGTGGTGGCAGTTTATGGCGCTGTACGATCGCCGCCAGCCCAAAATACGGCTGTTTAACCCAAGCCTGGCCGAGGATGGCTGGGTCAGTTCCCATACGGTGTTGGTCGTTTTACAGCGCGACATGCCGTTTTTGGTGGATTCGCTGCGAATTGAGGTAAATCGCCGTGGCATTCCCATTTACACCATCAAAAGCACCGTGTTGAAAGTAGAGCGCGACGGCCAGCAGTTAGTCAGCGTGCAGGCGCGCAATGGTGTAGCTGCCACGGAAAATCATGAAGCATTGATAGTGATGGAGATCAGTGCGCACAGTGACGCACAAGAACTGGCGGCCATCACCAGCGGTTTGCGCAGTGTATTAGCTGAGGTGGAACAGGTGGTCAGGGATTACCAACCCATGCGCGCCGCCGCATTGGCCGCAGAACAGAATTTGAACTTTATGCAGGATGCCGCCTGCGTTGCCCATGTACAGGAAACCAAAGCCTTCTTGCGCTGGCTCACAGAGGATAAGTTCACGTTTCTCGGCTATTCCGAGTACGAATTTTGTGAGCTGGAGGGCAAAAAAACACTGCGCGAAATTCCCGCCCAGCGACTGGGGATTTTTGCCCTGCGCGATACACCACCATCAACCCTCGCGATGGATTTATTCAACGAAGGTATGGCGCGCTTTCATTTGGTGCCGCAGCCCATTGTGTTTTCCAAATCCTCGTTGCGCGCACGCGTGCATCGTTATGCCTATTCGGATTATGTAATCATCAAACGCTTCAATGCCCAGGGTGAAGTGATTGGCGAGGCGCGTTTTCTCGGGCTCTACACTTCAGCAGTGTATTTGATGAACCCGGCCAATATCCCACTGATTAGCACCAAGGTTGCCCAGGTGTTTGCGCGCAGCGGGTTATTGGAATCCAGTCACGATGGCAAAAATTTTCGTCAGCTATTGGATACCTTTCCGCGCAACGAAATATTTTTGAGCAGCAGTGCCGAGCTATACGAAACCTTGATGGGTGTCGCGCGAATTAATGAGCGCTCCATGGTGCGCTTATTTATGCGACGCGATCCCTTTGGCAAATTTATTAACTTTATTATCTATGTGCCGCGCGATTATTTTTCTACCAAAATTCGTTTGGCCATTCAGGAGCTTATTGGCAAGGCCATAGGCTCTCACGAATGCGAATTTACCACCTATTTTTCTGAATCCATTTTGGCTCGGGTTTATCTGGTATTTAAATTGGATAAAAATGTGCCGCTACAGGTGGATGTCGCGGCACTGCAAGCCGGCATTGTGAATATCACCCGCTCTTGGGAAGATTTTTTACTGGGCGCACTGCAGGAAGCTCATGGCGAAGAGGCCAGTGCCCAACTGTTGCGCGAGTTTCGCGATGCTTTTTCGTCGGCGTATCAGGAGCAATATGATGCGCGCACCGCTGTGCAGGATATTCACACAATTCAATCCTTGCTGGAGCAGATACCGCGCAGCAGCACAAATGTTGTACCTATCGCGCTCAGTATTTACCAGCTGCGTGGTCAGGAGCAGGGCGCAAGTTTACAGTTCAAAATTTTTCACCCCACAACCACATTGGCACTGTCCGATGTTATTCCGGTGTTGGAGAATTTGGGTTTCAGGGTTATCAGTGAAAGTGCTCATGATATTCGTAGCACCTCTGGTCAGGTGGTGTGGGTGCATGATTTCAAACTCGCGCATCAAGCAGAATCTACTCTGGAATTTTCAGCGCTAAAAACCGTACTTGCCGATGCTTTTATTGCTATTTGGCAGGGCGATGCCGATAACGATGCGTTTAATACCTTGGTGGGTAGTGTAGGTTTGCACTGGCGCTCAGTGGTGATGCTGCGCGCCTATGCCAATTATATGCATCAAACCTTATTTCCTTTCAGTATTAATTACATGGCGACGGCGCTGGTGAATCAAGCCGATCTAACGCGCCAGCTGGTTGAATTGTTTCACCACAAATTTGATCCGCTTGTGCAGGGTGAATCTACAGCCGCACAAATCGACGCAGTTCGCTCGCGCATTGTTGGCGATTTGGATCAGGTACAAAACCTGAACGACGATCGCATCATTCGTCGTTTTATGGCGCTAATCGATAATAGTTTGCGCACCAATTTTTATCAGTGCGATGAACTCGGTGCTTATAAACCTTATCTCTCCATTAAATTTTCGCCGCGAGGTTTGGCAGAAGTTCCCGAGCCGCGACCATTGTTTGAAATTTTTGTGTACGCAACCCGCATGGAAGGTGTGCATTTGCGCACCAGTAAAGTAGCGCGCGGTGGTTTGCGCTGGTCAGATCGCCTGCAGGATTATCGCACCGAAGTGTTGGGCTTGGTAAAAGCCCAGCAGGTTAAAAATGCGGTAATTGTTCCGAGCGGTGCCAAGGGCGGATTTGTGTGCAAAAAAATGCCTGCCAATGCCACGCGCGAACAGCAACAACAAGAAGCGATAGCGTGTTACCAATGGTTTATTCGCGGCTTATTAGACCTTACCGATAATTTAATTGATGGCAGTGTGGTAACGCCCAATAATGTAGTGCGTTACGACGATAATGATCCTTACCTGGTGGTAGCGGCGGACAAAGGTACCGCCAGTTTTTCTGATATCGCCAATGCAATTTCTCAGGAATATAACCATTGGTTGGGGGATGCCTTTGCCTCAGGTGGCAGTCAGGGTTATGACCACAAAGGTATGGGTATTACCGCACGCGGTGCGTGGATTTCCGTGCAGCGCCACTTTTTGGAAAAAGAAATTGATGTGCAAAGCCAACCCATTACGGTGTTAGGTGTTGGCGATATGGCGGGCGATGTATTTGGCAATGGTATGTTGCTTTCATCAGCCTTGAAGTTGGTGGCCGCGTTTAACCATCAGCATATTTTTATCGACCCCGAACCTGACCCTGCCGCCAGTTTTGCCGAGCGTCAACGGTTGTTTGCACTGCCTAAAAGTAGCTGGAGTGATTACGCTAAACATTTAATCAGCGAAGGCGGTGGCGTATTTGAGCGTAGCGCAAAAGTGATTGTGCTCACCCCGCAAATACGCGCGCGTTTTGCAATCGATGCGACCAGCCTCACACCCACCGAATTTATTCATCAGTTATTGCAGGCGCCGGTAGATTTAATTTGGAATGGTGGCATAGGCACTTATGTCAAAGCAGCGGCTGAAACCCATGCCGAGGTGGGTGATAAGGCCAATGACAGTTTGCGCGTTAATGGCGAACAATTGCGCTGCAAAGTATTTGGTGAAGGCGGTAATTTGGGTATGACTCAGCGCGGTCGTATCGAATACTGTTTGCAGGGTGGCGCCTGCAATACGGATTTTATTGATAATGCCGGTGGTGTGGATTGTTCGGACCACGAGGTCAATATCAAAATTTTATTAAATGAAATTGTCGTTAATGGTGATCTCACCCAAAAACAGCGCAACCAATTATTGGTAGATATGACCGATAACGTAGCCCAGCTAGTGCTCTATAACAATCGCCGTCAAGCGCAAGCAATAAGTGTGGCGCAGTCGGATGCACTGGCGCGCAGCGCGGAATATCGCCGGATGATGAATGCTTTGCAACAGCAGGGGCGGTTAAATCGCAAATTGGAGTTTTTGCCGAGTGATGAGAATTTATTGGAACGACAAACACAAGGTAAAGGCTTAACCCGCCCCGAGTTGGCGATCCTCATTTCTTACGCCAAGGCCGTATTAAAGGAGGATCTCGCGCAAGCCGCAATTGCCGACGATGATTACATGGCGGCATTTATTGAAACGGCGTTCCCACAAAAAATCTCGCAGTTATTTCCCATGGCGTTGCGCAATCACCGTTTGCGCCATGAAATAGTCGCCACGCAAATTGCCAATGATATGGTAAATACCATGGGCATTAGTTTTGCGCAGCGCTTGATGGAATCTACAGGTGCGAGTGTAGACGATATTGCTAAAGCCTATGTAATCGCTCGTGATATTTACGCTATGCCCGAGTTTTTAATCGCGCTTGAGCGAACTTCAATCAGTATTTCATCTGCACTGCAGTTGCAAATGATTAACGGCATGATGCGCAAAATTCGCCGCGCGACACGCTGGTTTTTGCGCAATCGCCGCAGTTATTTAAACCCTGCAACCGAAGTGCAGCTATTTACCCCGGGTATGATGCATATCAATGAAAATTTAGTGCATTTACTTAATGGTGAGACATTGCAGGAATGGTTGGCCGCTACAGACCATTTGCGTGCGCTGGGTTTACCGGAAACGCTTATTAAACGTGTGGCGCACCCAGCCGATCTCTATTCCGGTTTAAGTGTGATAGAGGCCGCGCGCATTGCCAATCAGCCCGTGGAAAGTTTGGCTAAAGTGTATTTTGCATTGGGAAATTATTTAAGTTTGCCTTGGTTTTCTGCACAGATTTCCAATTTGCCGGTGGATAATTTTTGGCAGGCCATGGCACGCGAAACCTACCTGGGCGACCTGGAATCACAGTTGCGCAATCTGAGTGTGGCGTTAGTAAGGTTGATGGAAGATACGATGGATTTGGAGCAGCTTATTGAGCGCTGGAGTGCGCAGCATCAATTATTAATTGCGCGTTGGAAATCCATGGTCAATGAATTACAGGCCGCCAATGGAACCGATTTTGCGATGATTGCAGTCGCGCTGCGTGACCTGTTGGACTTGGCACAAGCTACCCAGCACTGCGAGACGCTGGATAATTGTGCGTGATTAACTCGGCGGTGCGGTATGCCCGCTGTTTATTTTATTGTTAACTGTTATCAGGGAATAGCTATGTCCAGTCTCTTTGCGCCAGCCGTTCAGCTGGCAAATAAAATGTCTTTCTCCAGCAAATTGCTCACCATTGTGCTTATTTTTCTGTTGCCATTTGTGTGGTTGTTAAGCCAGCAATGGTTGCAAAATAATCGTACGGTTGCGGCGGCGGAGCGCACCCAAACCGGTGTGGAATTGATACTCGCGGTAAAACCTATCGCTCTTGGGTTGGCGCAACATCGCGGCCTTATGGCGCAGTATCTGGCAGGCGCAAGCGATAAAGCACCGGTTCTGGAGCAGCTTGAGCAAAAGCTGGATCAGGACTTTGCACTGGTAATCAAGCGTATTGATGAAACTACCGCATTTAATTCTGCATTATCAGAAATAGAGCAATCCTGGCGCGCACTAAAATTGGCGGCTATCGAGAAAGATGCTGCAAAAAGTTTTATCGGGCACACGCAGTTAGTCGCGCGCGTGCAGGCTGATATTAAATTACTGGTAGATTATTTTGATATTGAACTGCAATCCACGCGCGACAATTATTACCTATCGCAATTAACCCTGTTTCAAATTCCTGAACTCCAGGAATTGCTCGGGCAGTTGCGGGGGCGTGGTGCCGGTGCCTTGACCGATCAGGTAATTACATCTGAGGAGCGCGCAACATTGGTTGGGTTGCATTTTGGCGTAAAGCGCGCATTGACCAGTTTTGAGCAGCAAATCCAGTTGTTAAATCAGGATCAAACCCTCGCCAATTATTTTTCAACATCAGTCGATAAATTCAATAAATCCGCTGCTCTTTTTGATTCTATGCTGCTACAAGATGCGCTCGCACCTGCATCGCCCGTTGTCACTAATAGCGTGTTTTTTGCGCAGGCAACAACAGTGATTGATGCGCTGGCCGCAGTGGACGTGCTTGCCAGCGAGCAGTTGATGCGCAGTGCAACAACCGCACGTGCGCAGGCTGCCGATACGCGGCTACTGCTGTTAGCAGTCGCCTTGGGGAGCGTGATTCTGGGGTGTTATGTTGCGATGGGAATTCTTGCTGCACTCAATGCCAGCGTGCACTCCGTAAACAGCCTGACACAATCCCTCAAAAACGGTAATTTTTCTGAGACCTTGCAGGTGAGCAGCAAGGATGTCATCGGTGAAGTTGCTGATAATCTGGCCGCGATGGTGAATCAGGTATCGCGCTTGATCAATAATATCCAAGGGTCGGCAGATCAAGTTAATAAACTATCGGTTGAGCTACAAGCCGTAACAGACGTCACTAAAGGTGAGTTGGATCAGCAGAACAACCAGACCCAACAGTCTGCGTCGGCGGCCACTGAAATGGCGGCTACTGTGCGCGAAGTGGCCCGCACCTGCGTGGAGGCCAGCTCCGCTACCGATATTGCACGCGATACGGCAATTGAAGGGCGCGCACGCGTGAATGAGGCTATAGCGGTCATCAACCGTTTGGGAAGTGATGTGGGTGAAGCCAAAACAATCATCACTGAATTACAACGCGATGTGGCGGACATCAGTGCGGTGCTGGAGGTAATTCGCAGTATTGCCGAGCAGACGAATTTGCTTGCACTGAATGCGGCGATAGAAGCGGCGCGCGCAGGTGAGCAGGGTAGAGGGTTTGCAGTGGTGGCCGATGAGGTGCGTTCGCTGGCAAAACGCACCCAGGAATCAACAGCGGAAATCCGCGCTGTGATTGAGAAATTACAGCAGCGTGCGGGTAAAGCGGTGGATATTATTTTGCAGAGTTTTGACGGCGCCCAGAGTTCGGTGCAAAGTGCCGCCAGTGCCGGTGAGTCGCTGCAACAAATAGTGCACAGTGTGGAAATGTTGCGCGATTTAAATACCCAAATCGCTACCGCTGCCGAACAACAAGCGGCAGTGGCAGAACAAATGTCGCGCAGTACCCGTGAGTTGGGCGATTCGTCGGAAAATATATTGGATCAGGTGCAGAAAACCCTCGGTTACAGTTTGAATCTGCGTCAGGGGGCGGATCGTCTATTGGAAAATACCCTGCAATTTAAAATCTGATTAGAATGGCTTTTCGTTTTGTCGTATTTGTTTTTTTGTTGTGGGGTTTTCTTGAAAAGTATTGTAGTCAGCTTGGCTATTTCAGCCGAAGAATTTCAGCGCTTGTATGAAGGCAGCGCCAAAACCGTTTTTGCCCAGAGTATAGATGGCCGCAGTATTCGTTTTCCGGCGGGTATTTTGCGGCCGTTTGTGTTGCACAATGGGGTGCGCGGCACATTTCAAATTAATTTTGATGAGGATAATCGCTTTCAATCCATCCAGCGTCTGGGTGGATAAACTCAAGGTTTGGGGTGATTTGAGGGCTGTAATCCAGTATCCTTGCGCCCTGTTTTGACTCCCTTTATTGATCTGCCAAGAGCCTGCCATGTATCAGCATATTCGCGATGTATTATTCCGCTTCGACGCCGAAACCTCCCATGAACTCAGCCTGGATATGCTCGGTGCCGCTGAGCGCTTGCGTCTCTTGAGCCTGTTTACCAGCAAGGTGCCTAGCAACCCGGTGCAGGTTATGGGGCTAAGCTTTGACAACCCGGTTGGGCTTGCCGCAGGCTTGGATAAAAATGGTGATTATTTCAATGCGCTTGGCGCTTTAGGTTTTGGTTTTGTGGAGATTGGCACTATTACTCCGCGCCCGCAGCCCGGCAATCCGCAACCGCGTTTGTTTCGCATTCCTGAAGCCCAAGCGATTATTAATCGCATGGGGTTTAACAATAAAGGCGTTGACCACTTGGTCGCGCAGGTTAAAAAACGCCGTTATAACGGGATCCTCGGCATTAACATCGGTAAAAACGCGGTAACGCCCGTTGAAAATGCGGTAGATGATTATTTGACCTGCCTGCGTAAAGTCTATGATTACGCTGATTACATCACTGTGAATATTTCTTCACCCAATACTCCCGGTCTGCGCAACTTGCAATTTGGCGACTCGCTGTCGCAATTGTTAGCGCCACTCAAAACGGAACAGAGCGTATTGCACAAGGCAACTGGTCGCTATGTACCTATCGCGGTAAAAATCGCACCGGATATGGATGAAGGCGAAATCCACCAAGTTGCTGGTATTCTGTTGCAAGAAGGTATGGATGGCGTTATCGCTACTAATACCACCATCACCCGTGTGGGTGTGGAAGAGTATGAAAATGGCAATGAAGCCGGTGGTCTGAGTGGTTTGCCTGTGCGCGATAAGAGCACTTATGTGATCAAAACCCTCAATGCTTGCCTGGGCGGGAAGTTGCCAATTATTGGCGTAGGCGGGATTTTGGATGGTGCGAGTGCCGCCGATAAAATCCGCGCTGGAGCCAGCCTGGTACAAATTTACAGTGGCTTTATTTACGAAGGCCCTGCGCTGATTGCACGCGCCGCGCAAGGAATCGCCAGTTATCAAAAAGGTCTGTAAGTTGGTAGGGCTGGTCAAACTGCTGTGTTATAAATCGACAATTAATGCCCTGAATAGAACAAAGCCCGCAATAGCGGGCTTATTCATTTAACATGATTGGGTAAAAAATTTGTAGGACTGTGTTCGATGCCAATAAGGCGAGTTAAACATTAGCCACTCATGGCCATGGGTTGAATGTTGTTAACTTTTTGAACCTGTGCCAAACGGCTGTAGCCATCCCATTGATCAATGCGCGACTCGCGCCAGCCATTAAGCCATTGTTGGCGAGCTTGGCCTGTTTCATGGGGGCAAAGACTTTTTGAACGCCCATCAATACCTGCTTGATACCCTTTTACAAATGCGCGTTCTGTTTGGTCACGTTTTTGACGTTTCATCAGTTATAGCACCTCTAAGTTGTGGATTATCGATAGGTTTTAGTTATCGACGAAAGCGGTGTTGCGGTCTTTCACTTGCCGGTCTGACTGGTTCTTGGATTCTCCTTAGCGTTAACAGGTTGGGTGAGTACACCAGATTTAACCTGCGTCGTGAACGATTAAATTTTTATACATAGGCCGTTCTATATGGCATATCGGCCTAGCAAATGTATTTGACAACTTAATGACAAACACCTTTGTTTAGTCAGGTGTGGTTCAGAAAAGTTCATATTGGAAACATTAATGACATATCAATATTTCGCTACCTGCCCCAAAGGGCTGGAAGGCTTGCTCTATACCGAGCTGCAAACCCTTGGCGCAGAAGACCTGCGCGAGACGGTTGCGGGCATCTATTTTTCTGGCGATATAGAGCTGGCGTACCGGGTCTGCCTCTGGTCGCGTTTGGCCAATAAGGTGTTACTACCGCTTGCAAGTTTCGAGGCCAATAGTCAGGAAGAACTCTATGACGGTGTACGTGAGTTGCGCTGGGAGGAGCATTTAAGCCCGAGTGGTAGCCTGTTAGTGGATTTTATTGGCACTAACGATGCGATCCGTAATACCCAGTTTGGCGCGGTAAAAGTAAAAGATGCGATTGTCGATTGTCTGCGCGATTTCAGCGGCGAGCGCCCCTCCGTCGCCAAACGCGACCCGGATTTGCGGGTAAATGTGCGTCTATCCAAGAGCAAAGTAATTGTCAGTATCGATTTGTCGGGCGACAGTCTGCACCGCCGCGGTTATCGCATTAAGCAGGGCAGTGCGCCTATGAAGGAAAACCTGGCGGCGGGTATTTTGATTCGCGCCGGTTGGCCAGAGATTGCCGCGCAAGGTGGTGCGCTGCTGGACCCTATGTGTGGCTCTGGAACAATTTTGATTGAAGCGGCGTTAATAGCAGCGGATATTGCGCCCGGCTTGTTGCGCGGCAGTTTTGGTTTTGAGCGCTGGTTGAATCATCGCAATGACATCTGGCTAACTTTGCGAGATGAAGCGTTCGAGCGCAAAAAAATCGGCCTCGCGCGTGAAAATTTACCGGAAATTCGCGGCTATGACGCCGATATAAAAGTGATTCGCGCGGCAGAAGAAAATATTGTCAGCGCCGAGTTGGATCACTGGTTGCGTGTGAGCCGCAAAGAATTGGCCGATTTTGTTAAACCGACGCACAATAAAACAATGGAATTTGGTTTGGTGCTTAGCAACCCGCCTTACGGTGAGCGCTTGGGTGAAATTGAATCGCTAAAATTATTGTATGCTCACTTGGGCGAGCGGTTGCGCAATGAATTCCAAGGTTGGCGTGCGGGTGTGTTTACCGGTAACCCTGAACTGGGCAAACAAATGGGTTTGCGCGCCGATAAAAAATACAAATTCTTTAATGGCACCATCCCCAGCGAACTGTTGATGTTTAGCATCAGCAGCGAGGCGTTTGTGCAAAGCCGTGTTGAACAGGATGCGCGTTTTAGTAAAGATGATACAGAGCGCAAAGAAGCAGAACTGCGCGTCAAAATCGAAAACAAAAAAGAGCAAGCTGCTGCCTTGTCTAATGGCGCGCAGATGCTGGTGAATCGCCTGCAAAAAAACCTCAAACAATTGGAAAAGTGGGCGAAGAAAAACGATATCAGTTGCTACCGTTTATATGATGCAGATATGCCGGAATATTCGGCTGCCATTGATATTTATCGCGGTCAAACCCAGCCCTATCACGCGCCGCAACTTTACGCCCATGTACAGGAATACGCGGCGCCCAAATCGGTCGATGAAGACCGCGCCGCACAGCGTTTTGCTGAAATTGAAATGGCCGTACCATTTGTGCTGGATATTCCCGCCGCAAATATCAGCTACAAACAACGCCGCCGCAATAAGGGCACCAGTCAGTACGAAAAAATCAGTGAGCGCCCGACAGGTGATGTGTTTAGTGTGCAGGAAGGGCAGGCCAAACTGCACATCAATATGTGGCAGTATTTGGATACCGGTTTGTTCCTCGATCACCGCCCCGTGCGTTTGATGATTGCGAATATGGCTAAAGACAAACGTTTCCTGAACCTGTTTTGCTACACCGCAACCGCAAGTGTACACGCCGCCATGGCGGGCGCGCGTTATACCGTGAGTGTGGATATGTCTAACACTTACTTGAACTGGGCGCGTAAGAATTATGCGTTAAATGGTTTAAGTGAGTCGCGCAACCGTTTGGAGCAGGCAGATTGTTTGCAGTGGCTGGAAGATAACGATCAGCAATTTGATTTGATTCTGCTCGACCCGCCCAGTTTTTCCAACTCAAAACGGATGGAGGATGTTTTGGATGTGCAGCGCGATCATGTGGGTATGATCAACAATGCCATGCGTTCACTCGCAGAGGGCGGTACGCTGATTTTCTCTAACAATCTGCGCAGTTTTAAATTGGATGCCGATGCACTCAGCGGTTTCACTATTAAGGATATCAGCGCACAAACGATTGATGAGGATTTTAAACGCAACCCTAAAATCCACCAATGTTGGTTGATTACGCATTAATAGATAAAAAGGTGAATGCCCATGCGTCATTATTGTTTCAGTATCATTTTTTTATGGTTACTGACTAGTGGCGCCAAGGCGGACACCTTTTGTTTTGCCTCGGCCGAAACCTATTACGAGCAAGTCTATTGTCAGTTGCAAGCCAAAGCACAACTTAAAAATTTACCGCCGTTTCATCAATTTAAAAAGAATAACGAACAGGTTCAGTTTTCGCTGTTAAAACGCCCGGCAGAACGCAATGCAATCAAGTTACCCGCACCGGTAAAAAAATTATCCCCAGCGCTATTGCCTGCCAATCTAGCCCCAACCCTTGCGCCTACTTCCGTTCGTTCTTCTATCGGTGAACCACGTGTTGTTTCTGCACGTAATAATTTGATCGAATCAAGCCCTATGAATTCGTCAGCGTGTGAATTACAAGGGCGTCACATTCGCTGTGTTGACACCAACTACGAACTATTAGGGAATAAAGCCAATCACCGTCTCGCGGCTGGTGCGCTAGACGCCTATAACACTATGGCGTTGCCGAACGTGAAAGGTAGTTCAGTGACGCTAGCGGCGAGCTACGAAAAATACATCGACAAAATGTGTGAAATTGGCCTGTGTGCAGTGACCATGACTTATCGAAAGTTCGCCTATCTTTATCAAGATTTACAAACCAAAGGATTGGATTTCGCGCAACGTTTTGAAACTATGTTTGGCTTTCTTAAGAAAGATAAGGCAGCGATGGCCGTCAGCGAGTCAGTTAGTGTGCCTCCGGCGTTGAGCATCACAGACTGTGACACCTTGGGTGATCGCTATTTTGTGTGCGACCACAACGGCAGAAATTATGTTTTTGCGCTGCTCAAGTAACAAATGTGTCTGCCGTGAGTCTATAGAGCAAATCCTTCCGCATTACCGAGGTCAATATGATTATCAAGCGACCAAGCGATATCCCATCTTCCGAAATTACCCCTGAAGCAATCTATAACGCGCGCCGCGATTTTATGCGCGGTGCGATGAGTGTTGCTGCACTGGGTGTTGGTATGGCCGCCGCGCCGGGTATTCTAGCGGCACCTGGTCAGGTGACTGAGGCAGAAGTAAAAGGGCCTGATTGGCTAAAACAACAAATCGCTGGAGCAAGTTCGAATAAGGAAGTTATCACTGATGCGCTTACGCCTTACGAGCACATTACTGGTTACAACAATTTTTATGAGTACGGCTACGAAAAAACGGATCCCGCCGCAAAAGCCCATGTGTTAACGACAAATCCCTGGACAGTTGAAATAGCGGGTGAGGTTGGCAAGCCCGGCACCTTTGCACTGGAAGATTTATTAAAAGGTATTGCACTGGAAGAGCGGGTTTATCGCTTGCGCTGTGTCGAGGCCTGGTCGATGGTGGTTCCCTGGGTTGGATTCTCTCTGGCCGATTTAATTAAGCGCGCTGAGCCAACCAGTAAAGCAAAATATGTGGCGTTCACCACGCTTGAGCGTCCCTCAGAAATGCCCGGGCAAAAAAGCCGTTTTAGCACCATCGATTGGCCATACCGCGAAGGTTTACGCATGGATGAAGCCATGCACCCCTTAACCACCTTGGCGGTGGGTTTGTATGGCAAGGTGTTGCCTAATCAAAACGGTGCGCCGCTGCGTTTGGTAGTGCCGTGGAAATATGGTTTCAAATACATCAAATCCATTGTGAAAATCGAGTTCACCGAAAAGCAACCTAAAACCACCTGGAGTATGCTCGCGCCTGATGAGTACGGTTTTTACGCTAACGTAAACCCTTCAGTGAGTCATCCACGCTGGAGTCAAGCGGAAGAGCGACGTTTGCCGAGCGGTTTATTGCGCCCGAACATTATTCCTACGCAATTGTTTAATGGTTACGCGGAGCAGGTGGCGCATCTGTATAAAGATATGGATTTGCGTAAATTTTATTGAGAGTGATTGTTATGCCTGTATTGTGGCGACGAGTTCTGATTTTTTTCCTCTCATTGATTCCACTGGTATTTATTGTTTATAAAACACTGACAAATCAGCTGGGTGCAGATCCAGCTAAAACCATTGTGTTGTTTACGGGTGAGTGGACAATCTATTTTTTGTTTATCACCCTTGCCGTAACCCCGCTGCGGCGTTTTATCAATTTCAAAAATTTTCACCTCCGCTGGTTGCAAACCCATCGGCGTATGTTGGGCCTATTTACACTTTTTTATGCCGTTTTGCATGTACTTGCTTTTCTGGTTTTTATTTTAGGGTCGGACTTTTCTCGCTTCGGAAAAGAATTGGTCGAGCGGCCTTATATTCTGGTTACTATCCCTGCTGTTATTTTGTTGGTTGTGTTGGGAATTACTTCAACTAAATCAATGATGCGACGCTTGGGGAATAACTGGATACGACTGCATAAAAGTATTTACTTAATTGCAATTCTTGCCTGGGTGCATGTGTTTATGCAGGTGCGTTCCAGTTATTTTGAGGCGGTATTATTTGGGGTGATTTTATTGGCGTTGTTGTTGCCTCGACTCTTTTGGGCGCTGCGAAAATAAAAAATTGACCACTATCATCTAAAAATAATTCCACGTGCACTTGGGTTAATTCAGCAATTTCAAACTTGCCGTGATCGCTTCGTTAGTATCCATACCGGCACCACTGCTGCCGGATGTCGATGAAAGCTTTGCAACCAATAATCGGTTGCCTTGGGTGATATAGGTTTTTTCAACATCAAAATGAAATTCAAATCCGATGACTAGCGCAAAACGACCAGAGCCTTTTCCGGTTGAGCGGCTCGCGAGCGGGGTGCCATTTTCGTCAATCCAGAACTGCAGGTCGGTACGGTATTTTTTGAGATTTTTGCGCTCTTCTTCGCTCAGGTTTTCAAGCGGAATTTGTAGGTGAAGTAAACGCGCGGATTTTCCGTTGTAGATGACGTGTTCTTCCTTCACTAATTGTGCTTTGCTTAAATCGTCTCCGATATCGCGTACGGGGTTGAGTAGTATGCTGATTTCCGAATAGTTGAAACGATTCATCGCTTCGGTTGTGGGGGTTGATGCTTGTGGGTTTTGTTTTTTGGCTTCAGTTTCCCGGTCGATATTGCTGAGTAGTTCCGGTGAATAGCGGATGTGTAACCCCGCTGGGTTTTGTTCTACCGCAAATTGGGCAAGGCCTTCTTTGATATTGTGATCGTCGCCTTCTTTGTTTTGGTTTTTCACGTTGGCAGTCACTTGTGCACTGAACGGTGAATTTTGTTCAAACTTTTTTAGTGCTTGTTGCAGGTCGTGCAAGCTATCGGCATGGGCAGACGAAATTAGTGAGGCGAGGGAAAGGGAAAGTAAAAGTTTGAGTGAAGATATTGTGTGCATGATATTTCCTATTGTTGTTAACACTAAAATCCCGATGTCAGTAAAAACACAAATGGATAGAGATTCAACAACAAAAATAGTTCAATACCACACACCAATAAAAATGGCGCCACAAGGGCGCCATTTTTTAACTGCGATACAGCTCTGCGATTAAGCGCGAGACTTGTATTCGCCAGTACGGGTGTCGATGATAATCTTTTGACCGATTTCAACAAACGCCGCCACTTGCAGTTCGGTGCCGTTGTTGAGTTTGGCGGTCTTCATCACTTTACCTGAGGTGTCGCCACGTACTGCAGGTTCGGTGTAAGCCACTTCGCGAGTGATGGCGTTAGGTGGAGTTACGGAGATTACTTTACCGTCGTAGAACACCGCATCACATACATCTTCCATGCCGTCTTCCATCCAGGGCAACAGGTCGCCCAATTCTTCAGCAGTTACTTCGTATTGATTGAACTCTGGGTCCATAAATACGTACATTGGGTCGGCGTAGTAGGAGTAGGTTACCTCTTTACGATCCAGTTGAATGTCGTCGAATTTGTCGTCTGCACGGTAAACTGTTTCGGTGTTGATGCCGCTCAGCAGGTTTTTCAATTTCATTTTAACTACGGCAGAGTTACGGCCGGATTTGTTGTATTCCGCTTTTTGAACAACCCAGGGTGAGCCGTCGATCATCAGAACGTTGCCTGCGCGGCATTCTTGAGCATTTTTCATGGTAAATCCCAGTTTGCAATGGTTAACGAATAGGAGGGAAGCCTTGGTTCGCAGAGCGCGCGGGCCTTAAGCCCCCAGAGGTCCCGGGTTTGAAATCGGCGCGCTACTATACAGTTCTTTGGTGTTTTTCTGTAGTGCTTTTTTAGCCCGGCATTGCCAGGCAATGGTTGCATAGTTGTTGTGCTAAATCCGGTGTTTCGCTCAGTGCCTGAGTCCAGGTTTTGCAGTGCTCCTGCCATGCGGGCAGCAGGTTTATCAAGGTGATCCAGCTGCTATCGGTATGTCCGGCTTCATTCCAATCGAGCCAGAATTGGGTTATGGCCGACCTGAGCGCCTGATCTTTGGGTACATAGACGGCTAAAAATGCCTGTAATTTGACCAGATGTGCATCGTCATCTTGCACATAGATATGCCATACCACCGGTTTTCCGGCCCACTGGGCGCGGATGAAAGAATCCTCACCCCTGACAAAGTTAATGTCGCAGGCCCAGAGCAACTTGTCGTATTCGGTCTGGGTGAGAAAAGGGATGACTTGCACTGTCAGGCTGCCGGATTGATAAATATCGCCACAGACCAGGGTTTTACCCAAGTGTTGATTAATACTGCTGAGAATTTTCCCTTCTGGTACCAAGCAGTGGATTGGTTGTGATGACTGCTTCCACGCGGCTAGTAAACCACCAATGGCGGGATTCTCGTAAGCAAACAGGGAGATCAGCAGACTGTTGGGGGCTGGGTCTATGTTCATCTGATTAAGCCACTGCGACCGAAAAAATGCATCGCGCTGGCTAAGCAGGTTTTGCTCCCGCAACAAACCGCCAGTAGGCGCACTGAAGCCAGGAAAGAAAAAGGTTTTGCGCAAGCCTGTGGCTGGGTGAACGGAGGCCATGCCATGGCATTCTGCTACCCAAGGCTCAGCGCTCAGGTATTCCAGATTGATCCAAACCGGCGCTTTGCCGCTGGCCTTGAGTTTCGCCATTGTTTGTAGGTAAGTGTCTGGAATATCACAGGCAAAGGCTTCAATTACTACGTCGGCGGGCTGAGTTGATGCATCAAACGCCGCATGCCAGATGCGCACTTCTACACCTTCCAGCTGCTGATGTTCTTGCATATTGGTCTCTGGCCAGATGCGCTTTAGCGATGCAATATCATCCACCCATAAACGTACCTGCTGTTGATGCTCCGCCGCCAACTGGCGCGCCAAGCGCCAGCACACGCCAATATCACCAAAATTGTCGATCACACGGCAAAATATGTCCCAGCGTTTGATGGTGTTGGTTGGCATAGTCAGGTTTACACGAGGATAAATAAGGCGCGAATGATACCAGCAGGCGGCGCTTTCGTATTAGCAAAACGCTCTGGCACGTTTAGATGACATTATGAAAAAACAACATTTACCCGAGAAAATCTGCGTTCACTGCCAGCGCCCTTTTAGCTGGCGCAAGAAATGGGAGCGGGTGTGGCAAGAGGTTAAATATTGTTCCAAAGCTTGCGCTAGTTCCGCGCGAAAAACCAAGGACAAAACCAATCAATGACTAAGCCTGCTACAAAAACTGCGCCCACAAGCGATAAACCCCCTGCAAATATTCGCCGCCTGTGTGTGATTTTGGGCGACCAACTCAATCGCGATAGCGCGTTGTTTGATGATTTTGATTCCGGACATGATTTGTTGTGGATGGCAGAGGTGCAGGGCGAAAGTACCCATGTTCCCTCCAATAAACAGCGCAGTGTGATGTTTCTGGCGGCCATGCGGCACTTTGCACAAAGCCTGCGTGATGAAAAATTACCGCTGCATTACCTTTCGCTGGATGAGCTTTGCCTACGCGATTTTTCCGCTGCGCTTGCAGCAACGCTGGCGCATTATCAGCCTGCACAACTGCGCTTGGTGTTGCCGGGGGATTATCGGGTGCTGCAAGCCTTCCGGCGCTTTTGCGCCGAACACCATCTGCCGTTGGAGCTGATGGCGGATAATCATTTCATCGCCCAACCCGGCGAATTTACCGCTTGGCAAAAAGGTAAAAAACAGTGGCGTATGGAATATTGGTATCGCCAATTGCGCAAGCGCACCGGCATTTTAATGCGCGGTGATCAGCCCGAAGGCGGCGAGTGGAATTACGATAAAGACAATCGCGGGTCCTTTTCGGCGCAAGGCCCTGGCTTGCTGGATGCCGCATTAGTATTTCCGGCTGATGCCGTGACCCAGAGTGCCATCGCGACAATTGAGCGATTCTTCCCCAATAATCCTGGTAATTTAATCAGTTTTGGCTGGCCGGTTAATCGCAACCAGGCGCTGCAATTGTTGGACTTTTTTATCGACAAAAATCTGCCGCTGTTTGGTGAATATCAGGATGCCATGTGGACTAACGAACCCTGGCTCTACCACTCGCGCTTATCGGCGGCACTTAATCTCAAACTGCTCTCGCCTCTGGAGGTGATCACCGCCGCCGAGCGCGCCTATCAAAAAGGAGCTGTGCCTTTAAATGCCGTGGAGGGTTTTATTCGTCAGATTCTCGGCTGGCGCGAGTACGTGCGCGGACTTTATTGGAGCTTGATGCCGCAGTGGCAAACCATGAATGCGCTGGACGCCCAGCACAACCTACCGGATTTTTACTGGACCGGTGCGGTGGACATGAACTGCTTGGCGCAGAGCATCAAACAAGTATTGGATCACGGCTATGGGCACCACATCCAGCGGTTAATGGTGACCGGTTTATTTGCCCAGCTGTGGCAGGTGCAACCGCAGCAAATTCACGCTTGGTATCTCGCTATGTATGTGGATGCGGTGGAATGGGTGGAATTGCCCAATGTATTGGGGATGAGCCAGTACGCCGATGGTGGCATAATGGCGTCCAAGCCCTACATTGCCACTGGTCGCTACATTGCCAAAATGAGCAATTATTGCGATGGCTGTGTTTACCAGCCCGATGCTGCTGAAACGGAAAATGCTTGCCCCTTTACCACGCTGTACTGGGAATTTCTCGCCAAGCATCGCGAAAAATTCGTCAAGCATCCGCGCCTCGCGTTACAGGTAAAACACCTGGACGCGCAGAGCGATGAAAAACGCCGTGCGATTGCCAAACGTGCTGCGTGGGTGAGGGCGCATTACCCGGCAAATGTCTATCCAACAACTTAACTTTTTGAGCAGAATTTATTATGGCCTCCTTGCAAGACCAACTATTAAAAGCCGGTTTGATTGATGCCAAAAAAGCCAAACAGGCCAACAAAGAAAAACGCAAAGAAACCAATGTGGCGCGCCGCTCCAGCGAAGAAGTGGTAGATGAAGTAAAACAATCGGCCGAGCAGGCGCGGTTGGAAAAAATCGAGCGCGACCGCGAATTAAATCGCCAGCGCGATTTGGAGTTGCAACAAAAAGCCATTGCTGCGCAAATTAAACAGCTGATCGAAAATCATCGCCAATCTAAAGGTGCGGGTAATGGCGATGTGGAGTACAACTTTACCGATGGTAAACTCATCAAGAAAATGCGGGTATCGCCTTTGGTGCTGGAGCAAATTGCGCGGGGTTTATTAGCGGTAGTGAAATTGGGTGAAGGTTACGAGCTGGTGCCGCGTATCGTTGCTGACAAAATAGCACAGCGCGATGATAAATTTGTGGTGGTTGCCAATACCAAGCAAGACAATAAAGTGGATGAAGATGATCCCTATAAAGACTACGTCATTCCTGACGATTTGATGTGGTAAGGGCTATGTGGAATCCCATCCGCATGGTGCTGCATAGTAAATCGCCGCGCGGTATAAAAATAATTGCGTTAAGTTTGATGTTGGTGCTGGCAAGTGCAGCGCCGATCATGCTGTACAGTTTGTTTGGCCCTGATGATGGTGGCCCGGTATTTTTGGGTTGGTTATTTGCGGTGGGTGCGGTATTAGCCCACGTGGGTTTTTTGATTGGAATTTTGTTGGTGATATGGGATTTACATTTCGCCAAGAAGTAGCTGTGTGTGTAAGTAGGGCGGGTTCGCGCAGCAACCCGCCACATTTATCACAATGAAAATGATTTCAAAAACGTGCTAGAACTCTCCCAGGAATCCGCCTGACTGATGTGCCCACAAATGCGCATACACACCGCCTAATGCAATCAATTCATTGTGGGTTCCCTGTTCAATAATTTGGCCTTTATCCAACACGATTAAACGATCCAGCGCCGCGATGGTGGATAAACGGTGCGCGATTGCGATTACAGTCTTGCCTTGCATTAGCGTGGTTAAATTGGTTTGGATGGCGGCTTCCACCTCGGAGTCGAGTGCTGATGTAGCTTCATCCATAATCAAAATGGGTGCGTTTTTAATGAGCACCCGCGCTATAGCAATGCGCTGGCGCTGCCCACCTGATAGTTTTACACCGCGCTCGCCCACATGGGCGTCATAGCCGGTGCGGCCTTCGTTATCGCTGAGACCCATAATAAAATCATGCGCTTCCGCTTGCTGTGCTGCTTGAACCATTTCTGCTTCGGTAGCGTCTGGTTTACCGTAGAGCAGGTTGTCGCGAATAGAGCGGTGCAGGAGCGAGGTGTCCTGCGTCACCATACCAATTTGTGCGCGTAAACTTTCTTGTTTCACTTCGGCGATATTTTGTTGGTCGATTAATATGCTGCCGCTGTCCACATCGTAAAACCGCAGCAATAAATTCACCAGAGTGGATTTGCCCGCGCCGGAGCGACCAACCAGGCCAATTTTTTCACCGGCATTAATGTGCAGGTTAAAGTTATTCAGCAAACCTTCGTGTTTGCCGTAGTTAAAGTTTACCGATTTAAAGTCAATTGCACTGTGTTGGATAAGTAACGGCTTGGCATTGGGTTTGTCCTGCACTTCGCGGGGAATGGACAAGGTGTTTAAGCCATCGCGCGCGGTGCCAATGTTTTCAAATAGTGCAGACACTTCCCACATAATCCATTGCGCCATACCGTTTAAACGCAATACCAAACCAATGGCCGCAGCAATGGCTCCGGTTGTAATCGCTGCGTTTGACCATAGCCAAAGCGAGGTGGCAGCAATGGAGAAAATAAGGATCACACTAATAACCCATACGCTGGTGCCGAGTAGGGTGGCAAGGCGCATTTGTGGGTGAACTGTTGTTAAAAAATATTCCATGCCTTTTTTGGCGTAATCGGCCTCGCGATTGGAGTGGGAGAATAATTTCACCGTAGAAATATTGGTATAGGTATCCACCAGGCGGCCTGTCATATCCGAGCGTGCATGTGCTTGCGCAGTAGAAATTTGAGAGAGGCGTGGCAAAAAGTAATAGAGCAGGCCACAGTACGCAAAAAACCAAACAATTAAGGGGAGCGCTAGGCGCCAATCCAGCGAAAAGGCTAATACCAGAATGCTGCTGAAGTACACCATTACATAAAGCAGTACATCCAGTAGCTTCATAATAGTTTCGCGTACTGCCAGCGCCGTTTGCATCACTTTGGTTGCAACACGGCCCGCAAATTCATTTTGATAAAACTGATAGCTCTGTCCCAGCAGGTAGCGGTGTGCTTGCCAACGAATGCGCATGGGAAAATTACCCAGCAAAGTTTGGTGCATGATTAATGAGTGCATTAATACTGAAACGGGTAAACCGATTAACAGGATAACCGCCATCCAGATTAATTCCTGCCGGGATTCCGCCCAAAAAACAGCCGGTGTGTGCTGATTAAGCGAATCCACTAAATTGCCAAGGAAGCCGAACAGCGAGACTTCTAAAATCGCAATGAGCCCGGTAAATACGGCCATGGCAATCAAATAAAACTCCGCGCCCCGGCTGTAGTGCCGGCAAAATGCATAGAGCGTTTTGGGTGGGCTAGTGGGTTCTTGCGGAGGGAAGGGCTTTATCAGGCTTTCAAAAAAACGAAACATAATGCAATCGCCGGTAATAAATAAGAAGAGCTGACTAAAAACTGAGCCGCTATTGTAACAGCTCAAACTGCAGACTTCGTGTAACCAAGTGTTAATTTGCGGTGCTACACTGTCGTCCACTAAATAGAGGGGGCTATTCCTGTCAGGTGTTATGTCGGGTTTGGACCTTCGCTGTCGTTATACATCAGTCATTGTGCGAGTGAGCTTTTATGAGAAATACATTAACGGTATTTGGGGCAGGTTGTTTGGGTGGGTTGGTCATGTGTGTGGTTATGTGGCTATTTAGTTATTACGGCATTACCCAATCGTTAAATGTACGGCTTGCAGGTTCTCTCTCCCCGCATTGGATGTACCCACGCATTGTATGGGGTGGTTTGTGGGGGTTTTTGTTTTTGTTGCCGATTTATGCGAGCAGTATATTTGCGCGTAGCTTCGTGATTGCCTTGATTCCTACCCTGATCACACTCTTTGTGTTTTTTCCCTTTTATGAAGGGAAGGGGGTGGCAGGTTTGTCATTGGGTATTCTTACCCCATTTTTAGTATTCTTTTTCTTTTGGATTTGGTCGCTGACCGCCGCCATTAGCTTGCGTGTTTCTTGATAAGGCGGTAAACACAATGAAATGTATAACTCAGTTTCTGAGTGTTTTTTTAATAGTATTGGTGGCGATGTCAAGCCATGCGCAATTGTTGCCCGACAACAATAACCTGAATGTGCAATCGGTTAATCGCTGGATGAAAAGCAACCGCGATATGGCACCACTGATACAGGCTATTGATGCTCGCCACCTCACTCCAGAATCATTTAAAACATTTGAAGCTCTCTCTTCGATAGAGCAGGATCAGTACATTGAATTGGTGCTGCGTGAGGAGAATTTGTTGGGGCAGGCTGATAGCATAGTTCGACAGTACGGTTGGAAATCAGTGGGTGAATATATGCGGTTAAGCACCAAGTTAGGTAATGCAATTGCCGCTTACTTTTTGTTTGGCGATTTGGGTAAAGTGACGGAAGATCAAGCCAAGCAATTAAAAGAAAAAGCTGACCCTGCTGTATTGGCAGTTCCACAGGCGGATATTGATTTTATTCGCCGCAATGAAAAAACTTTACAGCAATATATTCAGGCGTATGGCGCCGGGCGATGATTGTTGCTGCCGAGTATAAGAAAAGGCGGGCACCTGAGTGCCCGCCTTTTTTATTGCTCGTGTATTTTTCTTTTTATTATTTATTGGCTGTTATTTATTGATTGTTAATGGTTGTTGGGTTTTATTGTTTTTATCTACTTAGCGTGAACCGCCGCTTATACTTAAATACACCAGAGTTTGGTTTAACAATTGATAGGCAACTTCACCGAAGGTAATCGGGCCAGTTAAATCCCGGGTCTTTTTTCCCTCCAGTTCCGAGTAAAGATAGTTCAGAATACAGTTGCAGGAAAATGAAATTCCCTCACTGGCAGATGCCGATAATTCTTTGTTAAAACTTTCAATGTAATTATCCACCGGCTTGGCAAAACGATAGCTAATATCTGCAAACACCGGTGCATAAAGCTCAACTTTATTATTTGCTTCATTAACCTGTTGGATACTGACATTTACCATCACGCCGGAATAATTTGCTACCAGTGGTAGGCGAGTATCAATTTTTGCATGCTTGATGTAATCGGCCAAATTTGCTGGCTCACCGTTGATGGTGCAATCAGTAGCGCTAAAACCGGTATGTTTGAATTTGATTTCAGGGCCGTTACCCTGGGTAAACAGATTGACAATATTAATGTTGGCAAGTTGATTAACCGGCAATGGAATATGCATTGCAACCGCTTGCTGATCAAAGAGCATGCCACGCGCCGGGCCAAACCCTACCTTTGCGTTACGGCTGCCAATATCGTCCAGGTGCACGCCAGAAATCCAACCAATAATGGGTGAAAAATACATATTGGTGTAGTCCGGTGAATTTTGTGCGTAAGCTAAATGTATTTCTGACATGGCTGGCAATATCACAATGGTGAAGCCATGCTCCGGCGCCTCTTGTGCTATGCGTGAGATGGAATTGCCATCATAAAGGGTAATGCGCGGCGCGTTAGAGGACTGCACACCGTCTATGGTATGCACAAACATATTGTTGCGATCTGCAGTGCCACCCTCTGCGGTCATGAAGTAAGGAATAGTCCCTGCAATCCAATTGCCCGAAGGAAGATCAGTCAATACTGATTCATCTGCTGCAATAACCAAATACTCCCCTTTGTTAATTTTTTCGATAAGTTGCACGCGGTCGATAAGCTCGCTGCGAATACTGATGTCGGCCTCTTGTGCCATATCTATCTCCTTGGGAATCGAATTAATGTGCGTGGCTATTATTTATGACCATGCGCAATTCTTGTTGCATGAAGCGCTGGTTGTGTTTGATGAAATCCCTTACGCGGCGCGCAGCCGTTAATTCAACGACCGGGTCAGGGTTCATCAGCAACTGGGAGCGAAGATTAGCCAGCAATAATTTGTAAGCTATGTGTGAGCTGGGAATAAACGTGTCGTCTTTAAGAATTCGTTGCCAAATACCACTGTTTTCATCCGGTAGCGTAAACTGATTTTCCTCAGGTGTATTCATGAGTTGATTCATTAATATCAACTCTTTTTTCAATGTTCTTGCGTTCTTACGAAAGAATTCCCGCAATGAATTAAGTGCTGTAATACGACTATTATTATCATCCATATGGGTGAACGCGTGTCGCAACCGAACCAAAAATAGATTCAATGGCATGTTTGTAGATTTTAGATCTACCTTTCCGCTTACCAACTTCAGCCAAATGCTATTTTTCAGTGAAGGCAAAACCAATTTTGTAGTTGTTGTTTGTCTTTCATCTATGGTGTGTTTTTTATTGGATAGCGCGCATATTTGCCCAACTTCAGATTCCAAGTGATTTATATGCGCAATAAAAAACTTGCGCAGTTCGTTCACTGCATCGCTTATTTGAACATGGGTATTGGGGTCGATAATACTGAGCTTTAATTTTGATAGCATTAGTCGCAGCGGAAAGGACTGGGTTTTTAGGTGAAATTTATCGTAGACCATGTTTTCCCAAATGGGATCTACTTCGGTGGGTAAGACCATTGCCATACGATAGGATTCTGGTGTTTTCTCTATATCCGATAGCACTTCATCAACCAATGATGGTTCAATCAGCAGCATTTGTGAAATTGCTTCAGCAGCCAAACCTCGGGTATGAGCTAGCGCAATTTGTTGCCGCAGCTGATGACTATAGTTCCGGTTGGCATCCCCCAAAAATCCAGGTTGTAACAGGCTATCTCTACTTACACCCAAGGTTGTAATAGTGGGGTCAAAGTAAGCAGAGTTAATTTGGCAGCCATATTGTCCTAGCCGGGTATGTGTCCAACGCTTAACATTATTGGTATGTTGAATTTTTTGTGATGTTGTTTCACTGGGTTTTGCAAAGAAAGAAAATTTTGATTTTTCCAGCTGATAGGCAATATCGATTTTAATTATTTTATTCTTCTCATCAATACTTACGTCCTGTATCGACCATGGCGCATTAATTCCTAGAATGGTCTCGAAATAATACTTGGGCTGTTTTACCACTTGATTCTCCTTTGGTTCGTAATTGTCAAAAAACATATTTCACTTCGACAATACCTCAGGTCAAAGTACAGGTGCGAATGCAGTGCTAAGGCTATCTTAAATTCGTTATTAATATTGTGGCTTCACTCTTTATCAGTGGGCGCGCGATTATGAACATTTGCAGAGTGTGATGATAGGTTTTTAGCGCGGGATAAAAAAATTGTGGCATCTAAATTGGTGTTCTAATTTATTTTATGATTTTGATGCTGTTTTCTATTAAGTATTTTTCAAATTGTAATATTTATATTCGTAGCTCTATTTTATTTTTCTATATTTACTTTTTAAATTAATGCGAGATGGTTCGCGAAAATTAATCCTTGATGTTCTCAACATGACGCTATTGTGGAATCTTTGCTGCGCTTTAGTGGTCGCCGATAGTTGGTCGGTTAATGCAATAATTCTTAAGGATTTGATTATGCAGTTCATTACATCATTATTAAAAGGCGATTTTTTTACGGGTGGAAAAGCTGCCGTCGCTAAACCGAGTGGTCGGTTGCGGGTAGGTATTTTGGGAACAGGTAAGATCGGGACAGATTTACTGATAAAAGTTCAGCGATCACCCTATATGGAATGTGTAATATTTGCGGGCAGAAATTTACAATCGGCAGGAATGCAACATGCAGTTAAGTTAGGTGTACCTGTCTCCGATAAAGGTGTTAGTGTTTTTTTTGATCAGTCTTGCCGCTGTGATATTGTTTTTGATGCCACATCAGCCGCGCACCATATAGAGCACGCACAAATTTTTGATCAGTTGGGAATATTTGCTGTCGATTTAACGCCGTCTCAAATAGGTGAGTGCTGTGTACCTGCGTTGGGTATGAGTGAAGCGTTGGAAAATAAAAATATCAGTATGATTTCCTGTGGCGGCCAATCATCCATTCCTCTTGCCTATGTGCTAGCCAGCTTGATTCCCAATATTAGTCGCCTCAGCTTGAAGTCTGTTGTCTCTCCTGATTCTATCGGCCCTGGTACTCTTGCCAATATCGATGAGTATTATCGCAATACCCGCGCTGGTTTATATAAATACACTGGTATTAACACGATTGATATTGAGTTGATCAGTGACGAAGCGCATACGCAAAAACCTATGTTAAATACCTTGTGTGCCTATGCGGATGCGATTGATATGGTCGCTTTGCGTTGTGCATTGTTGGACATGGAAAAAAAAGTGCAGGCCTATGTGCCCGGATATAAATTGCAGTCCGAACCCATAAGCATTGATGGTGGTGTGCAAATCGATTTGACTGTGGAGGGCGTTGGCGACTATTTGCCAACCTATGCAGGTAATTTGGATATTATTAATTGTGCGGCAATAGCCGTGGCGGAACATTATGCGCAAGCCAGGTTAGCCGCGCATCAAGCGAGGCCACTGGGGCGTCGCCGTTATCAAACCATGGTTTTAGATTATTAATTTGCTGTATCGATAGCGCCTGCAATAGCCGTTATCGATACATTATTTCATTCAGCTAGCCAGGGTTCCCGCGCGATAATCCTGAATAGCTTGTTCAATTTCATCCGTAGTATTCATCACAAACGGGCCGTACTGCACAATCGGCTCTTTGATGGGTTTACCTGAAATCACCAAAAAGCGGGTGTCTGCGCCGAGTGCTTGTACTTTCAGTTCATCCCCTTTGCTTAACAGACCTGCATTGCCTTGCGTGAGCTTACGTCTATCTTCACCGATTGCAACATCGCCTTCATACACGTAGATGAAAGTATTGTGCTCGCTTGGAATGGCATGATTGAACTCTGCATGCTGGGGTAGATGTACATCCCAATAAATTGCTTCAGTGCTTAACCCTTGAATGGGGCCGCTGACAATTTTGTCATTGATCACTGCTGTGTTGGCGATCACCTTGATGCGTCCGCCACCCGGTAAGTTTGCTTGTGGAATATCGGCGGCCGGAATATCACGGTAGTGTGCTGGTTTCATTTTTTCCGCAGCGGGTAAATTCAACCAGAGCTGAAAACCGCGCATCAAGCCATGTTCCTGCTGTGGCATTTCGGAGTGGATAATGCCGCGCCCGGCGGTCATCCATTGCACATCACCGCTGCGTAAATGGCCTCTGTTGCCCATGTGGTCTTCATGCAACATGTGGCCCTCAAGCATGTAGGTCACTGTCTCAAATCCGCGGTGTGGATGAGCAGGGAACCCGGCGATGTAATCATCTGCACTGCTGCTACCAAATTCATCGAGCATCAGGAAGGGATCAAAGCGCGCATGTTGATGCTGCCCAAGGCTGCGTTTAATGCGAACACCAGCACCATCACTGGTCTCGCGCCCTTGAAGGATTTGTTGTAACTGGCGTTGCATAATATTTTCCTCGTTAAGGTTTGGGAGGGCGGCTTAAGCCGCAACCTCTTCGCTAATTGCTGCTTTAGCGGCGCTAAAGGCTTGATCTTTTTGGCCCATGTTCAGACCCTCTGCGTAAATGAAACGTACATCTTTTAGCCCTACAAAGCTCAGGAAGTTGGTCAGGAACTGGCTTTGGGTATCGCTGGGCAGACCTTGATGAACTCCACCGCGAGCAGCAATGATGTAAACAGGTTTGTCATTTAACAGGCCAACGGGGCCGGTTTCGGTGTACTTGAAGGTGACGCCCGCACGAGCTATGTGGTCGAAGTAGGCTTTCAACGTTGAAGGCACACCAAAATTATAGAGTGGTACACCTATCACAATCACATCTGCCGCTTGAATCTCGGCAATAATTTTGTCCGAGTAGTCGACGACTGCTTGTTGTTCCGTCGTGCGGTCTGCTTCAGGGGTAAAGAGTGCTTGTACCCGAGTTGCATCCAGATGAGGAATAGTTTCCTTGGCGAAATCGCGCAGGATTACCTCACCAGTTGGATTTAGGGCTTTCCAGCGTTGTACAAATTCTTGGGAAAGTTGGCTGGAATTACCATTCTCGCCGAACAAACTGCTATTGATCTGTAAAAGAGTTGCCATGTCATATTCCTCGTTGGGGTGGCTTGATTGCCATGTATCCATTTAATGATTTGACGAGCGAATGATAAATAGCGATATTTGGTTGCTTATGATCTAATTATTTAATCAATTTGATGGCATTGGAGTGGGAGCGTCGCTATGGCACAAGATCAAACCCCGGCGCGGGTGGTCAGCACGGAAAATAAAGTAACTCTGGAGCAATGGCGCGCGTTATTGGCGGTGATCGATGCGGGCGGTTATGCAAAGGCAGCTGAGTTGCTCAATAAAAGCCAATCGGCAGTGTCTTATGCCATATCGCAATTGGAATTGGCGCTGGGAGTAAAGGTTTTCCAATTGCAGGGACGTAAAGCGGTAGCGTCGGCAGCGGGTGAGCTGTTATATCGGCGGGCAAAACAACTATTGGAACAAGCGGAGCGCTTGGAAAAGTCGGCGGGCTGTTTATCTGTGCAAGTCGAGCCTTTGGTTAAAATCGCTGCCGATATCATCATCCCTCCGGCGCGGGTGTTGCAGTGTTTGGCCATTTTTGCAGAGGATTTTCCGGATACACGGGTGGAAGTGTTTGAGTCAGTACTCAGTGGTACCGAGGATGCGTTGCTGCAGCGCCAGGTTGACTTAGCGATTGGCGGACGAGTGCCTACGGGGTTTATGGGGGAAAAATTAGTCACGGTTGTGATGCATGGTGTGTCTAGTCCTGACCACCCGTTACAGCATCTTGGTCGACCTATTACTTATGAAGATATGCGCCAGCATCGACAAATTATCGTGCGCGATTCGGGGCAGTATCGCCGCAGGACTGAAGGTTGGCAGGAGGCTGATCAGCGCTGGACGGTGAGCCATATCAAAACCTCACTTGATGCCATTCGGTTGGGGCTTGGTTATGCCTGGTTACCCGATGCTTACACTTATGAGGATATTGCCGCTGGGCGCTTGAAGTATTTACCGGTTGAGGTAGGTGCGGTGCGCGAGGTGACCACTTACTTGACCTTTGCGGATCGCGATTTCGCCGGACCGGCAACACGCCGGCTGGCGGAAATATTGAAGCTTCATTTACCAACAATGTGTGGTTATGAAACCGGGTATTCATAGGGTTATTGCACGGTGAATGTCATTTCTTGCCATCACGGTGTTATTGATAGCTTGTTCTAACCACAATTTTTGATTTATCGCTCTAAAGCTTAAACCTTCAGTTCAACCCAGATAGGGCAGTGATCTGAAGGTTTTTCCATTCCTCGAACATCGTAATCAATTCCGCTGGCGCCACATTTATCCAGCAGGCTTTGAGTCATCAAAATCAAGTCAATGCGCAGGCCGCGTTTGGGGTTATCCTCAAAGCCTCCGCTGCGATAATCAAACCAGCTAAAAATGTCACAAATTTCCGGGTTATGCTCGCGAAAACTATCTTTTAAGCCCCAGGCCAGCAATTCATTCAGCCATTCACGTTCTTCAGGTAAAAAACTGCATTTACCGGTTTTTAACCAACGCTTGCGGTTGACTTCACCAATCCCGATATCAATATCCTGATGCGAGATATTCATATCACCCATGACGATCAGTTGTTTATCCGGTGTTTCAAAATTTTTCAGGTAATCGATCAAATCGCCATAAAACTTTCGTTTGGCTGGAAATTTTATGGCGTGGTCGCGGCTCTCCCCCTGAGGGAAATAACCATTGAGTATTGTTATCTCACCAAGTGGCGTGTCGAATACTCCACCGATAAAACGGCGTTGTGCATCCGGATCGCCGCCCGGAAAACCTTTAATGACTTCTTTGAATGGATATTTGGAAAGGAGAGCAACACCGTAGTGAGTTTTCTGGCCGAAATATTCAACGTGATAGCCGAGCGATTGAATCGTTTCCAATGGGAACTCGGGGTCGTTAACTTTAGTTTCTTGTAGTCCAATGAAATCCGGATTGTGCTTTGCAATCACCGCTTCAAGCTGATGGAAACGCATGCGAATACTATTGACGTTAAAGGATATGGCCTTCATAACTAAACTCTTTTAAAAAAACACCCGAGCACAAGTGCTCAGGTGTTTGGGGTTTTTTAGGAAAAATACTACTGTTGTGCGACTTTTGATTCGGGCGCTTTAACTTGGCCAATAAAGTCGGCAAGGATGTGACCGGCTTCCATCAGGTAAGGATCTTCTTTGGGATTAATTTCCTTATTATTTTCTTGTTCAGGTTCTGCATCCGGATCGTCTCCACCTTTGTCTGCTTTGAGCGCTGCATAATCAGCGTAAGGTTTTTCTCCTTTCGCAGCGCGCAATTCGTTCTCCATTTTCAGCATGCGTTCTTCAAGCTGCTGCTGTTCTTGTTTACGTGTTGCAAGGCGCAAAGAAACTTCTTTTTTTGCCGCTGCTTCTTTAAATATTTCGCTTTGCTTGTTCAAGTAAATAAATTCAGGGTCTCGTGCCAAGCGCTCTTGATGCGCTGTTTCAATCCGCGGTAGAAATTTACTAATGTTGTAATAGTTTTGATGCGGTGCTGGATGAATTCGATCCCAAGGCAGTGCATTGTCGTAACTGCTTTCGCCGATTTCATCCGGATCCAGAAGGCTCGGTAGTGAGACATCAGGGATGACGCCGCGATGCTGGGTACTGTCACCAGAGATGCGATAAAATTTGGCTTCAGTTATCTTCAGGCGACCATGTTTTAAGTCAACCAGGTTTTGCACTGAACCCTTACCAAAGGTGGTTGAACCAATCACAATGCCACGACCGTAATCTTGAATTGCCCCTGCAAAAATTTCCGATGCAGAGGCGCTTAAACGGTTGATCAGCACGGCGACAGGAGCGCGATAAACAGCGGGCTGATAAGCGCGATAATTGCGCGAAACTGTGTCATCGCTTTGGCGAATTTGTACAACAGGGCCCGGGTCAACAAACAGATCCGTGAGCATTGCTGCTTCCGGTAAAGACCCGCCACCATTGTCGCGCAAGTCGATAATAATCCCGTCAACTTTTTCTTTGTTTAATTCATTAAGTAAGTTGTAAACGTCGCGAGTGGTACTTTTGTAATTGGGGTCGCCTTTTTGGTAAGCCTCAAAATTCATATAAAAAGTCGGAATATCAATAACACCCAGTTTAAAGGTGGTGTCACCATTTTTAATTTCAAATACCGCTTTTTTGGCAGCCTGATCCTCTAATTTTACTGTTTCACGTTTAATAGTGACCTGCTTGTTCGCGGTAGCGGTTGGGTCGGCAGGCATCACTTCCAGGCGAACAATAGTGCCTTTGGGCCCGCGAATTAATTTGACTACTTCATCAAGGCGCCAGCCAACTACATCGACAAACTCGCCATCAATACCCTGTGCAATAGAAACAATTTTATCGTTGGGCTTTAGTTGACCTTGTTTTTGCGCTGGGCCGCCCACCACTAAACTACTGACTTTGGTGTAATCTTCATCGCTCTGCAATACGGCGCCAATTCCCTGTAGTTCCAGTGACATACTAATATCAAAGTTCTCTGCATTTTCGGGCGATAAATAATTGGTGTGTGGATCATAGAGTGTGGTGAGTGAGTTCATCATCACGCTAAATGCTTCTTCGGGAGTTTGCTGCTTGAGGCGGCGCAGTTGATTAGCGTAACGCTTGCGCAGTGTTGTTTTGCTTTCCTCCAGCGTCTTTTCTGACAGCATTGAATTGAGCAGGTTTGACTTGAGGTATTGGTGCCACAGTTTGTCTGCTTCGGCCGCAGTAGCTGGCCAGGCCGCCTTTTCACGATCAATTACAATTGATTCTTCTACATCAAAATCAAATTTTGTTTTGGGATCGTCCAGCTCTTTAATAACTTTTTCCAAGCGTTCAACCATGCGCTTGTTGAAGCGGTTATATATGGCGAAGCTATTATCCAATTGACCTTTTTTATAGTCATCATCAAATGTTTTGCGGTACTTTTCGAATTCGTTAATATCCGCTTGTAAAAAGAAATTTTTCGCATTGTCCAGCGATTTCAAATATTCGTCTAAATAACGAGAGGAGAGGGCGTCATTGAGTTCTTGATCCCGGTAATGCTCTTTGCTGAGTTTTTCTACCAGATCAGTAACGGCTTTACTTTGCTCCGGGCTAGGTTTGAGCTCTTCGACAGCGGCTAAACCTGGGAGCGACAAGCTTATCAAAACACTGAGTAGTGTAAATTTTAGCGATCTCACAACAGCAATTTGCATAAAGAGCTTCTCAAAAGGTCAAATACATACGAGCGAAAGTGGCAGGAACGATTAGAGGGGATGCCCCACTTGTTGCTCTCATAATAGCGGAAATGGGGGGGTAAAAGCAGTATCGGCTCCCTAAACAACCTAGGGCCGACCATGAATGGGATTATATTTTTCGCGAAAAGTTTCCTTTTTGGCTAATGCGCGATTTTACTCTTGGGGCAATTCCTCGTTTTGTATCCCATTTTCTTGATTGTTGCTTTCGATTGGTGCCTGGCGTGTCAGGTCTAGCCATAGCTCTTTTCTATCCAGTGGGGTTGCTTTAGGGAGATAAGGGTTGTTGATGCGAATGGCTCGGCGATTAGGTAGATCCGCCTTTTCCAGTGCCTCCTGAACTTCAGGGCTGCCATAAAAATATCGGTCAAAAGCACCGTCTTTAATAGCTGCTTCGAGCCCGTTTTCTATATCTCTGGCTAACTCTGGGTCTTTGGGAGTTACAAAAAAATAAGTGGGCAGTGGATAAATCAAGACCAGTCGCTTTTCTACGGTCAGTGCCAAGTTGGGAAAGGCGGTGAGTTCAGTCCAGACCTCGTTGGCCCCACGTGGGAATGCGTCAAAGCGCCCCCCCTCTAACATATAATAGAGGCTGGGCTTTTTTGTGGCTTTAACAACGTCAAGACCCGCACTTTCGAGGATTGACGCATCTTGCCAGCTGCGACCTTGGCCCATTTTTATTTTTTTTAGATCATCCAGCGTTTGGATATTGTCGAAGCGCGCCTGATCACCCTGACGTATGAAAAAGAGTCGGTGATTCATTAGGCCTCTGTAGGCATCGATTCTGATGGGGATAAAATCGCGCTCCATCTCTTCCGAGGTTCCCCCCCACATCACTGAAATACTGCCAGATTTGACTGACTCCATTACCCTTGGGCGCGAGTAAACTTCGGGTGTGGAGGTATAGGCATAGTTTGTATTGGCGTAGGAAAGTGCCAACTTTAGGAGCCCGTTCATGTAATCCGTTTGCACGTTGGATTTCATGTTGGTGACTACTGTTTTTTGTTCTGCTGTTGCGCAATGGGAAATGCTTAGAGAGAAAAAGAGCCCTAAGAAAACACTGGGAATTTTTTTGATGAAGCTGGGCATAAATACTACTCGTCAAGAGTTGACTGATAATTATGTGCGATAGGGGACAGCGCAAGATTGCGCCATTTCTGTTCGCATTCACCGTTGTACAACAGGTTGACTGAATAATTGCCGATAAGTACAGACGCTCTTATGAGTGCCTGTTTATTTTAATTTTTGAGAGTGTAGGTCAAGAAGCCGGGCTGTGCTAGCAGTGAGAGGCGTTAGCAGGTTGAGCTGCAATCAAACATCATTTGGATAAAATCGATCTGCTCTTGGTCGGTTATGTGATTGGGGTTTACTCTAACCACTTTCCGGTTTTCCCAGACGTAATCGTAACGAGTGAAAGTGATTTGCCCTTCGGGCAATTCATCGGCGCTAACTATCAGGCTTTGTCGGGGTGAGGTGTCGAGCATATCGAGTAGCTCGCGGATGGTGCGATGTAGGTGCTGTGGGCTTAGCAGTACATGGGGGCCAAAATGGCTGACGAAAATATAGTCGCAGCCCAACATGGTACTCACGCTCAACGCCAGCTCACCCAGTTCCACCGCTTTTACGACCGCGGTTGTGCCAAGGGTATGGTGCGCTGAGTGGATGTTGGTAATTGCAGTTTTGAGTGGTTGACTGGGTGCCATAGTGAGCCTTTCAAGGTGACCGGATTAAATTGAGATGAGGTTGCATCCTGAGAGTCATTGCGGCGTGGAATCTAACAGTCGGCCCCTGAAAAGACCAGAGACGAACGGTATTTGTGTCGATAAATTTAACAATCTGTGAGCAAGCTAACTTTTATCCGGTATGCCTGTAAACAAAAAAGCGGCCATGAAAGGCCGCTTTTTGTGGTTTGTAAGAGGGCAATACTATACCTGCGCTCTTTTTACCAAGGCTTCTTTGATAGTGTCGCGCATTTTTCGTAGGCTGTTCTCTGTCGTGGCCCAATCGATACAGGCATCGGTCACTGAAACACCGTATTTGAGGTCGCATAAGTTGGCTGGGATGCTTTGGCTGCCTGCACCAATGTTGCTTTCAACCATCAAGCCGATGATGGATTTGTTGCCTTCAAGAATCTGATTGGCGACATTTTCCATTACCAGTGTTTGCAACTCGTGATTCTTGTTTGAGTTGGCATGGCTGCAGTCGACCATGATGTTGGGGACTACTTTTGCCTTGGTTAATTCTTGTTCGCAAACCGCCACGCTCACCGAATCGTAATTGGGCTTGCCATTGCCGCCACGCAGTACCACATGGCCGTAACCGTTGCCGCGAGTGTGGATAATTGCGACTTGTCCTTCGGTATTAATGCCCAGGAAGCGGTGTGGTTTGGATACTGATTGCAGTGCGTTAATAGCGACAGTCAGGCCACCATCAGTACCATTTTTGAAGCCCACAGCAGATGACAAACCACTGGCCATTTCACGGTGAGTCTGCGATTCGGTAGTGCGTGCGCCAATGGCTGACCAGCTGATCAAATCGTGTAAGTATTGTGGTGAAATCGGATCCAGTGCTTCGGTTGCCGCAGGTAAACCCAGTTCGGCAATATCCAACAACAGTTGGCGACCAATATGTAAACCCTCTTCAATTTTGAAGGAATCGTCTAGGTAGGGGTCGTTAATTAACCCTTTCCAGCCCACGGTAGTGCGTGGTTTCTCAAAATAGACACGCATTACTATGTAGATAGTGTCGCTCACTTCTTCTGCCAGTTTTTTCAGGCGCTGGGCGTAGTCTTTGGCAGCTGCCACGTCGTGAATAGAGCAGGGGCCAATCACTACAAAAATACGATGATCCTTGCGGTCGAGGATGTTGCGTACAACTTCGCGGCCCTGAGTAACAACGTCCCGTGCCTTTTCAGTGAGGGGAATTTTATGTTTTAAGGCTGCAGGGGAAATCAGCAGCTCTTGTGAGACCACATTGAGGTCATCAACTTGTGTGTGGGACATGGTCATGGCTTCCTGAAGGTTCGTAATTTGTAGGTCATTCTACCGAATGATATGCAAAAAGTGGGATGCTTTTTTTAATTGGGCTAATAAATAATGACAAAACACCTGATAATTACGCTTAAATTGGGATGTGTAGTTTGTGTGTCATGAAAAAAAACGACTGTCGTTTCATTAATCCTCAAATCGAGTCTAATTTAGGGACATATATCCTCTATCTACTCCTTTAAGTGCTCTGAATAGCAACTAAATCTGTCTTCTATAGGTTAATAAGTGAGCTATTTGCAGCTGATATTGGGGTGTTATAAGAAAGTTGCTATGTTTGCCTTTGTGATTGATCCTTCGTAGTACCTGTTATTGGCAAGCCCATATCCCTGTTTAGACTCTAAGGAAGATTGAGACCAGATGAAGAGAATACTGGCTGTAAGTTTGTTGTTGATCAGCATCAGTGTGGCTGCTGTTGCGGAATCGGGGCGTACCGCGTTAGTGCTGGGTGGTGGGGGCGCACGCGGCGCTGCCCACATCGGTGTGCTTGAAGTGCTTGAGCAAGAGCGTATCCCTGTGGATTGTGTGGTGGGCACTAGCATGGGCGGTTTGGTGGCAGGATCCTATGCGGCTGGGCTCTCGCCCAAAATGATGCGGGACAAGCTGGCAGGTGCTGATTGGACAGACATATTTCTTGATTTGGCCGATTACTCGCAATTGAGTTACCGCCAAAAGCGAGTGAGCAGGCGCTACTTGGCGGGTACCCAGGTGGGGTTGTCTGAGCGAGGTTTTCAAATTCAACCGGGGGTGGTCGCAGGTGAGAAGATCAAGCTCTTTTTTAATCAGCTAGTGGATGAAGACCTGGGTGAGCGCAATATCGAACAACTTCCCATCCCGCTCGCAATAGTGGCAACCGATATCGGTACCGGTGAGCGGGTGGTGTTTCGCAACGGTAGCCTTACCCAGGCAATGCGCGCAAGTATGTCGGTGCCAGGGCTGATGGCGCCGGTGGAATATCAGGGGCGCAAGCTGGTCGATGGTGGTTTGGTTGATAACCTGCCGGTCGAGGTCGCGCGAAATCTCTGTCAGGCCGATCGGGTTATTGTTGTGAATGTTGGCTCACCCCTGAAGGCGCCTGAGGAAGTTGGGTCGCTGCTCAGTGTTTCTGCCCAGATGATTGGCATATTAACCAAACAAAATGTAGAACGATCCCTATCGACCTTGACGGGGGCGGATATCTATATCGCGCCAGAGTTGGGTGATATCCGGGCCACTGATTTTGCCCGTTACGAAGAGGCTGCTGCAACAGGGCGTGTTGCTGCAGAGCGGCAGCTATCGGCATTGCGTCTGCTCACGGCGACATCAGAAAGTTATGCGCTGTGGGGGCAAAAGCGGCGCAGTTTGGTACGCGATGCGGTCGTTATTGATGAAGTTGTTATAGCGCCTACCAAGCGGGTACACCCAGCGTTTGTAGCCCGACACATTCATCAGCAGGTCGGTCAAACGCTGGATCGTGCGGCATTGGAGCAAGATTTAATTCGCACTTATGGAGATGGTTTTTACGATGGCGTTGATTACAGGGTGGTTCGTCGCGATGAGCGCAATGTGTTGGAGGTATTGGTTAGAGAAAAAGACTGGGGGTCTGATTATGTTACTTTCGGATTCGCGATTGATAATGAGTACCGTCAGGGTTCCAGTTTTAATTTTCGCGGAGCCTATCGTAATACCTGGATAAATACCTATGGCGGTGAGTTTTTTGCTGCGGTCGATGTGGGTGGGAAGCCTTCAATGGAGTTGAATTTTTATCAGCCATTAACACCCAGTCAGCGCTTTTTTGTGGAACCACTTTATTTCAGAAAGCGCGAGACTATTGGTATTTATAGCGATGACCAGCAGGTCGCAGAATACAAATTGGATACTTCTTATTACGAGCTGGCACTGGGTAAAAATTTGGGAGTTTATGGGCGATCGAAATTTGGGTGGAGGGATTATCACATGCGCGGTAGCGCCGATATTAGTGCTGTTGTATTGCCTGATGTGGATGAACAATATGGTGGTTTTATTTATGAATTAAATTTGGATCGTCGCAACCGCTTGTATTTCCCTTCACATGGGTGGCGAGCGGATATTAGTTATTTTGATTCACCAGATCAGGGTTACAAAAAGTTATCGCTTGATCTGGGTGCAGTTTATAAATTGGATGATTTTGTGGTTGGGGCGCGCGCCGCTCATATCACCTCATTGAAGGGTGTTTTGCCGGTTTATGATGCGGTGATGTTAGGGGGCTTTTTGAATATGTCGGGCTATGCGAGTAATCAAATATTGGGTGATGATGCGTTTTATGCGCACCTTCGTACTGAGCGTATTATTGGGCGTATGCCGCTGGGTTTGAATGGGGACTTGCGTCTTGGTTTGGGTATAGAAGCCGCGCGATTGGATCAAATATACACGCTTAATTCTGATGATTTGTGGCTTGATTCTGCCGTTATTTATCTGGGTGGGGAGACCCCATTGGGGCCTTTGTATTTAGGCTATGGGTTTACATTTAGTGGCGATTACAATCTGTATTTGCAGCTAGGCGCCCTGTAATTCGTAGGTGTTGAAAATACAAAGCCCCGCATGGTGCGGGGCTTTGTATTTTGTTGCGGTTACTTGGTGTAGCTGAAGCTTAGAAGTGGAAAATCGCGGCTGCGTAAGGGCCTTTTAAGCGAATATCAGTATCTATGTCGTCTTCGTCAATTTTAATGGACGCGGCTTTGTAGCCAACCTCAATGCCCAGATCCAGTGCTGAATCGAACATGTAGCTGACTTTGGCGCTGTAATCAGAGACTGAGTTGCCGCTGTAATTGATGTAATTGCCTTCAAAGCCGGCCGAAAAACCAGTGAGTGGTAAATCGAATTGGAAGCGTGCATAGCCCAGGGGTAGTGTCACATCCACATCGACCTCATCGATTACACCGAATGCCTCCGCTTGCATTTGGCCTGAGTATTTACGAACTGTCACACCCAAATCCAGATTCAGCCAATTGTCCAGAAATTCGTAATAGAGCACGGCATCGGTATAGCTAAGGTCAAAATCAGTTGAAACTTCGGTACCTGTGGGATAAGTGGTGTTATCCAGACTGAAATCACTGTTTAAGGAGCCGGTTTGGCGACTGCTAATGTCGTTGTGCTGCAATTTGATATTCGGAATTAGTGGGACGGGGTGTTCAACGGCAATGTAATAAAAGCTGTTGTTGTTTTCATCAAAACCCAGCTCATCCATAGTGGCTGAAGGGTTGCCGACACTACCGCTGTATTCACTTTGCCAAGTGCCTGCGCCAGCATAAATGCCAAAAATAGTATCGGCACTGGCATGGCTTGCTATTAGCAGGGACATGGCGCCAAACGAGTATTTAGCAATTGGTGAGAGTGATTTCATGGTGAGTTCCTTTTGTTGAAGATACTGAAACGAGTGGCGTTAGTGTAAATAATAGTGCATGACAATAGTGTGTTTGTGTGCTGTTTTTTCACTGGGAAGCGGTAGGAGTGATGGAGTGATTTTCCTTGTGCAAAAGTTGCAGAAACATTTTTGCGGCGTTGTTCAGTGAGCGCTGCTTATGATGAATACAGCCTAGTGGGCGCATAATAGGTTCGTGTACTACATCCAGAATAACCAGTTGGTTATCCAGTATCCGTTTGGGCAGGATCCCCCAGCCGAGGCCAATACTCAACAGCATTTTAATCGTATCAAGATGATTCGAGACCATACCAATGTTCAACGCTGCATTTTGCGTCACAAAGAGGTTGCTGACTAACTGTGTTGTGTAGGTGTTGGTGTCGGGCATTATCGCAGGGTGCTGGCTTAAATCGGCCAGCTGAAGATACGATTGTGCGGTGAGGGGGTGGGTTGGCGCCGCAACGAAGTGGAGTTGGTCGTGCCAGAGGTTGTGGCTTTGGAGGCGCGCATCCTGTTCGAGTGCGAGCGTGATGATGGCGAGGTCGAATCTGCCTTGGAGTATTTCATGATATGCCTGCTCCGAATCCAAAAAGTGTAAATCCAGCTTTACTTGAGGAAATCGCTTGGAGAATTCGCGTAAATAAGGTGGTAAGTAATGAAGTCCTACATGGTGACTGGTTGCTATGCTCAGTTTGCCTTCAACTTCTCCTTTCAGATCCGCAATGGCGCGTTGGGCGGCTGTCACCTCGGACAATATTAGTGTCGCTTTGCTTAACAAAACCTGACCAGCCCGGGTGAGTGCAACCTGTCTACCTATCCGATCAAATAATGGTGACTTTAATTGCTCCTCCAGCAAAGCAATGCGTTTGCTTATTGCAGGCTGCGTAAGATGTAATCGTTCGGCTGCTGCCGAGAATGAGCCGCTCTCTGCTATGGCGACAAATGCTTGTAAATGTTGAGTATCCATAAGGCTTTTTAATTCATTCCATTTTGGAATGCAATATATAAAAAAGATAAATTTGTTTTATGGGTTGTCTGGTCGTACTATTGCTCCCATGCAGTAATGATCGGGCAGACCTGATTATTCATAACAAAACACCGTGTAAGCCGAATGATTGGAGATTCACCATGGCCGCTAAAACGCTTTACGACAAACTTTGGGATGCCCACCTCGTGCAGCAGCGCGATGATGGCTCTGCACTCATTTATATAGATCGTCACATAGTCCACGAAGTGACCTCCCCGCAAGCGTTTGATGGTCTGCGTTTGGCTGGCCGCAAGCCATGGCGTGTGGACTCCATCCTCGCCACTCCAGATCACAATGTGCCTACCACGCAAAAAGAGCGTGCTAATGGTGTTGCGGGGATTGAAGACCCGGTGTCCTTGATCCAGGTCCAGACGCTGGATGATAACTGCGATGAATTCGGTATTGTCGAGTTCAAGATCAACGATCACCGCCAAGGTATTGTGCACGTTGTCGGCCCTGAAACCGGCGCCTGCTTGCCCGGTATGACCGTTGTCTGCGGTGATTCCCATACCGCCACTAACGGTGCTCTCGGCGCTTTGGCGCATGGAATAGGTACGAGCGAAGTAGAGCATGTGATGGCGACCCAATGTCTGGTCGCTAAAAAAATGAAAAATATGCTCATTAAGGTGGATGGCACGCTCGGTTTGGGCGTGACGCCAAAAGACGTAGTTTTGGCCATCATCGCTAAAATTGGCACGGCGGGCGGTACCGGCTACGCGATGGAATTTGGCGGTCAGGTTTTTCGCGATATGAGCATGGAAGGGCGCATGACTGTGTGTAATATGGCGATTGAAGCGGGCGCCCGTGCCGGCATGGTGGCGGTAGACCAAACAACTATCGACTACGTTAATGGGCGCACCTATGCACCCAAAGGTGAATTGTGGGAAAAAGCCGTAGCCGATTGGAAAAATTATGTGAGTGATGACGGCGCACACTTCGATTCGATCGTTGAATTAAACGGCGCTGATATCAAGCCGCAAGTGAGTTGGGGTACTTCGCCGGAGATGGTTGTTTCGGTTGAGGACAAGGTGCCCGATCCGGCGCAAGAAATTGATCCGGTCAAGCGCGAAGGTATGTTGCGCGCATTGCAGTATATGGGCTTGCAAGCGAACCAACCGATCACTTCTATTTATGTTGATCGCGTATTTATTGGCTCTTGCACTAATTCGCGCATTGAAGATATTCGCGCCGCAGCTGAAGTGGTAAAAGGTCGCACCAAGGCGTCATCGGTAAAAGAGGCGATTGTGGTTCCTGGTTCCGGTGCAGTAAAAGCGCAAGCAGAAGCCGAGGGGCTAGATAAAATTTTTATCGCTGCCGGTTTGGAGTGGCGTGAGCCGGGCTGCTCTATGTGTCTTGCGATGAACGCGGATAAATTAGGTAATGGCGAGCACTGTGCATCAACGTCCAATCGTAATTTTGAAGGGCGTCAGGGGTACGGTGGTCGTACTCACTTGGTGAGTCCTGCGATGGCTGCTGCCGCTGCGATTGCGGGTCATTTTGTTGATGTGCGCACGTTTAATTAATAGGAGCAAATCATGAAAAGTTTTACCGTTTTGCAAGGCATTGCCGCTCCTATGGATCGTGCCAATGTTGATACCGATATGATTATTCCCAAGCAATTTTTGAAATCGATTAAACGTACCGGTTTCGGAAAAAATTTGTTTGATGAGTTGCGCTATCTCGATGAAGGTAAACCGGATCAAAGTTGCGAAGGGCGCCCAATAAATCCGGATTTTCCACTGAATTTTCCACGTTACCAAGGTGCGACTGTGCTGTTGTCGCGCGAAAATTTCGGTTGTGGCTCCAGCCGCGAACATGCGCCTTGGGCGCTGGATGATTACGGCTTTCGCTGTGTGATCGCGCCCAGCTTTGCCGATATTTTTTATAACAACTGTTTCAAGAATGGTTTGCTGCCCATCGTATTAAGTGATGAGATTGTCGATAGCTTGTTTAATGAAATGTACGCGGCAGAAGGCTATCAATTGACAATTGATTTAGCAGCGCAAGTTGTTAAAACCCCAGGCGGTGAAAGTTTTGCGTTCGATGTAGATGAATTTCGCAAGCATTGCTTGTTAAATGGGTTGGATGATATTGGTTTAACTCTCGAACATGCTGATGCCATTCGCGCCTACGAAGCCAAAAAACGCGTTGAAGCGCCTTGGTTGTTTGATGTAGTTAAATGAGAGGCGAAATAAGAATTTTTTAATTGGAGAATGCTTGTGGGCAAACATATTTTAATTTTGGAAGGCGATGGCATCGGTCCTGAAATTGTGCGTGAAGCGCGCAAGGTGCTGGATGTGGTTAATGCCAAATTCGATTTGGGCTTAACCTTTGAAAACGAATTGATGGGCGGCTGCGCAATTGATGTGCATGGCGTTCCACTGGCGGATTCGACGCTCGAAAAAGCGCGCAAGGCCGATGCGATTTTGCTGGGTGCTGTTGGTGGCCCCAAGTGGGATAAATTGGACCGCTCGATTCGCCCGGAAAAAGGTTTGCTGAAGATTCGTTCACAATTGGGTTTGTATGCGAATTTACGTCCTGCGTTGTTATATCCACAGTTGGTAGATGCATCTTCTCTGAAACCGGAAGTGGTTTCTGGCTTGGATATTTTGATCGTACGCGAATTGGCAGGCGGTATTTATTTTGGTGAGCCGCGCGGTATTCGCGTATTGGAAAATGGCGAGCGCGAAGGTTACAACACCTACAAATATTCCGAGAGCGAGATTATCCGTATCGGCCGTACCGCTTTTGAGATGGCGCGCAAACGTAATGGTAAAGTCTGCTCGGTCGATAAGGCGAATGTGCTTGAGGCGACTATGTTGTGGCGCGAAGTGATGGATACGCTGCATAAAGAGTATCCGGATGTTGAGCTGTCCCACATGTATGTCGATAACGCGGCTATGCAATTGGTGCGTGCGCCAAAACAGTTCGATGTGTTGGTGACTGGCAACATGTTTGGTGATATTTTGTCCGATGCGGCAGCCATGTTGACTGGCTCTATTGGTATGCTTCCGTCAGCGTCATTGGATAAAGATGGTCGCGGTATGTATGAGCCTTGCCATGGTTCTGCACCGGATATCGCTGGGCAGGGTATAGCTAACCCGCTCGCGACGATTTTGTCGGTATCCATGATGTTGCGTTATTCGCTCGGTTATCCTCAGGTTGCAGACGCAATTGAGGTTGCAGTCGGCAAGGTGTTGGATCAAGGTTATCGCACCGCAGACATTTATACGGAAGGTAAGACCAAAGTATCTACCTCGCAAATGGGCGATGCTGTTGTTGCAGCGCTGGCCTAATCATTAGCTTGTGAATTGTTAAAGAGAGACTGAGATGAAAGTAGGTTTTGTAGGTTGGCGCGGTATGGTCGGCTCTGTGTTGATGGAGCGTATGCAAGCAGAAAACGACTTTGCAGCTATCGAACCCGTATTTTTTACCACTTCAAATGTAGGTGGCGCTGCGCCAGCTGTTGCGGCTGGATTGCCTGCATTGAAAGATGCTTATTCAGTTGATGATCTGAAGCAATTGGATGTGATTGTTACCTGTCAGGGTGGTGACTACACCAATGAGATTTTTCCGAAACTGCGCTCGTCCGGCTGGGATGGCTATTGGATCGACGCGGCCTCCAGTCTGCGTATGGAAGATGATGCGGTCATTATTCTTGATCCGGTTAATCAGGGTGTTATCGACTCGGCGCTGAAGAAAGGCGTTAAAAACTTTATTGGTGGCAACTGCACTAACTCCATCATGCTGATGGGTGTGGGTGGTTTGTTTCATGCGGGTTTGGTGGATTGGGTTAGCTCCATGACCTATCAGGCTGCCTCGGGTGGCGGTGCCAATCACATGCGCGAATTGTTGAAAGGTATGGGCGTGATTCATGATGCTGTGGCTGATGAGTTGGCAACACCTGCTTCAGCGATTTTGGATATCGACAGAAAAGTGGCTAACACTATCCGTAACGACGTGCCGCGCGAATTTTTTCCAGCTCCGCTTGCTGGCGGTTTGATCCCTTGGATCGACAAGCAATTGGATAATGGCCAGTCCAAAGAAGAGTGGAAAGGTCAGGCTGAAGTTAACAAAATTTTGGGGAATGCCGACACCATCCCGGTTGATGGTTTGTGTGTGCGCATTGGTGCCATGCGGTGCCATAGTTTGGCGTTGACTATCAAGCTCAAAAAAGATCTTCCACTTGCAGAGATCGAATCCATCATCAAGTCAGGCAATGAGTGGGTTAAATTTGTACCAAACGACCGTGGCATCACTGAGCAGGAATTGACCCCAGCCTCCATCACCGGTGGCCTCAAAATTGGTGTAGGTCGAGTGCGTAAGCTCAATATGGGGCCGGAATATATTTCTGCTTTCGTGATTGGCGATCAGTTGTTGTGGGGGGCGGCTGAGCCGTTGCGCCGTATGCTGCGCATACTCAAAGAGTCCAAATAGTCACTTTTAATTTAATGGTTTGAACGAAATTAAAACCTCCGAGGGTATGGCTTCCTCGGAGGTTTTTGCTTTTTTATAGGCCAAAACAAGCTAAACAAGGATTTAAATGTCAGCCTTTTTTCACATTTTTATCAAAACGCTGCTGGAAATCATTAAAAAGTGATCTTTCCGAGGGCTTTGTCAAGACCCCGAGTATTGATAAAAAGCTATTTATAATGAATACTTACGAACGATACTGAAGATTCATTCGAGGTTTTATGCCTCTTTGACACAGCACTCTTGACCGGCGTTACGCTGTGTTTATCAACTAAAATGTCTGGCTGCTCTAGTTCAATTAAGCCGTGGAATAATAAAAGGATAGCGCTATGCGTCTTCGTCAGTTGGTTTTAGCCTGTGGTCTTACATCCTTTGTGCTGTCGCCCTATGCCAGTGCTTTGGGGTTGGGTGAGGTTAAACTCAAATCATCGCTTAATCAGCCGCTCGAAGCTGAAGTAAAGTTGCTTGATACCCGCGATTTAACCGCTGAACAAATTCTCGTTACGCTTGCTTCCCCGGCAGATTTTGAACGAAATGGCGTAGATCGCCTTTACTTTTATACCGAACTGCAATTTCAGGTTGATTTGGAGTCTGCGGATGGCCCCAAAGTAATTATCAGGTCGCGCAACCCGGTACGCGAACCCTACTTGAACTTTCTTATAGAGGCGCGTTGGACTGCTGGGCGCCTGTTGCGTGAATACACATTATTGATGGATTTGCCGACATTTGAGGAGGATGCCAAGGTCTCTTCGGTGGCTGCACCAGCGGCTACGGCCCGATCACCGCGTGCGCAAACTACGGCACCCGTTACCTCACGCAGTGCTACAGTGTCCTCGGGTGCGCCATCATCTCGTCAGCCATCCAGTGCTACCAAGTCCCCACTTAATAGCGATGAATATGAAGTTCGTGCCAACGATACTTTATGGGAGATCGCATTGCGTGCTCGCCCTGATTCCAGTGTGTCAGTACATCAAAGCATGATGGCCCTATATCGCACTAACCCTGACGCGTTTATAAACGGTGACATCAACAAGTTGCGTCGTGGGCAGGTTTTACGTGTTCCTGATGCCAGTGATATGACCTCGGTTGCCAAGTCGGAAGCTGTCACTCAGTTTGCGCAGGCCACTGGCGATTCAAATTACGGTGCCCAGCTCAATGCTTCTCGTCGCTCTACTAGCAATCGCACCGAATCTGCAGAGGTGAGTGGTCGAGTCAAATTAGCGGCGCCGACCTCAGGTGCCAATAACACTGGGCAGGGTAGTGGTGCTAACGATGGCTCAGGCAGGGCGCTTGAGAGTGAATTGGCTGCCACGCTGGAAGAGCTGGACAAAACCAAATCCGAAAATACTGAGCTTGGGTCTCGTGTTAAAGATCTCGAAGCTCAAATAGAAACCATGGAGCGTCTGGTTGCCGTGAGCAACGAGAAGTTACGAGCTCTTCAAGTTGCTGCCGGGCAAGAGCCATCAGCAGAGCAGTCAGCTTCTCAGGTTTCTCAAGCATCCGCTGCTGCAACAGAAGTTGTTCCAGCTGTCTCCGCAGCAGCGTCCAGTGTGGCTGCCGCTCAGCCGCCTCAGCCTACACCACCCAAGCCTAAACCAGTTGTTCAACAGCCTGTAGCGGAGCCAAGTATTTTTGATTCGCTCAAAGATAATCCTTTATGGCTCGCTCTGGCCATTCTTGGGCTCTTTGGTGCCGGTGCAGCGGCTTACGCTTATCGTCGTCGCCAGCAGGCCGAGCAACAGCAGGCTGAGGAAGAGGATGTATTTGCGTTGGATGAGTCTGTCTCTGATCAAGAAGACTACTCATCCCGTCATGAAGAGGAAGCTGTTGACGATATCGATTCCTCTCTGTTTGAAGAGAATGTTGAAACAACTGCAGTTGCGGAAACGGGTGATGTAGTTGGTGAGGCTGATATTTATATTGCCTATGGGAAGCTGGATCAGGCGGAGGAAATGCTGGTCAATGCTCTGAATAAAGATCCACAGTCAGCCGATATTCGCATGAAATTGCTGGAGGTTTATGCACAGCAACAAAATGCCCCAGCCTTTGATAAACACTATGCGCTTCTTTTGCCGGTTGCGGGAGCTGCACTCATATCGCGTGCATCTGAGTTGCGCGAAACAATTGCTGGTGCTGGAGAGTTTTCCGCAGTGGCGGACGTTTCCAGCAGTGATGAGTTTGATGGTGATTTCTCTTTAGATGATCTGGGTGCAGCGGATGCAAACTTGTCATCTACCAGTGACGAGCCAGCGGTATCTGCTCCGGTAGGGAGCGAAGATGAATTCAATTTCGATTTTGATTTGGACCTGGATGACGATGAGTCCACGATTGCTTCGCTGGCGCCCTCTCAGCTTGCGAGTTCTGATGTTGCGGACGGTGTATCAGAATTCGATTTTGATTTGTCGGATATAGATGAGCCAGAGGTAGCTGCTACGGTTGGGAATACTGATGACCTTTCTTTAGAGTTGGATGAATTAGATAACAGCTCGATTGTTACTGATGTGTCGTCAGGTGCACAGGATCTAGACGAGGAATTCAGTTTTGATTTTGATGACGATCTTGGTTTGGTGGACGTTTCCTCCCGCCCGGTGGCCGGCGCTGAATCGCTGGAGGTTGTTGCGGATGATTTCAATCTGGATATGGATGTTGATGATGTTGATTTGGCGGCGCTTGATCATGAAATGGAAAGTCTTGATGTGGACTTTGATGGAGAATCAGCTCTGGATGAAGAGCCGGTCATTGCTGAATTTGTTGCTGCTGAAATAGCTAAAGACGAGGCCGAGCCGGGTCTCGATCTTGATGATGATATTTACCCCTTGCACACTGAAAGCGAATTGGAATTTTTGGCAGAGGATCTCGACTCCACCAAGTTGGTGTTGACTGATGATCTCGATAAAGTTGAAGAAGTTGAGCTAGATGTGGACCTGCTTGGAGATGGTGAAGACGCATCTTTGTTGGCAGAAGTTGATGACACTGCATTTGACTTGTCAGATGCAGATGAATCACTTGATTTTGAGTCCCTCAATGAAGAGTTTGCCGCACTGGATGAGCAGTCTATAGATGCGGGGTTGCCTGCCACTGATGAGGAGGTTGTCGATCTTGAACTGCATGACGAACTTCCATCGGCACTCGATGGTAGTGATGGTTTACAGGATTTGACCGGGCAGGTTGCATCCGTCCCTGCATTTGAGCAACCGCTGGATTTGGAGCAGGACGAGGATTTGTTTGATGAGGCCTTGTCTGATTTTGGTGCTGAATCCGATGAGTTGAATATAGACAGTTATTCCAGTGATGAGTCTACCTTGGCCGATTTGTCTGATGAGGATATGGATTCGGAGTTGGATTTCCTTGCTGATGCCGATGAGGCGGCAACCAAGCTTGATTTGGCGCGTGCATACATCGATATGGGGGATACTGAAGGGGCGAAGGATATACTTGCTGAGGTTATGAATGAAGGCAATGAAGAGCAGCGCGATGAGGCTAACGAGTTGCTTGGTCGTATAGTGTAACCTTCGCTGTTTTTTAAAAAGCCTTGCACTAACCTGCAAGGCTTTTTTATTTCAGATTTTTTTGATTGGTATTGTATGAACGATAACTATGTGCCGAGCTCCAAACCTTATACACGCAGTGGTGAAATTGTAATGGATACCCTATGGCCAGAGGGTATGCATCGAATTGCTTTGGGTATTGAGTATAAGGGGACTGACTATCATGGTTTTCAAGTTCAGCCAAATGGTGTTAAGACTGTACAGCAAGCGTTAGAGGTTGCCCTTTCCCGAGTGGCGAACGAGTCTATTTCCTTGGTTTGTGCTGGGAGAACAGATGCCGGTGTTCATGCAACCAATCAAGTTATTCATTTTGACACTTTGGCTGTTCGGCCTGAAAAGGCTTGGCTGCGCGGTACACGCCCATATTTGCCAGATTCAGTCAGTGTGCGCTGGGCAAAAGAAGTTGTTCCTCAATTTCATGCGCGATTTTCGGCACAGAATCGTACCTATCGTTACTTATTAACTGATGCGAAAGTGCCATCAGGATTGTTGCATGATCAGGTGACTTGGTCGTCGCGTCCATTGTGTGTCGATTCGATGCGCGCGGCAGCCAGTTACTTGGTCGGGCAGCACGATTTCACTTCATTTCGCGCTACGCAATGTCAGGCTAAAAGCCCTGTCCGCCGCATCGAATATATGCATATCGTGCGGCGCGGTGAATTGATTGTGCTGGAGGTGCAAGCTAATGCCTTTTTGCATCATATGGTACGTAATATAGTTGGTGTGCTTATGGCGGTTGGTGCGGGTGATAAGCCGGTGGAGTGGGTTGGTGAGGTGCTTGCTGCGCGTGATAGGAGTGCAGGCGGTGTGACTGCCAAGCCATTTGGTTTATATCTCGTTGGCGTTGAATACTCTGCAGGTTTTGAATTACCCAGTGCTCCACCCGGGCCTTTGTATTTCCCTGAACCTATTGGTGGTTTTGTTAATAAGGGCTGAGTCTACTCCCGTGTTTTTGCGGCCATAATGAGTAAATTCTGTTATTATCGCCGCCTTATTTTTGCCCTCTGGAACTTCTTGGCGGGCTCTGTTTTGGTTTGAACATTGGAGCGGCCGGTTTTGTCTTCTATGCGTGTGAAGATTTGCGGTATTACTTCGGTTGATGACGCTATCGCAGTCGCCCATGCTGGCGCCGATGCGCTTGGATTAGTTTTTTATGCCGCGAGTCCCCGGGCAGTTAGTCTGGATGTGGCACGAAAAATTTCGTTGGCTGCAGGGCCATTTATGTCGGTTACCGGCTTATTCGTTAATGCTGATCCAGAGTTTGTACACAGCGTATTGAATCAAGTCCCTCTGCAGTTATTGCAGTTTCATGGTGATGAAGCGGAGGCTTATTGTGAATCCTTCAAGCGCCCTTATATGAAGGCTATACGTATGCGTCCGGGGTTGGAAGTAAGTTCCGCAATTGCTGCTTATCCAGGTGCGTCTGGAATCCTCCTTGATGCATACCGTCCCGGTGTGCCGGGTGGAACAGGTGATACCTTTGATTGGGCGCGTGTTCCGCAAGGGTTATCAACACCGCTGGTCTTGGCTGGCGGTCTTACTCCTACCAATGTGAGAGAGGCGATAGCGGCAACGCGTGTTTACGGTGTTGACGTTAGCGGTGGCGTAGAGTCTGCACCCGGGAAAAAAGATCACAGCAAACTAACAGCTTTTATTAATAACGCGCGACGCTGTATGGCTTCAGCCTGATACAGCATCCACTTCTTATAGGTGATTAAACGGTGAGTAACACTGACCAGAATTCTGTTATTGATTACAGTGCATTTCCGAACGCAGATGGCCATTTTGGTCCATACGGCGGCCGCTTTGTATCCGAAACGCTGATCTATGCTCTTGATGAGCTTGAGTCTATTTACTCTCGTCTGAAAGATGACCCAGGTTTTCAGGCTGAGTTCGACAAGGATATGGCCCATTATGTTGGGCGCCCATCGCCACTCTATTTGGCTGAACGCTGGACTCGTGAGCTGGGTGGTGCACAAATTTATCTCAAGCGAGAGGATTTGAATCACACCGGTGCTCATAAAGTGAACAATACAATTGGTCAGGCATTACTGGCAAAATTCACTGGCAAGTCGCGTGTTATTGCTGAAACCGGTGCAGGGCAACATGGCGTTGCAACCGCAACTGTGGCTGCTCGCCTGGGTTTGAAATGCCGTGTCTATATGGGTGCCGAGGATGTAAAACGGCAAGCGCTCAATGTGTACCGCATGAAGCTATTGGGTGCGGAAGTATTTCCGGTCACTTCAGGTTCACGCACTCTCAAAGATGCGATGAATGAAGCTATGCGCGATTGGGCTACCAATGTGGATGATACCTTCTACATTATCGGTACCGTTGCTGGCCCACATCCTTATCCTCAATTGGTGCGTGATTTCCAATCAATTATCGGCCGTGAAGCGCGCCGCCAATCATTGGCGCAGGCTGGCAAACTACCTGATGCGTTGGTTGCCTGTGTGGGTGGTGGTTCCAATGCAATCGGTTTGTTTCATCCATTCCTGACTGATGAATCAGTCAAAATGTATGGTGTAGAAGCCGGTGGTCTAGGCATCGAAACCGGTAAACATGCAGCACCTTTGAACAAAGGTGTTCCGGGCGTGTTGCATGGTAACCGCACTTATTTGATGGAAGATGAAAACGGCCAAATCATTGAAACCCACTCGGTTTCCGCTGGTTTGGATTACCCTGGTGTTGGTCCAGAGCATTCGTGGTTAAAAGATATTGGTCGCGTAAATTATGTGGCGATCAATGATGACGAAGCGCTTGCTGCGTTTCGCAAAATCACAAAAACCGAAGGTATTATGCCTGCTTTGGAATCAAGCCATGCCTTGGCTTATGTTGAGAAGTTGGCTCCAACTATGAGCAAAGACCAGATTATTATCGCGAACCTTTCTGGTCGCGGCGATAAGGATATTTTGACCGTCGCTGGTTTGGATGGAATAACTGTTTAATTCAACTGGTGCAAAAAATATTTTAATTCACTGCTGTGACGGCAGGAAAAATCAGGAATTGTCGATGAGTCGTATTTCCCAGCGTTTATTGCAAGCCAAGAGTGCGGGCAAAAAAATTCTAGTTGCTTATATTGTTAATGGTGACCCTCATCCTGAGGCTACATTGCCAACTATGCATGCCTTGGTCGCACAGGGTGTTGATGTGATTGAGCTAGGTGTCCCTTTCTCTGACCCAATGGCGGAAGGGCCTGTTATCCAAAAAGGTCATGAGCGTGCCCTTGAGCACCATATTAGCCTCAAGGGAACTATCGAGCTTGTTAAGCAGTTTCGTACTACTAACACAACAACCCCAATTGTGTTGATGGGCTACGCTAACCCAGTGGAACGCTTCGGTTATGCTGAGTTCGCTAAGGCTGCTGCAGACGCAGGGGTTGATGGTCTTTTGACGGTTGATTTACCGCCGGAAGAAGTGGTCCAGCTCAAGGTTCATTTGGATGCCAATAATCTTGATAATATTTTCTTGCTTGCACCTACTACGACTGTGGCGCGGGCGCAAAAAATTGCTGCACATGCCACTGGTTTTCTCTACTACGTGTCACTAAAAGGTGTGACTGGCGCTGGTCATCTGGATGTTGATTCAGTCAAGAATAAGCTTGCCGAGTTTGGCAAACTGACAGATCTCCCTGTGTGCGTTGGCTTTGGCATTAAAGATCCAGAAACAGCAAAAGCCGTTGCTGCCTTGGCTGATGGGGTTGTTGTGGGCAGTGTTTTGGTTGATAAAATGGGCAGTATGGCAGGTAGAGATGCGCAGGAAATTGCCGGGGCTGTTGGTGATATAGTCGGTAGTATACGTGTTGCTATAGACAGTCTTTGAGTTACTGATTTTATTCATAAAGAGTCGGGCGAGTTTATATCTGAAATCGTCCGATTAATTTCATCTACATGAGTACAGAGAAACAACCATGAGTTGGTTAGATAAAATTATCCCTAGTATTTCCCGCACAGATACCAAACGTAGCACCAAAGTGCCTGAGGGGCTTTGGGAGAAGTGCGTTAAGTGCGATGCAGTTTTATATAAACCAGAAATGGAAAAAACACTGGATGTTTGCCCTAAATGCGATCATCACATGCGGGTTGGCGCACGCGCACGCCTAAATATGTTTTTGGATGCGCAAAATCGCCAGGAATTGGCGACCGAGGTTGAGCCAATTGATCGCTTGAAGTTTAAAGATGTTAAAAAATATAAAGACCGTTTGACCGCTGCGCAAAAAGAAACGGGCGAGAAAGACGCGCTGGTTGCAATGCGTGGTGAACTAAAAGGGATGCCTGTTGTTGCGGTAGCGTTTGAGTTTGCGTTCCATGGTGGCTCTATGGGGTATGTCGTGGGTGAGCGTTTTACCCGTGCGGCAACAATTGCGCTGAAAGAAAATATTCCTTTTATTTGTTTTTCTGCAACTGGCGGTGCACGTATGCAGGAAGCACTTATTTCTTTGATGCAAATGGCAAAAACCAGCGCAGTAATTGAGCGCTTGAAAATGCAGGGGACTCCTTATATTTCAGTCATGACTGACCCCGTGTATGGTGGTGTATCCGCTAGTTTAGCTTTGCTAGGCGATTTGAATATTTGTGAGCCAGGTTCCCGTGCAGGTTTTGCTGGCCCCAGTATTATCGAACAAACCATTCGTCAAAAATTACCTAAAGGCTTCCAGCGCGCTGAGTTTTTGTTGGAGCATGGTGCAATCGATATGATTATTCATCGCCGTGATATGCGCGATAAATTGGCGTCGCTTCTAGCGAAATTCACCCGTAAAGCTGCAGTTTAAGCGAACAGTTAATTTATGCAGTCAGCGTCGCTACCTGCTTGGCTCTCCTGGTTGGAGCAAAATCATCCGCGGGAGATAGAGCTTGGCCTTGAGCGTATTTCTGCGGTAGCAAAGCGCATGTCATTGTTAGCTCCCGCTGCCAAAGTGGTCACGGTTGCGGGAACTAACGGCAAAGGCTCTTGTGTTACGGCAACCGCTGCACTGCTTGGCGCAGCTGGTTTCTCGGTTGGCGTTTATACCTCCCCCCACCTGACCCGCTACAACGAACGAATTGTTGTTGATGGCGATCCAGCTTCTGATGCTGAGATTTGTGCTGCTTTTAATGCGATATTTAATGCATGTCAGCAAGCAGATGAATTTGCAACTCAACCACTTAGTTTGACTTATTTTGAATATGGCACTCTTGCTGCGCTGGAGATTTTCCGTCGCCGTGGTGTTTCTGCCATGGTATTAGAGGTGGGGTTGGGCGGGCGCTTGGACGCCATTAATATTATCGATGCTGATATCGCCGTAATTACCAGTATTGCACTGGATCATACCGACTGGCTGGGCGATAACCGTGAAGTGATTGGGTTTGAAAAAGCTGGCATTATGCGTTCTGACAGGCCCGTCGTGTGCGCCGATTTATCACCGCCAGCGTCGATTGCAACTCATGCTAAAGAAGTAGGCGCAAAATTACATCTCATTGAGCGTGATTTTGGTTATCTCACCCAGAACGACAATAGTTGGTCATGGTGGTGCGGAGATTGTCGTTTCGCAGATCAGCCTTTACCGCAATTACCACTGCCGAGTTTAGCCGCTGCGCTGCAAGTTGCTATTCTCTTGGGTTTGGATTTGACTCTCATTGATGCTTTTGAATGTTTGTCGCGATTGCGGGTTCCGGGGCGTTTTCAGCGTTTGCAGTGGCGTGATCGTGAGATAGTTCTCGATGTGGCGCACAATCCTGCAGCGACTGCTTATTTGTTATCCCGCTTACAGCAATCGCAGCTAGTGTCTCGGCCAATTCATGCTGTGGTTGCGATGATGTCAGACAAGGATCGCACCGAGAGTTTGGCAAATTTGAAAAATGTTGTTACTCATTGGTATGTCGCTGATCTTTCATCAATTCCCCGAGCGGCTTCAGTTGCCCAATTGCAGGAGACGCTCGAAAGTATGGGGTGCTCAGCACAATTCAGTGGCAGTGTAGAAAACTGTTTGGTGGCGGCGCATTTGGCGTCAAACCCGGGCGATATTATTTTGGTTTTTGGTTCTTTCTATACGGTTGCTGCAGGCTTGAAAGCCATCGATAACGCGCTGTAATTTGCTAGGTTAACTTTTGATACAGGGGTTTTAGGTGAGAGAATCAGTAAAACACCGTTTGATTGGGGCGGCAGTGTTGGCGGCAGTCGCGGTATTATTCTTGCCTAGCTTTTTTAAGGACCGCCAGCAATATCAAGTAGATACCAGTTCACATATACCCGGTCGCCCTAGCATTACCGCTGTTGATTTCAATGAGCCTGAACAGCCGGAGGGTATAGAGCCTGCCCCTGCACCGGAAACGATGTTTGTGCCCGAAGATCCTCCCGTGTCATCTTTGCCTGATGAAAAAGAAAATGCCGCATCCCCTGTGGTTGTCAGTGCATCTTCAGCCGTATCACTGACGTCTCAGTCGAGCTCCGTATCCTCGATTACGCCACCGGTCGATCAGGTTTTGCCGGAAGGCTGGGTTATCCAGGTGGCAAGCCTCAGTGTGCAAGAGGGTGCAAATAAACTGCGCGATCAATTGCAAGCCGACGGTCACCGGGCATATGTAAGAGCAGTTCCTTTAGCCAACACTACGATTTACCGGGTATTTATTGGGCCAAAACAAAACAAAGCAGAAGCCACCGCGCTCAAAACCCAATTAGATTCCCGCCTAAAAGTTAATTCTCTCGTTTTACCTTTCAAACCCTAAAGCAATCAACTGTAGACCTCTGGTAGAATGCGCGCCTCTGTAAACCACTCATTGCTGATATGGGAGCGGGCGAGCCTATGAATTGGGCTGATTGGGCCATTATCGCTATATTTTCGCTCTCTTGTTTGATTGGCATGATCCGTGGGTTTGTGCGTGAAGCCCTGTCATTATTTATTTGGGTTGCTGCTGTCTTGGTTGCCAAAGTGTTTGGTGGCCAGTTCGAACATCTTTTGGCTAATCAGATAGAAACACCTTCCATACGTTTGATGACCGCTTATGCGGTGCTGTTTGTCGCTACTTTATTACTGGGTGCGATGGTGAGTTATTTGATTGGTGCTCTCGTGCGTGCCACGGGGTTATCTGGCACGGACCGTTTATTGGGAATGGTATTTGGTGCTGCCAGAGCATTTATTGTTGTTATGGCGCTGTTGATTCTTCTGCCTGGTTTTTTACCGGTCGATCAGGATGGTTGGTGGCATGAGTCAACGCTGATTCCCCATTTCCTGGCTTGTGAGGAGTGGGTGGTTTCGGCTTATAACCAGATCAGTGAATGGTTGTTAACGCTGTTTGGCAGTGTTGACGCACCTGAAAAAGTTTAATCTTGTTTAATTGTTATTGAGGCAATCTTATGTGCGGCATTGTAGGTATTGTAGGTAAACGCGATGTGAATGTGCAGCTTTACGATGCGTTGACGATCTTGCAGCACCGTGGACAGGATGCCGCTGGCATGGTCACTTGTCAGGATGGCCGGATGAGCCAACAAAAAGCTAACGGTTTGGTGCAGGATGTGTTCAGAACACGTCATATGCAGCGTTTGTTGGGCAATATGGGTATCGGTCATGTTCGTTATCCAACCGCGGGCAGTTCTGGCCCTGCATTGGCACAACCTTTTTATGTAAATTCTCCCTATGGTATTGCACTTGCACACAATGGCAACCTGACCAATGCCGATAAACTCAGTGAGGATATTTTTAAAACCGATCTTAGACATGTAAATACAGATTCTGATTCAGAAGTGTTGCTCAATGTGTTTGCCCATGAAATGCAAGTACAAGGAAAGTTGAGCCCAACGGCAGATGATATGTTCGCTGCGGTTGCGGGCGTTCACAATCGAGTTACCGGTGGTTATGCGGTAGTCGCGCTGATTGCGAATTATGGATTGATTGCATTCCGCGATCCGCATGGTATTCGTCCTCTCGTTTACGGTAAGCGCGTAGCAGAAGAGGGCGGTATCGAATATATGGTGGCCTCAGAAAGCGTGGCGTTGGATGTATTGGGTTTTGAATTGATTGGTGATGTCGCTCCCGGCGAGGCAATTTATATTACTGAGGAGGGTGAATTACATCGTCGTCAATGCGCTAAAGAAACCCGCTTAACTCCCTGTATTTTTGAGCATGTATATTTTGCACGCCCTGATTCGATTATGGATGGTATTTCCGTCTATAAAGCCCGTTTGCGTCAGGGTGAAAAGCTGGCAGAAAAAATCTTGCGCGAGCGCCCTGATCACGACATTGATGTGGTGATTCCTATTCCCGATACCAGTCGTGTTGCCGGTCAGGCGCTAGCGCAAAAGCTGGGTGTGAAATTTCGCGAAGGTTTGGTAAAAAACCGTTATATCGGTCGTACATTTATTATGCCCGGCCAGCAGCAGCGTAAAAAATCGGTGCGTCAAAAACTCAATCCCATTGAGTTGGAATTTAAAGGTAAAAATGTATTGCTGGTTGATGATTCGATTGTTCGCGGAACCACCTGTCAGCAAATTATCCAAATGGCGCGCGATGTGGGGGCGAAAAAAGTTTATTTTGCTTCGGCTGCACCCGCTGTTAAATATCCCAACGTTTATGGCATCGATATGCCTACAACGGCCGAGTTAATTGCACATGGTCATAGCGATGAAGAGGTTTGCCGCGAGATTGGTGCAGATTGGTTGATATACCAAAACTTGGATGACTTGGTGGCGGCATCAACGGAAGGTAACAGTAATGTTACGGAATTCGATTGCTCGGTATTTACCGGTGAGTATTGTGCTGGTGATGTGACTCCCGAATATTTGGAAAAGGTGGCAGCAGCGCGCAATGACAGTGCGAAGTCTGGCAAAAAAATCAAACAAATGGAGTTGCCAATTGGTTTGCACAACGGTGCAGCGCGCGGCTAATAAAACAAGCGGGTAATCACAATGGATAATTTTGATAATCATCTGGCGGAAGATCCGCTCTTTGGTGCGGCACTGGACACCTTGGCTGTTCGCGCCGGGCAAACACGCTCTCACGAAGGGGAGCACAGTGAAGCACTCTACCTAACTTCAAGTTATGTCTTTGGTAGTGCGCAAGAGGCAGCTGAGCGTTTTTCCGGAGCGCAGCCGGGTAACGTCTATTCGCGTTACACCAATCCAACGGTACGGATGTTTGAAGAGCGTATCGCGGCCCTCGAAGGCGCAGAGGCTGCCGTAGGTACATCTTCAGGCATGGCCGCTATTCTTTCTACTTGCATTGCATTACTAAAGTCTGGCGATCATATTTTGTGCTCGCGCAGTGTATTTGGCACCACTACTGTTTTGTTCACTAAATATTTACAAAAATTTGGTGTGACAACGACTTTTGTCAACCCAACTAATTACGCCGAGTGGGAGTCCGGGTTTACTGCCAATACTAAATTGGTGTTTGTTGAAACGCCCTCAAATCCATTGTGCGACGTAATTGATATCCAGCGTTTAGCCGATTTGACTCATGCTCACGATGCTTTGTTTGTAGTCGACAATTGCTTCTGTACCCCAGCTTTGCAGCAACCCTTGAAATTTGGAGCTGATCTGATTATTCACTCAGCAACAAAATACATCGACGGGCAGGGGCGCTGTTTGGGGGGCGTAGTTGCCGGTGCTAAACAATATGTTGATGAGGTGTTGGGTTTCATTCGTAGTGCCGGCCCAAGCATGAGCCCTTTTAATGCCTGGGTTTTCCTCAAAGGCTTGGAAACCTTGCGATTGCGCATGGAGGCTCACTCACGCAATGCGCTGGAGTTGGCGCAATGGTTGAACGGTCATCCTCAGGTTGAGAAAGTGTTTTATGCTGGCTTGCCGAGCCACACTGGCTATGAATTAGCGACTAAACAACAATCTGCGTTTGGTGGTGTTTTGTCGTTCCGGGTGAAAGGCGGGCGCGAGGAAGCATGGAAGGTTATTGATTCGACACGTATTATGTCGCTCACTGCTAACTTGGGTGATACCAAAACCACCATCGTCCATCCGGCAACAACAACGCATGGGCGTTTGTCACCTGAGCAAAAAGCTGATGCCGGAATTACCGAAAACCTGATTCGGGTTGCAGTGGGTCTGGAAGATATTGGTGATTTAAAAGCCGATCTTGCACGCGGTTTAGGCAATTACTAAGGGTTTGTGAGGCCAGGGCAGAAAAAAGTGTTTTTGGGTCTTGTCCTTGCGAATTCACCTTGGTAAAGTGCGCCCCTCTTTAGGACTATAGCTCAGTTGGTTAGAGCACCACCTTGACATGGTGGGGGTCAGCAGTTCGAGTCTGCTTAGTCCTACCAATTTTAAAAGCCGCTTTTAAAGCGGCTTTTTTATTGCCCGCCATTTCGTTTTATTTACGCCCCCTTGAATTTCCCCCTGTTTGCCCCATCTACTATGCATTGCTATCAATCTTGATGGCCGTTATTTGTTTACTTATTTGTGCATTTAATTCAGGAGTTAAACATGACAGTTGATGCCCGCAAAGAAACTCGTGGTTTCCAAACCGAAGCCAAGCAGTTACTGCATTTAATGATCCATTCACTGTATTCCAATAAGGAAATTTTCCTCCGTGAATTAGTTTCTAACGCATCCGATGCGGCGGATAAATTGCGTTTTGAGGCTGTGTCAAATGGCGACTTATATGAAGGTGATACGGAATTAAAAATTCGCATCAGTTTCGATAAAGATGCAAAAACTCTCACTATCAGCGATAACGGTATAGGTATGTCGCGCGATGAGGTAATTGAGAACCTCGGTACTATCGCGAAATCTGGTACTGCACAATTTATGCAAAAATTGTCGGGCGACCAGAAAAAAGACGCACAATTAATTGGTCAGTTTGGTGTGGGTTTTTACTCTGCTTTTATTGTTGCGGATAAGGTTGTGGTAACAACCCGTCGTGCCGGTGCCGCTGCAAATGAAGCTGTGCGTTGGGAGTGTTCTGGTGATGCTGAATTTACAGTTGAGTCGGTTGAAAAAGCAGGTCGCGGCATGACCGTGGAGTTGCATTTAAAAGATGATGCTTTGGAATTTGCTGATCATTGGCGTTTGCGTTCAATTATCAAAAAATACTCTGATCACATCGCTATTCCGGTTGTAATGCAAAAACAAAACCCTGCTGGCGAAGATGCTGATAAGGCTGAAGCGGAAGATGAAGTGATCAACACGGCGACAGCGCTCTGGACGCGCTCACGCTCTGATGTGACCGATGATGAGTACAAAGAATTTTATAAGCATGTGAGCCACGATTTTACTGATCCATTAAGTTGGAGCCATAATCGTGTAGAGGGAAACCTTGATTACACCAGCCTCTTGTATATCCCGGCGCGCGCGCCGTTTGATTTGTACAACCGCGATGCATCTCGTGGAGTAAAGTTATATGTGCAGCGCACTTTTATTATGGACGATGCAGAACAATTCCTACCGCTTTATCTGCGTTTTATTAAGGGTGTGGTGGACTCCAACGATTTGAGCCTGAACGTATCACGCGAAATTTTACAGAAAGATCCCAATATCGATTCCATGCGTTCCGCACTGACTAAACGTGTATTGGATATGCTGAGTAAAATGGCAAAAAGCGAGCCTGAAAACTACACCACTTTCTGGAAAGAATTTGGCCAGGTTATGAAAGAGGGCCCGGCAGAAGATTTCGCCAACCGTGAGAAAATCGCCAAACTGCTGCGCTTTGCATCTACTCATACAGGCAGTGCAGATCAGGATCAGTCCTTGGATGATTACGTGTCGCGCATGAAAGATGGTCAGGAGAAGATTTATTACATCGCGGCGGATAATTTTAATACTGCAAAAAATAGTCCTCACCTTGAAGTATTCCGCAAAAAAGGTATTGAGGTACTGTTGTTGTCTGATCGTGTTGACGAATGGTTAATGAGCCATCTGCAAGAATTTGAAGGTAAAAATTTCCAGGATGTTGGTAAAGGCGAGCTTGATTTAGGTAAGTTGGACACAGAAGAGGAAAAGCAAGCGCAAGAAAAAGTTGCTGAGCAATTAAAACCCTTGCTGGAGCGTGTTCAAACAGTATTGGATGCGCAGGTCTCGGAAGTTCGCATTACACATCGGCTAACTGATTCGCCTGCCTGTGTGGTGGTTGGTCAGTTCGATATGGGCGCACAGATGCGACGCTTGCTTGAGTCAGCAGGGCAGAAAGTGCCAGATTCCAAACCAATTTTTGAATTGAATCCTGAGCATCCTTTGGTTAAAAAGCTGGAAGCAGAAGCGAATGAAGAGCGCTTTGGTGATTTGGCGCATATCTTGTTCGACCAGGCAAATCTTGCTGAAGGTGCCCACTTACAAGATCCAGCCGCTTACGTGCAGCGCTTGAATAAATTGTTGCTGGAGTTAAGTAACTAAAAAATTGCCAGTGCTAGCGATATATTAATGTTTATCGCTAATGTCATTCAAAATGACCTTGTCTATAATCGGACAAGGTCATTTTTTTTTAAGTCTTATTTAGGTCTCAGGATTATGGAATACAAAAGTATTGTGTTACCGGCGAAAAAATCGATAGCCTTGGTTGCGCATGACAACAAAAAACAAGATCTTCTGGTGTGGTGTAAAACCCATCACACTACTTTACTGGCGCATAGGCTTTATGCGACGGGCACTACAGGTAGTTTGATTGCAGGCGAGACCGGCTTGGAAATTACTAAATTAATTTCTGGCCCCTTGGGGGGCGATCAACAAATTGGTGCTCTGATTACTGAAGGCAAAGTGGATATGTTGATCTTTTTTTGGGATCCCTTTGAGCCTATGCCCCATGATCCGGATGTGAAAGCCTTGCTTCGGATCGCTGCTGTATGGAACATCCCGGTGGCGTGTAATCAGAGTTCTGCTGATTTTATGGTGACATCTCCTCTATTTAATGGCGAGTCATCCCACATAGTTCCTGATTACGAAGCTTACATCCTTAATCGTTCGCGCAAACAACCATAAAAAATTCCCTCCTTATTTCCAAGTTTTGTTAATATCTGTTAACGCCGGGTTTTTGGTTCTAATTATTAGTGCCAAAGCCGGGTTGTTTTTGGATAGCCGCTGGCTACTGCCGGCGATCATTGGATGAAGCAAACCGAGCAAATAACAATAAGCATCAAGGCTTTAGAGGTGTTTCATATGTCAGAACGTGAGATGGGTACGGTTAAATGGTTTAACAACGTACGTGGGTATGGCTTTATTACTCGGGGTGAAGGTGGCGAGGATATTTTTGTCCACTATCGCAATATCCGCGCTGAAGGTTATCGCTCCTTGGCCGAAGGCCAAAGTGTTGAGTTTCAGCTCCAACAAGGTGATAAAGGATTACAGGCGGAAGATGTTGTTCTGCTATTGAGCTAGATCATTAGTATAGATGGGCTATGAGCTACAAAAACACCAGCTTCGGCTGGTGTTTTTGTTTCTACCGTCCGGCTTTTTAAAGGGCAGGTTCTGAACTTTGTGTCTGGTATGGGGTAACTTGGATAATAATCCCGACTACGGGATGGTCTATGTAATGAACTTCGCTGCTGCGCATGTCTCGGCTTTGTTGCAGCAGAATAATTTGCCGTGTCAGATAATTATTTTCTGCAGCCGCCGTTTCGCTGCTGTTTGCTGTAGTGGGTACCTCGTTATTCCACTGCTGATTTTCAACGGCTAGCGCTTGCTCAAGTTCCAACGAGGAATCCAGGGAGAGGCCTGCGATAGGTGTAGCTAAATAGTTAGGTTGTTTGGGTAGCTCCGGCCATTGCCGTGTTTGTTCCTGACCTACATTCAGATCAAATTGTGAGTACCACAGATTGGTCTGTAGCTTTAAATAGGTTGCTACGCTCAGACGGATGCTACCTTCCAGTTCCTGGTGTTGCCCAAACGTTTGTCCACCTTGAATTAATACTGATTTAGCGGCTTTTTCATGGGTAACGATTTGGCGCCAGGCACTATGGAATAACACCTGGAAGCGCGGGTTACGCTCCAATTTTTGTGCCTCGGCATTAAGTTGACGCTCAGTTGCAGGCAGGTGATAAAAAGCTTCTTTGGTTAAATCGACAGTGACATCTTCTGCACTATTAATTTCTTTTAACTCTGTCCAGTCTGTTGGATAACGTAATTTAATATTGCTTGGCCAGTGTTCTTGACCAGTATCATTTTTGCGGGCAAATACAATGAGCTCCACTTGATACCAACCTTCGTGACCTGCAGTTCCTGTCTGTGCTTGGCTTATTTGTGACAATAGCGTGCTGGCGATTAGTGTTGCAATGCCAAGCGCAGTTGTTAATTTTTTTAGTGATTGATAGTGCATAAATTGATTCCACCTGTGAGGCATAGGGCTCTGCATTATTTGTCTGTCATTAAATGATCAAGTAAATCTATTACGGTTTGAATGCGTTTTTCAGTTGCTTCCAAATCCATAGTGAATTTCAGTTGATTGGCGCCTTCCAGTTTATAAATACGTGGTTGGCTCTGTACCAGTTTTACTATTTTCAACGGATCTACCCGCGTATCACTGGAAAACTCTACTTTACCACCGCGTGCATTAGCTTCCAGTTTGGTAATGCCAATAGTCTCTGCTGTAATTTTAATTTGTGTGACACGGAACAGATTTTTAATTTGTTCGGGCAATAAACCAAAGCGGTCAATCATTTCTACTTGCAAGTCACGCAGTGACTCTTCATTTTCGGCGCTCGCTAGGCGTTTGTACATTACCAACCTGGTGTGAACATCGGGTAAGTAATCTGCCGGAATGAGTGCAGGAATTCGCAAGTTGATTTCAATTGCTTCACTCATCGCTTTTTCAAGATCTGCTTGTTTTCCTTGGCGAATTGCTTTTACTGCGCGATCAAGCATATCCATATACAACGAGAAGCCAATAGTTTGAATTTGGCCGCTCTGTTCATCGCCAAGTAATTCACCCGCTCCGCGAATTTCCATATCGTAAGTCGCCAGAGTAAAACCAGCGCCCAGATCTTCGGCGGCGCTAATCGCTTCCAAACGCTTTTGTGCGTCGTCGGTCATCGCACGGCGGTCCGGTGTTAATAAATAGGCATAGGCCTGGTGATGAGACCGGCCTACGCGGCCGCGCAGTTGATGTAGTTGCGCGAGACCAAATTTGTCGGCGCGGTTAATAATGATGGTATTGGCGCTGGGAATGTCGATACCAGTTTCAATAATAGTAGTGCACACCATAATGTTGAAACGTTTGTGATAAAAATCCGACATTACCCGTTCCAGATCACGCTCACGCATTTGCCCATGGCCAATACCAATCCGTGCTTCTGGAATCAGTTCTTGTATTTCGCGCGCAACTTTTTCAATGGTGTCGACTTCATTGTGCAGGTAGTACACTTGGCCACCGCGCAATATTTCACGCAAGATTGCCTCTTTGATTGTCGCCTCATCATAGGTGCGCACAAATGTTTTTACAGATAGGCGGCGCGCCGGTGGTGTTGCAATAATCGATAAATCGCGAATGCCTGCCATGGACATATTCAGTGTACGCGGGATGGGTGTGGCAGTCAGGGTGAGGATATCGATCTCGGCACGTAGCGCTTTAATTTGATCTTTTTGGCGCACGCCAAACCTATGTTCTTCATCGATAATTAGCAGGCCAAGGTTTTTGAATTTAATGTCAGGCGACAAGAGTTTGTGTGTGCCCACCACTATATCTACTTTACCTTCAGCGATTCGCTCAAGCACTTGATTGACTTCTTTTGTAGTGCGAAAGCGCGATAGCACCTCAACGGTAATTGGCCAATCTGCAAAACGGTCCTTGAGTGATTCATAATGTTGTTGTGCAAGCAGTGTTGTCGGCGCCAGAATGACCACTTGTTTTCCGCCGTGACTGGCGATAAATGCGGCGCGCATCGCCACCTCGGTTTTACCAAAACCTACATCACCACAGACCAGACGATCCATGGGTTTATTGGACAACATGTCTTTTATAACAGCTTCAATGGCGCGTTGTTGATCTGCTGTTTCTTCAAACGGAAAGCTGGCTGCAAAGGCTTCATAGGCTGTTTTGGGGTCGGGAAATGCATAGCCTTTACGCGCGGCGCGGCGCGCATAAACTTCTAATAATTCCGCGGCTGTGTCGCGAATTTGTTCGGCAGCTTTGCGTCTTGCTTTTTGCCATGACTCACTACCCAGCCGATGCAGTGGTGCCAGGTCATCATCCGCACCGCTGTAGCGGCTAATTAAATGCAGATTGGTGACTGGTACATAAAGTTTTGCTTCATCCGCATATTCCAGAGTAAGGAATTCGTTGGTTTGATTATCAATAGTGATGGTTTCCAGCCCACGATAACGACCCACACCGTGATCCAGATGCACTACCGATGCGCCGATTTTTAATTCGGTCAGATTTTTTACTACCAGATCCGCATTATCTTGCGTTTGCTTGCGGCGACGCTGTTGTTGAATGCGTTCACCAAATAATTGCGATTCAGAAATTAATGCAATTTTCGGATCGGTTAACAACAGTCCCTGCTCCAGGGGAGCGATGGTTATGGCGAGCTTTTCAGGTTGATTTAAAAAATCGTTCCAGGTATCGAGCGTATTAGGGCGAATGCGAATCCGACTTAGTAATTCCAAAAGTGTTTCGCGCCTGCCTGCTGACTCTGCGCAGAATAAAACGCGACCATCGAACTCCATTAAAAATGCTTGAATTGCGGCTAATGGATTTTCTGCTTGTGCGCGAATTGGAAGCGATGGTGTGAGGGTAGAGGCAAAGTTGTAATTGCCTACTTTTTCTTCGAGCGTGGCAGATTCTATGAATGTGCGGGAATATTTTTTAAGTTGCCCAAAAAACTCATCAATCGCCAGATAAATGGTGCGCGGCTCAAGTAGTGGGCGCAGTGGGTCCACGCGACGGCTTTCGTAGCGGCGCAATAATTCCAACCAAAAATTTTCGGCTGATTTTTCAATATCGCCCAGCGCATAAACCAATGTGTTGGTAGGTAAGTAATCAAATAGCGTGCTACAGGTTTCGAAAAAAAGCGGCAGGTAATATTCGATGCCCGGTGGCGATATGCCTGCGCTTACATCCTGGAATACCGGGCAGGCTTTGTGATTGACATCAAAGCGTTCGAGCCATTGTTGTTTGAATAAGTTGATACCTTGTTTATTCAGCGGGAACTCTTTCGCGGGTAAAAGTTGAATTTTTTCAACCTTGTCCACCGTCATTTGCGTTTCCGGGTCAAAGGTGCGCAGGCTTTCTATTTCGTCATCAAATAAATCGATACGATAGGGTACATCGCTGCCCATGGGGAAAATATCCATGAGCGAACCGCGCACGGCAAATTCGCCGTGTTCGTATACTGTGTCTACGCAGTGATAACCGGCCCGCTCCAGATTTTGGCGCAACTCGTTAGTGTCGAATTTCTCGCCGACAGAGACCATTAGGCTATTGCCTATCAAATAAGACTGTGGCATTAATCGCTGCAATAGCGTGGTTACTGGCACCACTAAAATGCCGTGTTTTACACTGGGCAGTTTGTAGAGTGTGCTCAGCCGTTCGGAAATAATGTCCTGGTGCGGTGATATGGAATCGTAAGGCAGGGTTTCCCAGTCGGCCAAGTGCAACACTGGAAGCGCCTCGGGTCCTTTGGCAAAAAAAGACAGTTCAGATTCCAGGCGAATTGCGGTGCTGGTGTCGGCAGTGACTACCAGGCTTAGCCCGTTGTAGGCTTTGGCGGCGTTTACTATTGTTAGCGCTTGGGCACTACCATGTAATTGGCCCCAATATTGTCGATTGCCTGATTTATCCGAGATAGGTGGTTTGCTGGTTAACTGATAAGTCATAACGCGATATTCAAGTCATATCCAAAGTTAGCGGGCATTTTACCTGTCTTAGTTGTGCTCTGGGTGGCAAGTCTCATAAATAAACCTCTTGATAGCCCTGACGTCTACCGGGTGAAGATATTGGTTCTCAATGAGAATTGTTTTTATTTCCCTCTGGTTTGCAGAGTGCTCTGTGCAAAAATAAATCGAATCAGTGGAAAAGCCGCATAAAAGCTGCCTCAAATCGATGCATTGCTATGGTGCTAGGGGTGGGGCGCGTTTATAATTCCCGCGTTTTACTTGGGCCAATTAAAACTTCACATAAATCAATCTCTTGAGCGCGTTCTTTGGGCTACTAACAGAGTCGTCTGGAGTGATGTCGTGAAAGTTACTGGCTCAAATGCTCTGGCTGCTTAATCACTACGTACCAATTATTGGTAAGTATGGCCGGAGTACTCGCGGTTCAAGCGTCTCCCGAAATTGTGTCCGGTTCCCGCCAGGAAGTAACCGGATTTCAATAGCTGGCTTAAGGCTTGTCAACCGCATCCCCCGCGGCCTGGTTATCCAGGTCTACATCCACACGAACGACTAGGCAGAGACGTATGATCAAGATTCGTCGAGGATTGGATTTGCCCATTACTGGCAGCCCCAATCAATCTATTGAGGATGGCCCACAGGTTCGCCAAGTAGCTTTAATCGGGTTTGATTACCATGGTATGAAGCCCACTATGGCGGTACAGGTTGGTGATAAAGTTAAACTTGGTCAGGAACTTTTTTCTGACAAAAAGACCCCGGGTGTAATCTACACAGCTCCAGCATCAGGTACTGTCAGCGCAATTAATCGCGGTGATCAACGTGTTTTCCATTCATTAGTAATTGATGTGGAAGGTAACGAGGCTGTTGAGTTTGCTAAATATTCCGCATCTGAACTGGCCGGTTTGTCTCGCGAAAGCGTACAGCAAAACCTTGTTCAATCTGGCTTGTGGACTGCATTGCGCACTCGTCCATACAGCAAGGCTCCTGCCTTAGACTCAATTCCAAACTCGATTTTTGTTCAAGCGATTGACACTAATCCTTTGGCCGCAGACCCTGCTGTGATTATCGCAGCTAAAAAAGACGCTTTTGCGAACGGTTTGACCGTGATTGCACGCCTTACCGAAGGCAAAGTGTTTGTTTGTCAGGCTCCGGGTGTTGAATTGCCAAAAGGTCAGGGCGCTAATATTGCGGTCGAAACCTTTACTGGTGTTCATCCTGCAGGTAATGCCGGTACCCATATCCATTTCCTTGATCCAGTAAATGCACGTAAAACCGTTTGGACTGTTGGTTATCAAGACGTTATTGCGATTGGTGAATTGTTTATCACCGGTCAATTGAATACCGAACGTGTTGTTGCACTTGCTGGTCCACAAGTAGAGCGTCCTCGTTTGGTGCGTACTCGCTTGGGCGCTGATCTGAATTCGTTGGTTAACGGTCAGTTGAAGCAGGGTGAGAATCGCATCATTTCTGGTTCTGTATTTGGTGGTCGTCGCTCCCATGGCAATCTCACTTTCCTTGGTCGTTTCCACAATCAAGTCAGTGTTTTGCTTGAGGGGCGCGAACGTGAAATGCTGCATTACCTGCGCGCAGGTACCAACAAGTTCTCCGTGATGGGCATTTATTTGTCCAAGCTGTTTGGGGGTAAAAAGTTTGCCTTCACTACATCTACCAATGGTTCCGAGCGTGCGATGGTACCGGTGGGTTCTTACGAGAAGGTAATGCCTCTCGACATCCTGCCGACGCAGCTGCTGCGCTCTTTAATTGTTGGTGATACTGAAACAGCACAAAAACTGGGCTGCCTTGAATTGGACGAAGAAGATTTGGCGCTGTGCACCTTTGTGTGCCCCGGCAAATACGAATACGGCCCGATCCTGCGCAATAACCTTACTCGCATTGAGAATGAGGGCTAATTAATGAGTCTGAGAAGTTTACTCGACAGCATGGAGCCGCATTTCCACAAAGGCGGCAAATACGAAAAATGGTACTCACTGTACGAGGCCGTTGATACCGGTTTGTTTAAACCGGCAGATGTCACCAAATCTACCTCTCATGTGCGTGATGGTATCGATCTGAAACGCATCATGATCACGGTTTGGTTGTGTGCATGGCCAGCAATGTTCTTCGGTATGTACAACGTTGGTTTGCAAGCCAATACCATTTTAGCGGCGACTGGTGCTACTGGTATTGATAACTGGCATGGTGCTTTAGCAGCCATGTTTGCGGGTCACAACCCTGACAGTATTTGGGACAACTTTGTCTTGGGTGCTGCCTACTTCCTGCCAATTTATGCGACTGTATTTATTGTCGGTGGTTTCTGGGAAGTGTTGTTCGCTACTACTCGTGGTCATGAAGTTAACGAAGGTTTCTTCGTAACTTCGATTCTTTTCTCCCTGACCTGTCCTCCTGATTTGCCTTTGTGGCAAGCCGCCTTGGGTATCAGCTTTGGTGTAGTAATTGGAAAAGAGGTATTTGGTGGTACTGGTAAAAACTTCCTTAATCCGGCGCTCACCGGTCGTGCCTTCTTGTTCTTCGCCTACCCGGCGGAAATGTCAGGCGATGCAGTTTGGACTGCGGTTGATGGTTATACCGGTGCGACTACGCTCTCTATTGCTGCTCAACAGGGTATGGATGCTGTAGTCAACCACGTTAGCTGGTTTGATGCCTTTGTTGGTTTTGAGCACGGTTCTATTGGCGAAACCTCAGCACTGGCCTTAATGATTGGTGGTGTTGCGCTACTAATTATGGGCATTGCGTCTACTCGCATTGTGGTCGGGGTGTTGATTGGTGCAGTGCTGACTACCCTGTTGTATAACTGGGCCGGTGCAGGCAGCAGTAATCCAATGTTCCAAATGCCATTCTGGTGGCACTTTGTTATAGGTGGCTTTGCCTTTGGTCTCTTCTTTATGGCAACTGACCCAGTGTCGGCATCAATGACTGATGCGGGCAAATGGATCTATGGTGCATTGATCGGTTTCATGGTGATTACTATTCGTGTGGTCAACCCTGCTTATCCAGAGGGCATGATGTTGGCAATCTTGTTCGCAAACATGTTTGCACCGACCATCGACTACTTCGTCGTTCAATCCAACATTAAGCGGAGACTGGCGCGTGGCTAACCAACAAACAGCAAAATACACCATCACAGTCACATTGATTATGTGTTTGGTGGCATCCGTATTGGTGGCAGGTTCTGCGGTGTTGTTGCGCCCCGCACAGGTTGCCAACAAAGCGCTTGATTTCAAGCGTAACGTTTTATCTATCGCAGGTATTTTGAATAAAGATCAATCAGTTGAAGAGCAGTTCAAACAAGTTGAGGTAAAAATTGTTGATCTGAATAGTGGTCGTTTTACCGACGCTATCACTGATATTGAAAAGTTTGATCAAAATGCATCCGCTAAAAAACCCGATCTTTCCGATAAATTATCCTCAGAGGAAGATATTGCCAAAATCATTAGTCGTGAAAAGTATGCCAAGGTATTTTTGGTAAACGACGCGAATGGTTTGTCAAAAGTCATTCTGCCTGTGCGTGGCTATGGTCTCTGGTCAACCATGTCAGGTTTTGTTGCTTTGGATAAAGACTTAAACACTATTCTTGGGTTCGGTTTTTATTCTCATGCCGAGACACCTGGCCTTGGCGGTGAAGTTGACAATCCAAAGTGGAAAGAAATCTGGATTGGTAAAAAAATCTACTCGGATTCTGGCGAAGTGAAAATTGATGTGATCAAAGGTCACGTAGATTCAGCTACCGCAGATGCTGAGTACAAAGTAGATGGTTTGTCAGGTGCAACGTTGACCAGCAATGGTGTGCGCAACCTGATGAAGTTTTGGATGGGTGACAAGGGTTATAAAACATTCCTTGCTAACTTGAAAAACGGAGAGGCTTAATTATGAGCTTGAAAACGAAAGATCTCCTCACAAAACCGATTCTGGAAAATAACCCGGTTATTTTACAAATCCTCGGTATTTGTTCTGCGTTGGCGGTAACCTCCAGTGTAAAAGTTAGTTTGGTAATGGCCATAGGTCTGACCTTGGTATCTGCCTTTTCCAACTTTTTTGTATCGCTGGTGCGTAACTTTCTGCCTAACAGTGTGCGTATTATTGCGCAGATGATCATTATTTCTGCATTGGTAATTGTGGTTGACCAAGTGCTGAAAGCCGTGGCTTATGACATCAGTAAACAACTCTCGGTATTTGTTGGGTTGATTATTACCAACTGTATCGTAATGGGGCGCACTGAAGCCTTTGCCTTGAAAAACCCACCAATTCCAAGCTTCCTTGATGGTATAGGTCATGGTTTGGGTTACTCGGCGCTGCTGATTGTTATCGCCACTTTCCGTGAGATTTTTGGTGCTGGCAAATGGTTCGGTATTCAAATTCTGCCTACCGTTACCGAAGGTGGCTGGTATGTACCTAACGGTCTGTTACTGCTGCCGCCAAGTGCGTTTTTCTTAATTGGTATTATTATCTGGGCGCTGCGCACCTGGAAGAAAAACCAGGTTGAGAAAGCCGATTTCAAAATAGCGCCTAACTCTTCGGCAAATCAGGAGATCGCATAATGGAACATCTACTGAGTTTGTTTATCCGTTCAGTATTTATTGAAAACATGGCGTTGGCATTCTTTTTGGGGATGTGCTCATTTATGGCCATGTCTAAAAAAATCAATGCTGCTATTGGTTTGGGTATCGCGGTTATTGTGGTGCAAACAGTAACTGTTCCTGCAAACAACCTGATTTTGACTTACTTGTTGAAAGAAGACGCGTTGGCTTGGGCTGGTGTAACCGGTGTTGATTTGACCTTCCTGAGTTTTATTTCATTTATTGGTGTTATCGCTGCAATTGTGCAGATTATGGAAATTGTGATGGATAAATATATGCCTGCGCTGTACAACGCGCTGGGGGTATTTTTACCACTGATTACCGTGAACTGCGTAATTATGGGTGGCTCACTGTTTATGGTTGAGCGCGATTACCATTTTGTTGAAAGCGTAGTTTACGGTGTCGGCTCGGGTGCTGGCTGGGCAATTGCAATTGTTGTGCTGGCGAGCATCAAAGAAAAGCTGAAATACTCAGATGTACCTGAAGGTCTTCGTGGCTTAGGTATTACCTTTATCACCGTGGGATTGATGTCATTGGGCTTTATGTCCTTTGGCGGCATCTCTCTCTAGGCTAAGCGAGGAATCTAATGAATACTGAGATTTTATTAGGCGTAGGCATGTTCACCTTCATAGTGCTGGCACTGGTGGTGGTGATTCTTGTTGCGCAGGCAAAACTGGTTAACAGCGGCGATGTGCAAATTCTTATCAATGATGAGAAAACCATTACCGTTCCTGCCGGTGGCAAGTTGTTACAAACACTTGCTGCTAACAATGTATTTCTGGCGTCAGCCTGTGGTGGTGGTGGTAGCTGTGCACAGTGTAAATGCGTAGTAAATGATGGTGGCGGTTCTATTTTGCCAACGGAAGAAGCGCATTTTAATCGCCGTGAGCAAAATGAAGGCTGGCGTTTAAGTTGCCAGGTTCCGGTAAAACAAAACATGAAAATTCATGTGCCGGAAGAAGTGTTTGGCGTGAAGCAGTGGGTAACTACTGTGGAATCCAATCCTAACGTGGCCACTTTTATCAAAGAGCTGACCTTGCGTCTGCCCGAAGGTGAAAGTGTGGACTTCCGTGCGGGCGGTTATGTGCAGCTGGAATGCCCGCCCCATCACGTCAAGTTCTCAGACTTTGATATTGAGCCTGAATATCGCGGTGACTGGGAGCGCTTTGGTTTCTTTAATCTGGAATCAAAAGTGACTGAGCCAGTGATTCGCGCTTATTCAATGGCGAATTACCCGGAAGAAAAAGGTGTGGTTAAGTTCAATATTCGTATTGCAACACCTCCACCAAAATCTCAGGGCATTCCTCCGGGTCAAATGTCATCTTATGTATTTAGTTTGAAGCCGGGCGATAAAATCACCGTATACGGTCCATTTGGTGAATTCTTTGCTAAAAAGACCAATGCTGAAATGGTGTTTATCGGTGGTGGTGCTGGTATGGCACCTATGCGTTCGCACATTTTCGATCAGCTGCGCCGCTTGAAAACCGATCGTAAAATGACATTCTGGTACGGTGCTCGCTCGCTGCGCGAACTCTTCTACAAAGAAGATTACGATATGCTGCAGGCAGAGAATGAGAACTTTAAATGGCATGTGGCGCTGTCAGATCCACAGCCAGAGGATAACTGGACCGGCCTCACGGGCTTCATTCACAATGTTCTCTATGAGAATTATTTGAAAGATCATCCGGCGCCAGAAGATTGTGAGTTCTACATGTGCGGCCCACCAATGATGAATGCCGCCGTGATTAAAATGTTGAAAAGTCTTGGTGTAGAAGACGACAATATTTTGTTAGACGACTTCGGCGGTTAATGAAAAGGAAAACGAGGCAGGGAAACCCGCCTCGTTTTTTTTTAACGATAGTTCATTTGCTTTTAACAAAAGCAGTAAAGCCTGGAGGTCTATCATGGCTGTACTTGTGGTTACACTAGTGGTGATGTTGTTTGTTGCATTCGCTTTGTCAATCAGTGTGTTGGCTGGCCGTAAACCTGTATCGGGTTCCTGTGGTGGTGTGGGTAAAGCCTTGGGGGATCCCAATTACGTGTGCGAGTTGTGCGGTGGCGACGAAGCAAAATGTGCGGAAGAAAAATCCAAGCCTGTCCGTACTGAGTTGAAGGCAGATGACCTTTCGTATGATGCGAGTAAGAAGAAGGAATAATTGTTGCAAGACTCAGCAAGTCTTGGATGTCTCATTTGATGATTAGAGGGGAATAAATTGACTGGTCGTAAAAAATCGGCAGATCACAGCTACGATCTTTTAGTAATCGGTTCTGGCCCAGCGGGAGAAAGTGCTGCTATAGCAGCTGCTAAAGCGGGCAAGCGTGTTGGTGTGGTAGAAAATAGGGCACTGGTTGGTGGTGGGTGCGCACATAAAGGCACAATTCCTTCTAAATCTTTGCGCCATGTGGTTAAGCAAATATTGCAATTTAAAGCTAATAGCCTGTTTCGTGAAATTGGTGATAGCCGCCGTTTAACCTTTCCTCGGGTACTGCAATCTGCCGCGAAAGTGATTCCTAAACAAGTTGAATTGCATACCAACTTTTATGTACGCAACCGGGTAACGGTACATATGGGGCAGGCATCCTTTAGTAATCCGAATGTGATTAATTTGGCGATGCTGGATGGTGGTACAGAGACAATTCATGCCGATAAGATCGTAATAGCTACAGGTTCACGTCCTTATCGTCCAGTTGATATTGATTTTAATCATCCACGTATTTATGACAGTGACACCATTCTGGAAATGCAGCACACCCCACGTCACATCATTATTTATGGCGCGGGTGTTATTGGCTGTGAATATGCCTCGATTTTTTCGGGCTTGGGTATGCGGGTAGATTTAATCAATAATCGTGAGCGATTGTTGTCATTTTTAGATGATGAGATTTCTGATGCGCTCAGTTATCACCTGCGCGACAGTGGTGTGACTGTACGTCATGGTGAGGAGTACGAGGCCATAGAGGCGAGCGATAGCAGTGTCACTCTCTTCTTAAAGTCCGGTAAGCGTTTAAAGGCGGATGCCATCCTTTGGTGTAATGGACGCAGTGGTAATACTGACCAGCTGAATTTAGCGGCGATAGGGTTGGAAGCAGATCATCGTGGCAATCTTAAAGTTGATGCAGAGTATCGCACGCAAGTTGAAAATATATATGCGGTTGGTGATGTGATTGGCTGGCCCAGCTTGGCCAGTTCCTCCTATGGTCAGGGGCGAGCAGTGTCCGGTGGCATTTTTGGCGACGAATGCCGCCCGGTTCAAGATGTGCCCACAGGAATTTATACCTTACCGGAGATTAGTTCGGTGGGAAAAACGGAAACTGAATTGACACAGGCCAAGGTTCCCTATGAAGTCGGCCGTGCGTTATTTAAAAATACCGCACGCGGCCAAATCAGCGGTGAAGATGTGGGCATGTTGAAGCTGCTATTTCATGTGGATACGCTTGAAATCCTCGGTGTTCATTGTTTTGGTGCTGAGGCCGCGGAGATTGTTCATATTGGTCAGGCGATCATGACGCAGAAAGGCGAGGGAAATAATATTCATTATTTCCTCAACAACATCTTTAATTATCCAACGATGGCCGAAGCTTATCGTGTTGCGGCATTGGATGGCATTAATCGCATTAGTCGCCGTTAGTAGAATCTGTTTGGTGCTGATTCACAGATATAAATAAGGGCGCTTCAAGCGCCCTTATTTTATTGTCTGCGGAGATATTTTTTATTCGTCCAATATAATGGTTTGATCTTCCTGTGGTTTGAATTTGGCTACGGTATGAATGACATGATCATGTTCAAAATACACCACAAACTCGCTGTATTTCCAACTGGAAATAGGTGGCTCTCCTTTGGCGGGGGTGGTTTCCAGTGGCTCGCCAAAGGCCGCTTGCACGCTTGCTTTGGTCATTCCTTTTGCGGGCATTTTCACTGAAGCTTTGGCGGCGGTTTGTTGCCCTATCGGTATTTTTATTTGTTCGGCATGGACCCCGCCCACAATGTTGGCCGCGAAGAACGTTATGGCGCTGGTGATGATAAATTTACGCAGACTGTTGGCGGTATTCACTCAGTAGTCTCCCGAATTATTGCAGGTAATGTTGGCTTTTACGTCGCTCGGCCATTTGGGCGCGCATGATTTGCTGGCCAATCAGTTGTTGGTGAGCATCCGTGGCACGATGAAATTTTGCCGCAATCTGATATTCGCCACTGTTATTGGGTTCACAGCGTATGACCTTGGCAAACAACGCCAGCCCTGCATTACTGGGTAAAAAAATCAAACGCATGGCGATAAAAGAGTTTGGTTTAACGAGACGCGAACTACCAAAAGCCACACCACCTTCACTGAGATTGACCTGTTTGATGGTTTTTGAGGGCGGCAGGGGTTTGGAATCCGCCATTATCTGCTGGCTAATGATGTCAATTTTGCGATTGAGATTTTGTAAATACTCGCCCATTGCCCGGCTGGTTTCCTTGATCTGATGAAAAAGGTGCGCGTTGTCATTATCAATCTTGCGCAGCTCGGCAAAAAACTTTAACGACAAAGTGTCGGGGAACTGCAGCTCGGGTGCAGCGGTATTAGCGGTGATCTCTTCCACCTCTTTAAATTCGATGGCGATACTTTCATCGATGCGAAAGTAGCTGCGGCGTTCACTCATGACAAAAATCTTCCCGCTGTGATGATTGAGTAAACATAGCACAAGCTGGTCCTGCTGGCGCCGATTTATCGGTGGGGAGGGTGGTTTTACTTGAGCAACGCAAGGCAATTGGGTTTAATGCGCTCATGCTAAAAAACATTCCCCTCTATATCGGTTTGCGCTATACCCGCGCTAAACGTCGCAATCAGTTTATTTCTTTCATTAGTGCCTTTTCATTGGTCGGCATGGCGCTGGGCGTTATGGCGCTGATCATCGTACTTTCGGTGATGAATGGCTTTGATCGTGAAATGAAGGAGCGCATTCTCAGCGTGATTCCTCACGGCTACATAGATCAGCTGCCAGCATTAAAAGATTGGCAAGCGCTTTCTGCAACAGTTGAAAAACACCCCGATGTTATTGCCTCTGCTCCCTATATCGCCAGTAGCGCGATGGTGAGTTACGCCGGTGGTTTTGAGGCCATAGAGCTTCAGGGAATTCTGCCAGACAGCGAGGAGCGAGTATCTATAGTCAATCAACGTATGGTGGTTGGCGATATGGCGGCATTGCAACCCGGCGAATACGGCATTGTGATGGGTCGCCTATTGGCGAGCCGTTTGATGCTGACACCCGGCGATAAAGTGCGGGTGACCTCACCGGAAATTAATATGACCCCCATGGGCGCGTTTACGCGCTCACGCAGTTTTACGCTGGTAGGTGTGTTTGAGGTGAAGGCACAGGTCGATTCCACGCTCGCGTTGATTCATTTACAAGATGCACAGAAATTCCTGCGCCAGCCGGGCGTGCAAGGGCTGCACGTAAAAACCACGGATTTATACAGCGCGGGCCGGGTAATGGCAGAGCTGCGCCAGCAATTGGGTGAGCAGCAATATCAGGTGAAGGATTGGAGCCAAACTCAAGGCAGCTTATTTCAAGCGGTGAAAATGGAAAAAATCGTTATTGGCTCGCTGTTGATGATCATTATTGCCGTGGCGGCGTTCAACATTGTTTCCAGTTTGGTATTGATGGTGGCGGATAAGCGCTCTGATATCGCGGTATTGCGCACCATGGGTGTGAGTGCGCGCCAGGTGATGGCTATTTTTATCGTGCAGGGCAGTGCAGTGGGTTTTATTGGCACCCTGATTGGTGCTGTATTGGGTTGTGTTATCGCGGTGTCACTGACCCCGGTGATGGGCTTTTTGGAATCTCTCGTCGGGCTGCAGGTATTTGATCCAGAGGTGTATTTTATTAGTCAGTTGCCCTCGCTACTGCTGTGGACTGACGTTGTATTTATTTGTTCAGTGGCGCTGTTGTTAAGTTTTATTGCCACTTTATATCCCGCCTATCGCGCGGCCCAAATTGAACCGGCCGAAGCGCTGCGTTATGAATAATCCGAAGGCTGTTATGAATAATCCGAAAGCTGTTATGAATGATTCTGCCGCCGTATTAGTTTGTCGTCAGGTGAGTAAATCTTATCGTCAGGGTTCGCTGGCAGTTGATGTGCTGCACAGCGTGGACTTTCAAATCAACAAGAGTGAGCGCGTCGCCATCGTCGGTGCCTCGGGTTCCGGCAAGTCAACGCTACTTAATATTCTCGGTGGTCTGGATGTGCCGGACAGCGGCGAGGTGATTGTCGCGGGTGAGCAGTTGTCGCGCTTGAGTGCTGATGCGCGCGGTCGTTTGCGCAACCGTAGTCTGGGTTTTGTGTACCAGTTTCATCACTTGTTGCCAGAGTTCACGGCGCTGGAAAACGTGACTATGCCGCTGTTGATTGGCAATTGTGCACCTGCTCAAGCCAAAGCCCGTGCACTGGAGTTGCTGGCGCGAGTGGGTTTGGCTAAACGGGTCGATCACAAGCCCTCCGAGCTTTCGGGTGGCGAGCGTCAACGGGTGGCGATTGCCCGCGCTTTGGTGACCAACCCTGCCTGTGTATTGATGGACGAGCCCACCGGCAATTTGGACAGTCATGCTGCTGATGCTATCCAGGCATTGATGCTGGAGTTGAATCAAGCGATAGGCACCAGCTTTGTGGTGGTAACCCACGATCCGCGTCTGGCAGCACGTATGGATCGCACCTTGCGTTTGGTGGATGGCGTTCTGGTGCGTGACGAAGAATCCTCTGCGGCGACCGGTGCTTACTGATGTTAAATCGCACTATCTTTTTAATCGGCGCACGCTACGGCATAGCCCGAGGCCAAAATCATTTGGTGTCTTTTATATCGCGTTTATCAATCGCAGGTTTGGTTATCGGTGTCGCCTTATTGATTTTGGTGATGTCGATTATGAGCGGTTTTGAAAAGGAGCTGCGTGACAATATTTTGGGCGTTATGCCGCAAGCGACGGTTTATCACCGGAATGCGATTGAGGATCCACAAGCCTTAGTGGCTGAGTTAAAAAAGCATCCGCGAGTCGTAGGCGCTGCTCCTGTTGTACAGCTGCAGGGGCTGTTAAGTCAGCAAAAGCGCGTGGCCCCTGTCATTATTTTTGGCATCGACGCAACACAAGAACAAAACATCTCGAAGCTGCCCGCGTTTTTACCGCAAGGTACGCTTGAAAGCTTGGCAGGCAACAAATCGGCGATTGTGATTGGTCGCGGCGTCGCTGAAAAATTACGCCTTAGTAAGGATGACAATCTCAGTTTGATTTTACCTAACGATGGCAATAACTCGCCCACAGTAAAAGTGCTGCAGGTAATTGCGATTTTGGATACTCATACCGATATCGATAACGGTTTGGCTTTAATGGATATAGAAAGCGCTGCTGAACTTTCCGGATACCCGGGGCAGGTGACAGGTATCCGGCTGAAGATGGATGATTTATTTGCGGCGCCACAAATTGTGCGTGAGATTATGCAAAACATGTCAGATGACTATAGCGGTGTAAGTTGGATGCGTACCCACGGTGGTGTTTATCAATCCATCCAAATGTCAAAAAACATGGTCAGCATGTTGCTGTTTTTGATTATCGCTATCGCCGCGTTTAATTTGGTTTCAACACTCATTATGGTGGTAGTCGATAAACAGGGCGATATTGCGATCCTGCGCACTATGGGCGCCTCGACGTATGAAATTATGGCGATCTTTATGGTGCAGGGCGGGCTGATTGGTTTGATTGGAACTTCAATTGGATTGGTGCTGGGTGTTGTACTTTCCCATTGGGTAACTCCCTTTGTGCAATGGATTGAACGCACCTTTGGCGTTCAGTTTTTACACTCGGATGTCTACCCGATTACTTATCTGCCTTCCGAATTGGTTATTGCAGATGTTGCCAAGGTGGTGATCACAGCACTGGTGATCAGTTTTTTTGTCACCCTTTACCCCGCATGGCGCGCCGCGCGAATTCAACCGGCCGATGCGCTGCGCTATGAATAGTTGGATAAATTAAAAGCATAAAAAAACCCGCTCTAGCGGGTTTTTTTATGCTTTTAATTTTCTTCAGAAGCTTTATGAATGCGTTTTTGCTTCCGCTTTTCCCAGTTATGTCGCACATGCCATCGCCAATATAATTGCATACCAAAATAACCCAGTGTCCCAAACACCAAACCGGTAAGAACCGATCCGGCAAGTAATGGTTTCCATAAATGACCAAATTCGTTTGCCAGCCAATCCCAGGTTAATTCTGGTTGCACCAGCAGTGGCTCACTTTGCAGAATTACTCGTCCCACTTGATAGGTGATGAAAAAGAAAAAGGGCATAGTTAATGGGTTGGTAATCCATACCAATGCCACCGAGATAGGCAGGTTGCACCGAAAGATCAGCGCGGCTACCGCCGCCACGGGCATCTGCCCTGGAATAGGCAGCAATGCGATAAAAAGCCCCCAAAAAAAAGCGACTGATACAGAGTGGCGATTCAGGTGGAATAAGTTTGGGTCGTGCAGCAGATCGCCCAAAAAATGCAGTGCCGGATTGCTTTTAATTGCAGCGGGTGATGGAAAAAAACGTTTCAGTAAATTGCGTGCCATGCTGGAAACCAGAGTACAGCGTAAAAGATTGCGCATTATGCCTATAAATCTGCATTAACACTACGCAGACTTTACGGGCTGGTGCACTTGTTTGCGTGTGGATCATGCCATAAGCTGGGCTGCAATCTGATGACAAGGAGCTCATCTGGACTCACTACTCACCTACGAAAGGATTCTGTAATTGCCATTAAAACTCCTGTTTTTCAGCCTGGGCGTAATCGCCTTCGGTTATTCCCCGCACTTAATTTCACTGTCGTGGCTTTGGTTGCTTGCACCCCTTGCTCTGGCCGCTATTTATTGGCCGCGATTTCGGCTCCCGGTTATGTTCAGCGCAGGTCTCGCGTGGGGGCTGGTATCTGGCCACAATTTAATCGAACAGCAGTTGGCGGAGAACTTGGTCGGTCGCGACCTTGTGGTAACTGGGCAAATTAATGGTTTACCTGAGCGCGATGTACATCGTTTGCGTTTTGACTTTCGGGTGCAGGCGATTACTGGCGCCAGTGGCGAACTTCTCCCACTTGACCAATTCCCGCGCAAATTACAATTGAGTTGGTACTTACCACGAACGTATGGCGTTCAAGATTCCGCTCGGCTAACGCACAGCGAGCTGCCGCAATTGGCAATTGGCGACTACTGGCAGTTGACCGTGCGCCTCAAGCGACCGCGCGGTTTTGTGAACCCGGCGGGATTTGATTATCACGCCTGGTTACTGCGGCAAGGCGTTGGCGCCACTGGGTACGTGCTAGCGACAAGTGATAATCGCGCGCTTCATTCCACCAATACATCATTTCACTGGGATGATTGGATCAACCAGCGGCGCCATAATCTCCAGCAATGGGTGGTGCAGCACAGCGATAGCCCCGAGCGGGGCATTCTGGTGGCCTTATTAATTGGCGATTCGGGGCTGGTCGAAAAAGCCCAATGGCAGCGTATGCAGCAAACTGGCACCAGCCACTTGATTGCCATCTCTGGCCTGCATGTGGGGTTTCTTGCACTCTTTGGGTTTTATGCGGGGCTGCTGCTGGGCAAGTGTGTGCAATTGTTGTGGCATCGTTGCCCGGCGCAGATGATCGCCTGGCTCAGCGCTATTGGTTGCGCCAGTTTTTACGCGGCCTTGGCAGGGTTTAATATTCCCACGGTGCGCACGCTCATTATGCTTAGTTTGTTTTACGCCGCGTGTTTGGCGCGCTGCAACCTGCGTATTAGTGATATTTTTTGCTGGGCCTTGGCGCTCGTTGTGCTCTTGGACCCGCTGGCCGCGTTCGACATGGGTTTTTGGCTGTCTTTCGGTGCTGTGGCACTGTTGCTCATGTATTTTTCCGGTCGTTTGGTGACCAAACGCACGATAGAACCCTGGGCTGGTTTTACCTTCAAAGAACTGCTGATCGGTTTCATTCGCTCCCAGTGGGTAATGTTTATTGGGCTTATGCTGCCGCTCAGTTTATTGGTTAGCACGGTTTCGCTGGTCGCGCCGGTGGGTAATGCTATCGCCATTCCACTGATCACTTTTTTTGTCGTGCCCTTGTTGCTGATTGGTGCTGCGGTGGGCGATGTATGGTTGGGCCTAAGTAACAGTTTACTGGCGATGGCGGCAGGTGCGATGGAATGGCTTGCAGTGTTTTTGGACGGCTTGCTCGCGTTTGCCGGCTCTTGGGCTAGCCCGGTGGTGGCTTTTTCACCCGGCCTATTACTGCTACTGGCGCTGAGTGTTGTGGTGATGTTATTACCGCGCGGCTTGCTGCCTAAATACCTGGGGGTTATCGGTATTGCTGTGGCGGCCAGTTTGAGCTTTTTAATTAAACCGCCTGCGGCAGACGATTTAACCGTTACCGTTCTGGATGTCGGCCAAGGTACTGCCATCGTGGTGCAAGTCGGCTCGCGCACCTTGGTGTACGACACCGGCCCGCAATATTCCCGCAGTTTTGATGCCGGTAGCGCCATAGTTGTCCCTTACTTGTATGCGCAGGGTATTCGCACCATCGACTATTTGGTGGTTAGCCATTGGGATGCGGATCATGCCGGTGGCCTCAAGGGGTTGCTGGAAAAAGTTGAGTCAAGGCAGTTATTGGGTGGTGAGCCGGAGCGAGTGGTCAGTGCGCCCACACAATTGCAAAGCTGCCATGACCATTTACCTTGGCGTTGGGAGAGCGTCGAATTCCGCTTTTTACCCGTACCAACCAGTGCACGGACTAGTGCCAATAATCACTCTTGTGTGCTGCTGATCAGTTATGGCGCTGAACATATTGTTTTGCCGGGCGATATAGAAACCAGCGTCGAACATCAGTTGCTCTATGAGGATCAGGTGCCCGATAAGTTGGCGTTGCTTGCAGCTGCGCATCATGGCAGTCGCACTTCGTCCGGCGTGTTGTGGGTGCAGCGCACACAACCGCGTTACGTGGTGTATTCGGCAGGTTATCGCAACCAACACGGGCACCCGCATCCACAGGTGCAAGCGCGATATCGCACTGCTGGCAGTCAGGCGATTAATACCGCCGATACCGGCGCGGCGGTTTTTCGTTGGCGTGATGGTAGCCTGCAGGCCGTTGAATTACAGCGGGAAAGAGCAGGGCGCTATTGGTATGACCACTAGCGCCAGCAGAGCTAACTGCCACGGGGATATGAAAATTAACGACGTGCCTTTTTGGTTTTAGTCGCTTTGCTTGAGGGGTGTTTACCGGTAGTTTTTGCTTGCAGGGCAAGGTTGGAGAGCATCAGCTGAAAGGCGCCAAAAAATATCGCCATCAAACCAAGCAATGCGGAAAACACAAAACCGCCACTATTGGTAAGTACATAAGCCAGTAGGATTATCAGCATCCCAAATGCGATAAAACCCAAGCCCAATTTTTTTTGAAAGTGCATTGCGAGTTCACTCCTGTTGTTATGAAATTTGGAATTAATCGTTAAATTAAAATGGTGAAAGAACCTGGCTGAAGCAAAGTGCTCAGGCTGATGCACCTGGGCACCAACCTGTTGCTAAAAATTATCTATTTTTTGCCTTAAATACGGCAAGCCATTGGCTGATGAGGACCAGCGCCAGTGCAATTAGCGCCCCCAAAAATTCACGCGCCTCTTCAATATAAGGTTTGTTGGGGTTCATGCTTTGCATAAGCGGCTCCTCTGCCATATGCAAATAATAGTTGTAGGCTCCAGCCCCTGTGCGCGCCATTTCAATAGCGCAGGCGATGAGTGCTACTACCGCAACGATTTTTAATGGCTTATTAATGAGCGCCAGAAAGGGAACAGCGGCACAGAGCAGATAAAACGCAATCCACAGAATTGGGTCTGGGTCGTTCCATTGCACGGCAGAAAAAGCGAGCAACAATAGCAGGTTGATGGTGAGGACAGCATTGCTTACATAACGCATAGATTATTCTCTTGGGGAAGCGGGCAGGCGTGCGATAGTAACAAGCTGGCCCGCTGCTCGCCAAGCGAGTTTGTTTTACTGCCAGGGGCGATTAGTTGTCGCGGAACTCATACATAAGGCTAAACTGCGACTCAGATTATTGGTATAGGTTTTGGTGTAGATGATGGCGGTGGAGATTTGTTAATGGATCAATGTTCACAACCCGGGTTACTGGCTGTTGAGGCTGCGCTGGAGCGCATATTAAATCAGTTAGCGCCAGTGCAAGAGACTGAAACAGTGGCGCTCGCGGATGCACTGGATCGCGTATTGGCGCAAACGGTAATGGCGCCGATTAATGTTCCGGCTGGTGATAACTCGGCGATGGACGGTTACGCGCTGCGGGCTGCGGATTGCAGCGGGGCGAGTGCTGTGACCTTGCGCGTTATAGGTCAATCACTCGCAGGGCACCCCTATGCCGGTGAGCTGTGTGCGGGCGAGGCGGTTCGCATCATGACGGGCGGTCTGCTTCCGGTGGGCGCTGATGCGGTGGTAATGCAGGAAAATACCCTGCGTGTCGGTGATGAGGTAAAGATCAATCAACCCCCTGTTACCGGCGAGAATATCCGTCGCGCTGGTGAAGACATAACCCTTGGTACTCAATTACTACCTGCTGGCCAATTTGTTACGGGGTTGGATATCGGGCTGCTAGCCTCGGTAGGCTGTGCCAGCGTAAACGTACTGCGCAAACTGCGCATTGCCTTGCTCACCACCGGCGATGAGTTATTGCTGCCAGGCATGGCGCCACAGTTGGGTAAAATTTACGACAGTAATCGCCCGTTACTGACGGCATTACTGCAACGATTGCCGGTAGAACTGCTGGATCTCGGTATTATCCCTGACGATCCACACGCCTTGCGCGCCGCGTTCACTACGGCAAGCCAGTGGGCTGATGTGGTGATTTCCACTGGCGGTGTCTCGGTGGGCGATGCGGATTACACCAAAGATGTGCTCGCGGAGTTGGGAGCTATCGACTTCTGGAAAATCGCCATGAAACCGGGTAAACCCTTTGCGTTTGGGCGTTTGGGGGAAGGTTGGTTTTTTGGCCTGCCGGGCAACCCGGTTTCCACCGCAGTCACCTATCACCAATTGGTAGTACCGGCGCTGCGCCATTTGGCGGGCGAGCAATTGTTTGCCGCCGCATCGATTATTGCGCAAGCCGTTGCACCCTTAAAAAAGCAGCCAGGGCGTATGGATTTCCAGCGTGGTCTGCTCACTAATGAGCAGGGCGCCAACCGTGTAATCAGCGTTGGCTCGCAAAGCTCTGGTGTACTTAGCAGCATGGCTAAAGCCAATTGTTATATTTGTCTGGAGCGCGAACGCGGCTCGGTAGCGGCGGGCGAATGGGTAAATGTTATGCCGTTCGATAAATTTATTCGCTAGCAGAGGCGGGCAGGCGAATAAAACGCTCTCCATTAAAATAATAAACCGGTGTTTGATACTCTTCAGGCAGCAACAAGCTGTAAGCCGTAATCCGCCCGGCAGTATCGAGTTGGTCGATGCGAAGGGTTGTAGCGCCCTGAGTGAAAATATCCGGTTTGGCAAAAAAGATCTGCTGGTTGGGCAAGCGGAAATAACGGTAAGCGTTGGGGCTAATGCCAAAGCTGATCTCATTCCCGCTGTGGCTCAGTACAAGCGAGTTTTGCTCATCCAGGTTCATATAACTCAGCACTTCAATACGCGGGCTGTGACCATAGCGAACCCTGAGCGCCTCCTCAAATGAACTGTGCGTAAATAAAAATGCGCTCTGGTAGCAAAACGGCATATTGGCAATAGCGATCACCTCGTGCTGGCGCAGCTCATGGGTTTCGGCTGCGGATAATAAGCGCTCATTTATTTGACTTTGTTCATGCCAAATAAATGACTGGCGTAAGGTTTCGCCACTGTAAATTAACAGAATGATTACCAGCAGAAGATTTAACAATGTGCGCCTGATGCCGCTGGTTGCTGGCCACAACGTCGCAAAAATCAAACTCAATCCGGCGCTGGGTAAATATAAATACCAGCGGTGAGAGTTGCCTCCCGTCATAGGCACCAGAGTTACGAGAATCCAAATAACCCCCAGCCACAGCAGTGGTGAGCGCACAAGGCGACAAGCCGTTGGTCGCCAGATATAGGCCGCAATAGCCAGAATTGATAAGCAAGCAATAACCGTTAGCGCGACAAACAGTTGTGTGTGCAGCAATTGCCATTCGCGGGCAACGTAAAGATCAAAGGGGTAGAGCAGGGCAAATGCCCATTCTGCATAGTTGGTCAAAATATTCAGCGGCGAAAAATCGGTGTATACCGCAACAGCGGCATCCATGGACTTCCATTGATAAATACGCGCGAACAAATAAATCAGTGCTAGCAATGCGTAAGGCCAGAGCGATAGCGCAGTGCGAAACATGGGCATGAAGGCAAGGCTTTGGCGCTGTAATAACAAAATCGCCAACATCATCGCGGGCAGGGTGATGGATAACTCTTTGGAGAGCAGTGCCGCCACAAACCACAACAGAGTGATGAGCTGTTGCCCAAGGCGGGGCGATTGTTTCCAACCCGCAACGCAGTAGAGCGTAGCCAAATAAAATACCGCTGCCACTAAATCAGTGCGCCCCAAAATAAAATGCACACTGGTGGTGTGAATGGGGTGCAATGCAAAAATGCTGCTGGCAATCAGGGCTGTTGTTTTAGCCACACCCAAACGCAACATTATTCCGTAGAGCAGCACAACACACAGCAAGTGCATCAATAAATTGCTGAGTTTGTAGGCGAGTGCGGTATCGCCCATTTGATGATTCAACCACAGTGATAACCGCACCAGTGGGCGATATTCACGACCATAAGGGGTGATGAAAACCTCGGATGCTTCCGCTAGGTTTTTGAAGTGAATATTATTTTCCAAATGGACAAAGTCATCGGAAGAGAAGGACGGCGTCACACCTTTAAAAAAAACAGCACCCGTCAATAACAGCAGTAGTAATAAATAGCGGTGATTAAATAACAGGCGAATTACAGGTAGGTTTTCCATAGGTACATCGGGGAAGTCGTGGTGATAACGGTCGCTATTATGATGGCTTTTGCGTTCAGGTGCAGCAGTTAACTAAAGTACTTGTGCCATTAGCTTAACCACGCCAAACCCTCATGTTGGATTCGCAAGCGCTGCTTAACTGCCTTGGGGAGTTTTTTTACGATTAGCGTGTAGGAGTGATCTATCTGCTTGAACACCTCGCTTTGTGGCAAATTACCGGTTAAATCCACTGTGTTCCAGTGCTTTTTGTTCATGTGGTAGCCGGGGGTTACTTCGCTAAAAACCATGCGCAGTTGTTCTGCCAGTACCGGGTCGCACTTTAGGTTCAGGCGCTTGCTATTCGCATCCTGAAAATAAATAGCAAACACTTTGCCTTCCACTTTATACACATGAATATCATCGCCAAACGGGTAATCCAGTAATGCGGCTGGGAGATTGATTAAATACTTGTGTAATGTTTTATTCGGGTTCATGGGTGAATCACCTGTTAAGCTTGAGCTGCCGATAATCCAAAAATTGGCGATGTTCTGCGCCTGCACTCAGTGAATTAATTTTATTCGGATGTTTGATGGCTTTCCAATTATCGACTTGTTTACCGCTATTCAAATGCGGGAACTGTGTATGCAGGGATTGTTCATGCGGGGAGTGTGCAGTCACCGGTGGTTCAAACCCCATGAACCTTAATAATACTGGCAGGCTATTGCTGTCGCTAATATCAATGCGTAAAAAGTCATCCCGCTGCGCGAAATAATCCATCACCTGTTGTTGATGGTTTATATAACAGGCTTCCAAATGTTCTTTGCTTAAAGGGTTGCTGGTTGTGAAAGGCGCAAATATCTGATTCATCACCCGTTTCAATACCGGATTTAAATAACCGGTTTTAGGTGCAAGTTCCGGCAACATTTTGTTTAGCAGCATTTGCATGGATGGCACCCAGCGCTCAAGGCTGCGTTCCAGATACACAAACTTCGAATGGGGAAATAGCTGATCCAGTTCTTGGTAATCACAAAAGCAGGGCGCATCGGAAACAACATCGGCTAATTCAAATGCGCGTTTGGTATACGCCGTGTGCGCCACTTTAAATCCATAATCCAACAGCGCCACACTGATGCTGGTGGTGCCAGTACGCGGCAATCCGATGATAAAAAGTTTATTCATAAGGTGCTGCACAATTCGCGGCTTTGAAATTAATGCTTGATCGCAACAAAAAACGCATTGCCTGCCGCGTTTTCCCAGGGGGCGATTCGCTCGTAATCATGCGCAAGAATATGCACTTCGAAATAGGGTTCAAGCAATTGTTGTAAGTGCGCAAAGGTGAGGGCGACCATTGCGTGTTGGTCACGCCAGTGTTCAGTAATACCGTTGGTGGTTCGTTCAATGCTCAGCTGTAATTGTTGCTGTTCGCCTTCACCTGAGTAATACCAATTGGACTGAAAACTAAAATCACTCTGGTCATATGTGAGTTGGTGTTTAATGCCAGCGCGATTATCAATAGTGCTTTTATCCACCGCATTAAAACAAAATAGACCGCCGGGTTTTAGCGCGCGGTGAACGCTGGCAATACAATCGGTAAGTGTGGCAATACTTTGGTTGTAATGGATGGAATATAAAAAGCAGCTGATTAAGTCCATCTGCGCGTCCATATTCAGGCGGCTCATATCCTGTTGGGTAAATTGCGCTTCGGGGCAGCGCAGCTGTGCAATATCCAGCATGGGCTGATTAATATCCACACCACTAGCCGTATAACCAAAGTCGATAAAATGCCGCAAGTGTGGGCCGGTGCCACAGGCTAAATCCAACACATTTTTCCCCTGATTGCCAAACAACTCATGCAGCCTGCGCACATAATTGCTCTGCTCGCGATAGTCGATATCAGCACACATTAAATCGTAATAACCAGAGAGGTCGGTGTAGAGGGCGGTAACTGACATAGTGTGGGTGCTCTGTTTAATTGTAGGCATTCAATAAGTCGAATGCCTACAAGGCGGCGTGCTGGGTTTGTTGTATAGCTTGCTTGATTTGTGTGGTGTTGGCACCCATAAAACCCACTTTGAATCCCGCTTTTTTAATTAATCTGTTCGCCCGTGAGCTGGCAGCAACTACCACTAAAAAGTTAATAATGGGAACAATACCCAGAATAATCATCACTACCGCAAAAAACTTTCCATACACTTTCCAGCATAAGCGCGCATTTAAAATAATGATGGCAATCCATATCGGAATAACAATAAGGCTTGCGACTTGCCTGATTTCTGGCGGCGCTGCTTGCACGAGCACTGCCGCTACAAAATATACGAGAAAGGTATAAATAAGCGCTTTTTGCTGTTTAGCGACATGTAAAACGTTTTCCAGCCCTTCGGTTTGTTGGGGGTTGAAGTCAACAAGGTTTGCTTTGGGGGCATCGTAAATTGTGTTGGTTTCCATTTGTTATTATCCAAATTAAATTGAACTGGTGGGGTGTTGTGGGTGAATAACCGTAAAATGACCATACATCCGTAACCACCAAAACTATAAAGAATGCGCAGTTGAAGTGATGTTGTTAGTTTTTTTGATTAGAAGACTATAGTTGTTTTTCCTATCAGTTTTTCTTTTGGCACAAACCCCCATTCACGGCTATCCAGCGAATTGTCTCTGTTGTCACCCATTACGAAATAGTGGTCGACAGGGGTGGTGACTTTGATATCACGATAAAGGTTTTCTTCATTCAAATATTGTACTTGATATGTGGTGTCGTTAAGTGTTTCCGAAAATAATGCGTCATTTAGCTTCTTGGTTTCAACGGGTTTATTATTTATTGTCAATTGTTTGTCAGTGAAGTGAATAACATCTCCTGGAATTCCTATAACACGTTTTAAGTAAACCGTATTCGGCTGGTGTGGCGGGTTGAATGCAATTATATCCCCCCGCCGGGGTTGGTTGCTGTCGGGCTTGCCTTTTATGGTGTCTCGGTAAATGTGTTTGTTAACGATAACTGTATCGCCAACATTTATTGTGGGTGCCATCGATCCAGCGGGTATTGAATATATGTCGTAAAGAAAAGTGCGCGGGATGTAAATAGAGAAAAACAAAACCGCCGATAACACGATAGCGCCGAGCAAATACAGTATGTTTTGAGTAACTGGGTTTAGTTTTTTTATGTTCATTATTGTTCCAGGGAGGCGAGCAATTTATCAATTAAAAAGTGATTCCGTGTTTTTTATTGGCGTGTCATAGGAATGATTGGAATGGAAAATAGCCCCCAGTATGACCATGCGCCCGCAGCCACTAGAACCAAATTATGTGTGCCGTTGATTGGTTGTCGTATCAATTCAGCACAAAAATTTCAAATAAACCGCGCCGAGTGTCAAAAATGTCATTACCGTAACGGCATGACCCAACGCTTTTGCGTCACCTTTTTTCATGCCAATCTTTATCAGTTCTTTTGCAATAAAACGATAACCAAAAAGCATCGATAGAATGGCCAAAAAGAGCAGGGCGATTATCGCTGAAAGAATTCCATTGCTCAGTTGTGAAATGAATTCGCTATTCATAGTTCATCTTTTTGTAGGTTTCGGCAGGGCGCGTAGCCTGAGGAACGAACCGCAACATGACCATGTACCCGCAACCACCAAAACCAAAACACATGTGCTGTGGATTGGTTTTTCGTATTTACAAACCAATGTGCCGTTTGCAATTACGAATGTTGCGGTTCGCAAGCTCACCAGCAACCTACATCAAGCCCAACCTACGAGCTACGTGCTACCTAAGTCCTCACATCCTTTTGTTGTAAAAATTGCTTTTCAATCAGTTTCAGTTCGGTGATAACGCTTGCTGCGGATTTTTCAAATTCTATCTTGGCTCGATTTATATCTTGTTCTATCCAAATGATTACTTCTTTCAGCAGTGTTCCTTTTTCTTCCTGCTTTTGCTTCTTGCCTTGAATAGCTAGGGCTGCATTCGCCTTGGCTTGGAATTCGGCTGGATAGTAAAGTTCGAATTGCGGCTTATCAAAAGTGGAAAAATGATCTTTAGGTATGGATGAAAATTTTGTTCTAAGTTTTTCTATTGACTCTTTTCCCGCATCATCGCCATCCACTCTTACCCAAGCTAAGCCTGAATATGCTTGTTGAAGGTGAGTGAACAGCACGACTCGGGAGAGATCGTTAAAAGTAGGCTCTACATTGGTGATACCATTTGCAGCTACAGTTTTTATCCGGTGAAGTTTTGGAGCAAACCACGGAATTAAATAGTCGCGAATAATACGCTCAGCAGAAGATTCCTCTAATAATAGCCATCCTTCCCATAAATCGTAATCAGAAAATGAATAACCCAATTCTTGGAGAACCTGAACTCGATCACGTGGACTATTACTTACTTCTTCAATAGTCGCTGTAGTAGGTAGTTGCCCTTTCTCGCTATTGATTTTAAAGAGCTTACTTTTATCCACAGAGCAAAGGTGTGTAACAACAATATTTGAGTGCGTTGAGATCACAAATTGGTTTTTTTGTGAGCTTAATACTATTAGGTCTAGTAATGCTTTTAATGCCTGTGGGTGAAGATCATTTTCAGGTTCTTCTATTAAAAAAAGCTTTCCCTCTGACATGGATAGGCTTACAAGTAGAGATACAATATTTGGCACGCCTTCTCCCATTTGATCTATTGGAACGGATGACTGGTCAGGAAGATAGATGCCGGGCCGTTGTCCATTTGGAGAAGTGATTGATGTCACTACAAAGCCTAATATCTCTTTGCAAGCATTTGAATATTGTTGGTATGCAGGAAAGTTTGGGTTAGCTATTCGCGAGAGCTTTGCTGCTAAGTTAGACATGTCAGATGATATTTGAGTAACGAATTGTTCTCTCACATCCTCTAAATAGTTTGCTGTTTTTCTTTTAGATAAAAATGGAATTATTAAGTGACTGGGTTCTGAGTTGGGAGATTTATATTCCCCAACTGTTGTTGATCCATTTCCTACCGTTAATTGATTGCTGATTTGTCCAGATCTTCTGTCAGCGGATTGTATTGTGATTGAGCAATAGGCAATGCGAGAGTTTTCAAACTGTGTCCACGGTGGAGTTGTAGGCTGCTTGTTAAATGTCATATCGATAGTGGCTTTAGTTGCTCCTACTCTAACATCGCCAAAAGGATCATTAAGTCCTTGTTGTAAATGATGTAGTGCGCGAAGTACAGATGACTTCCCTGAATTGTTGGCGCCTATTAATACGTTAATATCAGATAGTGAAATTTCTTTTGAGTCTTCAAATGAACGAAATTTCCTTATTCTTATGGTTTTGATAATCACTTTAATTGCTCTGCCTATTTTTTCCTTGGTGGATAAAAAACCGCCATTCAGCCCCATCAGAAATCTCTGACAAAACTCAACAGCGGTTTAGGTTATTCACTCCGGAATATGTAATCCGTTCGTAATGGATACCTGCGTTCGCAGGTATGACGGTGGAAGGATTAAATCAATCCCAGCTCAACGCCCCACCAGTCTGATATTCAATCACTCGCGTCTCAAAGAAATTCTTCTCCTTACGCAAATCCATAATCTCACTCATCCATGGGAATGGATTCTGTGCGCCTGGGAATTGTTCTTTCAAGCCGACTTGTGCGCAGCGGCGGTTGGCGATGAAGTGGAGGTATTCTTCCATCATCGCGGCATTCATGCCGAGTACACCGCGTGGCATGGAATCGCGGGCGTATTGGATTTCCAGTTCGGTGCCTTCCAAAATCATTTGGATAACTTCTTGTTGGAATTCTGCAGTCCACAAGTGCGGGTTTTCCAATTTGATTTGGTTGATTACATCGATACCAAAATTCAAATGCATGGATTCATCACGCAGGATGTATTGGAACTGTTCGGCAACGCCGGTCATTTTGTTGCGGCGACCCATGCTGAGGATTTGGCTAAATCCGCAGTAGAAGAAAATACCTTCGGTCACTACATAAAACGCAACGAGGTTGCGCAGCAATTCCTGATCGGTTTCTGGTGTGCCGGTGGTGAAGGTTGGGTCGCCCAGGGTTTGGGTGTGTTTCAAACTCCATGCAGCTTTGTTCGCAACGCTTGGCAGTTCGCGGTACATGTTGAAGATTTCGCCTTCATCCATACCCAGGGATTCAATGCAGTATTGATAGGCGTGGGTGTGAATCGCCTCTTCGAATGATTGACGCAAAATGTATTGGCGGCATTCGGGGTTGGTGATCAAACGGTAAATCGCGAGTACGAGGTTGTTCGCTACCAATGAGTCGGCGGTAGAGAAGTAACCGAGGCTGCGCATCACAATGCGACGCTCGTCATCGGTCAGGCCGTCTTTGCTTTTCCAGGTGGCGATGTCGGCAGTCATGTTTACTTCTTGTGGCATCCAGTGGTTGGAGCAGCCATCAAGGTATTTTTGCCATGCCCAGTCGTATTTGAAGGGGACGAGTTGGTTCAAGTCTGCGCGGCAGTTGATCATACGCTTTTCATCCACCTGGATACGGGCGGCACCCATTTCCAATTCTTGCAAACCGGGAGCCGGGTCAAGTGCGGCGAGGCTGGCGCGCGCTTTGGCTAGTTCAGGGCTGATGCCTGCTTCTTTGGCGGCGGCAGCAAAGGCGGTATTAACGGCTTGGGCATCGGCAGCAGCGCTTACTTGGGCGGCCTGTGCTTGTGCAACTTGCGCTTGGGTCGGTTGCGCTACTGGCGCGGCGGCTTTGGTTTGCGCGGCGCTGATGGCGTCTTGACGTGCTGTTTCTTTTACCGCTTCTTCGGTGTCGAATTCATCCCAACTTAGCATGTGATCCTCGTTTAATTCTGTGTGCGTGCATCGTGTATTTTGCGTTTTTGTTGCGGTTCGCAAGCTCACCAACCTACAGGGTGCTTCGTAGGCTGCTGGTGAGGAACGAACCGCAACATCTTATTGGCAGGCTTCGCAATCTGGATTGTCTATCGAACAGGCCAATGGCACTGGCGCTGCTTCGGCGAAACTCGCGGCTTCTACTTCTGATACGGCAGGTTTTGCAGCAGCAGGTGCAGCTGACAATCCGCTCGCACCACCAGCCGATACGGCGTTCAATGCGCCGGTATTGATGGTGGATTTCTCAGTGGTGGTTGCCGCCAAGGCACGCAGGTAATACGTAGTCTTTAAGCCGGAGAACCATGCCATGCGGTAAGTAATGTCTAATTTTTTACCGTTAGCGCCAGCAATGTAGAGGTTCAAACTTTGCGCTTGGTCGATCCACTTTTGGCGACGGCTGGCGGCTTCTACGATCCACTTGGGTTCTACTTCAAACGCGGTGGCGTAGATGGCTTTGAGGTCGGCCGGGATGCGGTCGATCTTTTGCAGTGAGCCTTCGTAGTATTTCAAGTCATTAACCATTACCGCATCCCACAGGCCACGGGCTTTTAAGTCGTGTACCAGGTGTGGGTTAACTACGGTGAATTCGCCTGAGAGGTTGGATTTCACGTAGAGGTTTTGGTAAGTCGGTTCAATCGACTGGGTTACGCCAGTGATGTTGGAGATGGTTGCGGTTGGTGCAATCGCCATCACGTTGGAGTTGCGCATACCTTGTGCTTTTACTTGTGCGCGCAAAGTTGCCCAGTCGAAGGTTTGGCTGCGGTCGACTTTGATGTAATTCTCGCCACGGTTTTGCGCGAGGATTTCAATCGAGTCGATGGGCAGAATGCCTTTGCTCCAGAGCGAACCTTCAAAGGTAGAGTATTTGCCGCGCTCGGCCGCCAGTTCGCTGGAGGCTTTGATCGCGTAGTAGCTCACGGCTTCCATGGAGGTATCGGCAAAATCCACAGCGGCTTGCGAGCTGTAGGCGATACGCTGCTCATAGAGTGCATCCTGGAAGCCCATAATGCCAAGGCCGATAGGGCGGTGACGCAGGTTGGACTGCTTGGAGGTAGCCACGGCGTAGTAGTTAATGTCGATCACGTTATCGAGCATGCGGATTGCAGTTTTAACGGTGCGCTCCAGCTTCGCTTGATCGAGTTTGCCATCCACAATATGTTGCGCCAGATTGATGGAGCCGAGGTTACACACCGCGATTTCATCGTTGGCTTTGGTGTTGAGGGTGATCTCGGTGCACAGGTTGGACGAGTGAACCACACCGGCATGCTGCTGCGGGCTGCGCAGGTTGCATGGGTCTTTGAAGGTGATCCATGGGTGGCCGGTTTCAAACAACATGCCCAGCATCTTTCTCCACAAATCCAGTGCGCGCACGGTTTTGAAGACTTTGATCTTGCCGGCGGCGGCTTCGCGCTCGTAATGCTCGTAGCGCTCTTCGAATGCCTTGCCGTACAGGTCGTGCAGGTCGGGCACATCGTTGGGCGAGAACAGGGTCCACTCTTTATCGTCAAACACACGCTTCATGAACAGGTCGGGCACCCAGTTGGCAGTGTTCATGTCATGGGTACGGCGACGGTCATCACCGGTGTTTTTGCGCAGTTCAAGGAACTCTTCGGTATCCAAGTGCCAGGTTTCCAAATACGCACACACGGCGCCTTTGCGTTTACCGCCTTGGTTTACCGCCACGGCGGTATCGTTGGCTACCTTCAGGAAGGGAACTACACCTTGTGATTTGCCATTGGTGCCTTTGATATAGGCGCCCAGTGCACGCACGGGTGTCCAGTCGTTACCCAAGCCGCCAGCAAATTTGCTGAGCATGGCGTTGTCTTGAATGGCGCCATAAATACCGTGCAGGTCGTCCGGTACGGTAGTCAGGTAGCAAGAGGACAACTGCGGGCGCAAGGTGCCGGAGTTGAACAGGGTTGGGGTGGAGCTCATGTAATCGAACGAAGAGAGCAGGCGATAGAACTCAATCGCGCGGTCTTCACGGTTCTTTTCTTGAATCGCCAAGCCCATAGCAACGCGCATAAAGAATATTTGCGGCAGTTCGATGCGAGTGTCGTTGCTGTGGATGAAGTAGCGGTCGTACAGGGTTTGCAGGCCGAGGTAGGTGAACTGCAGATCGCGCTCGGCGATCAGGGCTTTGCCCAGTTTTTCCAAATCAAAGTTTTGCAATTCAGGGGAGATCAGTTCCAGCTCAACCCCTTTTTTGATGTAGAGCGGCAGGGTTTGGGCGTAGAGGGTTTCCATATCCGCTTGGGTTGCTGAGTTGGCCACGCCAAAGAAGCTCAGGGCTTCAGCGCGCAGTTTGTCCATCAGCAGGCGAGCGGTTACAAAAGAGTAGTTTGGCTCTTTTTCTACCAGGGTGCGGGCGGTAATCACCAATGAGGTGTTTACGTCTTTTTCCGCCACACCGTCATAGAGGTTGCGCATGGCTTCATCGAGAATCGCCTTCTCTTCTACACCGGCTAAACCGGCACAGGCTTCACGCACGATGGTGCGCATACGGCCAATATCCAACGGCGCGCGGCTGCCATCGGCCAGAATCACGTTGAGGCTGGGGTAGTCCGGGTCTGGCTCTTGGGAGCTGGATTGTTTTTGGGCACGCAGGCGAGCGTGCTCTTCGCGGTAGAGCACGTAATCGCGGGCGATTTTTTGCTCGCCCGAGCGCATCAGAATCAGTTCAACCTGATCCTGGATCTCTTCAATATGGATAGTGCCGCCCGAGGGCATACGGCGTTTGAAGGTGGCGGTAATTTGCTGGGTGAGGCTGCTCACCACTTCATGTACCCGTGTAGAAGCAGCAGCAGTGCCACCTTCTACCGCCAAAAAGGCTTTGGTCATGGCGATGGCAATTTTGCTGGCATCGAAGGGAACCACCGTTCCGTTGCGTTTGATGACGCGCAGTTGGCCGGGCGCTGTGGCCGAGAGCGGCGCGCCGCCGCTGTGAATATCCTGTTGCACGTTGCGTGTACCGGTGGTGGTTTCAATGTCAGTTTGCATAGACGTCTCCCGCGTGAGGTCTTTCCTGGTTGAAATGACTGGTTGGTAAAAAAACTGTGGTAAAGCTTTGTGTATGAGTGACCCGGGCGCTGCATTCTAAAAGCAGCCGTTGTTATTAAAATCAGGGTCTGCAACACGGTTTTGCCTATTTTGTCTGACCACAAGATCTTGTGGTTGACTCCATTGCACTTGGTGCCCATACAGCTGATGCCGGAGATACCCACTTGGAGTAGCGCCCCAGCCACTTAATTACTGCTGCCAATACGACAAACAATAGGTAAGCGTTCAATTGGGTCAAAATTTTGCTTGACGATTTAGCTCTGCAGGGTTAGGCACCATTAGTGTGCTTGGCGCGCTTAACACCTATATCTAGGGGTAAATCGTGAATGGGCTACAAGATAATGCGATTGTGGGTTTTATGCAAGCTTGAAAAGCTGTGGATAAGGTGTGGGTGACAGGGGTACAAACTGGGGGCAAGTCAGCAAGAATCAGGCGTTGCGCCGGAAAAGCCCCGCAATTGGCGACGTATGCAAAATGTGACGGTTTGTCGTGAAACTTAGACTTTTTTCTAATAATCCAATTGTCGGGTTATGACTACATATAGTGTCTGTTGGTTTTTGCTACAGATTGCTGTTTTTTTGCGGGGGCGCCAGCGGGTTTTAGTCAAGCTGACCCGCTGGCGGTTGATGGTGCAGTGATGATCAGTCTGGTTGTTTGCGATACAGCTGGGGCAGTTGCAGCGCCAATAACAGCAGTGTGCACAGAATAACCAGTGGCCCGCTGCTGGTAATCATAAACGGCGTCCAATCCTTCACTGCGTGAATCACACCGGTAAAAGTTTGTGCGGTAAAGGAATTGCTTTGGCTGATGATCTTACCTTTGTTGTCGATAATCGCGCTGGGGCCGTTGTTGGTGCTGTACACCAGATAGCGGCCGGTTTCGAGGGCGCGCATTTGCGCCATCTGCATAAACTGCTTGGACTGGATGGAATCCAGAAACCAGCCGAGGTTGTTAACGCTGAGCAGCACTTGTGTCTCTTTGGCGGCTTGGGCTATTAAATCCGGGTAGACAATTTCATAGCAAATCGCGGGAGTGATACGTACCCCCTTGGCAATCAGTCCGTGTTGATCCTGCGGGCCCAAATGGATAAACGAAGTAGGCAGGTTGAAAAACTCGATCAGCCCGCGCAGTTGGTCTTCCAGCGGTACGTATTCGCCAAAGGGCACTAAGCGGCGCTTGTGATAAAACCCATAGCCTTCACCCAGCCCGGCTATTGAGTTGTAGTATTTCTGTTTGTCGCGATCCTCATAAATCACCCCGGTGAACAGCGCGGTATTGGCGGCAGCGGCTTTGCTGTTCATCTCCTCCAAAAAGGGCAGTGCTTCATGGAAGGTAAGGCTGGTGGGGATGGCGGCCTCCGGCCAGACTACCCAGTCGTTATTCCACAGGTCAGTGCTGAGTTCGCGTAATTGGTTCAGGGCGGCGAGGGTGCTTTCCTCATTGAACGTGAGTTTGGTGCTCTGATCTACGTTGGGCTGCACCATGCCAATCTTGATGGGTGTTTGCTCCGGTTTAGCCCAAGTGATGCTGCTTAGCACGGCGCCGCTCACCCAGAACGCAAGGTTAAGAGTGATCGCACTTATGACTACCGGCTTTTGTTGGCGGGCAGCTTTGCCGTGCCATACCAGTTCAGCGATTGCACCGGCGTTGGCTGCCAGAATAAAACTAATGCCCATCACACCGGTAACCGGTGCCCAGCCAGCGAGCCAGGTATCCACATGGCTATAGCCTAAAAATAACCAGGGGAAACCTGTTAGTAACCAGGTGCGTGTCCACTCCCCGAGCAACCAGCATGCGGGCAGGGCGATGAGCAAGGCAAAACGGTGGTAGCTAAACCAGCGGCCATAAATATAGAGCGGCAGTGCAAAAATAAGCGCCATAAAACAGGCGAATATCAATACCAAAAAGGCGGCAAACAGGGGGGCAGCGCCACCAAAGTTATGGATGCTGACGTAAATCCAGTGAATACCTGCGCCATACAGCCCTACGCCAAATGCAAAGCTACGCCAGAGTACCTGGTTTCTGGGTTGCTCTTTGAGCAGCAAGGCAAAGGTGGTGAGGCTCAGTAGGGTAATTGGCCAGAGGTTAAACGGTGCAAAGCTCAGGGTGATAAGCGCACCGCTAACCAGTGCAAACAGCAGTGCCAGTGGGTTGGGGAGATTGCGAAAGGTATCGGCCATGGGTGGGTAATCTTTTTTAGACGGTTAAAAAAATCCCGCCGGGAGAGGGCGGGATTTCCAGGTTTTTGCTCTGTTACAGCTGCGAAGATTAATCTGTTGCGATTGTTAAGCGCAATAAATGGATTTGGCGATTGTCGGCGTAGAGCACGCGGAACTGCATCTTGTCCATTTGTACCACCTCGTTGCGCTTGGGCAAATGGCCAAACTCCTGCATCAAAATCCCGCCCAGGGTATCAAAGTCTTCGTTGCTGAATTGGGTGTTGAAAAATTCGTTGAAGTCTTCAATGGGGGTCAGCGCTTTGACTATATAGTCGGTTTCGCTCACGCGTTTGATGAAGTCTGAGGCTTCATCTTCTTCGTCGGTTTCATCTTCAATTTCGCCGACAATTTCTTCCAGGATATCTTCAATGGTGAGCAGGCCAGTAATGCCGCCGTATTCGTCCATCACTAATGCCATGTGATAGCGATTTTCACGGAATTCCCGCAGCAAAATATTTACGCGTTTGCTCTCCGGCACAATGTTGGCGGGGCGCAGTATGGTTTCCAGATTGAAGTTGTCGGTGCCTTTTAAGGCGAGCGGCAGTAAGTCTTTAGCGAGCAAAATACCGCGTACATCATCGATATTTTCACCAATCACCGGAAAGCGTGAGTGGCCGGATTCGATAATTTGCGGCAGGTATTCCTGCGGTGAGTCTTCCAGGCGAATGGCGACTATGTGTGAGCGCGGCACCATAATTTCACGCGCTTGCAGGGAGGATACATCCAGTGCGCCCTCGATAATGCTCAGGGCTTCCTGGTCGAGCAATTGGTTATCGGCGGCGTCTTTAATAATTTCCAGCAGCTCATCGCGGGATTTAGGTTCCGCGCTGAAGGCGTGCAGTACTTTATCCAGCCACGATCGCTCGTGTTTATCGCTGCGTTCGTATTTGTCAGTAGTTGTGCTACTCGGATGGTCGTCCGACATGATGCTAGTTCCCAAGGTTTTTATTCTGCCGTAAGTTCGTTATAGGGAGCAGGGTAACCCAGCCCGGTGATAATTGCTGTTTCAAGCGCTTCCATCTCATCGGCTTCAGTATCGTCGATGTGATCGAAGCCTAGGAGGTGCAAGCTGCCGTGCACCAGCATATGTGCCCAGTGGGCGGCCAAGGTTTTACCTTGTTCCTGAGCTTCACGCTCCACCACAGGGGCGCAGACCACCAAGTCACCCAAGAGTGGTACACCCACTTCCTCAGGGATATCTGCCGGGAAGGAGAGCACGTTGGTGGGGTAGTCTTTGCCGCGATACTGGCTATTAAGTTGCTGACTTTCGTCTTCGTCGACGATATAGAGGCTTACTTCTGCATCTTCAAGTTTTTGGCTGTGCAGTGCGGCACCAATCCAGCGCTCCAATTCAGCCAAAGCCGGTATCTGTTGGCTTTGGCTATTACTTTCTATATCAATTTGGTAGGCCATGATTAGCGCGCGTCATCCGGTTTGGGGTTCTTTTGTTCAAATGCGTCATAGGCTTCGACTATGCGCTGAATAATCGGGTGGCGCACCACATCTTTAGAGGTGAAGTGGGTAAAGCTGATACCGTTGACGTTATCCAGCACCTCAATCGCATGGCGCAAGCCAGAGGCCATGCCGCGGGGCAAGTCGATCTGGGTTGGGTCGCCAGTGATTACGGCGGTAGTGCCAAAACCGATGCGGGTCAGGAACATTTTCATCTGCTCGCGGGTGGTGTTTTGGCTTTCATCCAGAATCACGAAAGAATTGTTCAGGGTGCGGCCGCGCATAAAGGCGAGGGGCGCCACTTCAATCACGCCGCGCTCCATCAGCTTGCCTACGGTATCAAAGCCCAACATTTCAAACAGGGCGTCGTAAAGCGGGCGCAGGTAGGGGTCGACTTTCTGCGCCAGGTCGCCTGGTAGAAACCCGAGTTTCTCACCTGCTTCAACCGCAGGGCGCACCAACAAAATACGCTCTATCTCATTTTTCAATAAGGCTTCTACCGCACAGGCCACAGCGAGGTAGGTTTTGCCCGTACCGGCTGGGCCAATACCGAAATTGATGTCATGGCGCTGCACGGCGCGCACGTAACGCTGTTGGTTGAGGCCACGTGGCTTGATAGTGCACTTTTTAGTGCGGATAAGCGTAATGCCGCCTTCGTCACCCGTGGTTTCGGTGGCAGGTGCTGTAGCGCCGATTGCGGCGTCATCCACAATAGACTCGGCGTTATCGAGTTGTTGCATAAGCTGTTCAATTCCTGAGGTTTGCAAGGCGAGATGTACTTCATCCGGGGTGAGTTCACTGTGACCGGTAAATTCGTAAAGGTTTCGCAGTAGTTCGGCGGCAGCACGGGTTTTGTTGGCGGGGCCTACCAGCTGGAACTCTGAACCGCGATTGCGAATTTCAATATCAAGGCGCTCTTCAATCTGGCGCAGGTGTTGGCCGAGCAGACCATTGAGGTTGGCAAGGCGACGACTATCACTAGGCTCCAGCGATAGAGGCTGGGTAATAATTTCCGGGGGGGATATAACGTGGGTGTTCAAGTGGTTAGTAGGCTCGTGTGACTTAATTAAAAGTAAGACTAAACCATTCAGCGGGAGGGATAAAGCCTAAATTACAGCTGAACAAACGCTGAACCCTTTGCTGAAGTTGCATGTCTTTGTGAGGTTTGTTTTATAACTTGTTGTATTTGCACTTGTTTTTCCCTTAATGCGAAGCCGGGGCGGTACCCGCCCCGTTAATAATATTCACATCAAGTTTTGTGCTCATTGGAATCACGACTTAATTTGCAAATTATTCACCACACCTTTCACATTTTCGTGTTTGGCGGCTATTGCTTGCGCTAATGCTTTTTGTTCCAGTGAACTCACTTGACCGGAAAGGGTTACCTTATGGTTTAGTGTGTCCACATCAATTGCCAAGCCTTTAATGTTGGGCGAAGCCAGCAGTTCGGTTTTAATTGCCGCAGTGGTGGAAACGTCAGCGACATACTGTGCGAAGTTACGACCTTGCGGGGCAACAGATTCTGCGGTTTTAGCGGGTTTTTCAATTACTTTGATGTTATTGGTCACGGCGTCAATGCCTTCAACGCCCAGCGCAATATTTTCGGCCAGTTCTTTTTCAATATCGGAGTGAACTTCTCCACCCAGAGTGGCCATATCTTTATCGACTTCAATGTCAATTTTGAATGCATTGAGGTGCTCATTCAGGATTAACGCTGTTTCCAGCTTGCTTTCAATCCAGCCGTCTTTGAATGCTGCTTTACTATCCTGCCAGGTCTGTTTGCTATCCTGTTTAAAGTCGGCCCAAAATTCTGCCGCGCTTCTTTTCTCAGTGTAAGTTTTTTCGGTATAAGTGTTCTCTGTATGGGCACTATTATTTGCTGCAGGCTCTGTGTTGGCTGCGACGGCAGACAGTGACGTGGTGAGCGCAAGGGCGCTAAGAGAAATGGTGATTGAGTCAAATAAAGTATTTTTCATGATGTTCTCCTTTGGAAAATTTTTTCAAAAAATATTGAAAATATTTCGTTGAAAAACATGCGCTCGTTAAAGAGGGCACGGAAAGGATAAAGCTTAATTCATGCCAATTAATCAAAGATTACCCGGGAACCACTGTTTTTGCGTGTGGGGAAAATCTGCGGGGGATATTTGATGTGATTATTTTTGGTTTATATGGCAGGTAATAAATTAAGATTTATGAAAAAACTACAAAAATATGTAAATTTTTATTAAAGGAAATTACATTGTGGGAGTGAGGTATATCTTTTTCGCGTAAAGCTGGTATGGAAATAGCAGATATCCTGAGTCAATGCCAATGCTCAGGGAGTCGTTATGAATAGTCCAATTGTGCATCACAACTTGGGGAGTAGGCCTGATACCCAGATATTAAGGCGCATTAATTTCTCCAATACTATAGGCATGGCTCTAAATATATTGGTAGTGATTGCAGTACTCTATACCTTGTATTTTTGCCGCACCTTATTACTGCCGGTATTTGTTGCCGGTTTTATTGCATTATTTTCCAGTCCGCTTGTGCGGCTTCTTGCCGATTTTAAATTACCGCATCCGCTTGCTGCCGCATTAGTGGTTATTTTTCTGCTTTTTATGCTGGGCTTGACCTGTGTTTTCCTCGGTGGGCCTGCTGCGCATTGGTTAGGTAGTTTGCCCGAGCTGGGGAATAAATTAACTGCACATCTAAATGGCTTTGCTGATCAGTTTAATTTGTTGCGATCACAGGTCATGCCCTCGGCTAGTCAAGAAAGTAATGCTGTTAGCAGCCTCTTTGAAACGATTCTTTTTTCTGCGGTGTCACTCGCCGCAGGTACTACGGCGATGTTTTTAGTCCAGGTTGCTGCAGTATTTGTCATTACTTATTTCTTTCTGGTATACGGTGATAACCTGATGCGTAATTTTGTTCGCTCCCAATCATCATTTGCCGAAAAAAAGAAAGCGGTGATTATCTTTCAAACTGTGCGCGACGATATATCCCGCTATGCATTGTTAATTTCTATTATCAATATTGGTTTGGGGGCAGCAACGGCCTGTGTAATGGCAATAATAGGTGTGGAAGATCCGTTGCTTTGGGGTACGTTGGCGGCCATGTTAAATTTTGCACCTTATATCGGACCATTATTGTTGTGCGTAATTCTGACCGGTGTCGGTTTTTTAGAATACGAGTCAGTGAGTATGGCGCTGCTGGTGCCAGGTAGTTTTTTGGCATTAAATTTTATTGAGTCGCAGTTGGTAACGCCAACAGTATTAGGTCGACGGTTTAATATGAATCCCTTATTGGTCGTGTTGTGGATGTTCGCCTGGGGTTGGCTGTGGGGGGTTATCGGCTTGCTAATTGCCATTCCTTTGTTGGTGTGCTTTAAAATTTTATCATTACACTTGAATTTGCTCGGTTGCTGGATCAATCTTCTTGATGGTGATGTCGCGAGTAACAAAGAGTAGTGGCTAATAGCAGACTGAATAGGGGTGTAAGTTTTTCGAATTTTTGTAGTCTTTGCAAATATTACTCCGCCAAAGGATGATTTTTTTGTTAGCGCCATGCTTTTTATGATTTTTATCAATATCTAGCTTGTTGAGTTTTGATTGCGATCAAAAATGCCTGTAGCCAGCTCCATTACAGTGTTAAAGCTATACTCCATTGCTAATTTTTTCTGTGTTTTTCAGCCAAGTTAAAATGAGTTGGCATGTTCATTGAAGGTAATACAGTGAATGTTAAACAGAGGAGCATCCCATGCTTTACTATTCACTAGTATTTTTTATTGTTGCCATTATTGCTGGTCTTTTAGGCTTTGGTGGTATCGCTGGGGCAGCAACAGGAATAGCGCAAATTTTATTTTTTGTATTTCTCGTGCTGTTTATCTTGTCGCTTATTTTTGGCCGGCGTCGCCTTTAGTACTGTAGAAACTGTGTCAGTGATTTGAACGTAAATTGGTAAAATCCTAAACCTGTTTTTCAACAACCCAAGAGGTAATAACCATGGCTACTCAAACTTCAGTAAAAAGTAATGAGAACGGTAAAATGGACGATATCTCCATGTCTGAAGCTATCGCCCAGTTTAAGGAAGCGACCTCCAGTATCTATGATGCGGTTGGTTCTATTGGTACGGCTACAGCGGCTAATGCCAAAATCAAGCTCAATGAAGGTAAGGCGCGTGCTATTGAGTTGGAAGAGAAAGCCGAAGAAGCCGTTAGAGCCAAACCCTTGGTAACGGTGGGTGTTGCTTTTGCAGCCGGTTGTCTGGTGTCGTATTTACTTACTCGTCGTCACTGAGTAAGCGAATATGCATACCCCTGAGCGCAATGAGCAGGCTCCTGAGGCTACCCAGCCTCAGGAGCGTGTTTCATCGTCAGCTGATCAACCTGCAGCTAACTGGGAAGCTGATGTAGCCCAAACCGTACAGCTGGGCGAGCAGTTAATTGGTTTTGCGGGCGGCGTGATTGACTTGGCGCGCACAGAAGCATTACTGGCAGTACATACGCTGCCCAAAGTAATGATGCTGTGGTTGATTATGATGCCCATTATTTTGCTGACTTGGTGTTCATTTTCCGCATTGGTTGCCTGGTCAGTTGTGGCTTTAAGCGAACAACTTGGTCTGGGCATGCTCACGTTTTTCTTGCTGCAGGTTTTGCTTTTGTTTGTTTGCCGTTGGTTGTTTGTGAAATATCGTGCACGCATGACTTTTCCTTATACCCGTGCGCACATTGATAATTTTGTGCGGAGTACTAAAAATGAATTTAGTCGTCGAAGTGAAACAAAAGAGTGATCGCTTGGCATTGCAGGGCGCGGAGCTACAACAATGTCTGAATTTGGCGCTTAATAAACCGGCATTTAGTTCATTTCTGATTACCTTTGTTTTTGCCCCATTGTTAGTGGGTGTTGTCGCGGGAATTGCCTCTGCACCCACAGGGTCTACCCTGCAGCGAATATTTCGCGTTGCGTTTCCCGGATTGCGCCTTTTGCCATTTTTTTAAATATTCAAAAAAGTGAATTGCATCGCTAAGTTATTGATCGGTGGTGCATTCCTATATCTGACTGGTGCTAGAATGAGCCTCGCGCTAACTGGCAACATGAGGATATAAATCGTGGCTGAAGTTTTATTGGTTGACGATGATCGGCGGTTCTTGGATGCAACAGTTCAGTTATTAAGTTTGTTGGGCCACAAGGTGATGGCGGCCGATTCGGTGGCGCAAGCACGTGAATTGCTTGGCAAAAATCGCTATTCGCATGTGATTTTGGATTTAATTTTACCGGATGGCAGTGGCTTGCATTTATTGGAGGCATTACCTGAGCGAAATCAAACAAAAATCACACTTATTACCGGGCATCCCTCCATTAAGTCCATTGTGACTGATCTCTATGGTTCGAATATAAATTACCTGATTAAACCAATTGATCTGCAACAGCTGGAATCTCTATTTGAAGACAAACGGCTGGCAACAAAAAAGAACGAGTCATCCGTTAGTTTGCATTTTAATCATTTGGTGGGTGAATCCGCATCCATGCAGCATGTGTATCAAATGATTGAGCGGGTATCGACCACCAAAGCTAATGTGATGTTGCTAGGTGAGAGCGGTGTTGGTAAAGAAATGGTTGCTGCTGCTATTCATTATGCCAGCCAGGCGGAAGGTGATTATGTCCCTGCCAATTGTGGTGCATTTTCCCGCGAGCTAATTAGCAGTGAATTATTTGGTCACGAAAAAGGTGCTTTTACTGGAGCGATACAGCGGAAAATTGGTGTATTTGAACAAGCTAATAAAGGTACTTTATTTCTGGATGAAATAACAGAAATGCCTATTGAATTACAGCCCAATTTGTTACGCGTATTAGAGACGCAAAAAGTAACCCGGCTTGGTTCAACGTCTAGTATTGATATTGAAGCCCGCGTGGTGTCGGCAACAAATCGTTCAGAGCAGGATATTGCGATACAAGGTTGCCTGCGTGAGGATTTATATTTTCGTTTGGCAGTATTTCCAATTCATATTCCACCACTGCGTGAGCGCAAAGAAGATATTCCCTTGTTGGTGCAATATTTTCTTGAAGCATTTAATCAGGAGTATTCAAGCGATATAGGTATTAGTAGCTCCTCGCTGAAACGTCTGATGGATTACGACTGGCCGGGCAATGTGCGTGAGTTGCGCCATGCAATTCATCGTGGCTATATCATGGCGGATCAACAACAGAAAATATTGGTATTGCCTGATAATTTGACGTCGCCCTTTTCAAAAGTTGCAAGCCAACATAAGACCGGAATACGGGTTGGAAAAACAGTGGAGGAGGTGGAGCGCGAGCTGATCGAGTCAACCCTGGAGCATTTTGATGGCGATAAAAAACAAGCGGCGGATGTTTTGGGTATCAGTTTAAAAACACTTTATAACCGCTTAAATACCTATGGTAGTGTTGAGTTGTAAGGGGAAATCAAATGGATGGTGAAAAAAATCGTTTTGTGCATGATTTACGGAATCCACTAAATACCATTTCGGTCAATGCTGAATTGGGAAAGCTGACTCTGGAGCGCACGGGCGATATACGTAAAGCAATCAGTATATTTGAAACCATTCTGCTGGAATGCCGTCAGTGCAGCCAACTACTGGAAACCCTAAAAGATACCCGCTTCGTCCGCGACGAAAGCCATAGCGAGACGCAAGAATGAGCGAGAGCCCACTTGTGGATGGCCGATCATTTAATCAATTTGTTATCAACAAACTCCCCAGCTCGGTTTGGGTAATGGCGCTTGCTGCGGCCATTACTTTTTTTACGGTCAGTGCCGTTCTTGCTTACCGTTCCATCGATGTCATTACGCAAAACAATATTGGCATTAATAACACCTTGCAGACGATTAATCTCATCAAGGATTTAAATCGCGAACTCATGGCGGCTGAATCCAGTCAGAGAGGGTATCTGCTTACGGAAGACCCTGAATACTTGCACCCTTACCGCCAAACGTTGGCGGTGGTGGATGATTTACTCGATCAGCTCGGTGCTTCAACCGCGCAATTACCAATGCAGAAAAAACGCTTTGAATCCCTGCGTTATTATGTTCGGCATAAAATTGATGATATGCACCGTATTGTTACCTTGACCAATCGCGAGGAAATTCGCGCCGCAATACGACAAGTAAAAACAGATGAAGGGATTGAGCTTATGCGTGCTATTTCCCAGCTGTTAATAGAAATGGAAAGTGAAGAGCGTTTGGTGTTGGAAAAAAATAAAGCACTTGCCGCTGAAAATCGTCAGTTTATTATCATGGCGTTATTACTTGCCAATGCAATTGGTTTGCTTTTGTCGCTAGGTGTTTTTTATTTCTGGTATCGCAATGCGACTTATGTGGCTGAGCTGAATTCTGCGCTCGCGGCAGCCAATGCCGAGTTGGAGGAAAAGGTTGGTGTGCGCACCCAGGCTCTATTGCAATATTCTGAAGAGTTGCAGCGTAGCAATCGTGAGCTGGAAGAATTTGCGTTTGTTGCATCACATGATTTGCAAGAGCCATTGCGAAAAATTCGCGCCTTTGGTGACCGTTTGCAGCAAAAGTTTTCTGCCGAGTTAGGTGAGACGGGTTCGGATTACGTACTGCGTATGCAAGCGGCTTCCGGGCGTATGTCGGCGTTAATTGATGATTTGCTTAGCTTCTCCCGGGTAACCACTAAACAGCGGCCATTTGTTGCAGTGGATTTAAATACCGTTATGCACAGTGTGATGGATGACCTGGATTATGCAATTGAGGACAGTGGTGCTCAGATTCATATAGATCCATTGCCGACCATTGATGCAGACGGTTCCCAGATGGCACAGGTGTTTATGAATTTGCTCGGCAATAGTTTGAAATTTCATGCGCCGGGTCATCGCCCTATAGTAACGGTAACCAGTGAAACTAATCTTGTATCGCCGTTGGAGGGTGACAATCGAACCTGGTGCTGTTTACGTTTTGCTGATCAGGGTATCGGCTTTGAGGCGCAGTATGCCGAGCGAGTGTTTAGTTTGTTTCAGCGTCTGCATGGACGCGAGGAATATTCTGGTACTGGTATCGGTTTGGCATTGTGCCGAAAAATTATTGAACGTCATGGTGGCACTATTACCGCACAAAGTGAACCCGGTGAAGGTGCGGTGTTTACACTGTTATTGCCTATGACTCAAACATCTATAGAACCCTTGAGGGATTTGCTCGCTGATGCTTCATAGCAACACGTTATGCTATTCCTGCGATTAAGGATATGACTATGAGTATTCCCAAAAAAACATTAATTATTTTAATGGCCGATGACGATGCTGATGATCGTTTATTGGCGCAAGAAGCTATGCACGAAAGCCGCGTGCTCAATGAATTGTATTTTGTTGAGGATGGTGTGCAGCTTTTACGTTATCTGCGCGGTGATGGTGAGTTTTCCGATCGTCAGGCTTACCCCATGCCCGGGTTGATTCTTCTGGATTTAAATATGCCCAAAATGGACGGGCGTGAAGCACTCGCACACATTAAAGCCGATCCTCGTTTGCGCCGTATTCCTGTTGTTATTTTAACAACATCCAAAGCAGAGGAAGATATGGTGAAGGGATATGACCTGGGCGCTGCCTCTTATATCACCAAGCCAGTAACATTTGATGCTTTGGTAGATCTGATGCGCACTTTGGGAAAATATTGGGTTGAATTTGTAGAGTTGCCATGATTGGCGAAGCAGTGAGGATGGGATGCAGAATATAAGGTTATTAATTATTGACGATGACGAAGATGATTTTATTCTCGTCAAAGATTTATTAACCGATATTAGCCAAAGCTGCATATTGGATTGGGCTCCAACTTATGAGATGGGGCAGCGATTGCTGCAGGAAGACAAACACGATTTGTGTTTGATGGATTATAAACTCGGCGCACGCGATGGCATCGAGTTATTAAAGTTTGCGCATGAAGTTGGTTTTTCCGGCCCGGTTATTCTTTTGACGGGTATGCATCAAGTTGAAGTGGATCGGCAAGCTTTGCAAGCTGGTGCGGTGGATTATTTAGTGAAATCCACGCTCAGTGCAGAGCAGCTTGCGCGCGCCATTCGCTATGCGCTGGCACGACGGGATGTGGAGCGCGAGCGAGTAGAACGCTTGAAAGCGGAATCAGAAAATCGCTCCAAAAGTGAATTCCTTGCGCACCTTAGTCATGAGTTGCGCACCCCTTTATCGGCTATTTTAGGTTTTACCGAGCTGCTGCTCAATAAAACGACTGATTCCGAGAATGCAGGGCATTTACGCATTGTGCATCGCAATGGCAAACATTTGCTCGGCTTACTCAACGATATTCTGGATCTCTCCAAAATTGAAGCGGGAAAATTGGAATTGGAAAAGCAGCCGGTTTCGTTCGCGGCTTTTTTGACTGATATTTATTTTTTAATGCAGGGAGCCGCCGCCGATAAAAATTTGCAGCTGCGCATAGAAGCTCCGCAACCATTGCCGCTTACCATTAATACCGACCCTATGCGCTTGCGACAGATTTTATTAAACCTGATGGGGAATGCCATAAAATTTACGCATCAAGGCGAGGTGGTGCTCACTATCGATTGGGTTGATCAAACCCGGAAAGACAAAATCCGTTTTTCTGTGAAAGATTCCGGTATCGGCATTTGCGAAGAAACTCTCAAGGTAATCTTTGAGCCTTTTGTGCAATCCAAAAATGCGCAGGTACATCCGCGAGCGGGCACAGGTTTAGGGCTCACTATCAGCAAGCAATTAGTTGAGCGACTGGGCGGAAATATTCAGGTAAGCAGTGTGGTGGGAGAGGGCAGCGAGTTTAGTTTTACCCTCGCTATAGACGAATCCGACTGCACGGAAACTGCCATTTTATCGTTAAACATTGCAGCGGCAACGGAACACAATGTGGAAATTCCCCGTTTTACCGGACGGGTTTTGGTTGCTGATGACCTGCGCGATATTCGCACGTTAATCGGCCACTTTGTACAGTTAACCGGTGCAGAAGTTGTTTATGCCACTGATGGTGCCAACGCCGTGCGCATTATCAACGCTGATAAATTATTGGGTAAACATTTTGATTTGGTATTGATGGATATTCATATGCCCGTTATGGATGGTCATCAAGCTGCGCAGCAATTGCGCAGTGAAGGATTCACTCTGCCACTGGTTGCTTTGACTGCCGCGCACATGAAAGGCGATATGGATCATTGTTTTGAGTCGGGGTTTACCGCTTATCTGGGTAAGCCGCTTGATCAGGCCCGGCTTTATAATTGTTTGGCAAGATTTTTAACCCCTTCTACTTCGGCATTAACCACCTCATTTCCTGCTAAATCTATTTTAGTCGTGGAAGATGATGCAGATACTTTGGCGGCGATGACCGGCCTGTTGACTTTGTTAGGCTGGCAGGTATTTTGCGCGCAATGCGCCGCCGCCGCATTGGAAGAATTGGATAAACACACGCTGCATACTGTACTAATCGATTTGAATTTACCGGATATGAGTGGCTATTTATGCGCAGCGAAAATCCGCGAGCGCAACCCAGAGGTGCGCCTCATAGTTGCTAGTGGTGAGACAGTAGATCCGCGGCGTGCGGCAGATGCAGGCATTGCTGCAAGCTTATTAAAACCCGTATCGCTCGCACAACTTGAAGCAATCTTGGATTGAATCCTTTTTGCATCCCTATTTTTGTACTCATCGCTTACTTGTTGTAAAAATTGCAAAAAATAATCTGCATTATTAACTATCTTGTTCTTTTATTTGCTTGAAACTCCCGTCTATAGCGGGTTTGGGGAAGTTGGCACGCAATACGCAAAGAATTTCATGTCATTAAAACAACGTATAGGGAGTTTTTATGAATTTACTTCAACGTGTATTTATCATCGCTTTATTAGCTTTGCCCTTGGCGGCCTGTGATTCCAGCGATGGCCCTGCAGAAAAATTGGGTGAGGATGTTGATAAAGCGCTTGATGAAACCCGCGATAAATTGGATGACGCGGCAGATGAAATCAAGGATGGTGTTGAGGATGCTTGTGAAGAGGCATCCGACAAGAACTGCTAGTGCAAACAGGCAGTCTTGGCAAACAAAACCCCGTGCTGGCACTGCCAGCACGGGGTTTTTCTTGATGGGTTTAAAACAATAGTAATTATTTGACCCAGTCTGCATCCAATTCCGAGCTGAGCAGGGTGCCGCGCAGGGAGTTGGTCAGTGCTTCTTCAATCAATATGTCAGCAAATTTTCCAATCAAGTCGGCATTGTCGCTGCGGAAATTAACCACGCGGTTGTTCTCGGTGCGGCCGCACAATTGGCCTGGATCTTTGCGTGAATAACCGGTAATTAAGATGCGCTCGGTATTGCCCACCATGCGACGGCTGATTGCCATTGCTTGTTGAATCAACCGATCCTGCAAAATTGCCAAACGTTGTTTTTTCACTTCTTCCGGTGTGTCATCGGGCAAATCTGCCGCGGGTGTGCCGGGGCGTGGGCTGTAGATGAAGCTGTAGGAAGTATCAAAATCCATATCGTGGATCAGCTTCATGGTCGCTTCAAAGTCGGCATCGGTTTCGCCGGGGAAACCAATAATAAAATCGGACGAGAAGCTAATGTTTGGGCGATTCTTTTTAATGCGGCGCAATTTGGATTTGTATTCCAGTGCGGTATGGCCGCGCTTCATCGCCATCAAAATACGATCTGAACCGCTTTGCACCGGCAAATGCAAATGGCTGACCAGCTCGGGCACCTGGTTGTACACTTCAATTAGCGCATCGGTAAATTCAACGGGGTGCGAGGTAGTGAAACGAATGCGGTCAATGCCATCAATCGCCGCTACATAGGTGATCAATTCCGCCAAATCGATAAAAGTGCCATCGGCGGTCGCGCCGCGATAAGCATTCACGTTTTGGCCGAGCAGGTTCACTTCACGCACACCTTGTTTGGCCAAATGGAGAATCTCTGCCATCACATCGGCCACCGGGCGGCTCACTTCTTCGCCACGGGTATAGGGCACCACGCAGAAAGTACAATACTTGGAGCAGCCTTCCATAATCGATACAAACGCGCTCACGCCATCGGCATCCGGTTGGGGCAGGCGGTCAAATTTTTCGATTTCCGGAAAGCTGACATCCACCACCACTACGCCATTTTCGCGTTTGGTTTCCATCATTTCCGGCAGGCGATGCAGGGTTTGCGGGCCAAAAATCAGGTCCACATAGGGCGCGCGTTTGGCAATAGCTTCACCTTCCTGGCTAGCCACACAGCCGCCCACACCAATCACCAGATCGGGGTTTTTCTTCTTCAGTTTTTTCCAGCGGCCCAATTCGTGGAACAGGCGTTCCTGGGCTTTTTCGCGGATTGAGCAGGTATTAATCAGGATTACGTCGGCATCTTCCGGGTCTTCGGTCGGTACCATATTGTGCGATTCACCCAACAAATCCTTCATGCGCGATGAATCATACTCATTCATCTGGCAGCCATGGGTTTTGATATAGAGCTTTTTGATCGGCATTTCGGTGGTCGACATCTAACTACTACCTGGTTAAAAAAGAATGGTTGGCGCAAAAGTGTTGATTAAAAAACACGCAGAAAAAGGAGGCGCGCATTATAGCCATCTTGGGCGCTAAAGCCTACACAAATGCCCCTTGGCAATGGCGCCCGTGTTACCATGCGCGCCACTTTACTGCCGCGCACATTCTTCTTTATATACATTCTCTTCTTTATCTACAGGTAAGCCATGAAAAAGACGTTCAAACTCCAGGTCGAAGGCAAGCATCCCGATCGTTTATTGGAGGCCATCAAACACGAAGTGCGCAAATACGTGAAACGTGAGCGCCGCAAAACCCTGCCAGCGGGTGTGGATTTCTGGGCGTTTGATTGCAAATTCGGTGTGACTGCCGAGCAGGCAGAAGTGGTGCGGTTAGGCGAAATCACTAAAAAGATGGATGAAGTTGCCAGCGCCGGTGGCGATAGTTTTTATGTGGAGATTATTGCTGCTCACGGTATTCGCAAAGCGCGTGATGAGTTTGATGAGCTGGATGACGACGAAGACTTGAACGACTAGTTCCCAACTAATCGCCCGAAAAACAAAAGCCGCCCCCGAGTGATCGAGGGCGGCTTTTTATTGGACTCAGCTTTAAACAACTGCACCTTTTGTCATACCCGCGAACGCGGGTATCCATTTGTGTTACTTCTTTTTAGGGCGGGTAGATGAGCCTAACTTGCTCGCCGGGCGCGCATCTTTACTGCCTTTGCGCACCGGTTTTTTGGCAGCCGTATGGCCGCTGGCACCGGATTTGCCCGGTTTGGCAAAGGCCGATTTTTTAGGATCACCCGCGCGCGATTTTGCTCCCAGTTTAAGGCCGCTTGGCTTGGTTGCCAGTTTCAACAATCCGCTTTTGGGTTTGGTGACGGTTTTAACCACTTGCTCGGTTACATCAAAACCTTTGATTTTTTCGCGTTTGATTTTGGTACCAATCACTTCTTCGATCAGCGAAATCTTGTGTTCTTCCGCCGGTGTGACCAACGAAATCGCCACACCTTTTTTACCCGCGCGACCGGTGCGGCCTACGCGGTGCACATAGTCTTCGGTGAAGAAGGGCAAATCGAGGTTGACTACAAAGTCCAGCCCTTGAATGTCCAACCCACGCGCGGCGACTTCGGTGGCTACTAATACTTGCAGCTTATCTTCCTTAAATTCCTGCAGGGCACGGCGCCGTGAGCCCTGGGTTTTTTCGCTGTGAATCACCGCAGCGTCTACTTTGTCTTCTTTTAATGCCTTGTATAGGTTCTCTGCCTCGTCGCGGGTGCTGCTGAATACCATCACCTGATGCCAGTTTTGCTCGCGCAACAAATGGATAAACAGCTCGTATTTGCGGTCGCTATCCACCGGATACAGCACGTGATCGACGGTTTCTGCCACCGAGTTACGCTTGGAAATGGAAATCAGAGTAGGGCGATTCATTGCCTGTTTGGCGAGGTTAGTTACCAAGGGCGAGCTAGTGGCGGAGAAAAACATCGTTTGATGTTTGCGCACAATGCTGGTGAGAATCGTGTGCATATCGTTCACAAAACCCATATCCATCATGCGGTCAGCTTCGTCCAGCACCACAAATTCGGTTTTAGCCAAATTGATATTGCCCAGCTCCACATGTTCTTTCAGGCGGCCCGGTGTGGCGACCAGAATATCCACACCCGCGCGCAGTTTGGTGCTTTGGCCGGTGAGCTTTACACCGCCGTAAACGGTGGCGATTTTATAGGGCGTGAACTGCGCAAATTGTTGCATCGCGGTGGCGATCTGCTCCACCAGCTCGCGGGTGGGTGCCAGAATCAGTGTGCGCACAAAACCGGCTTCGGTATGTTTGGGTTTTTCCAGCATTTGCTGCAGTACGGGCAAGCTGTAGGCGGCGGTTTTACCGGTACCGGTTTGTGCGGTAGCGAGTAAATCAATACCGCGGCGGGCGGCGGGAATCGCCTCCTGCTGAATGGGGGTAAGGGTTTTAAACCCGATGACTTTAATCGCGTGCAGGAGTTCTTGGGCAAGGCCGAGCGAGGCAAAATTCATAAATAATCGACTGAAAAGGGAAAAAATGGCGCGCAGTATACCGGTTAATGGGGCGCTTTAGTGGATTGCCCTCCGTTATCGGCTACTTTTTGTGCAGTTGGGGCGTGAATCGCCAGGAAGGTGTGTTATTCTTCGCGCCCCTCGCGATGGGGTAAAGCCGACCGCGATGGTGTGTTTTGGTCGCGTTCTGAGTGAGCGCATTGCAGCAGAGAGAGTTATGGCAGTTAAACCCGTTTATAAAGTGATATTCCTCAACCAGGCCCAGGTCTACGAGGTGTTTTGCTCGGCGATTTACCAAAGTGAAATGTACGGCTTTATCGAAATCGAAGAATTTGTGTTTGGTGAACGCAGCGGCCTGTTAATTGACCCGGCCGAAGAAAAGCTCAAAACCGAATTTGCGGGCGTCAAGCGCTCTTATATTCCCATGCATTCGATCGTGCGTATCGATGAAGTGGAAAAAGAAGGCCCTGCAAAAATCACCGAAGTCAAAGGTGGCAGCGATAAGATCGCCCAGTTCCCCTACAGCGGTTTTATGCCCGGCCCCCAATCTGGCGAATAAACTTTAAATCCTCGCTACACTTGCTCGATGACACCACTATTATCGAGCAAGCATTATGCCCCCGGTTTTCTCTCCCGTTTTTAGCAACAACCTGCACCTCGCCATCGATCAAGGTGGTCAAAGCACACGCGTCGCCATTTATACTAGCAGCGGCCAACAGGTCTGCATTTATTCCGCACCCTGTGCAACACGCACATATCAACCCGAAAAGTCTGTCTATCCCTTTATCGAACAAGATGGCGCTGAGATTCTTGCGGGTATTCGCACCTGCTTGCAAAAAATCCAGCAACAACTCGGTGCCGATGTGCAGCATATTGTCAGCGCCGGATTTGCGGGGCAGGGCTCATCGCTCTTATGTTGGAATAATCAAACCGGTGAAACCTTAACACCGGTGTTGAGCTGGCAGGATATTCGCGGCGAACCCTACTTAAACGATATTTCACTGACACACCAACAAACTCAACAACTGACGGGGTTACGTTTATCGCCGCATTACGGCGCAACAAAAATGCGCTGGTGTTTGGAACACAATGAAAAAGTTGCCCAAGCACAAAAAGATAATTGCCTCAGCATTGGCCCCATCGTCAGTTATATTTTTTGGCATTTGTTGGATAACTCTTCAGCAATACATAAACAATCCCTTGTCGATCCCGGTCACGCCCAGCGCACACTGTTATGGAATTTGCGGCGCAATGAATGGGATCAATCGCTGTTGGAACTTTTTAAAATCCCGCGCGCGGTTTTACCGCATTGCCAACACCACAATAGTCACTTTGGAAATTTGCAATTGGGCGATTACACAATTCCCTTCACCGCGAGCGCCCGCGATCAAGGTGCGTCATTGTTTGCGCGTGGTTTGCCGGAGCCCGATGCCTGCTACATCAATATCGGCACCGGCGCATTTATCCAGCGTCTGAGTGAAAATTTGCATGCGCCAGAAGGGTTATTAGTCAGTCCCCTATGGTTGCCTAAAAATGGGTTGCCTGAAAATGAATTGCCAGAAAATTCGGCAGCAAAAAAATATTACGCCTGGGAGGCAACCGTAAATGGTGCAGCGGCGGCGATCAGTTTTATCCAGCAGCACGCCGGGTTAACCATTACCCCACAAAAAATTGACAGCGCACTTGAATTAAATCCCGCCGGTGATTGTTATTTCCTTAACGCCGTCGGTGGCCTAAGTGCGCCTTATTGGCGAACCGATTTGCAATCGCGCTTTAGCGACAATTTATCCGCAGCAGAAAAAATTCTTGCGTGGATCGAATCCGTTATTTTTCAGATTGTTATCAACGTGCAATTGATGAATCAGTCAGGCGCTACCCAAAAAATAATTATCAGTGGCGGCTTCAGCAAAGCCGATACCGTCTGCCAAAAAATTGCAGATCTCACACAAGCCGATGTCCATCGCAGCGATAATGCTGACGCAACCGTACAAGGTATCGCCTGCATGGCTGCCGGTTTACCAGAAAGTTGGAAGCCTGCTTTGCAGGAGGATATATTTACGCCACAGCAAAACCCTGTATTGCAACAACGCTTCGCAAACTGGCAGCGCAAAATGAACGAGTGGTTACAGAATTAACCGTAGGGGCGCAGCAAGAAACGCCCCTACGGTTTGGAAATTTGGGTACACTTTGTTATAGCAATCGATCCGCTTACTCTACCTGACATTCCAGCGACTAATCGCATCTCCAGCAGCTGCCTGATTTTTGTTGGTACTGTGGGCTTAGATTTTAAGTTTGATTGGACGACGCGCGAAAAAAATAAAGATCATTCCGGCTAGTAATAACCCAAGTGGAATGGGTTCCGCTACGGATACTTTTTCTATAGTCAATTGACTCTCATAATTTGCAAAGTGAACGTCGGTATTTATTATCCATTCCATCTGTTGTCGTCTGTAAACCCAATTGTCCCAATAATACATAAAATTAGCGATGCCATTTCCAACACCGGAGCCATCCGGGTTCCAACTAATAAAACCTCCTGTGGAGAATGAGCCGCCGCTTGCAGTTCCATTTGTCAGAGGTCCGCTTTCAATAACGTCAAAAGTCAGGCTCCAGTAAGAGAATAGGGGGCCTTCAGGTATTAACTCAAATCGGCTTTTAGTTATCAGTGGAGATGTGAAAATATTAGATGTGCTGATACTTTTTATAACATCATTGAAAACAGACGGCGCTGTTTCTGGGTTTGAAGATTCAATATCTGGAATGATAATCTTTATTTTGAAGTTGATCGTCTGGTCTATAAAGAAGTCCCCGTAAGAGGCGTAATCGTCGTCGTCAATTCGCAACTCCTCGCTCTGCCACATGAGGTCATTGCTATCATAGTTAATCACTAAATAAGCAAGCGCATTGGAACCCCATAGAGCGAAAATAATAAAAACAAGAGGTTTGTAAAATACGGAATAAAACCGTGGTGCTTTCATAACCGACTCCTTATCGTGATTGATGGATGATGCATACAGATAATACCTGCGCCCCAAAGTAGCAGCCTCTGAAGCAATTTAGTAGTGTTTATAAGTTCATAGTGGTTCAATTAAATATGTTTGGCGCGCAACTCAATAGTTAACCGTTTTTTTGATTTTTTGATTTTTTGATTTATTTGGCGTTTTTCTCTTATCTGGTAAATTGGGGGCAGCAAGTGCTGCCTCTAGAAAAATTAGCGTTGCTATTGGGTTGCGGTGGTGGGTATTAAAATTTCATAAAGGAGAATCGTTATGAGTAATCACGCAAAAAATATAATTTGTCTTTGGTATGTTGATGATGCTGAGGCGGCGGCGCAATTTTACGCGGAAACATTTCCCAACTCGTCGGTTGGTTCTGTATTTCGTGCGCCAGGTGATTATCCGTCGGGGAAGCAGGGTGATGTGTTGACGGTGGAGTTTACCGTCATGGGGATTCCCTGTCTTGGACTTAATGGTGGTGATACTTTTACGCACAGTGAAGCATTTTCGTTTCAAGTCTCCACAGTTGATCAGGCAGAAACTGATCGTTATTGGCATGCAATTGTCAATAATGGCGGCGCGGAGAGTGAGTGCGGATGGTGTAAGGATAAGTGGGGGTTGTCCTGGCAGATTACGCCCGTTGCCTTGATGCAGGCCATTGTGAATCCTGATCCTGCTGCGGCGAAACGTGCTTTTGATGCGATGATGACAATGAAAAAAATCGACATCGCCACTATTGAGGCTGCGTTGCGTGGGTAAGGTGTAGGCGCGCCGCTTTCCGCGCCCTGGTTAAAATAAGGCGCATCTGGGTGTCGAAAGAGGCGCCCTTATGTACCGATCCAGGTAATAGATTGCTTGCTTATCAGCGTGCGTATTTTAATTCCCTTCCAGTTGATCCATATCAGAATCCTCACTTGTAATTTCCATTACGAAGGTAACACTTAGGTTAGTGTCTTTTTATCTTAAAAAGACGCGCCTACAGTGTTTTGGTTTATTTGATATTTCGCAGTGTGACCTTTGCAAGAGGGATGAAATAACTGGCATGAATGATCAATCGGCGATGGTGGAATTGGAGCAGGTCTCGTTTGGCTATGGCTCGCGCAAGATCTTGCATAACATCAGTTTACGCATTCCGCGTGGCAAGGTGGTGGCCATTATGGGCGGGAGTGGCTGTGGCAAAACAACTATTTTGCGCTTGATTGGCGGGCAGGTGAAACCAACTTCCGGGCGAGTGTTGGTGGATAACCAATCGGTGGCGGAATTAAATACGCAAAAGTTATTTTTGTTGCGCCGCAAAATGGGCATGTTGTTTCAAATGGGTGCGCTGTTTACCGATCAAACTGTGTTTGAAAATGTTGCCTTTCAAATGCGCGAGCATACCGATCTGCCTGAGGATTTAATTCGCAACCTGGTGCTAATGAAATTACACGCGGTGGGTTTGCGTGGCGCACATCATTTAATGCCGTCCGAACTGTCGGGCGGTATGGCGCGGCGCGTAGCTTTAGCGCGCTGCATTGCACTGGACCCGGAATTAATTCTTTACGATGAACCTTTTGCGGGGCTAGACCCAATTTCACTCGGTGTCATCGGGCAGTTAATTCGCCGCTTTAATGATGCGCTGGGTGCAACCTCGATTGTGGTGACTCACGATATTAAAGAGTCGCTCAAAATAGTGGATTACGTTTATATGATCGCCGACGGTACGGTTATCGCCGAAGGTACTCCTGCTGATATTCAAATGTCCGATCATCCTTTCCTCGCACAATTCGTCAACGGTAAAGCCGATGGGCCGGTGCCATTTCATTACCCTGCGCCGGATTATGCCAGCCACTTACTGGGAGCTGAGCGATGAAATCTATTTTGCAGGGCGTTGAGTTCATTGGGCGGCAGGTGACCGATCGGCTGATATTGCTCGGCGCTATTTGTCGGTTTTTAATTTCTATTTTATTGATGTCTGCCATGTGTTTGCGCCGCCCCTGGTTGGTGGTGCGCGAAGTTTATTTTATTGGTGTGCTCTCGCTGTTAATTATTGTGGTGTCCGGTTTATTTGTGGGGTTGGTGCTGGGCTTGCAAATGTACGACACGCTGGAGCGTTTTGGTTCCGGTGATGGTGTGGGCATGGTGGTAGCCTTAGCACTGGTGCGTGAATTGGGGCCGGTATTATCGGCATTGCTATTCTCAAGTCGCGCGGGTTCTGCGGTAACAGCAGAAATCGGTTTGATGAAAGCGACTGAGCAATTAAATGCGCTGGAAATGATGGCGATTCAACCGCTGGCGCGAGTGATTGCACCGCGCTTTTGGGCGGGCGTTATCTCGCTGCCATTACTCAATGTCATTTTTTGTGCGCTCGGAATTTTTGGTGGCTATTTAGTGGCGGTGCAATTGCTGGGTGTGGATGCAGGAACCTTTTGGTCGCAAATGCAAAACGCGGTGGATTTTCGTCAGGATGTTGTCAATGGCATTATTAAAAGCCTGATTTTTGCGGTGGCAGTAAGTTTGATCGCGGTATACGAAGGTTATTCTGCGGTGGCGACTGCCGAAGGGGTTTCGCGGGCGACAACACGCACAGTGGTGGTTTCAGCGTTAGTGGTGTTGGCATTGGATTTTGTGCTGACGGCTTTTATGTTCAGAGGGTTTTGATAATGAATCGCACACTGGTTGATTTGTGGGTTGGTTTTTTTGTCGCGCTGGGAATGGCGGCAGTGGTTTTTTTAGCGCTGAAGGTTGCAAATCAATCCAGCTTTCGCGCCGCACCGAGTTATGAGGTGCATGCCTACTTTACCAATATTGGTGGGCTAAAAATGCGTTCGCCGGTTAAAAGCGCTGGAGTAGTGGTAGGGCGTGTTACAGATATTCAGTTGGATACTTCCAATTACCAAGCCAAAGTCAGTATGGCGCTTGATAACCGCTATGAATTTAGTGTGGATTCTTCGGCGAGTATTATTACCTCCGGTTTGCTGGGCGAGCAGTATGTCGGCTTGGATGTAGGCGCGGAAGAGGACATGCTCAAGGCTGGTGACACTATTGAGTTCACTTCTTCTGCGCTGTTGCTAGAAAAATTAATCGGTGAATTTGGCTTGAACAAAGCTACGAGCACTTCAGCAGAGGATACGAATCATGAATAACTTACTAACACCATTATTTTTTTCGCGTTCATTCAGGGCGATTTTTTGTACCTTGTTTTTGTTTTCACTACCATTGGCTGTTCGTGCCGATACGGCGGGTAACCAAAAAGCAGATCCGGCTGGGGTAATGCAGGTTGCGATTGAAAATGTATTAACCCAGTTAAAAAAACATGAGGCGCTTTATCAAACTGACCCGGAACAATTGCGTAGTATTGTGGCTGAGTCTGCATTACCTAACCTGGCGATTAAACGTATGGCGCAACTCGCGTTGGCAAAACACTGGCGTAGTGCCAGTGCGCAGCAGCGGGAAATTTACTTGCGCGAATTTCAGCGCTATTTAATTCGTAGCTACACCAAAACCTTGTACCTGTACCGCAATGCCAAACCGGAAATGCTCGGCCGTGATAATAAAAACAGCAGTCAGAGTGAAACCAAAACCACCCTTAAAGTGCGGGTAAATAACGAGCGCGGTGAGGCGGTAATTTTATTTTTGCGGTTGGAGCTGCAAGATGATAAGTGGAAAATTGTGGACATCAATGTCGAGGGCATTAGTTTGGTGGTTACTGCCCGCGGGGTGTTCGATGAGGAAATCAATCGCACTAATTTGGATGCTTTTTTAAACAACCTGACTGAACAAAACGACAAAGCGGCAGCGGCTAAAAATGAGTGAATTAATACTGAATGAGCATGTGCTTTATGTGCGCGGCGAGGTGAGTTTTAAAACGGTGACTCACTTGCGGGAGCAATTGCAGCGCACCCTTCACACCAGTGTGCAATCCAATATACGCACTCTGGATTGCAGCGGTGTAACCAAGGTGGATTCTTCCATCGCCTCACTCTTGTTGGCGGCATTGAGTTTGACCAAGGCTGCCGGTACGAAGCTTTCCATTGCCCAGCTGCCCCTGGCGGCGAGTAAGTTGCTTGGGCTTTATGACCTGGATGGTGTTATTCAGCACCATTAATCGCATTTCCAGCGCACAGCTGTCGATCATTCTTACAAGTCTGTCTATACTCTGGCTGATTTTTCTCTCGGACGAAATTCAATGAAATACGACATTGTCGTTGTAGGCGCAGGTATTCAGGGCGCCGGTGTCGCTCAGGCGGCAGCGGCAGCGGGTTATTCGGTATTGGTCGTCGAGCAAACTGCGCCGGCGGCGGGTACATCCTCCAAATCTTCCAAGCTGATTCACGGCGGGCTGCGTTACCTGGAGACAGCCCAGTTCGGTTTGGTGCGCGAGAGCTTACGCGAGCGAGCGCTTCTATTACGGCTTGCCCCCGAATTGGTAAAACTGCGCCCCTTGCACATTCCCGTTTATGAGAATTCAACTCGCTCATCGCTGACAATTCGGGCGGGGCTGAGCCTTTACGCTGGTTTGGCGGGGTTTGATAAAAACAGCTTGTTTCGTCAATTGTCCCGCTCGGAATGGGATCAGTTGAGCGGGTTAAAGCAGCAGGGATTGAAAGCTGTGTTCCGTTATCACGAAGCGCAAACCGATGATGCGGCGCTCACGCGTTCGGTATTGCAGTCGGCCATTTTGTTGGGAGCAGATATGCTCATGCCTGCGCGCTTTGTGGGCGCAGAGCGCAATGGTCAATGTTGCAAGGTAGATATCCAAACCGAATCCGGCCAACAGTCGATCAGCTGTCGCGTATTGGTCAATTGCGCTGGCCCTTGGGCGACGGAGGTATTGGCCAAGATTAAACCGGCGATAAATCATCCCCAGGTCGAGCTAGTGCAGGGCAGTCATTTGCTATTGCCGCCGCTGCTTGCGCAGTATTTCTATCTGGAGGCTCCAGCCGATAAACGCGCGGTGTTTGTTTTGCCGTGGGAAGGGCAGTTAATGGTCGGCACCACTGAAAAGCTGCACCAAGGGCGCCCGGAAACCGCGTTTTGTAGCGATGAAGAAAAGGCTTATTTGCTCGCGACCTTGCGTCACTATTTCCCGGAATTGCCAGTGGAGGATAGTCAGGTCGATACCTTTGCTGGCTTGCGAGTGCTGCCCAAGAGTGACAAGGCGGCATTTGGTCGTTCGCGCGATGTGATTTTCTCGGTGGATAACGAACACCAGCCTAGAGTGCTCTCGGTAATGGGCGGCAAGTTAACCACTTATCGCGCTACGGCCGAGGCGGCATTGGAGCGCATGATGCCATCGCTGCCTACTAAAGAGCGGCGTGCCGATACGCGCCTGGTCTCGCTGATTCCGGTGCACTAGGTTTTTTTATCATTAGCCGTTGGTATCGCGCTTTGCTGTCGTTAAAATGGCGGCCGTTTTTGTCCCCCTTTGGTTTTGCCTCTTTGGTCAGCGGTCTCACCGCTAAGGACTTCTTGTGAATTTTACCGGCGCGCACATTCTCTCTATCAAACAATTTGAACGCGCTGATATCCAGCGCATCTTCGACGTGGCCGATGCCATGGAGCCCTACGCCCTGCGTCGCAAGGTAACGCGGGTATTGGAAGGGGCGATTTTGGGCAACATGTTTTTTGAACCCAGTACCCGCACCCGGGTGAGTTTTGGTTCGGCGTTTAATTTGCTGGGCGGCAATGTACGCGAAACTACTGGTTTTGAAAGCTCATCGCTCACCAAGGGCGAATCCCTGTTTGATACCGCCCGCGTACTGTCCGGTTACAGCGATGTGATTTGTATGCGTCACCCGCAAGCAGGTTCGGTCGCAGAATTTGCCGAAGGCAGTCGCGTGCCGGTATTGAATGGCGGTGATGGTGCCAATGAACACCCAACCCAAGCGCTGCTGGATTTGTACACCATTCGCAAAGAGTTGCGGGCTAACGGGCGCAGTATTGATGGCTTGCGCATTGCGATGATCGGCGATTTAAAACATGGTCGCACAGTGCATTCTCTGTGTAAGTTGCTGTGCTTGTTTCAAAACATTAGCGTGTGTTTGGTGTCACCCAAAGAGTTGGCAATGCCGGACTATATCGTTGAGGAGTTGCGCAGTGCAGGGCACAAGGTGACGATTACGGATGACTTGGCATCCAGCATCGGCAATATCGATATCGCTTATTCAACACGTATCCAGGAAGAGCGTTTCGCCAGTAAAGAAGAGGCCGATTTGTATCGCGGTCGGTTCCGTTTGAATCAATCCATCTATACCCAATACTGCGAACCGAATACGGTGATCATGCACCCGCTGCCGCGAGATTCACGGGCAGACGCCAATGAGCTGGATAATGATTTGAATGCAAACCCCAACCTGGCCATTTTCCGCCAGGCGGACAATGGCGTGTTGGTGCGCATGGCGCTGTTTGCGCTGGTGTTGGATGTGGCCGATCAGGTGGATAAATATTCACGCGAGGTAAATTGGTACAACTCGCTGCGCAGCAATTAATGCGGTGAATGGCTGCTCATCAGTGCGCGTCGTTAAGCAGTTTGACAATGTTGTTGAGCAGCGTGGGCGCACTGAGGCTCTTATCAAAGAAATGGTCGATATTGAGTGTTTGCCCAAGTGTTTTGATTTTGTCGTCGGTTTGTTCGCTCACAAGCGCTAACAGGCTGTTGGCTGTTTTTGGGGTACGTGCGAGCCAGTTGCACAGTTCGGCACCGGCTTGGGTATCTACAATGCCACTACCTAACAATATTAAGTCTGGATGCAATTCAATCGCTAACTCCAGGCATTCACGCTGTGTTTCGGCGGTGAGCAAATTAAAGTGCGCTTGCAAGCAGCCGCTGAAATGACGCAGTAACTCCTGATCTGTATCCGCCAGCAAAATAGTTTTGTGGGTGGCTACTTCCTCCACCCAACTGCGATTGCGCCCCGCGCGTTTGGCTTTATACAGAGCGCGGTCGGCATTTTTAATCAGTTCTTCCAAATCATGGCCGGTGGTGCGCAGGCAAGTTGCACCGCCAATGCTGGCGGTTACATAGCTGTCGGTGGGTGATACATCGTGGCGTATTTGCAACTGCGCCAAGGCTTCACCGATAGATTGGGATACGCGCATTGCACCCTTCGCATCGGTTTCCGGCAGTAGTACTACAAACTCTTCGCCGCCATAGCGGCCCAAAATATCCCCGCTGCGGTGCAGGCAACTTTTAATCGCCTGACTGACTTTTTTCAGGCAGGCATCACCCGCCGGGTGACCGTAGTGATCGTTAAATAATTTGAAGTGGTCCACGTCGATCATCAACGCACTAATGGGTTGTTGATGGCGTTTAGCCAGCGACCACTGTTGCTGTGCCAAATCATTAAAGGTGCGGCGGTTATATATTTGCGTGAGGCTGTCGAGCTGGCTCAGTGCCTCCAATTCCACGTTGAGCTGATTCAGCTGGTCGCGCATTTCGGCGATACGCTCCATCGCGCGGATTTTTGCTTTGATAATCATGAAGCTGACCGGCTTGATCAGATAATCATCGCCACCGGCTTCTATGCCTTCGCGGTAATTTTCGTCCTCATTCAGGCCGGTTACAAAAATGATGGGTATCCAGTGGCCCGCAAGCCACTCGCGGATGAGGCGTGTCGTTTCAAAGCCATTCAAGCCGGGCATTTCCACGTCCATAATGATCATATCGACCGGGGTATTTTCGAGCAGCTGCAGCGCTTCTTCGCCACTGCGTGCAATCAAGGGTTCATGACCCGCTTCGAGAATATAATTGCGCATGGCATGGCGCAGGGTTGCACTGTCTTCGACCAGCAAAATTTTCATAGAGTCAGAGAGTTAGAGTCTTGGCAAATGGCACACCGGAGAGTGTAGCCGCTAATAGCGCAATGGATATTATGATTTTGGCGCTATTTTAAGCATTAGTGAGTGATGAGGTGATCAGCTAATGCGATCAGTGGCGGATTTTTGTGCGCTTCGCCGGTTGCATCACATTTCTTTATTATTTGTGTCGGAAATTTGACTCTGTCACGGCTCCACATGATCAACATAAAACCACTTACCCAAGTGCTTTTTAAATAATGAAGTTTCATGGTGCTGATGCAGTTGCCCTTGTTGGCGAAAAATCGCTACAAATTCAACGATGCCGGAATCATCATACTCTGCTCCTGCGTGGGTGTTGCGTATCTGCAGACCCAACCAGTCGCAGCTTTCAGCCCAGGCGCGAATGTCGCTCTTGCTGGAGCGCAAACGCTGTTCTGGGCTCCAGGTGTCCCACAGGTAATCGACGGCGACAAGGCTGTGCGCGGTATAGCGCGAGCGCATTAAGCTTTCAGCGGTGGGGGGCAGGCGGATGCCTTCGATAAAATCCAGACAACAGGCTTGCAGTGATTGCTGGCTACCGCAGGGGCAGGGGGTGTTGCTATCGGTATTACGATTGATGGGTGGTGTTTTTGGTGGCATTTTGCGACCCTTTTCGGTATTTTGTGCGCCTATTTTCGCTGGCTTCCGGCCCTTATGCAAAGCGCTTGTTCTTGGAGCGCATAATGTCTGTTTGGATATAAACCCATTCCGATAGATGTTGAAATTGCCTTCTTACTGATGACTCCCTTATATGACTGAATTTGATGATATTCGTCCCTACCGCGATGATGAAGTTCGCTCCACGCTTGATCGCCTGTTAGCCGACCCGGAATTGGTCGATGCCGTAACTCGTTTGCGTTTTCCCGGTGCACACCAATGGTTGGGGTGGGCAATAAAACCTCTGGTAAAAGCGAAGCTCAAACAGCAGTTATCCGGCATTCAGGATGTGGATGGTTTTCAGCACGTGGTTGAAAACTATATGGCGGCTATGATGGCCAAGCGCGTCACCGCATTAACTACATCAGGCCTGGATAAGCTGGATAAAAAAACGGCCTATTTGTTTATAAGCAACCATCGCGATATCGCGATGGACCCGGCATTTGTCAATTGGGTTCTCTATCACAACCACAGCAATACTTTGCGTATCGCGATTGGCGATAACTTGCTGACCAAACCTTTTGTGTCAGATTTAATGCGGTTGAATAAAAGTTTTATTGTTAACCGTTCGGCAAAAGCGCCGCGTGAAAAACTCAAAGCGGCAAAATATTTGTCGTCTTATATTCATCATTCAATTTGCAATGAACATTCAAGTATCTGGATCGCCCAGCGTGAAGGTCGCGCCAAAGATGGTTGCGATAAAACCAATTCCGCAGTGCTGGGTATGATCGCGCTAAATAAACCCAAAACGGAAGAGTTGGCGACTTATATCCGGCAGTTGCGCATAGTGCCGGTATCTATTTCTTACGAGTTGGACCCTTGCGATGCAGCGAAAGCGCGCGAGCTTTATTTACAGCGCACGCAAGGCAGTTACCAAAAAGAAGAGCATGAGGATGTAAAAAGCATCGCCATGGGAATTGCCGGCGACAAAGGTAATGTGCATTTGGCATTCGGCGATATTTTGGATGGTGATTACACCGATACTGATGAGCTGGTTGCCGCCTTGGACAAACAAATTCTTGGCAACTATGTGTTGCATGCTACTAACTGTATTGCTTATGAAATGTTGCATGGCAATGTGCCGACAGTGAATTATGGTGTAAACAACACACCTTATGATCCTGCAACTTTAAGTGCAGAAAAAGCAGCCTTTGCCCAGCGTATGAATGCAATCCCCGAAGGGCAGCGCGAAATTGCGCTGGGAATTTATGCTAACCCGGTTGTGAGCAAACTGAGTAGCAGCAGCTAATGCTAACCGATGACCTCAAAAAACAAATTCAAAGCGCCTACAGCACATTTTTGGAAAATAAGGGCTTAAAGTCCCGCTATGGCCAAAAATTGATGATCGCTGAAATCGCTAAAGCGCTCGGCAGTATTAAATTGGATGATGAAAATCATCGTCTAGTGGAGGAGCGTGCCGGTGGTCATATTTGTGTGGTTGAGGCAGGTACAGGTACGGGCAAAACTATCGCCTATTTACTGCCGGCGCTGGTCATGGCCAAAGCTCTGGGTAAGAAGTTGGTTGTCTCTACCGCGACAGTCGCGCTGCAAGAGCAAATCGTAAATAAAGATTTACCCGATTTACATCGCAACAGTGGGCTAAATTTTTCCTTCACGCTCGCCAAAGGCCGTGGTCGCTATTTGTGTTTGAGTAAGCTCGATAATCTCATTGCTGAATACGAAAGCGGTGTAAACCCCACCCGCGCGCTCTATGAAGATGAATATCCGAGTGTGTCGGCGCAAAGCGTAAAACTGTATCAATCCATGATGGAATCCCTCGCTGGCAATAAATGGAATGGCGAGCGCGACACCTGGCCGCAAGCACTCGAACAAAACGAGTGGCAAATCATTACCACTGATCATCGCCAATGTACCGGACGCCGCTGTTCCAATGTGTCGGTGTGCAGTTTTTTTAAAGCGCGGGATTCAATGCATGCCGTGGATTGTATTGTTACCAATCACGATTTGGTGCTGGCCGATTTGGCCTTAGGCGGTGGTGCTATTTTGCCCGCACCGGAGGACGCGATTTTTGTGTTCGATGAAGGTCATCACTTACCGCAAAAAGCACTCAATCATTTTGCGCATCACAGCCGCATGCTCGCGACCAGCAAATGGCTGGATCAATGCAATAAAGCGCTCGGCGCAATTTTAGGTGCGGTGAGTGGCGCTGGGAATGTGGATCGTTATGGCGAGCAATTGCCAGCCGCGCTAATTGATTGCAAGCAGCGGTTAGATCAGTTGTATCCGGTGTTTGATCAGTTGGCGCAGAGCATTGCCTTTGATGATCGCCAAAACCATTATCGTTTTGACAACGGCGTTATTCCGCAGGATTTTCTCCTACCTTGTGTTGAGCTCTATAAAGGTTTTGATCGCCTGAGCGAGTTGCTCAAAAAAATGTGCGATGAATTAACCCAATCGATGGAAGATGCGCATTGCCCCGTACCCAAAATTGATTTGGAAAATAATTATCCGCTGCTGGGAACCTGGCAGTCGCGTGCGGAAGCCAATCGCGATTTGTGGGCGAGTTTTGCTACGCCCGATAAACCCGGTTCGGTTCCCAAAGCCCGTTGGATCACCCCCATAGACCACACTGGCAGCCTCGATTTGGAAATTTGCTCCAGCCCGATTCTTGCCGCCAAAACCCTTGAATACAGTTTGTGGGAAAAAGCCTGCGGTGCGGTTATTACCTCCGCAACTTTAACCGCGTTGGGGAATTTTCAACGCTTTCAAATGCGCGCGGGAACACCTGCGGACGCCAACTACCATGTAGTGCCCAGCCCTTTTAATTTTCAACAGGCGACGCTGGAAATTCCCGTGGCTGCAGTGGAGGCGACTAATGCGGATGTGCATACCCTTGCCATTATTGACGATCTGCCGAATTTAATTGATCCCGATGCGGGCACTCTGGTGTTGTTTTCATCGCGCAAACAAATGCTCGATGTATTTGAGGATATGCCGGAAGATCTACGCGAAATTATTTTGGTGCAGGGTGATAATTCCAAGCAGGAAATGTTGGTGCAGCATAAAAAAGCTATCGATGAAGGGCGCGGTAGTGTGCTGTTTGGGTTGGCAAGTTTTGCCGAAGGGGTGGATCTACCGGGTAAATATTGCACGCACGTGATTATTGCCAAACTGCCGTTTGCGGTTCCCGATGATCCAATTGAAGCATCATTATCGGAGTGGATTGAAGCGCGTGGTGGCAATGCATTTATGGAAATTACCGTACCGGATGCATCGCTAAAATTAATTCAGGCTTGTGGGCGTTTGCTGCGCACTGAAACGGATACAGGCAAAATCAGCCTGCTTGATCGCCGCATTATTACCAAGCGTTACGGCAAAGCGATTTTGAATTCGCTGCCGCCGTTTACCCATATCGTTCACAAATGATTTTTTAAAAAGCGTGTTGGGCATCGCTGCGCTCAGCACCAACCTACGAAGCACCCTGACTGCCGGATATACCATGAATAAACTCCACATCGCCGTTGCCGAAGTGTTAATGGACGTTGAACAACAACTGCGGCAATTACAGCTGTGGGAATTTGAAATGATTTCCGAGGAGGCGCTGGCGAGTACGGAGCCTTTCGCGATAGATACCATGAACTTTCCGCAGTGGTTGCAGTTTATTTTTTTACCGCGCTTGTATTCTATGATTGAGCAACAAATGGAGCTTCCCAAATATTGCTCAGTGGCACCTATGGCTGAAGAGTATTTTTCAGTGTTGAATTTACACTCAGCACCGCTGATTACCCACCTGCAAAAAATTGATAATCTTTTAACTCGCAATTAATAATTGCACTACTGTTTTAGGCTTCTGCAATTGCACCTTTGTTAATGCCTTCATACGCTTTCACGCGAATAAAGGTATCGGGGTTTTCCTGGCGGCTTTTTTGCGCAATGTGATGGGCGATAAACTCTACGGTAGTTTCGGTATCGATCAGATAGCAGCAGCGTTGCGGCAGGGTAATTTCAAACGGGCCTTGCTCTGCCTCGTAGGCAAAGTGGTAGTAATTCGTGCCTTGGTGTTGCGGTTTGCCAATCAGATCTTCACGAGTAGCCAAATAAATATCTTTCCATTCATCGGCCCAACGCTGCTCCAGTTTCGGTGATTTTTTGCCGTTGGCCCAAATATCTATGCGTGAGCGATGGCCGTGTGCAATGCGTTGGCAATTACCCCGGTGTTTTTTCAAGCCGTGACTGTAGTGGTAATAGGCTCCTGTTATAGGCTCCAATGAGAAGTCCAACTCCAAACGTGCCACGCTCATTGGGAATTGTTGCTTGAGTTGGCTAATGCACCATTCGGCAATAGATTCTTGTGTTAGAACCTCTGCATCGACAAGAGCAATTGCATCGCGCGGTGAGCGTGTGTGTAAAAATTCACCATTGCTGCCAAATTGCCAATGAATGGTGAGAAAGTCGCCTTCATCGTCAATGCGAATTTGCGGTGAGCGAATGGGCACAGCCAAGCGGTGATCTAACTCTGTATCCAACCAATGACGCATGACTTTTTTAACGGTGCCGAAATCGCACACCATGCCTTGTTCATCCAGTTCCCCATACAAACGAACATTTGCTAACCAGGTCTCGCCGAGAAGGCCGCGCTGGGGGTCAAGGAAACTGAAATCGACATTGGTTAGGTTATCGACAAACAACAGCATAAAAGTGGCCATAGGAATGGAAATTGAGGGCTACCATGATACCACTTAGTCTTATTAAGGTGGCTGGAGGCGACGGAAAAAGCAAAACCCTTTATCGCAAAACCACCTCCGCTGGGCTATCCTGAGCAGATTAAAACGCTTTACACGAGGGAATCGCACAAGGTGAAGTCTGTGCTGGGAAGGTGGGCCAAAGTTACTGGCCGTCGCTTGGTTTATTCTGGTGTGGGAGTCTTGCTCTTCACGCCTTTTTTTGTGGCTTCGGCGAATGCGTCCGAGGCTAGCTTGCGCGTTGCATTTGTCTATAACTTTTTGAAATTCATCGAATGGCCCGCACACAAAGATCAATCGGTTTCGCTTTGTGCTTTGGGGGCAGAAGGTGTTACCCGTCAAGCCTTGGCGCAGTTGGAAAAAAAAACCCAACCGCAGCGTCAGACCAGAGTTGTCTATCTCGATAAAACGGCGGATCTCGATCAGCATTTAAATTCTTGCCAAATGATTTATCGCCCCGCAAGCGGTGAACGTATTTCCTTGCCCGCACAATTGCCACCGGGGGTATTGCTCGTAGCGGATGAGCCTGATCCTCGGGATGGGCGTGTTGCTATCGCGCTGCTGCGTACGAGTGATAACCGTATTGAGTTTGTGATCAACGAACAGGCGATTGAAAGCGCTGGTGTAAAAGTCAGTAGCCAGCTGCTCAAATTGGCTAAAAAGCCAACAATGGAGCGCCGCTAAGATGCCAAACTCCATTCCTAATACTTCGCTAACCCGCAAAATCACTTTGCTCGCCATGTTATTAACCAGCATTGCAGTCTTGGGTGCGGCACTAGCAACCAGTTGGCAGCAATACAATTACTTTGTGAATCAAGTAAATAACCAGCTGCAAATTTTGGCGGAAGCAACTGCGTTGAATATGGCAGCGCCGAGTATGTTTGCCGACAAAGAAGCCGCCCAACAAACGCTGGCCGTATTGCGTGTGGAACCTAAAGTGATTGCGGCACGTTTGATTCTCAGCAACAACGAGTTGCTGGCTGAATACCGCGCTGCGCTTGGCGATACTGCAGCGCTCGGCCCTGAGCGCGATACCCGGGTGCGCGCAGACGTTTTTTGGGCAGAAGAGCCTCTGGGCTATTTGGAGTTGGATGTCACGCTAAAACCATTGCGCGAACAGTTTTATGGCCAGATCGGTTGGGTGTTAGCCGCCGCTTTTGTGGCGCTGTTGGTGTCCGGGATTTTGGCTTGGGCTTTGATTTCCCGAGTAATGCGCCCCTTGGGGAGTTTGAGTGAATTGGCGCAGCGGGTGGGCGATCAAGGACATTACGATGCTCGCGCACCTGAGTCCGCTGTACGTGATGAGGTGGGGCTGCTGACCCGGCGTTTTAACGCCATGCTGGATCGTATTGAAATGCAAGACAGCGAGTTGCGCCAAAATCAGGAGCTGCTGGAGCAGCGGGTACTGGAGCGCACCCTGGAGTTGCAATACGCGCGTGAACAAGCGGAAGCTGCCAGCAAAGCCAAAAGTGACTTTTTGGCAGTCATGAGCCATGAAATCCGCACGCCCTTAAATGGCATTATGGGCATGACCGGTTTGTTGTTGGAGACAGAGCTGGACAGCAAACAAAAACGATTTGCCCGGGTGGCGCGTCGCTCCAGCGAAGATTTGCTTCTTATCATTAACGATATTCTTGATTTCTCTAAAATCGAAGCCGGTAAACTGGAATTAGAGTTACTGCCATTCCCGCTCAATACCCTGATTGAAGATATCGCGGAGCGTTACGCGCCTATTGCGCACGGGAAAAATTTGGAACTCCTGTGCAGAACACCATTGCCGCCTGTCTCTGTGATAGGAGATGGCCCGCGGCTCGGGCAGGTAATTACCAATCTATTGAGCAACGCCATCAAATTCACCGACAGCGGCGAAGTAGAAATCAGTGTTGGGCTTGTGGCCAACAAGGCAGACCAATTGCAGCTGCGCTTTGCTGTGCGCGATACAGGAATTGGTATTTCTCCTGAGCAGAGCGCAAAACTATTTCAATCCTTTACCCAAGCGGATTCCTCCATGTCGCGCAAGTACGGCGGCACTGGTTTGGGGTTGGCAATTTCGCAGCGCCTGATTGAAATGATGGGTGGGCAGATTCAGTTGGAAAGTCAGCCGGGAGAGGGCAGTCGTTTCTATTTTGATTTATTGCTGGCGCAGCATATTAATACTGAGGCGGCACCGGAGTTTCAGCCACTCAAGCCCTTGCGCACATTGGTGGTGGATGACAACGAGGTCAACCGCGATATTCTGGACGATTGGTTGCGTGCTTGGGGAATCACTCCGGTGCTTGCAGAGTCCGCTGTCGAGGCGCTGGCGCTGTTAAATAAACAGGCTAAAACGGACGCTCCATTTGAACTGCTATTAACTGACTGGGCGATGCCGGATATGAATGCCGGTGCATTGCTGGATAATTTGGCGGCCTCACCAATATTTGAATCGCTAGCGGTAATGGTGCTGTGCCCCGCCGGCATTGCGATTCAGGAGTCCCTTGCCAACCGTGCATTGATGTTATTCAAGCCGGCGCGCCAGACGGAGTTACATGGGCTTATCGCCCAGGTTGCGGCTGGTGATTTTATCTACCAACCGCTGGGTTCCGAGTCCCTGGTCAGTGAGGGTGCAAAGCCAATGCCCGGTGTAAAACCGCTGCGCGGTCGGGTATTGCTGGCGGAGGACAATCCAGTGAATCAGGAAGTTGCCAAAGCTATGCTGCAGCGCATGGGGTTGGATATGACAATTGCCAACAACGGTCAGGAAGCGCTGGCGCTTATTGATCGCCTGTCATTCGACCTGGTGTTGATGGACTGCCAAATGCCAGTGATGGACGGGTTTGAAGCCAGCCGACGAATTCGTCAGCGCGAGCAAACAATGGGCTTGAATCCTTTACCCATTATTGCGCTTACCGCGAATGCTATAAGTGGTGATCGTGAGCATTGTTTGGCGCAGGGGATGGATGATTACCTGAGCAAACCCTTTTCACAATTACAGCTGAACCAAACCCTGAGCCGTTGGTTACCCGAAAAGGATTCAACGCCTGTTGAATCGTCCACGTCAGGCAAAATTGAAATTGACCAACAGGTTATTCGCCAACTGCGCGAGTTACGTGTTGGTTTGTTGCCAAAAATTATTGGTTTATTTCGCGGCGCTAGCCCTGCGCTAATTACCCAGCTGCATCAGGCAGTGGCCGCGGGCGATGCCAATTTACTCTACAAAACCGCACACAATTTTAAAAACAGCGCTGCTAATCTAGGTTTGCTGGATTTGGCAGCGGCCTGTCGCGATTGTGAGGCCAGCGCGCGCAAAGGTGAAATGGAGGGTGCCGCGCAGCAGGTCGACAGCATTTTACGGCTCTATGATTTATCGCTAGAAGGTTTGGCTGAATTAGAGCGAAAGGAGTTATCCACGTGAAAGAAACCCGCTCGATGCCTGATTCAGCACTCAACCTAACAACCAGCAACGGTATGCCGCTGATCACGCTGGGTGATGCCAATGTGAATCTGGTATTGGTTGTTGATGACGATGAAGCCGCGCGTTTAATGACTACCATCACCCTTGAACAGTCAGGTTTTCAGGTGATGGAGGCGGTCGACTGCGCCTCTGCACGCGCACGTTTTGCAGAGCGTAAACCAGATATTGTTTTGTTAGATGTGCTCCTGCCCGACGGTGATGGTTTCAGCTTGTGCCGCGAGTTACTGCAAGACCCACGCGGCCACGATTTACCTATCGCCATGGTCACCGGGTTGGGCGATATAGAATCCATTCATCACGCCTATGAATCCGGCGCCACAGATTTTATTACCAAGCCCGTCAGTTGGGGCTCTCTGCCGTATCGTTTGCAATTTATTCTGCGCGCCAAAAAAGCCTTTCGCGATGTCAGTGTAAGTGAGGGTAAAACCCGCGCGCTGCTGGCGGGTATTCCCGACATGATTTTGCGTATTGACCGCGATGGTCATGTAATTGATATGCAAGTCGGCGCTTACACTCATGAGATGGATCATTGGGTTAGTTACGATGAGGACAGTGGTGAAGGGCACTTGCCTGCACCCGTCTATCGCATTCTCGCACCACAAATTCGCCGGGTGTTTGCCGGTAAAGGTGAACAATTAGTCGAGTTTGATTGGTCGCCTCTGGCAGGAAAAATGCGCACCTGGGAGGCGCGGGTAATGCTGCGCGAACAGCAAGAAGTGGTGATGGTGATTCGCGACATCACCCAGCGTAAACATCAGGAAGCGGAATTGCGTTTGTGGGCCAAAGTATTTGAAGGCAGCAATGAAGCGATCATGATCTTGGATGATCAATTCCGCATAGTTCTGGTGAATAAAACCTACGAAAAAATGATGGGCTTCAGTGCTGAAGATGTGTTGGGTGTGGACGCCGCCCAAATAGGTGCGAGCCAACACCCGCGAGGATTTTTCCGCAACCTGATTGCCATTCTCAACGAGCGTGGGGCCTGGTTGGGTGAGCTTAGCAACCGGCGTAAAAATGGTGAGACATTTCCCTCCTGGTTTTCAATTAGCCGCGTATTGGGTAGCGACGGTCAGATAGAAAATTATATCGCTATTTTTACTGATATCTCCGAGCGCAAAAAATCCCGCGAACGACTCGACTTTCTTGCGCACCACGACAGCCTCACCGAGTTGCCCAATCGCACTTTATTAAATGATCGTTTGGAAATGGCGATTAATACTGCCAAACGGCGTCAGGAAAAAGTTGGCTTGCTGTTTATCGATTTGGATCGTTTTAAAAATATCAATGACTCGCTCGGCCATGCAGCAGGCGATCAAATTTTGCGCCAGACAGCCCTGCGTTTGAAAAAAGTTATCCGTAATGACGATACAGTTGCGCGCCTGGGTGGCGATGAGTTTGTGGTGTTATTGCCGCGTGTGCATGATGAGCGCGATTTGGCGGAAGTGGCAATCAAAGTGCGCGAAGAATTATTAAAGCCTTATTTAGTGGAAGAGATGCCACTGCATTTAAGCCCAAGTATTGGTATCGCGATTTACCCTGAGGATGGCAGTTCACCGAGCGAACTGATTAAAAATGCCGATGCTGCAATGTATCTCGCCAAAGAAAAAGGCCGCAACAATTATCAGTTCTATACACCGCTATTAAATTCGCGCACGTTGGATCGCTTAAAACTTGAGTACGACTTGCGACAAGCCTTGGAGTTGGGGCAGTTTGAACTTCATTATCAACCGCAGATGGATGCCACTAATCAGCAACTTTACGGTGCTGAGGCCCTAATTCGCTGGCGTCACCCGGAGCGCGGTTTGGTTCAGCCCAATGATTTTATTCCGCTGGCGGAAGAAATTGGTTTGATTATTCCTATCGGCAATTGGGTGATCGCCGAAGCCGCGCGACAGGTTACTCGCTGGCAGGCGGAAGGTGCCATTTCACTGGTGGTCAGTGTGAATATTTCAGCACTGCAATTCCACCAACCTGGTTTTATGGCTGAGGTGCAAACCATTATGGACGACGCGGGCGCGGCACCCCAGTCGTTGGAGTTGGAGCTGACAGAGAGCATGCTGATGAGCGATATGGATGCCTCTATCGAGGTGTTGCAGAAGTTTCGCGACTTGGGCTATCGCATTGCAATTGATGATTTTGGCACTGGCTTTTCCTGCCTTAATTATCTGCGCCGCTTGCCGGTAAACATTTTAAAAATTGATCAATCGTTTGTTCGTGATATGCAGTCGGATGAGGCGTCGCTGGCGATTGTTAGTTACATCATCCGTCTCGCACAGTCACTGGGTATGGATACCATCGCTGAAGGCGTAGAAACCAGCCATGAAATGACTCTGCTTGTGAATGAAGGGTGTCGTTTAATGCAGGGCTATCACTTTTCCAAACCCTTACCGCCTGGGCAGTTTGATGCCTGGTTGGCAGATTGGTCAGCTCGCTGACCTGCGCCCGGTATTACTGACGTGGAGAATCGCACTATGGTCATCAAACCGAAAGTTTATCGTGCACCGCGCTGCTTGTTGGCGTTGATGTGTCTGCTCAGTATGGGCGCACACGCGGATGAATTTGCCTACCTCGAATTAAGCCTTGAACAGTTGCTGGAAACCCCGGTGACTGGGTCGACCCTTACCCAAGAGTCGATTAAAACGGTACCGGCGGCGGTGTCGGTATTTACTCATGAGCACATAGAGCGCTTGGGTGTGGATTACCTGCACGAGTTGCTCGGGTTGGTGCCGGGGTTTCAATTTAATCGCAATGCTAATAGTGGGTTGGCTTACACCTACAGCGCGCGTGGCCGACGCACCACCCAGGTATCGCTGGAGGTGCTGTTGCTGATTGACGGCAAGGTATTTAACGACCCCCGTGCTGGCAGCCCCGATGTCACCTTGCCGCTATTTCCATTGGCGCAGGTGGAGCGGGTGGAAGTGATTCGCGGCCCAGGCTCTGCGGTTTACGGCAGCTCTGCTTTCACTGGTGTAATTAATATTGTCACCCGCAAACAGCAAAAAGCCCTCGCTGTGGGCGTGGGCAGTGAGCAGCGGCGCGCACTGGATGCACTCTGGAGTCACGCCGGTGAAGAATGGCAGGCGGATGCGTACCTGCATGCCTATGAAGATAAAGGGCAAGATTTGACAATTACCGATAGCTTCAGCCGTTTGCCGCTGGAGACTGAAGACCCGCGTCGTTTGTTGAATATGGATCTGGGGTTAAGTCGCGGCAAAACCCAAATTGATCTGACCTATTATCGCGGCGAGTCGGAGGATTTTTATCTCTCGGAAAATACTGCCAACGGGGTGAATGATCACGCCCGTGAGCTGTGGAACTTAAGTGTGGATCAGGGTATTGAATGGACACCTGCGATCAAATCCAATTTTTCTCTCAGCTATCAACAATTCACCTTTGAGCTTGAAGGGTTTGTGCAGGGGCCGGGGGCCTTGGCGGCGGTAAGCGTACCCAGCAGCAATGAACCATTTAGGATTCAAGCAACACAAGCCGGTGAAAGCTATCGCTTGGCCTACACAACGGACTGGACTATAGACGACAAGTCCAGCGCCCAATGGGGCATACAAGCGGCGCACCACGAAGAGATCAAAGCGCGTGCTTACAGCAACTACGATCTGGTGCAATTAATCCAGCGACAATTCCCCATCACTTATTACGGCGAAATGAGTGAACGCACCCCCTTGGGGGTTTCAGGTTCACAATCCACCACGGGTATTCATGGTCAATATATTCGCAGCCTGCGCGATTCAACTAGGCTCACCATTGGGGGCCGCTATGATGACTACTCAGATGTAGAGGCACGTTTTAGCCCGCGTTTGGCACTGGTAGAACAACTCAATGAAACCTACAGCCTGAAGTTGTTATACGGCGAAGCATTCCGCGCACCGACGCTGGCAGAGACAGCGTTTATTAATAACCCCACATTGCTTGGCAATCCGGATCTTGAGCATGAGGTGGTAAAAACTTGGGACTTGATTCTAATGGGCAATTGGCAGGCCACCAGCCTTAGCGCTGGTGTGTTTCAAAACCGCTACGAACAACCGATCATGACAGGTTTTATTGGCACTACCCGTACGTATGTCAATGGCGATAGCGAGCGCAGTGATGGCCTTGAAATAGAGTGGCTACAAAAATTCGGCGATCGCTGGTCACTGCGCAGCACTTATACCAATATGAATTTACCGGAGACGGCATTTCGCGAAGCGGAATCGCTGGCATCCTTTGAAATTAATTACGCCGCCCAGCGTTGGAATTGGAATTTGCTTGGTGTATATCAAGATGAACACCAAGCTCCTGTGTCGGCAACAACTGAAATAACACTGGATGATTTTTGGGTGCTCAACACCCAATGGCGCTACCGCTTTACCAGTGGTTACGACATTAGTTTGCAAATAAAAAATCTTACCGATGAGGATTATGCAACTCCGGCACAAGGGCTCGGTAAATTGGATGGTGTACCTAGTCGCGGCCGCGAGTTAACGGCGGAAATTCAATGGCGTTGGTAATGATTCACTAAAAATGCCGCCGTGCAAAACACGGCGGCATTTTTGTTTGTGGCTGGTAATGCAATCGGCAATTTACACCCAATAGCGGTCAATCGGCGTCGACGCCCTTTGTTGACGAAAGGATTATTTTGGGCGAAACACAAACATGAATAAAACTGGTGATTTTCGGTTTTAACGTGAATATGGTTAATGTTACCCTGTGCGGATTGATTCATTGAGTGGGTAGGTTGGAAAAGCGCAGCGACTTCCGACACAACAAATATTCAGGCATATCACTGCTATTGGGCTGCATCGTCGGAAGGCGCTACGCTTTTCCAACCTACGTGAGAGCATAACTATGATCGAAATTCGCCATTTAAAAACCCTTATCGCTCTGCGTGAAACCGGCAGTTTGGTGGAGGCGGCAGAGCGTTTATTTCTCACGCAGTCTGCGCTGTCTCACCAGCTCAAAGAACTGGAGTCGCGCGTGGAGTGCGAATTGTTTATCCGTAAAAGTCGTCCTTTGCGGTTTACTGAGGCAGGAAAACGATTGCTGCTATTGGCAGATGATGTGCTCGCCAGAGTTAGCGATGCTGAGCGCGATGTAAAAAAATTAGTGCACGGCGAGGCAGGGCGCTTATACATGGCAATTGAATGCCACAGTTGTTTTAACTGGTTGATGCCGACTATCGATGTATATCGCAATCAATGGCCCGCTATTGAATTGGATTTCTCTGGGGGTTTTACCTTTGAGCCACTACCAGCCTTGGCGCAGGGCGATATTGATTTGGTAATTACTTCTGATCCACAAGTAATCAAGGGTATTGAGTATGTGCCCTTGTTTGGTTACGAAATGCAAATCGCACTGGCGAATGAGCATCGGTTGACCGCCCGGGAATATTTACAGCCGCAAGATCTTGCTGATCAAACCTTAATTAGCTACCCCGTGAGCCGCAATCGCCTGGATGTGTTTACCCAATTTTTAATGCCCGCCGGAGTAGAGCCAGCCGCTGTGCGCACTTCGGAATTAACTTTGATGATGGTGCAATTGGTTGCCAGTGGGCGCGGTGTGTGTGCTTTACCAAATTGGGTGGCGGCTGAATATGTGGCGCAGGGTTTGATTAGCGTACGTTCAGCCGGGCCACAAGGTATTTGGCCCACACTTTATGCGGCAGTGCGTGAAGAATATTTGGTGCTACCTTATGTGCAGGATTTTTTGGCACTGGCCAAGGCCCATTGCCTGAAAAATTTGCAAGGTGCCATTGCGCTCTAGCTTGTGTGGGTTTGATGCACAGGTGGCAGCCAATAAAAAAGGCCGCCTATTTTTCCGGCGGCCTTTTATCTATACGAACAGTATTTATCAAACGCGTGAGTTTTAACGCGTGATTATTTGTTCGCTGCTACATAGTTAACAACGTCTTGTGCGACGTCATCTAACATCGCATTAGATGCAACACCAAATGCATCGGTATAGGCACCTGCTTTACGCATAAAACCGGGGTTACTTAGTTTGGTTCCATTTGCGCCGTCTTCAAAAGCTACGTCCATAATTACTACAGAGCTGCCAGCCATTGCACCAGCCCAAAAACGGGCTGCACCGCCAATAAATTTGATTTGTTTAACATAGGGCTTGATGAACAGCACATTGCCATTGTTAGCCAAATTTTCAGATTTGATTTGATCCAGAGTTTTTACCTGCATGTTCTCCAAAACACCACCCAAACGTTCAGCAAGAATTTCATCAATTTTTTTGACTGCTTTTAAGTTGGCGGGGTGAGAAGCATAGGTTGGTGCAATTTCAGTTTTGACTAAAATAACCTGACTGAATTCGCCCAAGTCGGTAGTTGCTGGTGTTACTTTTGACGGGGTTTCCGTTACCTGAGTAGCACAGCCGCTAACCAATGCAGTAACCAGAACCAATAACGCAGATAGTTTGAAACGAGACATCCTGTTTTCCTTTTTATCGTATTAAGTTAATGACTATTTGGTAAGCCGTTAGCAGGGATATCTATTGGTTTTTTACAAAAAATACCCTGCTAACAGCTTTGGCAAGACTAATATAATGTGACGTTAAAATCTACACCGGTGTGTGAATATAGGGTCGCTTTTGCGGGGGTTGATGCTCAATTTAGCAAGAGTGTGGCGGGTTGTTTGCTGTTAATAAAGTGTGCCAACTGGTCGGGCGGTACGGGCTTTGAAAATAAATAACCCTGGCCTAAATCACAGCCGCGTGAGTGTAGGAAGTGGCGTTGGTTTTCCTCTTCAATTCCTTCGCCAACAATGTGCATGGGAATTATTTTATTGAGCCCGATGATCGCATTTACCATTTCATCATGTTCCTTGCCGGTACCAATTAGACTGACAAACGAGCGATCAATTTTCAGGTACTGCGGGGAAAAGCGCAAAATGTAGCTCAGCGATGAATAACCTATACCAAAATCATCCAGTGATATTTTAATGCCCAGGTTTTTAAGTTGGGTAATTTGTCGCAAATTGTTTTCCGTATTTTCCAGAAACATTTGCTCGGTGATTTCGATGGTAAGTTGGTCGCCGCGCAAGTTGTATTGCTCAAGCATCTGTTCAAAAAGGGGCAATAGATCTTGCTGCATAAACTGCCGCGCAGAAACATTAATAGATATATTGATATGTATACCCTCTCTATTCCATTGCGCAAGCTGATGACATGCTTCGTTGATGATCCAATTACCGATGGGCAAGATCAAACCACTTTCTTGTGCATAGGGAATAAATTCATCCGGCCCTACACGCCCGCGTTTAGGGTGATTCCAGCGAATAAGTGCTTCGGCAGAAACAACCTGATTGGTGTCAAGATCAATCACCGGTTGGTAGTGCACCTCAAATTCGTGATTGATAATTGCTTTGCGCAGGTCGGCATCCAACTGTAAGCGATTGTGAACGTATTCAGTCAGCTCTTTGCGGTACAGTTGATAGCAACCGCGGCCTTTTGCTTTGGCATCATACAAAGCACTGTCGGCATTGCGCAGCAGGGTTTTGGCATCATCGCCATCGGTGGGGTAAAGGGCAATGCCAAAACTCATGCTGACATGTACGCGATTTTTTCCCAGGCGAATCGGTTTGTGAATTTTTTGCAGGAGTTTATCGGCTACCGAAGCTACGGCTTCAAAGCGCGGAATGTCAGGTAATAAAATTACAAATTCATCGCCGCCCAAGCGGCAAATAATATCTTCGTGGCGCAGCGATTTTTGCAGCCGACGCGCGACAGTTTTTAGCAGTATGTCGCCCGCCTCGTGCCCCAATCCATCATTGATTTGTTTGAAGTGATCCAGGTCGCCAAAAATAACTGCAAAAGGAGCTGTGCTGCGGCTGGCTTTGCGAATTAAAAATTCAATTTCCCGGTTCATTTTTTCGCGGTTGCCCAAACCGGTAAGGCTATCAAAATGGGCGAGTTTCAGCAGCTGATGTTCATAGCGTTTGCGCTCGGACAAATCGTAAATTTGCAGCAGGTAACAAGGTTCGCCCGAAAACTCTTTGATATAAGCTGCATTGATCATAGTGGGAATGCTATTGCCATTATGGGTTTGGCAGCGGGTTTCATATTGGGCAAATAGTTGATTGCCACTGTAAAGTCGCTCCAGCTCAACCAGTGCATTGGTTATATCCTCTGCGATAAAAAGATCACTGATTTTAAGCAGTGGTTTTGCTGAGCTGGCAGTTTGTGTTTTTCCCTGATTGTCATACCCCAGTAGGTGCCGCAGTGCCGGGTTGGTTTGGATGATAATTCCTTGCATATTAATCAGCGCCATACCCAGCGGTGCATAATCAAACGCAGCGTGGAATAACTGCTCGCTGTGAGCCAGTGCCTGACGAGTCGATTCCATTTCGGTAATGTCGGTGTTGGTGCCCAACCAGCGAAGTACATCACCTTGTGAATTTTTTTGCGGTATTGCACGGGTATCAAACCAACGATAGTGGCCGTCGTTTCGACGAATCCTAAATTTGACAAACATTTCCTCCCGGTTAGCGACTGCTTTTGCCCAGTTGCGCGCAAGGTATTCGCGATCATCAGGATGCACTGCGTTTATCCAGTTTGTGCCCATTTGTTCTGCTTTGGGAATACCGGTGTAATCACACCAACGTTGGTTTAAATAATCACAGGCCCCATCCGGTGTGCATGTCCATGCGAGGTGAGGTAAGCCTTCGGCAAGGTGGTGTACGCGCGCTTGATCCTCTTGTTGCAGGCGCGCTTGTTCCGCCCAAATAAGGCTTGCTTCAAGGGTAGTAATTAAGGTCTCAGCAGTAAGTTGGCGTTTGGGTAGGTAGTCAAACGCACCCTCGCGCATAATGTCAGCAACAATGCGCTCGTCACTGTTGCCGCTAATCATAATTACGGGAGTGGGGTTTTGTTTGTGATTTTTTATCTGCAGTAGTAATTCCGAGCCCAATCCATCTTGAAGGCGATAATCCAAAATTGCACAGTCATATGTGTGTTGATTGATAAGTTCTATCGCTTGGTTGGTCGAGGTGGCGGTAGTAATGGTGACATTGAGGGCACCTTTTTGCAGTAGTCGTTTTATTTTTTCTAAATCAACATCGTCGTCCTCAATAATGAGTAACGATACCGGGCGCACTACAGTCGTTACTTGCATATCAATGAATCATCCTGATATTGACGTTAATTAATTGGGAAGGCTGATTGTTGAGCGATAGCTTTCAAGCAGCGATGCAAGCTTGGAAAATTGTGGGCCCACCGCCGATTTCACCATGTAGCCGGCAATGTTTTCATCGTATGCGCGAGCGCGATCCGACTCGGCATCGGACGTGGTCAACACAAAAACAATACTGTTGTGAAGTTTTTTGTCGTTGCGTACTTCGTGTAAAAATTCAAAACCATTCATGCGCGGCATATTTAAATCCAGCAATACCAGATACGGTTTGGTGATGCTGAGGTGAGGGTGTGCGGAGCGCAGTATTTCCAAGGCTTCCATGCCGTCGCGCGCAAGGGTGATGGGAAAATCAACAGCATTTTTGCGCAGGCTGCGGACGACGGATTCAGCGGATACATCATCGTCGTCAACAAGCAAAATGTTAATTTTGGGTTCGCTAGTCATCGATATCTTTCCTCGAAAAACGCGGCCACCACACATGAAAACTGCAGCCTGGTTGCTCGCTGTTGCTGATGAGTTCTATTTGCCCACCGTGGCTTTCTGTCAATCGCTTTGCCAATGCCAAACCAATCCCGCTACCTCCTGCCTCCTGAGAATTAAGGGTTTGAAATAAACGAAAAACGCGCTCTTGTGCTATTTCGGGAATGCCGGGTCCGTTATCAATTACTTTAAACAGGCAATAGCTGCCGCTCGGCTCAGCACTGATGGTTATTTCCGGTGTGGTGCCGTGATGATGTTTAAGGGCGTTGCTGAATAAATTGCGCAACACGGTTTCCAGTGGTGTTTTTGCAGCATAAATTTCATTGATGTGGATATCTTGTTTGATGCTGAATTGCGCGGGAACCGGGTGCATATCCACAATGTTATTGATTAGTTCCGGCACATTTACCGCCGCTGATTCTTTATGGCGCCTACCGGCACGGGCGTAAAGCAGTAAATCTTCGATCAACCGCTCCATACGCCCGATGCGAATGCGGATTCGGTCAATATTATTGGTGACGGGTGCAGGTACGTTATTGCCCAGGTCTTCTGCAATCCATTCAACCAAATCAGCAATGCCGCGCAAAGGTGATTTCAAATCGTGGGAGGCGACATAGGTGAATTCTTCCAAATGAGCGTTCGCTTGTTTTAAATTGAGTTCGAGGCGTTTTCTCTCGGATATATCCGTCACCACTGCCAATGTCATTTTCCCCGCGTCGCTATCCACAGGGCTTAAACCAATTTCGATGGGAATTTCAGTGCCGTTTTTATGGCGGCCGGTTAAGTCGCGACCTAAACCCATGGCTCTGAGTGAGGGTTTTTGCACATAACCTTCGCGCAGCTTTTGGTGTCCCTCGCGGTAACGCTCAGGTAGTAACACATCCATGGACTTACCCAGCAGTTCATTTTTTTCGTAGCCAAACAATGTCAGGAGGCTGGGGTTAATCAGTTGAATAATGCCTCTATCATCAACCAGTAATTGACCATAGGGCGAGGCATCGATAACAGCGGCAAGGCGGTCTTCAAGTTGCTTGCGGCGGGTGATATTCACAATGGTGGCGACCACAAATCGCTCGCCGTCGGCAATCAGTGGACGCAGGCCAATTTCCAGCGGGAATTCAGTGTTGTCTTTACGTTTGCCGTAAAGGTCGCGGCCTGCACCCATGTAGCGAGTGGATGGTTGCTGCAAATAGCTTTGGCGTAAATCGGCATGGTTACCGCTAAAGCGATCCGGCAGTAAGGTCTCGATATTTTGATCGATTAATTCATGGCGCGAGTAACCAAACAGACGTTCAGCCTCTTCGTTGAGGTAGCTAATCCGGCCATCCTGACGGCTGACAATAATCCCTGCAGGTACTGCATCCAAAAGTTCGCGGGTAAAGTCGCTGCCGGATTTTTTTGCTTCATCCTGAGTGAGCATGTGCACTCGGCTCCCTATTATTGCTAATGCGCTACAACAAGTAGTATTAGGGTTGAGTATAGGTGGCGAGGCGCGGCAGGCGTGTTGGGCAGGCTAAAAAATCTTATTTTTTAAGAGTCTTTAGTCATAAAAATGACTTTTTGATAAGAAGTTTGATTGATAGGGGTTTTGTTGATTGTTGCTGTTATCGGCTGGTCGAGAAACCACCTAAAGATGGAAATAAAAACGCCAGCGCAAGGGCTGGCGTTTTGGCTTTCGCACAATCGTGATTATGCGAGTGCTTTTAATGCGGCGTCGTAGTTAGGCTCGTGCGCCACTTCGCTTACTAATTCCGTGTGCAATACTTTGCCATCGGTGCCTACAACTACTACAGCGCGCGCTGTTAAACCAGTCAGTGGGCCATCAATCAGTTTTACGCCATAGTCACTGGCAAAGTCTGAGCGGAAGGCAGATGCGGGAATTACCTTGTCCAAACCTTCAGCACCGCAAAAGCGCGCTAATGCAAAAGGCAGGTCTTGAGAGGCACAGACCACTACCGTATTTTCCAGTGCGCTTGCTTGTGCGTTAAATGTACGCACTGACTGTGCACAGGTCGGGGTATCGACACTGGGGAAAATGTTCAGCACTACGCGCTTGCCTGCCAAATCAGCCAAAGAGACTTCCGATAAATCTGTTTTAACCAGTTTAAATGAGGGAGCCTTGCTGCCTGCAGCGGGCAGGTTGCCGTTAGTATTGAATGGATTTCCTTTGAGGGTCACTGTTGCCATAAATAATGCTCCTGAGCGTTAGGTGTGTTTGATCATTAAAATATTAAACAAGCCTAGTTGATAGTGGCGCAAAAGGGAATTGCAATGAGTGCCACTGCAATAAAATCTTTGTTCTGGTGCGATTTATTACAATTTCGTGCGGTGCTTATTGATTGTTGCGTTTTTGATCAGCTGTGAACTGCAATCGGGACATCTGTAAATTAAGGTGGTGCGGTAGAGGTAATTAAACCAGTTGCCCTTTAAATTGAGCCTTGCAATGCCGATGTAAACTGATGATAATGCGCGCCTCTTGCGTAGCCCACTCCCAGTGAGCATTACTGCGTAAGCTGCTATGGTGATCTAGCCGGTCCCCTCGCAATGACGATCTGTAAACCCCGCCAGGCCCGGAAGGGAGCAACGGTAGCAGTAAGTTATGTGCCGGGGTGTGGCTGGTTAGGTCGCCACCCATTTATTGTGAATCCTCCTTTTTTATAATTTCCTGTTTAATTCAATTTACCAAACTCTGTGCTGCTAACTTCATTGTTGTTTCCTTGCTAACACTTTGCTCTTCGTCCTGCTTGCTGGGTACTTATGTTCGGTATTTATTTCCGTCGTTGGCAGCTATAATCGCGCCCTGTTTTTGCAACCAGCACACTTCACATACAGAGAGCAGCAATTGGCATGAGCTATCAAGTTCTGGCGCGCAAGTGGCGCCCGCGTGTGTTCCGGGAAATGGTCGGGCAGGAGCATGTCCTGCAGGCACTTATTAATGCGCTGGATCATAACCGCTTGCACCACGCTTATCTCTTCACTGGTACCCGCGGTGTGGGTAAGACCACCATCGCGCGGATTCTCGCCAAATGCCTCAATTGTGAAACCGGTGTTAGCTCTGAGCCCTGCGGCCAGTGTTCCAGTTGCCGTGAAATCGCCGAGGGGCGTTTTGTTGATTTGATTGAAGTGGATGCGGCGTCGCGTACCAAAGTGGAAGATACCCGCGAGCTGCTGGAGAACGTGCAATATGCGCCTACCCGCGGCCGTTATAAGGTCTACCTGATCGACGAAGTTCATATGCTCTCCAATAGCAGTTTTAATGCGCTGCTAAAAACCCTGGAAGAGCCTCCACCCCACGTAAAGTTTTTGCTGGCGACCACCGACCCACAAAAGCTGCCGATGACAATTCTGTCGCGCTGTTTGCAATTCAACCTTAAAAATATGAACCCTGAGCGTATCGTTCAGCATTTGAAGTTTGTATTGAATGAAGAATTGGTACCGTTTGAAGAGTCGGCACTCTGGCATTTGGGGCGCGCGGCCGATGGCAGCATGCGCGATGCGATGAGCCTCACCGACCAAGCGATTGCCTATGGTTCCGGCAAAATTACGGAAGCTGAAGTTAGTACCATGCTCGGCACCATCGATCAAACAGCGGTGTACGATGTGGTAAATGCACTGGCGTCGCTGGATGGTAGGGCAGTGTTGGCTGCTGTTGAGCGGATGTCTGAACAGGCACCTGATTACGCCAGTGCGATTGCTGAGATGTTAGCAGTACTACATCGCATTGCGATTGCCCAGGCGCTACCTGAAGCGGTTGATAATAGTCACGGTGATCGCGAGCGGATCATGCAGCTTGCGCAGCAATTGCCCTCGGAAGACGTACAGCTGTTTTATCAAACTGCATTATTGGGACGCCGCGATTTACCGCTTGCCCCCGATCCGCGCGCCGGGTTTGAGATGGTGTTGTTGCGCATGCTGGCGTTTAAGCCGCAGGGCGTTATTGAGATGCCGACCCAGACATTGCCACAATCGACTGCACCCATAAAGCCTTCATCGACTCCACAGGTCGCGGCTCCGGCAGTTGTCGCTCCGGTGGCCGCGCCGGCCCCAGTTCCGACGGTAAGCGAAGCTCCCCCTGCGAGTGTTACACCTGAGCCTGTAGCCCAGGGTGGGTCGGTTGAGTCTGAGCCTCCGCCTGCGTTTGAGGAGGCTTACGGCAATGCCCCTGAAGATGATTATGTTCCGGCCAGTGAAGACGAATACGAACCCGCACCCGCGTATTACGAAGCGCCCGTTGCGCCCGAGGTAAACGAGCCAAAAAAGCCTGAGGCGGCTGAGCAGCCGCCAACGGCAGTGCAGCAAGTTACAGTTCCTGCGACACAAATTGCAGCCGCGCCGGAACCTGTGAAGGTTCCCACGCCAAAAACTCTACGCAAAGTTCCCTATGAACAAGCGGGCCCTGCGGATTGGACGGAAATTTATTTAGGCTTGGGTGTTACCGGTATTTTGCAAAGTACGGTGGCGAATTGCCAAATGGTTAAACGCCAGGGCAATGAATTCTTTTTTGTGCTGGATGAAGCCAATAGCACCCTGTATGACGTGAGCCATGAAAAGCGCCTTGCCGATTTAATGGGTGATTATTTTGTCGAGCCAGTGCGCGTGCATATCCAGCTGGGGCAAGTGACGGCCGAAACACCGTCGATGATGGCGATTCGTTTGCGTGAGGAGCGTTTACAAGATGCAATCCATGCGATTAAAAATGATCCTATAGTGCAGCAACTCATCGCTCAATTTGGTGCGACATTGCGCGAAGAAACCATTCAACCAATCTAATTTACTGAAGAGGATGCTATGAAAGGTCTCGGCGATTTGATGAAACAGGCCCAGGAAATGCAGGCCAATATGCAAAAAATGCAGGAAGATTTAGCGAAAGCGGAAGTCACAGGTGCGGCGGGTGCCGGTTTGGTGAGTGTGGTCATGACTGGCCGTCACGATGTAAAACGCGTACACATTGATGCAAGCCTGATGACTGAAGACAAAGAAATGTTGGAAGACTTACTGGCGGCCGCCGTGAACGATGCAGTGCGTAAAATTGAACTGCAAAATCGCGAGCAAATGGAAAAAATGACTGCGGGTATGGGAATCCCACCGGGATTCAAAATGCCGTTTTAATCGTTGGCGCGAGCGCCTCCTGAAAAACCGTAAAAATATCAGGGCGTAGCAAGCGGCGCCCTTACAAATATTGGAAATTGAATGTTCAGCCCTTTAATTGATGACCTTATGGCCTCACTACGCTGCTTGCCCGGCGTGGGTCCTAAATCTGCCCAGCGCATGGCGTTGCATTTATTGGAGCGTGACCGCGCCGGTGCTGAACGGCTCGCGCTGAGTTTGCATAAGGCAGTTGAAGGTGTCGGGCGCTGCCAGCGCTGCCGCACGCTTACAGAGCAAGCCCATTGTGGAATTTGTGCAAATAACCGGCGCGATAACAGTTTGCTATGCGTGGTTGAAACCCCCGGCGATGTATTGGCGATCGAGCAGGCGGGTACTTATCAAGGTAAATATTTTGTACTACTGGGGCATTTGTCGCCGATTGATGGCATTGGCCCGGAAGATATTGGTGTCGATCAATTAATTAATTTGTTACAGCAAGAGCCGATCACTGAAGTCATTCTCGCCACCAACCCCACAGTGGAAGGTGAAGCGACAGCCTTTTACATCAGTGAACGCGCTAAAAATTTGAATGTAACTGTCTCGCGTATTGCCCATGGTGTCCCGCTCGGTGGCGAGCTGGAATTTATCGATGGTGGCACTCTCGCGCACGCTTTTTCCTCTCGCAGAAGTTTGTAATTTTAATGCTAATACCCACTGAACCTATCTGGATTGATCAGGACGATCAACTCGCCGAGCTTTGCGCGCGCTGGCAACAGCAAGCGGCGCTGGCGATTGATACTGAATTTATGCGCAGCGATACCTTTTATCCCATTGCAGGTTTGCTGCAGATTGGCGATGGCAAGGGATGCTACTTAATTGATCCGCTTGCGATTGGCAATCTCGAGCCTTTGCGCGAATTGATGCTAAACCCTGCAGTCACCAAAGTATTGCATTCTTGTTCAGAAGATCTGGAGGTGTTTCAGTGCTGGTTGGGAGTAGTGCCGGCGCCATTATTTGATACACAAGTGGCAGCCGCATTTGCAGGTTTGAGCTTTGGGTTGGGTTACGCCAATTTAGTCAAAAACCTGCTAACTATTGAAATTCCCAAAGAAGAAACTCGCTCGGATTGGTTGCAGCGCCCGCTCAGTGCAGCGCAATTAAAATACGCCGCACTTGACGTTGCGCATATGCTGATTGTGTATGGAAAATTATTGCAGTTATTAAAAACAACCGAGCGTTTGGAGTGGGTGAAAAGTGATTGTGCTGATTTGATAAGCAATGCGCGCAAAGCAGATGATTTTAGCGAGGCGTATCAAAAAGTAGGTTTTGCCTGGAAATTGCGTGAACAGGAGTTATTAATTTTAAAGCAGCTTTGTATTTGGCGCGAAACTGAAGCGCGGGCACGCAACATTCCGCGCAATAGGTTAATAAAAGAGCCTTCATTATGGGAAATTGCGCGTAAAAGAATTCAGGATGTGACGCAATTACAACGTGTACCGGATATTCCCTCGCGCACTTTAAAAAATGATAGTGAAACTATTTTACAAATAGTCAGCGACGCTTTGGCAATGGATGAAGCTGCATGGCCTGCGCGACTCGATCCGCCTTTAGCGCAAAGCGAAGGCCCGCTGATGAAGGCGTTGAAAAATTATGTGCGCGAATACGCCGAACAAGCCCAGTTGCCGCCCGAAGTATTGATTCGCAAAAAGGATTACGAGCATTTGGTTCGCTCCGGGATGAATGGTGGCGAATATCGTTTGCCCGAGCGTTTATTGGGCTGGCGTTTTGATCTAATTGGCGAAGGCTTGTTGCGTATTGTTCGGCAACAGAATGTTTAGTCGCACTAGGCGTATAACAAGGTGAAGACCCGTGAAAATTATTTGTGAAATTTATCGTAGCACCAAGGAAGAGGGCATGTATCTGTACGTGAAAAAGGAGGAGGGGTTGAGTAAGGTACCTCCAGATTTACTCAAGCTTTTTGGTCGTCCACAGCAGGCAATGGTTCTGCTGTTAACGCCTGGTAAAAAGCTTGCTCACGCGACGGTTGAAAAAGTCGCTGAAAGCCTGGAAACACAAGGTTTTTATTTGCAATTGCCGCCACGCAATGATCGCGACCCGGAAGCTGAGCGTTTGCGTGCGCTCAATTCCAAGCTGGCTGGCCAGTAGTATCGACACTTTTTTAATGATCTGGGCATGTCATGGCACAACAAGTTTTTTGGCAACGTAAAACATTTCAGGAAATGTCGCCGGAGGAGTTTGAATCCCTCTGCGATGGTTGCGGCAAGTGCTGTCTGCACAAATTGGAAGATGAAGATTCGGGTGATGTGTATTACACCAAGGTTGCCTGTCGTTATTTGGATCATGACACCTGTCGTTGTCAGGAATACACTGATCGTCAACAATTAGTAGAAGCCTGTGCCGTATTAACGCCGGACAGTGTTAAGGAAACCTATTGGTTACCGGAGACCTGTGCTTATAGGCTAGTGGCTGATGGTATTCCGCTGTTTGATTGGCATCCACTGGTTTCAGGCGACCCTGACTCGGTGCATAAAGCCGGTATTTCGGTGGCGGGGCGTGTAGTGCATGAGCAGGATGTCGATCCTGAGGATTATGAAGATTATGTTATTCGCTGGGTTAATTGAGCGGCTGAAACCAGTGCTGGCGAACCGGAAGGAGAATTTGCTGTGGAAAATATGACTGACTATCAATATGCGTGGATGCTGTACCTGACAGGTGCAACAGGTTGTGTGCTTGCGGCATGGCTAATGTTCCGCCGTTTTGGTCGCGCTGTTACACATTTTTTTGTCATCACCGTGACGGTTGTGCTGTTCACACCCTATGCGATTGATGCAGAGAAAATGACCATGGCGCCTGCAGTTTATACGCTACTTTTCGGGTTCCTGGATGGAGGCTTTGCCAGCGTTAAACCAGTCTTGAAGCTTATGTTAGGGCTATGGGGCTGTGCCCTTATTCTGTCCCTGATCTATCAATTGCTGACCCGCCATAGAGGCGGGGCTACTCACGAGATCCCTGAACCGCGTCGCCGTCAGTCAACCCGGCAAAATCGCAATCAGGCCTATGTTGAGGACGATGAACCTGATTTTGATTACAGCCCCCAGGCGCGCCGTGCCAATAGTAGTCGCGGTTTGAGCCGTGAGGAGCGCATCGCACGGGATGAGTTATTAAACGAAGAGCCCATCAGAGCTATTCGCTAATTGATCATATATTAGCTTTTCGCTAGCAATCGTTGTTTAAAAGCCAGCCTGAGTGCTGGCTTTTTGCATTCTGTTGTTTGCATTTTTTGAATGTTTTCAGTGAATGGATTTTTTCATAAATGGCGAATCGGGGTGGAGCTGCTATAACTAATGGCAATATGGCCAGTAAACGGCACTTTATCTTGGCATTCTCAATATCGGCGCTCTTAGCTTTTTGTTTTGGTGGAAATACCCATGCGACAGGTTCTTCATTATTTATTGCTCGGTTGCACACTGTTCTCTGCAGTGTGTGACGCCAGTGAAATTACTGCCCCTAAACCGGCCGATGTGCGGGTGGTGATTGATATATCGGGCAGTATGAAAAAGACTGACCCCAACAATTTACGTAAACCCGCCGTGGATTTGATCGTGCGTTTGTTACCGGATCAAAGTAAAGCAGGGCTTTGGACCTTTGGACAGTCGGTCAATATGTTGGTGCCGCACCGTGTAGTTGACTCCCAATGGCGCGAAGAGGGAGCAAAAAAAGCGAACTCAATTAACTCGGTGGCGATGTTTACCAATATCGGTGGTGCCTTGGAGGCAGCGGCAGCAGATCACGCAACGGAATCCAGCGCTTACCAGCGCAACGTTATTTTGCTTACCGACGGTGTTGTCGATATCAGCAAAGAGGCGGTGGTTAATCTCAACGAGCGCAAACGCATCCTCACCGAATTATTGCCGCGCTTAAAAGCTTCTGATTACCGTATCCATACCATTGCGCTTTCTGCTGATGCTGATCAAGAGCTGATGAAGAAACTGTCCATCGCCACCGACGGCATTTTTGAGGTGGCCGATACCGCCGATGAGTTGATGGCGACCTTCCTGCGTATTTTTGATCAGGCCGTGCCTGCCGAACGGGTTCCGTTGGATGAAAATGGTTTTTTAGTCGATAACAGCATTCAAGAGTTTACCGCGCTGATTTTTCGGCGCGCCGAAGTTCCCGCTACGGTGATTATTGCGCCTGACGGTAAAGAGTATTCCGCGACTGACCCTGCTAACAATGTTAATTGGTATCGCACCGACAAATATGACCTTATCACTGTGCAGCAACCTGTGGCTGGCCAATGGAAAGTAAAAACTGACATGGCACCGGGGAGCCGCGTGACTGTGGTGAGTAATTTACAGTTGGTGGTGCAGCCGCTTAAAAGCAATATCAAACTCAATGAAACTATTGATATCGCCTATTCGTTTATTGCCAATAATGAAACGCTCACTAATACCGATTTTTTGAGTTTGTTGACCGGTGAGGCGTTCGTGACTCCCGCAGCAAGCAAGGAAACCAAAACCCATACCTTGAACAAACCGGCTGCGGCCAATGGTGTCTTCTCTGATCAGCTGAAGGGTTTCACTACCCAAGGTGCCCACGATATTAAGATTCTGATTGATGGTAAAACCTTCAAGCGTGAGTTTATCCATCGGGTCAATGTGAGTGATTCTGCGTTCCGCGTTGAAAAGCGTATTGATGAGCAGGGCGATAAAAAAACCTATGTGTATAAGTTGATTGCAGATCTTGAGATTGTTGATGTGGCAAGCACCAAGGTAATGGCAACGATTAAAAACTCCAAAGGTAATAATCTGGAGCGTGAACTGAATGCGATTGAACAATCCCAATGGGAATTTTCCTTCGCGCCAGCGGAAACTGCGCGTTACACAATCGCCATGCAGGTAACGGGTGCCCAGATCGATGGCAGCCCATTGAGCGAGACGATTGCGCTGGATGATTTTGCCTACCCGGATGAGGCCGCCGTCCTGGCTGGTCAAGTGCCTGCCAGTGAGGCGAGTGCAGAGTCGTCTTCTGCTAGCAGCGAGGCAGCGCCAGTAACCACTGATACACCCGCCGCCGCGGACTCATCCAATACCTGGGTATATATTGCGATTGTTGCAGCCAATTTCTTGGTGCTGGTAATGGGGTTTGTCGCCTACAGGGTTATCGCCGGCAAGAGCCACAAAGCAGAGCTGGAAGAGATGGAAAAGACCTTGAATATGTCACCCGATAGCCTTAAAAAAGCCACCGCAAAAGACACCCCGGCAGCAATGGATTCCGGCGGTAATAGTGCGGGTGAGATGGCGATGGATAGTGGCGGGGGAATGGATTTATCCATGCCCGATGACCTGATGGCCGACAACCTGTTTCCATTGGATAATATGGAAGACGATAGTAACAAAGATAAAACTTGATGCCCGTGTCCGAATTATTACAAACACCCTCGCCACACTCCGAAATAGTTTTTTGCGCAGAGCAACCTGAGCGTTACGCAGTGGTCGATCGTTTTTACCGCGCTCAGGGTTACAAGGTAAAAACGGCTGCTACTGAATCCGTGTATGTTATTTACGGGGTTGGGGGAACGGGCGGCCCCACTGAAATCATTGCAGCGGCACGTTATGTCCCCCAAAACTCGGGGCACTTTTGGCTGCGCAATTTGCTGGTTGCCAAAGAGCGGCGCGGGCAGGGGTTGGCGAGTGCGCTGCTGCAATACTCCTTGCCGCTTATTTACCCAAAAGGTTGTTACTGTTTTGCATTGCCGCATTTGAAGGGGTTTTATGACCGTTTGGGTTATGAATTAGAGCCTAATCATTGCCCTACAGATATCCAACAAAAATACCAGCAATACCGTGCACGTGGCCGTGATTGGTTATTAATGGGATATTTAGCCTCAAATCATGGTCAAACCTGACATGCATCGCCATTTGGCAATACCAGCCATAGGCAAAAGCAACTGGTGATGCGAATCATGGAGATTTATCTTATAAACACCCACATGCTCATTTGAGCGATTTTTTAGAAAAACGATTCAAACAGCGATTTAAAGGAGTCACTATGAATATAGATATCGGAATTTCCCAAGAGCACCGCGAAGACATCGCCCACGGTCTGTCCAGAGTATTAGCCGACACCTACACGCTCTACTTGAAAACCCACAACTTTCACTGGAACGTCACCGGGCCAATGTTTCAAACCTTGCACTTAATGTTTGAAACCCAATACAACGAGCTGGCCTTGGCTGTTGACCTTATTGCTGAACGTATTCGTTCCCTGGGTTTCCCGGCTCCCGGCACTTACAAGCAGTATGCAGAGTTGAGTAGCATCAAAGAGGAAGAGGGCATCCCCGCGGCCAAAGACATGATTCGTTTATTGGTTGAAGGACAGGAGGCAGTGGTGCGCACCGCGCGTTCACTTTACCCCTCGGTGGAAGCTGCGAGCGATGAAGCGACCGCAGACTTGCTAACCCAGCGCATTCAGTTACACGAAAAAACTGCTTGGATGCTACGCAGCTTACTGGAGTGATCATTCTCCATTTTTGCGCTCCTAAAACCCGGCTTGCCGGGTTTTTTATTGCCCCAAATTCACTGCGCGCACCTTAAAACTGGCCTTCAGAAAGTATTTTTTGTGGAATAGGGTGCCAATTTTTAGCAAAAAAATACTGCTAATCTAACGTTAAAGTTGTTTATTAACTATTTGATAATAAAAGATTATTTTCAGTGTTCGCTTAAAAACACTCAACTCGAACTTCCCACCTTAACCCTAATTAACTAACTCGGACGCCCGAACCTTTCCAACGCGCAACTATAGGCTCGCGTGAATGCCACCTCATGGGTGGCTAGCGTAGGAAAAAATAAGACTAGTGAGTAACTGGCACAAGGTTCTGTGTTTTTGCACAGGCCCCAACGAGAGGCAAGTTACGATAACAATAACGGTTCGAGGATTATGCTCATGCAAAACCCAATCAACTTTAAAAGAAAGATCATGGCTACGGCAGTGGCATCGGTGATGGCGGCTGGTTTCAGTTCAGTGACAATGGCGCAAGACAATGCTTTGGAAGAGGTCATTGTTACCGGTATTAAAGCGTCGCTGCAGGCCTCTATGGATGTAAAACGCGAAGCAGTGGGTGTGGTTGATGCCATTTCGGCGGAAGATATCGGCAAAATGCCTGATACCAACCTTGCCGAATCCCTGCAACGTATCCCCGGTGTGTCGATCGACCGTGTAAACGGTGAAGGTAGCAAGGTAACCGTGCGTGGTTTGTCAGGCGATTACAATTTGGTGACCTTAAACAGCCGTCAAATGCCTGCATCATCATTCGGTACCAGCCGTTCTTTTGACTTCGCGAACCTGGCCTCTGAAGGTGTTTCCGGGGTTCAGGTGTATAAAAGCGGCCGTGCTGATGTGCAATCTGGCGGTATGGGTGCATTGATCAACATTGTCACCCCGCGTCCGCTCAGCAGCCCTGGTTTGAAAGCCGTGCTCGGTGGCAAAGCGGTATATGACGATTCTTCGGTGATGAAGGATGACCTGACTCCGGAAGTCTCCGGCTTGTTCAGTAATACCTTTGCGGACGACACCATCGGTGTTGCGCTGACAGGTAGTTATCAAGAGCGTAACAGCGGCGATCGCAATGCCAGCGTCAGTGACTGGTTTGTGCATGCAACAGACGGTGGCGACTGGGCTGGAATTCCTGCCGAACATCAGCCGGGAGATGGCAGAACCTACGCCATTCCTTCTGAGGTGATGTATTCGGTCAATGAAGTAAACCGTAAGCGCTTGAATAGCCAGTTGACCCTGCAATACCAACCGATAGAGCAGCTAACCGTGACGGCGGATTACCTCTATGTAACCCAGCAAAACGAAGTTAACAATTTTGGTACCGGCTTTTGGTTTACCCGCGATAACGATTTGGACATTGAGTGGAGTGATACCAACCCTGCGTATCCGCTGTCTTACACGGAAAACTCGGGTCGTCATGAAATCAATAGTATTGTTAAGTTCAACAAGACCAAATCCAACCTCAAGTCATCCGGTTTAAATGTTAAGTGGGATGCAACTGATAATCTGGAACTGGAGTTTGACGCACACAACTCAACGTCGTTGTCAGGTCCAAACGGCAAGTGGGGTGGTAACAACCAATTTAACTTTGGTTCTATCGATAACTACCGAGTGTCTATGGATTTCTCCGGCAAGTTCCCGGTCATGAATAGAATTGGCCATGAGGATGGCCGCACTAACGTGGCGCCGGATATCTCTCTGATGCAATTGACCAACAACATCTTCCGCATTCAAGAGCAGGATTCCTCGGTTGATGAGTATCAATTAAAAGGAACCTATAACTTTGATGATAGCTTTATCGACAACATCAAAGCCGGTGTAGGTACTAACGAAATCACCAACAAATATTTCTTCCTTGGCTACCAAGCGCAAAACCAGGGTAGTTGGAGTGGTGTACAGGGTGAAAACGGTGTTGGCGATATTCCTCGCTCCTACTGGATTGTAGATAAGCTATCTAACTATTTTGATCACGATGCCACGAATGGCGCTAACTTCCAAAACAGTTTTGTCCGCGGTAAATGGGACGAGCTGTTGGCCGTCGGCGCAGACCTTTATGGTTCAGATACCGGTCACTGCATCAGAGCCTATTGCACCACTCGGGACCCTGCCTTAGCGAATGACGGGTTGGACGATCAAACCACGGTAGAAACGTCAGATTTTGCCTACTTACAGTTTGGTTTCAAACCTGAGATTGCCGGTATGCCTGCTAATTTGGCGGTAGGTGTTCGCCATGAGACTACGGACGTCGAATCAACCGCTTACGTGTCTGCCTATACTCCCTACATTCGCTGGAACAGTGGTAACGAGTACTCCCTGATAGCCAATGGTAGTGAGTACGGTGTCACCACCGGTAGCTACTCAAAAACCTTGCCTAATTTGGATTTTGATATAGCGCTGACCGATGACATCAAAGCGCGCGCATCATTTAGCAAAACGATTTCTCGTCCAAACTACAATGATCTCAAGGGTGGATTTGTGTGGGGTACAGCGCCGCGCGTCAGCATGGGTTCTGCCTCCGCTGGCGATCCTGACCTGAACCCAATGGAGTCAACCAATTTCGATCTGTCTGCTGAATGGTACTACGCTGATTCAAGCTATGTATCTCTTGGATTCTTCAAGAAAGACGTTGTGGATTTCATTGGTAGCAGTGCGCCTGTCACTATCACAGACAGCGGCTTCCATACTCCAGTCGGTGGGCCACGCTGGAACGCGGCGGTTGCAGCGGTGGGTAATAACCTGACGGCAATTAACGAATATATTGTTGCTAACTATCCCGGTAGCGTGGATGCGGCAAATAACCATGTATTTGCATTGCCCGAAGATCCAATTCTGCCTTTTGAAGTGACTCGCCCAATCAACAATGAAGATGTAGCCATTGATGGTATTGAGATCGCTGTGCAACATAGTTTTGGTGAGTCGGGTTATGGTTTCCAGGCTAACGTTACCAAAGTGGATTCCGATACCGAATACAACAATGTATCCAAGGCTAGTCAGTTTGCGATTTATGGTTTGAGCGATTCAGCCAACCTGATTGGCTTCTACGATAAGGATGGCCTGCAGGTACGTATTGCATACAACTGGCGTGATGATTTCCTCGCGGGTGGCGGTGGAAACCCACGCTACACTGAAGCCTATGGTCAGGTGGATGCGAGCGTGAGTTACGAGCTTACTGACAACCTGACTTTGTCACTTGAAGGTCTAAACATTACCAACGAAACCACGCGTCAATATGGCCGTCATGAGAATATGACGTTTAACTATATTGAAACCGGTGCTCGTTACAACCTGGGTGCTCGTTACAGCTTCTAATTATTAGCTGCTGTAAAGCAACCAAAAAAGCCGCTGGTAACAGCGGCTTTTTTTACTGGATTTATCGAGTCACTGGAAAAAATAATGACGGGGATTACGTATGCCTAATTTTGTATTGCTTAATAATGTCGCCCATAAAAATCTCTGTGTTATTCGAGACTATGCTCCGCACTATGGCGACAACGAAATGTCCGCAGTCACTTTTCCGCAGGAGTTTCGCGCCATTCAAAATGAATATCCCATTTTCTTCCGGAAAAATCCCGAGACTGGAAAGTTTCTCACCGTGGCATTGCTTGGCTTGCGCCAAAATGAAAATCTTTTTTTGTCTGATAGTGGATGGGATGCACAATATATTCCGGCATCGGTAAAAAGACGGCCATTTCTGATTGGAATACAGCCTCCCAGGCCAGATCAAGATGCTAACCAGCCAAACCGGATGGTGTATGTAGATATGGATAGCCCGCGGGTCAGTGAAGCCCAGGGTGAGCGGGTTTTTTTACCACACGGTGGCTACTCACTTTTTTTGGAAAAAATGGTTGCTGCGTTGGAATACATTCAATATGGCACAGATTTGAGTGAACTTTTTATCACTGAATTATTGAATTACGATTTGCTTGAAGTGGTGACTCTTGATATCACTCTAAAAAACGGTGAGCGTAATAATTTGACTGGCCTGTATACAATTAATGAAGAAAAGTTGAGCGCATTGAACGGGAGTGTTGTGGCTGAGTTACACAGTAAAGGTTATCTGGAGTTTATCTATATGCTATTGGCTTCCCATTCCAACGTGGTGAAGTTAATCGCACGTCTTGAAACCCGGCTTCAGAATCAATAATCGATGCACTGTGGTACACGCGATGAATTATCTAACAAAAGTAAAAAAAGTAGTTATTGTCGGTGGTGGTACAGCGGGCTGGATGGCTGCTGCATCCTTTGCCAAGCTGCTCGGGAAAAGTGTCGCGGTTATATTGGTTGAATCCGATGAGATCTCCACCGTCGGCGTGGGAGAAGCTACGGTACCTCCGCTGATTTTATTGAATCGTTATCTGGGTATAAATGAACAGGAATTGTTGACCTTCGTTAAAGGTACGATCAAGTTAGGCATCTCATTTGAAAATTGGAAAAACATAAACGACTGCTATATTCACTCCTTTGGTCATACCGGCAAAGATACGTGGGCTGCGAGCTTTCAGCATTTCTGGCTCAGAGGATTGGATATTGGCGTGGATGATCCATTGGGTGATTATTCCCTGGAATATGCAGCGGCATTGCACAATAAATTTGCCCATATGTCGAACCCGCCGTTGACCTATGCCTACCATATTGATGCCGGTTTTTACGCTAAATTTTTGCGTCGTATCGCTGAAAATGCGGGCGCTCTCCGCATTGAAGGCAAAGTAGAAAACGTGGTTTTGGACGATTCCGGGTACATTAAGAATATTCGCCTCGCATCCGGTACTGTCGTTGAAGGTGATTTTTTTATCGACTGTTCTGGCTTTCGTGGTTTATTGATTGAAGAGGCATTGCATACGGGTTATGAAGATTGGTCGCATTGGTTGCCCTGCGATAGCGCGATAGCTGTGCAAACCGAATCAGTGCGCGAACCGGTTCCCTATACACGTGCGATTGCGCATCACGCCGGCTGGCAGTGGCAAATTCCGTTGCAGCATCGCGTTGGCAATGGTTTGGTTTATTGCAGTCAATATATGAGTGATGAAGACGCCAGAACTCTGTTGCTGGAAAAAATTGATGGACAATTGATATCAGAGCCGCGAGTCATAAAATTTAAAACGGGCCAACGCCTCAAACACTGGAATAAAAATTGTGTGGCCTTGGGGTTGGCGAGTGGTTTTATCGAGCCGCTGGAGTCCACAAGTATTCATCTTATCCAGCGTGGTATTACCCGTCTCATTCAAATGTTTCCGCATGATGGTATTCGTGCGTGTGATATGGATGAATATAATAACCAGATGAAAACAGAAATATTAACAATCAGGGATTTTGTGATAATGCATTACCATTTAACCGAGCGCGAAGACAGTGGATTCTGGCGTTACTGTAAAAATATGCCTATCCCGGAATCGCTTGAGCATCGCATACGTTTGTTTAGAGAAACCGGGAAATTATTTGTTGAATCACCCTATAAACTTTTTGCGGAGTCATCCTGGTTGCAAGTAATGGTGGGTCAGGGGTTGGTGCCGGAGCGCTATCATGTGGTGGCAAATGAGATGACAGACGCTGAGCTGAAAACGTTTTTAAGTGATATCAGAAGTCAGGTAAAACACAGCGTTCAAAAAATGCCAGGGCACCATGATTATTTGCAGTATTACTGTAAAGCTACTGCGTGGGGTGATGCGTGTGAATAATGAGGCGAAACAATACGGAATACTATGACGACCGATAATTTTTTACCGCCGTTGCACGCTAATTTCCGTTATCTCTTTGATCATGTTGGCAATGAAAAGCGCCCGGTATTGGTTGTGGATAATTTTTTACACCAAGCAGAAGCCTTGGTGGGTTTTGCGGTGAAATACGGCCAATTTCGCCCCGGTGTTGATTTTTATCCCGGTATTCAGTCAAAGGTGCCGGAATTTTATGCTGCCGCGCTTGCCACACATTTGCGCGATATTATTAGTGATTGCTTTAACCTCTCGCCGGAACAAATCGAATATTCCCAATCTATTTATTCCATGGTGATGACGCCACCGGAGCACCTGAGCGTACCGCAAGCGCGCCCGCATGTGGATAGTATCAAGTCCACTAAACTCGCTGCTGTGCATTACTTGTGTACTCCGGACAAGGGTGGAACCTCGTTATATCGCCACAAAGCCACCGGTTTTGAGCGCTTGGATGAAACGCGAATGCCGCTCTACAGCGATTTTTTGGCGAAGGAAGAACAAGATCCCGTTTGGCAAAAGCGATACATCTGCGGGACTAATGACTACTACGAAGAGATTGCCTACTACGAGGCGAATTTTAATCGCCTGATTATCTATTCTGGCGATGTTTTACATTCCGCCTCCATAGCACCTAATTTCAATTTTACGGCTAATCCCCTTGCCGGGCGTTTGACCCTTACCAGTTTCATCTACTGCAAATAGTGCTCATCCCTTAATGTCGAGGGGCGCCCATGATCCATATCAATTGTGTTTGGCGACTATTAATGGTCAAATTCGCTGTGCTATTACAATAACCGCGGTTGATAAAACGGCTTATCAAACCTATTCGCCAGTTGTAACTAACAAGAAGAATTGACCATGCTCGACATCCCAACGACAGTAAAAGAAGTTCAGGGTATAGACCCAAACAATATACCTGCAGAGTTGCTCAGCGGTAACCAGCCCCTTGTTCTCAAGGGCATTGCGCGCGACTGGCCTCTGGTGCAGGCTGGTTTGAAGTCCCACGAGGCGGCTGACGCCTATCTGCGCCCGTTTTACAGCGGTAAAACTGTAGGCGCATTTTTTGGTCCGCCGGAAATTCAAGGCCATTATTTTTACAATCAGGATATGACGGCGCTGAATTATGTGGCTGACCGCGTGCGGCTGGATACTGTGCTCGACAATATTCTCGCCCACAAAGACGACGCTTTGCCGCCGACATTTTATGTGGGGTCAACTACGGTGGATGTCTGTTTACCGGGTTTTCGTGCGCAAAACGATTTAAAGATCCCGCAGGAAGATAATCCACTCGTCAGTATCTGGATTGGCAATAAATCGCGTATTTCCTGCCATTTTGATGCACCCGATAATCTGGCCTGTAATGTGGTGGGCAAGCGTCGGTTTACTGTTTTTCCGCCGGAGCAAGTGGAGAATCTTTACCCGGGCCCGTTGGATTTTAATCCCGCTGGGCAGCAAATTAGCCTGGTAGATTTTGTAAACCCCGACTTTGAGAAGTTTCCGCGCTTTCGCGACGCCATGGCGGCCGGGCAGGTGGCGGAACTTGAACCGGGTGATGCGCTCTACCTTCCCAGTATGTGGTGGCACCATATAGAAGGGCAGAGCTCGCTGAATGTGCTGGTGAATTACTGGTGGCGAACCGCGCCAGACTTTGTTGGCCCTGCCGTCAACGTGTTAAAACATGCTATTTTGAGCATTCGCGATTTGCCCGAGCGCGAAAAAGCGGCGTGGAAAGCACTGTTCGATTTTTATATTTTTGGCGATAACGACCGCCCGCGCGAAAATATTCCACCTGCTGTACAAGGGTTGTTGGCCCCGGTGGATGATCTCAAATCCCGCCAATTGCGCGCCTGGCTGATCAATCGTTTGAATCGTTAACCAGCAGCGCTGTATTATCCACTGCTTATTTACTGACGCGCTGAATCCACGTCGCGTCAGCTAGCAGGAAGTGCAGCGCGCTGAGTTGATATGTCGAATATTTGGTCAAGTTATAAACAGTCTATTGTTGATGTCATGGGGCCGGACCAGTACAAACTGGTTCGTCGCCTCAATGAAATTGAAAAACTCGCCCGCGCGGAAAAACCTTACGCCGAATCGCTGGAGAAATGGCAGGCTCAATTAGCCCGTTCGCAAGCCACTGTGCAGCGCCGCAAAACGCTGGTGCCTGAACAAATTGAGTTTCCCAATTTACCGGTTTGTGAAAAACGCGAGGAAATTGCGCAGATTATTGCCAATAATCAGGTGGTAGTGCTCGCTGGTGAAACCGGTTCGGGCAAAACCACCCAAATCCCCAAAATTTGTTTGACTATTGGGCGCGGTGTAAAAGGCTTGATTGGTCACACCCAGCCGCGCCGCATTGCGGCGAATACGGTTGCAAATCGCATTGCGGAAGAACTAAAAACCACCCTCGGTGAGAAGGTGGGCTATCAGGTTCGCTTCAGCGATCAGTCCAATGAAAATACCCTGATCAAAGTCATGACGGACGGAATTTTGTTGGCCGAAATCCAGCACGATCCCTTTCTCAATAAATACGACACGCTCATTATCGACGAAGCCCATGAGCGCAGTTTGAATATCGACTTTCTGCTCGGCTATTTAAAACAACTACTACCGAAACGCCCCGATTTAAAATTAATTATTACCTCGGCGACTATCGATCTCGAACGCTTCTCGCAACATTTCAACAATGCCCCCATCATTGAAGTTTCTGGCCGCACTTATCCGGTTGAAGTCTGGTATCGCCCACTCTATGAATTTGAGGGTAGCGATGAGAGTGAAAACGAACCGGATCAATACGCCGCGATTGTGGACGCGGTGCACGAAATTGAATTGCATGAAAAAACCGGATCAGGCGCTCGTGGTGGCGACATACTGATATTTTTGAGCGGTGAACGTGAAATTCGCGAAGCGGCGGAAGCGTTGCGCAAAGCGCAATTTGCGCATATGGAAGTGATTCCCTTTTATGCGCGTTTAAGTTTGGCCGAGCAGCAAAAAGTATTTGCGCCGCATACTGGGCGCCGAATTGTGTTGGCGACTAACGTGGCGGAAACCTCGATCACTGTGCCGGGAATTCGCTACGTAATTGACCCGGGTTTTGCACGCATCAGCCGCTATTCGTATCGTACTAAAGTACAGCGATTACCGATTGAGCCCGTCTCCCAAGCGAGCGCCAATCAACGCAAAGGCCGCTGTGGTCGTGTCGCAGAAGGTATTTGTATTCGCCTGTACAGCGAAGAGGATTTCAATTCACGCCCGGCGTTTACCGATGCTGAAATTCTGCGCACCAACCTTGCCGCGGTTATTTTGCAAATGCTGCAATTACGCATGGGCGATATTCATAAGTTCCCCTTTATTGATGCGCCGGATCATCGTTTGATTAGCGATGGTTTTAAACTGCTGGAAGAATTGCATGCGGTAAACACTAAAAATCAATTAACACCCGTAGGGCAACAGCTGAGCAAATTGCCGCTTGATCCACGCTTGGCGCGCATGCTGTTATCCGCACAGGAGCAGTCCTGTGTGCGTGAGTTATTGATTATCGCCAGTGCGCTTTCCGTGCAAGATCCGCGCGAGCGCCCATCAGAAAAACAGCAAGCGGCGGATCAAATGCATCGCCGGTTTTGGGCTGAACATTCGGATTTCCTTGGGTTTGTTGGCTTGTGGGACTATTTTGAAACCCAGCGGCAGGAACTCTCACAAAACCAGTTGCGCAAACTGTGTAAGAAAGAATTCCTTTCTTACTTACGTTTGCGTGAATGGCGCGATGTGCATCACCAGTTGTGCGTGGCCGTTAAAGACTTGGGTATTCGTGTGAATAGCGAGCCAGCAAACTACGAGTCCATCCATAAAGCGTTGTTAACGGGTTTGCTTGGCAACCTTGGTTTTAATCACGAAGAGCGCGAATATTTAGGCGCGCGCAATCGCAAGTTTTCTATTTTCCCCGGTTCGTCCTTAGTGAAAAAAACGCCCAAATGGATTATGGCTGCGGAACTGATTGAAACCTCCAAGTTGTTCGCACATACGGTTGCCAAAATAGAGCCGGAGTGGATCACGGCGGCGGCCGAGCATTTAATCAAACGCCAACATTTTGAACCGCACTACGACAGCCGTAGCGGGCAGGTGATGGTGTTTGAAAAAATCACGCTCTATGGTTTAACCATTGTGGAGAAAAAGTCCGTCAGCTATAGCCATATAGACCCTGCGCAATGCCGCGAGGTGTTTATTCGTGCCGCGCTGGTGGAAGGGCAGTACGATCAACACCCCAAACGCAAAAGCTTGCGCAATAAAAATCCTGAAGCCGATTTTTTTGCGCATCAATTACAATTACTGGTCGAATTGGAAGAGCTGGAATCCAAAGCGCGTCGTCGCGATATTGTGGTAGATGAGCAGGTGATTTTTGATTTTTACAATGAGCGAATTCCTGTTCATGTAGTTAACCTTGCTGGGTTTGAGGCATGGCGCAAAAAAGCGGAGCAAGAAAAACCCAAGCTATTATTTCTCACCCGCGAAATACTCATGCGCCACGGCGCGAGCGATATCACCCAAGCCCAATTTCCCAATGAATTAGAATGGCGTGGCATGGTATTTCCGTTGAGCTATCACTTTGAACCTAATCATGCGTTTGATGGTGTAAGCATTCATGTGCCGATGAGTGTTTTGCATCAAGTTCCAGAGCAGCGCTTGGAGTGGTTAGTGCCGGGTATGTTGCGTGAAAAATGTATTGGTTTGATTAAATCACTGCCCAAAAACCTGCGTAAACATTTTGTACCGGTACCCGATGTGGTGGATAAAATTCTTGCCACACTTGCGCCCGATAACAAACCACTCAGCGAAGCACTCACACAGCAGTTAAAACGGCTAACCGGTGTTGATATACCCAAAGACGCTTGGTTAGAAACCAGTGTGGACGATTACTACCGCTTTAATATCCACGTGGTGGACGACAAGGGAAAAATTATTGCCAGTGGGCGTGACTTGACACCGCTGCGCGATAAATACCGCGAGCGAGTGCAACAAAATATTCAATCGGCCGCCACCGATATCGAACGCGATGGAATTACGGCGTGGGATTTCGCTGAACTACCGCAGGCTATTCAGCTGCCGCGCGGTGGCATTAGTATCCGTGCTTATCCTGCATTGGTCGATAAACAAACTTCGGTGGCGTTGCAGGTACTGGATAACCCTTTGCAAGCACTGGATTTAACCCAGCGCGGCATAACGCGGTTGATTTTTTTAGCGCTGAACCAAACTGTTAAATACTTGCAGAAAGAATTATTAAAAGGGCAAGAGGTTGCGCTCACGCTAGCGGGCATTGGTAATCGCGATCAGGTAGCGGATGATTTAATCATGGCGGCAATTAAACAACTAGCGCTCGCCGATCAACAACAATTGCCCCGTAGTCACGCGGCGTTTGAGGTGGCGGTAAATCTCGTCAAGGACAAGCTCATCCTGCAAGCACAAGAACTCGCCAGCCAATTAATCGCCAGTTTGAAGTTATTGGTAGAAATTAAAAAGCAGCTTAAACAGCAAAAAAATATGCTGATGCTGGCATTCACCATCAGCGATATCAATCACCAATTAACCCAGTTGTTTTATCCCGGTTTGGTATATAAAACCCCGGCACTGTGGCTGCACCAATACCCCAAATATATGCGGGGGATCCAGCAGCGGTTGGAAAAGGCGGCACTCAACCCGCAAAAAGACAAACTGCAATTGGCCGAGGTGGCGCCCCATTGGCAGCGGCTGGTGGATTATTTAGCTAAGGAGGGGGATTATCGCCTTGCGCAGAATAGCGAGCTTCTGGAGTACCGCTGGTGGATCGAGGAGCTGCGTATTTCGCTTTTTGCACAGACCCTGAAAACCCAGGTACCGGTCTCAGATAAGCGTTTGGATAAACAGTGGGAGCAGGCTATGCTTGTGGCTCAGGGCTAACCAAGGGGGGCACCAAAAAAATCTGTAACAAATTCGCGGTAGCGGATTCTATAGTGCAACCAGTCGCTAGAGTTGGTTAGTTCATTTGTTGATTGTCTATTCCGGTGATTGTCCATTCCGGTTATTGCCACTTCCACATCAGGTATTAATACAACGGAGTCTTTTTATGAATAACAAAATATCTTCTATGTCTGCATTAATGGGTGTTGCATTTGCTGCTTCTGCCACGCTTTCACCCCTGGCTTCTGCGGATACCAGCTTTACCGCCACTTCACTCAATACCGGTTATACCTTGGCTGATAACCATGCGGGTAAAACCGAGGGTGAGCACAAGTGCGGCGAAGCAAAGTGTGGTGCTGAGCATAAAAAAGCCGATGGTGAAGGCAAATGCGGTGAGGGCAAGTGCGGCGCCGAGCATAAAAAAGCAGACGGTGAAGGCAAATGTGGCGAAGGTAAGTGCGGCGAAGGTAAGTGCGGTGCCGATAAAAAAGCTGCAGGTGAAGGCAAGTGTGGCGAAGGCAAATGCGGCGCGGATAAAAAAGCAGAGTAATGAGCCAGTTGTTACCCACAAATTATGTGGCTCCCATCTCCGGTGCAGGTTTGGGCCTGCGCCGGAGTTTGCTTGATGCCCTTGAGCAATCCACGCCTGATGACATCCAATTTATGGAAGTTGCACCGGAAAATTGGATTAATCTTGGTGGGCGTCTGGGTAAAAAATTCCGCCGTTATACTGAACGTTTTCCGTTTGTGTGCCATGGCTTATCGCTTTCTATTGGTTCACCTGCACCGCTAAATACCGAACTATTGCACGCTATAAAAAAGTTGATGCAAGAACATGGTATTCGTTATTACAGCGAACATTTAAGTTATTGCTCTGACGATGGTCAGCTATACGATTTGTTGCCTATTCCATTTACGGAAGAGGCTGTCGATTATGTTGCTGCACGCATTCAGCAAGCGCAGGATATTTTGGGGCAACGTATCGCGATAGAAAATTCATCCTATTATTGCGCGCCGCAACAAGAGATGAGTGAGAGTGAATTTATTAATGCGGTAATTAAAAAAGCGGATTGTGCGCTGTTGCTGGATGTTAATAATATCTACGTGAACAGTATCAATCATCGCTATGATCCCTTTGAGTTTTTGGCCAGTTTGCCTGGTGAGCGCACAGCGTATATTCATATCGCAGGGCATTATGAAGAGGCTGACGATTTACGGGTAGATACACACGGTACAGCAATCATTGACTCTGTATGGGCGCTGCTTGAAAAAAGTTATGCGCTCTTTGGCGTAAAGCCGACCCTGCTCGAACGCGATTTTAATATTCCACCTTTGCCTGAATTGATGAGTGAATTGGACTTCATCAAACAGCGCCAGTCACAATGTTTGTAACATGAAATCCTTTCAGCAAACTCAAATGGATTTCGCCCGCTATTTGCGCGCACCGGATGAATACGCAATACCCGCCGCGATGGAAGCGCGACGCATGGAAATTTATCGCGATCTGATTTACAACAATATTGAAAATTTAGTCGCCGGCGTATTTCCGGTATTGCGCTCATTGCTGAATGATGAGCAATGGCATGGCTTGGTACGGCAATTTATCCAACATCACCGCTGCCAAACCCCTTATTTTTTGGAAATCAGTGAAGAGTTTTTACAGTTCCTTACCCAGTCTGCGCATTTATTGCCTGAATTGCCTTTTATATGTGAATTGGCGCATTACGAATGGGTTGAATTGGCACTGGATATCAGTGAAGCGCAACTGCCAGAGTACAAATTAGCTACAAATGATATTTTTGCTGCCAGTTTTTGTGTGTCTCCCTTGGCGATTGCATTGCATTATCAGTACCCCGTCCATAAAATTTCCCCGCGTTTTAAACCGATACTACCTGAACCGGTAGATTTGGTTGTCTACCGTAACAGCAGCGATAAAGTTTGCTTTATGGCTGTTAATCCCATGACTTTGCGTTTACTTTATCTAATGCAGGTTAACCAAGGCTCTTCTTTGAGCGAACTATTGACAATAATTGCCGGTGAGTTATCTCATCCTCATCCGGAGCAATTTACGTCTGATGCTGGGTCGCTTGTGAAAGAGTTATGCGAACTGGGCGTAGTTCACCCAGTGGTGTAATCGGCTATTATTGCGCGCTGTCATAATTCTGTAATCTTAGATTCACATAATGGCAACAACAGTGACACACAAGTGTCATTTTTGACTAACGACCAGTGTTCAGGATTTGAACACATCATCATCTCTAGGAGACGACTCCATGAAAAAATCATTACTGGCCTTTGCAGTGGCCTCTCTTTTCCCAATGGCTGCAGTTGCCGACGTTATTGTTTACGGTAAGGCGAATGTTTCTATTCAGCACGCTGATGAGCAAGCAACAGATGTTAGCCAAATTGAATTGGTTAGCAATGCTTCGCGTATCGGTCTGAAAGGTGGCGAAGACATTAACTCCAGCCTCAAAGTGATTTATCAGTTCGAATATCAAACTGAAGTGGACGATGGTACTAACGGTACCCAAACTTTTGGTCAGCGTAATATTTACCTGGGTTTGCAAGGCACTGCGGGTACTTTTATTGGTGGTCATTTCGATACGCCTACCAAAGTCGCGCAAGAGAAAGTTGACCTGTTCAATGACCTTGAAGGTGATATCACCCAAATTTTCAAAGGTGAAATTCGCGCAAGTAATATCGTGCAATACACCACCCCAACCTTTGGTGGCGGTTTTGCTGGTTCGGTTGCCTATGTAACTGAAGAGAACAATGGCACTACGCCAAGAATTGGTGATAGCGCAGGTGTTTCCGCATCTTTTGGTTATAATTCACCCGTGTTTTACGTTGGTGTTGCTATGGATCAAGACGTGGAAGCTGAAGATACTGACTTGGTTCGTTTGGTTGGTCGCTTGAACGTTGGCGCTTTCCAGTTCGGCTTATTGGCAGAAAACTATGATAACGGCGTTGCCGATGAAGATGGTGCATTGGTTTCAGCCTTGTGGAACCTGACTGATAAGTGGGCAGCAAAAGCTCAATATGGTCAGTCAGACGTTAAAATGGCCGATGGTGAAACTGCAAGTATTGGCGTTGATTATAAAATGACAAAAGCAGCTACTCTCTACTCTTATCTCACCACAGTAGAAAATGAAGCAGAAACCCGTGATGACACCTATGTGGGTGTAGGTATGGATTTTAAATTTTAATCCTGTGGTTTGCTGATCACAAAGGGTGCTTCGGCACCCTTTGTTGTTTTTGAAAGATATACAAAATCGAGGTTAAACAATGAAAAAATTATGCTGCTCCCTGTTAGTAATCTGGCTGGCTACTGGTGGCATATCAGCGGCATTTGCTGAAGAGGAATGTGCGAATGCCGTTGATGCCGCCGATTCAATGAATGTAAATCAAAAAGACTGTGATTATAGTGATAAAGGATTAAATGGCTTTTTGCAAAAAGCCTTTAAAAAAGGCAGCGAGGGTGCGGTACTCAACACATCCACTGAAGTGAACGGTGAGCAAGCGGCTAGTAAGGTTGCAGCTGAAGAAAATATTTCTGCGCCTAGCGAAAAAACAGTATTGAATGTTGAAGTAGAGCAGTGGGCGAATGTTGGGCTGGCTAAAAATCAATTATTACAAAAGGTTATGGAGCGTTGTAGCAAGGGTTTTAATGTGCAGGGAGAAACCTATCGTCCGTTACCCATGGGGCGTATAGAATTGAGCTTGGAATACCATTGTTTGTAAATTCTTAATCTGATTTTAGATTAATGATTAATTTTTAAATGAAAAAGGCCGCAACAAGTGCGGCCTTTTTGTTGAGCATTGATTGTTGCTTATTTTTTGTAATTCACCACTGCGATGTAGTGCATAGCGGTGGGAGTGTCTTGTACAAAGCCTGGGATAAACTTCGACTTTTTCAGCGCACTTTCAATATTTGCCGCATCGGATTGTTTGCGCATGGCGGCTTCCAGCGTGCTTACGGTTTCCACTTTGCCATCTGCTTCGATATTTGCCATAACACGTGTCATCTTCCCGTCAGCAAAAAATAACTTTCCATCACCGCGCTCTTTAGTACTGTAATGGGCATACCAGTCGCTAGTGTCGAGCCTTTCTTGCGGAGCGTAGTAGTGGGTACCGTATTTGGCTTGCAGTGTTCCCAGGTTAGGTAGCAACACTATAGGAGCTTGGGTTCCGCCCAGTGAATAAACTACCCGCATCTGCATTCTTACAGGCACCGCTTTGCCATCAATAGTTGCCGGTTCAAAGGTTGATGATTTCAGTGCTGACTCTGTTACTTTCTGCATTGAAACTTTAGGGCTGCTTTCATAACAATTTACGTTGTTAATTAAACCACTGGTGAGCACATCTGCCTGGCAGTAAACCGCAACTGTACGTACACCTTCACCAAAGGAGGTGGGTAATGTGATTTGTTTGCTCAGGGTTTCTTCTGCGTTGCCAAATTTTGCGGGAGTATAAGCAGCTGCGTAGCTCGCTAATGGGGCAATCGCCGCTAACATTACCAGTGAGCGAATCATTTTTTTAAGAATAGTGTTGGTCATAGTGTGCTCCTCGTGAATCATTAATGCGGTTATCTGCACCCTTGTGGGTCAAGATCGCCGTCTTCATGGTTAGATTAGCACCGCACCTAGCACACCAATGTGAATAGTTTGTGACAATTTTGGGTGTAAACAGAAAAAATATAAAAATTTTTAGTTATTTGGAGCGGGATGTTTAAAAACAACAAAGCCACTCGCAAGTGGCTTTGTTGTACCCTGTAAAATCACCCGTTTGTTTTAAAAAGTGTATTTCACTTCCAGACTGACACTGGTGCCTACGTCTTGTTCCAAAATGGTAACGGTGTTGCCATTTGAGTTGGTTTGTTCAAAAGTACGTTTTTCATCGAGAATATTGTCGATTTTCAACTTGGTAGTGAACAACTCTGTGGGATAAAACGAGTAGACAATATTGAGTGAATTAAACGGTTGTTCAAACGCATCGTCGTGACCATTGTTGTTGGAGGCGTAGTAAACACGCTCGCCAAAGAGGTTGTAGGCCAGGGCGACTGTGTGCATGCCGTCATCCGAATCAAAACCCAGCTGACCGTTAAACATATAATCAGATTGGCCGGTCATTTGACGTTTGATATTGGTGAAACCACCACCTTCTGGTGAAATAATTTCCGAATCGGTCAAGGTCAGGTTACCGGTCACAAAAAAGCCCGCGCCTAATTCTTTCAAGCCTTCAAATTCCAGGCCGGTGATTTCACCGGAGACGGCGTTGTAAAAGGTCAGCAAAATTGAATCGTCCGAACCGGGAACGCGGCTTTGTTCAATCGGATTGGTGATGTCTTTGTAAAACAGCGACAAGGTAAAGTTATCGCCATTGTCGTACACCCATTCGCTGCGTAAATCAAAATGATCTATATCTGATGTTTGCAGGCGCGAATTACCTTGTACTTGAATGCCCAGTTCCGGGTCTATGTAGTAAACATCTGAGACTTCACGTAAATCCGGGCGAACCAGTGTTTGAGCAAAGCTGGCGCGAACTTGAAAGTCCTGCGCACCCATAAAACCGGAATTCATGTAGGTAACAGCCAATGATGGATACCAACCATCATCGCGCAGGGCAAACTTCTGGTCGTCTTCCTGAATTTCATCGATGATTTTGTCGATGCTCTCGCCGCTGTAATCGAGCAAATCAACCGGCAACAAGGCTTGACGGAAATCCTCGTAACGCGCACCACCGGTGACACGAATGGTTTCATTCCATTTCAAGTCAAACATACCGTAAGCCGCGTCAGTCATTTGTGCGGCGATATAACTTTCGGTACCCAAGCCACCGCCTACCGTAAATTCAAACGGTGAATTCAAATCAGTGAGCTTGGAGTCGGTTAGCACGTTGCCCGGTGTGCCTTGCAATACGTTGGAGGAAACACCGATGGCGTTGATGTTAGCGGTGTAGCCGTAGTATTCGCGCACTTTGTCGTTGTAGTTGTAACCACCTGAAAACGTGATTTCGGTATTGTCGAACAACAGCGGCACAGCAACATCAAAACCATAGTTTTCTACATCGTCAGCCAGTGATAAGAATGAATAGGTGGCAGCAGATGAGGTAGCCAGTATTTGGGTATTGGTCACTTCGCCGGTGAGCGCGTCAATGTTATTGAGGCCCTTGACGGCAGCCTTACCTGGGATGTCGGTTTCTGCGCTGGAATCTGAATACACCCAATCAACCATTACGTCACCCAGCAGGCCGCCGCTGAGTTGATCCAGTTTGTGTTCACCCAGGAACTGCAACACTTCCAGTGAGCGCTCCTCATAGCGAGTGATGTAATCAACGGTTTGACGACCGTCTTGCGCGCGGTTGCTGGCATCGTGACCGGTTTCAATCTGCGCTTCATCTTCGCGGTTATCAATCTTGTAGCCATTCATTTCCAGATTGTGCATACCCTGGTAGTCGATACCCAAGTTAACTGCTACCAGGTCACTGCGTTCTTCAACGGTACGCTCTGTTTCGGAATAGATTTGGTCCGGGTCGCCGATAGCTTGGCGGCGCTGGTTTTTATTACGGGTTTCATTATCGTAACTGGCGTTCAGCATCGCGCCGATACTCCAGTCATCGTTGATGTCCCACGCGTTGCCCAAGGCAACACTGGTGCTGACGTCGACGGGGATAGATTTCTTTTCGATTTCGATATTGCGATCGAGGTTGAGCATTAATTCGCGGTTAATAGTGCGCGCTTGGGTCAATTGTTCTGCAGTCGGTGAGCCGCCGTTGGTGTCGATGATGTCGACAATACCGTTGACGTTGACTTTACCCTGATAGAGATCGAGTGCTTGATCAATTGCTTTTGGTAAACCGCTGGTTGATCCACCGCTGCGGTAAGAAAGACCGTCATCGCTGCTTTCGCTGTTCATGCCGGTACCGACGGAGAGTTCAAAGACCAGCTCATCGGGAATGCTTTTGGTGCGGATATCCACATTACCACCGCCAAAATGCGCGGGTAGGTCGGGTGAGTAGGATTTTTGTACTTTGAGGGTGCGCACGATGGATGCGGGAATGCCATCCAAGGGCAACACATTGCGCGTTAATTCTGGGGAGGGCACAGCAGCGCCATTTAGCAGCACGCTGGAGTAGCGTTCACCCAAACCGCGAACATACACATATTGATTGTCGATCAGCGTAATACCGGGTACACGCAGCAGGGCGGTTGCAACATTTGAATCGCCAACGCGGGAGATTTGTTCACTGCCAAGAATGTCAGCAGCGAAGGGTTCTTGCAGGCGTTGATCAACCACTGATTGGGCACCGCTCATCAGTCGCCCAGTCACTAGCATCTCTTCCAATACCGGCGCTTCAATTGCGGGCATGGGAGCTGACATGCCGGTGTTTTCGTTATCCTGCGCAAGGCTGCCAGCAGAGCCAGAGGCAGCAGCAATCGCTAAAAATAAAGTGTGTTTGCGTAAACTATTTGTTTGCATGATCCTGACCTTTTTCAATGCAGTTCATCTGAACGAGAGCGGCGCTAAACGCCTGTGGCTTCAAGAAGAGAGGCGCCCTTAGGCGCCTCTCGTCACTGCCAGCAACCTAGCGGTTCAATTCCCCTGAATTATTCGCTCAGGCCTACAGTCCAACCTTCGGTCCAGTCGCTACCGGCTTTCACGGCACCGATGAAATCAACAGCGGTGAAGAAGCTGCTGCTACCGGCGCTGCCCAGAGCAGGCGCTGCGCCAGCCTCAAACTCGTCTTCCAAACGGGTCACATCGTAGGCAGGAATGCTGATTCCAGCGGCATTACCGTCAGCAAAGGCTGCAGCTGTAATGTAAGCACGGTTGTTGGTAGCAAGGTCTGCGAGGATGGTGACGGGCAAGGTACCAGCAACCGAACCGTTAACTACTACGTTGTTAGCGTTAGGTGCTGTGTTCAGCCAAGTAGCTAAAGAGAAGTCACTATTGGCTGGATTGACACCTTGTTTCAGTGCTTCGGTACAGGCAATGAAGTTGCTTGCAGCAACAGACCAGCCTGCTTTGGCGCCAGCGATGGTCTCTGGGCCTTCAGAGTCGATAATTTCCAGGCACTCGTTAGAGCTCATGCCATCAGCACTTGAGGTCACGATAGAGTTGTACATCTCAAAGAAAGCGCCTTCACGGAACACGGGGCCTTCAGAGTCGCCTTTAGATGAAGGTTGATCACCTTGGCCAGCATCTACGTTGGAGGTTAAGCAGGTCAGGTTAGAGATACGACCTTTGGTCAGCGGCGCTATACCATCACCACGGCCTGAACCGGTGTTGTCGGCTTCCACACAGGTATTTCCGCCAGAAGTTGCTACTGAAAGTGCAAATTGGATATTGCCAGTCCAGCCTTCAGAGAAGTCAAAAGTGTCATCACCCACGTTAACGCCAACAACGTGTTTCAGGTCTACCGCACCGCCAAACATTTCAAAGCCATCATCTTGCGTGGTGTAGGTTTGAACGTATTCGATACGGGTGCCTGAACCAACAGCATTCAGAGTCAAACCATTCAACTCGCTGCCTTCCACAACTTCGTAACCAGCGTGTTTGATAACGACATAACGCAAGCTGCCAGAGTTTTCAGCATTGTTGTTACCACCGTAAGCGGCCGGGCGACCTTCTGCTGTGGCGTGACAGTTGTGAGGGTTTGCACCGCTTGGCTGACGTTCTGCGTCTGAACATTTATTAGTGAGGCCGTTACCGTTAATTTGTACACCGCCCCACAGACCGCGGTCGGCTTCGGTGCCCGCATTGTCGCGCAGGTCAGTTACTGAGCTGAATACGATAGGATTGGCTGCGGTACCTTCTGCAACAATGCGTGAGCCACGGGCAATACGCACGTAATCTTCCGATGCAGAGAACGCCAGTTTGGCTCCAGCCGCAATAGTGAGGGTTGGGCCTTCACCGTCTTGTGGTACGCGGATGCCAGAAGCGGCGGCACTGGCGTTAACATCTTCACCAACAAAGAGGCTATCTTCAAAAATGTGCAGGCCGTTGTTTGCCAACTCTGGAATAAATAAGTCTTCGGTCAAAGGGCGAGAGTCGCTCACAAAGCTTGCTGCATAAGTACAGTTGCCTGAAGCAAAAATACCTTGGAACACTTGACCGGCAGCGGTGTATTTTGCGCAAGGGTTAACTTCAGCAACTGGGCCACCTTCAACAACGGTGTTGTTAGAGTCGATCACCGTGTTGCTCGGGTTCAAATTAATATCGCCACCGCCACAGGCTGCCAAGGTTGCCGCCATTACATTCAGTGCAAAAATATTCTTCAGTTTCATGAGTTCACTCTCTTCTCAGTTGTCACAAGGGTGTATGGAAAATCGTTGCGCTGTTTTGGTCCCTAGCGCTTAGGTGACGCTATCTTTGATGACAAATGTGAAACTTGGGCGACAAAACGATGAAGCTTTTGTTGCGAAAACATGGCAGAAATATTTCATTGGTGGCGCGGGAGTGAACTGTTTGTGGTGCCAAGGCGAATATAGGCAGCATCGCTAAATGCACCTAACAGGGATCACTTAATCTTTTGCAGTTGCTCGTGACACTTGTCAGTAATCGTTGTCCAACAGGTCGGGTGGTAGGTCTTGAGTGTTAATTGAGTTGAGCGCTTTCCGGCGATTCGCTAAAGTGGCGCGCCTCGATAGCAGTTTCCAGCCTGCTTCCCTCCAATTCTGTTTTGACTTTGTCGCTGTGGCGACACTCAGGGATTTTATGACGCCTATCCGTAAACCAATCGCTCTTGTGCTGTTAACACTTTTACCTTCAGCCGTTTGTTATGCGCAGGATGAAAAAAATCCAGACCCTTGGCAGGGGTGGAATCGTGCGGTTTTCAATTTTAACGACCGCGTTGATCGCTGGTTCCTGAAACCGCTGGCTAAAGGGTATAAAGCCGTTACTCCCGATCCGATTGAAGTGGGCGTAAGCAATATATTTTCCAATATAGGTGAGGTACCCAACGTTATTAACGGCGCGCTCCAGGGCGACCTCAAGGGTGCCGGGTATGATACAGGCCGCTTTTTAGTGAATAGCACCTTGGGTCTGGGTGGTTTGCTGGATGTTGCCAAGCATATGAACCTGCCAGCCGATACCCCGGAAGATTTTGGTCAAACCTTGGCCACTTGGGGTGTAGGGCAGGGACCATATCTGGTATTGCCCCTGCTTGGTCCAAGTACAGTGCGCGATACGGCTGGCATGCCCGTCAATTGGTATACCGACCCCACTACTTATATTTCCCACGAGCGCACCGAAATCAGTGTGAAAGCATTGTCGATTCTTGACGCACGCGCTGGCCTGTTGGAGCTTGAAAAAAATATCACCGGAGATCGCTACGTATTTATTCGTGATGTATACCTGCAGCGTCGCGCCTATCTGATAAATAATGGCGAGGTGACAGACGACTTTGGTGATGAGGATTTTAGCGAGGAAGACTTTGAAGGTGATTTCTAGCTATCGCTTTATAACCTGTTGATTCGCAATAAAAAAACGGCTACTTGGTAGCCGTTTTTTTATGGAGTGTATCTAACCCTTATTCAGTGAAGCCGTTCAAGGCAAAATATTAATAATTTCCAACCCCAACAAATGCCCGCCATTGTCTGACGGCACAGAGCGAACCACTTTGGCATTGGCTTTCAGTGTAGGGTTATGGCCATGATCTGAGGAGACTTCTACTTCTACCTGGGTGCCTATTGCGAGCGCCTGTTGTGCTTCTACTTGCAGACCGCCGCCACTTAAATCCAGACACAGGCCGTCAATAACCTCTGATTCGGCGGCAATTTTAGCGTTTAGTGGAGCACCGATTTTCATCCGGATAAAATCGCGCTTTTCGCTGTAAGCCTTGTCATTAATCCCCATAGCATGTTCCTCGTTATTGGTTACTTCATATTGGACTTGGGTTTTGCTTGGTCTAAAAAGTCAAATTGAGTGTAGCACAGGCGCTTAAATAGCCAGTTTTGCCGGGCGAAAAAAAACCGCGACTGGCGCGGTTTTTTTGAAGTCGTGTATCAGCAAAAGCCAATTAACGCTCCAGATATTGCAACTTACCGGGAACACCATCCCATTCTTCTGCATCAGCGGGAGAGTCTTTGATCTCGGTGATATTTGGCCATACCTGCGCCAACTCGGCGTTCAACTCCAGGAATACCGCCTGATCTTCCGGCAATTCGTCTTCTGAGAAGATGGCGCCAACCGGGCACTCAGGCTCACACAATGCGCAGTCAATACACTCGTCCGGGTGAATCACCAAAAAATTGGGGCCTTCGTAGAAGCAATCTACCGGGCATACTTCCACACAGTCAGTGTGCTTACATTTAATGCAATTTTCCCCAACTACAAACGTCATAGGAGACTCCCACAGGTAACAGAATTCGATAGTTAATGCGCGCAACAAAATGGCGCTCAAACAAGAGCGCGCATTCTAAACAGCATCCACCGGTTTGGGTAGGCTTTTGCCGGCGAAAATCAGCAGAAAAGCCGCGAAAACAGCGGCAAAAAGCGATAGTTGAGAATAGTTCCTTTTAACAGCTATTTTCCCTTGGCGTAGAGTTCTTTCAGGCGATACAACTGCTCCAGCGCTTCACGCGGGCTGAGGTTATCGGGATTGATTTTATGCAGTGCCGCCAGCGCCGGATTGGGCAATGCATCGAACAGACCTGACTGCAACGGCGACACAAGTGTAGTAACTAAATCATTAGTTTGTTGTACAGCCTCTGCCACTGTAATACTTGGGGCTGCTACCGAAGGAGATGATTTAATCGAATGCGGATGTTCGCCATTCTCCAGCAGATGCAACTGTTGCTGCGCTTCCGCCAATACTTGCGCGGGAATACCTGCAAGTTTTGCCACCTGCAAACCATAACTTTTGCTGGCAGGCCCTTCCTGTACTTTGTGCAGGAACACAATATTGTCTTTGTGCTCGGTTGCATTCAAATGCACGTTGGCGATGCCTGTCACGGTTTCCGGCAGTGTCGTAATTTCAAAATAGTGAGTGGCGAACAAAGTAAACGCGCGCACTTTTTCGGCGAGATGTTTTGCGCAGGCCCACGCAAGCGACAAACCATCGAAGGTGCTCGTGCCGCGCCCGATTTCATCCATCAATACCAAACTGCGCTCGGTAGCGTTATGCAAAATATTCGCAGTCTCCGTCATCTCCACCATAAAGGTTGAGCGGCCACCGGCTAAATCATCCGCTGAACCAATACGGGTAAAGATGCGGTCAACAATACCAATCGTCGCTTTTTGCGCTGGCACAAAGCTGCCAATGTGCGCGAGCAATGTGATCAACGCTGCCTGCCGCATATAAGTCGATTTACCGCCCATATTCGGGCCGGTGATGATAAGCATATGGCGCTGCGGATTAAATTCCAGATCGTTCGGCACAAAGGGCGCTGATGTCACTTGCTCAACCACCGGGTGGCGGCCGCCAACAATATTAATGCCCGCGCGCAAAGATAATTCCGGCTTACAAAATCCGAGTGCATCGGCGCGTTCGGCGAGTGTGGCGAGCACATCCAATTCGGCAACGGCAGCCGCTGAATCCTGCAATGGAATTAATTGCACGTTCAAAATATCAATCAATTCTTCATAGAGAGCTTTTTCGCGCGCAAGCGCACGGCTCTGTGCCGATAGTGCTTTATCTTCAAATTCTTTTAGTTCGGGGGTGATGTAACGCTCGGCATTTTTTAAGGTTTGGCGACGAATATAATCCGCAGGTGCTTTTTCCGATTGCGCCGTGGTCAACTCAATAAAATAACCGTGCACACGGTTGTAGCCGACTTTTAATGTCGGGATACCCGTGCGCTCGCGTTCACGTGTTTCCAAATCCAATAAATACTGGCCAGCATTCGTGCTGATATTGCGCAGATCATCCAGCTCGGCATCGTAACCTTCAGCGATAACACCGCCGTCGCGAATCACCACCGGTGGGTTTTCAATAATCGCGCGCGATAACAATTCCACTAAATCAGGAAATGTGGAAATTTGTTGCGCAAGTTTTTTTAATTGTGGAGATTTTTTTTGTACAAGGTCGTTTTGTAATTCAGGGTAAGTACCAATCGACATCAATAACCGCGATAAATCGCGCGGGCGCGCTGAGCGCAATGCAAGGCGACCAAGGATGCGCTCCATATCGCCGACACGTTTTAAAATGCCATTAAAAATTTCAAACGCATAATTGTGTTGTAACTCGGCAATTGCATCTTGTCGGCCGATCAATAAATCCAAATCGCGCAGTGGGCGATTCAACCAGCGGCGCAATAATCGGCTGCCCATACTGGTGGCTGCGCGATTCAACACCGAAAATAACGTGTGTTCATCGCCGCCCGTTAAATTGATATCGAGCTCCAAATTGCGACGAGTTGCTGCATCCATAATGACCGCTTCATCGCGGTTCTCATGCGCAAGGCTGCGCACATGGGGCAGGGCAGTGCGCTGGGTTTCGCGCGCGTAACTTAATAAACAACCGGCAGCACAGAGTGCAGTTTTTAAATGGTCGCAACCAAACCCCGCTAAATCTTTGGTGGAAAATTGTTGAATTAACAACCGCTCGGCGGTTTCCAAATCAAATTCCCAGGGGCCGCGGCGGCGCAAGCCTTTGCGATTCTCCACCAATGCTGGGGTGGTGATGTGATCGCTGATCAATAATTCGGCGGGACTCAAGCGCTGCAGTTCTCCAAGCGCCGATTCCAAGCCTTCCACTTCCAAAACCAGAAAGCGACCGCTGGCCATATCCAGTGAGGCGATCCCAAACGTCTCGCCGGATTGATGCAATGCCACCAATAAATTATCGCGGCGCGAATCCAGCAATGCTTCATCGCTCACAGTACCCGGCGTCACAATGCGCATCACCTTGCGTTCAACCGGCCCTTTGCTGGTTGCCGGGTCGCCAATTTGTTCGCACACGGCGACCGAAATTCCCTCTTTCACCAATTTGGCGAGATAGCCATCAGCGGAATGAAACGGAATGCCCGCCATGGGAATCGGCTCGCCATTGGACTTGCCGCGCGCGGTGAGGGTGATGTCCAAAATTTGGGATGCGCGCTTTGCATCATCAAAAAACAGCTCGTAAAAATCCCCCATGCGATAAAACACTATCTCGTCTTTATGTTGGGCTTTGATGCGCAAGTACTGCTGCATCATCGGGGTGTGTTGCGTGAATTCTTCAGCCATCATTAAGGTTAACTACTTGTTTATTAATTGATTTATATAGATATTACTAGTAATGTCGAGTTTGTGTAAGGACGTGAGAGTTCTTGAAATTTCATAGGTTTGCACAGAAAAATGTAGGTTTAAGTGTAGGTTTAAGCATATAGCTAGTCATATAAAGTGTTCAAGATTCTGAAACCTATAGAAAAATGCTCACAGCCTTAGCCTCAATATTTTTGTTTATGATACTTCCCCGCTTCTAGGAGAGCTAGAAATATGACTAAGAAAGCTCAGTTGAACAGCAATAGCATCAGTGCAATGAAACCGGGTTGTGCTGATTTGGCTGATAGTGGGGAAAATCGGGGGTTAAGAGTCAGCTGTGCAGCAGCGGGGGCAAAGTCATTTTACTATCGATATACGAGCCCGGTTACTGGCAAGTTGGTGCAAATGCACATAGGAAGATTTCCAGAAACTACTCTTGCCAAGGCACGTGTTCGTTTGGGGGAATTGAAGCAGCTTCGAAAAATGGGGCGCTGCCCAGCTTCGGATCAAAAAGCATCAAAGCAAGAAGGGAGGCTGGCTTCACAAACTATTGAGCTTAAATCCTACTCAGTTAAGCAGATGATCGATTTTTATCTTGAATATTACATAGAGGGTAGGCAGGTTGACGGGCGCGTCATAGGTGGGGCCAGAAAAGAAAAGGGGCAAAAAGAGGTCCGCCGAACACTCTATAGCGATGCCGTGCGGGTTCTGGGGGATCGTCAAGCAGTAGAGGTTACACGTAAAGATATTGTGAAAATGATAATTGAAATTGTTGATCGTGGAGCTAATGTTCAAGCAGGTAACGTGGTGCGTGAGCTGTCAGCAGCGTATGAATTTTCGATAGGGTTAGAGAAATTTGACGATACTTTTGCAAACCCTGCATTGCAAGCCAAAAACAGTTTACGTAGAGCTAAAGTTAGGCTGACCTCGCAGAAAGGAAAGAGGGTGCTCAACGACTCAGAATTAGTTCAATTTCTAACATGGTTACCCGGCTCGGTATTCACACCAACACAAAAAAATATTCTTCGCTTCACATTATGGACTGGATGTAGAACTGGTGAAGTATGCGATGCCCGATGGGCTGACATTGATCTTGAAAAGCGTTATTGGCATGTAAAAACTAAAACAGAAACTGAGCGGTACGTCCAGCTACCGACACAAGCGGTGGATTTTCTCAAGCAGTTAAAATTAATTACTGGTGATTTTCCTTTCCCAAGCCAAAAAACAGGCATTCAAATTCAGCAAAAGAGCATCACAGAACAGGCTTGGAAATTAAGAGAAACTAAACGGATGCTTGATATTGCCCACTGGTCTCCGCATGATTTAAGGCGAACCGTACGAACAGGGCTGTCTCGCTTGGGGTGCCCGAGCGAAGTCGGTGAGGCTATTTTAGGGCATTCTCGGAAGGGTATAGAGGGGACATATGATTTGCATAAATATGAGGCTGAGTGTCGGGTGTGGTTGCAAAAGTGGGCTGATCATATAGATGACTTGATTAAATTGGCAGGCAGATAATCTTTATTAATTACAGAGGTATATTTTCGTTTGCTGGATGCAATTTCGATTAGTTTAAAAATGCTGAGCCGATTAATGCACTCAATAAATTCAGATGGAGATAGCAGCTCAGTGATATCTCCATCTAACATTGAGTTTTGAATCGCTAGAAGTGAGCCAAGCTCTTTTTCATTACATTGAAACAGTCCTAGAGTGGCTGGAAAGAGGTCTCTCGTATGCGGGTGGTCCTGGTTCTGGTCCTTGCTCATATGCAGTATGTCATTTAGCATGCTAAGAGAGGATATCGACCAACAATTATCTGACTTTATATATGCTTTCTCTATTGCTCGAAGTTTTTTATAGAATTTTTTATGAAGAGGGTGATGCATGCCCCAGCCGGATAAAAAATAGGCTTTTTCGATTAAAATTTCTTTCTCTGTCAATCCCAATCTTTTTAAATAATTGATGAAAATTTCTTTGTAATTATTTTGGATGCGGTTTCTAATTTCTTTGTGTGGTTCAGTGATGATATTGTATTTTTTTAATATTCTCGGGTATTTTATGAGTGCCGCCTTCTCATGAAGTAGCAGATAGCCAAGGTTATCGAAGGCTTGGTGAATTCTTTTCTTTAGTGATTTATTTCGATCTTGCTTTCCAATATCTTCTGGTTTTTTTGTTGGTTTTGTGTGAGTGGGGCAATAGTATTCATCTCTATCAGCTTTCCTGTGACACATCAGACAAAAACCGGCTAACACATATTGAGGCGAATTTTTTCTCTTTGGATAAAGAGGTTTAAGCATCCTTTGTAGATTTTTTTTTGATACGTCACTTTTTAGAACCTTAGTTAAAACTCTAGTCGCCTCAGTTTCAAAAAAATCGTTCAATTCCGCGATTGGTCTAAGTGGCTTTTGATCTTGAAGATTCTTGCGGCGCTCATGTGCGCGCTGATCATCCCCTTTACTTCGGCTTACAAGTGCGTATACATCTCGAATAAATGATCCGGTTTCTTGCAATTCTTCAGTGACAATCGTGCTGTTTCTAGCTAATAGGTATTCATTGATTGGTTCAGTGAGCAGGTTTTGAGAAATCAAACAGCTTACTAGTTTTTGATTTGCTGCCTGATCTTCAAGTGGAAAATTGTGGATTTCTGATGGCCAATAAAACTGTTTTTTTTCAATAAGTTCGTTGACTTCACTGAAGATTAGAGCTTCATAAGTGGCTAGGGATAGTAATACTTGGTCTTCGTTTGCGATAGAGAGTCGTGTGAGAGTGTCTATCCCGCTAATCGCAATATTTAAAATTCCATTGCAGTCTATTGAGCAAAAGTGCGCGAGGTCATTGGTGTAACCAAGTGAATTCAGAAAATCGCCACCATTCGTAGAAATAGGCAAACCCGTTAGAAAATGCCAAAAGGCAATATTTTTTCCCGTCTTTAATTTCATCCCCTCACAAATACCGGCTCCGATAGACTTTCGTTCAGTTATAGCCTCATGAAGTGACATCAATGCCTTCAGCATGTTATCCGAGTAATTATTTTGACTAAGGGGAATAAGGTTCTTTTCAAAATACTCCAGGTAGTCATCTGGAAGCCCGCTGTAGATGGAAAAATTTACTTTTCTGTTCATTTTCTATTCTGTTGCCCGGAAATGGGTTGGAAATAAAAGTGGGAAACGGTTCCCTTTTTTGGGATGTGCGAAATTTCAGCCGTATTATTCTGTTTTCACGCAATAACATTACACCTCTGGAGGTACCCCATGCGTGAAACATTTCTTAGAACTCAACAGGTATGTGACAGGTTAAATATATCAGCGACAACATTATGGCGATGGCGCAAGGCAGGACACTTTCCAGATGCGAAAAGTCTACCAGGTTCATCTATTCAGGGGTGGGCCGAATCAACAGTTGATAATTGGATCTCGCAAAACTTCGGCGTAAAGGGGGGTGAGCTATGAACTTCGATATGCCCCCAGTTTTAACAACACAAATATCGGCACTCGCTGCGGCAATGTTAGCACTACTTATCGGTTTTGCACGAGGTAAAGCTAGTGGCTCTCTAATCTTCATTGCGTTTATGGGTGCATCTACATATGGCTGGTTCACCTTTGCGGATCTACTTAGAAACCTATATCAAGAGTCAGCTATTTTCGAACGGATGGTTCTTGGCACTGCACAGTCATTTCCCCGCCTAATCACTACATGGGTAGAGCTCGCTAGCTGGGTAAGTTTAGTTGTCGGAGCCTTAGTGGCATGGACACTGCTCATCATAATGATACTAATGACTGGGTCGGAAAAAATCATTCGGGGTGCAAAATTGATGCCTCGAGAAAAAATGATAAAAGCGATTAAGAGAAAGGGCGTGTCAAAAGTTCCGATCTCAATTGGAGGGTATGCAATTCCCACAGAGCTAGAAATGCGATGTTTTTTATTGTGCGGAGAACCTGGTACTGGAAAGACGCAGCTCATACTAAAGATGATACTTTCGATACTCCGGCGTGGCGACTCCTATGCATGTGTGGATATTAATGGCGATATATACCGCAGGTTGGGACGAGTTAACGACATAGTTTTATCCCCGGTACATGTGAACGGAATCGACACATCACCTTTTGCTGACATAAAAGTGAAAACGGATTGTCGTTTGATTGCTAATTCTCTTATTGCTGAAGGTGTTGGCGAATCAAAGGCATGGTTCGAATCTGCGAGAGGTGTAATGACTGTGATCTTTGAAAAGTGTTTGGAGCGAGGTAAAACCACAAATCGCGATCTTATTTATTATGCTTCATATGCAAGCCGTGAAGAGCTACGAGAGTTGGTAAAAGGAACGACGGCGCATAGAGTATTTGATAGCTCGAACGAGAAAAAAATTGACGATGTGCTTGGAATTGTTAGCGAGGCGATTAAGTCGCTTGAGCTTTTAAACCCGGACGCGGATCACAAATCTTTTAGTGTGAGAAATTGGATGTCAAGTGACCATAAAAAAGGGAATCTTTGGATTATTTACGATGATGCCACTGCGGCTTCTACTTCAATACTTAGAGGAATGTGGATCAACCTTATGATTGCCGAAGGATTTAGTCTCGTGCCCAGTACTAAGCGCAGAATTTGGATGTTTTTGGATGAATTATCATCAAATGGACGGATTGGAGGTCTTTCGCAGGCCGTGTCAAAGCTGCGTAAATATGGAGTTAATCTAACATTAGCATTTCAAAATATTAATCAACTCTATTCTATTTACGGTGCGGATGAAACCAAATCGATTATAGGTAGTGTCGGTCACAGCGTGATTTTGCGAACTCCAGATGCAGACACCGCGGAATATCTAAGTCGCTCGATTGGTGATGGTGAAATTTTGGCAGAAAGCAAAACTCACAGCGGAAAAGGAAGTGTATCCACCACAACAAAAATTGAGTCACGTCGGGCGGTATTGGCGTCGGAAATTATGCAGCTGGACGACCTCCGGGGCTACATAAAAATCGCAGGCATTGGTTGGTCCCGCCTACGAGTCCCCCTCATTGACTTGCCTGTTGTTAATCGCTTGCAACGGAGTCAGTTAGCTCCATTGTCTAAAATTAAAAATAAGCTGGATGCCGATCTAGATGAAATATAACTCCTTTAAAATTTTAAATGGTTTGGTTTTGTTCTCCTTTTTGTGATGCCGGCCATGATTTTGAAGGTAATCTGTTTCGTGAGTGATCATCGGTAGTCAGGAGTTAGTTGTGACTAATAAATTATTATTGAACCAAAATATAGGAACCGTGAATAATCTCTATTTTGAAATAGATGTGGATTTCTTTCATAACGTGCACGTGATGTGTATTTTTAAAAAAACATCCCACTGCTTAAGCAGTGGGATTAGAAAGGTAAACGTTATATCTGTAGCTAACGCTACAAATATAACGGACACCTCACGCACACTTGTGCAGATGTGTTTTCCTGCGGAAAAGCTAGAGTAATGGTGACTCAAAGAGAAAAAGTTAGTATGAGTCATTGATGACTCAAGCGGCTAAAAAACCAATAATAAAGTGACCCAATAGTGAGTATAAGAAAAATGAGCGCATCACATCCTTATCGTATTCAGCTTCATTGCTGTAAAAAAATGAATCAACAAATAAAAATTTTTGCCGAAGAACGTGGTTTAAGCCAAAGTGCAGCTGCTAGGTTACTTATAGACCGTGGGCTTTCAAAAAATTCTGATGATATTTCTAATCAAATTGATAATTTGAGTCGTGTGTCGTCAGCGATTTTGCATGCATCAGTCGTAGCAAGAATCATGGCGTCTGAAGCGGCAAAGCAATCAGGCTCAGACCTTTCTGGTGACGAATTGAAATCCCGCGCTGACAAGATGCTCCTCCGATATCAGCACCAGGAGCGGGTGAGCTTATGATGACCCTATCTCCGATTCGAAGTGTTGAACATGCGATAACATATTACGAGCATAGCGACCATGCTGACTACTATGCCGCAGGTGAAACGTGTGTCTCAAGATGGGCTGGTAAAGGAGCGCAGAGCTTGGGCATAGATATGAAGCCCGTGAGCCGCGATCTATTCAGTTGTTACCTTAGGGGCGATATTGCAGGGCAAAAACTCGGGGCTTTCAGGAATGGTGAGAATGAGAGAAAGCCTGGCATTGATTGCGTTCTTTCCCCACCCAAAAGCGTTAGTTTGGCTGCTTTGGTTGGTGGTGATGAGAGAGTTATTCATGCCCATGAAGCTGCTGTTGATGCCGCAATTAGAATGATGGAAAAGCATGCAGCATTTATTCGTGAGCACACTCTAGATGAATACGGCCGTGATCAGTTTGATCACGTAGCTACCAGTAACCTGCTGTGCGGGGTGTTCCGCCACGATACATCGAGAAGCTTACAGCCCCAGTTACACTCGCACATAGTAGTGATAAACGCTACAGAAAAAGAGTTGGGTGTTTGGCGTAGCATTGAATCTCGCCATCTGTATTGTGTACAGATGAAAGTGGGATTGCATTATCGTCAAGAATTAGCAGCAAACCTCAGGAAATTAGGCTATGGCATACGAAGAACCCAAAATTCTAGTTTTGAAATTGAAGGGTTTTCTGAGGATATTATTAATGCATTTAGTAGCAGACGTGATGCCATTGATGCGGCTCTCGATGAACAAGGTCTTACACGAGAGTCAGCGCCAGCAGCGTTAAAGGAGAAACTCGCACGCCGGTTGCGTGATAAAAAGGAATTCGTCGAAAAAATGGACTTACTTAATAGCTGGCAAAAATTAGAAGATGAATTCCGGTTTGATAGTCGTGACGTAGTACGAGAGGCGGTCTGCCGCGCCTCCGAAGTTAATCATTTGGAGCGCGTCAGTGATGAATGCTTTAGTCGGCTTAAGGATATTTACGAAGATTGTGTTGATGATCTGTTTGAGAGGGATTCAATTGTGTCCCGGTTGAGGCTTGTTGACCAGATTAATCAAAAGGCTGTTGGTTGCGGCGTTTCATCTGAGGCGATTCAACGATGGATTTCTATTGCGGAGGCAAATGGCAGTCTCCTTAAGCGCTCCTTGCATGAATATTCGAGCCAGTTTAAAAATTGGCGAGAAGTTGTGGGTTATACGACTCCTGAAATTGTTGCCCGTGAAAACTCCCTGCTTGATTGTATTGGTCGTGGTAATGGAGCTGTTAAAAGTTTAGTGGCTTCGAACATTGTTGAAACCTATATTTCTCAGGCAAACCTAAAAAGCCAAGCAAATGGTTACGACGAATGGAATTTGAGCCAGCAAACTGCTTTGCGCGGATTGTTACAAACTCATGCTTCTTTCGTTGCATTGCAAGGCTATGCCGGAACGGCAAAAACCAGTACTGTTTTGCGCGAATTCTCTGAGATTTGTGTGAGCAAAGGTTATGAAGTTGTTGGAATGGCTCCTTCATCATCAGCTTGTAAATCACTTTTGGAAGGCGCGGGACTGAACTCAGCTGTAACCGTCGCTAGCCATCTTTTGCGCGTGTCTTATGCTAAGAATTCAAAAAAACAGCAAGTGTGGATTGTGGATGAGGCTTCACTTCTGAGCACACGGGATATGCACCGGTTGGTCATGTTGGCTGAAAAGCGGGCTGCCCGTGTAGTGTTGGTGGGTGATGTTCAGCAACTTGGCTCAGTTGAGGCGGGCGCAGCTTTTCGACAATTACAAGAATTTGGAATTGAAACATTTAAACTTGATGAAATTGTTCGTCAACAAAATGAGAGCGCATTATCAGCTGTGTATGCCGGTATAGAAGGTGACGCCAGAAAAGCGCTTCAATTATTGGAAGGCGAGGGAGGAAGTGTTACTCAAGTTGATGGTGATAAAACAAGTCGGTATAAAAAAATCGTCGAGTCATGGGTTTCGTTAACCTTAGATGAGCGCGATAAAACCCTGATAATAGATCCAAGTCGTGCTGGACGGCGGGAACTTACCAGTGAAATCCGAGAGGCTCTAAAACAAGAAGGTATTATCGGTGAAAAATTTTTAAATACTGCACAAGTTGAACGTGTTGATCACACTCGCTCTTCCCGTACAGATGTTTTCAATTACCAAGTTGGTGATTGCCTCCTGTTCGGAAAAGATTACAAAAGGCAGGGAATCACTAAACATTCCTATTGGCGTATCGTGGAGCGAAATCCAAGAAAAAACACATTAACAATTGCAGATAAATCGGGCCGCCAGCTGGTTTGGAACCCTAGAGGTATATGGGGGGCAAGCAGCCAAGCGTATCGACCTGTCGAGGCGGAGCTTGCAATAAGTGACAAAATTATTTGGACTTTAAATGATCGCCGAAATGGTTTAATTAACGGAATGAAAGGCGTAGTGGATTCAATTGATCAAAATGCGAAAACTGCTCGCATCTCTTTTTCAAGGAGTAAGTTTGTCACGGTTGACCTCACTGAAACTGCTAGCCTGCACTGGTCTCATGATTACGTTACGACAGCACATGCTGCCCAAGGGCAGACAGCAGATAGAGTGATTTATCATGCTGAAAGCTTTCGCCGTAATCTTGCATCACAGAAATCTTTCTACGTCTCTATCAGTAGGGCCAAGCATCAAACTTTGATTATAACTGATGACCGTGCGGCACTAGAACAACAGATTTCTGAGCACATTGGTGAAAAACAAAATGCAATTGAGCAATTCTATTGTCAAGTAATGTAGGGGGGTAATCATAAGTTGAAGTAGCTTAGGTGTGTCAACTAGAGTCTGGGAAGTCCAGTTAGAGTATTTCAAAATAATTGATAGCTTACGGATTGGCTATATCACATGCGGGAGGTAAAAAAGCTGATCGGATTGCTTAAATTGATTGAGCTGCTGACAAATAAAACGATAGTGCTTTCTGCAAAGAAAATGTAGATGAAAGTTAGAGCAATGGTTAAATTATGATTTCGTAATGGATAAGGAGCAGAATGCCAAGTTGCGCTCCTTCAGTAACTTTTATGCTTAGTCAAATTACTCATTACAACTGTTCTAGAGATTAGTCGGACAGCGGAGATAAAATATATGACATCGTTGCAGAATGGAACGATACATGAAGACCGAACGGAAAGTCTGACAATCCAACAATTACCATTAGGAATCCGGGTAAGTCATGATCACTTAATCGAACCAAATCGTAGATATTAGTCGTATCAGTAGGAGATGGGCGTGGTGACTTTTCGCGGTGCGTATGCCAATCTCCGATAAAATGTAAATTACGCTCATACCTCTCCGAAATTTCCACTTTTTCAGCCGCACGATCAGGAACGTATTTATTTCGCCCTCTTTTATCAGTGTCTCGAGGTCCGGTAACGTCGGTTATCTTGGTGACAGTACTGTCCTTGCTCAAAGTAAAGAAAAGTTGTCCTCCCGCTTCAAGAGAGCAAAAATGACGCTGCTTAAATTTTTCAAAATGCTCCAACACTTCAGAAGAAAACTCAACGATCCCCCACTGAAGAGGAAGCTCATATCGTAAGGTCATGATTTCTCCGCGCAGACAGGGCACTGACCGCAGTAGGGAACTGATCTAGAATATTCAAAAGGACCTTGATATTCAGCCGGGCGGTTTTGTAAATGCGTTGCTGACCATTCTCCTCCAGCTTGCTGAATATCCTCCGTCGAACCTGCGTATATTCGATGAGACGGAAAACTGGCACTTCCTTTTAATATATCCAAGCATAGTCGAGCAACCAGAATCTCCGCGTTAGCAAGATCCAATGGCCCATAAGGTTGAAAAAGAGTGCCGCACGCAGGTTCAGCTTGTTTCTCTCTATCTGATTTCCAAAGCGTCTCGGGAATTCTCAGGTTGCCATTCTCATTCAAAATACAAAATAATGAAGGGGTGGAATTATTCAGCGCAATCGCATGAGCCGCTGTTCCGTGCTCATCAAGCCAGCCGAAGGCTATAGGGTATGTGGGTTTTGTTCGTGCATACCACTCCGCTAATTGCCCATCTGCGGGCCATTCCCCTAAACACGAGACCAATACATTTACATCACTGTCAAATCCGACGGTTCTCTCAAAATAAGTCTGCCACGGCATGCGAAACCCTTGGGCATGGCTTACGTGCGGAAAACGCGACCGAATATGTTTAGCAAGTTCGTGAGCCTTCGACTTATTAACTGAGTCAATGCCTAATGCGTGGCGACCGACGTTTGCGGGAACCAACAGTTCTGGGTCGACTAATGTCAAATTACCTACACCTGCTTGAGCTAAGCGTATTGCAACTTGTGATCCTAAAGATCCACATCCTAGAACTAGGATATGTGCTTGCTGCACAAGTTTGTGGTGTGGATCTAAATCTCGGCCATGAACCCATTTTGCTTCATATCGTTCTACAGCAAGACATTTGAGCTCACTGTATTTATTCCAGATTATCTTCTTAGATGCCGAACTTAACTTAGTTTTTTTTCGAAAGCCTTTTAGCTTGGATTTAGTGACTGCGCTCAACTGCATAGCAATGACACCCACACCAGTAGGAGAGTTTGCAGCTAAAACGAATAGTGAGCGTGTTGTATGTTGGCACCCGGATAGTAAAGCATCAATACTCTTTGTGCAGCGGCTTAATAACGAGAAGAGTTGGTTTGGATTTTGCGGAAACGGAGGATAAGGAGCTTCCGCTAAAAAACCAAAGATTCCTCGCTCCAACGTGGGCTCGCCTTTAAACCCAATATTTTGAAGCCAGGAGCAAACCTGCTCCTTAGTTTCACCAACCAGCGTGTATTTAGCTCCTCGCCAAACTTGTATAGTTCTAGAATTAGTGTTGTTCAAGTCAAGAAGAGAGCGGATTGGAATGGAATCTTCAGCTATGTTTTCTCGACGCTCCCAATAGGACAAAAACTCTCGCCTGAACTCTTCTTTTAAAAAATCTGGATTCTGACACTTCTCAATAAGAACCATCGCTTCGAAAAACGATGAATAAATTGCAGCGTGAACATCTCCATTTGGAGCATTTTTTTTTGGCAAGCATAGTAGCCCTGTTACGTCATCAACATGAGGCCACTTCGTGTATACATTTTCAGATTTATAAGCAAGCCTTATGGCGCTATAGGGAAATTTTGAATCAATTAATATATGGAAGGCAAGTACCTTTTCATCTACAACAACATTGCCGCTCCAGCCCGCGATAAATCTTCCTTCTCTGTAAAGGTTTAGTGAATCCTTCGTCAGTGCCACCACCGACGAAAGATTTTGTCGCAACCAAGAAGATAGCAGTCCCTTCGATCTATCGAAATTGCTATGAGCGGCAAGCAGCGTATTAGGCATAGCGCCCGCCACCGTCCTTTTCGACTTTTCGAGGCATCGCTGCTGCCAAGCCACTTAAGAGCCCGCCTTTATTTTTCTTTGATGGTCTTGAAGGGCCGTTGCGATCTATCTCTAGTGTGAGCACATCATTTTCGCACTCAGATGCTGTACACAGAAATTCGCCACTACGAGCAGAAAGAATGTCAATGTACTCCTGCTTCGCGCGGATGCAAGGAGGATCTTTGTCATCTTTGATTTCCTTGCAGCTTGCGACGATGAAAGATTTTTCTGCTGCTTGAGCCAAGGCTTCTCGCGCATCTTGACTGACTTTCACAGAATCTCCTTTATCGCTCCAACTGTCGTAAGAAAGAGATCGCCAGGAACAATGGTGCGGAGCTTGCAAAACGTTGTAAGTCAATCTATCTGGATGATCGCTGTTTCGCTTCCAAACGCGCTCCCAATTTTCCACTTGCGCGTCGCCGCCAGTCAGGAATAACCCTGCACCGTCCATACCATCAGCATGAATCGCAAAACGAATCACAGTGCTAGAATGGTTTTTTCCTGTTAGTTGCTCAAGTTCATCATCACATACCAATTGGGGGGCAAGTAACCACGCACGAAAATCGCCCTCTTCCACCCCGCAAATCTTAACGATTTCAGTATTGGTCTTAACAAGGATTTCAGTTAAGTCGTCAGTTTTATTATCCTTGTCCTCGCCCAAGATTTGAATTAAATTTCCGCTCCCTATGATTTCCTTCCTCGTCGCCGATTTATACAGGCGAGCCCTCCGACGAGCCTCTTTCCACCAAGCGTCCGCGTCTGGACAAAGACCTCCTTCAACCTCTTTTTGACGCCGGAAAATAATGGGAGATGACCACATTTCTTTAATTAAAATTTTATCTTCGGACTCATTCCATTCATCAGGTTGGCCTAAATGAAAGTGTCGCTCCAATCCAGAGCAGTGATCCTTATCCGGGTGAGTCAGTAGAAATACATCAACATACAACCGTCCATCTTCATCGCGATCTAATCTTGATCGGAGTAATGAGGCAACATCGATAGTAGTCGAATCATTCTCGTCATCCGCAGCTTTCCGAATATTGATATCTATCAGTATTCGACGCCCACCATTTAATGTAAGCAAAGTCATATCGCCATTGTCTACAGGGAAAAACTCTATTCTTGCACCCATAACCTTCCTCACTAGTTGAAAATATTGAAACCCTTTTGTGCAAAATGAACCTACGATACTTTCTTATGATTAGAGCTCTCCAGAGACCTGAAAAGCGCGACCGCATATTCATCTGCCGAGTGCAAAACAAAGCGGTCGTTGATAATGAAGAGCCAGACGGCAAAATATCCAAGATTCGCGAGAAACAACGCATACAGCTGCCATCTGATCATCACGTCTTCTAAAATTTGGTTTAAACCTTCATCAATCGGATGGAGAGCGTGATACCAGCTAATCAAATTCACTGCGATTGCAATCGTAAGAATGATTAGACCGATGGGTTTTAAACCCAAAAGATTTCGTCGAAATCCGTAAGAGGCGAGCTCGTGGTGAACCAGCCAATACTCTTTCGTCCTTCTATTTTCAATTAGGCACTTAGTTGCCGACTCGTACTTGAGATCAGCTTCCGCAGGAGACGCAAACTCTTGCTGCTCAGTCGGTAGTGTGAGCAATTTTCCACACAATTTTTGAAGGGCAGAGTGATACCTTGCTTTAGTAAAGGGGTCAATGGAGTCATCTCGATGACGAAGTAACGTTGTAGTTCTTGCCCCTTCCCATTGGCGGAAAAGCCGAAGTTCAGCCCGCTTTCCACAATGCCGAGCGATGCTGGATAACAGGAATAATCCGCCAAAAGCTCCAATGAGGCCCGCCACCATCTTTGAATTACTTCCGGTGATCAGTTGTGGATGTAGAAAACCCAATGTCCAAACCAATGGAGCGAAAGTGAGCAGCGCAGGATATAGCCGGGCGGTGCGAGCATACCCATCAAATAGTCTTCCCAAATTATTCATTTGTTATTATCAACTCCATGTCTCAGAAATTAATCTTTAAATGGAGTATATGAGGCGGGCTTTTCATAATTCAAGCGCCAATTGATTAAATATTCACCCTACAACGAAAGACTCGATAACGATTAAGATTGGCGCGAAGGAAGAGGGCGCCTCGGCCGGTGCAACGTCTACAAAAAAGTAGGGCATTGCACAGGAATTTAGGTCTAGACTTAATTTCCTATTTCAAAATGTTCCTCCCCTGAGTTAGACGAGCTAGTTAGGTCGTAATCAAATCTCGAGCCATCGCCAATTCAGTCCTGTCGCTAAGCTTATTGAGCGAATCCAATCCCAACTTTCGAATATCCCCCTGAAATAGGCTGGCTCACCGCAAACTTTTCAGACGTCAGGGCCAAACGACGGCTCTGAGCGGATTGCGCGCAACTCAGAAAAACAACCCTCTACCGCATCTAACTTGCCAATTCGCTACGATCTACGAGCAGTCTGTTGATTTGCATTTAAAACTGACCCACCCTGGATGGTTTATTTTACGGGTTTGGGGTGTGGGTAACTCGATCCAACAATGCCGTTGTCATCTTTGTATCACCAAATACCTTCGACCATTCGGCAAAGCTGAGATTGGTGGTGATGATCATGCTGGTGCATTCGTACAAATTGCCCATCAAGTGAAACAACAGCGCACCACCGGTTTGACTGAAGGGTAAATGACCCATCTCATCCAGAATCACCAAGTCGGTATGCATCAAGCGCGACGCAATTTGCCCAGCTTTACCTTGTTGCTTTTCTTTCTCCAACGCATTCACTCATTCAATTGTCGAGAAGAACCGGACACGGCGATGCAGCTGTTCAATCACTTGAATGCCGATGGCACTGGCGAGATGGGTTTTACCCGTACCGGGGCCACCGACAAGTACAACATTCTGTGCGCTATCCATAAAGTCACCTGCACACAATTGCCGGATCAATGTCTCATTGGCCATGCTGCTCGTAAAATCAAAACCACTGATATCACGATAGGTGGGGGAATTTAGCGGTCTTCAGTTGATAGGCTACCGAACGCACCTCGCGCTCGGCCAGCTCTGCTTTGAGTAAATGATCAAGGATGCCAGTGCTCTTCTGGAATGCCAGTGCATCCTGTTCAGCAAGATCGTTCAGTGCTTGGGTCATGTTATAGAGTGTGAGTTATTTCAGTGCGGGGATCATGGGATTAGTGTGCATGGTGCCCTCCGTGTGTACCTATGATTTGTGCTCGCAGGTTGTCGTAGCGATTGACGCTAGCGAGTGGTTCAACTCTCAGCGCCAATGCAGGCGGTACTTCAATCGGCGGGATGTGTGTTCCCTCTGCTAATCGACTCAGGAGATGGATCACGATTTGTTTGGAGGTGGAATCGGTTTCCAATGCGAACTCTACAGCGGTGAGACCATACTGCTCATCGTGAAGTAATACGAGCACAAAGATACATGACAAATGAAATTTCATGAAAGCCTATGAGATTACAATGACTTTCAAATTTTTAAGTGTAGGTTTTTGTGTGGGTTTTTCGTATTTATTCTATAAGTTGTTGAAATATAAATGGTAAACACCTTTGCATCATCGGTGTGTGCTGATCTGTTGGCTCTATTGCATTCATTGTGTAAATGTCTTTTAAGTAATTGATTTATATATAAATAATTCTATTGTTGGCGGGCTGCAAGGTGCTGGTTTCGCTGCGCTGATGACTTGGCCCAAATAAGAGTTGGGCATTATCCCACAGTCTGGTGCTTGGCGGCGCCCCTCGATTTTCAATGTTATGTCATGATTTTGAGCTGGCTCAAACCCAGAAATAATCTGGATTAGAACGCAAGTTTTACACTTGGGGCTGTTACGTGCTCTGCAAAATACTTCCGCAAATAACAGTGTGGGTTATGCAGAGATCGATGTGATCACCCAGTAGTGCGGTAACGCTTGCGATACACCAGCGGCGTCATTCCCAAAATGCGTTTGAAGTGGTGAATGAAATTGCTGTGATCGTAAAAGCCACAGTCGATGGCGATATCGGCAATAGGTTCGATGGTGTATTTCAGACGATCACTGGCAATTAGCACGCGCAAGCGAATTAAATATTGCGATGGGCTAATACGAAAGGTGTCGGCGAAACGACGTTCAAGTTGTCGTTCGGAAAAACCAAATTGTTTGGCAATATCGGGGACGCTCAAATGCTCCGCATAATGTGAGCGAATATATTGAACCACTTGAAATAGCGGATTTTGCGAGTAGTCCAACATTCGCTCATAACTTTGCACTATGCCGCAAAGTCCATGAATTTTTCCGCTGCGTTCAAAGAGCGGAAGTTTTTGCGTAATAAACCATTCCGGTAGTCCTTCGCGGGTCGGAAACAGTTCAATTAAATTTAGTAAAGATGTGCCATTTTTTAGTAAAAGTTCGTCATCGCGGCGAAATTTCTCTGCCATGTAGAGCGGAAAAAGCTCCTCATCACGTTTACCAAAAAGCTCATCCGGCGAGCGGCAACCACAGCGTTCCGCAAACGCCTGATTACCAGTCATGATGCGGCCTTCGCAGTCTTTCACAAAATACATCACGTTGGGCATGTAGTCGAAAAGCTGTGCTGGCGAGTGTCGTGGATCTAGCTGGGTTAGCCAATCATCAAAATGGTTCATGTCGGAATCGTACAATTTTATTACGGTAGGGTACAAGCGCCAGCCGGAGCGGGCAGGCTAGCATGGCACCACATCATAATAATTGTTGAAGCAGGAGTTCGTTGATCCCATGAAATTTGGCGCTAGTACCTGGCTCTGGACCTCTCCCTTTACCGACCAGCAAATCACACTGCTCGAAAAAATTGCAGGACTAGGCTTCGATTTTGTCGAACTGCCGGTGGAGGACCCGAGCCACTTCTCGGTAGAAAAACTAAAGCCGGTCTTAACGGACTTGGGCCTAACGGCGGTGATTTGCGCCGCCGTTACCAAAGAGCGCGACCTGAGTGCAGGGAGTCTCGCCACGCGCAAACAGGCGTTTCATTACTTTGAGTCTTGTCTTGTGCTAGCAGAAGGGCTGGGGTCGCCTTGTGTGGTGGGCCCGCTGTACGCGCCGGTCGCTAAAGCGCGCCTGGCAACGGAATCCCTGCGCTCTGCGGAGTGGGATAGATCCGTCGCGAGCCTTGCACAATTGGCGCAAACCGCCGGCAATTGTGGTGTGCATTTGGGGCTGGAGCCGCTCAACCGCTTTGAAACCGACATGATCAATACCGTTGCGGATGCGCAACGTTTTCTGCAGCAGGCGGACAGCCGCTATCTGGGTATTTCACTGGATAGTTTTCATATGAATATCGAGGAGACTGATTTCCATCGCGCTATCACTCTGGCGGGTGAAAAACTGATTCATTTGCAAGTATCAGACAGCCATCGCGGTGTGCCGGGTGAGGGCAATAGTGACTGGGCTGGGTTGCGCGCAGGGCTGATCGAGATCGGTTATGACGGCACTATCGGCATTGAAAGTTTTTCACCGGATGCCTCCAGTTTGGCAGAGGCGGTGTGTATTTGGCGCCGCTTTGCCAACACGCAGGATGACTTTGCGCGCGATGGCCTGGCGTTTTTGCGCCAGTGGTGGGCAGGCGCTTAACGCTACTTTTAAAAAACCTATAACAGGTATCACAGGAGATTCGAACTATGTCTGCGACGTTAACGGCTAAAAAATTGAGAGTTGGTCTTGTCGGGTTGGGGTTTGGGGCGGAATTTATCCCTATTTATCAGGCTCATCCGCAGGCGGAGGTGGTGGCTATTTGCCAGCGCAACCAACAAAAGATGGAGGCTCTGGTACAGCAGTTTGGGATAGCGGCCAAGTGTTATACCAACTACGAAGAGATGCTCGCCGACCCTGATGTCGATGCAGTACACATCAATACCCCCATTGGCGATCACGCGCGCCACACCTTGATGGCATTGGCGGCGGGCAAACACGTTGCCTGCACTGTGCCCATGGCTACCTCGGTGGAGGACTGCGAGCGTATCGTGCAGGCGTCGCGCGATAGCGGCAAGGTGTACATGATGATGGAAACCGTGGTTTACAGCCGCGAATTCCTGTTTGTCAAAGAGCTATATGAGCGCGGCGAGCTGGGCAAAATCCAGTTTTTACAGGCAAGTCACCAGCAGGATATGAACGGCTGGCCAAGCTACTGGGAAGGCATGCCGCCCATGCATTACGCCACTCACTGTGTCGGCCCGGTGTTGGGGCTAGAGCGCAAGTTGGCCAAAGCAGTCTCCTGTGTGGGTTCGGGTCGTATCCGCGATGAGTTGGCGCAAGTCTATGGTTCGCCGTTTGCGGTAGAGTCTTGCCATATCCAGTTGCAGGATTCCGATGTGGCGGCACAAATCCATCGCTCGCTGTTTGATACGGCGCGCCAGTATCGTGAGAGTTTCAACGTTTACGGATCGCTGAAGTCCTACGAGTGGCCCTTGGTCGAGGGCGAAGAACCAGTTATTCATACCCTGGGCAAACCCGAGCCAGAAATTCCGGCATGGGTAGATGTGCCCGATTATGCCCATTTGTTGCCTGAGTCCATCCGTCACTTCACCGGACGTGGTGTGTACGACGCCGACAGCAATCAGCACCTGAGCTTTACCCAAGGGGGCGGACACGGTGGTTCACATCCGCATTTGGTGCATCAGTTTATTCGCGCGGTATTGGAAGGGCATAACGCTTATCCCAACGCGGTAGAGTCCGCCAATATCAGTTGTGTGGGAATCCTTGCACATGAGTCTGCGCTTGCGGGTGGCACATTAATGACCATGCCTGCATTCACGCTCGTGCAGTAAATCGTGTAATCGCTATTTTTCTGAAAGACATAACTATGAAAACTATAAATAACTACACCATCCAACGACTGTTTACCTTGATTCTGTTGCTTACCAGCGCCGTATTTCCCCTTAATAGCGCTCTGGCAAACAGCGAAAAAGGCATCATCAACTTACTGTTTATTGGCCATGACAAGCGTGAAGGCTCGGGCTATCACCTGTCGTATTTATATGCTCCCTTGTTGAACCAATCGCTCGGGCGCGAAAAAATTCGCATGGAGTACCATGAGGATTTAAGCCAGCTGACCGCTGAGGGTTTGGCGCAATTTGATGCGGTAATGCTCTACGCCAATTACGATCAAATTACGCCTGCACAAGAGGCCAGCCTGCTGCGCTTTGTGGAGCAGGGCGGTGCCTTTTTGCCCATACACAGCGCCAGCGCCTGTTTTAGCAAATCAGACGCTTACGTGAAGTTGGTGGGCGGTCGTTTCCACAGCCACGGTTTGGAAACCTTCACTACCCGTATTGCGCCGGGGCAAGAAAATCACCCGGTGCTCCGTGGTTACAAAGGCTTTGAAACCAAGGATGAAACCTATGTACACCGCGACCACAACGAGGACGGACGTACCGTATTGATGCTGCGCGACCAGGAGCCCTGGACCTGGGTGCGCGAGCAGGGCAAAGGTCGCGTGTTTTACACCGCCTATGGTCACGACGAAGCGACTTGGGGACAGTTGGAATTTCACGATCTGCTGATTCGCGGCATTTTGTGGAGCGTAGGCGACGAGAAACGCAAGGCGAATCGCGCGCTCGCCAAATCCCTGCCAACGGCCAAGTATGAGGACAGAGGCACTATTCCCAACTACCGTAAAGTGGCTCCGCCGCCACAATATCAACATCCACTCAAACCGCAGGAAACCATGGCCTTGAGCATGGTTGAAAAGGATTTTGAGCTGCAGCTGTTTGTGGCTGAGCCAGATATCGCCAACCCTGTGGCCTTTGCCTGGGATGAGCGCGGCCGCCTGTTTGTGGTGGAATCACTGGATTACCCCAATGAATTACGTGCCGATGGCAAGGGTTCTGATCGCATCAGTATGTGTGAAGACACGGATGGTGATGGTCGCGCTAATCGCTGTTCGGTATTCGCCGATGGTTTGAATATTCCCACGGGCATAGTCGCGGTCAATGGTGGCTTTATCGTTGCCCAGGCGCCGCATTTTCTGTTTTTAAAAGATACCAATGACGATGGCAAAGCCGATGTACGTCAGGTGCTAAACAGTGTCTGGGGCATAGAAGATACCCATGCTGGTCCGTCGAACCTCCGTTACGGTCACGACAATCGTATCTGGGGCGCGGTGGGTTACTCGGGCGGGCGCAGCGAGACCCAAGGTGAGTTTCAAAACATGCTTTATCGCATGGATGTGGATGGCCGCAACATCGAACCTATCGCCCAGCTCAATAACAATACCTGGGGCTTGGGGTTGAGCGAGGATTTTGAAGTGTTTGGTTCCACTGCCAACAATGCACCTGCATGGCATGCGCCGCTGTGGCGGAAATATGTCTATGGTCAGCACGAGCAGCTGGCGCCAGGCATGGCCGCTAAAATCGATAACTTTCCCCAAATTTTCCCAATCACCCACAATTTTTTGCAGGTGGATTCGCACGGTCGTTACACCGCCGGTTCCGGCTTTAACCTTTATACAGCTCGCGCGTTTCCCGAGCGTTTCTGGAACCGCAGTGCGTTTATTGGCGAACCTACCGCCCATTTGTTAGGGCAGTTTTTTCTGGAGGAAAACGGTAGTAGCTACCGCGCGAGCAATCAGGGTTCCCTATTAACCAGCACCGATGAATGGTTGTCACCGGTTTATTCCGATGTAGGGCCGGATGGCCAGCTATGGGTTGCTGACTGGTACAACTTTATTATTCAGCATAATCCTATTCCTACTAAAGAATCTGCCGGTTTTGATGCGGTAGTCGGCAAAGGCAATGCGCACGAAAACCCGCTACGCGACGGCAAACACGGGCGCATTTATCGCCTTGTGGCCAAGGGCGCGCCTGCCTATAAGCCACTGGATTTAAGCAAGGCAGATACCGCCGGGCTGGTTGCAACCCTGGCGAATGACAATTTATTTTGGCGGATGACTGCCCAGCGCAAGTTGGTACAAGAAAAGCGGTTTGATTCAGTGTCTGCGCTGCGCAAAATTTTGTTGGCTGAACCCAAAATCGATGCCATCGGTTTGGATGTGCAATCCATTCATGCTATCTGGACCTTGCAAGGCTTAGGGCAGTTCACCATGGCGGACAAAACAAATGTCGCGGCCATCAAGCGCGCATTGCAACACCCATCACCTGCAACACGCAAAAATGCGGTGAAAGCCTTGTTGGAAAGCGGTTCTCCCGCTGACTTGGTGGCGGCAGCTGCCAGCCTCGATGATGCAGATGCTAAAACCCGACTTTGGGCGCTTATTGCAGTCGCACAACAAAAACCATCCAAAGTGGCGGCGCAAGAATTATTGCGTTTACGCACGCAGCTGCCATCCGACTCATGGCTGGCACAAGCCTTTACCCTGGCAACCTTGCGCCATGGCGACCATTATTGGGCGGCGCTAAATCGCGCGGATGTTGCTGTCAAAGGCAGTTTTTTCCAACACTTCGACACACTGGAACAAACGCCGGAATACATGCTTACCCGGAAGATGCTTGCGGGCGAATCGGGCGATCTCACAAAAACCATCGCGAGCTGGCAGCGCCTGCCAGATCAGCGTTTGCCGTTAATGGCCACGGCGTTATTGGAAGTTTGGCGCGACCTGCGCCGGGAGCCAAGTGCATCAGAGCTAAAGGCTTTGCAGGGCTTACTTGATCAGTTTGATAGCGAATCGCAAATGGTATTTAAGCTCCGGGCTTCAGGGCTTGCCCTTAAATACAATAATGTGGATGAGGCGACCTACGCCAAGTACTACGAGCAGTATGCATTCAAGCCGCAAGTGTGGCAGTGGGCATCACCGGAGAGTGGCGTTGTGCTTTATCGCCAGCATTGCGCCAGTTGTCACGGCGGTGATGCAGGTGGCGATGCTGCATTGGGCGCACCTGCGCTAGCGGGGCTGGACCACGCCTATGTACAAACGCAATTGCAGAAATTTCTGGTGGGGTTGCGTGGCACGCACTTTAAGGATGTGGATGGCATTTCCATGCGCGCCGCTGTTGATTTCCTCCAGCCGGAGCTAGAGCGTATGCGCAATATTTCGCACCTGTCCCATCATGTAGCGAAGTTGCCTAGCGTGAAACAACCAGCGACGGTCAAAGGTGATATACAGCGCGGGGCCCAGTATTTTGCAACCTGTGTAGCCTGTCATGGAGCTGATGGCAAAGGTAATGCCGATCTGGGAGCGCCGCGTATTGCGGGGCAGGCGGATTGGTACTTGCTAAAACAATTGCAAAAATATCGGGCGGGAGCGCGCGGTGCAGATCCACGCGATGTTGCTGGTCAACAGATGGCGGCAATTGCCAAAACTCTGGCGGATGAGCAGGCACTGAAAGATGTTGTAGCTTACATCCACTCGCTGGATGCATCTGCTCAATAGTGTGCTTTTGAAGGCTCAAGACAACCACGACATGGCGCGCCTTCCCGGTGCCATGTCGTTGGTGTTGCGGGTTACACCGGATAATCAAATACAATAATATCGTCCAGCAGTGGTACAAATTCCTCCTTTAAAGCTTCGTGCTGCGGGTGCGGTAAATAGCGCGCGCGGGCAGCTTCATCGGCAAATGTCATTAATACTGCATGGGTGAAGTTTTTATTCATTCCTTCAGGGCTATCGTTCAGGCCCCACTCCACATCCACAACACCTTCAATTTTATCTGGCATGGTTTCAAACAGCGTTTTGACGGCAGTTATTTGTGACGATTGTACTGAGGCTTTAAATTTTATTAACAGAATATGTCGAATCATTTATTGCTCCATTGATAGGTGATAAGAAATCTAATTGTGTTTTGTCGCGTGCAATTTTTACATCATTGATTCTACAGGATTGGTTATACTACTTTTCATGGGTATATAAATGAATAATTATATTTTTTGCATTCTTATAAAGTTATAAAGTTATAAAGGAAGATCTACATGCAGCATTCTTTTTGTCATCGCTTTTTTGCTTTTAATCGCAATGCAATCTTAGTCAGTTTATTGTTTGCAACATCTATTTCACCTGCATGGGCCGCACCTGCTACATCTGCAAAAAATTGTACTGCTTTAATGGAGTATAAGTTTCCATCGTCTTTGCACTTGGTTGTGCAGAATGCAAAAGTGAATGAAGCAGACGCTTTTTGTCAGCTGAATGGTATTGTCAATTCACGTACTGGTATCGACGGTAAACATTACGGCATTGAATTTGAAATGCGTTTACCTTTGTCGTGGAACGGCCGTTTTGTGTATCAAATGAATGGCGGAAATGACGGCACTGTGGTTCCCGCAGAGGGTGGTTCGGCGCGCGCGCAGGGTTATGCGGTGTTAAGTACCAATGCGGGCCACTCGGGCAACGCTGCAGAAAATCAGCAATATGGTTTGGCGGCGGGTAATCGTTTTGGTTTGGATCCGCAAGCGCGGGATGATTATGGTTACGCCGCAACTGCAACCATGACACCTATTGCCCATCACCTTATCAAGGCTCTTTATGGCAAATCAGCCGCTTATACTTATCTGGCGGGCTGTTCTAACGGTGGCCGTCACGGCATGGTTGCGGCCAGCCGTTACGGTGATATGTTTGATGGGATTTTGGTGGGCGCCCCCGGGTTTAATTTGCCAAAATCGGCGGTGCAACATGCGTGGGATATACAAAGTACCCAGCAAGTTGATCCACAATTGCGCAACGCGTTTAGTCGTAGTGATATGAAATTGTTGGCAAATAGAGTCATTGAAATGTGCGATGGTTTGGATGGTATCAAAGATGGTTTAGTCAATAAAGTTCGCCACTGTCAGGATGTTTTTGATATCAATAGCCTGCGCTGTGATAAACAAAAAACGGCCAGCTGTTTGACTGATGTACAAATAAAATCCTTCGCCCGCATGATGAGTGGCCCGAAGAACAGCAAAGGCCAATCGCTTTACAATCATTGGTGGTATGACGCAGGTATCGCGGATGATGATTGGCGTTTTTGGAAATTTGAAAGCCCCATTCCCGCGTGGAATAACCATCCATTAATTGCCACCATGGGCGCGGGCTCACTCGCTTATTTGTTCACGACACCCGCCACCGAAGTGGAAGGTACGCCCGAGAAGTTGCTGCAGTTTTTAAGCGAATTTGATTTTGACCGCGATGCTCCAAAAATTTACGCGACTCACGGCAAATTTAAAAAGTCTGCCATGGAATATATGACCCCGCCCGATGTGGATAATCCACGGCTTACAAAATTCTACAAAAACGACGGCAAGCTAATTATTTACCACGGCCAAAGCGACCCGGTATTTACCACGGTGGATATTGTGGAATGGTATGAAAAGCTCAATAAAAATTATGCGGGCCAAGCACAAGATTTTGCACGCTTGTTTGTCGTGCCCGGTATGAACCATTGCAGTGGCGGCCCGGCGACAGATCAGTTCGACGCCTTTGGTGCACTGGTGGCATGGGTGGAAAAAGGCGAGGCACCTGCAACCCTTATCGCCACAGTGAACCCTGAGAATAAATCCCTCCCTGCCGACTGGAGCAAAACCCGTTCAAGGCCGTTATGTCCTTGGCCGAGTGTTGCTATCTACAAAGCAGGTGATATTGAGGTGGCGAGCAGTTTTGCTTGTGAGGTTCACTAAGCTTCAGCTCATTTAGGTGAAGGGTGCTGCTCTGTTCTTTCGGGTGACACCGATCGGCCTCTACTAGTACCTGTCGTTGGATTAGACAAGTAATCCCTGCTAACAGGTGGTTGTTGTCGTCTTGATAATTAATTAAGATGCTAAACAATAATCATTATCAACAATTGCCCTGCTTAATTGTTGGTTAGTATGGGAGAACCTCAGTGCCGCCTGACGCTGTATCAAACCAGCAATTCGATGCATGGTATTCAACGCACAATGACTGGCTGCAAGGGTGGCTTCGGCGCCGTTTGGGCGATCATGCTACGGCGGCCGATCTAGCCCATGACACTTTTCTCCGGGTGTGGGTTAAATCCCAATCCAACAAGCCCCCTGAAGTCAATGAACCACGAGCTTATCTCACTACTATCGCCAAGCGATTGATGATCAATTATTACGAGCGCCAATCGCTCGAGCGGGCGTTTATGGTGACGCTTGAGCAATTACCGGAACCCTTGGTTCCATCTGTTGAAGAGCAGGTTATTGTTTTAGAGACGTTGCACGAATTGGATGTGCTGCTAGCCGAGCTTCCATCCAGAGTTCGCTCCGCCTTTCTTATGTCCCAATTGGAAGGGGTTACTTATGAGGAGATTGCTGCCCGTTTGCACGTGAACGTGCGCACCGTTACCCGTTATATGGCGCAGGGGTTCCGCCAATGTTTGCGTTTAATGTTGGCCAGTGACTGACCAATGAAAGTGGATAATCACAGCGATGAACAGCTTACCTCCCGGGTGATTGATGAAGCCGCCGATTGGTTGGCGCGCATGCACAGCAAAAACCTGTCGGATGCTGAGAAAAATGCATGGGAGCAATGGTTGATACAGAGTGCCGAGCATCAGCGCGTGTGGAAAAACGCTGAGTTGCTTGCCGACCAATTTAATCGCCTTGAGCCTAAATTAGGGATGTCTGTGCTTGATCGACCGCGTGAGCTGGCATCCCGTCGCAGGTTCCTTCGCGCAGTTGCCACATCGTTGTTTATTCCTGCCGCTACATGGTTTGGCGTCCAATATTACCAGGCTAATCAAACGAACTTTTATCGCACGGCTACCGGTGAGCGCCGCGAAATTATCTTGGCGGATCGCAGTGTCGTTGTATTGAATACCGCCACGGCGCTGAATGTAAATTTTGATAATTTGCAGCGCCTGCTGGAGCATAAAACCGGCGAAATTTTTGTGCGAACAGCACCTGATACTCACGCATCAAGCCGACCATTTCTGGTTGAAACCGATAATGGTCGAATGCGCGCTCTTGGTACGGAGTTTGTGGTCAGGCACGGCGAGACAGGCACGCGCTTGTCCGTCTTTGAAGGGGCGGTCGAGATCACAACCCGCCATAGTCAATCCAGAATAATTGTTGAGTCAGGGCAAGAAGTGAACTTCACAGCCCGGTCTATCGATGCAATAACCCCCATTCAATCCGGTGCGGGTGCTTGGCGAAATGGCGTTCTCTACGCTCAAGGAATGCGCCTTGCGGATTTCACTAAAGAGCTGGCCAGATACCGGCCCGGCTTGCTGCATTGCAATCCCGCTGTTGGTGAATTGCGAGTAACAGGTGTTTTCCGGCTCACGGATACTGACACTGTTCTCCGCTTGCTCGCCGATACCTTGCCTGTGACCATTGATGCGCGCACCCGTTACTGGGTGACAATCAACCCTCGCCAATAAATTTTAAAAAATTCCATTTTGGGTGTCCGGTTTTTGCGTTTCGCCTGTCATGTCTTTTGAAAACTTCGTTCACTGACTTTTGACTTGGATATAACCGATGTTTGAATACCGTACCCTTTTTCCTGCTCGCCGATTAACTCCGCGCAATACAGCGATCCATACCGCCCTGGTTATTTGTACTGGCTTGGCTATCGCCAATGTCACCATGGTTCCCAGCGCATGGGCACAAGAAAATATTTCTGCTCAGGAAGTAAAAACCTATCGCATTGACGCGGGGTCATTGGAATCCGCTTTGCTGGCATTTGCCGGTCAGTCTGGCGTTAATTTAAGTCTCAATAGCGATCATTTGCAGGGCTTGAACAGCGCTGGGTTGGTGGGCGCATTTTCAGTAGAGGAGGGGTTCTCGCACTTATTGAGTGAGACCAATTTGCGCGTTGTTAAACTGGAGGAAGGCAATTACACCATTGAAACTAAACCTGCGCTGCCAGCAGTGAAAGCCCTGCCTCCGGTAATAGTTACCGCGCGTACCGACAGTAATGTTGTAGAACCATCCCGCTCAGTGACGCTTATTGAAAAGGAAGAGCTGGACACTTTACGTCAAGGTTCGGACAGTCTTGCCACCTTGCTTGGAAAAGCAATCGCAGGAATGGGCGATTCGACCCACACCATCACCGAGTATGGGCAGACATTGCGAGGCAGGGAGACATTGGTGCTAGTGGATGGCGTGCCGCTGAATACTAACCGCGGTTCTTCACGCAACCTGGCCAACATCAACCTTGCCGATGTGGAGCAAATAGAAGTGTTGCGTGGTAGTAGCGCCATTTATGGCAGTGGAGCGGCGGGTGGGATTATTTCAATTCGCACGCGTAAACCCGAAGGCGAAACCCAGGCGCGAACAACAATTACCGGTGTTGTACCTTTATCAAAAATTGGCACTTCCGGATTGGGTGGTGAAGTCCAGCATTACATTTCAGCAGCAAGTGAAGCGGTGGATTACACCCTGAGCCTTGGTGCCCGTCATGTGGGTGGATCATTTGATGCAAAAGGAAATCGCATTGCACCCGAGCCAAGCCAGGGCGATATGTTTGATTCAAATATTTACAGTGCCGCGACAAAACTCGGTTTTAAAATAAATGCAGATCAGCGTTTGCAATTGTCGGCCAGTTATTACGATGTGCAACAAGATACTGACTATGCCACTGATCCATCTGTTGCTTCACTGCCACCAAATAGTGTTCCCGCTCGCTCGATAAAAGGGCTTGATCTGAAAGAGCAAAATCGCGTCCAGAATACACTTTTTGGTGTCGATTACGAACACCGCAATATCGCGGGTAATACGCTTGCGGCACAACTTTATTATCGGGATTTTTTCACCCGCTTTGCGCCATTTGATGCACGCAGAGTTGCTGTGCGCGGCGGTAATGTTGATCAGTCAATGCAAAACTCTGAAGTCTATGGCGGGCGTTTGACGATCAAATCACCGTTTGGTGAGAGCAAAACTACCCAACTGGTGTGGGGTGGCGATTTTCACAATGAAGTCACTGATATGCCGTTGGATATTTTTGATCCGGTGATTTACGACGCAAGTGGCGGCTTGGTTTTCAAAAAAACAGGCAAACTTATTTATATGCCGGAAGTGACAACAGATGCATCAGGTGCGTTTGCACAATTGGAGCATCGCGTTAATAAGCGCTGGTCAATCGAAGCAGGAACAAGATACGACCGTGCCAAGGCAAGCTTCGACGACTTCATCCCCTTATCACAATCCAAATTAGCCAATCCCGGAACGGTTGCGGGCGGCTCAGTCGATTACGATGCATGGACATATAATGCCGGCACGGTGTTTTCTTTGACCAAGGCGCATGAAATTTATGCGTCGTTTAGCCAGGGTTTTCAATTGCCAGATATTGGTTTGCAGGTTCGCAATGCAACACCTGCATTTAATATCAATAGTTCAAATTTGCAGGCGGTAAAAACGGATACTACCGAATTGGGTTGGCGGGGGCGCTGGGATAATTCGCTGGCAACCTTGAGTGTATTTGAGTCCCGATCAGATTTAGGCGGCGTGCAAAGTTTTAATAATGGTCTTCGGCTGATCCGCACCAAAGAGCGAATCTTTGGTGTTGAGGGCGGCATTGATTATTTTACCGATGACGAGCGCTGGAGTGTTGGTTCAACTATTACCTGGATGAAAGGTGAGGAATTGCCACAAAATTCCAGCCAGTATCAGGACATGCCAGGCAACCGTATTCCGCCGTTAAAGTTTACTGCTTATGTCGAGTATCGGCCTTCAGAAAATTGGAGCCATAAACTCCAAACAACGGCATTTCAAGGAAAAGATTACCGACTTAACGGCGTTGCAAGTTTCAGCCGCAGGGATACGAATGGCTATGCCACAGTCGATTTAATTTCCCGCTGGAAAATCGATGACGAAAGCAGTGTTGCGATGGGTGTGGAAAACCTTCTTAACCACTATTACTATCCTCTCTACAGCCAACTTTTGCGTAGCGATAGCAATACCAGTCATTTGCCTGCAAGTGGAACGGTGTTGAAGCTAAGCTTTACCCATAACTGGTAATGGATTTTACAAGAAAGGCGCAGCCTTAATTGGCTACGCCTTTCAATAAAACAAACTTATCGTCAATACAAGCTGAAAATGTTTCTGCAGTAAACGCAACGAATTGAAACCTTCAATTCGTTAAGCCGTTTATATTTTTTATGTAATGATAAAAATAATAAGTAAGTTACTTTCATTTCACGAAGCGCCATAAATACACTTTTCCTTACACTCGCGAATGTGAGTTCTTATTTCCTATGCTCACGAATGTGAAGCCCTAAAAAATCCATAAATTAAATTAGCGGTGTCGCTCTATGTGTTGTAGAAGCGGTGATTAATCTTGTGCTGGTTTAAATTAATTTAATTTTTATTTATTAAAAATATTTTTTTGTTTTTAATCTGTTTTTGGGCGACAAAATTCACTTCAATCGCAAAAACACATTGATATATTATTTTGTTGGGTATAGATTCTCAAATGAAAATACTTATCATTTGTTTAAAGTGAATATCCCAAAGGATGACAAACAATGTCCGCTCAAAATAATGCCTTGTTACTTTCCGCTTCTTCAATTTCACCTGAACCGCTTTTGTATTTAAGTCAAAGTGATTTGGTGGGGCTGGGGGCAGCATCCAGCCATCATTACATTACTGCCGTTACCCAGGGTTTAATTCAGCACGCTGAAGGGCAGGTGGTTCAGCCGATTAAACCTTATTTGCGTTGGCCTGAGGCAAATCATATTGCAGATCGCATTATTGCTATGCCTTGCTATCTTGGCGGCAATACGCCGGCGGCGGGAATTAAATGGGTGGGTAGCCGGGAGGCAAATGGCCGTAAATTTGGATTGCCCCGTGCAAGTGCTGTCATCATTCTTAATGATGTAAATACAAATTATCCCATCGCGATTTTAGAAGGGAGTTTGATAAGCGGTATGCGCACCGCGGCGGTCACTGCAATCGCAGCCAGGTATCTGGCAAAAACCGGATTCAAATCCGTGGCCTGTGTTGGTTGCGGCCCCATAGCTAAAATGCAGATTGTTACGCTGATCGAACAATTTCCTGCTATCGAAAATATTTATCTATTTGATATTAACCCTCATGCCGCTGAAATTTTTACCCGTCAGTTTGGTGAAAATTATCCGCACATTCATTTCCATGCAATGGATTCCGCCAAACACGCCGTAAAGCAAGGCGATGTGGTTGTAACCTGTACGGTGACCGATTCTCCATACATTGAATACGACTGGATAAAGCCAGGGGCATTCATCAGTAATGTATCCATTATGGATGTTCATAAAGAGGTTTATGAGCGCGCCGATAAAGTTGTGGTTGACGATTGGGAGCAGTGTAATCGCGAAAAGAAAATTATTAACCAGTTAGTGCTTGAAGGGCGTTTTTCCAAAGAGCAATTACACGCTGAGTTGGGGGAGTTAGTCACCAATAGAAAAGTGGGGCGTGAAAATAATGAAGAAATTATTTTATTAAATGCAATGGGTATGGCAGTAGATGATATTGCGTGTGCGCGCCATTTTTACGAATTAGCAAGAAGTCAATCAGCCGGCACTGCTTTGTCGTTATTCTAAGGATTTAATTATGCGCTTCTGGTCGGATTACCATCGCCATTTTTTCTTCATTTGTAGTTGTCAATGTCTAGCGACATTGGGGCTTATGGCGATGGTACCGATTATGCCCTTATATTTGGAAACCATAGGTAAAGGTTACGAACCTTATTGGTCCAGTGTTGCACTCGCAGCGCCAGCCATTACCGGAATATTATTTTCAAAAAAAATGGGCGCAGCCTGCGATAGGTATGGCTATCGCTTTATGGTGGTTATGGCTCTGGCGGGGTTTTCAGTGAGTATGTTTTTAATGGCGCTGAGTGAGTCCATGATCGGTTTTTTAATGGGGCGTTTATTGTTAGGCGCGGCGGGTTTGAGCTTAACGCTAACGGCATTTTCCTGTGCGGCAAGCTTGGCGTCACAGCGGGGGCAATCGCTGGGCTTATTGCAAAGTGCTGCAGCACTAGGCTCTTTGGCCGGGCCGGCAATTGGTGGTGCCATGATGGATTTTTGGTCGCTGCCTTTATTTTTAGTTCTAATCGCTAGCTTTGCTGGCATGGCTGCAATCGTAGCGCCTTGGCTACTGGAAGAGCCGATAAAAATAAAACAACCCCCAGTATCCGGTGCTTCTCAATTGTTGACCGACAATAACAGCGGTCAAATCGTACAAAAAAATACCGCCTTGAAATATTGGGCAATTGCTGCCTGTTTATCGCAAGCAGCGGCTTTTGCATTGGTTAATGTATTTGTGCTTTTTCTGGAAGGTCGAGTGCAGGGTTTGCCCTTGGCAACATCGGCGGGAGTGATCCATGCGGGGGCTTGGGCGGCCACCATGCTTTTTGGTCCCTGGTGGGGTAGGGCCAATGATCGCTACTCGCCACGGCGCAATTTTTTTCTGGCCGCTTTAGGTTGTGCAATCTCAATCGGTGTACTGCCATTTATCCACGACCTTTGGTTAATTGTTGCATTACGTTTTTTTCAAGGTGCATGTTTTTCCGCGCTCGCACAAACCATATTTTATGCGCTGACACTCGATAAAAATAATGCCTTGCCGGGGGCGGGCGTTGGGCTTGCAAAACAGTATTTGCTGGCTGGGCAAATTGTTGGCCCGCTATTAGTGGCAATACTAATTCCCTGGGTATCAGTGACTTATATTTTGTACTGGGTTTCAGGTTTATTTTTACTTTCTGCGTTTGTTGCTTTCTGTGTGACTGAGAAGCAAACAAAAAGCACATTACTTTCCGGGGCGACACAGTTGACCTTACAAGAAAAAAACTAATCAGCTGCGAATTAAGTCATTGTGCAATAGGTTCTCCATAACGCAGAGCCAATCATAGGGTTACGGTTTCATGCTGTTTGTAATCACCAGTAACAATTAATCCACGAGCCAATAACCCACAAACCAATAACCTACGAACCAATAACCCACGAACCAGGGAGATAAAATAATGAACTCATTGTCCATCGCTAATTGCATCGGAAATACCCCTATAGTCCGATTGAGTCGCATTTTCGGTAACCAGGATGTCCGTGTTTACGCCAAGCTGGAATTGTTAAATCCCGGCGGCAGCGTAAAGGATCGGCCAGCCAAATTTATTATTGAGCAAGGTTTGCGTGACGGCAGTATTCCCAAGGGGGCGCACTTAATTGAAAGCACCTCGGGGAATTTGGGTGTGGCATTGGCGATGATGTCTCGTGTGCACGACTTACAACTCACTTGTGTGGTTGACCCTAATATTTCCAAAACCAATTTGGAAATTATGAAGCTCTATGGGGCGCATATTGAAATGGTGACTGAGCGTGATGCTTGTGGTGGATATCTGGAAACGCGGATTGCCCGTGTTAAATCACTATTACAAGAAAAGCAAAACGGTGTGTGGATCAATCAGTACGCGAATGTACGTAACTGGCAAAGCCATTACCACGGTGAAGGCGAAGAATTGCTAAAGCAATTGCCTGAGCGCCCGGATTACTTGGTAATGGGGGTCAGCACGTCCGGCACCATATTGGGAATTGCACGGCGATTGCGTGAAGCCTATCCGGAATTAAAAGTGATTGGTGTGGATGCACTGGGTTCAATGTTGTTTGGTAATAAGCCTGGTAAACGGTTTTTACCGGGTATTGGTGCGAGTCGTGTGCCTGAATTGCTGGCTAAAGAAGAAATTGATGATGTGATTTATGCCAGTGATTTGGAGTCATGTGAAAGTTGCCTGGATTTGGTTAAGGATGAAGGTATTTTTGCCGGTGGTTCATCAGGTTCTGTGGTGGCTGCAATCAAGAAATTAATTCCTCATATTCCTAAAGACAGTTGTATTGCTACTCTTTTTCCTGATCGCGGTGATCGCTATATGGATCTGGTTTATAACGCAGAGTGGCGAGCAACTCTGCAACAGGGTGATGCGCAGTTTATTCCCCAGTTTATCCGCAAAAAAACGCCTGCAGTTTGTACTCCTGAGTACGATGTATCCTTGGCAGTTTAAATGAGATGGAAATGACAATGAATATTCATATGGAAAATCCGGTTGAAAATCGCAAAGAAAGTTTCGTTGCAGAAGCGAAGCTAAAGGAGCTTTTTGACGGTTTGGTAATGGAAAATATTTTTGCTCTGCAGGAACGCTTCACAATCAGCCGAACGCTCAATTTTTCGATAGAGCTACCTGATTTTTTGCTGCAGGAGAATGAGCATTATTATTCGTATGAACTGCAAAGCGGGGCATGCCTTGTCGCACGTGTAACCACAGAGGTTGATGTTCAAGTCTGCCGTTTAAGCCGGGGGCCAATTATTTTTTGTGCGCAGGGTGCGCGCACAATAACCGGAATTAATGACGCACTGGCCTTGATGAAATGTCTGGTGCAATACGCCACGGAAGATTCCTTGCCGGACCTGAGTGGGCTGGATGATTTCATGCAAAATTTGGCCTTAGCTCAGGCGCAATCGACATGGTCGTCAGAATATCTCGACATCATCATTGAAAATTGCTGGCAGCACCATGTTGCCTTGCATCATTGGGAACAGTTATCGGCTCTGCGTGATCGCCCATTCCATCCCTTGGCAAAGTCAAAAAAGGGGTGGAGTGCAGAGAATTTCCGGCAATACTCTACGGAAACCAGTGAAGGGTTTGGTTTAACCTGGGTTGCAGTGAACAATAATTATCTTGTAGGTAATGCCCAACTCCAAGGAATGGTAATTGCAGAGCAGTTGCTTAACGAAACAGAACAAAACGCTTTATCTAATACATGCAGAAACATTGCTCTGGACTGTACACAATATACGCTTATTCCGGTTCACCCCTGGCATTTTAAAATGCATTTAAAAAAGGAGTTTGATCCCGAAATTAATGATGGTCAGATAATATTGGTGACAGAATCCCTGGGAAGCTTCTTGCCCACTGCATCCGGTAGATCACTAATTCCCAATCACCAAACGGCAGTGCACGCCAAATTGCCCTTGGCGCTATTGTGTTTGGGCGCATTGCGTATCCTGCCGTCCCGCTATTTATTTAACGGTTATCAAGCGCAGCAAATGTTGGCGGCGATAATTGCGCGAATGCCGGAGAGGGGAAAAATAAATTTGTGTGATGAAAGCCAATGGCTGGCTTTCTTACCAGAGAATACGTCTGAGCTATCTAACCGATCCGGATTCCTATCTTGTCTGTTGCGGAGTTACCCGGAAGCTGATGGTAAAACTTTAATTCCCATGTCGGCTCTTGCGGTAGCAACCAAAGGCAAGGTGCCTGCCATTGAGTGGTTGTATCATCAGTATGTTACAGACCATTCAATAGCTGAATTTTCCCTGCAAACATTTACCGCAATTGCCAGATTGTTTTGTGAGTTTTCATTCCATTGCTTTAGTCATGGCGTGATGCCTGAAGTTCACGGGCAAAATATTCTGGTTACATTTAATTCCATCGCCGTGGAACAATTAACCTTACGTGACCACGATACCTTACGCATCTTTCCTCCGTGGTTGCAGCAACAACAAATTCCCCTGCTTGATTACCAGATGGATTGGTCAACACCGAACTCCTTGATTTGTTTATCACCACAGCAATTGCTCAGTTATTTTTTAACCTTGGGCGTTCAAGTGAATTTGCGCGCAATTGCAGATGCTTTGTCACAGGCCTACGGCATACCTATGGCTGAATTTTGGCGGCAACTAAAGTTTGTGATTGAAAACCTTCTCAATGAAATGAATTTGCCGGTTATGTCAAAAGCCATTCTGCGCAAGGAGATTATAGATAGTCACTTGTGGCCATCGCGACAAATCTTATTGCCTTGTTTGATTAAGCGAACCCGTATGATGGGGATGCCAAGTGCAACAGGAAGTGTGACAAATCCTTTTCATTGTGTGGAAGAGAGAGGTAATTAATGAATTTTTTAACCAAAATCTTGATTGATGCAAGCAGTGCCCATCTTTTTCACACAGAAGAATATATCCAGAGCAGGCGACGTTTGTTTAAGCAATTAATACAGGCGCTGGTGTACGAAGACACAATTAAGTATGCAGAAAAAAAACTATCAACCAGCCTTATTGAGTTCAGCGTGCAGGGTGTTGCCAAAAATGGACAGCCAGTGATTTATAGCTGCAAAGGCTACCGTAGGGCAAGCTTTGGGCGGGTTGAGCTCAGTGCTGAACCAGTATTGCGCACATGCTCCGGTCAGGTTAGTGAAGCTGTATCCGTGCGTGAGTTTCTCAGTGAAATAGCAGCCAGTTTTACTATAGCTGCAGAGTTTATGGAGCGCTTTATTCAAGAGCTAGATCATACACTCGCAAATGATACGGCTGCTTTGTTTTATGCCAATCAGCAATATACATATGGTGCCGATAATCAAGCTATTCGATTGCTGAGGAATATGCCCTATGACGATATCGAAAGCGGTTTGCTCAGGGCACATCCATATCATCCTTGTTATAAATCGCGTATTGGTTTTGATGCTGTCGATAATCTTCATTATGGCCCGGAGTTTTCACCGGATATTAAGTTGGTTTGGCTTGCCCTTAGAAAGTTAAATTGTTTGTCGATTGCTTCGCCTTCACTAAACGAATTGGATTTTTACCAGCAGCAGTTAGGTGATCAATTAATAGAATTTAATACTTTGCTCAGGGGGTATGGATGCAACCCTGACGACTATGTGTTTATGCCGGTGCACCCCTGGCAGTGGTTAAACCAATTGTTGCCGCTTTATACGGCCGATATTCATCAGAAAAATATTATTTTGTTGGGGGAGGGAGTTGAAACATATCGCCCGCAACAATCTATCCGTACGCTCGCTAATGCTGTTCGCCCTGAGGTGCATTACGCAAAGCTCGCGTTGAATATTGTCAATACCTCCACCGCGAGAGGTTTAGCGGAACATACAATTGCTAATGCACCGGTTATTAGTGACTGGCTGCATCGCTTGGTTGCTGAGGATAGTTATTTAGCGAAGGAACTCAATCCAATTATTCTCAGGGAGGTTAAGGCAATTAGCTTTTCATCCGCGTGTGAGGCTATTGCCTCCGGGCAAATCGCATGTCTGTGGCGAGAAAGTCTTTACCCCTATTTAACAGCCGATGAGCGAGCTATCCCATTCAGCGGTTTGACGGAAATGGATCGTGATGCACTACCGGTAATTCAAAATTGGGTTGCCCGCTATGGGGTTTACGAGTGGTTGGTGCAGCTATTAACAGTGAGTGTGCTGCCGCTGATTAGGCTGCTTTATGCCCACGGTGTTGCCTTGGAGTCCCACGCCCAAAATATGATTCTTATTCATAAAGATGGCTGGCCCATCCGCGTAGCCTTTAAGGATTTTCATGATGGTGTGCGTTTTATTCAAGACCAGGTAACCCACAGTGAATGCTTAACTATTTTGCGTGCGACACCCCGGCAGCACCTTGCGCGCAATAGCAGTTCTTACATTAGTGCCAGCGAACCCGAAGATGTGAAAAACTTTTTGTATAGCGCTTTTTTTTCAATGAACCTTTCAGAGGTTGCATTGTTTTTTGACCTTCACTACCAGGTTGCTGAATCAACATTTTGGCGTTTAGTCAACGATTGCATTATGGGTTATCAGCGCGATTTTCCTGAGCAACATAAACAATTCCAACTATTTAATCTCCAGTCTGAGTACGTGATTGTAGAAGCCCACACCAAGCGGCGACTGCAAAATGAATCCTCTATTCGCATTAATCGGGTTAAAAACCCCTTGTTTTCCCAGCCATTCTCTAGTTCTTCGCAGCCCATCATGGAAGTTTCACATCATGAATAAATTTGCCCCTGAATCCATTGACCTGATTGCTTACCGCTATTCGGCATTAGCGCTACTCAATTGTTATGTCAGAGAAATTGCGATACCAAATGATTTGTTGGAATTTATCCCGAATAAAATTGAGAAAGGCCCTGCAGGAATGTTGCTTGTCAAGTTTCCACAGCTCGGAAAGCGCTTGTCAGTTAAGGTTGCGAATCGCTCTGCAATTGGAAATTATATTTATACCTCTGCGTTGTCTATTGCCGATTTTAATGCCGGTTCGGTTTTTGAATTATTGCCATGGAAAAGCCTATCCACATTGATAGTGGAGGAGCTTTGCCTGCGTTACCAGAATGCTAAGGTAAAGCAGGAAATGCTTGATCAAATACAAAATAGCACGGAGTTTATTCAACAAAGTGTCGCCCGTTGTTTTGATGTCGGCGCAGAACACTACAGCGATTATATCGAGTCAGAATCTGCGCTTATTTATGGTCATAGCTTTCATCCTGCGCCTAAATGTCGGCAAGGATTCTCTGCAACAGAATCTTTACGTTATAGCCCGGAATTTGGCAGCGCGTTCCAATTGCATTATTTTGCGTTGTCTCCCCAGGTTCAGTGGGTGGCAAACAGCAGTGAGCTTGAAATACAACCTTTAGTTGAGCAAATGGCGCAGGTGTCCCGTCATGATATTCCCGCTGGATGGAGCCTTGTGCCTTGCCACCCCTGGCAAGCCAACTACTTATTGCAGCATGCCCCCATTCATAAAAGTATTGAAGAGGGAGTAGTAAAATACCTTGGCGCTTCGGGTATTTATTTTAAGCCCACCATATCCGTCCGCACCTTGTATAATGCTGATTTCCCCTATTTTTTAAAATGTTCACTGAGTATGCGAATCACCAATAGTGTGAGAAAGAACGCTTATTATGAACTTGATGCAGCGGTCAAGTTGACAAACATTCTTTCGCCTATTGTGGTTGGTATGAAAAAGCAGTTTCCGGGTTTTGAATTTGTACTGGAGCCTTTTGCGTTATCCGCTGATATTCCGCATGCGGATGAAAATGTTCAGGCGGATTTGCGTAGCCATTTCGGTGTCATCTTTCGTGATGCCAAACCATTTCAATTTTCACAAAACATTCAGAATGTGTTGAGTGCAACTTTATTTGGAGATAACCATAAAGGGGAATCCTGGTTAGAAAAATGTTTTAACTCCCTGGGCGCAATCAAGGGTACCTCGCAAGGCAACCAGGTTGCCCTTGAATGGTTTTCGCTATATCTCAGTCATCTTGTGCAGCCGCTATTATCTGCCTATTTCGAGCAGGGCGTTGTGTGCGAGCCGCATCTACAAAATGTGGTTGTAAAATTGGAAAGTGGATGGCCTGTTGGTGTCATATTGCGGGATTTGGAAGGTACAAAATTAATTAAAGGGATGTGGGACCAAAGCCTGCTGCATGGAATGCAAGGAAAAGCCCTGACCAGTGTGTTACACGATGAAAATAAAACCTGGCAGCGGCTCAATTATTGTTTATTTGTGAATCATCTCGGGCAAGTGATTTATCAGATTTGCCGATTTGGCCTCAATGAACAGCAGTTATGGGAAATGGTGCGAAAAACCTTGGAGCGTTTTTCCACTAGCGTTAATTCGGAGCTGGTTGATTTAGAATTAGTTGAACGGCGTATTGGGGGATTATTAAAAGGGGATGCCTTAATTGCCAAAGCCAACCTGATAACACGATTTTTTCAACATGCCGATAGTGATGCGAGTTATGTATTGCTGCCCAATCCCATGGTTATTTCAGTGGAAGAGGTAATGGAGTATGTATAGTGGGTTGCGCGCGCGCGTTCATAACAAAGAGCCGCTGTCGGGGATTTTTTGTTTTACTCCATCACCATTGCTAGTGGAGTTTATTGCTGTTGCAAACTACGACTTTGTAATCATTGATCTGGAACATAGCCTCACGGATATGCAAACCTTGGATCATATGATTGTGACCGCTCGCAGCCACGGATTGGCTGTATTGGTCAGGGTTCCATTGGCGCGATCCCATTTGGTATTGCCCATACTCGATGCGGGAGCCAGTGGCATAGTGTTTCCGCGTATTCAATCGGCAGAGCAGGCACGAATGGCCGTGCGCTTATGTCGCTATGCGCCGGAAGGTGATCGGGGGCTAAGTGTGCACCGCCATTTGAATTTTCAATCTGATGAACTCGCCATGCGCAATCAGAATGTAAACGATAGTGTTTGTGTGGTGTTAATGATTGAAGATAAAAACGGTGTTGAAAATTGTCAGGAGTTAGCCCGTGTGGATGGCGTTGATGTGATTCTGGAGGGCGCAGCAGATTTATCAGCATCTCTCGGTGTGCCCTGGCAAACACAACATCCCTTGGTGAAAGATTCATTAAAAAAGATTGCAATGGCTGTTGCATCAAGCCCAGCACAATTTTGTGCAATTCCCCGAGCCACTGAAGACTACCAAGCCTGGTTGGAGCAGGGGGTATCTATGTTTGTTCTTGGGACGGATCGCGGGGTGATAAGGCAGGCATTGCAGGCCAATAAAAACAGGTTTAGTGCGTGACCTGTATTTGAAGACTAATTCCTGTGAGCTTGAAGCGCGCATATTAATTGCCAATAAAAACGGGCAGAGATTTTAAAAATTTCTGCCCGTTTTTTTATTTGCTTGTCACATTTTTACGCGGCACAAGTCGAGTTAATTTATCTCGCCAACTTGCCTCCGGGTTTAATACTTCTATCAACAAGCACGGCAAGAAGCTCAGCGTCAGCAGCATGGAAGCGGTGAGGCCGCAGAGCACAACTATGCCGACACCGCGATACAACTCCGTGCCAGCACCGGGAATAAGTACCAGTGGCAATAGCCCGAAGATGGTGGTGGCGGTGGACATGAGGATGGGGCGCAGGCGGCTGGCGACGGCTTCGCGCACTGCCTCTGCGATAGGCAGTTGGCGCTCATCCAGATTGCGGCGGGTTTGCTCCACAATCAGGATGGGGTTGTTGACGACTGTCCCCAACAAAATCACAAAACCCAGCATGGTAATCATGTCGAACGCCTGATGGCTGCCGCCCAGGCCGATAGTTGCCAGCAGTGCGCTCAGAGCATTGGTTGCTACCAAGCCCACCAGACCACCGGCGATTCCCAAGGGTACTGTCGTCATAATCAGGAGCGGGTATCCCCAGTGCGAAAATATTGCCACTAACAATAGGTAAATCAACACCAGGGCGACGGCGAAGTTATTCAGTAATGAGGCGCGGGTGGAGGCGAGATCGTCCGCGGCGCCGGTAATACTGAGCGCGACGCGGCTGGGTAATTCGCCAGCGCGTTTCATGGCCGGAATTAATTCGGTGCGCATTTTATCCACCGCCGTTTCCAGCGCGACATCATCGGCAGGAATGATATAAACCGATACGGTGCGCTGACCATTCACGCGGCGCAACTCTTCGCTATCGACTGTTTCGCGCAGCTCGGCGAGTGCAGAGAGCGGCATGACTTGCCCGTTGGGTGTGCTGATGGGGACTTGCGCCAGCTCGCTGAGCTGTTGGCGATTGCCTGCGGTGCTGAACAAAAACATATCGATCTTGTCGTCGCCATCGATAAATTCACCCACAAAAGCGCCATCGCTATAAGCGGCAACAATAAAGCCGAATTCCTCCGGGCTAAAACCGAGTTCAGCCAAACGCTCCCAGCGCGGGCGGATTTCAATCAGCGGTTGGTCGAGTGAGAGCGATGAGGGCGATGAATCAATACGCGGTTCTTCAAATACGTCTTCCGCGCGGCGCATCACGTGGCGCGCTGTGTCGTAGAGTTCGCCCAGGTCAGGGCCGGTGATGTTTAACTCCACCGCGCGGGTGCCGCCCTGATTGCTGGAGATGATCGAACCACGGGCCGAAAAGGCGCGCATGCCGGGGTAGGTCTCAAAGCGGGTCACCAGTGCTGTCATCATGACATCGATATCGGCGGGGTCGCGCGGTTCGCTCATCAGCCAGAGTTGCCCGGCACTGATCCGCAGAAAGTAGTATTTCAGCGGCGGAATACCAGCGTTTTCAGCGGTGTAGTCCTCTGCAGTTGCCTGATTCAATTCGGTTTGAATTTCAGTGCCGATCTTGTGCATTTCCTCGATGTTGTAGCCGGGCGGCGCAAACATACTGCTAAAGGCTTTTGGCTCTTCGCCCTCAGGCAGGTATTCGGCGGCGGGCATAAATACCAGTGCCAAACCAAGGCTACCGACCAGCGTCAGAGCCATCGTCAGGTAGCGGCGCTTGAGGGTGCAGCAGAGCCAGTCAGTTATTTTCAGGATAGCTGCTTCGCGTTTGGAACCTTCGCCCATGTCCATTCGCCCACCGATGGCGGCACTGGCGGCGGGCACCACAAACAGTGCAAACAGCATTGAGGCAAAAATAGAGGCAGAGATAGCCAGTGCGATATCGGAATAGAGTTGTCCCGCTTCGTCGGTAACAAATAGCACCGGCGCAAATACCAAAATGGTGGTAGCGCTGGATGCAATCACCGCGCTCCATACCTCGCGCACGCCGGTGACGGCGGCTTCGATACGATCCAACCCGCGTCGCCGCGCCTGCTCAATGCTTTCCAGCACCACAATGCTGTTATCCACCGTCATACCAATCGCAAAGGCAATACCGGCGAGGGAGATCACGTTGATGGTGCGATCAAAGGCGGCCAGCCCAATGAAGGAGGCGATAGTGCACACCGGAATCCCCATCAAGCAGATGAGCGTAGCGCGGCCCGAACGCAGGAATAGGTACATCACCAGAGTGGCGAGCAGGGCGCCGAGGCAAAGGTTGGAGAAAACATTGCTGATGGAGCTCTCAACGTAGCGCACATCGTCGCCAATCATCAAAATGCGCAGGCCGTTGGGCTCCAGCAGGTCAACGCGCAATTTGTCGATCTCCGCGAGCATGGCGCGTTTGATATCGATAACGTTGGAACCCTGCTGGCGTTTGACGGCCAGGGTCAGTGCTTCCTCGCCGTTAACGATGGAGTAGCCGCGTTTCTCATAGTGATCAAGGCGGACTTCGGCGACGTCCCCCAAACGGATATGGCTGCCATCGCTGTGGGTGATAATCAGGTTTTGCAGGTCGTTAATATCATCGAAGCGGCTGGTAGTGCGCAGCAAGTAACGGCGTTTGCCTTCGTTGATGTCGCCGGCGGATACATCGCGGTTACGGGCGCGAATGGCGTTGCTTACGTCCTCCAGGCTCAGGTTGCGCTGGGCGAGCCGTGCTGGGTCGACCTGGATCTGGATCTGGCGCAGGGTGTTGCTCATCTCGACTTGCGATACTCCGGCAACCCGCTCCATGCGCGGGCGCAGGTTGTCATCGATAAAATCGCTGATCATGTCCATATCCAAATCGCGTGGGTTGCCCACTTGCGGCAGCACGGCGAAATACATGAACGCATTTTCGGAAAAGGATTCGCTGTACAGGCGCGGTTGATCGACGTTTTCGGGGTAGTTGGGCACCTGGCTCAGGGCATTGGAAACCCGGATAAGCGCTTCATTGGCCTCGACTCCGATGGGGAATTCCAACTCGATCACGGCTGTGCCCATCTCGGCGAAGGATTCCATGCGGCTGAGGTTGGGCAGCGAACGCAGGTAGCGCTCCTGTTCCAGCAGGATTTCTTTTTCGATATCTTGCGGTGTCGCCCCCGGCCAGCCGGTTTCAACGGTGATGATGCGGGTATCCAGGTTGGGAATCATCTGCACCGGCATGCGCAGGGCTGCTGCCAGGCCGAGTACACACACAATCAGCACTATAACGCTCAGCAAGCGCCCTTGAAGAACCAGTTTTTCAATCATCGTTTTGGCCCTGCGCGCTGGATGTTGAGGCGGCGGTAATGGTCACTGATTGCCCATCACTTAACAGCTCGTTGCCGCGAATTACCACCTGCTCTCCGGCTTTTAACCCTTGTTCGACTAAATAACCGTCGCGCCCGCTGTTGCCCAGCGCAATCTGGCGGCGCTTGGCTTTACCGTTTTCCACCACAAAGACACTGAAGTTACCGTCGGCATTGCGCAGCACCGCATCGCGCGGCAATAACACAGCAGTCTTCGCTTGCTTGAACACTAAATGTGCACGGGCAGAGGCACCCGGTACCAGTGCGGGCGAAGCCTCCGTTGCCGCGAGGCGCAGCAGGAAGCTGCGCGATGCGTCACCCACCGGCACTAGCGTGTCGATCCGCGCTGGAATCTGCAGGCCGGGTTGGGAATCAGGGCGGATCTGCACGGTTTGAATATGCTCGATGCTGGGCAAGTGTTCCTGCGGCAGCTGGACATCCAGGCGCAATAAATCCATTGAGACGAGGGTAAAAACTTGATCGCCCGGGTTTAACCATTGCCCCAGATCAGTCCAGCGCACACTGATCACCCCATCAAATGGCGCTTTGAGCTGATGTTTGGCTAAATGTTCGGCGGCGATACGCGCGTCGGCGCGGGCTTCCTGCAAGCGTGCCATTGCCAGTTTGGCTGCGCTTTCACGGGCGCTCACTTCGCTCTGGGCAATATGACTTTGCTGTTTTAAGCGCAGTGCTTCATCGCGCAGGCGAGCGGCTTCAGTGGCGGCAGTTTCAGCGGCAGACAGCTGCGCCAGAGCGCGCTGGTGCTCCTGTTTGGCGATGCTGTCGTCCAACTCCAGCAGCAGATCACCCTGTTTAACGCGGCTGCCAAGGTCTACATGCAGGCGCTTGACTAGCGCATTAACGGAAACCGACAAGGTGGAATCGCGCAGGGCACGCAGCGTGCCACTCAGCTCCAACTCACTGCCCAGCGCCGTGGTTTCCAAGCGATGGGTAACAACTTGCAGCTCGTTGGGCTGAGCGTTAATCGAATGGGATGTGGCCAACAATGGTAGAAACAGACAGGTGGTTAAGAGCAGGCGCTGCATAAGTCCTCATCATTAGGGTGGGTGTCAGGGAGGCCATCTTAATGGGTTTAAGTTGGGAATCAATCTCATTTGATTAATGCTTTCACGTCTTAACACTTCTTCTTTGCTGGTTCTTATTGCGAATAAGTATCATTTGTGAAAGCATGTGTGACTTTTCAGAAATGTGAGGCGACAGAATGTTGTACCTCAGTGTTATACGACGAGACTTCTTATGACGACGTATTGGGTCACCATCAACCGTATCGCGGCGGCGCTTTTGGGCGGTTACGCATTTACCTGGGGTTTTACCGCACTCGGCATGGCCGGGTTGGTGGCTCTGGGTGTGGATTTTCACGAGGCCGAGACCGGGGTTTTACTACTCTCGTTTCTGGTGTTTTTGGGGTTATTCCTCTGGGCGTTTGCCGCCGCCAGTATGCTGCGGGTATGGGTCTTGTTGGGTAGTGGGGCAGTATTAATGACCTCGGCCGCTTGGGCGCTGCAACGCACCTTATTGGGCTGAGGTTTTCATGGTGGGAGATTTTAATGTTTAACAATTTTCGTCTATCAATGACATGGGTACACACCTGGTTTGGCCTGGTGCTGGGCTTTGTGCTCATGATTTGTTTCTTCTTTGGCGCGCTCTCAGTCTTTGATCGTGAGATTGACCGCTGGGCGATTCCTGACACCCGTTTCGAACCCCAGCCCATGCCGTCGTTTGATCATTTGCTTAAACCGGTGTTTGAAAAACTGCGTGCACATCCAGACGACATGGCCGCAACCGCAGCGCGGGTAGTGGGCGATTTGCCCCATCCAGACACTATGCCCATGGCATCGCTCTATGCCTACACCACACACCGCGACCCGGTATTGTCCATTGGTGCCGAGTTCAGTATCCCCAATAAACCCCTGAATCCAGCCGACGATCACCTGCACGTCCATGGTTGGGCGACCATCGATCCGCGCACTGGCGAGGCCATTCCCGACGATGCCTTAAAAATTGGCAGCCGCTGGTTTTACCCTATGCATTACAGCCTCAACTGGCATTGGAAAAATATTGGTTACTACATAGTCGGGCTGGCGGCTTTTGTGATGCTGGCGGCGCTGGTGACCGGGGTGATTATGCATCGCAAAATTTTCCGTGAGTTGTTTACCTTCCGCCCTAAAAAGCGCACCCAGCGCAGCGCTCTGGATTTGCACAATATGACCGGTGTGGTGGCCTTGCCTTTCCACTTCTTTTTTGCGTTTACCGGTTTGGTAATTTTTGCCAGCTTCTTTTACTTTCCCGTGTCGCACACCATGCTCAAACCCTTGCATGACCAGCACGAGGTATTGGAGGCGGAGCGCACGGGGTTGCCGCATGAAGCAGCGGGTATTGCTGCGCCCATGGCATCGGTGGATGCCATGGTGGCCGAAGCGAAACGCCGCTGGGCGGCGCGCGATATGGCAGGCGAGGTGGGCTACCTGTTTGCCGATCATTTGGGCGACCAAAATGGCTACGTCAGTATTTATCGCGCGGGCAGCGACCGGGTTGCCTTGGTAGGTGAGGGCATTCACTTTAAAGCTAGTACCGGCGAAGTGTTGCGTGAGGACCCGCCGCGCACTGTGGTGTCTGAAATTAATGAGTTTTTAACTGGTTTGCACTTGCAGCACTTTGAGCATTGGTTATTGCGCTGGCTTTATGTCATCGGTGGATTGCTGGGGTGCATTTGTATCGCAACAGGTTTTATTTTCTTCGTCGAGAAGCGCAAGCAGCAACACGCCAAAACTCAAAGCCAGGGCAGCCGTATCGTGGATGCTTTGGCGGTTACTACGGTGACAGGAATGTTGATTGCCAGTTTCGCCATGCTGGTTGCGAATCGCCTATTACCCGCCGACCTGGCTGGAAAAGGCGATTGGGAGATCAATGCCTTTTGGTTCGCCTGGTTACTGGCCTTTTTACATGCGGCATGGCGCAGTGCACCAGTTGCCCGCGCCGCCCGCAACCCCGCTTGGCGCGAGCAGTGTTGGATCGCTGCCTTATTAGCAGTTGCAGCCGTTGTACTTAACTGGCTCACCACGGGCGATCATTTGGTCAAAACTGTGTTTACCCAAACCTATTGGCCGGTTGCAGGAGTGGATCTCAGTTTGCTGGCTACCGCGGCGCTCTCGGTGTTCGCCGCGCGCAAGTTGAAATTACGTGAGCAACCCGTCGCTAACATTGCTGCGCAAGAGGCTGATCTGGAACTTGTTGGGGATATGAAACATGTTTGAACCCTGGATTGTATTGATATTGGCAGGCATCAGTTGCCTTGTTGGTTTTGCCTGGCTGGCGTTGGCGATGAACGCCCACTGGCAACAAGTGATGGGAACAAGCGCACCCAGCACCCAGGTGCGAATTAAGCTCAGGTTGTTGGGGAGTCTCGGCCTTTTGCTGTCGGCCGTGCTGTGTTTTATCGCCGACCGTCCATCTATGGCGGTATTGGTTTGGATTATGTTCTTGGCGGCAGCGGCGCCGTCGGTTGGTATGTTGTTGAGCTGGCGCCCACAGTTGTTGCGGATGGTGTGGCCGAGCCGTTAAACACTTTTGCGTGTGCACAACATCCGGATTGAAGATGAGCCATATGATTGGCTTAAACCAAAAGGCCCATTACGGGCCTTTTGGTTTTGTGAGGGTGGTGTTTTGTGTGGCTGATGTTTAAGTGAGCGATGTTTTTACTGATTAAGTGTTTAGCGGTTTAAACCTCAAAGAATCACAACTTCCACTTCACGGTGAGTGACACATTTCTCGGCTCGCCGTAGTTTGCGTAATCAATATTTGCCCAATAGATTTCGTCGAAGACGTTAGTTGCGCTCAGTGAGGCCGTCCAGCTTTCGTTGAAATTCCACGTGGCATAGAGGTTGGTAAGTAAGTAGGAATCCTGGGTGAATGTTGCATCCGTGCGAGTCGGATGAGTTACACCGTAGCCGATGGTTTCGCTTTGCCAGTTAACGCCGCCACCCAAAACCAGCGGTGCCAATGCGCCCGAGAAATGGTAGTGGCTGGACAATTGCACCGAGTGTTCAGGCAGGTTGGTCCAGATGCGATCATTGGTGTGGCGCTTGGTATCTACGTAGGTATAGCCAGCGTTAATCACCCACTGTGCGCTGAGGTTCCCGCTCAGGCTCAGTTCAATGCCTTCGCTTTCGGTGCCATCAACCCCCACATAGGCTGAGCTGCCATCCGGCAGTGAATTTTCCGGCTGGGTCATATCGCGCACGGCGTAGTTGTCCTGTTTGGTTTTGAACACTGCGGTAGATGCGAGCAGCTTGCCATCAAAAAACTCACCTTTCACACCCAGTTCGGCGTTGCTGCCAAGCACCGGCTCAAGCAAATTGTTGTCCTTATCCTTGTAGTTTTGCGGATTAAAAATATCGGTGTAGCTGGTGTAGAGCGAAAATTGTTTGCTCAAGTCATACACCAGCCCTGCATAAGATGTCAGTTCATTGTCGACCTCAAATGTGCCGGTCTTGTTCACATAAGCACCGGTGGTGTTGTAGTTGTCTGTTCCTGTCTCCCAGGAGGTGACACGGGCGCCGATTACGGCAGAGAGTGAATCCGTAAGGCTAAAACGGTTGGCGGTATAAACACCCATTTGTTCCGTTGTAGCGATACGGAATGCGCCTGTGCGGGAATAGGTGGGCTGCGGAGCCTTGCCATCGTAGTTCCAGGCATCGGGTACCAGATAACTCCAGGAGGCAACTGACGTATAACCGGGTGTATTGGATTCCATCTCATAACTATTGGCGCCAACGATCAAGGTGTGCTCGCGCCCCAGCCAGTGGTAATCACCGGTGAGGTAAAGATCGATGCTGTCACGGGTGTCGTCACCGGCGCCAACACCGGCTAACAGTCGCACGCCTTCTCCAGTTTCACGGTCAGGGAAACCTTGGGCATAAACCCGCAAGCTAAATACGTCGCCTTCAGTGCGGTTTACTGCAAAGCGCAGCTTCCAGTCCTCATTGAAATTGTGCTCTACATCGGCAAACAAGGTGCTGGATTCACGCTGCCAGGTTGTCCACTCGGGGGCAAAACTGGTCGATACGGGCAGCTTGGCTTCGGAGCCGTCAGCCGCGAACAGTGGGATGGTTCCCCAAATAGTGCCTTCGGGGTTGTTGTCCTGATTTTGATAGCCCACAGCAACCGTGGTTTTTTCACCAATATCGCCCTCTACAATACCCAATACCGCAGTTTTGTCTTCGCGATAGCGGTCGCGAAAACTGTCGGAATCCTGATAGGCGACAACAACCCGGCTGCGCAATTTTCCGTCGCTGGTCAGTGGCGTTGAGACATCCACAACGCCGCGCTGGCGATCCCATGAGCCCACACTGGCAGATACTGATGCATCCAGCGTTTTACCCGGACGTTTGCGCACCAGATTGACGGTGGCCGAGGGCGTGCCAACCCCTGAGAGCAGGCCATTGGCACCGCGAATTACTTCCACTCGCTCATAAAGTGCCGTGTCGTATTCCTGGTTGGTAGAACCGCTGTAGGTGGGGATGCCATCGACCTGAAAGTCAGTGATTTGGAAACCGCGCGCAAAGTAGAGCGGGCGCTGGGTGTCGTAGAGTGTGACGTTGACACCGGTGACATTCATCATCAGGTCATTCATGTCGGTCATGGAGGTCAGCTCAATCATTTCTTGTGATATTTCACTGATTGATTGCGGTAGTTCGCGCAGGGTAAAGGGTAGGCGAGTAGCGGTTTTTCGTTCCGGGTTGCGGCCGTCAACTTGAACCTCCTCGACATCCGGGCTGGCGGCTGCCAGTTGCATCGGCAAGTCGGTAGCCTGAGCTTCAGCCCCAAGTGCTCCGGCGGGCAAACCCAAGGTTAATGCGAGAGTGGTCATTGCCAGATGGCGGTTGGATGGATGCTTGGCGACAGTATTTACTCGTAATGAAAACGGAAAGTGAATCTTATTCATGGGGTTTTAGAGCCTGAGAGAGAAGTTGATATTTTTGTTAACCATAATGATAATAATTAGCATTCGCATTTTAGGTTGCGAGATTTTCCCCCGTCAAGGAAAAACGTGCCAACAAACTTCTCTCCCCCCGCTATAAGGATCTCCATTAATGTTTACGAAACGCATACTGGCGCAGGCAGTAGCTACGCTGTTCGGCTTGGGTTTTAGCTTCACGGGTCTTGCGGCTGATGCAGACGTGCAAGCCGAACCGTTGCTTAAAGGCAGCAAAAAATCTGGCACTGGTAACGTATCAATTGAAGAGGTGATGGTGACCGGTAGTTACACCACGCGCTCTATGAACGGTGCAACCGGGCTTGAGATGAGCCTGCGTGAGACCCCCCAAACTGTCACCATCATGACCAGCCAGATGATTGAAGACAAAGCGTTGGTGGACATGGAGCAGGTGCTTGACCATGTTCCCGGTGTTAGCAAAGTGGGTGATGCCTCTGAGTACAGCATGGTATTCGTGCGCGGTTTCCAGTTGGATACCGGCGTGCAAGTGGATGGCATGATCACCACCCCCGCCAATTCAACTTATTCCGGCGACCTGAGCCAGAGTATTGATCCGGTGATTGCTGAGCGTATTGAGGTCTTAAAAGGTGCAGCCGGTATTTTAGGTGGGCAGGGTGAGCCGTCAGCGACGGTGAATATGATCCGCAAGCGCCCGACGAGCGACTTCAAATCCTCTGTTTCTGTATCGGGCGGAAGTTGGGATAACTATCGCACCGAGGGCGATATATCGGGCGCTTTAAACGAGTCCGGCAGTGTGCGTGGCCGTATTGTAGGCGCTTATCTCGATGGCGATTCCTATATTGACCGTTACACGCGCGATAAATCGGTGATTTACGGCGTTATCGAAGCCGATCTTTCAGAGCAAACCACCGTCGCGCTATTGGCCGATAACACAGAAGTCAACGCCAGTGGTGTTTATAACTGGAGCTCCAATCCGGCGTTTTATACTGACGGCACGCTGATCGACCACGAGGTTTCTTACTCCACTGGCCAGCCATGGGCGCACCGCAACATCAAACAAAGCAGCGTGATGCCAGAGCTAAGGCACGATTTTGGCAACGGCTGGACAGTCAAAAGTAACTATCGCTACGCGACTGCATCGCAAGACGTAAGCAACGCAAACTTCGGTTCCTTTGTCGATAAGGTTACTGGCGCCTTTGTTGATCCCTGGTCGCCCCGGCCGACATCACTGCAATCGGATCGCGAATCCGATACCCAGAGTTTTAATCTGATGGTCAACGGTGATTTTGTCCTTTTTGAACGCGATCACGATGTGGTTTTAGGGCACAGCTACAGCAGTAATGAATTCACTATGTATATGTCGACGACTTACGTCGAGTCGCTCAATTTTTATGTTGAAAGTACGCCACCAGCACCTGATTACTCACAATCACACCGTCGTTACGGCAACCTTGAAGAGGGCACTCAATCGGGCACCTTTGGGACTGTGCGCTTTAACCTTGCCGACCCCTTGAAGGTAATGGTGGGTGGTCGTGTAAGCGACTGGAGTTATAAAAACACCGATCTGATTGGCGGTGCTGCGACCAAGCGTAGTTCTGAAAATAATGTTGTCACGCCCTATGCCGGACTAGTGTATGACTTGAGTGATGTTATGTCGGTTTACACTAGCTACACCGGTATTTTCTTACCGGTCAGTCAATACGGTGCGGATGGAAACATATTGGAACCTACCGAGGGTACTAATACTGAAGTCGGTATCAAGCTGGCGTTTTTCGACAATGATTTAAATATTTCTGCGGCGGCGTATCGCGCCAATAAAGACAATGTTTCTGAATATGCCAACTTGGGGCAACTACCCAATGGCAGTTATATCTACGAAAGTATCGATGGTATTAAGACCGACGGTTATGAGATTGAGATTGCCGGCGCCTTGAGTGAACAATGGAAGATCAGCGGTGGCTATACCCATAACGAAGCAGAAGATAAGGAGGGCAACCCGCGTCAGACGTACATCCCGAATGAAATGTTCAAGATTACCCACAGCTATACCTTTACGGATACTTGGGATGGCCTAACCTTGGGCGCCAGTGCGCGGTGGCAGAGCGATTCCTATTACAACTCCAGCATCGCTGCCAGCGTCAGTACAACGGGTGAACCTATTGATGTCAGACAGGAACAGCCGTCCTATTGGTTGGTCGATGTTATGGCGCGTTATGCATTGAATGAGTCGCTATCGGTCTCACTCAATATCGATAACCTGTTCGACGAATTCTACAATCGCTCCATGTGGGGTTATGCCGATTTTGGTGAGCCGCGCAGCGCAACATTGGGCATGAAATATAGGTTTTAAAGCAGTTGGTTTTTGTGAGCGCACTTATTAGCCGATAAGTGCCTTATAAAGATTAAACACCGATATCCCGCTAATCAGTAATCCCACCAAAATCAGTAAAGTCCTGGTCGAGAACTTTTTGCACGCATAGGCGGCGAAGGGGGCGGCGAATAATCCGCCTACAATCAACCCCGCGACCACATGCCAGATGGTTTCATCAACGAGAATAAACAGTGATGCGGCGCTGGTGAGCGTCAGAAAAAATTCAGCGAAGTTAACCGAGCCAATTGTGGTGCGTGGATCATGGCCGGTACCGACCAATGTAGTAGTCACTACCGGCCCCCAACCGCCACCGCCTGAGGTATCCACAAAACCGCCCAATAACGCGAGTTTGGCAACATGCTTGGGTTCACCTTTGCGCGTGGCAATATGTTTGCGAAACGCTTTGCTCAGCACGTACATACCCATCAACAATAAATACACGGTGATAAAGGGTTTCAAGGTGTCGCCGTCAATTTGAGTGACGAGCAGTGCACCGAGCAGGCCGCCGACAATGCCGGGAATCAATAAACGTAAAAATAATTTCTTATCAACATTGCCGAATTTGGCGTGGCTTATACCTGATATGCCGGTGGTAAAAACTTCTGCCATATGCACCGAGGCGCTCGCCAATGCCGGTGATGCGCCGGTCGCGAGCAGAAAGCTGGTTGAGGTGAGGCCATAAGCCATACCCAATGCGCCATCGACTATTTGCGCCAACAACCCCACCAGTAAAGCATTCCAAAACATGGAGTCATTGAGTGTGGTTTTGATGGTAGTAACGCCTTCATCCCAGCTGCTGCCAAATACCTGTGCTGCGCCCAAAGCGACAAGGCCAATAAGTGTCAGTATCGCAAACCATACTGCGGTGCGGATAATTGGGTGGAGGGGAATTTGTTCTACAGGAGGAATGCCGAGTGCTTCATGTTCCTGGTTGATGGCGTTATCGGATAGGTCGAGGTCACGAATTTTCATTCAAGCGTATTTCCATTCCAGTGTTGGGTGAGCGCATCCTATTGAGATGCCACCGGTTTGAGAAATATCGACTTGTTATCAGCTTATAACATCTGGTCCAGGGAATAAGGTTATTGCCCCTTGCCAGGAAAACTCAGGGGAGCAGGGTAACCCGGTTTCTCCCTCCCTCTTTGGAGCGGTAAAGGCCTTGGTCTGCTTTTTCGATCCAGTGACGATGATCGTGCAAGTCCTGATTCAGCTCTGCCACGCCCATGCTAACGGTAAACTGAATTACGTGTCCCTCCGCGTAAATGGTAGATTCTTCGATGGTTTTTCGCAGGCGTTCGGCAAATACACAGGCACCATCGCCATTGGTGTTGGTCAGGATAATGCCAAATTCTTCGCCGCCGTATCTACCGGGAATATCCAGATCGCGGGTGTGCTCCCGGATGGTTCTACTGACGGCGCGAATAGCTTCATCGCCTACTGTGTGGCCGTAGGTGTCGTTAATTTTTTTGAAGTGATCGATATCCAGCATAATCAGGCTGGAAGGTTGTTCATACCGGTCAAAACGTTTGAACTCTTGAATTAATCTCAACTCCCAGTAGCCACGATTAAATAAACCGGTCAGGTGATCAGTGCGGCTGAGGTTTTGCAGTTGTTTGTTAGCTTGTTGTTGTGCGAGTTTATTGACGGCGGTGTCGGTGACATCATAAATAATCAGGCAGATGTGACGCGCGACTCCATTGGTATCCAGTAGCGGGATAATGCTGCTATTTTGGTACATAAATTCAGCGGTGCCGGTAATAGGGCGATAATGCGGAAAGCGAAATAAATAAGGTCGCTGCTCCCAAGTAGTAAACGCAGTATTTTGAAGTACAAAAACGGATTGGGCTTTATGTTTGAACCAAGCTTCCGGGAGTTCAGGAAATGCTTCAAATAAGCTCTTACCCAATACTTTCTCTGGGGCTTTACCGCTGTGGTTTTGCATAAAACTATTCCACACATCGATGGTATAGTTTTCGTCCATTACAACGAGCCCGACATCAATATTTTGCAAAATGTCCATTTGCCAATGAACATCGTCGAACAGCTTGTTTGAATCTTTATTTTTCGCCATCGGTGTCATTCAACCTAATCAAGTAGGTAGTCGAGTTTTTCGGTTAAGCCCGAGATTGAGTGCTCGGCAACCACTAACAATAAGTCGCAATTAATTTTGTGATCTTCAATGGCGTAATTTATCTCTACCACCAATGCCTGTTTCCATTTCATATTATTATTTTGTAACAAGTCGGTAATGTTGCAGTGTTGCCCCAGTAGCATGGGTGGGCCAAAACTGAAATGGGTATCCAACTGTTCGGCAAGTCCGCGCAGGCAGGCTCCGTTAAGCACATTAGCGGTATCCATCAGTAATTCGTATTGCGCTTGTTCATCCGGTACTTTGTCGTATTTCAGCAATCGCGCCAGGTCGTTGAAGTCGGTACCGTGAAAGATCAACATGGCTTCACCTGCGATTCCACCGCCAATAAATCCCTGGCATACACCATGAACTACATCGTTGTGATTTTCGCGGTTGAGTGATTGAAGCGCCATGGCGATATCGGTTGGGTTTAATACGCTGACGTGAGGAATGGACAGCACCACAAATACATCCAGCAGGCGAGCCAAATGGGAGCCGGCTTGGCCCATGGCGACGTTGGTAATCTCTTGCAAACAGTCGCGCTGGTCTTCAGTAAGCAGGTATTCAGGCATAGTTTCGATCTTGTTATACGCATCTGGAGGATTAATTCAAGCTTAGCAGCAATCTGTAGCTTTGTTGCAAAAGATCCCGGCAGTGAAAAGCAAAGGTTTTCGGCTTCTTGCCAAGCCTGAACCAGGCTGATTTTTTATACTCTAAGTGTCTATCGGCTATGGTTTTTTAGGCTCTTTGTTTGTGGTGGAAAGTGTACTACCATGCCCTGAAGGTAGGTTGGCTGGCGTTGTCGATGGTATTGTCGATCGTGCGCTTTCTTGAATAATAGTTAATAGAGGCAATTATGAGTCGATGCAAGGTTATCTTGACGAACATCTGTGCATTTAATCCGCTTGGCTTTCTCAAGCCGGTTTCTGTTCTGGCACTGGGGCTGGGGTTCCTAACTGGTTGCAGTCCAAGCCCAACAGAAAATAGTTCATCCTCTTCCTCTACTGCGCCTATCGCATGGCAGCAGCCAACCGATAAAGTTGCCGCAGACTACCTTGAAAATTGCCAAGCTGATCACAGTCAAATCCTGGAGCAAATGAAGGCGTTTTCTGTTGAATCAAAACGCTATGAAGCAAAAGAATTGCTCTCGGCAATTAACAATATAGACCTGCTATTAGATAAACAAATGAGTTTGGCGAGCCTCTACGCCAATGTGCACCCCAACGAAGCCGTGCGTGTTAGCGCTGAAGAATGTGAGCAAAAATTTGTAGAACTGATTAGCGAAATTAGTTTGTCGCGCCCACTTTACAATCATTTGGTGGCGGTAGATAACCAAGGGTTGGATGCGCTGGATAAACGTTTTCTCGAACATTTATTGCGCGACTTTAAACGCGCCGGTGTTGATAAAGATGAAGCAACCCGTAACCGCATTAAAAAACTGAATGAAGAAATCAATTTAATTGGTCAGAGTTTTGATAAAAACATTCGCGATGGCGCGCGCCAGCTGGTATTGGATTCTGTCGATGACTTAAAAGGTTTGCCGCAGGATTATATCGACGCTCACAAACCGAATGATGAAGGCAAAATTGTTCTCACAACGGCTTATCCTGATTATGTTCCCTTCATGCAATACGCTGAAAGCGACGAGCTGCGCAAACAGTTCTACATTATTTTCCGCCAGCAAGCCTACCCTGAAAACAAAGCAGTCTTACAAAACCTGATTGAAAAACGCCATGAACTGGCAAAAGTTCTCGGCTATGAAAATTTCTCGGCGTTTGTCACAGAAGATAAAATGATTGGTTCGCCCGCTAACGCGCAAACTTTTATCGATAAAGTGTCTGGCGTTGCAACTCCGCGTGCAGAGCAGGAATATCAACAACTATTAGCTCGCCTGCAAAAAATAGATCCTACGGCGACCCGTGTTGCTGACTGGCAAAAAATGTACGTAGAAGATCTGGTAAAAAAAGAACAATACCAAGTTAACGCACAAGAAGTACGTCAGTATTTTCATTACGACAAGGTTAAACAGGGTATTTTTGACCTTGTACAAGCAATGTTTGGGGTGACCATCCGCCCGTGGCAAACGGACGTGTGGCATGAATCGGTAAACGCGTTTGAAATAGTGGAGGGTGATAACGTTATCGGGCGTTTTTATCTGGATATGCACCCACGTACAGGCAAATATAAACATGCCGCCGCCTTTTCTGTTGTAAACGGTATTGAAGGTGTTCAATTACCTGTTGCTGCCTTAGTGTGTAATTTCCCCGGTGGGGATGGCAGTTCAGGCCTAATGGAACATGCTGACGTAGAAACTTTTCTGCACGAGTTTGGTCATTTGTTACACGGCATTTTTGCGGGTACCAACCAGCGTTGGATGTATTTTTCCGGCATTAAAACTGAGTGGGATTTTGTGGAAGCACCTTCGCAAATGTTGGAAGAGTGGGTGTGGGATGCTGAAACACTTGCTAGCTTTGCACAAAACGACAAAGGTGAAGTTATTCCGCCGGCACTGGTAGAAAAAATGATCGCTGCAAGGGATTTTGGCCGCGCCATGTGGACCAAGCATCAACTGTTTTATGCAGCCCTGTCATTGGGCCTCTACAACAATGATCCGGCGGCGCTGGATTTGAATGAGGCGATGAAAACAATCCAATCAACTTATTCTCCATTTGGTTATGTAGAAGATACCTACTTTTACGCCAGCTTCGGTCATCTCAATGGCTACTCCTCAATTTATTACACCTACATGTGGTCGCTGGTGATCGCTGCTGACATGCACAGCGAATTTGTGAAGAAAGGCTTGCGCAACCCTGAACTGGCAAACCATTTCCGTAAAACAGTACTCGAACCCGGTGGAAGCAAAGATGCAGCTGAATTGGTGCAGGATTTCTTGGGGCGCCCTTATAGTTTTGATGCGTTTGCGAAAGATTTAGCGACTGAGTAAAGAGAAGCCCGCACTGCAACCCCAGTGCGGGCTTTGTGGTTCATGCCTTACTTGACATTGGTTTTCTTATGAAATCTGCATTAAAAGTTTATCTTGTGATCGCCTTGAGTCTTTCTTTATTGTCATGCGGTGATCGGAAAACGTTGGTTGATATTGGTACGGAACAACAAATACTTCACATAGGGAATGGCACTGAGCCCGCCGAAATTGACCCCCATACAACGACAGGTATGCCTGAATACCATTTGCAAATGGCCTTATTTGAAGGCTTGGTTTCTAAACATCCTGAAACATTGGAAATTGTGCCTGCGGTTGCCGAACGATGGAGCATTTCTGAAGATGGTTTGGTGTATACCTTTCATATTCGCCCAACTGCAAAATGGTCAAATGGTGAGGCATTAGTTGCTGAGGATTTTGTTTTGTCCTGGCAGCGCGCGCTTTCAGTGGCTTTGGGTAATCAGTACGCCAGTATGCTTTACTGCATTAAAAATGCTGAAGCCTACCATTCAGGAAAGATTACAAATTTTTCTGAGGTTGGGGTGAAGGCAATTGATGAACATACATTGCAGGTCATTTTGGAAAACCCAACACCCTACTTTTTACAAATATTGGACCACCATAGTGCTTATCCTGTCCATGTGCCTACGCTGCGCAAATATGGTCGCATGGATGAAGCCGCTACACGCTGGACGCGCCCCGAAAATTTTGTAGGTAATGGTCCTTTTATTATCGAAGAATGGACTCCGGGAAAAGTGTTTTCCGTTGTACGTAACAATAATTATTGGGATTCTTCTACCGTTAAGCTAAATAAAATTAATTTCTATCCTATCGATCAAGCATTGGTTGAGGAGCGAATGTTCAAAGCAGGGCAGTTGCATAAAACTGAAACTATGCCCAGTACTAAAATTGAGCGCTATCGCGAGAAAAATTCTGCTCAATACAAAGGGAATTTATATTTCGGTACATATTATTATGCGTTTAACGTGACACAAAAGCCTCTAAATGACGTGCGTGTGCGCAAGGCACTTGCTTACACAGTTGATCGCGAGGCTATAACTAAAAATGTTACTCGCGGCGGGCAGTTGCCTACGTATGCACTCACACCGCCTGATACATTGGGCTATACACCTAATGCTAAAATGACCTATGACATTGAATTGGCGCGCAAGCTACTGGCTGAGGCAGGCTATCCCGATGGAAAAGGTTTCCCTAAATTAGAATTGGTTTATAACACCAGTCAGGATCACCAGAAAATTGCAGTTGCCATTCAACAAATGTGGAAGAAAGCGTTGAATATTGATGTCTCGTTGCAAAATCAGGAGTGGAAGGTTTTTTTGAGCAATCAACAATTGCTCAATTTTCAAATTGGACGACGAGGTTGGATCGGTGATTACATAGACCCGTACACCTTTCTTGAGCTGTTTATGACTGGCGGTGGGAATAACAATACTGGATGGGGTAATGCACGCTACGATGAGCTCATGCGCCTTTCAACATCCGCTAAATCTCGCGATGAGCGTTATGCCTATTTCCAAGAAGCCGAACAAATTCTTGTGGATGAAGCGCCAATTCTTCCCATCTACAACTACACCACTAATTATTTACTCTCGGAAGATGTAAAAGGTTATTTCCCCAATACTATGGATTATCACCCCTACAAATATATGTATTTGGAAGCCAGCAATAAGGGGGGCGAATAATGTTGCGATTTATTATTCAGCGCAGCCTACAAGCCATTCCCGTTTTGTTGCTGGTGGCAACAGTCACTTTTTTTATGATCAGAATGGCTCCCGGAGGCCCTTTTGATGCAGAGCGCGCAGTACCTCCAGAAGTACTTAAACATTTAAACGAGCGCTATCACCTTGATGATCCCTTATGGAAGCAGTATTTAGATTACATGGGTAATTTACTGCAGGGGGATTTTGGCCCTTCTTTTAAATATCCAACCCATACCGTAAATGACTTAATTGCAGCGGGTTTTCCCGCCACGGCGGAGCTATCGCTTTATGCAATTTTATTTGCACTAGTGGTGGGGCTTGCAGCCGGTATTTTTGCGTCCTTAAAAAGCAATACGCTGCAAGATTACATTCCCATGTCTGCTGCAATGATTGGTATTTGTATGCCGACTTTTGTGCTCGGGCCAATACTTTTATTGGTATTTGGAATCTGGTTGGGATGGTTGCCAGTAGCCGGTTGGGGGCAAATTGCGGGGGATAAAATTCTTCCCTCCATCACGTTGGGTTTTGCTTATGCAGCTTATATAGCGCGTATCAGTCGTGGTGGCATGCTGGATGTGTTGTCGCAGGATTATATTCGCACCGCAAAAGCCAAGGGTTTATCGACGGCGCGTATCGTATTTGTACATGCGCTGCGCGGGGGCATTACACCGGTTATTTCATTTCTTGGGCCAGCCATTGCGGGTTTGCTCGCTGGGTCATTTGTGGTTGAGTCTATTTTTCAAATTCCGGGGCTTGGGCGTTTTTATGTCATGGCGGCATTTAATCGCGATTACACGCTAATTCTCGGCCTAACCATTTTCTTCGCTTTTCTTATTGTGCTGTTTAATTTGCTGGCCGATATTGCGTTGGTCTGGTTAAACCCAAAAGTGCGTCAGGATCTTGGGGGTAAACAATAATGTCGGTTAATAGCTTGCCAGTTGAATTACTGGAGTCAGAAAAAGGGCGCTCTCTCACCCAGGATGCAATCGCCCGGCTCAAAAAAAATAAAATGGCAATGATTGGTCTGTTTATCATTTTGTTTATGGTTATCATCGCACTACTTACGCCGTGGATCGCGCCTTACAGTTACGAAGAGCAAAATTTGGACCTCGGTGCTTCTGCTCCATCCGCGGCGCATTGGTTGGGTACGGATACACTTGGGCGCGATCAACTCACGCGCATTATGTACGGCAGCCGCATTTCATTGATGGTGGGCTTTATTGCAACGGCAGTCGCACTTACGATTGGTGTGCTCTGGGGCGCAATCGCCGGTTTTATTGGTGGCCGTGTTGATGCCGTGATGATGCGTATTGTCGATGCACTTTATGCTTTGCCGTTTACCATTTTTATTATTTTACTTACCGTTATTTTTGGTAGCAGTATGTTGCTATTGTTTTTGGCGATTGGTGCTGTTGAGTGGTTGACCATGGCGCGTATTGTGCGCGGGCAAGTGCTTAGCATTAAGCGACAAGAATTTGTTGAGGCGGCAATCTCCATGGGTTTATCGCCATGGCGGATTATCACTCGCCACTTAATTCCCAATGTGCTCGGGCCAGTCATCGTATACACCACGCTGACTATTCCCAGTGTGATTTTGTTGGAATCATTTCTTAGCTTTTTAGGTCTCGGTATTCAGCCACCAGCCAGTTCCTGGGGGTCATTAATTTCTGGCGGTGTGGAGACTATGGAGGAATATCCATGGTTACTTATCTTTCCCGGTTTAGTGCTAACTATCACGCTATTTTCTCTCAACTTCCTCGGTGATGGTTTGCGTGATGCGCTTGACCCACGAGCCTCCAAGGATTAAGTCATGAGCCAAGAAACATTATTAGCGGTTGAAAATTTGCGCGTGGTATTTAATACCCGCAATGGGCAAACAGTAGCGGTTGAAAATCTACACTTCTCACTCAAGGCCAGTGAGGTGCTTGGTATAGTGGGCGAGTCGGGTTCAGGTAAATCTGTAGCCTGTTATAGCTTGCTAGGGCTCATTCCTATGCCACCGGGAAAAATTGAATCTGGTCGTGCGTTATTTCATGGACAAGATCTGTTGCAAATGAGCGAAGCCGAGTTGCGTCAGGTTCGCGGCAATAAAATCGCCATGATTTTTCAAGATCCAATGACCTGTCTTAATCCAAACATGCGCATTGCGGATCAACTAACCGAAGTGTTATTACAACATAAAGGGGTAAGTAAACAGCAGGCGCTTGAAAAGGCGATTGCTACGCTGCATGAAGTAGGTATTCAAGATGCAGCCAAACGTATACACGAATATCCGCACCAATTTTCCGGCGGTATGCGCCAACGCGTCATGATTGCGATGGCGTTATTGGCTGAGCCGGAGTTGTTAATTGCCGATGAACCAACCACGGCACTGGATGTTACGGTACAAGCACAAATTCTCACCCTCATAAAACAACTGCAACAAACACGCAAGTTGGCAGTTATTTTTATCACCCATGATTTGGGCGTGGCTGCGCAAATGGCTGATCATGTATTGGTGATGGAAAAGGGTAAGCTGGTAGAGCAGGGTACTGCAGTGGGAATCTTTAAAAATCCTACACAGGAATATACGCGCAAATTATTGAGTGCGGTGCTGACTACCGCCAAACCGGTTCCAAGTGCTGTGCAACCGAATGAAGCGCCACTGCTGGAAGTTAAAAAATTACAGGTTGGATTTCCTCACAGAGTTGGTGCTATTTTCAGAAGAGTAACTCGCTTTGCGCGCGGTGTGGATGATGTGAGCATTACTATTCGCCGTGGAGAAATTTTGGGTTTGGTGGGTGAATCCGGCTCAGGGAAATCAACCTTGGGGCGCAGTATTGTTCGCTTGGTGGATGCGCAGTCCGGGGAGATTGTGTTTAACGGTAAAAATCTTCTTGCTGCAACTGAAGCGGATTTCAGTAGTGTCCGCCCGCAAATTCAAATGATCTTTCAAGACCCCTATGCATCGCTTAATCCGCGTATGACAGTATTTGATACTTTAGCTGAACCACTGTTAGTGCATAAGCTGGCCACTCAGGCCACCGTGCTTGAAAAAGCAAAAGAGCTAATGGATGACGTCGGGCTGGATCGTCGGTTTATTCGCAAATATCCCCATGAGTTTTCCGGCGGTCAGCGTCAGCGTATCGCTATTGCTCGTGCTATTGCATTAAAACCGCGATTGATTATTGCCGATGAGCCAGTCTCGGCACTCGACGTGACTATTCGTGCACAAATTCTCGCCCTGTTATTGGAGCTAACTCAAAAACACAATTTAACCATGTTGTTTATTTCCCACGACATGTCGGTAGTACGTTACTTGTGTGACAGGGTAGTTGTAATGCAGAAAGGTAAGTTGATAGAGGAAGGTGAAACAGAGCAATTGTTTGCATCGCCACAGCAAGAATACACCCGTCACTTACTAGCAGCGATTCCAACGTTATAGACCTGAAAGGATTTTTTATGAATCAGCCAGACGATAAACCCCAAGTTCCCGCTCCACAAACGAATAGTCCACAGAATGTGAATACACCAAAAACTGCATCACGCTCTGTTAATTGGCCGCTCGGTTTGGCTATTGTTGTGATTGGTGGCTTGTTGTTGGCGCGCAACCTGGGCTATGAATTATTCTTTTTGGATTTTCACAACTGGTGGGCATTTTTTATTTTGCTTGCTGCCATTGGGCCACTACAGCAGGCATTCAGTTTTTATCGCAAAGAGGGGCTGGGCGTTGCTGTAGCCAACTCACTAGTGTCAGCGGGAACAATTGTGTTTGTCGCGCTGATGTTTTTGCTGGATCTTTCATTTTGGACTTGGTGGCCGCTGTTTGTAATTGTTGCTGGGCTTTACATGATGACAAGTCGCAGCCGTTAAACTTTCAACCAGAGTGGTTGTGTGACCTTTTGCTTAAAAGGCTTGGTTATTTAAAGCTACAATAAATTAGTTTTTTAAATCTCCCAGCTTTTTAATTCCATACCATTGCTGTCGGCCCTGATGCACCAGGCAAAATCATGCCAATCGCCCAGCACAATGCGCTCTGCAGGACGGTTGTTAGCCAACAGCTTATGGCGTGCAGGGCGGTGAGTGTGGCCGTGAATCATAACTTGTACTTTTGCCTCTTCCATCTGTTTAACTACTTCGGCCGGTGTTACATCCATTATATCTGCCGCTTTCAGGCTATTCATACTTTGACTTTTATCACGCAGTTGCGCTGCTAACGCACGGCGTGCGGCAAGTGGCTGCGCAAGCACTTGTTGTTGCCATTGTGCGCTGCGAACCATTGCTCGAAATGCTTGGTAATCTTTATCGTCGGTGCAGAGCGCATCGCCATGAACCAGTAGCGTTGCTGTGCCATATAAATCAATAACGGTGCCTTCGGGGATAATTATCATGCCCGATTTTTTGGCGTAGCTATCGCCTAATAAAAAATCCCGGTTGCCATGCATAAAATAAATCGTGACGCCATTCCGGGTAAGTGCAAGTAATTCATTCGCTACTTGTTGCGGAAGCTCAGCGTCATCATCGTCGCCAATCCAGGCGTCAAAAAAATCACCAAGGATATAAAGTGATTCGGCGTTAATTGCTTGCGTATGCAAAAAATGAAAAAACGCCCGCGTGATCTGCGGGCGTGATTCGTGGAGATGTAAATCTGAAATAAACAGTGTGTACATATTATTCAGCGATAGTGGCGCTTTGAATAATAACGGCTTCTTTAGGTACGTCTTGATGGAAACCTTTGCTGCCAGTTTTTACACCTTTGATTTTGTTTACCACGTCCATGCCATTAACAACTTTACCAAACACACAGTAGCCCCAACCGGATGCATTTTTGCCTGAGTGATTGAGGAAGCTGTTGTCTTTTACGTTAATAAAGAATTGCGCGGTGGCGCTGTGCGGATCATTGGTGCGCGCCATAGCCAAAGTGCCGGTCAGGTTTTGCAGGCCATTGTCAGCTTCGTTCTGAATCATTTCACGGGTTTCTTTTTGTTGAAAATCTTCCGTAAAACCGCCACCTTGGATCATAAAGCCATCAATGACACGATGAAAAATAGTGCCGTTATAAAAGCCTTCTTCTACATATTGTTTAAAGTTGGCTGCGGTCTTGGGCGCTTTATCAAAATCCAGTTCAATAACGATATCGCCGTAGTTAGTGTGTAATGTGATCATGGTGAATCTCCCTTGAGATTTAGAGGGTGGTGCTGGAAAAAGCCGGTATGATACGCGCTCCCCCAAGGGGAAGGAATGCGTAAGTTATTAAATTTAAGATCAGAGAGAGTTATGCAACGCGGCAAATTTCTTACTATAGAAGGCACCGAAGGTGTCGGGAAGAGTACCAACCTGGCCTTTGTGCGCGATTGGTTGGAGGCCAAGGGTATTGAGGTAATTGTTACCCGCGAACCCGGCGGTACGCCTTTGGCAGAACAGATTCGCCACCTATTGCTTAGCAAACGTGATGAGCCAGTGGATGAGACGGCAGAACTCTTGCTGGTATTTGCCGCCCGTGCCCAGCATTTGGCACAGGTGATTAAGCCGGCGCTTGCGCGCGGTGCATGGGTATTGAGTGATCGTTTTACCGATGCGACCTACGCTTATCAGGGCGGTGGGCGCGGTTTGAGTAAATCAACCATCGAGCAGCTTGAGCAACTGGTGCAGGGAGATTTACGGCCTGATTTAACCTTAATTCTGGATATAGACGTTCAGCTTGGGCTGGATCGCGCTCGTCAGCGCGGTGAGTTGGATCGATTTGAGAGCGAAACTATCGTCTTTTTTGAGCGGGTTCGCGCCGCTTATCGCCAGCGCGCTTTGGCGGCACCAGGGCGCTACACCTTGGTGGATGCGGGACAACCCCTGAGTGAAGTTCAAACTGATATAGATAAAGTGCTATCGGCGCTGCTGAATTAACTGCTTGCCCCGCTGCATTAACAAGAAACTAAAACGCAGCCGGAGCTTCCATTCGTAATGGATTGCCAGTGATAGGGTGGTCAAACCATAGCTCCTGGGCGTGAAGTAACAGGCGCGGAGATTTGGCCAGTACATCGGCGGGTGCATAAAGTCCATCGCCCAGCATTGGGTGCCCAAGGCTCAGCATGTGCACGCGCAACTGATGGGTTCGTCCACTAACTGGTTCAAGCAGAACGCGGGTGGTATTGGTGTCGCTATGGCGCTCTAATACTTTGTAACGGGTATGGGCTGATTTGCCACTTTCAAAACACACTTTTTGCAACGGGCGATTGGGCCAATCGCAAATCAGCGGCAGCGTTATCTCGCCCTCATCCTCCGCCACCAGTCCCTCGACTACTGCCACATAACGCTTGTGAATATCGCGTGCCTCAAACTTATGGGTAAGGTTTTTCAACGTGAGGTAATTGAGGGGGAACATCACAATACCGGATGTACCTTGGTCCAACCTATGCACCACGCGGGCGTTAGGGTTGAATTTCAGTGCGCGATTGTAAAGGCAGTCTTGCTTATCAGGGCCTTTACCGGGTACGCAGAGCAGCCCTGCCGGCTTGTTCGCAATGAGCAAATCCTCGTCAAGGTAGAGAATGTCGAGCTGGGAATCGGTCATTGGCTGGCCTGAGGCTGAATTAAGCGGGCGCGGATTATCGCAAATTTGCTAAGCTTGCCCAATCTTTTATTCGTTTTGCTATTTTCGAGTAGTTTCATGAGTGATTTCCCGATTCATCCTTACCCTTGGCAATTACCTGAGTGGCAGCAGTTAGTGCAGCAACATGCCGCCCAAAAGCTGCCCCATGCCATGATGTTTGCCGGGCCGCGCGGCATTGGTAAGCGTCATTTGGCCGATGCCTTGGCGCAGCTTTTGTTGTGCGATGCGCCCATTGAAGGCACTGCTTGTGGTAAATGCCGCGGCTGTGAATTGAATAAAGCCCATACCCATCCGGATCTGGTTTGGTTGGAGCCAGAAGAAGCGGGGAAGGCAATCAAGGTTGATCAGGTGCGTGAGTTAACCGAATCGCTCAGTAAAACTGCCCAGCAGGGCGGTTATAAAGTGGTCATTATCGAACCTGCTGAGGCGATGAATGGCAATGCGGCTAACGCGCTATTGAAATCTTTGGAAGAGCCGGCAGCAAATACCTTGCTGGTATTAATTGCGCACAGCCCCAGCGCAGTGCTGCCCACCATCCGCAGTCGCTGCCAATTGCGTAAATTTCCCATGCCGCGCAGCGAGCAGGTTATTCGTTGGTTATCACCGTTGTTGGTCGGCAGCAATGCCACACCAGAAAGCCTTTTGGCTGCGGCGCGTGGGTCGCCTTTAACTGCGCTGGCGTTGCTGCAGGGGGATGCACTGGAGCAGCGTGAACAGACACTACAATTATTTACCCGCTTAAGTTTAGGGCAGGTGTCGGCGATAGAGGTGGCTGCTCAATGGCACGGCGGTGATGTACAAGGGCTGGTGGAATGGTTGCTCAGTTTGCTGCATAGCATAGCTCGCTGGAAAGCTGGAGCTGATGATGCGCAAATGCAGCACACACCAGTAGAGCTGCGCGAACGATTAAACCATCTGAATTTACCGCTGTTGCATCGCTATGTTGAAAAATTGATGCTCTCCAAAAAGCAACTTCTCAGCGGTGCAAATCCCAATAAGCAATTGTTATTGGAGGAATTATTGCTCGATTGGGGTGCCTTATTGCGCGCCAGCACGAATCGCGCAATGGCGTCTGGACACTAGTCAGCTAATCTATTAGTGTTCGATCTCATTGGCGCTCGTGTAGTTAAAAAAACGACAAACAGGATCAGTTATGCAACCGATTGGTGGTGGTGCCCGCAACGGCATACTTTCGTTAACGATCAAAGACAAGGCCGTACTTTATGCCGCATACATGCCATTCGTAAAAAATGGCGGCATGTTTATCCCGACTAACAAGACCTATAAATTGGGCGACGAAGTATTTATGTTGCTGAGTTTAATGGATGAGCCGGAGAAGATTCCGGTTGCCGGCAAAGTCGTCTGGGTAACACCAAAAGGTGCCCAGGGAAACCGGGCGGCGGGAATCGGTGTGCAGTTTAGCGATCAGGATAATACTGCTATCAACAAAATCGAAAATTACCTCGCTGGCATGCTCAGTTCAGACAAACCTACGCATACCATGTAAAATTCTTTACTCTTGATATGCGCAAAGCCAGGTCATGCCTGGCTTTGCTATTTTTATCGCCCGTACTTCTGTGAGTTGCCATGTTAATTGATTCCCACTGCCACCTTGATCGCCTAAAGCTTGATCCCTATGGCGGCGATTTAAGTGCTGCTATTGCCTCCGCCCATGAGCGCGGTATTCAACAAATGTTATGTATCGGTATTAGTTTGGCGAACATCCAAACGGTGATTGATATTGCTCAGGCGCATCCACGTGTAGTCGCGTCAGTTGGTGTTCATCCCTGTGATGTGAAAGAAGGGGCGGCAACTGCAGAGCAATTAATCAATTGGGCATCACAACCCAAAGTGGTTGCGCTAGGTGAAACGGGTTTGGACTATCACTACGAAACCGAAAGTAAAGATATCCAGCACGAAAGTTTTGCGTTGCATTTGAGCGTTGGTAAACAAATTGGTCTGCCCATTGTGGTGCATACCCGCGAAGCCAAAGCCGATACCCTTGCCTTGATTAAAACGCACGGCAGCCTTGAACACAGCGGTGTGCTGCATTGTTTCACCGAAGATTGGGATATGGCCAAAGCCGCGCTGGATCTGAATTACTATATTTCGATTTCCGGTATTGTCACGTTCAAAACGGCTGAACAAATCCGTGATGTGGTGCGCAATATGCCAATCGATCGGTTGTTGGTGGAAACGGATTCGCCGTACCTCGCTCCAATTCCTTATCGCGGCAAACCTAACGAGCCGAAATACGTGCGCGAAGTTGCGCAGTTTGTGGCAGATGTACGCGGAATTCCGCTGCAAGAACTTGCGGAAAAAACGACCGAAAATTTTTATCGTTTGTTTAGTAAAGCGAAACAGTATTTGCCAGCTTAAAAACTCCGTCGTCATCCTCGCGTAGCGGGGATCCAGCTTTTAAAAGAGAAACAACATGAACGCCCAACAAATTAAAATCATGCTCGAACTGCAAGATGCAATGAATACCAAGGTGAATGCCAATTGGAAACAACAAGGCTATGAATGGTATCGCGCCATATGGGTGGAGTGTGCCGAGTTGATGGATCATTACGGTTGGAAATGGTGGAAAAAACAATCGCCCGATACCGAGCAAGTGGCATTAGAGCTGATTGATATCTGGCACTTTGGTCTGAGTATTTTGCTGCAGTCCGGCGCCGCTGTAGACGACATTGTTGCGCGCCTGCAAGGCGAGTTAGTTATTGCGACAGATGAACAAGATTTCCGTCTTGATTTGGAAAAGTTTGTCGCTGCTACTTTAGCCGATCGCCAATTTCACATCGGTTTATTCGCACGCTTAATGGCAGGTGTGGATATGAGTTTTGAGCAGCTCTATCGCGGTTACGTTGGTAAAAATGTACTCAATTTCTTCCGTCAGGATCACGGTTATAAAGACGGCAGCTACCGCAAGCACTGGCATGATGGCCGGGAAGATAATGAGCATTTGGTCGAAGCTGTGCTCAGTTTAGACGTGACCAAAGTTGAGTTCAAAGACGAGTTATATAAAGCATTGGCTCTGCGCTATCAAGAGTAAAACTTGATGAAGGATGCACTGGAGGCAATCCATGACGCGCACGCGCACGCGTGCAGGCTTCGTTTGGTTTGCCTTCTTCATCCAAAATATTAAATTCGCGGCAAGTGCTTGAGCGATTTTCATAGATGCTACAGCTAACCGCTGAACCCACATCCCCTGTCAATGCAGTACAGCGAGCTGGATTGGTTTCTGTTCCCTTCATACAGGCATGGTGCGGACTGATCTGTACTGTCAGTTCATCAGGGACCAGACCGCCAGTACTCTGACATTCACCCCAATAAAAAGACACGCGAAAGTGGGCACAGCAAGCCCCACAGCTAAGGCACGGCGATTCCTGACTCATTTAAATTCACACAAAGGGTTTTTAGGTAGGGAGAATCCCTGACTGCTCAAGAGAACTCTTGATGGGTGCTGATTGTGCTGCATCGGTTGAAATTTTCAAGTGGTTAAGGAAGCTTTATTTTTGCTCATTGAATCACCATCCGGCACTTGGCGTTTTTGTCGCTGTTAAATAGGGAGTGAATCACATGATTGGTTAACGATTGAAACCAAATCTCGTTTGATCCGTCAGATCCATACAGTTTGTAAAAAAGGAGTAAAGGGTATGACTGCACGTAAAGTTGATATTGCAATTATTGGCGCAGGTACAGCAGGGTTAAGTGCTTATCGCGCCGCCAAAAAATACACCGATAACCTTGTGCTTATTGAGGCGGCCCAACATGGAACCACCTGCGCTCGAGTCGGGTGTATGCCAAGTAAATTGCTGATTGCAGCTGCTGAGTATGCCCATCATGGTCAGCAAGGCGATATTTTTGGTGTGAGTTATGCGCCTCCGGTTATTAATGGCGCGGCGGTAATGCAGCGAGTGCGTAGGGAGCGTGATAGATTTGTAAATTCTGTAATTGAATCCGTTGATGAGTTTCCTGACAACCACAAACTTAATGGTTATGCAAAATTTGTCTCGCCAACAGAATTAGAGGTAACACAAGCAGGTGGCAACAGCATAAAAGTAGATGCAGCGCGCATTATTATCGCGACGGGTTCTTCGCCATTCATTCCCAATTTTCTAACAACTGCCGGGAAACGCGTAGTAACAAGTGACGATCTTTTTGAATGGCAGGATTTGCCATCATCAATTGCAATTTTTGGCCCGGGCGTCATTGGTTTGGAGCTTGGTCAAGCATTAAGTCGATTAGGTGTCAGGGTAGTACTTTTTGGTCGGAGTGGTGAGCTTGCAGTAATTCAGGATGCGGCTATCAGTCACTATGCCGATATAGAATTTAATCGCGAGTTTTATTTGGACCTGAATGCGGAAATTAAAACTGTTCGGGAAGAAAAAAATGCCATAGCGATTGAGTATCGCCATCGCGAAAAAGGCATGATTGAAGAAACGTTTAATTATGTATTGGCAGCAACAGGTCGTCGTCCGAATATCGAAGGGCTGGCACTGGAAAATTCGGGCCTGGAATTGGATGGCAAGGGGACTCCTCTTTATAACCGCTATACCGGCCAATGTGGAAACTCTTCCATTTATATTGCCGGTGATGCCTCTAGCGATGTTCCTTTGTTGCATGAGGCGGCGGATGAAGGGCGCATCGCCGGTGGGAATGCAGGCCGCTCTTTACGCAACCCGGATGACATTCGCGCTGGTACTCGCCGCACGCCGTTGAGTATTGTGTTTACGGATCCGCAAATCGCCAGTGTTGGGCAGAATCTGGAATCCGTGAGGAAAAATTGTAGTAATTGTTATGCCATCGGTGAAGTCAGTTTTGAGAATCAGGGACGAGCCACCGTCATCAATAAAAACCGCGGGTTATTGCGTGTGTATGGCGAGCAGGGGAGTGGGTTACTGCTGGGGGCTGAAATGTTTGGTCCGGCGGCAGAGCATATTGCTCACCAACTGGCATGGTTTATCCAGTTGCGGTTAACCGTGCAGGAGGTGTTAGAGTTGCCGTTTTATCATCCCGTTCTTGAGGAGGGGGTGCGAACAGCGTTACGCGATTTACATCAAAAATTGCACATGGGTAGTGCAACGGGGAATTCCTGTCTGGATTGTGGGCCCGGTGCTTGAGTGGGGGGCAGGGTGTAAATATCCAGTTAATCTCGCGAATCTCTCTCATTTAGTGTGATTCTTGGGGTGAATTTTTCACCCAAATGCCTATAATGCTCGCCCGTCTTATCAGTAAAACCCAGGCACACAATGCCGAACTTTCGTTTCCTTCCAATATCACCCGAATAAATGGAGTCTCATCGTGAAAGCACCTGTAAGAGTTACCGTCACTGGCGCCGCAGGCCAAATCAGCTACTCATTGTTGTTCCGCATTGCCGCTGGCGACATGTTAGGTAAAGATCAACCCGTTATCCTGCAATTGCTGGAAATCACCCCGGCACTGAAAGCGCTGCAAGGTGTAGCCATGGAATTGGACGACTGTGCATTCCCATTGTTGGCTGGCATTGTGACCACTGATGATCCAACTGTAGCTTTCAAAGATACTGATTACGCGCTGTTGGTAGGGGCACGTCCACGCGGCCCAGGTATGGAGCGTAAAGATTTGCTGGCTGCTAACGCCGCAATCTTCTCGGTGCAAGGCAAGGCAATCAATGACCATGCCTCACGCAACATCAAAGTATTGGTAGTTGGCAACCCCGCAAACACCAATGCCCTGATCGCCCAGCGCAACGCACCGGACATTAACCCACGTCAATTTACTGCAATGACCCGTTTGGATCACAACCGTGCACTGTCACAGTTGGCGACCAAAACCGGCACCAGCATCAACAACATTACCAAGGCATTGATCTGGGGCAACCACTCATCTACCCAATACCCAGACCTGCACAACACTTTGGTTGATGGCAAACCAGCACTGAGCTTGGTAGATCAAGCTTGGTACGAAGCAGATTACATCCCAACCGTACAACAACGTGGTGCTGCCATTATTGCTGCGCGCGGTGCTTCGTCGGCTGCTTCTGCTGCTAACGCAGCAATCAACCACATCCGCGATTGGGCGTTGGGTACTCCAGCAAACGATTGGACCAGCATGGGTGTATACAGCGACGGCTCTTACGGCATTGAAAAAGGCCTGATCTACTCATTCCCCGTTGTGTGCAAAAACGGTGACTGGGAAATCGTACAAGGTTTAGATATCAATGAATTCTCGCGTGCTCGCATGACCGCTACCGAGAAAGAATTGCAAGAAGAGCGCGATGCAGTAAAAGAATTGCTGCCTGCGTAATTAGCAATTAACTAAAAAAATGCCGCTGTTTTGCGAAAAACAGCGGCATTTTTTTATGGGCACTTAATAATTAAACTTGTTTGAATTCCATCCACGCACTTTTGGTGGTGCCAGCGGTTAAGTGCCATTTTTCACTGAGCACAGCGCCGCGCTCAACGCAGATATAAAACTGCTCCTGAGCTTCGCCAATATCGGCAATTTTCGCGGCGGCTTCCTGACCAGGATTCCACACTACAACGCTGGGGCAATCGCTGTGAGTGATTTCAATGGAAGGCGAGCCACTGATGCGAACGCTGTTATCGATAGCGGGATAAACGCGATCTACGGGTCCAGTAAAACTGACATCACCAGATTGATGTTTTGCTGCGTAGTTTTCAAAGTTGTCTAAATAAGTGCGCTCAGCCAAGCCGAGCACCTGCACATCAGTTAGCGAGCTGATGCGATGGTAGTTGTGCATGGCCCAGCTGCAGTCAAAGTCTTCGGTGTCGGTATTGTTGATAGTTAATTCAAGTTTGGCGCTGGTCCCCAGTGTGATACGCAATTCGGCGGAAAAATCGTAAGGGAACAATTCATTCGCGTCGCTCAGGAATAAAAATTCCAGCTCAACAGCGCCATCACTCAACAGATGCGCTTCCCCCAATTCCCAAAAATTATTGCGGGCAAATCCATGTTTGGGTTTGTCCGGGTAGGCTTGATTGACCCCAAACCAAGGCAAGCACAGTGGAACACCGCCGCGCAGAGCGACGCCGGGGGTAAAGTCGCAATTGGGGCTCAGCCAGAGTAGAGGGTCGCCCTCGGTGGTTTTAAATTCGAGTAAATGGGCACCTTGCAGGGAGATAACTGCACTGCACAGGGCGGTTTCCACGATGAGAAGTGGCAAGCCTGCGCCCATGGCATTGGGGTAGTGCGCATTGCTAGTGGTGAGACGTAAAAAGTCGGTTTTGGCAACGAGTTGTTCAAGGCGCTGGGTGCTTGCGGCATCGGGTGTATTAATGTGCATGGAGGCTACCATTCAGGTGACGAGTGGCTTGGATTCTATAGAAAACTGCGCCAGCTCACAGCCAAATTTTTTGGTTTTGTGGCCTTTAAAACAGTATGATGCGCGCCTTTTCGATAATTCTGATTTTGTAAGTAGGTATTTGCGTGAGTAGAACCAGGTTTACGGGTGAAGCGGCTTTTGTAATAGGCCAACGCTGGATAAGTGAGTCAGAGGCAGATTTGGGGTTGGGCATAGTCCTGGACGTGGCCAATCGTCGTTTAACCTTGAGTTTCCCCGCTGCGGGCGAGCGTCGCACCTATGCGATGGACAATGCACCGGTAAGCCGGGTTAAGTATGAAGTGGGTGAAAAAGTTCGCCATCAGGACGGCACTAAAATTCAGATCACCCGCATCGTGGAGCAGGCCGGTTGCTTGATGTATATCGGGCTCACCAAAGACGACGAAGAGTTTGCTATTCCCGAATTTGAATTGGATAGTTTTGTTCAGTTCAGCACGCCACGTGATCGTTTATTTGCCGGTCAAATCGATAAACACACCCACTTTACATTGCGCTACCAAACACTTCACTACCAAAACCAGCATCGCCAATCACCTATGTTTGGCTTGGCAGGGCCGCGTGTGCAACTGTTGCCGCATCAGTTATATATCGCCAGTGAAGTTTCCCAGCGTCATGCGCCGCGGGTATTGTTGGCCGATGAAGTGGGCTTGGGTAAAACTATTGAAGCAGGCTTGATTTTGCATCAACAAATCATGAGTGGTCGCGTACAGCGTGCCTTGATTGTGGTGCCCGCGAGCTTGCAACACCAGTGGCTGGTGGAAATGCTGCGTCGCTTTAATTTTGCGTTCACGCTCTTGGACGAAGCGCGTTGCAATGCACTGGTTGGTTTGGATAGCGTGGAAGAGTCAGTGGATTATATCGATGACTTTGTCGATGCTGATTTTAAAGGTGATGGCAAAGAGAACTTCGAGCAGCAAGCCGATATTAGCAATCCATTTGAAACAGCCCAGCTGGTGATTTGCTCGCTCGATTTCCTTACCAAAAATAATTATCGCTACGAGCAGGCTGTAGCCGCCGAATGGGATTTGTTGTTGGTGGATGAGGCGCATCACTTGCAATGGAGCGAAAAGAAACCAAGCAAGGCTTATACCTGTATTGAAGGCTTGGCGCAAAAATCCAAAGGTTTATTGCTGCTCACAGCAACACCGGAACAATTGGGCCTGGAAAGCCATTTCGCCCGTTTGCGTTTACTTGACCCTGATCGCTATTACGATTTGGGAAAATTTATTGCCGAACAAAAAGCTTATCAACCACTGAATGACTTGGTGCAGGAGTTATTAAAAGCACAGAGCGATAGCGCGCAAAAAATCCCTGCCAGTTTAGTAAAATCACTTGGTGATTATTTACCTGCCGAGACGATTGTAGAGTTGCAAGCTCAGGCGGAAAGCCAAACTCTTGGTGCGGCGATTGACACCGCGATCCACTATTTGTTGGATCGCCATGGCACCGGCCGCGTACTATTCCGTAATACGCGTAACTCAGTCACCGGTTTCCCCGAACGCCAATTACATGCGCACGCTTTAACCTTGACTGAGGATGACTTGTTTGCCGTGCAAGCCCAACCATTAGCTGTGCAAATTTGTGCTGAGCAATATTGGCAACAAAAAACCGAAGCTGATTGGTGGGTGCAAGACCCACGCGTAATTTGGTTGGCGGAATGGTTGCGCCAAAATCGCCGCAAAAAAGTATTGGTGATTTGCGCCAACGCGGATTCCGCTCAGTCTATCGAAGAATATTTGCGCTTGCGCAAAGGTCTCACTACCGCCGTGTTCCATGAAGGTTTGAACCTGATTGAGCGCGACCGTGCCGCGGCTTATTTTGCGGAAGCGGAAGATGGCGCTCAGGTACTGATTTGTTCGGAGATTGGGAGTGAAGGGCGTAATTTCCAATTCGCTCAAGACCTGGTGCTGTTTGATTTACCTACCAACCCCGATTTATTGGAGCAGCGTATTGGTCGTTTGGATCGTATCGGCCAAACCGCCACCGTCAATATTCATGTGCCTTACTACCAACACTCGGCGCAAGAAAAATTACTCGATTGGTATCATCAAGGTTTAAATGCCTTTGAAAAAACCTGCGCCATAGGGCAGGCGGCCTATGTGCAATTTGTTGATGTCCTTTTGCCCGCGCTAGTGAATAAAGATGAAAATACTTTCGCACAGCTAGTTGAAGAAACTCGCATTTTTTCCGCTGCCTTGGTTGCGCAACTGCAGCAAGGGCGCGATCGTTTACTGGAGTTAAATTCCTGCAAACCTGCGCAAGCCGCTGAATTGGTCGCTGCTTTGGCTGAAAACGATGTGAATGCCGCGCTGCCGATTTATATGGAACAGGTGTTTGATAGTTTTGGTATCGACTATGAAAAACACAGTGAAAAAAGTTTGGTATTGCATCCTAGCGATCACATGCGTATTGAGCAATTCCCGGGTTTACCCGAGGGTGGTCTGACCGTTACTTACGACCGCCAGCAGGCGCTGTCGCGCGAGGACATGCAGTTCTTGACTTGGGAGCACCCCTTGGTGCGCGGCGCTCAGGATCTGGTATCGCTCAGTGAATTTGGTAATACCGCGTTTTGTACCCTGAAGTTGCCGCCGTTAAAGCCCGGTACACTGATGCTGGAAGCCTTGTTTGTATTGCATTGCCCAGCGCCTGCTGAATTGCAGTTATTCCGCTATATGCCACAATCCTTATTACGGGTATTGCTGGATGATAAGGGCAAGGACTTATCGAATGTGCTGGGCATTACCCAATTGAGTAAGCTCCTGCAAAAAGTGCCACGGAATAATGCGCAAGATCTGGTGCGTCACGCCCGCCCAACCTTGACGACCATGGTGCAAAAGGCGGAAGAAATTACTCATGCCAAACAGGCTGAGTTGATTGCAGAAGCGCAAGCAAAAGTCAGTGAGCAATTAAATGGTGAGCTGGCGCGGATGAAAGCGCTTAAAGCGGTGAACCCAAATGTTCGTCAGGAAGAGATTGATTATTTGGCGCAGCGCTTAGCGGCCAGCCAACACTTTTTGGCGCAGGCGAAAATCCGCCTGGATGCACTGCGTGTGGTCATGACGATTTGATTTTATAAAAACAGGATAAAAATTATGTATATCTTCTCCGCTAATGGCCGCGCCAAGCGTGCATTTGACGATATCAAAGAAGGGCAGATGGTCCCTTTTATTGTATACATCAACTTTAAGGATTTATTCGGTGCTGAACACTTATGCAAACTGTATTTGATGCGTGCAGGTTTTATGGAAATCCAAATCGAAAACCGCAAGCTAGTGCCGAGTAATTTGACTAGTGATCCACGTGTCATTGCGGCCGACAAGGCAATGGCTGAAGCGCTAAAAGATGGCTATATGATTCAAATGTTTGACGAGTAACTTGGCTCGCTGTTTGTGTTGGAATGGTTAATAGTTGAACTTTAGATTGACCGGTGAGTCTAGATTCGATCTTGTTCTATCGAATCCAGGCTCACAAGTATGTTGGCTGATCCCACTTATGTCAGGGAAGTTGATCTTTCCCGCTTCGCAAACTCCATTGCAGAGTTAGATGCCCACCCTTGTTCCTATCCGTCCCCCCGCTATTTATTGGTTGGCCTGTTTTTTTCTGCATTGCTGCATGTTTTCTTATTTTTTTGGAAAATCGATAGTCCTGTGATCGATAGCTCTGTGCTACCCAAATCTGCTCCGCGTATTTATCTCACACTGAACCCAATTGACGTTAAACCGAAAGAAGATATTTTATTGTCAGCTCAACCAGAAAAACCTGTAACTACCAGCGATCTTGCACCGGTATCCGTGCCGCCCGCCCCCCTTCCTGAAACTGCAATCAGCAGCAGCGAATTAGAGCAAACGCGAATTATCACCACCTTATCACGCGATGAAATGCAGGAAATCTACCCTGAGCGCACATCAACAATAGCTCCACAATTGAAGGGTAGTATTGCCGAGAACGTATTTAACCCTGCATTGCGTGAACGTTTGATTGCCGAAGAAAATAAACCTGATTTGCAGCGCGCTGATGCGGAACTAAAAACCTACAGCGATCCGTCTGGTGCAACAATCGTTGATTTGGGAAATGGTAAATGTTTGCGTTCATCTGTGGTGAGCAGAGTGGGTGAGGTACAAAATTGGTATATGACAGGCTGTGGGGGGAAATCTGAATCCGAACGAATAATGGAGCGGATAAACGAGCGGGTAAATGGGAAATTGCAGTTTGAGGAGTAGGAATTCAATTTATTGAACCCAACCCTAACATTTCATTTTTTGCAATTAAAAAAGGGCGCAATTTATTGCGCCCTTACGGAATTACTGTTTATTTAGTCAGATTTTTTTGGGCGAAAGCTGGTTTTTTTGCCGTCGCGCTCACCAAAGCGAGGCTTGTCACGGCCGCCTTCACGTGGAGCGCCATCTCGGGGGCCAAAGTCACGCTTCGGCTTGCGGCTAAAGTCATCGCCACCGCGTGGGCCGGTGTCTAATGAAATTTCCAATGGACGATTACGCACTCGCACTTTTTTCAGTTTTGCCAAAATGTCTTTTGACATGCCGGTTGGTAAATCTACCGTTGAAAACTCATCGTGCAGTTTGATGTGACCGATAAACCGACTCTCGATACCCGCTTCATTAGCAATAGCGCCAACGATGTCGCCAGGGCGAGCTTCGTGATTGCGACCTACTTCAATGCGGTAGCGATCCATGTTCTCGTCATTGCGTTCGCGACGTGGGCGATCTTCACGGGGGCCGCGATCGCGTCCACTGTCCCGGCTACTGCGTTCATCGCGACCACCGCGTTCGTCACGGCTGCTGCGCTCACGCTCAGGTTTAATGTCGGTAAATTTCACTTGCAGCGGGCGCTCGCGCTGTAATAAGTAGGCGAGGGCCGAGGCAATTTGCTCTGGCGATACATCATTTTTGTGGCTGTATTCGGCCAACAAATCATTGAAGAAGGTCAGATCGCCTTGGGCTTGCAAGGTATCGGTAATTTGTTGGGTAAATTGATCGATACGATGTTTGGTAACAGTTGCGCCGCTAGGCAATTCCATCAGTGTAATTGGCTTTTTAGTGGCCTTTTCGATGGTGTAGAGCAGGCGTTTTTCACGTGGAGCAACAAACAGAATTGCTTTACCGCTACGGCCGGCACGACCGGTACGACCAATGCGGTGAACGTAAGCTTCGCTATCGTAAGGGATATCGTAGTTCACCACGTGGCTCACACGTTCAACGTCGATACCGCGTGCGGCAACGTCGGTCGCGATAACGATATCAAGCTTGTTGGTTTTCAACCGCTCGATAGTGCGCTCACGCAATTGTTGGTTCATGTCACCATTTAATGCAGCTGCAGAGTAACCGCGCGCTTCCAATTTTTCAGCCAGTTCAACAGTGGCAGTTTTGGTGCGCACAAAAATAATCATGCCGTCGAAAGGCTCAACTTCCAGAATACGTGTAAGCGCATCAAGTTTGTTGGTGCCACTTACCATCCAATACACTTGTTCGATATTGGCATCGGTTGATTGGCTGCTAGCGATTTTAATTTCGGTAGCGTTATTCAAATAGTTGTTGCATACATGGCGAATTTCTTTCGGCATGGTGGCAGAGAACAATGCGGTTTGACGGGTTTTTGGGGTGTGTTCCAAAATCCATTCAACATCATCGATAAAACCCATGCGCAACATTTCGTCGGCTTCGTCGAGCACCAACGCTTTCAGGTTGTTGAGGTTCAAGCTGCCGCGACGCAAGTGATCCATCACGCGGCCCGGTGTACCCACCACCACGTGGGCGCCACGCTTTAATGAGCGCAACTGGGTAGTCATTTCCTGGCCCCCGTAAATCGGCAGCACATGGAAGCCAGGAATTTCACTGGCGTATTTTTGGAAAGCTTCAGCAACCTGAATCGCGAGTTCACGCGTTGGTGCCAATACCAAAATTTGTGGCTCTGCTTGTTTGGTGTCGATACGTGACAACAAAGGCAAGGCAAATGCCGCTGTTTTACCGGTGCCAGTCTGAGCCATACCTAAAATGTCGCCGCCCGCAAGTAATACAGGGATAGCAGCAGCTTGAATTGGGGATGGTTGTTCGTAGCCCACCTTTTGAATGGCGCGCATTACGGGTTCAGAAAGGGCTAAATCGGCAAACATAATAGTTTCAGACATGTAATAACCTGTTTTGAGTAAACATGATAATCAAGCGCAAACCATGCCAGCGAAACAGCTCAAAAACTGTACCAGCGATTTACGGTTTGATTCTTATAAGTTCTAAAGGGTGTTTGCAAAAGTCATCGCCAATTAACGAGCACATAACATAAAAAGCGCAACGCAAAAAGTAAGGCGATAGTGAATGGGCAAACACAATAAAGTGGGAGCGATGATTGGATCGCTATGCGTATGAACTACATACCAGGCGTTAAGTGCCTGTGAAAATGCCTGTGAAAATAACTCGTGTGAGTCAGGGCACAAGGGCAATCATAAAAAGCGATTTAATCAACAAATTCCCGCGTAGTCTGCAAGCAGACACAGCTACAATCCACAACATCCATATTGCAAAACCGATTGTATACTTTGGGGCAGGCTGAATAGATTGTGGAGCAGAATCGATCAGCGTGAATAGTTACCAAGATGGTAAACCGGCAGCCCTCAGACATCCGTCTGTATCAGCATTACCCCGGCAAGACATTCACGATCAAGGAAGGGGGTCACTGAAAGTGCGCGAATTATAGGGACTTAGCCGTCCCAAGGCCAGTTAAATTTGATGCGCGTCGCAAAAAACTACTGAGTAGTTCTAATCAGGAATCGCTAAATAGCGAGGGCCCGACTGTATTGTCGCGGCACCGGGCGTTACACTCAGCGACCTTAAATGACAGAAGTTGGCTCGTTTTACAGGACAGATTATGGCTGAACGGCATATTTCAACGACGGCACTGGCGCGCCTCATCGGCAAAGAGAGTAAGGAGCTATTTGTGCTGCTCACCACCGGTGGTTGGATCGTTAAAGTTGATAACCACTGGCAATTGACCGAGAAGGGCAAATTTGAGGGCGGGATTTACGTTAATCACCCCAAATACGGCGAGTACATTGCGTGGCCTGAAGCTATTCAGCATCACCACTTATTAACGCTGTTGCCAGAAGCGCCGCTTAGCGCAACCAATCTCGCGCACAAGTGGGATATTCCTGCACGCCTGGTGAATTTACTGCTTGCGGAAAAGGGTTTGATTTCGCGCTACGTGCGCGGTTGGCAGTTGACTGAGCGCGGCAAAAAACTGGGGGGGCAGCAACATGAGGCCGACTCGGGGGTGCCGTTTGTAACCTGGCCTGAAACGATTCTGGATGATCCTGAGCTGATTGCTGCACTGCTGCAAATTGTGGGCGATGATCGTGTTGATACTCATCCAACCATGGATGGCCACAGCGTCAACAATGCGATGCAGCGCCGCATTGACAATTGGTTGTATCTAACGCGCACCAGTCATGCACGGGATTACCGTTTGCAGTGGGGTGTGGAGTACGCGATCGCCGATTTTTATATTCCAGAGCTGGGGTTGTGCGTCGAATGTTGGGCCGATCAATTGGGTCAAGAGCAAAACCGCGCGGCGGTTATTGGCGATGAATTGGAAAAACACCAGCTCTATAAAAAATATAAAGTCGCTTATATAGAGTTTCGTGATGAAAACATTCATCAAGTCGATGAAATCCTAGCGCGCGAGATGTTGCGTCGCGGCGTTGCTATTTATTAATCCTATCGTTCAATTAATGGTAAAAGTTTAAAGAGGAACTATTAATGGCCAGTGTATTTAGTTTGATTATGGAAGGAAAAATCCCCGGCAATTTTGTATGGAAGGACGACAAAGCCGTTGCGATTTTGACGATTCAACCTATTCGCCAAGGTCATGTCCTGGTAATTCCACGGGAAGAAATTGATCAGTGGAGTGATCTGCCATTGGATCTCGCTGCGCACTTGATGCAAGTGAGTCACAAAATCGCCAATGCATTAAAGGTCGCTTATCCTGCCACGCGTGTGGGTTTTATGATCGCCGGTCTTGAAGTTCCTCATACTCACATTCATTTGGTGCCAATGGATTCAATGGATGATCTAAGTTTTGCGTTTGCAAAAAATGCGGATGGGGAAGCACTAAAACAAACAGCGGAAAAAATTCGCGAGGTTTTGCATAAGCAAGGGCACAGTGAATCCAAAGTGTAAGGCTTGGTAGTTGCCGACCATGAACTTACTTTTACCACCTAATGGCGCATTGTTTTGGTTGGCTACAGCGATCAGTTTGCCGACGCTGCTGCTGGCAGTCCGCTATGCGCCATGGACACAACTGTTTATTAATCAGACACGACAACATATTTTATTCGCGACTATATTGGCACTGGCGTTGTTGTGGTTGTTGCAAGTGGAAGTGCGTGCAACGCTGGCTATTCACCCTTTACTCATAACAGTTACCGCAATGGTATTTGGGTGGAGCTTTGCACTACTTATTGGTGTTTGTGCGCTGGTGGTATTGGAGTGCTATCAACTACCGCTGCGTGCAGTACATATGGATTGGGATGTGGCTTTAGCCCAGTTTGATTTAAGCGCATTGCCGGTAGATTTTTGTTTGAGTGTTCTAGTGCCAGCGAGTTGGGCCTGGTGTGTGTTATGGCTGGTTGATCGCTGGAAGTTTAAAAATCCATTTACCTATTTCTGGGGTGTTGGCTTTTTTGGCGCCATGCTTAGTTGCCTGCTAGTGGGAGCGGCGGCACTAACATTGTTTGCATTAGCCGCTAGTGATGTGCATTTGAACAGTACACGCGAACACTTTTTTGTTTTTTTATTAATGATGTTTCCTGAAGGTTTTATTAACGGATTAATTGCAACCGTGATGACGGTACTTTATCCGGATTTGGTTAAAACCTATCGCGATGACTGGTACCTGAAAGATTGATCCCCAGTCATCGCGCGCCGAACTAGATTACAGCTTCATAAACAAAAATTTAATCAAATCAAGTTCCAAGCAAGGTCGCAATTCCCAATAAAATAAACAGCACACAAGCCGCTTTGTGGGCAAAGCCGAGCGGCAATTTATCCATCAGCCATTTTCCTGCAAAAATGACTGGCACGTTAGCTAACAGCATGCCTAAGGTTGTACCGGCAATAACGGCGCAGGTCATCCACATATCTGCATTGAATTTTGCAGCCAATATCACGGTGGCAATTTGGGTTTTATCGCCAATCTCTGCCAGAAAAAATAATACCAGTGTTGCTACAAATGGACCGTAGTTGGCGAGGCGGCCCATATTGTCATCTTCTTTGTCGGGAATTAATAACCAGAGGCCGATGACAAAAAAACTGCCGGCGATAATCCAGCGAATCCATTCGGTGGGGATAACATCGGCGAGCACGGTACCAAGCCAAGCGGAAAGTGCATGATTTATCAATGTCGCAATTAATACGCCCAAGCTAATGATATAAGGGCGGCCGTAACGGGCAGCAAGAAAAAGTGCGAGTAACTGGGTTTTATCGCCAATTTCTGCAATAGCGACAGCGAGGGTTGAGCTGAGAAAAGCTTCCATTAGATTTTCCAGGGCGGGATGAAATACATGAGATACGGCCACATCCCGCCCGGGGCTGTAGCTGTATCTCAGGTCTCATCAATCCGAAGTGTGCTGCTGGTGCAGCACTACAAAGGACGCTTTTGCCATGCCGTAGGTGCGCTCTTAATCAAGAAAACAATTTTGATAAAGAGTGCGGCAAGTTTGTTGACAAAAGCGCTCAGTGGTTTTTTGATAATGATTATCAAATTTACTGGAGCAGATTACTCCCCCGAGAGGAGCTGCGAATTATAGTGATGCGCTACGCACTCGGCAAGCACCTAATTTGTGCGAGGTAAGCGGTACATTATCCCGCCATCATAGGGGAGTTTGGGTAGGTGCTTTTCCATCAATAAAATTGCATTATCGTAGATTTTTTTCACGTTTGGCGCTGAGCCAATTTCCATGCGGCGTGACAACATAGTGACCGGAAACAAACACTCATTGGTATTTTTAACGCAGAGCGCGCGGCTCCTACCAACTTCATCCTCGTACACTTTCCATGCAAAAGTATTTGGAAAATCAGCCAGCATCACGTTGCCGAGCACAACTCCCATTGCTTGCTGGGTTGCATAATCATCGCGAGCCACCCAGGCACCATCTACAAGGCGCTGTAATAATTGTAAATCAGAGAGATCGCGACGGATGGTGCTGCCTATTTTAGTTTGGGCCAATTCATTGACTGATGTTATTTCCTGTTCCATTTTGTTGTGATCCATCCAACCCAATTCTTTGATGCTAATTTCTTTTTCTTCGGAAAGTGGTTTTTTATTGTTTTCGGAAACGACATTTAATGGTGTGTACTGGGCAACACAAATATTTGCAGTGAAAAGTATTGCGAATGCAATAATAAGTTTACTTTTTTTCATAAATACCTCTTGCAAGAAAAACTATATTTAATGCTTGGTCGATGCTTCATCGCTACTGGTGCGGTTCTCTGCTGCAGTAAAAATTAAGGGCTGTGGATTTACGCTTTCCCAAGGGGCTGAGAAGCCATTGTTAGTGATGATATGAAGGTGACGCATTTTTAATTGTCGCGGCTCAGCGAGCCCGCAGGAATGAGCAATCATCGCAACACTTTTACTCAGGTTGCGCTGATAAGAAGCCACTCGCTCGGCTTTATCAGTTGGGTCCAGGCCTTTTTGCAATTTGGTGTTGTGGGTGGTAATCCCGGTGGGGCAGGTATTTTTATGGCATTGCATTGCCTGAATACAGCCCAGCGCAAACATAAAGCCACGCGCGCTATTCACGAAATCAGCACCACAGGCCAGCGCCCAAGCCACCATATGGGGGGTAATCAACTTGCCCGCCACAATGATTTTAATACGCTCTTTCAAGCCTGCTTGCTCCAGAAGTGCTGCCAGCCACGGCAAGCTCTCTTTAATCGGCAAGCCGACATGGTCCAACAATGGTTGTGGTGCTGCGCCGCTGCCACCATCGGCGCTATCCAGGGTGATGAAATCCGGCGCGGATTCAATGCCTTGCACGCGTATTTCATTGATCAAGTCAACCAACCAGGTTTTTTCGCCGAGCACCGCTTTAAAGCCGACGGGTTTGCCTGTTACTTTGCGAATATGGTTGACCATTGCCAACAAATCAATCACCGAGTGAATGTCAGTGTGGCCATTAGGGCTGATGGATGCTTGGCCTTGGGCAATTCCACGGATATAAGCGACCTCCGCCGACACTTTTTCCGCGGGCAATATGCCGCCTTTACCGGGCTTGGCACCTTGGCTCAATTTAATCTCGAACATCTTGATTTGCGGGAGGGTTGCAAGTTCCGCCAAACGCTCATCGTTGAGGTTGCCATGTAAATCACGCACGCCGTATTTCGCTGTGCCTATTTGAAAAACCAAATCGCAGTTGCCTTCGAGGTGATAGGGCGACAAGCCACCCTCACCGGTATTGAGCCAGCAGCCCGCTTTGGCCGCACCGCGCGATAAGGCTAGAATTGCCGGACGGGAAATGGCGCCGTAACTCATGCCGGAAACATTAAAAATAGAATTGGTGGTGTAGGGAGTTTTGCAGAAGGGGCCGAGAGTGACTGGGGCGGCGATCAGAGCCTCCTCTTCCTGAACGGGAAATGCAGAGTTCAAAAACAGCAGGGTGCCGGGCTGGTTCAGGTTGAGGGTGGACCCAAAACCCACATTGCTGTCAATATTTTTTGCGGCGCGATAAACCCAGGAGCGGTCTGCGCGATTAAATGGCAATTCCTCGCGATCTTGGGCAAAAAAATATTGACGAAAAAACTCGCCTAAATGCTCGAAAAAATAGCGAAAACGTCCAATAAGTGGATAGTTTTTGCGAATGGTATGTGTATTTTGTGTGATATCGGCAATGTACATAATTGCCAGTGACAACAAGATTAAACCGATAACTGTGATAAACGTTACTTCAAGCCAAGTGAGTAGCTTGAGTGCCCAGTGCATATCTACCATTTGTCATTGAGTCCTGCGCTGAATGAATGCCCCTAGTTTAAGGGGTGCGAAACGATTAATCGCGTCAATTAACGTAATGAGTTTGTTATTTTTGGCGAGACCCAATGACTTGGGCGGGGTTTCCAGCAACTTTGCTGTAGTCTGCCACCGATTTTGTTACCAGGCTGCCCATGCCAATCACCGCATGATCGCCGATGTGCACGCCATCCACTATGCCCACATTGGCGCCAATCCAGACATCACAACCAATACTGATGCCTTTGGAGTTGACGGGTTGCTCGTTGATTAACCTCTCTGGCGCCATGCCATGATTAAACGCATAAGCAGAGGTATAGGCTGCAATACGCGAGTTATCCCCAATGGTGATACCTTTGCTGCCGCCATCCAAACTGACGTGGTGATTGATAGATACCCCTTGACCAATCGTTACGGGGCCGTGAATCACACAATCGGCGGCAATATAGGAGTTATCACCAATAATGATTGGACGTCCGGGTTCAGCAAAAAGTCTGGCTTCCGGGGCGATAAAACAATTCTTGCCGAGCATAATTGTTTCCATATCGCAGAGATAAGCCTGCCATTCTTCTTGCCATTGCTGCGCCCATTCGCGCTGGGCAGGTTTCAGGCGCGCATAAAGCCACGGCATATAGCTCAAGCGCAGTTTATGCTGGGTGCGATAACGATCGGTAGTTGATGGAGCCGTAATCATAGAGGCTTGGTTAAATAGAGAGGAATGAGTGAACTGGTGCCAATTTAATTGGCAAGAAGCGTTGATTGGGATTATAAGCACAAGGTTCGTCGCTTCAAACAACAAAAGTAGCGCAGAATAAAGGAAAATAGCCAGAGTGAGGCGAATAGTGTTGCTAACACGTTAAATATAAAAAGGTGCCCGCCAGCTGTAGGTGATTGGTTTGTTCGCTTGGTCGCTGGCGCTACTGCAAATGCAGCAAGCTGGACACAATTCGAAACATGGAGTGCCGAGATAGACACTCTTAGGGTTAACCCGTCATTACGACAGCTGAGCGGACACCTGTGTTGATTATAGTCAGCTGCACTTATGACGCTAGCCTTGGCTTAGTTTTTTAAGTCACAACGTTTCTACTTTTATAGCAGAAATATTCTATGACTTTATTGCGACAAAGTTTGTCGTGGTTTGATCTGACAGAGATAACTGAATGTATGAGTTGATCGACGAGAATGCCGATTTTTTGGTGATCTATAAAAAACCGAACACCAGTTTTCACAGTGACTCCGGTGAAATGGGATTATTTGAATATTGTAAGCAGCAGCAAGGGCTATCTGAGCTTTACCCTGTGCATCGTTTGGATAAGGTTACCTCTGGCTTATTGCTTATGGCAAAAACCGCTGAAATTAACAACCAACTTACTGCGGCATTTCGTGCACGCCACATAGAAAAATATTATCTCGCCCTCAGTGCAAAAAAGCCTACAAAAAAACAAGGCTTGATTAAGGGTGATATGACTACCGCACGGCGCGGCGCATTTAAATTATTGGCGACACAAGAAAACCCCGCTATCACACAATTTTTTAGTAAGAGCGTTGCACCTGGGCGCCGGTTATTTATGATCAAACCTCACACCGGCAAAACTCATCAGATTCGTGTTGCCTTAAAAAGTATCGGCGCACCGATTATGGGTGATGTGCTTTATGCGGATGCTGCATCAAATAGCGCCATAGATCGCACCTATTTACACGCCTATAGCTTGGGCTTTGCATTGGCTGAAAAACAATACCGCTATACCGTATTACCTCGTGAGGGCGAGTATTTCTGTGATGATTTTTTTTCTGCAGCCATTATGGAGTGGCGTGATCCTTGGTTACTGTCTTGGCCTAAGGTTGTAGAAAAATGAGCAAACATCGCTACTGGTTTTCTGCCTGTATGGCTTTAACGGCGCTACTTTTTGTTGCGCATCATTTTTATACTCGCGCGGGTGCCAGCGAATTATCAACTTCACCGCAGGCTTATAAATTCCTCACGACACCTTGTTGGTTTGATGCGGATTGGACGGCGGAAATACGCTGCGGTGAGTTGCATACGCCAAGCGCCTCCGGCGCATTTCATTTGCCGGTTGTGATACTGAAGGATGAGACTGCCACACGACGTAAGGACCCTATTGTTTATTTGCAGGGAGGGCCGGGGGCAGGAGCGCGCTTGCACAGTGATGGTATAAAAAGCTGGCTAAACTGGATGCGCTATGCAGCCCTTGGACGCGATATTATTCTTATCGATACCCGCGGTACCGGGCGCAGTAGTCCTGCACTGGTATGTGCTGAATACAATCGCAGTAATCAGCAAATGCTGCGTGAACATGCTTCATTGGCAGAGGAATTGGCGTCGGGTTTTGATGTTACCCGCACATGTTTCGACGCGGCCGTCGCACGCAATCCAGCACTGGATTATCGTCATTTTAGTACCCGGCAATCGGCAAGTGATATTCGTGCGCTTATGCAGCTACTTGATTATCCCGAGTGGAATATCTTGGGTGTGTCATACGGAACGCGTTTGGCGCTGGAAATTTCTTATCAGGAATCGCTTCAACAACAGCCAACGAAACTCAAAGCAATGGTGCTTGATTCAATTTACCCAGCCGGTTTTGGTGGCGTACAAACCTGGCCGCAAGTGCTTGATGAGGCGATGCATAAATTTTTTAGTGGTTGTGCGGCGCAGCCTGAATGTATTAACGCGTTGGGTGACTCTAACCGGTCACCACTAGAATTGTTTATGGGGGCGTTGGACAGTTTGCGCGAATCCCCCATTGAATTAACTATTAAACGTTGGGATGGTGAAGCGCCAGTCAGTTTTTTGTTAAACGACCATCGTTTTTTATCGGCTGCGTTTGCGGCAACTTACACGCCTCGTGATTGGTTAAAAATTGCAACAGCTATCAAAGGTGTGGAAGAGCACAATCGCGAAGCACTCAAACCGCTGATAGAGCCTTATGTAAATCAAAGTATGAGCGAAGATTTTAACAGCCTAACGTTTACTGCTGTTGATTGCTCGGATAATCCGGTGATGAATGAAATGGATTATCTCGCGCTGGTGAATCAATATTCGCTATTGCAAAATTATACTCGCGATCAATGGCGTTACCAGTTGTGTCATCACCTGGTTGCAGAAGCTCCATTGCAATCCTACCAGCCTTATGTGCCTACATTGATACTGGCGGGTGAGTTGGATCCGGTAACTCCATTGGAGTGGGCGCAAGCGGTACATTCGAAATGGAAAAATACCCAGCTGCATATCAGTCAAAATACCGCACACTCGGTATTGAGTAGTGAGGCCTGCCTACTGCAGTCGCTTGTACATTTTTACGATCAGCCTGCTGCAACTTTTGAGAGGTGTATGGAGGAGGATCGCTAGTCTCTTGGATGAGGAGGTAGTGGAGATAATTGAAGGCGAAAAAATAAAAAAGGCCGCACGAGTGCGACCTTTTAAATTTGGCTCCGCCTGCTGGACTCGAACCAGCGACCCAATGATTAACAGTCATTTGCTCTACCGACTGAGCTAAGGCGGAATTACGCTTCCTGTGAGGAAGTGGCGCGCATCATATAGAGCTGTTACCTATTGGTCAACCCGTTCGCGATCTGATTATGATTGAGTGGGGGAGTGCTGTATGGTTTTTGGTTTATCTGTTTATTAACGCGGCAAAATAAAAAATAAAAGCGCCGAAGCGCCTTTATTTTGTTGATTCAATTGGGCGCAATCACTCGCGACACAATTCATCTAACAATGTTTATTCGTATTTGCACAGATAAGAAGTTTCCACGTCTGCGCTAACTTTAAACCGCTGATTGGCTTCAACGATAAAGGTTTGGCCTGCTGCAAAAGTCTCTGCTTTATCGCTACCAGGCAATACAACCGTCAGGCTACCACTTACAACAGTCATGTATTCTTTCTGGCTGGTACCAAATTCGTAGTCACCTTTGGCCATTACACCAATAGTCGCAGGCAGGGTTTCAGTTTGAAAGGCGATAGATTTAACCGCGCCGCCGAAATATTCGTTAACGTTAAACATAGGATGCTCCACAAACGATGGATGGGGATGAAATACACAATATAGCGCGCACAAAAAAGGCCGCATAAATGCGGCCTTTTTTGTTTAATTTGGCTCCGCCTGCTGGACTCGAACCAGCGACCCAATGATTAACAGTCATTTGCTCTACCGACTGAGCTAAGGCGGATCGGTGACTTCCTCTGTGGAAGTGGAGCGCATGATATAGAGCCGGTTTTGGTTGGTCAACCGTTTTTTGGTGCTTTGTGGCAAGTTTTTTCTGAAAAAACCTCAATGAATTCAAGGCTGTTCATTAATTCCACAGTATGTCGGCAAGTTGTTCAATCCCGCGCCGCGCCTATCGGTTTACTCAGGCGAATTACCTTAAAGCTACCGTTATCGATAACGAGCGAGATATCCCTGAATAGCCCCACCGCCTTGCGCTCTAATGGAATAAATTGATTAACCACAAAAAGCGCTAGGCCATCAATTGCCAATAGTCGCTGCGCGCTACGGAGGAACTTATCCGTCAGGTCTCCATCGACACTAAAACCTTGATGGAAAGGGGGGTTGCAAAGCAGTAAGTCCACTTGTTTGTTGATCTGTTTCCCTGCATCGGCGCCAATCACTTCACCAGAAATCCCGTTGTCTTTCAGGTTTGCCTGAGCTGCAATAAGTGCAGCGGCATTATTATCGGTAAGTATCCAGTCATTAATTTGTTGACAGGCATCAAGCTGTGTGGCTGCCAGCGTCAGGTATCCATAACCGCAGCCCAGATCTAAACAAGATTGAGGGTGCATTCCACCCAATGCATCATTGTTAATTTGCTCAATAAGTAGCGCGCTACCTGCATCGATTTTATTCCAACCAAAAAGCCCAGGCTTACTGAGAACCCTAAAGCCTTCACCCTCCACAACAAGGCGTAAGTGGGCATAATTGCAGTCATCAATCCGTTGCTCGTGGTTATAGCCAGCGTGTTTGTAAATAACCGAGGAGTAGCTGGGCCCGTCTTTTTCTATCTTTTTTTCAGCGCCCATGAGCTTGCTAACTTTTTCGATATAGGTTTTGGCCCCTTCATTTTTATAGCCGGCGATAATCAGCGGGGCACCAATCTTGAGGCAACGCCAGGCTTCATTTAATAAATGATGAACTAGTGGTTTTTCTTTTGATATGCGATAAAAAAAACCATCGAGACTGTCGCTGGGGATGGCGTTGCAATCGAAGTCACTAAATTGTGTATTGAATCCACGTTGGGCCGCTTCGTGGGCCACATCCCACCGGTTGGTCATCAGTATTAAACCTTGATGATTAAAAGCGGGCGGCAAATTGTTGAGTGAGTTTTCATCTGTACACCAAAGAAACTTGCCTTGGGTATTTTGCATGTGCTCGCCCAATTCCTGTACAACTTTGGCCAGCGCTAAATCAATCATAAATAAATGCTCTGTATTTCGTCGGTACTTAAATGGCGAAACTCACCTGAGGCGAGCACTGGATCCAGTGTTATTGAGCCAATCGCTTCGCGATGAAGTTCAACAACGTGATTACCGGTCGCGGCAAACATGCGTTTTACCTGGTGGTATTTGCCTTCATGAATCGTTAGTCGTGCCTCTTGCAAGGATAACAGCTCAAGCTGTGCGGGCCGGGTAGGGGCTTTTTCTCCATGCAATTGTACTCCGCGTGTAAATAGTTCAATGACTTCGCGGTCAATAGGATTGGCTGTTTTTACCTTGTAAGTTTTTTGGCATTCATGGCGGGGCGAGGTGATACGATGATTCCACTGGCCATCATCCGTCAACAGAACCAAACCTGTGGTATCAATATCCAGTCGCCCCACGATTTGCAATTCTTGCCAGCGTGGCAAGTTGATCAGATCAACTACTACGGGGTGCTCACTATCGCTATTTGCGCACACATACCCCAGCGGTTTGTTCAGCATTAAATAGCGCACGTTAAACGCTTCAACTAATTTTCCGTCAAGCGTAACGATTTCGTTGCCCAGTAATTTTTGCTCACCTTTTTTGGCGATGGTACCATCAACCGTTACCCGCCCTGCCTTTATAGCCTGCTGAATAAGTGAGCGAGAGCGTTCGCTATTTTGGCTGAGAAATTTATCGAGACGCATTAATAATCCTGAGCGGTAATCCAACTTGAGGGCAGGGCATCACCCCAGTTAAATTGGTGAATAATATGAGTAAATTTTGTCGCGAGTGGTGCCGTTAAAATCAATGCTTCATTTTTTACAGGATGAATTAATTGCATTTCGGTCGCTGCGAGCATTAATCCATCGCAAGCAAATTTTTCCTGAAAAAAACGGTTGTGGTTGCCCTTACCATGTTTTGCATCGCCAATAATAGGGTGGCTGATATGCTTCATGTGACGGCGAATTTGATGTTTGCGTCCGGTCTGTGGCGTGCATTGCACCAGGGAGTAGCGAGTACAAGGATATTTATCAATGCTAAACGGGAATTCAATCTGTGCAAGCGTCTTGAATTCGGTAATCGCTTCCTGTGCTGGTTTGTTAGCGCGCGCTTTTTTATCTGTATATTTATCCTGCTCTTCAACGAGAGGGTGGTCGATAATTCCATGTTCTGGTGCAAAGCCGCGTACTAATGCAACATAGGTTTTGGTCAGCGCATGGTGCGCAAAAATATCCCCCAATTGGCGTGCAATCTCTGATGAAAGTGCAAATACCAATACGCCAGAAGTGGGCTTATCCAAACGATGTATAGGGTAAACCATTTGGCCGATTTGATCGCGCAGCAACTGCATAGCAAAGCGCGTTTCGTGGCGATCAATTTCACTTCGGTGCACGAGAAGGCCGCCTGGCTTATTGATGGCAACCAAGTATTCGTCGCGGTAAATAATTGGCAGTATTTCACTCATTACTATTTATTGAGTCTTTAATTCTTAAAAGCAAAAAAGCAGGCGTCCGCCTGCTTTTTAATGTATGTGACCAATCAAGTGTTAACTGATTTTCTTTTCACCAGAATCGACGGTTTGATAAATCAACGTGTTGATTGTCATAGGGCCTACGCCGCCGGGAACAGGGGTATAAGCAGCAACACGGTCGACCAGCGGTTTCAATTCAATGTCGCCCACACCACCTGGGTGGTAGCCAGCATCCACAACAACGGCACCATCTTTAATCCATTCGGCCTTAATAAATTCCGGCTTGCCTACAGCGCCGACCAGAATATCCGCTTGCTTTATTAAATCTGGAAGACTTTTTGTGTGTGAGTGACAAATAGTAACTGTGGCATTCGCATTTAGCATCATCAATGCCATGGGTTTGCCAAGAATCGGGCTGCGCCCAACAACAACGGCATGCTTGCCTTCGAACTGAATGCCATAGGCCTCCAGTAAACGCATAATCCCTTTAGGGGTTGCGCAGCCATAAGCTTCTTCGCCCATGCTCATGCGACCAAAGCCTAAACAGGTCACGCCATCTACGTCTTTTTCTGCGCTAATTGCATCAAAGCAAATACGCTCATCAATTTGATGCGGAACCGGGTGTTGCAACAAAATTCCATGCACGTTGGGGTTGTTGTTAAGCTCGTGAATAGTGTTTAGCAGCTCTTCGGTGGTAGTGGTTGACGGTAACTCCACCTTCATCGATTCCATGCCAATGCGTGTACAAGCATTGCCTTTCATCTTCACATAGGTTGCTGAGGCTGGGTCGTCTCCCACCAGGATTGTTGCCAAAATTGGAGTTTGGCCATTGCTCCGCACCTTTAATGCGGCAACGCGGGCGGAGAGTTCCTGTTCAGTTTTTTCGGCAAGGGCTTTGCCATCCAATACGAGTGCGGACATGGGCATTAATTACCTGTGTGTTAGCAGAAAAGAAGTAGTAAAACGAAATTGTGCGCATTTTCCCATAGTGAGCATAGGACGCCAAGGAAATTAATATCGGGAGGTGGGGGCTTGAAAAAGTAGCAGTAGCCGCAGTGGGCTTCATGATTTAATTTGGATAGCACTCTCTGACGAGAAGATTTTTTTGATTTATTGAGAATATGGGGTGGCTGATGGGGCTCGAACCCACGACCACTGGAATCACAATCCAGGGCTCTACCAACTGAGCTACAGCCACCGTAGCAAGGAAATATTTACAGGCTTTGCCTGACAATATCTTTAAGAGAAGTTTGAGCGATATATACATGCCAATGTGGCGCGCCCGGCAGGATTCGAACCTGCGACCACCCGCTTAGAAGGCGGGTGCTCTATCCAGCTGAGCTACGGGCACATACTGGATCAAACCTTCGCAGGTTCGATAAAAAAAATGGTCGGAGTGGAGGGATTCGAACCCCCGACATTCTGCTCCCAAAACAGACGCGCTACCGGGCTGCGCTACACTCCGACGACTTAAAACGTTGTGCGTTTCAAGTGGTGCGCATATTAACGGTGAGTCTTGATGTCGTCAACGAAAAAAACACAACAAAATAAAATATTTAGCACGGCAAGTTAATTTCTAAGCAGCTTGAACAAGTAGTGTTCCGGCTTGGTGAAAATTACGGCACAGCATTGGTTTAGCGCACGGCTATCACACTTTTTACGCTGCATTTTTACCAGAGTGGTCATACCGTTTTTTGAACGATACCTGGCGGCTTGGTGTTTTTTTGGTGTTTGGCGCCGCTTGTTTGTAGGGCAGTAGCTAGTCAGAATACGCGCTTGACTAGGTTTGGGAGTTTTTATGCAAAACAACAGTTTGGCGTCTTCTATGAAGTTAGGCATGCGCAGGCTAGCTTCAGGTGTTTGTGTGCTGTCCACTTCTTTAGGTGGAGATGAGCGGTTTGCGATGACCGTATCTTCTGTGACTTCAGTGTCAGATTCTCCAGCATCATTACTGGTGTGTATCAATCAGGCTGTTTCGCAGCAGGCGCACCTGAGTAGCCCTGATGTGATGTTTGCCATCAATGTACTTTCCGTCAATCATCAGGATGTCTCCAATGTTTGTGCGGGGCGCGACCCTTCAAAAAACCGGTTTGGCGTTGGGCACTGGGTAACTGATGAGTCAGGATTGCCTGTGTTAGCAGATGCACTTGCTGTGTTTATTTGCAAAACCGATAAGGTTATGACTTACGGAACTCACAAAATAGTCATAGGTGCGATTAGCAATGTAATTGTTAACGGGGCAGAGGTGAATCCTCTTCTTTATGCCAATGGAAGCTATGGTGCGCTTGGCTCAATTGAGTGATGCTTTCCCTGTAGCGCTGAGCTCACCCACTGATTTTTCTTGCACATGTTTTTGAAGTGTTTTTTTGATTCAAAATGAAGCATGGATATTGTTAAAAATTATCTTGCAATATGAATCTTTCCGGTCTATCGGCGCTTTAAGGTTAATAATCACTAACTCTTTATGCACACCTCTTGTGCTATTTGACGATTCCAGTACAAGCGCTGAGCAAAAATGCGAAAAAACGTGCTTTTAATGCTGTATTTTTATGTAACTAATTGATTAATAAGAAATTAATTTAATTGATCAAAAATTAATCAATTTGTTATTGCTATAGATTTTATAGGGGTTTGCGGCGGTTTCCCAAAATCTATCCACTAACTTATCCACAGAAAATGTGGACAAAGTTTAGATGAAAGTTTTTGTGCAAAAAAGTTACAGTTTGGGTGATTTGTGAGTTTTTTAGTTGGTAACAGGTGACGTTTTTGCAGTGCACCCTTTGGCTAATTCGGTGGATATTTTTATGAGTAAAATTTCTAAAATAACAGTATTGGGAGGCGGTAGTTTTGGCACAGCGATTGCGAATATTATTGCCTGTAACCAGTACCCTACCTATTTGTGGATGCGCTCTGCAGAGCAGGCGGAAGCCACGGCGGCAGCACACGAAAATACTCGTTACCTGCCAGGCTATGCGCTTAACAAAGGTTTAGTTATCACCGCTGATTTGGCCGATGCTGTTGTCGGAGCAGACTTGATTTTTATTTCTATCCCCACGCATTCATTCCGGGCCGTTACACAAATGATCAAACCATTATTGGATGCCCATACCATGGTGGTGAGCACTGCAAAAGGAATCGAGCCAGAAGGCTTTACTCTCATGAGTCAAATACTTGAACAGGAGTTGCCTGGGCATGCGATTGGCGTGTTAAGTGGCCCCAACTTTGCCAAAGAAATAGTTCAGCAGCAGCAAACGGGGACAGTGATCGCCAGTGAAAGTGATGCTCTGACTAGTGCTGTGCAGTGCACTTTAAAGTCCGAAACGTTTCGTGTTTATGCTAACCATGATCGTTACGGCGTGGAATTGGGCGGCGCGCTTAAAAATATCTACGCTATTATTTGCGGTATGGCAGCGGCGCTGGGGGCAGGGCACAACACGCAAGCAATGCTACTGACTCGTAGTCTTGCCGAAATGAGCCGTTTTGCGCAGGTGATGGGGGCTAATCCCATGACTTTTTTAGGCTTGGCCGGCGTTGGCGATTTGATATTAACCTGCACCTCGGATTTAAGCCGAAATTACCGTGTAGGTTTCGCCTTAGGCCAGGGAAAGCAATTGGATGAAATCGTCGCTTCGCTTGGACAGGTAGCCGAGGGTGTGAATACTCTGCGTCAGGTAAAGCAAAAAGCCGGCGAGCTAGGTATTTACATGCCTTTGGTAAATGGGTTGTATGCTGTGCTTTTTGAAGGGCGAGCTATTTCTGAAGTGGCTCGTGGTTTAATGGTTGGTGAGCAAGCCGACGATGTTGAATTTTTAAGGGGAAACTAATGGATAACGAACAACTGAAATCAAACCTGACTTCAAGCAAGCACTGGTTTCGACTGGTATTTATGCTTATTTTTGCCGCTGTTTTACAGGTGGCAAGTATCGTTATGTGGGTATTGGTGATTGCCCAATTTTTCTTTTCGCTAATTACCGGTGAGGACAATCAATACCTGCGTCGCTTTGGCTATTCACTCTCAACTTATATTTATGATGTGTTGAAGTTCTTGTGTTACAGCAGTGATGAAAAACCCTTCCCGTTTGCTGATTGGCCCAAAGGTTCTGCTGAAAAACATGCTGGTGCCGATGAAAAATCAGTAGAGCCAGTCAATACCAATGCTGCAACTGATGCCATCACCGACGACACAAAAGGCGATAAATGATCATTTATATATTGCGCCATGGCCAGGCCGAGGCGCAGATAACCTCTGACGAGGCGCGCAAACTCACGCAGAAGGGTTTTTTTGAAACCGAGAAAGTACTGGCGGCGCGACTGAAAGAACTGGCAAATATCGCAGCAATCTGGGCCAGTCCCCTCGTTCGTGCACAGCAAACAGCGCAGATAGCCCAGCAATATTTCCCTGCTATTCCTTTGCAAACGACGGAGTTTTTGATACCTGAGGCAGATCCCAATCAACTAATCGATTGGCTTTACCGTAACGATGCATCAAACCCAGGGGCCATACTGCTGGTAAGCCATCAGCCAATGGTAGGTAAACTTCTCGGGTTACTTTGCGGCAAACCGGAGGGGTTTTATCCCATGGGGACTAGCTCATTGGCAGCTGTCGAGATTCAAACTATCGCATCCGGACTGGGAGAGCTGCTCTGGCTTGATCACGCCGTTCATTAACCCAGTACCTCCCCAAAAATAATGTTCGACACCTCAGCGCTGGAGCTTCGAGAATGCAACAAGTTTTAGACGATTCCAGATCTCCACGCGAACTGCGATTCACTGTTAATGACCTTGAGTTCTCCGCACAGGAGTGGGGCGATTCTGGTCAGCTTCCAGTGCTGGCACTTCATGGTTGGCTGGATAACTCCGCCAGTTTTTTCAAACTTGCTCCGCAACTACAAAACCTGCACATAGTTGCACTTGATTTGGCTGGCCACGGCCAAAGCTCGCACCGCTTGGGCCAAACGGCTTACACACCTTGGGATGATGTCAACGATATTTTTGCTGTAGCCGATTATTTGGGCTGGCAGCGATTTGCACTCCTTGGGCATTCCCGCGGTGCGATTATTAGCACTTTGGCGGCAGGCACATTTCCTGAACGATGCATTGGGCTTGGTCTAATAGAGGGGATTCTGCCAGAGCCGGCATCCCCCCAGGATGCGCCGGCACAACTCGCCAGTGCCATAACAGGTTTGCGTGCCCAGCAACAAAAGACTCAATCCGTATACACCAATCTTGATGTGGCGATTAAGGCTCGTGAGCGGGGGATGTTTCCTTTGGGGAGTGAGGCTGCCACCGCCTTAACTATGAGAGGTGTTGTTGCGCGCGACGGTGGTTTTTCCTGGAGCACTGATCCACGCCTGATGGTTCCATCGGTGTTTAAAATGTCGCGTGAGCAATTAGCGGCTTTTTTGAATCGTGTTGAAGCACCAATTAAATTATTGCTTGGGGACAATGGTTTACCCAAGCTTTATGCAAATTATTTGGAAGAAGTTAATAAGTTTTCTCAAGTGGATTACGAGGTTCTGGGCGGCGGGCATCATCTTCATATGGAGCAAGAGTCGGAATTAATTGCAAAAAAGCTGAACACTTTTTTTGCAAGATTATCGCTATAGCTGTCTTTTATAGAGTTGTTTTTACCCTGGGATTGCTTATGAAATTGTTTTTGATCACTGCAGTTTTTATTTTCTCCGGTTTTGTTCATGCGGCAGAGTTATCGCTTGAACCTTATCACAATGCCCGCATTCTCTTCCAAAGCTCAGGGGAGACTGATGATTATTTATTTGCGCTAGGTAGTTATAAAAAAATCGCGGGCAGTTGGCGATTGGATCGTCAGCAGCGCTTGAGTGGTAATTTGACTCGCTACACGGTGGAGTTGCCTGAGGGGCATAGCGCAAGCAAGGGATTTGACTTCTATTTGGATCAATTGCAAAACTTTAATTTGCGCGAGTTGTTTCATTGTAATGGCCGCGATTGCGGTACCAGTAATTCGTGGGCTAATAATCATTTTAAAATCCTTCAGCTGTATGGTTTGGATCAATTTCAACAGTACGGCGCTTATGAAGTTATCAATGCCGATGCAAAGCCGTTTTATGTTGCGCTATATGCAGTTCAGCGCGGTAATAAACGCGTTTATTTGCAGTTAGATATTGTGCATGTGGATCGGGTTAATGAGCAGGGAATTGCAGCTAATCCTGAGTCAATTATTCGTGCCTTGGATTCCAGCGGTTACTACGTATTTCCGGATTTACTGACGGGTGACGCTCAGGGCGTTATGACTATTAATATCAAACCCGCGCATCTGCAGGCATTGGTTGATGTGTTAAAAAGCCGCCCTGAATGGACTCTCGCCATTGTCGGGCACGATTATTCGCCGGTACCGCTGGCTGTTCAGCAGAAAAACTCCCATGCTTACGCTGAGCAATTAAAAACAGCGGTGCAAGAAGCTGGTATTGGCGCTGATCGTCTGGTGTCTTATGGGGTCGGTGGGTTAGCGCCAGCAGGTAAGGGCGATAGAACGGCGCGAGTTGAATTGGTTAAAATTTACCGCCAATAAAAAACCACAACTGTGTGTGGTTTTTTATTGGCCGATCGATGTGACCGACAGTGGCAATCTAGTCGCGAAGTAATGATAAAAATTCGCTGCGCGTTGCTTGGTTGGAGCGGAATGAGCCAAGCATGGCAGAGGTTTTCATTGAAGAGTTTTGCTTTTCAACACCGCGCATCATCATACACATGTGTTTTGCTTCAATAATAACCCCCACGCCTGATGCGCCGGTAATCTGCTGAATGCACTCCGCAATTTGCACTGTCAGTTGCTCCTGAATTTGCAGGCGACGCGCAAACATATCGACGATACGTGCAACTTTAGATAGCCCCAGTACTTTTCCAGTGGGGATATAAGCCACATGGGCTTTGCCGATAAACGGCAGCAGGTGATGCTCGCAAAGTGAATAGAGTTCAATATCTTTCACCATAATCATCTCCTCCGAGTCCGATGGAAAAAGTGCATCATTCACGACTTCCTCAAGGGTTTGATTGTAGCCTCGGGTTAGAAACTGAAACGCTTTTGCGGCACGGTCGGGGGTGTCTAATAAACCGGGGCGGGTTAAATCTTCGCCAATGCTGGCAATAATACTCGCAAAGTGTTCTTTCATTGGTGCTCCTCCTGCGGCAGCTGCGCACTGCCATTCACAAAACCGCAGTTTACCGCGTTAGCCGTGCTACTAGAAAACATAAATCCTGATTGATTCAATTAATTCGGTAGAATATTGCTACAAAAAAGTATTCGAGGTTATTCATGGCTTTATCTCCTTCTGATTTTGATGCCGCACGCGATGAATTATTGACCATTCGCGATTTCTTGCGTTGGGGTGCGAGTGAGTTTATTGCGGCCAAACTGTTTTATGGTCACGGTACCGACAACCCTTGGGATGAAGCGGAACAATTAGTGCTGCATGCCATTAACCTGTCGCCGCCTTTGGGTGACGAATGGCTGGATGCTCGCTTAACTTTGCCTGAACGTAAAAAAGTTGTCGCCAACTTGGCGCGACGCATTCAAGAGCGAGTTCCTGCCGCCTATATCACCCGCCAAGCCTGGTTTGCCGGGTTGCCGTTTGCGGTGGATGAGCGGGTATTAGTGCCGCGCTCCCCAATTGGCGAGCTGATCCAAAAACAGTTTGAGCCGTGGTTGGTCAATGAACCTGCGCAGATTCTGGATTTGTGCACCGGTAGTGGCTGTATCGGTATTGCTTGCGCTTATGCCTTTCCTGAGGCTTATGTGCAATTAAGTGATATCTCTTTTGATGCGTTGGCGGTAGCAGAAGAAAATATCGAGCAACATGGCTTGGCTGAGCGGGTATTTGCCATGCAGTCGGATCTATTTGAGAACCTGCAAGGGCAAGTGTTTGATCTGATCGTTTCCAATCCGCCCTATGTTGATGCCGAAGATATGGCCAGCCTGCCTGAGGAGTATCACGCAGAGCCGGAGCTGGGGTTAGCCTCTGGTGATGACGGCTTGGATTTTACCCGTCGCTTATTGACTGAGGCCGTAGATTACCTGAGCGAGCAGGGCGTGTTGCTGGTGGAGGTAGGGAACTCCTGGCCGGCGCTGGAAGCGGCTTACCCTGCGTTGCCTTTTACCTGGATTGAATTTGAACGCGGTGGTCATGGGGTATTCGTATTAAATGCAGAAGACCTGCGCAAAGCGCGTGCCGATGGAATTCTATAGCGCAGTGCTGCTGGCGATGCGTCATGGCCTTAACTCACGTATAATCCGCCCACTTTTTTATTGATCAGGTGTTTGATTTCTATGTCTGGAAATACCTACGGCAAATTATTTACGGTTACCACCTTTGGCGAGAGTCACGGCGTAGCGCTGGGCGCGATTGTGGATGGTTGCCCACCCGGCCTTGAGTTGACTGAGGCGGATATTCAAATTGATCTGGATCGCCGCAAGCCCGGGCAGTCGCGTTACACCACCCAGCGTCGCGAAGAGGATGCAGTCAAGATTTTGTCGGGAGTGTTTGAGGGTAAAACTACCGGTACACCGATTGGCATGCTGATCGAGAACACTGATCAACGCTCCAAAGATTACTCCAATATCAAAGACCAATTTCGCCCGGCCCACGCTGATTACACCTACATGCAAAAATATGGTGTGCGCGACTATCGCGGTGGCGGTCGTTCCTCCGCGCGTGAGACGGCCATGCGTGTTGCAGCTGGCTCTATCGCCAAAAAATATTTGAAAGATTTTCACGGCATTGAAGTGCGCGGTTATCTGTCGCAGCTTGGTCCGATAAAAATTGAATCGGTTGATTGGGATCAAATCGACCAAAACCCGTTTTTCTGCCCGGACGCCAGTAAGGTGCCAGAGATGGAGACCTTTATGCAGGCGCTCAATAAAGAGGGTGATTCCATCGGTGCAAAAATCACCGTGGTCGCCACCAATGTGCCGCCGGGTTTAGGCGAACCTATTTTTGATCGCCTCGATGCCGAAATCGCCCACGCATTGATGAGTATTAACGCGGTAAAAGGTGTTGAAATTGGTGAAGGTTTTGGCTCGGTTGAACAGCGTGGTAGCCAACATCGCGACGAGATGACGCCCGAAGGTTTCTTGTCGAATAACGCGGGTGGTATTTTGGGCGGTATTTCATCCGGTCAGGATATTATTGCCAACATCGCCCTTAAACCTACCTCCAGCTTGCACATTCCCGGTCGCAGTGTAGATGTGCACGGCAATCCAGTTGAAGTAATTACCAAAGGGCGTCACGACCCCTGCGTGGGTATTCGTGCAACACCAATTGCCGAAGCAATGTTGGCCCTGGTGCTGATGGATCACTTACTGCGAAACCGTGGGCAGAATGGTGCGGTGCAGCATTCGGTTCCTGTCATTCCCGGAAGTGTTAAATAAGTACGCCGCTGTTTTTGTAACGAATTTGCTTCACACATAGCCGCTCCATTGAGCGGCTATTTTTATCCCAGGGTTTATTGCTGGCTTTCAAAATCCGGCTTAATAAACAATCTACTCCCTCCGCAGCATGCCTATGTCTCTTTCGTTTGCACAACAAGCAATTCCCTATTGGCGTTTATCCGGCTTTTATTTTTTTTATTTTGCAGTGGTCGGCGCGTTAATTCCTTATTGGGGAATTTACCTGAAGTCACTGGGGTATTCCTCGCAAGACGTGGGTGTGATCAGTGCGATTATTTTGGCCACGCGTATTATCGCTCCCAATTTTTGGGGCTGGTTGGCTGACCGCACCCAGCAGCGGCTGCGCATTATTCGTGTTGGCAGTTTGCTGGCGAGCATTATTTTTGCCGGCGTGATGTTGGATTCACGCTATTGGTGGCTGGTGTTGGTAGTCAGTTGCTACACTTTTTTTTGGCATGCCGTGTTGCCGCAATTTGAAGTTATCACCCTCGGTTATTTAGGTGATAACTACTCGCGCTATGGGCAAATTCGCCTCTGGGGTTCCATGGGGTTTATGGCCGCGGTGGTGGGATTGGGCTGGGTATTTGATGTGCTGCCCGTTCGCTATTTACCGCTCTTTATTCTCAGTTTTCTAATTCTGATTTGGCTTTCAAGTTTAAGCCTGAAAGACATGACCCGGAAAAAAACAGCCGCAATCAGCGGTGGTTTTTGGGGGGTGATAATGCAGCCAACGGTATTGTGTTTTTTAATCGCCAGTTTTTTGCTGCAATTTAGCCATGGCCCTTACTATACTTTTTATACTCTGTATCTGGTCGAGAATTATAACTACTCACGCTCTGCCACAGGGCTGTTGTGGGCACTGGGGGTACTGGCGGAAGTAGCCATATTCATAGTGATGTTTAAGCTCCTGCAGCGCTTCACATTGCGCACTTTATTGCTGTTTAGTTTGCTGGTCAGCATGGTGCGTTGGTTGTTAATTGGTTACCTGGCAGATTCATTGTGGGTACTCTTGTTTGCCCAGCTTATGCACGCTTGCAGTTTCGGTATTGCCCATTCTGTTTCCATCGAGTTAGTGCGCAATTATTTTACCGGTGGACATCAAGGGCAAGGGCAAGCTCTCTATAGTTCATTCAGTTTTGGTGCGGGCGGTGCAGCGGGTGCGTTAGTAGGTGGGTTACTCTGGGATTACAGCGCCCCCTTAACTTTTTTATTGGCGGCGATTTCAGTGGGCATCGCATTTTTATTGTGTTATTTCTGGTTGCATCCTGCACATCAAGCCTTACGAGGTGATTGACCTTGAAGAATCTGGTAGTTGCTTTAGTTCAACATATGATTACCCCGAATGCGCCCGAAGAAAATTTGGTGCGCTACGCTGCCGCGCTGGCATCGATGAATAAAAAAGTGGATTTAATCGTTTTGCCCGAAGTTTTCACTACAGGTTTTTGTTCGAGTGCTCGCCAGTACGCTGAAGTTGTTGGCGGGCGCGCTTATCAATGGATGCACCAACAAGCACATCAGTACAACGCCGTTGTGACAGGTAGCCTGGTGGTAAAAAGAGGTGATGAGTATTTTAATCGCCTGGTGTGGATGCGCCCTGATGGCACTCATGTGCATTACGATAAACGCCATTTATTTCGCATGGCAGGTGAACATACCCGCTATGCGATGGGAAGTGAGCGTGTTTTGGTGGAGCTTAACGGCTGGCGTATATTACCGTTAATTTGTTACGACCTGCGCTTCCCTGTGTGGAGTCGCAACAGAAACGATTACGATCTCGCACTCTATGTGGCAAATTGGCCAAGTGCCCGCGCCTTGCATTGGAATCGTCTCTTGCAAGCGCGGGCTATTGAGAATCTGAGCTATGTCATTGGTGTAAATCGTGTTGGTATGGATGAAGCGTCGCAGCATTATGCAGGCGACTCCAGTGTTTACAGTGCTACCGGTGAACTGATTGCTACCAGCCAGGAAGCTGAGGTGTTAGTCGTTGAGTTATTTGCCGAACAATTGCAAGAGTATCGCGCGCGTTTTCCTGCGCATTTGGATGCAGACAACTTTGAATTGCGCGGCTAATTTTATTTGGAGAGTGCGGTATGGCTAAGGGTTTTGGTGACAAGTTAGTGATAGCGATTTCATCGCGTGCCTTATTCAATCTTGACGATAGCCATCAGGTGTATATGAAGGATGGTCTGGCTGCTTACGCGCAATACCAAATTGATCATGAAGACGAAATACTACCGCCGGGTGACGCATTCCCAATGGTCAAAAAATTGTTGCGTTTGAATGAACGTCTGGGGGGGGAGCCGCGTGTAGAGGTTATTCTGTTGTCTCGCAACAGTGCAGATACCGGCTTGCGTGTCTTTAACTCCATTGAGCATTACGGCCTCAAGATTAGTCGCGCTGCATTTTGTGGCGGTACTTCTCCTTACCGCTACGCATCGGCATTTGGCTGTCATTTATTCCTTTCAACTGAGCCGGATGATGTGCGTCAAGCATTGGATCACGGCATGGCTGCAGCAACCTTAATCGCTTCCAAACCGCAAGTTGAGAATGAAGACGAACTCCGTTTTGCATTTGATGGCGACGCAGTTATTTTTTCCGATGAGGCGGAGCAGGTTTATAAGTTGCAAGGCTTGTCAGCCTTTACCGAAAGCGAAAAAGCGTCTGCCAAAGAGCCTCTCAGTGGCGGCCCATTCAAACAGTTCCTTTCCGCACTACATGGGTTGCAAGCGGAGTTTGGTGAAAATTGCCCCATTCGCACCGCATTAGTAACAGCACGCTCAGCTCCTGCTCATGAACGGGTTATTCGCACCTTGCGTGCCTGGAATATTCGTATCGATGAATCCCTCTTTTTGGGTGGCTTGGCAAAAGGGACTTTTTTAAAGGCTTATGGGGCAGATGTTTTTTTTGATGATCAAAAAATGCACTGCGAGTCGGCCCGAGAACATGTAGCGACTGGGCATGTACCTCATGGAATTGCGAATCGCCCCTAGGGCTGGCACGTAAATTTGTTATCCCATATAGCCAATAATGACTGTTTTGCCCCTAATTTTTATCATTTTTGTAATATTAGAGGTTTAGTCGCTTTGCATTTGGTAGATATAGTCTAAAGTTGTAAACAGAGCTGTTTGGCGTGAAATTAATAATTCCAAGCGAGCTATCCTGCATCAACTATTCTTTTTGTAAATAAATACCTTTAATTTTATAACCTTGGGGTCATCTCAAGGATCATGTTACCGGTATCGCTACTGGCGGTATCCCCAGTGAGTGAGCCAATCGGAGGGCTTATGAAGCTGCAACAATTACGTTACATCTGGGAAGTGGCACATCACGACCTGAATGTGTCTGCCACAGCACAGAGTCTGTATACCTCCCAGCCGGGCATCAGTAAGCAAATACGCTTATTAGAGGATGAGCTGGGTGTAGAGATTTTTTCCCGAAGCGGGAAGCACTTAACCCGTATTACGCCGGCGGGTGAAGCCATATTGAAAACGGCAGGAGAGATCCTGCGTAAGGTTGAGAGTATCAAACAGGTGGCTCAGGAGTTCAGCAATGAACGCAAGGGCACACTGACCTTGGCGACAACTCACACCCAGGCACGTTATGCCTTGCCACCGGTGATTGGCTCCTTTATCAAGCAATACCCTGAAGTTGCACTGCATATGCATCAGGGAACGCCGATGCAGATTTCTGAAATGGCGGCTGATGGCACAGTTGATTTTGCCATCGCGACAGAAGCCATGGAGCTGTTTAGCGATTTGATTATGATGCCGTGCTACCGCTGGAATCGCAGCATCGTAGTTCCCAAGAATCACCCACTGGCGCAGGTTGCCAACCTGACGCTGGAAGATGTCGCCAAATATCCAATTGTCACCTATGTGTTTGGTTTCACGGGGCGCTCCAAACTCGACGAAGCGTTTATTAATCGTGGTTTGGCTCCTAAAGTTGTTTTCACGGCGGCAGATGCGGACGTAATCAAGACCTACGTGCGTCTGGGGCTGGGGGTTGGCATTATTGCGAGCATGGCCTACAACGAGACGACCGATACTGACCTGGTTGCACTGGATGCAAGCCATTTATTTGAGGACAGCGTTACAAAAATCGGCTTTCGGCGCGGTACGTTCCTGCGCGGCTTCATGTACGACTTTATTGAAAAATTTGCGCCACACCTCACCAAAGATATTATCAATGAAGCATTTAACCGCCATTCACGTGCCGAGTTGGATGAATTATTTGAAAATATCAAAATTCCTCGTCATTAAACGAAAAATAAAAACCGGGCTAAATGCCCGGTTTTTTTATTCTTGTTTATCAAGCAGTTGCTGATCAATCTTAAAAATAATTTTAATTTCTTGATGCCCCACACTAGTGTATTTAACTGTCGGTTTTTCGATTATTTTTGAATAAGTTATACAAATAATTTGCTTTGTATAGGCTTGTGTATTAAAACTTATACATCACCAATTATTTGTATAGGTTTTCCATGATCAAGATTCCTGTAGGTGTTAGCCAGTGTCTCTTGGGCGAGCAAGTGCGTTTTGATGGTGGCCACAAACGTAGCCGCTATTTAACAGACGTACTCTCCAACTTCATCGAGTTCCGCCCTGTATGCCCGGAAGTGGCTATCGGTCTGGGAATTCCGCGTAAACCAATCCGCTTGATGGTAATTGGTGACGAGACCCGGGTTGTTGGTGTCACCAATCCCGAGCTGGATGTCACTGATGCTTTGGTGGCTCAAGCTGAGTTGGCCGTTGCACAAATGCCGGACATCTGCGGCTATGTATTCATGCAAAACTCCCCCAGCTGTGGGGTTTATGGCATGAAACGCTATCGCACTAATGGTTACACCATGGATGCCAAAGGGCGCGGTGCTTATGCCAAACGTTTTATGGAGCTGATGCCTCATTTACCGGTGGAAGAAGCAGGGCGCCTGAATGATGCGGGGCTGCGCGATAACTTTCTCACCCGTGTATTTGCATTTCACGATTTTAAAAAGCACCTTGCCCATGAACCCACTGCCAAAAAGCTGATTAACTTTTACTCTCGCTATAAATATCAGGTGATGGCCCACCATGTGCCCAGTTATTTTGAGATAGGGCGTTTTTTATCCAACCTTGGCGGGCGTGATATTCAAGCCAGCTGCGATCATTTTTTTCAATTATTCATGGCTGCACTTTCACACCACGCCACGCGCAAAGGCAATACCAACGCCATGATGCACTTGCGTGGCTACCTCAAAGAAATTCTGAGCACTCAGGACAAGCAAGAGTTGTCACAGCTCATTGATTCCTACAAAGCTGGCATGGTGCCTTTGGTGGTGCCCTTGACCCTGTTAAAACACCATCTGCTCAAGTTGGAAAACCCTTACCTTAAATCACAAACCTTTTGGTCACCGCATCCAGAACAGCTGGGTTTACGTAACCACATCATTGAGAACAGCTGACAATGAGTAGCACTCAATCATTGCCACTCGAGGGCGAATCAGTTGATGCAGCGCTGGTTCCAATTCGCGAGATATCGCGTGTGACGGGCGTCAATACCGTAACACTGCGGGCGTGGGAGCGCCGTTATGGTTTATTAGTTCCCCAGCGAACCAGCAAAGGCCACCGGCTCTACAGTCGTAGCGATATCCAGCGTGTTAAAGAGGTGCAGTTGTGGCTCGGGCGCGGCTTGGCTATTAGCAAAGTAAAAGCGCTGCTGGCCAATCAAACCCTGGCGCAAAATGAGCAAGTTATTGATTCAAATTGGATTCAACTCGCGCAGCAAATTTATACTGCCATTAATAATTTTCAGCGCAAGCCACTCGAGCGATTAATCGCCGATACGCTCGCGCTTTATCCGGCGGAGATGGTTGCCGATTATTTATTTGTACCACTGATGGATGACTTGGCAGGAAACGAACCAGGTATGAGTGCACGGCGTGCTTTTTTTTCAAATCTGGCGCTGGAGATGATTTTAGAGGCGCAAGCGCGGCAGCGCCAATCAGCAGCGGGCGAGCGAATTTTGTTGTTGTCTCCTACAGAACAAGAGAATCCGCTACTGGCACAGTTATTCGGTTATAGCCTGTTAATTAACCAGCATCCGATTGAATACCTGGGGTACTTGAATCCACAGGAAGCGCTGCTGGCATGTCAGGCGCTTAATGCAAAAATAGTTGTGCTTATAGGTTACGACACCGTGAATGCTGCAGGCTTACAACTACACTTAACAAGCTTACTGGAAAAGTCCGCGGTACAAATTGTGGTGGTGGGAGAGTTGATTGCACCAATCCCCGCACTTGATTTGGCCGGGCAACCTGCGGTGAAGCCTTGCACTAACCAGCAAGAGGCCGTTTTATTTATTAATCAATTTTTGAAGGGATGATTCGTCTCTATGACGCCAACAGTTCCACAAAAAGTGCGTGCCATGTATATGCGCTTTGATAAAAAAATTCTCAAAACTCTGCCGGAAATTTATAGCGAGGACATACAGTTTCGCGATCCATTACACGCCGTAAATGGTATTAATAATCTTGCGCAATATTTTGGTGGGATGATGGATGACTTGCTTGAGTGTCGCTTTGAATTCCATCATTCATTGGAAATGATAGAGCGCGGTGAAGCCATTCTGTTTTGGACCATGCACTACCGGCACAAAAAAATTGCCGGAGGAAAACCACTTGAACTCACGGGTAATAGTCACCTGCTGTTCAACGAAAAAGTTTATTACCACCGCGATTATTTTGATGCCGGCTCTATGCTGTATGAGCATTTACCCTTATTGGGTGCCGCGATTCGCTACGTTAAAAAACGCATAGGTGCCAAATGACGGCTTTAGTGTGGTTGCGTCACGATTTGCGTTTGCGCGATAACCCGGCGTTGTTTAAAGCGGCAGAGTTGGGTGCCGGTGTGGTCGCTGTTTATATTCATTGCGATGCCTATGTGCGGTTGCATGATCAGTCTGCCGCCCAGCGCGACTTTATTCGTCGTCACTTGCATATTTTGCGCAACGAGTTGGCAAGGCTGAATATTACGCTGTTGGTGAGCCGGGTGGAAAAACCCGCGCAGATCGCACCGGAATTATTGCGTCTCGCACAAAGTGTGAATGCGAGCCATTGTTTTTTTAATGCGGAATATCCGGTTAATGAATTAAATCGCGATATGGCTGCCAATCAATTGCTGCGCGAGCAGGGCATCGCTGTAAAACGCTGCCATGATCGCTGCATTGTGCCACCCGGCATGGTGCGCAATGGTCAAGGCGAGCCTTACAAAGTATTTACCGCGTTTAAAAAGAAGTGGCTGCAAACAGTTATGCCCCTGTCGCTAACACCATTGGCGTTGCCACAATCGCAAACATTGGACTCCGTTATCAAAGCTTGTTCGCCAGATGCGATAGATCAACTATTTTCAGGCCATGATTTACGCGACCTTTCGGCGCTTTGGCCTGCTGGTGAACAGGAGGCATATCGCCGGCTGGATGACTTTATCGCCAATGGTCTCACCCAATATCTGGATCAGCGCGACTATCCCGCTATTGCAGGTACATCCACACTCTCTCCCTATTTTGCCGTGGGTTCTCTTTCGCCACGGCAGGCTTTATCTGCAGTGCTTGCCTACACCTATGGCGATTGGAGTGGTAATGCCGGCGCCGCTTGTTGGATCAGTGAATTAATCTGGCGTGAGTTCTACCAACATGTGGTGGTGGACTACCCGCAAGTGTGCAAACGCAAAGCGATGCAGGCGCACACCGAAGCGTTTCCCTGGCAAAAAGATACTGCTTTATTTGAAGCTTGGTGCAAAGGCATGACCGGCATTCCCATTGTCGATGCAGCCATGCGCCAGTTAAACGCCACTGGGTGGATGCACAATCGCTTACGCATGGTGGTGGCGATGTTTCTCACTAAAAATTGCCAAATTGATTGGCGCTGGGGCGAGCAATATTTTATGTCGCAGCTGATTGATGGCGATTTTGCAGCCAATAACGGTGGCTGGCAGTGGAGCGCATCTACCGGTACCGATGCCGCCCCTTATTTCCGTATTTTTAATCCCTGCAGTCAATCGGAACGCTTTGATCCAAAAGGCGATTTCATTCGTAAGTGGGTACCAGAAGTAGCGCATTTATCTGCCAAGGAAATCCACAATCCGCCGCCCTTGATTAAGTACCCGCGACCCATTGTTGATTTGTCAGAGAGCCGCAAAGCCACGATTGCGCTATTCAAAAATTTACCGCCTGTTGCCACTACCTAGAGTTATTGCCATGACACCTGCTGCCGCGCAACGCACGATTTTAATTACTGGTGCCTCCAGCGGAATTGGGCGTGAATTGGCGCGCAGTTATCTAGCTGCAGGGGAGAGGGTATTTGCGTTGGCGCGTTCGGCCGAAAGTTTGGCGGAGCTGGTTGCGGCTTATCCTGCCAGCTGTATTGCGGTACCGGTGGATTTGACCAGCGACACTGATTGCCTGCGCGCCGCAGAGACCATTCACTCGCAAACTGATTACTTGGATATCGCGATTCTAAATGCGGGCACCTGTGAATATGTGGATGTCTATAACTTATCCATGGAGCCGTTCGACAAAGTAATGGCTATTAATTGGCGCGGCACATTGAACAGTTTGCAGTTTTGTTTGCCCTTGTTACGCAAACGCCAAGGGTCGCAATTAGTGGGCGTTTCCAGCATGGCCAGTATTTTACCAATGCCGCGCTCACAAGCTTATGGCGCTTCCAAGGCGGCGCTTGAATATTTATTTAATTCACTGCGCGTGGACCTGGTTAAAGAAGCGATTGATATTTCCATTGTGCGACCCGGTTTTGTAAAAACGCCGCTGACAGCACGCAACGATTTTCCTATGCCATTTGCGGTGGAGAGCGATTTCGCTGTGAAAAAAATAGTACAGGGTATCGCTAAACGTAAGTGGATTATTTCATTCCCGTGGCAGTTGGTGTGGATCATGAACTTTATCGCGTATCTACCACTGAAATTACAAACAGCGTTATTGAAAAAAATTTCCCGAAACTCGGGCTGAATCTTTTCTTTGCTAAAAATTGAATATGAATTGGTAAGTACCTGGATAAGAGTAAATAAATGTCATCACTGATACGTAAAAAAATTGCCATTATCGGCAGCGGTATTAGCGGCTTATTGAGCGCCTATTTATTGGCACGTCGACACGATGTGCATGTGTTTGAGTCTAACAATGAAATTGGTGGTCATACCGCAACTAAAACGGTCAGCTTGGGTGATGAACAATTCGATGTTGATACCGGTTTTATTGTGTTTAACGATCGCACCTATCCCAATTTTATTAAATTGCTTGAGCTGTTAGGCGTTGCTTATCAGCCTACGGATATGGGTTTTAGTGTTTCTTGCACTACCAGTCAATTTGAGTACAGCGGTACTTCTTTGAATGGTGTATTTGCCCAACGTAAAAATATTTTTAGCCTTGCTCACCTGCGCATGCTTAATGAAATAGTGCAGTTTAATAAAGCCTGCACCCAACTTTACCACTCAGATGACATTCCAACGGAAAAAACCTTGGGTGATTATTTGCATGAGCAAAGCTATAGCGAGAGATTTCGTCGCTTTTATATATTGCCCATGGTCTCTGCTATTTGGTCTTCCGGGCTGGAAACGGCAGCCGCTATGCCGCTGGTGTTTTTTGTGCGCTTCTTTCACAACCACGGTTTGCTCACCGTGACCCAACAGCCCCAGTGGTTTACGATCAAAGGTGGTTCGCACCAGTATCTGGAGCCGCTAACACGCTCTTATCAACAAAACATCCATACCAACTGCGCTATCAGCTCAGTAAAACGTGTGGCAGAAGGTGTGCTGGTTACCAGTACCAAGTTTGGCGAAGAATTGTTTGATGAAGTTGTATTCGCCTGCCATAGCGACCAAGCACTTAAATTATTAGCTGACCCCAGTACAGCTGAATATGAAATTTTATCGGCGATTCCCTACAAGCCCAACGACGTTGTTTTACACAGCGATGTTCGCTATTTGCCAAAATCCACCCGTGCTTGGGCCAGTTGGAATTATTTGCTATTGGATGAGTCTGCCGATGCAACGGCACTCACTTACAATATGAATATTTTGCAAAGGCTGAGTGCGCCGGTTACCTTTTGTGTATCGGTTAATGCAGGTGATGGCATTGATCCGGAAAAGGTCTACGGCCGTTATCGCTACAGCCACCCCATGTTCACACTTGATTCCATTACAGCGCAGGCGCGTTGGGCAGAGATCAGTGGCGTAAACAAAACACATTTTTGCGGTGCTTATTGGCGCAATGGTTTTCATGAGGACGGCGTCGTTTCTGCGATACGTGTCGCGCAATCGCTCGGAGAAATCTGGTGATGATTTACGTCTATCATGTTTGGAGTGGCGCTTATGCATAGCGCTATTTATCAAGGTAAGTTACGTCACAGACGTTTTCATCCCAAACGTCATGAGTTTACTTATAACTCTACCCTGTTTTATATCGACCTGGACGAATTGCCTGAACTTTTTTCTGGTGCGCGCGGCTGGTCTTTGAATCGAAAAAATATTGGCAGCTTTTTGCGTAGCGATTATTTAGGTGATCCTTCAATCCCATTAAAAGATGCAGTGCGCAGCAAAGTGAAAGCGTTGGCGGGCTCTTGTCCCCTTGGCCCAATACGCATGCTGACCAATTTACGCATGTGGGGGTTCTGCTTTAACCCGGTGACCTTGTATTACCTATTTGAAGTTGATGCGAACTGCCCAAGCGTGATTCTTGCCGAGGTGAATAATACGCCGTGGAATGAACGTCACTGTTACTTGGTACAATGCAGCAGTCAGTCGGGAAAAACCAAAACTGAATTTGAAAAAAAATTCCATGTGTCACCTTTTAATCCATTGGACATGGTTTATCACTGGGTAAGTACAAACCCGGATGAAAACTTGTTAGTGCACATGGAAAATCATGCACCGCCTATACAAAAAAAACTCACTGGCACCACTAATCCCATCTGCCATATGGATGCCACTCTCAATTTGCGGCGCTATGCATGGTCGCCCATTTTGTTAAAACGATTGCTGTGGTTTCAACCTTGGGCCGCGATAAAAGTGCCACTTGCAATTTATTGGCAAGCAGCCCGTTTATTTTTTAAAGGTGCACCCGTGTATTCGCACCAAACAATAAATCCTTTGCACACTGACACCAGTGTAGAACTTAAAACGACAGGGGAAAAATCGTGAAATCGACCAGTATCGCACTTGCGCCTAAACACCGCGTTACCTCACTCACACGCAATCAGTCTATCGCCAAAGGGTTGTTGTTCAACATGTTGCGGGGGCTTGAGAGCGGTTGCCTGCGTGTGCATGAGCAGGGCGAGCTGTTTGAGTTTGGTCAAGCGCATGAACAAACCGAATTGGTGGCGGATATTTTTGTACATGATGCCAATTTTTATTCGGATGTGATTTTTGGTGGTTCGGTAGGTGCTGGTGAAGCCTACATGAGCGGTTATTGGTCTACCCCTAATTTAACCCAGGTGATGCGGTTGTTTGTGCGCAATATGGATGCCCTTGATCGACTGGACAATAGTCAATCGATTATTGGGCAGTGGTTGTTGAAAGTATTTCATTGGTTTAATCGCAATACCAAAGAGGGGTCACGTAAAAATATCTCGGCGCACTATGATTTAGGAAACGATTTTTTTAAATTGTTTCTCGACGAAACTATGATGTATTCATCAGCTATTTACCCGGCTCCTGAGTCAAGCCTGTCAGTGGCTGCAGTTCATAAATTACAACGGGTATGTGAAAAACTTCAGCTTACGGAACAGGATCATTTATTGGAAATTGGTACTGGCTGGGGTGGAATGGCCATTTATGCGGCACAACACTATGGCTGTCGTGTGACCACAACAACTATCTCAAAAGAGCAGCGGGAGTATGCGCTGGCACGCGTTGCAGCGGCAGGTTTGAGCGATAAAATTACTGTGCTATTTGATGATTATCGGGATCTCCAGGGGCAATTTACTAAACTGGTGTCAATCGAAATGATTGAGGCAGTAGGGCACGATCATTACGCGCAATACTTTGCAACTTGTTCGCGCCTGCTTGCGCCAAACGGGTTGATGTTGATCCAGGCAATTACCATTAAAGATCAGCGCTATGAGCGCGCACGAAAAGCTGTTGATTTTATCCAGCGCTATATTTTCCCTGGCGGTTCATTACCGTCTATTAGTGTTGTTAGCGATTTTGTTAAACGCAAAACCGACATGAATATTTTACACATCGAAGATATTGGCGAGCACTACGCGCAAACCTTGAAACACTGGCGGGATTTGTTTACAGAAAAGTTGGATGAGGTGCGGGCTCAAGGTTTTGATGATCGCTTTATTCGCATGTGGGAATTTTACCTTTGTTATTGTGAAGGCGGATTTCGCGAGCGCAGTATAGGAACAGCCCAGATAGTTTTCGCTAAACCTGACTATCGCACAGGGTTTTTCGATTAATGAAACGCAGTCTGGTATTGACCGCAACTAACATTTTCTTGTTTCAGGTGGGGTGGCTAGTTTGCATTTTATGCGGCAGCCAATGGGCATTGTTATACACCGCAGGGGCGCTCTGTTTGCATTTTTTCTTGTCGACGCAGCGCCTTGGCGATTTGGTGGCAGTGATGTTGTGCTTAGCGATTGGATTGGCGCACGACCTTATTTTGATCAGAACCGGTCAAATCAATTTTGTTGAATCTCCTCTCTGGCCGCCCTTGTGGTTGGTTTGTCTCTGGATTTTGATGGGGATTACACTCAATCACTCGTTGCGTTGGGTTTACGAGCGCCCCTATTGGGCTGCAGCTTTGGGGGCAATATCTGGCCCCTTGAGTTATTTAGCGGGTGTTAAGCTTTCTTCGGCACAATGGTCTAGCCCCTTAACCGAGGTTGTTCCTATAATAGCCTTCCTGTGGCTGCTCGTTCTGCCGTTGCATCGTTTTCTGAGTGTGAGGATTAAGCCTTATGTACCGCATTAACTCCCTTATTCCGACCAATGTTATGAGCGTTTTATTGTTAATGCTCACTATTGTTTCTTTGCCTGTTGTGGCCGAGAAGAGTTATGTTGTGGCGGGTACCGCCTACAATCTGGAAAACAATCAACTTGCCTACCGTGAGCTGTATACCGCGCTGGATGAAAATAAATCGGTAACTGTTGATTATTTTTCGCCAGAGGGAAATCTCTTTGCCACTAAAACTCTGGTTTATCAGGGAGAGTTTTTTCAGCCCAGCTTTGAATTGCAAGACAACCGCGACAATGAATATATAGCAGCCCAATTTCAAGGTGCGCGTTTAGTGCTGAGCCACGGCAAAAGTGCCAATGTGAACGAAAAAGTAATTCTCGATAATGCTCGCCTGGTTATCGATGCAGGGTTTGATGCTTACATTCAGATGAATTGGGAGCAATTAATGGCGGGTAAACGCTTGAAGTTTGAGTTTGCTTTGCCAGTTCGACTAAGCACCATTCAGTTGGAAGCGCGCAAAATCAAAGCAAGTGAGTCGCCAGCAAACGATAAAGAATTTGGCGCAGATTGGGTACACTTCCGCATAGCTCCGGCAAAAGCATTTATTTCTTTTTTTGCCGACCCGATCTACTTGGCTTACAACCCTAATGGCAAATTTCTAATGCGATTCTACGGCCGTTCCAATCTGGATAATAATGCAGGTGATCCGGTGGATGTTAGAATTGACTACGAGTATCTGAATTAACCATACCGACAATTTTTGATGCTTGGTTAGTTTTGCCAAGCATCTGGCACTTTTCCTTCCAATTGATACGCGAAGGCGATGATGTAGGCAACGGCAATATAAAGTGCCTCGGGAATTTCATCGCCTAACTCCAGCGTTACCAGCAAATCGACTAATGCTGCGTTATCGCACAGCGGCACACCATGTTCGTTGGCAATATTAATAATTTGCTCTGCCACTGCACCGGTGCCTTTGGCGCTTACATGGGGAGCATTTTTTCCGTCGTAATACAGAGCGACAGCCTTTTGTAATTGCGTGCCGGAATAGGTTTCAGTCATACCAGACTCTCACAATGGTTAATAAATTTTTCCTGTCAGGGCATCAGGTTTTTATATCAACTAACGAATAATTTACCGACATTTTGGGTGTGGGCGGCAAGCCGGGTACACATTGCAATTGTGCGATTTGAATGCCTTCTTTTTCCAATTGCGCTTTGAAAGTATCGAGCCGTGCCTGTGCTTGCTGTAACGTTTTTTCTTGTTCTGCCCAAAATTTTACGCTGAGCCGTTCGTTGAGTAATGCGAGCTGCGCATAAAGCTTTCCTACCGCTGGCAAATCAAATCCCAACATGACATTCCATTGCCGTACGCGTTTTGCTTCCTTCTCGGTGGACTCTTCAGAATCTTCAACCCACTTTTGTTCAAGCTGAATAGTTAAGGGGTGGACGTCTTGTCCTTGGCGAACGGGAATTTCCATCTGCCAGGATTGGGTGGGTTGTGGCTGGTCGGTTTGTGTCAGTTGGTGGCTGAGGGTGTGAATTTGCTGCAGCTGGATTTTTGCCAGGCTGCCGAGGGTGTACTGGTGCATTAACATCACTAGCTGGGCGCGCAATTGTTTTTGGTTCAATTCTGCTGGTTGTTTTTGCATCATAAAGGCAAGCAATTGGGGTAGGGCGCCAGCCAGATTCAATTTGCCGGTTTCACTGATAGGAACCAGTGCGGCAGCTGAGCTGGCGACAAGTTCTCGTTCCAATTGATGTAACACGCCCAGCAACGCACCTTTTAAATCCTGCGCAATGATTTTATCCAGATTGATGACTGGCGTTTTTGAGCCGTTTGCTACAACTCCAGCAGCGAGAAGGTTAGTTGCGCCAGCAGTCAAAAGCTTGTTCGCCAATTGGTTTTTATCAGAAGCTGATGCGCTGGCACCAAGACCTGCCTGAGCAGCCGTAGTTACTGGGATTTGCTTGTCAGCTGGCTGAACTGTGGCATTTGCGGTCGCCATAACAAGGCCAAGTGCTTGCGCCAATTTCTGTTCAAAACGCTGGCCGTTGTTATTGAGCGTCGTTTCCAGCAGTTTGGGATTGGTTAATTGATCGGTGAGGCGAATATGGTTGGCGACGGTTTTCAAGGCACCCTGTAACTCGCTCGACAACCATTCCCCACGCGACGCTGGCGGCATTTGCTGCACAAATTGGGTGAGTTTCGGCAGGGCCTCCAGTAAATCCTGACCTCGGTCTTTAACGGGCAGTAGCTGGCGTAGGCTTTCACTGATAGCGTTTTGCGCCTTCATCGCCAGCTGCTCTTGCGCGCTGCCTTGTTGCACACTGCGCAATACGTCTAACAGCGATGCTGGTAGAGCTTTTCCTTCGCTCTGTAAGGATGTAATTAAGCTAATCACCTTGTTCAACTGCTCGTGGGCAATAGGCTCCAGTATTTGTATGCGTTGGTTCGCCGTTAACTGCAGCAGGAGTGATTGCCCAACAGTCACAGGCTCGATGCTGTAGCTCAATAGGTGGGTAGGAACGGGGGGGTAGCACTGATCGAGGTTTGCAACGGGTTGGATACCGCCAAATTGATCAGCTTCAGACTGGGTGTTTGGGCCAGTGCTTTTTGCTCGAGTAGCTGTGCTAAAACGGCTTTCACTGCCGGGGCAGCAGAGTTTTTATTGAGTTGTGTTAATGCTGTTTCAATTGATTTCAGTAGCTCGGCGCGCTCAGCCGGGCTTGCCTGGGTAACTTTTTCCACCTGCGCAATAAATTGATCGCCCGTTTTCAACCCGAGGGTTTTGGCGAGCGCGCTAACCTGTTCGATCTGTATCTGCTGTTGGCTGCGCAAAGACAAATCGGATTTATTGGTGATAGCGTTAATGTCCATTAGCGATTCCGATTATTGATTCATCGCATCAAATGCGCAATTTGAGGTGCTTTGCCGGGAGCCACACGGCTATAATCGCGCGCAGTTTCTTAAGCGCAGGATGCGGACTCCGGACAAGTGAGCTGTGATGAGTATAGCGGCTCGCCCTTTTGCTGTGTCGATTTGTGATTCGACCCAGATAGACTTTGGCACTCCCGGCTAGGTCGATAACTAAGGTAAATAGCTAAGGTTGAAACACCGCATGACTGATTTGCTAACCCCGCTGCTTGAATTGCACGACCTCAGTTGCGAGCGCGATGAACGCTGCTTATTTACTGGCCTTAACATCCGCTTTGCAGCGGGCGATTTAGTGCAAATCGGCGGCCCTAATGGTGCGGGTAAAACCACCTTGCTACGCGCCATTGCGGGTATCAGTCAGGATTATGAAGGTGAAATCCGCTATAGCGGGCAGCCACTCGCCACCGCGCGCTGGGAGTTCGTGCGCGACAGTCTTTATCTCGGTCATCTTGCCGGCATCAAAAAAGCCCTAAGCCCTGCAGAAAACCTCTCCTGGTATCTCGCTCAAACAGGTGATAGTAGTGACATCAATCAAGCGCTCACGGCTGTGGGTCTCTACGGTTACGAAGATACCCCTTGTTACCAGCTCTCCGCCGGACAATTACGCCGTGTGGCCTTGGCGCGTTTGTATTTAAGTCAGGCACGCATTTGGATTCTTGACGAACCTTTTACCGCTATCGATAAACCGGGTGTTGCCCAGTTGGAAGCGCTTATCGCACGCCAGGTAACGCAGGGTGGTTTGGTGATTTTGACCTCGCATCAGGATTTAACCTTGCCACAGCTGCGCATGATTAATTTGCAGGGTTACCAGCCAACAGCATCAGCGTTTGAGCCGGGTGGGGCAACTGCCAATGGCTAATCCGACATTAAAAAATGATCGTGGGGGATTCTCGTTGTTGGCTGGTTTTGTTGCTAATTTTCGACGTGACTTGTTAGTTGCCGCGCGCCACAAATCCGAATTGGCGAATCCGCTGGTATTTTTCCTGATTGCGATCACCTTGATTCCCTTGGGCGTTAGCCCGGAAAAATCAGTGTTGGCACTTTTGGCCCCAGGTATTGTGTGGGTAATGGCGCTGTTGGCAACACTCTTATCGCTCGATGGTTTATTTCGCAGTGACTATGACGACGGCTCACTTGAGCAAATGTTAATCAGCCCGCAATCACTCTATTTTGCGGTAATGGCCAAGGTGCTGGTGCATTGGTTAGTATCCGGCTTACCAGTCACATTGTTGGCACCAGTTCTGGCGCTTATGCTGAGCCTGCCTGCGGAAGGTTTTTGGGCACTGTTCACTTCACTGTTACTTGGCACCGCATCCATGAGTTTAATTGGCGCAGTAGGGGCAGCACTCACAGTTTCACTGCGTAAAGGTGGGTTATTGTTGTCGCTTATCGTCATGCCCCTGTATATTCCGGTTCTCATTTTTGGTGCAAGTGCTGTGCAAAGCGCGGTGCAGGGCAGTGCAATCGGTATGCAATTGGCAATTCTGGGGGCTTTTTTAGCCTTGGCGATTGTTTTGGCACCTATAGCGGCAATGGGCGCGTTGCGCATCAGCGCCAACGGTTAAACATAATAATCAGGTCTTACTCTATATGGCATGGCAATGGTTTCATCGTTTAGGTTCACCGCGCTGGTTTTATGAAAAAACCACTTCCTGGCTGCCATGGTTGGCGGTAATTAGCATTGCGTTACTCCTGACTGGCGCAGTATGGGGTTTGGCTTTTGCGCCCGCAGATTACAAGCAGGGCAATAGCTATCGCATCATCTATATCCATGTTCCTGCCGCATTTTTGGCACTGGCGGGTTATTACATCATGGCGCTGTCAGGTGCAGTGGGTCTGATCTGGAAAATGAAATTGCCCTTTATGGTGATGAAATCTGCTGCCCCCATAGGCGCAGTACTCACATTCATTTCTTTGGTCACAGGATCAATTTGGGGTAAGCCTACCTGGGGAACCTGGTGGGAGTGGGATGCGCGCATCACTTCCATGTTAATTCTGTTTTTTCTCTACCTGGGCATGATTGCCCTACAGCAGGCTTTCCAACATCGTGATACCGCCGATAAAGCCAGTGCGGTCTTAGCGCTGGTGGGCATGGTGAACATTCCGATCATTTATAAATCGGTGGATTGGTGGAACACCTTGCACCAACCAGCAACTATTAAATTCACCAGCAAATCCTCTATCGATCCATCCATGCTCTATCCCTTGCTGACAATGGTGATTGGTTTTTATTGTTTTTATGCCTTGGTATTACTCCTTAATACGCGCCTTGAAGTGTTGCGTCGTGAAAGTAAAACCCAATGGGTTAGTGATTTACTGAACAATATCAAACCGGAGTCCAAATAATGAAATTCCAATTTGAATCACTGGCAGACTTTATGGCAATGAGCGGTCACGGTCCTTATGTATGGGCTTCTTATGCGATCACCTTTATTGCCCTGATCTTTTTAGTAGTGAATCCGGTACTACAGCAAAAGAAACTGATAAAACAACAACAGAAATTACGCAAGCTAGCCCAAAGTGCGCCCGCACAACACCAATAGATCACTGACTTTAAATGATTTTTTGAGAGTAGAACGAATTATGCATCCGCTTCGTAAACAACGTTTGATGATTGTGATTTTTATTGTGGTGTTTTCCAGCATCGCCGTGGGCCTTATGGCTTACGCGCTGCGTGAAAACATCAACCTGTTTTACCCGCCCAGCAAAATTGCCGCGGGTGATGTTCCACACAATAAACGTATTCGGGCGGGTGGTTGCGTTAAACCAGGCAGCGTCCAACGCGCCAGTGACTCGCTGCAAATCCAATTTGTGATTACAGACGGCACCGCTGATGTAAAAGTTAATTTCAATGGAATATTGCCTGACTTGTTCGCCGAGGGGGAAGCTGCAGTAATCAATGGCGTTGTAACTGACGCTGGCGAGCTTGATGCCAGTGAAGTGCTAGCCAAACACGATGAAAATTACATTCCACCTGAAGTGGCAGAAGCTATGAAAGATAAAGGCGAGCATCAAGCCAGTTGCGAGGGTCTAAAATATGCCTCTTGATTTTGTCCAACTGGCGCCCGAGTTAGGGCAATTCGCCTTAATTTTGTCGCTTTGCCTGAGTACGGCGTTATTTTTCTTACCATTAATCGGCGCGCACTATGGCAGTCATCTGCTCATGCGTTCCGGCCCGTCATTGGCAACGGGCTTCTTTTTTTTCGTCGCCTTTGCTTTTTTTTGCTTGACCTATTCTTTTATTCACGACGATTTTTCTGTTCGCTATGTAGCGACTAACTCCAACTCCCTGTTGCCGATTCAATACAAAATCAGCGCTGTGTGGGGGGGACATGAAGGCTCACTGTTGTTATGGATTTTAATGTTGGCTGGTTGGACGTTAGCTGTTGCAGTTTTCAGTCGCTCATTGCCACTGGACATGCAGGCGCGAGTGTTATCGGTGATGGGTTTTGTGGCGATTGGATTCCTCTCCTTTATTTTGTTTACCTCCAATCCGTTTGATCGCATTTTGCCTATGCCGCCACAAGACGGCAGTGATCTCAATCCGTTATTGCAAGATATTGGCCTTATTATTCATCCACCTGTTTTGTATATGGGTTATGTGGGGTTCAGCGTTTGTTTTGCATTTGCGATCGCAGCATTACTGACAGGCCGGCTGGATAGCGCCTGGGCTCGCTGGTCGCGCCCTTGGGCAACAATGGCTTGGGGTTTTCTGTCGGTGGGCATCGCTTTGGGGAGCTGGTGGGCTTATTACGAATTGGGTTGGGGTGGCTGGTGGTTCTGGGACCCAGTGGAAAATGCTTCTTTCTTGCCTTGGCTAATTGGTACCGCATTAATTCACTCATTGGCCGTTACAGAAAAACGTAGCTTATTCAAAAGCTGGACAATTCTGCTCGCCATTTTCACCTTTTCATTGAGCTTGCTGGGAACCTTTCTGGTGCGTTCTGGCGTGTTAACGTCAGTTCATGCCTTTGCAAATGACCCGGAGCGCGGTGTATTTATTCTCGGGTTTTTATTACTGGTAGTTGGTGGCTCGCTTACCCTTTATGCCCTGCGTGCACCCGTAGTAAAAGGCTCAACCGGTTTTGGTTTATTTGCGCGCGAGACCCTGCTACTGGGCAACAACATTTTATTAACTATCATCATGATTATGGTGTTGATCGGAACTCTTTATCCATTAATTGCCGATGCCTTGAATCTGGGTAAAATTTCCGTCGGCCCGCCATACTTTAATGTGTTCTTTTTACCCTTGATGGGATTGCTGTGCCTGCTGATGGCATTTGGCCCCTTGGCTAATTGGAAGCGCACATCGGGCAAACAATTCCTTTCACTCCTGTGGAAACCATGGGTAATCAGTTTGATTTTTGCGCTTTTATTTCCGCTCTTTTATCGCGATACCTATGAGCCACTTGCTGCACTGACCGTATTTGTAGCTAGCTGGGTATTCACTGCACTTATTGCCGATACTCTCTATCGCATCCGCAATGGTTCAACGTTAGTTAATGGCCTAAAAAAATTAAGCCTCAGCTATTACGCGATGGTTATCGCGCATGCGGGAATTGCGGTCACTGTAACCGGTGTCGGCTTAACGAGTATTTATACCGAAGAGCGCGACATCCGGATGGAAGTTGGTCAGCACGTACAGGTTGTTGAGTACGAATTTGTATTGAATAAATTGGTAAAAGTGGAAGGCCCCAATTACATCGCCGATGAGGCGCAAATTTCTGTATTTAAGGATGGTCAGTTTTTACGTGAAATGAAACCGCAGAAGCGCCGCTATTTAGCATCGGGCAGCACCATGACAGAAGTGGCACTTGATGTAGGGTTCTTCCGCGATCTCTATATCGCGATGGGGGAGCCACTCACTGAAACTGCATGGGCGATGCGTGTCCACCTCAAGCCGTTTGTGCGTTGGATTTGGCTTGGTGCATTGATGATGGCCTTAGGGGCAGTGCTTGCCGTGGCCGACAAGCGCTACCGCAAAGCGGTTAAACAAGAGATCCAGGTTGATCTGCCCACAGGAAAATTACTCAATGAATAAGCAGCGGTTATTTTTATTTATACCTCTGTTGGTATTTGTTGTGCTCGCTATTTTTTTCTGGCGCGGCTTGTCTCTTGACCCCAACGCCATGCCTTCGGCGTTGCTAAATAAACCTGTTCCTGTTTTCGAGCTACCTGTATTGCCGGCACCGGAGAATCCCTCCGGTCTGGTCACCGCCAATCAGGAATTATTGAAGGGCAGGGTAAGCTTGTTAAATGTGTGGGCGACCTGGTGTGTCACCTGCAGACAGGAGCATGAATTTTTAAACACCTTAAAAGCACAAGGCATTCCTATCTACGGTATAAATTACAAAGATAACAATGATGACGCGCAGAATTGGTTAGCCGAGCTACACAATCCATACGTGTTTAGTGTGATCGACGCCGATGGTCGCCTGGGATTAAATTTAGGCGTATTTGGCGCACCGGAAACTTACATTATCGATAAACAAGGTGTGATTCGTTATAAGCACATTGGGGATGTGAATGCCGCTGTTTGGGAAAACACCATCAAGCCCATCTTTAATAGTTTGCAATAAACCTATCTCAATAACATAAAACGCGTTTGATCCTGATCAATTGTTTTATTCCAGGCATAAGTAGACTGAATCCGTTGAATCAATTGGCGGAGGTGCCTTATGTATATGGATTCTATTGTTGCTTATGGTCTGGTAATCGTGGCTTTGGCTTGCATAATGATTACTTATGTCGGTATCTATGCGTACAAACACATTAAAGAAGACTCTGCAAAAGCAGATAGAGAACTAAATAAGAAAGCTATTTAAGTGAGCGCAGAGAAAACCTAAATACTCAGATAGAAACCAAAGGGCCCCTTGTGGGCTTTTTGTGTTTTAGTACGATTATTTTCTCGTTAGTCATTATATTGCGGACATAAAAAAAGCCCCAGATATGGGGCTTTTTTCATTTCATATATGGCGGACCGGACGGGGCTCGAACCCGCGACCTCCGGCGTGACAGGCCGGCATTCTAACCGACTGAACTACCGGTCCGCAGCGTCACTAAGAACCACTATTACCTTTTGAGTATAAGTGGTGGGCGGTACAAGACTCGAACTTGTGACCCATGCCTTGTAAGGGCATTGCTCTACCAACTGAGCTAACCGCCCAAGATATTCGCTTTTCAGCGATCACCTTGTTGGTGGCGCGTATTTTAATGATGTAAAAATTTCGGTCAACCTTTTTCTTACAGTTTTTCCAAAAAAATGTAAAAAACCTAAAAAGTGGTTGCAAAACAATCGCTTGCGATCAGTTTTTACCCTTTATTCAGGCGTACCTCTCATGCTTATGAGTTGTTATACTCGCGCACAAATTTTCATTTGCGGCGGATGGCTTGTTATGCGATCACAATTATTAAGGCTAGGTCTGTATGTCGGATTTTTAGTGTTTTCGTCGTGGAGTATGGCGGCAATTGATGTGCATGAATTCGACAATGAGGTTGATCGCAAACGCTATCAAAGTTTTATTGATGAAATGCGCTGCCCTAAATGCCAGAACCAAAATCTTTCCGGTTCGGATTCACCAATAGCCATGGATTTGCGTCGGGAGCTTTATCTAATGATAGAGGACGGAAAGTCAGACAAAGAGATCGTGGATTTCATGGTGGAGCGTTATGGCGAATTTATCCTTTATCGACCACGAGTTACGTCGTCCACTCTATTGCTGTGGGGGGCACCAATATTTTTGCTGATTGCAGGCATCATCTTATTGCTACTCATTGTGCGCAAACGCCGTTCGATTGACTTGACGGCCAGTGGGTCAAGTTTGTCTCCCGAGGAGCGAGAGCGCCTTGCTGGGCTATTGGGCAGCAGGCGAAATAAAGATTCAGTTGCCAAGCAGGAGAACAAGCAATGACCGCTCTGTGGGGAGGCGCTGTTGCGCTGTGTATTATCGCTACGTTATTTATTTTTTGGCCGGTTTGGCGCTACAGGTCGCAAAATTCCATAACTGCAGCAGTTAATGTGGAAGAGCGACTTGCTGAAAATGTGCGTTTATTTCACGAGCATGTGGCCGAACTGGAGTCGCAACTTGCTTCCGGTCGAATTGATTCCGCACAGTTTGCCCAACTGAAGCTCGAACAAGAGCGAGCACTGCTGGATGATGAAGCTAATATTCGTGCAGCACAGCAAACGCGCCAACTTAACGTTGGTGGTATTACCTTTGCGGTGGTAGCACTTGCGGCATTGCTTGCCGCTTATGGTTTATATCGCGAGCTGGGCAGTAGTGCCGATGTCGAGATACGAATGGCGCAAGCCGAAAAACAGCATCTTGATATGCTGGACTATCAAGCGGGGCGAAATCCTGACCCGGTGCGTACCCGTGAGATGATCCACTTAATTGAGGCTCGTCTGGCCGATAACCCGGATCAGCTTCAATACTGGTTTTTTCTCGCCCGGATGTACATGGACATAAGCGATTTTACCAACGCAACCAATGCCTATTTGCAAGTGTTAGAGCGAGATAAAGAGTCATCAATGGTGATGGCTGAGGCAGCTCAGGCAATGTTTCTGCGCGATGGGAGCAAAGTCAACCCGGCAATTGTTGATTTAGTACAAAAAGCCTTAAAGCTAGACCCTGATAACACTATGGCGTTGGGCTTGGCAGGTATAGACGCTTTCGGAAAGCAAGACTATCTAGGTGCCATTAAATATTGGGGGCGGGTGGTTAATCTAAGTGGCCCGGACTCCGCTGGTGGTCAGGCGCTTACCGCAGGCATAGAGCGAGCTGCCGGGCTGTTTTTTGCCAACGGCGGTACTCAGGAACAATTGGATGCAGCGCGCAACGGGCGGCAAATCGCGGTTAATGTTTCACTGGCGAACGATGTGAAGGTTCAACCCGACCAGTTGGTTTTTGTTTATGCACGAGCGTGGCAGGGGGCCAAAATGCCTTTGGCGATTGCCCGTTTCAAAGTATCTGAATTACCCAAGCGCGTATTGCTAACTGAAGCAATGGCAATGACCGATGCTATGACACTCGCCACAGTTGATAGTGTTGAATTAGTGGCGAGGGTATCACAGGATGGTACAGCAACCGCGAAAGCGGGTGATTGGCAAGGCAGTATCGGCCCCGTGGATGCGGCTGCTGCGCCGGCAGATTTGCAAATAACCATCAGTGAGCAAGTCGCTCCCTAGGGTTGTAATTTATTTAGGAATAGATGAATCGCTTAAAAAGCAGGCGACCACTGCCGCACTTGATAAGCAATCCCATGTTTGCCGTTTTGGGCGGGTGTAAAGCTCTACACAAATGTGTAGAATCCCGCCCTTAGTGGTTAATTTGGCGTTTTCTTAAAATTTTATAGCAGTCAAAAAGACTAACAAAATCAAACAGCTAGGCGACTCGAATCGCCAGCGGACTATTTCTTGAACAGGTGGATTGAAGATGGGCGCTTCAATCGCAAAAACCTGCTGAATCATGAGTGATACGGATCTATGCGGTTAAAGTGCATCAAACTGGCTGGCTTCAAATCGTTTGTTGATCCGACAACGGTCAACTTCCCCAGCAATTTATGCGCTGTTGTCGGGCCAAACGGCTGCGGCAAATCAAATATTATCGACGCGGTACGTTGGGTAATGGGTGAATCATCAGCCAAAAACCTGCGTGGCGAAAACATGACTGACGTTATTTTTAATGGCTCCAGTGGTCGTAAACCAGTCGGTCAGGCCTCCATCGAGCTGGTGTTCGACAATTCAGATGCAACACTGACTGGCGAGTACGCGGGTTTCAGTGAAATCAGTATTAAACGTAAAGTTTCTCGCGATGGTGATAACAGCTATTACTTGAATGGCACCAAGTGTCGCCGCCGCGACATTACCGATATTTTCCTCGGTACCGGCTTGGGCCCCCGCAGTTACGCCATTATTGAACAGGGCATGATTTCGAAGTTAATCGAAGCCAAGCCCGAAGAATTACGGGTTTACATTGAAGAAGCCGCCGGTATTTCCAAATATAAAGAACGTCGTCGCGACACAGAAAGCCGTATGCGCCGCACCCAGGAAAACCTGGAGCGTTTAACCGATATTCGGGATGAGCTCGAGCGGCAACTATCACGTTTGCAGCGCCAGGCACAAGCCGCCGAAAAATATGCCGAATATAAAAAAGAAGAACGCTTGTTAAAAGCGCAGTTGCAGGCGCTCAAATACCAGCAGCTTGATCAGCAAGCCAAGGCCAAACAGCTAGCCATCCGTGACTTGGAATTGCGCATGGAATCTTTTGTGACTGATCAAGTCAATAAAGATACCCAAATTGAAAAGTATCGCACCCAGTACACTGAACTGGGCGATAAGTTTAACGAAGTTCAAGGACGTTATTACGCTATTGGTGCTGAAATTGCGCGCCTTGAACAAAGCATCCAGCATGCTAATGAACGTGCGCGTCAGCTTCAAACAGATCTGGATCAAACCAGTCGCGACAGCAAAGAAGCAGAAGAAAATCTTGCCATAGATACCCAAAAAGTTGAGGCCTGGGAAGAGGAGCTACTGGAGCTGGAACCAGAATTGGAGTTGGTGAAGGCTGCGGAAGAAACTTCCAGTGAGTCCTTGATTGATGCCGAAGAGGCAATGCAACGCTGGCAAAATGATTGGGATAGTTTTAATCAGCGCGCAGCCGAGCCGCGTCAGCGTGCAGAAGTCCAACAGTCCCGTATCCAGCATTTGGAGCAAGTTCAGCAGCGCTTACTGCAACGCATCGAAAAATTACGCGAAGAAAAAACGAACTTGCAGGATGGCTCTGACGACGAGTCGATTAATGAGCTCACTGAGCAGCTTGCAGAGTTGGATTTGATTGCCGATGAAAAACGAGCGCGTCTCGATGGTTTTGTAGAAACACTTGATACAACCCGTAATGAAAATAACCGCCTCGTCAATGAGCTTGATCAGGCGCGCAGTCAATTGCAGAAAATGCGCGGCCGCCATGCTTCACTGGAAGCATTGCAACAAGCAGCCATGGGCGAAAAAAATAAAGCCGTAACCGAATGGCTCGCCAAGAATAATTTATCTGGGCAGTCGCGACTTGCCGAATCAATCGCGGTTGTCGATGGCTGGGACAAAGCATTAGAGACAGTGCTAGGCAATTCGTTACAAGCGGTTTGTGTCGATCAACTTGATGCCGTAGCTGGCCTGCTGACAAATCTCACTCAAGGTGAATTGGTGTTATTTGACCCGCAGGCAAAAACAGCGGCGGCGCCTTTTACAAAAGCAGAATTGTTAAGCACGAAAGTTAGCGCTGAATGGGATGCGCAAGGCGTGCTCGCCGGAATTTATATTGCTGATGATTTATCTGCAGCGCTTGCATTGCGCAAACAGCTCACAGCCAATGAATCCGTGATTACTCGCGATGGAATATGGTTGAGCGCACACTGGGTACGTGTCACACGCGATACGGATGCAAGCTCTGGTGTTATTGCCCGCCGTCAGGAATTAGAAGAACTCACCGCAGCAATTGCCAGCGCTGAAGAACAAGTTGAGTTATTAAGCTCGCAGCTTGATAAGGGGCGTGACGCCATCAAGCGCCTTGAACAGGAGCGTGAAGCCCTGCGGCGCGAAGTGGATGAGCAGAACCGCAAACACAGCGAGTTGCGCTCACAGTTGAGTGCCAAACAAGTTCGTATCGAACAAATGAATATGCGTCGTGAGCGTGCTGAAAATGAAATCCGCGAAGCGCGCGAGCAAATGGAGCAAGAAGCAGAGCATTTGTCGGAAGCACGAGTAATTCTGAGCGAAGCCATCGAAATGATGGAGCAGGATACTGACCTGAGAGAGTCATTATTGCAGCAGCGCGATGATATTCGTTCCGGTTTGGATAGCGCACGACAACGCGCCCGCCACGACAAAGACAAAGCGCACGAAATTGCAATGCGCTATCAGTCTGTAAAAACCCAGCTGGAATCAATTCGCTTGGGGATTGGACGCTTGCGCGAACAAGTTGCTCGCTTGCATGAACGGCGTGAACAATTAATTGCTAGCATTGCCGATAATCGCGATCCGGTAGAGGAATATAAATTAGAGCTTGAGGCCTCATTGTCCAAGCGTCTCTCTGTAGAAGCGTCATTAACTGAAGCTCGTCGGGCGCTGGAAACTGTGGAGCACGAATTACGCAACTCTGAGCAAGCGCGCAATCGCGCCGAGCAAGAAGTGCAAGCAGTGCGTACACATTTGGAGCAGGAGCGTTTAGCAGCGCAAATGTTCGAAGTGCAGCGTGCTGGCATTGTTGAACAGCTTGAGGAAGAAGAATTAAATCTGGATATTATTCTGGCTGAAATGCCTGAAGGTACAGAAGTAAAACCGTTGGAAGAGGAATTGGAATCCATTGCCGGTCGCATTAGCCGTTTGGGCCCAATTAACCTTGCTGCCATTGATGAATATAAAACCGAATCCGAACGCAAAAATTATCTTGATGCGCAAAATGCGGATTTGATGGAAGCACTTGAAACGCTTGAGAATGCTATCAAGCGTATTGATCGCGAAACGCGTACGCGCTTCAAAGAAACATTTGATCAGGTTAACAAGAGTTTGCAGGAGCTGTTCCCTAAAGTTTTTGGCGGTGGCCATGCTTATCTTGAACTGACCGGTGACGAACTGTTGGATACAGGCATTACCATTATGGCTCGCCCGCCAGGTAAGCGTAACAGTACTATTCATTTGCTGTCGGGCGGCGAAAAAGCGCTAACAGCAATTGCATTGGTATTTTCTATTTTCCGTTTGAACCCGGCGCCTTTCTGTATGCTGGATGAGGTAGATGCACCGCTCGATGACGCAAACGTAGGGCGCTATGCACGTATGGTTGAAGAAATGTCAGCCCAAGTGCAGTTTATTTACATCACACACAATAAAAATGCGATGGAGATGGCGCACCAATTGTTGGGCGTCACCATGCACGAGCCCGGTGTTTCACGCCTGGTGACAGTAGATGTTGACGAGGCCGCAGAACTCGCTGCGGTTTAACACTAAATACATATTACGGATAACCTTATGAAAGATTGGGTCATCATTATCGGATTCCTGTTTATTGTTTTGATTCTGGTCGATGGAATCAGACGCAAACATAATGAGCGCACTGGCAAAATTAAAGTGTCGCGCTCACTTAAAAAAAGCCTTAAGCAGCCAGCACTGGAAGATGAAGAAGATCAGCTTGCTGCAGCACCTAGTTATACCAGTGAACTGCCTAATGGTGGCGCTCGTGTAGTAGCAAAGCGCGACCCACAAGCGCCAATTCCAAGTATTGAAAAAAAGGCGCACGCCAAATCCTACACAGAAAAACAGCAGCGTAATGCGCTTACAGAAGCGCCTATTACACGAGCTCAACGCGAACCCCAGCAGACCAGTCTCAATCTTGGACAGTCGGTGCCTATTTTGATGGAATCAGTGGAAGATAAAAATCGTTCATTGCCGCTGGATGAGCGTATAGAGCCCAGCTTTTCCGCTGTAACACCTGACTCGGATCTCGATCATGTCAATGAAGGACAAGATTACGAAGGAGAGGACTACGAGGAAGATGATCACCCCTATGTGCGTGAACTTGATGATGAAAGAGATGATATAGATTCCAATGAAGAGGAAGATTACGAATACGAGGATGAGCTTCCGCAGGACGATCATGAGCAAGGTGATGCTGACTATGATGATGAAGATTACGAAGAAGATGATGAATATGAAGATCATCAGCAGCAAGCAGCGCAAAACAAAAATGAATTAAACCAACAGCCCGCGCCAGAACCGGAAGAGGTTTTAATTATTAACGTAATGGCTCATAAAGGTGAGATGTTTAAGGGCGGTGACTTATTAGACATCATCCTAAAATGCGGTATGCGCTACGGAAGCATGGATATTTTCCATCGCTACAGTGATGCAAAAGGCGATGGTGCACTGCTATTTAGTATGGCGAATATGGTGAAGCCAGGAACTTTTGATCTTGATGCTATGGATGAATTTGAAACTCCAGGCGTAAGTTTGTTTATGACTTTACCGATTAATGCAGATTCAATGCAATCATTTGATTTGATGGCGGATACTGCACGTGCGATGGCAGAAACATTAAATGGCGAATTAAAAGATGAGCAACGCAGTGTGATGACTCGTCAAACACTCGAACATTGTCGCCAGCGTATTCGTGATTTTGAACGAACTCGTCTATTTCGCCGTCCACCGCGCCACTAAGATAAATTCTTAAGATGCAGGGATGCATCTGCTGTCTATCAAGGCATGAATCGCAGCGTGTTGCTAACCGCAGGATTCGCTTCTTCAGGTACATTCATTCATGTCTACTTTGTCTCTCTTTGATAATTTCCCCCCAGAAATTCAACAGCTGCGTCAGGAAATTAATTTCCACAGTTATCGTTACTACGCATTGGATGATCCCCAAATAACCGATGCCGACTACGATCGGTTAATGCAGCGTTTACGTGAACTAGAACTTCAGTTTCCAGATTCTGTCACACCCGACTCGCCAACCCAACGGGTCGGTGCTGCGCCGCTGTCTGCATTCCAGACAGTGATTCACGAAATGCCAATGCTGTCCTTGGATAATGCATTTAGCGATGAAGACTTATTGGCGTTTAATCAACGTGTACAAGATCGCCTTAAAAGTACGGGGGATATTGAGTACGCATGCGAATTAAAACTGGATGGTATTGCTGTCAGTTTGTTATATCGCGACGGCGTACTTGTGCGTGGTGCAACACGGGGTGATGGCACCAATGGTGAAGATATCACTCAAAATGTACGTACCATTAAATCAATTCCCTTGCGTCTGCACGGGGAAGGTTATCCCGAAGTTTTAGAAGTTCGCGGCGAAATCTATATGCCCAAGGCCGGTTTTGAAGCGCTCAATGAAAAAGCTCGGGGGGCGGGTGAAAAATTGTTTGTAAATCCACGTAATGCGGCCGCAGGTTCTTTGCGCCAATTGGATCCTCGCATTACGGCAAGTCGCCCGCTCGAAATGTGTGCATACAGTGTTGGATTGGTTGATGGTGGTCAGTTGCCGGAAACCCATAGCGGCACCTTAACTGCTTTAAAAAACTGGGGCTTTTTAACCAATCGCGAAACGCAAGTTGCAAAAAATATTCAGGAAGCAATGGATTTTTATCGTCGAATTGGACTGAGACGCGACGGACTTGCTTACGATATTGACGGTATAGTTTTCAAGGTTAACTCCCGCGAGTTACAAGAAAAGCTCGGTTTTATTTCTCGTGCACCACGCTGGGCTATTGCTTATAAATTTCCTGCGCAAGAAGAATCCACACTATTGTTGGATGTGGAGTTTCAAGTCGGCCGCACTGGTGCCGTCACGCCAGTGGCTCGTTTGCAGCCCGTATTTGTGGGTGGCGTTACCGTTTCTAATGCAACGCTTCACAATCGCGATGAAATTAATCGCCTAGGCATAAAAATTGGCGATACGGTTATTGTTCGTCGCGCGGGTGATGTTATTCCGCAGATTGTGCAAGTGGTAGAAAGTAAGCGAACACCCGATGCCCGCGATATTATTTTCCCTGACTCATGTCCGGTTTGTGGTTCGCCCGTAGAGACAGTTGCCGATGAAGCTGTCGCTCGTTGCTCAGGCGGGCTAGTGTGCGCAGCGCAGCGCAAAGAAGCGATTAAACATTTTGTTTCACGCAAGGCAATGAATGTAGAGGGCTTGGGAGATAAACTCGTAGAACAGCTTGTCGATTTGGGCTTGGTCAATAATCTTGCGGATATTTATTCCCTGAGTCGCGAACAATTATCGGCCATGGAGCGCATGGGGGAAAAGTCTGCGGATAATATTCTAAGCGCGTTAGAGACCTCCAAAAAAACCACCTTGGCAAAATTTATTTATGCCTTGGGAATTCGTGAAGTGGGGGAGGCAACCGCGCGCAATTTTGCCAATTACTTTGGCAGTTTTGAGGCGCTGGCGGCTGCCGATCAGGAGACCTTACAAAAAGTGCCTGATGTTGGCCCTGTGGTCGCACACTTTGTAGCGGAATTTTTTGCACAAGAGTGCAATATTATCGCCGTATCTGCATTGCGTAATCATGGTATTCATTGGGACAACATTGATGTCGTGAGCCCTGAGGAGTTGCCACTGGCTGGGCTTACTTATGTATTAACGGGCACATTGGAATCGCTCTCTCGTGATGATGCCAAAGCACACTTGCTAGCGCTTGGCGCAAAAGTAGCCGGTAGCGTATCCGCTAAAACAGATTATGTTGTCGCTGGGCCGGGCGCTGGATCAAAACTCGCTAAAGCAGAAGAGCTGGGCCTGAAGGTGATGGACGAAGCGGGATTACTTGAGTTACTACAGCAGCATGGAAGGAGCATTTAGCAATGCAATATAAAAACGCATTAATAGTTTTTGCGCGGTTGCTGTGTCTGGTTGGCTTAATAGGTTTAATCGGGTGCTCCAGCTTGCCCCCAACAAAACCTCAAGATCTCTGTGCAATTTTTGATGAAAAACCTTCTTGGTACAAAGAATCAAAAAAAGCCGAAAAACGTTGGGGCTCATCAGTACCGACCATGATGTCAATCATGTTTCAGGAGTCTCAATTCAAACATAATGCACGGCCAGCACGCACAAAAATCCTGTGGGTGATTCCAGGGCCGCGTCCTAGTGATGCTTATGGTTACCCCCAGGCAAAAAATGCCACCTGGAATGAATACCAAAAAAACAGTGGAAATGGTTGGTCGCGCCGCGATAATTTTGGTGATGCGATTGATTTTATTGGTTGGTATAACAGACAAAGCCAAACCCGCAGCCGAATCAACCCCGGGGACAGTTATAATTTGTATCTCGCGTATCACGAAGGCCACGGAGGCTTTAATCGTGGGACTTATAAGCGAAAGAATTGGTTAATCAATACTGCCCGTAAAGTTGAATCCCGTGCACAGCAATATGACTATCAGTTGCGCGCCTGTGAGGATCGGTTTAAAGGCAGTTGGTGGTGGCCGTTTTAAAAGTCGTTAGTTGTCGTTACTAATGTCGGAGTGATTATGGATCAAGAATCAATTGTCTACGGTTGTATTAAGGATGTATCACCGTCAGCGCTGGAGTCTGAACGTATTCGTGTTAACCGGGATGCGATGCTGTCTTTACCTCATGCAGACGAGTGGCCGTTTCTGAGTCAGGAAATGTTTTCTATTCCTCGTGTTAATTCGCCATTTTTTAATTATCAAACAGAAGTCATGCACTTCGGCGCGTCTTACAAGGCAGTGGAATATGAATGGGATCAATGGATTGCCCAGTTTGAGTCGCTGCTGAGCAAAATGTATTGGGTTTCTGCAACCGTTCACTTGGAGACGGAATTGTCAGGTACACATACATTTACTTGGGAAGCGAACGGAAGTTTTCATAAGCCCGGCTCTGGCAATATGCGGGTACGCTGTGAATGGAGCCACGAAGGCTCTTTGAGCATTTAAATATTTATTGAGTTTAGTTATGCAGATTCCACTGACCAAACCTGACTTTCGTTTTCGTCGCCTGCGCAGAACTACAGCCCTGCGTGAATTAGTGCGTGAAACTCATTTGCATATGAGCGATTTTATTTTGCCCATTTTTGTGGAAGAGGGCATTAGTGAGCCGGTTCCAATTAAATCCATGCCGGGTGTATTTCGCTACCCGGAAGCGCAACTCGCAGATATTGTAGTGCGCGCTTGGGACAAGGGTGTGCGTGCAATTATTTTGTTTGGTGTGTCCACACATAAAGATCACGAGGGTTCCGATACCTGGTGTGAGCATGGTTTGCTCGCACGAATGATTCGTGCCGCAAAAGCAGCACAGCCAGAAATGTTAGTTATTAGCGATAACTGTTTCTGCGAATACACCGACCATGGTCACTGCGGTGTAGTTACCCATGATGATGTGGATAACGACAAAACTCTCGCAAATTTACAAAAACAAGTTGTACTGGCAGCGCAAGCCGGTGTCGATATGATTGCCCCGTCGGGCATGATGGACGGCATGATCAGTGCAATTCGCCAAGCGTTGGACAGCGCCGGGTTTACGCATATTCCAATCATGTCTTACTCCACCAAATTTGCTTCTGCATTTTATGGCCCGTTTAGAGACGCGGTTGATAGCAGCTTTAAGGGCACGCGCAACACCTATCAAATGGATCCATCCAATTCACGTGAAGCGCTTGCCGAATCCATGCAGGATGAAATGGAAGGCGCCGATATTCTCATGGTAAAACCGGGCATTGCGTATTTGGATATTCTTGCCAGTATTCGCGCCAATTCGGCGCGCCCCTTGGCGGTTTACCATGTGAGCGGCGAATACGCGATGATTAAAGCCGGCGCGGCTGCCGGTGTTATCGATGAGAGATCTATCGTTCTTGAAACCATGACGGCATTTAAGCGTGCAGGAGCTGATTTAATTATCACTTACTATGCCGAAAAAATGGCTGAATGGCTTTAAGTTTTGCTTATTGGGTTGAAATTAGAATCAGGATTTATAAGTAATGATGTCATTGTTTCGCGAGCAAAAATTCCTTGTCATATTGTTAATTCTCAGTGTGTTGGTGCTGGGTTTAGGGTTATTTATGATTCAATCGACTAATAAAAAATCTGAGCAACAAACAGAACAGCTAGTGAATGAGCAGGAAAAAACCGTTGCAGCCATGAATTTAGTGGCTGAAATTGCTCAGCAGGAATTAAAAGCGCAACAATCAAACCAACAAATGGTACAGACTGTAGGTGATATAAAACCGCAGGAATCGCTTGATCGTGTCGCTGCACTAAATGGTCGTATACCTGAAGTGGGTAGCGATGATTGGTGTGAAGTGATGATGGTGAAAGACGCTAAAGATTGGACTGAAGATGAGCAATCGCTTTTTGCCAAACATTGTCTGTAATTTATTCGCCGCAACTTTGTGAACCCTTCTGATGTTTTTTAGCGATTCCCGGCTTCATTTTTTTAATCCGCTCACGGGTAAATACCGGGCGCTCGCTGCTGAGTGCCTGCGTCTTTTATATCAGCGTTTATACACAGATCTGCGTGACTATGGACATGCGATTAATCGTGAACAGCTAGTCGATATTTTTAAAGAGGCAATTGCTCGCGCGCCCATTTTGGATATTGATCTTGATGTCGATACCGAAGGTGAGGATGCAAGTGAGGGGCGCTTTAAAACCCAGCGTGATCTGGCGAGTTTTATTATTAACCGTTTAATTGAAAATGGTTGGCTGGAAAAGCAAGTCGACGAAACCAGTTTGCAAAGTAGCTATGGTTTTAGTCGCATGGGCCGTTTATTTACCCAGCCCTTTGCCGATAACGATGCGAATCAATTTCGTACCCGCAATCGCAACACCCGTAACACCCGCAATAGTTTGCAAGCCTTTTACGATCAAGGTGAAATTAACGATTTGCTCGATGCTTATGAATACTCAGAGCGAATCATCAGTGATTTCACCGATGTCATCGCCGAGCTTGAGGAGCGCAAGCGTCAATTGGTACGTGAAGTGGAATCACGCCAATTAATTCAGCAAGCGAGCGATGAGTTTTTTGATTTTATGGAGACGGTATTCAAACCTGACCTGGAAGTACGTTTGTCTGCTGATAGTGTAGAAAAATACCGCGACCAAATTTCCGACATAATCACCAAAATTCGCCGCAAACGGAAATACGGTTTGGGCGATGAAGAAACCGCTGCAAAAGATTGGCGCGCAGTAATGGAAATTCGCTTGCGCAAAGCATTACCGCAAAAAGTAGTTCCCGGCGTATCGCTGCTGGAGACCTTGCTGCAAACCATTGATTCACGCTTGAAAAATGCCTGTGACATTATGTTGCCCGCGCTGCGGCGCGCATTGAACACCTTTACCCAGCGGGCTGACATTATTATTCGCCAGCTCAGCTACATTAATAGCCGCGGGCAGGATGACCTGATGGACATTTACCGCTCGCTTGGCAATTTATCGCCCGAGCAGCAGGATGAGGTATTAGTTGTGCAAGGCGAAGCGATTGCCAGTATCCAAATGGGTTATATCGACCCTGCGCAAATCCAATTGCGTGCGCCGCGCAATATTCAAGTTGTACGCTCAATGCTTGACGAGGATAAAGCATTGGATGCAGAAGCTCAAAAATCATTGTTCATTCAACAAGCGTTGGATAAAGCCTTTATTTTGCAATCCAGTAGTGTGCGTGAGTATGTCCATCGTGCACTGCTGGAAAAAGGTGAGATTCGCAGCAGCGAGTTGCAGGCGAATTCCATGCAGGAATTATTAAATCTCTCCCATGCCATTGAAGTTGGCGCTGCAGACAATCTTTCGTCCCGTTATCGTTTTTGTGTTCAACAAAATAGCGAATGGTTGCACCAACAGCCTTTGGTAGCAAATGGCGCTTACTTTAAGCAGCGCGATGAATTTGTAATTAGCTTGACCGATGAAGGTAAGCCCCATGAGTAACGCATTAAGCTCGCTCCTGCAGGAGCAGTTGGATAAACACAATTTAAGTTTGGAAAACTGGCGTGAGCTGGTACAGCGGCTACTGGATTACGGTGTCTTATGTCGCGATGACAGTCAGGTTGAAGCCGAACTCTATGACCGCTTTTTGCGTATTCATGAACTACTGAATGATTACTTGAGTTTGATGGGAATTCGCTTTCAGCATGACAGCCATTTTCGTTTTGTACGCATTCTGCCGCCGGGTGCACGTTTACCTGGTATGGATGATGAAACTGACGAGCCTTTCAACGCAGGGTTGCGCAGCCGCTTAAATCAACACGAAGTTGCTTTGGTATTAGTGCTGCGCGCCGAATACGACAAAGCGTTACGTGAAGGTAGCATTGACGAGCAGGGTTGCGCCACTTTATCACTCGAAGCCATCGCCATGGCGATGAAAAGTTTGCTGCGTCGCAGCTTGCCGGAAAATATCGGTGAGCGTCGCCAAGCGTTTAAACGTTTACGCCAGCTGCGGTTGATTAATTTTTTCGCCGAATCAGATATTGATTCCAGTGAAAGCTGGATAAAAATTCGCCCGTTAATCATTAATCTCGTTAATAACGAATGGCTTGAGCAGATCCGTAATCACCTTGCAGAAAACTTACTACTAGTTGATGAGGATGCAGAAGAGCCCAGCACAGCAAGCGACGCTCGTCCATCCCCCGTCAAGCCCACCCCGCATTTTAATCGCTCGCTTTTTGCCGCTGAAGAATAGTTATGTATCTGAAAAAGTTTATTTACGTTAACTGGGGCAATGTACCCAATACCGAGTTTGAATTTGGGCCGATTAATTTATTTTCCGGCGGCAATGGCTCGGGCAAAACTACGGCGGCGGATGCGATTCAAACCATCATGACGGCAGCCCATGATAATTTGTTTCATTTCAACCCTGGGCAGGATGAATCGAGTCAGCGTGGCCGCGGTGGAAAACTGGTGCGCACACTCGCATCCTATGTGCTGGGCTGTGACGATGGTGCGTATTCCCGCCCGCAAGGTTGCGATGGATATTTAGCGGCAATATTTCACCCCACACAAGGTGAAAATAGCGAGCCATTTACCGCATTAATCGGCATGCGTGCGTTTTTAGAAACAGCAGGGCAAGGAGCAGGCCTACAAAAAGTTGCCCGTTTGGATGATACCCAGTTTTATATTCTGAGTGATGTAGAACTGGGGTTAAACGATTTATTAAAAGAAGAAAAAACACACAAGTATGTAGTTCCACTCGACAAACTCTACGCTGGTTTGCGCCGCAAATATGGTCAGTCACAAGTAGAGAAATACGACAAGAAAAAATCTTATCTCTGCCGGCTTTATGGTGTTTTGCGCGGCAAAAAGGATGCAATCTCCGAGCGTGAAGCCATGAATGCCGCCCGCGCATTTTCGCGCTTTATGGCATACAAACCTATTAAGGGTATCGATGAATTTGTTGCCAACGAGATTCTGGAGTACCGCGATTTAGGCGAAGCCATTCGCACCGTATCCACCATGCTTAAACGTATTCATACCATGGAGTCAGACGCCCGCACGCTGCGCCAAGGCATTGAGCGTATGGCACAGGGGCGTCAGTGGTCGGACAACTTTATCGCCAACTGGCTTGAACAACAGGTGCTGCAATACTCTGTAGCAAAACGCCGCTATACCGACTCACAAAGTTTGTATTTGGATGCAAAACATAAACAGCAATTGCTACGTGAAAGCTCGGCGGGACATCAGCAATCGTTATCTGCCTGTGAAGCCCAGCGCGATGAAATTAACCAATTGATTCTTGCCGCAACAGCCCGCCGCTTAGGCGTTCCGGCACTGCGTGATAAAGATCAACTGGAACAGGAAAAAGTTGCTCAAGAAAAGCTGATTCAAACCCAAGTGCCGGAACTGCGTAAGCAACATCAGCAACTTTTGGTTAACCTTGAAGCTGCCCAACAATTCTCACTGGCTTTGCGCCAAACCTCCATCGCAGTGGATTTACCTGCGTTAAAAGATAGCAACCTGACGGCATTGGTTAAAAACCTGTGTAGCGATTCCGAGGCACTGGATATCCACCAGCTTCTCAATCGTGACTTGATTGAGCTTAGCCCGCTGGAACCTCAGCTGGAAAAAGTGGTGGGGCTGCAAAAACATCACAATGCATTTTTCGCCAGCTTATTTACGCAAGATTCCAATGCCGGTGTTGCGCGGATTAATTTACGCGATCAAATCGCTCAGGAGCGCGATAAACGCAAAACCCAGGCTGAGCGTTTGCAAAAAAATACTGAGGTAAAACGCCGCGAAATCCAGACCTTGGAATCACGTCAAGTGAGTTACCCCGGTTTTGTGCGCGCCGCGCTTGACGCGATTGCTACCCAGTGCCCGAAAGCCGATGCCAGGGTTTTATGCGATTACGTGGATATCACCGATCGCGAATGGCAAGCGGCGATCGAAGGTTATATTGGCGCAGCACGTTTTGGCATTATTGTTGAACCGGAATACGAAGCCGAGGCGATTGCTATTGTGCGCAATATGGCAGGGCAGGGGAATCGCGCCCGCATTATTCAGGGCGATAAAGCGCGTAAGGATATTGATAAATCTGGCGAACCGACTAGTAACTCCATTATTCAAGTAATGAATTTTTCCCACGCCACCGCAGAGGCCTACATTAAAGCGAGTTATGGCAATGTACAACGCGTAGAAAATGCCAAAGAGTTAAAAAACACGCGGCGCGGCATCACCAAAGATGCTATGGGCTCGGGCAATTACGCGATGTTTCGCTGTGATATGGCAGATTCAGAATTGGTATTTGGCCAAGGCGCTCGCGAGCGCGCACTGGATGCCAAACGCAATGAATTCCATACGCTGGTAAGTGAATGGCAAGCCGCAACGGCTTATGCGGAAGAGGCCCAAGAACTCTTGCTTGCGCTGGATAAACTTAAGCCCTTGAGTTATGCCGAAACATTACAGGCGATGCTGGCGGCACAAACAAAAATTCAAGCGATTGATAGTAAATTGCAGCAATTGGATTTAAGTGATACCACGGCATTAGAGGCAGAGTTAAATGAACTGCAATTGCGTTTGCAGGAGCAGAACCAACATTATGCTCGCTTAAACAATGCACAAGTGGATTGCCGCGCAGAATTAAAATTGGCGGATAATCTCTGCCACAAACTGGATGCAGAGCAAGATAAAACCCTCGCGCAGGTTGATAGTTGCGAAGCCAACCTGCAAGCGATTGCTGCATTCTGGCCAGACTTTGACGCGGACGCACGTTTGCAACTTGCCGATGAAGAGATAGGCCAACACAGCGTGCAGTACTTTGAAACCCAGTTAGCTGGGGTAAATGCCGAGTTAAAAACTATTTTACATCGCTTGCAACAAGCGGCGATGGTGCACAACCAGTTCTGTGCAACCAGCGATGCCATTTTGTTTGATATTGACTACAACGACGATTTGGGAAGCGCGAATTTCCGCGCAATTTGCGATATGCGTCGGCAATTTGATGCGCTCTATAATCGGGATAAAAATCATATTCTCGCTCAGCGACATCAGGAAATAGAATCTCTGCGTGAAAGTTTTAACAATGCCTTTGTCACCAATCTGTGCCACTCCATCTATCAAGCCATTAACGATGGCAAGAAAACGCTGGAAGATTTGAATAAAGAATTGGAACATCACCGCTTTGGCGCGGACCGCGAGCGCTTCCGTTTTGATTGGGAATGGGTACCTGAATTCAAAGAGTATTGGCAATTCTTTAAAGCCGTAATCGATAGCCCCAGCTTGGGTGAAGGCGAAACACTGTTCAATATGAAGCTGGATGAAAAACACCAGCGTGTGCGCGAACGACTAATGGCGATGTTGCTGGATGAGGACGAACAAAAAGCCTTGCGTGAATTAACGCGCATTGCCGATTATCGTAATTATCGCTGCTATGAAATTTACAAAGAACCAGAAGGTAAAGCCCCCATTGCACTCAGCCAATATGGCACGGGCTCTGGCGGGCAGCTGGAAACACCGGCTTACATTATTCGCAGCGCCGCCATTACCTCCGCATTTCGCTTTAATGAAGGCAACAGCCATTTGCGCATGGTGTTGGTAGATGAGGCGTTTTCTAAAATGGATGAGCATCGCTCCCGTGAAGTGATTAATTACTTAACGGAAAGCTTGGGCTTGCAGCTTAATTTTATTATGCCAAGCAGTAAGTCAGGCCCATTTATGGATTTGATTTCCAACCAGTTTGTATTCAGTAAATGCCCAACAGCCGAACCGGTTGGTGAATTAAAAACGCGGGTAATGCTTGATCGACAGGTGTGCGACCAGGAGAAGATTAAAAAATTAATGGCCAATCATCGTCGGGCGATACGTCAGCAGGCCGCGTTGGATTTTATGTTGGAGGTTGAAGGGTAAAAAGATGAGAGCATTAGCTCTCATCTTCTAATTTAACTTGCGGAAAGAAACGCGCAATTTTTTTAATTAGCTTATCTTGCTCCAGAGGTTTAACCACATAGTCATCAACACCGTCCTCAATGGCAGCGCGAATCTGTTTGGCTTCTGTTACGGCGGTAACCAACATAAAAACCGTACCTAAATAACGCTCTGCGGCGCGCATCGCATTGTGTACATCAATGCCGGATTTGGTAGGCATATTCCAATCGCAAAGTACCAGATCGTAAATGGGATTTGCGTCATACATAGCGCTAATCGCCTTCAACCCATCGTTGGCAAAATCAACCTGATAAATACCTGATGCGCGTAAAAATGCGTTAATCAGCTCGCATATCAATTGGTCATCATCTACAACCAACACTCGAATTTGCCCTGACAACAACTCTTGACGACGACCAAATGCCGCTTGGCGGATGGGGGATACAGCCTTGGGCGATATGTAGTGATTGATACGCTCGTTAACAGGGGCATCAAAAGTGTGTAGTTTATCGCTCAATTTTTGTAAGGCGGATTCAATCAGGGGCAGGTCTTGCATCAGCTGCGCCTTGGCTTTCTCGATTTCTGTGTTGTTCAGGTTTTTAGTTATCCAATCGCGCTTTTGCGCCAATGTTTTTCCAATAACCTGCAATTCCTGTTTGGTAAACATAGAAAACCTTTTGCGTGAAATTACCATTAAACCTTTTACAATATAGCCCAGAGCTATCACATGGCTAGTAACTTAATCCAATTTTAGAGGGTAATCCAGCGTGTCAAATCTTGATTTATTCATATCCCGTTTGGAGCAGCTAATTGAGCGAGTAGAGGCAATATTGCCTGCTCAGCGCCCCGAACCCGATTGGAATGCCAGCGCATTTCGTTGGCGTACACGTGTGAACGGTGAGGGCCATTTGCAGGCAGTTAAACACCCGCACAAAGTCGCGTTGGAGTCGTTGAAGAATATTGAGCACCAAAAACAGTCTATTCTGCGTAATACGGCCCAGTTTGTGGCCGGGCGCGACGCCAATAACGTACTGCTGACTGGTGCACGTGGTACCGGTAAATCCACGCTGATCAAAGCCGTCTGGGCTGAGTTTGCCCCCAAGGGGTTAAAGATTATCGAAGTGGATAAAACAGACCTCCTGCATCTAAGCGAAATCGTTGATTTACTGGGTGAACGACCTGAAAAGTTCATTATCTTTTGCGATGATTTATCGTTTGAAGAAGGCGAGATCAGCTATAAAGCGTTGAAATCGGTATTGGATGGATCTATTTCTGCACCCACTGCGAATATGCTGTTCTATGCCACCAGTAACCGCCGTCACCTTATCCCGCAAAAAATGCGCGAGAATCTGGATGTTAGCGATGAAAGCGGTGAAGTGCGCCCAAGTGACGCCATTGAAGAAAAGGTATCCCTGTCGGAGCGATTTGGGCTCTGGCTGAGCTTTTACCCATTCAGTCAGGACGATTACCTCGCTGCCGCCCAGTACTGGATTGCTCATTTGGGCGGTCAGTGGACGGAAGCAGCTGAGCAGGCTGCGCTCTTGTGGCATAGAACCCGCGGTGCACGCAGTGGTCGCGTGGCATGGCAGTTCGCCAAGGATTATGTTGGTCGCCAGTAATAGTGCCTGTTAAGGGTGGCGATTAGCGTAACAAATTGGTGTTTTCTGCATCCATGATCAACGATCTATGGCAACACCTACAGGTGTGGATCGCCGCCTTACTTACAGGAAAGAATCAGGAGCATACCAATGCACTCAGGACATAACACGCTGCGCCAAGCCGCCTCATCGATGGGCTCCGCTCAAGCGCGAGTACTTTCAAGCTTTGCGGCCAATCCTTTACTCACTCGCACACCTAACCTGCGTGAGGGGGATGAAGCGAGTTTTAGACGAATTTTACGTGACTATTTTCTCACTACGTTTGATTGCTATGAATCGCTCTTTGAATGCCTGGCCAATGATCAGGCTTATTACATTAAGCCCATCACTTTACGTCATCCGCTGATTTTTTATTTTGGTCACACTGCTACTTTTTTTGTAAATAAATTGTTGCTGACACGCATGATCAGCGAACGCATTAACCAACGTTTTGAATCCATGTTTGCCGTAGGCGTGGACGAAATGAGTTGGGATGATTTGAATGAAGCACATTACCAATGGCCTACACCCGCCGAAGTAAAAGCCTATCGCGATAAAGTGCGCACACTGGTGGTTAACCTGATTGAAACCGCCCCCCTGCAAATGCCGGTTGATTGGAATAACCCTTGGTGGGCAATCATCATGGGGGTTGAACATGAGCGGATTCATTTGGAAACATCATCCGTACTGATTCGTCAACACAAACTGCAATATGTAAAAAGCTCATCCAATTGGCAAGCAGCGCAGGAATCGGCGACTGCACCAACAAATGAATTAATTTCAGTCGCTGCGGGAACAGTTCGTCTTGCCAAAGACAAACAAGACCCTTACTACGGTTGGGACAATGAATACGGCTTGCATGAATCTGACATTAGCGAATTTAAAGCCGCTAAATTTTTGGTGAGTAATCAAGAATTTTTAGCGTTTGTTGAAGCGGGTGGCTATTTAAATTTACACAACTGGGAGGAGGAGGGGAAAGGCTGGCTGGCTTTTACTAAAGCACAGCACCCCACCTTTTGGGTTAAAAAAACCAATGGCTGGTATTTGCGGTTAATGACCGAAGAAGTGCCTATGTGTTGGGACTGGCCCGCAGAAGTGAATTATCACGAAGCAAAGGCATTTTGTAACTGGAAAAAATCTGAAACTGGTATGAACGTTCGCCTGCCCACCGAGGACGAATGGTATCGATTGTATGATGTAAGTGGCCTACACAATATTGGTGAATCCGCTGCGAATGCCAACCTTCATTTAGATCATTTTGCATCATCTTGTCCGGTGAATAAATTTGCACAGGGGGATTTTTACGATGTCATCGGCAACGTTTGGCAGTGGACTGAAACACCGATTTATCCTTTTGAAGGTTTTGAAGTGCATAGTATTTACGATGACTTCACCACACCCACATTCGATGAGCGTCACAATCTGATTAAGGGTGGCTCATGGATTTCCTGCGGTAATGAAACCCTGCGCTCATCGCGCTACGCATTCCGCCGTCACTTTTTCCAACATGCGGGCTTTCGCTATGTTGTTTCCGGAGATGTAAAACCCTTGCCTAGTTCCCATTACGAAACCGATAAACTTTTATCTGAATATGCCGAATTCCATTACGGGAATGAATATTTTGGTGTACCCAATTTTTCTAAAGCCTTGGCTGAACTCGCGATAAAAACACTTGGCGATAAACCCAAACATAAAGCACTGGATTTGGGTTGTGCCTCTGGACGCGCGACTTTTGAATTAGCGCGTGCATTTGATTTTGTTACCGGCATCGATTTTTCCGCCCGTTTCATCGGTCAGGGTGTCCAACTCGCCAACAGCGAAACCTTGCGCTACACCTTAACTGATGAAGGTGAACTGGTTTCCTACAAATCCCGTTCATTAAACGATTTGGGGTTGAATGAATACAAACACAAAGTTGAATTTTTCCAGGGCGATGCTTGTAATTTAAAACCGCAATTCACCGGCTATGATTTAATCCTCGCCGCCAATTTAATTGATCGTCTTTACAGCCCGGCGAAGTTTCTCACCAGTATTCACGAGCGTTTAAACCTGGGCGGCGTTTTGATGCTAACTTCGCCCTATACCTGGTTGACCGAACATACACCGCGTGAAGAGTGGATTGGAGGCTTCAAAAAGGACGGCGAAAGTTTCACCACACTGGATGGGCTGCAAGCTCATCTGGGCAAACACTTCCGTTTAATCAAAGGTCCGCAAGAAGTCCCATTTGTGATTCGCGAAACCAAACGTAAATTCCAGCATACGCTTTCTGAGGTTACATTTTGGGAGCGGATTAGTTAAATTGGGGCGGGGTAAGTAGTAAACAACTGCGGCAGAGTAGTCTCGTATTCTGCCGTAATCCTTATAATCATTTCTTCCGGCTTTGTTTTTCCAGCTCGACAATTTCTTTGAGCAAGTAGGGTTTATCTTGCTCAAAGAAACTTTTATCGATATTGGTGTTAGTTAAAAAGAACGTTTTTCGTTGTTTATTGCGCAGGCGTTTGAGGGCTTCAGTAAAATGTGATTCAAACAGTTTATTCAGTTGCCCATTTTTATGAGCACTATGCAGGCCATACGTTAATCGCTCGGCCAACAGTGGTTGGTTTTTGGAAACAAAAAAATACATAGGCAGATAAGTGTACAAACCAAAATTATTGACAATCGTTAAGTCCGGCATTGTACGTTTGTAGGCATTCAGTTCAGGCCCTACTTCATAAATACTGCGCATTAATAATTCAAAACGATTTGCTTTTAACATGGGAATTAGCGTTGCGTAGGGGCCACCGTGCATAACGTTGAAACCGTTGTCCTCCAGAATTTTTGCTGTAGACCAACCTTGTCCTTGCCCGATAGTTAATGCTTTCAATTCTTTTAAGGTATTGATGTTTTTAAGCATCGCCTGATTTTTATCGCTGGCAAGAAATAATCGATAACTGGCAAGACCCTTCATGATCGGCACTTGAACGATTTGGGTTTTCTCCAGCCACTCAGGTGTAGGCATGGATACTGCGAGAGAGAGGTTTTTGCCCGCCTCAACTTCCAGTAGCTGACGGCGAATAACGGTTTCCTGTCGTTGTTGCACAATTTGATAAGGCCCGTATTTGTCCTTTGATAACTCAAGCGCTAAACGCAATAATTCATCCGCGTAGACACGGTGAGCCGCTTCGCGCTCCATGTAGGGAATGCGAACGACGAGGGTATCATTCAGGCTGTTCTCTGCGTGCAAAGGTATAGCCGCAACAACAAAGACTAATGCCAGGAAAATTCGTATCATTCTGTAGCGTGTTCTGTGGTGAATGTCGGGTAGTCTATTCAATATTTTTTAAGTGTATCAGGATAATTTTATGACGGTTGACTTTGACCAATACATTAATAGAGAGCAGACCAGTTGCGTGAAGTTTGATGGTCGCCAGCAATACTTTGGCACCAGTGATGTGCTGCCGCTGTGGGTTGCCGATATGGATTTTGCAGTCCCTGAATGTGTGACACACGCATTGCAAACACGAATCAATCACCCCGTATTTGGTTATACGCTTTACCCCGAAAGCCTTTATCAGGCTGTTGTCGATTGGTTTGTGCGCAGGCACAAGTGGAAAATTGAACGCGAGTGGATCGTATTTGCCCCTGGGGTTGTACCCTCGCTGTTTGCTGCTGTGCAGGCGTTTACTAAAGAAGGTGAGGGCGTGATAGTGCAATCACCGGTCTATTTTCCCTTCTTTTCTGCAGTAACAACCAATCATCGAACATTATTCAACAACCCGCTACGCGAAGTGAATGGCCGTTATGAAATTGATTTTGAGCATTTGGAGGATTGCGCAAAACAGGGCGCGAGCTTGTTGCTGCTCTGCACACCTCATAATCCGGTTGGCCGTGTATGGCGAGAAGACGAATTACTACGCCTCTTGGACATTAGCCGTCGCTACAATTTAACTATTCTCTCTGATGACATTCACTGCGATTTAGTTTACTCGGGCGTAACTCACACTATGTTAGGCCGACTGTCACAACCGGGCGATAAAATTGTCACTACAGTTGCACCCAATAAAAGTTTCAATATTCCCGGTTTGGGCTTGTCAGCCTTGATTATTCCCAACCTTGCAGAACGAAATGCGATGAAACAGGTTTTTGAGCGTTTGCACGTTGGTAATTACAACCCGCTCAGTATGGTTGCTTTTGAGGCCGCCTATCGCGATGGTGATGAATGGCTCGATGCGCTGATGATTTATTTGGAGCAAACTCGCGATATTGCTGCTGACTTTATCGCACGCGAGTTACCACAAATTAAGTTAATAAAACCAGAAGCGACTTATCTGCTATGGTTAGATTGCCGCGCCTTGGGTTTAAATGACAGTGCGCTGCGCGATTTTTTTGTTAAGGATTGCAAGCTGGGCATGAACCCTGGTTCAGTGTTTGGAGAAGGTGGAAGCGGCTTTATGCGAATGAATATTGGTTGCCGCAGATCGGTTATTATGGAAGCGCTAGTTAGTATTAAGGAGAATATAATTCATCAGAGCTAGCTGGCTCTGTATAGAACAGAACTTGATATGGAGATGGAGGCGTCTGTTGATGAAATTTTTTTAGTTTGCCTAAATTAATTGGTATTAAAATGGTCTTAATTTGCTGAATCATTCATGACAAATTTTGCATTTAATAGGGTAGGGTTATCAATATGTCCAATCAGAACAAACTGACGCGATTAGGCGACATGTTGATTGAGCGCGGCGTGATTACACGGCAACAACTCCGCGAAGCCATCGAGATTCAGCAAGCTCGTCAAGTATTGAGTGAAACTGGAAAAGCTTGCACGCCAGGGCCACTTGGGGAAATACTGGTAGAGCTGGGGTATATCAACCGGCGGCAATTGAAGCAGACTTTAGGGTGGCAAAGCCGCTTGCGTAAAGCCACTCTGGTTATGTCGTTTGTTGCACCTATATTGACGACGGCATGCGGTGGCGGTGGCGGTGCAACGAATACAACGAACAGCAACAAAACGACTAACAATACTGCAGTGTCCTCAGTGATGGTGGAGCAATCTTCTTCTGCGATTTCGCTGACTCCAACATCCAGCTCTAGTCTTAGCAGTGAAATAACATCTGCACCGGTTGAATCCTCCAGCGCATCGTCAGCTATTTCGTTTTCATCGCAACAGTCGTCGTCATCTGTTGGACTGGGCAACCTCATAAACGGGCCTGTGTTATTGAAATGGGCAGTGCCATCCGCGCGTGAAAATGGCGAGCAACTGGCAACGGATGAAATTGGGGGTTATGAACTGCGTTACAAGGTAGATAATGAAGCTGATTACACCTCGGTTGTTGTCGAGGGCGGTTATGTGAATACTTATTATTTCAATCATCTTGAAGGTAAATTGACCTTCGAAATTGCCGCATATGACACCAATGGCTTATATAGCCGTTTTGTAGAAATTCAGCCCCAGATCAACTAGATCCATCAAACACATTACAGCCAATGTAAATTTTGCAGAAGAATCACCCTGCTGCATGCAAATTAGCCTGCAACCCCCTACAATAGCCGCCTTTTTTGACCGACCTATCCCTTGAGATACTATGACTGTAAATACCTTCGACCCTTCACAAACCACCACCTTGGATACTCCAGCCAAAACGTTGGCAAGCCAAGCACAAACTGGTAGCAGCAAAGGCAATACTATTGGTTTTGTGTCGCTCGGCTGCCCTAAGAACCTGGTGGATTCAGAGCGTATTCTTACCCAGTTACGCACCGAGGGTTACAACATAGTACCCACCTATAACGATGCCGATATGGTGATTGTAAACACCTGCGGTTTTATCGATAGCGCGGTACAGGAATCGCTGGGAGCAATTGGTGAGGCCTTGGCGGAAAATGGCAAGGTGCTGGTGACCGGTTGTTTGGGCGCTAAAAAGGACGAAATCATTCAAGTTCACCCTAATGTTCTGGGCATTACCGGCGCACACGCCTATGAAGAGGTGCTGTCGCAAGTGCATGAACACTTGCCACCCAATCCAAGCCATAACCCGTTTACTGATCTGGTGCCGCCGCAGGGCATCAAGCTCACTCCGCGTCACTATGCTTATTTAAAAATCTCCGAAGGCTGCAATCACTCCTGCAGCTTTTGCATTATCCCCGACATGCGCGGCAAACTTGTGAGCCGTCCGATTGGCCAAGTAATGGGTGAGGCGGAACGCTTGGTTAAAGCCGGCGTTAAAGAACTATTGGTGATTTCGCAAGACACCTCTGCCTACGGCGTAGATATCAAACACCGCACGGATTTCTGGGATGGCCGACCACTCAAAACCGATATGTACCAGTTAGCCGCTGCACTGGGCGAATTGGGCGTGTGGGTTCGCCTGCATTATGTTTACCCCTATTTGCATGTAGATAACGTGATCCCACTGATGGCGCAGGGCAAGGTACTGCCTTATTTGGATATTCCGTTCCAGCACGCAAGCCCAACCTTGTTACGTAAAATGCGCCGCCCAGGTCAGGTTGAACAAACCCTGGAGCGCATCAAGAGCTGGCGCGAACAGGTGCCGAACCTGACCATTCGCTCGACCTTTATTGTTGGCTTCCCCGGTGAAACAGAAGACGACTTCCAACAATTGCTCGACTTCCTGCAAGAAGCGCAATTGGATCGTGTTGGTTGTTTCCAGTATTCGCCCGTTGAAGGCGCCAAAGCCAACGACTTGCCAGATCACGTGCCGGATGAGATCAAACAAGAGCGCTATGATCGCTTTATGCAATTACAGCAAAAAATCTCTACTGAGCGTTTAAAACAGAAAGTAGGGCAGGTATTGCAGGTATTGATTGATGAAGTTGATGAAGAGGGCGCCATTGGCCGCAGCTTTGCGGATGCACCGGAAATCGACGGCTGTGTTTATTTAAACGGCGAAGAGAATGTAAAAGCCGGTGATTTGATCAATGTATTGATCGAGCACTCGGATGAGTACGATTTGTGGGGCACCAAGGTTTAAATAACCCATAATCTGTCGCCGGAAAATCCCCCAGCTGTACGCACACTGGGGGATTTTTTTATGCCGTGTGTTCTACACTAGGCACTTACCTTGGAGTAGCAGCTAATGACAAATGTGCAGCACCTGACAGACCAACAGCGATTTGTAATTCATTATGAAGGCGGTGAAGCGATATTGGCCTATAGGTTATTCACCAATGGCACTACAGCGGCTATCGATTTCACCAGCACTTATGTGCCACCTGAATTCCGTGGCAAGGGGCTTGCAGAGAAACTGGTGCGCGCAGGGCTCACATGGGCAAAGTCCCAAGGCTATGAACTGCATGCCAGCTGTTGGTATGTAGCAAAATTTATTCGTTAATATCCCTTGTGTAAAAGAAGGAATCGGTGTGAAAAAAACGCGTGGCTTTACTCTAATTGAAATGATGGTAGTGGTGGCGATTATTGCAATATTGGCATTAATGGCTATCCCAAAAGCCGACCCGACCATTGCACGCCGTCAGGTTTTGGAGTCAATGGAGCTAATTGAGGACTACAAAAAACTCGTTGTCTATTATCACAAAAGCACCCTGGTATTTTTAAAGAACAATAAAGAGGCAGGTATTCCGGAACCGGAAAAATTGTTAGGCAACTATGTGGATTGGATTGAATTAAAAGACGGCGCATTCCACATACATTTTGGTAACAAAGCGCACCCTTCCATTAAAGATAAAATTCTTAGTGTGCAACCCATTATTGTAAAAGACTCACCACAAAGCCCTATATCCTGGCTATGTGGTAAAGGCGCAGTGCCTCCAGGTATGCACGCAGTGGGAGAGAATCGCACCGATGTGGAATTAAAAGATCTGCCAATCAATTGTCGAATTTGACCCTTAAGATTTGAATAAATCGAGTAAATTTAAATGATTACATTACAAAAAGACTTAACCGGAATTTACCGTCAACGTATCAGCGTAAATAGCCATCAGTTTTTTGCCGACGTTGGCACAGACGTAGGTGGCGAAGACTCAGCACCAGACCCGCATGATTTACTGGATTCATCTCTCGCCGCTTGCACAGCAATCACTTTGACAATGTTTGCCAAACGTCGCGGCATGCCGCTGGAGTCGATTAATGCGGAGGTTGTGCGCGATAGCAGTAAAGAAAAAACCGGCGAATATAATTTATCACTCCAACTGGAATTTATTGGCAACTTAACTGAAGAGCAGCGCCAACAACTTTTAGCTATTGTTGAGAAATGTCCGATTCACAAATTGTTATCCCACGCCATCATTAGCATAAACACTCAGGTCGTTTAGGAGCAGGTTATGACACTCATCATTCCACCGCGCGTTCAGGATATTGGTTTTACTGTCAAACGTTTATTGCCGTCACGTTTGCAGCAACGTGTTGGCCCGTTTATTTTTGTTGATCATATGGGACCTGCCCAGTTTAGTGTGGGCACCACCGCTGATGATGTGCGCCAGCATCCACACATTGGTCTAGCGACAGTGACCTATTTATTTTCCGGCGCCATGATGCATAAAGATAGCCTGGGTTTTCATCAGCGCATTGAACCGGGCGCTATTAATTTAATGACGGCGGGGAGTGGAATTGTTCACTCCGAGCGTTTGCCTGAAGATATACGCGCGGGCAGTATTCCGGTTGAGGGAATTCAAATTTGGTTGGCGCTGCCCACTAACACTGAAGATTGCGCCCCTTCTTTTGCGCATTATCCGGCAGATATTATTCCATCAGTCAACTTACCCACGATGAGTGCTCAAGTGCTTATTGGAAATGCGTTTGGAGTTGAATCACCGGTAAAAACGGCGAGTGTAACAACTTATCTGGATTTAGCCTTGGGAGCGGGTACACGCTACGTGCCAGATTTCCCCCAGCAAGAATTGGCTATTTATGTCGCTTGGGGCAATGTTACTGTGAATGGTGAAGAGGTGCCTGAATTTCACTTGGCGGTATTGGAGGAAAATGCAGTCATCGAAACCACTCACGATGCGCGTGTCTTCTTGCTCGGCGGCGAGCCATTGTCTGGTGAGCGATTTATTTTATGGAACTTTGTTGCGTCATCACGCGAAAAAATACGCGCTGCCGCTGAACGTTGGGAAAACAAAGGTTTTGCGATGGTGGAAGGGGAGAGTGATTTTATCCCACTGCCCAAGCCATAAGAAATAAATAAAAACGCCCGATTACTCGGGCGTTTTTATTCGAGCAACTGCTGTTTATTTAGGTAATTGCCTTATCGACAATTACTTGTGCTTCGGCAATCAGCTGTTGCAAGTGTTCTTTGCCTTTAAAGCTTTCTGCGTAAATTTTATAAATTTCCTCAGTGCCCGATGGGCGTGCGGCAAACCAGCCATTTTTGCTCATCACTTTAATGCCGCCAAATGCAGCGTTGTTGCCAGGGGCGTGTGTCAAAATACTTTCAATAGCATCACCGGCCAACTCAGTTGAAGTTATTTGCTCAGGGGATAATTTTGACAACGCTTTTTTCTGTGCGCTATTCGCTGGAGCTTCTACACGGGCCTCTGCTGCATGGCCAAATTCATCGGCTAATAATTTGTAGCACTCACCAGGGTCGCGCCCGGTTTTGGCTTTAATTTCGGCCGACAATAGCGATGGAATAATGCCGTCCTTATCGGTTGTCCACACACTACCATCAATGCGAAGGAAAGATGCACCAGCACTTTCTTCACCGCCAAAACCAAGTGAGCCATCAAATAAACCCGGTGCAAACCATTTAAAGCCGACAGGCACTTCGTATAAACGGCGGCCAATTTTTTTCGCCACTTTGTCAATCATTGCACTACTGACAACGGTTTTGCCAATCGCAGTATCTGCACCCCATTGCGGGCGATTTTGAAAAAGATATTCAATCGCTACCGCCAAATAGTGGTTGGGTGGCAACAGACCGCAACTGGGCGCAACAATACCATGGCGATCATGATCCGCATCACAAGCGAATGCGACATCAAATAAATTACGGCGATCAACCATACCTTGCATGGTGTAGGCAGAGGATGGGTCCATACGGATTTTTCCATCCCAGTCAGCAGTCATAAATGAAAAGGTTTTATCAACACTGGTATTGAGTACTTTTAAATTCAGCTGGTAGTGGTCGGCAATCGCACTCCAATAATTAACACCTGCGCCACCGAGTGGATCTGCGCCCATGTACACATTTGCACTGCGAATGGCTTCCATGTCGATAACGTTAATCAAATCTTTCACGTAGTGATGAACATAATCGTGGTGGTGCGTAGTGGCTGCTTTGAGTGCCTGGTGATAATCCATACGTTTAACATCACGCAGATTATTTTCCAGCAACTCATTTGCGCGTGCCTGCATCCAATTAGTGATATCGCTATCCGCAGGGCCACCATTGGGCGGGTTGTATTTAAAGCCGCCGTTGTCTGGTGGATTGTGTGACGGCGTAATAACAATACCATCGGCCAACCCACTGGTACGACCACGGTTGTAAGTCAAAATAGCATGGGAAATCGCCGGCGTTGGTGTGTATTCGCCACCATGAGCGAGCATGATCTCAACACCATTGGCGGCCAGCACTTCAACTGCACTGATTTGTGCAGGTTCAGAAAGTGCGTGGGTATCGATTCCGACATAGAGAGGGCCGGTAATACCGGCGTGTTTGCGGTAATCGCAAATTGCCTGGCTAATCGCGAGCACATGGTTTTCATTGAAACTAGTATTGAATGCGGAGCCACGATGACCGGAGGTACCAAAACTGACACGCTGCTCAGGGATACCTACATCAGGCGTATTGGTGTAATAGGCATCAATTAATTTGGGAAGATCTACCAACAGGTCTGCCGGTAAGAGTTGGCCAGCCAAGGGGCTTGTAGACATAAAAACTCCTGAGTTATACGAATTTACTGCTTGAAATAAACTGTTGTCATTATGGTATTACCTGCCCACACTAGACGGTAATCAACGGTAGCAGGTGATCTGACGCTGATTGGTTGCAGTGTCTATAGTATCGCGCTTTGAATTCATTTAACTATTAACTTACAGCCAATTAAAGCTCATGAAGTTAACTACTTGAGAAATATTTATGCGTTGGAAACAAGGTCGTCGCAGTAACAATGTAGAGGATAGACGCAACGCCAGTTCATCTTCCATGGGTGCGATGGGTGGTCTATCGGCAGTGGGCAGAATTTTACCGATTTTATTAGGCACTAAAACAGGACGAACGTTATTGGTGGTAGCTGTTGTGGTTTATTTTGGTGCCAAGTTTATGGGTTATGACTTGCTACAGCTCGCCACGCCGCCCAGTACCATGGGCCAGTCCAACAACCAACAACTTTCAGCAAAAGATCAAGAGCTGGCAGATTTTGTTTCGGTAATTCTCGCTGATACCGAATCCACCTGGCATCAGGAATTTAAAAAACGGGGGTTGACCTATCAAGAGCCAACGTTGGTGCTGTTCCGCAATGCGGTGAGTTCAGCCTGCGGTTATGCGCAGTCGGCGATGGGGCCATTTTATTGTCCCGGAGACCACAAGCTCTATATCGATTTAGCCTTTTATGAAGATATGAAAACCAAGCTCGGCGCTCCCGGAGATTTTGCACAAGCTTACGTGATCGCTCACGAAGTAGGCCATCACGTACAAACATTGCTCGGGATTTCTGCAAAAGTTAGCCAGGCGCAAAACCGAGCTTCAAAAGAGCAAGCTAATCAGTTATCCGTCAAACAAGAGCTTCAAGCAGATTGTTATGCAGGTATTTGGGGTCATTATGCAAATACGGAGCGGCAAATGCTGGAAGATGGCGACATTGAAGAAGCGCTTATTGCTGCGGCCGCCATTGGTGATGACAAACTACAGCAACAAGCGGGGGGAGTTGTACGCCCCGAGAGCTTTACACATGGCAGCTCAAAACAACGGGTAGAGTGGTTCAAACGAGGCTTCGAACAAGGAAGTGTCGATGCCTGTAACACTTTCAAATAACAGGCGGTAGCAGTTTGTTAACTCGTAGCGCCAGACATCAACCTATTGCAACAGCTTGTCGTAAATAGCGAGATACTTCTGCGCACTAACATCCCACGAAAAGTCTTTGCTCATAGCATTTAGCTGCAACTGTTTCCATAGCAAAGGATCTTTATAGGCAGCAATTGCACGCTCGATGGCCGCAAATAAAAGCGCCGGCGTGGGGTGCTCAAAAACAAATCCATTGGCTTGATCATCGGGTTCATCGCCTTGCTGTTCAAAAACAGTATCGCGCAACCCACCTACCGCATGCACTATGGGTAGGGTGCCATAGCGCAGGCTGTAAAGCTGATTTAAGCCGCAAGGTTCAAAAATCGATGGCATCAGGAACATGTCGCTACTGGCCTCAATGCGATGCGCAAAACTTTCGTTGTAACCCAGGGTGACGGAAACCCGTGCAGGGTTTTCAGCAGCGATCTTTTGCAATGCCGCTTCGTAATGAGGAAAGCCACTCCCCAATATGACTAATTGACAAGGAGCGGCCAGCAGCTGTGGCATTTGAGCCAGAATCAGGTCTATACCTTTTTGATCCACCAAGCGGCCCACAAACCCCAATAAGGGGATTTTTTCGTCCACAGTCAGGCCAAGATCAACCTGCAGCGCCACCTTGTTTTTTACCTTGTTACCCAAGGTGCGGCGGTTGTAATTGACGGTGATATGAGCATCGTTACCCGGATTCCACTCATCCATGTCAATGCCATTTAATATTCCAGCCAGAGTTTCATTGCGATAGCGCATAAGCCCATCCAGGCCACAACCAAATTCCGGGCGCTGGATTTCTGCCGCATAACTTGGGCTGACAGTAGTGATGTAATCCGCAAATGCCAAACCACCTTTCATAAATGACAATTGCCCGTAAAACTCCAAGCGCTCGTGGTGCCAAAAAACGGGTGGCAGGTTTAACTCTGCAAATGCTTGATAAGAAAATAGACCGCGATAAGCAAGATTATGGATAGTAAAAACGGTGGCTGGGCGTTCGGGGTGCAAAGAGAGCAGGGCAGAAATCAAACCGGTTTGCCAATCATTGCAATGCACTATGGTCGGTCGCCAATCCAATTGCGCCTCATCCAGCGCAATTAATTCCGCTGCTTTGGCAAAGAGATAAAAGCGACTGTGGTTATCAAACCAATCAGATCCATCGGGACCACAGTATGGATTACCGTCGCGCGCGGAAAACTCTGGAATATCAACCAACAGCACAGTGACCCGTGAACCGGGCAGGCGTGTTTGTTTTATCGAAACTATGCGCCCTTCAATTTGAAGCTGCGCAACTTCTTTCACTCCGCTCGTTAATTTTTGCATCACACTGGCGTAAGCCGGTAGTAAAATTTTTACGTCTTGGCCCAGTTTTAACAATGCACGCGGCAAGCTGGCCGCCACATCAGCCAAGCCGCCAGTTTTAATAAGTGGATAAACCTCACTGGTTGCAAAGAGAATTTTCTGCATGAGTGGTCCTTGTTTAACTATTTAAGAAAGCTTGAGAATTAATGCACCGAGCGGCGGCAAATTTATATCCAGTGATTGTTGATGGTTCATCCACGGCACCTCTTGTGTAGCCAAGGGGCTACTATTGCCGTAATTGCTGCCGCCGTAAAAACTGGAGTCCGAGTTCAGCACTTCGTGATAGGTGCCTGCAACGGGTACGCCAATTCTGTAGTTTGCACGTGCGATAGGCGTGAAATTCAACACAACAATACAAAAGCCCTCATCGCTTTTACGAATGTAACTAATAATGGACTGCGTGCTGTCGTGGCAATCAATCCACTCAAAGCCATCATGCCGGAAACTGCGCTCATAAAGTGACGGCATATTTCTGTAGCAGTGATTTAAGTCTTTGACCAAGCCATGCAAACCCTGATGCGGCGCGAAGTCCATTAAATGCCACTCCAGACTGCGCCCAGCGGCCCATTCACTCCACTGGCCAAATTCACACCCCATAAACAATAATTTAGTGCCGGGGTAGGTGTACATATAGGTGTAGAGCAAACGTAAGTTAGCGAACTTTTGCCAGTCATCGCCCGGCATTTTATTGAGCATACTGCCTTTGCCATGCACTACTTCATCGTGCGAGAAAGGCAATTGGAAATTTTCAGTAAACGCGTAAATCATCCCAAAAGTTAATTGATTGTGATGGTACTGGCGATGGATTGGATCTTTACTGAAATAATCCAACGTATCGTGCATCCAACCCATATTCCATTTCATGGAAAAGCCCAATCCACCCACCCACGTAGGGCGTGTCACTTGCGGCCAGGAGGTTGACTCCTCCGCAATGACTAATGCGCCAGGCACTTGGCCGTGGCACACCTCATTTAACTGCTTAAGAAAATCCATAGCTTCCAGGTTTTCATTGCCACCGTATTTATTGGGTAGCCATTGATCGTGTTCGCGCGAGTAATCGAGATAGAGCATCGACGCCACAGCATCCACACGCAAACCATCCAGATGATATTCCTTCAGCCAAAACAGCGCGCTGGCAAGCAAGAAATTGCGCACTTCATTGCGGCCATAGTTATAAATGAGGGTACCCCAATCGCGATGCTCACCCAAGCGCGGGTCTTCATGCTCATAAAGTGCGGAGCCATCAAAGCGGGCGAGGGCATGGGCATCTTTGGGGAAGTGGGCTGGAACCCAATCGAGAATTACGCCGATATCGTGCTGGTGCAGGTAATCGACAAAGTAGCGGAAATCATCCGGTGAACCGAAGCGGCTGGTTGGGGCAAAATAACCCGTTGTTTGATAGCCCCAGGAGTCGTCAAACGGATGCTCACTAACCGGCAGTACTTCAACATGGGTAAAACCTAGCGGCTTTATATAGTCCACCAACTGATGAGCGATTTCCCGATAGTTTAAAAACTCGCCCACCCAGCCGCGGCGCCATGACCCCAAGTGCATTTCATAAACAGACATAGGCGATGCCTGCCAATTCCAGTGTTCCCGCTTATTGATCCACTGAGTATCTTGCCATTTATATTCCGATGAGGATTTGACGATAGTGCCTGTTTGGGGGCGCAACTCAAACGCCTGACCATAAGGGTCAGATTTTAAAAACACTGCCCCTGACGCGCGATTGCGAATCTCAAATTTATAAATAGCACCAGCTTTAACACCGGGAATAAACAATTCCCACAAACCACTACCACCGCGCACACGCATGGGGTGAGCGCGGCCATCCCAGTCATTAAAATCACCCACCACACTAATGCGCTCAGCATTTGGAGCCCATGTTGCAAACACCACTCCGTCAACTCCCTCGACCGTGCGCGGGTGTGCACCAAGATGTTCGTGGATGTTCCAATGTTGCCCCTCAGCAAAGAGGTGCATATCAATATCGCCCAATTGTGGGGCAAAACAGTAAGGGTCGAATTCAGTATGGGGCAGGTTGTGACGATCAAACCAATGAATTTGATAATGAATTGGTAAATCCTTTGACATGCCTCGCCACACGAAAAAATCCGTGCCTTCAACACGCACCATAGAAATTGCTTGATTACCAATTAACAAGGCCGCAGAACGCGCACCAGGAATATAAATACGAACCAGTGTATCCATATCGGCGGTCGCTTTATCACCCAGCGGGTGTCGTCCAAGTACCTCAAATGGATCGTGATGGGTTGCAGTCACTATGCGTAACATCTCGTGACTCAAGTTATTATCCTGTTGTGCATGTATCATTCAATCAATTCCTGTCTAATTGTTGCGGCTTTAGCATTTCATAGCGAAACCCGAGACGGCCTAAATAGCCATAAAAAATATCAACCGAGTCTACTCTGCTAGCTTAGCCAGTATCTGCTTATTTTGTTGCACGAATTTTTAAAAAAAATTTCATCCAAAATTGGCATTTGCAGGTTCAATGCCAAACTTGAGGCTACACTTATCTCTGCACTTAGAATAAGCACTCGCTTACTGTTAATTGCACCATAAGTTTTTTGTGACAATTGAATCCTTGAGCCAGATCAATGTATTGGCACTGATATTGCTCTCGCTATAGTCATCGCAGTCACAAAAAATTCATAATCTGCAAACACAATAGCCATAAGGAAGAAGATTTAATGAGTACACAATCATCGGGTCGTTTTGTAAGTCGGCTTACTCGTGAAACACTGGCAATAATTCTTGCAGGCGGGCGTGGCTCCCGATTACATCAACTTACCGACTGGCGAGCAAAACCAGCGGTTCATTTTGGCGGAAAATTTCGCATTATCGACTTCCCTCTGTCTAACTGTGTCAACTCGGGTATTCGTCGTATTAGCGTTCTCACTCAATATAAGTCGCACTCTCTGGATCGACATGTGCAGCGCGGCTGGGGCTTTCTTGGTGGTGAGCTTGGTGAATTCGTAGAACTCTTACCTGCACAGCAGCGTTTGAGTGAATCCTGGTACGTGGGTACTGCTGATGCTGTGGTACAGAACATCGATATTATTCGCCGCCATAACCCCGAATATGTACTCATTCTTGCCGGCGATCACGTTTACAAAATGGATTATGGCACCATGATTGCCGCCCACGTTGAACGCGGCGCCGATATCACCGTAGGTTGTATCGAAGTTCCATTAGAAATTGCCCATGCATTTGGAGTGATGGATGTCGATAAGGATTTTCGAATTGTGAAATTTACTGAAAAGCCGAAAAATCCAGAACCTATTCATGGCAAACCAGACAAAGCATTGGCGTCCATGGGTATTTATGTTTTTAGTACCAAAGTGTTATTTCGCGAACTGCTGAAAGACCGTGATGACCCAAACTCATCACATGATTTTGGTAAAGATATTATTCCCTCAATGATCAAAACCCATCGCGTGACCGCATTTCCATTCCGCGATCCAGTTTCCGGTGGCGATGCTTATTGGCGTGACGTAGGTACCGTTGATTCATTGTGGGAAGCAAATTTGGAATTAACCGGCATATCGCCCGAGCTGGATTTGTACGACGCCGAATGGCCAATCTGGACTTATCAAGAACAAGTGGCTCCCGCAAAATTTGTTTTCAACGACGAAGGGCGCCGTGGTTATGCAGTTGATTCATTAATTGCAGGCGGCTGTATTATCTCAGGCTCTGCCGTAAAGCATTCACTGTTGTTCCCGCGTGTTCGTGTACATTCTTATTGCGAAATTGAGGATTCCGTTTTATTCCCAAGTGTAGACGTAGGTCGAAACTGCAAAATTCGCAAAGCATTAATCGACCGCCGCTGCAAAATTCCGGATGGCACTATTATTGGATACGACCTGGAAGAAGATAGAAAGCGCTTCCACGTATCGCCCAAAGGTGTCGTCTTGGTTACTCCCGACATGTTAGGACAGGATGAAGTCAATGGTTAATCATGGCAAAACGAAGGTTGTTTTTCTCTGGCACATGCACCAACCGGATTATCGCGACATAGTGACAGGAGAATATTATTTTCCATGGACATACCTTCACGCCATTAAAGATTATGTAGACATGGCTGCGCATATTGAGGCGCAGCCTGCTGCAAAAGCAGTGGTTAACTTTGCCCCCATCTTGCTTGAACAACTCGACGACTATGTGCAGCAAATTACTGCGCATTTGTCGCGCGGAGAAAAAATAAAAGATGCCGTTCTTGCCTCATTGGTAGAACCTAACTTACCAGCGCCAGGCACTATGGCGTTTTCCGATCTCGCACGAAAATATTTGCGCGCAAATCGCGAGCGAATGATTGAGCGCTTTCCTGTTTATAAAGAACTTGCCGATGTTGTTGGAACCTTTGATGAGAAGCCATTTATTAGTCGCTACCTCAATGAGCAATTTATTATTGATTTATGCGTTTGGTATCACATCAGTTGGCTCGCAGAAATTCCACGCCGTACCGATTCTCGCATTCAGAAACTGCAAGAAAAAGAACGCAATTATTCAATGGCAGATAGGCGAGAGCTACTAACAATCATCGGGGAATTGGTCGCATCTATTGGCCCGCGTTACCGAAAATTAGCGGAAGCAGGGCAGATTGAACTGTGCATGAGCCCTTATGCACATCCTATTGTCCCCTTGTTGCTTGACCTCAATAGCGCGAAGCAAGCAATGCCCAATGTCCCTTTGCCGAATGCCGACTTTTATCCCGATGGCCGCAATCGAGCACGTTGGCATTTGCATGAAGGGCTCAAGGTTTTTGAGCATTATTTTGGGGTAAGGCCCCGCGGCTGTTGGGCATCTGAAGGCGCGCTGAGCGATGAAACACTGCAGCTACTCGATGCAGAAAAATTTGATTGGGCCGCTACCGGCGACTCAGTTTTACACAATAGTTTACGTGCCCCTGAAAATCATGCCGCTGCCAGTCACCTGCATGCCACACATCAATCCTTACATCGCGCTTACAACTTTCACAACACACGTATCAATACGTTTTTTCGCGATGACGGGCTGTCTGACTTGATTGGATTTAAATATGCAACATGGCATTCAGACGATGCCGTAGGTGATTTGATTAGCCATATGGTGAATATTGCACAACATGGTAAAGACACTAAAAACACCGTAATTTCGGTCATTATGGATGGCGAAAATGCGTGGGAATATTTCCCTGAAAATGCCTATCATTTTTTGCACACGCTCTATGAACGTTTAAGTAACCATCCACAATTGGAACTAACCACTTATAGCAACTTATTAGATCAACAAAAACCAATACCGGTTGCTATGCCACACTTAGTGGCGGGTAGCTGGGTGTATGGTACTTTTTCCACCTGGATTGGTGACAAAGATAAAAATCGCGGTTGGGATATGTTGTGCGATGCAAAACAACAAGTCGATGCTGCGCTTAGCAAACGAAGTTTTACGGCGGCACAATTAGCACAAATTGAAAAGCAATTAGCGCTGTGTGAAGGGTCAGATTGGTTCTGGTGGTTCGGCGATTATAACCCTGCACAAAGTGTGAGTGATTTTGAATACCTATTCCGTCGTCACCTGATTAATCTGTACGCGCTGATCGATCAACCGGCGCCAGCTTATTTACATCAAGTAATCAGCGTGGGCGGCGGTGATCCTGCAACAGGTGGAGTGATGCGACAAGGTCATGCCAATTAACACTCAAAAATATTGTATTAAAGGGAAGGGCACTTACTGATGGTTAACAAATCACCATTGTTCCAACGTCGTACAGCTGGTGTTTTGTTACATCCTACGTCACTACCATGTACTGAATCTTATCGGTGTGATGATACAAAAAAAGTATTTGGCACTCTGGGCAAAGATGCCTATGCGTTTGTAGATTTTATGGCGGATGCAGGCTTCTCGATTTGGCAAATGTTGCCAACAGGGCCAACACAAGCAGATATGTCGCCGTATCAATCTATTTCTGCACATGCAGGTAATCCGGATTTAATCAGTTTGGATTGGTTGGTGGAGAACAATTGGATTAATGGGGGGCAGGTGAGCCCTCACAATTACCAGACAGTACAGGAGTTACGCATAGCTGCGGCAGTGCAATTTTATGAACAATGTTCAAGTGAGTCCGGGGCAGCGTTAAACCAAGCTTTTTTAAATTTTTGCGCTGAGCAAAATTATTGGCTGGATGATTTTTCACTGTTTAGTGCGTTGCGCACCAGTACAAAAAATGCATCCTGGGTGGATTGGCCAGAAGCAATTCGCACGCGCGATCCAATAGCATTGAGCGAGGTTCGCCAGCAGTTAAAAAAAGAAATTGATCAAATATTATTTGAGCAATTTTCATTTTTTAGTCAATGGCACGCGCTGAAAAAATATGCGAATGAAAAGGGTATTTATTTATTTGGCGACATGCCTATTTTTGTTGGTCACGACAGCGCCGATGTTTGGGCCCAACAGCATTATTTTAATCTAGATAACAAGGGACATCCGTTAACCGTTGCTGGCGTACCACCTGATTATTTTTCCGAGACGGGACAACATTGGGGAAACCCTCATTACAACTGGGAAAAAATGCGTGAAGATGGTTTTCAATGGTGGCTCGCACGATTGAAAACCCAACTATATTTATTTGATTTGATTCGGATTGATCATTTCCGTGGGTTTGAGGCTTTTTGGGAAATCCCTGCTGATGGTGAAGATGCTCGCTCTGGCAGATGGGTAAAAGCACCAGGCGAAGAATTTTTACAGGCTTGTTTTAACGCGTACCCTGAATTGCCGTTGGTTGCTGAAAACCTTGGTGTGATAACCGACGAGGTTGAAACACTGCGTCGGCAATTCAATCTACCGGGTATGTTGGTATTGCAGTTCGGCTTTGATGGCAACACCAATAACCCGCACTTACCACACAACCACAGTCGCGATGAGGTTATCTATACCGGAACCCACGACAACGACACAACGCTGGGTTGGTATGAAACATTGGCTGATCAAAATCGCCAACAATTAAAACAGTATTTCTTTAATTCATCGGAGCCAATGCCTTGGCTGGTAGTTGAGGCGGCGCTGGCATCTGTCGGAAGTATGGCGATTATTCCGATGCAAGACCTTTTGGAACTGGATGGAGGGCACAGGATGAATATGCCCGGTACAACGGATAAAAATTGGGTGTGGACGTTTTTGTGGGATCAGGTTGATCCAACATTGGCTGGGCGTGTCCGGCAGCTGTTAACAATCTATCATCGTCTTGGCTAAAGAATGAATAGCCAGAATTGGTGATGGCACATTATCACTCAACCAACGCAGGAATCATTATGGAACACAGATGCAGCGATCGTTATACAGCCGATATTAAAATCCTCATTTATCGCTACGGTATTCCGGTCGCTATAGGCCGTATCAAAAATGGAAACAGATACGGTTTATTTATCGAGTCAGACTTGGCGGATGTGCATCCGTTACAACAGCTAGGCATTGAGGTTCTGGTTTATCGCACGACGCAAAAACTCCAGCGCTACAAGTTTGAATCCATAGTTGCACACAAAAATGGACGCGGATTCGGTGTCGAGATTGATTCCTCCAATGAAGAGGCCGGCAATCAACTCATAGAAATGCTGCTGGCGGAGCCAGCAACTCCCCAAGCGGACGAGTTATTTGCTATGGTAGCCAATGCTTGAGACAAGCACGGCAGAGCTTTAAAGCCGTTCAAGCATCTTATCGATGGCCACAGTTACCCTACACATGATTGCGCATAATGTATATTATGTTAAATCGTAAAAATGGATGGGGTATCAACAACCGCGTGCACTCCTGTGAGGTTTACACGCGGGAAATGTGGCCATTTCTCATGGTTATACTTTTTGCGATGGCACTGCGTTTCTATGAAGCATAAACAACTGTTAGAGCGTTTGTACGCTGAGGTCGAAACAGTCATCTTGAGTAAGCAGCACCCGGTTACCGGACTCTTACCTGCCAGTACGGCAATTACCAGCCACGGCGATTACACCGACGCCTGGGTGCGCGATAACGTGTACTCCATTATCAGCGTCTGGTCGCTAGCGATGGCCTTCAAACACCAAGGCGAAACCTATAAAAGCGATCTGCTCGAGCAATCCACCATAAAACTGATGCGTGGACTATTGCAGTCCATGATGCGCCAGGCCAATAAAGTTGAGGCCTTCAAGCACTCGTTAGATAACGGTGATGCATTACACGCGAAATATGATACCGCCACGGGTTTACCCGTTGTAGCAGATGACGCATGGGGACATTTGCAGATAGATGCAACCTCTGTTTTTCTATTGATGTTGGCACAAATGAGTGCGTCCGGTTTACGGATTGTCTGCACCTACGATGAAGTGGATTTTGTCCAAAATCTTGTTTATTACATCGCCAGTGCTTATCGAACACCCGACTATGGGATTTGGGAGCGCGGCAACAAAGTTAATAATGGTAAAACTGAAATCAATGCCAGTTCTGTGGGAATGGCCAAAGCGGCGCTACAGGCGCTGGATAAATTTAATCTGTTTGGCAAGCATGGCGATCCGCGTGCAACTATTCATGTAATTGCAGATGCAATTTCACTTGCCAGAACCACCCTCACCTCCCTTTTGCCTCGCGAGTCCTTATCCAAGGAAACTGACAGTGCACTGCTCAGCATTATCGGGTTTCCAGCATTTGCCGTTGGTAAAGAAACCCTGGCGACCCAAACCCGCGATTCGATTTTAACCAAGCTCGGCGGAAACTACGGTTGCAAGCGTTTTTTATGGGACGGCCACCAAACTGTGCTGGAAGAAAGCTCACGTATTTATTACGAACACGACGAGCTGGGAAATTTTGCCCATGTAGAATCCGAATGGCCGTTGTTTTTTACCTATCTGTATATCACCGCGTTGTTTGATGGCAGTGAAGCGACAGCAAAATATTATCGTAAAAAACTTGAATCGCTCATGGTGGATGTAAATGGTATAGGTCTATTGCCTGAACTTTATTACTTACCATTGGAAAATGTTGAGGCGGAAAAACGTAATCCACGCTCACAAACACGGGTCCCTAACGAAAATATCCCTTTGGTCTGGGCCCAAAGTTTATTTTTGACCGGGTTAATGCTTGATGAAGGTTTAGTGAGCCCGGATGATCTTGATCCGTTAAAAATGCGTCGTCGCTCTACCCGCTTTATTAAATCCAATATTGCTTTGGTTGTGCTCACAGAAAATGAGGCAATTAAACAAAACTTATCCAAGCACGGTGTTATTGCTGAAAGCCTGCAGGATATTAAACCTATGGGAGTGGTATCTGCATCGAGCTTGATGGAGGCTTATGCACATGTCGGTGAAAACAAAGCTTTGGGCTTGACCGGCAGGCCACGTAGACGTGTGCAAAGCTTGGCCTCATCGCAGACCTATGAAATTAATAACAAGGTTTATTTGAGCCTGTCATGGCTGCAAAGTGAACGTGAAGATTATCGTCGGTACGATGCCGAGTGGATTATTGAAACACTCACACAAGAAATTGCATTTATTCACAAGAACTGGTTGAGTTCGGAAGTTGCTGTTTTTACTTTGTTGGTAGATCACCGTCTGAATAAGGTGCCAAACAGTGAATTATTATTTCAAACCTTGCGCAATTATCAATTGCGGAATGAACAAGAATATGTTGGATATGCATCTGCCAATTTGGCTTATCGTGCATCGCGCGTAAATACACTAACCATCCCGCACTTTCATATTCCATCCATGAGCCAACAGGTTTTGGCCAGCTACTCAACAGATGATGCGCTGCAGCCATCACAGCTTGAGCCGGTTGCCGCCGCATTGCTCGAACATTTCTATACCGAAAGCGACATTATTACTTTTAGAAAGTTTTCGGCCTATGTGAGCACCAAAAAATTAACCGACAACGTGGGCGCAAGTGGCACTGTAATTACACTAAAAGAGTTGATTCGTGACTTTTTCTATCGCTCTCAAAAAATGAACTATTGGCTGTTATCGCGTTTTTGCTTTTCACAATTAAGTTATACGCTGATTGACCTTGCCGATAGCCTTACTTTACTGGCAGCGCGCAACCTGATTATCTCTGTGGGTGACAATGATCATACGGAAATTAAAGTTGACCAATCATTTTCAAATGCAACTTATTTTGAAAGTGTACGTGAACTTTTTCCAGATTTATTAGAGCGCACCTTGGTGCAAGAATTAATTTCCGGTATTGGCTCGTTAATTCGCGCCGAGCCAAAATTATTTGATGGTTTGCACTCTGTGCAATTACGGAACTTTATGCTGCTCTGCGGTATGGATAAAGGTGATGCTGAAGATGTGAGCATGGTGGAGTGGTTAGGGCTTCAGTCCCCGGCGCGGCTCTATAAAAAAATCCGTGCGATTCTGACATCGCGTAAAAAAGTATTCTCGCAAGAAATTAACCATATTACACCTTACCCTATCCATCATTTGGCAGATCCCAATGATGAAAACTCAATACTTTCTGATGCGGTAGACAATGATTGGCAAGAGTGGCGTACCGCACGTGGCTTGATCACCCATTTTGACGATAACTTCCTGAAAGACATATGGCACAGCCTTATGTTTGCCGAACAGCTGGTATTTTGTAACCCGGATGGCAGTTGTTTTTATTTGGACTGTAAAACCATTCGCCGTTCTATGACGCCCGGCGAAGAAAGTTTTGCCCACCATATCGATCAACTCACCCATCAGCTCTACCCTGCTTTCTATAAATGTGCAGTAATAGAGGCGCTCTATGCCTATACCCAATTCTGTATTACCAACCCACAGGTGCGCTTTCGTGAACCGGTGGTGTTCCTTGAAGTATTAGAGCTAGCTGCTGAGCGCTATATACGTGATCGTAGGGCACCTGTACATAACCGTGGTGTGGACAGCGACCTGATGATCTTCCTTGAGCAATCCCCCCACATTGTTAACCTTTATGTCACGCTGATTTTTGCGGAGATTACCCAACCCTACTAATCTATATCCAGAAGCCCTGTGCCGGTATTTACTTTGTATTTTCTAAGACGCGGTTTTTACGAAATATATAGTAACCGGCCATAGGCTCCCGACAACATAGCGTTTAGAATGCGCCGTCTTGTGGCACTTCACTTTGCTAAAGTTGAGAACTATGAAATTACTGGGGCCAACACTACTTATTCTGGGTGCAATCCTTAATATTCTTGCGCTGTTCATGCTGGTGCCTCTGGCGCTCTCCATTGCCTACAATAGCGACAACCAACTGGCTTTTTTCTCTTCGGCGACCATTACCAGCCTTGTCGGTATTGTTTTTCTTCTGATCGGTAAAAAATCGCGCCTGGATTTTATGCAGCCACGCCAGGTGTTTTTAATTACTAGCGCCGCGTGGACTGGTGTCTCACTGTTTAGCGCACTACCCTTTATTATGATCGATCACCCACTGACATTGGCTGATGCTGTTTTTGAAGCGGTATCCGGTGTTACCTCTACAGGCTCCTCGGTAATGGTGGGACTGGATCAATTACCCAAAGACATATTGCTCTGGCGCTCCCTACTCAACTGGATTGGTGGTGTAGGTATTATTGGTATGGCGATTGCCGTCTTACCTTTTTTGCGAGTGGGCGGGATGCGCTTGTTTAAAACCGAATCCTCAGACTGGTCTGACAAAGCCATGCCCCGTGCACGCAGCTTAATGGCGATGATCATCTATTGTTATATTGGCCTCTCTATTCTCTGCTGCCTCGCTTATTGGTTAGCTGGAATGGATTTTTTTAACGCTATCAACCATTCAATGGCAACTGTATCGACTGGCGGATTCTCCACATCGGATTCGTCCTTTGCCCAATTTGATAGCTTGATACTGCACTGGATCGCCATTATTTTTATGCTCGCCGGTGCATTTCCTTTTGTGCTTTTTGTACGCATGTTAATTAATCACCGCTTTATCGTGCTGGAAGACACTCAAGTGCGCGGCCTGTTATTGATTGTGGTCATCATGACACTGCTGCTTACCATCCAATTGATTATTACTGAGCAGATGTCGCCATTTCAGGCACTGACTATGGCAGGTTTCAACTTGGTATCTATTGTCACCACAACAGGTTTTGCTTCAGGTGATTATCAACTCTGGGGGCCAATTGCATTCGTAGTATTTTATTTTGCAATGTTTGTTGGCGGCTGTTCCGGGTCAACCAGCGGTGGTATTAAGGTTTTCCGCTTGCAGATTTTTGCCGGGCTGGTAAAAGAGCAAATCATTACCGCCATTCACCCCCGAGCAATTATCAGCCGACGTTATAACGGCCGATTAATTAGCTCGGAAATTATCGCCTCCTCCATTTCATACATGTGCTTAATGGCGGCCTGCCTGGTCGTTATTGCTGTGATTCTCGCATTTACCGGATTGGATATGGTGACAAGTATTTCAGGCGCTGCTACGGCAGTCATGAACGTTGGCCCCGGCATGGGCGACATAATTGGGCCTGCGGGCAACTTCTCCAGCCTGAGCGATACCGCAAAGTGGGCCTTGTCTGCCGGAATGCTGCTCGGGCGTCTTGAGTTCTTGACGATAATTGTATTGTTCACCCCTGCATTTTGGCGGGCATAATGATCATTGAAAAAACCCTACGCCGCTTTGCATACCCCATTGGGATTTTATTTCCCTGGTTATTAACACCGCTCGCATTTCTTATTACCGATTACCTACCAAAAACTAATGTGCCCTTGCTGTACATTGTGATGGTGGTCTTTATTGCCATCAATGTAACGGTGGAATTGGCAATTATTAATGCCCTATCAAGTTTCTTTGCGTTTAGTTTTTTCTTTGCGCCTCCTCATAGATCAATAATGATCCATCAGGATGAGGATCTATTAACGATTCTGTTATTTTTGCTTACTTCAGTGCTTGTTGGTTACATGGCCACCAAACACAAAAAAAATGTGCAAAAAATTCGTATGCGCGAATTTATGACAGACATTGAATTGGAATTGCTCGAAAAACTGCCAAAAGCCCTGAATACCGACGATGTTGTCAATGCAATGCGCGAGGCATTGCAACCGTGGAAAGAAAATTGTGTACTGATTATTCATGGTGATAATTGGGCTACCCACCCAATGATCCGGCGTATGACCAACCTGCGCAAAACTTATCTTGAGGAATTGTTAGAGCTACGCTTAACGCCAGAGATGATTAAAAAAATCCCTGAGCTGGAACAAGAGCATGATGTGTACTTTCTCTATAACACCCGACAAGTTATCGGGCTGTTAAAAATTTCTATCGAGAATATTCAATATTTACCCAAAGATATTTTTCTGCTACTTCTGCATCAAGTAAATATATCCTTGGAGCGAACACGACTTGCCGCCGATTTGGAAAAGGAAAAAATTGCCAAAGAAAATGAATTACTGCGCTCTGCGCTATTATCCTCGGTATCACACGACTTTCGTACTCCACTAACAACCATGATTGGCGCCACCTCTACGGTAATTGAGTTTGGCGATCATTTGAATAAAGAAGAGACAACAGAGCTGCTAAAAACAGTTTTGGAAGAAGCGCAGCGGCTCAACCGATACACACAAAATTTATTGGATATGACCAAGCTTGGTTTTGGTCATCTCCAACTGGAATGTGACTGGGTTAGTGTTGAAGAGATCATCAGTGTTGTTAAAAAACGCTTGAAACCTTTGCTAATACACAATGATTTAAAGTACGACATCAGCCCTAACCTGCCACCGCTGTATGTGCACACTGCCTTCCTTGAACAGGCAATCTTCAATGTTATCGATAATGCAATCAAATTCTCACCCAAGGGCGCCAGCATTGATGTAGATTGCTTTAAAGAACAAGACAAAATAATTATTACGATTTGCGATCAGGGAACAGGCATTCCCGAGGATGAACGTGAAAAGGTATTTGAGCGTTTCCATACGGCCGAAAAAGGTGACAGACGTAGATCTGGCAGCGGCTTGGGCTTAACGATATGCCAGGGTATGATCATGGCTCACGGTGGCAAAGTCAGTATTCATGCTAACCCACGCCGATTGGCCGATAAAAAAAATCCAGGCTGCTGCGTTAGAATCGAACTGCCCATCACTGAAAGCGAAGACAAAAAAGATCAACAAGAGCATTAAACCGCTAAATTTAACAGCGATATAACACTGATTCAGCGCAGTGCTGTTTATACTTTGCCTCACTGCAATGGAGCCATCATGAGTAAAATATTGATTATCGACGATGAACCGCAAATTCGTCGCTTTTTACAAATCGGCCTCACCGCCCAAGGCTATACTATTCTTGAGGCCGATACGGGGCGCCAAGGTTTGGCATTGGCGGCTGAAATTGGCCCGGATTTGATTATTCTGGATATGGGGTTGCCCGATCTGGATGGTCAGGTAGTGCTGAAAAAATTGCGCGACTTTTTCCACCAGCCAATTATTGTGCTCTCTGTACGTAACCGCGAATCTGAAATTGTGCAGGCGCTTGATACTGGCGCCAATGATTACGTAGTGAAACCCTTTGGCATTCAGGAATTGCTGGCCCGTATTCGCGGGTTGATTAAAGCCTTTGGCCCAAGCGTAGAAAGTGTGCATACATTTCAGGATGAGCGGGTAGTGATCGATTTACAAGAGCGTAAATTAACGGTGGATGGTGAGGCTACCAAGCTATCGCGCAAAGAATTTGAATTATTAAAGCGCTTGATTAATAACGCTGGACGTTTGGTAACCCAACAACAATTGCTGCGCGAAATATGGGGCGGCACTCATGTGGAAGACACCCATTACCTGCGTATTTTTATCGCTCGCTTGCGCACCAAACTCGGTGATGACCCATCCAACCCCCGCTATATCGAAACAGAACCCGGTGTTGGCTATCGTTTTCTCCCTAGCGTAGAAAACTAAGCCCCCGTTGATTCAAATAATCCCCAAAAGATAATTTCATTTGCTCAATTTCTGCAAAAAAACGCGCGACCAATAGGGTCGCGCGCTGACTCAACGTACATCCATTTACACACACAGGGCGATTGCGTTGATGGCTAAGCCATAGCTTGCAAAAATAATTTTTAATCTACTGTTAGTTTTCTACTAACGACAAATAGTTCCAACGTTTTCCACCAATCCCGACGATGCCTCACTGATACAGCCGTGGCGATTATTAATAAACTGCGCACCAACCATCATATTATTTACACAGGATGCATCGTTCGCGATCATGCCAGCCCCTCCGGAGCGACTAATCACTACACCGGTAAATGTATTGCCAGTCGCACCTGTCGTCGGGTCATGGTTTACTTGTGCCAGAAAAATTCCATGCTGCACACTGTCGCTTATATGCAAATTGGTAAACGAATTATCCAATGAATCACGCATAAAAATGCCGACCGTTTTATTGTTAGTGATAGTGACATCAAAAAATTTATTATTGTTGAATTTGATATCGGTAGATATCCCAGCAGCTTGATTGTTGTAAAGGTAAATACCGGAAAAACTACTGTCTTCGGTTTCGTAGCCTGCCAAGCCATCAAATTCATTGTCATAAGAGGTGTAATCGCGAATTCGCAAACGGCGACAACCGAGTTCTGTCACCAAGCCGCCCGACATAGCACCAAAAACGACTACCGACTGCACACTGCAATCAATACAGCGGCGAATACTTATGCCGTTATTGCGCAAAGGAAACTGGTCACTGCAGGGGCCACCCATACATTCTGATGATTGGTTTGCTCTATTACCATCAATCATTAAATCGCTAACGCTCACAAAATGAATTGATCTGCTCGGAACGTTTTCAGTTTGCCCCATCACAATGACAGGTGCGTTAATTCCATCAGCCAGGCGTAGTACTGTTGCGGTACCACGACCACGTAAGGTGACGTGACTTTTATCGAGCACGATGGGATGGGTGCAGGTATAAGTGCCGCTGGTCAACAACACTTCACCGCCAGCCGAAGGCAATTTATTGATTGCATTTTGGATTGCCGTGCAGGTTTTTTCAGTGACCGTTTGCGCTGCAAATGCTGCTGGAGCACTGTTTGCAAGAATCAATAAAAACAAGATCAGAGACTGCCGCATGCTATGAATAAAACTCATAGTTTACCCTCTATAACAACAGGAGAATTTACACTCCTCATGCTTGAAGGCTAGTGCTAAAACACTCTCTCGCAAGAAAAACTGTGGCTTATATTTTAAAAAAATCTAATTATGCTTGGCGCCCAGTTCATCGGTGATAAGACTGTGTATTCTGGAAACACAAAAGGGGCGCAAGGCCCCTTTTGTGTTTCATTTATTAGCGCAGTGAATTACTCAGCGGCAGGTGCCTCTGCTTTTGGCATCAGTGGATTACAGTTTTTAATCGTTACCCGACCTTCCAACAAACTACCCTTTGAATATTCACTAAAAATACAGGTATTAGTTGCCGGGTCGTAGTTTTCGATCCACAGGTTATCGTCTTTCCAGGTTGCCGCCATGTGCATTTGACCCTTGGGAACGTCAATCGACATCACGCCACCAAAGTTCTTTACAAAGTGCTGCTCATAGTGGAAGAAATACATCCCCCAGCCGATGATCAGTATTGTCAGCCCGCCGATGGCGCCCGCTTTCCATTTAAAGTAGCGGCCGATTCCCCAGAAAACAAAAACAGCAACGGCGATAACCGTTATCCAATACAAGTATGTAATCACACTGCATCCCTCTTGTTGATAAGTTAGGCCTTATTCAACAGGGTTTTACGGCCCAGCGCAAGCAAACCCAGTGCAAGCAGGGAAAGTAAACCCAAGCTGCCGCTACCGCCATCATCCTTTTCGGTTATGAGGGTGTTTTTAGGTGGATTAAGGCTGGTTGCAGTATCCGGGTCCGCATTTAACACGACGACATTTTCGATCATTACAAAATTTTGGTCGCTTACCGGTTTTTTCGCTTTGTAATCATCAGCAGAATAATTACGCAAAGGAAGCTCAGTAAAGTCGGAATTAAAGTTGAAACGAGTTACACCTGCGATGGCGAGCACGACATCCATGCCACTGGTCACTTCGCCGAATGCAGTAAAGCCACCATTTTGTCTGTCAAGATTGGATGAATTGTCGGCCAGGTTGATAAACCATTGGTTTGTCGCACTGTTAGCGTTGTTAGGCGTTTTTGCCATAGAAATGGTCGCACGCACGTTGGAATACACAGGTTCATTTTCCACTGCAGCGTTTTTTGTGATTGCTTCCAACTTATCTGTGGTGACATATTTAAAACCACCACCCTGCACAATAAACCCGCTTACTGAGCGATGAATAACCGTATTTGCATAGGCATTAGCATTCACATAGGCCAAAAAGTTAGCGACGGTTTTAGGTGTGGTTTTGTCATAAAGGTTAACTTCAAAATCACCCATCACAGTTTGAAATTGAACCGTAGTAGCGGCTGCTAATTGACTCATCAATACACCAGCGCTCAGGCAAACAGCGGCAATGGTGTGTTTAAGCAAGGTGGAAGGTGCAACTGCAATGGAATTGAAACGCATGGTCGATAAACCTCGATGACAAAATAAATAATGAAAATAATTAATTTTTATAGCTAAGTGGACGTGGTTACACCCAGTTAGGATGACGGCATCTTATCCTGTACTACTCTGGGTACACACCCTAAATTTGTTGGAAATTGTAATAGTTAACGCAGACTCTTCATGTGTTTGATGGGATTTATACATCGTCATCGGTCAGCTTTTTCCAGTGGCCATTAGGCTGAGGAATAACTTCATAGCGCGCCCATTGGCGAAATTCGCTGCGCAAGCAAATCCCGGTGGCATAACCGCCCGCCCCCGCCACCACTTTAAAAATCACTTGGTCTTTATTGGCGTTGGCATGGTTGGCGGCGTCTACGACCTGACGCACGCTCCATAAGTTCCCCAGTTTGCCATTGCTGTAAAAATGCCCGGGAATAATTTGCTCCGGGTGGGTGATGTTTTTTTCTGCGTGTTGCTTTGCCAGCTCCAGTAACTGAGTGAGATTTTCAGCGGTGATATCCACGTAGGAGTTCAGCTGTTCCATCGCTGCAGAAAAATCTTCCTGGGTCAGTTCGAACTGACGCTCAGCAGTAACTGTGGGTTTGGCAATTTGCCGACGGGTTAAATGGGCCGGATAGCGACGCCAAGGGAAAAAAGCATTAAATGCAATAGCCATTGCCATGATGCTGACCACATTGATCAGGATGGGTGCCACTAGATAAAAATATTCGAGCTTGTAGATTTCTGCCCCGCCAATAACGGCGGCCAGTGCCGTGGCGCCGCCGGGAGGATGCATACAGCGCGCATAGTGCATTACCGCTACCGCCAAGCCCACAGCTAAAGCCGGTGTCCAGGTTTGATCCGGCACTAGCTGCTGACAAGTAACTCCCACCAAGGCCGACAGCAGATGGCCACCAATCACGGCCCAAGGCTGGGACAAGGCACCCTGCGGCACAGCAAACAGCAGCACGGCGGTCGCACCCATAGAGGTCACCATAATCAGGGTACCCGCGGTGTGCATAAAACCATCCGGGAAACACCAGCGTGTACCCCAGTAAACCGCCAGAATCCCGAGAAAAGCCCCCAACCCGGAAATCAGTTTTTCGCCGTGACGGGTGGTACTGCGCTCTATACCGAGCAGTAAGCGGGCTTCATGCAACCAGTGTTTGATACTCACAGGGGATACTCCATGCACCAGAAAAGCGCATGATGCTAGAGGTTTATAGCGCTAACTGCAAATAAGCCTAGACTCAATAGAATACTTGACCTTCCCATGATGGTAAGCCTTAACCTGATCTCACTAACAGATTATCAGGAGACCATCATGCAGTTATTTCACGTAGAAAACATGACTTGCCAAGGCTGCGCTAACGCGATTACGCGTGCCTTACAAGCAGTTGATGCCAATGCCGTCGTTAAAACGTTCCCGCCGATTCGTCAGCTGCGGGTCGAATCAACATTGAGTAATGAGCAATTACTCGGGATTTTTGCGGAGGCCGGTTATCCGGCTCAACCCTTTAGCGAAAAATAGAGAGGCCTATCATGAGTAACTCATCAAGCGAGTTAGATCTGGCAATTGAAGGTATGACCTGTGCCTCCTGTGTTGCCCACGTTGAGCGCGCACTGAGTAAAGTTGAAGGGGTGAACAGCGTCAGTGTCAACCTCGCCACCGAACGAGCGCACCTTACACTTACCCACCCAGTGGCGCTAAACACCCTGGTGGAGAAAGTAGAACAGGCTGGATACAACGCAAAACTGGCGCAAGATGAAGATGCCGGCGACAGTGCCGACCGCCGTGAGCAGGAACACCAGCAATTAACCCACCAGTTCCAGCTGGCGCTCTTGCTCACCTTGCCGGTATTTGTGATGGAAATGGGCAGCCATCTCATTCCCGCTTTGCACCACTGGCTAATGGGCAACCTTGGGCAGTGGAGTTGGATAATCCAGGCCGTTTTAACCACCTTGGTGATGTTCGGCCCCGGCCGTGTGTTTTACCTCAAAGGTTTACCTGCGTTGATACGCATGGCGCCAGATATGAACTCGCTGGTCGCCGTAGGCAGCTTGGCCGCGTGGGGTTACTCGTTGGTTGCCACCTTTATTCCAGCCGCCCTGCCCGCCGGTACGGTGAATGTTTACTTTGAAGCCGCCGCCGTGATTGTCACCCTGATTTTGCTGGGGCGATTATTGGAGGCCCGCGCTCGTGGCCGCACCAGCGATGCCATTGCCCAACTGGTAAAACTTCAACCGCACACCGCAACACGTATGGTGGATGGCGAGCAACAAACCTTGGCGATAGATCTCATCCAACCCGGCGATCATTTGCTGGTACGCCCCGGCGAACGTATCCCGCTGGATGGCATAGTCACCGAAGGCAGTTCCTTTGTGGATGAATCTATGATGACCGGTGAACCTATGCCGGTGAGTAAAAGTGCGGGCGCTGAGGTAGTCGGCGGCACACTCAATAGCACCGGCGCCTTCCAGTACCGCGTCACCAAAACTGGTAAGGACACCATGCTGGCGCAAATTATCCAGCTGGTGGAAGCGGCACAGGGTTCAAAACTGCCAATTCAAGCATTGGTGGATCAGATCACTCGCTGGTTTGTGCCGGCGGTGATGCTAGTGGCGCTGCTCACGTTTATCGTTTGGATGTTTTTTGGCCCCGAGCCTGCGCTGGGTTTTGCACTGGTGAATGCCGTGGCGGTACTGATTATCGCCTGCCCCTGTGCTATGGGTTTGGCCACGCCCACTTCGATTATGGTGGGCACCGGCCGCGCCGCGAGCCTTGGTTTATTATTTCGCCGCGGTGCGGCACTGCAATCCCTCGCCGAAGTGAAAACCATCGCCTTTGATAAAACCGGCACCCTCACGTTGGGTCAACCACAATTGACGGATTTTATCGTCGCTTCCGGGTTTGAAAAAAATGCCGTACTGGCGCTGGTTGCAGCGGCAGAGCAACACTCGGAACACCCGATTGCAACAGCGTTAGTCACCGCCGCAGCGGCCGAAAAAGTAACGCTTGGCACGTTGGAATCCTTTGAGGCGATGGCCGGTTACGGATTAAAAGCACAAGTGTCTGGCAATGAAATTTATATTGGTGCTGATCGCTTGTTTGAAAAACTCGGGATTGATCTGGCGGTATTCAGCACCAAGGCCCAACAATTAGCCAGTGAGGGAAAAACACCCATTTATGTTGCCGTTAATAATCAGATTGCCGCCGTGATGGCGCTGGCCGACACCATTAAACCCGGCACCGCTTCGGCGTTAAGCGCATTGCACTCACTCGGTTTTAAAGTGGCGATGATTACCGGCGACAACCGCCGTACCGCTGAAGTGATTGCCAAACAATTAAATATAGATGTGGTGATCGCCGAAGTATTGCCCGATCAAAAAGTTTCCGCGGTAAAACAATTGCGCAGCGAGCATGGCGCTATCGCCTATGTGGGCGATGGTATTAACGATGCGCCAGCGCTTGCCGAAGCGGACCTGGGGCTGGCGATTGGTACCGGAACCGACATCGCCATTGAAAGCGCCGATCTGATTTTGGTGAGCGGCGATATTGAAGGCGTACCCAAAAGTATTGCGCTGGCGCGTGCCACTATGCGTAACATTAAGCAAAATTTATTTTGGGCTTTTGCTTACAATGTGGCGTTAATTCCACTCGCCGCCGGTATTGCCTACCCTGCATTTGGAGTGCTGTTATCGCCCATGCTTGCAGCGGGCGCTATGGCGCTGTCCAGTGTATTTGTAGTGACTAACGCCTTGCGTTTGCGCAATTGGCAAGCACCGATTAGCGGCCACCAAAAGGGCAAATAACTATGTATCAAATCAATTCATCAAACCTGGAATTGGCAAGTGCACACGCGCAGGGTTTGCATACCATTGGCGATGCCGCAAAACTGACTGGTGTCAGTGCAAAAATGATTCGTCATTATGAAACGCTCGGCTTAATTACACCCACCGATCGCACTCAGGCGAATTACCGTGTCTATCAAACGCGGGAAATTCACCTGCTGCGTTTTATTAAAAGCGCGCGGGATTTAGGCTTCTCCATGAAACAAATCGCCCAGCTGTCTAGCCTGTGGAAAGACGAAGCACGTAGCAGTGCCGATGTAAAAAAATTGGCGATGGAACATATTGATGAAATGGATGAACGTATTCACGCGCTGCAACAAATGCGTAAAGCGCTGAGCGATTTAGCGAATCGGTGCCAGGGCGATGACCGTCCCGACTGCCCAATTTTAGATGGCCTTTCTTGTTGCCATCAACAGGCGCAACAGCAACAGTAACGTGCTATAAAATGAGAAATTCATAAGGTGAAAAGATGAATCCAAACTTAAAAAAAATCGCACTGCTATTAATGCTGGCTAGCAGTTTGCTAATCACCGCCTGTAGCAGCACAGCCCCCAAAAATTCATTGATGCCCGTGCAAACAGCACTTGAGCAAAACTTTCCCGGTGCTAGTGTAGATGCGGATCACGCAGTGAGCTCTACAATAAAAGAACCCCTGCAACTAACCGATGCCATACAACTATTGTTAAGCCATTCGCCGCAGGTGCGTATGCAGCTTGCACAATTAGGTATTGCCGATGCGCAACAACTCCAAGCCGAATTAATTAGCAACCCACATATTTCCATCGGTGCCATGCGCCCGGAAGGTGGTGGGCGCTGGCAATTAGAAACGGGTTTAAGCCAGCCACTATTGGAACTATTTACTCGGCCGCTGCGCCGTCAATTAGCGCAAGACAATCTGCTGCGTGCACAATTGCAACTGCAAGCTGAGTTGCAGGAATTAATAGTGCAAACCCAATCGCACTATTACAGCGCTCTCGCTGCCGCCCAGCATTTACAGATCCAAACCCAAGTATTAGACGCAGCCAAAGCGCAAATGCAACTGGCGCTCAGTCTCTATCGCGCGGGCAATATGGCAGAAAACCAATTTTTGTATTACGACAATGAATTGCGCCGCGTGCAACAACAATTTAATCAGCGCCGATTAGCGTCAAAAAATGCACGACTAACATTGCTTAACTTTATCGGCCTACCCAGCAGCACCACACTCACCTTGCCTACGCAATTGCCTGCACTGCAACCGGAAACATTTGACCGAGACCAGTTAATGGCTGAGGCCAATAGCCATAGGTTGGATAATAAAATTATTCAGCAACAATTAACGCTGGCCAGCAAACGTCGTACATTGCTAGCAAGAGAAAATGGCTGGCGCGATATTAGTGTGGGTATTAATGCGGAGCGAGAAGCGGATGGCGCAAACAATATCGGACCGGAAGTGGAATTTGCATTGCCAATTTTTAATCGCAATCAAGGAAAATTGGCGGCTTTGGATGCGCAAGTCACACAACTGCAAGCCAAACTACAACAACATGAATTGGCGGTGGATGTGGAAATAGCACAAGCGCTGCTGGCCCTTGAAACTGCACAAACACAGCTGGCGTTAATCACACAGAGTTTACAGGTAGCGGAAAAACGTACCGCGCTCGCTCAGCGCGAAGTCAATTTTATGCTCACCAGCCCGTTTGAACTATTGGAGATTAAACGCAATGAAATCCAATTGGCCCACGACTACACCAAAGAGTTAAAAAATTATTGGCTGGCGCGCAGCCAATTGGAATTATCCATCGGCAAAACATTGCCTATTTCCACTGGAAAACCAGATCACTCGCAAATGAATCATTCCAAAATGGATCATTCCAAAATGGATCATTCCAAAATGGATCATTCCAAAATGGATCATTCAAAGATGAACCATTCAGAGATGGATCATTCCAAAATGGATCACTCAACAATGGACCATGCAGAAATGGATCATTCCAGTCATCAATCTCACAGCGACCACTCAGATAAAAACACCAGCGAAGAGCAGGAGCATCAACATGATTAATCGCCGCAATTTACTGCTCGGCAGCGCCGCCGGTTTGGTGGCCGCGAGTTTGCCCTTACAGGCGCAAGTGGATCACTCCCAACATCAAATGCCAACACCGGCAGAGCCCAAAGTGGACCACTCACAGCATCAATCTACAAAAAAAGTGGTGCGCAAAAGCACCAAAGATATTCCTGCCGTCAGCACAAAAAAACCGGAATTAACGGCACAGGGCTATCGCCCGGTAATTACGCCTAATGGCCGCACCTTACCCTATCGCATGAACAATGGCGTAAAAGAATTTCATTTAATCGCCGAAGAAATTGAGCACGAATTTGCGCCGGGTTCAAAAATCAAAGCTTGGGGTTACAACGGCAGCACACCAGGGCCAACGATTGAAGCAGTTGAAGGCGACCATGTGCGAATTTATGTCACCAATAAATTGCCCGAGCATACCAGCATCCACTGGCACGGTATTTTATTGCCCTGGGGCATGGATGGGGTAAGTGGTTTAACCCAAGCGCCGATTAAACCGGGCGAAACATTTGTCTATGAATTTACTCTGCAACAACACGGCACCCACATGTATCACCCGCATGCGGACGAAATGGTGCAGCTCGCCACCGGCATGATGGGCATGTTTATTATTCACCCCAAAGAAATCACCAAGCCCGAAGTGGATCGCGATTATGTCGTGCTGTTGCATAACTGGGCAGTTCATCCGGGCACCTATAGACCCGACCCAAGCGTCATGACGGAATTTAATTTGTGGACGATGAACAGCAAAGTGTTTCCGGCGATTGAATCCATGGTCGGCCAAACCGGTGAACGCATTCGTATTCGCATCGGTAATTTATCTATGTGGAATCACCCGATTCATTTACACGGCGTGCAATTTTTCGTGACTGGTTCTGACGGTGGCCGCTGGCCAGAAAACCAATGGCGCAGTGAAGTGACCGAAATTATCGGCGTGGGTCAAACCCGCGATATTGAATTTGTGGGCGTGCCTGGTGATTGGGCGTTTCACTGCCATATGAGCCATCACACCATGAATGCCATGGGCCATGAAGTGCCCAATATGCTCGGCGTAAAACAACCCAGCGCACAAATTAATAAAGTGCTGCCGGGTTATATGGCGATGGGCGAGCATGGCATGGCTGAGCATCAGGAACATGTGGACATGGGGCATATGCCCGGCCCGGAAAATACCTTGCCGATGATGATGGGCGAAGGCCTCTACGGCAAACTGGAAATGGGCGGTATGTTTTCCATGATTCGCGTGCGCGACGCACTAGGTGAGCAAGCGGATATGTACCTGCCACCTGCAGGCACCCAAGCCAAAAAAGTGGATAAGGTGCCCAGCGACATTCCCACTTAAAAACTTATCAACGCGTATTACCGAACCTCTGTGTCACCGCTGGTGACACAGAGGTTTTTTTATTTGCTGGTGAAGTGTTAATAAATGTCTACATACGTCAATTCAGACTGCCTTCGGGGCGTCACTCACCTATAATCCGACATGACTATAACTACAAATAGACGAACGTCGATCCAATACACTTAACCCTTTTTCATAATCAGAACCAGCGTGAGAGACTCATGAAAAAACGCCCACTCGGTATTCCTTTTTCGCATTATCTTTATCGGTCACAAAGCTCAATGAAACCAGCCGTCTGGTTCACAACCTCCATAGCAGCACTGGTGTTACTAACCGGCTGCGGCGACAAAACAACCAACACCACCACAGAGACGAGCGCGCACAGCAGCAGCGCCGTTAGCAGTGTTGCGTTGAACATTACCCGTATCACCCCCGAAGACGCCAAAAAAAACGCCGCGACCATTGAGTCGCAAGTGGAATTAAAACTTGCAGATGGCATTACTGGCGAACTCTGGGCCTCTGAAAAATTAATGGGCGATACCGTGGCCATCCATGTGGATGACAAAGGCCGCATTTGGGCGGGTATCACCCAACGCAGCAATAATTCTGAATTTGATATTCGTGGCTATGCCGACTGGGAGCACCCTTCCGTTGCGTTTAGAAATATTGAAGACCGCCGTGCATTCCTCAAAGCAGAATTGGCACCGGAAAAAAGCGCACAAAACAAACGCATTCCTGATCGCAACAAAGATGGCAGCCATGACTGGCGCGACTTGACGGTCATGAAAGAGTCGGTTATTCGCCTGGAAGATACGTCCGGCAGTGGCAAAGCCGATTTTGCGCAAACCGTGGTGGAAGGTTTTAATACGGAAGTCACCGATGTGATCGGTGGTATGTATTACAGCGATTTGTTGGATGAATTATTTGTCAACATCGCACCTGATTTCTGGAAGCTGAAAGACACCAATGGCGATGGCCAGATGGACGAGAAAAAATCCCTCGCCCATGGTTTTGCCGTGCACATTGGTTTTAGTGGCCATGGTATGTCCGGCGCGATGATGGGGCCAGACGGAAAAATGTATTACAGCATGGGCGATGTCGGTACGGTTGTTACCGATGCTACAGGTAAAACCTGGGATTATCAGGATCAAGGCGTGATTGTGCGCAGCGAACCGGACGGCAGTAATTTCGAAGTCTTTGCCCACGGTCTGCGCAATATTTATGAATTTTCGTTCGATAAATACGGCAACTTTATCAGCGTGGATAACGACGGCGATCACGTCGGTGAATACGAGCGTGTAGTGCATTTGATTGAAGGGTCCGACACCGGCTGGCGCATTAACTGGCAGCTGGGTAAATACAAAGACCCTAAAAACAACAGCTACAAACCCTGGATGGATGAAAACTATTACACCCCGCGCTTTAAAGACCAGGCCGCGCATATTCTTCCACCAGTCGCGCCTTATTATGCTGGCCCCACCGGTATGACCTATAACCCCGGCACCGCGTTTAACGATAAGTGGAAAGATCACTTCTTTGTGGTGGAGTTTGTCGGTTCAGCGGCACGTGCGGGTATTAACGCCTTCACCCTGAAACCCAAAGGCGCCAGTTTTGAATTGGATAAGGATGAAAATATTTTCCGCGGTGTACTCGCGACCGGTTTGGATTTCGGCCCGGATGGCGCCATGTACATGAGCGACTGGATTGAAGGCTGGGGTTTAAAACAAAAAGGCCGTGTATGGAAATTGGATACACCGGACACCGCAGGCAATGCAATCCGCACCGAAACCCAGGCACTGCTGGCAGAAGATTTACGCCAACGTAGCGCCGACGATTTAGCAACATTGTTAAGCCATGTAGACATGCGCGTGCGTCAAAAAGCGCAATTTGTGTTGGTCGATAAAAACGAGCGCAGCGTGTTGGAAACCCAGGCGCAAAGTGCAACAGACGAATTTGCGCGCATCCATGCCATTTGGGGCCTTGGGCAATTATTGCGTAAAGATGCCAGTGTCGATGCCGTGTTGATTGCTTTATTAAAAGATGCCAACAGTGAAATGCGTGCGCAAGCCGCCAAAGTATTGGGCGATGCCAATCACGCACCGGCCACTGAATCATTATTGCCGTTGTTGAGCGATGAAAATCCACGCGCGCAACTTTATGCGGCACAAGCCTTGGGTCGCATTGGCGATAAAACTGCTATCGCGCCTATAGTTGCTATGCTCGCCGCCAATAAGGATGAAGATGTGTATTTGCGACAAGCCGGTGCCATCGCCCTGGCACGTATTGGTGATGATGCCGCGCTTGGTGAATTGGCAACACACTCATCGGAAGCTGTACGTATTGCTGCCGTGGTTGCTTTAAAACAAATGGCCAGCCCTACCCTCGCCGCTTTTCTTAATGACAAGAGCGAATACGTCGTGACTAATGCCGCCCGCGCCATTAGCGATGACACTTTAGTGACCGACGCCCTGCCCGCCCTGGCAGCTTATTTGGATAAACCCACGTTTACCAACGAGCAATTATTACGTCGTGTCATCAACGCGAACGTTTATGCCAAAAGTGCAACCAACACTACCGCCGACAATGCTGAACGTTTAATTCGTTTTGCGTCACAGCAAAAAATGGCCGGTGTTCTGCGCGCCGAAGCGATCCATGCCTTGGCAAGCTGGGGTGAAACCTCCGCCTATGACCGTGTGACCGGTGCTTATCGCGGCGCCGTAAAACACCCGGAAAGTGAAGCAATTGCAGCACTGAGTGCTAACTACAACAATCTCCTGGCGGACAGTGACGCAGAGGTGCGCGAAGCCACTGTGCATGCAATTGCCGGTTTAAATATCCGCGCAGCCAAAAATAATTTGGTTACCCAGCTAAGCAAAGATCCTGCACCTGAAGCACGTATCGCCGCGCTACACACACTGAAAAAATTCTCGGTCGATAATATCGGGGATCTGGTTTTTGTCGCCATGAAAGATAAAGACCAAAGTGTACGCATGGCGGCACTGGCCATGGTTCCCGAGTTGGATTTACCGGTACAACAAGTGGTGGAAATGCACAGCCTGTTGTTGAAAAACGGCACCACCGGTGAACAGCAAGCAGCACTCCTGTCGCTGGTCAATGTAGAGGCACCGGAAGCAGTTGCGGTATTTAAAGATCAAATGACCCAACTGATCGCCGGAAAAATTGCACCGGAAGTGCAGCTGGAATTAATTACGGCTGTGGAAAAAATTAAAGCACCGGAATTAACCGAACTGCTCACCACTTACCAAAACAGCAAAGACAAAACCAACCCACTGGATATGTTCCGTGAATCTTTGTACGGCGGTGATGCAGAAAAAGGCATGAATATTTTCCGCTACAGCAATACCGCACAATGTGTGCGCTGCCATATGGTGGGAACTCGCGGCGCCAATGTCGGCCCGAACTTAACGACCATTGCCAAAACCCTGTCACGCGAACAATTACTACAAGCGTTGGTTGACCCGGGGGCACGTGTAGCACCAGGCTTCGGCCCGGTATCCGGTATGCCGCCCATGGGTATGTTGTTAAAAGCAGATGAGATTCGCGATGTGGTGGCCTACCTGTCTACACTCACTGAGGAAGTACAAGAAGGTCACTAATTTCACACTAACTCTCGTTATTTATTTTTATCCCTCGGCTAAACCGGGGGATTTTTTTATCTGTGAAATTTTGCCATCCAGATTAATTAGACTGAATACAACATAGCGCGCCAATAAATCTCAAAGTCAGAGTTATTACTTTTATGTTTGTTAAGGCGCGCGTAGACTCGCGCGAATAATAATAAGTTGTACGATTCGGTCATTACCTATCTAGCACCTTCCGGTGCTGTGTCACAACATTTATCCAAAAAATGATAGGGAACAGCTATGAATAATAAATTTTTCAAACCACTACAACTTTCCACTCGAAGCAAACAGCGGCTGCTGATTAGTGCGGCACTCATTGCACTATCACCTGCATCCTGGGCGGCTTGCACCTACACCGTCACCAACAACTGGGGCAGCGGGTTTACCGGCGAAATAAAAGTAACTAACGACACGGCTCAAACTGCAAATAATTGGTCTGTGTCTTGGCAAGAACCGAATGCAACAATTACCAATGCCTGGAACGCCACACTCAGTGGCTCCAACCCCTATAGCGCAACCGGTTTAAGTTGGAATGCAACACTTGCAGCGGGTGCATCCGCCAGTTTTGGGTTTCAAGCAAATGGCACCGCGGGCGCACCCAAAGTGAATGGCACTTTATGTGGCAGCACCAACGCGTCATCTGCACCCAGCAGCATTGCGCAGTCCAGCGCGGTGGGTTCAGTAAGGTCCAGTGTTGCGCTATCCAGTAGTAGTCGCCCCGCAAGCTCTTTAGCAGCTAGTTCCAGTACGACAATTTCGTCGCTGGTAATTCAAGAAGAACAAGCTGGTTTTTGCCGTGTGGATGGCATAGCCACCGAGAGCACCAATGCTGGTTATAGCGGTAACGGCTACACCAATAGCAACAACCTGCAAGGCGCTGCTATCGAGTGGGCTGTTAACGCTACCTCAAGCAGTCGCCACACCTTAACTTTCCGCTTTGCAAATGGTGGAACCGCTAATCGCAACGGCTCTTTGTTAATTAATGGCGGCAGCAATGGCAATTACACACTGCAATTGCCCCCAACCGGTGGCTGGACAAATTGGCAAACAGCGAGCATCGAAATTGATTTGGTGCAGGGTAACAACCTGTTAAAACTCACATCGCTGACTGCTGACGGTTTAGCAAATATAGATTCACTCACAGTAGCAGGTGCACTGACTGCAGCAGGCGTTTGTGGTACGGGTGTTGGCAGTAGTTCTTCGTCGGTGAAATCCAGCTCCAGCGCATCAACCAGTTCGGTAGCAAGTTCAGTTGGCACAGCAAGAATGCTTACATTGGATGGTAATCCGGCTGCCAGTTGGTTAACCAAATCTCGCACCAAATGGGCGGTCTCCCGCGCTGATGTAGTTTTGTCTTATCAGCAAACCAACGGCGGCTGGCCGAAAAATCTGGATTACAACAGTGTGGGCAGCGGTAGTGGCGGCAGTGAAAGCGGTACTATCGACAACGGCGCAACCATCACCGAAATGGTTTACCTCGCGGATGTTTACAAACAAGGTGGTATTACCAAATATCGCGATGCAGTGCGCAAAGCAGCAAATTTTTTGGTGAGCTCACAATACAGCACTGGCGCCCTGCCGCAGTTTTATCCATTAAAAGGTGGCTATGCAGACCACGCAACCTTTAACGATAACGGCATGGCATACGCACTGACAGTATTGGATTTCGCTGCGAATAAACGCGCGCCGTTTGATACCGATGTATTTTCCGATGCAGATCGCGCACGTTTTAAAACCGCAGTAACCAAAGGCACAGAATATATTTTGAAGGCCCAGTGGAAACAAAATGGGGTATTAACCGCGTGGTGCGCACAACACGGTGCGACCGATTATTTACCGAAAAAAGCGCGCGCGTATGAGTTGGAATCATTGAGCGGTAGTGAATCCGTTGGTGTACTTGCGTTTCTGATGACACAACCACAAACCGCCGAGATAGAAAAAGCCGTACGTGCGGGTGTTGCCTGGTTTAATAGCCCCAACACTTATCTTGAAGGTTATACCTACGATTCATCGCAAGCGGAAACTAACCCCATAGTGCCCAAAGCTGGCAGCAAAATGTGGTATCGCTTTTATGATTTAAATACCAACAGGGGTTTCTTCAGTGACCGCGATGGCAGTAAATTTTATGACATCACCCAAATGTCACTGGAGCGTCGCACCGGTTATAGCTGGGGCGGCTCTTACGGTACATCGATAATTAGTTTCGCCCAAAAAGTCGGTTACCTTTAATAAAAAATCACCCTCCGTTTTTTAGGTGGAGGGTGATTTTTATGCTGGTTTTGAATTGACTAAGGTAAGACTAAAGTAAGAAAAAGCACTCCCCCTTTACACGATTAATAAACAACACCTGCCTCGACAAAAGCCTTATCCAAATAATCAACATTCTCCGATACATGGTACAACTTATCCTCAGGAATACCTGATCGCCGTGCTATGGCTGCCACTCTATTTTGATGATGGTAGGAAATATTGCTTAGATCGCGAGAAATAGGATCTTCATAGGCTTTTTGCGGTGAAATAATTTTCCACCCCTTACTTCGCAAATGCGCAATTAAATCTCCCAAAAACAAAGCCGCTGCGTCATTCTCGTGCAATAACAATACATGCTTTGGTGACTTCCCTAACGCTTTTCGGGCAACTTCGTCGTAGAACTCAATAGCGCTGAACAAGGTATCCACGTAAAACTTTTTGGCATTTTCATAATTGATATTCTTTTTATTTTCCGACGCCTTCGCAAGTAGGTTGCTGATGTGCCAGTCGTAGTTGGCGATAGTTATATAACCGTCTTTATAGCCAAGCTCCGATAAAGAATCCCGAATTGCAAGAATGGAGGATTTATCCTTACCGCAATCCAAATAGGGAAAGCGGTGAAAAGGTAAAAAATTATTTTGGTTTTTGAGCAGCAAGTGAGCGCTCTTGGCATCAGCAATATAATTTTTTTTCCCTAACGCACTGGCTGATTGGTGGCTGTAACTATGGTTTGCTATGTGAAATCCGGCTGCCGCATATTGATCCAAACGCATCTGGGTGGATTTATTTAATCTGTCGGCCTGCACAAAAAACAGAGCATCCGGTACTTTTGCCTTTTGCAAAGCGGCAATTATTTTCTGGGTGCGCTCATTACCACTCATTAAAGCCGAATCTGGCGTAGGAGCATCATCAAAGGTGATGGCTAACTCTTTAGCGTGACAAAGTGAAGTTGCCGCTAAGATCCCCATGAATACAATCTGAAAGATTATTTTTACGTAAGTTGCAGACATTCTTGCTAAATTAATACAATAAGCCTCATTCATAACTACTCCCTCTCGAACGCTATAGATATCTTTTTTACAACAGAAAAACGGCGCCCAAGGGCGCCGCTGTAACCACTATTTCATCAGCTTCTGTAAATGTGGCTCCAAGGCTTCCGCCCAGAGGCTGTAACCTTTTTCATTGGGGTGCAGCAGGTCAGGCATAATTTCTTTTGGCAGCACGCCCTCATTGGTTAAGAAAACGGAATTAATGTCTGTAAAAAACACCCGCTTGTTATCGGCGTAATCTTTAATAATCGCATTCACACCTTTGTTAATTAGGCGTAACCCGCCGTTGGGCTGTTCATCACGGGGAAAAATGGCCAGCATCAGCACTTTGGAATTAGGCAGACGCACTTGCAGTTCCTCCAGTATTTTTTTAATACCTGCTGCAGTGTAGATGGGATTTTCATAGCGATGGCCGGTATTGTTGGTGCCAATCATCAACACAACCACCTTGGGCGACATGTTTTCAACCGCGCCGTGCTGTAAGCGCCACAATACATTTTCTGTGCGGTCGCCACCAAAGCCAATGGCAAAGGCATTTCTGTTGGCATAATTTTTTTGCCACACGGGTGCACCATCGCCCTCCCAACCTTGAGTAATGGAGTCACCAATAAATAATAAATCTATTTTTCCGCCTTTTTCAGCAATGGTTTTGGCTTCCATTCGTTTTTGCTCGTGACGTGGCAACCACCAGTCAATAGACCACCACTCATTCAACATGTCAGGGGTAGTCGAAGCAGTTTTGTAATCAGGGCATTCAAGCAAAGAAACATTTTTAGGTGCGTTGGCGAGCAACTCCACATTCGCAATAGATACACCGCCCTGCCCGCCCACGTCCAAGGCAAACGGGGTAGTCGTTGCGCTAAAGTCGTCTTGCTCTTGCACAAAGCAATTCAAGGGAACGTAAGCTTTGCTCCAACCTTTACCGCGCAACTCTCGCGCCGCCATGGTGAAAGGTACCACGCGATTACAGTTATCGGATTTGCATTTCATTTTAAAGGAAATACCGCCTTTATCGAGCTCATCGATTTTCACATCCAGCGCCAATACGCCGGTTTGCATCATTCCCGCCAAATTCAAAGGCGCAGCCGCTTCCAATGTCATGCTGGAGTACCAGGTATCCTTCCAGCTAAATCTCAGGGCATCAGACGCATTTTTTTTACTGCTGGCTTGTAACTGGACATCACCTTTTGGCGTAACCAAATTAGTGCCATTAAATTTCAGTTGCTGGCCTGAGCTTTCTAGAAATATTTGTGAATCTTTAAGCGGCTTATCTTTGTAAATGGATATAACGTCCGCCGCGTTTGCACTCATTGATAACGCGACGCTGGCGAATAAAAAAGCACTGCCTAACTGTTTGATGTTTTTCATCTGTTGTTTGCTGTTTTTTTTCTGATAAAGGTATTGCATAAATAACTGTGACGCTCCTTTTGGTTGATAACACTGGGTAAAACTCGATGTTGCCGTTTATAAAAAAGCCTGCCTGTGCACCATTAAGGGCGCACAGGCAGGAACCATTTATTTAGTTAGTGAAAAAGATGCCGCGGCCATTACCGCTGAAGAACACCCGACCAACCACATTGTGATCCGCCGCCAAGTTACCCATACCGGCATACTGGTGTTTGTCGTCGTTGATACGTGTCCAGGTATTGCCACCATCCTCGGAACGATGCAGGCCCCAGACACCATCAATCACACCCACCACATAAACCCACGCCGAGTAAGCAGAACCAGCCGGTGCTTTACCCAATGCGATGGAGGTTGCGCCGTAGACTTCCGGCGTATTGGTATTGGAACCCCAAATGGAGGCGGCGGCGCTGAGTTTGGTCCAGGTAACACCTGAGTCGACTGAACGGAAAATGCTGTGGCCATCCACCAACCAGATATGACCTTCTGCATTCGGGTTCACGGCCATCGACGCATAACCAAAAAACTCAGGGCGCGCATTGAGGCTGGCGAACTGGCTGCTAGCAGTGAACGTGCTGCCGCCATCGGTTGAGGTGAAGAACTTGGGTGCAGGCCCCCACCAACCGCCACCGGAATCATAGGCATACACCTTGTTGGAGTTTTTGCGATCTGCCACGACACGATAACTGCGCCCCCATCCCTCTGGCAGGGCTGGCAGGTTGGAGTAAGTCCAGCTGGCGCCGTTATTGGTGGTATAGGCAGGCACTGAATTGCTGGGAGCCCAGATCACATGGTTGGCTTTCATTACCGCCAGGCTGGAAAAATCCTGTTGGTTAGTCAGACCTTGGGGATGAAGCGTTGGGAAGGTATTCCAGGTCGCGCCTGAATCAGTGGAATAAAACGCGCCGGGATTCGCACCACCCCAATGGGCGCTGCCGATAGTGGCTATGTAAGAGGGGTTTTCCCATGCCATATCAGTAGCAAGACCATTCTTGAAGTTTGAACCTGTATTGCGGGTTGGTTTAACGGAGAAGTCAGTATGAACCAGGGTGCCTACGTCGCCGGAGCTATTCAACAAGCTGTAAGACGCACCGGGCGGTGGTGTCATAAGTGCCAGGGTAGCAACCTCTTCGATGCCGTTAACCTTTTCATTCCAGGTAGGTTTGGTTGCGGAAGCATTTTTGGTTTCCCATACGCCGCCGCCGTGTACAACCAGAATGTGTTCGGAGTTGAATGGGTTAATCTCAATGTCGTCCAGCCAGCCAGTAAAGCCCTCATTAGCGGGTATACGTGGCGTAGCCGAGCCAATCTCACGCCAGTTAAGGCCTGCGTCGTCAGAGATTTGTACGGTTGGTTTACCCTCCCAATCGCCCCAGGAATTGGTGATGCCCAGCACAATTCGGGTAGATGAACCTGTGCCAGAAACCGTAACACCACCTATGCCATAGTTGGTCCATTCGGTCTGCGTATAACTCTTGAGTGGGGTCCAGTTGGTTCCGTCAAATTTATAAAGTGTCGCTGGGCCGTCTGCACCCGGGCCGGTGGTTTTGGTAAAGACCACGTACATCATGCCGTCTTGGGCGCGTACCCAGTGCGGAATGTGATAGCCCTGTAAGGGAGTATTTATGCCAGTCCAACTTGCGCCACCATTGGTTGACTTGAAAACGCTGTGACTCAAGCCAGCCAAAGCGGCATAATCCGGCGCAATGGCGGTATAAATGGTTTGGGTCGCACTACCGCTTCCGCTGGTAGCCGTATCAAAAATGACTTGTTGCACACCAATTGGGGTGCCGCCCGAATTGTTGTCAATTTGGGACTGGTTCATCTGCAGCGAGGCTAAAGACTGCACTTGCTGCCAGTTTTGGCCGCGATCTGAACTCTTCCATAAACCGGCAGTGCGTGAGCCGTAGAACAGGATCGCCGGGTTGTTGGGGTCAACCATCAGGCGCTCCCCAATCGCGCGCCCTCTATTGTTGGAACCCACGGGGAACGGCAGAGTGATGTACTGCCAGTTATCACCGCGATCCGTAGAAATATACAAACGCCCAAGGTCAGATAAGTTCACGGTGACGCCGGTGGTCATGTACACACGACGATCATCGGTTGGGTCTAACGCGATACTTTCCGCGCCTTGATGAGAGCCATCTCTTACACCAAAACCGTCGGTCAGCGGTGCCCAAATGGCTGCCGCTGCATCCCAACGATAGGAGCCGCCGATATCGGTACGTGCATAGAGAAGATCAGGCGTAGTTGGATGAAATACCAAACCGGGAACATAACCACCACCACCGTATTTCACATTGGTCCATTTGGCGGTGGTGTTGATTGCAAAATTGTAGCTGGCCATTTGGCCACAGGTATCGGTGAATACTGCAGAGGCGGTACAGCTTGCAGATGGCGCAAAGTACTGCTCACGTGAGCTGCCGCTGGTACCGCAGCCGCTCCAACTCCAGGTTCCCGTTGCCCAATTACCACCCGCGATAGGTTGAGGCCCCAAACCAATCGAGGTCCCGGATGCCACAGTCGCAGAACCGGTTTGGCTCCAGGTTCCCCCCACTTGCACATAAGGAACGACACTGGGTGTTGGACAACTGACAACAGCCAAACGAGTTGCTGTCGCTGCGCCAGAATTATATTGGCCGCCAGTAGCGTTAAATTTAACCCAATACCAGTACTGGGTTCCGGTAACTGCTGCTGTATCGGAATAACTCCGGGCCGACGTGGCAGGAACTGCAATTCTGGTGCGGCCCGCCGGATTACTGTCGGTATCCCGATACAATTCAATGCGACTAACAGATCCGCTTACCGTCCAGGAGAGATCAATACTGCTCGTTGATCCAGTCGCAGAAAGGCAAACCGTAGTACCGCCACCAGTCCCACAATTACTCTGGGCGAAAGCGACAGGTATTGATGTGAAAAAAACAAATAAAAAAGACAAATTGCTGATGGAGCGCTTGTTAATGGCAAGCTTATTAATCAAACGTTTGGAAATGAACCGCATGTAGCCTCCGAAAAGGTGTAGTGGGATTAATATCCATGAGTTGGAGAGGTACAGTTATTGTTATTTTTCTGCAAAAACTCTTATTCACGCCGACCGCGTTTCCCAGGGCTCATGGTGATACGCCTGATGTCTTTATTAGAAATAGATGCAGGCATTCTGAAGTTAACCCGGAATTTCGCCTATTCATTAGCAATAAATAGAAAATAAGTACCAACATTTTTTCATAGCAATAAAAATTTAATTTTTTCTTAGTTTATGAAGGGAAAAATAGTTAAATCTTTTTTACAAAAACAAGATGTACTAATAAAAATCCCTACCTGTGTCCACCACAAAAGTGAACACAGGTAGGGACCATTTATTTAGTTAGTGAAAAGATGCCGCGGCCATTACCGCTGAAAAACACACGACCAACCACATTGTGATCCGCCGCCAGGTTCCCCATACCGGCATACTGGTGCTTGTCGTCGTTGATACGTGTCCAAGTGTTGCCTCCATCCTCGGAACGATGCAGCCCCCAGACGCCATCAATCACACCCACTAGATAAATCCATGCCGAGTAAGCAGAAGCAGCCGGTGCTTTACCCAGTGCGATTGAGGTTGCGCCAAACACCTCCGGTGAATTGGTATTGGAACCCCAGATGGAGGCTGCAACGTTGAGTTTGGTCCAGGTAACACCCGAGTCGAGCGAGTGATAAATACTGTGCCCATCCACCAACCACACATCACCTTCAACATATGGATTGACCGCCATGGAAGCCGTACCAAAAAACTCGGGGCGAGCATTGAGGCTGGTGAACTGACTGCTAACAGTAAACTTGCTACCACCATCGGTTGAAGTGAAGAACTTGGGTGTAGGCCCCCACCAACCGCCACCGGAATCATAGGCATAGACCTTGTTTGAATTTTTGCGATCAGCCGCAAGGCGATAGCTGCGCCCCCAACCATCCGGCAAGGCCGGCAAGTTTGAATTTGTCCAACTTGCACCGTTGTTAGTTGTATAAGCAGGAACTGAATTATTGGGTGCCCAGATCACATGGTTGGCTTTCAAGACGGCCAAGCTGGAAAAATCGGCTTGATTAGTCAGCCCTTTCGGATGAAGCGATGGAAAGGCGGTCCAGGTCGCACCCGAATCAGTGGAATAAAGTGCCCCTTTGTTTTCGCCACCCCAGTGGGCACTGCCGATTGTCGCAATGTAGGAAGGCGTATCCCACGCCATATCAGTAGCGATACCGTTAGCAAAAACGTGACCTGTACTATGAGTAGGCTTGGTCGACAAATCGGTATGAACATGTACACCTATATCCCCGGAGCTGTTCAACAAACTATAGGAAGCACCTGAAGGTGGGGCCATGAGTGATAGAGTGGCCGTCTCTTCAATGCCATTGACCATTTCACTCCAGGTAGGTTTGGTTGCAGAGGCATTTTTGGTTTCCCATACACCACCTCCATGAACCACCAGAACGTGTTCGGGGTTACCCGGGTTAATCTCTATATCGTCTAGCCAGCCGGTAAATGAACCAGTCGCAGGAATGCGCGGCGTCATTGAGCCAATTTCGCGCCAATTCAGGCCCGCGTCATCGGAGATTTGTACGGTTGGCTTACCTTCCCAATCACCCCAGGAATTGGTAATACCCAGCACGATTCGAGTGGATGAACCACTACCAGAAACTGCCACACCGCCTATACCAAAGCTGGTCCATTCGGTTTTTTCATAGCTTTTGAGCGGGGTCCAGTTAGTACCATCAAATTTGTAAAGCGTCGCAGGCCCTTCTGCACCTGGGCCGGTAGTTTTGGTAAAGACCACGTACATCATCCCATCTTTGGCGCGCACCCAATGGGGAATGTGGTAACCCTGCACCGGAGTGTTTACACCAGTCCAGGTTGCGCCGCCGTCGGTTGATTTGTACACACTGTGGCTCAAGCCAGCCAGGGCGACATAATCCGGAGCGACGGAGGTATAAATGGTTTGGGTCGCACTACCGCTTCCGCTAGTGGCCGTATCAAAAATAACTTGTTGCACACCAATTGGGGTGCCGCCTGAATTGTTGTCAATCTGGGACTGGTTCATCTGGAGCGAGGCTAAAGACTGCACTTGCTGCCAGTTTTGGCCACGATCAGAACTCTTCCACAAACCGGCGGTGCGAGAACCGTAGAACAGAATGGCTGGGTTATTAGGGTCAACCATCATGCGCTCGCCAATTGCCCGGCCCCTGTTATTAGATCCCACAGGAAATGGCAGATCTACCCGCTGCCAGTTATCGCCGCGATCCGTAGAAATATACAAACGCCCAAGATCAGACAGGCTTACAGTCACACCCGTGGTCATGTACACACGTCTGTCATCAGTTGGATCCAGCGCAATACTCTCTGCGCCCTGATGGGAACTATCCCTTATCCCAAAACCGTCGGTCAGCGGTGCCCAAATGGCTGCCGCTGCATCCCAACGATAGGAACCGCCAATATCGGTACGTGCATAAAGAAGGTCAGGCGTGGTTGGATGAAATACCAAACCGGGAACATAACCACCACCACCGTATTTCACGTTGGTCCATCCGGCATCCTCGGAGCTTGACGCACTGCTTGAAAGGCTCGAAGCGCTGCTCTCACTTGAGGCGGTCATTAAGCTGCTTGAGCTTGCAGAGGACACCACCGCTGAACTACTGGATACAGACGAACTGGAAACAGCTGAACTGGATTCAGGCAAGCTGGACACGGATGAACTCGATACAGAAGGGGCACTGGTTTGGGAAGAGCCTGACGAACCGCCACCACATCCAATCAGCATTCCACCTGACATGGCCAGGCACAAATACAGGCTTAATTTTGTTTGAATCATAAAACACCATTCATTATTGGTTATTTGTAAACATCTGAAGTGCACTGAACACTTAGGCGTGTTATCACGACATAAACCTTCCATTGCATTAGTTGTATTCATGCGCGCGCGCCCACAACGAGAATGCGGCTAGGGCCATCCACGGCGAATCAATATGATTTAGAAAAGGAAGGCAGCTTAGGTATCTCAAGCAGGATGATTTAATAGCACTAACAAATTCTTGTTATTTTTTTTAGAAGTTTTGTTAGTTGAAAGGCTTGTTAACTGACTGTGAGGGGCTAATTACCAGGAGGACTTGCGTTATAAACTCCTCCCGGTAAAAGACTCTTTTAGAGGGCCGTGCGGTTGCCTAGCGATTACCAGTTTGCTTGATTAAACCCAAGCGATAAGGCAAATCCGTGTAGGTCACGTTGGAGTTTGGATCTACACCCTGATAAAGAAACTGCATATTGCAAGGATTAATCGTGAGTGTTTCGTCGTAACCGGAGCGAATCATTTCGCCATGGCTGATATCCCTGGTCCACTTCTCCCCTTCAAAACTCACGTTAGCCTCGCCGGCAAAAGGAGCTGATTGGCTATCCGCCAAGGGAGTCCATGGGCCATCCAAACTGGTTGCCGTCCAAGATCTAAAGTAACGAGGGCCGTAGGCCTCTACCAACAGCAAATAAAGGTCTTTGCCTTCTACCTTATAAACATTGCTTGCCTCGAATAATTTTCCCACCTCGTCTGACATGACAATTTCATAGCCAGAGAAATTAGGGAAATTATCGATAGGTGTTTTTGAGCGATAGAGATTGCCATCATCGCCAGAGAAAAATAAATGGCAATTGGCCTCATCACAAATCACCCAGTAATCCAAACCGATATTCAAGCCGTTAGCCAATAGCGGTTGTGGAGTTGTCCACGTGTCCGGATTGCTTATATCTGTATTAGTAGAATATTTGGCGCCCCATTGATAAATGAGGTACCACTTGTTGTGAGGGCGAAAGAAGAATACCTGCGGGGCAACAGCATTGCCGGTAGGTTTATCTTGCAGCGATATTTGCGTAGCAGAGCCAGCGTTGGAAAAATCGTTAAAATTCAAATAAACCGAACCCCAACCTTTGCGACTGATATCAAACACAGTTGCAAAAACATGGTATTTGTTATCGTAAAAAACGATGGTTGGATCTTTAATGGAAATATGGTCAGCGGACTGGGGCTGAATCAAGGGCCCGGAAGAAACCCAGGAAAACTCACTTGGTAAATCACAGTTTGCTGTAAGAGACTGGCTGGAGAGACTGGAGGAGGATTTACTCGTCGCATTGCTCGATACAGTGCCAACCGCTCCTGAACCTAAAGAGCTTGAGGAACTTGTAAAACTGGCGCCCCCATCTTCCCCACACCCACTTAAAAATGAGGCTATTGATATGAGTACACAGGCACTCGGCTTAATAAAAGAACAATAACTAGACAAGGATTTTTTTGGAAATGAATGTTTAATATTCACTAGATATCTCTCACTTAACAACATATAAAATAAGGCTCCCCATGATTTAAATGAGAAGCCAATATTTACTACGACCTCAATAATTATTGTTTTAACAAGAAAACTCTTGAAACAAAAAAAGTAAAAAGGAGTATTAGAAAATATATACCAACGGAACCCCCGCCCGATTTTGATGTAGACGCAGGAGCGGTACTTGAATGAGATGACGAGCTGGAAGAGCTGAGAGGAGTACTCGCTGCAGAGCTGGATGAACTTGTCTCAGCAAGGCTCGAAACAGCGCTGGATGAACCGGTTGTCGCTACGCTGGAGGACGAACTGCTGCTGATGTCTACCGATGAAGAGCTTGAATTATCATTAGAACCATCGGTTACCAATTTTCCATAAATAATTCCCCTGCCCGCTGTGCTCATGTACACAGTACCAAAGGTATTCATATCGCCCAGTATAAAATTACCATTGCCGGGGCCACCAAATTGGTGAGTTGAATCATTAATTCTCACCCAACTGGTTCCTCCATCAATGGAGCGGAATATGCCGGAAACGTTATTAATAGTTCCCCAAATATAAATCGTGGGAAAATTATTACCCGGAGCAGCCTTTCCAAAACCCACTGCCTGCGCAGCACTGACACCATTAACGATTGTGAAATTAGCACCAGAATCTGTAGACTTCGCCAATCCATTATTTCCCAGCGCTACCCACACGCCGCCCTCAATGCCGGGAACCGCCCGAATAATTTTGGAACCGTTTGACGATGGTAGGGTTCCCATTTGCTGGAACGATACACCAGCATTCATGCTGACCATCATTTTATTGCCATTGAGTGCATAGAGTTTTTGACTGTTGACAGTATCTGCAACAACTCTGGCGTGAGTCATAGATAAGCCTTGAACCGCAGTCCAGGTTTGCCCCCAATCTTTAGTGTAATAACTCGATAATATTTCCTTGTTATCCGTCGTAGATCCCGGGCTATAAATCAGGGTTTCGCCATCGGCAGTGAGTGTGGCGTGACCGCGAATACCGGTTGAAAAATTTATTTGGATCCAGGTTGCAGCCGTATCGGTGGAGTAATACAAAGAATTCCCCACACGAACCATTAAGCGTGGATCATTAAATGCAAAAGTAATACTGGATGAAGTTCCCATGCCAGGCTTATGAATCGGCGCATACTGGGCTACATCGGTGTGGACAAAACCATCGTAATCACCAATCACCGAAACCGCTGGGCCACCAGTTATGCTTACCAAATCCAGCGGCACAGTTTCCTCAATACCTTTCACCCAAAACGACCAGACAATTGGTGATGCATCAACATCCTGCGCTTTAAAAATACCGTTGCCCGAGGTGACATAAACATTTTTAGTATCAAACGGATCAAACTCCAAGGAGCCCGCCCAGTGAATAGAATGGCCAGCAACCCAATCAACACCTTGGGTGTCGAGTGAAACCCCATTGGCAATTAAATTCGTCCAATTTTTCCCACCATCGCGAGTAGAAAATATTTGATCGCCCCAAGCGCTACGGCCATCCATTTCATACTGAAACATATAGGTATTACAACTGGAAACGATAATGCGGTCAGCATCATTTGGATCTACCGTGATGCCACCAAAAGCGCGGGAGAAATTCGCAGGTGTGATATTGGTCCAGGTATTCGCGGCCGGAGAATATTTCCAAACTTGCCCCTGATCCATAGGTTCAGGCTGGGAATTGTTCCCATGGGGGCCGGCACCATTAGCATAGGTAATTAACAAGTCCCCGCGCTTATCAAAAATGGCACGCTGAGGCATCAACCCGGCGGGGCCTCCACTGATGGCAGTGAATGTTTGGCCTGAATCGGTGGAACGGTAAAAATTAGCACCCACTGAAGGGAAGCGGGAAACACCAACAAATATATTTTTTGCTGCACTACCTTGCTCAGTGGAACTGTCCAGCACAACAAAACTGATCCCGTTCTCATTAGGCGTAGTAGTAAGGTTCAAGCCACTTAACCTGGACCAGGTAATGCCCGCATCAGTAGATTTAAATAAACCATTCCAACGAGTACCGGTATAAAGGATGTTGCTATCAATAGGATCGACAACCAATTTTTCGCCGGTTTGCCTTCCCATTCCATTTCCATGGGCCTTGAATTGGTTGGAGATATCAATAACTTGAAAAGTATTTCCATAATCATTGGATTTTAATATCGCGGACTTGCCGCCATTAAAATAGGAAATACCCACGAGCATATAGAGCTTCGCGGAGTCCTTAGGGTCAAGTGCAAGGGATTCAACACCAAGGTAGCCAACCTGATCTTGCGAAACCCAATCTGTTAAAGCTATCCAACGCGATTGGGTTTTATCCCAACGATAGGCGCCACCTACATCGGTACGCGCGTAAAACAAGCCCTGCTCTGTTTTACTGGGAATTACGGCATTGACAAAGCCACCACCGCCCATAGAAACCGCATCCCACTGATAGTTATCGGCGTGGCTGTAGGCGATAAAAGTGCAGATGGCCAATATCGATATTGAAGAGACTAGTCGCTGTAGCATTTTCATTATTAGTATCCTTGGATTCAGTAACGCAAATCGTTTTTGGAAATACAGAACATCCAGAAGAAAAAGCAGATGTAGTCAGCAAGCAAAATCATAGATACCTATCCGAACTACACCTGATAAAACAGCTTCCCTGCTAAGGGGAGAAAATCGTTCCAGTCGCTTACGCAGTAAACGACGTTAGGATGCTACCTCACTGAAACCAACCGGAATTAAAAACAAGTAAAAATAACTACAACTAAAAATTATTATTAGAATTTTTCTAAAACTTGTTACTAAAAAAAAGGCCTACCGGATATTTCCGGCAGGCCCAAACAGTCAAACATAGGGGTTATTGTTAATATTCGGATTTACGCAAATTTTTAAAAGCTTATTTTTAAGCTTGATCCAAAAGGCGTAGGTAGTTTTTCTGGCAGAATTACCAATAAATGATCACTCTCCTGACGCCACTCAAGCTTCTTATTGTACCCAAGCATGCGAACATCCTTAATTTTCTTATCCAGAAGTTTGCTGCTCGTGCCCAAAGAAAGGATTTTTATTTGCCCAGAAGGTTCTGCAAGAGTGGTTGCATAAAGCACATTGTTTTTGGTGGTAAAACGAATATCTTGGGCCGTATAGTTATCTTCCTCTTTAAAATGCCCAGCAGCGGCAGCTGTTGGCCCTTCACCGTAGATCTTCCAAGGTCTGGTTGCATAAATTGCCTCACCGTTAACCTTAATCCAAGCCGCCATTTCTTTGAGTAAAAGTTGCGATTCAGGCGGCAAACTTCCATCCGGATACTGAACAATATTGAGCAACAAGTTTCCGTTTTTACTAACGATATCTGTGAGCATATGGATGACTTGGGCACTGCTCTTGTAGCCATGATTATCGTTGTAGTACCAATCTCCATTCGAGGTATCTGTCTGCCATGGATAGGGACTAATTCCGTCCATAACACCACGCTCTATATCCTGAACGCCGGCTTTTAAAATAAATTCTCCCGAGCCTATATTTTTATGGTTATAGACAGCCTCCAAGCGACCACCGTTCTTTTTTATGTTTTTATTATAATAATCGGCGACAAGCGAGCGCCCTACTTCACCGAAAGGAATTCCCCCGTCGGTATAGAGCAAATCCGGATTATATTGATCAATAAGATCGGTAACCCTTAACAGCCAGTTCTTTTGTGATTCAGGATTATCGGTATACCAGGTTCTGGAATCGCGATAAGGCTTGTCTTTACCAGAGTGGTACAAATCAGCGTACTCCGGGTTCTCGCCGTCATAACCTACACCATTCAAAGGCCAGAATTGATCGTAACCGTGGCTAGGCGCAAACCAACTGTAGCTGGCACCCAAGTGCTCTGACACACCAAAATGCAAGCCCTGTTTTTTTGCCGCCTTTTTCCAGTCACCCACTATGTCCCGTTTAGGACCCATATTCACCGAATTCCATTTGTGGTGTTTGGAGTTCCATAAATCAAAATTGTCGTGATGCACCGCCATGCTGACAAAATATTTTGCGCCAGCTTCTTTATAAAGCTTCATCAAAGCATCGGGTTCAAATTTCTCGGCTTTCCAGAGCGGAATTATGTCTTTGTAGCCAACCTTGGATGGGTGGCCGTAATTTTTAACATGATGGTCGTACTGAGGCGTGCCGGGGACATACATAAAGCGTGCATACCAATCTCCAATCCGAGGAACCGCCTGAGGCCCCCAATGCGACCAAATACCCAGCTTGGCATCTTTAAACCATAACGGCGTTTCATATTTCTCCAGAGTGTCAGGCGTAAATGCCACAGCAGAAGGAAGTTTATGGTCATTAGCGACACTCGTTGATGCACAAAGAACCGTGGAAATTAATGCCAAGGTGGTTATTAATCTATTTTTCATGGAAAACCCCAAACTACAAACGGCGATACAAACGGATAATAGGAATCATCTGCTGCTGCACAGCGAATGACGCAATCATCGAATCAATCGCCGACTTTAATGCAATTAATATTAAAATTTAAACGAAAACAGCAGAATTTTTTTGAAAAATTTTATTTTGTTATTTTTATTAGATCTTTTGTTATTAAAAAAAGACAAAACATACGTTAATCAACAAAATATTTTTTGTGTCGATGGCTTACGTCTATTACTGGATAAATAATGGAGGGAGTTTATAACCGTCACGGCCTACAGAGGTAGGCCAGACGATGAAAGATAAGGAGATCAGAATATAAACAATGCAGCTAATTTTCTTTCGCAGCTTTTCCCCTGACTTCTTTAGGGGTTGAACCAAACTGCTCTTTAAATAGCTTATTGAAATACGAGATATTTTTAAAACCGACTAAATAGGCAATTTCAGTGATGTGTGCATCCGGTTTTTCAGCCAGTAACCTTGATGCCTCAACCAACCTCAGTTTGTTAATGTGATTGGTAAAAGTAGTTCCATATTCCGCCTTCAAAATATCATTTACTTTGGTGCGACTTACTCCTGCCGCCTTGGTAACAGACTCAATATCAATCTCCGGGTTAGCAAAATTTTTCGCGATGTATTCAAAAATAGCTTGTTTATCACGCTCTCTTGCCGGGTTAAAATCAAGTGGTTCATATTGCAACTGCGGTGAGATTTCCTGTTCCAGCGGCTTGGGCTTTAATTGTGATCTTATGATCCAAGCGCCACTCAGCACCCATATTGCAAGCATGACTAAAGTAAAATTTAGTAATATCCCCTCTTTTCTGCCGACAAAAGATATCCCTGAAACATAAAGATTGGATTCTATATCCACAGGACTCTCATAAGCTGCCTCAAGGTAAATTCGAATGACTTTCCTCAAGTCATAGGCTTTTTCAGATGCCTTAAAACCAAACCTATGCAACCACCATACTTGAACCTCCAGCGAGTCGAGGTTAATTTCAACTTCACTCCATTCACTATCGCAATTTATATGCGCACCTGCATTTCTGTAGGTTAGCGGGATTCCTTTCTCGGTAACTTTTTCATCCTCCATCGATAGACCAAAATACAAAGTATTCGATGGAGAGCACTTTAATAACACTCGCGCTTTTGTAAATTCTGAAAAATCTACGACGCGACCAACATTTTGGTCAAAGTTGATAGCAATGCCCGCGCCAAACCACTGGGATTTTTTGGATAATTTGAAATTTGCGATTAACGACGAGGAATTATTCTCGTGTGAAATCACTGAATACTCATCATTCCATGAGGTTAATGACCATTTATACGGAGAGTTTTTTTCCGGAAAAATTGTTAACGTTGAGTATGAATATTGATAACAAATAAAGAATCCGATCACGCTGACCAATAGCAGAACAACATAAAAAGATAAGATTTTTGATTGTAACCACTTATTACTTGCCAAGTTTCACCTCTACGAGAAGCTTGTGAAGTAGAAAACAAGCGCCGCCTATACTTTTATTAATATTATTCATAGATGAAAAACCGGGAATCGGCGATCCAGAACAGGTTTATAATTTTATATTATATGAAAACCCGCACAAGCCAAATTGGCATATAGAAAAATATACTAATCTAAACCAATCTAAACCCAACCCGTTTCATCACAGACCGTGCCGTCAACCCTGATTAAGGATCTAAGTAATTATAGGTTGGGAATTAAAAGATGCGAATAACCCTAAAAATAAGCCACAACCGTATCAATAGTTACGGTTGTGGCGAGGTAGAGAAGCTACTGCTTTTTCAGTTGAACTACCGCACCTCCTGAAGGAGCCAAGGACAATTTAAGGCTGTGTTTATGCGAACGCGCATTTACCTGTTTTTTAACAACTGAGGAGGGGTTCTTTCCATCCTCCCAAATGACTGCTGTGTAAAGTCCTTCCCCCAGAAAGTCCAGCGGCACTTTCACATTGCGCTCCATCTCGTTAGTCATGGCACCTATATACCAATCACTTCCTTTCCGACGAGCAGAAATAATGTATTGCCCAATATCCCCCTGAATAATTTTGGTTTCATCCCAAGTTACGGGTACATCCTTTATGAATTCCAAACCATCAGCCCACTCGTTTTCAGGTTGCGGCCATTTGCCATCCGTCTTGCTATAGGTAATTGGCGAATCTGCCAACATTTGTAACGGGCTGTCATAAACAACAAACATTGCCAAGCCATGTCCACGTGTTGTTTTTACGTAAGGCAAAGTATTGCGACGAAGCGCTGGAAACTCCTCCGGTGTGGTGTGGCGGAATCCGCCCGGCGTGTAATCAATTGGCCCAAGGATCATTCGAGTAAATGGAAGTGTAACGTTGTGTGTCGCTGTCACGCGCGCGCTCCACTTGTTGTATTCCGCGCCCATTACACCTTCCTGCGTTAAAAAGTGAGGATAGGTTCTAACCAATCCATTGGGTGGATAGGCACCGTGTAAATTAACCATAATTTTGTACTTGGCCGTCATTTGTAGCAGCTTATGGTAATAGGCAACCATTTCCTGATCTGAACGATCCATAAAATCCACTTTAATGCCTTTCACACCCCATTTGTTGTAAGTGCTTAGCGCCTCTTCCATTTGCCAATCCAATTGCTGCCATTGAACCCACAGCCAAACGCCAACATTTTTACTTTTGGCATAACGAAAAATCTCGGGCATATCCATCGCTGGAATGGGTTTTATCAAGTCTGCACCGGGAGAGCTGGTCCAAGCGGCGCCTTCATGCCACCCGGAATCGATAAGAATGTATTCAAGCCCGAGAGTTGCCGCAAAATCGATATAGGCCTTATAAGTTTCGGTATTCATTCCCGGTTTGACATCTGTACCTTCAAGCACCACCTGATTATCGTTCCACCAATCCCAGGCTACCTTGCCTGGCTTGATCCAACTGGTGTCTTTTACTTCGGAAGGAGCGCCAAGCGCAGCAATTAAGGAAGATTCAGTCAAACTGCCGGGCGTATCGCCAAGCATAATTACCCGCCAGGGTGACTGCACACCAGCAGCAGACATAGTCGCGCGCACTGCCGCTTTTTCAAGTCCATCTGGACGGGAATCAAAACGCGGCGTCAGTTTGATATCAACTCCCCAACCGCCGTCACCGCGGCCCATAAACCAACTGCCGGGATAATCACGCACATCAGATTCCGCCAGCGCAAAAACGCCTTGCCCTATTCCCGTTTTACACACCAACGGATTATCGTAAAGGTTGTGTTCACGAATAAATGATGACTTTATTGGATCAAACTCACCTTCGTGACTATTTGCAAACTTACCCAGATTTAAACCGTAACAGGTGTAATCGGCAGCAAATGAAAAACGAGTGAGTTCATTTTGGATGGTGAATGTTTTTAAACCCGCTTGATTCGGCAGTATGTAACGAATAGCAACGCCCTCGTCATAAATCCTTACAGCCAGATTCAATTTCAATTTTTTCTCGCTCGCAGAAGCAAATTGAAACAGACCAGAATTATAGAAATCCTTCACTTGTTTGGCGCGCCCGGCAAACAATTCAAACGAGTCACGAACTTCACCTCGCGTCTCTCCCAGGAAATTCATTTTGGCACCGCCCAGCGGTGCATCATCAATTATCAGCCCAAGGGCAGAATCTTCAATAATGGACTTATTATCGACTTTAACGCTGTAGCTTAACCCTTTTTCGCCATTTTCAAGAGCAACGGAAATCCTGCCATTAGGTGAGCTTAGGTTATAGGTATCGGCAAAAGCCAACATAGGAATTGTAGATATCACCAACAATAATAATTTTTTCAACATCATTTATTCTCAAATAAAAGTAAATTTCAGGTTTACACTAACGGCGAAGAATTAATTCGTTCTTTAATCATCCTCAAGATTTTTTGAAAGTTTTGTATCATTTCATCATCACTCATATTATCCACCAAAGGGCTGTAAAACTCGGGAGCTAACCCATGACCATTGAAAACACTTATCCAATTCTCCTCTTGAAATGTTTCATCCTCGCGGACCGAGGCGTAACCACAGCACTTAAAAATATCAATCTTTTCTTTTAAAACATGAGGTAATTCAAGGTTTTTACAGGCCTCCCAAAACAACTCATCTCTGGAATTAAGCGCATAATGAACAATCTGAAAATCCCTCAAGTTCTCTATAAAAGAATGCATTTTTTTGTTATAAACATCCCTTTCATTTTGATATTCGTTACTGTTTGGAAATAGCTGTTTGAGCATAACCATACTTATAACTAACGAGTGCTCTTGCAGTGCATCCAAAGGCTCCATATTTGCTGCCGCAGTTCCCACAGCTAAACAGTTCCCAATCCATGGTCGGCTTAGCATGCCGCATTTAATAGGTCGCTCGACTCCCTGTGAAATATTCACACCTACACGCATTTTCATTTCTGCCACAACACCGGAAAAATCTGTATGACGGGAAGAATAGAGTGTTTGAATGGCCGTTCTGTTGTTTAACGGATATAGACCACACCAGCCACTTGAAAACGCAGTGACCTGACTAAATGCTGGAGCAGGAGATAAAGGAGCGCTGGATGCAGTAATGATTCGATCACACAGGAACCAATCTTCCCAACTTTCAAAATTATTATCCGTTAACGAATTTATCAATAATGCGTCCGCACCTGATGCATCAATAAAAAAATCAGCCTTAAGAACCGTTCCGTCATCCAAGCTTAAAGAATCAATCACATCATTGTTTCTATTAATCGTTATGATATTTCCATTCTCTCGTTTTACCCCTACTTCCATCGCCGCCCGGGCGATTGCATTGACATATTCAATAGCGCTTAGGTGGTAGCCATACGCTAGATGAGAGAAGTCGGCCTGCCCAGTGCTAGCCACAAAGCGGCCATGCTTGGCAGCCGCAACCCCCAGAGAAAAATCCTCCAAAGGAAGTTTCAGCCCATTGTTAACAGCTTTCATCCAATACTGAAAGAAATCTACACCATTAAAATTTATACCCAGTCGATCGTAGGCATGGAAAAATTCTGGCAATTCCGGGTTCCAACCCGTAAATCTCTGACCAAAAAAAGGGCGAGCTTTTGCGGTTTGGCGTAATTTATCTTCATTAGCGCCTAGCGTTTTGTGTAACATTTTGTAGCTAGGGAGAACTGCAAAAATGTCATGCTCTGTTAACAGCGTCCCTAGCTCCACTAAAGTAACTTCGTATGAGTCTCTGGACTTATCGAGTACAGACTTAAGGAAAAAGGCTGTTATCCACGCATCCAAGTCCCGCCCAACGATTACAATTTTTTTAATTCCATCGTTCATAAAAATTACCCGTCATGTGGCGGCGTTACAGTGTTGTTTGATGAAATGCTCATGAGTTGAAGCAGCCTGCAGCCCTTTATCAATCATACCGCTAACCTCTGCGAGTATCGGCTCGATCTTTTCTGTTGGAATAGATGAGATAAACGGATCAATGCCCTGCTGGAAAAGTCCTTGACCGTGAAAAACAGCGAGCCAACTGGGCGTACTGAATAAGCCATACTTGAAGCTTTCTGAATAACCGCGACGCTTGAACAAATCCATTTTTTGCATAAGGCTGTCTGGCACTTTCATAGATTGACAATGCCGCCACAATTCTGAATCAGTGCGATCATTTAAACGGTAATGCAGAATAAGAAAATCCCGTATCCGCTCGTACTCATTATCAATCAACCGATTATATTCATCGGATAAGATAGATAGGTTTTTATTTGACTGGAAGGAAAAGACACGCAATAAACAAATAATCGCTATATGTATTAGATAAATACTGGTTGACTCTAGCGGCTCTAGAAATCCACTTGATAAACCAATAGCAACACAATTTTTTTGCCAGGATTTTTTATACCGTCCCGCTTTGAATTTAATAAATCTAGGATCGGTCAAGGGTTTTCCAGCAAGCCCTTTAAGCAAAGAATCATGAGCCTGATCATCGCTGATTAGATTGCTACAATATACATAACCATTACCAGCTCTGTGCTGTAGAGGGATTCGCCACTGCCAGCCAGCTTCTTTTGCAGTTGACATAGTGTAAGGAGGAATGTCTTTTGGCTGCTCAGACTGCATAGCGACTGCTCTGTCGCACAAGAGCCAATGAGACCAATCTTCAAATTCGGATTGTAGATTTTTATGTAATAACAGTGAGCGAAAACCCGAGCAATCGATAAAAAAGTCGCCACTCAACGTTTTTCCATCACGAAGAAAAACAGCAGTAATGTTGCCTGTATCAGGGTCATTGTTAATTGCTTCAACTATGCCATTCACACGCAATACACCAGCGCGTTCACTTATCTCGCGCAAATAGGCAGCGTAGAGCGCGGCATCAAAATGGTAAGCATAAGAAAAAGTACTTTCAATCTGGCCCGAATCTTTGGAAGGAAATGTAAACTGGTTGCGCTCGCACAATTGCACAGCAAAGGAATACTTTGATATATCGGGGATGGTTTTTTTTGAAGCCACATGAGACCAATACTGGTAAAAATCCGAAGAGTTTTTCAAGCTGCCATACAAACCAAATGGGTGAATATAACTAGCCCCTAACCTGCCCCAATCATTAAATTGAATACCGAGCTTAAAGGTCGCCTGGGTGCGCCTCATCATTTCAACTTCATCAATACCTAGCTGGTCATTGAAGCTTTTTATAGAGGGCAAAGTAGCCTCACCTACACCAATACTGCCAATCTCTTCCGACTCAACCAGCGTTATTTGAAAACGTGATCGATCTTTATAAAGTGAGGAAATAGCAGCCGCTGTCATCCAGCCTGCCGTACCGCCGCCCACAATTATTATTCTAAAAGGTTGTTGCATCGCTCGTGCTCCAGAAAAAACTGGAGCTACCGTTACAAACGGTAGCTCCATGGACAACTAACCTAGAATTGCGCCCGGAGACCCAAGGTGTAGCGAATATCACTTTGATTGATGGAATATTTCAGACGCTTTCCACCATCTTCGCTATTTTCCATTTGTTGTGTCAGTACTGCTTTTTGATCCGTCAAGTTACTACCGGATAAACTCAGCTCAAACATATCATTGATGCGATAACGCAATGAAGCATCCAGTTGGCCGTAATCATCCTGCCAAACAGGTGTGCCTATACAACAATCCTGAACGGTAACGAGATATTCAGCGCGCCAGTTATAGGATAAACGAGCAGAAAACTTATTACGCTCATAGAAAACACCGAGGTTATAAGCATCTTTAGACATGCCTTCTAACTGATCGACTTGCACACGATCAGATGCACCACTGGAGCCGCTCGAACCATTTTCAGAGGAACTATTTACACCGGTATTCTCGATGCCCTTATTTTCAACATAGGTGTAGTTCGCCTGAATACCAAAGCCACTCCAGAAACTTGGCAAATAGTGGAACAAATGCGTTCCTTGAACTTCAAACCCTTGAACCTCTGCACCATCGCCATTAATTGGACCAGTAACTACAACATCTTTCGTGACGCCGTTATTGGTCATTTTGCGGAAATAGGTTCCTGTTTGGATGTAATCTTCAAATGACTTTTTATACAAAGCAAAAGAAATGCTGTTAGGCCCTGAATAGTATTCGAAACTGATGTCTGCTTGATCAGCAATAGTCGGTTTCAAGTAGGGATTGGCAGCACTCGCGGTGTAGGCGACATTGGCACCCACAATTTCTCCACTAGCGTCCTTAACCCACAAAGATCCTGTTTCGTCATCCACGCTGGGTAAATTCGAACTAACGGTAATGTAATTTCTCAAGCTACCAATATCTGGTCGAGACATGGCTCGTGAAAGAGCGAAGCGTGTAACAAAATTATCGGTCACATCATATTTGATGTTAAAGCTCGGCAACACATTGTGATGAGTTGCTTTGGAAGTTCCCAAGTTACCGCCATTGTTCATAAACGCAATCTCATCAGCGCCTAAATAACAGGTAACCGTAAATGGAACCGGGGGACGGGTCTCTGGAGCGTCTGGATCGGTTGGAGTAGTCTCTTCACATGGACGGCTTGCAAGATCGTACTCAGGGAATTGCTCTCCACCCGCACTTGCGATTTCGGTTTTAACGTAACGAGCACCAATGTTGCCACTTACAGGGCGATCAAAGAGTGTGAGGTCATTTCCACCAAAATCGATCTGAACATAAAATGCTTCAGTCTCCTCCGATACGTTTAGTGACTCGTTCGGACGGAAACAAGTCCCCTCTACTTCTGTTAAGCGACCACCCAAATTAGAACAGATCGGATAAAAACCATTAACCGGTTGGCCAGTCGTCATAGCGCTGTTAGTGTATTTCCAATCGCGCATAGTGCTGGTGTTAGGGAATACAAAAAAGTTACCACCATCAGCAATGCTTATACTGCCGTAGTTAGACTTCCAGGTATCCACAACAAAAGCATCTTTGTATCCGTTAAAAGTGTATTCCTCGCCGTCATAAATTCCAGTATGTGCTGGGCTGTCGATGTTGAACCAGCCTGCATTCTGATTCCAGGAGGTGGACATAGCTTGCCAGTTGCCGGCCTGATTCACTTGTTGATCACGATCAGCGTATCGCACACCAGTTTTAATACGCTCAACAAAACCGGAATCTACGTCGTAAATTAAATCTACTTTTGTGGCAAATTCTTCACCGTGATTATCGCCAAGAAACTCCAGCACACTGGTGGGATAATAACTATTAGGATTGGCAAATATGCCCTGCCCAGCGTCCAGAAGGTTAACGTTGGTAGGCGCGTTCAAAACGACCCTGTTGAGGTCATGACGCAAGTCAACTTCTGGATTTGCCCAGGTATTGAAACCGGTATTGACCCGATACTCATCCAAATCGGAATTTACATGCTGCACATCAAAATTTGCACGGAATTTATCAGTCACATTCCATTTAAAATTCAAACTAATATCTTCGGTAACACTTTTGGAATCGCTCACATCCGCATTGGTGCTGAGGTTGCCACCAATAAAATCCGTTACAACTGCGCCTTCACCACAACCAGCCCATGAATCCAGACTAGCGCAAGTCTCAACCAAGGCTTCACCGTTTGCATTGGCCGCAACCAGTTTTGAATCATTATTGTTAGCGCCCCACCAACCGTGGTTTTGCACAACAGTGCCGTGGGAAAACAAACCATCTTCAGCAAAAGTAAATGCGTCAGTACCCGGAGCAGGTCGAATAATTGCACCAGAACCAGTGCCACCCTCTTTAATCTCGAGGAACAAGCTGTCGCCGCCACCAAGACCAGCCCAACCCACGCCGATACCACGCCCTTCAGATGTATTCTCATATTGGGAGCGGTTGTATTGTAGCGTTGCGAGGTAACGGCCTTCGTTATCCTGCCACTGGAAAGCTAAGGCGGCGCCATTGCGCTCACGGCTGTATTGGCTATCGCCAAAGGAAACACCTTGGGGAATAAAATAAAGCGAGTCTTCAGCGTAGACATCCCGGAAGCGGTTGACGCGAGCCATTCTGGAGCTTTGCGATGTAGCATCCACATCGGAATAGGCAAAGTTAGCCATCACACCAAATTCACCGACGTCTGTATCAAAACGACTGGTATGTATACCTGAAAGCTCCGGGGTGCTGGATTTTGACAAGTCACTGTAGTTAGCGCCTAAGGTGACAACATTTACGCTGCTATCGCTATCAAAAGGCAGGCGGGTTTTGAGATTTACAAGACCAGAAATACCACCTTCGATCAGTTCCGCGGTTTGGTTTTTATAAATATCCACACCACCCATAAGCTCTGGGGATACATCACCCCAACTCAAACCGCGACTTGAATCTGCACTAAAAGTATCGCGCCCATTAAATTCACTGCGCACAAATGGTAGACCGCGGATGATGACGCCAGATGGCTCCACGGAGAATGCGCCTGTATCTGTTCGCGTAGCAAAGCGCTCAATCATTACACCAGGAACACGCATCAATGCTTCGGCAACCGATTTGTCCGGGAAGTCTCCCAACTCATCTGCTGTAATGGAATCGATTACAGTATTAGCATTTCTCTTTAACTCCTGGGCAGATTCAATATTCCGGCGAATACCAGAAACAACGATCTCCTCAATATCATCATCTTTGGCGCCCGTAGTTTTGGAATCGTCAGCCGCATAAGCCGCAGAACCAATCGCCATAATACTTGCTGCAAGTAGTGTTTTCTTGAACCGACCATAGTTATAACTATTGTTATTCGACATCTCTAAATACCACCTAATTTATGTTTATATGGTTTTGTCGCTCTCCAAGTCCAGGGCAAGACCTCAAGCAAGGTTCTCGACCTTGCAGAAGGTTTTTGCCATACCTGGGAAACCAAAGGGCGCTTAAAACTTCTTTTGCCCTTCTACACAATTAGGCGGGTTTTATATAAATCCTGAATAGCGTGTTTTCTTAATTTTTTTTTAATTTCAAATATATGAATAAAAATTTCAAAATTTGCTATTTTTACAGTCGATTCTGCACTTCCAACCCAAACTTGTGAGAATAAAAGTTACAAATAAACAGCAGAGGTTGAAAAGCCGACCAAATTCATCGCGTACAGAGAATGCGGAAAATTGTCTATTTAATTCATTTTTTATTTATTGTTATAAAAATAAAAAATATTGTTATCGTGATAAGCGGTTTTGGTTGGAGATTCCATACCTCATCATTTTCCAGCAAGCTGCACAAACCCTGCCCTTAATCGCACATTCGGCATCGCTTGATTCATAACTGGATTTCTCGATAACCCTATCAACTCAACAATTGATTTAGCTCCAAAATAATCTGTTCAAAAGAAAAAGGCCCGCTTTGTTTATAAAGTGGGCCTGTTACAACGGCTTTTCCAACCCCAATCAATAAAGCCTCTAACAATTGTGGTTTTGTGATTGCCACTGGGCTGCGATTAAACAATTGGAAAGGGTCATAGCTCTGCTCCACAAGAAAGGCAAAACACCTGAAGCCGGTGCACGCTGGGTTCCATACTTATGGAAGTGGGCGTGAGATGCACGGTGTAGCGTGAGTTCACAGAATTAGCATGCCAGTTTTATTATGCAACCCAAAAGAAAAAGGCCGACTTCATGCATGAAGTCGGCCTGTAGTAACCACTAATTATTCTGCCAAGGTAATAGTGGCACTTTTAATCGTAACTGTTCCTGCCGTTGCGAAGAATTGAAACCCGAACCCAACCGCATCAACCAAACTAATATCCGAGCAGGTGAAGGTAACGTCCTGATTTGCTACCAGCGCAGTCCAACCGGTCCAGCAGGTAAATTGACTGTCGGCCCAGGACGGTGAATAGGCATAGAACTGCATAATGCTATCCATCCCGCCGCTGCGATTAGTTACAAAAGCCTCATCAAAATTAAATACAACACTCATTGTGGCATTGGTCATATTGACGGGCGTGGCTGATTCATAAGAAGCGCCTTGATTACTGGCGTTTACAGTGAACTCAATATGGCTAGCCGATTCATTTTTTACTACGCCGCTATCCACATTCCAGTTAGCGGGACTGGTATCAAGTACAACCAGATTACTCACGCTGGATGAAGAACTGCTGGGCACGCTTGAAGCTTGAACAGAAGAGCTCATCGCTGAACTCGAAGTTCCAGCTGATGACTGGGCCGAAGAACTCGATGAACTACCGTTCAATTTACCAGAGCCTATTAATAGCCCATCAAGCACTTGTTGATTATTGACAGCCGGAGTACCGCGCTCAAACACCTCGCCTGTATCCCAAAAGAATGGCAGCATGCCATTTTCAATTGACGCTTGGGTGACATATTGAGCGTAATAAGCGCGCGACGCGAGATGCTTGGGATAGTCAGAGCAAGCTTCGTCAGAGCGCGGCCTTGCAGCGAACTCTCCTAACACAACGGGGATGCCTTGGTCCGCAAATTTTGTTTTCATTTGGGCAAATTTCGCGTCAACAAACCCCTCTTCCTCGCGAGTCGAGTTGCGAAAAGTATCAGTTTCCGAATGGTTGCCTTCACCCCAGTAACAAAAAAACTGTAAGGTTCCCCAGTCAGCCACTATATCTGCGTCCTGGTTGGTAAAACTAAATGGGTAAAAATGCACCTCAGCCATTTGGCGACCCGTTGCAGTGTCGGATGGCATAACAAACCAATTATTGGTTGCCAGATCAATGTCGGTTTTTGGGGCTTGGATTATCAACACGCGATAAGCGTTTTTACCGCCGGTGGAACGAACCGCATCGACAAATGTTTGGTGATACTCATCAAGAACAGCAACTCTTGATGCAATCACAGAGGCTGACTCGTTGTCATTAGATGTATCAGGCTCGTTGGCGCTCGCAAACATGACATGTTCATCGAATTCGCGCAGATGTGTGGCAATTTGTTCCCAATAAGCTTTTTGTTTGGCTTTTACCGCTTCTTTCTTGGTTTCAGATTCAGCGGCTTCGTGAAAACTTCTCTCCAACCAGCCACCATCCCAATGGATGTTAACCATCACGTAGAGCCCATTATCCACCGCATACTGCACCACTTCCTTCACGCGGTTAAGCCAAACATCACTGATTTTTCCAGTGGCTTGATCAGCATACTGATCCCAGGACACCGGAAGCCGAATCGCGTCAAAACCGCTGTCCTTGATCAATTTGACATAAGCTTCAGAAACCTTCGGGTGACCCCAGCAGGTCTCGGCCGCAGGTTTGCACCCAGTCGCTTCCATTTGGTTTCCAACGTTAATCCCCAGCGTCATTTTGGCCGCCAACTGTATAGCGTTACTTTCCATTCCCGTCATATCCGGGGCGATAGGATTGGTGTTGTAGCTCGGATAAAGCGCAGCGCTGGCTGATGAAACGGCAAGACTGGAGGAACTTGCGAGACTAGAAGAGCTTGCCACAATCGAGGAAGCTGCAAGGCTTGATGAACTGACATCAGCTACTGAAGAGGCAAGACCAGACGAACTGACATCAGCTACTGAAGAGGCAAGACCAGACGAACTGACATCAGCGACTGAAGAGGCAAGACTAGACGAACTGGCGTCGACCGATGAAGCATCAACACTAACTGCGCTCGACTGACTGGATACCGACTCAACCATTGACGAGACACTACTCGAACTGGCACCCGAGCCTGATCCTGAACCGCCACAAGCAGAAAGCAGCGAGGCAATACTTAGCACTAACAATGCATTTATTGTTTTCATAACAGGGATCTCAATACTTATTATTAATAGATGTGCGATCAACCGTACAGCAAGTACGGTTGATCGCAGCCTATTGAAACCCCTGGTAATACTGATATCGCTTTTCGGAAAAAGGTTACCAAAAAACAAAAAGTGGAAGTTTTTTTAACGTTAGTGGTAGTTTGACAAGGGGGCGATGCTGCCTCCGATTAATAAACACACGCTTCCTGTTTATTCTTCACAAAATAGCTTTTGAAATTCTTCGCGGTCTTATCCATACAACCTTCCAAATTCAACAAGCTTACGCGGCGAAAATCTGTAGGGTGACTCTCTGCTTGCAGGGCGATAAAACCACCGCTGTTGGGTGTGCGGTCGTCCCATTGCAAACCGGTGTATTCCAATACTTTTTTGCCGTTAATAAAGTGTTCGGCTTTTTCGCTGCCATGTACTAACAACTCGGCAGTTACCCATTGCTCGCCGTGGAAGGTGTCGCTATTGGAGTTGATGATGTGATCTTCGGTAAATTTTCCGTTGTAGACCACATGGGTACCAGGGGTACACAGGTTGCCGGTAGTGCGCGGGTTTACGCCATCGCCACCCAACAATTGGTATTCCATGCTGCCGGGGAAATCCTGCTTAACGCCCATAGTTTTGGGGTCTTGCGTGTGATACATGATGCCGTTGTTGCGGTACGCCCATGCCGGGCCATTTTTAACCTGATCCCCCACAAAACGGTACTCCACTTTCATACGGTAATGGGAGTATGGGCCGCCGTTGTAAAAAATATGACCGAAGTGATTATTGAATTCTTTGTACTGGTCGTAGCGCATTTTCATAATGCCGTCTTCGACGCGAAAGGTATTAAACGCATTGTCGTTCAACTCAAAGCCACTGATTTTCACGCTCCAGTTGCTTAAATCCTTACCGTTGAACATCTCAATCCATTCTTCTTTGTCCGGGTCATTTACGGTGGTTTTTGCGGGGGCGGCTTGTACCGAGCTTGCCACTGCACACAGCAACATAGCTGCCAGCAGGTGTTGTTTGAATCCTTGGATTGTCATAAATAGCTCTCTTTCTGCTGTGATGGATATTGTTATTAATATGCTTATTAACACTGAGAGCAGAAATCTAAACCAATTATCGGATAAATGGCAGGAGATTTACAAAACCAAACTAACCACAGAGACCAGCCATACAAATCCAACACACAAGCCCGCTACACAAGCCATGCATCGCCATAGAGCTGATCGTAACTGGGCAGTTTTACAATGTCGCAGCCAACGCTTTTGAGGAACATCACCTGCCCTTGCGACAAATCCCGCCCGGCGTGCAGGTAATAAGCGGCGCGTCGCCGCATGGGATAGGTTTTGAAGTATTTAGCCCGCTCGATCAGCAGCCAGCGCAGAAAAATTTCCGAGGTATCCAACCCCAGCCCAACAAACACCAGATCATTATTAAAAATACACTGCAGCCAGGTGTTGCAGCCGTTCCATTGGCCTTGGGGTTTTTCGGAGTACAAGCGCTTATCGCCGCCCTTATGAATTAAAGCGCGTGCGCGCTCAACAGAACCCATGTAATGGCTGAGGCCTAAACGAATACTGCGCGAGTAACGCTTAATACCGTTGATGTGCCAAATCGCAAATTCTTGTGCAGGGTCATTAATCGCGTGCGCTGCAAAGTAACTCGACCAGGGATAAAAATCGGTAAAGCGGACACCATCGGTGTGGTGCAATTGAAGGCCGGCACAATCAGAGAGGGTTTCATCAAAATTCGTGGTTAATACCGGCACCGCATATTGTTGCGCCCAGCGCATCAGGCGAAGGTGATGTTCTTTTGCTTGCCAACCATCCAGAAAACAACAAAATTCTTTTTGCAGATTTTTACTCACCGCATTGCTGCTTAAATCCAGCGCGTCATAAAATTCAGTGAGTGAAATACCCAGCGGGATATCTTTAGGCTCGTCGTGTGTATGCCGTTCCCACAGCTCCAGCAGCATCGCATCCCAAGAGCTAAGCCCTGCATCGCTGTTGTAACGATTAATACCGTTACCGATGATTAACGCCATGTGTGCGTGATTATTTTTTAGCAGGGCTTTCAGGTTCATTGTTATTTTTATCTACAGTGGATATCAATAGCTCACGCCTTTACGCTATAAGCTCGCAAACGCTCTATTTCTGCTTGAGCAAAAGATATTTGTTGTTGCGAAAATTGGTTTAGATCGATATCAGGATAAAGCCCGGAAAAAGCCCTGCTCTGCTCCTCAATATTAAAGCCACCAACCCGATTAAAGTGCTCCCGCAATAACGTTTGTATTGCTGGCACTTTACCGTAAGTATTTTTTAGTCCATTCATTTGTTGGATAAAATCAAGCACACCAGTTTTTCTTGCGCTAAATTTACCAGCCAACTGTAGGTCATGCTGCAATTCCAATAGCAATTCATTAAGGCGGATTTCATCTAAATGAAAGCGGCGATACTTAAAATACAAAACCAATAACACCGCCAATAATACGGCGGGAACACCATAGCGAATAAACTCTGGAAACTGTTGCATCAAATTGGGCAAAGTGAGTGGTAATACAATACCAATACCGTGAGCAGCGCTCCAAGTAAAACGCAATGGCGCTTTACATGCCTGACAAACAAATTCTTCCCCTTGTACTTTTTGCAAATCGCGTGAGCCGCAACAAGGGCATGTACCTAATTTCATTATTGTTTCCTTGTATTAAAACTGTTGGAGGCCGTAATTGCCCCCAATTACTGTTCAGTAATTACCCCGCACGCGTCGCCAGAATCGCCGCAATATCCAGCGGTTCGCGGTACAGCGCAAATTCAGTTTCGCCAGTTTTGATGGCGAGGATCGACATGCGGTCGGCGAGTTCATTGCCCTGTACACCTACGTGGCCATTCACATGCAGCACTTGTACTTTGTCTTTCAGGGTTTGGTGTAGCGAATAAATTTCTTTAATTAGCTCCAGGTTTTTAATCTCCCCGCCCTTCTTTTTCCAGCCCGCTTTTTCCCAACCTACGGCCCATTGCACAACACACTGAATGGAATACTGCGAGTCAGAAAAAACCGCCGCCGTTTTACCTTTGGCGATTTCCTCTTTCGCCAGTAGCAAACCTTGGTGTAATGCATTTAATTCGGCGGTGTTATTGGTACCGTTCGGGTTATACAAACCATACCAAAGCTCAGCGATTTTATTATCGCGATACAACGCCAAACCCGAACCCGCTTCACCGGGGTTTGGTTCACAACCACCGTCAGTAAAAATTTTCACATCCACCGGCAAGGCATTTACTTCTGCCGCGTTATAGGTTTTGATCTTCGCAGCAGTTGCTGCACGCCCACCCGTTCCCGCCGTCGGTTTTGCACCACCAAAAGCTGCTTCGGCTTCTTCACGAGTTAAAAACGATTTATACCGTGCACCGGTAAAACCATCGATATGCTTTTTACACGTAGCCCAATCCGTAAAAATCCCCGTCTCGCGCCCTGCCCATACCACATAAAATTTTGAAGCCATTACACTCTCTTTAATTAATTTTCAGGGTTTTATTAAAATTCACAACAAATATGCTAGTTCTAGTTACTGACTCTTTAGCAATCTGCCCGCCTGAGTTATCAGAAAAAAATAACTAGATATACTTGTTTTGTTATTCCCCTTAAGATTCTCATTTTTTCGCTCCTTCCAAAGCTCTTCCATCACCTCATCCTGAAACATATAACTAGAGCTACTACCATCAAGTTCTTCATGTTTTTTATCTATCAATTTTATATAAAAATTGATAACACTAGGAATATTTAGGTTTTCCGGGTTTGATTTTCTGTGAGGTCTATTTATAGTGCGCCCAAGGGTTAATCCAGCATAAATATTGTCTATACCTCCGCGAGCCTTCATGAATTCTGCAAACTCTTTTGAGTCTTTATCTTCCATTAAGAGTTTATATAAATCCTCATGCTTCAATTTTAGAGACAAAAGGAATAACAAATAGGGGTAATGGAGCGTATCTAAATCCGAAGACAAAATGCAGTTTTTTAAATTTACAAATACCTGCTCTTGCTCTCTTGGGGTTAGTTGAAAAAATCTTGAATTCATTGAAAAGTAGCCATCAATCCCCACTTTATCCAAATAGACCGAAGGTAAATAAATTCTATTTTTAAAGTCAAATCCTGAAACCAAATGTATAGCCATCTTGTCGTAGTCAACAGTTGATAGCGAATATTCCGTATAAAAAAATCGCTTTAGATATGCTGCCGAATTAAAACCTTGTCCATAAACTGCATTTATTGAATGAGCAAGTTGTTTTGAATCTTTTGCAATTATAAAAAACAAGCCTCCAATACTGAATATATGCTTCACCGCCTCAAGTAATTCAATGGCATATGTTGGTCTACACCTGTCAAGCTCATCTATAAAAATGCAAATAGGTAAGTAATCTTTACCTTTGACAGAGCGAAGATGCTCAACAAACACTTTTATTGCTGTAATGAAATCGTTGATACCTTTCTTTTGTTCATGAAAACTGTTCATTGCCTCTGATGCTGCTATTTTAGTCAACGAAGATGATAAATCTTGCGCTGAAGATTTATCCGTATCCACATCCTCTTCATCTTGACTTTCCATGAAAGCGATTCCCGTGTAATGCTTTGCCAGAGCGGCAAGAACAACAGGAAGCGATGGTTTAATAAACTTGAGTGCATTTTTTTTAACTAAAGCCACTTTTTTCCTAGCTGTTGCATTGCCAGAAAATTGCTCCTCTAAGCCTTGACATATGACGGCAATTAGTGAAGTGAGTGGATCTTTAGTAAAGTCATTCTTCCACGCATCAAAGTAAATCACTGGGTGATTTTGCTTAAGCTGTTTCGCAAAACGTTCAAGAAACCAAGTTTTACCAGCACCCCATTCCGAGTTTATGTTCAAAACAAATGAATTTTGATGAGCAGTGTCCATTCGATACGAATTTTCAATAAAACGTTGTAAATAGATGCCATCATCTTTTCTGCCGAGAAGATCTCCTGCCCATATATCATCATCTTCCTTAATCGACATTATTTAGGCTCCTGAGGTTTTGTATTAGCCATCTGCCCCACCAACCGAACCGCCACCCACACTAACGCCCCCACCGCACTAATCAACACCAACCAAAATAAAATGGTTTTCCAATTGATATCTATTTGGTGACGAGCGAAGGAGCCGAGGTTGGGGTTCAGGGGTTCTGCGGTTACGGATTCCCATTGCACATCTTTCCCTGCCATAAGTTGCGAAAATATTTGCGCGCTAACGGCTTGGTGGTCGGTGGTGGTTTGGTTGTCTATGGCGATGTTATAGGGGGCGGTGTTGTTGGCGATAAATTGTAAGGTCTGTGCTGTGCGGTGAAATACCAGCGCAGGTGTTAGCGTGGTGCGCACTAATTCGTTGAGTTCAACGCGCCACTGCGTATCGCTGTTGCTGTAAATACTAATGGCGTCGCTGCGCTGCCATTCGCTGCCGACTTGGGCGTTAAACCAAATACCTTGATGCACTAATTGCCACGGTTGTTTGCTGCTGTGACGGGAAAAAACATTGAGGCGATCACCGTATTGAATGTTGCCTAAATTCAGGCTCACTTGACTAACCGGAGCGATATCGTCGCGGGTAAATTCCCATGCGGCGACGGCTGAATTATTGTTGTGGCGTTCAGCGTGTAAAGCAGAGCTTTGTTTTTCTGCCAAGGCTCCCTGCACTTCCCAGGTGTCAGCGGTGGGTGCGTTGGCAATTTTATCGGTATTTTCAATATGAACGCTGGTGAGTTTTAAATTGTCGCCACCGCGCGTAAATTTTAAGCGCAAATAGGCATATTGCATTTCATTCAGGTTTAGCGCGATTTTATTGCGCGTTAAATACTCGCCCTCTTTCTGCAATTGCACCAGTGTGGTGTTGGTGATAGGTGTCCAGTTGGTCATATCATTGGTGCCACTGACCTCCACTTCCAGATATTGATGCGCCTCGTTAATCGGCCAAAGAATAGCCAAGCTGTCAACACGGGTTCTTACATCGCTCAAATCCACCACATAAAAATCGGTAGCGGCAGTTTGGTTTTCCGCTAAGGGGTTGTTGCCCTTCTCTACACTGACGGAAATTTCGTTATCCGCCAAACGAATAGAGGCGCTGCTTAATATCAACAAAGTTTCTGGCGATGCACCGACGGGCACCGGGAAATAACGCACAGGCGTTTGTTGCGTTTGCACGCTGATTTTTGTATCCGGCGCGCTAATGCGGTACGGCAGCTTATTGCCTTGTTGATCGGTAACGATTAAATCTTTTAATTGTGTATCGGCACTGTAGCGATAAATATCGTGGGTTAAGGTAGTTTGCACATAGCTGCCAGTGGCAGCGTCAATTTTATAAACGGGTATTATTTCAGCACTACATCCCGCACTAAAACCCAGTGCCATTCCAATAGTAGTCAAATACTTTTTAAGGGAATTCATTTTTTACCTCTTATACAAATCGCACATTGGCAGAGTATAAGTTTGCTGTTAGGGGCTTTGTTTCGAAACCCTCAAGTCAGGGACGACTTGAGGGAGCTACAGGGATGTATTCATGCGTTTTCGAAACAAAGCCCCTAATCGCAAACGATTTCGGAGTGCGTTTACTCAGGCTCTACCGCTTTTGCTTTCGCCGGAATCGGCGATAAATAACCAATCAATAACATCAATGCACCTACCGCCATAAACGACACAACACCTGCCAAGGTGCCTGCGCCGCTTAAATCCTTCAGGAATAGTTTTGCGACTATCAGGGCAAGTAAACCAGCACCGAGCATCCAGAGTTTGCGTTCTTGCAGGCGGCGGGAAATGTTCATAACTACCAAAGCGCAAATCGCCCACAAAATGGAAAGCGACATTTGTACGATGGCAGAATCCCACATGACTGCGGCGACATAATCCACCGCCGCGTAATGGTGAATTGCACGTAGCAGCACCAGGTTAATCCACACAAAACCCAAACCACCGAGCAAGCCGTAGCGCAACTCGGCGGGTGCTGTGTGCAAATTAATAAAGCCGCGCTTAATAGCATAAGCAACAATCGCCAATACAGCGGCTTGTGCTAAATCCAGCGGATTGAGTATGGGTAAATAAAATTGATTGGTGATACCGGAATAATGTGAAGCAACAACAAACCAACCGAGTAATAACAGCAACAACGGCGCAGGAATATAATTTTTATAATCCGCCGGATAAGCCGCAAACGGCCAAATGGATTTAGGTGTGAAATACAACAGCGCAACCAAGGGCACAACCAAACACGCAAACCACAATACCGCCGCACTGGTGCCATACCATTGCATAACACCCTGCCAATGACTTGCCTCCCAATACACCAGCGTGAATAAAAACCACGCGCTTAAAATGTGCCACACACTTAATAAACCGCCGGATGACAATTCGCGGCGGCTCCATAAAAAGCGATATTGCACCGCAATAAATAAACCAAGCGCCAATAAACCCCACCCCTGCGACGGATAAACGCCATAACCGATAAATAAGCCTTCGCCAAAATTACGCAGCGCCCAGAGTGACGTTAAAGGCAATAACCAAAAACCGAGCGACGCCAGTGACGGCCAACTTAATTTTTTACTTAACCCGATTACACCGGCAACGGAGACGGCAAAAAAACCAATCAGCGCGGCAAAATGCTGCTCGCCCGCCACATGGGCACTTAACTCCATATAACCCGCATGCAACCACCAGAGCCACGCAATAATTTGCGCAACGGATGCCAGGTGTTTTTCGCTTGAGCGCAGCACGGAAATAAAACGATCTGCAGTGAAGGCAATCGCCAGCGCGGCGACAGACAGGATCAGCAAGCCGATAAAATCACCGCGAATAATGGGCAAGGAACCAGCACTAATACCGTCAATCAGTAATGACACCGCCGCTGCGATATACAACAAGTAACCGGCACAGCGCGGTAGCAATCGCTGCTGACGCATGCCGACCCAAATTAAACCTGCCGCTTCCAAGGCCCAAGTGGCGGATGTCCACTGCGCGTCTAACGCCAGCGGAATGGTGAGCGTGGCAAAGGTCACACCCAAGGCAATAAATGATTCAATCAATACACGATGGGTTTGTTGGTATTTTGCCCAGAGCACGCGCGCCAGCGTGATATAAATTATCGCCAGAATTAATGCACTAATCGCCAAGCCGTATTCAGTGTGTTTAAGCAGCGCGGTTTGCAAACCAAAACCGACAATCGGCAAACCGAACACCAAACTGCCATCCACCAAACCTTTTAAGTTGGGCGGTTGTTTGAGTGAGAATAAAATCGATACGCTTAAATAAAGCGCAAAAAATGCGAGCAAAAACGGTTGGGTGCTGGCATATAAATGCGGCTCGTATTTCAGCACGCCCCAGAGCGAGGTAATGACAAAGGTAAAAACAAAGCCGACCCAATTGAGCAAGCGCCAGGTTTTAAACCAGGCAATGGCGAGAATGCCGAGGTTAAGTAGCAGATAAAAACTAAACAGCCCGACATGATTCCCGGAACCGTCCGAGGTGAGAATGGGCGCAAGAAAACCACCAGCGGTGGCCATTAGCGCCAGTACTTGTGCATTTTGGATAACGGCGAGTAGCACACCCAGCGCAACAATAATCAGCATTAATACCAGCGCAACACCAGTAGGCATCAGTGCATACATTTTGGCCGCCGCAAATATCGTGAGGTACAGCGCACCAATACCACCGCCCTGCAATACCAGCCCGTAACCACCCTCACGGTCACGGGTTTTCCAGCCGAGCCCAATTAACACCAGCGCAATGGCAGCCACTATCGCCATGCGTAATTCCAGCGGAAACATGCCTTGGTTCGCGGCGTACTTCACTAAAAAACTCAAACCAAAAAACATCACTACCATGCCGATACGCACAATAGGATTGCCCTGGGTGAAAAAATCCTTGAGATATTGCTGCAGTTTTTCAGCGGCTTTTTCCACTGCATTGGGCTGGCGAGGCGGGCGCTCATAGCGCGCCGCTGCGGGTTGATAAACAGTTTGTGATTGCGGCACTGTTGTTTGACGTGCGGCAGTTTGTGGCGGCAATTGCGGTTGCGCCGGCGGCAACTCAATACCATGCTCCTTTAAGCGCTCATCCAGCAGAGTTTGGTGTTGAGGAGGTTGGTGTTGCGAAGCTTGTTGCAGCGGCTCCGGCTCTGCATTAACAGGCGACGCTACCGACACCGGCAGTGCAGTAACAGGTTGCGCAGTTGGCGCGGGTGAAATCGGCGGGGATTGCAGTTGTTTTACATCGCGCTGAAGGCGCGTAACCTGACCGCTGAGTTGAATGATTTTGGTGATCAAAAACCCCAGCGCGCCGCCAATCAGCCAACCATTTTCATAAAATGCCGCTTCACCCAAGCCCATCCCGACCAAGGTGAAAATAATCAGTAAAACCATAGAAATTCCTTATGCGTATTTTTATTTATTATCATCAACAAGCACTTGTACCGTTTTCAGCGGTTCCAATACCTTTTCATGCTCCAACTGCCAACCGACGGACGCGCAGAGTTGTTGCATCATTAATTGAATTTGTTTTTGCGCAATTTCGGGTAAATCGCTCGCTTGCGCTTTGTCCTGCATCAGTTTTTTGGCTTCGGCGAGAATTTCGGTGTAATCCTCGTTATCAAACTTATTGAGCAAGCCTTGGTTGATGTCGTAGAACTTGTAATCGGTATCGATAGAAATGATTTCAGGGTCGGCAAAGTGCTCGATAACCAGCGTGCGGCTTTGGTGATCGCGACGAAAACGCATTTTGGCAAAATCGTAACCTACCGATACTTTTGCTTTAGCGACGACCAAGGCTTTGCTGTTAGTTTTGAAAATACCAAAGAAATCTTTTTTGGATTTGTGATCGTATATTTCGGTGAAATAACCTTCGGCTAATACCACCTTAAACACCTTTTCGATCCGCTCCAACAGCACAAAGGATTCAGCAGCAACATCCTGCTTGGCAGGTTTAAACTTTTTGGCGTAGTACCAGCTAAATGCCTGCCAGGCCGCAACCCCGCCAATCAACATGGCCACTATAAAAACGAGGAAATCCATCAGGTTAGTCCTTAATTAACAAACACTTGTCAGCGACAAAAGCACACTCGAAGTCGCAGCAGCTTAAACGGGCTTGGCGTCAAAGTCTAATTGCCGCAGCCGAGGCTTGATAAGGTAGAATGCAACCCCCGTAACGGCATAGCCCGACGAGATTCCATGCCCGACTTTACTGCCACAACACCTCACATTATTCCGCTTGTTTATCAACCAGACTCGGCCCACTGGTTCGCTCTGGTGCGCCATTTACCCCATGCTGTCTGGCTGGATTCCGGCCGCCCGCAGAGCACGTATGGGCGCTTTGATATTATCGCCGCTGCGCCGCAGTGCTTGGTGGAAACACGTGGCGCGAACACATCCATTCGTTACGGTGATGGGCGCACAGACGAATCTGCACTGGATCCGTTTTATCTGCTCAAGCAATTTTTACCTGTCGATCAATTACCCGAACATTCAAATAGCGACCTGCCTTTTATTGGCGGCGCACTTGGCTATTTTGGTTACGACCTCGGCCGCCGTTTGGAAACCATGCCTAATCTTGCTCGAAATGACATAGCGCTGCCGGATATGTCAGTCGGCATTTATCCTTGGGCGATTATTCAGGATCACCGGCATAAAACCGCTTGTTTAGTCATCAACACTGAGCTGGGTCAACGGCTTGGCGGTGCTTATAACTTTTTGGAAATCGAGCAGCTCTGCGCCTCAGCCGCTAAAAACCCAGCGTTCCACGAAGCTATAAATTGCATTAGGAGTGATCAAAAATCGTTCAAAATCAGTGAGTTTGAAAGCAATCTTAAAGTAGAAGAATACCAACAAGCACTGGCCAAAATTCACGACTACATTCGTGCGGGGGATTGTTATCAAGTCAATTTTGCCCAGCGTTTCAGCGCGGAATTCAGCGGCGATCCGCTTATTGCTTACCTCGCCCTGCGTCAGGCACTGCCCTCGCCCTTCTCGGGTTTTATGCAATTGGAGAATGGTGCGGTGCTGAGTTTATCGCCCGAGCGGTTTATTCAGGTGCGTGACAAGCGCGTGGAGACCAAACCGATTAAAGGGACGATCAAACGCGGCGCGACCTCCGAAGAGGATGCCGCCAACGCCGAATGGCTGCAAAACAGCCTGAAGAATCGCGCCGAGAATGTGATGATTGTGGATTTGCTACGCAACGATTTGAGCAAACACTGCGCACAAGTACGGGTACCCACACTCTGCGAACTGCAGACCTTTACCAACGTACATCACCTGGTGAGCACCGTGACCGGTGAGTTAACCCCCAATGCCACCGCCCTTGACCTGCTACGCGATGCTTTTCCCGGCGGCAGTATTACTGGCGCGCCGAAGATTCGCGCCATGGAGATTATCGAAGAGTTGGAGCCCACCCGCCGCTCGCTTTATTGTGGCAGCCTGGGATACATCAGTGCCGACGGCCAAATGGATACCAGCATCGCCATCCGTACCTTGGTATGCGATGGCGACAAAATCCACTGCTGGGGCGGCGGCGGCATAGTTGCAGATTCAGAAACCGAACAGGAATACCGCGAGTCCATCGCTAAGGTAAAAGTGCTGATGGATACACTTGAAAAAGAGTTTGGTTCTTAAATTTGAAGCCCGTTTTCGAAACACGGACTCTTCTTTCAAAAACGCATGAATACATCCCTGTAGCTCCCTCAAGTCGTCCCTGACTTGAGGGTTTTGAAAGAAGAGTCCGAATTCCGAAAACTCAGTGCCAATTACAAAACATCTACCCCATCAATAGAGGAGAAAATAATGCTTATCCAGGATCATCAAATCGACTTAAACACCCCTACCGGCGTTATGCGCTGCTATGTATATCGCCCCAAAAACACACCCGAAACCGCCGGCAAAAAATTCCCTGCGATTATTCTTTACTCCGAAATTTTCCAACAGACCTCACCGATCCGTCGCAGCGCCCAAATTATGGCGGGCCACGGTTTTATTGTGATTGTTCCGGAAGTGTTCCATGAGTTAAACCCAATCGGTACCGTACTGGGTTACGACGATGCCGGCCGCGATAAAGGCAACGCCGATAAAGTCGCCAAAACCCTGGAAGCACACGACAGCGATACTCAGGCGATGATCGATTACGCGCAAACACTGGATTATTACTCCGGCAAAATCGGCGCCATGGGTTTTTGCTTGGGCGGTGGTTTGGCCTATCGCGCGGCCATTAACCCGGCCATCGCTGCCACTAGCTGTTTTTATGCAACGGACATTCACTCCGGCTTAACACCCTCCAACCCCGGCAATGAAAGCCTGACCCGCACCGGTGAAATTACCGGTGAATTGCAGATGATTTGGGGCAAACAAGACCCGCATATTCCGCCGGAGGGGCGCGCAAAAGTTTATGCCAACCTGGTTGCGAAGGGAGTGAACTTCACTTGGCATGAGGTTAATGGTGTGCATGCTTTTATGCGCGATGAAGGCGAGAGATACGATGCAGAGTTGCAGCTGTGGGGTTACCAAACAGCACTGGGCATGTTTAAGCGAGTGCTGTACTAGTAGCAATAGTGACAAAGGAGGTGTCACGCTATGGCTCAACCATAATATTTTGTAACAAGATCATTAGATGATCGTCCAAGTGAAGTGGGTATTGAACTAAACGTTAAAACACCTGATTCATCTTGGAGTTACGATGAAAATACCAACTCAAAAGAACAACAAAATCCTTACTGAACTGGTTATCGGAGCACTGATTATTATCCTCCTCAAAGGGATATTTTTGTTGGGTGTTGGCGCCACAAAACAGCAGTGGGCACCACCCTTGATAGAACTCAATCAACAGCAATAAAAAAGGGGCAATCATATGAATGATTGCCCCTTTTTGCGTTATAGCGATTAAAGCCCTAATTACAAACTCAGTTCACGATTACTCGCTTTGATAAATTCTTTCTTCAAATCTTCGTAAGTGTGTACCGCCGGGAATTGCGGGAATTGGTCGATCACATTTTGCGGTGCATGGAACAGAATGCCTTGATCCGCTTCACCCAACATCGTGGTGTCGTTGTACGAGTCGCCAGCGGCGATTACACGGTAGTACAAGGTTTTCAGCGCTAATACAGATTGACGCTTTGGATCGCGTTGACGCAGGGTGTAGCCAACCACCATGCCGCGCTCATCTATGTTCAAACGGTGACACAGCAGTGTTGGGAAACCCAATTGGCGCATCAGCGGTTGGGAGAATTCATAGAAAGTGTCCGAGAGGATGATCACCTGGAAGCGCTCGCGCAGCCAATCCACAAACTCAACTGCGCCCTCGAGCGGCTTGAGAGTGGCGATCACGTCCTGAATTTCTTTTAAGCCGAGGTTGTGTTGCTCCAGAATGCGCAGGCGCTGCTTCATTAATACATCGTAATCAGGGATGTCGCGGGTAGTGGCTTTAAGCTCTTCAATGCCGGTCACTTTCGCAAATTCAATCCAAATTTCGGGGACCAATACACCTTCCAGATCCAGACATGCTAATTCCACAACAACCTCCAAGACGGTTAATAATCAAGCTATTAGGGGTAAAAAGAGTGGCGGCAATCTACCCTTTTTACCCTGCTAAAGCAAACCTGAATACCGCGCATTACTTGGGCTGGAGGCGGCGCCTCTGGTATCCTTACCGCCTCTTAAAAAGAATGACCGTGAGTAGCCACCATGACCGATAGCCAAATCAATCTTGTTGATCTTGAAGCCAAGTTGCAGCAGGAAAGCCCCCAGAAAATCATCAAATACGCCCTGAGCCAATTCGAGAATATCGCGATTTCTTTCAGCGGTGCCGAGGATGTAGCGCTGATCGAAATGGCGCGCAATTATCGCCCCGATGTACAGGTGTTTTGCCTGGATACCGGCCGCCTCCATGCCGAGACATATCGTTTTATTGAAAAAGTGCGCAAACATTACGGTATTAAGATCGATGTAGTGTCACCCGATGGCGACGCCGTGCGCGCACTGGTGCAAGCGAAAGGCCTGTTCAGTTTCTATGAGGACGACCACAAAGAGTGCTGTGGTATTCGCAAGATTGAACCGCTGCGTAAAAAATTGCTGACAGTGGATGCCTGGATTACCGGTCAGCGCAAAGACCAAAGCCCTACCCGCGCGGAAATCCCCGTCATTCAAGACGACAAACTGTTTGCCCGCCCTGGCGACAAACTGACCAAGTTCAACCCGCTAGCTAATTGGTCATCCAAAGAAGTGTGGGATTACATCCGTATGTGCGAAGTGCCCTACAACGAATTGCACGAGCGCGGGTTTATTTCCATCGGTTGCGAGCCCTGCACCCGCCCCGTTGCACCCGGCCAACATGAACGCGAAGGTCGCTGGTGGTGGGAAGAAGCCACTAAAAAAGAATGTGGTTTACATGCGGGCAATGTGAAGTAACCGCTTGTGAATGGAACATTTTAAAATTAAGACCTAAAAAAACGCCCGGTTTAAAAAACCGGGCGTTTTACTTTAGGGTATTTATTTACGAACAAACGGGGGGGCAAAAGAAAAACTCAGCGTAAAAGAAAACCTAGTTAGACATTTTGGCGATAACACCCAAATTACAACCTGTCACCACGTAACCGCCGCTAATCGATTGAACCTCATTACAAAGCCACAGATTTTTGGGCCAATTGGGAATCCCCAATAATAATTGGCTCGGGCTACCAGGGCTGGCATCCATAATATAAATGGATTCCAATAACAGCCAGGATGAACCTGCACTCATCGAACTTGCATAAATATCAAAAAAGTTAAAACTGAAGTCATTTATTGAAACTGGCTCAGGTAAATCAATAATAGTTTCTTTAACTGCGCCGGGTTGCTGGCCACTGACAGACTCCCAATTACTTCCCATGACCGTTAATTCGAGATCCTGATTGGAGGAGCTCCCACCACGCGCACCAACAATGGTTACAAACTTGATTTTAGAAACCGCCATAACTCACTCCTTTTTTAAGTCAAAAAATTGTCAGATGCTCAGGCCACCTCGCACTGAGTAGCAAGTGTTGAGCATAGGAGCCTCGTTATGAGTTGTCTATCGATATGCTAATTGTTCATCGATATTGGCGCGCAAACCAATATTTTTCACAGTTACAACAAACTTAAAAAAACAGAATTTTTATGTTAATCAAAAAACCTCATCCAACGTACAAGCAGCCAAGGCTTTCTCACCAAGAGACTGCAAAAATGTTGGCAAGCATTCAACCGTAAACTCCGGGTTATTCGCCTCACGCTTTCCATCATGCATCAGTACAATGTCACCCGGCTCAATGGTTTCGAGCCGCCGGGCGATGCCCGCTTTAGTGCCTAGCATGCCCCAATCGATAACACTACGGCTCCATAAAACCGTCGTCATCCCCTCCAAGTGTGCCTGCCTACGCATCGCTGCACGCAAACGCCCAAAAGGTGGACGAAACCACCGGGGTGTAATTCCAGTAATCGACTTAATTATGCTGTTAGTTTTGCTAACTTCCTGCTGCGCACGCAAAGGTGACATCATCCACGGATGACTGTGGCTGTAGGTATGATTACCAATCCCATGACCCGCTTTCAAAATTTCATATACCAAACCGGGAAACTGTTCCACAGCTTCACCCAATACAAAAAATGTGGCTTTTGCATTATGGTTTGCCAATACCTCAAGTATTTTGGGTGTGTATATTGGATCGGGGCCATCATCGAATGTTAAACAAATAGAACAACGTGCATGGACATTTGGAATGCCCAATTTATTAAGGTGGCTTATAGTACGAATGGGCGGCGGCAAAAGTAAATGCGGCAGAGGCTGCAGTTCACCGCGTTTACTTTTGGGCAATAAGAAGTTCATTTTCTTGCGAGTCCGGGGAAAAGTATTTAAGTAAATTACGACGAGTTAACCAATAAGCATAAGGTTGTATTGGTTTTTTTCCGGATACAGCAACATGAGGGAAAAAGACTTTTAATAAGAGCTTAAAATACAAGGCTTGAAAAAAGCTAAAAATTGAATTGGGTTTCGGTTCAATTAAAAACCCCAATCTTTCTCCGTGAGGGGGTAACCAGCTAATTCCATGCAACACTTTAACTCGCTTAAACTTTTCATTTTCATCAATGTGCTTGGCCAACTTCCCCAACGAGGACAGCAACAGCTTGCGAAAATGCAAGGCATTACGAATAGAGTGCTGAGGGTTAGCGGAGGAACCGATAAAAAATTCACGATTAAAATGCAAAATGATTAGCCAGTCGCCGGGCTCAATCCAACTTCCATCATTCATTACGCGCCGCTTACCCGAAAATTTTTCGAAAGAAAAACTTAATAGCTCGTCGAATTTTTCTACGCCATGGTTGCGGCGCCAATAACCATCGTACCAACACATAAATCGGTAAAATAATGATTTTTTCATAGCTCACCCAAACTTACTTCCTCTAAATAAGCCATTTCTTTCTTACGCAGAATTCTTTCCACTTCCACTACCAATTCGCGGGCCGAGTTGGGGCGCCCCAAACGATAGGCATTTCGTTTCATATCCCCCAAACGCTCTGCATTGCTAAATATTTCGCGCAGGGTTTGAGGCAATTGGTCTAACTCAACCAGAAGCCCGGCTCCTCGCTCCCGCAAAAATTGCACGTTGTGCATCTCCTGCCCGCCCAAACAACAGGTAGCAATAAATGGTCGCCCGCATGCGAGGGTTTCGCTCACCGTTAATCCACCGGGCTTACCAATTACAACATCGGCAGCACAGATTAAATGGCTAATGTCATCACACCATCCAAACACGCGAAAACGGGATGGATAATCCAGCGTAAGCGCCTTTAATACCTTTTTCTCAGCAGTATTGTTGCTGGTAGTAACCAGCACTTGATAATTAAGCGATTCATCGTCAAGCAACCGTTTAACGGTATCGAGCACACCAATACCACACTGGCCCCCGGTTATTAAAATGGTCGGTTGTTGATTGAGGCCCAGATCCTGCTGGGCTTTTATTTGCGTGGGAATATTGGTGAACGCAGGCATTAACGGAATACCCGTTACACAAATACGATCTTCCGCTATGCCTTTACGGCGCAGTGATTCAGCCGCTTCGTCATGGCTCACGCAATATAAGCTGGTTGTATTACGAACCCAAAGGCCGTGTGTACCGTAATCAGTTAACACACCAATTACCGGCTGGGTAATCGCCCCTTTTTCAATTGAACGCGCCAACAATGCATTGGGATACATTTGGGTTGCGATCAAAAAATCAGGCGCATATTCGTTCACGAATTTTTTTAAGCGCGAGGCCAAAATGTTATATATCAAACCAAGCAAACCCTGCAAAAGCAGACGCCCGGCAGGAATTTTTTCGCGATTACAAATACTGTTGATTAAAGTATTAAACAATGCGCTGTCGAGACTTTTGTAAGACACCGGCAGCGTAAAATGGGAGCGCTCGACGGCTTCCGGAAAAAATTGCTGTTGCTGCTGCGCTAAAAATTCAATCAAGGCATTATCCGCCGGTATTTTTCCCGCAAGCTGGCGATAGAAATTTTTATCCAAATCATAGAGTTTTTGATACAAATCCGGCTGCTCAGCCGTCATCCGCAAGTAGCCGCCTTGAATTGCCTCGCTTACTTGTGGGTCGATAAGGCTGGTAATGTCCAAATATTGCGTTTCAATATCCGGATAACGGCACCGAAGGGCCGCGTCGATTGCTTCTGCAGCCCGGGTATGTCCATATCCGGGGCTAGAGGTAAGAAATAAGCACTTCATAATATTTCCTTTCTAAAAGTTCCTGGTTTGAATAGACACACAACGCCTTTCAGCCAAGAACAGCGGCTGAGCCCCACATAAGCTATGGTTGTGCATTATTGGCGCACGATATAACAGCGAACAAATCCGCTTCTGTACGCTACACAACATAGCGCCATACTCAGCAATGGCACCTAAATCTTCGCTACACCTTATTTCCTTAATTCCTGAGTAAAAACCTGCTTATCTCAAAAAACTTCTGTATGGAAAATACAATACTTTTTCAAAAATTATTCCCATAGGTTAGATACCACACCGAAAAGCAAAATATTGTTATTCAGAATCAGTCAGTGGCAGGTACCAGCATTCACTGCTACTTGCCTTAACCTTAAGGATTAATTCAAAAGAGGTATTCAACAATGAATATTAAAAACATTTTTTCCAGTACAACCTTGATTTTTATTTTTGGTGCAGCGTCCAGCCTGGCGTTTGCTGTTGATAAAATTGATGCGGAGGATTTTGTTGAGGAGGCATCTGCCAAGTCAATTGCAGAAGTAGAAAATGCGAAACTCGCCCTGCAAAAGTCAACCTCACTCGACATTCAAAATTTCGCCCAACAAATGATTACCGACCACTCTGCAGTAAACATTCAGCTCACCAGTATTGCTGGCCAAAAGAAACTGGATGTATCAGATGAAGCAGCACTCACCACCAAAGCTAAAAAATTCATGCTTGAACAGCGCGATGGCGACTCCTTTGATGAAGCCTATACAGAAAATCAAGTTGAGGCTCACGAGGATTCAATCGAATTATTCCAGCGCGCCGCCATGTCTGATGATGTAGAACTTGCCAAATTTGCGAAACAAACACTGCCAAAACTACAACACCATTTAACAATGGCGAAAGAGCTGGCAGCAGCGCACGACAAAGATTAAACCAGAAAATCCTTGCATGCAGCGCAATTGCACTGCATGCGGCACTGCCGATTTCAAGGCGAAAAATTACTTCATACCTGTAGAAAGGGGGAACTGATTATGGCTATCGGTAGCAAGGAAAAATATACAGAAAAACAAAAACGAAAAGCCAAACACATCGAAGACAGTTATGAAGAAAAAGGCTTTTCCCCTAAAAAAGCGGAAGAAATTGCCTGGGCTACGGTAAACAAGCAATCAGGCGGTGGCGAACTGGCAGGCTCGGGCACGACGACATCCGCAAAAGAAAAAGAAGCCGCACGTAAAGATTCAGCGAAAAACGCCGCTGAAACCAAACAAGCAAAAGCAGAGCCCAATGCACTGGAAACACAAACAGTTGCTCAACTGCGTACAAAAGCCCGCAAAGAAAACATTAGTGGCCGGTCATTCATGAACAAAGCAGAACTTATACAAGCGCTGCGACGACATTAAACATCCAACATGAGAACTTTACTATGAACACACATGAACAACGAATCCGCGAATTTGCCCACCAAATTTGGGAGTCCGAAGGCTGCCCTATTGGTCACGAGTATCGTCATTGGGAAATGGCATGCAAACTGGCCGAAGCCCAAAAAAATACGTTTCCGGAAGAACAAACCACCAGCGAGATAAAAAGTGTAATTGCCCCGGACGAACCGTTTGACCCCAACCCAAGACCGGAAATTGAGCCCGCACCACCCAAACCTGAGCAACCCGCGAAACCCAACGTCCCCGTGGACCCTATATCACCGACCGAACCGCCACCGCATATATCACCCACCCCGCCGCCTCAACCCATCCACCCCACTGACCCGGTGCAGCCCGGCAACCCCGATCAGCCGATACAACCTTACGGGCGCATGCAGCAGCAAGAAAATAAATCCATACGACGTTAACGTCGTGTTTTTATCGATAAGTTGGGTGCCACACAGACCAAAAACCCATTCAATATTTAGTATTAATCACAGGCGGGTAATGCAGCACCAATACAAAAACCTGCCGGGATTTAAAACTTTCTGAAATTTCAATCTAAAGGGTGATTACTATGTCTACACTACCTGATAGTTCAAAATCTCAACTCAACAACGGCAAAGAAAAAATACCTGAAAGGTACCAAGATATTGTCGATGAATTTAAAACATGTATCGATGATTTGGAAAATCTGGTTAAACACGCCGCGTCGCTAACGGGCGATGAGCTAGCGCAAGCAAGAGTCATGATTAACCAAAGAATTAATCGCGCTAAAAAATTCATTGCTAGCGCCAGCGAAACCGCGCTCCAACAAGCCAATAAAGCGGCGACCAGCACCAACGAATATGTACACGAGAAACCCTGGACTGTCATAGGTACGAGTGCGGTAGTCAGTTTTGTACTTGGAGTTTTGCTCGCGCACCACGATCAAAAATCCACCAGATAAAACACGAGAGGGGTAAATACCCCTCTTTTATTTTTACATCAGCCATCCCACCATCTATCAACTCATAGTGATATTTATTCAGATATTTTCCATTCGTTTATTAAAATAAAACTAAACCAATTGTTATTTTAAAAAATAAAATATTTTTATTAATTTTAAAATATTTTAGTTTCTGTGTTAACTTTCGTACAGATGAAATCAACTCCCACTTATATAGTCCAGCTACACGAAAGCACTTTTTAGCTGCCTCTCGTTTTACTCGCTTTATTCACGTTAACTAGCAGGAGACTTCACCATGAACTACGAAACTCGCGACACTTATGGCATGTATAAAAATACCTATGACAATGGCCCCGGGCCACGTTTAATGGGTGCGGACACCTTGATAGGTAATGATGTGTGCAATCTTGCCGAAGAAGATATTGGTGACATTAAAGAAATCATGCTGGATGTGGGCACAGGTAATATTGAATACGCCGTGTTATCTTTTGGTTCGTTTCTGGGTATGGGCGAAAAACTATTTGCGGTGCCCTGGAGCGCATTAAAACTCGACACTGAAAACAAACGTTTCTTGCTCGACATTGACAAAGAGCGCCTGCAGAATGCCCCTGGGTTTGATAAAGACAACTGGCCGGATTTGGCCGATAAAACATTCATTAACAATCTGCATACTTATTACGGCACCAAACCTTATGAGGCTCGCTTGCGCGATTAATTATATTGGTTATTGCCAGCCTCACAGAAAAACCCTCGTATTAACGAGGGTTTTTTATTAATAACAGAGTGCTTTCCATTTAATAGCAAAGTGCTAATTCATACAGCATCAGTGTAATCGCCCACCGCAGCCTTGAAGATTTGTGCCGCGGATTCTGTTTCCTCCGCCGATAAGGTTTCAGTCACAACAACCAGGCTTCCATTCACTATTGCATCATGTACGAGTGCCGATAAAGGTTTGGCTTTTTCGGCGGCGCCCACACTCGCACCAACAAATCCCCCTATACCGGCGCCCCACCCCAACATCACCAAAGGCGCAATCAGTGGGCTTGCAACAAATAAAGTAACGTTAGCCGCAACCATTGCTACTGTGAGCAAAGCCCCCACACCCGTACCAACTACGGTTCCTATTGCGCCATCCACAACAATGTCTTTCAACACGACATCACTACTTTCTGTTGAAGTATGTGCAGGAGGCGCAGAATCTTTATCAAAAAGATGTACGCGTTCCAGTGGCAAACCCGCAACCACCAATTCCGATACCACTTTTTCAGCCTGATCGCGATGCGCAAAAACACCGGACACATAATGGCGATAAGTTTCCATCATTTTCTCCTTTTCTGTAAGTATAGAATGGCGTGCAATGCATCATTTTAATATTGCAAACAAATATTTATCTGTACGTTTACGTACTTATTGCGGTAATTTTTTCTGTGCATACATGGAATAATAAAAAAAATTGAACTATCAACAAAAAATCGAACTCTCATAACTCAATTATCACTAAACCTCTCGATTCAAATAATGTGAAGTAGATTCAAAAGTACCGAATATTGTTATGCAGAATGGATCGAGGTTATTGATATGTTAACTACCCAACAGACCTAAATTGTTAATCGCCGGATCATCTGTAATCTAAAGCGCCACATACTCCCTCCAGTAATCAGAGGGGTTAATTTAATCTCTTCCAATACACAGAAGCATCCTTCAAGACAGCTGATTATTCTTTATCGTCATAATCACAGAAATAGCAGATTGAAAATCTTATTCCCCAACAGTGCCACCAACATCAGGATAGTGATCCTGTGACGATGTAGTAGAGTAAATTTTATGAAAGCAAAAGTTACCCGAAGGAATATGTTTTTACTCAGCGTGCCCACTATTATCGTAATAGCTATAGCGGCAACACTTTTCTGGTTTTTTGAGAAAATGAAAACAGCCGATAATGTGCGCATGAAAACCACGCTGGCTATTGGCAGTGCACAAAAAATAATATCGCTCTTAGTTGATTCTGAAATGGGAACCCGTGGATACATTTTGACCTATGACGAACAATTCCTAAAACCCTATTTAGAAACCAAAGACACTATAGAAAATGAAATTAGGCGTTTACGTGCAATATCCAGCACAGCAGAGACAAAGTCACAAGTAGATAAAATTGCCCACCATATAAAAGAAGAATTGGATTTTTTGGAGACCACCATTTCAGATAGTGGAAAGGAACATTCAAACGATATCATACTGCGGTTTACCAATGGTGAAGGCACCAAGCGGATGAATAACCTGCGCACCGCACTCAATGAGTATCAACAGCTTCAAAACAATAAGCTTCAGCACTACAGAAGCGAACATCGCAAATACATGAGTTATCTATTTGCCTTTATTGTGTTAGTAAGTATATTTTTATTATTGTTTGCGCAAGCGTTTGCTTATGGAATTTATCGCAATATTCACCAGCGCTTGATGAACCTTATCCATTTGGAAACAAAACGTTCATTAGACAAACAAGAAGCCATGAACCAACAATTAAACCTGGCTTATATTACCGTACAAGATAGCGAAAGAAAATTTGAGGTAACGCTTAATTCCATCGCCGATGCGGTTATAGCAACGGATTGTGAAGGCTCTGTGACCTTAATGAATCATGTTGCCGAAGAGTTAACAACCTTCACTATTGGGGTCGCTGCAGGCAACTCAATTTGCAAGTATTTCCACATTGTGGATAAAGAAACACGCGATCCCATCTTAAACCCCGTATTAGAAACCCTATTGCATGGCTCCACCCAAGGCGGAAACAATAATTTATTAATGTTACCGGATGGTACTGAATACAATATCGCTCATAGTTGTGCGCCAATTCGCGACCGCGACGGTCAGATTATTGGGGCGGTATTGGTGTTCCGCAACATCACCGCAGAGAATGCGGCGCAACAAGCCCTGCTCGATAGTACAGCGCGAATTAAAACGATATTGGATACGGTAATAGATGGAATTGTTACATTTAATGCGCGCACCCAAATAATTGAAAGCGTAAATACAGCAACCGAAAAGATCTTTGGTTACAAAGCGGCAGAATTGGTAGGTAAAAAAATAAGCATCCTTGTTCCAGAATTGGATGGTTCTAAAGGTGCTCTTGATTATTATCAAACCTCGCTTGAAGAGCGTAGCCGGGGAATTGTTCAAGAAGTTATCGGGCAGCAAAAAGACGGGCAATTTCTACCCCTGGAGATCGCCGTTAATGAAATGCGGTTGGGCGGAGAACGCTATTTAGCCTGCGTATTACGCAATATAACAGCGCGCAAACACGCAGAAGCCTTAATGCTTGAATCTGAATATCGTTACCGGAATTTATTTGAAACAATCGACGAAGGGTTTTGTGTAGCCGAGATTATTTACAAGGATGGCCAGCCAGTCGATCAATTATTCCTCGAAATAAATCCATCCTTTGAAAAACATAGCGGCTTTAAAAATGCACAAGGAAAATACGTAAGCGAATTCATTCCCGACTTGGGCGCCGATCTATTTGCGGTTTACGATCAGGTACTGCAAACCGGAGAACCCATTCGCTTCGAATACCAGGTTTCATCCATTCAGCGCTGGTTCGATATCTACACTTGCCGTTTGGGAAAACAAAGCAACAATAAAGTCGCAATTTTATTTACCGACGTTACACAACGAAAAGTTTCAGAGCAAGCACTGCGCGAAAGTGACCAACGGGTTCGCTTGGCAACCGAGGCGACCGGTGTAGGCATATGGGAGTTAAACCTCGCCAATAACCGCATGCGCTGGGACACACAAATGTTCCGTATTTACGGTTTAGAGCCAACGCCTGATGGAATTGTAAATCGCGACGTATGGCCAAAACATCTTTTACCCGACGACCAAATCGAGCAGGAAAATTGGGATAAAGCAATCCATATGCAAAGAGGAGGTAGCAGAGAATTCCGCATCAAACAGAGCGGAACCAACGCGATTCGCCATATTCGCTCTGTTGAAACCCTGCGCACGGATGAAAAAGGCAAAGTCGAATCAATTGTGGGCACCAATCTTGATATTACTGACATTAAACGAACGGAAGAAACGCTTAGGGAAAGTGAACGTCATTTGCGCGCAGTTATTAACGCACTCCCCGTCGCCATATACGCCACTGATGCCGAGGGTAAGCTCACACATTTTAATCAGACTGCAGTTGATTTTTCGGGTTGTATACCGGACTTGGGAAGTGACAAGTGGTGCAAAGAGTTGCGCTTATTTCATTCCGATGGATCACCCATGCCTTACGACGAATGTCCCATGGCAATCGCTCTGAGAAAAGGCCGCGCCCTCTTTGGTGTGGAAGCAATTGCCGAGCGACCGGATAAATCCCGCGTAAACTTTGTGGCCCACCCGACCCCTTTGCGCGACACCGCCGGTAACATTGTTGGCGGCATAAATATGCTGATAGACATTACAGAACGAAAACGTCTTGATCAGGTATTGCTGGAAAATAATATTGAACTAAACAAGGCGAAAAATCTGGCCGAAAAAGCTAACCGTGCAAAATCCGATTTTCTTTCCAATATGAGCCATGAACTCCGCACACCATTAAATGCAATATTGGGGTTTGCTCAACTAATTGATGCCAGTAACCCGCCAATCACTGCTGCGCAGAAACGCAGCGTATTACAAATTCTTCAAGCAGGATGGTACCTGCTGGATTTAATTAACGAAATTCTGGACCTTACTCTCATCGAGTCCGGCCGACTTTCTTTATCGATGGAAATTATTTCACTTCCTGAACTTATGCGTGAATGCAAAGCCATGGTTGAACCGCAAGCACTGCGCCGCAATATCACCTTGAACTTCCCTGAATTCCATTCAGTATTTACCGTGAAAGCGGATAATACCCGTTTAAAACAAGTGCTTATTAACCTTCTATCCAATGCCATCAAATACAACCGCCCTAGCGGAAAAGTAATAGTAACCTGTGAAAAACGTGGAACAGAGTCTGTACGAATTAATGTAGAGGACACAGGTGAAGGTTTATCATCAGAACAACTTTCACAGTTATTCCAACCTTTTAATCGCCTTGGAAAAGAAAATAGTAACGAAGAAGGAACAGGCATAGGTTTAGTGATGACCAAACGCCTAATTAAATTAATGAATGGAAATATCTCTGTTAAAAGCGAAATAGGAAGAGGAACTGTATTCACCATCGAATTATTGCCGGGTGAGGATATTCGCAAAGTATCGGTTAATAATGAATCTCTACTGATTCCCAAACCTCATAAACAAAATAACTCATCAAAAAGCACCCTGCTCTATGTAGAGGATAACCCGGCCAATCTTGCATTGGTAGAGGACATAATGGCAGCACAAACTGATTTTTGCCTGCTAACCGCACGCGACGGTTTTGCGGGTGTTGAGATGGCCCGCTTGGCGCAACCTGACATCATACTCATGGATATAAATTTGCCTGGAATGAGTGGCATTGAGGCGCTCAAAGTAATTGCCCAAGACCCACTAACATCTCACATTCCAGTTATTGCCTTGAGTGCCAACGCCATTCCCCACGATATTGAAAATGGACTTGAAGCAGGATTTTTTCGCTATCTCACTAAACCCATTCGAATTAACGAATTTTTGTGCACGCTCGATGACGCACGCGAGCTTACACAGATAAAAACAACCACGCGTAACAAGAGGACAGAGCATGAACATAACTAAGCAAGATATTCTTAATGCCAGCATTCTAATTGTTGATGATCAAGAAGCGAATGTGGCTCTGCTGGAAACATTGCTCAGTGATGCAGGCTATACCAATGTGAGTTCTACAATGAACCCAACGGAGGTGGGATCGCTTTACCGAAAAAATTCTTACGATTTAATTTTGCTTGATTTACAAATGCCGGAAATGGACGGATTTCAGGTAATGGAATGTCTGAAAGTGAACATGGAGAATGACTACTTACCCGTTATCGTATTGACCGCACAGCCGGGCCACAAATTGCGGGCACTGGAATGTGGAGCGAAAGATTTCATCAGCAAACCAATTGATGTGGTGGAAGTTAAAACACGAATTCACAACATGCTTGAGGTTCGTTTGCTGTATAAAAAAATGGCCGATTACAACCGCCTGCTGGAAGAAACGGTACAAGAACGCACTGCAGAATTACGCGAAAGTGAAGCGCGCTTTCGCAGCCTTACCGAACTGGCATCTGACTGGTATTGGGAACAGGATGAAAATGGAAAATTCACCAAAGTATCAGGCCCTGTATTGGAAATGCTGGGAATTCAAGTGGATTCATTCTCCGATAATGAGCTGGACACCTACTCCACCAACAATAAAGAATTAACAGGATGGAATGAAGACGAACGCAGAGAATTACAAGAGATTATCGCCGCACGCCAACCGTTTATCGATTTTTCATTCAGCCGCACAACACCAACCGGTGAACGCAATTTTTACCGGGTCAGCGGCACCCCTATGTTTGATCACACCAGCCGTTTTATTGGCTATCGCGGAATTGGAATACAGTGCAAAGAAATGCCTTAACTGGAAAAGGTTAGTTCTAGTTTAAAAAATATTTAACGAACTAAATATTTTTATTAAAGAAGGAATACCAATGACTAAAAATATCAACCTTGAACCTCAAAAACCCGAGCACAACTATATTCTTGCAGCGCTAGAACAAGATGAGCTTAATCGGTTGAGTAAAAACCTTGAGCCGGTGAATTTAAAATTGGGTGACGTACTTTACGGGCCAAATCAAAACATCACATCCGCCTTTTTTCCCACAACGAGCATTATTTCATTGCAGTATATTATGGATACCGGTGCCAGCGCCGAGTCCGCCGAGGTTGGCAATGAAGGTATGTTAGGCCTACCTATATTATTGGGCGGAAACACCACACCAAACACCGCCATAGTTCAAACAGCGGGCCACGCCTACCGCCTAGATCAAAATATATTAAAAGAAGAATTTAACGCTGCTGGAAAAATGCAACGACTTTTATTGCGATACACCCAGGCAATGATGACGCAAATGTTTCAGACCGCGGTTTGTAACCGCCACCATACGGTGGAACAACAGCTTTGCCGCTGGTTATTGTTGACGGTAGATCGCATTCCGTCGGGGGAGTTACTAATGACGCAGGAATTAGTAGCTAATATGCTCGGTGTGCGCCGGGAAAGTGTTACAGAAGCTGCGAAAAACCTGCAAAATGCCGGCTGCATACGTTATCGGCGGGGTCACATATCCGTTTTAGATCGGCAAAAACTGGAACGCAGCGTCTGTGAATGCTATTCAGTAGTAAAAGAAGAGTTCCATCGGCTCATGTCGAGTGTACGTTAGCTGTGGACCGAAGTATTCGGTTTATATCTTCTTATACAGCGCTCAAGGAAACGTTGAGCAATCATCTCCAAAAATTGGATTTGATCAACTATTTCAAATAATCAGGAAATTTTTCAAGTATCTTTTTCTTCTTGGGAGGAATCGAATACTGACAATAGGGATTTCCCGGATTTTTTTTGAAATACTCTTGATGATAATCCTCAGCGGGAAAAAATGTTTTAAGCTCTTCAAGTTGAGTAACAATTTTATTTTGGAATATAGCCTGCCTATTGAGATCCATAATCAGTTGTTCTGCCACCTGCCGCTCTTCTTCACTGTTATAAAATATTACAGATCGGTATTGGCTCCCAATATCATTACCCTGCCTGTTCAAGGTGGTAGGGTCATGAATAGTAAAAAATACCTTTAACAACTCTTCCAAACTGATCACCGAAGAATCGTAACTAACCTTCACCACTTCGGCGTGCCCTGAGTTACCCGTACAGATTTTCTCATAAGTGGGATGATCATCTTGCCCACCGGCATAACCAGACATAGCCGAATGAACACCAATAATGTTATTGAAAACTGATTCAATACACCAAAAACAACCACCACCAAGCACTATGTTCTGAATAGTCATTTATTTAACCCCTACTAACTCATGTTAGATCTTCAAATAAAAACGGTGCCCTCAGGCACCGCTTTCAATTGGAACATCGGATTAGAACCAGCGGCTAATATTCAGCCGCTCCCACCATGTCATTAATAATCTATCCACTGCAGCTTGCGCTGCAAAACCCAACTTTTCAGGTAAGGATTTCTTGTAGGTAAATTCCACTTCAAAAATATCTGCAGTTTCCGCCTGGGCAAACAGGTATTCGTCGCTGGTTTGAATTTCATCAATCAGGTTGACATCTTTGGCGCGGCGCCCGAACCAAACTTCACCCGTTGCAACTTTGACTACATCAACTTGCGGGCGATGTTCACTGACAAACTCTTTGAACAACACATGTGTATCTTCCAGTTCCTCTACAAATTTAGCCCGACCTTTTTCGGTATTTTCTCCAAACATGGTCACGGTGCGCTTGTACTCGCCGGCCGTAAACATCTCATAATCTATGTCATTTTTCTTAAGCAATTTATGGAAATTTGGTAATTGTGCCACCACACCAATAGAACCCAGAATAGCAAAGGGTGCAGCGACAATTTTGTTGGCAACACAGGCCATCATATAGCCGCCACTGGCAGCGACTTTATCTACACAAATGGTGAGCGGGATATTTTTGTTAGTAATACGAATAAGCTGGCTGGAGGCTAAGCCATAGCTGTGCACCATACCGCCGCCGCTTTCAACTTTAACTACCACCTCGTCGGTTGGCTTGGCCAAGGTTAATACAGTGCTGATTTCTTCGCGCAAGCAATCCACTTCTGATGCTTTTATGTCCCCATAAAAATCGAGGACAAAAATACGTTTTTTATCAGCAGAGGTGGCCGCATCTGGAGTTGCTTCAGCTTTAGACTTTTCAGCGGACTTGGCTGCTTTTTTCTTTTCTGCCTTTTCTTCTTTCAGGCGTTTCTTTTCCGCTTTTTCAAATTCTTTGTAAGCGTCGTCATCCATCATGGCATCACGTAATGTATCGCGCATGTGGTCAAATTTCTCATTGAGCTTGGTGACTTCTATATGACCTTTGTCCGACTTTTTATTACGACCACCCAGTGAAACCGCTAAAACCACCACAACCAATATGGCCGCCACAAAGGTTACTACCTTGGCAAGAAATAACCCGTATTCTGCTAAAAATTCCAAAAGATAACTCCATACAACTAGGTAAAGAACCGACACCATGCCGGTTCATCGTCAACACACTCGCCACTAAAAAACACTGACCGCATCGCGAGCCACCTGATTCACAGGGCGCGCGACCAAGCCTGTATTGGACAAGCTGATTTCAAATAACGCACCATCTTTCATCGGCAAATAAGTGGCTGAACCATAAACTGCATCCACCACCGGTAGCCATTCAGGATGATCATTAATTATTTGCCATACATCAACACCATACAAACTCGGATGAACACTGTGTGCTGTGCGCTTTTCAGTAGTCTCTTGCTCAATATCATAATAACGGCCACTGAGCCGCTCCAAGCGATACGCCGGTTTTAAACCGAAACCAGCCAAATAACCTTTCCATTTAACAATACGCGCATCCAACTGCCACTGATCACCGCGCAACTCAACACGCTGTTCACGACCATTTTTGTCGGAGAGCACCGCAAAGTAATGCTGCTCTTCAATTTTGTCAAAATTAATGGTCGCTACTGGCTGCTCTTGTAGGACTTGCTTGTAGCTGTACAAATCAAATGCCATCACCGCGACCACCGCGGCGACCCCAATCAAGAAAAACCCAAACAGACCGCGACAAAAACCTACAAACCAGGAGTTTTGCCAAAGCATTTTCCCAGCCTTGTAAACAATAAAAATAGCAATCAAGGCAATAAAGAACGCGAGCAAGGTGAAAATCATAGGGAGCTACCTGTTTAGCGGCTAATTATTGTTGGTGGTTGAGGAGTTCTGCTGACGCTGGTGCACATAATGTGCAATGAGCTGCCCCGCTACACTAGCCTCTGCCGGGACAGTCGGCAACTCATCATAACGGAACCATTTGGCATCTATAATTTCTTTGGGGTCAACGTTTATGTCCCCGGATTCATAGGCGGCGAAGAAGCCCAACATCAATTGTGCAGGGAATGGCCAGGGTTGGCTGTGAAAGTAATGAAGCTCCCCAACGGTGATACCCACCTCCTCCATGACTTCACGGCGCACACAGTCTTCCACACTTTCGCCCGCCTCAACAAAACCTGCCAGGGTACTGTAAACAACCCGTGACGCACGCTGATGATGTGCGAGCAAAATTTCGTCGCCGCGAGTTACCAGCACAATCATGCAAGGTGAGATTCGCGGATAAAACCGTAAGCCGCAGTTCCCGCAACAGGTGGCCCTGTCAGCTTCATCTTGCTGTGTTGGACGGCCGCAGCGGCCACAGTATTGATGATCATAAAACCACTGCGCAATTTGCAGTCCGCGACCAGCCAACTGAAAATAGGCGGGCGATAAGATTTCCAACTGTGAGCGCAACCCCAGCCATTCATAACCTTTCGGCAAATGGCCACCGTCAACAACCCTGACCCACAGATCCTCACCGGCAAGCAAACCTAAATAGTGTTCACTGAGAATGGAAAGCTCGGGTAGCGCAGCGGTCTTTGCATCAGCTAATACTAATTTGCCCGCGCAACACAACAATAAATCACAACGCAGATTGCTCGAAGTGGCTACAAGAATAAAACGCCGGTTGCGAGTTGCAGCCGGCGCTATGTGGTTGGCATGAAATTCAAATGATGTGAGATCAAACTCAATGGACATAATTAGATGTTGTACCCAAGGGCCTGCAAACTTTCCTCAGCAATTTGCAGTACCGCTGTATCTGCATTTTTATTCAACTTGAGCGCATCCAGATAATACTCAAGGCTGATAACCGCATCGGCAAAGGTTTCAAGCAAATGCTGTACAGCAGGCTGCTGCTCCGCGGCCAATAAATCATCCTCCACAAAACGCATGCAACCGGCCAACACTTTCGCGGCACGCGACAAACCCAACACGAACATACCACCGCGCACCGAATCCAAAATGCCGGGAATATTGCGAATATGCCCCTTATCGTAATTGGACTCCGCAAATGCACTCAGCGCGCGTTTTACCGTCGCCAACCCAACTTCAGCTTCATCGATAACAATTTTTTCAGCTTCCGCGATTTGATTGTTAGTCATGGCCGCATCGCGCGATAAGGCATTAATTTGCGCTAATTTATCATCGGACAAATTGGCGTTATGCAAACCAGCGATTGTGCTTTCGACATACAACATGGTGTCCGCCACCTGCAGCAATTGATCTGCAGTCACTGCACTACGGCTCGCCTGCCATTGGGCGATTTTTTCAATTTCTTGCTTAAGGCTATTGCTGGGTGAAACCAAGCCAACTATTGATAAAATATCAGCGATTTTTTTCAGGGTTTCCAACAGCTCTGGAGAGTCATTCAGTAGCTCTGCCCCGCCTTGAGCCGCGCGCTCCAAAATATTTTTGGTGCTATGTAACTCATCAGTCAATACAGTGACCATGGAGCTGATGGTGTTGGCGCTCGGGCCATTTAGGAATTCCATCTCGCGCGCCAATTCAGACTCGGTATAACCGATAGGCCCAACACCATAAGCCGCCAAAACGGCAATTGTGTGAGGTTGCTCTGAATGAGCAAGCGCCAAGAGGTACAACAATTCTTTTTGCAGCGACTGATCGACTTCGCGTTCAAGTACCGCTTTACCTTCAAACTGAAAACGTTTTATTTCGCGCTCAATTGCACTGAAAACCATTTTGCGACTTTTAGTAAGGCGCATATTTTTTTCGCCGATTGCCGCGAGTGTTGCACCACACAGCCACCAAAAATTGCTCAGCGCACTACCTGCCGCTGCAGCCTCAAGCCGCTGCAGTGCGCGAGTCATCATTGCCAATGATGGGTTTACTTGAACTGACTTGAGTACATTTAACAAAGCCGTTTGGTACATGTGACGCAAACGACGCACCAACACGCTCAAATCTTCTGGTAGCTGTTGTGCTGTAACTGTGAGGTGGCGATGGCATTTAACACTAGCCAAGGGGAAAAAGTAGCTTTCTGGTAGTGGTGTTGCTTTGCGCGCAACACGCAGCTCATTGATATGTGGGATAAGTAGCATCGCCATGCTGCGTGCTGTCTGCGAGCAATACTCAAGGTAGCGCGGCAGAATAAAAAAGCTGGAGGTCAACAGCTCTAGCTTGGCATCAGTTTTAGGGTCATCACCCAAGGTGATATCGGTGATATGGGTAACCAGTTCATCAGCCAGTAAATCCAAGCCACGCAACTGAATCAAACTCAGGATACCGCGAATTTGCTTGATACCCTCAATGCAGTTTTGCAGCAATTCACCGTTGTTCCGGTCCTGTGCAAATTGCTCCAAACGAACAGCGGATTGCTCAATAGTTGCAACCAACTCGTCCTGAACCATTTTTAGTGAAGCAAGATTTAAGGTTTCTGTTGTGCTCACGATAACTTCCTGGCATTGATCTATTTTAGTGGGGCCGAGCAACGCAGGCTGCTCGCCGCTATCTACTCGTATCCGGGTAGATTGACTCTATACCATGTTTGGCGCTATTTCACCGTGGCGGTCTAAATAAGCACTAGCCAAACCTGAGACTGCCGAATATTTCTCATTTGCATATCCGGTGTTGCTTATTATCTGGACAACGGGGAATGCTGAAGCGTTATTCCCGCAACCACACACAGTTATCGCCACTGGCCTTGGCAATAGCTGCCAGTTTCTGTTGATGCAACTCCAACTCATCAACGCTCGCCATTATTACAGGCAGACTTTTCCGTTGCGCAGAAAGCCGGCGCAATTGATTTTGATCATCACCACCATCTTCTTTTGATTGGTTGCCGCCGAGAGATAACGCCGTCTGGCCGCCCGTCATCAATAAATAGACATCAGCCAAAATCTCGGCGTCAAGCAAAGCGCCGTGTAATTCACGCTGCGAGTTGTCTACGCCGTAACGCTTACAAAGCGCATCCAAATTGTTCTTTTGGCCTGGATGTTTGGCGCGCGCCATTAATAAGGTATCAACCACATGGCAGCGCTCAGCAATTGAGCCAAACCCTGGGCGCAACATATTTAATTCGTAGTTGATAAAGCCGATATCAAACGCGGCATTGTGTATCACCAACTCGGCATCGCCGACAAAGTTCAAAAAATCGTCAGCAATACGCGCAAACACAGGCTTATCTGCCAGCATCGCATTACTAATACCGTGCACCGCTTGCGCGCCCGCATCAATTTCCCGCTCGGGATTTATATACTGATGGTAGTGACGACCAGTCAACCGGCGGTTGAATAGTTCAACGCAGCCTATTTCGATAATCCTGTGCCCCTGGGATGTTTCCAGGCCGGTAGTTTCGGTATCCAATACAATTTGACGCATTTAGCTTTAACCTGTTTTTCTGAGTTCACTGGAGCTGTTATCGGGGAGTAGCATTTTTCACCGCGAAACCGGTGCGCAAACGATTATGTACTGCAGGGCCGAGAATACGCGTAACTGCCAAACCACGCAGTGGGCGATATTGTTGCCACGCTGGTTTGATGGGCGTTAATGGAATGTGATCCTTGCGTGCAACCACCAAATAAAAGCCACCCCAAGGCAAGCGCAGTCTTTTACCCCAGCGATCCAGCCATTGCAAATATTTCATCGCACCCTCATTGGGTACTGGCGGGCGATAAAAGCCCTGATAGACCGCAACGGCTTCCATATCCACCAGTGCAAGCCAGTCGAGCAAGCGCCCCTTGCGCAAATACTGGAAACGCCAGCGAGGCTTGGCGGTAAAAAAACGCAACAGGCTGGCGCAACATCCCCACAAGCTCCAAGGGTTAAACCCCACCACCAGCAAATGTCCGCGCGGGATTACCACACGTGCGGCCTCACGCAATAAATGGTGAGGGCTTTGGCTGTAATCCAGCGCGTGATGCAAAATTACCGCATCAATTGATTCGGCCGCCAGTGGCAAGTGATTGAAATCCACCAGCGCGCCGATGGTGGGTGTGGTGGATTCGCTTTTAGGATGCAATAAAAAACGGTGTGAAATGCGACTTTCACCCGATAGCTCAACGCGACCACTCACACCCAGTTGTAGCAAGTGGTAACCAAATACGCACTGCAATGCATCATCAATAACCAGCCGCTCCTGCTGGAGCAAGGAGCGCCCTAGTGGTGACTCAAACCAGTCCGACAAATCGACAATAGATTCACGCATCGGCAATACACCAAAGCGTTTTTTCCACATCACCGATAAGCGCATCATGAATCGGTGCGGTACTTTTTTGATCTTATTGTCCATTCACTAACCTCACTTGCAGGCATTAGTTACTCCTGTAAAAAACGCCGCGCCAAACAGATTGAATCAATTTACCACAAGCGCACGCACGGCAGAGCAATTGGCCGATTAGCCCTGATGGTTTGATGGGCGTAGAATTTACCCACAGTGAAGCGGAGACCTACCAAGTGATAACAATCACACCCATTGCAGCGCTAGAAAATAATTATTTCTGGGTAATAAGACCTGATATTCATCAACCTTTTGTTTATCTGGTCGATCCGGGGGATGCGGCGCCGGTAATCGGTTATTTACAAAAGCACGAATTGCAGCCAAAGGCCATATTGGTAACCCACCGTCACCATGATCACATCGACGGGATTAATGAACTACTCCAACATTGGCCAGTACCGGTATTCGGCCCCGACTCGCCGGCAATCTCTCAAGTCACCCACAAACTGAAAGATGGAGATCGACTTAAGCTGCCGCCATTGGAGTTTCACGTAATAGGTGTACCTGGGCACACGGTTGAACATATCGCCTATTACCTCCCAGTCACTAACCAAAGTGGTAATACCGCCCCCAAACTTCCGGCCATTTTTTGCGGCGATGCACTATTTGCGGCAGGTTGCGGCCGAATGTTCGATGGCCCGGCCGATGTTATGTGGGCATCACTTTGTCGGCTGGCTGCGCTACCTGATAACACCCAAGTCTACTGTGCACACGAATATACGCTAGCAAACCTGGCCTTTGCCAAGGCAGTAGAACCCGACAACCCGGAAATTGCCGAGCGTTATGAAGCAATTAAGATCTTACGCAGCAACAATGGCATTAGCTTACCAACCAATATTTTGCTTGAAAAACGAACGAATCCGTTTTTACGCTGTCAAGAATCTGGCATTAAAAACTTCATTTGTAACCGAGAAAACCGGGTTGTGAAGGATGAAGTCGAGATATTTGCCTTACTTCGTAAAGCAAAAGATAACTGGCCGCAAAGGTAATTACTCTCGAATCTGGCATCAAAACCAGCTCTCAATACAGCTGTGACGTACCCCTGTTATTCCAGATTAGACATTGACCGGTAAGTATTGAGCCCCTAGAATCCGAAATCCGCAGCCCCAAGGAGGGCAAAGGCAATCACTAAATAGCAGCAATTCAACCAATTTATAGGATGAATAACCTAAAGATTTGTCAATTGCTGCTTTAATAAACAGGCTTTAACACGTGTGAAAACCCTATACCAACAAGCGTATAGAAAACTAAACACCACAAAAGCACCTAGCAAAAAGTGACCCTATGAGTAAACCGCGCCCTCTTATTCGATTGTCCACCAGTTTATTGCTCACCGCCACCCTACTGGTAACTGGCTGTAGCAGCCTTCCCGATAAAAATCAGGAAACTGCAGAAGCTAAAACCAAAACGGTAAAAAAATCGACCGAAAAGCATGCCGTAAAAAAACCGACCGAAACAATAGAAGCCACAAATCTGTGGGATGACATTATTAAAGGTTATGGACTGCCAACCGTTAGCGATGAAAAAGTTAACAAAAATTTGCGCTGGCTCGCAAACAATCAGCGTTATCTGGATCGGGTAACCCAACAGAGCCGCCCCTACCTGCACTATGTAGCCAGCCAATTAAAAGCCAACGATTTACCCTTGGAGCTTGCACTCCTTCCCATCGTAGAAAGCGCTTACGACCCTTTTGCATCCTCCCCCAGTCGCGCCTTGGGAATATGGCAATTCATGCCTCAAACTGGCCGCAATTTTGGCCTTACTCAAAACCACTGGTATGACGGCAGAAGAGACATAGTTGCCTCAACAGATGCAGCCGTCCGCTACCTCAAGCGCTTGAACACTATGTTTAATGGCGATTGGTTTTTAGCTGTCGCCGCTTATAACGCAGGTGAAGGCACTGTACGCAGAGCCATTGAACGAAATCGCAAGCAAGGAAAAGGCACTGACTTCTGGTCATTACCCCTATCACAGCAAACACAGTCCTATGTGCCGCAGTTGATTGCACTCTCCAAAGTTGTCGCCAACCCGGCTAAATACGATCTTGAATTAGCAGCCATACCAAACAACCCCTATTTCACCACTGTCAATGTAAGCACTCCTGTAGATTTGGCACAGGCAGCACGCATGGCAGAGATAGATCCAAAAGAATTGCGCAACCTCAATGCAGGCTATAACCGTTGGATTACCAACCCATCGGGTCCACATCAGCTTTTGGTACCCGTGGCAGATGCTGCGCAGTTCACCCTAACACTCGACAAGCTCCCCCAAATTAAGCCCATGCAAATTGCTGGTGATTACAAAGTGAAATCCGGCGATACCTTGGGCGCACTGGCCAAACGCTACGGCACCAGCGTTGCTGCCATCCAAGCGGCCAACAATCTCAAGTCTACGAATTTAAGAGTCGGTCAAAGCCTGAGCATTCCCGGCCAAACACCGGTTAATTCTCCTTATGCGATTCAAGCCGAGCAGGAGATTGCCCAGCGCAATCAAAAAAACACCGGCATTCATTACACCGTTAAGTCTGGTGACAGTTTTTGGACTATTGCAAAAAGCCACAACACCAGTGTTAAAAACCTGCTGCAATGGAATGATTTGAGTGCAAACGCCAAACTCAAGCCAGGCCAAAAGTTACTGATTGCCGACAAGGCGATAGCACAGAAAGATGGCAATAAAATCACTTACCAAATAAAAAGTGGTGACACACTGAATAAGATCGCCAACAAATTCTCTGTATCTAAACAAGATATTCTGAGCTGGAACAAAGTGAAAAATGAAAGCTATATTCACCCTGGTCAAGAATTAACTATTTTCTTATCTGCCAAAAATTAATTGTAAAAACCAAATCAACACCCAATAAAAAAGCCGCAATTTGAAATTGCGGCTTTTTTATTGGGTCATAGGTTATTTACTATTCCTTTAATAATTCTTCGGCAGCATTAACAAGGAAGATATAACTAGCAGCCAGATTAACGACATACTCGTTTTGCCCCCAAAAGAAAGGCCAATCCTCATGATTCTCAGGGTAATCAGGCTTGAGCACAAGAATACCCGGCACTATCCCACCCGAAATAAATGAGAAGTCAGCGCGATTCATGCCGTAAGCTACTTCCTTACTGCGAGTACCCACATTAGATACAAGCGATAGGTTATGCGCAGGATGCGTGCCATACAGGAAGTTTAATCCCTGCAATACCGACTCACGACTAACCACATCCGGGAATGCCTTGTGAATATAATAATTATTCAACGCATGACGAATCACTGCACCACTGCCAGCCCAACCACCTTCAGTAATAGGTACGGCGAAAGGATTTTTTGATTCTATTTCCTTCAGCTGTTCACGGTAAGCCAATGCTTTGTTGTTCAAAACCAATTTAAAATTGGCATTCATATGGGGAATAGCACGAATAAACCAGGAGGCATTAAACGCAAACTCAACTTCACCCAAAAGATTCTCAATTGCTTGAACGTATTTAGCTTCGCCAGTGGTGATTAATAATTCCGTTGCTGCTTTAAGTTTTTCATGCTCAAGTTTGCCACCGGTAGTATTACCGTGTTTAAACAAGTCCGGCTGCACTTTGGCGGCCTCATCTGCCCAGACCTTTTTTGCCGTTGCCAAAGATTCTTTGGCAAGCTCATCATTGAACCCTGTTAACGCACGGCTCGCAGCTGCAAGCGCAGCAGCAGAACCATAATTTAACGAAGAGGATTTACTGGTGAATGCCCAGCGGTCATCAAATTTACCGCTTTTAAAGCCGTCAGTTTCAAGCTCACCCATTTTGGGATCGTAAATTAAATTATCTGTTTTGGTGATGCCATCGCCCAAGTGGTGATACTGGTCAATATGCGCTTCTACAATACCGGGAATTGCGTGGCCGATTGCACGGTGTTGCGCAATCAACGCCAGTGTTCCGTGTTCGATTTGTTGCAATACATCGGGCTTGCCATCCGCTGTATGAAGATCAACAAATTTTCTGGCGTAGTCCACACTGGTGGTGTCACGTTTCAGGTTGAAGGTTTCCCACGCAGTGACGAGCGTATTCACCACGTCGTATTGCGTCTGAGTGCGAATATCGTAATCGCCCGCGTCATACCAACCACCGATATTTAAACCAGGAATATGTTCACCGGGTTTGTATTTTGTGTCGGTTGTTGGCCCCTGCGCATACAAATCAAAATGCTCAATGTTAACTGGCGCCTGCAAGGCATCGTCCAAATGCGATGCACCATGCCATATACGGTAGGATTCATTAACCGTTACGTGATCCATTTGCACCGGCAAATACATGTCCAATGTGGGGTGCCATGCGGCTTGATAAACCGCTTTATCAATGCGGAAGCTATGAGTTTCCTGCTTGCCATAAGTGATGGCATATAAACCCGGCGTTTGAATTTTGCTGAAATCAAATTGGCGATATTCGTAACGCAAATATTTGCCCCAGCTTTTGGGTTTTTCAGTTAGCACTGTTTTGCGCGTGCCATCGGCATTAATTTTTACCAAACTCGCTTTGTGAACTTTTTTATCGCGCGCATCTAATTCAATCACCGCGACTTTTTTCTGTGCGGGATGGTAACCCACTTGCGAATGAGCAATCATAGGTTTGCGAATCCAATTTTTCACAGTCGCCGCATCAATTTGCCATTCGATTACCGCACCGGTTTTATTCGCCGGAATTTTACTCCGCACCACAAACCAACCGTTTTGCGCTTTGCCACGACCATCATAAAGTTCGAGCGGTGCGCTGGCAGAACGAATACTTACACGGCGTTCATTATCTTCCGGAGCAAATACCAAATGCTGCCCTTGCGCTAGCGCAATGGGGTCAGCTTTACCATTAATTTCTTTTAAACCTGTGGGATAAACAGGAAAACCACCGGCAGTGTCATCCATCAAAAATGACTTATGGAAATAAGCCGCTGGCAAAAACTCCAGATTAAACCCGGCTTTACCTTCAAGGGATTTTGGTAGCGGTTTTGGCAAGTTAACAGTTAAGCGCACACCTTCAGCGTTTTTAGTAACTTTGATAGAAAAATCAAACTGTTGATCGGGATAATGCAGAAACGCTTCAATGGATTGATCGGCATGATTCACTTTTCGCTCTTTGAACATGGGCGTCATATCCCACTGCTCCGGCGTCGCATTCAAGCGCACATCACCGTTAGTAACGGTGCGCTCACCGTGATGAATTAGTTCAACACCGCTGGTTTTGGAATCACTAAAAAGCCCGTCATACCAATTGCTAAACACCAGCACATTCAAGCCGGGTTTTTCGAAATAGTCTTTGTCGTTGAGAGTAAGGTCGTCTTTTGCCTGAACCGGCAAAGTGAGAGAAATAAATAAAACGGCGAGCAAACCTCGCCATTGACCGAGTTGATATGCCATGTGAATCTCCAGTTTATTATTAGCAGAAGACTTATAGTCTATTTGCACATAACATACTGGTATACTAGATTTACACTTAATAACGGAGGTTTACGCAGTAAAGGAGTTCACAACTCCCGAATGAAATCGAAACTCTTCATCACTACCTTCAATCAAGGTTTTTTCCAACGCAAGAAACTCCTGCACTCTTGCAGAAATATCCGCGCCCTCTGCTGCTCGTTTGGCGAGAACTAAATAATCTTCGTAATGACGAGATTCGGATTTCAGCAGCGATAGATAAAATTTCTGCAGCTCTTCATCCAAAAATGGAGCGACTTTGGCAAAGCGTTCGCAGGAACGAGCTTCGATAATGGCGCCGCAGATAAGGGTGTCTATATAGCGGCCGGGTTCAGAAGTACGCACTAATTTGCGCAGCTCACCCGCGTAACGACCAGGAGTGATTTGATCATAGCTAACGCCCCTCGCCTTCATAATTGCCATAACCTGTTCGTAGTGACGCAACTCCTCGCGGGCAAGACGCGACATTTTGTTCATCATGTCAAAATCGCCTACGTAGCGGAACATCAAATTAATCGCAGTTGATGCCGCTTTTTTTTCGCAGTTGGCGTGATCAAGCAGTAACAATGCTTGATTATCCAAAGCGTTTTTTACCCAAGCATCGGGGGTTTCGCAGTGCAGAAATTGTTGGATTTTGGTGAGAGCATTCATAAAGTAAAAACTATTTGTGTTGTTCGAGTGTTTCAACAGTGATAAAACAAGGTGAAATATAACGTTCGTAATGCGCGCAAGACAGCGCGTAAAAATCTTTGTCGATATTGTCGCGAATAACCGGCAAGGGAGTCCCTTTCCAATTTGCGTGCAATGCCAAGCCATATTGCGATAAATCCTGAATCTGGCTGGCGCCAGCGCGCAATAAATCAAATACCCAGCAATAGGGATTTTGTTCGGGTTTGAATTGGATTTGTTGGTGTTTAATTTGCGCGAGCAGCAACTTTTCATCATGGATATGAATCATGTTCTGCACAATTTGCGCAAGAAATGCTTCTAACCGTTGCGCAATCAATAAACGTTGATCATGAGTATAGGCATTCCAGTTAATCACCTCATGACCAAAACGTTTACAGCCGCGACAGACACTGTCGCCAATGCCGGTAGAGCAAATTCCCACACAGGGAGTTTTTACGGGTTTTAATACAAGCATACGAATCGCGTTATGAGTGAACTGCTGAATACAGCAGTTCACTGGGTATGGAAAAGATAAAATTAATAAGCCGAACCAGTAATTCCCAACTCAATTTTCCACAAAGAACCTGCACCTGTTAAAAACAAAGTGGTACCTTCAGGGCCGCCAAATGCAACGTTGGTCAAGTTGGCGTCTACTGTGGCTTGAGCAATTTGTTCGCCGGCAGGGGTAAATACACGCAATTGGCGCGATAAGTGTTCAGTGAGATAAATGTTTCCCAAACAATCCACTGCCATGCCGTCCGGAATATGAATACCGGTGACCAGATCTTTACCCGCCTGCGGAATCCCATCAACAATTTCATACGCGCGCAATATACCCTGCTCGCCACCACCATTTACATAAAGCACACTTTCATCGGGCGATAGAGTAATACCGTTGGGATTGCTAATAGTGTCATCAACCAAGGTCACGCTACCATCCGTCGCCACACGATAAACACCCGTTTTTTCCTGACCACCGGGTGCGGCGGCCGTTTGGAACGCCGGATCAGTAAAATAAACAACACCGTCTTCGGTGATGGCTATATCGTTGGGTGAATTAAATACGTTGTCTTGAAAGGTTTGGGCCACTGTGCTGCGCTCACCAGTTGCAAGATTGTAGCGCGACACACTTTTATACTTGTGCGTGCCCGCAACCAGCAAACTATTGTTATCCACAGCCAAGCCATTGCTACCAGAGTCCTCAATAACCGTTGTCATCTGGCCAGAAGCATCTAACTTTTGTACTCGCGACGGGAAACCTTCGCTAAATACAAAATCGGAAAAGTACAAGGAATCATTGATCCACACGGGGCCTTCATATAAGCCGGGTTCAGTGCGGGTAGTATTGGCCGCTTCGATACGCACTGGAGTCAAGTCGCCTGCTGGCGCCGTACCTTCACACGCAGCACCAGCTGCCATCGAGGAAAAGGTAGTATCAGCAACAGAAGAAGCAGCCGCCGAACTGGCAGCTGAAACCTGTGATGATTGTTGCTCGCACGCCGAAAGGCCAACCAGGATTGCGCTCATTAAGCCGATATTAAATAGTGGTTTGCATAAGGTTTTCATAGAGATCCCTTTGTACTTTTAATTGGTACTTGTGATTAATCAATACTTGTAATCACTGTTTTTTTTATTGCCGCGGACCGGTCTGGACTAGCCAAACAAGGCCGTCACCTTATCACAGTCGCCTTTAAATACCGACCTCAAAACACGCCGAACTTAGCGCGGAGCGCATTAACAGCACGCATCGCTTGGGTTATACTCTGCGCCCGATTTAACACGCTTTTGGTAAATCAGCACTGCGCTAGAGAAAAAGGCAGTGAGTAATTAAGTGCGCACATTGGTTGAGCGCACTTAGACATCCATGAAGGCCATGGATAGCCTCCTGACGCAGAGATCCTGCCGAGGGAGTAACCCCTACACTAATGAGGATAAAACCGTGCTTGAAGCCTATCGTAAACAGGTCGCAGAACGCGCCGCAGAAGGTATTCCACCAAAACCATTGAACGCCGAACAAGTTGCTGGATTGGTCGAACTGTTAAAAAATCCCCCCGCTGGTGAAGCTGAAGTATTACTGGATTTGATCACCAACCGCGTTCCGCCCGGCGTCGATGAAGCCGCCTATGTTAAAGCCGCTTTCCTAAGCGCGATTTTGAAAGACCAAGCTTCCTCCCCCCTGATCGATAAGCCTCTCGCGATTAAACTGCTCGGCATGATGCTCGGCGGTTACAACATCGAAACCCTGGTTAACCTGCTCGACGATGCCACTCTGGCGCCTTTGGCTGCCAAAGAACTCAAGCACACTTTGCTGATGTTTGATGCATTCCACGATGTGGAAGAAAAAGTAAAAGCGGGCAACCCACATGCGAAAGAACTGATGCAATCCTGGGCCGATGCCGAGTGGTTTACCAGCAAGCCTAAAGTCCCTGAGAGCACCAAACTCACCGTTTTCAAAGTCACCGGCGAAACCAATACCGATGACCTGTCACCAGCACCCGATGCCTGGTCACGCCCTGATATCCCCCTGCACTCACTCGCCATGTTCAAAATGGCGCGCGATGGCATCACTCCTGATGAACCAGGCAAAATCGGCCCGATCAAACAAATCGAAGCATTGAAAACCAAAGGCTACCCATTGGTATTCGTGGGCGATGTTGTGGGTACCGGTTCTTCACGTAAGTCAGCGACCAACTCAGTGCTCTGGTTTATCGGTGAAGATATCCCGGGTGTACCTAACAAGCGCACCGGCGGTGTGTGTATCGGCAGCAAAGTCGCGCCGATTTTCTACAACACCATGGAAGATGCCGGCGCACTGGTGTTTGAAGCACCGGTTGATAACCTGAACATGGGTGATGTAATTGAGATTCGCCCATACGAGGGCAAAATCCTCAACGCCACTACCGGCGCGGTGATTTCTGAGTTCAGCCTCAAGTCCGATGTGCTGTTGGACGAAGTCCAGGCTGGCGGCCGTATCCCGTTGATCATCGGCCGCGGCCTGACCACCAAAGCACGCGCTTCACTGGGCTTGCCTGCAAGTACTTTGTTCCGCCTGCCAGAATCACCGGCTGACACCGGTAAGGGTTATACCCTCGCACAAAAAATGGTAGGCAAGGCGTGCGGCGTAAAAGGTATTCGCCCAGGCACCTACTGCGAGCCGTACATGACGACTGTAGGTTCACAGGACACCACCGGCCCTATGACCCGCGACGAACTGAAAGACCTGGCCTGCCTTGGCTTCTCTGCCGACCTGACCATGCAGTCTTTCTGCCACACTGCTGCGTATCCAAAGCCAGTGGATATCGAAACCCAACACACATTGCCCGACTTCATCATGACTCGCGGCGGCGTTTCCCTGCGTCCAGGCGACGGTATCATCCACAGCTGGTTGAACCGTATGCTGTTGCCTGACACCGTAGGTACCGGTGGCGACTCACATACCCGTTTCCCGATTGGTATTTCCTTCCCAGCCGGTTCAGGCCTTGTAGCGTTTGCTGCTGCGACCGGTGTTATGCCACTCGACATGCCTGAGTCTGTTCTGGTTCGCTTCAAAGGTGAATTGCAACCGGGCATCACCCTGCGTGATCTGGTAAATGCGATTCCTCTGTATGCGATCAAAGCCGGTTTGTTGACCGTTGAGAAAAAGGGCAAGAAGAACATTTTCTCTGGCCGTATCCTTGAAGTAGAAGGTTTACCTGACCTGAAAGTAGAACAAGCGTTTGAAATTTCTGACGCATCGGCCGAGCGTTCCGCGGCTGGTTGTACTATCAAGTTGGATAAAGCGCCCATCATTGAATACATGACATCAAACATCACCATGCTGCGCTGGATGATCGAACAAGGTTACGGCGATATCCGCACCCTTGAGCGCCGCGCGCAGAAGATGGAAGCCTGGATTGCCAACCCTGAGTTGATGGAAGCTGATGCCGATGCGGAATATGCAGCGGTTATCGACATCGACCTGGCGGATATCAAAGAACCCATCCTCGCCTGCCCTAACGATCCGGACGATGTGAAAGTATTGTCTGAAGTTCAAGGCGCGAAGATTGATGAAGTGTTTATCGGTTCGTGCATGACCAACATCGGTCACTTCCGCGCTGCCGGTAAATTGCTGGCATCCACTAAAGACGAGCTGACCACGCGCTTATGGATCGCTCCTCCTACCAAAATGGACGAGCACCAGTTAATGGAAGAAGGCTACTACAGCATCTACGGCGTTAAAGGTGCCCGTACCGAAATGCCAGGCTGCTCACTGTGCATGGGTAACCAGGCGCGTGTAGCTCCGAAATCGACTGTGGTTTCTACCTCTACCCGTAACTTCCCGAACCGTTTGGGTGAAGGTGCGAATGTGTACTTGGCTTCTGCTGAATTGGCTGCTATCGCTGCGGTACTCGGCAAGCTGCCAACACCAGAGGAATATCAAAGCTACGCAAGCAAAATCAACAGTATGTCTTCCGAGATTTACCGCTACCTCAATTTCAATGAAATTGAGAGCTACCAAAACGCTGCCAATGAAGGTAAGCGTATTGCAGCGGTAGAGATCCAGACTGTTGCAGTGTAAGTAAAAAATAAGACGTAAGTCTTAAACGAAAAACCCGCAGCGATGCGGGTTTTTTCATTTTATCGTTTGGTATTTTGTGCTTAGGACCTAGCACGTAAATAGGCTTCAGCTTGTCGAATATCTTCCTCGTTACGAATTTCCAGGCTTTCTTTTTCGGGCATTAGATAAGGAATCAGGTGGCTACGCGGGATGATCTCCTCGCGCAAAAAATCATCTACTTTAAAAATTGAAATGGCGCCGTTGGGTAAATACAGCGAAGGCAAATCCTCCCGAAGTATTAAGCTTGTGTGCTCACCTGCGAGTAGATGTAAAAACTCACCACCCCCCACATAGGCACGCATATATTTATTGCTGATTTCATAAACACTGATCAGGCGCCGACAGCAGGGAAAATCGCGGTATTCAGCGAGCGCCTCGACAATATGTTTTGCCTGACGCAGTGGCGAGGTGGGCTGCAGCAAGATAATCGTATCTTTACCTGCCGGTTTTACGCGATGAATAAACTCGGCAACCACTGGATCCAAAGGGGAATCATCACGCGCAAAATGGTAATCACGCTTAATGCGTTCAGCGCCGTAATAGTGAGCCATCGCCAGAATCTGATCGTCGTCCGATGAGACATAGACCGCGTCGACAACCCCCGATTTTTGCGCCGCAATGATCGTATAAGCCAGTAGCGGTTGGTCGAGTAGTGGCTGAATATTTTTTTGAATAATACCCGTTGAACCGCCACGGGCAGGTATCAGTGCAAATACGTTTGACATAGCGACTCCAGAATTCTGGCTTGCTATAGGGTGCGACCCAACTGATCGCTGATGAGAACTTATTTAGCTTAGATGAAATTGCGAGATGTGAAAGCCTGAAGGCAAATAAGCCTCAGCAAAAAGCTAATCCAACAATTAGCTTTTTGCTGTAAATGGCAGGCGGTCGACAATACCATCGAGGAAACCACCCGTGGTATTCAGCGCACGAACAATGGATTCCATTGCCTGGAACTGTGCCATTAAGCGCGCACGATAGGCTTCACTACGCCGCTCCAGCGCTTCTTCATTTTGCTCTACACGCTTGATGTCTTTATCAATAGTAGTTTCGCGTTCTTTTATCAAACCAGAGGTTTTCAAAAACTCATTAACCAGGCTGCTCATACTGCCCGCGAAACCACGAGTGAATGTCAGCGTACCTGTAGTTGCTCCAGGCTCTACCATCATACTCAGGCCTTCAGCTTTAGAACCGATTGCAGGCAATAAGATATTGCCTGAACCAAATGCGGCAACGCCATCGACGGTACCTGCCACATCAGTACCACTTGAAACTACAACACCATTAGTCATACCAAAGTCAGCCAACATATCAGCGCTAACTGCACTAAAGTTCACAGTACTGGACGCGCCATAAGAGGCCGACGTAAAGACTAACTTACCGCCTTCAAAAGTTACTGCCACGCTTGCATTGGCCGCTTTAACGTTAGCGTCAAGGTTAATCAAACTTTGTAAATCAGCCGCCAATTCAGCGCCCGATCCATATTGCTTACCCGCCGGCAAACTAATGGCGTTGGACGTAATACCATTTAATTGAAAAGTAAAACTGTAGTCTTTAGTGCCGCTACCAATGCCAACCAGATCAACGGGATCAGTTGTAGTTAAGGTACCCTTTGATGGTTGTTGGGTAATCACTACCTCATAAGAACCCGGCTGGCTTCTTGCCGAGAATTTAGTGACATCGATATTTGAAACCGACGAAGAAGCTTTAGGCACAAATAAGTCGCGCACAAACTCAAAGTTATCGTCTATGGCCGCGCGGAACCCGGTGCTGTCGTCTTCATATATTTTGAGAGTGCCATCCAGTTCGGTACGAATACCTAAATTTGACAGTGTACTGAACCCCTCACCGATTCCAGGAACCGCATTCGTTAATACATTGCGGATACTTTGCATCAAATTTTTAGCGAGAGGATCACTTTTTAAACTGCCAAAATCATCCAATTCAGCATCAAAACCGACAAGTACATCAACTTCAGCCTTGAAGGTATTGTATGCCTGAACAAAATCACGGATGGTTTGTTCGGCGACCGATTTGTCTTCAGAGATGACCAAACTAATGGTTTCAGTGGCTGAGCTGGTGAACAAATCAAACTCCAAACCATCGATGACATCTTTCACCTGGTTGGATTCGCGGCTTACCAATAACCCATTTACACGAATTTGTGCATCCAGCCCCTCTTGTTGCTGAGTCAGGTTTTTAGTGGTCTCGTTAAAGTTAAATGCGGCAAGCCCAACGGCAGCCGGATCTTCTGTTGCAACAACTTCGATTTCGTTTTTAGCACCAGTACTGGCAGTCATCAACAGCCTGTAAGAACCGCCATCACTAACAATACTTGCCGATACACCAATATCGGCAGCGTTGATCGCATCACGCAGACCAGTCAGCGAGTTATTGGAATCATCAATGGTGATGGTTCCACCGGTTTTGGTGGAATCCACGGTGAATGCGGTGTTTCCTGCATTCCAATCCCCCAAACGAATGGTCAAAGTGCCTTTGCCAACCGGACTCGTCATAGCCGCAAAACTGGCAGAGCTGAGGGATTGAGCCTGAGCAACTTGCTCGACTTTTAACTGATAGCTACCCGCCACAGCCTTTGAATCCAGCTTGGTAATGCCAATCAAACTGGTATCTGGAACGGACAGGGCTTTGGCATTAAATGTATCGGCGCTACCAAGCGCGGCGGCAGCGGTTTCCAGCTTCGCAAGCGAGCTGCGCAACAGGCCATAATCTGAAATTTGTGTTTGCAGAAGTGTCTTTTGACTGGTCAAGCGCTGTGCCTGAACCATCTTGTTCGCTTCGGTAAGCTGGTCAGCAAGCTTATTACTATCGATACCAGAGCCAGACCCTAACGCACTGACAATGCTAGAACCTATTGATCCGTTGTTGTTTGTCGTACTGGATGTACTGGTCACCATAGATACCTCCACACCAAAAAATTACCGCTTCGCATAGGTTAGCGGCAATGAATGGGTAAACTTTAGCCGGTTTTGCCGCTATTTATCAAAAAACCTGATTTTTAATAACAAAGCATAAAACAGGCCAGCACGAACAATAGGCCCATTAAATCAATCGTTATAAATGGGCAAAGTGATATAAAAAGTAGTGCCTTTTCCTACCTCGGACACATAGTCAATTGTACCACCCATACGATCAACCAACGCCTTGGTAATACTCAACCCAAGGCCTGAGCCATCCCGCTTACGGGTATCCGATGAATCCACCTGGGCAAAACGGGTAAATACACGCTGATGGAAAGACGCAGGTATTCCCTGCCCCTTATCAATTACCTCAATGTGAATGCGATGCGCTTCTTTGGTCATGCGGATCTGCACAGGATTATGCTGATAAGAAAATTTGATCGCATTGGAAATCAGGTTGGACATGACCTGCAAAAAACGATCACCATCTAATTTTGCTTTGAGCCCTATTAAGGATTCATCGGGCAGATCGAGCTGCAAATGCACAGCGTAACGCTCCGCATAAGCAAGATGTTGCTCCACAGCCTGCTTTAAGAGTGGATACACCTCATGCACATCAATGGTTAAATTGGCACTACCAAATTCCAGTTTATCGATATCCAGAATGTCATTAACCAAACGCGACAGGCGATCCGCATTGGTTGCCGCAATAGACAAGAGCTGTGCCAGCTTTTCATCCAAAACACCAACACCACCATTCAGCGCCACGCTCAATGCACCTTTGATAGACGTTAATGGAGTGCGCAATTCATGGCTGACGGTGGAGATAAATTCTGCTTTAAGTTGTTCAACCTTTTTACGCTCGGTGACATCGTGAATGATAAAAGTAAAAAATAATCGCTCTTTAATATCCACCGGGCTAATACTGAGTTCAACATTCAGACTCACTCCGTCACTGCGCCGCGCAACACGCTCTTTTTCGCCTTCCACAGCTGAAGAAAAAAGCGCAGCACCCGACAAATCAGACAGAGAGGGGATTAAATCTGCGATCTGTAATTGCTCAAGGTTTTCTAACGAATAGTTAAACAGTATCGCAGCAGCCGGGTTGGCCTTTTCAATTACACCACTGCTGTCCACTACTAAAATTGCTTCAGCGGCACTTTCCAAAATAGCGGCGAGTTCTTGCGTGCGCTGCTCAACGAGATTGTGAATATGTTGGGTACGCCCTGATATCAGCAACAAAAAACCACCCAATAAACTGCAGAACAGCAAACCACCTACCAATACAAACCACGACTCCAAACCCTGTTTGCTCGTCAAAAAAAACTGTGTAGGTGCGATACGAATTTGCAGGCGCCGCCCACCTAATGTGACTTCATCCTCAAGGATTAAATTATCAGCATAGGCAGGTGTGGCCACCTGCCCCTTGGTGTAAAACCGTAAGGGGTCTGTCGCTTGGGTGATGTCAGTAATAATCAGGTTGTAATTCGCCGACGCAAAGGGCAATAAAGTAGCGGTAATTAAATCGTTAGCGCGCACAATGGCCGTCGCATACCCCATAAGCATCGGTTTATTTGCAGCTACTTCGGGTTTCAAATAAGCCAAACTGAACACCGGATAGAACGCAATTATCGCCGGCGAATAGGTTTTGTCCTGCAACAGCTGCAAAGGCTTGGTCATAGCCAACTCGCCGGTCTTCGCGGCGCGCTCAATTGCGTCAAAGCGTTCAGGGTCTGCCGCAACATTCACACCGTGAATAACCCGCCCCTGCTCCCATGGTTCTATATAAGTGATAACAACGTAGCTATCACGCTCCGGTGCGGTAGTAAAACTGCCATCAGAAGAGGCTTCACGAATGACAAAATTATCAAAGCCCTGCCCGCGCATATTGGATTCAAACTCACTGCGTTCATCGTGTGCAAGCAAACGATTCCAGGAAAAGCCCGATACACCGTGCTTTTTTAAAATAACCTGATCCACATAAGCGATAAACTCTTCGCGAGTAATATCTTGTGACGCAATAAATAACCCTCCCAAGGTCGCGAGGATCTGCTCCACCGAACCCAGTGTGGTTTCTACGGCAGCAGCAATCAAACTCGCCTCCTGCCGAAATTGCACCTCCATTTTTTTTTGTTCGTTGTTACTGGCAGTGATAAAAATTATCACTACAACCAAGCTACTAACAACCAAAGGGATACCCACAGTGGCGCGCCGATTTCGCCAAAAATAGCGGGGCTCAGCAAAAAATACACACATCAAGGGCACCGCAATAAGCACCCCTATAGCATCACCAATCCACCAGGTTCCCCAACTAAAAATAATTTGATTTATCGAAATAATGTCATAAGCAAACAGAACCAGCGTACCGATACTCGCGCTAATGGCGGCCGCTACTGGCCCGCCAAGGATAAACACCAAAAAAATATCCCGTTCGTCTGTTAAATGATTAGGAAAACCAACAAAACGACGAATAAGCCAGGCCCCAACCAAACAAGCGATACTGCTGCCACACGCGATAAAAAAACCAACCCCAACAACCCCACTGGTTAGGGTTTGTCCATCTGCCAAAGCGACACCAATATTCAGCAAGGTCGAACCAAGTAACACACCAATAACCAGCGGATTCCCCCAAATAAGCAAAGCCGCCAAAGAGATCCCCAAGGGCAAAAATATGCCACTCACAAAACCCGGGGGAATAGCCAGCAACAATGAAAGCCAACCGCTGGCCAAATACACCAGCGTCAGTAAAACGATACGCAAAATCAGAGAGACAAGCTTATGAGGGGAAGATAAAGCCATGTTTAAAAACCGGAAGGATACCTGCGTTAATGCTAGCTGATTATTTGCCTATAATCGGTTTATTCAGGCTATTTACGCCCTGTAGAAATACAAAAACCGCAGCAAGCTGCGGTTTTTGTTATACGGGCAGAAAAACTACCAGAAAAATTATTATCTGAGCAGTGATAACACCTGTTCTGGTCGCGCGTTGGACTGAGCCAACATCGCCGTGGCCGCCTGCTGCAATACCTGAGCACGGCTCAGGGCGGCGGTCTCTGCAGCGAAGTCTGCATCGATGATCCGCGAACGGGAGGCAGAGGTTTTCTCTGATACGTTAGCCAGGTTAGACATGGTGAAATCCAGACGGTTATTCACCGCACCCAGATCTGCACGGGTGGCGTTCACCTGTTCCAACGCTTTATCGACAATACTGATTGCACGTTGGGCGCCTTCGTAAGTGTCAATCTTGATGCTGGCAACGCTGCCCACACCGGCGGTATCGTTACGCTCTTTAAAACCAGTGATAGCAACTACATCTACTGCGGTCGCTGTATCACCGTACTTGATAGCGATTTCTTCGCCATTGGCAGAGCGCAGAGAAATTTGGTTAGTACCGCCAGCAAACGCCACAACACCCGTTTGATCGGACGATAAGTTGATAACACGAATAGTTTCCGCAATCGTGTCGGCCACCAACGTCCCGGCTGTAATCTTACCAATCGGGATATCATTGATAATTAAATCGCCTTCTTGCAACACTGGAGCGCCACCAGCAGCGGTGACTGCAGCACCTAACAAGTTGCCGTTAGCATCCTGTACATCCACGCCTAATGCAGACACTCGCGCATCAGCACCAGCAGTTGCCCCCAACTCAATGGTCACGCCTAAACGATCGGCGCTAGTGTCATTGAACACCAAGGAGAAGTTAGTATGGCCATCAGCCAAGCCTGAGGGATTACCAGTTGTTGCAGTTTCATCCACAGTAATTGATGACGCACCCGGTGCGGTGAGAATTAACTTACCGCTAGCATCCACAGTCGCTTCGATAGCAGTTTCAGCATTAATTTTATTCACCAACTCTTTCATGCTGTTGGTGCCGGTAATGGTATAAACCTGCGACAAACCATTGCCATCGACCAAAGTCAGTTCAAGAGTTTCGTCTGGCGCACGCAACACACCTGAACCGGCAGTATCGGCAGTGACTTGAACCAGAGACGCAACTTCAGCGCCCTTACCTTCCAAATCCGAGTTGATGCTTGCCAATGCTTCATTCAAATTAGTGGCGGTAGTGACCGGGTCAATAGCAGTGCCATTAATCAGTAAATCACCTGCCGTCAGATCTGTCAGCGCATCGATCTCCGCCAAGTGGTTGGCCGGTGGAGCACCGTTAGGTGTTGCAGGCTCACCCACGATATCGCCAGACGAGCCGCCCAGCGCATAGGTATTAAATGAACCAATGGCAATTTCCATTGTTTCATTTGCCTGAGAGCCCACCTGCAAGAAGGTTTCACCCAAGGTTCCATCCAACAGCTTCTGGCCATTGAATGATGTAGTCTCTGAAATACGGTCCATTTCCAGCTTTAACTGTTGCACTTCCGCATCCAATGTTTTGCGGTCGTCATCGTTATAGATACCGTTCGCAGACTGGATTGAAAGTTCGCGGATGCGCTGCAGAATATTGGTTACTTCTTGCAAAGCACCTTCTGCGGTTTGAACCAGAGACACACCGTCATTTGCGTTACGGATAGCTTGATCCAAACCACGGATTTGCGAGGTCATACGGTTGGAAATGGCGAGACCCGCAGCGTCATCTTTGGCGGAGTTAACACGCTGACCAGAGGACAAGCGTTCGGTAGCGCGATCAAGAGCGTTTCCAGAGTTCATCAATTGACGCTGTGAATTCAAGGAAGCGACATTGGTGTTAATGACTAAAGGCATAATAAATCTCCTAATGATTGTTCCTGTTCACAGTTGCGTGTGCTGTGACAAGCCGACTGATGAAGCCCAGAAACAGCGGCAAATAAATTGCTCAGTTTGTGAGAACTTCGTGGCAAGACTGGTAAGAAATGGATACCAACAGGATTTCTATACGGGTCGCCTAAGTGGGCTTTTGCACAGACTATGCCAAGAAAAAAATCAAGCGCTTTAGGCCATAAAAAACAGCCTCGGCGGGAACAATTATTCAAGCGAGGGAAACAACATTTTTTAGGTAGTGTGCTGGATAAAAAAACGACTAAAAAATAATAATTGCGGAAAAAATATTCAAAAAAAACCTCAAAAAAAAAGAGCAGCGAATGCTGCTCTTTTTTTAAAACACAATATTTCCAAAATCGCTTAAAAAGCCATAAATCAATGATTTAAAAGCGTTTTTAAGCCTGCGCGCTAATCAGGCTAACTGGCTCATCGGGTGTGAGTTGCTGTGCCAAACGCAGAAATATTTCATCGGGAATTTGACGAATAACTTCTTGCGTACTCCTGTCCAATACTTTCACAACCGTTTCACCTGAACCAGGGTCGTAAGTAAAATTCAAGTCACGTTGGGTGGACTGAATATACTCGTTCATCTGCGCAACGGCGGCCTGCACTTTCTCTTGTACCGCTTGGGAATTGACGGTTTCAGTGGTTACAGGTTTTGCCGCTTCGGCAACCGGCGGCAAATCATTGCCGGTTTTTTGACCTTGCACAGTGCCCGCCAACGACGAAGCCGGCACTGGTTTCACCGGTGCCGGTCCCGCTGCGATTTTAGTGATTTCATTCATCATAAAGTCCTCACTAGAACACACCTTCAAAGTTAGCCAGAGGGCTAACTTTGAAGGAAGCTACCACCTTATCTCAACAGTGACAGTACTTGTTGTGGACGTGCATTAGACTGAGCCAACATCGCAGTCGCCGCTTGTTGCAATACTTGTGAACGGCTGAGGTTTGCAGTTTCTGCGGCAAAGTCAGCATCGTTGATACGTGAACGAGCAGCAGAAGTTTTCTCAGAGATGTTCGCCAGGTTTGATACGGTGAAGTCCAAACGGTTGTTAATCGCACCGAGGTCTGCACGGGTACTACTTACTTGGTCAATCGCTTTGTCGATAATACCAATTGCTTTCTGAGCACCAGCTTGGGTTGAAATATCAACGCTAGCTACAGAACCAGCACCTTCAGCGGCATTACGCTCTTGAATACCAGTTTGGGCATACATGGTAGCGGCGGCATTATCACCATACTTAACACTTACTTCACCGCTGGTTGATGCCAATGCGATCGAGTCTGTGGCATCACCGGCAAAAGCAACCACACCTGTCTCGCTGCTGACTTTGTTAATAGCCTCAATCAAATTGTCACGTTTCTCAGTGGCATCAGCACCTGCATCTACTTCACCAATTTCAACACCGTTAATAATCAAATCACCGGCATTCAAGCTAGAGGCAAAGTTTGTAATAGTGGCGCCTTGCAGGTTACCCAAGTCATCAGAGATATCCAGACCCAGTGCAGCAACGTTGGTCATCATCGCCGCTGATGCAGCAGCATCGTCAGCTCCTTCAATTTTTACCCCAGTACCACCAACGCTAGTGTCAGTGAATACCAAACGGAAGTTTTCATCAGTCTCAGCGCCATCAAAACCGGCTGCAGCAAGACCATTACCTGTACCAGTAACCGTAATGGAAACAACACCCTCTTGGCTCAGCACCAAATTGCCATCATCGGTCAAACTTGCACTAACACCAGTATCGCTATTAATTTTTGCAACCAGCTCATCCATGTTAGTAGTGCCAGTCAGGATATAAGCTTGGTTATTACCGTCGCCATCCACTACAGTAAGGGTCAAAGTATCGGTGCCAGCAACCAGCACACCATCACCAATATCATTACCTTCTGAAGAAACAAGTGCCGACGCCACAGCACCTTTTCCTTCCAAGTCAGCATTAATACTGGCAATTTTTTCGTTCAATGTAGAACCTGCAGCGGCGTCAGCCAAACTGCTCAGGGCAACATCATTGACATATAAAGTGGTATCGGCATCTGCGCCGGTAAACGCTGACAATGCAGCCAGGCCAGTTGCAGATTCACCCACTACATCACCAGCACTACCGCCCAGTGAGTTGGTGTTGAAGGTACCAATTTTTACGTCGATAGTTTGGTTAGATAATGCACCTACTTGCAAACTGGTGCTACCCAAAGAACCATCCAGCAGAGCTTTACCGTTGAACGAAGTGGTATCGGCGATACGATCCAATTCTGACTTCAATTGTTGTGCTTCGGCGTTCAGGGTTTGACGGTCAGCATCGTTGTAAATACCGTTCGCAGACTGAACCGACAGCTCACGCATACGTTGCAGGATGTTGGTAGATTCTTGCAGAGCACCTTCTGCGGTTTGAATCATGGATACACCATCGTTAGCGTTACGGATGGCTTGGTCCAGACCACGAACCTGAGAGGTCATACGGTTACCGATCGCCAAACCAGCGGCGTCGTCTTTTGCGGAGTTGATACGGTTACCAGAGGACAAACGTTCGGTAGCGCGATCAAGTGCGTTGCCTGAGTTCATCAATTGACGTTGCGCATTGATGGAGGCGATATTGCTGTTAATTACTAAAGCCATGATTAATCTCCTGGATTAATGTCTGTGTGCAGTATCACTGCGATAACAAGTCTGTTGATGAAGCCTGAGACAAACTTACTAATCAGCACTTCTAACAAGGTTATCGACACATCCTGGAGTTGCTTTAATCTTTTTTTATGGCTTAAACAAAATATTTACAGCGGTAATTAACAGAATTTATTGCGGAAGGTTATATAAAAGCAGAAAAACGTCAAATTAACGACCATAAGCATCGATTGCCTTCATGGCGCGATTAGTTTGACGCAATTCTGACGCCACTTGCTCACGACTAATTTCAGCCAGCTCGGATAAACGCTTATTAATAGTCTGGATTTCTTCAATCATGCGTGCGGCTTGAGGTTCCAAATCCGCCTGCGCCAGCGACTGCAAGTATTCAGCATCATTAATTGATAACAAACCCTGCTGGCGCTGCTGCACCAATGTCTCAAAGGAATCCCAATCGCCCGCCTCTGCCAATGACAGCAGTGCTTGGGACTGGCTGAGTGCGCGAGAGAGAGGATCTAACAAGGTCTCAATATCCATAAAACAGCTCTTTACCTAGGGAATACAATAAGTTGGTTTAATAAGCGAAGCCTAACGCCATCTACAAAGATTAGCAAAATTTAAATGGGTGGTTGGAAAACATTAAAGAGGGATGATTGAGATGGGTGCTGGAAAGCAGATGATTGGTGTGTCGGAAAACGGATGATTCGTGTGTCGGAAGTCGCTGCGCTCTTCCAACCCACGTATTTGAAATGTTTGTAGGTTGGAAGAGCGCAGCGACTTCCGACAAATGTTTAAAAACCGCATAAAACCATAACACTTGCGCTACAGGTAATTAAACAAACTCAGCTGGCTAATTTTGGTAAAACTCTGCTGCGAAGCATTAAGCACCAGAGTTTCCATCGATAAACGAATTGAGGCTTCTGCGTAATCCAGATCCTGTACACTTTTTAGTTCTTGCTGAACAAACAAATTTACATCCAAATTCAAATCACGCGAACTTTCCAGGGTGTTCTGACGAGCCCCCACTTCACCCTGCACTGAAACAACATTGGTAATAGAGTTAGTCAGGTTACTCAAGGTTTTGGCAACCAAATCACTCAGCAATGCTTTGCTTTCGGGCGTGTCTTTTACACTTTTCATAGCCTCACTGAAACGTGAAAGCGTTGTAAGCAAACCTTGCTTATCGGTAGATTCAACAAGAAAAGAATCGCCCGCTTTACCGTTGGTTGAAACCACGCCCGCCATGGTTGTCAGGCCTGTCGCACTTTGCAGTGCAGGATTACCACCTTGCACACTAATGTTCATACCATTAGCCGACACGAACCCTGTCGCACTGGCCGTTAAACCAAGGTTCGCCAATTTAGCGGCATTGGGCGCTGCATTTAACATAGCGGCAAAATCTGCCGCATTATTTACGACGGGCAAGCTGTTAAATTCCAGAGTTTCTGACCTGCCACCGACAGAAATCTTTAAGGTTGTAGGGTTGGCAGAAAAATCGATTGGCGCTGCAGCCGCATCAAAGTTAAATGGCAAGCTGGCGGGTGTAGGAGCAACTGGTGAACCGGAAATACTGAGGCTCACACCCATCACATTAATTTCTTCGCCGGAAACGTAAGGCGCATTCGCCACCAGCACTTTGCCAGTGCTGCGTTCAGTAACGGTGTAATTAGGACCATTAGGAACAACCGCAGAGTTGGCATTAAATGCAATAACCATGTCTTCGGGATAAAAACTGTCAAACAATTCCTGATCGACAATTTGACCCACACTGACTACTGATGCAGGCAGTGCGCGATTGCTGCTACTGGCAGAAGTGTTTACCGTATTGTGATCACTGGGAATATCTACAAATACTTTTTTGCCCGAGTCACTCACTGCCACACTGACAGAAGCAGAGGCCTGCAGAAATAACTGGCCTTCATCGCCCAGGTATTCAAAATTGCCGCCGCCTTTATTAATGAAGGGTTGAGTATCGCCTTGATAGCCCGCAAAAATGTACTGACCAGAAGCATTGCGCGTATTTTGCAAGTTCATTAACTCACTAATTCGCGTGTCCACTTCGGCCGCAATGGATTTGTAATCGGCAGCGGTCAATACCGCCGTGTTACCGGCTTTAACCGCCAGCACATTCATTTGTTGCATTAGTTCTACAACTGTTTGCAAGGTTGAATCTTCCAAGCTCAAACTATTATCGGCCACGTCGATATTTTTTTTGTATTGTTCGGTACGCGCCAATTCCTGATTTAATTTTAGAATAGTAGTCGCCGCTACCGGATCATCCGCAGGAGACAACACTCGTTTACCCGTAGCCATTTGCTCCTGGGTTTTAGTGACAGCCGATTGCGCCTGTCCCATGCCGAGTGTTGCTATGTTGTAAATTTGCGAAGTAGATATACGCATACCAATACCCTGTGCTTACAATTTTTGCCGCTTATCATTGGCAATGCACAAATCAATCCAACTTTTTGCTTTTGTGAATACCTGCATTCACAGGGCCCTTTTTTTAAAGGGCATTCAACAAGGTATCAAACAACTCGCGAGCGACCGAAATTACCTGCGCATTCGCACCATAAAGTTGTTGAAACCGAATTAAATCCGCAGCTTCTTCATCCAGGTTTACACCGGAAATACTATCGCGCATCGTTTGGCTTTGTTCTAACAAACTAATGCTGGCTTCGGTGTTAATTTTAGCAAGACTGCTTTTGGTGCCGACCTCCTCCACTAATTTGCCATAACCTTCCGCGAAACTAAGGCTACCGTTTTGCATAGTGGATTTTGTTTCCATTGCCACCATCGCCAACGCGTTGCGGTTATCATTTTTACCGTCGGTGTTAAAACCCACAGTAAAAACATCGCCAGCTTTAGGTTGCCCGGTAAGCGTCACTTGATAACCCAGGAACGATGACTGTACAAATGTGGCAGAGCTACTGTCACCAAACAAAGGACTACTTGAAATAGAAGGGGACATTTCAATGCCAGACGCAAGCGTGACATCAATTCTGCCACCCACAGTAATTGCACTCTCCTGCCCTACACCGGCACTGGTTAATGTCTGATTAGGATTGCCCGAACTGTCATTAACCTGAATGCTACTGGTTGCGCTTGCCGCTGAAAAACGAATATCCAGATCCACACCGGACGCCGCAAACAACCTCAGCTCAGGTGCGCCAGTTAGCGGATTGGTAGAACTTTGCGCGCGAATTCCCAGCGCATTTAAATTGGGATTGGCGTTAATTTGCTCGGCAAGGTAATCATTGAAATCCGCTTCACTGAGATTCGGATCAGGCACGGTACTTAAAAATGCGGGCGTTGGTAATGCGCCATCATCTTGAATTATCGCTTCACCATTAATACGCAACTGCATAGGTACTGCAAAATCACCGGGTGCAACATTAATACCGGTAATTGTCGCCGTGGTGTAAGCATTTGCAGTGACGCCGGGTAAAGCGCTTAATTGCGCCGCCGTCTGCATAGCTGATGCACCCGACTGGGTAATTATACTGCGCGCTGTCACGGAACCGGTTTGTGGATCAGTAAACGTAAAATTCAACCGCTCCGCTAAATAACCATTGCCTTGTGCGGGAGCACCTATTGCAACAGTTTGCGGGCTGCGATCTGCCGGTAAACCAAGGCGATCACCAGCACCTACAATTCTGGTTTCGCCCGGATCACTCGAAAATATATTGTTGGTTGTGCCGGGTACAAACACTTGATCCTGCATGGCCGGATTCAAATGTTTTGGATTTGCAGGGTCAGAGTTATCCAATACATCGTAAGTGGTGTCCGACGTGAAGCGAATAATAATTGGCGGCGATAATTGGCCGGGGTTGGCAAAGGCAGGCAAAATATTGCCGTTTGTATCGACAACACTTAATACCTGACCGCTGCTAACAATGCCGCTACCGGTGTTGCTACTGGCGCTACCGGTGCGAATAGGCGACGCAAAGGCTAAATCCTCTGGGCGCTGCAATAATGCTTTTATATCCTGCGAACCGTTACGGGTTGGCTGCACTAAAAAAGAATCGCCACCTTGAAATGAGCCACTGGTTAAATTGAGGCTTACGCCATCAAACTCAATGCTAAATGGATAAGCGCCAGATAAACCACCTTGTTTGACCACCTGATCATCCGCAAGACGAGTAACAACATAATTGGTCGTACCAGGCACAATATCAAAACGATAATCACTGGCGGTTAACTGATTAGTATCGGTGATAGTTACATTTAATTGCCGATCATAGGGCTGCTGATTGCCGCTGCTGTGTTTTACCCGGTTAACCGCATTCACGGGGTCATTAATATCGACAAACATTTTTTGGCCGTAATCGTTATCCAGATCAAGACCTTGTTGTTGCAAATTATTAAATTCTTCTGACATTGAAATCGCAATTCGCCCCAGTTCATTCATGGACGGGGACAATACTTCATCGCGAAAACTTAATAGGCCACCAATTTGGCCACCCGAAACCTGCTCGGTAATATCAATGACCGCGCTGTTAGCCCGCAATTGTATCTGACCGTCATTGGTCACACTGAATGAGCTTGAGCTAGCCCCCAGAACCAATGGCTGGCCATTACCGATAAACACATTTAAATCACCGGTGGATTCTTTTACCACCTGAATAGACACCAATTCTGCAAGTTGGCGCAAAGTTTCATCGCGCTTGTCCAATAAATCATTGGGTTGATTGCCACCACCAGACGCCACCGCTTCACCAATGGATTGGTTTAATTCAGCAATAGACGTTGCCAATGAATTGATCTGCGAGGTAACGGTGCGAACTTCACCATTCACACTCTTTTCAATATCCGCCATTCGCTGATAAAGATTATTAAAACGGCTACTCAGGCTTTGTGCCTCGGTAATAATTAACTGCCGCGCCGGCGTAGATGCCGGGTCATTAGCGCCGTTCTGTAATGCAGCAAAAAAACTCTGCAATGAACCAGACAGACCAGTGCTTGCCTCGGCAAACAATTTATCGACTTTGCTAATATTTAAACTGTATTTATTTAACTGATTATAAGTAGAAGTATCGGAACGCAATTGTGTTGTGACAAATTCGTTCACCACGCGCTCAATGGATGCTGTGGTAACGCCAGAGCCGATGTAACCTGCGCCACCTGCAATTTGCTCAGGGCGCGTCACATAATTCACTTCCTGCCGCGAGTACCCTTGGGTATTGGCATTGGAAATATTATGGCCTGCGGTACGCAAAGCATTTTGACTGGCCTGCAGCCCGGAAATGGCATTGGAAAGAATACCGGACATAGCATTACTCCGCTAAGTGGCGGGCGGTAGTAGCCGCCAGAGAGAGAACTGACTGGGCGCTCGTTTGCAAAACACCGGCTTGTAGGTCTTTTGCAGCAGCAGAAATATCCAGTGATTTAATAGCATCACTATTCAATAAACTTTTAATTTTTTTCGCGTAATAAGGGTCGGTCGCATAACCGGCGGACTGTAACGCCTCAGCATAAGCCGATGAATTTGTGCCCGTTGCCAATACTTTTTCGTAGCGCGGATTATTTTTCATTAGGCGCACATAATCTGAAAAGCTCTCCGCGTAATCATTGTATTTACGGAAATCTGATTTTTCTTGCGCAGCAATACCATTGCGATACTCCAGGGTGTTTACATTGACTTTATCGCCCTGCCACTGACTGCCCGCTTTAATATTGAATAGATTAAAACTGTTTTCGCCCGCACGATCGTGAATAACGTGTTTGCCCCACCCGGTTTCCAGCGCAACCTGTGCAATCAACACATCCGGATTAATTTGTAATTCTGCTGCCGCTTTTTCGGCGTGAGGTTTAAGCATCAGCACAAAATTTTCCTGGGTGGCACTAATACTGGCTTTTTGGCCGCCACGCAGGGTGGCCGCTTGTGGTTTATTCAATAACTGTGGAATAAGTCCGTAGTTAATCGCAGGGATGACAGGTTGCTGCTCTTCTGCAGCGCCCAGTGCTTTCATCTGCACGTTGTCACTCATGCGCATAAAATCTTGAATCCAATCGTCCAGTGACGTTGCTGGTGCACCCGCAGACAGATCAGTATTGGATGAATTAACAGCATCAGTGTCAGCGCTATTCGCTGCACGCGGAGTCAGCGCGTCCAAGCTTGTTAGCGTGTTGTTTTGCACATCCGCTTCGGGGCGCATGGCACTGCCGTAGTTTTGCATCATTTGGCGATAAAAATGATCCGCCACACCAATACCAGAACCGCTGGTTAAATTGATCACCATTTGTTGGTCGAGCATGTCGCGATGAAAACGTGTGGTTTGGCTGTCTAAAAAATTACCTTCACTAAAAACATCATTCGCTTCGCGCATGGATTTCAGCATTTGTTGTACCAGCAAACCCTCAAACTTTTTGGCAACTTCTTTAATTGCCTGAGGGTCCCGGTCGCGTCCCATCGCTTTGATGGAATTCAACGAGTTGGGGTCAAGATAATTATCTTGCACCTGCGGGACTTTAATGCCGGTATCGATGGGTAACATTTAGATCACCACTAATTCCGCTTTGAGTGCGCCGGATTGTTTTAAGGCTTCCAGAATCGCCATTAAATCGCTGGGAGATGCACCCACATTGTTGACTGACCGCACTATGTCATCCAGGTTGGCGCCTGGCGCGAACTTGAACATGGGGTTTGTTTCTTCATCAGCCTGCACATTGCTGCTAGGAACAACTACAGTAGTTCCACCGGCCAAGGCATTGGGTTGGCTCACGGTTAAACTTTCCGCAATAGACACAGTGAGGCTGCCGTGAGTAACCGCAACAGGCGATACACGGACATTTTTGCCAACCACAATAGTGCCGGTGCGCGAATTAATAATCACCTTCGCTACTTCTTCGCCCATGGTGACGTTTAAATTTTCCAGCATCGCAATAAAATCGACACGCTGCGCCGGATTCACGGGTGAATTCACCATAATTGACACCGCATCGAGCGGGCGTGCTACATCTGGCCCCAACATGTCATTAATACTTTTTGCCAACGCATTGGCGGTGGTGAAATCGGCTCGATGCAAATTAAATACAATTGGTTGACCGCCGGCAAAATTAGTTTCCACCATACGCTCCACCATTCCCCCACTGGGAATACGCCCGGCACTGGGAACGTTCACGGTAATTTTTGAGCCGTCATTACCTGATGCACTCAAACCACCAACCACCAAATTACCCTGTGCAATGGCGTAAACTTTTCCATCCAACCCTTTTAATGGAGTCATTAATAAACTACCGCCACGCAAACTTTTTGCGTTACTGATAGAGGAAACTGTAACGTCAATTGTTTGACCTGGTTTTGCAAACGCAGGTAATTCCGCCTGGATCATCACCGCAGCAACATTTTTCATTTGCATACGCGCGCCTTCAGGCACGGTAATACCAAATTGCTTCAGCATGCTATTGAAGGATTGGGTAGTAAAAGGTGATTGTGTTGTTTGATCCCCCGTGCCATCCAAACCAACCACCAAGCCATAACCGACTAATTGGTTAGCGCGCACACCGGCAACACTGGCGATATCTTTAATTCGTTCGGCATAGCTGGATGCACTAAACACTAACATCAACGTCAGCGCCGAAAATCCCAAATACTGCGGAATTTTTTTGATGCTGGAAACAAAAAAACTGGGCATAAAAATACCTCGATAAAACTGGATTACATAAGCCCTGCTGGTAAGGGGCAGAAATTACAATGGCCATAACTCGCTGTTAAAAAAACGCGATAACCACCCCATAGATTGCGTGCTTGCCAGTGCGCCGGTGCCACTGTATGAAATTTTTGCATTGGCCAGGCGGGTTGATAACACGGTGTTATCCGGCGCTATATCATCGGGGCGCACTATGCCGCTAATGCGAATAAATTCGTCGCCACGATTAAGCGTTATCCATTTTTCGCCGCGCACAATTAAATTGCCGTTGGGTAATATTTCTGCAACTGTCACGGTGATATTGCCTTGTAAACTATTGCTCTGATCTGCATCGGCACTGCCATCAAATGTTCTGCCCTGTTCAAGGTTGGTTGTTAACTCATTCCCCTTAATGGTTGGGTTTACCCCCAGAAGCGGACCGGCATTAAAATCTACACCACTATTTTTACTGGTATTTACACCGGAAGATTTACGCGAAACAGTTCGTTCGCTCAGCGTTACCGTAATTACGTCACCCACAAAATGCGCTTTGCGATCATCAAACAAATTCAGGCCATAAGCATCTTGATAGAGCGAGCCTTCCGTGCGCTGGGGCACCGGCATATTCGCGGCAATAGTAGGCGCATAGGCCGGATCATCCGGCATAGGTTTTTTGTTAGTGAAGCATCCGGTCAATGTCAATACTGTGCTGGCGGCCAACACCAGTTTGAGTGAGCGATATGACTTGTTTATTTGCGCAGCCATGATTAATTACTCATCAAAGATTTTGCGTAATGTATTGCAACATTTGATCAGCGGTAGAGACGACTTTTGAATTCATTTCATAGGCGCGCTGGGTGGTAATCATGTTGACCATTTCTTCCACAATATCCACGTTGGAATTTTCCAACATGCCTTGTTTAAGTACACCCAAACCGTTTTCACCCGGCGTTCCCTGCACGGGTGCACCACTGGCCACAGTCTCAACAAATAAATTGCCGCCAATTGGTTGCAAGCCGGAGTGGTTAATAAAATCCACCAAGGTAATGTCGCCCAATTGTTGTGGCTCCACCTCACCGGGCGTGTAGGCATTTACTGTACCGGTCGTGCCGATTGTAATTTTGGTAGCGCCCTCAGGCACAATAATGGCGGGCTCTAATAAATAACCGTCGGCATTTACTAATTGGCCTTCGCCATTAATTTGCAGTTGGCCATTGCGGGTATAAGCAATAGTGCCGTCAGGTTGTAACACCTGTAAAAATCCGTGACCATCAATCGCAACATCGAGCGACTGCTCTGTCACTTGCAAGGTACCCTGGGTAAATTCTTTTTGTGTGGCGACGACACGCACCCCCGCCCCCAACTGCAAACCCGATGGCAGTTCCGTTTCCTGAGTTTGCTGTGCGCCGGGTTGGCGTTGGTTTTGATACAGCAGATCTTCAAATACGGCGCGATCACGTTTAAAACCAATGGTGCTGGTATTAGCAAGGTTGTTGGAGATGGTAGTTAACTGGCGATCTTGTGCTGACAAACCAGTTTTACTTACATAGAGGGCGGCGTGCATAATCTTTTCCTCATTTGAAGCGCAGCAAAATAAATAACAGCGCGCTTACTATGTCGACCTAAAAACAATTAGGACATCTGTAACAGTTGGGTGGACGCGGCCGAGTTTTCATCGGCGGTTTTCATTAATTTCACTTGCATTTCGTACTGGCGCGCCAAGCTCATGATTTGGGTGAATTCATCAATTGCATTGACGTTACTGCCTTCGAGCATGCCGCTGCGCAGCGTCACTTCTGCCGCAGGTAAAGCATTTAAACCATCGCGCTGACGAAACAAACCGTCATCGCCTTTTTCCAGTTGTTGAATATCGGGATTCACCAAACGAATGCGCCCTACTTCCACCATGGCTTCCGGGCCTTGCCCTTGGCCAACAATCGAAATCGTGCCATCTGCGCCTATTTGTACTTTTTCATTTTCAGGAATATTGATGGGGCCCCCATCGCCCAATACCGTCAAACCATTTGCGGTGCGCAATACGCCCGCTGCGTCCACCGCAAAATTACCGGCGCGGGTATAGGCTTCGGTACCATCGGGGGCCTGCACGGCAAAAAAACCATCGCCTTGAATCGCGGCATCCAGTGGGTTATTGGTTTCGATCATGGGGCCAGAGGTGAAATCCGCACGGGGGGATTCCGTCATGGCATAGGCGCGCGTGGGATGACCATCACCGTAATACACACCCATACTGCGCGACTGTTCGAAATCCGCACGAAAACCGGTGGTGCTGACGTTTGCCAGATTATTGGCGCGATTAGCCTGGGCCAGCATGTTGTGCTTGGCACCAGTCATGGCGATAAAAAGGGCTCTGTCCACAGGTTACTCCTGAATTCACGGCCAAAAACCAAACGTTGGTTTTTTGGCGGTTTTGTTGTTATCAGGAGTTTTGCAAGAGCGGTGCCAAGTTGGTGATACTTAGCAAGCCTTTGATATGAAAGGGAAAAACACAGAAATACGGAGCTGTAAAACAGCGGAAAAAAAACTTGCCACAAAAGAAGCGGCAAAGAACTTCCGCTCTTTGCCGCCGGGGTGTGGCTGATTGTAAAGGGTTAGGGTTATCTCAGGTTGATAATGGTTTGGGTGGTCGCATTGGCCGTTTCAATGGTTTTTGCGTTCGCCTGATAGTTACGCTGGGCGATAATCAAATTCACCAATTGCTCTGACAAGTCCACGTTGGATTCCTCCACTGCACCAGCGGTGATATTCCCCAACTGCGCAGAACCCGGCGCACCAATAATCGCCTCACCAGTTTCAAAGGTTTGTGCCCACATGGTGTCACCCACTGGCTTCAAGCCCTCTACGCTACTGAAGTTCGCCAGTGCAACCTGCCCCAAGACCTGGGCTTCACCGTTAGTGAAGCGCGCGAACACAATCCCGGTATTGCTGATATCCAGCCCCGCCAAACGACCAGTGGCGTAACCGTTTTGATCCAATTCCTCCACCGCAAATACGCTGCCAAATTGAGTCGAGCCTGACAAATCGATTTGAAAATTCGAGCTTGCTGGCGGCTCAGCCACTGGGATAGTTCCGCCTTGCAATACGTTCAAAGGCCCAAGACCACCAAGTGGTTGGCCATCCTCCCCAATTGGAGTCCAGTTGGAGATAAGCATTGCATCGGTTCTGAACGGGTCGATATTACCGTCCGGAGTGAAATGAATGTTAAACGACGCCATAGTTGGCTGGGTATTCTGTGGTGACGGTAAAGTTGGATCGGGGTCACCTACGTTCTGGCCATCAATTTGTACATACATAGTCCAGTGGTTGGGTGATGTAGTGGGGTCAGCAGGATCATAGGGTTCTTTTACAAAATACTGACGCATCACATGCGAATTACCCAAGCTGTCGTAAACCACAGTATTTGTTGCATGGTTAAAGGTTTTTTGATCGATCGGATTAAAAGCATTAATCGGTATATCGGTGAAAAAGTTAGGCACATTGGTTGAACCAAACAAGCTGCCACCAAACACTGGCACAGTCGGCTCACTGCTAACAATGGAGTAACCTTCTTGCAAGGTGATGGTGACCTCCCCGCCAATTTTCACCCCATTGACCGCATCGTTAACGACTTGCGGTATACCTTGGCTGCCCTGGATTTCAGCATTGCCGCCAGCGGTATCAAACGTAAATTCAAGATCCCGACCCGTGGCCGACTCAACCAGCAAATTACCGGCATCATCAATGCTCGCACTGATACCAAAAAGCGTTGACGAACTAAGGGCATTAATTTCATCACGCAGCGCAGTCATATCCGGTAAACCGGTGGAGGTCAAATTCACACCATTAATACGGAAGGAGCCATTGTTGCTGAAGGTCGAGGCCAAGAGTGTCGCTTCGGTACTTGCTGTTGCCGATACACCGGCAAGTGAATTCAACTCAGAAGCGGTTTCATCGGCACTGGCACCGTATTCGCTGATGTAAGTGACATCTGTACCGTTAGGACCACGAATTACCAAAGTATGAGAGCCATAGTTGTTGGTAACTTCGGGAATACCAGCAGTATGTGCAGTCGGGTGCGGAGTACCGGCCGCCGTGCTCACGCCATTGATAGCCGTCGTTAATGCGTTTGCATCGGAGTTGGCCGCATCAATAGTCACAGCAACGGTAGAGGCAACGCCAGTTGCGAGGTCGCGAAAACCAATTTGACCGGTAACAGGGTCAGCAAATGCTTCCACATTCACAGGGTTTGCGGAATCAAAGTTTGCCGAGTTGATCAAGTTAGCTAAAGCCGCAGGTGACGACGCAGAACCGGAATTCAATACCAAATCCACATCGTCAGTCGCCAATGTAATTGGGTCGGTGCGGGAAATAGTAAATGCAGTAGTATTGGTTCCCGAAAAAGTAATCGGCGTTGCAATTGCGCCCAAATTCAACACGGTTGTGGTCGCAGTTTTAGCGCCAGTCTGGGCTTCATTGACCCCGGTGCCATTGGTGGCAAAACGCTGGCCAGTTGTTTCCAATACGGTTTCATTGGCATCCAAATTAAAAGAGGCGTTCACACCAGTGGTTTGACGCGGAGCCTGTGAACTCACATCAACCCGCAAGTCGCCCAGTACGCCGCTCACATTGCCATCTGCATCGGCAGCAAAACCTTGCAATAGCGAACCGGTACCGTTAACGATATAACCGTCTTTATCCAAACCAAAAGTACCCGCGCGGGTGTAGAGACGCTCACCATTTTTTTCAACGACAAAAAAACCTTCGCCATTTACTGATAAATCCAATTCATTTTGGGTGAATTTTAAATTGCCTTGGGTAAATTGCTGGCGAATATTTTGAATGGTTACACCACTGCCTGCCGTGTTGGAACCACCCCCCAATAGCGTACTGGTGTACACGTCACCAAATTCAGCGCGCGAGGATTTAAAACCAACGGTACTGGCGTTGGCAATATTATTGCCGGTCACCTGCAAATCGGTATTAGCTGCGCGAATTCCGCTTAATGCTGTATTAAAAGACATGGTACACCTCGCCCGGGGTTAATTAATTTTTGATACTGTGCCAAGTGTTTGGCTCACATCAAAAACTTTTAGTTAAATTGTTTTACTTGATCGGCCTCTACTGCACCAATACCGGCAAGGTTCAGAATCAACTTGCCATTCTCACCGATAGTCACACTATTTACGTTCGCACTGAGCGATGTATTTAATGTTTCCGCCTTACCATTTTGACTAGCAGTCACTTCAAATTTGTATTGACCGGTGGTGGCGGCATCATCGCCCGCCTCCCAATCCAATAACTTTCCATTCACTTCCAGGTTCTGCCCATCCCAACGGAAAACCGTCTCACCGGCAGGGACTTCGCCAATCGGAATTGTTTGCACCAATGCACCGGCACTATCGTAAATTCTCATGGTCATGTCTTTTGCTGGATAAGTGAGCTCTGTGCTGCCCGCCACTATTCCACCGGTAACCAAAGTGCTTTTATCAGATTCCACACTCACACTGCGCCCCACAAGAGAAGAAGCCTGCAGTGCATTATTCGACATAAAACTGTTAAAACTTTTATTCAAACGCTCCAGCCCTTCCACTGAACTAAATTGGGCCAATTGCGCAACAAACTCGGTGTTGTCTTGCGGGCTCAGTGGATTTTGATTATTCATTTGCGTGATCATCAATTCCAAAAACGCCGCCTGCCCCAACTCATTGGTAGTTGTGTTTGTGCTTTGTTTTTTGGTGATGCTGAGGTTATCAGTCACACTACTTGTTGCTGCTGCACCGGATACCGACATGATTCAGCTCCTTATTGACCGAGTGTTAATACACGTTGAACCATTTGTTTGGCTGAATTCATCACTTCAACATTCATTTGAAATGAACGCGAAGCAGCAATCATATTGGCCATTTCTTCAACCGGATTTACATTGGGATAAAACACATAACCCTCAGCATCTGCTTTGGGATGACCCGGCTCATAACGACGCTGCAATGGCGCATCGCTCTCAACAATCCCCATCACTTGCACACCGGCGGCAGCATCCACTTCGTTGTCGCTATAGGCACCCTCGGTGACACTTGCACGCATCGCTTCCTGTTGAATAGCAGCAAAAACAGGCTGGCGGCTACGGTACACTTCATCGACACTGGAGCTTGCCGATTGCGCGTTAGCCAAGTTGCTGGCAGTAGTATTCAAGCGCAAACTTTGCGCATTCATACCGGTACCTGCGATATCAAAAATATTTCCGAGTGCCATATCTTCACCTGTTCATTTGCTTGCGTTATCCCCGCAGGAGATAAGGGTTTACCGGTTGGGTCCAGCCATTAGCCTTAAGGGTTAATCGAGGTTACTCACCACGAATGGCACTGCGCAGGCCGGTAAATTTGCTATTCAAAAACTGGAAGCTGGATTGAAATGCCAGCGCATTTTTCATGTATTCCGCGTGCTCAATCTGATCTTCTACGGTGTTACCGTCGATGGATGGCTGTTGCGGCGTGCGGTACAGGGTGTCGGCTTCATTGGTGGCAAAGGCGCTGCCATCAATATGCCCTGATTGGGTAGTGGCGAGATTAAACCCGCTGTTACCAGTCATCTTCTGACTCAGGGCTTGTTTGAAGTCGATATCCTTGGCTTTGAAATTGGGGGTATCCACATTCGCCAGATTGTTGGCCAGCACTGCCGCGCGCTCAGAACGGAAACGCAATGCCGATTCATGAATACCCAATGCTTTATCGAAGGAGATGGACATAGTGCTTTCACCTTAAAAAATCGCGCCTGTACTAGCATCGCGGCCGGCAACCACAAGTGTTATTGCCACTGTTAGTGACGATAAAGCAATGCCTATGCCAAGCCCATAAAATAGCTATACCACATTGTTTTTAAAAGACTTTTTAAATTATAGAAGCGTGTAATACAGAAGCGGCAAACACAAAGCGGCAAAGCTTTTCCGCAGGCAGAAGAGGAACCGGCAACACATAAAAAAGCCGGGCAAAAGCCCGGCCGTTAGATGGTTCATTTAACTGTCATGGGTGAAACGATTAGATAGCGCGATAAAGAATTCCTGGCTCACAGCGAACCATTTCAAACAAATCGGCCACTCCCGCAAGCCCTTCCGAAGAGCCCAGGAATAGAATGCCTTGTGGTTTAAGCGAGGCGTGAATTTTCTGCAGGATCTGACGTTTTAAATCGCCATTAAAGTAAATCAGTACATTGCGGCAAAACACTATGTCGAACTTACCCAAACCGGCGTAGGAGTCCATCAAGTTAAGCGAGCGAAAATCAATGCGCTCTTTTACGAAAGGTTTAACTCTCCACATAGTCGGCGTGGGATTATCGAAGTACCTATCGAGCCGCTCCGACGACAAACCGCGCATTACCGAGAGCTTGTCATACTCGCCACTGCGTGCCTGATCCAGCACGGTGGACGACAAATCAGTTGCTACTATTTGCACCGGGCGCGCCAAGTTACCCATATTTTGGCGTTTATACTCTTCCACCATCATGCTGATGGAATAAGGTTCTTGACCTGAAGAGCAGGCCGCCGACCAAATACGCACCGGGCCAAACATGCGGTTATTACCGCCCATTAACTGGGGTAATAAGGTGCTTCTGAGATGGTCGTAGGGGTAATTATCACGAAACCAAAAAGTCTCGTTGGTGGTCATGGAGTCTATAACCTGATCTTTCAGTTTTCGGTTCAATCCATGCTTTAGATTTTTTACCAGCTCACCAAAAGAGGCGATTTTATTCTCCTCCAAGATGCGCCGGATACGATTGGTCACCAAATACTGCTTGTTATCCCCTAACGAAATGCCACAGGCATCCTCAAGAAACTGACGGAATTGGTCAAACTCAGCTTGGTTGAGATTATCGCCACCGAGCGGCTTGGAAAAAGGGGTAGGCTTATTACTCATAGACTCTCAATAAAAACGCTTGCCGCCGCACAATTGCAACGGCAATTACAACTTATGCCTGTTCGGGCGGCAACAAACTTTCACCGGTAATCGACAATACCCGGTCATTTACGCGTTTAGCCAGTTCATCCGGGTGGAACTTGGCAAGGAAGTCATCAGCACCCACTTTGCGCACCATAGCCTCATTAAATACCCCACTCAATGAGGTATGCAGAATAATATGCAAATTTTTGAGTTGCGGATGATTGCGCACTTCTGCAGTAAAGGTATAGCCATCCATCTCGGGCATTTCGATGTCGCAGATAATCATAATCAACTCTGCGTAGGGGTCTTTCCCCTCTTTAATTAAATCCAGCAGGTAATTAAAGCCCTCTGCCCCATCTTTTTTAACGGTAGTTTTAATGCCCATACCCTCAACCACACGCTGTATTTGTTTGCGCGCGATGGTTGAGTCATCAATGATTAACACGTGTTTTTGCACTACACGGTCGGCAATACCATCTTCGATTACACCGGCGCTAACTTCTTCACGCGCAGGCGATACTTCAGCGAGAATTTTTTCCACATCGATAATTTCAACCAGCTGGCCATCAACCTGAGTAACTGCAGTCAGGTAATGCTCCTTACCCGCGCCTTTTGGCGGTGGATGAATATCACCCCAGTTCATATTCACAATGCGTTCAACCGAACGAACAAGGAAACCTTGGGCCGTGCGGTTGTATTCGGTGATGATGACAAAGCAGCTTTCTATATCAGGCAATTCGCGACGCCCAATGGCGAGGTTCATATCCATAATCGGCAAGGTACCGCCGCGGATATGCGCAACCCCACGAACCACAGAACTGCGGCCAGGAATTGCATTCAATTGCGGACACTGAAGCACTTCTTTCACCTTGAACACGTTAATGCCGTACAACTGCTGCCCACCCAAGCGAAACAGCAATAGTTCAAGACGGTTTTGGCCAACCAGTTGTGTGCGCTGATTGACACTATCCATTACCCCAGCCATGCAATTACCTCATTGATTGTAATAGTCAGCCTAAACGCCACTTACTCTAACTGCCGCGAGCGGCACAGTATTTGCTTTATTCAACGTATTCAGCTTAGCGGCAAAAAAGTGTCAGACTTTAGTCGTTAGTAAAATAGCGCGAGTGGCACTCGGTTCTTACCCTTGAGGATAGGCCAAAATATGGAACTTCCTAGTTTTTGCAGTAATTTCTTCAGTAATTTTTTAACGGGCGGCCCCGTAAATAGGGCGTTCGTGCAAAAACTCGCCTACGCCACTGCAAATAACTGTAAAACTCTATTTGGCGCAAGCTTCCTTATTTTGCTCAGCAGTACTGCTACCGCACAGACCTATTCGACGCTGGCTCTAAAACAAGATGTTGCCAATTTTTTGGCGAGCCACTACCAACAAGTGGAACATGAACGCTTGGATATAAAGGTAGGCAATCTGGATAGCCGGCTCAGACTGGAGCGGTGCACAGAAGCGCTCGCCTTCAACCTACAAGACCCAACAGGCCTTGGCGGCAGCATTAGCGTACAAGCGCGCTGCCCTGGCCCTCAGGGATGGTCAGTGCATGTACCCGCCCAAATAATGGTTTATCGCTATATTCCGGTCGCTGCCCGCGCCGTCCAACGCGGCGAACAACTTAACGCAAGCCATCTTGCTGACAATTTGGTCAACATCAGTAGCATCCGGCAAGGTTATGCACTGACAGATGAAGACATTGTTGGCAAAGAAGCAAAACGAAACATAGGGCAAGGCGAGCCTTTTAAATCCAATAGTCTTGATGCACCCACAGCCATAAAACGGGGTGAAAGCGTTACCTTGCAAGCTCAAGCGGGATCAATAAAGGTTCTAAGCTCCGGTGTCGCCCTCGCAGATGGGCGCGTCGGCCAGAAAATCAGAGTTCGCAATAGCTCATCCGAACGGATAGTCACTGGTATTGTGCTGAACCAAGGGCTTGTCCAGACACTATGAGACCCGACCTTTTAAGAATAAAGTTTTTAAAAATGTTGCTAAAGTAAATCGGCACTTGGCCGATAGCCATATCAGGAGAACCAGAAACCGGCGCTCCATATGTCACGACATAGCAACCGCGACTTTTGTAGATTACCAGCCGTTAGGCTTAATGCTTAGCAGCTTAAAGGGGAAAAACATGATTAATACCAACAACTCACTTGACTCAGTCAATGCCAAGGGTGCCCGCAGCAAGCCTGCCGCGACCCCCGCCGCAGATGCGAAATCCAATGACACCAAGGCGCCACAGGCTGCAACTGCCAAGGCCCCTGGCGATCAAGTGGTATTGAGCCAAGAGGCGCAGACACTTGGTCGCCTCCAAAGCAAAATCGACAGTGCCCCGGACGTCAATCTGGAAAAGGTTGCGGAGATTCGCCGCGCTATCGCGGAAGGGCGTTTTGAAATAAACCCCGAACGCATTGCGGAGAACATGCTCAACCAAAACGACTTACTTGGCTAAACCCGGTGTAACCACTCAACACGCCTCCCCTGCGTTGTTTAGTGTTTTACATTGAGACACTATCCGCCCATTCAGGGCCATATAAAGAGGTTGCTATGTCTCTTGATACCACTCTACTGCGGCAGATGCTTGCGCAGGACTCATCTGCAATTGAACAGCTTAAACAGCTATTACTGGAAGAACGCGAACAACTTGCCCAGCGCAAACAAGATCGCCTTGCCATCATCGCAGAACAAAAAACCAGCCTTGTTGAGCAGCTCAGCCACAATAGCAAACAGCGCATGAAGGTTCTTAGCGCCCTTAACCTTCCCGCTAACGCGCAAGGCTGGGACTTATTTCTACAACACAACACCCTCACTATGCCCCTGCGGGAAGATTGGCAGCAACTCGTTCGCAACTTTGAAGAATGCCAAACCATGAATGGCATTAACGGTAAATTGATCGCCCGCTCGCAACAGACCCTGAACCACATGCTGAACCTGATACGCGGCAAAGTCGCAACAGCCTCGCTTTACACCGCTCAGGGCTTGAAAAGCGAGCAGACATCCTCTTTCACAGTCGCCAAAGCCTAGCTCTCCATTAGCCCGTGGGTAAACCACGGGCAATCCCCTCTCCTCCTGTTCCTCTCCCTTCACAGCGACGTAAACGCTTTGTGTTGACATGTCGCTGTAAAACGCTAATATTAGATTATATATATGATTTATATGCGTGATTATGTTACACATCCTTTAATTCAGTAACCACCAATCGATCAAACCGCACAAACCGTCAGCTTAACGAAGCCCCCTGCTTATCAAAAAAGGCATAAAAACAATGAAGTATTGTTTCATCGCATTGCTCAGTTTCGCCAGCCAACTCCTATCCGCCGCCAGCATAGAAAAACAATTTTATCTGGGAGCTGACCTCTCCTACGTAAATGAAATGGAGGATTGTGGAGCCAAATACTATGACAAGAATAAACGGCAAGACCCATTCAAATTATTTGCCGACAAAGGGGCCAATTTAATCCGGGTTCGCCTCTGGCATAACCCGCAGTGGACAGCCTACTCAAATCTGGAGGATGCCACCAAAACACTACAACGCGCCAAAAACAACGGCATGAAAACCCTGCTGGATTTTCATTATTCAGATACCTGGACTGATCCAGAAAAACAATTTGTCCCGCAGGCATGGGCACACATTAGTGATACAGATGAATTGGCCAAAACACTTTACAACTACACAACAGAAATACTCGCAGCACTTGATGCAAAAAACCTGTTGCCCGATATGGTTCAGGTGGGCAATGAAACCAATATCGAAATTCTTCAACCGGAGAAAACATTAGTACACGGCATTCCAAATTGGCCGCGCAACGCAACGCTATTAAATAGCGGCATCAAAGCTGTACGCGATTACAGTAAAAAAGTTAACAAACCTATTGGAATAGTGCTGCACATTGCACAACCAGAAAATGCGCTTTGGTGGTTTAAGCAAGCTAGCGAGCATGCCGTATTGGATTACGACATAATTGGCCTTTCTTACTACCCACAGTGGTCCACATATAAATTGCCGCAGTTACCTGGTGCCATTACAACATTAAAAAACACCTACAAAAAAGATGTTCTTATTGTAGAAACCGCCTATCCCTATACATTGGAAAATTTTGATAAAGCTGACAATGTCCTCGGGAAAAATGCCATTCAACCGGAGTTTCCCGCAACACCTAAAGGCCAGGCAAGTTATTTGCTCACACTGCGCAACTTGGTAAAAGCCGCCGGTGGTATCGGTGTGATTTATTGGGAGCCTGCATGGGTAAGCACAAAGTGTACAACGCTATGGGGTAAAGGTTCGCATTGGGAAAATGCAACCTTCTTTAATGCAGCAGAAGGTAACAAGACCCTGCCCGCATTTTTATTTTTCTCAAACAAATACCAATCTAAAAATTAACAAAGTAATTGCATACACTATTTTGAATAACATTGAAAAGAGAGAGAGAGGAACAATGAAAAAAACACTACAACAAATTAGCGCACTGGCGCTGTGCGGTGTTCTCGCTGCCTGTTCGCCCCCACCCACACAGCAAACCAGCGTAATAAGTGATATCAACTACGATAAAGATTGGCAATTTTTCCGTAGCGAAAAAGTGCTTGACCTTGCCACCGCACAACAACAAACCGATTGGGAAAATATCGCCATTCCCCACACACCAAAGATTGAGCCCTTGGTAGTAAACGACCAATTCCAAGGTGACGCTTGGTATAAAAAAACCATTACCACCGAAGCTGACTGGAAAGGGAAACAAATCAGTTTGAAATTTGAAGCCGCCATGAACGTTGCAGAGGTATGGCTCAACGGTGAAAAACTTACAACCCATGTTGGAGGCTACCTTCCTTTCACCGTTAACTTAACGGAAAAATTACTCTGGGATGCACCCAACGAACTACTGGTACGCCTGGACAATCGTGACAATCCGATTACCGGCCCAAAACCGCTACACGATCTGGATTTCAATACCTACGGTGGTATTTATCGCCATGTATATTTGCAGCTCGATAACGACTTACACATTAGCGACCCTGTAGCCGCCGGAAAAACGGCTAGTGGTGGAATATTTGTTCGCTACCCAAAGGTTAGCGCTACAGAAGCAACAGTTAGCATACAAACCCATTTAATTAATAAAAGCCCGCAACCGAAACAATTCCGTGTAGTGCAACAACTGGTAGATGGCGAAAAAAAAATTATCGAACAATCCAGTGAGCCACAAACCATTAACGGCAATGGAGATATCGAAAATCAGATTGAATTTACCGTTAACAACCCTCGCCTATGGTCACCAAAAACACCAAATCTCTACAACCTGGTCACGCGGGTTTATGAGGGAGACGCATTGGTCGATGAACAAACTACACGTATAGGCATTCGTGAATTCAAATGGATTGAGGGTCAACTTTATATCAATGGGGAGAAAACATTTTTACGCGGCGTAAACCGCCATCAAGAATATCCCTATATTGGCTATGCAACTTCGGATGCTGCAGATTATCGCGATGCGGTAAAAATAAAATCTGCCGGATTTGATTATGTGCGCCTTTCCCATTACCCACACTCCCCTGCTTTTATGGCGGCGGCAGATGAATTGGGCTTGGTATTATTAGATGCAATTTTAGGTTGGCAATATTTCTCTGAAGACCCTGCGTTTCAAGCGCAAATCCAGCAAACTTGTCGCGACTTAATTCGCCGCGACCGCAACCACGCATCCGTCATGGCATGGGAATGTTCGCTGAATGAATCCTGGATGACAGAGCCTTTTATTGATTCACTCACAACTATTATCCAACAAGAATACCCCGGCGCCCTATCAGCAGGTTGGCAGGAATATGGCTACGACATTTATTTGCAAGCACGTCAACATCGCTTGGAACATTATAAAATGCCAACCAAACCTTATGTCGTCAGCGAATATGGTGATTGGGAATACTACGCAATGAACGCCGGGTTAAACCAAAGTGCATGGGCAAATTTATTGCAGGCAGATCGCTCAAGTCGTCAGTTATTAAGTGATGGCGAAACCCGCCTACTACAACAAGCCGCCAATATTCAGGAAGCGCACAACGATAATTTCAATACACCAGCATTTGCCGATGGCTACTGGGTAATGTTTGATTACAACCGTGGCTACGCCCCCGATCTGGAAAGTTCAGGAATTATGAGCATCGATCGCCTTCCAAAATACAGCTATTACTTCTATCAAAGCCAGCGTGATCCTGATGAATTTTCCGATAAATTTACCTCAGGTCCAATGGTATTTATTGCCAGCGAATGGACGGAAAGCTCTTCGCTTAACCTCCGAATTTTCAGTAATACTGATGAAGTTGAGCTGCAGCTAAACGGTAAGCTTATTGCAAAACAAGCTCCAGATAAAAATGCGAATACAACCAACTTAAAACATCCGCCATTTACTTTTGTTATTGATAAATTTGAAGCAGGTGAACTCAAAGCTATTGCTTATCGCGCAGGTAAAGCGGTTGCTGAACACAAAGTAATAACTCCAAACACGGCAACAGGAATAGCACTGACACTTGACACCAGTGGCAAATCGCCACAAATAGGCGTCAAAGATACTATTTTTGTTTATGCCCAATTGCAGGACAGCAATGGGAACCGAGTGCACAGCAATAATGTTTCTGTAAAATTCACCTTAACTGGCTCAGCGAAGCTAGTTAGCCCAGTGGAAACAAATACTGCTGCAGGAATAGCTAGTGCGCTGATTGAGATTGGAGATTCACTGGACAATATTATCGTGACTGCAGAAGCTCCCAACCTCGCTCCCGCCAGCATGACAATAAAATAATGGCCTAAAAAAATGCCCTGTGATAATTCACAGGGCATTTTTTGAATAAACAATAATTATTGTTTAATTACTTAAAAGCATCCCATACAGCTGTTGCCCTACCGCTATTATCCATTGCCCCAAGGGTATAACCCTTCCAACCAGGGCGTGCTTGCGGCTCCCAATAAAATATAGCTGCACCCTTACCACCAGACACTTGTCCAACCTTTGTAATCATATCTTTCACTATTGTTTGTGCCTGTGCATGATCCCAAGGTACACCTATTTCAGAAACCATCACTGGAACAGCGTAACGCGCAACCATGTCATTTAAATTATTTAAGCACGCGGTATTGGCAGATTGCCACGAATAGCCAGTTGCATTTGTAGGGTATGACGATGCACCAATCACATCAAACTTTGCGCCGTTAGCTTTAAGGCCATCAAATATCCAGCGAAAATTTGCATTGTCGTGACAATTGGCTAAGTGCACCACTACCTTTGTACTTGGGTAAATACTTTTTGCAGCGTTATAGCCCGTATTGGTTAGCCATGCATAATTTTTCATGCTCACAGACGCTTTACCCTCATTCCATAACATTCCGTTGTTTGTTTCATTGCCTACTTGCACCCAATCTACAGTAACACCAGCGTCTTTAACTGCCTGTAATGTAAACCGTGTGGAATTCCAAACCGCATCCATCAATTGTTGAAAACTATAACCACCCCATGCTGCAGGTTTAGTTTGCTGTCCCGGATCTGCCCAGCTATCACTGTAATGAAAATCTATCATTACTTTCATTCCCGCCGCCTTGGCACGCTTGGCTTTAGCCACAACATCTTGAGTCGAGTTATACCAACCATCTGCAGGATTAACCCACACACGCAAACGCACTGCAGTCATTCCCTGCTCTTTCATAATCGCCAAAATATCTTTCTTAACACCGCTACGATTATAAAAGCTGATACCGTTAGCCTCGATCTCTGACATCCAGCTAACATCTGCACCTTTAACCGGTGCAGCCAAGCAAGGGGCAATCGATAGGCTTAACGCGGTACCAATACAAAAAGAGAGAAAATTTTTATTGAGTTTCATAGGGATATTTCCATTAATGTTCGAGCATTATTGTTATTGAGTGTTTTGCATCCCTTCACGCTGGACAACCAAACTAGCGATACATCATAGAGCTCCGCTCAATAAGAATATTTATATTACATATATTATCTTTTGACAAGCAAATTCACCCAGCGCGGAGAGGTCACCTTTCTGAAAACGGAAATATAAGAATGGAATTTGCCCAAAAGATAAATCCGCTTTGCGCGAAAAAGGCACCAGGAATAAAAACGGCCTAAAATAAAAAAAACCGCGCTTATGCGCGGTTTTTTCAAACTACCAGAAGACTTTGAGGATTATTACTTTTGAACAATATCAGCAGAATCTTTCAGAAACTTCTGAAACCCGGAGAAATCATTTCTGCCATAGATAGAGGCCAATTGTGCACCTATAGTTTCCTTTTGTTCCGGGGTCACTTTTTCAACCGAACCAAGGCTTACTGACTGCACAACAACAATAGCCATGTCACCACTTGATGTCATGAGATTACCAACAGATGGCTTGCCCGCAGCAGGCTTAGGCATCGAAAAAGCATGACGGAGAACATCACTATCCACCTCAGCAGTATTACGGGTTGCCTCTTTAAACTCTTTGCTTTCCAAACCTGCCACCGTGCTTAATTCAGCAAGAGATACACCTGTATTTAAATCTGCAATAAATTTATTTGATTGTTCAGTCAGCAGTATACGAGCTTTTTGATCTTTCAAAGTATTTGCAATTTGTTCTTTAACATCTGCCAATGCTTTAACTTGGCTTGGCTTATGCTCTGTCATCTTTAGCACCAGCACATTACTTGAATCTATCTCGATAACATCACTACTATTCCCTTCACGCAAAACCTCATCAGAGAATGCTGCTTCTGTGACTTTAGGGTTTGCGAGGATTCCCTTTCCTTTACTACGTTCGTAAAGCCCAGAATTTTCGACTTTAAGACCAAGCTCCTCAGCAACTTCTGCCAGACTTTCAGCGTTATAAGAAATGTCGCGCAACTTCTCGAGCTGAGCAACAAAACTCACTTCGGCTTCCGCACGCTTTAATTGCTCTTCAATTGTTGCTTTTTGCTCCTCAAATGAAGGCGGTGTGGAATTTTTTTCAGCTAACAACTTGATAAAGTGAGTGCCAGCTTCTGTTTTTACAGGCGCAGAAACTTCTCCAACTTTAAGCGCAGCAAGCGCTGTTTCAAATTCCTGAGGGAATGCATCGCCAGAGGTGAATCCCAAATCACCACCTTGGTCTTTGCTCCCTAAATCATCAGAAAACTCTTTTGCAAGTGCAGAAAAATCAGCGCCACCAGAGAGCTTTTCTCCCACCAATTTAACTTTATCTGCATCGTTAGACTCTATAAGAATATGCGCAGCCTGACGTTCTGGCGCAGCTACAAATGACGCCACGTTTTGTTCGTATTGATCGCGCACCTGAGCCTCAGAGATAGAAACACTGCTCATCAAATCCTGAACACTCAAACTGATGTAATCGACCGCAATTTGCTCCTCACTGACAAACATTGATTGATTTGCATCATAGTAAGATTGAATCTCTGAGTCCTGCAATTCAATTGAATCACGTACTTTTCCAGAAGGTAAAATAACGTATTGGATATCGCGCGATTGAAAACTGAGCGCTACTAATTCATCGAGCTGTGTGGGAGTCGAAAAGGCACTTACAGCAACACCAGCCTGCAACTGATTGATCAATAACTCCTCAGATAAAATTTTCGTATAGGTACTATGCGTGTAACCCATATTACGCAACAAACTTTGATAAACATTATTATCAAAAACACCAGCATCATTTTTAAACTGTGGCGCAGCAGCAATTTCTTGCGCGAGATAATCATCCCCTATTGCCATGCCTGCATTTTTAGCTGCCTGGGAGAGAATAAGGCGTTGGACCAAGTTATCAACCGCTGGTTTACGCAAATACTCATCACTCAAAAACTGAGCGGGCACTTGATCACCGTAAGCATTTAGCATCTGTTGTTTTTGCATACCAACAGCTCGAGCCACATCCATTTCAGTGATGGTTTCTCCATTCACTTTCGCTGCTTGATTTGCAGAGGTATCCCAATTGAAAAGCGCTTCAACACCGGTCAGGGCAAAAATGATCACCAAAAATCCGATTAAGATGAAAGAGATTACTCCTCGGGAATTATCTCTGAGGTGTTGTAACATTTTAAACTCCTAGCATGATGAGGATGTCTTGCGCCAACGAGGCAGCACAAACAGACACTAATTACTTAATTATTCGATGTTGAAAAGGACTTGCAACTTGATTAACAAAAGCTACGCCGTTAAAAAAAAAGCGCACCTAGATGCGCTTTTTTACGTGCTTTTAATTCAGCACTAACCCAGTAAATACAAATTAGTTAACAGCATCTTTCAAAGATTTACCTGGTTTGAATCCTGGAACCTTGGCAGCAGCAATTTTAATTTCCGCGCCGGTTTGAGGGTTACGACCAGTACGAGCAGCACGCTCTTTAACGGCAAAGGTGCCAAAGCCTACCAAAACAACAGAGTCGCCATTTTTGAGGGCACCGGTAATACTCTCAACCACTGCATCCAGCGCACGCCCAGCAGCCGCTTTTGGAATATCCGCAGACGCGGCGATGGCTTCAATCAGCTCAGTTTTGTTCACACTTAACCCCTTTTGATTATTTGTTTCTAAAAACACAGTACAAATTCAATGATGCATTTAATTCGCATAATCTGTGCAGCAAATGAATTGCGATTTATACCAACAGAGTATCAGGGGGTCAAGGAAAGCTTACAGCTTTACACAAAAGCCCTAAAATTCTGATCACAAAACAATCAGTTAAATCAACGTACTCGCCCCAAATCACCGTCAGTGAGTACTGAGACGGTTATCGCTATCTCCTGTTTTTTGTGCTGCCTTTTCAAGAGCACGATATTCCTCATCACTGAGCGGTTTAGGGTTGTACTGTAAAGCAAGCTCGAGAACCTCATCAATCCATTTAACCGGCTTAATACATAGATCCTCTTTGATGTTCACGGGAATTTCTTTGAGATCACGCTCATTATCCGCTGGAATAATAACCGTTTTGATTCCTCCTCGATGAGCAGCAAGCAGCTTTTCTTTTAAACCACCTATCCGCAAAACCTCACCACGAAGGGTAATTTCACCTGTCATTGCTACATCGGCTTTTACAGGAATTCCTGTTTGAACTGAAACCAGAGCTGTACACATCGCGATGCCGGCACTAGGGCCATCTTTTGGTGTTGCTCCTTCGGGAACATGGATATGGATATCGACCTTTTCATGATGATCCGGAGCGATACCCAGCGCTTGCCCTCTGGAACGAACGACGGTCAAGGCCGCTTGTATCGATTCCTGCATAACATCACCAAGCGACCCAGTCTTAATGATACGCCCTTTCCCCACTACAGCAGATGCCTCGATAGTGAGTAGCTCACCACCAACCTGTGTCCAAGCCAAGCCTGTTACCTGACCAATCTGGTCTTTACTCTCCGCCTTGCCAAAATCAAATTTCCGAACTCCCAAGAGATCTTCCAACGCTGCAGAGTCGATCACATCAGCGCTGATCAATCGCCCTTTTACATGGCGAGCTACAACTTTACGGCAGATCTTAGCCACTTCACGCTCTAAACCGCGGACGCCAGCTTCGCGGGTGTAATAGCGAATAACATCTTTGATCGCGTCTGCAGTTACGCTAATTTCAGAATCTTTTAGGCCATTTGCCTTGATTTGCTTGGGTATTAGATAACGCTGAGCAATATTTAACTTTTCATCCTCTGTGTACCCGGGAATTCTAATTACTTCCATTCGGTCAAGTAGTGGCCCTGGAATATTCATTGAATTGGAGGTACACACAAACATCACGTCAGACAAGTCGTAATCAACTTCAAGGTAATGGTCGTTAAAGTGGCTGTTTTGTTCCGGATCCAAAACCTCCAAGAGGGCAGACGCAGGATCACCACGATTATCCATTCCCATCTTATCGATTTCATCGAGTAAGAATAATGGGTTTTTGACACCGACTTTGGCCATTTTCTGAATTAGCTTTCCAGGCAAAGAGCCGATGTAAGTTCGTCTGTGACCACGAATTTCCGCTTCGTCACGCACACCACCCAAAGCCATGCGCACAAACTCACGGTTAGTGGCGCGTGCAATTGATTCTCCCAAAGATGTTTTCCCCACACCCGGAGGACCAACAAGGCAAAGAATTGGACCTTTTACTTTTTTTACTCGTTGCTGGACTGCTAAATATTCGAGAATGCGCTCTTTAACTTCTTCAAGACCAAAATGATCCTTATTCAAGACTTCTTCTGCACGAGCGAGATCATTACGAACCTTACTTTTTTTACTCCATGGCACCTTGATCATCCAATCAATATAGGCACGAAGTACCGATGCCTCAGCAGACATTGGCGACATCATTTTTAACTTATTCAATTCAGCACGAGCTTTTTCTAGTGCCTCTTTAGGCATAGCAGCTGCAATTATTTTGTTTTCAAGTTCATCAGCTTCACTGACTTCTTCACCCAACTCACCAAGCTCTTTTTGAATAGCCTTGATTTGCTCATTCAAATAGTATTCGCGCTGGCTTTTCTCCATTTGTTTTTTAACGCGACCACGAATCTTTTTTTCAACATGAAAAAGATCGACTTCAGCGTCCATCAAATCCAACAAGTGCTCGATACGTTCGCGAATGTCTGCTATCTCTAGTACCGATTGCTTTTTGGGTAATTCAAGGGACATGTGGGCGGCAATAGTGTCAGCGAGACGCCCCGGCTCATCTATACCTGAAAGTGAGGTTATAACTTCTACGGGGACTTTTTTGCTTAGATTAACGTATTGCTCGAATTGGCCGATTGCAGAAGCCACCAATGCACGAGATTCCGCAGATTCGACTTCTGGGCTAAATATAAGGCTAACATTAGCCCTAAAATGACTACCGACGTCCTCTATGGACTCTATGTTTGCCCGTTCACGCCCCTCAATTAGCACTTTAACCGTCCCATCGGGCAACTTAAGCAGCTGTAAAATCGAGGCTATAGTACCAACCGTGTATAAATCCTCGCCCTGCGGCTCATCCTGCTGCGGGTTCTTTTGCGCAACTAAAAGCACCTGCTTATCATTGGCCATCGCCCGCTCCAAGGCTTCGATGGACTTTCCTCTACCAACAAACAGAGGGGTAACCATGTGCGGATAAACAACAACATCGCGCAACGGCAATAAGGGAATGTCAGTAATATGGGTATCTATAAGAGTTTCAGCGACCATTGGTTCCTCTCTATTTCAAGAAGGCAACAAATACCTTGCCATGACCCAAGATTGGGGTCAAAAAGCACTAATTACAAGTTACTCCTAAAGAAAAAACAAAAAGAGCGCATAAATGCGCTCTTTTTCATCAGACCAGATTATTGCTTGAACAATAACTATTTATCGTCAGAGGCAACCTTGGGAGGCACCTCAGCTGTTTCATACACCAATAGCGGCTCGGACTCACCCTTAATAACGGACTCATCTACAACTACCTTAACTACATTGTCCTCAGAGGGAATCTTATACATAGTGTCAAGCAGTACATTTTCCATTATTGACCGCAAACCGCGAGCACCTGTTTTACGCTCAAGCGCACGTTCCGCCACTGCATCCAAAGCGTCTTGACGGAAGTCAATCTGAACACCCTCCATCTCAAACAACCTTGCATACTGCTTAGTTAGAGCGTTCCTCGGCTCGGTCAGAATCTGAATTAACGCAGCTTTATCCAACTCATCCAAGGTAGCAATTACAGGGAGGCGACCAACAAATTCCGGAATAAGGCCGTAGCGAACCAAATCCTCAGGCTCTAGAGAGTGCAGCGTCTCACCAAAGTTGCGTTTTTCATCTTTACTTTTAACTTCAGCACCGAAGCCGATGCCACTTTTCTCGGATCTGTCGCGGATAACCTTATCCAAACCGGCAAATGCTCCACCACAAATAAAAAGAATATTAGAGGTATCAACCTGCAAAAATTCTTGTTGAGGATGCTTGCGACCTCCTTGGGGTGGAACAGAAGCAACAGTACCTTCGATTAGCTTCAATAGCGCCTGCTGAACACCTTCACCTGACACATCGCGGGTGATTGATGGGTTATCCGATTTGCGGGAGATCTTGTCGATCTCATCTATATAGACTATTCCCTGCTGAGCTTTTTCTACGTCGTAGTCACATTTCTGTAGCAGTTTTTGAATGATATTTTCAACGTCCTCACCGACATAACCAGCTTCAGTGAGCGTAGTTGCATCTGCAATAGTAAATGGCACATCCAACAATCGAGCCAGTGTTTCAGCAAGCAAGGTCTTGCCACTGCCCGTCGGGCCAACCAATAAAATATTACTCTTGCCTAATTCGATAGGCTCTTTATCTTTACCGGCCTTGTCGCCAAAACGCAGACGCTTGTAATGATTATAAACAGCAACAGCCAATACCTTTTTGGCGCGCTTTTGGCCGATTACATATTGATCAAGAATTGCTGATATTTCATGAGGTTTAGGTAACTTCTCTGAAACGCCCTCAGTTGCACTTTCTTGAATTTCTTCGCGAATAATATCGTTACAAAGGTCAACACATTCATCACATATAAAAACAGATGGACCAGCAATTAACTTGCGAACCTCATGCTGGCTCTTGCCACAAAAAGAGCAATACAATAACTTTCCGTTTTTGTCACCTGTGTCGCTGGTGTGATCGGTCATTGGAACCCACTCCATCAAAATTTTAAAACAGCTGTTAGACAGAACACATCAGCTGAAAATAAATTACTTAATGCCAAGCCAATAGCCTGTACAAGCTATTTAGCTGCAGGCTGAACACGTCGCTCAATAACAGAGTCAATTAAGCCATAGTCTTTTGCTTGCTGGGCAGACATAAAGTTATCGCGCTCTGTATCCAACTCTATTTTTTCAATAGGCTGGCCAGAATGAAAAGCCATCAATTCATTCAAACGCGAACGAATTTTTAAAATTTCTTGTGCCTGAATATGAATATCTGAAGCCTGCCCCTGAGCACCACCACTTGGCTGGTGAATCATAACGCGTGAGTTTGGCAGACAAAAGCGCTTACCTTTGGTGCCAGCATTTAATAAAAAGGCTCCCATACTGCACGCTTGGCCAATACACATAGTACTAACATCAGGCTTGATAAATTGCATTGTGTCATAAATTGACATTCCTGCGGTCACGGAGCCGCCGGGAGAATTGATATATAAATGAATATCTTTGTCGGGATTCTCTGCCTCCAAAAACAGCAACTGAGCAACAACCAAGTTGGCCATATAATCTTCAACTGGACCAACTAGAAAGATCACACGCTCCTTAAGCAGGCGTGAATATATATCAAATGAGCGCTCTCCTCTGGCGGTTTGCTCGATTACCATTGGCACCAAACCGCTATTAATGACAGAAGACTGGGATTTCATAGATTCGTATGACATCTTGCGTTTTATCCTTAAGCGAACTTTTAGTGTCGCTAGTATTGAAAACTATAGATTTTTGTTACCAGAGAGCTTAACTCGTGATGGCATTATATGCCAGTCAAAAGAGGTGTTTTGGGCGGGATTTGAGAAGGAGGAAGCCGCAAAGCAGGCGCTTTGCGGCTTTTTTAAACAGTTAACGTTGAGCGTTGGATTTGATAATTTCATCATAGTTGGTTTCAACTTCTGAAACCTTGGCCTGAGAAATAATATGATCAACCACCTGATCTTCAAGCACTGCCGACTCAACACCAGCCATTAACTCTTGATTGGAACTGTAGTATTCAATTACCTCTTTAGGCTCTTGATAGGTAGAAGCAATTTCTTCAATCATTGCACGTACACGCTTGGCATCCGGCTTCAACTTGGCAGACTTAACAATCTCCCCAACAATCAAGCCGAGAGTGACGCGACGCGACGCTTCATCCTGAAACATAGTATCGGGAAGCAAGGACTTGATATCAAAATTTTGTTGCTGTCCACCAAAGCGCTGCATCATTTGATTCCGCAGCACTTGGATCTCATTGGCAACCAACGCTTTTGGCACATCAGTAGTGTGTGACGCAATCAGGGCATCCATAACCTGCACTTTAACTTTTGCTTTAAGAGCATTAGCTAACTCACGATCCATATTAGCTTTTACCTCTTTGCGGAATTGCTTCTCGCCACCCTTCTCTACACCAAATTTTTGGAAAAATTCTTTCTTGAGTTCAGGCAATTGAGCTTCAGAAACAGTATTAACAGTGATCACAAACTCCACTGCAGCACCTTTTAACTCCTCCGCTTGATAGTCTTCCGGGAAAGTCAAGGCGACAGTTTTTTGCTCACCCGCTTTCATACCTACAATACCCTCTTCAAAACCAGGAATCATAGATTTGGATCCAAGCAGTAACGCGTGGTTATCAGCCTTGCCGCCAGCGAATTCAACGCCGTCTTTAGTACCAACAAAATTGATATTAACTTGATCACCATCTGCGGCAGCGCGGTCAACCACTGACCAAGTCGCCTGATGCTTACGCAAAACTTCGATCATGTTGTCTACGTCAGCCTCGGTGACTTCAGCGTTGTATTTAGTGATCTCATAAGCAGAAAGATCACTCAGTTCAACACTTGGATACACCTCAAAGGTAGCGATATATTCCAGGTCTTTACCTGCAGCCAACTGTTTTGGCTGAATAGAGGGCTGACCGGCTGGCTTTACATTTTCTTTTTGCACAGCAGCATAGAAAGAGCGACTAATCACGTCGCCAACCACTTCCTGACGAATACCAGCACCAAAGCGTTGCTTCACAACGGAAAGAGGCACCTTACCCTTGCGAAAACCTTTGATGCTTACGTTACGCGCAGCCTGCTTTAAGCGATTTTCAACTTCGTTTTCTACTTGCTCAGCGGGTACACCAACGGTCAAGCGGCGTTCCAATCCAGAAGTCGTTTCAAGTGAAACCTGCATATGTGCCTCGTGAAATAACTGATAATGTTTGGCATTAGATCGAGCACACTTAGGCGTACTCGGAAAATGGTGCGGACGGAGAGACTCGAACTCTCACACCTTGCGGCGCCAGAACCTAAACCTGGTGTGTCTACCAATTTCACCACGTCCGCTTTTGGTTGCCTCATTTAGGATAAATGCAGGCACTGACTAATTTTCACTGCACCCTAACTGATTGATTTTTAATGTTTTTTATAAAAACCAATCGCCCTGAGGCGCGAAGGGTGCTGATTGTGCCACAGAGATTCTGCAGGTTCAACTTTTTATCAAAACTCCGCACTTGTATCGCGTTGACGCAAAACCAGCGCCCGAAATGAATCCTGCCATGACTCCAGAAGTTCGACAGTCAAGCACACTGCTTGCACCTCTTCTTCAGCGGTTATCCCTACAGCAATGATCAGGTTATCTTGCTGAAACGATTTCCTTTCTTTTTCTTTGCGTGGAGACTCCAGCGAATTTTGTGCGTACCGCTGTAGTTGTTCAAGCCAAGAGCCAGAACGCGCTGCAAGCTCATCCAACTCAGAGACCTCAGAAAGAAACTTATCATTCTGGGCCAACGCCAACTGCAATTCAGCGAGAGAGTTAATGGCGCCACTATTTTTCAGAAAACATCTATCGGCAATTTCGCGCAGATAGAAATGAAAGGCCAGTGAAAGCTGATACACGCCGCTACTTAGCACAGCATCTTGACGCAAACGCTCTGCACTGGTTGCAGGAGGTGCAATACCTCTGGCCAAGTCGCAGAGCGACTTGGCAAACGCCAATTTTTGATTAACCAGAGAGAAATTACTGATAGCCATAGATACACTGCTTTACTGGTAGTAAAAGGCAACTACCTTCAATTACCACAAGCCCTGACTCACTTCTGAACTTGCCATTTGCCATTGGCAAAAAATGCCTTCCAGCCTGTTGCCTTTCCATTTACTTCAGTTTGTACATATTGTTCTTTAGTTTTGCGGCTAAAACGAATAATTGCCTTATTGCCATCAGGATCAGCAACTGGAGCTGATAACAAGAAATGATACTTGGGATCTATGCGATCCTTATAAGGGAGAAGCTCCTCAACCAAGGGCGCACGTGTTTCACGGTTTTTGGGGAACTGGCTCGCCGCCAAAAATAAGCCAGCAGCACCGTCACGCAGCACATAGTGATCATCAACTTTCTCGCAGCGCAACTCAGGCATGACTATCGGATCCACTTTTGGTGGTGCTGCTTCCCCACTTTTCAATAACTTGCGAGTATTTTTGCACTCGCCATTAGTACAGCCGAAGTACTTGCCAAAACGCCCAGTCTTCAGCTGCATTTCGCTACCGCACTTGTCGCATTCAAGCGTAGGGCCTTCATACCCCTTCAGTCGATAGCTACCTTGCTCCACTTCGTAACCCGCACAATCCGGGTTATTGCCGCAAATATGTAACTTGCGATGTTCATCCAGTAGATAGGAGTCCATCGCCGAATTACACAACTTGCAGCGATGCTTGGCGCGCAACTGACGAGATTCGGCCTCTTCATCCGCATCGGCATCAATAACTTCATCACCAGACACCAAATTCATGGTGTTTTTGCAGCGCTCTTTGGGTGGTAACGCATAACCAGAGCAACCAAGGAATACACCCGTGCTACCGGTACGAATCTGCATATGGCGACCACAGAGACTGCACGGAATGTCGGTTTCAGTAGGATCATTAGCGCGCATACCTTTATCGGCACCGGATGCCAGCGCAAGTTTTTTACTAAACCCAGCATAAAACTCATTAAGTAATTGGCGCCAGTTTTTGCCACCTTGCGCCACTACATCGAGAGAGTCTTCCATGTTAGCGGTAAAACCGTAATCCATAAGATCATCAAAGCTTTCGACCAATCGTTCCGTGACTATATCGCCCATTTTTTCGGCGTAAAAGCGACGATTTTCCTGGCGCACATAACCGCGCTCTTGAATAGTAGAAATGATTGACGCGTAAGTTGATGGACGACCAATAGCGCGCTTTTCCAACTCTTTTACCAAACTGGCTTCGGTATAACGCGCCGCAGGCTTGGTAAAGTGCTGCTGGGGGTTCAACTTGATCAACGGTAATACCTGACCGACTTTCATATCAGGTAAGACAACATCCTCATCTTTTTTGGCAACTTGTGGGCTCACCTTGGTATACCCATCAAAGCGAATTACCCGTCCGCGAGTACGCAACTCATATTCACCTGCCGCGACTACCACACTCGTACTGGTGTACTCCGCCGGGGTCATTTGACAGGCAACAAATTGCTGCCAAATCAAGCCATACAAGCGCTCTGCGTCGCGCTCCATACCACTCAACTGATTTGGCATAACACCAACACTGGAAGGACGAATCGCCTCATGCGCTTCCTGTGCACCGTCTTTACTTGAGTAGAGCACCGGCGCTTCAGGTAAATAACGTTTGCCAAAATTTTCAAGAATGTATTCGCGGCAGGACTCAACCGCTTCTTTACTCAGATTGGTAGAGTCAGTACGCATATAAGTGATATAGCCTGCCTCGTACAAACGCTGGGCCATCATCATGGTTTTTTTCACCCCAAAGCCCAAGCGGGTACTGGCCGCTTGCTGGAGTGTGGAGGTGATAAACGGTGCGGAGGGCTTGGATTGTGTCGGTTTGTCCTCGCGGCTGAGTACCTTGTAACTAGCACCTTGCAGGGCGGCAACAGCCGTCATTGCCTGAAGTTCATTCACAGGTTTGAACGCGTCATCGCCAAATTTTTTGACTTCGAAGCTGGCTTGTTGGTTTTTATCGGCCTGTAGATCGGCAAACAGCGTCCAGTATTCCTCTGGAATAAATGCACGAATCTCGCGCTCGCGCTCAACAACCAAACGCACAGCAACCGACTGCACGCGCCCTGCCGACAACCCGCGGGCAACCTTTTCCCACAGCAGAGGGGAAACCATATATCCCACTACGCGATCTAAAAACCGGCGGGCCTGCTGGGCATCCACCCGATTTTGATCAATTGGCCCTGGGGTTTTAAAAGCATTTTGAATCGCGGTTTTTGTAATTTCATTAAATACTACGCGGCGATAGCGTGATTCATCACCACCAATTGCCTCACGCAAATGCCAGGCGATGGCCTCCCCCTCTCTATCCAAGTCGGTTGCGAGGTAGACCATGTCGGCTTTTTCGGCGAGCTTTTTCAGCTCCTCCACTACTTTTTCTTTGCCGGGCAGAATCTCGTAGGTAGCTTCCCAGTTATTCTCCGGGTCAATGCCCATTCGATTGATAAGCTGGCTTTTGCTTTTTTTGGCTTGATAGGTTGCCTTATCTTCAGCAGACATTTTGCGTGTTGCTGCGGCCTGTTTTGCACGCTCTTTGGCATCAACGGGTTTGGCGCCGCCGCTGGTAGGCAAATCGCGAATATGACCAATACTGGACTTAACAATAAAATCGTTACCCAGATACTTATTAATGGTTTTCGCCTTTGCTGGCGACTCAACGATAACTAAGGATTTGCCCATAATGGTCAGAAAATTCTCTATTAAAGGAAGGCTGTGCAAACAGTTGAATTATGTGCCAAAAGATTGCAGTATCGCCGATCGGGACAGCTAAATTAGCTTGAAGGTGCGCATATATAAGACCTGCGCCGCAAGGGGTCAAGTTATAATTTCCGTGAGTGACATTAGGCGATGTACTTTTACCGCTACATAGGAAACCCTACCCTGCGCTGAAAAAAAGTTCTATAAATACAGTTAACTTATTGTTTTTAAAATGTTTTATTTTTTGTTATTGCATAACCATAACAGCCAATACAATCCCTGACTTTTATACCGCAGATATCCGCATGACTTTAATCGCAGTTCTTTTTGTTTTGATGATTCTGGCGCTTGTAGCGGTCAGCGCGGTCAACCGCATCCAACTTCGGCAACGGGAACGGAGGCTACAACAACGCCGATTGCGCATCCGCGCTGAAGAGTTGACCGAAGTGGTTAACTGCCTAGCAGAAACACTTCCCAACCGCATGATCACCAAACACATCAACGACATGATCGCGAGCTTGCAACAGCAAATGCTGGCGTTGGAAGAGAAAAACCCCGAGCTTCTGGAACTTGCAATTCAAAAAACAGAGGCGCACTCGGAAGAGTTACTGAGTGGCACTAACCGCCAATCAATTAGCTATCAACGCGAAAGTGATGCACAAATTGCCAAAACCCAGCTCCACTTAAACGACGCAATGCAATTGATCACCCAACTTGCCGCCCAAGGGGTAATTAATGAAGCTGAACTAAGCACATATCTGGGGGAGTTGCGCTGGGCACACTTGATGGTCGCGGTGATGTCCTACATAGGACAAGGGGATAAATCCATGGCGATTAGTGACCGTTTTTCTGCGCAGGCGTTTTACCGCAAGGCACAATATTTACTGATGGAATCCATGCACCAGGATCCACGCCGCTTAAAGATGATCAAAGAGTTGGGGGAATTGGTCGATGGCGGCCGCGACAGTCTTAGCAAGGATTTGCGCGACCCGACAAAATCAAGCGTTATGATTTAGCCTCGCGAATCAGCGCATCCAGGTTACGCAATACTGCTATCACAGCAATCAAAACCTCCTCACCCTCTGTTTCCCGCCAAAAAATACAGGTTCCTGATTTTCCCTGAGCTATAGCTGGCACCGAATGCGGCAACGTCGACAATATTGATGTTAATTGCTCACTTACTTGCGGTATCGGGCGAGCATTGCCTTGCCAATCCCACTCTTTATAGAAATTCCCTTCATGCTCGTATTCGGTGCGCATCAAGACCCAATCATCCATTGACTGCATGGTAGTTGGCGGCGGTAAAAAATAAACGGGGAGTACCGGGGGTTGCTCCATGTCTGTTTTGCGTGCGGGCAAACGCCGCATACCAAACCGTACACCTTGAGCGCTTGCTTGCATCCGTAGCTGCTCTTTGCGTTTTTGCGCCGGACTCGGACGCAACATGGAAATTGGCCCCAGCACCAGCGCAATAGTTACAACCAACAAAACGAAAAACCAGAGGTTCATATAAATCCTTGTGCGATCAAAGGGCGCAATTTTCGCCAGGGCGAACTAAACTCTTAACAGTGACAGTATTCATAGGGGGCAGGAATCATGACAGAAACAATTAGCTACAAGCATATTATTATCGGTGTCGATCTTTCCGAAGATTGCCCCGCCGTGATTCGACGCGCAGCGGGGATAGCCAACACCTGTAATGCAAAACTGACTATTGCCCATGTGCTTGAGCCTATTGCATTTGCTTACGGCGGTGATATGCCGGTCGATTTAAGCGGCGTGCAAGAACAACAAGTACAGAAAGCGGAGGCTGATTTAGCGCAATTGGCCGCATCCAGCCCCTACCCTATCCAGCAGCGCCATGTGTTAGTCGGCCAACCTGCTGCCGAGCTACATTATTTAGCGGAACAGGAATCAGCTGACTTAATTGTGGTGGGCAGTCACGGCCGCAAAGGGTTTTCACTCTTACTTGGTTCTACCCCTAATAGTGTTTTACACGGTGCGACCTGCGACGTGTTGGCCGTGCTCGTCAAAAAACAAACCAGCGATTCCTAAATAACACTATTACCTGGAACGAAAACAATGCAGCGAGAGCAATCCTACTCTTGCTGCATATCTTCAAGCTCTGCCCAGCGCTCAAAACAATCATCCAACTGCTTCTGTGCCGTTGCCAGTTCTTGCAACTTCTGTTCAACCACTGCAGCAGGTTGGCTATAGAAATCTGATGCACTGGTAATCGCAGCCAAGGCTTCCACACTGCTTTCCAAGTGTTCGATTTTTTGTGGCAACTCATCAAATTCTTTTTGAAATTTGTAGCTGAGCTTTTTTATTTTCGCAGGTGCCTTCACCACTTCACTCGATACGGCAGGCTTCTGCTCGACTATCGCGGGAGCTGGCGACTCTGCGGCCGGCAATTCATCAGCTTGCGTCCATTTTCCACCCTGACGTATCCAATCGTCATAACCGCCAATGTATTCGAGCACATTCCCGCGCCCTTCAAATGCAATGACACTGCTCACAATATTGTTCAAAAATGCCCGGTCATGGCTGACCAACAATAAGGTGCCAGGGTATTCGGTGAGGATATCCTCCAACAATTCCAACGTTTCTACATCGAGATCATTGGTCGGTTCATCCAATACCAACAAGTTTGCCGATTTGCTAAACAATTTAGCCAGCAATACCCGGTTGCGCTCACCACCGGAGAGTGCACGCAGCGGCGTGCGTGCGCGTTCACCGCTGAATAAGAAGTCACTCAGGTAGGAGAAAATATGTTTGGACTTGCCATCGATATCGATAAATTCACGCCCTTGAGCAATGTTATCAACGGCATTTTTATTGAGATCAAGTTGATCGCGCAGCTGGTCAAAATAGGCAATTTGCAGATTCGTGCCCAACTTAACGCTACCGGATTGCGGCTCCAACTCACCCAAAATCAGCTTGAGCAAGGTACTTTTACCCGCCCCGTTGGCTCCCACTAAACCGATACGGTCGCCGCGCATAATACGAGTGGAGAAGTTTTTTACTATGACTTTGTCACCGTAGGAATAGGAAACATCCACCAAGTCTGCGACCAACTTGCCTGAGTCACCACTGCTGGCGAGAGTAAAGTTGGCTTTACCGACAACTTCACGGCGCTCCGACCTAGTTTCACGCAATGCTTTCAAGGCTCGAACACGGCCTTCGTTGCGGGTGCGGCGCGCTTTAATACCCTGACGAATCCACACCTCTTCCTGCGCCAATTTTTTATCAAACAATTCATTATGACGGGCTTCATCGGCCAACGCCTGTTCGCGATACACCAAAAAGCTGGTGTAATCACCTTCCCAATAGCGCAAGTGACCGCGATCCAATTCAGCAATGTGCGTTGCCAAAGCCTGTAAAAGCGAGCGGTCATGGGTGATAAAAACCAGCGCACCATTAAAATTCAGTAATTGTTTTTCCAGCCATTCAATTGCAGCAATATCCAGATGGTTAGTGGGTTCATCCAGCAAAAGTACATCCGGATCCAACACTAGCGCACGCGCCAACGCGACACGGCGACGCCAACCACCCGATAGCTCACGCATATAACGATCAGCTGGCAAGTCCAAGCGAGAGATAATTTCCTCGACTTTCTGCTGTAGCAACCACCCGTCATTGGCTTCAATTTTTTGCTGTAATTGAGTCATGCGCTCCAGTTGCGCATCGCTAATCTCGACTGAGTGGGAAATAAAGCGGTATTCCGCCAGCAACTCACCAACGCCTTGAGCACCCGCCGCAACAGCGTCAAACACCAAGCGATCATCCGCCTCGGGCAGATCCTGCTCCAGGCGCGCAACACGAATTCCGGTTTGCCTGACAACCTCTCCCTTGTCCAGATCCACCTCGCCGGCAATCACTTTCAAGAGACTGGATTTACCAGTGCCGTTGCGCCCAATCAGACACAAACGCTGGCCGCGTTCGATGGTCAGATCAACACCATCAAGCAATACTTGCAGGCCATAACTTAGCCCCGCTTTTTCAATTTTAATCAAAGACATAGAAGGAATAATTCAGGTAGTTTTATAACAAAAATGATACTGGCAGAAGCACCGGTGGGCTGTTATTCTCAAAGGAGCCGCATCATATCCCAGCAGGCACACATTACCAACCCGCCACCTGCACTCGCGGACCGTCGCACGAGAATAATTGGCAAGACAAAAATTTGAGGTTCCCCATGAGGTTTTCGAAAATACTTTGGCCGCTGTCATTGAGTGCCAGCGTATTGATCGGCAGTATGACCCTGAGCATCGCCAGCACCGCATCCGCCGCCACTCCTGCCACAACCAAACAAACCGGTAAATCCGATGCCCGCCTAGTCGAACGCCAGCAATACGATCGCGCGCAAAAAGCACTGAATTCCAAAAGCATGGCCGAGTATCGGCAACTGGTTAAAAAGCTGCAGAATTATCCACTGGTTCCCTACCTTGAATACCAGGACCTAAGCGAGCGCCTGATCACTCTCCCGAAAACAGAAGTGGAAAGATTTTTTAACCGCTACCCGGATTCATTTTTGGCCGAACGTCTGACGCATCGCTGGCTGCGAACACTGGCACAACGCGAGCGCTGGACGGACTATCGCCAATTTTACGACGCGCGTTTGACCGACCCGGAACTCGCCTGTCTCAATCTACGCGCGCGCTTGGCAACCGGTGATAAAACTGCACTGGATGAAGTTGGCGCACTTTGGAATATTGAAAAAGCCCAATCCAAAGCCTGCGATCCAGTCTTTGCTGAATGGCGCAAAGCAGGACGCATGACGCCAGAGCTAATCTGGCAGCGTCACCTCAAGGTGCTCAAGGCTGGCAACAATGGCATGGCCAGTTATTTGAGCAACTTGTTACCCGCCACCGAAAAACCGCTTGCATTACTGTTGCAACAAGTCAACACAAACCCACGCTTGTTAAAACAAACATCCAAATTTGCCAAACAATCACCGCAAATGAAAACCGTAATCCTGCACGGTTTAGAAAAACTGGCGCGCACTAATGCCAAAGAGGCGCTCAGTTTGTGGCGAATTTATGATGCACAACAATTGTTCAGCGACGACGACCGCAACGCAATCAAATACCAGATTGCACTGCGCTTGCTCTATCAGGATCATGACGCAGAAGCTGAAAAATTAGTTGCCTCCACACCTAATTTAAACAGTATCGATTTGCTCGAATGGTTATTGCGCGAATCTTTGCGTAAGCAAAATTGGGAGCAAGTAAATGAATGGTTAACGCGCCTTCCTGAAGACGCACGCGCTACCGAACGCTGGCGCTACTGGCAGGCTCGCACTATGGAAGAGTTAGGGATTAAGGAAATTAACGGTGAAACACCCATGGCGATTTACAATACCGTGGCACCGGCACGCAGTTTTTATGGGTTCCTGGCAGCAGATAAAACCGGCATTAACTACCACCTCCTTGACCGCCCGGTTGTGGTTAGCGACGAACAAGTACGCGCCGTCGAAAATAGCCAGGGCATGTTGCGCGCTCGTGAATTTTTAGAGCGAGGGAACCTATCAGCCGCAACGCGCGAATTTTTTTACAGCGCGCGACGCATGAAGCCGGAACAAGCAGCAATTGCAGGGCGCCTGGCAGAGCGTTGGGGTTGGCACCGTCACGGCATTCAAGTTATGGCCGAGGCGCAACTCTGGGATGAATTACAAGTACGCTTCCCGATTGTCTATCAGGATCATGTCACTAAAGCTGCCAAACAAACCTCGGTCAATCCATTGCTGATTTTTGCTGTCGCCCGCCAGGAAAGTGCATTTATGCACGATGCTAAATCACCCGCTGGTGCAGTTGGACTCATGCAATTACTGCCGTCCACGGCAAAACAAACAGCGCAGAAAAGTGGAATGAGTTTTAATGCGCAAGATTTAATAAAACCAGATAAAAATATCGCCTTGGGCAGTCGCTATCTCGATTATTTACTGGGCGTATTTGATGGCAATCGCATTCTTGCAGCAGCAGCCTATAACGCAGGGCCTTCACGCGTGCGCCAGTGGATGAACAAAGAAAAAAATGCGCAATTACCCTATGACGTATGGATTGAAACTATTCCTTTTAAGGAAACACGTGGCTATGTGCAAAATATTCTGTCGTTTTCAGTGATATATGCGTACCGTCTTGGGCAAGAAACAAAGTTTGTAACAGCGGAAGAAGCCAATCGCACACTCTAGGTGCTGTGAGAGAAACGACTTTCACTTGAAAATATATACGCGCAAAAAGAAAGCCGCCAATTAACTTAGCCGGCGGCTTTTTTATTAAATCAAAAAAAATTAATGTGACGCTTGACTTAAAAATACGCGCAATCGCTTTTGCACTACGGCAGCAAGTTCATCCGGCTGAAATTTGGATAAAAAGTCATTGCAGCCCACTTTTTCAACCATTGCTTTATTAAAACTACCGCTAAGCGACGTGTGTAGCACCACATACAAATCGCGTAGCGCTGGGTCTTTTCGCACTTCAGCCGTTAGCCTGTAACCATCCATTTCGGGCATTTCTGCATCGGTCACTAACATAAGAATTTCATCTGTTACCTTGCGCCCGGCCGCTGCCCACTGCCGCAATAAGTTCAACGCCTGCAAACCATCTTGTACCGAAAGCACTTCAATACCAATATTTCCCAAGGTCTCCACAACTTGTTTTACGGCGGTGGGTGAATCTTCGGCCAAGAGTACTTTCAATTTACGCTTACGAGCCTCTTGCGCTAAATCCGAATCCAATATGTCCGCTGAAACCCGGGTGTTGTAGGGAATAATGTCGGCAAGTACACGTTCAACATCCAGTATTTCAACTAACTGATCTTCAATGCGTGTGATTGCCGTTAAAAAATGACCGCGCCCTGTGCCTTTGGGGGGCGGCAATATCAACTCCCAATTCAGGTTAACAATACGATCAACTTCACCAATCAAAAAAGCCTGCACGGAACGATTATATTCCGCAACAATTAAGTTGGCGTTTTCCAAATCTTTAAGCGGACTCATGCCAATCGCCGCCCGTAAATCAATTACAGGCACCGCCTGCCCTCGCAAATGCGCAACACCGCGAATATGGGGATGACTGTGAGGCACGGGGCGCAACTTGGGAATTTTGACAACCTCCTGCACCTTAAACACGTTGATAGCAAAAAGTTGACGCCCGCCCAAGCGAAACATTAACAATTCCAAACGATTCTCGCCCACCAAACGAGTACGCTGATCGATGGAATCCAGTAACTTAGACATGTTGCTACCCTATAACCAAACCAGTTGAGCCGCGAGAATACGGCTGCAGTAAATACACTGCGTATTTTTAAGTGCGAATACCTTTGCAGTATAGCCAAAAATACCTGTCAGACCCGAAATAACCGAATGCCGCAAGAAAGCGCTATAACAAACACATATTGTAAGATATTCTTTTCAAGTTACACTTCAATACGAAGCAAACAGGACGTTCGGAAGCCTCACTTTAACAACAACTAGCATCCAGTCACTTCATACTATGACCGAAACCATACCGCTGCTTGCGCGCCAACCAATTTTTGATGGCAACATGAAAGTTGTTGCCTATGAATTATTGTGTCGCAATAGTGATTTAAAATTTATTGCCACCAGCGATGGCGATGCGGCCAGCTCACAAGTGCTGTTAAATGCATTCACTGAGCTATCGATTGATGAAGTGGTCGGTACGCACAAAGCATTTGTTAATTTCACACGCGCACTACTCAACTCCCCCCCGCCCTTTAGCCGGCAAAAATTAGTTATCGAAGTATTAGAAGGACAGCAGGTCGATGCGGCAATGCTGTTCTCACTGAAACAATTGCGCGAGCAGGGTTACACTATTGCCCTGGATGACTTTGAGTTAAGCAGTGACACTGAGGGGCTGGTTCCCTATGCAGATATAATCAAACTGGATGTACTTGCGTTGTCAGCGGAAAAACTCTTGGCTCATGTCAGCCACTTGAAATCCCTAGGCATCACCTTAATCGCGGAAAAGGTCGAAACCTACGAGATGTATGAAAAGTGCAAAGCATTGGGGTTTGACCTTTTTCAAGGATATTTTTTAGCAAAACCCCGTGTTATCACCGGACGAAAAATTTCTGAAAATAAACAATCCGTATTGCAATTGTTATCAGCACTGCACGACCCCAATGCACCAATCGATAAAATAGAGCGGATGATCGCGCGCGACACGCTCTTAAGTTTTAAACTACTGCGCCTGGTGAATTCCGCCGCTTTTGGTTTATCGCGTAATGTGGAATCACTGCGTCAGGCAATTATGCTCTTGGGGCTCAATAAACTCAGGAATTGGGTTAATTTACTGGCGCTCTCAAACCTGAGCGGCAAACCACATGAATTGAGTATTACCGCCCTCACCCGTGCACGTATGTGCGAAATGATCGCAACCAAAATTAATCAGCGCTCGCGCCCGGACTCTTATTTCACCGTGGGCTTGCTTTCAACGCTAGACGCATTTTTAGATGCACCGTTGGAAGAGTTATTGCGCAATTTATCCCTGAGCGAACAACTGAACCAAGCGATGCTCAAACACTCAGGCCCCGAAGGTAAGGTTCTAGCCATAGTGCAAATGCATGAACAAGGGCGCTGGCAAGATATCGATTGGGATCAACTGGATGAAATGGGGATTAATCCGGAAATTCTGGCGGAAATTTATATCGATGCATTGCGCTGGGTAGCGGAAACAATGAATACACTTGGTATAAGTGCCAATTAAAAATAACGAATCCAATTCACAAATTCAGCTACATACGCAACTGCAATAATTTTTCGAACACCCTGCCATTAAATACTATTGCGAACCAGAAAGGCGGCGGCCTGGGCTGTATCGAACGGCCAACAGAGCTCATCGATATGAGAGGGGGATTTTAAGACAGGAATTTTTACACCGTAACGCTCAATGAGTTCATCAGACTGGGCGATATCAATCTCTTCGAGCACCAGTGAGTAGTTATTTAACAGAGGTTCAACCACCTCCCGCGCCAACTCACAGAGGTGACAACCGGGGGTGGAGTAAAGATAGATAGGCTTCATAGCTGGCATCCGCACAAAAAGTGCAGTTTACCAGCGTCTCACTTGCAAATGCCTGCTGAATTAACGCAACTCCAGGGCCAAAATTTCTTTCATAAACTCACTAAACCGACGCCCCTGAACCTGATCCTGCTCAGTTTCACCGGTTATCTTTTCAGCCATATTGGTCAGTAGTCCCGCAGGCTCGGGGAATACTGATGCACGATCCAGGCTATCGAGTAAATCGCGGATAAAGTTGCCAAGGGGCAACAAGGATTCGCGATTTAGGCCCAATTTATTGCCATTATCAGAAGCGCGCGCAGGCTCAAATACTTCGTATGCTTTGGTGATCTGTTGGATTTCAGCCTGAGCAAGGTTCAGCGCAAAACTACCGATTTGTTCAGAGTCATATCCCAGGTTCATTGCTTGAGTAAAAGCGCCATCCAAATCACCGGCAAAGAATTGACCAGCCAAATCATTTACCCGCCCAAGCAAATCATTGATTGCCACCAGTTCCGCTTCACTCAAGTCGCCTTCAATACTCAGTGAAAATGACTGACTTGCGCTGTAACTGGCGTTGATGGCAGTTACCGATGAGTTACTACGACCAGCCCGCCCTGCCTCTATCGCCAAACCCTCGCTGGAGGCAGCCGTGATAGTGACTTTATCACCCTCTTTGGTGGTTAACTCAAAGCTGAACTCCCGTGCGCGACCATATTCATAGTTGGCATAACCAAGGTACGAGCCAGGTGCGGGAACAAATTCGGGTACATCCAGGGTGACTGGCGCCTTGCCAGTAGCGGCTGAAGTAAGCTGCTCTTTGGCACCAGAGGTGGATTTTTCAGGCTCGGCTGATGGAGCTGTGGCCGCCTCTATGAATTTAGCTCGCAACTCATCAATACCTTCCAGCACCAAATCGTAGGTTTTATCTATATCAGTTTTAATTTCGGGGGATAAGAGGCTCAACGCTTCCAGTTTTTCACTGGCTTCTGCGAAGCCCTTTTTGAAGCCCGACAGTCCGGCTTCCAAACGCGCTTGCAGCTGTTCTTGTGTGGCGCCATCGGCTGCATCCATCTGCAACCGACGTTCGATAAAACCGAGAATATTGTTGGCCACTTTTTCGGCTGTTAGCGGTTCGAAGGCGGCGTACTCATCACTTACCACCTGCCCGCGCGAAGCCAGTTTTTCATAGGCCATCGATAGGGTTTTGTTGACCACCTGCAGCGCAGTCTGGCGCTTTTCCTCCAGCGTCATTACTTTGGCATCTGCAGCCGGGAGTGTATCCAGGTTCTGCGGATTCACAGAACTAATGTTGGCTGGCTTGGCATTGGTTCCACTACCAGAAAGGGTATTGGGCAAGGTGCCATTTAATGAAGTGTTGTTGAGCGAGGAGATAGTCATAAATTCACCTATGTGCTGCATCGGTCTGTAGCATCACAGGTTATCGACCTGCATCTGCAAAACTTAAAGACTTATTTACGCGTTAAGATCAAGGTTGTTATAACCACAATCGCCAAAACAGCCAGCAAAATTAGCCCGAACTTACCTTTGTTACCCTCTTCTGCAACAGGTTTGGCAGGCGCGGCGGCTGCCGAGCGACTCACCGAGGAAGCACGGGTTGCGACCGCAGGTCGCGCAGCAGGGGACGACTTACGCGCAGTGCTGGCGGCGGGTGAATTTGTTGGCTCAAGTGGCACAGCCTTTCGCACCGTGGTTTTGGCCATATCATCGGCTGGCCCCATGACCCCAAAGCTCAAGGCATCAAACCGCAATTCATCGCCACGCTTGACTCTTGCTTCGGCTACGCGTTTGCCGTTGAGGAATGTCCCATTGGCAGAATCCAAATCTTTTACGAACAGCATGCCATCAATAACCTGTAACTGGGCATGACGGCGCGACAAATGTGCCGCGGGCAAGCTGATATCACACTCATTGGAGCGGCCGATAGTTGTGACATCCTTCAGTGGAAACACACGATTGGCCAGTGCGGTGTGGTTTGCCTTTAATGACCAACCCGTTGTTTTGGTCAACACTGCTTGAACACTAGCAACAGGCGCCTCTGTAGACAAACGAGCCTCGCGTTTGGGATCTATTACAACAAGCTCGACAGCACCAATACTGATGTTGTCGCCAGGCTTCAACTCACATGCACCAGTGATTTTTTGTCCATTCACAATCACCGCATGAGTAGGAACGAGGTTGCGCAACGTAAGGTGCTCGTTGTCTACCAACACTTCCATATGTACGTCACTAACCAGCGGGTCATCAATTACCAGCGCGTTGGTCGCCGAGCGACCGATTGTAATTTTGGGTTCTACCAACCATACCGCATTGTATTTATTGTCTTTAAAGCGGATTTTGAGCATAAAAATTAACCTGAAAACAAGACCGGAATGGGTATTGATAATGCAGCAGGCTTATATTGATTTCAACCGTTCAACAACTGCAGTAGCAAATGAATAAAAAAGAAGATTAAGGAAGGTGCAGTTTCAGTACACCGCCACCGAGTGGCCCGCCGTTTTCAATCGTCATATAGCCCTGCCCGCGCTTGGATTTGTGCAGCGATAATACTTTACGCGCAAATAACAAACCTAAACGGGTATTGCCGGAATTGAAAGACACCGATCCCTGGGGAGCAGGCCCTAACAACATAGTCTCCGGGTATCCCTGGCCGTCATCCGCCACACTGATACACAAATAACCATTATCTTCACTCGCACTAATCAGCAAGCGCTCACGGCAATAACGCGCACAATTAACCACCAGATTATTCAACACGCCGCCTAACAATTCACTGTCAAAGTACCACGCCAGGTCGCTGTCGCAATCGACTTCAACACTGATATCACGCGAGGTTAATAGCGCATAATTGCGCGCGATTTGTTCTTCGATGATATCGATCACATGATGCTCGTCAATTAAGATCGCGAGGGTTTTTTCGTCCATTTTATACAGTGACAAAAGCTGCACTAACTCGCCGTTAATACGCGCCGCCTCATACTCCAGAGTGGAAAATAATTTAGCTTGCTGTGCATCCTTAGGCGGCGAAGCCTCCACCATCGCAGAGAGCGTGTTTAACAACATTCCCAATGAATTTTTCATATCATGCACACTGGATGCGAGTACGAATGAAAAATCAATGGGCATCTGATCGTAATCTTGATCCGAATGCTGTGGTGTTGATCTAGGCTCCATACTCAACCTCGCTGCTGTTTTTCGTGGGCCCGAACAAGGCTGTTGTAAACATCATTCAACTGTCTGTAGCGTTGAAATTGCGGATGCTGCTGGGAAATAATTGCCGTGGTTTTGGTAAAAGTTTGCTGAATTTTTTCGCTCAGTGAAACATCAAAACCGGTTTTTAATTTATCGATTAATGCCTGCACATAATTTAAACGCAACCCAACATGGTTGGGTAATTTTTGCAGCGCTGTTTTAAACGCATCTGCTGCTGCAGAAAAATCTTTAGCGTTATAGTGTGCGATACCTTTTTTGTTGATTTCAGCCACCATCAGTTTATTTTTTTCACTGCGCGGCTCATCCAACAAGACATCCAGTTTTTGTAGCTGCTGTTCATTAGCCGCATAGCGGTGCAACAGCTCGGCAAGACACTCTTGTGCCTCATTGGTACGCCCTAGCAACCGCAGCGCACGCACCATTTCTATTTGCACTGGCAAGGCACTTTCATCTTTACTACTGCCTAATGCCGATTGTGCGCTTACCAGAGCATCCTGTGCGCGGCGTTGATCACCGGCACAAACTTGTAGCTGACTCTCCAACAACAAGGATTCCGCTTTACGCAGATTATTTTTGCCAAATTTATCTTCCATATTAACCGCGCAAGCAACTGCATCCCGAACCAGCGGTTTGGCCAGCTCTTTGTCGATAGAAAATAAATCGATAGTGGCTTGGGCGAACAGGGAATGTACATCTGCTTTATCGAAACAGGAATGTTCACCCAGTTTTACCGCTCGCTTGAGCGCATTGGCGGCAGTGAGTAAATCATTATTTTGCTGGGCGACAGCGCCGAGCTCTTGCTGGCGCAAAATAGACAGAGGTGATAGGTCTGTTGCTTTCTGCAACACCTCTTGCAACCCTTCAGTATTATTTTGCAACTTGAATAATTCAGCTTTTAAATCGTATGCCTTCATACACAGAGGGTTGGATTGCAAAATATTTTCCAACCACTGCTGCGCACCGAGCAGATCCTTTTGCGCCAAGCGGGTTTTTACCATACCCAGCTGCGCCCACTCCAATTCGCGATTATCCAATACGGTTCGATACAACTCTTCAGCGGCAGGAAGATTATTTTGTTTGAGATAAAGCTGGCCTAAAATTTTCTGACAACTGTTTGTGTAACGGCTGCCTTGGGCGACCAAATCGTTACATAGCTTTATTGCAAGGGCATCATCGCCGGCTTTTTGGGCGGCCAGAACTTCTTTTAGCTCACTGCGCTGCTCAAACAAGCGATTTAACCGTTGGTCGAGTGCCTTGGGAGTGATGGGCTTGGCAAGGTAGGCGTCAGGCTCGTAATCGTAAGCCGCCATAATGATGCTTTTGCTGGATTCAGCCGATACCAGAATAAACAAACTTTCTGCACAAGGGTTATCGGTCGAGCGCAGCTCTTCCAAAACTTGCTGACCACTTTTTCCCTTGCCCAGATTGTTATCACAGAGAATTAAATCGTAATTACGTGCCTTGCAATAACGCAGCGCCTCTTCACCGGATGCAGCCGAGTCCACATTCCCTATGCCTAAATCCATCAACATTTTGTACAGCGTGCCACGAAAATTCTCAAAATCATCGATAATCAGGGCATGCATCTTGTAAAAGCCAAGATCGGCCATTAGTCCACCTCCGCAAAGAAATCAAGCTAAGGATAGCTCAGGATTCCCCTACCGCTAGGACATAAATGGCTATTCAATCACTGAATTTACACATTATGAACCAGTGATGGTTGGCGGCGGCGCGATAAAAACAAGTTGTTACCGCCCTCTTGCTTTGCACTTTGTTTGGCATCCGCCAGCAGCTGCGATATGTGGTGATGGGTTTTGCAGTAATCCAGATCCGGCTCTACCGCACCAATCGCCAAGGTCAAGGCACCGAATTTTTGCCGGCGCCCCTGGCGATCGGTACTCCAATAATCTGTTGTTTCGGGCGGCATTAATGCTGCACTCATCTGGCTAAAATTTGCCAATATCTGCTCGCAGCGCTGCTGCCAATTGGAGCCGCAAAACACCAAAATAAAATCATCGCCACCAACATGTCCGACAAAATCCTGCTGATTGTCCACTGCCGCACAAAGAATCCGCCCGAGGTTGACAATAACTTCGTCGCCCGCACTGTAACCAAAGGCATCATTAAACGGTTTGAAATGGTTGATGTCGCAATAGGCCACCACAAAAGTTTTTTTGTGCAGCAGCAAATGATCCACCCATTCATACAGGGGGACATTGCCGGGCAACTGGGTGAGTGGATTGCTATGCCGCGCCGCGCGCAGTTTTTCTTCGGTAATCGAGCGCAGCAAATCGCGCACCTTACCGACACCCATGTATTGATTATTTTCACTGACGATAAAATCGACACTTAAATTTTGTTGCGGATCTTCGCTGATTAACTGGCCAACGGTTTTTAAATCAGTAGTGATATCCACCATAATTGACAGTGGGCTGATAAATTCACTGATCGGTTTATGCGCATACAATTCATGGGCAAAACGCCGCGAGAATACATTTAAAATTTCCGCGCGACTGACCATACCCAATGGTCGCCCTTGGTCTACTACCGGCACACAGGTTAAACGCACATCAGCACGAAACATTTTCACCAGTGTTTCCGCAGTCATTGAAGGAGCTACCGCAGTGCAATTCACCACAATTTCGCTGACGCGACGGGTGAAATGATCTTGATAGCGATGCGCCGAGGCGCCCGACAACTGCACCAATTGCAGGGGCAATTCCACTGCCGGTTCGGCCAAGGGGTAGGCAATAAAATAACCTTGGGCGTAGTCCACACCCATAGTAATCAGGGTGGTGAATTCCGCCGCGGTTTCTATGCCTTCAGCAATCGCTTTGTGCCCCATGCGGTGAGCGATATCGAGAATAGCGCGCACAAATTCGCGCTTTACCGGGTCTTTATCAATGCCTGAAATAAAATGGCGATCAATTTTCACATAGTCGGGGCACAACTCACTCCACACCCGCAGACCGGCATAGCCCGCGCCCAAATCGTCCAGCGCGACTGCAAAACCCTGCCGCTGAAAGTGATCTGATGCGGCGCAGAGTAAATCCAACTCATCCAGCGGCTGGCTTTCGGTTAACTCAAACACCAAGCGCTCGGCGCTGAGCCCTACCCTTTGCAAAATTTCCCGGGTCACACCATCCCGATACTGGCTATCGGTAAAGCTGATTGGGCTCATATTCAAAAACAGCTTGCCGGGTAGATTCAGCTCCGCAAAACGCTCACAGGAAACCTCACGGCAGGCGAATTCAAGTACCGCGAGTAAACGCGACTCGCGCGCTACGGCAAACAGGCTATCGGGCTTGTGCAGGGGGCTGTCTTCCGGGCCGCGAATCAGCGCCTCATAACCAATAATGCGCGGGTTTTCCACCGCCATAATTGGCTGGAATACAGGGGTTAGCAGCTTGAACTCAATCAAGCGACGCAATTCCTTGTGCAGAAAGGATGAATTAACAACAGAGTTCTGCAGATGCATAGGGCGACAACTTTACAGCGGACGAAGGTAGGGGTACTAACCAGAATAATCGCGCCAAAAGATGACAGTTTTATGAATCGTCAAATTTGTTGTCCCCGACGTTGAGCGCTACAATGCCCGCCCCGGCAGCAACCTGCCCATTTCTTCGTCAAGCAGTTGATATGACACACAACAGCGACCACTCGCCCAAGACCAATCCAGATACGATTTACGCCAACCCGCTGGCCGAAGTCAGCCGTTTTGCATTTGATGAGCGCGTAGTGGATGTCTTTCCCGACATGATCAAACGTTCGGTTCCCGGTTACGCCACCATCATTAACATGATTGGCAATCTCGCTGAACGCTACGCACAAGCCGATAGCCATTGCTACGATCTGGGCTGCTCCTTAGGTGCGGCCACCCTCGCCATGCGCCATCGCATTCAAGCGGCTAATTGCAAAATTATTGGCGTTGATAATTCAGCCGCAATGATTGCGCGCTGCCAACAGGTAATTGCGGCTGATAGTGGCGAAGTACCCGTAGAGTTGATTGAAGCTTCAATTGGCGATGTAAAAATCACCAACGCCTCCATGGCAGTACTGAATTTCACGTTGCAATTTATTGCGGTGGAAGAGCGATTGCAGACCCTCAGCGCAATTTGTTCCGGGCTAAACCCGGGCGGCGTATTAATCCTCTCGGAAAAAGTCGCATTTGATGATGAACCGCATCAACAACTGATGACTGAACTACACCATAATTTCAAACGTGCCAACGGTTATAGCGATTTGGAAATTGCGCAAAAACGTGCGGCGATTGAAAATTATTTAATTCCGGAAACACTGGATGCACATCGTCAGCGTTTGCGCTCGGCGGGATTTTCCAGTGTGGATGTTTGGTTTCAATGTTTTAATTTTGCGTCGCTGATTGCGATTAAATAACTCAAGGCTTTGTAGTGACCCAGATTAATTACGACTATTTACTTCACGCACTGGAAGATACCGCGCTCGCTGATTGGGCCAAAATACTACCGGAGCAAATTGCCGCCGGTCTCAGTGAAAAACGCTACGGTGATTTGGCTGGCTGGAAAGCCTCATTGACTAAATTACCCACCGTACCCAGCGAGCACATTGAATTAATGGATGCGGTGCGCATTGGTGCGAGCGATGATTGTGACGAAACCACGCGTGCAACGATTAAATCAGTTTTGCAGGAATTAATTCCCTGGCGCAAAGGCCCTTACTTTGTACACGATATCCATATCGATACCGAATGGCGCTCCGATTGGAAATGGGATCGCGTATTACCGCATTTGGCACCGCTCAAAGATCGCCTGATTCTCGACGTAGGTTGTGGCAATGGTTATCACTGCTGGCGCATGCTGGGTGCGGGCGCAAAGCGGGTAATCGGCATAGACCCATCACCACGCTTTATTGTGCAATTTCATATGATCAAACATTTTGCCGGTGCTCATCATCCGGTTGATGTATTGCCACTGGGAATTGAAGAACTACCGGAAAAATTGCACGCGTTTGATACGGTGTTTTCCATGGGCGTTTTTTATCATCGCCGCTCGCCAATGGATCACTTATTGGAATTAAAAAATACCCTGCGCCCAGGCGGACAACTGGTGCTGGAAACCTTGGTCATTGAAGGTGGCTTGGGGGATGTACTGGTGCCGGAAGGCCGTTACGGCATGATGAATAATGTATGGTTTTTACCAAGCTGCGACACCATGCTTTCCTGGTTGCGCAAAATGGGTTACCACAACCCGCGCGTGGTAGATATTTGCCCCACCACCACCGAAGAACAGCGCGCAACGGAATGGATGCGCTTTCACTCACTGCCCGAATTTTTGCACCCTGACAATTCCGCACTAACGGTTGAAGGCCACCCGGCGCCCATCAGAGCAGTGTTTGTTGCAGAAGCCTAAAAAAAACCCCGACAAGCAATCTTGCCGGGGATTTTTTATTGCACCAAGAAAATTAGAAACGCAAACCCAAACTTAACGCAGCACCTTCAGTTTCTTCCGAGCCGGTAATATAAGCCAGGTTAAGTGCGCCTACACCTACACCAAATGAATAAGTATCATCCAACGTGTTTTTGGAATCCTGCTCAATACCAGTGCGCAAACGTAACCAATCCCACGCACTGTATTCAAGGCCAACACGCATCAACTGCACCTCGCCACCCAAACCAATTGCCGGTACCGAGTTTAAATCTGCCGCTACTTCTGCTTTGAAGTTTCCATTCACATAACCCACAGCACCGGTCATTTGACGCTCAATGGAAATAGTTTCTTCCGGGTCAATGGTTTTGTAAGTTTTGTCTTGCAAATTATTAACTACCAAACCGTAACGCATCTTGCCAGCCATATAGGTCAAGCCAAGGTCATAATTCATTGCGTCTTCTTTAAGCGTGTAATCGTCAGCATCAAAATCGTCTTCATCGAAGTCGGCTACATTCGAAGTGTAAATAATACTTTCTACTTCAACTTTTTTCGGTTTGAATCCAACTAATAAGTGATTGCCATTAGCTAGAGAAAATGCTTTCGAAAAAGAAACACCTATATCGGTCACAATGGCACCATGCCCCGTGATCTCTGATTCCAATTCAGCATCAAGATCAGAGGGATTAAGATTTTGTTCCAAATAGCGATCAATCAAATCCAAGTCGGCGTCTGACACATCTGGAGCAAGCGACACATAACCACGCGCATTAACAATAAATGCCAAGGACACCAGCTCATTGGGAATTGACACCACCAAGTTTGCACCTGCCGCTACACGAGCAGAATCACCATCAATGTCTTCCAAGCGACGCTTTAAATCTTCGGCTTGCGCCTCACTTAATTCACTGACGTTTTGCAGATTATCAATGACATCAACCAATTCATCAGCCTGATCAATCAAATCATCTTTATCTGAACCTAAGGCTCCGACGCTGAACAACAGCGCGAAATCATCCTTCTCTGGATTATAAGAGGCGCCCAAACTTGGATTCAGCAATACGCCTTCCGAGTAGTTACCGGTTGCATAGGCAGCACCAGACATACCTGAAAAGCTGCCGTGGAATTCACCTGCAATTGAAGGCAATGAAGCGCTTACCAATGCAATACTCAAGAGCGTTTTTTTCATTAGGATATTCCTTAGATAAGTATAAATTTTAAACAGCGCAGTAAACCCCAAGGGATCAAGTTGATCCATTTACAACGCCTGCAAGCCAGCGGGAAAACTTGCGCAAAAAATCGCCAAACCATGACTTATGTCACAGTTATTGGAAAGGATAGCAGAGAAGTATTGAGGGGCAAGGAATAACCCTGAAACGGGCTGGGTAGAAATACTCTGCTACTCATTAGGGAAATAAGACCCTAGTGAGTAGCAGAGAAAAGGTTTTATACAAACCTGAACGAATTAACTCGCGTATTTAATAGAGCAACCATAAGGTGCAGTGCTAGGATTAGGTACTTTGCTGCCCGCTTTTACCGCTTCCAATGCTTCTTTCACATAGGGTACAGCTTTGGGAATATCTTCCGCTTTATTGGATTTGATGCTGTCGATTCCACCTTTGTAAACCAGTGTGCCCTCCGCATCAATCACAAACATATGGGGTGTAGTCTGCGCGTTATAGAGTTTGCCGATAGTGCCATCGGCATCAAAAATTACATTGCTCGGCACCGCGCCACGCTGCTCATTTAAACTCAACGCAGTTGCTGCATCCACATGGCCTTGTTTGCCCGGTGCAGAAGAAATAATTTGCAACCACACAACGCCATCTGCAGTCGCCGCCTTTTGTAAGGCCGGGATATTGCCACTTAAATCATAGTGTTTTTTCACATAGGGGCATTCGTTATTGGTCCACTCCAGCACCACAGTTTTGCCTTTTAAATCCGCAAGATTAATGGTTGAACCATCGGCGGCGGCGCCAGAAAAAGCCGGTGCCGGTTTATCGATAATAGCTTCCGCCCAGACTGGCACCGCCGCCACAGTAAACAATACACTGGCCGCTACCATTTTTGTCAGTAATGTTTTTGCACTTTGAATAGTTAACATAAAAAACTCCTATTAATTTCAGTTAATTTACTTACCAACATTTGCAATCAACTACTTAGCAATAACTAACTCACACTCGTTTTTACAGTTTTAAAAATCTGTTTTTTCCAACACATTAACCACCATGTCCGGCGTTAATATTTGCGGCAATACTTGCGGCGTTGACGCGGCAGCTGGATAAAAAAGATAAAGCGGAACACCGCTGCGATTAAATCGTTTTAGAAATGCCGTAATTTCCGGATCGCGATTAGTCCAGTCGCCTTTCAAATAAGTAATGTCACCACGCGCAAATGCAGCAATGACATTTGCATCACTCAGCGCGACTCTTTCGTTAACCAAACAACTAATGCACCAGGCAGCGGTGAAATTAACAAAGACAGGTTTGCCCTCGGCGAGCAATGCATTTAACCGGGCTTCACTAAATGCCTCCCAGTGTTGGGTTGAGGGGGCATTTTCTGCAGTCGCTTGCGCGCGCGAGGTATTGATACTCACAACAGTGATTGCCACTACACTCGCAATTAATACCAACGCTCCAAAACTACCCACATAATTCCAGCGGGTGGAGGCATAGCGAGTGCCGTTGTAAATCCATGCTGCAAGTGCGATGAGCAACATCCCCCCCAATGCAATGATGAGCGAATTAATTCCCGCTTGTTGCACCAGCACCCACACCAGCCAAATCGCAGCGGCATACATGGGAAATGCCAGCAGCTGTTTCATGCGCTCCATCCAGGCACCGGGGCGCGGCAACCAGCGCTGTAATCTGGGCCAACAGGTGAGCAATAAATAGGGCAAGGCCAAACCCAACCCCAAACTTAAAAATACTGCCATGATGATTAACGCGGGTTGCGCCAAGGCATAACCCAGTGCTGCCGCCATAAACGGTGCAGTACAGGGTGTTGCAACAATCGTCGCCAATACACCGGTAAAAAAGCTACCGCCGTAACCGGGCTTTTCTGCCAGCGAAGAGCCCACACCCACCGCCGAACCGCCGATATAAAAAACACCTGACAAACTCAAACCCACCGCAAACATCAAATAGGCAACCGCGACTACAAATAACGGCGATTGAAACTGAAAACCCCAACCAATTTGCGCACCACCCGCTTTTAATAAAATGAGTATCAACGCCAACAGTGCAAAACTTGCCAAAACGCCCAGAGTGTAAGCGACACCGTGTAAACGTATCTGCGTAGGCGATTGGTTGGCGTGACTAATCAGTGACAGCGCTTTTATCGATAACACGGGAAATACACAGGGCATTAGGTTGAGAATCACCCCACCGATCAGAGCCAACAGTAGCGCATTAATCACACCCGACACTTCTGCGGTAGCAGGCGTATTGGTACTCGCGATGGTTAGCGGGACATCAACCTCAAGACCGCGAGTTATTAACGACGGTTCTGATTCACTCAGAGAATCCCGCTCTTTAATAACGAGAACGCCCTTCAAGGACTGGCCTGCCGTCAACGGTGCCTCACCTGTTTCAATGGTTAGTTCTAGACCTTGCGCTGTAGCCTTCATTAACTGCGGGCTGCTTTGTTGAATTCGCCCCCAATCGTAGGGATAAAACCAAAGCTCTTTTACCTGAGAAATTTGTGCGGCGGGCAATGCGAGCGTCAGGCTGAGCTGCGCACGCCCCGTGGTCGTATTAGCGGGGGTTTGTGTCGTAGTAAGCGTGTAAGGGCTGGCAACCGGCAATTGCGTCAGCGCCTGTTCAATGTAAGGACTGCCCTGCCCGACTGACGCTGAATCGCCAACAACTGGCAGCGTGAGCGAAAGCTCCACTTGCTGGGGAATACATTCCTCTTCACAGACCAACCAATCCACTACCGCGGCAGCGGTAAAAGTATCACCCGGTTGCAAATTCGCAGGCGCCGTTATTTTGGTAAGTAAAGTGACGTTGGATTCGTAGCCGTAATTGGTGACGGGACCTAACGAAAAGCGGCTTGGTGAAGGCCAAAGGATATCGCCCGCTGTAGCGCCTTCAGGTAAAGACCATTCGATAGTAGTGGCATTACCTGAATCGCCCGGGTTCACCCAATAGGTATGCCAGTGAGGAATAATTTGTTGGTTGAGGCCAAGATAAAAATCGCTTCCCGGTTGCACTGCTGCCACCGAAGCCACCAATTGCGCCGCCACTTGCTCGGTAGCAGCGCGATCAGACTGTGCATGCGCTGCATTCGTAAAAACCATCAGCAGCAGACAATGCGCTAACCGCCACAAAAAGCTATTCATGTATCACCTGGTTCATTATCACCCTCTTTATTATTACCCGATGCCCCTTCATCCAGCTCAGTAACGAATAGAGCAACTTAAACCCGCTAGGTTTCGATTGAGGTTTTAACACTGAAGTTTCTTAAATGGGAATAATTTACTTTTCTTGAAGCTCTAGCGATCACACGGTGAAGCCAGCTTGACGATAAATTACATATCGCTGCGATCAAGAAATCACAACTGGTGATGAATGTTGGTGGTATGAAAAAGAGTTACGCCAGGGGGATTTCTGGCTTCAGCGCGGAACGAGTGCCTGCTTTTGGCGGGTTGTCGGCAGAGCGGTAAGTAAAGACCATGGAGAACTTGGTCATGCCAGTCGTGTTGCGACCAGCCGCATGAAATAAATTACTGTGGAAGAGCAACAAATCGCCCTGCACCAAGGGTACGGGTAAGGCTGCGCTCAACAGTCCTTCGTTCACGGCTAAATCAGTGCGGAGAAACTGGTATTGATCCAGCTGATTAACATCGATAACAACCCGATGTGAACCGGGAATCACCCAAAGACAACCGTTTTCGGGCTGTTCATTGCCCAGCGCCAACCAAGCTGACACCAACTCAGGGCGCGCAAAATGCCAGTAACGACTATCGCGATGCCAACCAGTTGTGCTCGAAAATGCTGGCTGTTTGGTCATGATGCAATTGTGATGGGCTTGGGACAGGGTTACGCCCTCCCCGAGCAATTGAATCAACAGGCTTTTCAGCGGCTCACCCGTCGCCCACGCTAACAATTGCGGGCTGCGCTCGGTGGCCATCAACAAGCGACGCGCCGTTGCCCCTCCTTCGGCTGTGCGTGATTCAGGTGCTCCCGGGTAACGAGTATCCGCCTCAAACTCGATGGGTATTGCTTGCTTGGCAAGCTCGTCTTTGGCGAAAGCCACAATCTGTTCACACAGAGCCGGACTCGAAAAAGCCGGCACAACAACATAACCATCGCGCTGGAAAGCAAGCATTTGTGCAGACGTCAGCATCACAATAGATGACTCGTAGAAGAAAGTGAGGAAAGTGCAGTTAACAAAAGCGCCGTTAACAGTAACCCAACTATTAACGGCTAAAAATGAAGTAACGACTAAAAATAGAAAATGGATCTGCCGGACTCGCGGAATCGACCAAATTTAGTCTTGCAGCATTTCCAGCGGGGTATCCAAACCAAACTCTACATGGATTTGCGCACACCAGCGGTTGAGTCGATCAGCACTGAGGTTTTCCTGCTGATCTTCATCGAGTGCCAAACCTACAAACATACCGGCGCCGGGAATTTCCGCTTTGGATGCTTCGAATTCATAGCCTTCGGTAGGCCAATGACCAACGATTTCGGGACCGCTCTGGATAATTACATCGTGCAGCATGCCCATAGCATCCAAAAAGTAATCGCCGTAGCCAAATTGATCGCCCAAGCCAAAGAGCGCGACTTGTTTGCCAGAGAAATCTACGGCAGCAATATCATCCCAAAACTCTTCCCAGTCGGATTGGATTTGACCGAAATCCCAGGTGGGAATACCAAGAATCACTTTGTCGTATTGGGCAAAATCCAACTGGGTAACATCAGCGATATCGCGCACATCAACTACATCTTCACCAAAACGCTTTTGAATACGGTAGGCAACGCGTTCGGTATTACCTTCGTCACTGCCAAAAAACAGACCAATCTGGGCCACAATAACCTCGAAATGCTGGGAAAATGAAGTTGCTGACACCGGGGGAATAATCACACCGGAGGCAAAGAAATCGGCGCGGATTTTCCCAAGATTGGGCAGCGCAAGCAAGCCTATTAACGTCCCCCTCACAATAAATAACCCCGGCAAGCCGGGGTCAGTGAACTAGCGTTTAGGATGCAGTGCAGAAATTAGCTACTTTTACTCTCGCTGTCGTTTTTACGACTCCCCTTGCGCTCCATACGCTTGGACTTCATTTCAGCGAGGGTCTGTTTTTGCTCATCGGTAAGTACCGCCAAAAAGGCTTGATGATTTTTTGCCCCCGCCAGCGCCTGCTGTGCCTGCAAACGTCCCAGCGTTTCTGCCAACGCATTTAACTCGGCATCATTTGCGCCTGCCTCAGTGGCAGTATTCAAAGCTGTGCGCGCTTCTTTAAGTTGATCATGCAAAGCAGCACGGGCCGCTTTATTTGCTTCGCGCTGGGACTTGAGCGTTTCTTTTTGCGCATCACTTAAATCCAAAGCGCGCTCCATACGGCCAAAATGACCGGCATGCTTTCCGCCATAGTGACCATCTTTCCCAGTGTGGTAAGTCCCACTGTCACAAGGTTTGGCGTCGGCGGCGATACTGGGAACAACCATACCGGCAGCACCTAGAAGCAATGCACCTGTTGCTAATAATTTGATCGCTTTCATATCAAGATCCTCGGATAGATTAGGTTGACTGAAGCGCCGGATTGCGTGAACAGCGCCAGTGAAGTCATTATGGGCGCCATCATGTTAAGATTAGTTAACAATTCCCAAAGAATCATGACTCTCACCAAGGCCTGGTGCACACTCAGCGCCTCAAATAACGCCTTATATAACAAGGGTATGTAATCGCTATGCTCAAGGTTCTCCTCATCGACGACGATAAAGAACTCAGCCAATTACTGAGTGAATATCTGCACACTGAAGGGTTCACTATAGATACCGCCTACGACGGTCAAACAGCGCTGGAACTTGCGCTGAAGAACCCCTATTCGGCGATAGTGCTGGATGTGATGCTGCCCGTTCGCAATGGCTTTGATGTGCTGAAAAACTTGCGCCAGCACAACCAAACACCGGTGATTATGTTAACTGCCAAAGGCGATACGGTTGATCGCGTGATCGGTCTTGAAATCGGTGCTGATGATTACCTGGCAAAACCCTGCGACCCTCGTGAATTGGTCGCACGGATTCGTGCGATTTTACGTCGCGCCAATCAAAAAGAAGTCTCGACCAACAGCGTTGAACGCTTGTCCTCGGGTAAATTGTCCCTGCATTTGGGTACCCGCACCACAACCTGGGACGGCAATGAAGTTCCACTCACCGGCACCGAGTTCAGCGTGCTTGAAATTCTGGTGCGCCGCGCTGGTCAAGTAATTAGCAAAGACGATATGACCGAGCAGGCACTGAATCGAAAACTAACCCCTTACGATCGCAGTATTGATGTGCATGTCAGCAATATTCGTAAAAAAATCACCGCAGCAGGCTCATCCAAAGATTTAATTATCAACGTACGCGGTGCGGGTTACATGCTCACTATGAACGATGATGAATCCGGCACTTGATGACACGCCTCTACCTAAAAATATTTTTCACGTTTTGGTTGATTACGGTGGCGATTATTATCGGCACCAATTTAGTCGTGCATTGGTTTGATATAACACCGGATGGCAAACTGCAGCACAGCAGCACCGCTACCGATGAAGACCCTGCAAAACGCTTACTATTTCAAATGGTCGGCAGTGCAATTAACCGCAATACCACTCAATTAACCCAAGACCTGCGCGCAATGCCGAGCTGGTCGACGCGTTTTGTTTATGTGGTAGATAAACGCAATCGCGATTTGCTCGACCGACCGCTTCCGCCCGGCGTAATGTTCCTTGCCCCCCGCTTAACCAGCAAGCACCCTTTTGACAAGGTGCAAGATCGCAATCGCAAACTGTTTGGTCGCTACATCACCTTGAATGATGGCAATAGCGTTAAGTTAATCACCATTTCAGCAGGCCGCGACGAAGGGCAAGACCGCGACATCATCTGGGAATTGTTTATCGACAATATCTGGCCGCTGCTATTGGTTTCGATTCTGGTCAGTGGCTCTGCCTGTTTTTTCCTCGCGCGTCATTTCACCCGTAGCATCAACACCCTGCAAAAAGCCACACATCAAATTGCCCGCGGCGATTTGAGTGTTCGTATCAGCGAGCAATTTCGCGGTCGCAACGATGAAATTGCCGCACTCGGGCGCGACTTCGACAACATGACCGAACGGCTTGAAAAGGCCATGCAAGAACAGAAGCGATTAATTAAAGATGTATCCCATGAATTGCGTACACCACTCGCCAGATTGCAAATCGCGTTGGCATTAGCGCAGCAAAAAAGTGGCGGGGTAATTGATCACGAACTGGGTCGCATTAAACAAGCGGCCGATTATCTAAATGACATTATTACGGAGATTCTAACCCTTCCCATTCAAGGCCAGGATGGCTGGGTACTAGATGATGTGCTTGATCTGGTATCGCTGGTACAAACTCTCATTGAAAACTATCAGTTGGATGCACGCGAAAAAAATATTCGTATTGAATTTAAATCCAACCTCGATGAAGCGCTGGTGGCCACTCACGGGAACATGCTGGTGGGAGTCTTTGAAAATACCCTGCGTAATGCCCTGCTCTACACGCCCCCAAATTCAGAAATTTGTATTCAACTTAACGAAACCGGCGATGGCGAACACTACCGCATCCAAATTATGGATCAGGGCCCCGGTGTACCGGAGGATGCCTTGGAGGATATTTTCCAACCCTTCTTCCGCACCGACCAGGCCCGTGCACGCGAGAGTGGCGGCTATGGACTGGGGCTCGCTATTGCACATCGCAGTATTGCTCTGCACAAAGGCAAAATATGGGCAGAAAACCGCCCTACCGGTGGTCTAACTCTGGGTATTTTACTGCCCCAGATCAACACCTAATCCAGCAAACCTCATCCGCATCCCCCCACCCGATTAACAATTGAGTGGGGTGACATTTTTTTGACTAGCGGCCATTGCCCTGTTGAAACATCCCACCAACACCGCCTTTTTTTTGGCATTCAGTGCCAATGCATGCCGTAAAAAAAATCCATCCCATTGATTAAAAAGGATTTTTTATAAAAAAATTCACATGGCATGATTTTCGCTGTGTACCTCACAAAGCCCTATTCCACAGAGCGGCGACTCTGGGCAGATAACAACCCCATCAATGTGACAGGTACTTTATATGCGGGACATGACTATGGTGACCAATGCCCATAAGGCAAACGGCGCAGGAAGCATCCCCCTTGGTATACCAACGCAAGACCAGGAGCTCGCCGTGCGAGTTCGGCTGACGCAGGCCTTGCAAATGAGCCTGGACCCGACGGAAATAATTTCGCTTTTTTTCCACCAAATACAACCACTGGTGCAAATATCCGGGGTGATTTTCAAATCCTCCACCACCAAAGACGACTCCCGAGTTGGACGGGAATCGCTGCATCATTGTGACTATCGCCTCACTACCGATGAGGGCTATTTAGGTGAGGTCATTTTTAGTCGCAGCAAACGATTTATTGAAACTGAGCTTATAAAAATCGAACAGCTACTCAGCGCATTGGTTTACCCACTACGCAATGCAGTTCGCTACCAAACAGCGATGCGCCTGGCGCTACTTGATCCATTAACTCTGGTAGGAAATCGCGCAGCCTTAAACAACAATTTAAAACGCGAACTGCAGCTTGCTAATCGTCAGCAACAGCAACTTTCATTATTAATGATAGACGTCGATCACTTTAAAAAAATCAACGATGATTACGGGCATCACCGCGGCGATTTAATTCTGTGTGAGATTGCGAAAACCATCCAATCTGTGTGCCGTAGCACCGATAGTATTTTTCGTTATGGCGGCGAAGAATTCGTTGTGCTGCTGAGTAATACCAATGCAATTGGTGCAGAAATAATTGCCGAGCGTATTCGCGAACGTATTTCAGAAACAGAAATCCTTCACAATACTATGGCTATAAACACGACAGTCAGTATTGGAGTAGCAACGCACAATGGCGATCAGAATGAAGGCATAGAGGAGCTATTTGAGCGTGCAGATAAAGCACTTTACAGCGCCAAGCAATCAGGCAGAAACTGCACCATCAATAGCACGGCGAATGCACAAGCTCGATAATCAGTTACGCTGAGTGGACCATGCCCCATAAAAAACCGCGCAAATTTGCGCGGTTTTTTTATGCTTGACTCCTCACTATACAACTGGAGGACGCTTACGCGGCGGAGCTTTCACCCTGCGTGGTGCAGCAGAAGCAGACCGTAACTTTTTGTCATGACGCTCACGCTGTGCCTGCTCATCGCGAGTGGGCACTTTCATGCGAGTATAGGTAGAACTGTCGAATCCTGCCGTCATGCATAAATCTTCAATTTCGCGGTCAGTTAAATCAATCCACTGCCCTACTCGCACATGAGAAGGAATAAAAATATTGGCGTAGCGAACACGTTTCAAACGACTCACTTTAACGCCCTGCGACTCCCACAAACGCCGCACTTCGCGATTACGCCCTTCCATTACCACACAGTAGAACCAGCGATTTTTACCTTCACCTGCACCGTCAACTATATCGGTGAAGCGCGCAATGCCGTCATCCAGCACTACACCTCGCAAAAGTACCTGACGCATCTCATCGGTAACCTCGCCCTGAATCCGCACAAGATATTCACGGTCAATCACCGATGATGGATGCATTAATTTATTAGCCAATTCACCGTCATTGGTAAACAGCAATAAACCACTGGTGTTAAAGTCGAGTCGCCCTACTGAAATCCACCGCTCACCTTTCAATGGTGGCAGATGGTCATAGACGGTAGGACGACCCTCTGGATCGGAGCGGGAGCAAATTTCGCCCTCAGGTTTGTTATATAAAATTACCCGGCGACGAGTTAATTCGCTACGCAACACTACGCGCTGGCCGTTCACAAAAATTTTATCTTGTGCGCTGACTCTATCACCTAACTTGGCAATGCGATCATTAACCTTGACTTGCCCCTGCTCTATCGCTCGCTCCATTTCACGGCGCGAGCCGATGCCGGCACGAGCCAGTACTTTCTGCAATTTTTCATCTGTAGGGCTGCTGACGACAGGAGCTTGTGGCTCTGCGGCAAAAGCAGTTTTAGTGCGCGCAGTAGATGCGGGTTTCTGGGTAGATTTACCTGCGGGCTTTTCAGAATCCTGATGCTTTTTAGCGCTGGGACCACTGGCTTTTTTAAAGCCATATGATTTTTCTGCCGGTGTATTTTTTCCGCCAGCCATGGATTTGGTCTTGGACGTTTTAGCGGCAACTACTGGCTTCACAGCCTTGGTAGGTTTTTCAGGTTTATCTGGGTTGATTTTCTTCACCATAATTCATGGGTCACTTGATTAGTGACCAGTTTCCTCATTATTGGCTGGCGTCGATAATTGTGAAGCATCAATAGCTGCATACTCCTCAATCTCAACAAAAGCCTCTTCACCATCTACAAAGCCATCTTCATAGAGTGCTGTTTTGGTATCCACCGGCTCAGCTTCCAGCTCATCCAATGTCGCAATTGGCTGATCATCAGGAATCGGGGCATCAGTATCTTTTTCGCCTAAGCCTGCCTCGCCCAAATCTAACACTGGATTTAACTCATCCAAATCACGGATTTCACTGAGTGACGGCAACTCATCCAGGCTTTTTAAATTAAAGTAATCCAAAAATTGACGGGTAGTGGCATAAAGTGATGGACGGCCGGGTACATCGCGATGACCAATCACTTTTACCCAGTCGCGCTCTAGCAAGGTTTTCATGATATGAGAGCTAACAGCAACACCGCGAATCTCTTCAATGTCACCGCGAGTGATCGGTTGGCGATAAGCAATTAACGACAAGGTTTCGAGTAGCGCGCGTGAATACTTCTGCGGTTTTTCTTCCCACAGGCGATTAACCCAAGGAGCTAAATCATCGCGCACTTGAAAGCGCCACCCCGAAGCAACTTCCTTTAATTCAAAACCGCGCCCTTCGCAGGTAGCCTGTATATCCAGCAGTGCAGCATGTATTTCATCTTTGGTCGGCGCCACTTCTGCATCAAACAAATCCAGCATGCGCACAAGTGTCATAGGCTGGCCTGCCGCCAAAATGGCACCTTCGATAACCTGACGCAAACGCCCGGCATCAACCGGCATTTGGGTTACAGGAACCGTCGCCAACTCCTCAGCAAGAGTATCATCAGCAATTAAGTCAGCTGCTTCTGGGGCACCCAACTCATCATCGAATTCTTCAGTGATTATTGTTTCGGTCATTGTGTTCTGGCTTTTACATGAATAGGAGCAAAGGATTCGCTTTGGACAATCTCGACGAGCGATTCCTTAATCAATTCCATTACGGCAAGGAAAGTTACCACCACGCCCAAGCGCCCTTCTTCGGCTTTGAACAAACTGACAAAAGGCACAAAATGTTGATGGGCAAGAGTATCCAACACCTGCGCCATGCGCTCACGGGTGGACAATCGCTCTTTGGACACATGGTGACTTTCAAACATATCAGCGCGTCGCAATACCTCTGACAGTGCCAACAACAGCTCTTGCAATTCCACATCTGGATCAAGACGGGTCAAACTGCGATCGGGCCCCGCAACCGTTACCGGGAAAACATCGCGCGAAACACGCGGAAGCTTATCTATGTCCTCAGCCGCTTGCTTGAAACGCTCATACTCTTGCAGGCGACGAATTAAAGAGGCACGCGGATCCTCTTCCTCTTCATGCTCTTCACTGGAGCGAGGTAACAACATACGCGACTTGATCTCGGCCAACATAGCCGCCATCACCAAGTATTCGGCTGCCAACTCAAATTGATGAGACTCCATGAGATTGACATAGGCCATGTACTGGGAAGTAATCTCAGAGACATTAATTTCAAGAATATCAATATTTTGCCGGCGAATCAGATAGAGCAGCAAATCCAGCGGGCCTTCAAATGCCTCAAGAAACACTTCAAGTGCATCTGGCGGAATATACAAATCCTGCGGCAACTGGGTGTAGGCTTTGCCGTGAACCATAGCAAACGGCATTTCGCCTTGCTGTGGAGCTTTCACCTGAGCGGCTGCCGCGTCAGGTGAAAGGGATTCAGCCGTTGAGCGATCAGATTCAGAAATATTAGCCGCAGCAACCTGCGCCGAATCTGTTGCAGAGTCCGGATTTGCTAGCGATACAGGCTCAATAATTTCAGTCACTCAGCAAACTCATTAGTCAAATAGGCACAGGGCACCGCAGCGGGTAACCATATTCAGGACGGGCATTATAGCGACTTAAGCGGGCGCCGGACAGCAACCCGAAAAAGCATTAATTATCCATAAAAATCAATTAGTTGGAATCAAACGGCGCAAAGTCGCCCTTGCCCTGACGCACCAACTCTGGCACATCCTGAGTGAGATCAATTACCGTGGTAGGCTCTAAACCACAATAACCACCATCAATAACCAATTCGACAAAATGCTCAAGCGTGTCGCGAATATCATATGGGTCGGTCATTGGAAACTCTTCGCCCGGCAAGAGTAAGCTGCTGGTCATCAAAGGCTCACCCAGCTCTTCGAGCAATGCCAAAGCAATTGCATTATCCGGCACCCGCAACCCTATGGTTTTGCGTTTGGGATGCATCAAACGGCGCGGCACATCAGCTGTCGCCTCAAGAATGAACGTATAGGCACCAGGTGTGTGGTTTTTCAGTAGACGAAACACCTGATTGTCGACTCGTGCATAGGTTGCAAGCTCGGAAAGATCGCGACACATCAAGGTAAAATTGTGATTTTTATCAAGCTTACGCAAGGTGCGAATACGCTCCAAGGCATCTTTATCGCCGATATGACAGCCGAGCGCGTAAGCGGAATCCGTTGGATAAGCTACCACCCCACCCTTACGGATGATATCCGCTGCCTGCACAATTAAACGGTGCTGGGGGTTATCTGGGTGAATCTGAAAAAATTGCGCCATGATGGACACTCCTTACGGCTTCGCCCGATTGCAGACAGCATCAAGCAAAAAGGTGGTAAAACCCGCAGGGCTTACCCATTAATATTGTTATAGCCCAATAATTCCCATACAGGTTTGGCTTGGGGCGGTAAGCGACCAAAGCCCCCCAAATCCTGCCAAGGCTGATCGGGGATATGAAAATCCGAACCACAAGATGCGTATAGATTACGGCTGGCAGCAATGCGCAATAAATCCTCAGTCATTGCCACAGGTTGCAGACCACTAATAACCTCAATGGCATCGCCCCCCGCGGCCACAAAAGAATCGACCAGCGCGCACATTTTCGTGCGCGTCAGTTCGTATTTTGCCGGGTGCGCCAGTACCGCTACTCCACCCGCATCGTGAATCCACTTGATAACCTGATCCATTAAGGGCCACTGATATTTCACATCAGCCGGTTTACCTGCACCCAGATACTTTTTGAAGGCGGCGTTGATATTCTTCACTGCACCACATGCCACCAGATACTGGGCAAAATGCGGTCGCCCCACACTTACCCCACCGGCCAGCGCGTGGGCTCCCGCCAGAGCATCAGGGAAGCCTGCTTTTGCCAGGCGCTCCGCGATGGCAATTGATCGAGCCTCACGTGCACTTTCCTGCTGTGTGACGGCCTCGGTTAACACCGCAGAGTTAATATCCACTCCCAAGCCAACAATATGAACACCACCGCGCCCCCATTGACTTGAAAACTCTATGCCCGGAATTATTTGGATCCCTGCTTCCTGTGCGGCTTTTTGTGCAATCCGAACGCCAGCTATGGTATCGTGATCCGTAATGGCAAGCACAGAAACACCGCGCTCTTGCGCACGCGCAATCAAGGCTTCAGGGCTTAGCATACCGTCAGAAAAATGCGTATGACTATGCAGATCAAAAATCACTCAGATACCATTTATAGAAGAGATCAACAGGATTGATCATGACTGACAACAATGCGGAAAAATCATCCACCATGTTAGCTGATAAACCCCCTCTGGAAACGACAAATCCCCAACCAAAGCAAAAAAAAGAAAGCTTTTTTGCTAACTTGTTAATGAACATCGTTATTCCAACGCTAATACTGACCAAACTCAGTGACGCGGAATATCTTGGCCCAACCTGGGCACTGATCATTGCACTCGCCTTTCCACTCAGCTACGGATTACGGGATTTTGTTGCCAACAAAAAAATCAACGTATTTTCAGCACTTGGCATTGTGAGCGTGCTATTAACCGGCGGCCTCAGTTTATTGCAACTCGACCCTGAATATTTTGCGATCAAAGAGGCAGCCATCCCCGGCATTCTTGGCATAGTTACACTCATCTCTATTAAAACTCGCTACCCATTGGTAAAAGTATTTATCTACAACGATAAAGTCCTAAAAATACAAAAGGTAGATAGCGCACTCGAGCAACATCAAACCAAAAAGCATTTTGAGCGAACACTAAGCAATGCCTCACTGATGATCGCCGCATCGTTTTTTTTATCGTCGATTTTAAATTATGTTCTGGCAAAAATAATTTTGGTTAGCCAACCGGGCACCGCTGAATTTAATGCAGAACTGGGTAAAATGACGGCACTAAGCTACCCTGTGATTGCATTGCCAATGTTAATTATTATGATGGGCACTCTTTTTTATGTATTTCGCAGTATTCGCCTGCTAACCCATCTTACACTTGAAGATGTTATTAATGACGGTTCCAACGAATAATAACAACGCGTAGCATTAAATCTTCATACACTTCAACATCAGGAATCCAAGGCAACTTTTTAAAAGCTTGCAGGAAAATTATTAGAGATTGCATTATGTATTACGCCATCATTAGTGAAGATATAGCCAACAGCCTCGACAAACGAAAAGTAGCTCGCCCCGCGCACCTTGCACGCTTACAGCAACTTACTGACGAGGGACGTCTATTGATTGCCGGCCCACATCCAGCCATCGACAATGACAACCCCGGTGATGCAGGATTCACCGGCAGCCTCGTTGTAGCGGAATTTAATTCCCTGCAAGATGCACAGGCTTGGGCCAATGAAGACCCTTATGTCGCAGCAGGAATTTACGCTAGCGTTATAGTCAAACCTTTCAAGAAAGTGCTGCCTTAATTTTCAAATTTCAAGATTGGAGTCAACGTGAAACATTTAACTATTCTGGGCGCCGGACTTTCGCTCTTAGCCTTACCATTTATAAGTATTCCCGTATTCGCTGTTGAAAAATATGTATCCGATGTTATCTATGTACCAGTGCGGAGTGATAAAAATCCTCAAGCCGGAATCTTGCAACAAGGTGTTCCCAGCGGCACCAAACTAAACTTTCTGCACGAAGAAATAGGTGCGGATAATAGCCTCTGGTCACTTGTAGTAACGCCAGAAGGCACTGAGGGCTGGATCCGCAGTCAGAACATCAGTGACAAACCAACTGCAGCGTTAAAATTAGCAGCCCTCTCAGATTCCTCCCGCAACCTTCTCAGCTTGCAAACTGAAAACACCGAACTCAAAACCCAGCTAGAGAAGTTGCAGCAAGAGCATCAGCAATTACTCAACGACACCGAAGATATGCGCCAAGCTGCGACCACAGCACTAAACCTGGAAGAAGAACATCAACGCATGCTGACCGAAAATCAACTTTTGCAAACACATGCAGATGTATTAAAAGCAGAGAATGAAAAATTAAAAGATGCCGATCGTTTTAATCATTGGTTGTATGGTGGCGGGCTGATTATTGGCGGCGTGCTGCTTTCGTTTATTTTGCAGGGGCTTGGCCGTCGCAAACGCAAATCAGAATGGCGATAAGGTGATAAAAATTATGACCGACAAACTCACAACACTTTTTGCAAGTTTAGTATTGCTACTTTCAGCAAACACATTTGCAGATAATAATCTTGTTGCCATGAAAACAGACTTAGGTACTTTTGTAATTGAAGTCTACCCCAAGTCAGCACCAGAGACAGTGAAAAACTTTTTACACTATGTCGACAGTAAATTTTACGAAGGGACAATTTTTCACAGAGTGGTACCTGGCTTTGTTGTGCAAGGTGGAGGAATGACTTTTGACTTTACCGAAAAACCAACTGCGAAACCTGTAATCAACGAATCAATGAATGGCCTGCCAAATGATTATCGCAGTGTAGCCATGGCCCGGCAATCCGATCCCGATAGCGCTACGGCGCAGTTTTATATCAACCTCAAAAATAACTCCGGCCTCAATGCCACAGAAACCAAACCCGGTTATACCGTTTTTGGGAAAGTAGTTGCGGGAATGGAAGTTATCGAAAAAATTTCACAAGAGCCGCTGGGCATGTTTAAAGCTTACCCGGAAGCGCCGAACTATGCAGTACGAGTGCTGAGTGCAACAAGGATAAATTCAGCTGAAGCACAATCCATAATTGAAAAACAACGCGCAACCAAACCGTCAAGCATTAAAGATGCAGTGGTACCAGTTGATGAATAACAGTAACAACACCGCACTCAGTGTAAACCTGAACAAGATTGCACTGATCCGAAATTCCCGCCCCGGCAATTATCCTAATGTCGCCGCTCACGGCAAGACCTGTATTGATGCCGGCGCCGATGGAATTACTGTTCATCCAAGACCCGACCAACGTCACATTAGACCTCACGATGTTTATGAACTCAGTGAATTAGTAAAAATTTATCACGCAGTTGAATTTAACATCGAGGGCAACCCTTACGCTGAGTCAATCGGAAACTTTCCGGGGTTTATAAAATTAGTCTGCGATGTAGTACCCGATCAATGCACACTTGTACCTGACACAAATCATCAACTTACGTCAGATCATGGCTTTGACTTAAAAGTAGCGGGGAAAAAATTAAAGCCATTGATCAAAGAATTAAAGGATTTAGGCATTCGTGTATGTTTATTCATGGATCCGGATATTGATCAAATAAGCCTAGCCAAAGAGATTGGCGCTGATCGTATCGAGCTATACACAGGCCCCTACGCTGAAGCATTCAAAACATCTGGCCCGTCATTTGATCAACTATTCCAACGCTACCTGGCTGCAGCACGTCATGCTCAAGCAATTGATATTGGCATCAATGCCGGACATGACTTAAATCTCGATAACCTCGCGCACTTTCGCCAAATCCCTGCTTTGCTCGAGGTGTCAATCGGTCATGCATTGACGGTTGATGCCATAGCAATGGGCCTTCCCGCAGCCGTAAAAGCCTACAAAACAATTTGTACCAGCAATTAACTCACAAGAATTCCAGCATGAACAACGCCCGCGAAGATAGCCAAGCCTATCTACAAAAAAAACGTTTCTTTGACTCGCTCATGACTGTATACGGGCGCAAAACCGTACTTGAAGCTCTGCAAGACTCATCGACATACATTTATCGATTGCACTTGGCGAAAAGTAACAAATCAGCAGAAATTCTGGATGAGATCATTACGCTTGCCCAACACAAGGGCGCTGAAATTATTTATCACGAACGGCAAACCCTATCGCGTATATCCAAAAATGCAACACAAGACCAAGGTGTTGCAGCTGATCTACAGCTTCGCGGTTATCAGCACTATGACGATTTTTTGCGCGAGAACAGCAAAAAAAACTACACATTGCTTGCACTCGATGGCGTTAACAACCCGCAAAATCTTGGCATGATAATTCGCTCAGCCAGCGCAGGAAATATTGATGGAATTTTACTTCCACAAAAAGGCAATGCTCAAATCGACCCACTGGTAATCAAGGCAAGCGCAGGAACCGTTTTTCGCGCACCGCTTCTTCGCTGCAAAGATCTCACTGAAGCGTTACTAGATTTCAAAAAAGAGGGAGCGTTAGTCTGCGCACTTTCATCGTATGCGGCCACAGAACTAAAAAAGTTTACACCTAACGCCCCCTGTATTTATGTATTGGGGAACGAAACAGAAGGAGTATCCCCGGCAGTTCAGCAGCTGTGCAATGAAAACGTGAAAATCCCAATGAATAACGGGGTTGAGTCCCTCAACGTTGCCGTAACTGCAGCACTAATTGCATTTCGATAAACCAACAGCTCAAAACAAAAAAGAGGAGCCGGAGCTCCTCTTTTTTCACTCAAGATTACAGCTTATAGCCATCTTCTTCATGTAACGCCAAGTCGAGCCCCAAGGTTTCATCCTCTTTGCTCACACGCAAACCAGAAGTGAATAGACCCGTCAGCTTCAGCAGTATATAAGTTACAACAGCGGTATAAACAAAGGTTACAACCACCCCAAGGAATTGAATACCTAACTGCTCCCCCATAGAGTTGATCCCCGCAGCAAATCCCTGACCGCTAAATACACCCAGTTCAGTTGAAGCAAATACGCCAGCAAGAATGGTCCCTAAAATGCCACCCACACCGTGCACAGGAAAAACATCCAAAGAATCATCGATTTTCCACACACGCTTGACCAACTGGGTCATATAAAAACAAACAACACCAGCACTCAAGCCGATTATTAACGCACCACCAGGGCCGACATAACCAGAGGCAGGGGTAATAGTACCGAGACCAGCAACCATACCCGTCACAATACCCAAAGCACTTGGTTTTCTAAAACGCATCCACTCAACCGCCATCCAAGACAACGCACCAGCTGCTGCAGAAATATGGGTCACCAACATAGCCATAGCAGCATTCCCATCAGCAGCCAAGGCGCTACCCGCATTAAAGCCAAACCAACCAACCCACAGCATGCCTGCACCAGTAACAGTCATTGTCATGTTATGAGGTGGCATAGCTGTGCTAGGGAAACCATTACGCTTACCTACAACAATCGCAGCCACTAACGCAGCAACACCCGCAGTAATGTGCACAACAGTGCCACCGGCGAAATCAAGAAGCCCCTTCTGGAATAACCAGCCAGAGCCAGCCCATACCCAGTGACACACCGGAATGTAAACAGCGAACAACCATAATCCAGAAAACAAAAGCATGGAGGAAAACTTAACACGCTCAGCAAAAGCACCAACAATCAAAGCAGGTGTAATTATTGCGAAAGTCATTTGAAACATTGCATGTAAACTAAGAGGGATTCCACTCGTAACCGCCCCCTCTGTTACACCATCAAAAAACACCATACTTAAATCACCAATCCAGGCGTTACCCTCACCAAACGCAAGACTATAGCCAGCAATTAGCCACAACAGAGAAACCATGCATGCAATAGCAAAACATTGCATAAGCACAGAAAGTATATTTTTTACACGAACCAAACCACCATAAAACAGCGCCAAACCGGGTAGCGTCATAAATAAAACAAGCGCCGTGGAAGTAAGAATCCAGGCGGTATTGGCTTGATTAATAGCATCCTCAGCAAATGCCCCTGGCGAGGCCAAGACCGCCAAACCAGCGGCAAAAATTAATGGAAGAGCGGAATCTAGTTTTTTCATACTTACCCCATAATGATTATTGTCAGACATCAATTAAAAGCGACAACATGAGCTGCAATGTAAACGCTTCATAATGAGACAGTTAGTACACTTTTTGCGTATTACCTGTCACGTAGCACAACCCAATAACCGCCAAATGCACAACCAAAGAGCACCAATTAATGGATTTTCACCTAAACGTCAAAGGTTCTGCGCAAAAGCAAAAAACGATCCATAATTTAAATTTATAATTATTTCAAATAGATATAAATTAAAGGTGCACGCAAACAAAACTTAAAAGCACCACCAACGAACACACAAAAATATTATGGCTCGATATTGGTGCAAAACAAACAAACCAATAAAGAGATCAAAAAAGATAAGATACAATCGCGCACACAAAATTTAGCCAAGACCTAAAATATGGAACTATTGATTCTTATCTTTCTGATACCCCTAGCACTTGCATTCGGGCTTTCAAAACTTGTTATTTACTGGTTTGGACGCCGACTCTTAGACATTCCCAACACTCGCAGCTCCCACACCATCCCAACACCTCGTGGCGGAGGTATCGCCATAGCCTTAGCAACACTCATTGCAGCTTTAACCGCACACTTCATGGGGCTAATTAATCACACAACACTCCACTTACTTGCCCCCGGATTGCTAATGGCAATTGTTGGGATAACCGACGACCTTATAACTCTCAACATTCGAATACGACTCTTCGCACAAACCCTAACAGCCTGCGTCATCACCCTTATAACCCTCGACGACACCTTATTTTCCGCACCCATCTTCGTATTACTGGGAATAGCATCAGTCATTGGCATTGTTTGGCTAACAAATTTGTACAACTTTATGGATGGAATTAACGGACTGGCAGGACTGCAAGCAATCTTTGTTTGTAGTAGCGTAAGCCTTCTTTTTTACTTGCAAGGCACATACAACGAAATCATCCTCTTGATGCTTATTATTAGTAGCGCAAACTTGGGATTTTTATACTGGAATTTCCCCAAAGCCAAACTCTTTATGGGTGATGTAGGGAGCCTTTTTATCGGCATTACATTGGCAACACTCATCGTTTGGACTGCACAAGATAACCTTTTAACAATCTGTTATTGGTTAATTATTTTGGCTGCTTTTATTGCAGATGCTAGCTATACAATATTCATACGCGCAACAACTGGACAGAAATTCTACCTACCGCATCGATCCCATTTTTATCAGAAAATAGCAATGAAACTAAGCTCTCACACCAAAGCAACACTACTTATCATGGCATTCAATTTAATCTGGCTCCTGCCACTAGCGCTTGTCGTTCTTTTCGGACATATCAATGCCTTTGCAGGAATCTGTTTGGCATACCTACCAGCCATATATGCCGCGCACAAAGTAAGAGCAGGAAAAGCCGAAGAATAAAGCAGGAAGCAGGAAGCAGGAAGCAGGAAGCAGGAAGCAGGAAGCAGGAAGCAGGAAGCAGGAAGCAGGAAGCAGGAAGCAGGAAGCAGGAAGCAGGAAGCAGGAAGCAGGAAGCAGGAAGCAGGAGATTATCGCAATCTTCCGTCAATATAAAAGATTAATTAAACCAAACCCAAATTCGACGAAAAACTATCTATTAATGCTCTCGTTAACGCGATCACGCATTTCTTTGCCAGGCTTGAAATGAGGGACATACTTCCCCTCAAGCACAACAGTCTCACCAGTTTTAGGATTACGACCTGTTCTAGGGGCTCGATAATGGAGCGAAAAACTGCCAAAACCACGGATTTCGATGCGCTCGCCCGATGCCAGAATATCTGACATGTAATCAAGCAATAACTTTACCGACATTTCAACATCTTTGATGGTCAACTGATTTTGCTTTTCGGTAATGTATTCAATCAATTCTGACTTTGTCATAACCTGCTCTCTGTTATTGGCCAACGTTCAAGCAACACAACCAATCATAGCTGAGCCTGAGCTCATGTAAACCACCAACAAAAAATAATGGCCAGCAATGCTGGCCATTATTCACAAGCAAAAATTATTCTTTGCTTTGCATTTGCGCTTTGATCAGATCACCCAAGGTAGTTGGAGAAGCTTGATCAGATTGCTTGCTTGAAAGCTCTTTCATAGCAGTCTTTTCTTCTTCAACATCTTTAGACTTCACCGACAAGCTGATGCTACGATTTTTGCGATCTACAGCAATAATCTTGGCTTCAACTTCGTCACCCACTTTGAGCAGGTTACGCGCATCTTCCACTTTCTCGCGGCTCAATTCAGAAGCTTTAAGAACAGCTTCAACGTCATCTGCCAAGGTGATTACTGCAGCTTTGGCTTCAACTTCTTTAACGGTACCTTTAACAACAGCACCCTTATCATTTACAGAAACGTATTCTGAGAATGGGTCAGTTTCAAGTTGTTTGATACCCAAAGAAATGCGCTCGCGCTCTGGATCGATGGCCAATACCACGGTTTCCAGCTCATCGCCTTTCTTGTACTTGCGAACAGCTTCTTCACCAGCTTCATGCCAGGAGATATCCGACAAGTGAACCAAACCATCAATACCGCCATCCAAACCGATGAAGATGCCGAAGTCAGTGATTGACTTGATCTTGCCGCTGATCTTGTCGCCTTTGGCGCAAGTACGAGCAAATGCATCCCATGGATTCTCTTGGCATTGTTTCAGACCGAGAGAGATACGACGACGCTCTTCGTCGATATCCAATACCATAACTTCGATTTCGTCGCCCAATTGAACAACTTTTGAAGGATGAATGTTCTTGTTAGTCCAGTCCATTTCTGAAACGTGGATCAAACCTTCAACACCCTCTTCCAACTCTGCGAAGCAACCGTAATCAGTCAAATTGGTTACTTTTGCTTTCACACGAGCGCCTTCAGGGTAACGCTTGGTGATTTGTATCCACGGATCTTCACCCAATTGCTTCAGGCCGAGCGATACACGGTTACGCTCACGATCAAACTTCAATACTTTAACGTCGATTTCATCACCAACGTTTACGATCTCACCTGGATGCTTGATACGCTTCCACGCCATATCGGTGATGTGCAACAGACCATCAACACCGCCCAAATCAACGAATGCGCCGTAGTCGGTAAGGTTTTTAACGATACCTTTAACAGCTTGACCTTCTTGTAATGTAGCAAGCAGCTCGTCACGCTCAACAGAATTAGCTTGCTCCAACACCGCACGGCGAGAAACAACTACGTTGTTGCGCTTTTGATCGAGTTTGATAACTTTGAATTCCAGCTCTTTGCCTTCGAGATGGGTAGTTTCGCGTACAGGGCGAACATCCACCAATGAACCGGGAAGGAAGGCACGAATACCGGCAACATCAACAGTGAAACCACCCTTAACCTTACCGTTGATAACACCTTTAATAACTTCTTCAGCAACATGAGCCGCTTCAAGAATTTTCCACGCTTCAGCGCGTTTAGCTTTTTCGCGTGAAAGCTTGGTTTCACCGAAACCATCTTCAACACTTTCCAGCGCTACTTGTACTTCGTCACCGATCTGGAGATTCAACTCACCCAGCTCGTTACGGAATTGTTCTGCGGGGATAACACCTTCAGACTTCAGGCCTGCGTGTACGGTAACCCAATCTTTGTCGATATCGATTACTACACCGGTAACGATGGTGCCTGGCACCATATCAACGGTCTTTAAACTCTCTTCAAATAATTCAGCAAAACTTTCGTTCATACTCATCGTATTACCTATGGATTTAGAGGTACAGACGTTAACAACACGCCCTACCTTTTCCGCACGGCCAGTCACGCGGGTCAGTTAAAGTAAAGTGAAAGTCCCCTCAGGCTGGGCTTGACAACCTTCACTGCTGCTAAGAAAAACTATGGATGATCAAAATCAACAAACCGTAAATTTAGCAGGTGCAAGAGCCTAGCAGAATGCGCTTTATATATCAACAGCTTAGGAAGGACAGAGCCAGCAAAAGGTTGTTGGCACGGAATAAACGAGGGAACTGGCAAATAGTTTGCAATACAGCAGTAGGCTCAGTTATGCCTCTGCTGCATGCAAAAAAACACATCGAGGTAATTATTTTTTATAACGATCAGACAAGAAAGCTTTGAATTTGGTGCCAACTTCAATATGGCGTTCACCGTAGATAACATTTGCTGCTAAATAACCCAGCTTGGTTCCACAATCATGGCTGCGGCCAATCAATTGATAAGCCTCAACTGTTTCAAGTTCCAGCAAGGTATCCAGTGCATCGGTAAGTTGAATTTCTCCGCCTGCACCCGGCATAGTCTTAGCCAACAAATCCCATACGGTTCGAGAAAGCACATAGCGACCAACAATTGCCATATTCGAGGGAGCATCATCAACGGGGGGCTTTTCAACCATTGCACGTATTGCAGCCGTCTTTCCGGCAGGAATATCCACACCAGAACAATCAACCACGCCGTATTTATCTACCTGATCATGAGGAACCTGCTCAACCAAAATCTGGCTAAATCCAGTCTCCTGAAAACGACGGGTCATGCCGGCAAGGTTATCTTGTTTTAGGTTGCACTCCGCATTATCAACAAGTACGTCAGGTAAAAGCACAGCAAACGGCTCATCACCAACCACGGATTTAGCGCAAAGTATGGCATGCCCCAAGCCTTTAGCTTCTGCCTGGCGAACAGATATAACAGTTAATCCTGGTGGCGTTATAGAACGAACCTCGGCCAACAATGAGCGCTTAAGGCGCGCTTCCAGTTGAGCCTCCAACTCAAAGCTGGTGTCAAAATGGTTTTCAATTGCATTTTTACTTGCATGCGTTACCAGTACAATCTCTTTAATCCCAGCAGCGGCTGCCTCTTCAATTACATACTGTATGAGGGGTTTGTCTACCACCGGCAACATTTCCTTAGGAATTGCCTTGGTTGCAGGCAGCATTCGCGTACCAAGACCCGCAACAGGAATAACCGCTTTTTTTACTTGCATAGAATTATCCTTGAAAAGTGTATTTTTAACTGTTGAGTAAATTAAGTATTTCTGTTGTTTTTTTCTGGAGAAGACTTTTATCGGAGCGGCTTTCCAGATTCAGGCGCACTACCGGCTCAGTATTTGACATGCGTAAGTTAAATCGCCAGTTATCAAACTCAAGACTAATACCATCTGTCCTATCAACATGACGGACCTCTTCCTTATAATGCTCATAAACATTTTCAATTGCTTTTTGAGGGTTTTTCACGCTGCGATTTATTTCGCCCGGCGACGGAAATTTTTCAATTCTAGCCCTAAGCATATGAGACAAAGGTTGCTCCTTGCGTGATATAAGTTCACAAACCAACAACCAAGGAATCATCCCGCTATCGCAATAGAAAAAATCTTTGAAATAATGATGCGCACTCATCTCGCCACCATAAATGGCATCTTCTGAGCGCATGCGCTCTTTAATAAAAGCATGTCCCGTTTTTGATTGAATAGCATGCCCTGAGTTTTGTTTCGCAATATCTTGAGTGTTCCAGGTTAAGCGAGGATCATGGATAATCTTGGCACCCGGATGCTTAGTTAAAAAAGCCTCTGCAAGCAGCCCGACGATATAGTACCCCTCAGTAAACACCCCCTTTTCATCAAATAAAAAACAACGATCAAAATCACCATCCCACGCAATACCCATATCCGCCTTATGAGCAATTACAGCCTCAGCGGTAGAGGCTCGATTCTCCACCAGCAACGGATTAGGAATTCCATTCGGAAACGTTCCGTCTGCTTCGTGATTAATTTTAATGAATTCGAAAGGTAGGAATTCTTCCAAAGCATCAATCACATGCCCAGCAACACCGTTACCTGCATTCACCACCAAACGCAGGGGCTTTAATTGCGAAGCATCAACATACCCAAGAAGATGTCGCACGTAATCATCCAAAACACTGGCGTGACACAAAGTACCACGCACAACAGAATCAGAAGACGCAAAACTATTTTCTTCCGCGAGACGCTGGATCTTATTGAGACCAGTATCCCCACTGATAGGTATTGAGTTTTCTCGAACCAACTTCATCCCGTTGTAATCAATGGGATTATGGCTGGCGGTAACTTCTATTCCGCCATCAACCTGTAAATGACTAGTCGCGAAATAGACCTCTTCTGTACCCGTCATACCCAGGTCGATAACATCCACACCTTCGTCGCGTAAACCATTACTCAATGCAACTTTCAATGCAGAGCTGGTACGCCTAACATCACCACCAACAACCACCGAGCGCGGCTTTAAAAACTGTGCGTAAGCACGACCTATGCGATAGACGATGTCTTCATTGAGCTCATCACCCAGTTTTCCGCGGATATCATAAGCTTTGAAACAAGTTAGGGGCATTCTGAATCTCACTTAAATAGAATATTTCAGGAGCCCACTGCTTGTGTTTTGAAAATACTTTTATACAAACTAACTCTTCAAGGAGCTGTCATTAATTTAATAGCGCATTCTTACTGTTTGTTGACACAAGATCAACCAATTAAAGGTCCCGCCCAATAACTGCCAGCATCTTGACGAAAACCTGATCAATCGTCATTGATGTACTGTCAATCACAATAGCATCAACAGCAGGTCGAAGTGGTGACACGGTGCGATTGGAATCGCGCTCGTCACGCTCTTTGATATCTTTGATCAACGAGTCCATATCGACAGATTCCCCTTTGGCAATCAACTGCTGGTAGCGGCGCTCTGCCCTAGCCTCCGCACTAGCAGTGAGAAAAATCTTTGCTTGTGCCTTAGGAAAGACCGTTGTTCCCATATCTCTGCCATCAGCTATCAACCCGGGAAGAGTTGCAAACTCCCGCTGGCGCTCAAGTAATGCAGAACGCACGGCAGGATATGCAGCAATTTGGGAGGCGCACATGCTTACAGATTCTTGGCGAATCGCAGCGGTAACATCTAAACCTGCTAACAAAATACGAGTGCCATGACTATCAACTTGAAATACAACATCAAGCGTTGAGGCTATTTGTGCGATTTGTTGCTCATCATTTAAATCAGCATCACTATTCAGCGCAGCAAGAGCAACGAGCCGATAAAGAGCACCGCTGTCCAACAGGTGGTAGCCGGTATGCGCAGCCAACATTTGACTCAGGGTCCCTTTTCCCGCACCGCTCGGACCATCAATAGTAATTACAACCGGTAAAGATGCACTCATTAGAAAGCCTGTAATAGTGAATACGAACAATTAAGTATTATGTAGTGTTTGAATGATTGATCGACAGGTGGCAACCGGATCGACGGACTGGGTAATGGGCCGACCAATAACCAAATAGCTGCTTCCGGAAGCGATAGCTGCTGAGGGAGTTAAGGTTCTGCGCTGATCATCAGCAGGTGAAGATTCCAAACGAATACCGGGAGTTACCAAGCAAAAATCTGAACCAAAATTGGCACGCATTAGGCTGGATTCCTGTGCGGAGCAAACCACACCATCAAGACCACAACGCTGAGTCAGCTTTGCAAGCCTCATTACATGCTCTTCTGGTGAGCTGTTGATTCCAATTCCGGTCAAGTCACTGGCGTCCATGCTGGTCAAAACAGTCACAGCAATCAGTAAAGGACGCTTACCCGGACCCTGCTCCAGAATTTCACGCGCCGCCATCATCATTCGCTCGCCACCTGATGCATGAACATTCACCATCCACACACCCAATCCAGCCGCAGCCTTCACCGCTTTTGCAGTCGTATTGGGGATATCGTGAAATTTAAGATCAAGAAACACCTCAAATCCAAGCGACATTAACTGCTCAATGATGTGAGGGCCACAAGCTGTGAATAGCTCCTTGCCAACCTTTAAACGGCAATCCCCTGGCGATAGTCGCTTAGCCATAGCAATGCACTGTTCGGCATTATCAAAATCCATCGCAACTACAATTCTTGGACCGAAAACGAACATTTATAAACCTCGTCGACAATAAAAAGCCCAGCATGAAAGCTGGGCTCCTATTAAAACAAAAAATACCGCAAACTTCATCGGTTACCCCGTAATACAGGGAACAAGCTGAGTTTATATACGGATATTTTCACGATTTTGCATCAAGGTTGCTTCACCTATACCTTTTACCTCTAATAACTGGTCAACACTTTTAAAATCGCCATTCGCTGTACGCCAAGCCACAATAGCCTCTGCTTTTTTAACACCTATACCCTTCAGCTTGGTCAGTTCAAGCACATCAGCGGTATTTATATTAATAACACCTTGCTTAGCAACAACTTCAGCTTTGGCAGTTGGAGAAGGAGTAGATGCAGACTCAACAGCAACTGCAAATGTGGAAGCCAACCCCAAGATCAAAACCGACAGAAAAGACACAATGTATTTCATGAAAACTCCTTTTAACGTTAATTGTCATACCACATCACAACTGATGCGTGCAGCTAAGATAAATAATTAAAAGCTTACTGAACAGCAGATATCAACCAAGAATGATGTGAGACATTGCCGACAAAATTATAAAAGCGGAACTTAATCGCAAAAAAAGCCCCACCAGGTGGGGCTTTTCATCGACCGCGATCGGATTCCACTTAAAACATTATCTACCGATTAATGATTTTAAATCCGCCGCCCCCCAATGAGGGAAGTGTTTGCGAATTAATGCATTCAATTCGATTTCAAATTCACTGTAGGATTCTGTGGCCTGCGCTGTAGCAGTCAACTGCTCAACAACCATACCTGCCCCAACAGTGATATTTGTTAAGCGATCAATAACAATAAAAGCACCTGTCGCTCGGTTATTGCTGTATTTATCGGCAACAACAGGCTGGGTTAGCACCAGATCAACAACTGCAATATCATTGAGCTGCAACTGCTCAATATGTGAATGCTCCTGCGTATTCACATCAATTCGATAATCGATGGACTCAATAACACCACTCACGATTTTGCTCGCAAATTTAAACAGGTATTCTGAGTTTGCCTGCGCAGTTTTTTCTGCCATCCAAACAATATGTGCTTTAAGATGGTTTGACTGAGGTACCAAATCCTTAGCCAACACCAACATATCACCCCGACTTACATCAACCTCAGTCGTGAGTGTCAATGTTACAGCCTGACCAGTAAATGCTTCCTGTAACTCACCATCATAGGTCACAATAGATTTTACATAGCTTGTTTTGCCTGAGGGCAACACACGAATTTCATCGCCAACTTTGACAACACCAGAGGCAACATTGCCACAAAAGCCGCGAAAATCCAGATTGGGGCGGTTAACATACTGCACAGGAAAACGGAAATCTGAATAATTTTTATCACCGGCAATCGGTACCGTTTCAAAAATTTCCATCAATGTCTGCCCTTGGTACCAAGGGGCTCTTTCGGAGCGATTAACTACGTTATCGCCATCCAATGCAGAGATAGGCACAAACATGACATTGCTCATACCCAACTTGGCTGAGAAATCAAAATAATCCTGCTTAATTTTTTCAAACACAGCCTGATCAAAATTCATTAAATCCATTTTGTTCACGGCAACAACAATGTGCTTGATGCCAAGTAATGAAGCGATGTAACTGTGACGACGAGTTTGCGTAACCACTCCATAACGTGCATCAATCAAAATAATAGCAAGATCACAAGTGGACGCCCCCGTTGCCATGTTGCGCGTGTATTGTTCATGACCAGGCGTATCGGCAATGATAAATTTACGTTTGGCAGTGGAAAAATAGCGATAAGCCACATCAATAGTAATGCCCTGCTCGCGCTCGGCTTGCAAACCATCAACTAGTAACGCCAAGTCGATTTTTTCGCCAGTGGTCCCATGCTTCACACTATCAGAGCGTATAGCTTCTAGTTGATCTTCGTAAATCATTTTTGAGTCGTGGAGCAAGCGACCAATCAGTGTACTTTTACCATCATCAACGCTACCGCACGTAAGAAAGCGCAGTAATTCTTTTTGTTCATGTTGAGCAAGATAAGCATTAATATCTTGTGCAATCAGGTCAGACTGATGACTCATAGGAATCTCTTTCGTATCAGTAAAATTCAGTAATTCAGAAAGTTTTCATGCGATATGGATGACACGCAGATTAAAAATAACCTTCCTGCTTTTTCTTTTCCATCGACCCCGAACTATCGTGATCAATTACTCGCCCCTGACGCTCAGAGGTTGTTGTTAACAGCATCTCTTGAATAATTTCCGGCAAGGTGGTTGCCTCTGACTCAACAGCACCTGTTAAGGGGTAGCAACCCAATGTGCGGAAACGTACCATCTTTTCCTCAACCTTATCATCCGGGCCAATCGGCATACGGTCGTCATCAACCATGATCAATGTACCATCGCGCTCAACTACTGGGCGCTTTGCGGCAAAGTACAAAGGCACAATCGGGATATTCTCCAAATGAATGTATTGCCAAATATCCAATTCAGTCCAATTTGATAAAGGGAACACACGGATACTTTCACCTTTATCTACACGGCCGTTATAAATATTCCACAACTCTGGGCGCTGATTTTTGGGATCCCAGCGATGATTTTTATCGCGGAACGAATACACGCGCTCTTTAGCACGGGACTTTTCTTCATCGCGCCGGGCACCACCAAAAGCGGCGTCAAAACCGTATTTGTTTAGCGCTTGTTTTAAGCCTTGGGTTTTCATCACATCAGTATGCTTGGCGCTACCGTGAGTAAAGGGGCCAACTCCCATATCAACACCTTCTTGATTGATGTGGACAATCAAGTCCCAGCCCAACTCCTTGATACGCTGATCGCGAAACTCAATCATTTCGCGGAATTTCCAAGTGGTATCCACATGTAGCATGGGGAATGGAGGCTTGCCAGGGAAGAATGCCTTCATCGTTAGGTGCATCATCACCGCGGAATCTTTACCCACGGAATACAGCATAACCGGCTTATCAAATTCAGCAGCCACTTCGCGGATGATATGAATACTTTCAGCTTCAAGCTGCTTGAGGTGAGTCAAGTTGTAGTTTGACATTCAATAGTTACCAGAGTGAGTTCAGCGTTGGCAATCAAACGAGTGTTTGAAAAACAGCAGCGATTATATAGAGCCGAAACGCAAGATTTAATGACTAATTGTTTCTAAGGTTATTCCTGATAGTTTGGGAGCAGCAAACTAGTCCTTTTTAGTTGGCGCCTGACGCTGAGCAAGCATCAAAGTAAATTCATCACGAGCCTCTTTGGCGCGACTAAATACTTTCAGTAAATAATCACTATCCTCATGCTCAATACTACTGCGCAACCGAGAGAGGTTGTCGATAAACAAATCCATTGATTGCAAAATCGCCGTTTTATTCGCGCGCATAATATCGTGCCACATAACCGGATCACTGGAGGCAATCCGGGTGAAGTCGCGAAAACCGCCTGCGGCATAACGAAAGATATTGGGGTTATGAATATCCTGTGCCAAGGTGTCAACCAATGAGTAAGCGATTACATGAGGGAGATGACTAGTCGCGCCCAAAACCTCATCATGCTCTTCCACCGACATGGTTAATACTTCTGCCCCCACGGCTTGCCACATAGCAGATACCAAGGCCAAATCCTGAGCATTGGTATTTGCAAACGGCGTGAGAATAACTCGGTGATTCTCATAAAGATTAGGGTTTGCGGCGGTAACACCACTTTTTTCAGAGCCAGCAATGGGATGCCCCAGAACAAACTGGGAAGGCAAAACGCCAAAGACTTGCTCAGCTGCGCGCTGGACGCTTCCTTTGACACTGGCACCATCGGTAATGGTTACCTCAGGTGATATAAATTCCTTGATCTCTTGCAATACTGTAGTAACGGATAAAGTAGGTACCGAGATAAAAATAATATCGCCTGCCCCCAACTCACCGGCTATATCACCCAATGACATATAGGCTCGATCAACAACGCCGCATGCAACTGCTTGACTACAAGTGTCAGCCTTGCGAGCTATACCAATAACTTCTGTACAAGCACCGCGTTGCTTTAAACCGGCCGCAAGGCTACCGCCAATTAAACCGATACCAACAACAACAAATTTATTGATCAGAGGCTGTGACATAACGAATTACAAAACCGCTTTAGGATATGAGCCAAGCAACTTCAAATCAGCGCAGCGGCTGGCAACGTCTTTCATCACATCGCTAATAAGCGGCTCATCAACATGACCTACAAAATCAATAAAAAAGACATAAGTCCATGCGCCAGTACGCGATGGCCGGGTCTCTACGCGAGTCAGATCGATGTTGTGACGGTGAAATGGCTCCAACAAGTTATGCAGTGCGCCAGGCTCATTGCGCATAGCAACCACTATGGAGGTTTTATCTACACCACTCTGCGGTACAGATTGCTTGCCGATAATAAGGAAACGCGTCGAGTTATCGGGCTGATCCTCAATTTTTTCCGCAATCATTTTCAGGCCATATAACTCAGCCGCCATAGAGCCAGCAATAGCAGCAGCGTTCCATTCACCCTTCAGGCGTTTTGCGGCCTCGGCATTACTATTAACGGCAATACGTTCCGCTTTTGGATAGTGTGCATCCAACCACTTGCGGCATTGCGCTAATGATTGTGAATGGGAATAGATCCTGGAAATACTATTGGTATTGGTAACGTCAGACACCATTAAGTTGTGATGAATACGCAACTCTACCTCACCACAAATTTTCAGGTTAGAACCCATAAAATTATCAAGGGTGTGATTAACTACGCCTTCGGTCGAATTTTCTACAGGCACAACACCATAGTTGACTGCACCTGCTTCCACTTCACGAAATACTTCATCAATCGCGGAAAAAGGCATCGCCACTGCTGAATGGCCAAAATGTTTTAACGCTGCCTGCTGGGTGAATGTGCCCTCAGGCCCCAAATATGCAACTTTGATTGGGTTTTCCAGTGCCAAACAGGCAGACATAATTTCACGGAACAAACGAGCCATTTCTTCATTACTTAGCGGCCCGTTATTGCGCTCCATTGCCTTGCGTAACACCTGTGCTTCACGCTCCGGGCGATAAAAAAGAATATCCGCATCTGCAGGAAGACTGGCCTTTTTAACATCAGCAACTTCCTGCGCGCACTCTGCGCGCGCAGAAATAAGGCGACCTATTTCTTCATCGATGGCATCAATCTTGATGCGCAACGCGGATAATTTTTCAGCTTCGGTTTGTTCGATTGACATAGTTAAATTCGCCAATTATTCATCAGCTGATTCATCGGTGGAGGTGTCATCAATCACCTCATCAGCAACGCCGTCATCAGCCAATACTTCGGTATCGTCACCTTCTGCACGGGCAAGCTCGCGCTTGGCATTTTCATCAGCACTTTCTTCGATGCGCTCCAAGCCTTGCATGCGCTCGCCTTCTTTCAATTTAATCAGGCGCACACCTTGGGTATTACGGCTCAGCACAGAGACTTCATCAACACGGGTGCGAACCATGGTACCCTGGTCAGAAATCAACATAATTTCCTCGCCATCAAACACCTGCACTGCACCAACCAACTGGCCGTTACGCTCAGTAGTTTGCATACCGATAACACCTTGCGAGCCGCGACCTTTGGCCGGGAATTCGCCCACTTCAGTGCGTTTGCCATAACCGTTTTCACTGACTGTCAGTACCTGGCCGTTTTCCATCGGGATAACCATACCAACTACGCGCTGACCTTCGGCCAAACGAATACCACGCACGCCGCGGGAGGTGCGGCCCATTGCACGCACTTGCGATTCGCGGAAGCGCGCCGCTTTACCAGAGCTTGAGAACAGGATTACATCGCATGAACCGTTGGTGATAGCAGTGCCAACCAAGGTATCGCCTTCATCCAATTCAATCGCGCGTAAACCGACGCTGCGTTGACGCGAGAATTGAGTGAGCGCGGTTTTCTTCACGGTACCATTAGCCGTGGTCATGAAAATAAACTTGTCGTCATCGTAAGATTTCACCGGCAAGATCGAGGTAATGCGCTCGCCCTCTTCCAATGATGGCAACAAGTTGATAACTGGACGGCCACGTGACTGGCGACCAGCGACAGGAATCATATAAACCTTCAGCCAATACACTTTACCGGCGTTAGTAAACAACAGCACGGTATCGTGAGTGCTGGCGATCAATAAGTGCTGCACATAATCTTCATCTTTTACCGCAGTTGCAGATTTACCCATACCGCCGCGGCGCTGCGCTTGGTAATCATCAAGCGGTTGGCTCTTCGCGTAACCACCGTGAGAAATTGTCACAACGCGATCTTCCACATTGATCAGATCTTCAGTGGTTAAATCGAGCGTTGATGCAACAATTTCGGTACGACGCTTATCACCATAGTCATTAATAACTTGCGTTAATTCTTCACGGATAACTTCCATCAAGCGCAGGGCATTGCCTAGAATTTCGAGGAACTCGGCTATCTGGATTAATTTTTCGTCGTATTCGGCGAGCAGCTTGTCGTGCTCCATACCGGTCAGACGATGCAGGCGCAACTCAAGAATGGCCTGTGCTTGCGCAGCCGACAAATAATAATGGCCATCGCGCATTCCGAACTCGGGACCCAAATCTTCCGGGCGGCAAGCGTCTTCACCGGCGCGCTCAAGGTAAGGCGCCATCTCAGCGGCATTCCAGCCACGCCCCATCAAACTATCTTTTGCTTCGGCGGGCGACGCCGAGTTTTTAATCAGCGCAATAACTTCATCAATATTGGAAATGGCAACCGCCAAACCTTCCAGGATATGGCCGCGCTCACGCGCTTTGCGCAACAAATATACGGTGCGGCGAGTCACCACTTCACGGCGATGCTTAACAAAGGCTTCAAGCAATTGTTTGAGGTTGAGAATTTTTGGCTGGCCATCATCCAACGCAACAATGTTGACGCCGAAGGTGGTTTGCAATTGGGTTTGCGAGTAAAGATTATTGAGCAATACGTCAGCGGCTTCGCTCTTTTTCACTTCGATAACGATGCGCATGCCATCTTTGTCAGACTCATCGCGCAGCTCGCTGATGCCTTCGATTTTCTTTTCTTTTACCAACTCGGCGATACGCTCAATCAAGCGCGCCTTGTTTAATTGGTAGGGAATTTCGTGAATCAAGATGGTTTCGCGGCCGGTTTTTTCATCGCGCTCAATTTCTGCTTTGGCGCGCACGATAATACTGCCGCGGCCAGTGCGATAAGCCTGCACAATTCCTGCACGGCCATTGATGATGGCGCCGGTGGGGAAGTCTGGCCCAGGGATAAATTCCATCAGTTCATCGATAGTAATATCCGGGTTATTGATCAGTTCGAGGCAGCCCTGTACAACTTCTTTTAAATTGTGCGGCGGGATATTGGTCGCCATACCTACGGCGATACCGGAGGAGCCATTAACCAACAGGTTGGGAATACGGGTTGGCATTACTGCCGGAATTTGCTCGGTGCCGTCGTAGTTAGGCACAAAATCGACGGTTTCCTTGTCCAGATCCGCCAGCAGATCATGGGCGATTTTTGCCATACGGATTTCGGTGTAACGCATGGCCGCTGCGCGGTCGCCATCGACCGAGCCGAAGTTGCCCTGACCATCAACCAGCATGTAACGCAAAGAAAAAGGCTGAGCCATACGGACGATGGTGTCGTATACAGCGGTATCACCGTGCGGGTGATATTTACCGATTACGTCACCCACCACACGGGCAGATTTTTTGTAAGGCTTATTCCAATCATTGTTAAGTTCGCTCATCGCAAACAGCACGCGGCGATGCACGGGCTTCAAACCATCGCGCACATCGGGCAAAGCGCGGCCCACGATTACACTCATGGCGTAATCAAGGTAGGACTGTTTGAGTTCGTCTTCGATACTTACTGGTGATATTTCTTTGGCGAATTCGACCATGGGATGACAGCTTTCCTTTTTATTAAAGCTTTGGTTATGGTGATTGCTGGTAGCGGGTAATTCGACGTATGGGTTCTATTACGGCGCTAAATCGGTTAAAAGCAAAAACAGCTACCCTACTAGCGGGCTGGCTAAAAATGCGCCTAACGCTTGTTTCAGGGGCGCGATAGTAGCATAAAATCCAACAGATAGGCACTCTGGCCATTTCCTTTCCCTATGAAATTCCACGAGTTTTTCTCTGTTGCATCCAAATCAGCCAGCGCGCAGGCGATCAGCTAAATGAGCCATAGATGCAACCGGCCTTTGCAGTATACTGAGCCCCCTTTTTTGTCGTAATTACCTAGCCAAACACTCTTTATGTCGACCTCTGCCGTGAATCTCAACAACATCGATCTGATTATCAAAGCTCGCTGGATTATCCCCGTGGTACCGGCCAACCGGGTTTTGGAGAACTGCGCTATTGCAATTGATAAGGGCCAAATCATCGCCATTGTCCCTCATGAAGAAGCTGATCGTCGCTATAGCGCTAAAGAAACGGTGCACCTTGGCAGCCATGTATTGATTCCCGGCCTGGTAAACGCACATGGGCATGCAGCCATGAGCCTGCTGCGTGGCTATGCCGATGACCAACCACTCCATACCTGGCTGAACGACCATATCTGGCCGGCAGAAAGCCGCTGGGTCAGCGAAGATTTTGTGCGCGACGGTACTGAGCTTGCCTTAGCAGAGATGATAAAAAGCGGGACCACCTGTTTTGCGGATATGTATTTTTACCCTGAACAGGCCGCACAAGCCTGCCTGGATGCCCAAGTACGCTGCCAACTCGCCTTTCCCGTGTTGGATTTCCCTACCGCGTGGGGCATGGGGCCGGATGACTACCTCAATAAAGGGTTGAGCCTGCATGACAACTTTCGCGGCAATCACCTGATCAATATTGCTTTTGGCCCTCACGCACCCTACACAGTATCAGATGCCCCTCTGCAAAAAATCGCTGTACTTGCACAGGAAATGGACATGCCAATCCATATCCACCTGCATGAAACAGAGCAGGAAGTAAATGACTCAATAGCGCAATATGGACGCCGCCCAAGCCAGCGCCTGATGGATTTGGGATTGCTATCGCCACTCACACAATGTGTGCACATGACCCAAATTGATGAAAGCGACATCAAATTGCTGCAAAACAGTGGCGCCCATGTGATCCACTGCCCTGAATCCAACTTAAAACTGGCCAGTGGTTTTTGTCCGGTTGATAAACTCCTTAACGCCAGTATTAATGTGGCACTGGGCACCGATGGCGCGGCCAGTAACAATGACCTAAACCTGTTTAGCGAGTTAAAAACCGCAGCACTATTGGCAAAAGCGGTTTCTGGTAATGCCGCCGCCCTGGACGCTCATACCGCACTGCGCATGGCAACCTTAAACGGCGCCAAGGCGCTGGGTATGGAAGACGTTATCGGCAGTATTGAGGTTGGAAAAGCCGCAGATATAACCGCAGTCGACTTGGGCGATCTGGGCATGCAACCTATTTACAACCCGGCATCACAATTGGTCTATACCCATGCAGGGCAAGCTGTCACACACGTATGGGTGGAAGGTAAAAGCCTGCTAGCCAATCGCCTTTTGCAAACACTAAACGAGCGCGAAATTCTGGGAAAAGCCAATTGGTGGCGCAAACAAATCACCTCGCACTAAGCAAACACTTATTGCCAAACATACGCCCCCTTTCTTATCACTACTAAACAGACGGAATAGATTATGGCCAACGTCGATACTGCTGAAATTGCGAAATTTGAAGCACTTGCCAGCCGCTGGTGGGATAAAAACAGCGAGTTCAAGCCGCTGCACGATATAAACCCGCTGCGCGCCAACTTTATTGATGAGCGCTCGCCTGTCGCACAGCGCACAGTGATTGATGTGGGTTGCGGCGGCGGCATTTTGGCTGAATCACTTGCCCAACGAGGCGCGCAGGTAACAGGTATCGATATGGGCGAAGCACCACTCGCGGTTGCGCGGTTGCACGCATTGGAAAGCGGCGTGGAACTAACTTACGAACAAATTACTGCTGAAGATAAAGCCACACAAATGCCCGGCGCATTTGATGTAGTTACCTGCATGGAAATGTTAGAGCATGTACCTGATCCCGCGTCGGTTGTGCGCGCTTGCGCGCAGCTCGTTAAGGCAGGTGGTGATGTTTATTTCTCAACCATCAATCGCAATCCAAAATCCTATGCTTTTGCAATTGTCGGTGCTGAATATATTTTAAAACTACTGCCCAAAGGCACTCATGAATACAGCAAATTTATTCGCCCTTCCGAGCTTGCCCAATGGTTGCGCGCAGCAGGACTTGAATTGCAATCCATGACCGGAATGACCTACAACCCCATCACCAAACATTACAAACTCAACCCGAACGACGTCGGCGTGAATTATTTAATGCATGCCAAAAAGGTGAGCGAATAATGAGTCAAAAAATTCGCGCGGTGATGTTTGATTTGGATGGCACACTGCTGGATACAGCGCCGGATTTTATTGTTGTCGTCAACCAGTTACTCCTTGAAGAGGGCCGTCAAGAATTAGCGCCGGAAACTATTCGCGCCGGGGTATCCAACGGATCCAAAGCATTGATCAAATTGGCCTTTGATATAGAAGAAAGCGATCCGCAATTTGAACATTTGCGTCAGCGTTTACTGCAGCTTTATCTTGCGCATATTGCGGTGTACACCAAACCTTTCCCTGGCATCTCATCACTACTGGACAAGCTCGCGGATAAACATATCGCGTGGGGAATCGCCACTAACAAACCGGCTGCTTATACCCTGCCCTTAATGACGGCATTGGATATACAGCCCGCTCCTGTTAGTGTCATCTGCCCCGACCATGTCGCACGAAGTAAACCTGACCCTGAATCGCTATTTCTTGCCAGCAAGCAACTGGGTTGCAGCCCGCAAGAAATTATTTATATCGGTGATCACAAGCGCGATATTGATTGCGGTAAAGGCGCAGGGAGCATCACTATCGCAGCGGCTTATGGTTATTTGGATGAAGGGGATAGCCCTGCCAACTGGAACGCCGACTACTGCGTAAACCACGCCGATGAAATTTGGCCTATTATTGAAAAGTACTTGTAAACAGCCGTCGATACGGACTTGTTTTGCTTACTAGCGAAGAAATTTTTTATGCAAATCCCATCTGATTACACCATCAAACCCAATGCTCTGCAGGGAAAAATTATTTTGGTTACTGGCGCAGGTGCCGGTATAGGAAAATGCGCCGCAAAAACCTTTGCCGCTTGTGGTGCCACCGTTGTGCTGTGCGGCAGAACTATGAGTAAGCTAGAAGCAGTTTATGACGAAATTGAAGCAGCCGGTCACCCGCAGCCAGCCATTTACCCAATTAACCTTGAAAGCGCCGTAGAGAAAGATTACGACGATATGTGTAACGCGCTGGAAGACACCTTTGGACGTTTGGATGGTTTATTACACAACGCGGCCGACTTAGGTGAACGCACACCCATCAGCAACTATTCCGTTAGTGCTTGGCAGCGCTGCATGCAAGTAAATGTGAATGCACCATTTGCAATGACGCAGGCGCTATTACCCTTATTGGAACGGGCAGAAAACGCGAGCATCTTATTTACCAGCTCCAGTGTGGCATTTAAAGGTCGTGCATTTTGGGGCGCTTACGCAGCCTCAAAAGCCGCAGCAGAAAACCTGATGCAAACACTGCACGATGAATTGGAAGGTGCTACACGCATTCGTACCAATAGTATTAACCCTGGCGCAACCCGCACTGATATGCGCGCATCCGCTTATCCCGCCGAAAATCCGGAAACAGTAAAAACCCCCGAAGCACTTATGCCTGCCTATGTTTATTTGCTAAGCGACGACTCAGTTGGCGTTAGCGGCAACTCGTTTCAATATCAACTCTGATAGGGTAAAGCATAACGGGAGGAGCTTCGGCAACAAAAAAAGGCGATCATCTGATCGCCTTTTTTCATTTTTCACACTAACTGTGTTTTACCGACTCGATTTTTGCATCATTTCCAGCAGCGATGCTTCAGCGCGCGATAAACCACAACGTCGCGCCACCTCATCACAATCCATTCCCATTTTGAACATTTGTGCGGCTTGTGAATAAGGTTGGAATTCATCATCGTTGTAATAATCAATTTTTTCAGGCTTTTTAGCTTCAGACTGCAACCGTTTTTCCATCGCCAGAAGCCGCTGCCCCATACCTACAGAACCACTGCTGGATGCAGCCACCTCACGCATTAATTTTTGAATCAGTTTTTCATTGGCATCCGCCTGGCGGCGCACCTGCTTCAAGCTGATTAATGCAACCAGCAATGCAATCACGCTGACAAGCGCAGACGCCGATAAACCTATTTCCAAAACCGTCATGACTATTTCTCTGCGCTCGATTCCATCACTTGCAACACCTTAGTTGATCAATCACTCAAACATCTTCGAGTTCTGACCATTCCTCACTGGTTAGCAGCTTATTCAAATCAATCAAAATCAATAGCTCGTTGTTTTTGTGGCACACACCCTGAATGAACTTTGCGCTCTCTTCATTGCCAACATTAGGTGCCATTTCAATTTCCGATTGGCGCAAATAAACCACTTCGGCAACGCTATCAACCAAAATACCAATTACATGGCGGTCGGTCTCGATAATTACTATACGGGTATTATCGGTAATCTCGCCGCTGGACAAATTAAAGCGATGACGAGTGTCGATAACTGTTACCACATTGCCGCGCAGGTTGATAATTCCCAGTACGTAAGAAGGTGCACCGGGAACCGGGGCGATCTCCGAATAGCGCAGCACTTCCTGTACCTGCATTACATTAATGCCGTAGGTTTCACCGTCCAGACGAAAAGTTACCCACTGCAATACGGGATCATCAGTGCTTTTATTTTTTGCTGCATCAGTTGCCATCTTAAATTTTCCTCTGAGCTGCCAGTGTCAGGCAGTAAATCGTGTAAATGTCGCTATAACTATAGTCGATGACTTTTCCTGTGCCACTTTTGTTTGTCGCAACCACAAAAGCACGTTCTAGCCGATTCCAATCAATAATCTGTAGGTATCAGGCGCGAGCCGGAACAAAATTCTTATCGGCATCAACCAACATTTGACCAATACGCGGGATATCCAGAAGTGCGCACATATGATCCTTGACTGTGCCGGCCAGCCAAGGCCGCTTGCCTCTGTCACCACGCCACTTTACATCGTCCGGTTGCAAGGTGATGGGCTGATTTACTGAATCCACCGCCAACCCCCAAGGCACACCGTTAATTGACATCACATATTTGGCCGTCTGTAAAAAGGACTCATCGTATCGCTCTGGCATCACAAACTTCGCGGTATTCACCGTGCGAATCTTACCTGCGGGTGTGGGTTGCAACCCCATAAACCAATCTGCCTGACCGAACAAAGGAGTGAGTTCATCCGTTAGCGGTTGAATCTGCCCCAGGGAAATTAAGGGCACTGCCAGGGTTAATCCGGCCACTTTGAACAGCAGCACATCAAAACGCGATTGCGCCCATTGCGGACGACCATTTTCCAACCAATCCAGACCTTCCATTTTGAATTGACTGGACTGGGCTTCCGCGTCAACCACCTCAACATCAGTCGACTGAACTTCGACAGGTGATACCACAAGCGGGGTCGCAACGATTTCTGCTGGAGTACCAATATCCCACTCTTGAATTTCATCAGTATCGGTGACAAACCGGGTTTTAGGCTGGGCAACCTGCTCTGCGGCCACATCAACCGCTACAACCTCAACTACCGGGGATTCAATCAATAATTGCGCACTGGCCGACTGCAACAACTTCTCCAGCTGTCGTTTTTGCTCCGGCGTTTGCAACAATTCGGGGCTGGCAAGCTCAGCGGGCTTGCTATCGGTTTTGGTTAATGAACGGGGTTTGGTATGCAGGTTAGCCGATACTTTTTTAGACTTTTCAGGGTGGTGCTTTTTAGTCGGTAAGCTGACGACACGCGCCAAGCCGGAATTGGCGGCAACAGACATGGGTCGGGATTCAAGCGCAGCAAATGCGTCATCAATAGCATCACCAATGCCAAGCAGGTCATCAAAGTAATGACCCAAACTCACATCAGGTGACTCTATATCGCCCTCAGGCGTTTTGCGATTGCTCACGACACCACACCAGCCTTATTGATAACTGCCATAGGTGCTGACTGAGCCTGCGCTTCATCGGCACGTATTTTTTTATCGAGCCAATGCCAAAGCGCAGTGTAAGCTTCCACGCCACGGCTTGTTGGGTCAAACAAATGCGGTGGGACACCGGCTTTGCTGGCATCCCGAAAACGGGTATCAACCGGCACATGCCCAGGCCAAGCCTGAGCGGGATAAGTATTGCGAATAGTGCGCAAACTGGTCACCGAGGCCTGAGTACGGCGATCAAACATTACTGGCACTATGGTGTAATCCAATGCTTTTTTGCGCGAGCGTGACATCATGCTCAGTGTATTCACCATACGCTCCAAGCCTTTGAGCGCAAGAAATTCGGTTTGCACCGGAATGACCAAATATTGGCAAGCAGCAAGCGCATTCACCATCAACACGCCCAGCAAGGGCGGTGTGTCTATCAGTACGTAATCGTAATCATCAGCGATTAATGCAAGTGCCCGGCTCAGTACCAGCCCCATGCCATCCTGACCAATCGCCTGCCGCTCCAGTGTCGCCAGCGCGGTGGTCGAGGGGATCAAATTCACGTTGGGGTAATCCGTTGGCAGAATCAAACGGTTAACCGATTCACGGGTTAAGCTTTTGCGCTCCTGAAACAGGGTATAGCTACTTAGCACCTGGGTGTCAGGATCCTGACGGAAATAACTAGAGAGTGAGCCGTGGGGATCTATATCCAGCAATAGCACCCGCTTCCCAGTGGCCGCAATAAGCCCACCAAGGGATACCGTTGTGGTGGTTTTGCCCACACCACCTTTCTGGTTCGCTATTGCTATAACTCGCACAATTCAACCCTCGCCAGCGTCAAACGCCAGTCACATCGTCTAATACAGCGACAAAAGCAAAGTTTGTGCCCATCGCGATAAGTTTCTCGACTACAGTCACAAATTCAGAAAGAACATTGTCGCCTTTATCAACACTTATGCCAATCATCGACCAGCAATCACTCCATGGGGCGATCAATTTTCAAGCAGTGGATGTTAAGTATTGCCCAGTAGACGACAACTTCAAGTAGAAGTAATGACTCCGCCATCTCTATAGCGGCAGCTTGTTTCAACGCAATAGGGGGAATAACGACGAAAGCAGGTTGTTTATGGGGTTTAATTTAGAGAAGAGGCGCTAGACGAGGTAGCTGCTGGTTCGACTTGTACTTTAGGACGATCCATTTTGCGCTTGGCAATCATGATAGCAACGCGGCGATTTTGCGCCCTACCCTGTTCAGAGCTATTGGGAGCAATGGGCTGATACTCGCCATAACCAACCGCTGACAAACGCTCTGGTGCAACACCATTTGCAGCCAAATGCTTAACAATGGCGCTGGCCCGCGCGGTAGACAACTCCCAGTTGGTGGGATACTTGGCGCTATTAATAGGAATATTATCGGTGAAGCCTTCAACCTGCACCGGGTTAGAATAACTCGCCAGGATCGCTGCAATTTCATCAAATATTTTGCGCGCCTGTTCACTGGTATCCGCACTGCCGGACGAAAATAAAATGCTGTCTTTTAATTCGATTTGCAACCACAACTCATTGCTGGACACCTGAATAAGCTGCTCAGTAATCAAGGGGGCAAATTTTTCAGATACCAAATCAGAAATTTGCGTTAATTCATCACTGGTTTTTATTTTAGTATCAGGCTGTTCAGCAACTTCATTCGCGGCGCCTTGAGAGTTATCCACAATTGTCGGCACTTGCTCGTCAACCTGCTCCGCATCGCGCACGGAGTTATCCATATTGATGGGAGATATTAAATCATTTGCCGGCGCAGACTGATCTGCTGGCTCAGTATTGGATTGGGCATCCGTTGGTTTATGGAAGGCTTCAATAAAAGTGTCGGACAAGACGCGATACTTGCTGTCATTTACTTGGGAGATGGAATACATAACCACAAAAAATGCAAACAGCAGCGTAATGAAATCAGCGTAAGAAATCAGCCAGCGCTCGTGATTTACGTGAATATCTTCTCTTCTGCGGCGAACCATAAGAGCGCTTCTCAGTTAAGCGGATGCAAATAGCCGTTTAATTTCATTTCAATTGAGCGGGGATTCTCACCATCGGCAATCGCAATAATGCCCTCAATAATCAATTCACGATATTGGGAATTTTCATTCACACACATACGCAATTTATTAGAGATAGGAATAAATACCAGATTTGCCAAGGCGACGCCGTAAATGGTCGCCACAAATGCAATCGCAATACCAGGCCCCAAGGTCGCAGGATCGGCCAGATTATTCATCACATGAATCAAGCCCATTACCGCGCCGATGATGCCGATTGTCGGTGCATAGCCGCCCATAGATTCGTAAAATTTAATTGCATCAAAATCGCGCTGTTCGTTTACGATTAAATCCGTTTCCAAAATACGGCGGATAACTTCTGGCTCATTGCCATCAACCAATAGCTGCAAGCCTTTTTTCGCAAATTTATCTTTTTCACGCTCGGAAATTTCTTCCAGCCCAAGCAGGCCGTCTTTGCGCGCCGCTGCGGCCCAGCGCACAATATTGGCAATACCTTGTTTAAAGGGAACATAGGGTGGTTTAAAAACCCACACCACAATTCTTAGGGCACGGCGCAAATTTATTTTTGACGTTTGCAACATGGCTGCACCCAAGGTACCGCCAAGCACAATAAATGCGGCAGGCCCATTCAACAAAGTGCCAATGCCACCGCCTTCCAAAAAGTTACCGCCGATAATTGCCGCAAACGCGATAATGACGCCGATAATACTCAGGAGATCCATTACATAACCTCTCTCACCAAACGCGGCCCAATATCCTTCAGGCTTAGCACTTTATCGGTTAACCCGGCGCGTGCAACCGCCATTGGCATACCATAAATTACACAACTCGCTTCATCTTGTGACCAAAGTGACGAGCCTGCATCCTTTAATAAACGCGCACCATTACAACCATCCGACCCCATACCGGTTAATACCACGCCCAGTACTTTATCGGCATAGTTATTGGCAGCAGAACCAAAAGTGATATCCAACGAAGGTTTGTAATTGACGCGCTCATCATCCGGCAATACCCGCACCGAACCACCGTTGCGCTTGTCGAGCATTAATTGTTTTCCGCCCGGTGCAAGTAACGCCAAACCGGGTTGCAGTTGATCGCCATCCACCGCCTCACGCACGCGGATGTGGCACTGTTTGTTGAGCCGCTCGGCAAATGCTTTAGTGAAGTTTTCCGGCATATGCTGCACCAGCACAATAGGCAAAGGAAAATTGGCGGGCAACGCCATTAACACTTCGGCCAGAGCAACTGGCCCGCCGGTGGACGCGCCAATGACCAAAAGTTTGGGTTTATTTTTGAGACGGTAATTATCAGATCCAGATGGCCTTGCCGGCTCATCTTGGACTGGCGACACAGGGCGAGCGGCAGGCGCCGGTGCGGCAATGGGTCTGAAAGATGACGAACTGCTCGCTGACGCAGGCACAGGCGCGGGTGACGCTGTAGTAGCAACTGGCGGTGGGACTGAGCGATTGCCGGAGCCAGCGAGGGTAATCAATCGCTCATGTAATTTTTTCTTGAGCACCTCGGAGTTTCGCGAGACCTCGGCAAAATCTTTGGGAATAAAATCGAGTGCGCCGGCTGCCAAGGCATCCAGCGTAATTTTGGCACCTTCATAGGTGAGCGATGAAAACATCAAGATGGGGACGCGACGGTTGGACATGATGTGCTTGATAGCAGTCACACCATCCATCACCGGCATTTCAAAATCCATAGTGATAATGTCAGGCTTTAACTCAGCTGCTTTATCAATAGCCTCGCGTCCATTGCTTGCGATACCAACAACTTTTAATTCCGGGTGCTCATTAATAATATCTTTCAAACGATGCTGAAAGAAATTTGAATCATCAACCACTAATACCCGGAAAGGCATCTATCACACTCCGCAAGGGAAAAATATTTAACAGACATTTTGCTGGCATGTGTAGCGTTCACCGCAGCAGGGTCACGCTGAAGATTAACTGTGTCCCCAGCTGGTGGAACCCTTGGCGTAGCGACGCAAAAGGCTGGGAATATCCAAAATTAACGCGATAGTGCCGTCGCCGGTAATAGTGGCCCCAGCCATGCCTGGGGTACCTTGCAACATTTTGCCCAAAGGTTTAATCACCACCTCTTCCTGACCAATCAATTGATCCACCACGAAACCAACACGGCGCGAACCAACGGTAACTATCACCACGTGAGCGTTGTCAGGACGATGACCAAACGCATTTTTAACCAGCCAATCTTTCATATAAAACAATGGAATTGCCTGATCACGAATAGCGACGCAATCCTGCCCATCCACTATATGGCTCTTGGTGAGATCCATGTGGAAAATTTCATTCACACTCACCAGCGGAAAAGCGAAAGTTTGTTGGCCGAGCATAAACATGAGGGTTGGCATAATCGCCAGCGTCAGCGGTACTTTAATAATAAAGCGCGTGCCTTTACCCAACTCGGATTTAATTTCGACGGTGCCGTTAAGCTGGGTGATTTTGGTTTTCACCACATCCATTCCCACACCGCGACCGGACACATCTGAAATTTCTTTTTTGGTAGAAAACCCTGGTGCAAATATTAAATTGTAGGCTTCAGTGTCAGACAAACGATTGGCGGTATCTTCATCAAACATCCCTTTTTCTACCGCGATACGACGCAATTTAACCGGGTCCATGCCGGCACCATCATCGCTAATCGACAATAGAATATGATCGCCTTCCTGCTCTGCAGAAAGCACAACTTGTCCAATGCGGGACTTGCCATTCGCTTCGCGCACATCAGGGAATTCAATGCCGTGGTCAACCGAGTTGCGTACCAAGTGAACCAGCGGATCGGCTAATGCCTCTACCAGATTTTTGTCCAGATCGGTTTCTTCACCGACTAATTCCAAATTAATTTCTTTGCGCAAACTACGCGCCAAATCGCGCACCACACGGGGAAAGCGGCCAAATACTTTTTTGATTGGCTGCATGCGGGTTTTCATGACCGAGGTCTGCAAATCGGCGGTAACTACATCCAAATTTGCTACTGCTTTTACCAGGGCTTCATTGGTAGAGCCGTTACCCAACCGCACCAAGCGATTGCGGACCAACACCAGCTCACCCACCATATTCATAATGTCATCAAGGCGCTGGGTATCCACACGAACGGTAGTTTCAACTTGCGGCGCTTCTTTATCTGCTGCCGGCGTAGCGGGAGCAGTCGCTGCGGCTGGTTTTGGCGGCTCTACCTTCTTGACTGCAGGTGCTGGCGAAACAGGTTTAGCAGCCTCTGGTTTAACCTCAGGAGCAGGCGCTGGTTTTGTTGCGACAGGTGCGGGAGTTGCCGCAGTGGATGCTCCTGTGCCAGGGCCTTTACCCTTGCCGTGCAGCTGATCCAGTAGTGCATCAAACTCATCATCGCTGATCAAGTCACCCGAACTTTTTGCAGGCTCGGGCGCAACAGCAGCAGCTGGTGCTGGTGCATCGACAACAACGCCCGGCCCTTTACCTTTGCCATGCAGTTGATCGAGCAGCGCTTCAAATTCGTCTTCTGAGATTTCGTCACCACCACCGACCGCTGTGGATGCTACAGGAGCCGGGGCTGGTGTCGGGGCAGCAGCCTGAACACCTGGCCCCTTGCCTCTGCCATGCAATTGATCGAGCAGCGCTTCAAATTCATCTTCAGAAATATCATCGCCACCACCGGATACAGTGGCGACAGGTTCAGCCAAAGGCGCAGAGGCCACAGTCGCGGCAGGAACCCCGGCGATGGCATCCAGCAATTGTTCAAATTCAGCGTCCGTAATGTCCCCAGAGGCAACTGCCGTAGTCTCCGGGTTAGCAACCGCTGTTTCCACAGGTACTGCTACTGCACTTTCGTTGAGGTCTTCGCAAGAAACCAATCGCTCAAGCGAGGCAATTAACGCAGGGTCCACCGGTGGTAGTTCTTCGCGCTGGGATACCAATTCAAATTGCTGATTAACCATGTCGAGTGCTTCAAGCACTACGTCCATTAATTCAGAGGTAACCGCACGTTTGCCGTTACGCAAAATATCAAACAGGTTTTCGGTGAGATGGCAGCATTCCACCATAGGAGTGAGCGCCAGAAAACCGGCCCCCCCTTTTACGGTATGGAACCCGCGAAAGATTGCATTGAGCAGATCTTTATCTTCAGGGCGCTGCTCCAGGTCAACCAATTGCTGGCTGAGGCGTTCGAGAATTTCACCCGCCTCTACCAGAAAATCCTGGAGGATATCCTCGTCATCACCAAAACTCATTCAACGTTCCTCGAGTGACCTACAGCTTAGAAACCAAGACTTGATAACAAATCATCAACGTCATCTTGCCCGGATACTACATCTGCGCGCTCTTTGTTAATTTGTGGCCCTTCGGCTTCAGTTTTACGCTTGTGCATAATTTCCATATCGTGTGCGACAACTTCGCGATCATCTGCAAGCCCGGCAATTTCTTCGACCTGCCCAGCAATGCGCACCAAGCTGACAAGGTCTTTTTCAACATCATTGATCAAACCGATAACACGTTTTAATACTTGACCGGTTAGATCCTGAAAGCCTTGCTCCAACACAATATCTTGCAAATTCTTACTGAGTTGTTCAGTACCGGTGACCATTTGCCCGAGGAAAATATCCATGCGCTCGTACAACTGGCGAAATTCATCGGCATTCATTTCACGGCGTTTTAACCGCGCCCATTCACTGCGTAAACTATTTGCCTCTTGCCCCAAATTCATGGCGATAGGCGCAGCCTCATCGACAACGTCCATGGTTTTTTCGGCCGCTTTTTGCGTTAGTTCAATCACATAATTGAGCCGATTGGACGCATCATGAATATCAGACTTGGCAATCTTGGGCGGCTCTTTGGTTAGGTCGGCATCCACATTGAAATTGACAATTGCATTGTGCAAACCGCGTGTCAGGCGCCCTACCGATTGAAAAATATGGCGATCACGCGATTGGGTAATGGTTTGTATCAAGAGCGATGCTTCTTCAATCTCATTGCCCTGCAGTTTTTCCGCAAGCAATTTGGCGCACTCTCTCAATTCGACAACAAACTCACTGTTGAACGATGTTTGGGTTTCAGATGCCATGGCAGAGCCTTATTTATTATTTAATCGACGGTGATTAACCGACCCGATCAAAGATCTTTTCAATTTTTTCCTTCAGCGCCTGCGCTGTAAATGGCTTAACGACATAGCCGTTTACGCCAGCTTGAGCCGCCTCAATAATCTGATCGCGCTTAGCTTCTGCGGTCACCATTAATACTGGCAAGGTGCGCAACTTTTCGTCTGCACGTACCGCTTTGAGCAGATCGATACCGGTCATGCCCGGCATATTCCAGTCAGTGACCAGGAACTGGAAATCGCCATTTTTGAGCATCGGCAATGCCGTTACGCCATCGTCTGCTTCGTGGGTATTGGAAAACCCCAAATCCCGCAGCAAGTTTTTGATGATCCGCCGCATTGTTGAAAAGTCATCAACAATCAGGATTTTCATGTTCTTATCCAACGCAACCTCCAATTACCCAGAAGGGAATTTTATTAATTCATAGTCTAGTAGGAGTTAAAGCTTCGGCCAGTGGCGGCGCGTAAATCTTCAACTTTTACTGCAAATCATAGCGCAAATTGTTGTATTTACAGACTAATTTGCGATTCTGCTGGCAACGGCGAGCAAACCACACTGCCCTTGGTTGTTTTTCACCCAGTTTACGCGGGCTGCCAACCACCAAGGCGGTGGCGCAAACGCGCGGCTGCCTGGCTGTGAATCTGACTAACCCGGGATTCACTAACACCAAGCACCAAGCCAATTTCTTTGAGATTTAATTCCTGATCGTAATAGAGGGCGAGCACCATGCGCTCACGTTCGGGAAGCAAGGCAATCGCCTCGGCCAAGGCTTTTTTTAACCCATCCCGCTGAACCCCTTCAAACGGGCTAACAAAAGCACTGCTGTGTTCGGACGCGTCGATATTGCTGTCTTCTTCACCGAAGGTTTCTTCGTAACTGAATAACCGGCTACCGTTGGAGTCTTGCAGCATTTCAAAATATTCTTCCAGCGATACCTCTAGTTCAGCAGCGACCTCGGCGTCGGTCGCATCGCGCCCGGTACGCGCCTCGACGGCGGCAACGGCACGCGCAACACGGCGCGCATTGCGGTGCACTGAGCGGGGCACCCAATCGCCACGACGCATTTCATCAACAATTGCTCCGCGAATGCGAATACCGGCATAGGTTTCAAAACTGGCACCGCGGGATGCATCGTATTTTTGTGATGCTTCGATCAAGCCAATCATGCCCGCTTGAATCAGATCATCTACCTGCACGGACGCAGGCATACGCATCATCATGTGGTAAGCGATGCGCTTTACCAGCGGAGCAAAGTCTTCAACATTGATTTGCGCATCGAGCAAGGTCTTTTTATCGTACATGGCTAAACCATTGACTGCGGCCATCGAACACCTTTTGTTTAGCAAAAACTGCCGTGATTATTGGCAACCCTGCCTCACTTTCTCGTGAGTAGCGATTCATAACGCTAGTCACACACCAATGTCTATGCAACTGCGTATGCGGATATTGCTAACGCGCATTCGCGGCCTGCAACAAGCGCTCGACAAAAAACTCCAGGCGCCCGGTGGGAGAATATGGCAGCGGCCATTTATCGACTGCTTGGGCCAACGCACGTATTGCCACTGCCGCCTTGGAGCCAGGGGCAAACTCCAACAAGGCTTTTTGTTTTTGCACGGCTTTACGCACATTTTCGTCAAAGGGAATTTGGCCTACAAACTGGAGTGTGACATCCAGAAAGCGCTCACAAACGGTATTGAGTTTGTTGAACATATTCATGCCTTCCTGTTGGGTGCGCGTCATATTGGCGACCACACGGAAGCGCTGCATTCCATATTCTTTGTTTAATAATTTGATAAGGGCGTAGGAATCGGTGATGGAAGAAGGTTCATCGCACACGACAATAATGACTTCGTTGGCGGCGCGCACAAAACTAACCACGGTATCCGAGATACCCGCGGCCGTGTCTATCACCAAAATATCCACTTGATCGGAAAGTTCATTGAAGGCATTGATAAGCCCCACATGCTCGGCGCTGCTCAACTCCGCCATACGCTGTACACCCGAGGATGCTGGAACAATTTTTACACCGGCGGGGCCAGTGACCAACACATCGCTGAGCGAATGAGTGCCGGCGAGAACATCCGCAAGGGTATGGGTGGCGCGAATGCCGAGCAATACATCCACATTGGCGAGGCCTAAATCAGCATCGAGCAGTACAACTCGACGGCGCAATTCAGCCAGGGCAATACTCAGGTTGACGGAAATATTGCTCTTACCTACTCCGCCTTTACCGCCGGACACAGCGATAACTTGTACTGGTCGCACTTGGCTCATCTACACGTAACTCCAAACATATTCTTCTTAAGTGTGCCGGGGTTGGCGCCAGAAAACTGGCGGTACGGTTTGTTGGCACTCTAATGGTGAACTGAGTATAGATAGGGATTGGAAAAAGATCCGATTAATTTCAGTTTCACTGTAAAAATCATAGGGTTATAGCTTTTCTTTGGCTAAGAAACCGCCGTCTCCGAACTGGTTTTCAGCAATGCTACCGCTCTGGCAACCAACTGATGCGCCCGTGCCACCTCCAAATTTTTAGGAATGTCCTGGCCATCGGTGGTGTAGGCAACGGGCAAACGGCTTTGCATCACCACACCCAGAGCCTCACCGATACTGGCGGTTTCGTCCAACTTGGTGAGAACACAGCCCTGCAAGCGCGCCGCGCCATAGGCGTGAACCGAGGCTTTGAGCATTTGCGCCTGACTGTTGGACGACATCACCAAATAGGTTTTTACCTGTGCTTGGTCGGCCAAAGCATTGAGCTGGGCTTTTAAATGTGGGTCGCCGTGGCGGAAACCAGCGGTATCGATCAACACCAAGGAACAGTGACGCAGGCTGCGCAATACCGTATCCAGCGGATTAGCTTCATCCACAACACGCACGGGTACGCGCAGAATACGCGCCAGTGAGCGCAGCTGGTCGTGCGCGGCAATACGGTAAGTGTCGGTAGTGATAATCGCCACTTTGTCTGAACCATGCTGCATGACATAACGTGCAGCCAGTTTGCCAATAGTGGTGGTTTTACCCGAACCGGTGGGGCCTACAAACGCAAAGATCCCGCCTTGATCAACAATGTCGCGGCCATTGATGGGTAGCTGATGCGCGAGGTTTGCCAAGGCATCGGGCCAGGCTTCGCTCAGGGTTTTGGTTTTCGTACAGGCATTAATCACCTTGGCAACTACGTCTTTGGGCAAGCTCAAACGCTCCAGGCGACGGGCAATGCTGGCCAAAATCGGGGAATCGCTCGCAATGGATTGTTTACCACTAAGGCGATCCAATTGCTGTTCCAGCAACAAACGCATATCGGCAATTTCTGCCTGCAGGTCATTAAGCTGGGTATTTTGGTCGAAGGTATCAATATTTGGGGTAATTGATACAGGTGCTGCTTTCTCTTTGGTCAGCAAAGCATCGATTTTTGCATCCTGGGCATTGCGAGTATTGCTGAGCAGTGCTTCGCGAAATGACGCTGCCTCGGGAGTTAAATTACGCTCTTTGACTGCGGGCACAGGATCAACCAGCGGATAGCGCTCGGCGGCGCTCATGCCTTTTTTAGGGGGGCTTGCTGGCGCAGTTGCATGACGGGGAATACCGGCGTTCACTACCGTATTCTTACCCACCATAAACTCTTTGGCGGATTCTTCTGCTTTGCGCGCGGCAATCATACGCAGACGGGCACGCTCTATGTCGTCCGCTAATTGGGCGCCGGTTTTGCCAACGTTCGGGTGATCGGGAATCTGGGTGATCACCGGGGCAACTTTGCGAGTCGGTTGACGCTCCAGTATCCGGGGAGATATATCGCCATCACTCAATAGCGGCTCGCTCGACGCAAAGGTCGACTCGGCAAAGGGGCGCGTTTGCAGTTGTTTTAGCTCGTAGTCAGAGCCCATGGTGGTGAGCAACTCAACCCCTTCCGGGATACGGTTGCTGGAGAGAATGATGGCATCTGGCCCCAATTCCTGGCGAACCAATTCCAACGCACGACGCATATCAGCCGCTACGAAACGTTTGACTTGCATACTCAACTCCCGCCCGGGGTGGGCCACCTGGTTAACGATTAAATTGACTTAACACATCAGTTGTTTTTGTCGGCGCCAACACTGGCCTCGATACTGATCTGTTTGTTGTCAGGCACTTCGGTATAAGCCAATACCCGCATATCCGGAACGCTGTGACGAACAAAGCGGGACAGCATGGGGCGCAAGGGTGCGGCAACCAAAAGAACCAGCGGTTTGCCTGCCATTTCCTGCTTCTGGGCTGCATTAATCAACGACTGTTGCAACCTGTCTGCCAAGCCCGGCTCAATAAACGCACTGTCATCAGCGCCAGCTTTTTGTGCCTGTTGAACGGTATTTAGCAATAACTGTTCCAAACTAGGCTCAAGCGTGATTACAGGCAGGTTGCGCTCGTTGCCAATGATGTTTTGGACGATTTGACGGCACAGCGCCACCCTTGCCATGGCCGTCAAAGCGGCGGGATCTTGACTCTTTATCCCACTGCCCGCCAAGGCTTCGGCGATGGAGCGAATATCGCGAATCGGCACCCGCTCGCGCAGCAGGTTTTGCAACACCTTAAGCAACGCGTTGATGCTCAGCGTGTTGGGCACCAACTCCTCCACCAATTTGGGCGATGATTTAGCCAGCATATCCAACAGCTTTTGCACGTCCTCATGGCCGAGCAACTCAAAGGTATGCTGCTGCAGAATTTGATTGAGATGCGTCGCCACCACCGTACTCGGGTCAACCACGGTATAACCCAGAGTTTGCGCCTGCTCGCGTTGGTTAGGGTTGATCCAGATGGCATCCAAACCAAAGGCGGGATCTTTGGTTTTTAACCCCTCCAGCGAACCAAAAACCTGCCCGGGATTAATCGCCAATTCACGATCCGGGTAGACATCAGCCTCGGCCATGGACACACCCATCAAGCTAATGCGATAACCAGTGGGGTTAAGGTCAAGATTGTCGCGAATGTGCACCGACGGAATAAGGAAGCCCATTTCCTGCGACAGTTTTTTGCGAACACCTTTGATGCGACCCAGTAATTCGCCACCCTGGTTTTTATCCACCATCGGAATCAAGCGATAGCCAACTTCCAAACCGATCACATCGACAGGCTGTACATCGTCCCACCCCAACTCGGGCGCCTCGGGAGTGCCGGCTGGCAATGCGGGCGTCATACGCTGCGGCGCAATGGTCGCCCCACCCTGCCCACCGCCTGGTGCATCACCAGCCAAGCGAGTACCTGCGGGAATAAAAGAATTGTCCTCAACGGCTGCAGGCTGCTGTTTACGCCAGTGGATGTAATAAGCAAGGCCGACACAAATAGAACCCAAACCCAAAAAGGCAACGTGCGGCATACCGGGAATCAACCCCATCACGATCAGCATGATTCCCGAAACAGCTAAGGCTTTAGGAGCCGCAAACATCTGACTGACTACCTGCGCCCCCATTTCATGGGCACTGTTAACGCGAGTCACCAAAATCGCCGAGGCTACCGACAGCAACAGTCCGGGAATTTGTGCAACCAGACCATCGCCAATAGTGAGGATGGTGTATTTTTCAAAGGCTTCGCCAAATGGCAAATCATGCTGGGCCATACCAATCGCCAAGCCACCAAAAATATTGATAAACATAATCATGATGCCTGCAACCGCATCACCGCGAACAAACTTGCTCGCACCGTCCATCGCGCCGTAAAAATCCGCTTCGGAAGAGACTTCCTGACGACGGGTACGCGCCTGATCCTGATCGATCAAACCCGCGTTCAAATCCGCATCAATCGCCATTTGTTTGCCGGGCATTGCATCCAGGGTAAAACGCGCACTCACTTCGGAAATACGGCCCGCACCCTTGGTTACCACCACGAAGTTGATGATCATCAAAATGATGAACACCACAATACCCACCGCCAAATTTCCGCCAATAACTACATGACCAAAAGCTTCAATTACTTTCCCCGCTGCATCGCCTCCGTTATGACCTTCAAGTAAAACTACGCGAGTGGAGGCAACGTTCAAGCCGAGGCGCAACAGGGTGGCAATAAGAAGAATCGCGGGGAATGCGGCAAAATCCAGCGGGCGCATGGCATACACAGACACCAGCAACACAACGAGCGCCAGGGCAATATTGAAGGTAAAAAACATATCCAATAGCAGCGGCGGAATCGGCAAAATAATCATCGCCAACAGCATCATTAGCAAAATGGGAATTCCCAAATTGCCACGCCCCATACCGCGCAATGAACCCAGCGCGGCTCTGCCGTTGAAGTTATTCAGTTGGTTAAACGATGGTAAGGCCATAAGCACGGATTCTTGACGGTGAAATCATTTACCTGTGCTTATCGCAAGAAGTGTACCGATTCATAGCAATCGCTTAAAAAAGTACGGCGATAAATAAAAAGTACAGCGATAAAAAGTGCAGCGATTAATCCACCTCACCCGAGGCGTTGTAACGCAAGTCGCGCGGGACGTTGATATTGCGGGGATAAGCGGGCCTGTCACCCTTGCCTTTGCGGTAATTGCGCAGCTGGAATACGTAGGCCAATACCTGGGCAACTGCGAGGTACAGGCCGGAGGGAATTTCCTGATCCACTTCGGTGGTGTAGAAAATCGCGCGCGCCAATACCGGCGACTGAATAATTTCAATATTGTGCGCTTTAGCGATTTCGCGAATTTTTAGCGCGGTGTGATCGCCACCTTTGGCAATCATCAGTGGCGTTTCCATGGTTTCGGGGTCGTATTTTAACGCGACCGAAAAGTGTTCCGGGTTGGTGATGATCACATCGGCTTGCGGTACATTGGACATCATGCGGCGCTGCGCCATTTCGCGCTGCAATTGGCGAATACGGCCTTTGACTTCAGGTTTACCATCCGTATCTTTGGATTCGTCTTTTTGATCCTGCCGCGACATTTTTAATTTTTTGTTGTATTCAAAAATCTGAATCGGCACATCAATCGCCGCAATCGCAATGGTAGTCGCGCAGAGTGCAATGGTGGCGAGGATAGATATTTCCAATGAATGAATGATGGCGACATTGGTGCTTTCATCCACCAAGCGAAACATGTCTTGCGCAAAAAACTTCAGGATAAAAATAGTGCCGCCCAAAATAACCAGTACTTTGGCAAGCGCTTTTAATAATTCAATGAGGGATTTCACCGAGAACATCCGCTTGATACCCGCGATAGGGTCCATGCGGTTGAGTTTTGGCTCCATGGCTTTGGTGCTGTAATTCCACCCACCCAATGCGATAGGGCCAACAATGGACGCAACAAGTAATAAAACCATTAAGGGCGCAATACTAAACAGGCCGTCGTAAATAGCCGCCGCAAGGTGGGCGATCATGGCATTGGGGTCGTAAATAGCCGCGCGCGTGAGGGTAAAACTTTCACGGCTGATCCCAATCAGTTTGTTGCCCATAAATTCTGCAAAAACATACAGGCCTATGGCCGCCACCATTAACACTGCCGTAGTAGTAAGGTCGCGTGAACGGGGAACCTGCCCCTCTTCGCGCGCCTTCTCAAGTTTTCGGGCACTGGCCTCTTCCGTTTTTTCCTGGCTGCTGTCGTCATCTTCGGCCATAGGTTGCTCCTATAAAACCCTAAGGGGCAGCCCCTAAGGAGTTAGTGCCAAAGTACGCAGCACACCTATGCCCTCTTCCATAATGTCAAAATACACTGGCAGGAAGTTGGCGAAGGTAAACCACATTAAAATAAAACCGAGAATAAGCGTGATGGGAAAACCCACCGTAAATACGTTCATCTGTGGTGCTGAGCGGCTCATCACACCAAATGACATATTTACAATTAATAGCGAGGTAAACAGTGGCAAGGTAATTAACAGAGCCGCACTGAATAACCAGGAACCCATACCCACAATGGTCGCAAAGTGCGCGCTATTTATACCCGCACCACCGATAGGAAACGTAGTAAAACTATCCACCATTAATTGCAAAACGACTAAATGGCCATTAACACTGAGAAATAGCAACGTGGACAAGAGCAAATAAAACTGCGACAAAATAGTCACGCTCACGCCACTGGAGGGATCATTCATCGCCGCAAAACCCAAACCCATTTTCATTGCAATAAACTGCCCGGCCAATACAAATACGTGCATTACCACCTGCATACAAAACCCGAGGGCGAGGCCAATTAACACCTCTTGAATCACCATCATAAAACCCTGTGCCGATAAAAAAGACACTACGGGCGCTGGTGGTAATACGGGCACCAGAATGATTACCGTGAACAGCGACAAAATAATACGCACCCGCGCAGGTACTGTACGTGCGCCAATAACTGGTACCGCAAAGTAAAACGCACTAATGCGCAGTAACGGCCAGATATACTGACCGATAAATTGCATAAGTTGTTCTTCGCTGATAATCAGTTCTTGCATATGGGCAAATCGCTACGGAAGGTGGTTTTGCGCTAACCGATAAGGCTGGGCACGCTGGAAAACAAACGGTTAAATAAATCCATAAATTTATTAAGCAACCAAGGACCAGCAATCATCAGGGTAATAATAGTGACGATCAAACGCGGCAAAAAACTCAGTGTCTGCTCGTTAATTTGGGTTGCCGCCTGAAACATGCTCACCACCAACCCCACAATCAAACCGGGGCCGATAATCACTAATAACATCAAAATAGTGAGATAAAAGGCTTCGGCAAATAAATCCATGACGACTTCGGGCGTTAGCATAAATCCTCCGTCACACGCCGTAACTGGCAGCAAGTGTACCCACAATCATCGCCCAGCCATCCACCAACACAAACAGCATAATTTTAAACGGCAGGGAAATAATCAGCGGTGACAACATCATCATGCCCATGGCCATCAATACACTGGCCACCACTATGTCGATCACCAAAAAAGGAATGAAAATAATAAAACCAATTTGAAACGCGGTTTTTAATTCGCTGATGATAAATGCCGGTACCAAAATGCTAAACGGTGTTTCCTCTGGCGTGGCGATAGGCGGGTGTTTTGCAATGCCCATAAACAGCGAAATATCCGACTCGCGGGTTTGCGCAATCATAAACGCGTGAAACGGTGCGGCCGTTTTTGCCAGCGCTTCCTGTGCACCAATTTGCTGATTGATGTAGGGCTGGAGCGCATCCTGATTCACTTTGTTTAATACCGGCTGCATGATAAACAGGGTTAAGAATAGCGCGAGACCAATCAAAATTTGGTTTGACGGCGACTGCTGCAAACCCAGCGCCTGACGCAAAATAGAAAACACGATAATAATGCGCGTGAATGAAGTCATCATCATCAATAATGCCGGCAAAAATGTCAGCGCCGTCATGATGGCGAGAATTTGCAGCGTTACTGTGTACTCTTGCGTGCCATTCGGATTGGTTTTTACCGTCAGTGCAGGCAAACCAGGAATAGCAGGTAGGCTGCCAACATTACTCGGCGATACTTGTGTTAAGGGTAAACCACCCGCTGTTGGATCTGCCACATTGGGCGTATTGGTTTGCGCCAATGCAGTGCCCGCCAACAACAGTAGAAATAATATTGCGACTGTATTTAATACCTGTCGGAATTGATTGTGCCATTGAGCATTCATAAGACTACCTTGTTGCCGAATCGTCGCTGTTATTATTTTTTCCGCCGGTCGCACCAGAAGATTTTTGCTGCAAAATTGTCATTAATTTACGACTAAAATCTGAAGCACCTGGCTCCCTTTCCGGCAACACCACGGGTTCATTAAACACATGCAAGGTATTGATTGCCGCGGCAGTTATGCCCAAGAGCAACTGTTGCCCGCCAGCTTCAATTAACACTATGCGCTCGCGAGTCCCCAAAGGCATTGTTGCGATAATTTTAATGTGTTGATTCTGGGTAAAGCCGCCCTGACCAAAACGTTTTACAAACCAGGAGATGGCAAAGATCAACACAATAATGCCAAACAGCGCCATAACCACACTTACCAAATGGCGGCCACCGCCAATAGGTGTAGCGTTAATCGCCGCCGGGCTTGTTGCAACAGGTGTTGTTGCGATTGATGTTGTAGCGGATGGTGTTGTAGGGGATGTTGCGTTTGATTGTATGGGCGATGCAGTTGCAGCGACCGGTGCATCGCTTGCGGGATCGGCATAAGCGTACAGCGCTATGCAACATAGCCCCGCACACAGCAACCGTTTTAAGTTCATAAACAATGCGGGGCTCATGGTATTTCCTAACGCAATTTTTTAATGCGCTCTGCGGGGCTAATCACATCGGTCATACGAATACCGAATTTTTCATTGACCACAACTACTTCACCGTGCGCGATCAAAGTGCCGTTGACCAATACATCTAACGGCTCACCAGCAAGGCGATCCAATTCAATCACCGAACCTTGATTGAGCTGTAATAAATTGCGGATGGTAATTGAGGTGCGCCCTACTTCCATGGAAATAGAAACAGGAATATCCAAAATCACATCCAGATCAGGGCTACCCGCTGCTTGCTTGAGCGGTTCGTTTTTTAATTCGTCAAAAGTAACCGCATTAGCCATGGCCTCATCCACATCGGCCTGTTCAGCCATCGCCGCAGCCCAATCGTCCGCCATTGAATCCTGATCGATATCATCACTTGCCATTTTTTTCACCCTTAGAAGCCGCGTGGCTTTCGCCTTTCATAGTTGCGATTTGTTCTGCCTTAGTGCCCGTAATATTGTAAGCACTACTGCGATCAATAAATTCACGAATTTTCAACGAGAGAAAACCGTTGGACTGCCCCAATTGCGTTCTGAACATGGGCACACCATTTGCCGTGAGTACGTGATAATCCGGGAACTCTACGGGAATAATGTCGCCTTCTTTTAAATCCACAATATCGCGCAAGGTAATATCGCGGCGCACTATGTCGCATTCCAAATCTACTTTGGCGGAGAGCACATCTTCGCGCAGCGCTTTTTCCCAGCGTTCATCATGCTCATCGCTATCGCTTTGTAAACCGGCATCCAACACTTCGCGAATGGGTTCAATCATGGAGTAAGGCACAGTAATGTGCATTTCACCCCCACCCCCATCCAGTTCGATATGGAAAGTACTGACCACCACCACTTCACTCGGGCTAACAATATTGGCGAGTGATGGGTTTACTTCCGAGTGCACATATTCAAAATTGATGGGGAAAACGGCTTTCCAGGCTTCGGTTAAATCCACAAACGCCTGATTCAATACCATTTGCACCACCCGCAATTCCGTTGGCGTAAATTCGCGTCCTTCAATTTTTGCGTGACGGCCATCGCCACCAAAAAAATTGTCCACTAATTTAAATACCAAACGCGCATCCAGAATAATTAATGCCGTACCGCGCAGCGGGCGAAACTTCACCATATTTAAACTGGTAGGCACATAAAGTGTGTGCACGTATTCGCCAAACTTTTGAATTTGCACGCCGCCAACCGAAACATCGGCGGTGCGACGCAACAGGTTGAACATACTGATGCGAGTGTAACGCGCAAAACGTTCGTTGATCATTTCCAGCGTAGGCATACGCCCACGCACAATACGATCCTGACTGGTCAGGTCATAGGTTTTGACCGTACCCGGTTCTATGTCCGAGTCGGTATCTATATCGCCGTCATCGACACCATGAAGGAGCGCGTCAATTTCGTCTTGCGAGAGTAAATCTTGCACGGCGGTTTCCTTATTGCATTACAAAATTGGTGAACAGAACTTGCTCAATCGTCGCGAGCGGGACTTCTTTCTCGGGGTCGCTGGCAGCCAGTGCATCCTGTTCTTTTTTTAGCAGTGCTTGAATAACTACCAAGGAGTCGGCTTTAAGTTGCTCTTTACCTTCCGGCGTTTGCAACTCATCAAAATTTTTACTGCTTAACAACATCACCAAGCCGTTGCGAATAGCGGGCATGTGCAGGGTTAATAAACTTTCCAATGCCGGGTCGCGGTATAAAAGTGTAATCGCTGCCTGTAGATAACGCTGACGACCGTTAACGGTAAAGTTAATGGTGAAATTGGGGGTCATTTCAAAATAAATAGCCGGAGCTAAGGTAGGTGCAGGTGCTTCATCAGCGGCTGGAGTTTCGGCGGCGGGTGGTGACAACATTTTAAGCGCAATCACAGTCCCCCCCACAGAAAGCGTAACCAGTGCCACAGCCACACCAATCATCAATAGGAGTTTTTTCTTTTTCTTGGTTGCATCGGCATCAGCGCCGGCATCGTTTGCTTTTTTGGGGGCCTGAGCCATGTCAAAACTCCGTCACTTTCTTGGGCTAATAGCGGACTTAAAAGAGGTCGAGCAATACTTATGCCAGTATCGCCCTAGGAAGCTTAGCAGTGGAACCGGGCTTTGCGAAGTTTAGCGCGGGAAATAGCCTATAAAAGCGAGAAAAAACAATGCGCTAGCGTGTGCCCTGAATCAGGGGCACACGCCAGAATGCTTATGCAATGGAGGATTGAGTGTTTAAGAAAGAAAGTTTGGATCAGGCGTAATGATCCACCAAGCGATTAGAGACAAGTATCGAACTGGTTAATGGCGCAAGCTCCTCATCCTCTGCAGCTGATGTTCCATTTTTTCTCGCTTCACCCCGCTCCTGATCTTGCTGGGCAAACGATTTATCCGAGACATCAACATCCACCAGATTTAACCCCTGCTCCGAAAACATCTCGCGCAAGCGGTTTAATTGTTGATCCAATACTTCGCGCACCGCAGGGTGAGGACTGGTGAAGCTGACGTTTACCTGCTCCTGATTAACGCTGACTCTCACCTGCATCGGCCCCAGCTCGGGTGGGTCGAGGCGAATTTCTGCTGCACTGACATTTTGCGCCGCCAGCCATAACACCCGCTCACCTACCGCCTGACCCCATTGCGGTTGCCCAAGAGCGACCGGCACACCGGTTTGCACCACAAAACTTCGTGCCGCCGGTGACGGAGCTTCATTCAAGCGACTGAGCGCCTCCACGGCAGGAGCCGCAGCAGTTAATGCCTTGGGCAAATCCCCTGCCGGTGAGCCTTTATCCAGCGAGCTGGCACTGGCTTCAGCCAGCTTGTTCATAATGGTTTTGGCGTTCAGTAACAGCAAATCGGGGTTATCTGACACCTCCCCATCAGCCACTAACAATTCCGAATCACCCTCTTGTGAAAGCGCCAAGATTTCCCCTTCCGCCATCAACTCAGGGGTTAGCAAGTTTGTAGATACGCCATTATTAGCCAGCGATGTTAGGGGTGACGCTGCAGTACCACTGAGGGGCGTACCAGACATAGCTGCCAACTGATTAGCAAATGCTGGAGGCAATATCGCCTCAGTATCAGCTGCCGGGTTTAACACCCCCGCAAGCTGAAGTTCAGACACCAATTCCGGCGTAGTTTCAGCAAGCGAAACTCCCGGTTGTTCCAGGCTCAGCAGAAAACCCTCTATATTTTCTTCCAGCGGCAGGCTGGTAGCATCGGTATTTGTCACGATTAGCTGGTCATCAACCAATTCCGTTAGGAGCGCGGCTTCTGTATCTGTCGATAGTCCAGATGCTAACCCCTCCTCAACTAATACCTCTTCAGTGAGTTGCTCACCCTCTGTAGCAGACACTTTCGCGTTAGGGGACTGATGGTCGTTACTGGTTGAATGAGAGCTGTCGGAGGCAGGCGTTGTTGCTGTGGGACGCTCCTGGTGGTTATCGCTACGGGCGCGGGCTTGCGCAGGAATATCAGGCTTTGGTTCTTGCACGTCAGGGCGATGTGAATCGGTGCGCGCATGAGGTTCGGCACGGGCTGCCGTTGGTTCAGGCTTGCGGGCGGCAACTTTTGGCCGCAGCTGCTCCAGGGTATTTTGAAAGCCCTCAGCGGATGAGGTTTGGCGTTGGGGCTTGGCCGTTTTTTTGGGTGCTGTGCTGGCGTTGCTTGTGGCCAGCAGACTATCCAAGAGGTTGCCGTTATTCATCAATTACTCCTGACCTGATCGCGGCAAGGGTTTGCCGCAAGATCAACTAAATAGTTCGGTTCAGGAGGTGAATTGCAAGGTAGGTGCCAAACTGGCTAATCAAGAGCGCGTAACAGCTCCTGCACATGAGCGAACTCTTGTTCGATCTCTACAAGATCCTGCTCAAGCTGTTCAAAGTTATTGGCCATGGCTTTCTTTTCAAGGCTCAAACACAGGGTCATTAAGCGCAGCGCGCCAATGTTGCTGCTACTGCCTTTAAAACTGTGCGCGGCGCGGCGTATAGGGTCCGCCTCTGTGCCGCTCACCACTTCACGCAATATTAAAATGCGGTCGTTGGAATCCTGAATGAAGGTGTCGATCAACAAGCCAAAATCGTCTTCCATAACTTGGCGCAAGGTATTCAGGGTTTCGTAGTCCAAATGTTCCATGGTTCGGCCGCTCGCACTTATTGGTTAATCATCACTTACCCAGGAAAAATCGACCTCGACAATGTTGCCAGAGCCAAGATAAGTAACCCTACCACAAAGTTTCTCCACCAGTGCGATACCCCGGCCACTGTAGCCAAAGGTTGATAAGGTGTTCACAGCACGCTCACGGTAATCAAAACCTTCACCACTATCCTCAATACGAACCTTTAACAAACCACCGTTCTCGTTGGTTTTGTGGGTGATGTGAATACGCACAAAACCATCAGCCACTGTGTTAATCCGCTCTTCGCGCAAGCGATAGTAATCGGCAAAGCCTTCCGCGGTGGATTTCAAGCTGGAGTCCAGCTTTAACACCCCGTGATCCAGAGCATTGGTATAAAGCTCGGCGAGAATGGTGTAGAGCGTGCTGCTAAACGCTCGCAGGCTGGGCACCTCCATCAATACATTCAACAACATAGGCAGAGGGTCAAATACTTTAAAGCTGGTGGGCTTTACTTCAAAACCCATCGCCCATTCAATTTCCGAATTGCCAAATTTATCGCTCGCTTCCTGCGCAAAACTATTTACCCGCGCCGGTTCATCCATGCGGATTTCCAACAGCGAAAGATCGTCGTCCTTTTCATTGCTGCCCACAAATTGCTGCACGCTTTCGATAATGTCGTTAAACAAATTTTCCGGCTGGCGATTGTTGGTGAACACGGCTTGTAAGCGCTCCTCACCAAACATTTCACCCGCAGTATTACGCGCTTCGTGAATGCCGTCCGACCAGGCAAAAATGCGATCCTCTTTTTCCAGATCAAAGTATTCACAGTTATCTTTAAACGCCCGGTTAGACAACACCCCCAAAGGCAAGTGGGTGGATTTAACTACACTCACCCGGCGGTCTTTATGGTGATAAATAAAACAATCCGGCAAGCCGCCATTCCAAATTTTCAAGTGTTTTTTGCGGAAATTAATATCCATGATTGTCGCGCAGCAGAATATGCCCACGGGCAGGATATTTTTTAGCTTGGCGTTTATCTCGCGCAAAATATCCGTCATGGAAAAACCTTTGGGCACCATCCCGTAAAAGGTAGACGCCAAGGGCATAGCGCCTATCGCAGCAGGCAATCCGTGACCGGTGAAATCGCCGAGCAAAACCATCATGCTGCCCGAGGGGCGCATGGCTGCCACTAATACATCACCATTAAATACCGCGAGCGACGACAAAAAGTAACGCACGTTGCCCGCATTCAAACATCCACTGTGGGCGACATTATCAAACACGTGCTTGGCAACCGTTTGCTCCTGCAGCAAGCGATTGTTGTACTGCACAATTTGGTCGCGCTGGGTAAGCATAGTGCTATGCATTTCGCGCATGCGGTTAAAGGATTTGATCTTGGCTTGCAGAATGACGCGATTGTAGGGTTTGGAGAGAAAATCGTCGCCGCCGGCATCCAGGCACTGCACCAGCGATTCAGTATCAGACAGGGAGGTGAGAAAAATAATCGGGACTAATTCATCGCCCGCCAACTCTTTGATTTTACGCGCTGCACCAAAGCCATCCAGCTCCGGCATCAGCGCGTCCAATAACACTATGTCGGGCTTTTCATCGGCGTAAACAGCGATAGCTTCAATACCGTTGCGTGCAGAAACCACACTATGCCCTTCCTTACGCACAATGCTTTCAAGAATCAGGCGGTCTGTATCTGTATCGTCAGCAACCAGAATTTTAAGACGGCGCACTTCATTCATAGGATCGCATCCATACAGCACATAAACCGCAGATCAAGAGAGGCAAAAAACCTTTACTGGATATCAAACAGTTGTTCAAAGTTAGAAATTAATAAAATCTTTTTCACATCGGGAGCGCAATTCACAATTTGGATATTGGACTGCTCTCCACCAGCGTAGTCGCGTAACAGCAACAACATGCCCAGCGCTGAACTATCCAGGTAGGAAGTACCCTGCAGGTCAACACGGTAGTGAATGGGGGTTTGGGTTAATTTTTCATACGCGCTGCGAAATTCCTGATGGGAACTGAAGTCGAAGCGACCTTGGATGTATATCGTGACTTGATTGCCATCAGGGGATACTGTTGACGTGATCGCCATGTCTTACCTCTTCAAAAAACGTCCGGACATTTCCAATTCAACAGCTCTTTTTGACGGTTGTTACGGAGCCAGGGGAGCTGTATTTGCTAAGGATAGACTATAAAACCACGCACCAAGGCCAAATTCATTTTTATTCCTGTGCGCGCCTATTCTTTGTCCAATTCATAACCTATTCAGAGGCTAGTGCCTTCAGGTGCTGTCCCGCTGGCGCTGCAACTGTTGCGCGCTGAGGTCATCCAGCTCTTTTTGTAACAGCTTGTCGGCAATCAGGTTGTCCTCATGCTGCAACCGAACAATAAGTTCTTCAATCGACTTGCGCTTTTGATGCTTTACGCGCCACTGCTGCTGTAGCGATTCCAACAGCCTGGTCATACGCGCCACCTTGGCTTCCTGCTCAGTGCAGGCCTCATTCAAGCGATGGATAAAACTGCTGTAGTTGATTAATTCATGGGCGAGAATTCCCTCGCGCAGCGCGCCTTGGGCATTCAGGTATTGGGCGGCATAGTCGCGCAGCTCAACCAGTTGCCGCTGCTCCAGCACCAACTGCTCACGATACTGGCTCAGTTTGTTGGCGGCTTCATCCTCTTGTTTTTTGGCAAGGGATACCACCACCTGCATGCGTTTTGCGCGTGATTCAGCCATAGGTTATTCGCTTGGATTATCAGCCCGGAAAGGAGGCACTATTTATTGCGATGCTGGGCCGCCAGTGGGCTGGCACCCTTGGAGTTGGCAGGTGGTTTGAGCAGCGCTTTCAGGTTGGCGATTGACTCAGGCATATGCACCCCCTGACGAATTCCCTGCTGGATAAATGCGCGCAAGTGTGGGAAACGCTCAATCGCCATATCGGTTTCCGGGTCAGCACCCGGCGTGTAGGCACCGATGGCAATCAAGTCGCGATTTTGTTGGTAGCGCGACAACAACTGTTTGAAGCGCTGCATCATTTTTAAATGCTCATCGTCCACAATATTTTGCATCGCCCGGCTGATAGAGGCCTCTACATCGATTGCAGGATAAACCCCCTCCTCCGCCAAACGCCGTGACAGCACTACGTGACCGTCAAGAATCGCCCGCGCCGAGTCGGCAATGGGGTCTTGCAAGTCATCGCCTTCAGTCAATACGGTGTAAAACGCGGTGATAGAACCCTCGCCCTGCGCTGCGTTACCGGCGCGCTCAACCAATTGGGGAATTTTGGCAAACACCGAAGGCGGATAACCTTTCGTGGCCGGTGGTTCGCCAATCGCCAGTGCAATTTCACGCTGCGCCTGGGCAAAACGGGTGAGTGAGTCCATTAGCAACAACACATTCAAACCTTGATCGCGGTAATACTCGGCGATACGACTGGACAACTGCGACGCACGCAGGCGCATTAGGGGCGCATCATCGGCGGGGGATGCCACCACTACCGCACGGCGCAACCCCTCTTCGCCCAGGATATGGTCGATAAACTCTTTCACCTCACGACCACGTTCCCCGATCAACCCAACCACTACCACGTCGGCGGTGGTAAAGCGGGTCATCATGCCCATAAGTACACTTTTACCCACGCCTGAACCGGCCATCAGCCCCAAGCGCTGACCGCGCCCGACGGTAATAAGGGCATTGATCGCACGCACACCCACATCCAGCGGTTCGCTGATCGGGTGACGCTGTAAGGGGTTTATTTCGCGGGGATTAAAATCGAGGAACTCATCGCCAATCAAAGGGCCTTTGCCGTCGAGTGGCTGGCCTATACCGTTCACCACACGCCCTAACAACTGCGGACCAATGCGCATACCCATTTGGGTGGCGACAGGTACTACCCGTGCGCCCGGCTGTAAACCTTCCACCCGTTTGATGGGCATTAAAAACACTTTATCGCCCGCGAAGCCCACCACTTCGGCTTCGATACGGCGGTTATCACTATTGATAATTTCACATTGGCGACCGACGGATACGTTCAAACCCACCGCCTCCAGGGTCAAACCCACCGAGCGCGTAATCCGGCCTTCGGCCTGTGGCTCTATAGGCGTGACTTTGCGCGGCGCATATCCGCGCAGGCGCGAACTGATTGACGAACGCTCAGCCATGGCGATCAGGCCTCATTGCCCGGTTCAGGAAGTGCCGAACCTTTTATCGAAGAACCTGCCGACTCAGCGGCGGAATGCGCATCAAGATAATCGTCATCTTCATCTGCATCGTCACCCGATGCCAATTGTTTACTCACAAACTGTTCCAGCAGGGTTTGCAAGCGAGTGGACACAGAAAAATCCACCCGGCTCTCAGGCGTTTCTATACGGCAGCCACCGGGCAGTAATTCGCCATCGCCAAAAAATTGCCAGTCGAGTTGTTGTTCGGCGGCATAGGTTTCAACTGCCGCCAGGTCATCGGGATTCAGGCAGACACGAATATTTTTACTGCCGATGGGTAAGGCATTCACCGCACTTTTTACCAGTGCAGTGATATGGGAGGAGTCGGTTAAAAGCTCGCGCTGCACCACACTTTGGGTCAGGGTACAAATCACATCCAGCAACAGGTTTTCTACGTCGTCATCCTGTGCTGAAAGCGGCTCCAGTAAGGCGTTGGCCAACTTTTGAAAACGCTGTTGCTCCGCCACCAACTGCGCACGCATTTCCATCAAGCCCTGCTGGCGCCCCGCTTCAAAACCTTCGCTGTTGCCTTTGGCAAAACCTTCTTTGTGGCCTTGCTCAAAACCGTCTTTTTCGGCGCTATCAAAAATTGCCTGCATTTCTTCGGCGGTCATACCCACTTGCGGTGGGGCTTCTTGCGGAATTTCTACTGTCTCAATCGTTTCCTGTTCGCGACGCAATAACCGCTCACGGCGCTCACGGGCTTCTTTTTCGGCGGAGGATAACACCCGCCCATTATCCGACACCGGTGGCAGCACCCAGGCAGTAACGTTATCTGCATCCTCTGCGGCGATGCGATTGGGCAAGCTGTTTTCCGACATGGATGACTCTCATTAACGCTGAATAGATACCCGCGCTCCCGGGTATGACAACAATATTTATGACAACAATATTTTCATGGTTTACACCATTTGATCGCCACCACCGCCCAGCATAATTTCGCCCGCATCGGCCATACGGCGCGCGGTAATAAGAATTTCTTTCTGCGCTGCTTCCACGTCTGCCAAGCGCATTGGCGGTTTGGTTTCCAGATCGTCCCGCAAGAGTTCGGCCGCGCGTTTGGACATATTTTTGAAGATTTTTTCCTTGAGTTCGTCGTCGGCGCCTTTGAGCGCCACCACCAACACATCGGATGACACTTCGCGCAACAGCGATTGAATGCCGCGATCGTCCACATCTTTGAGATTGTCGAACACGAACATAAGGTCTTGGATCTGGTTGCCCATGTCCTCGTCGATTTCCTTGATGCCTTCCATCAATTCGGCTTCGATAGAACCGTCGAGGTTGTTCATAATTTCCGCCGCCACTTTGTAACCGCCCATGGCTTTGGTTTGCGATGCCGCGTTGCCGGAGAATTGTTTTTCCAGAATATCGTTCAATTCCTGCAGCGCGCTCGGCTGTACTGTATCGAGCGAGGCGACGCGCATCATAATGTCCAGGCGCACTTTCTCGGGGAAATACGTCAGGATTTCAGCGGACTGATCCGCTTCAAGGTAGGCGATTACAATCGCCTGGATTTGGGGGTGTTCGTTGCGGATCATATCGGACACCGAACGCGCATCCATCCACTTGAGGGTATCCAAACCGGTGGTATTGCCGCCGATTAAAATACGGTCGATCAAGCTATTGGCTTTGTCCTCGCCCAGCGCCGTCACCAACATCTTGCGGATGTAGTTATCCGCCCCCACACCAAGGCCGGTCAGGGTGCGCACTTCATCCAGAAAATTCCCCAGCACTAACTGCACCTGGGATTGCTGCACATTCTGCAACTGGGTCATGGCACCGCCAATGCGCTGCACTTCTTTTGGCCCCATGTGCTTGAGAATCTCGGCGGCATCGGCTTCGCCAAGCGACATCAATAAAATGGCAGCTTGGTCGACATAGCGCATATTGAGCTTGGGTTTAGCGACCGCCTTATCGTTGGCATCAGTCATCGCGATTTATCCACTGTTTAACCACCTGGGCAACACGACCCGGGTCGTCGGCAATCAAGCCTTTAATTGCATTGAGTTGTTCTTCGTAGCCCTGTTCTGGCCCGGGCAACATCAGCGCATGGCCGCCAGTCAGGGTTACTGTTTCATCCGACATGCCATCCAAACCTGCCGCACCCGCCGCTTCCAGCGCGGCCAATTGGCGCGCCTCTTCCTCTTCGGCAATCGCGCCACCTTGTTTGGCAAGGCTTTTGAACATAGGGCGCAACAAACCAAATACGATCAATAAAATCACCAACACACTGGCGATGTATTTCATATTCGGAATAATCCATTCCTGCCACCAAGGCACTTGCTCCATGCTCGCGCCAGGATCAAGTACACGGTTGGCAAAGGGGGAATTCAATACATTCACACTGTCACCGCGTACCGCGCTAAAACCAACGGCATCGCGTACCAGTATAGACAAACGTTCGAGTTCAGCCTCTGTCCATGGTACCGCGCTTTCTACACCCTCGGCGTTTTTAACAATTTTATCGTCCACCACCACTGCTACCGTCAGGCGTTTGAGTGTGCCCTGCTGGTGTTTGGTGTAGCTAACAGTGCGATCCAACTCGTAATTGCGCGTAGCTTGTTCGCGATTATTGGTGGGGGTGGCTGGCGGAACAGGTTGCCCAGTAGCCGGGTCAATTTGTTCGGGCGCCTCAGCAGTTCCCGGTGGTTGATTCGTTAAAGCGCCGGGAATACCGGCGGCCACATCACCCGCACGGCGCGTTTCATTTAACACCTGTTCGGAGCGAATAGCAGGCAAGTCGGGGTTAAAGGTTTCTGCTGCCTGCTCTACTGCCGTGAAATCTACATCCGCACTAACTTCTGCACGGAATTTTCCACCACCAACAACAGGCTCCAAAATGCCATTGATGCGACGGATGATACTGGTCTCAACTTCTTTGGAGTATTGATGCTGTTTGGCCGCCAGTAATAAATCCGCGCTTTCCTCACCAGTCGATAATAAATTACCGTGCTGATCTACCACTGTCACATCGGCCATATTCATGCCGGGCACTGAGGATGCCACCAAATTCATAATGGCCTTCACTTGCGCAGCGTCCACTGACCTGCCCGCAAACACCTCCACAAAAACCGATGCGGTTGGGTTGGCAGTATCGCGCACAAATACGGTTTTTTTCGGAATTGCTAAATGCACGCGCGCGCTGCGAATACTATTGATACTGGTAATGGTGCGCGCCAACTCGCCTTCAATACTGCGCTGATAACGAGTATTTTCAACAAATTGACTAGTGCCGAGGGGCTGCTCTTTATCCATCAACTCAAAGCCCTGGGTCGGGCTGGAAGGCAAACCAAATTCAGCAAGTTTAAGGCGGGCCATGTGCACATCTTCCGCTGCCACCAGAATTGCACCGCTGCTTTGATCCACCTTGAAGTTAATTTGATTTTGTTCAAGCACATCCACCACGTTAGCGGCATCCAAATTATCCATGCGGCCGTAGAGCGGGCGGTAATCATCACCCTGCATCCACATCACAATCGCAAAACCAATGGCAACGCTGGCCGCCAGTGTCACCATCAATCCGATCTGGCGCAGCAAATTCAGATTACTGAGGCCTTCTAAAAAATCGCCACCCAAACGTGGTTGGGCGGGAGATTTTTCTGTACCTGTGGTGGCGGGAGTAGCCATAATTTTTATACCTTATCGATAATGTGCTTGCGGTAATTCTGTAAAACCTTAACCAATAAAAAATGCGCAATAAAAGTGATCAATTAAATAGGCATATTCATGACATCACGGTAAGCGTCGATCAGCTTATTGCGCACTTGCACCGTCGCTTGAAACGCCACCGAGGATTTCTGCGAGGCAATCATCACATCGGTAATGTCCACCCCTGCCACACCGCGCTCATAAGCTTCTGCCATAGCGCTAGAGGTTTTTTGCACATCGTTAACTTTATTGACTGCTTGCGTCATTAAATCGCCAAAGCTGGGAACCTTGGTGGTTCCCTCTACTGGCAAAGCGCCCAAGCTGCGCATTCCATTCGGTACATCACCAACCCCTTGCGGGCGTTGGAATGCCTGGGTTTGCGCTTTCATGGCACGCATATCACCCAATAGCCTGCTGATATCAACGCGATCAGTCATGATGTAAATCCCCTGTTGCTCTATTTATGCCGGGCGACAATAAATTGGCAGTTCACCCGTAAATTTCATCTCTGCAGGGGATTTTGCACAAAGCAGGCCAACATTTGCCGCTCGGCAACCGCTTGCCTGTTGCGCGCCAATATTGGGTATGGATTAATCAATTTGTCGCGTTTTGTTCATCGCTTTGTCATTGAGCATCACTAAGCTTGCCCGTGCTGGACTCGACCATTCGCATTAACAGGAGATAGGCATGAATCTGCTCACTATGCACAACGAATTGGAAATGATTGATGAGGCCATGGCAAATTTTATTGCCGATGTAGTGGTATCAAAAAGCAAGAAACAAAAAATACGCCGCAACATGGAATGTCGCCGCAAACTGGAAGAGAAATGGGAAGAGCGGAAACTGCGCAGGGAAACCAGTGAATACGAATTTGAATTTATGCACTAGCCAAATACACATCGAAATAAGCTCAAACAAAAAACGCCCGCTGGTTTAATTACCGGCGGGCGTTTTTAGTAGATCAGAGCAAACAAGATCACTCGGTAATTTCGTAACCTTCTTCGCGCAAACGCGCAATTTTATAACGCAGGGTGCGCGCACTAATACCTAAACGCTCGGCAGTATTTTTGCGACTGCCGCGCTCGTTACGCAGGGTATTCATAATAATTTCGTATTCGCGCTGTTTAAGGTCATTACCCAAGGCGGGATTATTTAATGACGAATGCTGCACCGGTTGATTACTTACCAACGCCAAGTGTTCGCTATTCACCGCACCGACAGAAAATTGACTGGCGCGGAAGCTGGCATTGGCAAAAGCCTGCGCCGCAAAAGATGGCTGCCTGTCTCCTCCGTCATCCATAACTGGGTTAACCGCCTGCGCCGCTTGCAGTAAATTCGGTTTCTGGCTGTAGTTGGTGGGGCTTTGTGAATAAGTGCCCTCACCGCCCAAGCCTAAATCTTCCGCTTGAATAGTTTTACCCGGCTGCAAAATTAATGCGCGCTGCATAATGTTATCCAACTCACGCACATTGCCCGGCCAAGGGTAAGCCAGCAACATTTGCTGCGCGGAAGGCGACAAATTAACACCGCGACGATTTTGTTTGTGTGCGTGTTTTTGCAACAGTTTTTCCGCCAACGGAATAATATCTTCCATACGATCGCGCAACGGCGCCCACTGCAAAGGCAATACACTTAAACGGTAATACAAGTCTTCGCGGAATTTTCCGGCGACGACTTCATTACGCATATCGCGGTTAGAGGTGGCGATAACGCGCACATCCAACTTAATTGTTTTGCGGCCACCCAAGCGCTCCACTTCGCGCTCTTGCAATACGCGCAGCAATTTTGCTTGCAAGCCTATATCCATTTCCGAAATTTCATCCAGCAGCAAAGTGCCGCCATTGGCCTGCTCAAATTTACCGGGGCTGCTGGTGTGCGCGCCGGTATAAGCACCTTTTTCATGGCCAAACAACATGGCTTCCAGCATATTTTCCGGGATCGCGGCGCAATTAATTGCAATAAAGGGTTGATGGCGACGCGGTGAATGATCGTGAATATAACGCGCTAAAACTTCTTTACCCGTACCCGATTCACCCACCACTAACACAGTGGAATCCGACTGCGCCACACGCTGTGCCAAACGCAATAGCTGCTGACTGGAGGGTGCTATCGCCACCGGTTCATCGCCGGAAATTTGCGCCACACCTAAATGCCGCGCTACCGTTTCTACCAATGTTTGTGGTGCAAAGGGTTTTACCAAATAATCCACTGCGCCCTGCTTCATCGCCTCAACCGATTCGCTGATGCTGGCGTAGGCGGTAATTAACATCATGGGAATTTGCGGGTAATCCTGCTTCACGCAACGCAGTAAATCGTGCCCGCTCATGCCACCCATATTCACGTCGGAGACAATCATGCGAATATCGCTGTAGAGCGCAAGCTGTTTCAGCGCCTCTTCCGCACTGTTCACCGCAATCACAACGTAATCCGCCAACTGCAGCGTATCGGTTAAGGCTTCGCGCAGATTATTGTCATCTTCCACGACCAATACATTAATCGCATTTTCAAAGCCAGCTTGTTGCAATGCTAAGGCCATGATTAGTTCCCCTGGGTTTGAAAGGTTGCAAAAGGAATTAACAAGCTTGCGCAAGTGCCTTTACCAACCGTCGATTGCAGTAAAAATTTTCCGTGATGCGCGCGTGCAACAGCCTGCACAACACTCAAGCCCAAACCCGTGCCCTGGGCTTTGGTAGTTACAAATAAATCGCCAACAGAATTAAGCAACTCCGGCGACATGCCAGGGCCTTTATCGCACACCCGAATCCATAAGCGCGGCGTTTCCTGATCCAACGCAGAATTGTGTTGCACTGCGGTATTCAGTGCTTTGGGATAACTATTAAATTCAATGCGCAAATGCGCTTTGCGCTCCACGGCTTGAATAGCGTTGTTGACCAGATTCAATACCGCGCCCACCAAGGCATCGCGGTTACATTGAATATATTCTTCACGGCAATTAATCACCCAATCGCAGGTAGATTCACTGGTCATGAGCGGTACTTCCATCGCCTCAGCCAATTCTGTTTGTAACTGCGCCACACTGATCACATCGTTCAACGGCAACTCGCCTTTCACGTAAAACAGCATGTCTTGAATTTGGCGTTCGATATTATTTAAACGCCCCAGAATTTTTTCGGAGAATTGTTGGCGACGTTCGTCATCCAATTTGCCATTGCATAAATGACCGGCATACAACATGGCGGAGGACAGCGGCGTACGAATTTGATGTGCCAAAGCACCCATCATTTTGCCCAGTGCCGACAATCGCTCATGGCGACTTAATTCACTTTGCAAACGGCGGGTTTCGGTTTGATCGGTGAGCAAAATAATTTGCCCGTCTTCACCCAAATTGCGGGTTTGAATGCTAATGCGACGGCCATCGTGCAAGGAGACTTCGTGACCGTCGTCCTGACGCGGCGCAAAACTGCGTTTAATCACCTCACGCCATAGTTCACCTTGCAGAGGCTCACCCAAAAGATCCAGCGCGGCGGGATTGCATTCGGACACTCGACCGGAGGAGTCCAGTACCACCACTCCGCCGGGTAAAAAATTGAGCAAGCTTTCCAAGCGATTAGCGAGTTTTTCTTTTTCCGCTAATTCCTGTAACCGGCGATCGCTCAGGCTACTTAGCTCTTCATTTAATTCAGCAACGCGGTTTTCCAGCAGATAGTAGGAGTCGGCTAATTGATCGGAGAGTTGATCGAGGGAGGTAAACGCCGTTTTTGAACCCTGACGTTTTTCCGTCAGCACTTTTTCGTTGATAAGTGGCTTGGCAAGCAATGCACCCGCAGCAACCTTGGCCACATCACCCGAGGGCACCAGGGTTAACCCTGCCTTATCCGCGGTATTCAAAAGCGCTTGTGTCATAAAAACCCCTGATCGCCAATTTCACTTCACCGCCTGCTGAAAACCGTCAATAAGTTAACGGATTAGGCGCCGATGAAGCTGCTATACAAGGGTATTTGCAAGCGTGATGCCAACATTATTTAGCTATTATTATCAATGAGTTACGAGTATCAACTACTAGATCAAGTCAAACTATTGGCTCGCTCGGAACATCGCCTATCGCAATGAGGGTGATGCAAATCGACACAACCGACGATATAAAATTCACCCGGATTAGCGTATAAATTGCGACAGTTTGACGTCATCTCAAACCGGATACCCGATCAAATTGGATACGAATAGGACTCAGGGATTATTATGTGCCGCCAATTACAGCAGACCTTCACACTGGCTTTATTACTTGCGGTAATGCCCTTGCACGCCGCCGAGATTTACAAATACCAGGATGCTAACGGCAAATGGCGCTTCACCGATAAAAAGCCCAAGGAACCGACCGCCGAAACACTTACCCTGAAAAGCGCGGAAAAACAAAAAGTTGAACCGGTGTTTTATGTGGATAAAAACGAGACTAAACGCAAAAATTACTTAGTGGTGCAAAATCCTTTTCACGCCCCCATTCAGGTAGAACTGCGCTCCCCGCAAGCCAAGCAGCGCCAATCCAAAATAATTCCTGCGTTGAGTAAAAAAACGCTGCTCAGCGCGGCAGGTACCATCGAGCCCTTCACCTATAAATGGCAGCTCGGTGACCCCAAACTTACGCCTGGCACGCAGGAATATCAGCTACCCGCCGATGCGCTGGGCTGTCATCGTATTACCCAGGGATTCAACGGCAAATTCTCCCACCATGGCGACAGCAGTCGCTATGCAGTGGACATCGCCCTCCCGATGGGTACCGCCATTAAAGCGGCGAGGGATGGCGTCGTCATCGCCGTAAAAGACGATTACCACATGGGCGGCGTGGATAAGTTTTTTCTGGATAAAGCCAACTACGTGCGCATCCTCCACAACGACGGCACCTTTGCCCTTTACGGCCACATACTGCTCGGCACTGCCATCGTCCGTGAGGGGGACAAAGTCACCGCAGGCACCACCCTCGCCCGCTCGGGCAGCTCCGGCTACTCCAGCGGCCCGCACCTGCATTTTGTGATCCACCGCAATACCGGCCTGAAAATGACCGCAGTTCCCTTCAAATTTATCGCCAGCAAATCCTCGCAAACCTTTGTGCCCATGGCGGGGCAGCGGTTGTGTGATATGTAGCAATGATGATCCCCATCAATTACTGAAAACACACAAACATCCAATCGCCCAAAAAACAACCGCTCATCGGCCAGCGTAAAAGTATCTGGCATATTATTCATCAACTGCGTACCATGCGCGCCGACACCCTTAAGGTCAGTGTCACCCTCCTCTGTTGCCAAACACCCTCGTGTGTTTGCCACATCTCAGCTCGCCAGACCTTGCCCGCCACGCGGGAGGCCGAGCAACAGGAAAACTTTATGTCGTTTGATACTCTCGGTCTGCGGGCCGATATTCTGCGTGCTATTGCCGATCAGGGCTACAGCACTCCTACTCCTATTCAGTTGCAAGCGATCCCCGCCGTATTAAAAGGTGGCGATATCCTTGCAGGCGCACAAACCGGTACCGGTAAAACCGCTGGTTTTACCCTGCCCTTGCTGGAAAAACTGAGCCAGGCGCCAGCCGAACAAGCCGCTGGCCGTCGCCCGGTACGTGCATTAATTTTGACTCCTACGCGCGAACTCGCTGCGCAAGTGTTTGAAAGCGTGCGCGATTACGGTAAATATCTGCCATTGCGCTCTACCGTAGTGTTTGGCGGCGTGAGCATTAACCCGCAGATGATGAAACTGCGCGGTGGCGTAGATATTCTGGTTGCCACTCCCGGCCGCTTGCTGGATTTAGTCAACCAAAATGCCGTCAGCCTGCGTCAGGTTGAAGTTTTGGTACTGGACGAAGCCGACCGTATGCTCGATATGGGCTTTATTCACGACATCAAAAAAGTATTGGCATTACTGCCAAAACAGCGCCAGAACCTGCTGTTCTCGGCAACTTTTTCCGATGAAATCAAAGCGCTGGCCGACAAACTATTGAATCAGCCCACGCTGATTGAAGTCGCGCGCCGCAACACCGCCTCTGAGCGGGTAACGCAAGTTGTTTACCCCGTTGATCGCAATCGCAAACGTGAATTGCTGTCACATCTGATTAACAAAGGTGAGTGGCAACAAGTGTTGATTTTTACCCGCACCAAACACGGCGCGAATAAATTGACCGAACAATTGCAAGACGACGGCATTAGTGCAGCAGCGATTCATGGCAATAAAAGCCAAGGCGCACGTACCAAAGCACTGGAAGATTTTAAACGCGGTGCGATTCGCGCACTGGTTGCCACCGATATCGCCGCGCGCGGTATTGATATCGACCAACTGCCGCACGTAGTGAATTTTGAATTGCCGAACGTACCGGAAGATTACGTACACCGTATTGGTCGTACTGGTCGCGCCGATGCAGAAGGTATTGCGGTATCACTGGTCTGTATCGATGAAGATAAATTCTTGCGCGATATTGAAAAGCTGATCAAACGCAACATTGATAAAGAAATTATCAGCGGTTTTGAACCAGACCCGAACGCGAAAGCCGAACCGATTGTACTGGGTCGCCGTATGACTATTGGTGCAGGTAATGGCAATGGCCGCTCAGCGGCGAAAAAACCGGCACTGGGCCAAAAACCGAAAAATGGTAATGGTAAATCCCAGCCAAAAGATGGCGCGCAGCGTAAACCGCAAGGCCAGCAACACGCGGGAAATCGCAGTGGCAACAGCGCTGGAAAACCTGCACAACGTGCACGTCGCCCACAAGCAGCAAATTGATGTTTCAACAAATAAATGTTTAGTTTGTCTGTGCGATAAATTTGCAGACTAAAAGCATGCTAAAAAAGCCCCGTATTGCTTATAGAATGCGGGGCTTTTTTATGGCTCACACATCGTTAAATCCCCAAGGCTCCAACTCAAGGCTACTAAACGTAATGCCCTCTGCTGTTTTTGCCGCAGGTTTATAACCCTGTTGCATGGCCTGAATAACACTGCAGTGAATTTTTTGGTCCGGTTCAATAGTGCGCGCTACTTTTAACCAACCAAATTTTTCTACCCACTTACCTATATCCGGCATTGTGTTCCAAAACTCCTGATAACTCTGGCGAATCTCCCCCTCAGGGCTCTGTGCATAAAAACCAGACAATTGGCTCACATCCAGCTTCAGCCCCGCTTGCTTGGCGCTATTAAGCAGCCAACATAAAGTGATATCCGATAAATTTGTATCGACATAACCACCACCAATATTCGAGTGCACACCAGCAAACCAGACTTGATTAATCTGCTGGGTGGCATTGCTCACCTTAAAATATTCCGGCAAAAATTGTTTGCGTTGCTCATCCAACGCCAGCGCCTGACAACAGATTTGAACATTTCCAGGGCTCAACTGATGGTAATCGTTAAAACCATCGCCAAATGCCAAAGCACCAACCGTATCCCACACACCAAGAAAATGGATGCCCGCTGGCTGCATGCCTAGGACATTTGCTGGAACTTTATTTTTGCGATAGCTATCGTAGAGCGACAGCAATTCAGTGGAGCCTAAAATGCGCCTATGTTCAGGCAAACCAACACAATGAATAAACCCCATCAAACTGCGCACCGCAAAGGCACCCCGGCTAAAACCGAAACCAAAAATTGCATCGCCCGGCTGCCAGCGCTGCGCTAAAAATTGGTACGCATCAATAATGCGCTCGGAAGTGCCGGTGCCGGTGGAGCCCTCAAAATTGCGCCATTTTTCACTGCCGCTACTGCCCACTCCATTTAAATAAAGCGCTGCTCCGGCCTGCCCGGCCAGTGGCTCAATAGCACCATAAGGGCTGGCACTATTTAAGTCGCACTGGGTGAGCGCCTCCCATGAAATTTGCACATTGGTTTTAGTAACAGATTCTTGATGATCGACAGGATCTGTGTCGGTTTGACCGGGGCTATTCCAGGTACCATCAATGCACACTACCCAAGTATTTGCCATATTTAAGCTCCCTCCGCTTATTCATTTGCTAATTAAATTGATAAGGGCCAATAGCCAGAAATTTGATGCATAAAAAAAGCGGCTTGCGCCGCCTTTAAAAGAATTAAATTTACTAGCGCTGCATATCGTATTTGCGCATTTTTTCAACCAGTGTCGTACGGCGCACACATAATTTATCGGCGGCGCGCGCAACAACACCACCGCAGTCGTTAAGCGCTTGTTGAATCAAACTCATTTCCAGATTGGTAATGTATTCACGCAAATCAATTCCCTGCTCCGGTAACAGCGGTGTATCGTTCATGCTCACATAACCAGCACCCGCTGAGTTTTCACCAACCACACGCTGGGAGGATTGCACAAAATCTTCTTCAACTACGTCAATGTGACGGTATTTTGCAGGCAAATCCTGTACACCAATAACACCAAAAGGGTGAGTGATCGCCATGCGTTCAACCAAATTCGCCAGTTCGCGCACATTACCGCTCCACTCATGTTGGCAGAGCGACATAATCGCGGCGGAATTAAAACGAATTGAACCGCGCTGCTCACTTTCCATACGCGACACCAACTCATTAATCAGCAGAGGGATATCTTCTGCGCGCTCTTTTAGTGAAGGTAGTTCAATAGGGAAAACATTCAGGCGATAAAACAAATCTTCGCGAAAAGTATTGTCGGTAATCATTTGTTCAAGGTTGCGATGGGTCGCCGCAATAATGCGAACATCAACCGGCTGTGTTTTATTGCTGCCTACACGCTCAAAACAACGCTCTTGCAATACCCGCAGAATTTTTACCTGCATGTTAAGTGGCATATCGCCAATTTCATCTAAAAATAAGGTGCCACCTTCGGCCATTTCAAAACGCCCGGCGCGAGAATTGATTGCACCGGTAAATGCACCTTTTTCATGACCAAACAATTCACTTTCCAACAGCTCTGCAGGAATGGCACCGCAGTTAACCGGTACAAAAGGTTTATCACGACGGGGGGAGTTGTAATGCAAATTGCGCGCAACCACTTCTTTGCCGGTACCCGATTCACCGGTAATCAATACCGACACATCTTTATCAGCAACTTGCGCCATCATTTCGCGCACATTTTGAATTTCGCGGCTGGTTCCCACCAAACTGCGGAATAAATGTACAGGGCGACGTTGCGGTTGGCGTTTGGAACTGGATTGAGCTTCGCAATACAACTGTGCGCGGTGCAAGGTATCAACCAGCTTGCTGTAGGTAGGAGGAACCGAGAGATTGGCAATCACCATAAAACGCAGTGCATCCTCCAAACTGGCATCAGCGTTTTGATTTTCATCACCCACCAGCACAATTGCTAATTCATCATTCCAGTTGCGCACATCTTTGAGCAGTTGGGTAAGATTTTGTTTGCTGGCGCGATAATCACCAATAAAAACGGCGACATAATCTTCGCCATGATTCTGATCAGCCACCGCCGATAACCAATTATCGCTGGCACTGACCAATGCAGGCTCACTGAGAAATTCCAATAACACATTTAGATCGTGTCGACGTGACGGATTATCGTCAATAACCAAAACTTTGTTGTTGCGCCACATACCCCAAGACCTTTTTCATTTCATGCCAATGACTTATGGCTGCCAATTAGCTGACAACTACACACGGCGAGAAGATTTATGGGAGTAAGTATTAGTAGAGACTGTGAGGTTAGTCAAATTAATGACGAATTTTTATTGGCGCTTTATCAGAAAGACAACAATTTGAATATTTATTCGCCAAAAAAATGCCTGACAAAAATCAGAATGAAAAAGTCACTATTATTTTTGTCAGGTGCGGGTTTAATTTTTACTGTAACAATCGGAATGATCAGGGAGCCTTGGCGGCTTGCGGGCCAATTTCATCCCAACCGGACTTGACTGTTTTAAGCAGCTGAATGACTTCAACTACTTTATCTATATCGTTTTGTGCAGAGGCTTCCAACAGGCGAAGATTAATGTATTCATAAAGCTGATCCAGACGCTCGGATATTTCGCCGGCTTCCATATCTAACGAGCTACGCAAACCGCCGACAATGCCAATCGCTTTACCAAGCATTTCACCTTTAACGGCAATATCGCCCCGCTCCATCGCACCTTGCGCTGCCGCCAAACGCCCTAACGCGCCTTCAAATAACAGTTGAATTAAACGATGGGGCGATGCATGACTGACTTCGGACTCAATACCGAGCTTCTGATATTGTTTGAGTGCTTCTTGCGGATTGTAATTAGACACAGCATATACCTGATAGCCATAGGATTAACCTAGGCTAGCAGGGTCGGCTGATTTTGGCGAGTATTGCGCATAAAAAGCAGGTTGCGGTGTTAATTTCCGGCGAACTTGTGGCCATATGGGGCAATGTTTGCGTGACTTTGCGATTAAGTCGCATGCAGCAAGGTTACTTCCTGCTGGCATTGAGCGATCAAACCGGCATAAACACCTTTCAATTCACTCAGGGCGCGAATCAATGTTGATTTGTCATTACGATTAGCGGCAATCACCCTGTCTATTAATACAACGCAAACACGATCCAAATGACGAATGCGCTCCCAATCTTCTTGCTGCAAGGCGACAGTTAACGCCTGCTGCAGTGAGCGCATGGCCATTATCCCGGCCTCACCGGTGTAATCTGGCTCAGGTACTAATCGTAGCGTCATCGCAGACTCCTTAAACGTCTTTGCCAATTGCATCCCAGGCAGATTTAATCTCCCCAAGCAAGCGCGCACATTCATCCAGTTGATCAATGCTGTTTTCGTAATTTGCCTGGGTTAACCGACGGATAATGTAATCGTAAAGGCTATCTAAATTTGCCGCTAACGCGCCGCCTTCATTGTCATTCAAACTGCCCTGCAAGCCCCCTACTATTGCCGCCGCTTTGCTGATTAACTCACCTTTGCGCGCAAATTGTTTTTGCGCAATAGCACCTTTTGCTTGCGCAATACGCTCCAGAGCACCTTCAAATAACATCTGGATGAGACGATGGGGAGAAGCAGATTCAACACCGGAATGAACTTTAACGCTGGCATAGCTATTTACGGCAGAATAGGAATTCATACATCACCATTGATTGTTGCGGCTCAACAAGGAGCGGAATGCTGCGGCCCTAAACAGCGCCTGAACAGTCGCGACCAGAACATTCGCTGGTCTTATAAGCTAGCGGCTATATCGCAAAAACCTTTAACAAAAAGTGACGCTCATGCAAAAAACTATTCTGATCACCGGTGCCTCAACGGGTATAGGTTATGAAGCCGCCCAGGCGCTACGAATTGCGGGCTACCGGGTTATCGCCAGCTGCCGCAAGATTACCGATGTAGCACGGCTCACCGCTGAAGGCTTTGAATGCCTGCAGTTGGACTTGAGCGATTCAGGTTCAATCCAAACAGCCTTTAAAGAATTAATGGCACTTACCGACGGAGAAATTTATGCACTCTTTAACAACGGCGCCTATGGGCAGCCGGGAGCGATAGAGGACTTACCTATTGATGCATTACGCAAACAATTTGATACCAACTTTTTTGGTTGGTGTGAGTTAACGCGTTTAATACTGCCGGTCATGATCAAGCAGGGTTATGGACGAATCATTCAGAACTCATCGATTCTGGGCATTTCCGCCATGCCGTTACGCGGGGCATATAACGCGAGCAAATATGCAATTGAAGGTATTAGCGATACATTGCGCCTTGAATTAGCCGGCACCGGGGTATTTGTTTCACTGATTGAACCGGGACCGATACGCAGCGAATTTCGTAAAAATGCTCTCACTGCACTACTGGAAAACATCGACACCGAACAAAGCCGCCACCGGGATATTTACGCAAAGGCAATCAATCGCCTGGGCAAAGCAGAAACCAACACCCCCTTCACCCTGGAACCAGCGGCTGTTATTAAACGGCTTAAACATGCCCTCGAGTCACCTCGTCCACAAGCACGTTATTACGTCACCTTCCCCACTTACCTCGTTGGTGTAATGAAGCGAATTCTACCTAATCGTTTGCTAGATAAACTTCTGCTCAAAATAGGCAGTTAATTCATTTTCGATTCAGTCATGAGAATTAAATTAACAATATCTATAACGGGGGAAAAACGATGGCCAAATATACCGCTCCATTCATTTTATGCACCGCTTTACTAGCAACCACCGCGAATGCCGATTCCCTTCGCTGCAATGGTCAACTCGCCAGTGCGGGCGATACAAAAGCGGATATTATCGAACTGTGTGGTGAGCCACTGATGACCGATAGCTACTGCGAGCCCTCCGCCGCAATCACCACTCCACAAGGTGTTCAAAACGGCAACAACAACATTCAAAACAATGTCGCCATTCAAACCTGCACGGAAGTCGAGATCTGGACCTACAACCCAGGCAAAGGCAAATTTATGACCCATCTGTATTTTACTCAGGGCGAATTGCGCAACATTCGCTATGGCAACAGGGTGAAATAACAGCAGTTTGAAAAACTATTGCACAAGCTGATTTACTGTATATAATCACAGACACTGTACAGATAAACAGACCCAGGAGTGCACTATGTTTGACTTAACGCCCCGACAGGAACAGGTACTGCAATTGATCCGCAGTTATGCGGATGAAACCGGTTATCCACCTACCCGCGCCGAAATCGCACGTATCTTAGGTTTTAAGTCAGCAAATGCTGCCGAAGAACATATCAAAGCGCTTGCTCGCAAAGGGGCAATCGAAATTATCCCCGGCGCATCGCGCGGTATTAAATTACCTGAATTGCAAGCGGGCATTCCTATTATCGGACGAGTTGCTGCAGGCAACCCGATCCTTGCACAAGAACATATTGAAGATTACTGCAACATTCCCACCAGCTTCTTTTCGCCCAGCGCTGACTTCTTTCTGCGAGTGCATGGCATGAGCATGAAAGATGCCGGCATTCTTGATGGTGACTTACTCGCAGTACATAAAACTGATCAGGCACGCAATGGCCAAATCGTTGTCGCCCGTATTGGTGAAGAAGTCACAGTAAAACGATTCAAGCGTGCAGGTAACCGCGCACAAGTTGAGTTATGGCCAGAGAACCCCGATTTCGATGTCATTCTGGTTGATACCCGCGACCAGGAATTCAGTATTGAAGGTTTAAGCGTAGGAGTAATTCGCCGTGACTAATATCGCTCGTGTTATACCCCAACATACCCCCAACCAGAAAACTGCCAGCGGTGTCACCGAGCTGGTATTAACCAGCGACTCGCCAGAACAGCTCGCCCTGCTCTTGCCCATGATTGCGTTTTTAAGCAATAGCGCCAGTGACCGCTGGATTACCTGGATCGCACCGCACAATATCAGTAGGGATTTGCTTGAATCCTACGGCGTAAATACTCGCTTTATCCGCGTTATTCATGCGCAAGATCCACAAGCTCTGTTATGGATAACCTGGGAGGCACTGTCTGCTGGCAACAGCCACACGGTTATATCCAGTCCTGGGAAATTAAGTGATAAGGAGCTGTCGCAGCTGGAGACGGCAGCAGCAAAAGGTCAATGTCAGGGGCTGCTGCTACGTGTTAGATAAATTCAAGTTGAATAATGGAGATCAAGGACGATAACAACCTCGCTTAATCAATGCAGCATCATTTTTTCCAGCTCGGATAATTCACTAAAATTATCATCCAATTGGGCTTCTGCCTGCTGATCTGCAATTTCCCCTGCTACATCCATTCCCGCTTCAATCATCGCTTTGGCGACCATGAACTTTTCCTCTCCCAGAAATGCCAGAGATTCCTGCGAAAAACGAATTGTTACCAAGGGCTCATTAGTTTCGCTATCTGCGCGTTGCAAGGCAACATCGCCATTCGTCAGCTCAACAATTTCATAAAAGGAAGACATAGGATTCCCGTTATTGACGCAAGAAAAGGGCGCGCATTCTAACACCCAATGTTATGGAAGCCTATTTACCAGCTATTTATCAATCGTTGCACTTGAAAAATATCAACCCACGCGAGGGATTGCCTGCAATAACAAGCAACCGGCAGAACTTTTAAGCCTGTGGCCAGCATGGGTATTAGCAGGAATTAGTGCCACATCACCGCTAGCCAATGTGGCAGCAGCGGCATCATCACCAATAATTACCTCTCCTTCCAACACCATTAACAAGCAATAGCGCTCAACATCAAAGTGATGAATACCATTCAAGGCAATCCGGCGTACTTCAAATTCATCGAAGTTAACGATGCGCTGAATCTGAATATCGTCGCTCTCATAAACTATGACCGGCGGAAGCAAATGCTCAGCATTGATATCGACCAGACTCAAGGCCTCATCCGTATCCCAATGCTGCTGAGTGAGAACCTTCTGGCCGAAACTAAGAATCTTTCGCTCATAAACCGGCGTCTGGAATTCTACGACCCGCACACCGTGCTGAAGTGCATGCGGTACCAATCTTGGTACAGCAACCACATCGCCAATCGAGAGCGGTAGATGTGCAATAAAACGATCCATCGCATCTTTCAAATCCTGCTCACGAACAACTAAATCTTTATATTCAACATCTTGCGAGAGTTGTTTAACCCATAACTTTAATTGATCTACAGCAACTGGTTGATCCAATGCGATACCCAGCTCCTGCTTTTTTTGATCGAGTACTGCATCAATTGCTCGCCGTGTTTTTTCATAGTCCTTAACCGCTTTACGATATGCGTCTTTAAATGCACTCCATGTCAGATACTGCGCTCGCATGGCAGGATCAAAGCCAAGTTGAATGGCGCCACGCCCATCTGGCCATGCACACTTATCAACATGAGTAACGACGTAAACTTCCTGCTTCTGCTCGTGCAACTCAAAATACAGATCGCCATAGCGTTCATCCGCAAGTGGATCGAGGACTTTGAGAAGAATCAGTTGCTCGGCAACGGTCATTGCCAGTTGATCGCGCAAGAACTCCATCACCCAGGGTAAAGGTAAGCTCCCCCCATCCCCTATCACTCGGGCCTGCCCGCGCGTTTCAATACCGGTATACCAAATTTCTTGCCCCCAAGGCTTGGGGATATAAACCGGCTCCAATAATAGGGGGGACGAGATCCGAACTAGCGGGAAACCCTGCTCGCGACAATAACGAACCATTGACTCAACATTGGCAGGCACCAATTCCACTTCATGAAGACGATCACTGGAGCAAGGAAAGATACTGATACTGACGTCGGGAATAACCGACTGGTGATTTGGCAACGAGATCGAAATAAACGCGAGCAAATCCTGTTGCGGTTGCCCGGCAAGGTAATTTGCATGATGGACAAAACGCACAGCAAATACATCAACGCTGGTTTTATCTGCAGAGTCCTGCCACGACTTTATGCGCTGGGCCAAACACCTGTCCGGTGTTGTATTTTTATCCAGAGTAAGAAGAATCAAACCTGTCTCTTTGATGGGTTAATCGAAAAATAGAATCTAGTTTATCAGAGCGATGTAATTTCTTGCTGGCAAAACAATAGGGATTACATTTGTGTACATATAAAAAAGGCCGGCATTAAGCCAACCTTTGGATATCAAGATTGCCTTGGCACCAAAGCAACCTGAATACAGACTCTGTGATTAGTTGAGTCGTTCCAACACCGTAGTAATGCCCTGCCCCAAACCAATACACATGGTAGAAACACCCATGGTTAAATCACGATCTTGCATTACCGTCAGCAATGACCCGGTGATACGAGTACCGGAGCAACCAAAGGGGTGCCCCAAAGCAATCGCGCCACCGTGTAAATTTACCTTGTCGTTCATAGCGTCGAGCAACTTGAGATCCTTCAACACCGGCAATGCCTGGGCAGCAAAAGCCTCGTTCAACTCTACTGCATCAATATCATCAATGGTCAGATTGACCGCTTTCAATGCCTTTTCGGTGGATGGTACAGGGCCGTAACCCATAATTGACGGATCAACCCCGGCAAGCCCCATAGAGACAACTTTTGCGATAGGTTTGAGTCCGAGCGATTTGGCGCGCTCGGCAGACATGACCAGCATGACTGATGCACCATCACTCATTTGTGAAGATGTACCTGCTGTGACCTGACCATTTTTAGGGTCAAAAACCGGCGGTAATTTGGCTAGCGCTTCATAAGTGGTGTCAGGGCGAATGGTTTCATCCTGATTCACCGCCATCAAAAAACCATCGGCATTGTGACCGTTAACCGCAATAATCTCGCGATCAAATTTGCCTTGGTCACGGGCCTTAGCAGCCAACAGATGGGAACGCACACCAAATTCGTCCATTTGCTGGCGGTTGATGCCGTGCAACAACGCCAGGTATTCCGCTGTCATCCCCATATTGCCCGCCGCTTTCGCAACCGACAAACCCAATAAGGGGTTAATACTGACCGATTCATACATGGGCAAATGCCCCATGTGTTCAACACCACCGATTAAATACACATCACCTTGGCCAGCACGGATATTGACTGTGGCGGTGTGCAACGCTGACATAGAAGAACCGCACAAGCGATTGATAGTTTGTGCTGGAATTGTGTGCGGCAATCCGGCCAATAACAAAATATTGCGGGCTACGTTAAATGCTTGCTCTTCGCGCTGCATAACACAACCCCAAAGCAAATCATCAATAGTATTGGGGTCCAGCTGTGGGTTGCGCGCAAGCAACCCTTTAATGATTGCCGCGGAAATATCGTCAGCGCGCACATTGCGGAAGCAGCCATTTTTGGAGCGCCCCATAGCGCTACGTGCGTAATCGACGATAACGGCATCGCGTGGTTGTAAGCTCATTATTCTGACTCCTTAGCCGTAAAATTTTTGGTTGTTGGCCGCTTTGGCTTTAAGGCTATCCGGTGCTTGATAAAGCGCACCGAGCGCACTGAATTTTGCCGCCATATCACAGAATGTCTGGGCGCCAATGGAATCAATCCAACGGAATACGCCACCGCGGAAAGGCGGGAAACCTGTGCCATAAACCAACGCCATATCGGCCTCAGCCGCCGTTTCCACAATGCCTTCATCCAAGCAGCGGGTAAGCTCAGTTGCCATCGGAATCATCATGCGCGCGATAATATCTTCGTCACTAATCTCCATAGAACTTTGAATACCTGACTTCAGAATATCCGACACTTCAGGTGCAGCTACTTTCGCCGGCTTACCTTTTTTGTCGAGCGCGTAGTTATAAAAACCCTTTTCTGATTTTTGACCGAGGCGACCAGCTGCAAATAGTGCATCAGTGCAAGAGGTAAAATCACGCTGCATACGGTCAGGAAAACCATCAGCCATTACCTTTTCGGCGTGAACAGCAGTATCTATTCCAACAACGTCGAGCAAATACGCAGGGCCCATCGGCCAACCCCAGGTTTCCATTAATTTGTCGATGCGCTGAAAATCCACACCATCCCGCACCAACATCGCAAAACCGGCCAGATAAGGGAACAACACGCGATTAACTAAAAAACCGGGGCAATCTTTAACCACAATAGGCTTTTTACCCATGGCATTGGCATAGGCAACCGTACGCGCGATAGCGTTGTCGGAGGTTTTCGCGCCGCGAATAACTTCAACCAGCGGCATCATGTGCACAGGGTTGAAAAAATGCATACCGCAGAAATTTTCCGGCCGCGCCAAACCTTCAGCAAGGTAGGTAATGGAAATGGTCGAGGTATTAGAAGCAATAACGGTGTCGACCCCTACTTTACTTTCCGCTTCGGCTAACACTGCTTTTTTCACTTTCGGGTTTTCTACAACGGCCTCAACCACAATATCAATTTGATCAAACCCGTCATAGGTTAATGCAGGTTCAATGCGGTTTAACACATCGCCCATTTCAGCAGCAGTGAGCTTTTTACGCTCCACACGCTTGCTCAGTAATTTATTCGCCTCCGACAAACCAAGATCAATACCCTTTTGGGCGATGTCTTTCATTTTAATAGGCACGCCTTTCAGCGCTGATTGGTAGGCAATACCACCGCCCATAATCCCCGCCCCCAAAACCGCTGCACGGCCGATTTTTTTATCAGCTTTTTTCTCCCAGCTTTTGGCCTTCTTGCTGAGCAACTGCTCATTGATAAAAATACCCACCAAGGATTGCGCTACGGGGGTTAAAGCCATTTTGGCAAACCCTTCTGCCTCGATTTGCAATGCCTCATCGCGGCCTTTATCCGCAGCTTTTTGCATACATTTAATCGCGGTGACCGGCGCAGGATAGTTGCGCCCGGCTTGTGCGCCAACAAATGCTTTTGAGGTCTCGAAAGCCATCATTGATTCAATAAAATTCAATTGCAGCGGTGACTTTTTCTGGGTACGGCGAGCTTTGTAATCAAATACACCGGCCATGCATTGCTGCAGACAATTGAGCGCCGCATCGCGCAACTTTTCTGGCTCGACCACAGCATCAATCACCCTTGCTGTTAAGGCCGTTGCCGCATCATTTTCTTTACCCGCGGCGATCCACTCAACCGCGGTATCCAACCCTGCAACACGTGGCAAACGCACCGTGCCACCCCAACCAGGGATAATGCCCAGCTTGGTTTCCGGCAAGCCTACTTTGGCAGCGGTATTGGCAATTCGGTAATCACAGGATAAACAAAACTCCAACCCGCCCCCCAATGCAAAACCATTGATTGCGACAACACTTGGGAAGGGTAAATCCTCCAAACGGCAAAAATTGCGATTATTTGCTGCAAGATGACCGATAACCTGATCAGGCCCCGACGCAAACACGGCGCCAAATTCGGTGATATCCGCACCAACAATAAAGACATCTTTGGCACTGGTTATCAGCAGGCCTTTAACATCAACGGCCTTTTCCAGCAGATCTAGCACTTGTTGAAGTTCAGCAACGGCGAGCAAATTAAATTTATTGACTGACTCGCCTTGCAGATCAAAGGTCAATTCCGCAATGCCATCGGGCAAAAGGGAAACCTTGAGGGCTTTTCCTTGAAACATAATGAATCTCTCTTTTATCTAGGGAGGGAAAATCTGAGTTTGAGTGTAGCAGCATGAACGGGACTTGCCCTAGAGCAGCGCAAAAGGCTGACAACAAACGCACAAAAGAAGATCTTTTTAAATTGACAGTTCAAAAAACGAACAGATATAGAACCGCAGTTCCTCTGGGGTTAAATTGCTGAAACGAAAGAGTTGCCCGGCGGGAATACAGAATGACTGCCCCTGCATTAAGGTTTGTTTACCTTGGGGCAAGATAAGCATGAGAGAACCATTCAATACAACGCCGGAGAGTTCTGCAGGAGCTACCAAAAAGGCGCTACTGGACTGAGCGGGTAATACCAGGGTTTGTTGCTTAACACGAGGCATCTGTGTACCGGAGGTTTCAGAGGCGATACTTTCGTGCGAAAAGGAAAAAAAGTCGGAAAGGGTAATGGGGATAGCAGACAGAATACGAGCCAATGACTGCACACTGGGGCTAACCTGTCCCTGCTCAATAGTGGATATGCTGCTATTAGTCATACCCGCACGTTTGGCAAGTTCGCGCTGCGAAATACCAGCCAACTCGCGCAATAATTTAAGTCGCACTCCCGTATCGGGTGATGCCTGAAAATCGTCTGATGGAATACTTCTATCAGTGCTCACAGCAGGCTACTCGTCCTAATAGGGGATGCAGAGGCAAAAAGAGGTCAAGCAACTCAAGTTACCGCACCGGTCAGTAACCGGCGCACGTTAGATACCTACTTTTTAGAAGCAAGCAGTTGCTCTCTTTCAAGTGTAGGTAGGTTATCAACAATTAACTGATAAGAGTGGTCAATCATGCGTTGGATTTGATCCGACGGTACTGAGCCATCAAGAATCACCGTATTCCAATGTTTTTTGTTCATTTGGAAGCCAGGCCGAACCGCAGGGTACTGCTCACGCAGTTGCAAGGCGAGATCGGGATCACACTTCAAACTAACACGTGGTACACCACCTTCAGCAGTCAGGGTCGCAAACATTTTATGGCAGACTTTATATACGGCCATATCCGGGCCAGAGGGAAACATTTCCTTGGCTTGGTGTTTGTTTAAAAGATACTTCTGTGCAGAAAGAAAATCCATGTTTTAGTCCTTTATCGAACAACTCAGGTCGATTTAAAAGCTATAAATTGGGTTAAGGAGCACTCGATGCCTTACGGCTATTTGCGACTGCTCATATATACTGCCCTGCGCCTACATCGGTTACATTCAAAGCACGGTTTCATAGAAATCCGCGCACCCAACTAAGGTTGATTATAGACAAGTGAAGCACATCACACTTCAATTACCACTCCAAATCAGGGCTCGCTCCTTCACCTGTGGCTATTTTGCATCAGGCGCTCAATAAACGATAGTCGATATGGCGCATAATTCAACATTTTTTAGCGTCCTTCTGCCATTAGATGTAATAAATCAGGCTATTCATACGAAAAGTGGTTGAAACAGATCTTCGAAAAAAACTCTAATGCACCATAATGCCGCATTAGAATGAAGTGCGTCGATACTCTCGATACTCAGGCTCCCAGAAATTTTTATTGATTTTTTCATCAATTAAATCGCTTGGGATAGGTAGTGCTACACCATCAGCAATTGCCTGAACAATCACAGCCTTTGCAATTAACTTACTTACGGCACGAATATCATCTAGCAGAGGTAGTAGCGCACCTGTGCCAGTGCTCGCCAGTGGTGATGCGCTGGCTAGCGCCCTACTCGCCGCCATCATCATGTTATCGGTCACTCGCGTGGCTTTGGCGACAATCACTCCAAGACCAACACCCGGGAATATATAGCTGTTATTACATTGGGCTATATCTATCACCCTATCGCCCATGTCAACTGGAGCAAAAGGACTACCGGTAGCAACCATTGCCTTGCCCGCACTCCAGCGCAGTAAATCTACCGGTTGTGCCTCCGCCTGGGAGGTAGGATTAGACAATGGCAAAATCAGTGGATACTCGCAGTGAGCCTGCATTGCTTCCACAATAGCTTTGGTGAATAAACCGGCCTGCCCTGAGACACCAATCAATACTGTCGGGCGCGCATTAGTAACAACATCCAGCAAACTTAAGCGCCCATCTGATCCTAACGACACAGAACGCCATGAAGCAACTACCTCGTCAGGAGTACAGAACGGGCGCTGGAATTCAAACAAATCCGGTGAACTCGTTTGCAACAGCCCATCACGACTCATTAAGAAGATGCGACTCCGGGCTTCTGCATGACTTGCCCCTTCCGCCATCATTTGTTTCACTATTTGATCGGCGATACCACAACCTGCGGAGCCAGCACCCGCAAATACAATTCGCTGATCTTTTAACTGTTCACCTTTCGCCAGACAAGCTGCCATCAAAGTACCAACTGCAACTGCAGCGGTACCTTGGATATCATCATTGAAGCAGCAGAGTTGATCGCGATAACGGTTAAGTAAGGGTGTGGCGTGGTCTTGCGCGAAATCCTCAAATTGCAGTAGCACATTTGGCCAACGCACTTTGACGGCCTGAATAAACTCATCAACAAATTCGTAATACTCATCACCCGTGATGCGCTTATGGCGCCACCCCATGTACATGGGGTCGCTCAACAGGGCTTCATTATTAGTACCAATATCCAAAGTAACAGGTAATGTATAAGCAGGACTAATGCCGCCGCAGGCGGTATAAAGGGCGAGTTTACCAATAGGAATACCCATGCCTCCTATGCCCTGATCACCTAGCCCCAAGATACGCTCACCATCAGTCACTACGATCACTTTTACATTCTGCTTAGTAGCGTTTTGCAACATGTCATCAATACGGGCGCGATCAGGGTACGAAATAAACAATCCGCGTTTCCGGCGATAAATTTTTGAAAACTGCTGGCAGGCCAAGCCTACCGTCGGGGTATAAATAAGTGGCATTATTTCGGTCAGATGATCGGTCACCAAACGGAAATAAGCCGTTTCATTGGTGTCCTGAATATTGCGCAAATAAATATGCTTATCGATAGGCGACTCAAATGAGCAGAGCTGCTGATAAACACGCGCCTCCTGCTCCTCAATTGTCTCGATGTTATAAGGCAACAAGCCTTCAAGATTGAATTGCTGACGCTCACGTTCTGTAAATGCACTACCTTTATTGAGCAAAGGTGCTTCCAATAAAGCCGGGCCAGCAAAGGGAATATAAATAGGACGTTTCTTGGTCATGAGAGTCACAAAAACCTATGAAAAGATATTTCAAACCATAGCGCAATTGATTCCCCAGAACCAGCTGGGGCAAACAATTATTATTTTGGTGAAGGCCAGCGTAGAATACGGGCCTCACTACGCCAGTAACTTAGTTAAATAAGAGATTGTTATGAACCTCGATCAATTTTTAGCAACACTTAAAAACACACCGGATTCGATTGAGTTTAGCGAAACCATTGCTGCGATTGACGCTCATTATCACTTCACACCTACGCGTTTTAACAACGGCAAACTGGTGAATGAAGCGGGTCAAAATTCAGGCTCTTGTAAAATCTTCTCGTTTGCCCAAATGCACAATTTTTCAGAAAACCAAACACTCGCCTGTTTTGGTGATTACTATCGCAAAGATGTACTGCAACACCCCGAGGCGACAGACCACCAGAATATCCGTAATTTTATGCAAACCGGGTGGTCAGGTATTCAATTCGATGGGGCCGCGCTGAGCGCAAAATAAAACCGAGGACTGCACGATGAAAAATGCCACAGTATTAATTGCCATCTGCTTACTTTTCGCCTGCAGCTCCCAACAACCTACGCCCAAACCAGAAGCGCACAACACACTGACTCAGTGCCCCGACCAACGTCCGCAGATATGCACCATGGACTATCGACCAGTTTGTGCCACTCGCGATACCGGCGTGCGCTGTGTTACTACACCCTGCCCTTCAAGCGAACAAAAAACCTACAGCAATGGTTGTAGTGCCTGCGCAGATGCCGCTGTCATAGGCTACATCGCAGATGAATGCAAACCAGTAACAAACCCGTAATTTATTAGAGAAAAATCAGCTCATGTGGGTGCAAAAAGAATATCAACTCAAGGCGAGAGCGCGCGGATTTCATCTTATTACGGAAGAAATCATTCAACAGTTACCCGAGCTTAAACAAGTTAAGGTTGGACTGTTGAATATTCTTATTAAACACACTTCGGCATCGCTCACCATTAACGAAAATGCCGACCCCACGGTGCGTAAGGATTTCGAAAGCTTCTTTAATCGCGCTGTAGCGGAAGATGAGCCCTATTATCTGCACCGGGATGAGGGTAGCGATGACATGCCCGCTCACCTCAAAGCCAGCTTGCTCGGTGCGAGCTTGAATATTCCCATCACTAATGGCCGCTTAAATATGGGAATTTGGCAGGGAGTTTACCTATGCGAGCACCGCAATTATGGCGGCAACCGCAACCTGGTACTCACACTACACGGCGAAACCCGTTAAACAATCTGCCATAAAAAAACCGCCCACCGGCGGTCTTTTCAAAACTAATCGTGTGCAGCAAATAGGTATTACTTGCGCATTCCTGGCGGTAAGCCGCCGCCTGGTGGCATCCCGCCTGGCATCATACCGCCAATGCCACGCATCATTTTCTGCATGCCACCACCTTTCATTTTGCCCATCATTTTCGCCATTTGTTTGTATTGTTTTAACAAACGGTTCAAGTCCTGAATTTGTGTACCGGAGCCCATGGTAATGCGACGTTTGCGCGAACCACTTAAATCATCCGGGTTGCGGCGCTCCTCCGGCGTCATCGAGTTAATAATGGCTTCCATGGTTTTAAATTGTTTGCCCATGTTTGCGGTCTGCGCCATTTGCGCTACGTTCCCTAAGCCCGGCAACTTGTCCAACATGGAGGTCAAACCACCCATGTTTTGCATTTGCTGCAATTGATCGCGCAAATCCTCCAAATCAAATTTCTGACCCTTGGTAACTTTCTTAATTAATTTTTCGGCCTTTTCTTTATCGATAGTGCGCTCAGCTTGCTCAATGAGCGAGAGCACATCACCCATGCCTAAAATACGCGAGGCAATACGGTCAGGATGAAATGGTTCGAGTGCATCAACTTTTTCACCCATGCCCAAAAACTTAATGGGTTTACCGGTAATGTGGCGCACAGAGAGTGCTGCGCCGCCGCGAGCATCACCGTCGGCTTTGGTCAGGATCACACCCGTCAAAGGCAGCGCATCGTTAAACGCTTTTGCAGTATTAACCGCATCCTGGCCAATCATGGCATCGATAACAAACAGTGTTTCAATAGGGTTGATAGCCGCGTGAAGATCTTTGATTTCAGTCATCAAGTCTTCATCGATATGCAAACGACCGGCCGTGTCAACAATCAACACATCAAAAAATTGCTTTTTCGCGTGGTCGATTGCATTGCGTGCAATATCCAATGGCTTTTGTTCCCCAGTCGATGGGTAACACTCGACACCCACTTCTGCCGCCAATGTCTGTAACTGTTGGATAGCCGCGGGACGATATACGTCAGCACTCACTACTAATACTTTTTTCTTTTCACGCTCTTTCAGGAAGCGCGCCAGCTTGGCAACCGAAGTTGTCTTACCCGCCCCCTGTAAACCCGCCATCAAAACGACCGCGGGTGGCTGCTGGGCGAGGTTCAGGGATTCATTTGCCTGCCCCATGGTAGCAATCAACTCGGCCTCTACAATCTTAATAAATTGCTGTCCAGGATTAAGTGCCTTGCTAATTTGTTGGCCAAGTGCCCGACTGCGAACCTGATCGATAAATGCCTTTACTACCGGCAGTGCGACGTCTGCTTCGAGCAGCGCTTTGCGCACATCGCGCAGGGCATCTTTGATATTGTCTTCGCTGAGACGCGCCTTGCCGGTGATGCTGCGCAGCGTGTGGGATAAACGGTCGGTTAGATTCTCAAACATAGCCTATCTCAAACAATCAGTTGATTTGCGGCGGGCCAAACCTCTTGGATTAGCCCAAGGTCGGCCCATAAAAAGTGGAGGCGATTATAACCTCAAAGCCAGCATAAAGGGGCAAGCAAAGGCGCAATCAACAATCAGGTCAGCCGGTTAAATTGGATAAGGATGTTTCTCATTTACCCTTCTCTTTACAAAAACCTTATGACACACTTGCCCCTTAACTCAGTGTTTCCGCCCTTTACGGATTAGCCTTACCAAGATGATCACACTCAGCGCCAACCTGATCGCACTATTAATCTACAGTGCTGCTGCCGCCTACTTTGGTAGCCAATTTATACGCCAACAGGCATTGCAACCCAAATACCTGATCGGTACAGCAGGCTTGGCGTTAATCGCACACGGGATCGGGGTCTATGGTCTAAGCGTCAAAGGCGACAACCTGAATGTCAGCCTTTTTTCTGCATCTTCACTGATTTTTTGGGTGATCAATGCGATTGTTCTTTTTAGCAGTATAAAGAAAGCCTTACACAATCTATTTTTATTGTTATTTCCACTCTCTGCTATTTCTGTGCTGACATCGATCATCAGTAGTAACAGCGATTGGCAGCAATCGTTGAGCTACCACATTGCGATCCACGTTGTATTGTCGGTACTGGCATACAGCCTACTTACTATTGCCAGTCTACAGGCCCTATTACTGGCCTACCAAAACCACGCATTGAAAAATAAACAACTCACTACCAGTTCGCGCTTACTGCCTCCATTACAAACCATGGAGGCACTGCTGTTTGAATTTTTATGGGTAGGAGAGATATTGCTAACCCTCGCTATAGCCTCAGGATTTTATTTTTTAGAAGATATGTTTGCGCAACATCTTGCACACAAAACCATTTTTGCACTGGTCGCATGGCTGATTTATGCTCTGCTGCTCTGGGGACGCCACCAGTTAGGTTGGAGAGGAAACACCGCAATCCGCTGGACATTGGCAGGTTTTGTTTGCCTCATGCTTGCTTACTTTGGCAGTAAATTAGTACTGGAGATTATTTTGCATCGGATTTAGTGCCCGATTCATCGCGAGATGAAGATCCAAGCTTTTCAGCAGATTGGCTTTTTTCGATTTTTACATTTTGATCAGGCTCTACAGGATTCCACTCGCTTTTAGTCATTAGTTTGCGCAGAATCCAGCCGCATAATGCAGCCGCGATAATCAAGCCCAGTAAAAAAACTAAAATAACCAGAAGATAAGCGCCCAACTCCGCCCAACTCAAACCCCAAGCGTAAACTGCCAGTAAGATAAAACTAAAACCAGCTATAAGATTTACGCCAAGTCCGCGATTACGAAGTAGTTTGCGAATGACCATATAAAGCCTGCAAAGTAATTAACAAATAAAACGGTTTTACACAAAAAACACAACGAAGAAAATGTCTAAAATCACTCAACAAATAGATTCAAAATTACATACACCAAAATAAAACCTGACAGTGCAATGACTTTAACCGTTACACTTTTTTGTATTGCCGAAAGCGCTTGAAATCTAGGGTGCTTTGAAACAAGCAACTGCGCCAGGACATAAATTACTAAAAACCCCAAGGCAAAAAAAATGGCGTATTCGTTAAAAAGCTGAACTGGCATAGGGACAAAACCTTAGAGTAACGAGCTATTAAGTAGATTCACGGCGCCACTGCGTAGTACCGTCACGGGCATCTTCTAGCACCACACCCGCTGCAAGCAACTCTTTGCGAATTTCATCTGCACGTGCATATTGTTTATCTTTTTTGGCCTGGATACGTTCCGCAATCAAACGTTCGACATCGTCTGCTGCAATTTGCTCTGAACCACCAGCCTGCAAAAACACTTCAGGATTTTCCTGCAACACGCCCAAAATCAATCCCAATGCCTTCAACTGACCAGCGAGATCACAGGCCAAATCAGGATTACTTTTAGCGTTGTTTAAATCACGCACCAAATCAAACATACCCGCCAAAGCAACACGGGTATTAAAGTCATCGTTCATGGCTTCAACGAATGCGGTGTAGTAAGGGCTTGCTGTCATTGCAGTCAAAGATGTTGGCAAAACATCAGCATAATCACGTAAAGCGCCGTAGAAACGCTCAAGTCCAGTACGTGCCTCAATTAAATTATCTTCTGCATAATTAATCGGGCTGCGATAATGGCTGCTAACCAATAAAAAGCGCACGACTTCGGGGTGATACTTTTCCAGCACATCGCGAATAGTGAAAAAATTGCCGAGTGATTTCGACATTTTTTCGCCATCAACACGCACTGCGCCAGCATGCATCCAATAATTTACGTACTTGCATCCGTTCGCCGCTTCGCTTTGGGCAATTTCATTTTCATGATGAGGGAATGGCAAATCGGGTCCACCGCCATGAATATCAAAGGTCTCGCCGCAGCAATTTTTGCTCATCGCTGAGCATTCGATGTGCCAACCAGGGCGACCATTACCCCAAGGTGATTTCCATGCAGGCTCACCCACTTTTGCCGCCTTCCAAAGTACAAAATCACGCGGATCTTCTTTTACCTCATCAACTTCGATGCGCGCACCAACCAACAACTCATCAACGTTTTTGTTAGTGAGCTTGCCGTAATCGGCAAAACGCGTTACTCGGTAATACACATCACCGTTACTAGCCGCGTAAGCAAATCCTTTGTCGATCAAGGTTTTGTTCATATCGACAATTTGATCAATATAGGCTGTTGCACGCGGCTCAATATCGGGGCGGGCGATTCCCAAACGAGCTTCATCTTCATGCATGTAGTCGATAAAGCGCTTGGTTAGCAATGAAAACTCTTCACCGTTTTCATTGGCGCGTTTGATGATCTTATCGTCGATATCAGTAATGTTACGCACATAGCTAACATCCCAACCCTGGCTGCGCAGGAATTTGGTAATAACATCAAAAGCGACCAGCACGCGTGCATGACCAATATGGCAATAGTCGTACACGGTGATACCGCAGACATACATAGAAATCTTGCCGGGGTGAATCGGTTTAAAAATTTCTTTTTGGCGCGTGAGTGTGTTGTATATCTGCAGCATGTTATTCCTGATCTTCTGTTTTGCCGAAGCTGTCTTTTAAACTGATGGTACGGTTAAATACCGGCTTTTCAGCGGAACTGTATTTGCTATCCAAACAGAAATAACCTTGGCGCTCAAACTGGTAGCTATTGCCAACAACTGCACCGGCCAAACTGATCTCTGCTTTACAGCCCTGCAAAATTTCCAGGCTATCGGGATTGATGCAATCGAGGAAATTTTTACCGCCTGCATCCGGTGCTTCATCGGTAAACAAACGGTTATACAAACGCACTTCGCAATCGAGATTGTTGGTTGCCGATACCCAGTGAATAACGCCCTTAGGCTTTACGCCATCCGCAGGATCTTTACCCAAGGTGCCCTCGATAATTCGTGCACGTACTTCAATAATATTGCCAGCAGAATCTTTGATCGCCTCATCAGCTTCAATTACATATGCCCCACGCAAACGTACACGCTTGCCGGTAACCAAACGCTTGTATTTTTTATTGGCTTCTTCGCGGAAATCTTCTTGCTCAATAAATACCGTGTGCGTAAACGGAATGGTGCGATCGCCCAAGTCATCGCGATTGGGGTGATTGTGCACAACCAAGGTTTCGACTTGTTCCGCAGGATAATTGGTGAGCGTCACTTTCAAAGGTTTCAACACACACATAGCGCGCGGCGCGTTTTTATCCAAATCATCGCGCACACAAAATTCCAGCACACCAACATCGACAATACCGTCCGAGCGGGTAACGCCGATACGCTCGCAAAAATCGCGCAACGCAGCGGGTGTAAATCCACGGCGACGCATACCGGATATAGTCGGCATGCGCGGGTCATTCCAACCATCCACATGGTTTTCATCGACCAATTGTTTTAATTTACGCTTACTGGTTACCGAATAATTAATATTCAAGCGCGCAAATTCATATTGACGCGGCACCGCTGGCACTGGCAAGTGTTGGATAAACCAATCGTACAACGGTTTATGGTCTTCAAATTCAAGGGTGCAAATGGAGTGGGTAATTCCTTCAATTGCATCACTTTGTCCATGGGCAAAATCATAAGACGGATAAATGCACCACTTGTCACCGGTTTGATGGTGATGGGCTTTTTTAATGCGATAGATAATAGGATCGCGCAAATTAATATTGGGCGATGACATATCGATTTTTGCGCGCAATGAACATGCGCCCTCTTCAAATGCGCCCGCGCGCATTTTTTCAAACAGCGCAAGATTTTCTTCCACACTGCGCTCGCGGAATGGACTGTTCTTGCCCGGCTCAATCAATGTGCCGCGATACTCACGCATTTGCTCTGCCGTTAAATCGCAAACAAACGCCAATCCACTGTTAATTAAATGAATAGCCCATGCATGCAACTGATCAAAATAATCCGAGGTGTAGCGCACTGCGCCATCCCATTTAAAACCTAACCACTCTACATCCTGCTTGATGGAGTTAACGAACTCTTCGTTTTCTTTTTCGGGGTTGGTATCGTCAAAACGCAAATTGCAGGCACCACCGAACTCCTCTGCCATCCCAAAATTCAGGCAGATAGATTTGGCATGGCCTATATGCAAATAACCATTAGGTTCCGGCGGAAAACGAGTAACAATTTTATTGTGTACACCCTGCTCCAAATCTTTGCGAATTATTTGTTGGATAAAATGTAAAGGTTTGGTTTTGATTTCGGTATTGCTCGTGTCACTAACATTGACCGCTGAATGATTTTCGCTCATGGAATAACAAATCCGTTAGGGTGGTATCGTGAATCAGGGATTATGAAAATTGGGAATCACACCGCCGGAGAAAACCGGACGGCATGTAGTGCTGAACCCATTGTACTGGCTCAACAGTATTTTTCATACCGCACTTATAATGCTGAATGGACCACTGAAAAATGGTTATTTCGTAGGCGGTGCGGCACGATAATCACTACGCCGGTTTAACTGATAACGTCTTACTGCCTCATTATGCTGTGCCAGAGTTTCAGAAAACTCACTGGTACCATCGCCTTTTGCTACAAAATACAAAGCCTTACCCGCCGCCGGATTTAACGCTGCGCGTATAGAGGCAGCACTGGGTAGAGCTATAGGTGTTGGCGGAAGCCCTTGGATAACATAGGTATTGTAATCAGTCGCTTCCTGCAAATCTGCACGCCGAATACGCCCTTGGTAGCGATCACCCATGCCATAAATAACCGTAGGATCTGTTTGCAATTTCATACCCTGTTGTAAACGGCGAACAAAAACACCAGCAATCTGATCGCGCTCACTATGATGCCCCGTCTCACGCTCAATAATGGAGGCCATAATTAAGGCTTCATAACTCGATTTGTAAGGTAAATTAGGAGGGCGCTTCTCCCACTCTGCACTCAATAATGACAACATTTTTTGGTAAGCACCCTGCACTATTTCAACATCACTGATATTGCGACTAAAACTGTAAGTGTCGGGAAAAATCCATCCCTCTAACTGGGTTACCGGGATATCTAATAACTCAATCTGCTCTTGCTCAGATTTACCAGGCAAAAGCTGTTTAACTGCATCAATCTTTGCCAGGGCATTCAGTGCTTGCTTATACGTCCACCCCTCCACAAAAGTGACTTGATAAAGTACCACGTCACCTTTGGACAGTTTTTCTAGTAACGTTTTCGGCGTAGTTCCCTGCGGAAAAAAGTATTCGCCAGCATGAACCTTATTCAAATCAGTGGCTCGCGCATAAAGACGCAGCAAACGAGGATATTGAATGACCTGATCATTTCCCAAGGCATATGCAAGATGCCCCAATGACTGGCCGGGCTTTAATTCGTACCTATACCCCTGCTCAGAAATTGCAAGCGGTGTAGCGAGCCACTTTTGAACAAACATCCAGGCAAATGTCGCAGACATTAATCCTGCAAGATAAATAAATGCGGCAAAGCCCAATAATTTTACAGAGAGGGGGATTTTTTTGGTCATATTCAGATAGTCATCAATCAACACGCAAAAAGAATTGCTCGACCGAATTTTGCAGTTTGCGAGTCAAGGAATGTTGTGCAAAATTGGCAACAATTGCTGGCGCGGTACGTTGATCAACCAACCGATTCACCGGCCATATACCATAAACACTATTGCACAAGAATAATTCGTCGGCGCTGCACACAAAATCCAGACTCATCGCCCCCACTTCAACATTCAGCGCTAATTGGGGAGCCAAGTTTTCTAAAATAGTACGGCGCATAATACCTGCCACACCGCAGAAGGTCAGATCAGGGGTATATAGCTGCTTGTTTTTTACCGCAAATAAATTGCTGACTGTGGCCTCAATCAAATTACCCGAATCGTCCATCACCAAACCTTCGGCATACTCATCCTGCCACTCAGCACGCGCGAGTATCTGCTCCAAACGATTCAGATGTTTCATCCCTGCTAGAGACTTGTTGGTCGACAGGCGCTGCTCACAGATTCGCACATCCACACCATTCAGATAATTACTGGAATGCAAGGGCTCAGCAGGAAAAACGCTGATGCAATAGGTCGGCTCCAGATCGAGTGGAATTCGATAACCTCGCCCACCCGCCCCTCGGGTAACCTGAATTTTCACAACCGCAGCCATTATCGCAGCAGAGTGCAGCAGATTGAGCACACTTGTCAGCCGCGTCATCAACACAGATTCATTCAGGGGGATTTGCAACCGTTGCGCACTACTCACTAGACGGTCACGATGAAAAAACCAGAGCGGGATTTCACCCGCGTGATAACGACAGGTTTCGAAAATACCATCGCCATAGGCAAAACCACGGTCCAGCGGCGAAATAGCCGCATCAAGGACACCGTTAACGCTAACAAAGGGAAGTTTTAGTGACATAGTTGCAGTCTATACAAAAACGCCGGACTGTCTCCAGTCCGGCGTCATTTTTTACATCATCACAAGTGATAATAATCCAAGCACTTACACCTTACGGAAAATCAATGAACCATTAGTACCACCAAAACCAAAGGAATTGGACAGAACTGCATCAATTTTGCGCTCTTGTGCGGTATGTGGCACCAGATTGAGATCCGCACAGGAATCTTCCGGGTTATCCAGGTTGATGGTTGGCGGCGCGACCTGATCGCGAATCGCCAGCACACTGAATATCGCCTCAACGGCGCCAGCAGCCCCCAACAAATGACCAATCATGGATTTGGTGGAGCTAACAGCCACTTGCGCCGATGCTGCACCCATCACCGACTTAACCGCCGCACATTCCGCCTTATCACCAGCAGGCGTAGAAGTGCCGTGCGCATTAATGTAATTGATCAACTCAGGGGAAATACCTGCATCCAAAATCGCGTTACGCATAGACGCTGCAGCGCCTGAGCCATCTTCCGGTGGCGAAGTCATGTGATAAGCATCGCCGCTCATACCAAAGCCAATCAACTCAGCATAAATTTTTGCGCCGCGTTTTTTTGCATGCTCATACTCTTCGAGCACCAACACCCCGGCGCCATCACCCAACACAAAACCATCACGGTCTTTATCCCAAGGACGACTGGCCGCCTGCGGATTATCATTGCGAGTAGACAAAGCACGTGCAGCAGCAAAACCACCCAAACCTAATGGGGTTGTTGCCATTTCAGCACCACCAGCCACCATCACATCGGCATCACCGTACTGAATCATACGTGCGGCAAAACCAATACTGTGGGTACCTGTGGTACAGGCGGTAGTAATGGCAATATTTGGCCCACGCAAACCATACATAATCGATAAATTACCGGAGATCATATTGATAATTGCGCTGGGTACAAAGAATGGAGAAATACGACGCGGGCCTTTGTGCTCCAGAGTTGCAGAGCCCTCTTCGATAGTACCTATGCCACCAATACCCGAACCGATTGAAACACCAATACGCCCCGCATTAGCCTCATTAATTTCCAGACCGGAATCACGAATCGCCTGAATACCAGCAACCATACCGTATTGGATGAATGGATCCATCTTGCGCGCTTCTTTGCCGGGGAAATAATCATCCACCACCAAATTTTTTACGGACGCACTAAACTGCGTGGTAAAAGCAGATGCATCAAAATGAGAGATAGTTGCCACACCACTCTTACCATTAACAATGCCATGCCAAGTATCCGCAACGGTGTTACCCAGGGAACTAATCATACCCAAGCCAGTGACTACAACTCTTTTACGTGACACCTTCGCGGTTCTCCTACATGACACATCGCTCAATGATTACCAGCGTTAGGGTAATTTTGCGCTCTGCTGCCGTCAGTAATCTTGATTATTCATTTGCTATATCACGCAAATGAACACGGAATAACAAAAAGAAAAAGCCGTACTATTTTGCAATAATACGGCTTTTCTAAACCAGAAATCAGCTAATCGCCAAATTAAACCGAGCCGGCAAATTACGCCAGGTTGGCATTGATGTAATCAATAGCCAATTGAACGGTAGTGATTTTCTCGGCTTCTTCATCAGGGATTTCAGTTTCGAATTCTTCTTCGAGAGCCATTACCAACTCTACGGTATCCAAAGAATCAGCGCCCAGATCTTCGACGAAAGAAGCTTCATTTTTAACTTCGTCTTCTTTCACACCCAGTTGCTCAGCAACGATCTTTTTTACGCGTTCTTCAATGCTACTCATGATGTTATGTAACTCCTAGTGGTTATGTATTCGAAACACCTGACAATTCAAACCAAACTTATCAAGTCTGGCGTTCCGCTCAAAATCGTCGCGCATTTTACATCGATTTTAAGATTGTTGTAATGCCAAGTGCTAAATTTCTTTAAAAATTAGAAAATAACCTTTAAAAAACAAAAGGTTATAATAAAAAATTACGACATATACATGCCGCCATTGACATGAATTGTCTCTCCGCTGATGTACCCACCTGCGTCACTCGCCAGAAAAACGACCACGGAAGCAATCTCCTCAGGAGCACCAAGGCGCCCCAATGGAATGCGTGACAATAGCTGTTGTTTTTGCTCTTCAGGCAATACTTTGGTCATGTCTGTATCAATAAAACCCGGCGCCACAGTATTAACAGTGATATTACGTGAGCCCACCTCAGCTGCCAGAGAGCGAGCAAAACCCGATACACCAGCTTTGGTCGCTGCGTAGTTGGATTGCCCGGGGTTACCCATAGCTCCCACTACGGAACTGATATTAATGATACGACCCCAGCGAGCTTTCATCATGCCACGCAATACGCCTTTACTCAGGCGATAGATAGAGCTGAGATTGGTATTGATAACATCAAACCATTCCTCATCACTCATCCGCATCAACAGATTGTCTTTAGTGATTCCTGCATTGTTAACCAAAATCGCTGGTGCACCGAACTCCTCACCCACCTCTTTTAACAATGCGGCAACCGAGTCCGCATCGGTAACGTTCAATACCTTACCGGCACCGCGAACACCCAATTCGGCAAAGCGCGCAGTGATTTTTTCCGCGCCAGAAACGCTTGTCGCGGTACCAATCACAACAGCGCCCGCTTTGCCTAATTGCTCCGCAATAGCAGCTCCAATACCGCGACTGGCACCAGTCACCAATGCAACCTTATCATTTAGATTCATCATTATGTCTTCCTGAAAAAAATCAGTTCAATTTGTCGGTGAAAATTATTCAATCATCGCCAGTGCGACACTCAATTCTTCAGGCTTTTCGACGGAGACCGTGCTTAGCTCTGAATTGATACGCTTATTTAGACCAGATAATACCCTGCCTGGGCCGCACTCTAGTGTCAGCGAAACCCCTTTGGATGCAAGTGTATTAACGCACTCCACCCAACGAACAGGACTAAAGATTTGCTCAATCATTAATGCTTTAATTTTTTCCGGATTCATTTCAACCTCTGCTGTAACGTTATGAACAACAGGAATAGTTGGAATAGTAAAACTAGTGGCAGTAATTTGTTCAGCCAAACGTTCCGCGGCAGGACGCATCAACTCCGTATGAAACGGTGCACTTACAGGCAAAGGCAAAGCACGCTTCGCACCCGCCTCTTTACACAATATGCTCGCGCGCTCAACAGCCGCAACGGCGCCTGCAATAACCACCTGACCCGGCGAGTTAAAGTTCACCGCAGAAACGACTTCACCCTGCTCTGCTTTTTTACAAGCGTCAACAATGAGCGCATCATCCAGCCCGATAATGGCCGCCATAGCCCCTTGCCCCGCGGGAACAGCTTCCTGCATAAACTTACCGCGCTGCTGCACAAGCTTAACCGCATCTTTAAATGCAACTACCCCGGCACATACCAGTGCAGACCACTCACCCAAACTATGTCCCGCCATAAATGCAGGTTGAGCGCCGCTCTTTTGTTGCCAAACCCGATATACAGCGACACTTGCTGCCAACAATAAAGGTTGCGTACGCTCAGTTAAATTAATGTCTTCTTGTGCACCAGTTTGCACCAATGCCCACAAGTCATATCCCAATACCTCAGAAGCCTCAGCGAACGTTTTCTGCACTACTGGGAACTCTGCAGCCAATTCAGCCAGCATGCCAATTTTTTGAGATCCTTGACCAGGAAAAACAAAAGCAAGATGTTGAGTAGTCATAGTAATTAACGATTCTCTTTTATCACTAACAATTAATTGAGTTGAAATTCTTTTTGAATTAATAGAGGAATTTGCCGGACAACCTGTTCACGAGCAACAATTAACGCCTGCAAAAAAGCATTTATATTTGCATTGCCGTGACTTTTTATTACGGGCTTTTGCAACCCCAAAAGACTAGCACCATTGTATGAGGAGGGGTCTAATTCTCGTCGCATTTGGCGCAGTAGCGGCCACGCAAGAGTCGATAAAAATTTATTCAGCGCATTTTTATGTGCAATTTTAAACATTTTTTCCTGGGCAAATCGCGCAACTCCCTCACTGGCTTTGAGTGCGATATTGCCATGAAAGCCATCACAAACAATCACATCGACCACACCAGAAAAAATTGCACTCGCCTCTACAAACCCTGAATAATTTATACGCGAATCATTAATCATAAGCTGCCGCGCCAGTTGCAATACCTCAGTACCTTTCTGCTCTTCCGAACCGATATTAAGCAATGCAACACGTGGCGACACAACACCACCCGCTTTGGATAACACATTTCCCATTTGCGCAAACTGATGCAACTGCCCCGCAGTGCAATTAATATTGGCACCGAGATCCAGCATATAGGTTAAGCCCATATCAACCGGCATAGGCTTACAAATTGCTGGACGATCCACCCCAGGAAATGTTTTTACCAGAAACTTACTCATCGCCAGCAATGCACCGGTGTTGCCTGCGCTGACGCAGGCATCAACCTTACCGCCACGCAACTGCTCTAAAGATAGCCACATTGATGAGCCTTTCTTATGGCGCAATGCAAACAAGGGATCATCGCTCATAGCAACAACCTCGGCAGCATGAAGCACCGATAAGCGAGCACTATAGCTTTTATGTTTTGAAACAGAAGGAAGGAGCAGTGATTCATTACCGACAAGCAACAAATCTACATCGGGGTACTGAGCCACAAAAAGTTGTGCTGCAGAAATAGCAACGCGGGGACCTAAGTCCCCGCTCATAGCGTCAATCGCTATTCGAATTCTTGCCGACAAGGTACAGTCGTCTTGAGTAAAAAACTACTCGTCGTTGCCTTTATCAATCACTTTACGGCCGCGATAGAAACCGTCAGCAGTCACGTGGTGACGCAGGTGTTTCTCACCGCTGGTAGCGTCAACTGACAAGGTTGGGCCAGTCAAGGCATCGTGTGAACGACGCATGTCGCGCTTTGAACGAGATTTTTTGTTTTGTTGAACTGCCATGGTTTGCTCCTATTTACTTACTCGTTGGAACCGAGGCGCCTCAGGGTTTCGGCGAGCTCTTTAATTGTTCCAACACCTGAAATGGGTTTTTCTCTCTTTTTACCTCTACCGGTTTGCCACTTGAATAAAGCTTGCTATCGATGCAAGGTTCTTCGTGATAAGCAACGGCAGGTAAACTTAACAGCAGTTCCTCTTCGATCATCTCGTAGAGATCTGCCATTCCCTCAGCCGCAATCCAAGGCTCAAAGTGTGGTGGCAGTTTATTTGCCCCTTCTTCGTCCCATACAATTCCGAGTGAGATATCGCTTTGAACAGGAACTGTTACTGGTTCCAAGCAACGCTGACAGATTAACGATAAATCAGCATGCGCAGTTCCAACAACAACCTTTTTCTTCTCCTCGCTAATTTTAAATTCAAGTTTTACCTGAATCTCTCCACCTGTGCTTTCTGTAGCCTCAGTAACGCGAGGCAGGTCAGAAACAGCAATGCAACCCTCTAGAACAACGCCATGTTGAGCGAATTTCCGAGGATCACCCTGCCGTGGCAGAACTTTATTAGGAGGGGTCTTAATCATAAGCGCGCCATAATAGGGATATCGCCCTGCAGTGTCAAAGAAAAACTGGTTAAATAGCGCTATTTAGTGGCTTGAGAGTAGAATTGCACCCTTATTTAGCGTTTCATCACTCTTAAAGTGCAGCCATTTCATGACATACCCAAAGATACTGCTCGCATCAAGCTCCATCTATCGCCGTCAGTTATTACAAAAACTGAGGCTAACCTTCGACTGGGCAAGCCCGGATATAGATGAAAGCCACCAACCAGGAGAAAGCCCCGCGCAACTAGTGTGCAGGCTCGCTGAAACCAAAGCTCGCCACCTTGCCAGCACCTATCCAAACCACTTGATTATCGGATCGGATCAAGTAGCAACAATCGACAACCGCATCCTCGGCAAACCCTATACCCATTCAAATGCGGTTATCCAACTCAGAAATTTTCGCCAACGCGAAGTCACCTTTTTGACGGGCCTGTGCCTACTCAACCCAACAACAAACCGCACCCAAACTAGTGTTGAAACCTATAAAGTCCGGTTTCGCAACTTGTCTGATGAGCAAATAGAAAACTACCTGCAGCGCGAGCAACCCTACGATTGCGCCGGCAGTTTTAAATCGGAAGGATTAGGGATTTGCTTGTTTGAACAACTTGCAGGTGATGACCCAAATACACTGACAGGCCTGCCACTGATTGCCCTCACCCAAATGCTTGCCAAAGAAGGAGTGGATCCACTCAATCAGCCAACCAGTTTTTCCCACGCAAGCAATTGATCAAACCGATTTAAACACAGCTCAGGCTGATAGCTGTGCAAGCGGTCAATATGATGCGCACCGTAGCTGACCGCAATACGGGGCATATGAATGCGACGCGCCATTTCCATATCGTATTCAGTATCACCTATCATCACCGCCGCGCCCGCTGCCACACCAAACTCATTCAGCAGCTCTTCCAGCATTAAAGGATCAGGCTTGGAGGCTGTCTCGTCGGCGCAGCGGGTAGCATGAAAAAAATCAGCCACACCCAGAACACCAAAGATGCGATCCAATCCCTTACGGCTTTTTCCCGTGGCAATAGTCAATGTATGTCCATCAGCCTTAAGACGATGCAGAGTATCCATCACCCCAGGGAAAAAATCGGATGGACGAGCCTCATCAAGTGATAAAAAATGGGTCGCATAGGCATCGCGCAAACGCTGACGCCCAGGCAAATCAACTTCGGGATACAAGCGATGAATGGCTTCCGGCAATCCCAGCCCAATAATATTATGGATATGGTGATCAGCTAGCGGCACCCACCCCATATCCTGCGCAGCAAGCTGCATAGCTTTGGTAATTTTGGCTTTTGAATCACTAAGGGTGCCATCCCAATCAAAAATAAACAGCAATTATTCTCTCCAAAACACAAGCTAGCTAGCAGCAGGCAATTTTCCCAAAGGGATGGCCAAATCAGGCGGCAAAGGAGCATCGACGCGAGTAATCACGTCAGACTCAGGCAAATAAAATGAGAGCGAAGAAGCATGCAAAAATAAGCGCTTTATACCCTGCCCGCGCATTGCTTCGTTGACCTCATCATTACCATACTTTTCATCCCCCACCAGCGCACAACCCGTATACTGTGCATGCACCCGAATTTGATGGGTCCGACCAGTAATCGGCCGCGCCTCAATCAAACTAAAACCATCAAAACGCTGCAACAGCTTAAACTCAGTCAAGCTGGGCTTACCCTCAGAGTGAATACGCACCACCCGCTCACCACCCGCCACTTCGGTTTTTAACAAAGGAGCATTAACTTGATGGACACGCTTGGGCCAATCACCAATCACCAACGCTTGATACACCTTGGTAATACCGCCAGCACCCGCGGACTTTTCACGCAAGGCAGCTTGCAAATGACGCAAATAGCTGCGCTTTTTAGCCACCATAATGCAACCTGATGTATCGCGATCAAGGCGATGCACTAACTCCAGATGACGCGCCTCAGGGCGCATTTGACGCAGAGTTTCAATCAAACCGAGCGTAATACCGCTACCGCCGTGCACCGCCAAGCCGGGCGGCTTATTAATAACCAATAAGCCATCATCCTCAAACAAAATTGACCTGGATAACAGCGACATCATTTGATGGCTAGCTTTCGCCTCTGTCCCAGCTTCAGCAGTCCTGATCGGAGGAACCCTGATCGAGTCACCCGCCATTAATTTATACTCAGGCTTTATCCTTCCTTTATTAACTCGCACCTCACCCTTGCGAATCACATTGTAAATTTTCGATTTAGGCACCCCCTTAAGGCGCGCGATCAAGAAGTTATCGAGCCGCTGGCCCGCCTGATCTTCATCGATAGAAATGATCATCACCTGAGCGAAGGAAGAGTTTTCTACAGCTTGAACAGTATTTTCAGTGGATATTTTCATAGTCGCCATAATACTCGATACCATCAGATAACCGAACCCAGCGTCCCCTAAGCAAAGCTAAAAACTTATGTAAATCACTGATTTCATTGCCGCATATAGGTAGAACTGCTATATTCAGACAGCTGATACAGGCTGGTTTCCGGATCGCGCGCAAAAGACAGGCGCATCACTAGGAAATACCGCTGACAGCAAGAGCGCCTGCTTATGCGCACACTAAAGCCTAAAGCTCCCGCTCTTGAAGACACTGACAACGGTAGAATGTAAGCCATGCTTGCTAACTACCCTAACAATTGCGTCAACCAATGTTGCACTCATTGTTAACACAGTTTTTGTTTTGTTGAACTCAAGAAAGCTCTATTTGTAAGATCCGGATAACAGCGTCGCACGCGTCGCAAAACATTGTCCGATGCTATTTTGCAGGTTGCAAATTTAATCCTGTGGCTTAATTGTTAAAGCTAACCGCATGATTGAGAGACCAATGTAATGATCAATTATCTTTACGACTGACACTCAATCAAGCCAGATTATAAATGAACAACCCGGTCACCCCAGGATGGATTCACCTGACCGACAACCACAATAAGCACTACAAGTAGGAGCGCCGGAACCCCCGGCGCGAATGAATGAGCCAAATGGGCCATCTGATTAGTAAAGGCTTGTTATTGCAGTCGCTGCAAAGCGATAACACTGCTTAAGCCGACAGGTAAAACCCACCAACCGCTAATGCGAGCCCTATCAACCGGGTAGCGCATTAGTCCACAAGGTTGCGCAAAACATCACCTATGTTGACCTTGATTGTCACGTCAGTCAGACGCTCACAGACAATTAGGTAACACATGAAAAGAATGCTCATCAATGCAACTCAACCCGAAGAGTTGCGCGTAGCGCTGGTAGATGGCCAATGGCTTTATGATCTGGACATCGAAAACCGCAACCGCGAACAAAAAAAATCCAACATTTATAAAGGGCGCATCACCCGCGTAGAGCCAAGCCTCGAAGCAGCTTTTGTTGACTACGGCGCGGAACGCCATGGTTTCCTGCCACTAAAAGAAATCTCCCGCGAATATTTCACCAAAAATCCCGGCGACTCAGATGGTCGCATCAAAATTAAAGATGTGCTGAAAGAAGGCACTGAAGTTATTGTGCAAATCGATAAAGAAGAGCGCGGCAATAAAGGCGCCGCCCTCACCACCTTTATCAGCCTCGCCGGCCGCTATCTGGTATTGATGCCCAACAACCCAAGAGCTGGTGGTATTTCACGCCGTATTGAAGGTGAAGATCGCGCCGAATTGAAAGATGCACTTGGCGAAGTAGAAGTGCCTAACGGCATGGGCGTAATCATCCGTACCGCCGGTGTGGGCCGCAGCTCTGAAGAATTACAGTGGGACCTCAATTACCTGCTTCAATTGTGGGAGTCCATAGCAACAGCCGCAAAAACCTCCCCTGCCCCAGCTTTTTTGTTTCAGGAAAGTAACGTTATTATCCGCGCAATCCGCGATTACTTACGCCAGGACGTCGGTGAAGTAATTGTCGACAATCAAGAAGCATTTGACCTTGCAGCAGGATTCATTCAACAGGTAATGCCGAATTATCGCAGCAAAGTAAAGCTGTACAAAGATGATATCCCCCTATTCAATCGCTACCAGATTGAATCTCAAATTGAGACCGCCTTTCAACGCGAAGTTAAATTGCCATCTGGCGGTTCGATTGTTATCGATGCAACAGAAGCGCTTGTTGCCATCGACATCAACTCCTCGCGCGCCACAAAAGGCGGCGACATCGAAGAAACCGCACTGCAAACCAATCTGGAAGCAGCAGATGAAATCGCACGCCAGTTGCGCTTACGCGACATGGGCGGCCTGATTGTTATCGACTTCATCGATATGCAACCCGTGCGTAATCAGCGCGAAGTTGAAAACCGTGTACGCGATGCCCTGATGATGGATAGAGCACGCGTACAAATTGGTCGCATTTCACGCTTTGGCCTGATGGAAATGTCTCGACAACGCCTGCGCCCATCACTCGGCGAAACTCACTCAAAAATTTGCCCTCGCTGTGATGGCGTAGGCAGCATTCGCGGCACCCGCTCACTTGCGCTATCAATCCTTCGCTTAGTGGAAGATGAAGCACAAAAAGAACGTAGCGCAGAAATTCGTGCTATCTGCCCTGTATCAGTTGCCACATATCTATTGAATGAAAAACGAAAAACCATCTCCAGTATTGAAGCGCGCAACAATACCCGTGTTGTGATAGTGCCAAGCGCTGAATTGATGACACCACATTTTGAAGTCCAACGCCTGCGCGACGACGACGAAGGAACCTTGGAAACAAGCTATAAAATAGTTGCGCACACTGACGAAGCAAAAGCCGACGAAGAAGACTTTAAGGCAAAACCCATTAATGCGCCCAAACCCTTAGTACAGCCGAGCAGCCCAAGTCAGCCAGCACCGGAGCCAGCCAAAAAACCAGGCCTTTTGTCACGTTTGTTTAGCTCAATTGGCAACATTTTTAGCGGCGAGAAAAATGAAGAAAGCAAAGGAAAGCGCGAGCACAAGCGCGATGGCCGTCGAAACCCCAGCCGAAATAATCGTCGCGATGGCCGTAACAACCGCCGCGATAAAGACCGCAAAGAAGACCGCGAGATCTTGGACAATCTGGAACACCGCAACGCCGGCGAAATAAAACCAGCGCGCGAGCAAGATAAGCGCGACAACAACAAAGACACCGATAAGCGTGAGGGTATTACTCGGGAGTCAAATGGCGAACAACGTCGCCCACGCAATAATCGCGATCAACAGCGCGATCCAGCACGTGAACAACAAGCTGGTGATGAAGAGCAGCGCCAACCACGCAACCGCAATCAGCGCCCGGAGCGGGAGAATCGTCGCCCACAGATTCGCGAGGAGGCTGTAGCCGCAAGCGAGACCGTACTTATAGACACTCAAGATGGCTTGGATGAAGGCGATGATCAGCGCCCCTCAAAGCGTCCGGCTGGACGTCGAACTCGCTCCCAGCAACGTCGGCGCTCACGCAACCATGACACCGAAAGCTCACCAATCAGTTCAGATGCAGAGCAAACTCAAGCAAACGAACCGAAGGTATTAAGTGAATCAGCTCAACTGGCACAGCAGATATCCGCAGCTATCGCCGAACACGCACAGCAGAAGCCCCAAGAGCCTGAAGGGCAAACAGCGGCTACAACTGATGACGATGCAAACATTGAATTGCCAGCATCAACACATCAGGAGGCAACTATTGCAGCTCCACTTAAAACTGCGGAGCAAGAAGTAGCTACAATTGAGAAACCTCAAGCAACAATTGATAGCGCACCTCTTGATATTGAAGAAACCGGAGAAACTCCCGACGCAGCAATCAAACAAAAAACTGCTCCCGAAGGCGAAACAAATGCCAACGAAGCAGAGACACAGATTGCAGCTCAAGCCGAAAATACTGCAACCCCAATTCGCGCAAGCAATGACCCAAGAAAAGCACCGAAACCAGTTGCTCAGGTTAATATTATTACCGAAACAATTGAGGCACCAATTTCACGTGCATTGGACACTAGCCTGCCCCCGAGCGTGGATCATAATCCCCGACCACTAAACAGACCCTCAAATGACCCAAGATTGAATAAACGCAACAACTCGGAACAATAACTTTCGCCGCAAAAACTGAAAAGCCGAATTGGAAACAATTCGGCTTTTTTATGATCAACTAAAAAATTAAAAATAATTACATTTAATATCAAACCATAAAATTTTAAAGTTTTCTCTTGCCCAAAAGTAAAACCTAGGTATAATTTGCGCCACTCGGAAGGGTGGCAGAGTGGTTTAATGCACCGGTCTTGAAAACCGGCGTAGGTGCGAGCCTACCCAGGGTTCAAATCCCTGCCCTTCCGCCATACATTAAAAAGGCGCTAGAGAGATCTAGCGCCTTTTTTATTTTGTATGTCCCGTCAATCGAAACCATTCGCCATCCTGGCAGTCAAAGAGGAACCACTGAAGCCTCAGCCATAACCTCGATAATTAATCTTGAATACTTGGCTTTATAGCCGGTAGTTTGTATTATCAAAATCAGGTAAACGAAAATTGATGCACTTAAACGGAGATAAACATGCAAGAAGTTTATAGCACCAAAGCAAGTCACTCGGTAAGCCAAGTAGAATCAAGTAAAGTGTTGCGCAATACTTACATGCTTCTTGGCATGACATTGGCTTTTAGCGCGGTTACCGCTGCAATCTCAATGGCAGCAGGACTTGGGCATGGCGCAGGACTTATCATGAGCCTTGTAGCAATGGGGCTAATTTGGTTCGTATTACCAAGAACAGCCAATTCCTCAACAGGTCTTCTGGTGGTATTTGCTTTTACTGGATTGATAGGCGCCGGTCTCGGCCCAATATTAAATAAATACCTAAGTATGACCAACGGTTCGACAATCATAATGCAAGCTCTCGGAGGCACAGCAGTTGTATTTGTTAGCCTTTCAGCCTATGTATTGACCACACGTAAAAACTTTAATTTCCTCGGCGGATTTGTTGCCGTTGGCATGATATTGATGTTAGTTATTATGCTATTCCTGATTGGAGCCTCATTTTTTGGCTACCAGTTTTCAGGTCTACACTTGGCATTCTCAGCAGGCATTGTTCTTTTAATGTCAGCATTAATCCTTTATCAAACAAGCGAAATTATTCATGGCGGAGAGAGCAACTATATTCTCGCCACAACCAGTCTGTACTTGTCGATCATTAACTTATTTACCAGCTTATTACATCTTCTCGGTATATCTAGCGACGAGTAAACCTCCAACTATTTCGCTAGGGGCTCCTTAATGGAGCCCTATTTTTTTGATGGCATGAATAATTTATGATTTTTTCCCTAGCTGTATACGCCCCACCTTACTCATCGCAGGCCAGTCATACAGCCTACGAGTTTGCAAAAGCACTTCTCCACAAAGGCCACACACTGCACAGAATTTTCTTTTATCACGATGGTGTGCACAATGCATCTTCATTAGGAACACCACCTCAGGATGAATTTGACCTATACCAAGCATGGCACAACCTCGCCCAACAATATGACTTGGTTATTTGTATAGCTGCCGCCCTAAAACGAGGAATATTGAATAGCGAAGAAGCTTTGCGTTATAACAAGCCAGCACACAACATAAACAATAGTTATTCAATTAGCGGATTAGGACAACTGGTAGACGCCACAATAACATCTGATCGCGTTATTACTTTTGGGTAAAAACCCTATGAAAAAAAAATTACTGGTTATCAGTCGTCGCGCACCCTATGGCACCAGTCTGGCCCGTGAGGCACTTGATGTGACCCTCGCCGCATCCGTTTATGATCAAGATATTGGCATGTTGTTTATGGATGATGGAGTATTTCAACTTATTAAAAATCAAAACCCGGAAGAAATCACTCAAAAAAATCTTTCGGCCACACTTTCCGCCTTATCACTTTACGGTGTTGATAATATTTATGCACATAAGGATTCATTAGAAGATCGAGATCTTAAAATCAATGAACTTATTTGGGATGACATCAAAATCTTGACAAGCGAAGATGTAAAAAACCTATTAGACCAACAAGATCATCTACTGAGTTTTTAGCATGAGTACGCTGCACACAATCAATAAATCCCCTTATTCAAATAGCTCCCTATCATCTTGCATAAAGGTATGCTCAACATCTGATGCAATTTTATTGTTAGAGGATGGGGTATTTGGCGCAATTAAATCAGCACCAGACTCCGTACAACTACAAGAGTTAATTCTCTTGGGAGTCCGCGTATTTGCAATTAGCGCTGATGTTAAAGCTCGTGGATTAACAGAAAAACTGATGACATCCGTTGAACTGATTGATTACGACAGTTTTGTTCAACTAACCATCGAACACCGCTGCGTTCAGAGCTGGTATTGAGCAATGCACATAACAGTAGATGGTAACCAGATAGCGCTTGATAAAGATGGCTATCTAATCAGTTTGAATGACTGGACTCCAGCTGTTGCAATCCAGCTAGCACTACAAGAAAAAATTGCACTCACAGATGCACACTGGGAAATAATCACTCTGCTGCAATCTTTTTATCAAGAGTATCAAATCTCTCCCGCAATGAGAGCCCTTGTAAAATATACAGAAAAAAATCTGGGCATAGACAAGGGCAAGAGCATTTATTTGCTTGGTCTGTTTCCGCCCAGCCCCGCAAAAATCGCAAGCAAAATTGCCGGCTTACCTCGACCAACCAATTGCCTGTAAAGACCAATTATTCTTTTTTGCTCTCAAAGTAATCTGCTGTCAATTTAATTACTACCGGACTCAGCAAAAGCAAAGAAAACAAGTTTGGTATTGCCATCAGAGCATTGAGTGTATCAGCAAGTAACCATACGAAATCCAAATGAAATACTGCACCTGCAAAAACTGCGAGAACCCACAATATCCTGAAAGGAAATATGGCTTTCTTCCCGGCCAAATACATCCAGCAACGCTCGCCGTAATAACTCCAACCTAGAATAGTAGTGAACGTAAATATAATGAGCGCAAAAGCCAATAAGTAACCACCAATACCGGGTAATGCAGACTCGAAGGCAGAGGAAGACAGACTTGCGCCCCGCGCTCCGCCATCCCATACACCGGTGCAAATGATTACCAGGCCAGTCATGGTACAGATGACAATTGTATCTATGAATGTCCCGGTCATACCAATCAGGCCAGAGCGCACAGGGCTATCAGTTGCCGCCGCTGCCTGTGCGATACCAGCCGTTCCCAACCCAGCCTCATTAGAGAAAATCCCCCTGGCAACGCCGTACTGTATAGCCATCAGTACTGCCGCACCAGCAAAGCCGCCAGTAGCAGCAACAGGAGTAAAAGCGTGTGTAAAAATGAGAGAGAACGCGGCAGGCAATTGAGAGGCATACAAAATAAGTACAGCCAACGACATAATTATGTAACCAATACACATAAAAGGAACTAATGATGCCGCCACTTTTGCAATGCGCTTAATTCCACCCAAAATAACCAGTGCAACCACCACTGTTGTTACCAAACCTGTTACCCACGTCTCTATCCCAAAGGTGACTTTTATTACCTCAGCCATACTATTTGACTGCACCATATTGCCAATCCCAAAACCTGCCAATCCACCAAACACAGCAAACACAAAACCCAACCAATGCCATTTTTTACCTAACCCATTTTTAATGGCGTACATTGGGCCACCACTACACTCTCCTTTTGAATCGACATCTCGGTAATGAACTGCAAGTACTATTTCCGAATACTTGGTTGCCATGCCAACCAAAGCTGTGCACCACATCCAGAAAAGGGCTCCCGGCCCCCCTAAAAAAATAGCGGTTGCGACACCGGCAATATTTCCAGTGCCTACAGTTGCAGACAATCCAGTCATGAGTGCCTGAAAAGAACTAACATGGCCCTGTGCCCCAACATCCTTTGAGCGTCCTTGCCACATCAAACAAAATCCCAAGACGATTCGACGGATAGGCATTCCCCTCAACATCACCATCAAAAACAAACCGGTTCCGAGAATAAGTACCAACATGGGCACACCCCAGACCAAATTGTTTAATTCCGTCACAAGCTTATGGATGTAATCCATCAATATCACCCCCAGAAAAAGCATAAAAAAAAAGGGGCCTAAGCCCCTTTTTAGAATCGCAGGATTTACGCTGCTTCAATTGTTTTGATGGTACCTTTTGGAAGCACGGCATGCACAGCAACTTTCTGAAACTTAAGCTCCACATTATTGCCAGTTTCAAGGACAACATAGTTTTCATCGACTTTGATAATTTTACCCAACATTCCACTTGTCATGATTACCTCATCACCTTTAGCCAAGGCAGCAACGAGATTCTGATGCTCCTTTTGGCGCTTACGCTGAGGGCGAATAATGAGTAAATACATAAATAAAAACATGCCGCCGAACATAAGCAAAGTAATCATTGGATTACCTTGTGGGGCAGGAGCAGCTTCAGCTTGGGCCATCGCAGATGCTATAAAGAAACTCATGAAACTAACCTCAAAGAATAAAGAGCGCTAACTTTACCTGTTTTGAAACATACAGGCAATTAGCGCCCCCTAAATCAGAGGCAGAGGAAGGGATGGAAAGAATCAAGCGTAATCGCGAAATAGCTTTCTGAAAACGCTCGGAGAAAGCCCCGTCCAACGCTTAAAAGCATTGGTAAAACTAGTTCTATCCGAAAAATCCAACGCCTTTGAGACATTGTCAACGCTCATATGCTCATCTATCAGATACTTAATTGCATAATGAAAACGCAAAGCGTCTCTGATTTGAGCGAAGTTAGCGTTTTGGTTTTGAAGTCGCCGCTGCAAAGTGCGTTTTGATAACTTTAAATCCTCTGCAATTCGGTCAATTGATAAATCCTCTCGACCAACACGCTGCTTCAAAGAGTCAATAACTCTGGCAGATACCCCCTCAAAGCGAGGGATTTCGGCAAGAGACAGATACTCTTCGTAGGATCTTACATCAGATCCAATAAAGGAGTTTTCTGAAGAACCTTCGTTGTTTCGGTAAATTCGCTGTAATTGAATCATCCAGGCGTCTCCTTTGCCAATTAAGGGCAGTTATAGAATTAAGGAGTGTCACTTCTCAGCCAAACCAAAGCCAATAGTATCGATATCATCCTTTTGTCAATCAAGCCACACTCGACATGGACGATTATAGTCTATATCCATTTACAACAAAGAGAAATGCGTACAATTTTCACATACAGATATTTTTTATATCACATTTTAATATAAAAGGATAATTTAAATGCCATTTCGCAGTATCGCGAGTACATCCTGATCATGAGTCTTGGTATTTACCTTATCAAGCACGTGAGATATACGCCCTTCTTTGTTGATAATAAAGCTGGTACGAACAACCCCCATAAACTCTTTACCCATAAATTTCTTGAGTGCCCAAACGCCGTAAGTTTCAGCAACAGAGTGATCTTCATCCGCCAGTAAATCAAAATTCAAATCATATTTATCAATAAATTTGGTCAGCTTCGCAGGAGAGTCAGGGCTTACACCCAACACAATAGTATCTAGCTTTTCGAATTCACTTCGTGATTCCTTGATACCACAAGCTTGAACAGTACAACCAGGTGTTGATGCTTTAGGATAAAAATATAAAACAATGTTTTTTTTACCTTTAAAGTCTTTTAGTGAAACCTTTTCACCATTTTGGTTCTGCAATGAAAACGTCGGGGCTAAATTACCGATTTTAGGGAAGCTCATAAAAACAAACCTTAGATAAAAAAACTAAAAAACTAAAAAACTAAAAAACTAAAAAACTAAAAAACTAAAATTTTATACGCAACTAAATGATCAGAGGATCATTTCTCTTAGTCATGAAAAGTACCAAACAAGGCTTCTTTTTCATCGGCAGTAACATTGGTAGTTGTATCAACAGGCAAAATAGTTGGCCCCTTGACTAAATTCCTACCTGCATATTTTGCTTGATACAACCAGGCGTCCACTCGCTCAATAAATCCTTGGGGACTGTCTGTATCAGTGGCTTTAAACTCATCAACTCCCAAACTTGCAGTCAGATAAATTAAATTATTACCAACTTCAAGAACACTATTGGCAATTGAAAAGCGCAAGCGCTCAGCGACATTATTCGCTTGATACAAATCGGTATTTGGTAACACGATTGCAAACTCTTCCCCACCGAACCGACAAGCAAAATCCAGTTTGCGAATTGCAACAGCAATTAATTGTGCAACGTGAATTAGCGCCTGGTTGCCAAGCTCATGCCCCCAGCGATCATTAAACTGTTTAAAATGATCTATATCTAGAATAATCAATGATAAAGGCTGGGTGGCACGGCGGGTTCGCTCCATTTCCAAGGGCAATATATTGGAAAAAAAACGAAAATTGTATAAACCAGTTAGTGCGTCTGTTTGAACCTGATGGCGTAGGTCATTAACCTCGTTACGCAAGGTTAGCAATTCATCCTTAAATTGACAGCTCTGCCCTGAGGATGGGCAATATAAAGGCAAATCACCTGTTGACTGAGATAAGGAGTCCATATGCTCTTTCTAGTTGAGAGTTGCCCAATGAATAACGTCGAGAAAGTCTAGACGAATTCGCTTACCAGCAGCTGAAATTATCATCACCGCAATATGAATATTAATCGCGATAAATTTTCAACAAGTCCCCATAGTGATCAATGCGGCGATCGCGCAAATAAGGCCACATCCGACGAACCGCTTCACTGCGTTGTAAATCGATTTCAACCACTGAATTTACTTCTTGATCTACAGGGGCTACCCACAAAAATTCACCTTGCGGTCCAGTAACGAAACTACTGCCCCAAAAATCCAAGCCACAACCGCCAGCGGGGTCAGGTTCATGCCCTATACGATTAACGCTAACCACGGGCAAACCATTTGCAATTGCATGGGCGCGCTGAACTGTAATCCACGCTTCGCGTTGGCGATCTTTTTCGCCCTCGTCTTCGCTTGGAGTCCAACCAATGGCTGTTGGGTAAATTAATAAATCAGCGCCCGCCATTGCCATTAGGCGTGCTGCTTCAGGAAACCATTGGTCCCAACACACTAAAATACCTAGCTTTCCAACTGATGTTTGGATGGGGTTAAAGCCCAAATCGCCGGGGGTAAAATAAAACTTTTCATAGTAACCCGGGTCATCCGGGATATGCATCTTGCGATACATTCCCGCAATAGAACCGTCGCGCTCAATGACAACCGCAGTATTGTGATGCAAACCAACACCGCGCTTTTCAAATAAAGACGCAACGATAACAACATTTAATTCCCGCGCAAGATTACCTAATGCTTCTGTACTAGGCCCAGGGATTGTCTCGGCCTGATCAAAATGATCACTGATTTCCTGCTGACAAAAATACAATCCACGGTGAAGCTCCTGCAAAACTACTAGTTCCGCACCTTGCGCGGCAAGTTTGCGAATATTTTCTAAGGTTTTAGCAAAATTAGCAGCAATATCTGCGGTGCATGATTGTTGGACAACACCAATATTTAACTTTCTTTTAATGCTTTGATTGCGCATTAGAGTGGCTCCAAAACACCTTCGGGAATTTGCATGGTAATGCAATGAAGACTACCGCCCTGCTCTATCAAGGCATTGCACGGAATCCCCATAATTTCAAACCCGGGAAATGCTTGTGATATTACTTCCAGTGCATCTTCGTCCATTGGCAAATCATATATGGGGACCAATACTGCTTCATTGATTATGAGAAAATTGGCATAAGTAGAGGGTAGCCGCTCGTCGCTATCGCGCCCCAGCACAGGGCCAGACCAAGGCAGCGGCAATAAACGATAGGGCTCGCCATCTGCATTAGTAAACGTTTTTAACTGGTCTTCCATTTTTTTCAATTCAATATAGTGTTCATCCTGCTCATCATCGCAAGCCGTGTAAACAATAGTATTGTTGGGGCACAGGCGCGCCAAAGTATCTATATGACTATCTGTGTCGTCGCCGGCAAGATAACCATGATCGAGCCAATTAATTTTTCTAATCCCGAACGCCGCTTTTAAACGCGTTTCAATCTCTTCTTTGGTCAAATGAGGATTGCGATTTTTATTAAGTAAACAAGATGATGTTGTGAGTAAAGTACCTTGACCATCAGTTTCTGTTGAACCGCCCTCAAGCACCCAATCCTGTACCTCTATAGTCGCGTAGGGAAATGCTTTCTGAGAAAATAATTGTTGTGATATTTGATTGTCTTTTTTGTGAGGAAATTTATTTCCCCATCCGTTGAACTGAAAATCCAATAATTTAAATCCGTCTGCAGTTTCAACTGTAAGTGGGCCATGATCGCGCGCCCATGTGTCGTCACTTTCACAAGGATACAAATAGATATAATCCATAGGTGCGCCCATGGCTTCAAGGCGAGTATAAACCTCGTCAACCATAGCTGAAGGCACTGCAATAACTACGTCAGCATAATCTACGATAACCGTTGCCAGAGCCTCATAAAGCTCGGTGACATCCTCCAGAATCCAGTTCCAGCCGGTATTTTTATGCGGCCAGGTCAGCATGACCGCATCCTGTGGCTCCCACTCTGCGGGCAATCGTTGAGTAGACATAAAAACACCTCATTACAAAAGAAAATGGCCAGATTTGCTGGCCATTATAAACAAACCGCGCCAACCTATGAACGATTAGTCTCGTGGCGATACACGCTCTTGCGCGGGAAGCGAAATGACAGCATCCGAACTAGCTGCAGGCACGGCTTTCTGCGATTTGGCGCGAACCTCCCCCACCTGCAGTATGGCGGAAACAACCCGTTTTTCACTCAGCCCGCCACTACTAATACTCACGTTCATACGCACATAATGACGGCCTTCGTGTTCAACATTTAGGTGCAAAGGGACGCGATACTCCCCACTTTCGGTTAATGGATATACCAAAGGATTAGGGGTAGACAGAATACTTACCCCCTTGCTCGCCGCAACACTAACGCTCATTTCGCCGGGGAAACTCGACGAATGCAAAACAACAACAATATTTTGCTCTCCCACAGTCTCAAGTTTTATAGGCTGCGTATTGCGAATACTTACACTTGCACCAGGTTTGACGGTAACGGCTTTGGGCTGGGAGGCATTTTCAGGAGTTTGCGCTGAGCTACCGGAATAACACGCTTGCAAAAGTGCTAGAACCATACAGCCCACTACCCAGATGGACGATACGGCTATTAATTTTTTCATCATAGTGGTCACCTAATTGGGCAGCGCGCGAACATCAAAACACGCCAATACATCGCCATTAAAATCGTCCCTCACCGCTCTATCATCGACAAGTTCAAGGACATAAGTTCCTACTGACAGCGAGCGAGTGAGAGTCTCTGTACCGACCGTTGGACTTATCGCTTCTTGTAGCTGAATACCGCGTTGATATAGATACATATCAGGATCAGAGTCATCAGAAGTGGTTCCAAACTCAGTCGCCGTAATGCGGTAATTACCTGCAGACAGGATATTCAATACTAAAAATTGTGATACACCGAGTTTGTTGTAAGAGCCATTAGCGTTTGAGCTGCATACATTAACAGCGGTGTTATTCAGCGGTAACGTTTTATAGACAGGTAAATTAATGGTGGCGCCGCCCGAGTTACTCTCGCCAGCACCAAAGCGATCTGTAATTGTAATATTTTGCCCAGACAGCAAACTATTAAAGCCTGCAGTAACACCCGGCAATGCTTCGCGCAACTGTTCGGCAAACAAATAAATGGAAACGAAAGCATCACTAGTACTGTAATTATCGCGAGTGATAACAGTAAATATATCGGCAAAATCGCGCGCAGTTTTATTGTTCTCACTCACATAAAAATTATAAAGAACCGACTGTACCGATGCCTCAGAGTACCAGCCGCGCTCACGGTTTTCAGTACTATTAACAGCGATTTTAAAGCCCTCAGCCTGCTGTGTGCCGCTTGCATCGCGGTAAATGGGATCATCCAGCATCATGGCAGAAAATGCATTCGCAAAACCTTCGGACATAGCGACACGAAAATCCAATTTATCATCGCCACTGTGATCACCTCCGATACTATCGGAACGGGAAAGCTCTGCCTCTAAATAGTGCCCCCATTCATGTAACACAACATGGCGATCATATTCATCAGTGTCATCATCTTCGCCCCCTAACAAATATATCGCGCTCAAATCGTTGCGATAAAAACTGGTCGCAATTTCACCGAGTTCCAATTCACCATCAGCAGTAATGTTATTTGGACTCCAGCGAAACTCCAAGGCAGGTAATTGTACTGATCCATCTACCGCTACGAGTCGTTGTACACCGATATAAATCGAATCAAGTATCGCAAAAGGTGCTGCAACCCGTGGCTGGGTATAGGCATTTCCCGTCCAACCGGATGCAGCATGAAGATCGCGTACAGCATTAGCGTCATTAGCTACCAACAATGAACCCACCATGGCATAAAGGCTGTTGTTGTCAGTGTTGTCGGTTACTTTAAAATTCCAGCGTGCACTATTGTCATTTTGTTCGCGCAACAGTTGCGCCTTCACTCGAACCCGCACAGGCTGATCACGTGTCACCGTGAACGAATAGGTGCCGGTTTGCGTACTTATGTCCGTCATTAGCACTTGATTGCCAGCATCCAGCAACTCAACTACCAAGCCGCGGATGGGCAACTCTACAGTCCCGGCATAATTTAACCCGTTGCGCTCAGTGAAATGAGGGACGTAATCGTAAGTGAGGCTGCCAGATATAACGACTAGCGCAGCGCTGGAAGAGACCGAAGCACTCGACGAGGAGCGAGATTGATTCGATGAAGAAATTATTGCATTTGACGCGGAAGTAGCGGTTGAGGATATAGCCTGAGCACTGCTGGTCGCTGGAGTTGATCCACCCGATGAGCCTCCCCCACAGGCACTGACGAGCAACGTGAGCGTTAGCAACACAACTAACCCGGTACCGCGCCTGACTAAATGAAACAGGGTATGCGCATAGAACCCCCTCATGTATTACCTCGCGACCTGGGTATAAATGCAAATGAAGTTTAAGATCAACCTAAGCAAGTATAATCAAAAACCCTGATTAAGCGATTTAGTCACTAGCGCAACAGCACCACAATCAAGATAATGCTGAATTATTCGCCACTCACGCCATACGACCTGATGCAACCATTAACCTGAGCTTGTAAAACCTATGCTGAATATTCTGATTTTTGCGGTGATAGTGACATCTATTGTAATTATCAGTGCTCGCTATAAGAGAATGGATAGCGCACAACAGCGCAAATCCCTCTGGCGCTTGGGGACAGGGATTTTTCTCGGTTTACTGATCGTGTTGGTGGTAACTGGACGCATGCATTGGATAGGTGCGGCAATCGGCGCGCTTTTACCCTTTTTGCGTGTTGGTTTTAATCTGTTAATGCAGGCCCTACCGCTCTGGCTAAAACACAAACAGGAAAAACCCCAGGAGCAAACAACACCACCGCCCTCAAGCGGTGCGATGAACCTTGTGGAAGCTCAGGAAATTCTGGGGCTAACCGGAGACCTGAATAAAGGCGAGATTACGCAGGAAATGGTACAGGATGCACACCGCCGTTTGATTCAGAAACTTCATCCGGATCGCGGTGGCAACGACTACCTGGCAGCCAAAATTAATCAAGCACGCGACCTACTGATCAATAAACTCAACGCAAAATAAGCGCAAATTAATCACAGAGCTGAGCCATATTATTGTTTTGCATGCTTCGCTAGGACATGAATATAACGGCCCAATGAACGATATGGCTCCTCACGCGAAAACCTTAGCTCCATTTCCAATAGCTGTTCGGGCTCACGGGCACGATGCTCCTCGTTAAAAATATAATCGTGAAATACTCTGATACCACTGTGCACCAGCACATTGAGCGGTAACTCATTAATCCACCCCATAACCACGTGCGGGTCCAGGGGATTGATGGGCGTGAGGCTACCTTTCGCACCGCCAAAATCCTGATTGATAATTTTTTTAAAGTTAGTGCGCAGTAAATTTTTATAGATCAATGAATGCAGGTTGTAAAAAGTGAGGGATAAATAGCCCTCCGGTTTGAGGTGCTGAAGTAGATAAGGTAACAACTCGCGCGGCTCTTGCATCCACTCCATTACTGCGTGACAAATAACCAAGTCAAATTGCGGCTCTTGCGCGCCCAGCTGCGCGGGTAAATCCTGAATTGCGCAGTGAATTAGCGTGACATTGTTTTGCAAGCCTGCTGCGCTTACTTGCTCTTCAGCGAGTTTCAGCATTTCGGCCGAGATATCGCAAATCACCACCTGATGCCCGGCTTTAGCCATTTGTAAGGAGAATTGCCCTTGGCCTCCACCCGCATCCAACACACGCCAGGGGCGAGCGTCTGCACCAAAAGGTACAGCAGGAATATGATCACTAAAATCGCGCTCTAATATCGCAAGGCGAATATCACCCTTTAACCCGCCGTATATATTCTTTTTAAAACGCTTGGCCAAATCATCAAAATTACGATCCTGACTGCTGGATTCTTTTGCCATATACTTTCCGTTCACTCATTACACTTATTGGTGCGGCACTCTTGCACGACATAACGCCCGCAAATAACTGGTTGGTCTATATGATTCTCACCAGCGACGATCAAGTTTACACCGGAATCACCACCGATATGCGCCGCCGCTGGCAGGCCCATGAATCCGGCCGTGCCGGTGCGCGCTATTTTCGCGGTCGCAAGCCCATGCAGCTGTGTTTTCTGGAGGATGGCCACGACCGTTCCAGTGCGAGTAAACGTGAACATGCGCTAAAAACACTCAGCGCTAAAGCCAAACGTACCCTTATCCATCAACAACACACCAAGTGTTCAGTGTTAATCGCCAAGTACGATCTGCAGCACCTCGCCGCGCATAGCCCGAGCGCCGATAACCCATGAATGACGAGTCACACCAACGCGCAAACTGTAGCCTCTGCCAGCGCCCCACGCGCACCTGTTTTTGTGCGTTTATTCATCAGGTTAATAATCGTGTCGAGTTATTAATACTGCAGCACCCAGAAGAAACACCCAATGCAAAAAATACTGCAGTTTTATTACAACTGAGTTTAAAAAACAGCCAGATTTATACCGGTGAACGATTTGATGAATTGCAATTACAGCAGCTCATTTATGCCAATGGGCGACGACCATTACTGCTCTACCCACCGCTGGCCGACTACCACTCACTGGGCATTACACCTCCGCCCGCCACACCAGAGCTCGCCGATTATTCCGCCGAACAACTGCGCCTGATTGTGATTGATGCCACCTGGCGTAAAAGCCGAAAAATGCTCTACCTAAACCCGCTATTGCAGCAGTTACCGCTGCTGAGCCTTAGCCAGACACCGGCCTCCATTTACCGCATTCGCAAAGCCCATAGCGAAAATCAGCTTTCCACACTGGAGGCAAGTTGTTACGCTCTACAGCAACTTGAACAGCACAGCGTCAACTATCAACCCGTGCTACAGGCGATGGCCGATTTTGTCGCACAGCTGGCGGCTTTTATTCCTAAATCCGATTGAATAACGACGCATTAACAGCCCGGCCTAAATTCCCGCTGTGAGCGCATCTGAATAGCCATCGTTTTATATTTTCTATCTTTCATCAAGAAACAAGAATCAAAAAACGAGAATTAAAAACCAAGAGAACCGCAGACTTATGACTTATCCGACGTTTGAATTATTGCGCAGCCAAAACATCGATGCTTTGAAAATTCGTGTAGAAGAATATCGCCACAAAGTTACCGGCGCCCAGCACATACATTTAGCAGCTGACAATAACGAAAACGTATTTCTGGTAGCACTGCGCACCGTACCGCACGACTCCACAGGAGTTGCCCACATTCTGGAGCACACCGCTCTCTGCGGCAGCCAAAAATACCCGGTACGCGATCCATTTTTTATGATGGTGCGCCGCTCGCTGAATACCTTTATGAATGCCTTCACCAGCTCCGACTGGACCGCCTACCCTTTCGCCAGCCAGAACCAAAAAGATTTTAATAACTTACTCGATGTGTATTTGGATGCGGTGTTTTTCTCGCGCTTGGATGAACTGGATTTTGCGCAGGAAGGCCACCGCGTGGAGTTTGCCGAAACCGATAATCCCAATTCCGATTTGGTGTTTAAAGGCGTGGTATTTAATGAAATGAAAGGTGCGATGAGTTCGGTCTCATCCCAGCTGTGGCATACCTTGTGTAAATACCTTTATCCGACCACGACCTATCACTACAACAGTGGTGGAGAACCGGAAGATATTCCCAACCTCACCTATCAGCAGTTGAAAGATTTTTATCGCACTCACTATCACCCCAGTAACGCGGTATTTATGACCTACGGCGACATTCCTGCCGCCGTTCATCAAGAGAAATTTGAAACTCGCGCGCTGAGCCAATTTGAAGCCTTGGATGAAGTAATTGCCGTGGGCGATGAAAAGCGCTACCACGCACCGATTGCGGTGGAAGAGGCCTACCCAATTGATGAAAGTGATGCGGAAAATCTGGAAGAAAAACACCATGTCGTCATCGCTTGGTTACTCGGTAAAACGACGGATCTTGATGAGTCACTGGAAGCACAATTGGTTTCCAACATTTTGCTCGACAACAGCGCCTCACCCTTGCAACAAGCACTGGAGACAACCGAACTAGGGCAAGCGCCCTCGCCACTGTGTGGGCTGGACGATTCATCGCGCGAAATGGCGTTTGTGTGCGGCCTTGAAGGTTGCAAGCTGGAAGATGCCCCGCAGGTAGAAGCGATGATTCTGGACACCATGCGCAAAGTAGCCGAAGCCGGAATTCCGCAAGAGCAAGTCGCCGCTTCGCTGCACCAGTTGGAGTTATCGCAGCGCGAAGTGGGTGGCGATGGCTACCCTTACGGTTTGCAATTAATTCTGACCGGCTTAACCTCAGCCACCCATCGCGGCGACCCTATCGCGCTGCTGGATGTCGATGTCGCACTGGAAAATTTGCGCCGCAAAACCCAGGATCCGGCGTTTATCCAAACCGCCGTGCGCAAATGGTTACTGGATAACCCGCACCGCGTGCGCTTGACCCTGCGCCCGGATGCACAGATGGGCGAACGCATTAAAGCCGCCGAAATTGCCCGCCTTGCCGCCATGAAAGCGCAGCTGAGCGATGCCCAGAAACAGGAAATTATCGCGCGCGCGCATGCGCTGCAAGAACGTCAGCAACAACAGGACGATGAGAGCATCCTGCCTAAAGTGGATTTGACTGATATCCCCGCTAACCTGCATTACACCGCCGGCAGCCACGAGTTGTTGAATCATTACCCGCTGCGCCGCTATGCCGCAGGAACCAATGGTTTGGTGTATCAACAAATCACCTGCAAGTTGCCCGTGCTGTCCGAGGCACAGCTTAAAGTCCTGCCTTACTACTGCATTTGTTTAACAGAATTGGGCGCGGGCGATAAAGACTACCTTGCCACCCAGCGCTGGCAAGCTGAAGTCGTAGGTTCCATTCACGCGTTCAGCAGCATTCGAGGCGCAAGTGATGATGTTCAGGCGATCGATGCCTACCTCACACTCTCTGCCAAAGCTTTGAGCCGCAACAGCGCGGCGCTCAATGACTTGATGCAATCCACCCTTTTAAACGTGCGTTTTGACGAGCACAGCCGCATTCGCGAACTGATCGCCCAAAATCGCGCACGCCGCGAACAGAGCATTACCGGTAATGGCCACAGCCTCGCCATGACGGCCGCCTGTGCGGGCATGAGCCCGGCGGCAAAAGTGTCACATCAACTCGGCGGGCTTGAGGGCATTGCCGCAGTAAAAGCACTGGATAATTCACTGGACGATGCACAAAACCTCGCCGCGTTTGCCGCGCAGTTACAGGCTATCCATAACCTGGTATTACAAGCACCCAAGCAATTTTTGATTGTGGGCGAGCAAGAGCACTTGGATAGTTACCGCGACAATCTGCAAGCGCGTTGGCCAATAGAACCCCAAGTTAAGGATTTCAAACATTTCACCCTGCCACCGGTTCAGGAAACGATTCGCGAGGCGTGGATCACCAATACCCAGGTGAACTTCTGTGCCAAAGCCTACCCCACCGTACCGAGCGATCACCCGGATGCAGCCGCACTCACTGTGTTGGGCGGCTTTTTACGCAACGGCTTTTTACATCGCACTATTCGCGAACAAGGCGGTGCTTACGGTGGTGGTGCGAGTCAGGACAGCAACAGCGCGGCGTTCCGTTTTTATTCCTATCGCGACCCGCGTTTAACTGAAACCCTGGCCGATTTCGATGCATCACTGGAATGGCTGCAAACCACCGATCACCAATGGCAAGCGGTTGAAGAGGCGATTCTGGGTGTAATTGGCAGTATTGATAAACCCGGCTCACCTGCTGGCGAAGCCAAATCCACCTATCAAGCCGAGTTGTTTGGGCGCACGCGCGAAAAACGGGAGCAATTCCGCAACCGTGTTCTGGCGGTAACCGCGGATGACCTCAAACGGGTCGCCAACATTTACTTGCAAGCGCAAAAAGCCAGTATCGCCGTAGTGACTCATGCCGGGCAAAAAGAACTGGTTGAGCAGCTTGGGCTGAGTATCAAAACCTGTTAAGGCAACCACGCCCAAGGAGGAATAGCCAAGTGTGCCGGGGCGCATAGATTTGCCCCGGCCAGATAGTCTTGGCGCACAAACTCATCTAGTATTGGTCGACACTAATTCGAACAATAACTGGCATGACGCTGACCCCAACCTATGACCATAAAGCCGCTTGACTACAGCGCCGCATCCCACCCGGGCTTAACGCGCAGCAACAACGAAGACTGCTTTCTCAGCAAGCCGGAACAGGGCCTATGGCTGGTGGCCGATGGCATGGGAGGGCATGAAGCCGGTGAAGTTGCTAGCGCGCTGGTGCGCGACACTATTGAGCGCAACACGCGCAATAATCCCCACCTCTCCCTGCTCGATGCCATCCAACAAGCCCATCTCAGTATCATCAATTCGGCCAAGCAAGGCATAGGTGCGCCGGGCATGGGTTCAACCGTAGTGGCGCTGAAAAGCCAGGATCAGCGCTATCAAATCGCCTGGGTTGGCGACAGCCGTGCCTACCTCTGGACGCCAAGCCGTGAGGGCGGGCGTCTGGAGCAATTAAGTACAGACCACTCCTACGTGCAAATGCTGGTAGAAAGCGGGGCAATTCGCGCCGAAGATGCAGAGTTTCACCCGGAAAAAAATATCATCACCCAATGTTTAGGCATGCAGGAATTAGCGCAGGTGAAAGTGGATCACCTTGAAAATCAATGGCAGGAAAACCAGTGGATATTGCTGTGCAGCGATGGCTTGACCGACGAGGTAAATGACAAAACCATCGCACAAATTCTCTGTGACGCCAGCGATTGCGTTGCTGCGGTGGATCAGCTGATGCACGCAGCACTTACCAACGGCGGGCGCGATAATATAACCCTGCAAATTATTGAATCGCCCTTGCGGCCCGCTGACCAGGGCAATGGGCTGTGGCAGTTTGTGCCCCATTTGACCGGCAACCTAAAACGGGATGCCTGGATTTTTGGCGCGTCACTTGTCTCACTCTTGGGGCTACTGGTCTATGTTGTATTAACTTAATGGCGGAGAGAAATTCCGACCATTGAACTGTTTGATAACCCAACCTTTGTCTATAGATACCTGTTGTTATGGCGCTGCAAATTCCCGGTTACCGGGTGGTAAGAAAAATAAATCAGGGTGGCATGTCCACCGTTTACCTCGCGATTCAAATCAGCGTGGGGCGTGTTGTTGCGTTAAAAGTGATGAATCCGCAACTCAATAGCGACCCAGCCTTCAGCGAGCGCTTCCAGCGCGAAGCCACTATTGTTGGTCAGCTGTCGCACCCAAATATCGTGGCGATCTACGATATAGGTCGCCATGAAGATTTAAATTACATCGCCATGGATTACCTGCCCAACGGCTCGGTACACGATCGCATGACAACCGGCCTTAATGGCGAGGAAGTACTGCGCATTATCCGCGAAGTAGCCAGCGCGCTGGATCACGCGCACGAAAAAGGTTATGTCCACCGCGATATAAAACCGGAAAATATTTTATTCCGTACCGACAACTCCGCCGTATTGTCGGACTTTGGTGTGGCACGGGGTCTCGCAGTAAATTCACGCATGACTCATGTCGGTACAGTGGTGGGTACACCTCACTACATGAGCCCGGAACAAACCAAAGGTAACAGCGTCGATGGTCGCTCGGATTTATACAGCCTCGGCGTGGTGTTTTACGAAATGCTCACTGGTAGCCTGCCCTATCAGGGCGAAGAGGCAGTCACCATCGCGCTCAAACATATCAGCGCGCCAATTCCAAAATTACCGCTGCAATATTTAGCTTACCAAAAAATTCTGGACAAGCTGCTCGCCAAAGACCCGGAGCAGCGCTTTCAACGCGGGCGCGATTTAATTCAAGCTATTGAAGAGCTGGAAAAAAATCATCACGCACCACTTACCAGTAATGTGCATCCTACTGATCTTACCGTCATCGCGCTGGCTGGCGCGTTGCTTAGTGCAACCCTTAATGCGTTGCGCTGGCGCTGGAATAAAGTGCGTGCCTTGCGCTGGAACCCGGAGCGCGGTTTTTATGTGCGCCCATCCACTAAAATTACCGAGATTTTTTTCAACGAAGGTCACGCGCCAATACATTCACAGCGCACGGAAGTGGTTACCCGTGTTCATGCCGCTGTCGATGGCAAGCAACAAACCTACAAAAAAGTCACCGGTATCGCGCTGGTGATAATTGCACTTATCGGTCTTGGCTTTTGGTTTACTGATGGCGATAAAACCGTGCAGGAACAAGCCCCTGAACAAACGCTTACGCTGCAAAAAGATGCAGCAACAAATCCTGTATTGCCTGTTAACAACACGACTAACAGCGCGGTGGTAAATACGCCAAACGCGGCACCTGTAGTTGTAAGTGAAAACACCGCGGATGGCAGCCAGATGGCCGCTATCGATATTAATGCAGCGACAACCAGTGAAGCGGCAAGCAGTGCACCGATCATCACCTATGCACTGAATGTGAAAACCGTACCCGCACAAGCGCGAGTCAGGGTGCTGAATATTCCCGAGCGTTACGAACCCGGCATGCAATTACCGCCCGGCACCTATCACATTGAAGTCAGCCACCCCGGCTATGACATGCAACGCAACTGGGTTGAAATTAGCGATCAGGATTTATCGCCCGCCTATACACTCAGCGAAAGTTTAAAACCGGGCGAAGCCATGAGCAGCCAGTTGGTTGCCGCGATTAAAAGCCAGGGGCCGGAAATGGTGCGCATCCCCACGGGCAGTTTTTTGATGGGCCATAAAGACGATATTCTGGCGATGCCAGTACATAAAGTTACCATCGGCAAAAATATTGCGATGAGCAAATACGAAATCACTTTTGATGATTACGATATATTTGCGCAGACGACCAATCGCGCACTGCCGAATGACAATCGCTGGGGGCGCGGCAATCGCCCGGTGATTAATGTCAGTTTTGAAGACGCACGCGCTTATGCACGCTGGCTCAGTGAAACCACGGGTAAAAAATATCGCCTGCCCACCGAAGCGGAATGGGAATACGTTGCCCGCGCCGAAACCAACACCTTATTTTGGTGGGGCGACGACGCGAAAGACGCCGCTGGTCGTGCCAACTGTCGCCGCGGCTGTAACAGTAAATTTTCCGGTTTATTTGGTGCCAAAACGGCGCCGGTCGGCACCTACCCCGCCAACGGTTTTGGTATTTACGACACCGCCGGTAATGTCGCTGAGTGGGTGGAAGATTGTTTTGCGGATAACTACAACCTGCACCCGAAAAACGGTCAGGCCTTGCTGGTAAAAAGTTGCGATGCGCGGGTAGTACGTGGCGGCTCGGCAAAAGACAATGCCGATGAATTAGCCAACCACAAACGCGATTATCATCACGCAGAAATTTTTGATGCCCACCTTGGCTTTCGTGTGGTGATGGATTTATAAATAATCAGCAACCCTCTTAAAAAATAACATTGTAAAAATCGTAAAAAAACTCTTCACAAAAAAGCCCTTGATGATGAATCACCAAGGGCTTTTTTACTAACGCTTAACTACCGCAAGCGTTAGTGATATGAACGATGAGTGCCGGGCTATGACTACCGAATCAATACCGCCACAAACATAGTGTCGGAATCTATTGCCGGTGCGCCCAGTATTTTTTGCGACTCCAGCGCAAACTGCGGGTGCTGCGCTAAAAACCATTCTACTTGTTGTTCATTTTCACTCACTTGCCAACTGCAAGTAGCGTATACCAAGCGCCCACCCACACGTACCGCCGGTGCCGCATTGGTCAGCAATTGCTGCTGCAAATGCACCAGCTCGCGGGTATCGGCGGGATCAAAACGCCAGCGGGCATCCGGGTTGCGGCGCCAGGTTCCGGCGGAGCTGCAGGGTGCGTCAATCAATACCCAATCAAAACCCTGTTGCTGCGCCGCCTCTTTTGGCAAACGCAATGGCTCACTGCCCTCCCAGGTGAAAACACGCACATTAAATACATCCGCCCGTTTGGCGCGACGTTTTAATTCATCCAATTTGTAGGCATGTAAATCGGTCGCAAATACTGCGCCTTTGTTATTCATTTGCGCGGCAATCGCGAGGGTTTTTCCTCCGGCGCCCGCACAAGCATCCCATACTTTTTGCCCCGGCTTGGCGGCAACTGTAGCAGCAATTTGTTGACTGGCTAAATCCTGAATTTCCACCAAGCCGTTTTTGTGGGCGTCGGTCGTATGAATGCCCACACCACCCTGTGCGGCTAGGCCCTGCTCACTGAGCGACACCTTCACACCCTGCTGTTGCAGGCTGTTATAAACCGCTTCGGCGGAAGCATTTTTTTGCACGCGCAACCAGAGTGGCGGCGTGCTTATTTGCTGGGCAATAAAATCCTCCAGCGTTTTATCGCTCCAACCACTTGCCTGTTGGCGCGCCTTGAGCAACTCACTCCACTGCGGGCGCAGCCCCTGCCAGAGCAACAATACTGGCAAATTGGCAAATGTTGCCTCGGCCATTACCTTCTTGAAAAAACTGCGGCGCGCTTCGGCATCGCGCAATTGCGCTTGATTTTTTTTCGGTTGATCACCATTTACACGCAATTGAATCCAGTACCAGAACGCGACGGGGGCAATGCCCTGTAAATCACGGGCTTGCCAGCCAGCATCCCATTCGCTCCAATCCATCACATGTTCCGGGTTTTGCAGACTTGCACGATAAGCAAACTCCAACCCCGAGGCCATTTGTTGAAAACGCAGCGCCGAAAACATCGCCAAACTTAAAGATGCCGTATCAATTGCTTCTGCATTTGCATGGTCAGCCTGGGTTTTTGTCGGTTTAAATTTGTTGTGCTTTTTAATCTCATCGTACTCAGGCATTGAGGTGGGGCCTGAGTGGGCAAACTGGCGCACACTGGTTTTTATCCACTTATCCAGCGGCATTGTGCCCGCCACTTCAAGCCATGCACGCCACAGCGGCACCAGGCGAGAATCTTCGTATTGCACAGTGACGGTGGAGTTGTGGGGGGAAACGGTGTTGTGTTCAGTAGAGTTTTGCATAAGGGCGCCAGCGATAAGATCAGGATCGGAAAGATCGAAAAAAGAGCGCCATTCTACCAGCCAACGTCCTATTTAGCCTGCTTTTTGACTGCACTGCCCTTGCGCTGCTGCGCTGAAAACCGTCAGCAAAGTAAATGCAGGTAATTTTTTGTTTATCGGTTTGCACCCTGCGGCAATGGCGATTACAACTACATGATGAATAGCGGCTCATCTGCCAGAGCCGGTGCGTAAAAAATTGAGGTAATTAGAATGAATCAGGTTTCGCGTCGCCAACTCTTAAAAAGCCTGGGTGCGATGGGCCTTATCGCCGGCGCCCCCAACGTTTTTGGCAACAATCTTGCGCGCAAGCGCATTGGTGTTGCGCTGGTGGGGCTGGGCTACTACAGCCGCGATTTACTCGCGCCAGCCCTGCAAATGACTAAACACTGTTATCTCGCGGGCATAGTGACCGGCTCACCGGAAAAAATTCCGCAGTGGCAAAAAAATTATCGCATTGCCGATTACAACGTCTACAACTACGACAATATGCATCAACTGGCCAACAACCCGGATATCGATGTGGTCTACGTTGTAACCCCCACCGGCACCCACAAAAAATTTACTGAAATCGCCGCGAATGCAGGCAAACACGTGTGGTGTGAAAAGCCCATGGCGATGAATGAACAAGAATGCCAGGACATGATTGCTGTCTGCAAAAAAAATAAAGTGCAGTTGACCATTGGCTATCGCATGCAACACGAGCCAAATACGCAGCGCATTATTCAGCTCGCCAAACAAAAACCTTACGGCGATATTAAAACCATTATTGCGGAAGCGGGTTACAACGGCACAGGTGCCAGCCATTCGTGGCGCGCCGACCCGGCAATGGGTGGCGGTGCCATGTATGACATGGGTGTATACCCTCTCAATGCTGCACGCTACACCGCCGGTGAAGAACCCATCGCCGTTACCTCCGCGACTATGAGCAGCACCACCGAAGTGTATAAAAATGTGGATGAAACAACGCGCTTTGAATTGGAATTTGCCAGCGGTGCACGCGCTGTGTGTGCCACCAGCTACGCACAAAGCATGAATCAATTACGAGCGGAATGCGCAAAGGGTTGGTACGAATTAAAACCGTTTCAATCCTACAGCGGCGTAAAAGGCAGCACCAGCGATGGCATCATCCTGCCGCCTGCACCTGAGAATCAACAAGCGCGCCAAATGGATAACGACGCGCTCGCCATTATCAACAACTCACCCGTATTGGTTCCCGGCGAAGAAGGCATGAAAGATATAATTATCGTAGAAGCGATTTTTAAAGCAGCAAAAGAAGCCAAACGCATTGTGCTATAACGCGAAATGCACACTCCCGTGATTAATGCGGGAGTGTGTTTTCAGTTGAAATCAAAACACCTCTGCCACGCGCGCCTGAAACCAAATAATGACCGGATAAGCGGCAGGCCAGATCCAGAAAAAACGATTCAAACCAAACAAACACGCATTAGCCAAATGAAATAAGGCGGCAATCACCAGCGCAATAATTAATATCGTTTGATTCAGCAAGGCCAGCGGAAAAATCAGCTCAAAAATAATTATCCCCCAGGACATAACCCATAACACTTGCGGCCGCTGCGCCCACAATCGCACTCGGTCACTCACCGGATAAGCACTCAGCGCAAAGACCTGCTGCAAGGCGGCACCACTACGCCACTGGGGATTAATAACTTTGACCCAACCAGATTGAAAATAAGAAAGCATTAATTGCAACGCTAAATAACCTAGTGCTATTTCTTGCCAATAACGGGTCGGCGCCAGGTGTGACAACCATAAACACAGCAGTACCAACAAAGTCATGGTATCGCTGCCACCGTTGTAAGGCCCTTGGTAGCGCGTGACAAATAGTAACGCAGTCACCAGCAATGCCGATTCAACCAGTAACGGCTGCAAACCCAACATCAATAAGATTGCCAAACACGCGCGAATTAACCCAAGTGTTTTTTCCGCTGCTAAACCGCGCATAAATTCCAGGCTTTGCTGAAAAATTGCGAAGCCCAAGATAATCTCCGCCAACCGAACGGCCAATTCCAATGTCATTGTTTACCACCCAGCGCTTGCAATAAAAAAGGTTGGGAGATAAATACAACCTCATCACGCACCTGCCCCGCGTCAAATTCTATAGCGCGAATACGAAACACCAAATATTGCGATGCGTCATCAACATTCATTTCCCGATTAAATACCGTATTAACCAAACGCGCACCAATTTCCTGTGCATAAAAATCAGAAGGGCCTTCAAACAAATGCTCTGCACAAGTGTTGATATACAAGCGTTCATTCCATGTCGGGTTGTGCAATAAGCGCCGCACACCCGCAGCAAACCCCACTTGCTCAGGTAAAGAGCTAAACGGCAACCATGCTTGTGGCTCAGCATTTTTTTCCGCGATAAATGCCACATCAATACGCGGCGACGGGCCGATACTGCTGAAGAAGCGCCAGGAGGGAAAAAGAATGGGGAATAAAAGTTTTATCATCCGAATCTCGATTGTTATAGGTCACACAATCAAATGAAAAGGGCGCAATAAATTGCGCCCTATACTGCATAATTACAAAAAATCAAACCGCTTTATGTTTTAACTTCTCAATCTCATCGCGCAGTTTTGCGGCCACTTCAAACTCCAGATCTTTCGCGGCTTGGAACATTTGTTTTTCCATTAGCTCGATGGTTTTCCAAATATCCTTTGGATTAACATCCACCGTGTATTTACCGCTACGCTCGGCAATTGCCATGGCTTTATTGCGCGCGCTGCGACCACCAGCACCTGGGGCGACCGAGCCTTCCATGATATCGGCGATGCTTTTATTGATACCTTTGGGAGTGATGCCGTGTTTAAGGTTGTGAGCCACTTGTTTTTCGCGACGGCGATCGGTTTCTTCAATCGCGCGTTGCATGGAGCCAGTAATGCGGTCGGCGTAGAGAATCGCCTTACCATTGACGTTACGCGCAGCGCGGCCAATGGTTTGGATGAGAGAGCGATCCGACCGCAAAAAGCCTTCTTTATCTGCATCTAAAATCGCTACCAGTGACACCTCTGGCATGTCCAAACCTTCACGTAACAGGTTGATACCCACCAGCACATCGAATTGCCCCAAACGTAAATCCCGAATAATTTCTACGCGCTCCACCGTATCAATATCTGAGTGTAAATAGCGAATGCGTACGCCGTGTTCAGCGAGGTATTCAGTTAAGTCTTCCGCCATGCGCTTGGTGAGTACCGTAATTAATACGCGATCACCTTTTTCCACGCGCAGGCGAATTTCAGAGAGCACATCATCCACTTGTGTTGTGGCCGGGCGAATTTCAATTTCCGGGTCGATCAAACCGGTGGGGCGAACCACCTGTTCAACGACCTGCCCTTGCTTCTCTTCTTCGTATTTTCCGGGTGTTGCCGACACCATAATCATTTGCGGGGCTATGTGCTCCCACTCATCAAAACGCATGGGGCGGTTATCCAGTGCTGAGGGCAAACGGAAACCGTATTCCACCAGAGTCTCTTTACGCGAGCGGTCGCCTTTGTACATGGCGCCAATTTGCGGAATGGTCACATGGCTTTCATCGATAACAAGCAACGCGTCTTGCGGTAAATAATCAAACAAGGTGGGAGGAGCTTCGCCGGAGTTACGGCCGGACAAATAGCGTGAATAGTTTTCAATACCGTTGCAGTAACCTAATTCCTGCATCATTTCCAAATCGTAACGGGTGCGCTGTTCCAAGCGCTGCGCTTCTACCAATTTATTATTTTCACGCAGATATTCCAGACGGGTACGCAATTCTTCTTTGATATTTTCAATCGCTTCCAAAATTTGCTCGCGCGGAGTTACGTAGTGAGATTTTGGATAAATAGTAAAACGCGGAACTTTTTGCAGCACCTCACCGGTGAGCGGATCAAAAATAGAAATTTGCTCGACTTCATCATCAAATAACTCAATGCGCACGGCTTCAATATCAGAATCAGCAGGATAGATATCAATCACTTCGCCGCGCACACGATAAGTCGCACGCGCAAAATCCATATCGTTACGAGTGTATTGCAATTCAGCAAGGCGGCGCAAAATTTGGCGCTGATCAATTTTGTCGCCGCGTACCACGTGCAACAACATTTTCATGTAAGCGTCCGGGTCGCCCAAGCCATAAATGGCCGATACTGAAGCGATAATAATCGCGTCCTTCCGCTCCAGCAGCGCTTTGGTGGCTGACAAGCGCATCTGCTCAATATGCTCGTTTACCGCTGAATCCTTTTCAATAAAGGTATCGGAGGACGGCACATAGGCTTCGGGTTGGTAATAGTCGTAATAGGAAACAAAATATTCCACCGCATTGTTGGGGAAGAATTCTTTGAACTCCCCATACAACTGCGCGGCCAGGGTTTTGTTGTGCGCCATAATCAGCGTGGGGCGCTGCACTTGCGCAATCACATTGGCGATGGTGAAGGTTTTGCCGGAACCGGTAACCCCCAGCAGGGTCTGGTGCGATAGCCCAGCCTCTATCCCCTGCACCAAGCCGGCGATGGCGGTGGGCTGATCCCCGGCGGGGGCGAATTCACTATTAACGACAAATTGCTTGGACATAAGAACTCAATAATGAATTAAAAAAGTGATTGTAACTAAAACTGATCGGGATCAGGATTCATTTATGTCATGAATCCAATGAAGGAGGTTTCTATGAGCGAGTTCCGCACTGAGCACGACAGCATGGGTGAGGTTCAAGTCCCTAAAACCGCGCTCTATGGCGCCCAAACCCAACGCGCACTGGATAATTTTGCTATTAGCAACCTCACCCTACCCCCGCGCTTTATTCACGCCATGGTACACATCAAAAAAGCAGCGGCACTGGCCAATCAGGAGCTCGGGTTGCTCGATAGCGACCTTGCCTGGGCAATTGCGGCAGCGTGCGACAGTATCCTTGCGGGGCATTACGTAGACCAGTTCCCGGTAGATGTATTCCAAACCGGCTCTGGCACCAGCACCAACATGAATGTAAATGAAGTGATTGCCCATATCGCCAGCGATTTGGCCGGGCAGAAGGTGCACGCCAATGACCAGGTAAACATGAGCCAAAGCAGTAATGATGTGATTCCCAGCGCCATTCACGTCAGCGCCGCCCTCGCCCTTAAACAGCAACTTTTCCCTGCGTTGGAAGAACTGCACACCAGTCTGCTCGGTAAAGCGGAAGCGTTACACGAGGTAGTGAAAACCGGCCGCACCCATTTAATGGATGCCATGCCCCTGACCTTTGGCCAGGAATTGGAAGGCTGGGCCAGTCAAATTGAAAGCAATTATGTGCGTTTACAAATGGCGCTGCCGCAGTTGTTGCGCTTGGCACAAGGCGGCACCGCAGTAGGTACTGGCATTAATGCACACCCGGAATTTGCCAGTAAAGTGACTGAGCATTTATCCGAAGCGACGGGTTTAATTTTTATGCCTGGCGATAATTTTTTTGCCTTGATGAGTGCACAAGACACCTCAGTGGCCATCTCCGGTCAGTTAAAAACCCTCGCCGTGAGCCTGATGAAAATCGCCAACGATTTACGTTGGATGAACTCCGGCCCACTCGCGGGCATTGGCGAAATTAATTTAAAACCGCTGCAACCTGGCTCATCGATTATGCCCGGCAAAGTAAACCCGGTTATTCCTGAAGCCGTGTGTATGGTGTGCGCACAAGTGATGGGCAACGACGTGAGTATTGGCATTGCCGGACAATCGGGAAACTTTCAATTGAATGTGATGTTGCCGCTGATTGCTTACAACCTATTGCAGTCGATTGAATTGCTGAGTAACGCTTGCAATGAGTTGGCCGATAAAACGATTGCGACTTTCACGGTTAATCACACTAGCATCGAAAAAGCGCTGGCACAAAATCCGATTCTGGTAACGGCCTTAAATCCATTAATCGGTTATGAGAAAGCAGCGGCTATCGCCAAACAGGCTTATGCCGAAGGGCGTGCGATTATTGATGTTGCGCAGGAACAGAGTGGATTAAGTCGGGAGCAATTAGAGCAATTGCTAAACCCCGAAAAATTAACACGTGGCGGGTTGTAATCGAAAGGTTAAATCAAAGGAAGGGATTCGTAATAGCCTCTGAGACTGTGGGAGACAGGATGTCGACGACAAGCCCCCATGGATGGGTTTACGGCGTGTCTCAGAGGCTATTACGGAGCCCTTCCGTGGGCGATCTCTTTAAAAAATGAGTAGTGATAAATTCTTGTTAAGAATTATTTTTCAAAACTAATATCCTGCAACGACAATTCGCCAGAGGTTTTATTTTCCACTTTGAGTTGCAAATACAATTCACTAAACCCCGAAGTCGGCGTTACTGCAATAGTGCTGCGCTGATAGGTTTTGAGTTCTGCGCCAGATGACAGCACACCAGCAGCAATCACCTCGCCCTCTGCGTTATTACGACGCAATTCAAATTGCCAGGCAGCCGCTTCTTTAAAGAAAAAAGCGCCTACTTGTAGCGTTTTAATCTGCGTTAAATCAAAACTGCCCAATGCAAAACCAGACCAGTCAGTGGTCGCAGGCATTTGAATTGTTTTAATTTCACGGAAGGTATGGCGTTTAACATCTTTACTCGCGCGCGCGCCATCAAACACACTGTCAAGGTCAACCCGATGCGGGATAAGTGAAAAGATTTTATTCACCGCAATAGCAGACATTCCGTTCACCGGTTTATCGCTATAACTCACCGCCAATGAATAGGCTTCACCTTGGGCCACAAAAGGTGTGTTATCCAATAAGCGCTGCTGAGTTGCCTGGTGCGCATTGAGCGACAACTTTCCTGCCAAGGGTAAGGATGCTACAGCCGCCTCTTCTTTATTGAGTGACAATATATAAGTCGCCAAGACTTTCAGGTCTGCTTCGCCCAAGCCAGAGAACGCAGGCATGTTCATCTCGCCCCATACACCGCTGCCGCCATTGCCAATTTTTTTCACCAAATAGGCCATAGCATTAGGATCGTCCTGATATTTCTTGGCAACTTCACGCAATGCCGGGCCTACAACTTTTTCATCCAGTTTGTGGCAACTTAAACAATTATTCGCATCGAGTAAATTTTTTGCTTGATCGCTAATGCTAGCCAGTTGATGCCCTTGTGCACCCGCTTGTTGTGCAGCGCTATAACGGAGTTGCACATTAGGATTATTGTTAGTGATGGTTTTTATAGCACCATCTTCCAAGTCATTAATCTCTAATTGATAAGCAAAACTACTGGTGTCGCCCCAGAAGAAGGATTTATTTTGCGCAGAAACCAATTCGATACTGGCCGGTTCATTACCAATTTCCAATTGCTGGCTGGCGGTTGCAGTCGCACCGTGAACATCAGTGATCTGCAAACTCAGCGTAAAAGTTCCCGCCTCGGAAAACGGCAGCTCCAGGTCACGGGCATTACCTAAATCCTTACTCGCACAACCATCGTTGGCACAGGTCAGTGTCCACTGGTAGCGAATTGCATCGCCATCCAAATCAGTTGATTCAGCAGCGGATGCTTGAATGTGTGCGGGTAAACCAGCTTGGTTTTTATTCAAAGTAATCACAGCTAAGGGTGGACGATTCCCAGCACCCACATATTCAATGCGCGCCAAGCGTGCATCCGGGTTACCGGTAAACCAGGACATGCCGTACTCCAATACGTAGAGCGTACCATCTGGCGAAAAACGGGTATCAATCGGCAAGGCATAACTAATTTGCGGAGCAAAAGGCTCAATTTTTTGAATACGCCCCTGCTCATCAAAAGTCACTGCCTTTACCCAGGCGCGCATAAAATCCGCAATAAACAATTTGTTGTCGTAGTAAGCCGGATAACGATTTACCGACTCAGGATAATCATTTGAACGGTAAACATCAGCAACCAACGCGGTGCGCCCACCCACACCCAACTCAGGGAATATTTCTGAAGCGGCATAGGGGTAAGCAATAAACGCAGGCTGTGCCGGTGGCAATTGTTTTGCACCGGTATTGAGTGCAGACACATTCATCGGCACATTGACATCAGCCGTTTCACCGCCTTTTTGACTAATGTAATCAAACATTTTGTAAGGACGATTTTGACCAATCACCAGTGGCCAGCCAAAGTTGCCCGCCGCAGTTACACGATTAACTTCATCGTAACCACGGGGACCTTTTTCATCCGAATCAACGTTTGCATCAGGGCCTACATCGCCGTAAAACAAGGTGTTGGTTTTTTTATCGAAGGTAATACTGTAGGGGTTGCGCGCGCCCATCACATAAATTTCCGGGCGACCTTGGCTGGCATCGGTAAATAAATTACCGGCGGGAATGTCATAGGTGCCGTCTGCGTTAGGCTTAATGCGCAAAACTTTACCGCGCAAATCCTGAGTATTACCGGGAGCGCGTAAGCCATCGTTCTTTTTCATGTCCGGGCGAAAATCCAGCGGCGCATAACCATCCTGATCATGGGGATTGGTATTGTCGCCGGTAGAAAAGAATAATTCGCCGTTATTGCCAAACTGCAAATCGCCACCGGTATGACAGCAGTTGTTGTCTATGCCGTAGCGCAAAATTTCCTGTTCGGTGCTGGTATCTACCTGATTATTGCGCCACTCAAAACGCGATAATTTTTGGTAAAAATTGTTTTGCTCGTCTTTCACATTAAAAGCGACATAAACCCAATTGGTGCGCGAAAAATCCGGGTCAATGGCTACACCGATTAAACCCCACTCCTGGATCTTGTTGTACTCAACCGCAATAGTTCCCGCGTCATGTGCGGCACCCGTTTTATAATCAACACGGGTAAACATACCGGGGCGCAAGGCGATAAGCGCATCGCCATTGGGGAAGAAATCAAACTTGACCGGCTCGTTTAAATTTTCGATTAAGGTCTTTTTAACAAAGCGATTATTTTCCGGGCGCGACTTACTGTAATCCAATTGCGGTGCTGAGCCTTCACGATAATTCAACCCTACCGAATAACGAATGCCACCTAACAAATGCTGTATAAAGTGCGCATTAGAAAAAGTTTCCGCGGTATGCCCCAAGCCAGTATAAAACGAGCGACCACCGTCATATTCGTGATACCAGGAAATGGGATGATCGTGGCCATGCTCACCGCCTTGATAAGTAGATTCATCCACCTTGGCGAGCACATTAATAAACTCGTACATGTCGCGGAAGTTGTACCACTCGTCATTTATCTCAAAGTGATCAGGTAATGCCTTGGTGGATTCATGATTTTTATTGGTGATATCAACACGCGCCAATTGCACATTGCTCGGCACGCTGGGGTGATTTTTAAACACGGCGCCAACCAGGTTGCGATACCAAAACCAATCGCCACCCGATTCAGTATCGGTCGCCGCATGGATTCCCACGAAACCGCCACCCGCCTGAATGTAGCGCTCCATAGCTAACTCTTGTTGCTCGTTCAATACATCGCTGGTGGTATTTAAAAATACCACCGCGTTGAACTTCGCCAGCTCCGCATCGTTAAACAATGCTGAATCTTCCGTTGCCAGCACAGTGAAATTATTTTCACTGGCCAGTTTTTTTAATGCCTCAATGCCGGCGGGAATGGAATCGTGGCGCCAGCCATTGGTTTTGCTAAACACCAACACATGAGCGCCCGTGAGGCTGGTTACCTCGGCAGGTGGCTGCACAGTATTTTTGTCGGGCGCAGAAGATTGATCGCTACAGGCTTGTAGGAAAAGTGCGGACGCCAAACCGAGCGCCACAACTAATGGAAAATGCTTTATAGATGAAAATAAACGAATCATAGACCTGCCTATTTATAGAAATGCGTTTTTATCGGGGCTGTTTTGTGGGTGTGTCGTTGTTGAGGAGCAAAAAAAAAGCCACTTATTGTAACAGTGACTTTTAGGTATTGCGTAGGGGTTTACGCTTGTAAACGCTTCTTAGCGAATCACTCAAGATTTCTCCAGCCAGCGCTGTAACCGCTCCTCCAACTCGTCGTAACGAATCGGTTTGGTGATGTGATCATCCATACCCGCCGACAAATACACCTCTTGATCCGTTTCAGTCTGGGTGGAGGTTACGGCCACAATGGGCAAATGATGCATGCTGTGGGTATTGTGCTCATACTGACGAATCTTTTCGGTGGCAGTTATGCTGTCCTGTTCCTTCATGTCGTAATCCATAAGGATCAAATCGAACCGCTCTTTGGTAACAATTTCAACGGCCTCAAGGCCATTCTGGGCAACTTGCACGTAGCAGCCTAATTTTTTCAGCATCGCACTAATTACCATTTGATCAACGCGATGATCTTCCACCAGCAATACTCTGGGCACTACCGCTAAACCAACGGATTCTTGCGCAGAAGTTTTCCGCTCATCTTCACCGCCTGGGTTCAATAGTTTTTGCACAGCAACATCGTGCAAGCGGCGGCGCATAATGGGTTTTTCAATCACACTCACTTGTGGATTGGAGCGCAAATGGAGTTTCATTTCCGGGCTATCGCTCTGCAAAATACTCATTGCAATAATTTGTTTAACCCCCGCAACATCCGGTTGATGGGTAATTTCACGGGAGAGCGCCAAACCATTCATATTATTGAGCTTGGTAAAAATCAGCACCAAATCAAACGGTGCTCCTGCATTAGCCTGCTCGCGCAACTTGGTAATTGCTTGCTCCTGACCTGCGACTATCGCTGTCGTCATGCCCCACGCGTTAATTTCATCGGCTAATACATTGCCATTATGGTCTGGTAGATCCACCAGTAGCGCGCGTTTGCCACGCAGTTTTTGCTCGGAACCAAAACGACGATCCTCATGGGATACCACTTGCAACGCAACATTAATAAAAATGCGATTGCCGCGATTTTTATTTTCGCGCAGGTGAATACTGCCGCCCATACATTCCGCCAGCCCCTTACAAATGGACAGACCAATACCGCGATAATTACTTTCCCGTGATTCAGCGTCCTGATCTGCATTCACATTCTTTTCGCTATCGCTAATCACTACTTGTAATTCGCCCAGATCATCCTGATCCTGATGAAAACGCGCTTCGATAAATACATGTTCAATGCGACTGGCTTTGAGTGTGTGATTAAGCAGCGTCGCCAGAATTTGATTCAAGCGTGCGGCATCGCCGCGCACTCGCAGTGGCATGGCTGGGTCAAAGCTGTAATAGAGTTCTACGCCTTGTTGGTGTGCATCCAGCGCGAAATCCTGCACAAATTTTTCCAGCACCCGGCGCAAATCAAACTCAACTTCATCCAGCACCAGAGTTTTAGTGGTAATTTTTGAAAAGTCGACGACATTATTTACCAGATCGATTTGTCGCCCTGTTGCCTTATTGGCCATCATCAATAACTCACGATGATGTTCGGATAACTGGCTGTCATCAATTAAAGACAAGGTACTCATTACATCGCTAATAGAGGAGCGAATTTCCTGCCCGAGATTTACCAAAAATTCATTTTTTAATTCAATCTGCGCCTGTGAGCTACGCTTCTCGTTTTCCAAGCCCTGGGCGCGTTCACGTAATGAAAAGTGCGCCTCAAGCCGCTCCCAGTAAGCCAGGGATGTAACCTTCCCCTGATGCGCCAACATGATGTAAAACGTCAGCATGATACAGCCGTAAAGCACACCTTCCGCCGTTCCCAACATAATCGCGGTAATCGCGGCTGGCACTTGGCCGATGGCGAGGTAGATACTCAAAAAGCGGGTGTAAGGCGCAAACACATTGGCAACACTGGAATAGAACACCACTGAATAAAGCCACATCACCAATGTTTCACCGCGCATGCCCTGCACCCAGGTCAGGGTGACCAGAATAAAACTCCACCAGGCAGCACCCAGACAGGAGGCGAAAAAATATTGGTTACGCCAGCGTGCGGGTGCGCGAGCATAGAGGCTATCAAAGCGGAACAAGTAGTAACTGCGCACCAGCGTCACCAGTAGCAAACCGGTCACCAGCACTATCGCCAGGTTGTGTTCTTTTTCTTGAAAGTTGCCAAACGCCAGGCACAACACAAACACAATGAAATTAAGGATAAGCCCACGGCGGCTGTATTTGGCCACCCGCGCATCGGTCTCGCGCATGATGGCGCGGTCTTTCTGAACCTTGGTGGCGGGAACAAAAAAATGAAACATAGTGTATCCAACTGGGTGTGCGTGAACTGGGGGATATTCCGGCGGTAAGCGAAAATCACCCTCTAGCCAAGAATATGAACAAACACTTCTTTAATCACAAAAACCATGATGGCAAAACCTAACACCCCAAAGAGTACAAAGGTACCAAACTTACCGGCTTTGGATTTTTTGGCCAGATCCCACACAATAAAAAACATAAACAGGATTAGCCCACCACCACAGAGGTACATGCCCCAGGTTTCAAGTTGCTCAAGCGTCATAATCGGTTAAATCCGGGTCTAGTAAGCGGAATTTCGCAGGGGCGCCATTGTAGCGAAAAGCCTCTGCCAAGTTTAGCGTTAATCGCCGCTAATGCCGCTTTATCACCGCTGATAACCGGCACGACTTGCCCGAAAATAGACGCGGGCGCACAATAGCCACCCTTTTATATCGCCCCCGTCAGGCACCCTATCTATTTCCTTGAACTTCATTTAGGTACTTTAATGCGCATCTCCAAAATTATTGCCGCCCTGCTTATTAGTTTGTGCTTATCAGCCTGTGTGTCTTCATTGCTTATAGGTAATCAATTGCAAAGCAAGCTTATGTGGTCATTTCTAAAACCCTTAGTGGGTTTTGACCCGAATGAAGTCAACTTTTTTGAAGCGCCTATTATCAAGGACCGCATGACTGCCATTCTTGGTGATAAATACGAACCCACCATGAAATTGCTACGCACCGCGCAGGAGATCCAACAGGAAGGCGCATTATTTTATGTTGCCTCGCGCTATGCGCCCTCCCAAGTACAAGCTGTCACGGATAAGGCCGGCCTGGTGTGGAATTCGCAAACTAACCAGATGGCAGTAATGCTGATTAAAGATGGCAAATCAGAAATTTTTTCTGAGCAGATCGCTGGTGCTAAAGAAGCGATTACGCCGGTGTTTCCGCAAGAATTGCAAAATGCCTACAGTAAAGCACAGGAGATTCAAAAAACCCTGAACGCTCCTGCTGAGGCTATGGGGGAAGCGCTGGATAAAAAACTAGATTCAACTATTGATAATGTAAAACAAGAACAAAAAAATAAAATAGACAGCACTATTAATGATGCCATCAACCAACAAATACCCGATGCGCAACAACCAGCAACCAATTAAATGCATCCAGGCCTGTAACAAATATCACGCTAAAGCATCTATAACGCAGGATTAGTTATAGGTGCTTGTATGTTTTTATCTCTCAGTAAAATACATTCTTGTTTTGACTACGCACTAACCCCTGTGATTCAGGGCAGCAGTAGTCTTGCTTCACTCGGTTTGCGCCTGTATCTCGCCCCGGTATTTTGGATGGCAGGTATGAATAAACTCAGCGCATTTGAAGATACCGTCACCTGGTTTGGCAATAGCGACTGGGGCCTTGGGCTTCCTTCACCCTGGCTGATGGCTGCACTCGCTACCGCAACAGAACTGGCAGGTGCCGCGTTGTTAACGCTTGGTTTATTTACTCGCTTAATCAGCATTCCACTCATAGCCACTATGTTGGTTGCTATTTTTGCCGTTCACTGGGGCAACGGCTGGCAAGCAATTGCCGATGCACAAGCCCCGTTTGCCAACGAGCAAGTAGTTGCTGCAACAGAAAAACTGGAACGTGCGCAACAAATTCTGCAAACCCATGGCAATTACGAATGGCTCACTGCCAGTGGTAAGTTTGTCATTCTGAATAACGGCATTGAATTTGCCACTACTTATCTACTTATGTTGTTGGCATTAGTGGCGATGGGTGGTGGCAAATACCACAGCTTGGATTATTGGCTGTACCACTGGTCTTTAAAAAGGTTATTTTTTAAAAAAATGGCAACAAATACTGCGCCCAGATAAAAGCGAATGATAAGCTTGAACCGACTTTTATCTACGGAAAATCCACCATGGTGCAATGCCACAAGCAAGAATCAGGAACGCAAACTCATGGATGAAGGCCTGCTCATCAAGCAACTGATTGCAGGTGAAGACAGTGCATTTCGCCAGCTTATCGCCCAACACCATTCGCTGATGCTCAATATTGCCCGCGCTATTATCGGCGATGCGTTTGCGGATGAAGTAGTTCAGGAAGCCTGGGTTTCCGTGTATAAAAATATCGCCAGCTTTGAGCGTCGCTCCTCTTTAAAAACCTGGCTCATGACAATTGTGAGCAATCAAGCCAAAGCGCGTTTGCGCAAAGAATCGCGTCAGGTTTCACTGGAACAACTGGATGGCGACACACCCGGCAGTTATTTGGATGGCAGCCACTTTCAAACTAATGGCCATTGGGCGCAACCGACACCGCGTTGGAACAATGAATCACCCGAGGCACTACTGGAAGAAAAACAACTGCAGCGCTGTATTGCCAAAACCTTAACGCTGCTACCGCATGCACAAAAAACCGCGTTTATTCTGCGCGATGTAGAGCAGCAATCGTTTGAAGATATTTGCAGCCTGCTCAATGTAAGCGCTGCCAACGCGCGGGTACTGGTACATCGCGCCCGCCTCACTCTCATGCAAGTTATTGATCGCTATCAGGAGACCGGCACATGTTGAGTTGTAAACAAGTCGCCAGTTTGGCCAGCGACTATCTCGAAAACAATACTCCATTAAAATGGCAAATACGTTTGCATTTGCTTATGTGTGCAAATTGCCGTCGCTTTGTAAAACACCTGGACATAACACGTAAGGTCAGCGCAGGCTTAGTAGCTGAGACACCCAATACTGAAGCCATAGCCGATGCGGAGAAAATTCTGCAAAAAGTAAAGGCGCAGATTAAAGCGGGATCATCAGCGGACTAAAATTGCTACCATTCTAATTCAACTTACCCAAGGAGTAGCATTTGGATTTTGCAGTAGAAACATTGATGTTTTTATTTATCGCCGCCGCAATTGCCGGTTTTATGGACACCTTGGCAGGTGGTGGCGGGCTCATTACGATTCCCGCGCTGGTTGTATCTGGCGTACCACCATTGGCCGCGCTAGGTACGAATAAATTGCAGAGTTGTTTTGGCTCAGGAACGTCGAGTTTTCTCTTATTCAAACGCAAAAAAATACACTGGCAAGAATTGCGACCTATGATGATCGCCGCCTTTATGGGTTCGGTGCTGGGAACAGTAATAGTGCAATTTATCGATACCAAAGTATTGGGGTTTATGATCCCGCTAGTACTGGTTATTATCGCGATTTATTTTATTGCAGCGCCCTACTTAAAACTCGAATCGTCTGAACCAAGAATGACTGCCAGCCTGTATCAAAAAACGGTAGTGCCTACGATAGGTGTTTACGACGGTATGTTTGGCCCAGGCACTGGTTCTTTTTTAGCTGTTGCAGGTGTGAGTTTGCGCGGACTGGAATTAATTAACGCTACCGCCATTGCAAAACCACTCAACTTTGCCACTAACATCGCCTCGTTAATTGTATTTATTTTTGCCGGGCAAATTATGTGGCTCGCAGGTTTGACGATGATTGTCGGGCAAATACTCGGTGCCTGGATGGGGTCACACTACTTATTTAAAGTGAACCCAAAAGTTTTACGAATCCTCATTGTTAGTATTTGTTTGCTCATGTTAGGGCAATATTGGTACAAACAACTCGCCGCATAACGCATTTGGCTTTGGCATAAGGAAATTTATTTACATGAAGAGCGATATGACCTTATCCACCCGCCTTGTGATAGCACTACTCGCAACGTCTGTAAGTGCGTGTGTGGTCACACCTAAAAAAGTGGCGAGCTTTGATACAAAATGCATGGTTTCCACCCAAAAAATTAAACTCACCACAGAGCAAGTACAAATATTCAACGATGTGGACTGTATTACCCATAGCTGCAAAATGGAATTGATGGGCGCAGCAGTATCGTCGGCGCTGATCACTACTACCAGCGCGATTGTCTCAGGCTCTATTGCACTGGTGGGGAATACACTTTATTGGGCGGAAAGTCAGGGAAAATGCCCCAACACAATTGAACAAGAAGCACAGCCTTCACATCAAGAGCCAAATAAAATTGATGAAAAATATTTGATTCAGGAAGAAGTAATAAGAGTTAAATCCTGATTTTATTATTGACATCGCGATTAGCGGCGATGGGGCGCTGATCAACCACCGCCCTGCCCGACTTTGCCATGCGATCATAAAGAAGCACATTGACGGTTGCTGCTAAATTCATACAGCCAATGGTGGGAATATAAACAACATGCTGGCACTGCTCGATAATATCTTTTTTAAGTGAACCATCTTCCGGGCCAAAAATATAATAGGCATTTTCCGGGTGAATAAAATCCATTAAGGGTGTTGCTCCTTCAATCAATTCAATAGCAACCAAAACAGCCCCCTCAGCCAACGCACCTGTTTGCACAGCATCTTCAAGCTGATCCACATGCTGCAAACAAATTTTACTGGCGGCATTTTTAGTATCGGCAGAAAATTTACGCGCGCGATCAAAACGTTCACCGGTGTAAAAAACACCGCTAGCCTCATAACAACCAGCCGCGCGCATAATCATGCCGACATTCGCCGGACTTTTGGGGTTAACCAAGCCGATAAAGGCTGTTGGTGTTTGCATGGTGATGAACTCTATTTAAAAATGTATTACGAGAGACGGTGTTTAAAATCGACATAGTCAAACTCACGCACCATATTTAGCTCATTGGTGCGCGAATCCCACAGGGCAATTGCCGGCAAATTAATACCGTTAAATGTAGTGGTCTTTACCATGGTGTAATGTGCCATATCATCAAACATTAAACGCTGACCGACTTGCAGCGGCTGCGCAAATGAATAATCCCCAATCACATCACCCGCTAAACAGGTCATACCACCCAAGCGATAATTATGTGCAAACTCATTGGGCATACCCGCCCCAAGAATATCGGCACGGTAAGGCATTTCCAATACATCAGGCATATGGCAAGTAGCGGAGGTATCGAGAATCGCCTGCGCCATAGTGTTCCAGGTAATATCCAACACTTCCGCGACCAATACCCCGCTGCGAATCGCGACCGCCTCGCCAGGTTCCAAATAAACCTGCAATTTATGACGCGCCATAAACGATTTAATCACGGCGATTAAGTCATCAACCTGATAATCCTCGCGGCTGATATGATGACCACCACCAAAATTAATCCATTGAATGCGCGAAAAATATTTTCCAAACTTTTCCTCTACCGCCGTTAAGGTGCGCACCAGCGGTGGTAAATCCTGTTGGCAAAGGGTGTGAAAATGCAGCCCACTAATTCCATCCAATAGTGACGGATCATCTGCAACGGCCTGCTCAAATTGCGCAATGGGAACCCCCATCCTAGAACAGGGCGCACACGGATCGTAAAGTTCGACCTCCCCTTCGGAATGCTCGGGGTTAATACGAATCCCAAACTGCAACTCGGGGCGAGCTTGTTGCGCCGCCAAGGCAAGCGATTTAAATCGAGACCACTGTGAAAATGAATTAAACAGCACATGATCAGCGACTTGTAAAATCTCGACTAAATCTGCCTCTTTGTAAGCCGCCGAATAACAATGGACTTCACCACCAAACTCTTCGCGCCCCAAACGCGCCTCGTGCAAACCACTCGCACAACTACCGGAAAGATATTTGCGAAACAAAGGTGCCAAGCGCCAACAAGAAAACGCTTTTAATGCAGCCAGTACTTTCGCCCCACTTTCTCGCTGCACACGGTTAAGGATTTTTAAATTATCTTCCACCGCCGATTTATCAATGACAAAACAAGGCGATGGAACCAAAGCTGGATTAAAGTGGGTGAAATATTCGCGTTTCTGCATCGATCAACCTTCAATTGCTTTAGGGTCAACTTCGACGACCTGCCAGGGCAGACCGTATTTATTCAAGTCTTCCATAAACGGATCCGGATCGTATTGTTCCATATTCCATACACCCGGTTTTTTCCATTTCCCTTCCAAAATCATTTTGGCACCAATCATCGCAGGCACACCGGTGGTGTAAGAAATTGCTTGGGATTTCACCTCGCGGTAGCACTCCTGATGATCGCACACGTTGTATACAAACATGGCGACCGGTTTACCATCTTTCACACCTTGCGCAAAACAACCGATGCAAGTTTTTCCTTTGGTTAGCGGGCCAAGGCTTGCGGGATCTGGAAGCAGAGCTTTTAAAAATTGCAGGGGCACTATTTCGCGACCTTCAAACATGACCGGCTCAATTCCCGTCATGCCCACATTGCCGAGCACTTCCAGATGTTTTAAATAATTATCCGAGAAGGTCATCCAAAAACGCGCGCGTTTAATTTCAGGAAAATGTTTTACCAGAGACTCAAGTTCTTCGTGGTACATCATGTAGATGTTTTTGGGACCAATCTCGGCGGGAAAATCAAACACCTGATTGACTGACAATGGAGGCGTTTCAACCCAGGTACCATTTTCCCAATAGCGACCATTGGCGGTCACTTCGCGAATATTAATTTCCGGATTGAAATTGGTTGCAAACGGTAAGCCATGGTCACCCGCATTACAATCAATAATATCCAAGTAATGAATTTCATCGAAATAATGTTTTTTCAAATAAGCGGTGTAAACATTGGTTACACCCGGATCAAAACCGGAACCCAATAACGCCGTTAAACCGGCATGTTTGAATTTGTCCTGATAGGCCCACTGCCATGAATATTCAAATTTGGCAGTATCCAACGGTTCGTAATTGGCGGTATCCAGATAATCCACACCCGTTTCCAAACAGGCATCCATAATAGTCAGGTCTTGATAAGGTAATGCCACATTGATTACTAAATCTGGTTTTTCAGCATTAATTAGCGCCACCAATTCCGGTACATTATCGGCGTCCACCTGTGCGGTTTTAATCGGACGAGTTAATTGTGCGGCAATCGCCTTGCATTTTGATTCGGTACGGCTCGCAAGCACAATCTCGGAAAACACCTCTGGCAGCTGTGCACATTTATGCACTACTACTCCGCTAACACCACCTGCACCAATAATTAATACTTTTGCCATCTAAGGCCTCCCATTAGAATAAAAAATGACATGCCTAGAACGCATGCTAAGCACGAGGAGTCGTAAGGATTATTTTTCGAAATAGGTATAACCGCGCAAACTTTCAGAATAAGCCGATAACATTTGTTGCCTATCAGCAACACTGATTACACCGTCGCGCACAGCTTGCTCAGCAGTTTGGCGAAATTGTTCATAAAGTGAATTGGGTTTGTACTCCACGTAACTCAGTACATCAGCAATACTATCGCCGTGTAATTCATGCACGAAATCAATGCTCTTATCGGCATTGATACGCACACTGGCCACGTTAGTGTCACCAAATAAATTGTGGAGATCACCCAAGGTTTCTTGATAGGCACCCACCAGAAAAACCCCCAAGTAATATTCGTCGCCGGCCTTAATGGCATGCAGCGGTAAAGTGGTGGACTCACCTGCCGAGGTCGCAAACTTTTGTAACTTGCCATCACAATCACACGTGAGGTCAGCGATAATCGCTTGACGTGTTGGCTCCTCATTTAGCCGATGAATCGGCATCACCGGAAAGATCTGACCAATCGCCCAAGAGTCTGGCAAAGATTGAAACACACTAAAATTGCCGTAATAAATATCGGCCAACAATTGCGGCAAACTTTCCAGCTCCGCAGGAATGCGCTTCATTTGCGGTAATAAGGCCGCGATTTTTTGCAGCGCGGCGAGATAAATATTTTCACCCAATACCCGGTGGCGCAAACTGATGTCGCCCGAGTGAAATAAATCGCGAATTTTGTCGCGATAATAAATAACGTCGTTATAGGATTCTTGTAAATTTGCAACCCGAATAACCGAGAGTGTATGCCAGAGGTTGGCAATCATTTCATGACAACCCGCAGGCAATGACTCAGGCATGGCCGTAGGTTCAAAATGCGTTACATCAAGAATATTAAATAATAATACAGATGTATGCGCGACCGTGGCACGCCCGGATTCTGTAACAATCGTTGGATGCGGGATTTGGTGTTGATCCAGACTTTCCTGAATCGCTTCCACCACATCGATACAATATTCTTGTACCGAATAATTACGGCTGTGACCATTGGTGCTGCAAGTACCATCGTAATCAATTGCCAAACCGCCGCCCAAATCCAAATACCCCAGCGGCGCGCCCTCGCCTACCAGTTCAATATAATAGCGGCAGGCTTCCAACACACCCGCCCGAATACTGCGAATATTGGGAATTTGTGAACCCAAATGAAAATGCAATAATTGGAAACAATGCAGCAAATTTGCATCGCGTAGCGTGTCAATCACGCTCACCAGCTCATTGGTATTGAGACCAAATAAACTGCGATCACCACTGTCTTCGCTCCAATGCCCTTCGACTTTGGTAGACAGTTTTAACCGCACACCAATCAGTGGTTCTACATCAAGACTACGACTGCATTCAATGACTGATTGCAATTCGCTCAAGGTTTCCAGCACAAAAAAACATTTGAATCCAAGCTTACGCGCTTGCAAACCAAGTGAAATAAATTCGGAGTCTTTGTAACCGTTGCAGATAATTAAACTGTCGCGATTCGTCAAGGTTGCAAGGGCAATCATTAACTCAGCTTTACTGCCCGCTTCAAGGCCATGATTGTAGCGCTCACCAAAACGGGCGATTTCCGCAATCACATTACTTTGCTGATTCACCTTAATAGGAAACGCGCCGCGATAGCAGCCTTGGTAGCCGCTCACCTCAATAGCTTGTGCAAAGGAATCGTTAAGGATACTGATGCGTGAATCGAGGATATTTTCCACACGCAACAATACGGGCATTTGCAGTCCACGCTGCTGCAGACCATCCACAATACTCATCAGTGAAACACTAGTCTCACCATCAACATTGGGTGCGCGGACAATAACTTCCCCTTCCGGGGAAATGCCAAAATAACCGTTACTCCACTCATCTATGCCATAAAGTTCGGCGGAAGTACGTGAAGACCAAACTGCTGCTTGCTCAGAAGTATTCAATATGATTCAACCCTGCTAAGGAACGGGCAAGCCCGCCGGATGGAAATAATTTCTTCTCGAGTGCAGGTTCAAAGCGACCAGCGCCATAAAACTGCAAAATGGCGCGCAATTGTCCACATTTTTCGTGAAAAATAAAGCACTCCGCCCGAATTGGGCGGATGCGAGATAAATGGAGCAATTTCTATTGCGATGCTTGCTGTTGCAAATACTGAATGAGCACACCCATATTTTTGATATAAGCAGCAGTTGAGATGCCCATTACCGGCGTCTCTACCGGGTAAGGCGATGTATCCCACTCATCCCCCACCATAGTCGCAGCAAACGCCTCTGTTGGTGGAATATTTTTCTTTTCACCAGGAACCGGGCCGCGATAGGGATTTGTGGTGTAGTAAAGCGGTGTTGGCCAATATCCCTGTGGGTTCAACCCCTCAATCAACGCACGAGCTTGGGCGCTAATATCGGCAGATTGGTCAGGCTTTTGCGCACGAAAATTCAAATCCGATACGCTCACTTTACCAAGCGTAAAAAAGGCTGGCAGACGTATTTCACCCATCGCATGTAAGGGCGAGCCTACCACCGCTTGCTCGGGGCTTAGGGCAAGCGCTTGCGCGTACTCACGGCGCAAACGGTCTGTATCCACCCGCGCGGCTGATTTGTAGTGAGCCAGCATATGTTTGGCTTGATAATCCACGTAATACTCACCATTGGTGATGTTAGATCCGCGCCGATGGGTAAATAAGGCGCGATTGGTGCCTAACTCGATAAATGATGCATGGCTGCGCCCCTCATATTCAGGCTTTACCGGTAACTTTAAACTTTCCAGCCACTCAATTGCTTCGGGAATACGCGCCAGAAATTTGGTCTCACCAGTCATGCGATAGAACTGAATCAACATACGGATATTATCCGCGGTAGTAGGCGCATGCAGTGACTTTGGCTCATAGGAGCGCGCGCCTGCTGGCTGTAATTCCGGCGTGTATTGCAGCGACCACCCAGGCTGCGGCGCACCCATCTGGGTAGTAAGGAATACATTCATCGCGCGGATGACCGGCTCGCGCACTCGAGACTCCCCCAGCACCTGATAACACATGAGCAGGAAATCGATATTTTCGGCGGCCACATCATCATTGAAGGTGATAAAGCTGGTGTAGTCAGGCTGATTTTTACCGGGATGGTCGTGCATCAGCGGAAAACGCTGGGGCCACCCACCCACGGGGTACTGGCTTTTAAGCACAAAGTCGATAACTTTATCCAGCGCTGGTCGGTATTTGGGATCCAGTTTGGCACTGTATAAGCGCAGTAAAAATTTCGCGGCCTCTGCCGTACCGGCATCATCGAAAGTCGCGTTACCGTAATAATGCTGGAATTCTTCAAGACGCCATGCATGTTTACCGATAGTCGCGTACCAGTCCTTAAGTGCCGCCTCGCCCGCAAAATCAGCCAGGTAATTCCAGCCCCCACTGGGGTGCTGGGCAAAAATAATCGCACCGGCTACCCGCTCTGCGGCAGAGTAATAGTATTCGTCACCTGTCGCGTTATAGGCATCAAGAAATAAATGGCCGACAGTCGCGGTGCCGGGAGGCTGCATCCAGATCATCGAGCGACGCGCTTCCAACTCACCCCACTGGCGCGAAAAATCAGGCAGATAAGACCACACAAACGCGCCGCGATAACTGACCTTGTCGAGCATAAACTGACTGGCCAATTTCATGGTGGTCTTTACCTCGGTCACACTGGGCTTTGCCGAGAGGGATGCACTCCATAAAATGCATAAAAATGAAATAGCGAACACCAGGGTTCGCCCGGGAACGGGGTTGATTAGTCGCATAGTTTCTCTCTAATTGTTATTGATACAGCGACCGAACTATTTGTGCCGATAGTTTCAGAGAATTTTTATGATGTAAGAGCTTGCTGCCATCACATTCTTTTTAGCCATAATAAGGCAATTAGAACGCACTAATAGTCAATTTAACATTAAATTGCATCAACCTCTAATGCCCAAACAAGTCAATTTGGTTGTCACAGGCGCTGTGGGATTCAGCATGGAGTGTCGTTTTCGCCTTTTTTTGTTTCAGGCGAGAGCCATGTTTTACCAACACTTGTTGCGAGGCTTCCCTGCCCTCATCACTTTTACGAATACGGCTAATGCGATCTTTCATCACGCGGATATTCTGTTCAGCATCCACAATAGCGCGGGGGTAGCCCGGCAGCGGCATAGTCTCATGACAGGCTATTTGCTCAGCGCTGTAACAGCGTAGCTCAGGAATCCAACGCTTGATAAACTGGCATCCCGGGTCTTGATCTATTAATTGTTTTAGTGGACTGTAAACGCGAATAGTATTGATGCCCACAATTGCCGCTTGCATTTGCACTTGGGAAAAATGAATGCCCGGCTCGTAATCCGTGAATAAACGCGCGAGCGGATACTGCAAATCCCGCCAGTGGATATGCAATCCAAAGCAGGCAAAATTGACCACCATCGCCCGCATGCGAAAATTCAAAAAACCGGTGGCCTGTAAACAACGCATACAAGCATCCACCAAAGGAAACCCTGTTTCGCCATTAAGCCAGGCCGCCAATCTACTTGTATCCTGCGAGTATTCCAAAACCTCGTATGCCGGATTCAATGCGCGAAACTCCATATAACTCGCCGACTCCAAACGCTGGACAAAATGATCGCGCCAAAACAAACGCGAACTGAAACTTTCCAAACTTTTTTGCCAGCGCAGAGCAAGTTTGTTGTCATCGCCTGCATCCAACTGCTCATCTAACTCTGACAACCGCTGATGAAGGCGGAAAAAAATACGACGTAAACTGAGCGTCCCCCAGGCAATGTGAGGCGATAAGCGTGAGCCACAAAAAAAGGCTTTATTGGGTGAGGAAATTCCACCGCGGTAGCTCAAAGAACGCTCCCGCAAAAAACTACCCAACGTACGCTGCGCACGTCTCTCACTCACTACCTGAACACTAGGCCAGGAGATACGTTTATCCAGTAGCTGCGGTGCAAGTTCATGCAATAAAGGAATGGCAAAAAAATTTAAATGCTCAAGAGCTGGCTGAGGGATTGTAGAGGGTGATTCAAGGGGCTCTGAATCGAATAAACGTTCAGCAATAATTTTGGTGCGTTTATCGCGTGAACCTAAACGACGAACAACCCCAGATTGAGGCAGTTCTTGCCAGAGAACGTTTTCTTTTTTACACCATCGCGCAACTGCTTTATCGCGCTGATAAGTAATACCTGCACCTGTTTCTTCATGGGAGTAGATATGAGTAAAATCCAATCTCTCTTTTAATTGCACAAAACCAGCAGGTAAATCTGTGTTGATAATCAGTAGCTCAGCGCCGATGGATCGCAGCGAGAATTGCAAATCGGCCAGTGCCGTCAACTGCGACTGCAAATGAAATGCAGAGGCGTCTTGTGCAAGATAAACAGCCGGCTCGAGAAAGAAAACTGGAATAACATGGTCACATTCAGTCAATGCCGCATGTAACGCAGCATTATCATCAAGGCGAAAATCGCGTTTTATCCACCAGAGCGCGAGCATGCAAAAACCAAAATAAGAAAGGTTTTGTGCATACGTTAAATCTTGACGATTGGATCTGAGCAAATAGATAAAATAAGCGACGAAAAAATGGCAATAAAAAAGGCGATCCGAAGACCGCCTTTTTGAAACAACTTGGCGCAGAAAAATTACCAGCCAGTGATTTCTTTCAGTGCTTTACCGATATCGGCCAAGCTCTTAACGGTTTTAACTCCCGCATCTTCCAGTGCAGCAAATTTCTCGTCAGCAGTACCTTTACCGCCAGAAATAATCGCACCAGCGTGACCCATGCGCTTACCAGCAGGTGCAGTTACACCAGCGATGTAAGACACAACAGGCTTGGTCACGTTAGCTTTGATGTAAGCAGCCGCTTCTTCTTCCGCAGAACCACCGATCTCACCAATCATTACGATGGCTTCAGTTTGTGGGTCAGCTTGGAACAACTTCAGGATATCGATGAAGTTGGAGCCTGGAATTGGGTCACCACCAATACCTACGCAAGTAGATTGGCCGAAACCGTAATCGGTAGTTTGCTTAACCGCTTCATAAGTCAAAGTACCTGAACGCGATACGATACCTACTTTACCTGGCTTGTGGATGTGGCCTGGCATGATGCCGATTTTGCACTCACCTGGAGTGATAACACCTGGGCAGTTAGGGCCAATCAAACGCACGCCCAACTCGTCACACTTCACTTTTGCGTCAAGCATATCGAGGGTTGGGATACCTTCAGTAATACATACAATCAACTTGATGCCACCGTTAGCCGCTTCAAGGATTGAGTCTTTACAGAAAGGAGCCGGAACGTAGATAACTGATGCGGTTGCGCCAGTCGCTTCTACTGCTTCAGCAACAGTGTTGAACACTGGCAGGCCGAGGTGAGTTTGACCACCCTTACCTGGAGTTACACCACCAACCATTTTGGTGCCGTAAGCAATCGCTTGTTCAGAGTGGAAAGTACCTTGCGCGCCGGTGAAGCCTTGGCAGATTACTTTGGTGTCTTTGTTAATTAAAACGCTCATGTTCTTGGCCCCTTATTGATTCGCAGCAGCTGCAACAACTTTCTTGGCAGCGCCAGTCAAGTCGGTATCGGCAATAATGTTAAGGCCGCTTTCGCCCAACACTTTTGCACCCAATTCAGCATTGTTACCTTGCAGACGAACAACAACAGGTACTTTTACGCCTACTTCTTTAACTGCACCGATTACGCCTTCTGCGATCATGTCGCAACGTACGATACCGCCAAAGATGTTGATGAATACGGCTTTAACCGCGTCATCAGACAAAATGATTTTGAACGCTTCAACTACGCGCTCTTTGGTCGCACCACCACCTACGTCGAGGAAGTTGGCAGGCTGGCCGCCGTGCAGCTTAACGATATCCATGGTACCCATCGCCAAACCAGCGCCGTTTACCATACAACCGATATCACCACCGAGCGCAACGTAGTTCAGTTCCCAAGCAGCAGCATGAGCTTCACGCGCATCTTCTTGTGATGGGTCTTGCATTGCTTTCAGTTCTGGATGACGGTACAGAGCGTTGCCGTCGATTACCAATTTGGCATCCAGGCAATGCAAGTTACCTTCCGGAGTGATTACCAATGGGTTAACTTCCAACAGCGCCAAATCTTTCTCTTTGAAGAGTTTGGCCAAGCCGAGAAAAATGTTAACGAATTGGTTAATTTGCTTGCCTTCCAAACCGAGCTTGAAAGCCAGATCGCGACCTTGGAAAGGCTGTGCGCCTACCAGTGGATCAACAGCAACTTTAAGGATTTTTTCAGGAGTGTCATGAGCAACTTTCTCAATCTCTACACCACCTTCGGTAGAGGCCATGAACACAATGCGACGACTGGAACGGTCAACAACAGCGCCCAAGTACAATTCTTTAGCGATGTCGGTGCAAGTCTCAACCAAAATGCGGCTTACTGGTTGGCCTTTCTCATCAGTTTGATAAGTCACCAGATTCTTACCCAACCACTTTTCAGCGAAAGCGCGGATATCCTCTTTGCTCTTAACCAGCTTTACGCCGCCCGCTTTACCGCGGCCGCCAGCGTGAACCTGAGCTTTAACGACGAACATATCGCCGCCGATTTGATCCGCAGCGGCAACAGCCTCTTCAACAGTCGCAGCAGCAATGCCTTTAGAAACAGGCAGACCATATTGGGCAAACAGTTGCTTACCCTGATACTCGTGCAAATTCATGGTGTAGTTCCATTTGACGATGGTTGGACATGTAATTATCGATAGACATGCCAACTGGGTTATCGATGGAGACGAACCTTATGAGTTCGCCCCCGCCTAAAAACGAGGACTCTATGGTTCTCTTAACGCTTCTTCTTGTTGGCTATGTGGATGGCATGACCATGCACAGCCAAGGCTGCTTCGTGGATTGCTTCAGACAGGGTTGGGTGACCAAACACCATCATGCCCAAATCTTCTGCACTCGAACCGAACTCCATTGCAATTGCCACTTGTTGAACCAGATCTGCAGCACTTGGGCCAACAATGTGGCAACCGAGGATACGATCAGTCTCAGCGTGAGCAATAATCTTTACCAAACCTTGAGTTTCATTAGCCGCCATAGCACGGCCAGACGCTGCAAACGGGAAAGTACCGACGTTGTAAGGTTCACCCGATGCTTTCACTTGCTCTTCAGTTTTACCCACTGAAGCAACTTCCGGGTGGGTGTAAATTACGTTAGGAATAATGTCGTAATTAATTTGTGATTTTTGGCCTGCAATACGCTCAGCAACCATCACACCTTCTTCCGAACCTTTGTGAGCCAACATCGGGCCACGCACTACGTCACCAATTGCCCAAACACCTGGTGCATTAGTTTCGCATTGTTCGTTTACAAAAATAAAACCACGTTCATCCAGATTCACACCGCTATCAGCAGCCAACAGGTTCTCAGTGAATGGACGACGACCAACGCACACAATTAACTTATCAAACGTTTCTTGCTGCTCTTTACCTTCTTTATCCAAATAGGTAACGGTCACTTCTTTGCCGTTTACTTTTGAACCGGTAACGCGTGAACTGGTACGGATATCCAAACCTTGTTTGGTGAGGATCTTTTGAGTTTCTTTGGCAATTTGTTGATCCATAATTGCGAGGAAACTGTCCAATGCTTCCAGCACGGTAACTTTGGAGCCACAACGATTCCAAACAGATCCCAGTTCCAAACCAATTACACCAGCGCCGATTACGCCCAAACGCTTTGGTACTTCAGTAAATTCCAATGCGCCAGTAGAGTTAACAACCACATCGTTATCAACAGGTGCCGGGGGAATATTAATTGGACTGGAACCAGAGGCTAAAATCACGTTTTCAGCATCGTATATCGTTACTTTGCCATCAAAGTCAGTCACTTCAACTTTTTTGCCAGCAAGCAATTTACCAGTACCGAACAAGCTGGTAACACCGTTAGACTTGAACAGTCCTGCGATACCGCCGGTCAGATTTTTGATGATTTGATTTTTACGTGCAATCATCGAAGAAACATTCAACTCTACGCCTGAAGTGGTAATACCATGAAGGCCTAAATCCTCTTTTGCTTCGTGGTATTTGTAAGAGCTATCGAGTAATGCTTTAGACGGGATGCAACCTACGTTCAAGCAAGTACCGCCGTTAACGCCCTTGCCTTCTTCGTTTTTCCACTTCTCAACACACGCAGTTTTCAAACCCAATTGCGCGGCACGGATGGCGGCAACATAGCCCGCGGGGCCAGAACCGATAACTATCACATCAAATTTTTCAGACATAACAATGTTCCTAAATTATTAACAGTCGGCTACAACCTTGTGAGCAGTAACCCTTCACATAAAAAAACGCTCTTAGGTTGCCAAGAGCGTTTCAAAAAAGCGGATTAGATTTCCAACAAAATGCGCGCTGGATCTTCCAACAAATCTTTGATGGTCACGAGGAATTGCACAGCCTCTTTACCATCCAGCAAACGATGGTCGTAGGACAACGCCAAATACATCATCGGTAAAATTTCTACCTTGCCATTAACGGCCATTGGGCGCTCTTGAATTTTGTGCATACCCAAAATTGCAGACTGCGGCAGATTCAAAATTGGAGTAGACAGCAGCGAACCAAACACACCACCGTTGGTAATAGTGAAAGTGCCGCCCGACATCTCTTCAATACCGAGTTTGCCATCACGTGCGCGCAAACCGAAATCACGGATAGTATTTTCGATAGTTGCCAAGCTCATGTTCTCAGCGTTACGCAACACTGGAACGACCAAACCTTTTTCAGTCGATACCGCAACACCAATATCCTGATAGCCGTGGTATACAACATCGTTATTGTCGATAGAAGCATTTACCACAGGGAAACGACGCAACGCTTCAGCAGCGGCTTTTACAAAGAAACTCATAAAGCCCAAACGTGAACCGTTATGCGCTTTTTCAAATTGGTCTTTGTATTTTGCACGCAGCGCCATTACCGGAGCCATGTTCACTTCATTGAACGTAGTGAGCATTGCAGTAGTGCTAGATGCTTCAAGCAGGCGCTCAGCAATACGCTTGCGCAACCGTGTCATAGGTACACGCTTCTCAACACGATCGCCTACCGCTTCGATTGCAACAACCGGTGCAGGCGCAGCAGCTGCGCTAACCGCTGGAGAAGATTTTAAATGGTTGGCAACATCTTCTTTGGTAACACGACCATCTTTACCGCTACCAGCAACAGCGGCAGTATTTACGTTGTTTTCCTCTGCCATTTTACGTGCAGCGGGGTTTACCAATTTCTCTGCAGTGGCGGCAGGCTTTGTTTCAACGGGCGCAACAGCGGCTGGTGCGGCGGCGGCAACAGCACCTTCCACAAAACGAGCAATCACTTCATTGCTCAGTACGGTGTCACCTTCGCCTTTGATAATTTCAGCGATGCTACCATCAGCGGGCGCAACCACTTCTAATACAACCTTGTCGGTTTCAATATCAACGATCAACTCATCGCGCTTGACGGCTTCGCCTGGTTTTTTGTGCCAGGTTGCTACCGTGCCATCGGCAACGGATTCAGGGAAGGTAGGGGCTTTGATTTCGATACTCATGCTATTCCATCTCTCTGTAGCGCTAGGATTATTTGATCAATTAATCAGTTAGTAAAAGCACTCACACAGTGAGCGCTTTATTCACAAAACGTTTTTCTTCTTCAATATGCACAGACATATAACCGCCTGCAGGTGCAGCCGAAGGATCACGGCCTACATAATCCAGATACATCGCCTTGCCAAACAACTCATGTACTACGTGGCGCATATGATGTTGACTGCTATACCAAGCACCCTGATTCATGGGCTCTTCCTGGCACCAGAAGATATCTTTAATCGCTTTAAATGGCGCCATTGCCGCTTTCAATTCTTCCTCAGGGAAAGGGTACAACTGCTCCAAGCGGATCAGCGCAACATTTTCCTGTTTACGTGCAGTACGCTCTTCCAGCAGGGTGTAATACACCTTGCCACTACACAAAATAACACGCTCTACTTTAGTCGGATCAACACTGCTATCAGTAATCACGTTTTGGAAGCTGCCATTTGCCAGTTCTTCAAGCGTTGAAGTGGCCAGTTTGTGGCGCAACAGCGATTTAGGGCTCATCACTACTAACGGGCGACGCATTGGGCGAATCGCCTGACGACGCAGCATGTGGAATACCTGCGCTGGCGTGGTAGGTACGCACACCTGAATATTGTGCTCAGCACAAAGTTGCATAAAACGTTCAAGACGCGCCGATGAGTGCTCCGGGCCCTGACCTTCATAACCGTGTGGCAGCAACATAGTCAGGCCGCACAAACGACCCCATTTGTGTTCACCACTGGTAATAAACTGGTCAATTACTACTTGTGCGCCGTTAGCGAAGTCGCCAAATTGTGCTTCCCAAATCACCAAGCCGGTTGGCGAGGTAGTTGAATAGCCGTATTCAAACGCAAGCACTGCCTCTTCCGACAAATAAGAATCAAACAGTTCAAAAGATGGTTGGTTAGGCGCCATATTTGCCAATGGAACGTAAGCAGAACCATCTTTTTGGCTGTGGATTACCGCGTGGCGATGGGAGAAAGTACCGCGACCAACATCTTGGCCAGTCATACGTACCTGATAACCTTGCTCCACTAAAGTTGCATAAGCTAGAGTTTCAGCCATGCCCCAGTTAAGCGCCAAGGCACCAGCAGCCATTTTGCGGCGGTCTTCGTAAATTTTTTCGACTTGCTTTTGCAGCACAATTCCGTCAGGAATTTCGCACATTTTATTAGCGGCAGCCTGCAAAGTTTTTAAGTCACAGCCTGTATTGGCTGGTGTTTCCCAGTCGTGACCAATATAGGGCGACCAGTCCACAAACAAACTACTATCCGGCTCGCTTACCAAACCACTGGCCACGTGTTCGCCGCGATCCAGTGCTGCGCGATAATTGGTTGTCATCTCATCGGCAGCGGTTTGCGTCAATATATTTTGTGCAACCAACTGATCGGCATATAAAGTGCGAGTCGTTTTCAAACTGCGGATGATTTGATACATCAACGGCTGGGTTGCGGATGGCTCATCGGTTTCGTTGTGACCGCGACGGCGATAGCAAACCAAATCGATGACTATATCCTTTTTAAATTCGTAACGGTAATCCATGGCCAATTGCGCCACAAACAGTACCGCCTCAGGATCATCACCATTCACATGGAAAATCGGGCACTCGATCATTTTGGCAACGTCAGTGCAATACTCGGTTGAGCGCGCATCTTCACGTTTGTTAGTGGTAAAACCCACCTGATTGTTAATAACGATATGCAGTGTACCGCCAGTGCCGTAAGCGCGAGTCTGGGACATTTGGAATGTCTCCATAACTACACCCTGCCCAGCAAATGCGGCATCACCATGCACAACAATAGGCACCACTTTTGCGCCAGTTTTATCGCTACGACGATCCTGACGTGCACGTACCGAGCCTTCAACTACAGGCGATACAATTTCCAGGTGCGATGGGTTGAACGCCATCGCCATGTGTAATTCACCACCAGGAGTCATCACATTGGATGAAAAACCTGAGTGATATTTAACGTCGCCGGAAGTTTTCAGAGAACGCTTACCATCAAATTCGGCAAATAATTCTGCGGGGCTTTTGCCAAATACATTGACCAGTGTATTTAAACGACCACGGTGGGCCATACCCAGTACGATTTCTTTCGCACCGTAGGTACCAGCACGTTTTACCAAGGCATCAACCAGCGGAATAAAACTCTCGCCGCCTTCCAAACCAAAACGTTTTGTGCCGGGATACTTGCTATCCAAGTGACGTTCAAGTCCCTCAGCCGCCGTCAGACGCTCCAGCAAAGCAAGGCGTTGCTCTTTACTAAATTCAGGGTTGGAGCGAACACTTTCAAGGCGCTGTTGCAGCCATTGTTTTTCAGCTAGCGGAGTAATATGCATGATTTCTGCGCCTATATGGCCGCAGTAGGTTTTTTCGAGTGCTGCAATAATTTCGCGCAAAGTAGACTGTTCTTTGCCGATAAACAAAGTGCCACTGTTAAAAACAGTATCCAAATCGGCATTAGTCAAACCATGGAAATTTAAATCGAGATCTGCAACTGGCTCGCGCTGCATCAAATTTAGCGGATCAAGTTGTGCTTTTTGATGGCCACGGAAGCGGTAGGAACTAATGAGTTGTAAAACTTTAATTTGTTTTTGTTCGTGCTCTGCACTGACCGAACTACCTGCAGCAGTTACAGTGCGGATACGGGATTTACCCAACTGTTCAAACTGAGCACGAATAACCGAGTGAGGAGTATCTTGGGTTAGCACCCCATTTACACGGGGTAACTGATCGAAGTAATTGCGCCATTCTTCTGGAACGGCATTAGGGTTATGTAAATACGTGTCGTAGAGCTCTTCGACGTAGGCAGCATTCCCACCAGAGATGTGAGACGTGCTCCAAAATTGCTCCATAATGCTGTCTTGCATTCCACTCACCTTAATTATCGGAGGTTTAAACCTCCTGCTATAACAACTAGCAGTTAGCTACCAAACGCTCTCAACTTTTGATTAAAAGCGCCGCTTTTAAGTCGCTGTAACTCTCCATTACAACAAACAGTTTTACTTTGGCTTTACGCTGACTATTTTGGTCAGCTCAAATACAGAAAAGCGCTACCCTAGGTAGCGCTCTGTAAAAGCATATTGCGAATATGGCCGATAGCTCGTGTCGGGTTCAGGCCTTTCGGGCAGACTGCGACACAATTTTGAATGCCATGACAACGGAATACACTGAACGGATCATCGAGGTTTGACAGGCGTTTTTGTGTAGCCAAGTCGCGACTGTCGGCCAGAAAACGATACGCCTGAAGCAAGCCCGCCGGACCAATAAACTTATCCGGGTTCCACCAGAATGAAGGACAACTGGTAGAGCAACAAGCGCAAAGTATACACTCATAAAGACCATCGAGCTTGGCGCGATCTTCAGGTGACTGCAAACGCTCAATAGCGGGCGCAGGTGTATCATTTTGCAAGAAAGGTTCTATTTTCTTGTATTGATCGTAGAACTGGGTCATGTCCACAACCAGATCGCGAATCACTGGCAAACCAGGCAATGGACGCAAGATCAAAGTGTTGTTTTTGACACACTCTGAAATTGGTTTGATGCAGGCCAGACCATTTTTACCATTGATATTCATACCATCGGATCCACAGACACCTTCACGGCATGAGCGGCGATATGCTAATGACTGATCCTGCGCCTTAAGCAACTCAAGAACATCCAACACCATCAAGTCTTTACCCTGAGTATCTACCTCATAGGTTTTCATGTAAGGGGCGTTATCAGTCTCTGGGTTGTAACGATATACTTGTACTTTCAACATAACTCTTCTCCCGATTACCCTATGCGGTTATTAATAGGTACGTTTTTTGGGTTGGAACGCTTCCATAGTGCGCGGTTTAAAATTCACCGCACGCTTGCCAACCCGCTTTTCGCCGGGGAAATACATTGAGTGACACAACCAATTGGCATCGTCACGATCTTCGAAGTCTTCACGGGCATGAGCACCACGGGATTCTTTGCGCTCTTCGGCGGCAATAGCAGTCGCTTCAGCCACTTCCAGCAAGTTTTGCAATTCCAAGGCTTCAATACGCGCCGTGTTAAATGCATTACTTTTATCGGTAATCGAAACATTCTCAATACGCTTACGCAGCTCAGCCAATTGCTGAATACCTTTCTGCATAAACTCACCTTTGCGGAAAACGCCAAAGTAGTTTTGCATGATTGTCTGCAATTCTTTACGTAATACAGATGCACTCTCGCCTGATGTAGATGTATTAATTTTGTTAAGGCGCGCCATGGCTTTTTCAATATCGGCCTCGCTTGCATCGCGATGCTCGATACCTTCGCGTAATGCTTTCTCGATATACAGTCCAGCCGCACGACCAAATACAACCAAATCAAGTAATGAGTTACCACCCAAACGGTTAGCACCGTGCACTGATACACAAGCCACTTCACCGCAAGCGAACAAACCATCAATAACCACATCATTACCGTTGGCATCAACTGTTAACGCTTGTCCATTAACATTCGTGGGGATACCGCCCATCATATAGTGGCAAGTTGGCACCACAGGAATGGGGGCATAAACAGGATCGACGTGGGCGAAAGTGCGCGAGAGTTCGCAGATGCCTGGCAACTTGCTTTCCAGAACCTCTTCACCCAGATGATCAAGCTTCAGCAACACGTGATCGCCATTGGGACCACAACCATTACCAGCAATGATTTCCAGGATCATTGATCGTGCAACCACATCGCGGCCAGCCAAGTCTTTGGCGTTAGGCGCATAGCGCTCCATAAAACGCTCACCGTGCTTATTAATTAAGTAACCACCTTCACCGCGACAACCTTCAGTTACCAATGTGCCAGCACCCGCGATACCAGTGGGGTGGAACTGCCACATTTCAATATCTTGTACCGGGACACCAGCACGCAATGCCATGCCTACGCCATCACCAGTATTGATATGTGCATTGGTCGTTGATGCATAAATACGCCCTGCACCACCTGTTGCCAATACAGTTGCCTTCGCTTTTACATAAACGGTTTCGCCATCTTCGATATTAATTGCTATAACACCGACGATTGCACCATCCTGATTTTTTACCAAATCAACAGCAAACCATTCATTTAAAAATACAGTCTGATTTTTGATATTGTTTTGATAAAGGGTGTGCAGAAGAGCATGACCGGTGCGGTCTGCTGCGGCACAAGTGCGCGCTGCCTGCCCTCCTTCACCAAAATTCTTTGATTGACCACCGAAAGGACGCTGATAGATTCGACCCTCTTCGGTACGAGAGAACGGCAATCCCATATGCTCTAATTCGAATACCGCTTCTGGCCCCACAGAACACATATACTCAATTGCGTCCTGATCGCCAATATAGTCAGAACCTTTGATAGTGTCGTACATGTGCCAGCGCCAATCATCATTCGGGTCAGCACTTGCGATCGCACAGGTAATCCCGCCTTGGGCAGATACAGTGTGTGAGCGAGTAGGAAAAACTTTAGTAATTACAGCTGTTTTATAGCCAGATTGAGCCAATTGCAGTGCGGCACGCATACCAGCGCCGCCACCGCCAATTACAATACCGTCAAACGAAATCGTGCGCATAGTAGCCATCAGTTAATACCCCAAATTACTTGAATACCCCAAACGAGATAAGTCACTGCAACAGCACCCAGGACCATCTGGGCAAATATACGCAAGAAAGTTGCTTTGGAGCCTAACATGCGAGTGGTTAAATAATCAGTCAGTACGGCCCACAAACCAATCCAGGCATGGGATATAAAAGAAAGAAGAGTGACAAGAGTAAAAACACGCATCCACAACTGATTGTAAAGGGATTGCCACTGCTCAAAGGTCAAATCAGGGTTTAATGCCAAGTAAGCAACGATGAAAATGGTGTAGGCCGCCATAACAGCACCACCAATACGCTGGATCAACCAATCGTAAAGACCGCTGCGCCCAAAACTGGTTACTGAAGTTACCATACCCATACCCCCACCAATACGATCAACACGATGGCAATAGCCAGCGCAATTTTAGCCCCTAGCTTGCCGCCTTTGAGCGACTCGCCCACACCAAAGTCCATAATCAAATGGCGAATTCCAAGCACCATGTGATAAGCCAATCCAGCCAAAACAAGCCATAAAATCGCTTTAAATACAGGATTGGAAGTGAGTGCCGCTACTGCGTTAAAACCTTCTTGTGAGCCAGTACTTGAGTCGAGCATCCATAACAGGAGTGCAATACCCGCAAAAAGGAAAACGCCAGAGACGCGATGAAGAATAGAAACGTAAGCAGTGATAGGAAGTGCAGCAAATGTAATATGTAGGTTGACAGGTCTTTTCTTTTTCACGGTCTAGATCACCTTATTGCCCATCGCGGGCAGGTTTAAGAGTAAGCATCGCACCTTGTATCTATTAAGAGATAAAAAAGTGCAGTGCGCCCTGCAAGTCGCGCAGCATTATAGAGATTGACCTCTGGAAACACAAACAAAAAGCCACCGATTAAGCCCCTCAAATACAGCATTCACAAAGCGGATAATCTTTTAACGGAATTTTTACACAACACCATGATTTATCTAGATAATTTTTCAAAAAACGCACGCATTTAAAGCATTAAAATGATTAATGCATCATAACAATGCAACCCACCCGCAAGTGCCATACGAAGAATCACCAGACAAAGATGTACAACATCAGCTAACCCCAAAAAAGAAGCTAAATTTACCGCCGAGCCGCACCAAAAACTTTCGCCTTAACAATTAAGTCATCTATAATGCCGCTCGCAATCGGCACCATCAGCTCACAATAGATGCAGCTGACCAGTCCATAAAAAGTAGCCGGCCTAAAAAGCTGTTAAAAGCAGAGCTATATAGAAAGCAAAGCCACCTACGGTTTTTATTCGTTGAGTAAAGCGAAACATGCTTCACTCAAGCCTTTAGTCCAAATCAGTAAGCACAGGAGTCAGTAATGACTGACAAGAAAGCACAACTCACGATTGATGGCATTGATAAAACGATTGAGTTACCCATCTACGCCAGTACTATCGGACCAGACGTTATTGACGTTACCAGCATCACCAAAAATGGCTTCTTCACATTCGACCCGGGCTTTATGTCCACCGCCTCATGCGAATCCAGTATTACATTTATTGATGGTGATGAAGGCGTGCTCCTTCACCGCGGCTACCCAATCGAACAACTCGCTGTATCCTCTGATTATCTTGAAACCTGCTACCTCTTACTGAACGGCGAACTGCCAACCCCGAATCAAAAAGAAGAATTTACCGCCCAAATCAAAAAACACTCAGCAGTAGATGAGTCTGTAGCAAATATCATCAAAAGCTTTAAGCGCGAATCACATCCCATGGCGATTTTGTGCAGTGCTGTTGCTGCGCTGGCTGCGGTCTACAACGATGAAATCAACATTACCGATGCTGAAAGCCGCAAGCTGACCGCTTACCGACTGATTGGCCAAATGCCAACCCTTTCCGCAATGGTTTACAAGCACCGCAAGGGTGAAGAGTTTATTGCTCCGGATGACAGCTTGAGCTACGCCGAAAATTACTTGAACATGACATTCGGCACTGCAGGCAAAACTCCGAATGTAAGTAAGACTATTGCAAAAGCTATGGATCGTATTTTTATATTACATGCTGACCATGAGCAAAATGCATCGACCTCTACTGTGCGCCTCTCAGGCTCCTCTGGCACAAACCCGTTCGCAGCCATAGCTGCAGGTATTTCAACGCTGTGGGGACCCGCTCATGGCGGCGCCAACGAAGCCGTTTTGGAGATGCTGGAAGAGATCGGCACTGTAGACAATATTGAAGCCTGCGTTGCACGCGCCAAAGATAAAACCTCCGGCTTCCGGCTGATGGGTTTCGGCCATCGCGTTTACAAAAACTTTGACCCACGCGCCAAAGTAATGAAACAAACTTGCGATGAAGTGCTGGCCGAGCTGGGATTGGAAAATGACCCATTGCTAGCGATCGCCAAGCGCCTTGAGCAGATTGCATTGGAAGACCCCTACTTTATCTCCAAGAAACTCTATCCCAACGTTGATTTCTACTCAGGCATCATCATGAAGGCAATCGGTATACCAACCGAAATGTTCACCGTGATTTTTGCACTGGGACGTGCAGTAGGCTGGTACTCCCACTGGAATGAAATGGTAAGCGGGCCATATAAAATTGGTCGTCCACGCCAACAATATACCGGCAGTCCAAAGCGCGATTACCCAACCAAGTAATTGCTATGCTGTAAATGCAAAGGGCCGCTCTATGCGGCTCTTTGTATTCTACAAATCCAATAAAAAAACCTGCACAAAGCAGGCTTTTTTATTGGGTGATATTTGCACTGTGAAATTAAAAATTCCAATCAGCCATTAGCCAAAACTTTGTAGTGTCCTTGTAGGCAGCGACATCACCCATGGCAAAGTCTGCATATTTTGCAGTCCAAACTACTGAACCAATTTTTTTACTAACACTGAAATCAATTTCATCACCATAATCCAGACTGCCGGTATCTGAATCAAATTTGTGATACCCCAGTAAAAATTGTGTCCCAACTGCGGTAAATCCAACTTTCAAATATTTATCTTCCAAGCCTGCAGCAGGAGTTGCAAGAAATTTATCTGCCCACCCCTGAAATGCATGCAGGGTTGCCAAGGGAGTTGCGAAACCGTACGAGCCATCATCGGAACCCAATAATTCATAGCCTCCCGTAAATGCAAAACGAGATACACTCAAGGTCCCCTCTGCAAGTAAATATTCAGCATCGAATAGCCCAAGAGCACCAGCATCAGATTGCTTTGCATACTCTAGATTATATTGAAACATACCATGAGTAGCACTTTGCCAACGCAAACCAAAGGTATCACTACTTGCACCTTTTGCAGCAATTGGGTTTTCCACATCCAACAAATATGCGTAAGCAATTAATTTACCCGCATCAAAGCCGGTGTAGCTCAGATTAAGCACATGACTGTTGTGATTGTGATCGCCCTGAAGGAGATTATCCTCACCGAATACACGATTCACATTTTTGATATAGGCGTAGGTGAAATTCGTATAACGAATAGTTTTATTTGTCCAAGATACACCGTCATAAGTTTGCTCGTTCTGGCGCCATCCCACGTTACCGACAAAACGGGCATTATCTAAAATCAAGCGCTGACGACCATACTTAACTTGATTGTTAAAATTGGTGTATGAGATAAATCCTTGATTCACTTCTGTCCCTTCTGGATCAGCAATAATTGCAGTGCCCGGATTATTCGCATCACCCGATGGAGCAGTACGATAATCAACATCATTAGTAAGCTCGGTAACATCATCAAATTCGGCAGAAAATCCGAAACCATTCCATGCACCAGACTGATAAGAGAGACGAGAGCGAGTAGTTAACGCATCGGAATCTTTCAGCCCATCTTCACTAACATCCTCAAAGCGGGTGCGAAAATTTACTTTTACTACACTGCCTTGTTGCATTGACTCTGTAAATGTTTTTGCCGAAACACTTGGAACACCGCAAACCAACGAACTTACCGCAGTAACCAAAAGATGAAGTGTATTTTTTTTCATAGAGCCTTCTCCAAAGACATAGTAGATGTGTGTTAGCCATGAGTAGCATTCCTAGCAAATTAGCAATGCAACTTACACATTGCTGTGCACTAAAAAGTTTCCAGTGAAACCCTGATGCACCAACAGGAATGTTGACTGATATCCACTAGCGCAAGTCTTGTGCCAACAGCCGAAAAAAGATGGAATGGCATCAATAAATTGCTATTAATCAAAGAGATATGAAACTTTAAAAAAATTACTACCCGTGAAATTACTTTTTTATCGCGCACTTTAATGGTGACGAGTAATTTTAAGTGGCGCCATTTCCAAGCAAAAAACCAAAAATTGACGCCCCCATATGGAACAAAATAATGCACCACGTTTTTAAGGCACGCACACAGTCAAAGCACGAATGATTTTTTTCACCAAGCACTTTATTTTTACAAAAAAAAGCCGCGCAAAAATGCGCGGCTTTTAGAGGCGATACTACAAACCTATACTAAACGAACACAACCACCTTGTGCACGTGACTTTTCTATTCTCACATGGGAAAAAGTCAAGTCGAGAGCACCATTGGCGACCAATGCAAAAGGTTCAAGAATAAGTGCGAACAACTCTTCAGGCGTTCTTTTTAACCCAAAATCTGTACCTGCATCAGGGTAACAAATCAAATCAACCGATAGCGTTTTCCAACCTCCACCAGCAATTTCACGCAACTCCCTCGTTATTTCAACCTGAGAATAACAGGATGGGCCACAACCAATCCGAACCCATGCTTGATCTTCAGGAGCCGAATCGACTTTCACATCAAACAGCAACGATGAGTTAGACTCGTAATAACTACTCAACACCTGGCGATTTTGGTTAGAAATTGCAACCAAGCCCTCACCTTCCCCATTCCAAATAACCCTGCGCGCGTCTTCTTGTACATCGCGATCAACACAACTAACACTGAGCGTTGAAACACTAGCAATATTCCCGTTTAAAAGCACACGGTCATTATTTTTCCCTTCAAGCATTACTTGGTAAGCACCCAGAGGGCGCCGGTTAAACAGCTCCAATACATTGGAACTTTCCTCAAGAGCAATGCCCTCCTCGGGCAAATTATCCTTTAACAAATCCAGCTCGCCGTAAGCCAAGCCGAAACCATAAACAAACAATGGTTCATAATTTTCATCACCCCAGTTGAGTGGCCCCTGGTCAGGACGCTTGGGCCACGAAAATGATAATCTCCCTTTCACTGGATGATTCAGCTCACCGTTAATACCAGTGAAAATAACATCGGCTACACCAGCTCCCTCAGTTCCCGGCTGCCAAACAACCATAAATGCATCAGAGAGGTTTAACTCCCGGTTAATCCACATAGGACGACCGGTAACAAATAAGGATACGACGGGAATACCTTGCGACTGCAACCTTTTAAGTAATTCAAGATCGCGCGTATCACCAGCCTTTAATAATTGGTGTTGAATATCGCCCTGCATTTCTGCATAGGGGTCTTCACCAAAAACAATAATTGCAACATCAGGCTTCTGATCATAAGCACCATCCACACTCAATATTGCTTTACCGCCTGCGGCAGAAACTGCGGCGTCGATGCCCATCCAGATCGTAGTAGCCCCGGGGAAATCAGCCATAGTATTGCCGGTGCCCTGCCAGTTCACGGACCAACCGCCCGTTTGTTTGCTGATGTTATCCGCACCATCACCTGCAACCAGCACATTTAAGCGGGGGGAAAGCGGTAAAATATTATTTTTATTCTTTAGTAATACCAGGGACTCACGGACAGCCTGACGTGCTACAGCACGATGTTCGGGGGCGCCGAGTAATTCATCCTTACCAGCCAAAGGGCGCTTGGATGGAAGCCCTTTCTGCCAAAGATCTGCACGCAATTTCACTCGCAGAATGCGTCGCACAGCATCATCAATACGGGACAATGGAATAACGCCCGTTTTGACTTGCTCGAGTGTATTTTTATAAAGCTGCTTCCACTCAGGATCTGGCACCATAAAGATATCCAATCCAGCGTTTACTGCCTGCGGGCAATTTAAAACTGTCGCACCGGCGACAAATCCGTGGCCGTTCCAATCACCAACCACAAGCCCATCAAACCCCATCTGCTCTTTCAACACCCGCGTCAACAAATATTGATGACCGTGCATATGCACGCCGTGCCAACTATTAAAGGAAGCCATCACTGATTGAACACCAGCCTCTATAGCGCTGTAGTAACCTGCAGCATGAACCCGAAACAGGGTTTCCTCATCAGCCAGGCAATCGCCCCGATCTATTCCATTATGAGTCCCTCCATCAGCGATAAAATGCTTGGCTGTAGATATGACTTTATAGGCAGACAAAAAACCCTGACTGCTCGCTTCACCTTGAAGCCCCTCAACCATCACTCCGGCATAATCACGAACCAGCTCCGGATGCTCCGAATAAGATTCATAAGTACGCCCCCAGCGATCATCACGGGCGACAGCCACTGTTGGGGAAAAATCCCAATCCAATCCGGTTACTGCGATTTCTGTCGCGGTAATATTGCCAATCTCTTTAATTAATTCCGTATTTCTGGTCGCACCTAATGCAATATTGTGAGGAAATAGTGTTGCTCCAACAATGTTTCCAACACCATGTACCGCATCCGTTCCCCACATGATAGGAATAGCCATATAGCCATCACTATCATCCATAGATGCCTGATAATAGGCGTCAGCAATAGCCAGCCAATCTGCAGCTTTTGAATAGCGATTACCATTGGGAACCGAACCGCCGCCATTCAACACTGAGCCGATATGAAAATCCCTCACATCTTGAGGAGTTAAATGCCTGATTTCCGGCTGGATCATTTGCCCTATTTTCTCTTCCAAACTCAAATCACCAAGAATGTGATCAATTTTTGCTTCGAGAACAGGATCTTTTTTTACCTTGCTAGTGATACTTGGCCACTGCACTTCTACAACCTCCGGAAAAACATATATGTAATAAAAAACCGATGAGAACGCTACCCATTAATGACAGCGCTGTCAACAAAACAACAGTTATAACGCCAAAAACAACAGCCTAAGTAATATTTATAGTGTAAAGAGCAATGTAAGTAGGGCTGTATATGCTTAAAAAACCACTCAATAAAACGCGATAACATCCATTTTCGACTCACAATTTAAAAGTGAATTTCCGCAAATTAAGTTTAATGTTATTCTCCCGCGCTCAAGAAATATTACAGTTCTAACACACCATCTATAACAATCTAGTCTTCTTAATATTAAAGAAGCTGAGGAGTCGCATGAGCCTGTTACTGGTTGCTGATATCGGAGGCACTAACGGTCGTTTCGGTCTGGTCGAGTTTGATGCTGAAAAAAATCGCATCAATGGCAAGACCAATTATACGGCAGAACGCCAAATCACTCTCAAATGCGCCAACTATCCAGATATGGCCACAATGATCAAGGCTTGCTGCAGTGAGTTTGGCGTTGAGATTCCCGCTTATGGGTGCCTTGCAATTGCAGGTCCTATCGAAAATGGCCAGGCATCCATGACCAACCTTAATTGGAAGTTCTCTATTGATGGCTTGCGGGATCAATTGGGAATGAAAACATTGCACGTCATCAACGACTTTGCCTCTCTCGCCTATGCAGTGCCGTTCCTTGAAGAAAACGAGCTGGTCACGCTATACGATTCCCATAAATCCAATACTGATGCTCCAATTGTTGTTATGGGGCCGGGCACAGGTTTTGGCATGGCAGCGCTTGTTCCAGACCAAAATAACTGGCGAATTATCCCAACAGAAGGTGGTCACGCCAGTTTTGCCCCCACAAACGAGAAAGAGCTTGATATCAAAGCCTTCCTCCTGAAAGAGCAAAATCACGTATCAGTTGAAAATATTCTTTCTGGTGGCGGACTTGTTACCCTATATAGAGCACTTGCGCATAACGAAGGGGTCGATGCAATGCCCTACACCCCCGCTGAAGTGAGCTCGAAAGGCATCGCCAATCAAGATCCACTCTGCCGCGAAGCGGTGTTGACTTTTTGTGATGTACTAGGAGAAGTCGCAGGTGATAAAGCGCTGTCGCTGGGAGCCAAAGGCGGCGTAGTAATTGGCGGGGGCATTACTCCAAAGTTGGTTGACTTACTGCCCGAATCGCACTTTCTGGAGCGCTATAAAAACAAAGGCCCAATGACAGGTTACGTTAGCGACATATCCATAAAGCTAATTATTAATGATAAAGCCGCCTTGGTTGGTTCTGCAGCGTGGTTAATCAATAATACTGACGCACTGAAATAAATAGATTACGAACCACATAAACAAAAAGCGGAACCTTATCAGTTCCGCTTTTTGTTTTTTTAAATAAAACAGCACTTCATCGAAGTAATTTACACACTAAAAAGCGCAGTACTATCTAGTCCTTGCTTCTCCATTATGTCGCGCAAACGTTTAAGCGCCTCAACCTGAATTTGACGTACGCGCTCGCGAGTCAAGCCAATTTCGTGACCCACTTCCTCAAGGGTGCTTACCTCGTACCCTCTTAATCCGAAACGGCGTGCTAACACCTCGCGCTGCTTCTCTGTAAGCTCATCTAACCAATGATCCAAGCTGGTAGTCAAATCACTATCTTGTAGCAATGCGGCAGGATCAGAGACGTGGGTATCTGCAATAGTATCAACAATTGCACGATCAGAAGAATTCCCTATTGGGGCATCGATAGATGTCACCCGCTCATTAAGGCTTAGCATATGCTCGACATCTGCCACTGGCTTTTCCAGAAGATTGGCAATTTCCTCGGGTGTTGGCTCATGATCCAACTTTTGAGAAAGCTCACGCGCTGCGCGCAGATAAATATTTAACTCTTTTACAACATGTATGGGTAAACGAATTGTGCGCGTCTGATTCATGATTGCACGCTCAATAGTTTGGCGAATCCACCAGGTAGCATAAGTCGAAAAGCGGAAACCACGCTCTGGATCAAACTTCTCTACGGCACGGATAAGCCCAAGATTGCCTTCCTCAATTAAATCCAGCAAGGCAAGTCCACGATTAACATAACGACGGGAAATTTTAACAACTAACCGAAGGTTACTTTCTATCATCCGTTTACGCGCAGCGACATCGCCTTTAAGCGCTTTGCGGGCAAAATAAACCTCTTCTTCTGCACTGAGTAAAGGGGAGAATCCAATTTCATTTAAATAGATCTGGGTGGCATCGAGGGTTTTATTGTACTTGTCATCAATAATTCGTTCGCTAGCACTGGACATTGAAGGCTTGGGCACATCATCTTCTTCCGCCAACAAAAGCTCTGCATCTTCAATATCAATGTCTTGTGCTATGAAAGTATCATCACGATCTAAAGTCGTTGAATCACTATTATGTAAAGTCATTTTCAGCCCCTTAATCAATTTTTATTTAACCGGCTGGCTTGTATTTATGAATCACCCAGCTCGCCCTAGCTGTAACTCTTAAGGATTTCTCCACGATAAAGAGTCATTCATGAATTCCCGTTTTAACTCATGAACATGACATTTTTCTAACGACGCGGTAAAAACTTCATTGGATCAACAGGCGTTCCATCGCGGCGAATCTCAAAGTGAAGTTTTACCCTATCGGTACCACTAGAACCCATTTCGGCAATTGTTTGCCCAGCTTTAACAAAATCACCTTCTTTTACTCGCAAAACATTGTTGTGTGCGTACGCGCTCAGGAAGGTTTCATTGTGTTTGATAATGAGCAATTTGCCGTAACCGCGCAGCCCGCTTCCTGAATAAACAACCTTTCCTGAAGCTGCTGCAAGCACAGGCTCTCCCAATTTGCCACCAATATCAATACCCTTATTTAAACCACTGTTACTTTGAAAGGATGACAAAATTGCACCTTGAGTGGGCCAACGCCACTGTGGTGCACCTAAAAGCTGACTATTTGGCTTATCGGACGCAGTCACAACTGTTTGTTTTATTTTACTAGTTGACTTGGGGACACTAACGAACCGGGTGTTTTTAGTAGGTGACATTTTCCTGGAGTTAGTAGCCTGGGTGCGCGAGCCTTGGTTGCTCTGCGCCTTGGCAGCAATGTCTAACCGAATGACTTGAGATGGGCGAATTAGATAGGGAGCATTGATTCCATTGTGCTTTGCGAGAGCTTCATATTTTAGGCCATAACGCCATGCGATAGAAAACAGTGTGTCACCGGGAATCACAACATGTGCCAATGGGCGCTTGATATTGGTACGTGACTTATCTTCAACAGGTGCAGAATGATTGCTTAAGCAACCAGTTAGCAAGCAAATTTTGATCGATATAACGAACAAATTTATAAGTAATCTTGAGGAAAAAAATGCAAGCTTTGGCATCGAATTACTCAATAATCATGGTTATTTTTCAATCTCTTTTATGCCATTTTGGAGTTAATAAATTAAATTTATTTTAAAATTATCTAATATTTTTATAAATACACAGGAGAAAAGAGCGAAGGTTCACGTAAATCCAAAGCTTTTCCTGCGAAAAAAGATCCAAGATACCCACCGCACTCTGAATACCTTATGAATCAATTCAGCAATCCACTACCGCGCAGTCCCCGATAGAAACGGGACAAACTTTACCGGCTCAAGAATCCGGGTCACAAATTTACCGGATTCCGCATCATGGATAACAAGATGAAGCTGCTGCTCCCTGCCCCCAACCGGAATTACGAGAACACCGCCCGGAGCCAATTGCTTTAACAGTTCATCCGGAATTGCCTGAGGCGCAGCAGTACTGATAATACCATCGTAAGGACCAGCTTCCGGCCAGCCAAACCCGCCATCGGCATGACGCATTTGCACATTGCGCAAACCTAATTGACGCAATCGGTCGCGGGCTTTGTCTTGCAGTGGTTTTATCCGCTCAACGCTGTAAACCTGTGGAACAAGTTGCGCCAAGACGCTGGTTTGATAACCGGACCCCGTACCCACCTCAAGTACCTTCTGTAAATTGCCGCCCGCAGCGCCCAGTAACACTTCTGTCATACGCGCCACAATGTAAGGCTGGGATATGGTTTGCCCGTGCCCGATTGGCAAGGCTGTATCCTCATAGGCACGATGAGCCAAAGCCTCATCCAGAAAGATATGGCGCGGGGTATTTAACATTACATCCAGGACGCGCATATTCGTTACGCCTTGGTCGCGTAAACGCTGAATGAGACGCTCACGGGTGCGCAGCGAGGTCATACCTACACCTTGCATCAATAAGTCTGTCATCGCCAGATCCCCTCCATCACCTACAACTAACCCATTGGGCACAATGTAAAATCGTTTAAACAAAGCGGGCAACTATACCATAGCGGCGTTTCAATGATCGCTCATCTACTCCAACTCGATAAGTGAGTCCTGTGAGCGATTAGTTAACTGCGCTAACTCACGCAAAACAGCAGTGGCAAACTCACCGGCAGCCAACGAAAAGGAAAGCTCCAAATCGTTTTCTATCCAGCGCCACTGGGCATTTGCAGGAAGCAAACGCAAAGGTCGTCGCTCTTGCGACAATCCGGCATGCTCCAGCCCATCACACCATTGTTGCCAATCAGCTAACACTGTTTGTTCAAACGCCAATAACTCATCGCTTGCCAATGAGCGACCGCGCCCCCACAAGGGGCCGGATGATTGAGGTTCGGGATCGCCCGATACAAGATCACACCAATTACCTGCAACAACTCGCACAGCGAGAACCTGATTAAACAAATAGGAGCGCCCGGCAGATAACATTAACCCGCGTTTTTGTTTGTCTTTGTAACGTTTACCGCCCACCAAAATTGCATCGGCTTCTATCAAATTATTACCATTAAAACCAAAACGCTGCTCGCCAAAATAATTGGGCACGCCCAAGGTTAGCACCTGATGAATTTTTTGTTCCAATACAGGACGACTATCTGTTTGAAGATCGCGCAAACGAATTACAAAATAATTTTGGCGATGATCACCTCGACGCAGCTTCTGCTGATGGCGCGCAACGCGAATCACATAAATCGTATCGCTGTTAAGCAAGATCCAATCCGGCTCAATACCTTTTGGCATATAAACACTAAACCATTGGGTGGTCACTGCATGGCGATCCTTGCGGCCAGCATATCCAACATCATTAATATTAACCTTTGCCAGCTCGGCAATTTTTCCGGCAACCCACGCCGTGTTTTCACCGCGCTTTAATATTTGCAGAAAAACATGTTCACCCGTCCCCAGTGGTTCGAAGCCCAAGTCTTCATCCACTTTAAAGTCTTCCGGTTGATCACGAAAAATAGCCGATGCATTCAGTTCGCCGTATGCACGCGGGAAATCCAACGAAAATTCTGTCAAAACATAATCCGTAAATAATAGGTGAGGCTATAACAATAGCTCGATTAGTGATTGTTCTTTTCGATCAGAACAACCGCATAACAAGCAATACCTTCTTCGCGCCCGGTAAAGCCCAAACGCTCGGTGGTGGTGGCTTTGACATTGATTTGCGACAAATCCACGTGCAAATCAGCTGCAATGGTTTCAACCATGTGGGGAATGTAGGTTGCCATGCGTGGAGCTTGAGCAACAATGGTCATGTCTGCATTGGCCAACTTCCAGCCCAGTTGATTGAGCTTTGCATAAACCATACGCAACAGTGCACGGCTATCAATATTGCGGTATTGCATATCAGTGTCAGGAAAATGCTTACCAATATCGCCTAGGGCCGCCGCCCCCAACAAGGCATCACACAAGGCGTGCAACAACACGTCACCATCAGAGTGGGCGATCAGACCCCGCTGATGAGGAATAACAACACCACCTATAACAATTTTATCGCCATCGCCAAACGCGTGAACATCGTAACCATGACCAATACGCATAGACATATTTTAATTCCTGCTAAAAACAACTACATAACACTAGGTATTTTGTTGCAATAAAAAACTGGCAATTGCCAAATCATCAGGATAGGTAATTTTTATATTGCTGCTGCGACCTTTCACCATCAACGGCTTATAGCCAAAGGCCTCGAGCGCGGATGCCTCATCCGTAATAGTTTTACCTTCAACTAATGCACGCTGCAAACAATCATGCAATAAGCCCAAACGGAATATTTGCGGAGTTTGCGCTTGCCATAAAGCACGACGATCAGTTGTAGACAGGATATTCCCATCGCTGACCATTTTTAAGGTATCGCTGACGGGCACCCCAAGAATACCGCCAACGGGATGATCCGCCACACCGCGAATGAGCAATTCAATATCCACCGGTGTAATGCAAGGACGCGCGGCGTCATGCACCAAAACCCAGTCGTATGGCTTCGCCACAGAGGTTAACGCAACCAATGCATTCAGGACTGAACCAGCACGCTCTGCTGCACCCGCAACATCATAAATGGCGGGATGATTGGCAATAGGCAACTGCCGCCAATAGGTATCATCTGGACTCAATGCCACATAGACACCAGCAACGCCATGAACGGCCAATAACCGGGACAAGGTATGCTCTATAACCGTTTTATTTAACAGCCGAAGATATTGCTTGGGACAATCAGCACCCATACGCGCACCAATGCCCGCGGCAGGCACTACCACCCAATAAGCAGGGGCTTGCTGATTAGATACTGTCATTGAATGCAATCTGTGTAGAGGGTTTTATCCAGGTTGATAAAAAATTATTTTTCGTCATCGAGGATAATAAAAAAAGTTTCGTCTTTTTTAATCAGACCAATGTCATTACGTGCGCGCTCTTCAATAGTGTCCAAGCCTGTTTTTAGCTCTTCCACTTCAACATCAAGAATGCGATTGCGCTCACGCATGCGATCAATTTCAGCTTGCTGTAGTTTAATCTCATTTTCCAGCCGATGTGCATGCGCAAGACTGCCGTCACCAATCCACAATCTGTATTGCAGATAGCTCAGCAAAATTATCAGCACCAGCAGCAGCCACTTCATAAGTTCAATCAAATATTGCCTGAGACATTAAATAATTCATCAACACACTAAAAACAAAGGCCGATGATTCGGCCTTTGTTTTTTCACGCAGATTACGACTTGAATTCTGCGCGGCCTTTGTAAGGAGCAGCAGCACCCAATTCGGCTTCAATACGAAGCAAACGGTTGTACTTGGATACGCGGTCTGAACGGCAGAGAGAACCAGTTTTGATCTGCCCAGCAGCAGTTGCCACCGCCAAATCAGCGATAGTGGTATCTTCAGTTTCACCAGAGCGGTGAGAAATTACCGCAGTGTATCCTGCGTCCTGTGCCATTTTGATCGCATCCAGTGTTTCTGAAAGCGAACCAATTTGATTGAACTTAATCAGGATGGAGTTAGCGATTTTCTTATCAATACCTTCTTTCAAAATTTTGGTGTTAGTAACAAACAAATCATCACCCACCAATTGGATTTTGTGACCAATTTTTTGTGTCAAGTCAGCCCAACCAGCCCAATCGCTTTCGTCTTTACCATCTTCAATAGAGATGATTGGGTATTTAGCGGCCAAATCAGCGAGGTAATCAGAGAATTCGTTGGTAGTGAACACACGGCCTTCACCAGCCAGATCATACTTACCGTCTTTGTAGAATTCAGTTGATGCGCAATCCAATGCCAGAGTAACGTTGTCCCCCAACTTGTAACCGGCTTTTTCAACAGCGGTAGAAATCACTTTCAGTGCATCTTCATTGGATGGCAGGTTTGGTGCAAAACCACCTTCGTCACCAACAGAAGTGCTCAAGCCTTGATCGTGCAGGATTTTTTTCAGGGTGTGAAAAATTTCCGCGCCCATACGCAATGCTTCAGCAAAGGTTTTTGCACCAACGGGCTGAATCATGAATTCCTGAATGTCCACGTTATTATCAGCATGCTCACCGCCGTTAATGATATTCATCATAGGCACAGGCATAGAGTACTTACCTGGAGTACCGTTCAGGTCAGCGATATGTGCATAGAGTGGAACTTTTTTGGAGATTGCAGCTGCTTTGGCGTTTGCCAAGGACACTGCCAAGATTGCGTTTGCACCCAACACAGTTTTAAAGTCGGTGCCATCAGCTTTGATCATGGCATTATCTAGCGCGCGCTGATCCAATGAATCCATACCCACTACCAGATTTTTAATAGTGGTATTGATGTTGTTAACAGCCTTCAAAACACCCTTACCCAAGTAGCGTGATTTGTCACCATCGCGCAATTCCAATGCTTCGCGTGAACCGGTAGACGCGCCAGACGGTGCAGTTGCAGAACCAATTGAGCCATCATCCAAAATTACTTCTGCCATTACAGTGGGGTTGCCACGGCTATCCAAAATTTCAAAGGCTTTAATATCAACAATTTTAGTCATTCATCTTCTCCAGAGTAGATTTCCAAAAAATTAGTTAATGTCGAGTGGTGGAAAGTTTTTCACCAAATCGTCAATTGCTTTCATTTGCTGCAAAAATGGAATGAGTTTATCCAGTGGTAGCGCACTAGGTCCGTCACATTTTGCGTTATTAGGATCAGGGTGCGCCTCAAGGAACAAACCTGCCAGCCCCACCGCCATACCGGCACGCGCTAATTCGGCTACTTGATGACGACGACCACTGGAGGCTGCGCCCATGGGATCGCGACACTGCAGGGAATGGGTTACATCAAAAATAACCGGTGCGTTACCGCTCACCTCGCGCATGGTGCGGAAACCGAGCATATCAACCACCAAATTGTCGTAACCGAAGTTAGTGCCGCGATCACACAAAATAATTTGCTCATTGCCACATTCGCCAAATTTTTCGACGATATTTTTCATTTGACCCGGGCTTAAAAACTGCGGCTTTTTAATATTAATAACTGCGCCGGTTTTCGCCATAGCGACAACTAAATCCGTCTGACGCGCGAGAAAGGCCGGCAGCTGAATTACATCACAGACATCCGCCACTGGCTGACACTGATCAATTTCATGAACGTCAGTGATCACCGGAACATTAAAGGTTTGTTTGATTTCCTGAAATATTTTGAGGCCCTCTTCCAGACCCGGACCACGGTACGAGTGAATAGAGGATCGATTCGCTTTGTCAAAGGACGCTTTAAATACATAGGGAATACCCAACTTGCCAGTTGCCTCTACATATGCCTCGGCAACCTGCATAGCCATATCGCGGGATTCAAGTACATTCATTCCGCCAAACAAAACAAAAGGGAGTGAATTCCCAACTTGTAAATTGCCAATTTTTACGACTTGTTGTGACACATCTATTCCTTTTTAACGCAGGATATTTCTTGCAGATAAAAGTAAGGGCGCAATAAATTGCGCCCTTACCGCTTATTTCTTATTAGCCAGTGCCGCCTTTACAAACGCAGTAAAGAGTGGATGCCCGTCGCGTGGTGTAGACGTAAATTCCGGGTGGAATTGACATGCGACAAACCAGGGGTGATCGGGAATTTCAACCATTTCCACCAAGGTATCATCCGCTGACCAACCACCAATTTTTAGACCGGCTTTTTGCAACTGATCAACATAATTGTTGTTTACTTCATAGCGATGACGATGGCGTTCAACAATCACATCTGCACCATAAATATCGCGTGCCTTAGAGCCGCTAACCAAGCGACACTCCTGAGCACCTAACCGCATAGTGCCGCCAAGGTCAGATGACTCATCGCGCTTTTCTACTTCACCTTCCGAGGTGATCCATTCAGTAATCAAACCGATAACCGGATGCGGAGAATTGCGATCGAACTCAGTGGAGTTAGCCCCTTTCAGACCCAACACATTGCGCGCAAATTCAATAACAACAGATTGCATCCCCAAGCAAATGCCAAGATACGGAACCTTGTTTTCACGTGCGTATTGCACCGCCATGAGTTTGCCTTCTACGCCGCGCTCACCAAAACCACCGGGAACCAAAATAGCATCTGCATCTTTTAAAATGCCAACGCCTTCATTTTCAACACGCTCGGCGTCAATGTAATTAATATTAACTTTAGTATGGGTATGAATGCCGGCGTGAGTCAGTGCTTCAATGAGTGACTTGTAGGCATCCAGCAATTCCATATATTTACCAACCATGGAAATGGTGATGGAATTGACGGGATTAAGTTTGCCTTCAACAACCTTGTCCCACTCGCTCAGATCGGCCTCGCGGCATTGCAAACCAAGCAATTCAACAACGATCTGATCCAAACCATAGCTTTGTAGCAAGCGCGGGATAGAATAAATGGTGTCTGCATCGGGAAGCGGTACAACGGCGCGTTCGGCAACATTAGTGAACAGCGAAATTTTGCGGCGCGAATCTTCATCCACCAAACGCTCGGAACGACACAACAGAATATCAGGCTGCAAACCAATGGAACGTAATTCTTTTACTGAGTGCTGAGTCGGCTTGGTTTTGGTTTCACCAGCAGTGGCGATATAAGGCACCAAAGTGAGGTGCATTAGCAATGCGCGCGTGCCCATTTCAACTTTGAGTTGACGCACAGCCTCCAGGAAGGGTTGCGATTCGATATCGCCTACCGTGCCACCAATCTCAACCAAAGCCACATCGACATCGCGACCACCTTCAAGAATGCGACGCTTGATTTCATCGGTGATATGCGGAATAACCTGCACGGTTCCGCCCAAATAATCACCACGGCGCTCTTTGCGCAATACAGTCTCATACACGCGACCGGTGGTGAAATTATTGCGGCGTGTCATCTTGGTGCGAATAAAACGCTCATAGTGCCCCAGATCAAGATCGGTTTCGGCACCATCTTCAGTGACAAATACCTCTCCATGCTGAAAAGGGCTCATGGTCCCCGGATCTACGTTAATGTAGGGGTCCAGCTTCATGATAGTTACTTTAAGGCCACGCGCCTCAAGAATAGCTGCCAGAGAAGCTGAGGCGATGCCTTTGCCCAATGAAGAAACAACACCACCTGTTACGAATATATAGCGCGTCATGTAAAACCTGATTAACTGTGAAAATGCGGAGCGGATATGGAGATAAATGCCTACAACAGCACTCTTTGCGAGGCTTGGGGATTTATCGTTCAGGACGGGGCGCCAGAGTAACAGAAAGCCCCTTTCGGCTCAACGAAAAGCTGGGATTGGGGTATGAAGCGACGTTAGTAAAAAAGGATGGGATGACATAAATTGCAGGTAACAAGCGTGCACTCGCCACTAACTGATTAGTGTTTATTCAAGAAATTGGCGCTAACAATAATCCGTATCGACTGCATTAAACGCCTGTTGGATATGGCGACTGGCAAAACCTCTGGTCTGCAAAAAACGCATCTGCCGTGCGCGCTCGCGCTGATCATGAGGGATTTGATTGCCAAAACGCTTGCGACGGGCATCACAAGCTAATGATTGCCATTCGGCATCCGACTCATCCAGACAAGCTGCAATAAGCTCTGCACTGATACCACGCTCACGCAACTCAAGACGAATCAACTGGCTGCCTTTACCCTGCCGCTGACGCATGGCAATAAACGCGGTAGCAAAACGCTCATCGGATTGAAGATTTTGTTCAATCAATGCTTGAATAACCGAGTCAAGTAAGCATGGCCAAGCCGAATACTTGCGCCCGAGCTTCTCCTTTAACTCTTTAGCGGAATGTTCACGCATTGCCAAAAAATTCATGGCGGCAAAACGTATATCAGATGGTTTCGGTGATTCTGCTTCCATAACAACAAAAGCCTTAATAAAAATGGCCGCAAAAAGCGGCCATTAGACTAACTGACAACAATTAATTCACAGGAGGAAACTGCGCCAAGACCTCCACTACAGCGTTGCTCAATACTTCACGCTGCTGTTGTGGCGCCATACTGCGACTCAGACGTTTCTCTGATACACCGCGCCAAATAGGCTTATCGGTTTTGGCATCCACGATATCAATAATCAAACTGCCCTGATTATATACACGCAAGCCGGTATTGGTGCCCAAAAAGTAAGGGCGTGGATAGCGATAACCTACGCCGTAATAACCGAAACCATAGATATCGTTGTAACTGCGAGGATCTATTTTTTCCTCAACCACTACATGATAACTGACAATAAAGTCTGGCTTTGAACCAGAAGCACCCTGCTGGTAGCGCTTACCCAGTTCAGATTCAAGCGCCGCATGTATATGACTTAATGTAAAAGGTGAAATCAGGATATCTTCTTTAGAGTCCTGCTTGGTTTCTGCAACACTGAATGTTTTCAATGATGCAAAATCAAACCCGGCCTGATGATCAGTTTCAACATAAGGCTGGGAACTGCAACCGGCAAGAAACACGGCACCTACCAATAAAACCCAATGTGATATTTTCATAAATTACCTCTTGCTCTTATCAAGCGCGATTGTGAGATTCACAGTAACAATTTACTAATACGCAGCTTAATGGAAACCAAACACCTTGGCGATACATTCTACGAATTGCTATCTGCCAGCGCCTTAGGGAAATCACAATAACCGAGCTTATAGACAACAAAAACCCCCATAACATTCCTGCTGATGGGGGTTTTGTACAGATCATTACAAATTACATTTCTACATCATCGGTCACTTCTGCACCACCGGCACTTAGAGATAGTGCGGGCGTAGCAAGAAGTTCGGTGCGCACGCGCTGCTCAAGCTCTTGCGCAATAATCGGATTTTCCTGTAAAAATTTCATCACGTTGTTTTTACCCTGACCAATCTTGTTGCCTTGATAGCTATACCAGGCACCCGCTTTATCAATCATGCCCAACTTAACGCCGTAATCGACCACTTCACCCATACGGTTAATGCCAGAACCATAGAGAATTTGGAATTCAGCTTGTTTGAATGGCGGTGCAACTTTGTTTTTCACCACCTTCACGCGAGTCTCAGAACCCACAACTTCCTCACCCTCTTTCACTGCACCAATACGGCGAATATCCAAACGTACTGAAGCATAAAACTTGAGTGCATTACCACCGGTGGTAGTTTCGGGGTTGCCGAACATAACGCCAATTTTCATCCGGATCTGGTTGATGAAAATCACCAGGCAGTTAGCGTTTTTAATATTACCAGTGATTTTACGCAGCGCTTGCGACATTAAACGCGCTTGCAAACCCACGTGATGGTCACCCATTTCACCTTCAATTTCAGCGCGTGGTGTCAATGCAGCAACTGAGTCAACAACCAGAACATCCACTGCACCGGAACGTACCAGCATATCGGTCACTTCCAGAGCTTGTTCGCCGGTGTCTGGCTGGGAAATAATCAAATCTTCAACATTGACGCCGAGCTTGGAGGCATAGATAGGGTCAAGTGCATGTTCGGCGTCAATGAATGCGCAGGTCCCACCCATACGTTGAGCTTCAGCAATAACCTGCAGAGTCAGGGTCGTTTTACCAGATGATTCAGGACCATAAATTTCAATAATACGGCCCTTGGGTAAACCGCCAATGCCGAGAGCGACATCCAGCCCCAAGGAGCCAGTTGAAATGGCAGGAATGGCGACTTGTTCTTTGTCGCCCATACGCATTACGGTACCTTTACCGAATTGACGCTCGATTTGACTTAATGCAGCCTGCAGGGCCTTCTCTTTATTCGCATCCATCTGACACCTCAACGTAACAATAGTGAAAACTGGTTATAGAATCTTTTTGTGGTCAGCCACTAGGCAACTGACTATGAACATAGCATACATGAAAAAGCTGTATGCGCAAACAGTACTAGTAATTTATACAGTATTTTTTTTGCTCATCGCCAGAGCGCCTTCCAGAGCGTAAATTACCGCGCCATGTTGGACGGCCGCCCTATCTCCATCAATAAGTTGCATATCCGTTTTCAGATCACCCGCCGCTGTCGCCCAGGCAAACCATACAGTACCAACCGGCTTACCCGGTGTAGCACCGCTAGGGCCAGCAATACCACTGATGGCCACTGCGAGATCCGCCCCCGAAAGCGCCAATGCACCGCGCACCATTTCCACAACAACGGCCTCGCTTACTGCACCTTCTATATCCAGCGTTTGCGCGCTAACGCCCAGTAGTTTTTGTTTGGCGACATTCGCATAACTCACCACGCCGTATTCAAACCACGCGGAGCTACCGGCGATGGCAGTAATTGCCGCCGCTACACCACCGCCAGTACAGGATTCAGCGGTGGCGATTCGCCAGCCAGAACGTTGTAAACACGCTCCCAACTCGCGACTAAGCTCACCCATTGATTTGTGCATTTTGCACCCTTTGTCTGACATAGGAATCAACTATCTACCAGTTAATCATCCATCGGTTAATTATCGGCCTGCTCCACAGTGTTCACCGGTTCAATTGGCACCAATTCCAAGTGCAACCCGCTTTTAGTCACCATGACGGATGGGCTGCGCCCCGGTGTTTTTACCGAGGGCGGTTTGTTCGTCGCAAGCTCTGCCTGCGCCATAGCGGCTGCCAGCTTTTTGCGCTCGGCGATTTTCTCCAACTGCTGCGCCATTTGCCGGCACTTGTCGGCTTGCGCTTGCATGTTGGGCAGCTGTTCCAAAATGGTGGATAACAAGTAATAGGCCTGGGGCAATTCGGCGTAATCCGGGAATTGCTTGTGCATGCCGTTAAGTAATTTCACCGCCAGTGCAACATCGCCCTGCTGTTTTAACGAGCTTGCCAGTTGTACGCGCAGTGCGGGTGCGTCGGGTAGAAAGTCCGGCGCGATCAAACGTATTTGTTTGAACACCGGCGTGAGTTTGTCGATGCGTTTTTTGCGATTGAGAAAGTGCAAATAGGTCGAGCCGAAATCCGCCATCAGCGCGTTTTTTTTGCAGGTGTACAACAGCTCAAAAAATTGATCAAAAAAGCGCGCATCGTTGGGGAATTGTTTAAAGGCTTGATAATAAAGCGTCACCACCCGCTCGTAATCGCCCTCTTTTAACAGCACTTGAATTTGCGCCGCTAAACGATCTGCCGCCTCACGTTTGGGTTGCTCCTCCTCTTCATCGCTGCGTGCGCTGTAACCCAGTTGGTCTTGATACTGGAACAGCATGTAGCCCATCAAGTGGAATACCACCAGCGTGTAATAGCTGGAGACCATGGATTGAAACACGTAGGACACCGCCGGAAATAATTGGCCGATCCATTCCTGCAGCAAACCAACCGAGGTCATCATGATCAGGATAAACACCATCAACAAACCGTAGGGCAAACCAATCGCGCCGATTAACGCCAGCGCCGCCATAGGGTTAATGGCCTCCAACATACTTTCCGTTTGCGCAAAACGAATCAGAATTGCCGGGAAACAAATCACCACAATAAAACCCAGCAAACCACCAACGGCTGGGCCAAGGTAATTCGCCGCCGCGCCCACCAATAACACCAACACTACCGTGATCACCAACAGCTTTAACAGCAGGCTAATACCACCTTGATAAGCATCCAATACATCCGGCGCTTTCATCTCGCCCAGCGCGGTGTGCTCAAGGCAGGTCAAACTGTATTTGAGCAGCGCACCGGCAGCGAATAAATACAGCAGCAGCGACAAAATCCATAAAAACGGCATGAGCATCGCCAGTACCGAAGCGATGGAGGTAATCACAATCAAACTCATGGATGAGGCATTGAGTGGATATTTAAACGCCTCAGGCAACCGCCGCCAAAATGGTTCGGCTTTGTTGCCCGAACCCAGGCTTTCCAGATTGTGACCGCACACAAAACAACGCGCGAGCACTGGCTCGTCGTCCACGCAGTGATCGCACTGGTGCACCTTGCACTGTTCACAATAGTAAGTCGCACCGTCCAGCGGATGATATTTACAGTAATGCACGCTCGGCTCCCTGTGCGGTGGTTGTAGAGAATTGTACTGCGAGTTGTTCGTAGTGATTGCGTTTAGTCATATCGCGCAAGCGCAAAAATGCTGCCGCCAATTTAGTCGCCAACACACTCATGGCGGGATTAGTGCAGCCCTTTTGCGTCAGTTGGATAAACAATTGCTCCGCCGCGCGCGGATTTTCCAGCGCCGCAAATTGCATGGCTAATTTTAGGGCGGCACTTTCAGTTAAGGATTCATGTACATCCGGGTTATCCACCCACACCCGCTCCAGTTTTTTAATCTGCTCCGGTGTGAGTAAGGGCAAGGTCAGCAGTGTAATCACTGCTGGGTTTAGCGCCGCACCGCGTTCAATTTTCAACAGGTTGTAGCGAATCATCACCAACTCAAATTGATTGCCTTGCGCGGCGATAAGCCCATCCACTAATTGCAGTGCGCGTTCAAAGCGGAATTTTTCGATGGCTTCATAAATCTCGGCCATGGTTTTTTGCGCTGGGTCTACACCCTGCTCGTTATTAATATAAGCGTCATTAAACAGCGAGCGATTCAGCAGCCACGCCGCACCAATTAATACTGCACCCGCGATAAACCCACCGGCGTGCGCCATAAAGGCGACGTTGGAATCGGTATCGGTTTGGTATTGGTAAATTTCCTTGCCGATATAAAACGGCAAAATCAGCAGCGCGGGCGCGCGAAAGTAACCCACCAAAAAGAAGAACCAATAAAAGAATTCGATCTTCTTAAAGCGAAACACCGCGAGGTACATGGCCATCACCCCTGAGATAGCACCCGAAGCACCGATCAACGGCTGGCTACTCGTCCAATCCGTCGCCACCTGCGCAAAACCTGCGCCCACACCCGACAGCAAATAAAATAGCAAAAACCGCCAATGCCCAATCGCCGCCTCTACCGCAAAACCGCACACAATCAGGAAAAACATATTGCCCAGCAAATGCATAATGTCGCCATGCAAAAACTGGTGGGTTAAAAAACTGGGGATGGATAATTTATTGGCCTGCAAACCATTGGCGACATAACTGAGCGACTGAATCAGCCCATGCAAGCGCGCCCGCTCCGTAACCCACTGCTCAAAACGATCCGGCGTGAGGTAACTGCGCACGTTGGTTTGCAAGTAGTGGTAAAAATCCTCGCGCATCAGCAAGTCGGCAATTATGTAGTCGTACTCGGCCTTGGCATATTGGCGGCGATACTCCTCCAACTGCGCATCGCCCTGCTCCTCCAGGTACTTCTCAAAAATCGGCCACTCGTCCTGAATAAAGCCCTGCGCGTGATAGCTGCTAATGGCCTCCACAATTTTGGGGGTATCACTGCTTTGGTACAGGAAAAACACCATCACATTGATAAACACCAAGGTGCACAGCACAAGGGGCGCATGGCGCCAATCGAGGGACTTTTCAGTAGGGACAATGATCATTTGTTATCGTACATTCCGTTTGCGTGTGTGAACCAGCGCAAATACTAACCTTGAGCACACGCAAAGTCGATGCAGACCCAACCCGTTATTCCACCGGAACAATTGGCCAATTATTGAACGAATAAAAGGTACCGAATATTAACTATAGGTTTTTGCCGAGGTTGTTTATATAATCCCGCCCGCACGTCCCTGTAGTTTAATCGGATAGAACGTATGCCTCCTAAGCGTATGATGTGGGTTCGATTCCCGCCGGGGACGCCATTTTTTCCTTCGTAGTATTTCCCTTCTGCTTCACCCCAAACAACACAGCTTAAAAATTAATTTATTCGGTTATGCGTAGCCTGTATGAAGCCTAGCGGAATACGGGGTTTTATTGTTTTTTTTTAAAAACACCCAACCGCGATAAATTTCCAAGGCACAAACAAAATTTGAAGCACCTCACTCTTTTTAAAGGGTTGGATAGTAGAATTCATGCCGTTCTTAAACATCACAACAAAGGATCACCACACCATGAATGGTAATAAAATCTGGGTTATTGACCACAAAGCCTCATTAACTGCTTATTCCCCAATGAATATTGATGGATCTGATTGGATTCTTGGGGTTTATCTAGTTGCTGCTGACTCAGCCCAAACAGCCCAAGAGAAATTCGATTCTTTTCTACAACAAGAGGAAATGGAATTAATTGAAATTTTTGATGTTAGCCACTTTGAAGAAAGTAAATTTAACGACAGTTCCAATAGAAGCAAACAAATTACCAATGCAAACCGGCTAATTTGCGAGCAAGGAGGCGACTGTTATGTTTTTGCCAGAACGTCTGAATCATTAGCGCAAGGCGCAGAGGGAGATAATCAAAATGACTAAAGAGAAAGGAGCTCTAACGATTGCTGAAGGAAGCCCAGCCTACAAAACCGATGCAGATATTATTTTCAACAACGGCAAAGACAAAAAAGATTTTGTATTAAGAACTTGCTATGACGATATAAGTGTATGGAAGTCTAAACACGGCATTTCCATATCGGGTTTCAAAGATAAAAGTGTATCGCCACAAAAATGGGCAGCGAAAATAGACAAGGATTATTGGGTTTTTGGCGTAGACGCCCAAAAACCTGATGATATTTTTGCAGCCGTAAAAATCGGCATGCGTTGCTACAACGTTAAGGCATCCGATTTAATTAGCGATATTTATGTAAAAAATCTCAATGTCGAAAATGAACACCAAATTGGCCGCGACGCGATAGTTAACGTCAATCAAAAGCTTTATGAAGTCGTTTGCAAGGCAATTGTTCAAGCCGCAAAGCTATTAGGTGTTCAAGGCATATTAAACTTTCATGTATTCAGCAATATTAAAAATCCAAAAATCCCAATGGAATCACTGCATAAAGCACTGAAAGATGGAGGCGCAGAATCCGTAGTCACCGATGAAACGCCTCATAAATTTAATGTAAGCAGCAATGATGGACGCAGGGTATTTGAAAATTTAATTAGCCATTTTCATTTAGCAAAATTCAGACTATAAAGGCCGTCGCCTCCTCAAAAACTAAACGTCGCCGCAAAAAAATACCCAAGGGATACTTGGGTATTTATAGGGGGTGGAAGATGAAGGACTCAAAACGGCCATTTGCGGACGTTGGTGATAGGTTGCCCGGCAAGAGAAGAATGATTTTGATGCCGAATCTACCGATTCGTTACCACAGTCGCTTGTTAGGCAACTATTTTTCATTCTTGCGTATATGATCCATGGCCACACTCCATTGCTTAATAACATCAGCGGTAGGTTTTGTAACCGTTAACTCGAAATCAGCAACAGATTTTTTGTAGAACGAAATAATCTTAGCTCTTTCGCTTTCAGCTTTGAATCGCGCATCTTTGGCTGATTTTCGGCTAGAAAAACTATACTTGCGACCGCTATCAGTAAACTCAGAACTCCATGTCTGAATTACTCCGCCCATATCCCCAGATCCGTAAGAAAGTTCAAAGTAATCATCTTTGATAATCCCCACTTTTGCTATCCGAGACTCAAGACTCGAGCGAATCTCCCTTATATTAATTTCTATGAATGCGACAGCTTGGCGATAAATTCTCTCAAAGTTCCTAACCTCACCTTCAATGTTGAGATGTTTGCGCAATACAGCAACACATAACAATTTCACATTCACTGCGTATACATATGCAGTAATGCCTTGGCTTCCTACAGCTTCCAAAATCGATACTGCATATTGAGCTTGGGTATCTGCCTCATATAGTCGATGAGGGTGTTCAGGAGATTCAGAAAATTGACTAAGTAAGTCAAGACAACCAGAAACCTTCCCTCGCACTTCAAGTATGGTTTGCTCAGTCAGACTTCTCGTTATGTGGCGCTTAATCTCATCAACTGCAGCAGCGATGATTTTAGCAACATCAGCTTTAGTAAGCGTTGATTCTTTTAGAACTGATGACAATAGCTTTCCTGCAGCATATTTCCCCAATTCCATGGCTCCGGCCTTCGCTAACATCGCCCATGGAACGGCAACCAACTTAGCACTTGCATCAGATACTTCTACTAAATCGTAATATTCTGGATGATCCATATATATGTCCTTGATTATGCCCTTGTGGATAAAGGTCGTTTGTGAAGATTGAGCGAGTATTACCTAACGAGGCTGTAGAAAAACCCATTAACCACTAAATGTTCCTACAGCCAATTGATTAAGAATGGTGATCTAAAAGGCTTTTTGCTCATTTTTATCCCGAATAAATAGAAATTATACTTCTGCCTTAGGCCCAGCTGATTCAGTCTGGGTACATTGAAAAACCTTCAGATCAATTACATCGCATAACAGCCAAAAGCGGACATTGACTTAGAAGACGAAATCCTCATCAAGATAACTCCTTTCTATAAAATTATGGTCACTTGTACTTGCGGCTTGAAAAACAGCTTAACGACAACAATTTTTTCTTTTTCTTCCTGATCCGCAGTAACAATAGTCGTATCCGCCTGTATGCTTTTTAGCAAGATCCAATATTTCAGGATACAGAACAGCCGCTCTACGTTCTATTTCTCGTACATCTACACTTGATACTATTCCTATGTTATTTAATCTCAACTGATCCAATTCCCTTTCTAGACTTAGAAAATTTTCCAGAGATCTATTTTGAACGAGTGCTACAAAATGCGTGGGTAGAAAAGTATTTTTAATTAAACCTTCAATGGAGTTGTCTGGAGAGAAATTTAAGTTATCCAGTTTGTATTCGTTTGGTGTCACGCAAAGCAATGATTTATCATCTCGCGCCACGACTGCATGAGCTGTTTTTTTCAAAACAACATTGCCGAGACAGGAAAATATCCAACCGAATTGAATGTTGCCTCCATTAATCTCAACATAACTTTTCACATTTTTCAGGCAACTGAGCGGCAAAGATCCTATTTGAGGTTCAATGGGTACACATACAATATTTGATATGGCAGCTCTTTTAATGATTTCTTTGGAGATGGAAGGCAAATTAAAGTAATTCATCTATGTACCGCCTTTTATCTTGGATAGTTTGTACTTTAACCAAATTTAGCTTTATCAATATATAGCTCGGAGTTCAACCATCAACACAAAAGACAAATCTATTAATTTATGCTGCCCTAATTATTAAAAATCCGTTTAGGGAGAAATATGTAATCTCACTTTTCTAATACTATTGGCTCACGGTTTCTACGGAATTCAATGGCTTAATCACATATTCAGCTCCGCCATCAATATCATGTAACTCATAAGAATTTGCAGGGAGCCCCTTAAGGAGTTCAGAAATATTAACTTTTTCATCACGGATATTATGGCTGCGTGAAATTGCCAAAATAACTTGCTTACCAATTCCTGCCGATTTCTTTATCAATTCCTTCATGCTGTCTGGTCTCATTTGATGCTGCCCAGGTTCATCCATAATTAAAAATCCTGGATGACGCACGCCCTCAATTAATAAAGCCATGTAATAAGCCCAAATTGACCTAACAAAATCACTAGCAGATGAAACAAATCTAATATATTGAGGCTCCTTGTCCAAGAAGACCGTTGGCAAAAGGCCTTTGTTCGAATCTTCTGATATTGAGATCGCTGTTACTTCATTGCTGCGGTAACCGAAATCTTTTATCAGATCTCTAAAAATCTTCCGAAATTGCTTTATCTTCTCTTCATCAGATTCAATATTTGATTTCAACTCTTTCTCTTCTTTGGCTGCCAAATCAAATTGAACGCTATACAATTTCATCTTTTCCTTGGAGCTGTCAAAAGCCTCTATAAATGAATCTATCTCGGAAAGTTTGTGACGTAACTCTGATTGAACATCGAACTCTGCTCTAATTGCCTGAAAAGATGGTGCCGAAATATCAGAATAAACACTATCCAATTGCTCTCTTTTTAGTCTAATGCTTTTTTTATAAAAAGCTATTGCGGCATCATATCGCTCTATGACCTTTGATGAGGCCTCGATATATTTTTCGTACGTATTTTTCTGTGATCGTAAAAACGCCATTGATTTTCCAATCTTTTCATCGGTCAACAACTCGTCTCTCTTGTTACTAATGCTACTATCACAAACAGGACAATGTGCCCTTGTAATTTTTTCCCAAGTTCGGTTTGTAGTTAGTTTTTGAATATCTTGAAATCCCTGCATGTCAGCTACGACATTTGCTAGGGCTTCTTTATAGTCATTGAATTTTTTTAGCTCTTCTTCATACCCATATGATACTTCACGTTCTTCTTCGATATATCTATTAAGTCCTTCTTGGATCTCATCTTTCAATTGAAAAGCATACTCTGATCGGATGTGAGAGCTCCCTATGGATTCAACCTTTTTCTCTGAATCTTCAAATAGCAAAGTCAGTCTATCTTGATACTCTTTAAGAGATATCTCTTTCTCACTTTGATCAATTGAGAAAATGGAAATTTTATTTATATATGACTGCGAGATGGGATTCTTGCGGTCAAAGTCAGAAAAATATAACTGTAACTTTTGCGCCCTTTCTTCTAATACACCAACGATTTTGGACCACTCTCGCTTTATTTCATTTTTTTCTTGTTTTAACCTGTCCAGCTTTACATTAACGCTCAAGGAGTTAAGTCCCAGGCAATATTCAATCACTTTTAGTTTCGGATCTTTAATTCCAAAAGATGGCATCATTGAAAAGAAATCTGACCAACCCTTTGTTTGCTCGATAAACGACAATGTAAATATATTTTGCATGTATAGCGTTTTGCTAGATTCACTTTCTATTCCTTCAACGGAAAACAGTTCTAATTTGTTAACTTCCGCCAGCCATTGAAAAAATCCTTGATCCCCATGATCACGGGGCGAGTGTATGAATTTTGGAAAATGGCTTTTCCCATCCCATATTTCTATTTCGTAAAATTTAGTGGATTCATCAATTTTGATATTTCTTGTTGCTGTATATTGATGGCCATTGGTAGCAGTAAAGACTAGCGAGCACCTCGATTCGTAAATCTGATGCGTAAATCCATTCCACATGAATGATTGATGCAGCGCAGGGCTTAAGGAATTACCTCCTTTACCTCCTATTAATTGCTCTAAACCTAAACAATAATAGATACACGAAAGCACTGTAGATTTTCCGCTTGAGTTGTCGCCCGTCAAAATGGTTAATCCATCCGAAAATTCGAATGAAAAGCCAAAATCTTTAATCCCTTCTGGAGTGTGGGCTTTGATTAAAGCGCTCACGTTATCAATCTTCATGTGGTCAACACCTAATTAGTGGTTTTTCAAATTTCTTTTCAGTAAATTGCATTCTTTTTAGATAGCTGATGTAGTTTTGAAATACATCCATATTTTCAAGACTTGAGACATACTCGTTTCCTTTATCAGTGTTTGATATTTTCATACCTGCTTTTTGATCTTCTTCAAATAGAACAAAGGATTGCGACTCGGCAATTACGAGTGATTTTTTGAAGTCGCCGCCTATGAACCATGGTTTTAGCGTTGAGAATGAAGTTATCGCATTTTCGTCGAGGACTATGGTTTTGTCGAAAATATACGCCAGCTTGGAGTAGGTCATACCTTTTGATGCTCCGCGGCAATATTTTAAAGCACTACATATGATACAAAGATGCAGATACATACTGCTGCTTGGAGCGCCTTTTGAAAGGTCATTAGCAATTGAAATATTTATACTCATTTCTTGAAATCCAGATTGCAGTTCGCTAAAAGCCTTGCTATTTCTCCATTTGCGATTACTGTTGAGTTTCGTTCCAATGGTGTCCCTTTTAAATGCAGCTGTACTTCTGCTCTAAATTCTTCCTTGATCTTGTGAAATCGTACATTGCCTTCATGCTCATCTTTCACTATGTAAGTCTGATTACCGGAAGCTAGCGCTGCTTTAGCTTCATTCACCCTATCTCGGTAGTCACTATTATTATCTACTTTCTCTCGTTCAATTTTTTCCCAGATCATTATATCTTTGATGAATCCATCAAGATGGCTTGGTTGCCAATCAGCTAAGAATATGTTCATTTTCTTTTGAAGATTTTCAACATCGCCGTATACGGTAGTCTTTCTTTGATTAATAAGTTCTTGTGTTACCTCATTCCTAATCTGCGAAACAGCTACGCCGAGAATTTTGTTAAAACCATAAAAATCTGAAATATTTGCGGAATATAGAATCTTTTCTTTTATGATCTGAATGGGAACGCAGTTCACTCCTGGAAACGAGTGAGAGCTAACTGAAATTACGATTCCCACGAAATAGATGGTGTCGTGATTGTTTATGAAAATTCCACTGCCCGAATACCCTTGCAAAACTTCAGCACCAGAGTCACCATCTACATTTGTATAAAACTCATTCGGGATTTTCATTTTAAATTTTGTATCTGATGGCGTATCTAGGTGGCATGGCCATATTGATCGGCAGTCTCCGCTTGTAGACCTATTTCTTCCTCTAAATATAAACTCAAGACCAGGAGCGTTAGTTTCACCGCAAAGAGCTACAACTGGTAGATCATTCAAAGGACTGCTTGGCTCAACTTCAAGAACAGCTACATCTATCTCCTTTTGAGATTGTGGTTCCCCTTCGACCCGGATTAGGTGTAGGTGAACATTACTTTCCATTATGAATTGAAACTTCGTTAAATCAGTGGTTTCAATATCACAACAAGATTGTCCATATAGAACGTGTGCTGCGGTAAATAAGTAATATTTATCGTTATGAGGTATCAGTACACCCGTTCCGCTGAATACATTTTTGTTAAAAATGCAAACACATAGTTTCGGTAGAATTTCTGGATGGTTCATTGCAAATGAATCTCTAGGCAGTTTTCAAATTCTATACGATACAACGCCATTTCCTCTTGGGTTGCTAGTACTCCATTTCTATTAGTAATTTCCTCCACTGGATAATTAAATAGAAAAGTTAAAGTTTCTGCTTCTGCCCTCTCTATATTCAATGCCAATTTTGCTATTAACTCTCGGCTAGGGTGACGGCTTTTAGATTTCCCACCATTAGTGCTAAAGATAAATTTGTTGCATGTTATAAGGGATATAAATTCATTGGAAATACTAGTTATACTTCCATGGTGAGAAAGCTTTATGTAATCAAAAACATATTTATTTTGGGTACTGTATCCTTCCTTTTTAAGGTATTCCGTTATCGTTTCCGGATGAGCATCTCCTAGGAAAAGAAGTTTTTTATTTTTAAATTTTAGTATGAAGGCAATAGAAGCCGCATTCACGAAATCAGCCTTCTTTGTTTTGAAGGAATCTTTTTTCTGACTCAAAGTTTCCATGTTTTCGATTTTTTCATTTATCGAAATTTCTGTTTCCGCTATCCAATCAGCTTTAACGGTGCGGTACATTGAATTAAAATAATTCACATCTTCGCTTGTAGGAGATATTATTTCCAACCAAATATCATCCTGGATAATTACCCGATCACCTTGAAGAAGACTGTGGTAGGGGATAGATTTATCTAATAATAGTTGTTCAATTGTAATTGCTTGGCGAATTGAGATTTCTCCGCTATTCGTAGCAGGAGCTGCGTAAGATTCAGGAGTGTTTATATAGACCTTTTCCAAACTAAATTTTTTAGGATAATCTTCAAGCAATGGAAAAACTCCATTAATGTGATCCTCGTCAACATGAGTTAAAATTATAAAATCCACTTCGGAGGTCAGTTTTTTTAACTCTCTGCTGTATGTCTGTTTGAATCCGCAATCAACTAAAAACTTCTTATCATTATTTTCTAGTTCAAAAAGTATGCTGTCACCGTATCGAGCCGGAAGAATTGTTATTTTCATAATTCCATTTTCCTCAGTTTTTACTTGCAACTTGATATCCACCTAAGTCCATCGATAGCGCAACCCTAAACTCATTTCATATTGGAAATTTAGGTGTCGTTTAACTAATAAGCGTCAATTGCGCTTCGTCAAAAATCAAGTTATTTCCTTCTCGTAAAGGTTGATGGCCGCAGTGTATTAGCAATCAAATCTCTTTATAAGGCCAACTTTTATCGCGCGAATGTCTGCTTTGGGCACTAACACGACCTTCTGCTATTTGCTTTGCGATATAGATCCACTTCGGTTAAAAATCACAAAGTACTGATTCCGCAAAAATTTGAATGCAGAAAAACACAAGCGAGGAAATTAAAACAGCGGAGAGAGTAACTACATCATCCGATGAAATAGTTCCTGTGGGTGAGCCTTGCTGGCAAGTCGCCCCATTGGTTTTTCTGGAGCATAAGCGATGCAAAGTGATTTGTGAATAACATCACATTACATTTATAACCGCATTAGATGTAAGCAGCCTGAAACGGCGACTGTTTGGGGAATAATTATTTTTATAATCAACAGGTTATTGGCTTTTGTACTCTGCAAACCATGAGCCTGCCATCATATTGACGATACAAACAAGAAAGCCAAAGCACCACACAAGACTGTCGGGAATATGACAATACAAAATCTATAACGAAGTGCTGCGCTGCTTATTTCGCCCGCGAGCACAGGAATTACTAGCCCTTCACAATAAATCCAAGTTACGAATATTATGGATACCCGCGTTCGCGGGTATGACGGGAAGAATATTTTATGGGTACTCGCGTTCGCGGGTATGACTGAAAGGAGATAAGTAATGAGCGATGCCATGTTATTTGAGGATGGGAAATTGCGTTGCCGTTGGTGCAGTGCGGCGCCTGAATTCCTCGCGTACCACGATAGCGAATGGGGCTTTCCCGTTGCCGATGATTTCAGGTTGTTTGAGAAAATCAGTTTGGAAGGTTTTCAGTCCGGCTTGAGTTGGCGGACGATTCTTGCGAAGCGGGAGAATTTTCGTAAAGCATTTGTGAATTTTGATTTCAATAAAATCGCCCGCTTTACCCCCGCCGATGTAGAGCGCCTGTTGCAAGATGAAGGCATAGTGCGGCACCGGGGGAAAATTGAGGCGGTCATTAATAACGCCCGCTGCGCGCAGGAGTTAGTTGCCACCGAGGGATCGCTAGCAAGTTTTGTGTGGCGTTATGCGTTGCCCGCGAATGCGCAGGTAAAACCACAATCGCAGTCCACTTCACCGGAATCGGTAGAGCTTTCCAAAACCTTAAAAAAACGCGGCTGGAAATTTGTCGGCCCCACTACTGTGTATGCCTTTATGCAGGCCATGGGGCTGATCAATGACCATGTGGATGACTGCATTGCCCGCAAAAAAGCAGATCGCGAACGGAAGACGTTTTTGGCAGAGTGGAACAAGAAGTAATCACCACGCTGCAACCCACAATCCAAACGCTCTTATGTTCCTGAGAGCAAGGGCACCAATGCCAGCGATTGCCGTTTCTTGAAGATGGCGGTTACCAGATAACGGTAAATATCTTTATCGATTTCCAGCGAGGGATTGTCGGCAAGTATCGTTTCGTAGTCTGCGGCGGTTTCTGCAACACCCAGAATGCACCAATTGTTTATTAGTAGATGCTGCTCCATGCCGTCGCTTTGGTTTTTTTCTACCAATGCGACGGTGCCTTTATAGGGCCAGGTTTTTAATGCCAAAAGTGCCAAGCCTTCCAGTAATTTGACGTTGTGTTGCAAGGCGTGTTGTTTGCCTGCGCAATAACCTTGGCATTTTTTGAGTTGATGACTGGTACAAGCCCTATTGCTGATATTTTCTATACCGCAGACTTGATAGCAAAGATGATGTTCGTCGCAGAGGGTTTGAAGGGTTTGTTTGGCTTTTATTTTGGAAGGGAAAAGGCCGTAGATTTTCTTGCCGTTGGTTGGCATGTGGGACACAGGAACTATTTGTGGCGTGAGTATGCCGCCGCTACCCTCCTCCAATTGAATGGTGTGAAAGCTACTCACCCTGCGAAGTTTGCGGTTGTACAGTGGCTGCAGTGCTTTTACTTTTTTGGACTCCAAAATCAGCGCAGATAATTCACCTGCGGTTTTTTCAAACGTGACGTTGCGCGTTTGCTGGCAAATTTTCATCTCTTTGGCGGATTTATGGTCGGCAGTAAAATGCGAGAGCACACGTTTGCGAATACTGATGCTTTTACCGATATAGAGCAGCTCTTGATTCTCACCCCAAAAATAATAAATGCCGGGTGAGTTAGGCAGGCCATCCATAATGCTTGCATCAAACCCGGCGGGCATAGTCTCTTTGCGGTACTGATGTTGAATAGCGGCCTTGATATTCGCCTCACCTTTTTCCTGTTCTGCAATCTCCATAAATTTATAGGCCGCGATGGCGTCATCCAGCGCGCGGTGGCGGTGGCTTACACGAATATTGTGGCGAGTGATAAGTTTTTCCAGGCTGTGACCTTCGCAATCCGCATACAAAAAGCGGGACAGCCTGACTGTACATAAGAGTTTGGATTTGTAGGGATACGCAAGGCGAGCAAATTCATTGCGAATAAAACCATAATCAAAACGCACGTTGTGAGCGACAAATAACTTACCTTGCAGGCGCAGTATTATTTCTTTGGCGACTTGCTCAAAGTACGGCGCGGCGGCGGCCATTTCGTTAGTGATTCCGGTTAGCCGCTGAATACCCTCGGGAATGGTCGTGCGTGGGTTAATTAATGTAGACCAGTGCGTAACGCCCTGCTCCGTGACCTCCACTATGCCGATTTCAATAATGCGATCATAGGTCACATTGCCACCGGTGGTTTCTATATCCACTATCGCACAGGGTATGGGGAAATATTTCAGCATATATTTTTACAAATTAATGAAAATCGCGCGAGCTTGACGCGAGGTTGTGTAGGCGATCAGTTACGTTTTGAATGTGCCCGGCGATCACATGAACTATAGGAACATTCACGCCCTCGGTGAGAATTTCAACCGTGCCTTTTACAATGAGCAATTTACCGGTGAGTATTTCGTTGCGAAATCGCTGCTGGGTTGAATTCCAGATCACTACATTACTGGTGCCGGTTTCGTCCTCCAGGGACATAAACAGAACCCCACTCGCCGTGCCCGGCCGCTGCCGCCCGGTCACTATTCCCGCAATCCGCACAAAACCCTTGTGGCGTAAACTCACCAAATCCGCAAACCGTTTGCATTTATTAAACGGAAATTCCTGTCGCAAAATCGCCATGGGGTGCGTGCGTAAGGTCAGCCCGACCGAGGCATAGTCATCCAGCACATTTTGTTCAAGGCTGGGGCCCGGCATCAGCAACTCATCACCCGCTGGATCACTCTCGTCCAGTAGTGGCGAGTGCGGCATTAACGCCGACGCTTGCCAGCGCGCTTGAAAACGATCACCGGCTAGCGTGCGCAATACATCAGCGGAGGCCAGGCTTTCCAAGGCGGCATCGCTGAGCGAGGTGCGCCGAGCAAGATCTTTTAGCGATGTAAACGGTGAATTCCCGCGCGCGATAGGAATTTGCTGTGCATCGCGAGTATTGAGTTTATTCACAAATAGAAACCCCAAGCGAATTCCGCGCACGCCGGTTTCACTCAGCACGAGAGTGTTTTCATAATCGCTGTGATTGATATCCACCGGCAGAACCTGTACACCGTGGCGGCGCGCGTCTTGAATTAATTGTGATGGACTGTAGAAACCCATGGGCTGACTATTGAGCAACGCGCAATAAAACGCAGCGGGATGATGCCGTTTAATCCAGCTGGACACATAACACAGAATCGCAAAACTGGCGGAGTGGCTCTCGGGAAAACCATAGCCGCCAAAGCCTTTTACCTGTTCAAATAAATTATTGGCAAACTCCTGGGTGTAGCCGTTGGCGAGCAGTCCATTTTTGAATTTATCTTCAAATAACAACAGTTTTGAATGTTTTCCCCAGTTGGTAATCGCGCGGCGCAATTGATCTGCTTCACCACCGGTAAACCCGGCGGCAACCATACTGAGTTTCATCACCTGTTCTTGAAAAATAGGCACACCCAGCGTGGGCAGCAACACGTCTTTAATGGCGTCGCTGGGAAAACTGATTGGCTCCAACCCGGCGCGACGACGAAGATAAGGGTGCACCATATCGCCTTGAATTGGCCCCGGCCGGACAATGGCAATTTCAATCACCAGATCGTAAAAACATCGCGGTTGCAGGCGCGGCAGCATGGCCATTTGCGCGCGCGATTCAATTTGGAATACCCCCACACTGTCACCGCGACACAACATGGCATAGGTGTCTTTGTCTTCCCGGGGAATGTCTTGCAGTGAACGAATGCGCGAGTCATAGCTGTGGATTAATTCGAGCGCGCGCCGCAGTGCCGACAACATGCCCAATGCCAGTACATCCACTTTTAATAAACGCATGGATTCAAGGTCTTCTTTATCCCATTGAATAATAGTGCGCTCGGCCATGCTCGCATTTTCCAAAGGCACAAGGTCACTGATTCGGGTTTCAGAAATAACAAAGCCGCCGGTGTGTTGGCTCAGGTGACGGGGAAAACCCTGTATTAATTGCAACAGGTTAAAAAAATGTGTGAGCAGCTCGCTGTCCATTTTTACGCCGATCCCGCTAAGCGTTGTTGGCAGATCTGCCCCGCGCTCCCACCAGGCCATATTTTTTGATAGATGATCGAGCAGTGATTCATCCATGCCCAGGGCTTTACCCACATCGCGCACCGCACTTTTGCCCCGATAAGTAATAACCACCGCCGCGATAGCCGCACGCTCACGCCCATATTTTTGATAAATATATTGAATCACTTCTTCGCGGCGCTGGTGTTCAAAATCAACATCAATGTCCGGCGGCTCGTCGCGCTCACGGGAAATAAACCGCTCAAACAGAACACCAATTAAACCCGGTGCAATTTCAGTGATAAACAGGCAATAACACACCACCGAGTTGGCAGCAGAACCGCGCCCCTGGCACAAAATTCCCTGCTCGCGCGCAAAGCGCACAATGTCGTGCACCGTCAAAAAATAATATTCATATTCCAGCTCTTCAATTAACGCGAGTTCTTTTTCCAACAAACTTTCAACCTCAGCAGGCACACCCTGTGGCCAACGCTGCTGTTTACCGGCATCAACCAAACAACGCAGGTGTGCAATAGGCGTTAGATTACCGGGCACCAACTCACGCGGATATTGGTAGCGCAATTCACTCATGGAAAAGTGGCACAGGTCGGCAATCACCGCGGTTTCAGCAAGCAATTCCGGCGGATAGAGGCGCGCTAACTGATGCAGGGATTTAAGGTAAGCCTCACCATTTAATTCCAGCTTGGTGCCCATTTCCTGAATGGGTGTTTTGTGACGAATAGCGGTCACAATATCCTGCAGGGGTTTTCGCTCGGCACTGTGCATTAAGGCTTCACCGCAGGCGACCAGTGGAATATTTTTTTCACGACCAAGCAACTGCCAGCGCGCAAAATCCTGCTGCTCTCCCCCCTGTAGCCGATGATTAATGCCAATCCATAAGCGGTCTTTAAACGCATTCGTTAATTCAGTTGCCACTGCATCCACAATGGTGTCGCTGAGTTTTGCGACCCAAATAATCAGGCAATGACGCAAACGAAAACGTAAATCGTCAAAGTGCGCTTCATAAGTTCCTTTGTCGGCACGCCGCCGCGCCAGAGTGATAAAACCGGAAAGTTCGGCGTAGGCAATTCGCGAAGGCGCAATAGCAATTAGATCCATGCCGTTGGATAAACGAAAACGGCTGCCAATGATTAATTTAACCCCCAGCTCCTCCGCCGCAACAAATGCTTTTACGACACCAGCCAGTGAACACTCATCGGTAATCGCCAGCGCGTCATAACCTAATTCATCAGCGCGCTGCACAAACTCAGCGGGGTGCGAGGCGCCGGTGAGAAAAGTGAAATTGGTGGTGGTGTGAAGTTGGGCGTAGCGCATCAGGCAAATACTCCATGCACGTACCACTGCTTGTTATACAGATCAAAAAAAATCCATACCGGTAAATGGTCCTGACGCTGCGCCAAAAAATAATCCCTGGCCACCGGTTTTTGCCACCAATCGCCAATCACCCGTTCAGGGCCAACCAGTGGCGTCAAGTAACCATGCCAATAGAGTCGCTCGTGCCGCTGCTCTATTAATTCCGGCGTTGTTAACAACCATGTGGGGCGCAAACTTTTTAAATGCACGTCTGGCAGTTGCTGATTGCATTTTTCCGCGAGCGCAAGAATTGCATTGGTAATTTCTGGTACACGGCTATCGCGATAGCCCAGTTTGTACACAGCACCATCCCCCAAACGCGCTTTTAATTTTGCAATGGTAACGGTGAAATCCTGCAGGGTGCTTTTGCGACGACGCTGTTCAAAATCCAATACCTGACTGCGCTGCTGGAGCGGCATCGCCTGCTCACACACCAGTTTGAGAGTATCCACTTCAAATGGCAGCGCTTTGTTATTGAACTGGATTAGTGACAAGTCATACAACAATTGCCAATGACTTTGCGGCTCATCGCTATGCACCTGAATTAATTCCTGGTGGTGATAAATATCGGCAATACGCCATTCAATGGACTGACATTGCTGCTGGCGTTTACGCAGATAAGTGCTGAGTTGCTGCAGCAGGCTTTCAATGGCCGGTTCTAATTGCGCAACCAGCGTGACGGGATATTCAAATTGTATTTCCGCCGCAAACCACTCCACCGGGCGATAATTATTGCGCGGTGTTTCAAACAGCGCAGCCTGCTGAAAATTCTGATCAATGGCGTAAATGTCGCACAGCAAATCAGTGAATTCCGCACCCAATCGCTTTTTAAAACTGCTGATCGACTTGGCATTAATCTGGGTGGCAATATCGCCCAAAGTGTTAAATCCGGTTTTACGCAAAGCCTCTACCGCGCGGGGGTAATCACACAAGAGCGCAATAGATAATTTATTTAATCGCGCGATAAACAGTGCTTTGGTTTCAGCGCCGCTAATAGCGTAATCCGCAAAAGAGAGATACCAAGCTGCTGGTGCAGAATGGGCCAGCCCATAATTAAACCCGTAAGGTGTTTGGGCCAGCTGGGTAATTATTTTTTCACACAGCGCGTGGATGCCGCCGAATAACTTCAGGCAGGTAGAAATTTCCAGCAGCAATCCGGATTGCGCCAGTGCCTCACTGCTGTAGCGCTCAATGTAAGGGCTAAATTGATAACACTGCTCCGACAGCGCATGCAGCACCGATTGCTCTTTTGTTTCATCGCGCGGCAATACTTCGCAACCACTTAGCAACTGCGCAGTGGTGATATCCATACCCGGTTGCACACCCGCTTGCTGCGCCAGACTGTTGGCAAAAATAACGCGCTTTTTTTGGATAACAACTTGCGGCTTGTCGGTAGCACCATCAAGGCCAGGTGTAGTTAAAGACAGCTCTGTAAAAAACTGCTCTGTAAAAGAAAGCGCGGTTAAGGGAAGATCAGAAAAGCGGATAGCCAGCCACAACCGTGAGTTGGATTCATTCACGTTTTACCTCGCAAAGGAATAACACTGGCAAGCAGCTGGGGTTTGGAATCCGTTTTAGCACCTGCGGTTTTTTGCATGAGTGCAGCGTGAGGTGTGGCGGCTTTCCACTGCGCAGGCAGCGGTAACACTATGGGTTTGGCCTGCTGTGTTTGCAGGTGTCCCTTTTGTTTAAATACCGTGATTTCCAAACCGCTTGATGCCAAGCGCGCGTACAGCCGTAAAGTCGCTGGTGAACTTTGTTGTTGCATCGCCACGGGCCGGAACACCACCGACAAGCCCGTACCTTCCGCTGCGGCTAACTGGCATTTACGCAGCTCCGTATAGCTCATTGTCTCCTGAGGTTGCCAAGCAAGCACTGCCCCGACACTGGCCCGGCAGAGCTCAATAAAACAGGATATAAAATGTTTTTTACCCGCTGCAGCCACTACAACCAGGCGCTCAAGATCGATCCCCGCCTGAATAAATGCCTGACTAAAGGGTGCTGCTGGCGGGTTCACTAAAACCACCAAGCCCGGCAGCGCAAGCAGTGCCGGAGTGAATAATTGCCATTCCCCCTGCATACCCTGCTGGCACACCTCCACCAAACTGCCCAAGGGCCAGCCGCGATTCAACAAAGTCGCATTCAGCTGCTCATACCCCGTCTCCACCGCCGCACGCGTGGTGAAGCGCTGGGAGTGCCCCATCCACATATCATCCCGGAGCAATAATTGCTCAAGAGATGCAGCGCTGGGAGTTTCAAGGGGAGTTTCATTCATGCCGATCACTATACTGTATTTACATACAGTATAGTCCAGCAAACCACTGGATAGTCAACAAGCCGCGTTAGAACTTTTTTGTTACAATCGCGCGGCGTTTTAACGCTTCTCCCTCAGCCGACTACCAAAAACCATGAATTTAATTTTGCTCTCCCCCGATGATTTAACCTCCAGCCACAGTGCATTTATTAGCGATGCGCGCCGGGTGACGCATATTAAAAATATTCATGGTGCAGTAGCGGGTGATGCGCTCAAGGTGGGGTTGTTGGGCGGGAATATGGGTACCGGCAAGGTTATAGCGCTGGAGGATACGGGAATTAGGCTGGAGTTGGATTTGCCACAAACGCCGCCACCTGCGCTGGACTTAACACTGGTATTGGCATTGCCGCGCCCGAAAATGTTGCGGCGTATTTTGCAAACCATTTCCACCTTGGGAGTAAAAAAATTACACCTGATTAATTCTTACCGCGTGGAAAAAAGTTATTGGCAAACACCGTTTCTGGAAGCGGCGAGTATTCACGAGCAATTATTGCTGGGTTTGGAACAGGGGTGTGATACGCGCTTGCCAGAGGTGCATTTGCACAAGCGTTTTAAACCTTTTGTGGAGGATGAATTGCCCGGGTTAATTGTTGGTAGCCGCGCGCTGGTAGCACACCCCTACACCGCAACCACCTGCCCCAGCCAAATTGATTACGCACTCACGCTCGCAGTTGGCCCGGAAGGTGGTTTTATTGAATATGAAATCGCACTGCTGGAAAAATGCGGATTTGAAGCGGTGCATTTGGGTGAACGCATTATGCGCGTGGAAACAGCCGTGCCGTATTTATTAGGTCGACTGTTCTGATTTGGCGCGCGCGAGAATTACTTCAAACTGATCAATAGGCACCGCTTGGCTGGACAAATAACCTTGATAATAATTACAGCCAAACGATTTTAAAATTTCCAACTGCTCTTGCTCTTCCACACCTTCGGCCACCAATTCCATATCCAACAAACGGCCCATGGTAATAATGGTTTCTACCAAGACGCGGTCGTTGCGGTCTTCGATAATATCGCGCACAAAACCCTGATCAATTTTTAATGTACTCACCGGTAAACGTTTGAGATAACTGATGGACGAGTAGCCGGTGCCAAAATCGTCGAGCGAGAAACTAATGCCGCGATTACTGAGTGTGGTCATGGTGACAATCGCATCGTCCACCCGCTGGATAACAATACCTTCGGTAATTTCCATATCCAGCGAATTTTCCGGAATGGCATATTTATCGAGTGCTGCCAACACGTCATCCACAAACGCATCGCGCCGGAACTGGCGCGGGCTGATGTTAATGCTGAGTTTCATCCCGGTTTGCCACAGGCCGGATTCTTTCCAGGCGACGAGGGTTTTGCACGCATCTTCCAATACCCACTGACCAACATCGATAATCATGCCGGAGGTTTCCAGTACGGGAATAAAATCCACTGGCGATACCATGCCCTTAATCGGGTGATTCCAACGCAGCAGTGCTTCAGCGCCAACCACATGACCGGTTTGAATATCAATTTTGGGCTGGTAATAGAGTTTGAATTGCGCTTCATCCAGTGCGCGATGTAAATCGCCTTCCATGGTGAGTTGGCGGCTGACTTTATCAGCCATTTCCTCGTTGAAAAATTCGATGGAGTCGCGACCTTTTTCTTTTACCTGATACATAGCAGTATCGGCGTAACGCAGCAATTCGTGCACCGAATTATTTTTATCCGGATACACCACCACCCCCACGGAGCAGGTCACGCGCAATTCCATATTGTCGTGGAGGTAAGGCTGGGAAATGATGGCGCGAATTTTTTCACTGATTTCACCGGCGCGCAGTGCAGCGGTTTCTATGTCCTGATCCAGCACCGTGAGCACGACAACAAATTCATCGCCACTCAACCGCGCGACTAAATCTTCCTCGCGCACCGATTGCTGCAAACGCTCGGCAACTACTTCAAGCACGCGGTCACCCACCGGATGACCGAGAGAATCGTTGATAGTTTTGAATTGATCCAGGTCGATAAACAATACCGCACCATAATAACCGTGACGTTCGGCACGGCGCAGTTCGTGTTCCAAACGCTCCACCAATTGCAAACGATTCGGCAGACCGGTGAGCGCATCGTGGTGCGCCATAAATTCCATTTTGGCTTGGGCGTTTTTGCGCTCGGTAATATCGACCGACACGATGAGCGCAACTTTTTCATCGTAAAACGCGAGCGGCATAATGTGGGTTTGTAAAAATAATTGTTTACCCGTGGCGGTGACAAAACGCTCTTCAATTACATCCAACTCTTCGTTGCCGCGAATCACGCGGTAATCGTTTTGCAGCATGGTATCTATATCGAATACTGAATTTTTAAGTAACTGGCGCACGTGCAAATTGCGCATTTGTTCAGGGGTATAACCCAATTCAGTGGCGAGGGCTTTATTGGCAAACAAGTAATAGCCAGCAATATTGCGCGCACCAATCATTACCGGGAGGTGATCGATAATTTGGCGCAAATGCTCTTCACTTTTGCGCAGCGCCAATTCCACCGCACGGCGTTTGGCGAGCGACAATTCCACTACGTCGAGCAATTGATTAGAACTGGCAATAAGTTGCGAGAGTTCGTCTTTGCGCTGCGGCGGCAATTGCGTGAGACGATTTACGCCGGGGTGATCGGGGTTGATGTTGTTAATCTCGCGGGATAAACGTACCAGCGGTTTGGTGAGGGTGTAATAAAAAACCACAAACAATAACAGCACCAAAAACATGTTGCGCAGCAAGCCGGTCATGAGTGCCGTTTTGGAGCGGTTGTAAAAACCTTCCAGCGCCAGATCCATGTCCACTGAAAAACGGATACTGCCGGAAGTGCCGTCGCTATAACCGGGCAGCAACAGGTTGGCGGTGTATTCGCGGGTATTTTCGGTAATTTTACTGGTGAGCCAGCGAGTGGGGACTTCCGGGCGGGTGCTGCTGCCCTGCGCGAGTACGTTGCCGGTATCGTCGTAAATAACTACTTCGTAAATGAAACCGTAACGCAGTAAGCCGTTAACCACTTCGTAGGAAAGTTCGTCATCCAAAGTGGACACTGAGCGCACGGCCGGTGGCGTGGCAACTTGAATAACACGGTCAATAAGGGATTTAAGTTCTTTTTCCTGATTCAGGAAATCCAGATACAGCTGCACGGAACTCAGTAAAAAACTCAGCACAAACGCCAAAATAATACCGATTTTGGCAAGCTGAAAAGAAATGCCATTAAAAAATGAAGGCGCTTTGTCTCTCATTGACCTTGGACTTCCGGGATTTGAATTGTTTTATCTGGAGGGCTTTTACGTTATATCCGGGAGCGCAACCTCGTGGCGTAATCGCCGACATCACCCCGGATGTATCCTTGTCTTCGCGAGAGTATAGAACAAACTAATCACTGGCGCCTGAATCAATAAATTTATTTTTCATAAGCTAATCGCCATATTTCCAGCGTTAGAGAATGGTTTGTGGGTCGCGCCATAACATGGAAAAACTCGTTGCCACCGCTGGCTGGGTCAACTCGCCGCGATAGGTGTTGAGCGCTGCGGTAAAACCGACATCGCCTTTTAACGCCGCCACGCCCGCATCGGCCAAACGCAGAATGTAGCTGAGCGTTGCATTGGTTAAACCCAGAGTTGCGGTGCGCCCCACCGCGCTGGGAATATTGGCGACGCAGTAGTGAATCACCCCCTCTTCTACATAGGTTGGCTGTTGATGGGTGGTAGCGCGGGAGGTTTCAAAACAGCCGCCCTGATCGATAGCAACATCCACCAACACACTGCCCTTTTCCATTCGCGCAATTTGCATGCGGGTAAGCAAGCGCGGCGCACTGGCGCCGGTATTCAATACACTGCCAATCACCAGATCTGCACTGAGCGCACACTCATCGATGCGCTCCTGGGTTGCATACTCACACACTACCCGGCCGCGCCATAAGTCATCCAGCTGACGCAAGCGGGTGATGGATTTGTCCATAATACGCACCTGCGCGCCTAACCCCACCGCCATAGCGGCAGCATTTGCACCGACTACCCCGCCTCCCAGAATCAATACATTGGCGGGCGCTACGCCGGGAATACCGCCGAGTAAAACTCCCTTGCCGCCCTGCGCCATTTGTAAATGATGCGCGCCCGCCTGCACTGCAACCCGTCCGGCAATTTCAGACATAGGGGCAAGCAGCGGCAAACGCCCCTGCTGATCACTCAGGGTTTCGTAGGCAAGACAGGCAGCACCCGAGGCGAGCAAAGCCTCGGTCAGCGGCCGACTCGCCGCCAAATGTAAATAAGTGAATAGGATATGGGCAGGTCGCAGCAACGCGTACTCTTCTGGCTGCGGTTCTTTGACTTTGACGACAAGAGTGGCCGTGGCATAAACCTCGGCGAGAGTGCCCACAATCAGTGCACCTGCCGCGCGATATTGCTCATCACTAAATCCGGCAGCGGCACCTGCCCCTGTCATGACTACTAGCCGATGACCACGGCGTACCAATTCAGCAACTCCGGCGGGAGTGAGCGCAACACGGTTTTCGCCAGATTTAATCTCTTTGGGTATACCTATTTGCATAACTACCTCCGTATTTATAAATGGGAGTATAGCTAAGGGCGCAGCAGGCAAAGTGGCTCGACTTATGCTTCAATTAGAATGTAGTAGTTTTTTGACGCCAAGTTGTGATCAGCGCAGTTTTGCCGCGCGTAGTGATGACAAAATAGGGCGTAACGAGGTAGTTATGGGCATATGTGCCAGTGATTTACAGCAATGGATTATCAAACCCTGCCTGGAAGCCTTGGGCGATTATTCCCCCTTCGCCGAGCAGTTACTGCTGGCTACGGCAGCTCAGGAATCACAACTGGGGCTGCACTGTTACAGCGAGCAATATCAAGGGCTGGGGCTCTATCGAATAACCAGAAATAAACACCGCGAGTTGTGGGACCTCTATCTCATCCAGTTTCCCGACCTCGCCTCGCGCCAGCGCGGTTTAGCAAGCCAGCAGCAGTTTTTACTCGACCCCGAACGCGAATTGGTTACCAACCTGAGTTACAGCACTGGCATGGCATGGATGATCTACCGCCGCGCCCATATCGACTGCAATAACTTCCCCGACCTGCCGACCCTCGCCCAACTTTGGGCTGCGCATTTTGATAATGGCACCGGTGCCGTAAGAAATACCGACGGGTTTATCCAGTCCTATAACAAGTTGATCACACCTTATTTACACCGTCAGGTCGCCTAATCCAGACGACCTTATTCTGCTGACCTAGCGAATATCCAACACATCCACGTATTGCACTGCATCTTCTATGCGACCAAGCGGAGCGCTAATGGCGCAGCTGTCGTCATCTTCCTCGGCAGCGTGCTTGTTGGTTTCCAGATTGATGAAATCAAACAGGTTCAAATCAGCCAGCTGCGAGGGCTGTACATTGCGGATGGCGGTAAAAATGGTTTCGGTGCGGCCGGGGAATTGACGCTCCCACTGCACCAGCATGTCTTTAACCACCTGACGCTGCAGGTTTTCCTGCGACCCGCAGAGGTTGCAGGGAATAATCGGGAAGCCCTTCAACTCCGCAAAATGCGCAATATCCTCTTCCGAACAATAGGCCAAGGGGCGAATGACGATGTTGCGCTTATCGTCCGAAAGCAGCTTGGGTGGCATGGCTTTTAACTTGCCGCCAAAGAACATATTCAAAAACAGGGTTTCGATAATATCGTCGCGATGATGGCCCAAAGCGATTTTGGTCGCACCGATTTCATCGGCAAAACCATACAGCGTACCGCGGCGCAAACGGGAGCAAAGACCGCAGGTGGTTTTACCTTCGGGCACGACTTCTTTTACGATGCTGTAGGTGTCGCGCTCGATGATGTGATAAGGCACACCCAGCTCTGCCAAATACTGCGGCAGGATATGCTCGGGGAAACCAGGCTGCTTTTGGTCCATATTCACCGCCACTATTTCAAACGAAATGGGCGCGGTCTTTTGCAGGCTCAATAAAATATCGAGCATGGTGTAAGAGTCCTTACCGTAAAGCCAATAAATACTGTTAAAAAAATCAACTCTCCCATGACTGGAGCTGTCTGCAACAACATAAATATTTACAAAAAGAAGGAAATTTGTAAAGAAAGTGGGTTTTCATATTAAATCGAGAGCCATTATTGTGAATCAATTCTACTCATCCTTTTGTTTTCATTCTGGTTCGAACGAATTGCACTTTTTACTGCTGGTTCGTCGAGAATGAGATAGAATTGCAACTTTTTAATTGTGTTAATTAGCTAACTGCCTGCAGTCGCCAATAAGGCTCATATCTTAGATCGACTGTTTTATCCATCTATTGACCACTGCCTGATTGCCGCAATTAATTAGATGCTTTCCTTGCTAGTCGATCACCCCAACTTTAGCCTCATGTATTAATTTTCAATAGATAATTTATTTAACTGGTAGCCCAAATGTCGGATGCAAATAGAGAGAAAGTCGAATTTAACAAGCTAAGGAAAAGGATTCGAAAAAACGTTGGGAACGCCATTTCAGATTACAACATGATTGAAGAAGGCGATGTTGTCATGGCCTGTTTGTCGGGCGGTAAAGATTCATTTGCAATGCTTGATATACTTATTCATCTTAAAAAAACAGCTCCAATCAAATTTGAAGTCATTGCAGTTAACTTGGATCAAAAACAGCCAGGATTTCCCGAGCACGTTTTGCCCGAATACCTAAGTCGCCTCGAAATTCCATATTATATTATCGATAAAGATACCTACTCTGTCGTTAGATCTAAGATTGAAGAAGGAAAAACTACTTGCGGGCTATGCTCTCGCCTTCGTAGAGGCACCCTCTATTCATTCGCTGAAGATATTGGGGCCACCAAGATTGCGCTTGGACACCACCGTGATGACATAGTTGAAACACTATTCTTAAATATGTTTTTCGGATCTAAGTTAAAAGCGATGCCGCCTAAACTACTATCTGACGACAAACGAAACATCGTTATACGACCCTTAGCCTACTGCAGAGAGGATGATCTTACTGAGTACGCAGAATATATGCAGTTTCCTATTATTCCGTGTAATCTTTGCGGTAGCCAAGAAAACTTGCAGCGACAACAGATTAAAAACATGTTGCAAGAGTGGGAGAAGGAGCATCCTGGCCGAATTGAAAATATTTTTGGAGCAATTCAAAATGTGACCGGAAGTCAGTTGGCTGACACTAAATTATTCGATTTTGAAGCGCTCAAAATTGATAGATCGGGCAGCAAAGCAGACTATCTGTTTAACGAAGCGACCATAAGCTCCTCCAATATTAACTCGAAAGCTGAGCTTATTGATGTTTTAAATTTGAGTTAATTATGCCTTGAATTGCCCAGAAGCAACGTAGGCTATGCTCAGCGAGCCTGTAAAAAATTCTGTGTAACTGCCTTTTAACGATAGTCGGCCAGGCGATCATCGAACACAATCATAAAATGATTCAATGCCGCCTTCCAGTTGCGAATCGGCATTGTCCATTTTTTTGATGCATCTTGGATGGCCAAAAAAATAACCTTCTTGGCAGAATCATCAGTGGGGAATAATTTTCGCTTCTTAATCGCCTGCCGAATCACGCTGTTCAGAGACTCAATCGCATTGGTGGTATAAATCGCACGGCGAATGTCGTCTGGATAACGAAAGAGCGTGCTCACATTGTGCCAGTGTGTATGCCAGCATCGGCTAATTTGCGGATACTTTTCATCCCATCTCTCACCAAATTGTTCCAGCGCCAGCAGCGCCTCTTCTTCGGTGACGGATTGATAAATTCGTTTTAAATCCGCTGTTACCGCTTTGTAATCCCTCCAAGGCACGTACTTCACTGAGTTGCGAACCATGTGCACGATACAGAGCTGAATTTGCGTGTGCGGATAGGCAGCTGCAATCGCGTCGGGGAATCCTTTAAGACCATCAACACAGGCGATCAGGATGTCGCGAACGCCGCGATTTTGTAGCTCGGTTAATACGCTTAACCAGAATTTTGCACCTTCATTTTCCGATATCCACAGACCTAAAAGCTCCTTCTGCCCCTCCATCGTCACGCCTAGCGCGAGATAGATGGATTTGTTGATGACCTGCTTGTCCTGCCGGATTTTTATCACAATGCAATCGAGATAAACAATGGGATAAACCGCATCCAGTGGGCGCGATTGCCACTCGATCACCTGTTCGATTACGGCGTCGGTGACTTTTGAAATGAGTGTGGCCGATACATCTGCCCCGTACATTTCTTTAAATGTGGCAACAATTTCCCGCGTGGTCATGCCTTTGGCGTAAAGGCTTAGGATTTTGTCATCCATGGAGGTAAAGCGGGTTTGGTGTTTTTTAATCAGCTGCGGCTCAAAACTCCCCTCGCGGTCACGCGGAGTTTGTAATTCAAATTCCCCATCTTCTGTTTTCAGTGTTTTGGTGGTGTAGCCATTACGGCTATTAGGCGCAGATGATTTTTGATGTTTTTCGTAGCCAAGGTGTGCATCAAGCTCACCGTTGAGGGCAGCTTCAACAGTGATTTTGGTGAGCATCTGGCTAAAATCGCTCAGATCTTTTTCTGTTTTCATGTGCTTTGCGGCTTCGCGCGCAAAGGCTTCGAGGTCTTTTTTGTTCATGCTGTTTACCTTACCTTTTTAGGTGAATGATAAACAGTTACACAGATTTGTTTACAGTCTCTGCTCAGCAGTACTGGCTCAGACTTTATCTGACGGTTACCGGTTTTTACAGGTATCTGTCAGATTAGACTTGAGCTAAATTTTTTCCGCCCAAATCCGTCCTCCATCAAGCAATATTTCCAGTGGTGCTCTACCGTAGCACATCCTGCCTAGACGAGTCCGTTCATTGTTTAGGTATTTTATCCATTGAGTAGGTTTCAACATTTCATTAGTGGTTTTGTGTTTCATTATGCAATCGACAACAAGTGAAAATCTATGCATACTTTTATGAAAAACCAATGCGGTTTCAGAAGCCAAGAAAAACTTTCGTTCAGTCTTGGCTTAAGAATACCCCGATCTGAAAGGGGTTGAATTGGAGTTTTCGACAAAAGGTGCTGATTACATATCAGTGAGACTTGACTCCCAATTCAGCGTCTATCGATTTCGATCTGCTCTGCCATGCCTAGCAAATTGACGCCGATACACTTACCTTACGCGGCCGGAAACTGACCGACGCAGCGTCGATGTAATATTCACAACATCCTTTTAAAGGGGTACCGGGATGATCCCGTCAAATATTACATAAATAGCTTGAAACCCTTACGGCATAAGGCTTTCAGCATAAAACTGTCCAATGCTATTTAGCTTAAACCCCAATTTTATCCATAGCGACTATTTGTCATTAAAGGATTTGGCGAGATCCGCCAAATCCTGCCCCCTTGAATTCCTACAATTGAAAGTAGGTTTTGTTTACAGGGAGCGCTTTTCCCTATGCCGTAAATTTTTAACATAGGTGCTATCAACCAGCTCTTCTGCACTCAGCATTAGGCATGTATTGACGATATCTGCCATTGCTGAATCACTTAAGCAGAAACTCTGGGGGAAATCCAAACTAGGCTTGTCCTTGAGTTCATCAATCATCGACAGCACTGCTCTGACAAAATCTGCTTTTGATGAGCGGTTTGAAGATGTTGCCGCCTGCGTTATTGGGTCTGTTGCGTAGATTTCGGCTGCGTCGGCATTATCGCCTATTTCCTTGATCACTGCAGGAAGATACGGCCAGTATTTAAGGTCAAATTGACCAGCCAGCGACTGAAGCGGCTCAGCCAAAAAGCTCCGAAAGTGATAGTTTTCACGTGAAACTTCTTTAATGACATTTACGCCCCGGGCGCTTTGAGATCCCGCGCGAATGCCGTGTCATCATTCGGTCATTTGGTGAGTCAGCAACCGCAAAACGTCTTTTAGTGAAGCAATGGTATTGCCCTCTGATGGCTGGCTTCTGACTAGATGTTTAGCTCGAAACCCAAACTCGGTTGGCCCCTCATAGTCGGCTAGACATGTATCACCAATAAAGAGGATTTGCCCCGGTGCTGAGCCGGTACCCGCTACAATCGATTCGTAAATTTCTCTGTCAGGCTTTATTGCGCCAATTTCATAGCTGAGGTGTCTGGAGAATTTGAATTGCGGTAATAGCTTATCAATCACTACTCCGTAGGGTTTGGCCAAATTGGAGCAAATGGCCAGTGGAATTCCTTGCTTGGCCAATATGTCCAGAGCTGGTAACACATCATCAAAGAGCGTCAGGCTGGCTAGCTCTTCCTGAATATCCTGGTGTAATTATGCGAGTATATTGGCGGGCGGGAATATCCCAAGTGTTGCTAGCAACTCACCGCAATCCTTGTCTATCGTCATCATTTTTCGTGCATCATCTGGTTGTGGGTTGCGCCCCTGCTCCCTGGCCCAAAGTAGAATCTTTCGAAAAGGATGGTGCTTAATCCCAAACTGAACCAGTGTTCCATAGAGATCGAAAACAATTAATGCCGGTGAAGTATTCATTTGCTCACCCATGGGCTTTAGTTTGGAGAGGGTGGCGAAATGATTCCAGCAGTTGGTTTTTCACTGCAAGTTCGGTTTTGACCGACACAAGTTCAATCTCAATAGCTTTAAAGGATTTTTCCATCTGTCCCAGTCGTTCGCCAAGATAAGATTTTTCACTAAGCAGCTGATCCCGTGCAGTTCTCAGCTCGACGATTTGGGCGGTTCCGGTTTGGAATTGTTCATTGACGGTGAACAATTTTGACTCCGCTGTCTGTAGCTGCTGCCCTGCATCATTCAGAGCCTTGCGAAGCTGGCGCACTTCGGCGATTAGCTCGGCATTAGCGGTACTGAGTTGGGTCACCTCAGTTTGTCTGATCGATAAGGTCTGGTTCAACTGACGGATCTCTGCCTATAGTTGTTGTAACTGTTGCTCGTGACGACGCTGATCTTGGTCGCGCCGGTTTTTGACTGACTGGCAGTAGTGTTCCAGGGCTTCTCGGGCGTGTTGATGTTTTTCTTCCAGAGGGCGAATGTGGTTATCCTTCTCCACTATCAATACGTCTTTGTCTGCTAATTGCTGATCCACTCGTACCAGCAAAATTTTTTGAGCCTCTGCCCCAGTCAAAGCATTATAGTTTTTCTCATAGTTGGCTAACTGGGCTTTAAGCTGTTGGTTTTCATCGGTCGTACTAGCTAGCGCCTTTTGTTGGGATTCCAATTGGCTTTTCAAACTATCAGTCATTGCTTGCAGACTGGCTTCCCGCTCGGCAATCAACTCTTGTGCTTCCTGGTGTAGGTGAGCAGCGAGTTGCTCAATCAGTGAGCCGAATGCCTCGCTGATAGCAGGCATTTTGCCGGAATTCAGTGGGCTTTCATCTGCTAGTTCCTTCAGATATGGTTAACTTTAAACAAAAGCTCGATTTTTTCTATGGCAAATGATTCTTATTACCATGCTGATTGCCCATTTGATGGGGTTTCAGCACATTTGGCCAACTTTAAACAAACCGGTATTATATCTATAGCAATGATTCTAATTATCGTCACTTGATCTGCCGGATGATATAACGCTCTCGCAGGCAACAACTATTGGGGCGTTGGGCCTGCATCGGAAATTACTTTCCGTAATTGGTAGGCAGCAGGTATGCTTGGTTGAATGCTAGCTATCGCACATGCTGAAGGTGAAATATGGTTCCCGATATAGATCCAGAATTTGAAGCGCTATTCCGTCGCATATCTTCTCTTAAATCCCGTAGAGCAGCTGATCTCCTATTCGCAGCTCCTGGCCCTGATCTCGCCAAGACTTACAAGCCGGGACTTACCGAAAGGCAGGAATCGTTTAGCTCAACTCCAGAGTTAGATTCCGCTAACGATACCCGACCGGGTTGTACTGGCTCGTCATTGGAGAGCTTGGCTATTCGCAGGTTGATGTGTTTAGCTTGACGATCATGATATTGGGGCTCAGCTTCGCAAGCAAAATACAACGCAACCAGGGGGTTGGTAGTGATATTCAATAATCTGGTGGGCAGCCCATGATGTTGCATTCTAACCAGTCTTTCAAACACAGTAGGGTCTTTAACAAATCCTGTGAGATCCTGTCGTACATTTCCTGATACAAATGATGCTCTACCGTCCTATAAGCTTTCGCCAGTGCTATTTTCACGGTAAACGCATGGAACAAGCTAGCTGATAAGCAATGTCTGCGTGCCCGCGATAAAAGGTGATCGAATTTTCCTGCGCGGCATCGTGGCGAAATTGCTCGGTCCATTCTAAATATTCAGCGATGGATGTAATTTCCGTTTTAATCATCTGATTATTTTCCTCGTATTCCTTAAGTATTATTCATGGCCGGCACCTTGGAATAAGCAGTCACCGAAGCGCGTTTGCAAACATGTAACACGCTCAAAACAAAGCTTGTTGAAATTCATGGGGCGGTGTGAACACACCAATGATCATGAACGGATTTGGCGCGTTCATGCTGTCCCAGGATTGGGTGGTGCCCACAAAAAAAATGAACGTCACGGTCTTTAATATGTTGTGTAAGGTACATGTGCTTCACGCTTTCCAATGCCTTGGCTTCATCACCACCAAAGCGTTTTTCTTCTTTCCAGAATAGTGCACCGATTTCCCAATCATTAATCGTCAGCGTTCGTTCGCGCCCTGTAACGTCAGTAAAAACATACTTGAATTTATAGGGCAGTTTTGAAACCACGGAGAAGACTTTGTCATTGTCTTCGAATAATTTATTTTGTTTTGACCTCAATTTTACTTTTTCGAGCTTCTCTGCACTCCATTCCCGGTCATCTTCTACAATTTCCATTCTGATAATTGCTGATGGTTTAAACGTAGCGAGCAATATCCCGCGATCAGACTTGTTATCAATAATGAGCTGTTCAAAGTCGTTATAGACAGGAGCATTTTCTAACACCCTGCGTCGGCGGATATGCCAATTTTGATGGTCAATATGTTCAGCGACTTTTATACCATACCATCAAAGCCAGCTATTACTATCGGATCACCCTTAAAGGCGCGAGCAAGAGCAATCGCAGTTTGTCAAAACTGAAAGAATTTTCGGAGTAGCCTAAGTATGTCCACTAGAACCTGGGAAGCCCATCAAGGTTTTTAACTAAATCGTGTTTTTTGAATTCTAGCTGCCAATTGTAGCGTTTCACGTCTGCGTTATTTCTGGCGAAATCTGCAGCAATTGTGCGGAACTCAAAAGAATCGTTTTTTAAATTAAACTGACTAAAATCGTGAGAGTTCAGCCCAATAAAAAGGCCCACACCGATTAAAGTGTGGGCCAAACGAGCAAGGGGATTTTTGTAGGATTAATTTACCGGAATAAACTCGATGCGATCAGCATTCCATTCCCATGTTGATGCCGTCGTACCAGCAGAAATAATCCGCACGTTATGCGTGCCCTGAGTCAGACGCACGCTATTGCCAACTTCCAGCAGTGCAAACGTATCCCAATTGTTATTGTTGGGCACAGTCTTTTTCGCCACTGACACACCATCCACCAACACCTCAATAGCGCCACCAGTTTGGGTGGTGCCGAGATAAGCATTGATACGATAGTTAGCAGTTGCAGTCACATTGATGCTGTAGTCCGCCCAGTCACCGGTTTGGTTGTAGTTAATAGCACCTACTCCCGCCGCAGTGGTGTACTTTTGGAAGCCCTGATAGGTTCCGCCAGTTGCGATGTACGACTCAGCCTGCATCACTACCGGTACTGCCGCTGGCGCCGAACTTGAAGCACGCGATGAAGAGGAAGGAGTAGCGACTGCCACTTGAGTGAACTCAATGCGATCTGCATTCCACTCCCAAGTCGATGCGGTAGTGCCCGCCGAGATAATGCGCACACTGTGCGTACCGGCACTTAATTGCACGCCACTCGCTACCACTAACTTGGCAAACACATCCCAATTGTTGTTATTGGCAACGGTTTTTTTCGCGACTGACACACCGTCAATCAACACCTCTATAGCACCACCGTCTTGTGTGGTACCCAGGAAGGCGTCAATACTATAGGTGCCCGCACTGGTGACATTCAAGGTGTAATCGGCCCAATCGCCACGTTGATTGTAGTTAATAGCCCCTACTCCAGCTGCCGTTGTGTATTTTTGGAAGCCTTGATAGACACCGCCCGTCGCGGTATATGCTTCAGCCTCCAACACCAACTTCAAGCCACCCGTTGCCACACTGGATGCAACCGACGAGCTTGAAGATACAAGTGTGGATGAGCGCGATGATGAACTCAATGAGACGGAAGACGAGGATGGTGTCGATGAACGCGATGAAGATGACAACGGCGTTGATGAAGGTGAAGAAGATGCCGGTGTCGATGAAGCAATTGAGGATGCCCCACCAGTCGTCGCTTTCAAAATACGATAACCAATCTTGTCCAAATTCCACTGATAAGCACCGCCAGCACCCACACTGAGCAAGCGCAGCGTATGGGTACCTGCAGAGTTAATCTGCAGACCATTGGTTACTACCGTCGTCACGTGCTGATCCCAATTGCCATTGTTAGGCAAGGAGGAGCGGCCATTGGAAACACCATCCACCAGGAACTCCACACCCGCGCCATCTAAAGGTGTACCGGTTGCCAATACCAATTGGTAAATACCCGCCTGCGCAAAGTTAATATCGAACTCCACCCAGTCACCGGTTTGGTTGTCATTGATATTGCCGGCACCAGTGGTGCTTTTCACAAAACCGCCATAGGCTCCGCCGGTGCGATTAAAAGCTTCGGCTTCGACGTAGGTCAGTGTGGTATTGGAGGCAACAACTTCCACTCGGGTTTTACCGCTAAAGCCACCGTCGTTACTGCGCCCGGTAATCTCTGCCACACCCAACCCAACACCTTTCACCAATCCGGTACTGCTCACGGTTGCAACTGCAGTATTACTGGAGGTCCAAGTGACCGACTTATCACTGGCGTCTGCCGGAGTGAAACTGGTTTGGATTTGCAGGCTATCATTTTGTGGGATCAAGGTGCTCGCGGGCGATATGGCCATCCCGGTCAACAACTTGGCTTTCACCTGAATGTTTGCCGTGCCCACTATGTTGTTCGCGACCGTTTTTGCGGTAATGGTGACATTGCCTGCCTTAAGGCCAGTGACTACCCCTTGGGCATCCACAGTTGCAATGGTCGGATTAGAGCTGCTCCAGGTCACTTTACGGTTAGGTGCATGAATTGGCGTAACTGCCGCACTTAGCTGTTTGCTCGCGCCTATATACAGAGGGTTAGGCAAACCCACGACAGAAACAGCGGCAGGCACCAACTGGCTGACAGATACCGAAGCCGTAGCAGTTAACGCACCGTCCACTGTTTTTGCGGTGATAGTGGCAGAACCTGGCTTGTTACCGGTCACCAAACCATTTTGATCAACACTGGCCACACTGGGGTTAGATGAAACCCAAGTGACGTTTTGGTTGGAGGCATTGGCTGGGCTAACACTTGGTTGAAGCGCTACCGATTGAGTCACCAACAAATTGCTGACGCTGGTTTGGCTCAGGCTCAAGCCAGTAACGGCCGTGCATGGGCTGCAAGCAGCGGGAATGCTACGGGTAACTTGAGTATCCATATCCCACACTTGCAGGCTCACCGCCGCAACTTCACCCTGGGCAATCGTCGTTAACTGAATGTTGTTATTGCCGCTTGCGCTTAGATAACTTACATCAAACGGAATCTCCAAGGTTGCCATGGAGCGCCCGTTTCTTCTCGACTCATCGCCGCGCCAATCGGTTTTCACCGGTACTGTATTGCCGTTAATTTTGAGCGATACGCGGCTGTCGGACGAGCCAGTCGCTATGCCGGTATTCATAAAGAAGGCGCCGGTCACACGCAGTTGCGCTTCACCTTTAGCCGGTTTGGGCACACCGTTCACCTGCGCACTCACATTTGCGGCTGCAACGCGATACGGGGCATTGGCGGTCAGTGGTTCAGCCGGGTATTTCTGCTCTTTGCTGTTGAGTGTGGGGTTTGGGTTATTGGTGTACTCAATATCCAAAATCACCGTTGCATCTGCGCCAATTGTGATGTTTTTAGGCAGGCTGGTCAGAGTGGCATCGGCCAGAATTGGCTTACCCACACCGTTGGCTGGATTGTTATCATCATCAATGGCCTCGTCTAAATATAAGTGGCGCATTTTGATGCTCTTGATCGCATTGCCGCTGATGCCCGCAAAGTTCATGTCTACGGTGGTCGGCTTTGCTTCCAAACTGTTTAAAATGACATACATGTGTTTGCCCTTAACATAGGCATCCACTTGAATATCGCGGTCACTGGCATAGGTATCTACACGGGTGCCATCAACGTCACGCCACAATTCATACCATTTAATGGAAGGGTTAAAGTTCCAGGTACAGTTGGTATAAGCCGTAGGTGTTTCGGTACAAGTTGAGTAGTCACGATCCAACAGACTTTGGCCGTAAGGATGGGTTTTGTCCTCATCGCCCCACTCACCCTTAACCACGATGAACGGCATAGACAAGGTGACGTAATCAGGGCGCTCCATAAATTGCATCATCATTTGCGAGAAGGGCTTTAATACTTCCCAGCGCATGCGCTGACGATCCAATTTAGTAATGTCGGTGCCGGTAATATTGCCGTATTCCGACATCACCACTTCTTTGCGTTGACCGAGCATTTTCATGTCGTACCATTCGAGCAAATCCAAAACCCCTTCAGATTGGAAACCCGTACGCAAAGCGCCGGTGCGAGTAGATGCTCCGTCCCAAGAAGCCCAGTCATACAAATGGACTGAATAGAAATCCATATTTTTACCGGCGGCATCCATAAAGCCTTTCCAGATTACATCCCATTGATACCAATCCGAACTTGGGCTTGGGCCATTGAGCGACATCGTGGGCGATTTATTAAAGCTGTTTACACGGATAGCATTTTTGATCGCCTCACTACCCGCATCCGAGCCATAAAACATATTCAATAATGCATCGCCACGATTGCGCGGCGAACCTGTTGCAGTTGCATCGCCTTTTTCCAAATCGTGCAGACCCCAGGTCATGCCGCCGATTTTTGGAGCCTTGTTACCCAGCTTGCTACGTACAGTATTGGCAACCACGTTGTGAAATTCGAACAGTTCTTCCCAAGTAGATACATGACCTTCATGACTGGGAACGTTCATCAACATATCGGGTTCGTTGACTACCTCCCAATATTTGGGCATAGGAATAGCCGTAGGATCATTCTCGTATTGCACAAAAAATTTATTTAAAAATTCCGCATACCATTCTGCTGCATCTTGTGCGGTGCGTGGTCGCCACGGAGTTTCACTGGTCAAGCCACCACCAAACCAGGAATACGAACTCCAGTTAGGGTAAGCGGGTCTGGGTTGTGACCCCATAATCAATGAAGAAGTGCGCCCAAAATATTCCTGCGCATCGGCGTATTTGGTATCCAAATTTTCTTTGTATTGCGCCGAGAGAGCACTCAACTGTGCCAGATTAGGCTTGTTGGCATAACCAAAAGGAAATGGGCTGGGGGTATCGGTAGAGCGCGCCTTATCACCACCGGTTTGGCTGAAATAGTACATCGACAAACCATTATCGCGACCAAAGGTCACACCTAAATCCATCAGGTAATCGAGCTTTTCTTTTTCACCCAAGAAATCATTTTCCATTGGGCTGGCATGAATGGTAATGCGCCGCTCGCGTCCAAAATCAGAAACGCCATTGACCGAGTGTTTGATATTCGCGTTGATATCAACCTTAACGTTCTGCGCCAATGCTAAAGACGCCATGCTACTTAAAACCCCAGTAGTAATAGCGGCAACAGCAAGGCGGAGTTTATGTTGTTTAAACATAATTGCCTCTTTGATGAAATGATAATTATCGTTATTGGAAAAAACACTAACAGCTGAAGAACATATTATTGTTATTAATGATTGGCCAAGACGATTCTGATTTACGCGAATCCCAAGCCCCTGCTGGTGAAGCTGTGCCAGTAGCAGAAATAGAATCTTACACCGATATTTTTTGCATTAACACAACCTTGTTAACATTTCACAGTTAATCTTTAACTTTTTTACGCTCCCGCCTCCCGCCCATGCGCAGCTGATACCCACTCTCCTCACTGTCACAGCCCATGCCCCATCACTTCGACCAACAACCACACATTTTGTTAACAATTAATGTTTGACATTAAAAAGAAGTGGGCAGATGATACCTGCGCAAGGCAAGGCGCGGAAACCAAACGTTTCAATCTTTAGCAAACCGCCCTTACTTTCGAATCAACCATAAGGCCTGTTTTGATTCGAACAAAGGCAAAACAAGCCGATATAGAAAAATGAAAGACCATTAGGAGAGTGTTGTATGGCGATGATTATTCAAGACCGCTTCAAACTAAAAGTACTTTCAGCAGCAGTGATTGCTGCATCCAGCATCAATATTTATGCGCAAGATTCCGGCGCTGTGGAAGAAGTTGTAGTGACCGGGATTAGAAGCTCACTCACCGGCGCAATGGAAACCAAGCGGCAAGCAAGCGGCGTAGTAGATGCCATCAGTGCCGAAGACATAGGTAAATTTCCCGACACCAACCTCGCTGAATCTTTACAACGCATTACCGGTGTATCCATCGACCGGAGCAACAATGAGGGTAACCAAGTGACCGTTCGGGGCTTCGGCCCCAGTTTTAATCTGGTGACTTTAAATGGCCGTCAAATGCCCAACTCATCCGCGTTGGATGGCACACCCATTTCTCGCAGTTTTAATTTCCGTGAAATAGCCGCAGAAAGTGTTTCCGGCGTAGAGGTTTATAAAACCGGCAAAGCAAACGTGGCCTCAGGCGGACTGGGCGCAACCATTAACTTGAAAACCGCCAAGCCGTTTGATTTTAATGAATTGGTTGCTCACGCGAGCGTGAAAGGTGTAATCGAGCCCACTGTTGAAACAGGCGATGAAGTAACACCGGAAATTTCCGGCATGATTAGCAACACTTTTGCCGATGGAAAATTTGGCGTACTCGCATCTTATTCCTACGCCGAACGCAACTTCCATGTCGATCGTATCGGCACACAAAATGGTTGGAGCCGCGGCTATCCCGGCCAACAAAATCCTGACACCAGCGCTATTGATACTGATCGCAACCCCACTAAAGCGACATGGCGCATCCCCACTGTCGATTTGGAAAATGCCAACTACGAGCGCACCCGCCAAAACGGTCAATTGGTATTGCAATTTGCCCCAACCGACAACCTGACCGCGACTGTTGATTACACCATGTCACGCCTTGAAGAAGACGGCGCGATGAATCGCATGAGCTTTTGGTTTGATGATGTACAAACCGGTAAAGCCGATGCCAATGGCACCATCATTAACCCGGCGCGCAGCAACGATGAGTTGAACTTTTGGGCCTGGGAATACGGTTTTAATACTGAAAATGATTCATTCGGTGTAAATGTAGAGTGGGACGTTAATGATCAATTGTCTTTCACTCTGGATGCACATGACTCAACCTCTCATGCGAACCCAGGAGCACAACCTGCCGAGCGCATTGCCAATACCAAAAACCCGTTTGGTGCAGTGGATATCGCAGCGGATTTCTCTGGCAAATTGCCCAGCGTTTCCTATGACGATTCAGACTTACCCGGCGGCGCCTACAACAAAGCCAATATTGTCGGCGACCTGTATCAAGAGCGCGGTCATGAACTGGAAAATAATATTCAACAAGTTCAATTGCACGGCGTTTGGCAAAATGCCGATGCAGGTGCACTTACGGCGATTAATTTTGGTGTAGCACAAACCAAAAACACCGTAGATGTAAAAGATATTTACAGCGCGAACTTTGCATTAAGCGGCATGGACCTGACCAATCTGGATCTCAGTTTTGAAACAGGCGATATAGGTTTTGAATATGTACCTGTATTTAGCGCCAATGAATTTATTGATTTGGTGTACGCGCAAAATCTTAATAATCCAATGAACTATGGCACCAATGGTATTGAAGAAGAGACTAACGCGCTTTATCTGTCATTTGATTTTGATGCGGAATTTAACCAAATGCCGGTTAAAGCCAATGTTGGCCTGCGCTACGAAGAAACCGATGTTAGCTCCTACACCATCACTAAACCAGTGATAGGTTTTAATTGGGTATCGCCACTGGAGATGTCGAAGATATACGCTGATACCGAACAGTCGGACACACTCAAAGGAAATTACGATAATTTTTTACCTAACTTCGATTTAAGTTTAAATTTAACCGATGACCTGGTAACGCGTTTCTCGTACAGCAAAACCATTGCGCGCAGCAATATTGATGCAATGTATCCCGGCACAGATTTAGTCACGCACTTATCAACCGGCCCATTCAAAGCAAATCAAGGCAACCCGGGTTTATTACCGTTCGAATCCGAAAACCTCGACTTGTCACTTGAGTGGTACTACGGCGAAGGCAGTTATGTATCCGGTGGTTACTTCCGCAAGAAAGTGGATAACTTTATTGCTGTAGGCCAAGAAGACCGCATCATCAACAGCCCCAATGGCCCACTGACTAACCCCAGCGCCAATCCGCGCCCTGGTTGCCCAGGTGGCTCAGTAGCCAACCCAACATCAGCCTGTACTTCACAACCTGGTGATCAAGCTATTGTCTGGGAAGTTTCCACACCACAAAACCTGAACGACTCTTTGGTTGATGGTTGGGAATTTAATGTACAGCATATGTTCGGCGACTCAGGCTTCGGCACCATTGTTAACTACACCATGGTAGATAGCGATGACAGTTACGACGTCTACAGTTTGGACAATGATTTGGCGCTACAAGGCTTGAGCGATTCAGCCAACTTTGTCGGCTTCTACGAAAATAATGGTTTCCAAATTCGTATTGCCTATAACTGGCGCGACAAGTTCCTCCTGTCATCCGGCAATGAACCCGTCTTTACTGCGGCCTATGATCAAATTGATATCAACGCAAGTTATGAAATCAATGAGAATCTATCCGTATTTATCGAAGGCTTGAACGTAACCGATGAAGCAACCCATCGTTACGGCCGTTGGACTAATCAAATTAAAGATTACGAGCAATACGGTTCTCGTTACAACGTAGGTGTACGTGCGAAATTCTAATTGTCAGTGTTTAACACCCAATTATGATTGAGTACAAAAAAGGTCGCCTACTATTGGCGACCTTTTTTTTAAAACGAAACAGATTAAATGGATAATAAAAACGGCGGTGCAAATATGACAAAAGCAATAAAATCCATTGTCATTGTTGGCGGTGGTGCAGCCGGTTGGATTACCGCAGGCACGCTCGCAGCCAAAATACGCAGCCAGCATAGCGAAGGCATACAAATTAGCCTCGTAGAATCACCCAAAACACCCATCATTGGCGTCGGTGAAGGAACCTGGCCCACCATGCGTAACACCTTAAAAAAAATGGGCGTGCGTGAAACAGATTTTCTGCGTGAATGTAATGTGTCCTTTAAACAGGGAGCAAAATTTGTGCATTGGTGCACTGGCCAAAAAGACGATTTTTATTATCACCCTTTAGTTTTACCGCAAGGCTTTTCCGAGATTAATCTTGCGCCCCACTGGTTAGCTAATCCACACAACCAATCTTTCTCCAACGCCGTCTGCGTACAAGAAACCCTTTGTGAAGCGGGCTTAGCGCCGAAATTAATTACCACACCGGAATATGCCGCTGTTGCAAACTATGCCTACCATTTGGATGCCGGTGCATTTGCCGAATTTTTAAAAAAGCATTGCACTACCAACCTTGGTGTCACCCATTTATTAGCCGATGTTATTCATGTTAATGCCGCCGACAATGGCGATATCACCTCAATTGCTACCGATACACAGGGCGATATTGCAGGCGATTTATTTATAGACTGCAGTGGATTTAATTCGCTGTTGCTTGGCAAACACTACAAAGTGCCGTTTATATCCTGTAAAGATGTACTTTTTATCGACACAGCCTTGGCAGTCCACCTGCCCTATGAAAATGACAACAGCCCTATCGCCTCGCACACCATTTCTACCGCGCAGGATTCCGGATGGATTTGGGATATAGGCCTGCCAAGCAGACACGGTATAGGCCACGTATTTTCCAGCGCGCACACCAGCACAGAGCAAGCCGAAGAAAAACTGCACCAATACCTCAGACAACACTCCTCCAACACCGAGCAAATTTCTGTGCGAAAAATTCCTATAACACCAGGGCACAGAGCAAAGTTTTGGGAAAAAAATTGTGTCGCTGTAGGGTTATCCGCAGGGTTTCTTGAACCGCTGGAGGCATCGGCATTGGTATTGATTGAAATATCAGCCGCGATGATTGCCGACCAACTACCAGCAACACGCCCCGCGATGGACATCATCGCAAAACGATTTAATGAAACTTTTTTATATCGCTGGCAACGCATTATTGATTTTTTGAAATTGCATTACACCCTTAGCAAACGCGACGACAGTGATTTTTGGAGAGACAATCGACGCTTAAGTAGCATTCCAGAAAGCTTGCAAGAGTTAATGACTTTGTGGCGCTACCAACCGCCTTGGCATATGGATTTTGATCGCGCGGCTGAGGTATTCCCCGCTGCCAGCTATCAATATTTACTGTACGGAATGGGCTACACAACAGAAGCCAGCACTCTAGGTATGTCGCAACACAATCAACAATTAGCGCAAGTGTTATTCAACAAAAATGCAACGTTGGCGCAACAACTCAAAAGCCAACTTCCCAGCAACAGAGAACTTATTAACAAAATTAAAGAATATGGATTACAGCCCGTTTAATTTGGACTTTATTATCCAATTACGATAGCGAGAACATATGAGCACTTCTATTGAAATACTGAATCACCAAATACACACGCAACTGAAAGTGATTACTGAGCATGGTGCAGAATACGGTGAAAATATTAATAACGTTCCGGTATTGATCCATGAGCTAAAAAAATTAGCCCATGAATACCCGATATGTTTTATGAAAGACCCAGACACAGGTCAGTTTAATCTATATGCCCTATTAGGTTTTGCGCCTGAAGAGAATCTTTATTTAGATCAACACCAATGGAACGCCAATTATATTCCGCTCCATATCCAACGTCAGCCATTTATTGTTGGGCGTCGCCATGCTACTGAGAATACCCAAGCACCCAACACAGAACACGACAGTGGTTTTATTAGCATCAACACTCAGAGCAAACGTATTAGCCACACACAAGGAGAGTCGCTTTTTAATAGCGACGGAACACCCACCGCTTATTTAAATTCCATCAATGAATTACTGAGTCAATTAACACCCAGTGAAACCATGACAAAAGTATTTATTGCACAGCTATTAAACCATCAGTTGCTGGAATCGGCGCGCATTAACATCGCGCTTAATGACGGATCAAGTTTTAGTTACGAAGGTATCTATACCATCAACACCGATAGATTGAATAGTTTAAGTGAAGTGGAAATAAACCGGTTACAAGAGCAACATTTTTTGGCTCCCATAAAATTTATTATCCAATCCTTACAGCAATTACAACGTCTAATTGATTTTAAAAACAATCGCCTGCAAGGATCAACACATGAAACAGCTTAATGTAATTGCAATACTTTTCTTTATGACCTGCACTATTGCTGCTTGCACGACAAACAAATGGGATAAAAGTGAAGGCCACTTAGCGCCAGAACTCAACCAAGCGATAGGATCCATTGAGATTATTGATCCTCGTGCTTTGCAGCTGATCGACCCAACGAAAAAAATCTTTATTCGTGCCGATGGATTTCGCTGGACTGAAGGGCCGTTATGGGTTGATGAATTGCAAGCATTGCTATTCTCAGATATTCCCAACAACCGCATTATGCAATATCAACCCGGCATAGGAACTCGCCTTTATTTAGAGCCCGCTGGTGCAACTGCACTCTTTCCCGATGATGATAACGGTGGTTCCAATGGATTATTACTCAATAACAACAATGAATTGATTTTGTTGCAGCAAGGCGACCGACGCATTGCACTTATGAACGCCCCGTTAAACCGCCCTGCGCCACAATACAAAAATGTTGCCAGCGAGTTCAAAGGAAAAAGACTCAACAGCCCTAACGATGCCGTGCTCAGTCGCAGCGGAAATTTATACTTTACTGACCCTCCCTACGGCTTGGCAGGTGGCATGACTGACAAGCGTAGAGCCATTGCATTTCAAGGTATTTATAAAGTAACACCCTCAGGGGAAAGCGTACTGCTGGATGATCAAGTAAAGTCCCCTAACGGTATAGGCCTCTCAATAGATCAGAAAACGCTATACATCGGCGTGTCAGATCCAGAACATCCCCATTGGTTGGCCTATGACCTTGATGAGCAAGGAAACACATCGAATAAACGTGTTTTTTATGATGCGACCAAATTTAAAAATAACATCGAACACCAAGGTGTACCTGATGGAATGGCGACACATTCATCCGGCGTTTTATTTGCGACAGGCCCCGGTGGTGTGTGGATCTTTTCTCCGGCGGGTGAAGTGCTCGCTAAAATTTACACTGAAAAACTCACCGCCAATTGCACACTTTCCAGCGATGAAAAAACTTTGTTTATTACCGCCCACGACACCTTAATGAGCCTGTCATTAAAATAATGTTGCAACTTTTTCTATTAGTATTTTTAACCGCTCAACCAAGCGCTGCGCTTCTTCTGGTGTACGCACCGGCGCAGCCAAACTCCCACCCACACCGATTCCTTTAGCACCTGAATTCGCCCAGCGTTCGACATTGAGTTCATTAATACCACCGACCGGAAAAAAAATTGTGTTGTTAAATGGTCCAAAAGCCAGAGATTTTAAATAATCAGGGCCCATTGGCTCAGCCGGGAATAATTTTACAATATCAGCTTGCGCCTCAATTGCAGCCACAATTTCCGTTGGTGTGAATGCTCCCATCACAACTGGAACTTCTTGCTCATGAGCAACCTTTACAACCGCGGAACTGGTATTCGGCGTCACTAAAAATTGGGCGCCTGCCGCCATCGCTTGCTGCGCAAGCGACACATTGGTAATAGTACCCGCCCCTACCAAAACCTCAGGAAACTCGCCACGAATAAGACTAATCGCCGCACAAAAGTTGGGCGTATTGGCAGTCACCTCTAATACCTTTATTCCCGCAGCCGCCAAACATTGCACAATGGGAATAATATCTTCTGAGTGTTTTACTCGTAAAATGACAATTAGCTTTTCGGCAAGTAACTTGTTGACTCGTTCAAACTTCATCGATGTATTCCACTATTAATCCAGCAGCCTTAAACTTTGGCTGCATCTATTACTTGCGCTCAACAAAACACGAATTAACGCACCACATAACCAGCAGTATTACCCCGCGCCACCTCATTAATTTCTGTCTCGCTCATCCAAGCCTGATCGCCATAACAATTGTGCGCCAGCGCAAAGGCGGCATTGGCAAAATCAATAGTTTGTTGCGCTGACCAGGCTTGCTGATAGCCGTATAAAACTCCTGCGGCGAATGCATCCCCTGTACCTAATCGATCAAGGATATCTACCCGCAACTCGGTACTCTTAAACGAGTCGGCATTTTTCCTTAACAGTGAAGTGAGCGAATTAACTGAAGCGCTGTGATGAATACGGCTAGTAACGGCGGCATCTACATTAAACTCATCACCTAAAAATTCAGCCACAGCCTGAACTTCTGCAAGTGCATCAGAATTAAAAAATTGATATCCAAATACATCACTGATAACACCTGCATTGGCAAATACCAAATCGCAATACTGCATAATTTGTTTAAAATAGTGCTTGGCAAATGCCGGTTCTGGCCAAAGACTGCGCCTGAAATTGAGATCAAAACTTACTCTGACCCCCATGCCATGTGCAATTTTTGCAGCTTTGATTGTTTCTAGTGCACACTGCTCTGAAAGTGCTGGCGTTATGCCACTCAAATGCAATCGCTGTTTACCCTGCAATATTTCATTCCAATTAAATTCATTTTCAACGATGGTTGAAATAGCGGAGTATTTTCGGTCATAAACCACTCGCGTTGGACGAAGCGAAGCACCTAATTCGATAAAATAAGTACCCATGCGCTCTCCACCGAACAAGACATTATTCGTAGCTATACCGCAGCGATGGAGACTGGCAATAGCCTGTTCCGCAATTAGGTTGTCTGGCAATTTCGTAATGAAATCCGTCGCCACACCTAACCGAGCCAATGCGGCCGCAACATTCGCTTCAGCCCCTGCAAAATCTACCGACAATTGCTGTGCCACAATGAGCCGCTGCTGTGGTTGCGCTGGGGTTAAACGCAACATAAGCTCACCAAAAAATGTAATGCTCAATTTATTTCTCCAGATTAACGGCTGTAATGGGAGCAATTTTTCCCACCAAAAAAACATAGGAAAATAAGCCTGCCAATGCCAAACCGGTAATCAATAATAGCGCAGGCTTAAAGTCACCATCTTGTACCAAATAGCCAATTGCAATCGGCACAATAACGGCTGAAAGTCCACCAATAAAATTGAAACATCCGCCGACCAATCCCACCATTTTTTGCGGGGCAAGCAGTGATACAAAAACCCAGGCGATAGACGTTAATCCATTACCAAAAAAAGCGATTGACAGGAAAAAAGTTGCCCAGGAAATACTGTCGACATAATTTGCACCAACGACACTGGCAGATAATATAAAGCCAAGAATAATAGGCGCCTTTCTTGAAACCTCAGTAGAAACACCACGCCGCACCAAATAGTCTGACAAAAACCCAGCAAACAGAACGCCGAAAAAAGCAAACAAAAACGGAATAGACGCGTAAATTCCGGTTTTTAAATCACTCAAGCCACGATATTCGGCTAAATAGGTAGGAAACCAGGTTAGAAAAAAAATTAAGGTACCACCCAAACAAAACTGACCAATATAAATGCCCCAAAGTTTACGATTGGAGAAAGCTAATTTGATATTGCTCCAAGGTATTTCGATGGGTTCTTTTTTTGATGTAGCCGGTGATGATATGACCGAAGCGGTAGACTGAATTATTTTGTCACGATAAAAGTAGTGCCATACCAGTGCCCAAACAATTCCGATTAAGCCTGAAATAATAAACAACCCGCGCCAGCCAAATAACTCTTGAATGAATGCTAAAACAGGCATTAGAAATGCCAACCCAATAAATTGGCCTGAGGTATAAACAGCAATAGCTCCAGCACGCTCTTGCTCTGCGAACCATTGCGTCACAATTTTGTTATTGGCGGGATAGGATGGCGACTCAAATAAACCAATCGCCATACGGCACCCCACCAAAGCGGCAAAACTACTTACAACACCTTGAACTAAAGTCGCTAATGACCAAGCAACCAAAATAATGGGATATAAAATTCTAATGCGCAGCGCATCAACCAATAATCCACCAGGAATTTGCATAATTGAATAAGTCCAACCAAATGCCGAGAAGATAATTCCCATTTGCACTTTAGTTAATTCAAGATCTTGCGCAATAGCATTGGCAGCAACCGATATATTGGTTCTGTCCATGTAATTTATAACGACTGTCAAAAACAGCAGAATCAAAATTCCACTTTTACTTGCAGGTGCATTTTTTTTCATTATTTTATTCACCAATTGGTATAGGAGCCGTCCGGTTTTATAAGTCGCGGTGGCTCCCAATATTTGAAGGAAAGATTTTTAATTAATTGCTCATTAACATCCACACCTAATCCCGGGTCAGTGGGGATACTGAAACCATTAGCTTGCACGAGCGGGCGATGAGTAAAAATGCGATCGAATTCAGACATATCCCCGTCGTAAGGCGACAATTCCAAACTCGCGAGATTGGAAATAGCTGCACAATAATGAATGGAGGCAGCCGTACAAATAGGGCTAAGTGGATTGTGTGGCATCATGTCCACATATTTTGCTTCACATAACGCAGCAATTTTCATCGCCTCAGTAAAACCACCCGCATTACAAATATCTACGCGAGCAAACTGGGTTAACAGCGGCTCCAAATAGCGAGAAAAATCCCACTTGCTGGTGAACTCTTCACCAATAGCGAAGGGTATATCTACCATAGTGCGCAACGCTTGATAGGCCGCAGGGGATTCATCGCGAATAGGTTCTTCAATAAAATCCAAAGTGCCTGCTGGCATCCGCTGACAAAAAGAAGCCGCTTCGGCCACGCTCAAACGGTGGTGATAATCCACCCCTAACATTATTTCACTTCCCAAAGCTTCGCGTGCCTGCGTGAGCCAGTGAGAAGATTTGGCAATCGATTTACGCACGTCAAATACAGTCGGCCTATGACTTACACCATGCTCACCGGTAGTCGCCCGAATGGTTTGCCAACCATCACTTTGTAATTGCAGTAGATGGTCAACAAAAGCGGGGCCAAAATCCAAGGCAGAAGTAACAAACAGCGGAATGCTGTTGCGCTGCTTGCCACCCAGCAACTGATATACAGGCACCTTCAAATGTTTTCCGCAGGCATCGTGCAGAGCAATATCCAGAGCAGAAATTGCAGCAGCCAATACTCGCCCACCTTCAAAATAATGACTCCGATACAACTCTTGCCACAGTGCACCTATATCCAATGCCGAGCGACCAATCAGAAATTGTTTAAAATGTTCAATAGCGCCTATTACCGCTTTTTCACGCCCTGATAAGCCTGACTCGCCCCAGCCATAGATACCCTCATCGGTCTCCACTTTAACCAAACAGACGTTGCGAAACCCCAGCCAAAAAGCATAGGTTTTAATATCCACTATATTCATTCTTTGCTCTGTATTAACGAATTAATTTTGACCAGTAATCTTCACTGGAAGATAAATGCAACGCTAATGCCTGCACTGATTGCGCCCCCTTGCCCGCACGCAGTGCGTCAATTATCTGCTGGTGCTCACCAATTGAATGCTCAATACGCGTACGACTGACCGCTAAATTTCCATGCATCGCAAGCAGCATTAACCGTTTTGTTTTCCAAATCTTTAGTGCACTCTTGTTGTAGTGATGGCGATACATTTCCCAATGAAATAAATTGTCTAAATGCAAAAAACCCACCCGATCATTAGTCGTTAAACCACGCATCTGCTGCAATAGTTGATCTAGCCTTGCCACATTTTCATCACTGTAATGATCCACAAACCAAGCCATAAAATACGGTTCGAGCAATTGCAGAATCTCAAATAGATCACGCATGCTGGTGTATTCAAAACTTGCCACACGCGCACCACTATTTTTTTGCGAGGTCACAAACCCTTCACCTTCTAGCTGCTTAAGGGCTTCGCGCACAGGGTTTACGCCGGTTCCATAGCGCTCGGCCAATTGAGCCGTAACCAAGCGATTACCACTTACAAAAGTTCCCAGAGCGATATCTGCCAATATTTGCTCTACCAGCCCCTGCTCCCGCCCCAAGAGCACCGAAAAAGCCAATTCCGTATCTACCAACGCCATCATTGCGCCTCATATTGCATACAATTAACATACTATTGTATACAATCTTAAATAATCAAGAGTTCTTTGGGTTGTCCGATAAATAAGTGCAACTTACAAAACCTTACATTGTAAATTGTTGACATAACCACCATTAACTAAGAAGAATCCAACTCTCTGAAAGATCACGCGAGCCACTACCAACCCAAAAGAGGAGATAAAAATGAAAAAAAATCAACTACGTTTAATCAAGCAGATACTTGCTGGCACTCTGGCGGGGTTGTCACTCAGCTGCGCCGCCAATCAAGATTCCCCAATTGGCAGCGTCGAAAACTTTGATAGTTTTTCGCTGAATAAAGCTGTGGAAAATAACGTCAAGGCAAGCTTGATAGAGGGACAAGAGAAAAAATATGGCAAGGCATTAAAACTGGTATTCGAGCCGCGCGAGGAATCCACAATTGAGCTACCTACTCCCGCACAAGGTTATTGGAATTGGGAATACGCAGGTGATTTAAATCTGGCACTGGATGTTACCAATCCAGGCAGCCAATCATTTCAATTTTGGCTGACATTAATGGATGCAAGCGGCCGCAAACAAGAGCGCAGCGCAGTGATTAATGCGGGGCAATCTGCCCGTTTTTATGCACTCTTAACCGGGCGTGTTGCCAATGCGCAAACCGGCATGCGTGAAACTCCACCAGCATGGCAAACCAGCGAAGAGAAATTGGCGTGGCGCTCAGGCGATCGCGATTTTGATTTCACTAAAGTGACTAAAATTATTTTCAAAGCTTACGCCCAATTTGAAACCAATACCTTAATTGTGGACAACCTAGAGCTGCGTGTTAATCCAGCCCAAGATCCTGAATATCTGGTAGGGATAGTCGATAAATTTGGTCAAGCCGCCAAAAAAAATTACCCCACTAAAATTCATTCAGAAAAACAATTAAAAGCAGCGGCAGATGCCGAGTTAGCCAGTTTGGCCAATGCCAAACAACCGGAAGACAGATCGCGTTTTGGTGGCTGGAGCAAAGGCCCTAAATTGGAAGGCACAGGTTATTTCCGCACCGCAAAAGTAGATGGCCGCTGGTGGATGGTAGACCCGGAAGGCTATTTGTTTTTTTCCAGCGCTATCGCCAATGTACGTATGGCCAATTTGGAAACCATCACCGGTTATGATTTCAACGATGCCAGCGTGCGCAAAATAGATCCGGAAGAATTAACCCCGGAAGACTCGCGCGATATTATTCCTGTCGGTAAAAAATCCTTGAATTCGCGCTTTCTCGCGTCGCCTTTGCGCCGAGAAATGTTTGAATGGTTGCCTCCTTACGATCACGAGCTGGGCGAACACTATGGCTACCGTCGCACAGTGCACCAAGGCGTACTCGAACAGGGCGAAGTCTACAGCTTTTACAAAGCCAATCTGGAACGCCGCTACGGCCAAAGTTCACCCAATTCCTACATAAAAATCTGGCGCGATGTGACTCTGGATCGTATGGTCGACTGGGGCTTTACCTCATTTGGCAATTGGATTGATCCCATGTTTTACGACAACCAGCGCATGCCATTTTTTGCCAACGGTTGGATTATTGGCGACTTTAAAGTGATCTATTCCGGGCAAGACTATTGGTCGCCGCTACCCGATGTTTACGACCCGGAATTTAAACGTCGCGCGCATTTGACTATTAAACAAATTGCTCGCGAAGTAAAAAATACGCCCTGGTGTGTCGGCGTATTTGTCGATAATGAAAAAGGTTGGGGCTCGATGAAAAATGACCGCGCTCACTTCGGCGCTGTCTATTACGCACTCAGCAGAACTGCCGATGAAAGCCCTGCAAAGAAACAATTTACCCAATTGCTCACTAAAAAATACGGCGATATAGCGACGCTTAACCAAGCCTGGGGAACGAAGATTGACTCATGGTCAAGTTTTGCAACTGGCATCACTATGGACAAGTTGAATGATGCTTCTCGCGCAGATTTTTCTATGCTCTACGCCGATTACGCAGAAACCTATTTCCGCATTGTCAGCAGCGAACTAAAACGCGCCCTGCCCAACCATATGTACATGGGTGTAAGAATCGCCGCCGAATGGGGTATGCCGACTGAAGTGGTCGCCGCTGCAAAAAAATACAGCGATGTATTGAGCTTTAATAATTATCGCGAAGGCATGCACCCTGACACTTGGGAATTTTTAAAAGATTTGGATTTTCCCACCATCATCGGTGAATACCACATAGGCTCAACGTCGGATACAGATTTTTATCATCCAGGATTAGTGATTGCTGCCGACCAAACTGACCGCGCAAAAATGTATGAAAACTACATGAATAGCGTAATCGACAACCCTTATATGGTGGGCGCGCATTGGTTCCAATATATTGATGACCCAGTCACCGGCCGCGCATATGATGGCGAAAATTACAACGTAGGCTGGGTAAGTAATACCGATATTCCCTATCAACCCATGGTGGATGCTGCCAAGCGGGTGAATAAATCACTCTATAAACGTCGCAGTAAAATAGCGCCCATACAATAATTACCGAAAATCATTGCGGCAATAAAAGCGTCAGACCTACGACTGACTCAATCATTGAACTTGAGCAAGTTGTCGGTCTGGCGTTTTTTATGAACTGTAAACATCGGCAATATTTAAACAAACGCTTACACAATAAAAAACCTGAACTTAAATTGCCACCCGCGGTACTAGGTTGGTCGCAATTTAAGCTCAGGTAGTTGGTAACTTAATTAGCTAAATAACAGTATTTTACCTTAGCGAATATTCGCTTTGAGCGCAGCAGTTGCTTCGCGGATATTGTCTTTGCGCAATGCATCACTAATCGCCCTATGCTCATTAACGCAATCCACTGGCTTGGTGATTCGTTTGTAGTTCATGCGCATACGCAAAATAATAGGCTGCCATAAGTTAACCAGCTCTTCCCCACCTGCTTTCATAACCAGATAGCGATGGAAGTCCATGTCAGCCTTTGTCACTTCTGTATAATCTTCGTTATCAAAAGCATCTTGTAGGCGATCCAGAATTGCATCAATTTCAGCAAAATCTGCTTCCTGCAACTTGCCCTTCAAACTTTTTAACGCGTGAAGCTCAATTTTGGTTCGGATATCGATCATCAGCTCCTGTAGTTCTGGTGAGAGCACGCTATTCACTGAAACACCGCAATTATTTTTGGCGACCAGCAATCCTTCTTTGGTGAGTTGCAGCAATACATCGCGAACTGGGCCGCGTGAAACACCAAAGCGCTCAGCCAAAGCCACTTCATTTAATTTGGCGTTGGGTGGCATATCCCCCGCAATAATGTCCGATCTGATTTGATCAGCAATTTGATCCCGAACCGGAATGATTTTTTTTGTTTCTTTCATGATCTGGATGACCTTTCGCAAATAGCCTTATTGGATAGTGATATAAGGCTAAGCTATTTGCAGACATTAGACAATAATCTCTGCAAATAACAATGGGTAGATGTGACTATTTGCTTCCAAAAAGCACACCTACCCATTGAGCCCGGCCATTATAAAACGGCAGATTAACGACTTATTTCTCACTTAAATAAACAGTTTTCTTTTCCAAATATTGTTCCAAACCGTACTTGCCATCTTCACCGCCAGCGCCGCTCATTTTCCAGCCATTATGGAAGCCTTGATGCTGCTCGCCAATACCGCGATTGACATAGACCTCCCCTACTTCCATTTCCGCGATAGAACGATGGATGTAGTTCAAGCTCTGGGTAAATAAATAGGCCGAAAGACCGTACTCACTGTCATTAGTGTAAGCGATGGCCTCATCAATACTGCTAATTTTCACTATCGGTAAAATAGGACCAAAGGTTTCTTCATGAACCAAAATATTATCTTGTTTCACATTCACCAAGACTGTTGGCTCATACCAATTACCCTGTTCAAAACCAGGCACTATCGCAGGTTTACCGCCACAGGCTAATTCAGCCCCTTGCGCCAAACCCTGTTTTACCAACCCATCGATTTGCTCGATTTCACGGCGATTAACCTTGGGGCCCATTTGCGTCGCAGGATTCATTGGGTCGCCCACCTTCAAGGCCTTCACCTTGGGCACAAACTTGGCAACGAAATCATCGTACACATTCTCATGTACATACAAGCGCTCAGCACAGGTGCACACTTGTCCGCAGTTGGCAAAACGGGCCCAGAGCGCCTCTTCGGCAGCCAACTCCAAATCGGCATCTTCCATCACAATAAACGGTGCTTTTCCGCCCAACTCCAACATCACAGGGGTTAAATGCTGCGCACTGGCTTTATAAATAATTTGCCCAGCTCGCGTACTACCGGTCATGGTAATTAAACGAGTGATCGGGCTTTCACACAAATGCTGCCCCACCACCGAACCAGAACCATTGACGATATTTAACACCCCCGCAGGAATGCCAACATCATTGGCAATACGACCCAACTCCATAGTAGTTAACGGAGTTTCCTGAGTCGGCTTAATAACAATGGTGTTGCCTGTTATTAACGCAGGGCCAATTTTTCGGCCTGCCAATGCCAGTGGAAAATTCCAGGCAGTAATCGCCACCACAACACCGCGCGGCACTTTGTGGATGTAGATTTTTTCATTGGGTTTATCGGAGGGCAAAATATCGCCTTCTATCGTGAGTGCATTGTCGCAGGCGTATTCGATAAACGTGGCCGTTGCAGTTACTTCACCGCGCGCCACATCGAGCAACTTGCCCTGCTCTTGCACCAACATAGTAGCCAGCAATTCAGTTTCATTGCGAATAGCCTGCGCAAATTTACGCAGCAATGTTGCACGCGCACGCGCGGTAAGGGCAGCCCAAGGCTTTTGTGCTGCCTGCGCAGCCTCTAATGCATCTTGTGCATCCTCTTTGCAACCTTCGGGGATGCGGCCAATTTCAGCACCCGTGCTTGGGCTGTAAACAACAATATGCCCAGCCGCTTTTGATGGCACATATTGGCCATTAATAAAGTTGAGATCATTTTTCATGGTGCTTATCTCCCCATCCAGCCACCGTCAACCAACACGGTGCTGCCATTCATATAGTTAGAGGCGCTTGATGCCAAAAAGACAACCGGCCCTTTAAAATCTTCCGGTGTGCCCCAGCGGCCCTGCGGAATACGACTAAGAATAGACGCAGAACGATCTTTGTCATTACGCAAAGCTTCTGTATTATCGGTAGAGATATAACCAGGCGCAATTGCATTCACATTAATACCCTGTGATGCCCACTCATTTGACAGCGCCATCACCAACTGGCCTAAAGCACCTTTACTTGCCGCATAGCCAGGCACAGTCACACCACCCTGATAGGTTAACAATGAAGCAGTGAAAATAATTTTTCCGCTTTTGCGCGCAAGCATGGTTTTACCAATTTCACGGCTCAAAATAAATTGCGAGTTCAGATTTACATTGATCACCTGATCCCAATACTCATCGCTATGCTCGGCCGCAGGGGCGCGCAAAATTGTACCGGCATTATTGACCAGAATATCAATTACCGGATGCTCTGCTTTTACTTTTTCAATAAAGGCATAAAGACTGTCGCGATTACCAAAATCACATTGATAAGCACTGAATTTTTTTCCGGTAGCCGTTACCGCTTTTTCAATCTCTGAGCCTTGCAACTCCAGTGATGCAGATACACCAATAATATCTGCACCCGCTTCTGCCAAGGCCACCGCCATTGCTTTACCGATGCCGCGCTTGCAGCCAGTGACCAAAGCGACTTTACCGTTTAAGCTAAATTGTTCCAACATAATCGTGATTACTCCGCGCAAGACACAAGGGCTTTCATACCAGCAGGATTGTTATCCATGCTCGCAAAAGCGCTGCCAATGTTGTTCAAGCTAGATACCGAACTAATGAATGGCTCCAGTTTGACTTTACCGGATGCAACCAATTCAATGGCCATATCAAAGTCAGCCGCTTCGTAAACGCGCGCGCCCACTAACTCCAGTTCTTTCCAGAAGAATTGGAACAAATCCACTTCAGGCTTTTGTGAGTGAATCGCCACCATACAAATACGACCGCGCACCGAGGCAATCTTGGTCATAGCTTCAATCGCCGCTTTCACACCAGACACTTCAAACACAACATCTGCGCCCTTGCCGTTGGTCCACTCTTTGACAGCTGCATCTAAATCTTGCTCAAGCGGATTAACGGTTTTAATACCATTTTTCTGGGCAAATTCATTGCGCACCTGATTCACTTCCGAAATCATGACCTCAGCGCCAACACTTTTTGCTACCAATGCAACCAACTGACCAATGGGGCCGCCACCAATCACAACCGCTTTTTCACCAGCCGTTAAACGCGCACGGGAAATATCGTGCACCGCTACCGACAGTGGCTCAATAAGCGCACCTTGTTTTAAGTCAATATTCTCAGGCAGTTTGTGCAAAGTGCGCGCCTTTACAGTCCATGAATTTTGGAAAGCGCCCGGGCTATCGATACCCATAAATTTTAATTTGTGGCACACATGGCTGTGGCCTGCAGCACACGCAGGACACTCGCCACAATAATCGAGCGGGCGCACAACAACGCGATCACCAATGGCAAAACCTTTTACATTGGCTCCCATCTCAACAATGGTGCCCGACATTTCATGGCCGATAATTTGCGGCGGTGCAACGCGCTGATCCATAACACCGTGATAAATGTGCATATCCGTTCCACAGATACCTACAAACCCTACTTGCAAACGCACTTCATCCGCAGCAGGAGCAACCATTTGACCTTCAACAACCTGAAAGCCTTTATTACCAACATATTGAGCAGCTAACATAATTTCGATCCCCTCAGGATTGTTTGATTAAATGTGGACGTAATAATTTTTCATCAAATGTCACACCGGTTCCCGGCTCATCGGAAGCGATTGCAAGGCCATCGGCGATCACAATTGGACGCGTGGTGTAAACATCAATAGGAAAGGAGTGAACTTCTAGATAACCCGCGTGCGGCTGGGAAGACATCAGCGATACATGCAACTCATGCATGCCGTGACTGCAAACAGGCAAGTTGTGCGCGTAAGCAAGCTCAGCGACTTTTAACCAGCCGGTGATGCCACCGATATTGGATGCATCTGGCTGCAAGAAACCTAATTTGGCTTGTCTGATGGCATAGGTAAACTCATGGATGGTGTGCAGATTTTCACCCATCGCCAAAGCGATGTTAATGCTGTCTGCAATCCGGCCATAACCTTCATAGTCATCGGGAATGGTTGGCTCTTCAAACCAGGTGATATCGTACTGCTCTATCGCCCGGCCAAAACGAATAGCTTTTTCAACGGTCATTGAATAATTGGCATCGACCATAAAGGTGGTCTGCTTACCAATTAGTTCACGAACCGCAGCAACGCGCGCAACATCTTCTTTGTAATTGTCTTTACCGACTTTGATCTTTACCGCGTTAAAACCGCGATCCAAATAACTATCGATATTCTTCAATAGTTTTTGTTCGCTGAAATTCAAATCAATTCCACCCGCATAGCAGCGGGTTTTATTACTGGCGGCGCCAGCCAATTTCCACAAAGGCAAATTCAAGCGCTTACAGCGAATATCCCACAGGGCGATATCGACCGCAGAAATTGCAAAACTAACCAAACCGCCGCGACCCACATAGTGCAGGTGCCAACCCAAATCCTCCCAAATTGCATGAATATCCGATGCATCACGACCAATCAGCATTGGCTTTAGTTCGTCATCCAAAAGTGAGTAAATGGCGCGTCCGCCCTTGCCGCCGGTATAAGTGTAACCAACACCTTCGGTGCCATCCTGACAATAGATGCGGCACACCAGCAATTCAAAGCAGGTGTGATCGCCGTGTTTTGCATCGGATAACACCTCGGCCAGTGGCACTTGGTAGTATTCAACTTTGACGGCTTTGATATGTGTTGCAGAGAGTTCGTTGTGACTCACGCAAGAAATTGTATTTAGCATAGACCTATCCTGATGCATTTGTTTATTGCTAACAATCTACACTCAGGATAAACACTTGTAAAGGAGAAAAGTCTGATAATTTCAAAAGTGGGATACGGAAATGCAATAACGATAGAAAAGCACTAAAGCGCGAGGTAATACTTACCAATACGGCCAGATGGCGGCACTTTTTGCCTACATCTGGCGAGCGATAAGAGACTAAACAGAAGAGATAAAAACAGCGGCGATCAATAACCAGGGTTTTATTTGACGGCGACAAGTTGACTCTCGATTTCCTCCAAACTTTTCCCTTTGGTTTCCGGCACCATTTTTAGAACAAAAATAGCACCCAACACGCAAAAGCAGGTATAGATCAAAAATGTGACCGCAACACCCTGAACCTCTATCTGCCACGGGAACAATGTAGGCACCAATACGCCACCAAAGAGTGTACAGACCAGCGCACAAGCAGGAATGGCAACACCCCTGATGCGCGTAGGAAATATTTCGGAAAACAAAATCCACATGACTGGGCCTAAGGAAAAGTTAAATGCCGCCACAAAACTAATTAATCCAATAAACACCAGCACACCCTGCATATGCGCAGCCGTATTCAGCAAATCAACCTGAAGTGAACCCAGCGCTGCCGATCCTAAATGAGTCACCAATGCCCCTTTAAATTCCAGATCACTGGCATACTCAACCCCAAACATAGGGGCCAATAGTGACGTATCAATCCGATCAGCGAAGGCTGCGACGGATTCTGCGCTCAACATATAAGTCGCCCCCGCAAAACAATAAGTCACCACTCCCATGCTCACAGCAGCCCAGACCGAACCCCAGAGCAAAATAGGACGGCGCCCCATGCGATCAATCATCACCAGCGCCAGAAATGTAAAGAACAACCCTATAGCACCAACCCATACGGTTTGCTGAAAGGCGCTTGCATCGCCACCGCCCACCTGCGAAAAAATAAATGGCATATAACCTAAAACAGCATTCATACCGCACAAAGATTGCAACATGGCCGCACCAGCGCCAATGAATAGCGCGATACGCAACCTGGATTTAAACAACAACCCCAGCTGCTCACTCACACTCAGCGAATGCTCAGCACCTTTTAAGTTGTCACAAATTTGTTTGAACTGCTGGGCAACAATCTCAGCAGGTGCAATTTTGGCAATTACCGCTTCCGCCTTATGCTTTTTACCATTCATCACCAGCCAGCGCGGGCTCTCCGGAATGAAAAAGAGCAGTAAAAACCAGATTAACGCAGGCAAAATCTCCGAGCCCAACATCCAACGCCAACTGGTTAACTCGGTCAAACCAATCCAATTTGCCCAAGCAGGTTGCGTGCTAATTACTGTCACTATGTAGAAATTTAATAGCTGCGCAATAAAAATCCCCAACACAATATTCATTTGATTCAGGCCCACCAACTTACCGCGCAAGTCTGGCGGTGCAATCTCACCAATGTACATTGACGCAAGCGTAAGAGAGGCAAAGGCTAAACCACCCAAAAAGCGCGCAGCAAAAAGCGTCTCAAAACTAACAGCAAATGCCGACCACAACGCAGAGATTAAATACAATGCAGCAATGAACAATAGGGTATTTTTACGCCCAAATCGCTCACAAAAATAACCCGCACAAAGAAGCGCAACAATTGACCCAAGCCCCGTAGAACCACCAACAATGGCACCCACCTGAAAGGCCGTTAAACTAAATTCAGCAATAATGTATTTAATGGTGCCGGAAATCAGTGCTATATCCAGGCCAAATACAAATCCACCTAGAGCCACAATAAAGGAAAAGAAAAATGCGTTTCTATTTGCTCTCTGCATATCTAATTACCACTCAATAGTTATTATTTGAACTGATCGCCCAGCCCATAAATACCGACAAAATCAAACCTACTGCAATTACTCTGGTGCATCAGGGGCAGATCTGCAGAACACACACCACTTTAATCGAAACTCTAAATCAAGTGTAACACGCGCCACTTTTGTTAACAATTAAATATATACAAATTATAAATCTACTGTTAACCTTCGCATCGCAGCCAATCATTTGGCCAAATAAACATAACCATTGCAGGTGTGATATGAAACTCACTCAACTAATTAGCATCGCAACCTATACCCTTATTTTGGGCGGCTGTGGCGGTGGCGGTGGCGGAACATCAACTCCTCCAGCATCAAGCAAAGCCAGTGTCAGCCCCACACAATCGTCCACCTCCGTTAGCAGTTTAGTCGCAAGTAGCAGCACTAGCCTGTCGAGCACACCGAACAGCTCAGTCGCTTCAACAGACAGCAGGCCGAAAATCAGTTTCAATAGAGACATCAAACATATTGTTGGCGATATCCACAGTTTTGATCGGCGCAAATTCATCACCATTCACTCGTCCAACACCGAAGCCGACTGGTTTGGTTCAAACGCCCAAAGTTTGGGAGCCCCCAACGCCTCACCTGACCTGATTACCGAAGTCATGGACGGCTATGACGTGTATTTCGGCCGCGATACCGGCGGCATCACCTGGCAACTCGGGGAACTCAATCAAGACCCCGCTCGCCCGGGTTTTGTCAGCGAGAGTCACGCCCAAACCAAAGGTGGCGACGCACGCTGGGTGTATAGCAACAACGCCAACAGTGCCAAAATTCGTCAGTTTGAAAACCGGCTAACAGATATGATTATAGGGGCGCAGCAACACCCCTTCTGGCCAGATGGCAAACTGACCCGCAAAGGCTGGGCACTCTCACAGACCGATACCCCCAGTGAACCTTTTGGAACTGCCACTGGCCACTACATGGGGCAGTATCTGGCAAAATACTTTAGTAAAGGCGCTGGCGATTTATTTGGCCAACCCAAACCACTCTATGTTGAAGTGATGAATGAACCTCTTTATGACCTGGTGGATGCTAGCGCATCACCAGTGCCAGTAGAAAAGGTGTTTCAATTTCATAATACGGTGGCCGCAGAAATTCGCAAAACCAATAGCGATGTTTTAATTGGCGGCTACACAGTGGCCTTTCCCGATTACGATAAAAATGACTTTCAACAATGGCTAAACCGCGACAAAGTTTTTATTGATCTGGCCGGTGCCAATATGGACTTTTACTCAATCCATCTCTATGACTTTCCGGCGCACAATAATCGCGAGAAATATCGTCGCGGCAGCAACGTCGAGGCAACCCTCGATCTGCTCGAGCAATATGACACGATTAAATTTGGCAAGATCAAGCCCTTAGTGATATCGGAATATGGCGCCAGCATTCACTCCATGTTTTCTGATCCCTGGACCCCACAGCGCGACGGATTACGCCTGATTGCATTTAACGGTCTATTGATGAGTTTTCTTGAACGCCCCAACAATATTGCTAAAACGATTCCGTTTCTGCCGATAAAAGCCGAGTGGGGCCGCGTTAATGGCATACCCTACAATGACCGCCTTATGCGTCAACGCAAAGAGGCACCCGGCGAAACTGGTGACGAATGGGTTTTCACTGACATGATCAAGTTTTATCAATTGTGGTCAGACGTAAAAGGAACACGTATTGATATTACCTCTAGCGATCCCGATCTGGTCGTCAATGCTTATGCCGACAATAAGCGGGTGTATCTCATCATTAACAATTTGGAATTTAACGCGCAAGAATTCACACTGAATGATTATTCATTAAATAATCCTGCCTTTGCCAATGCGACGATTAAACACTTACATCTGGATAGCCAAAACGCGCCGGTCTTAAGCGAAACGGTTAGCGACAAGTTTCCAGATTCGTTAAGCATTGGAGGTAGTGGCACCATGATCATTACCATGAACTATGAAAGTGCAGTAGTAATCGATCAAACTAAAGTTGAACAGAAAACATATGCAACAAATTATTTGCAGGCAATTAAAACCAATAGTCCCCTTAACTTTGCGATAAACGGCATCACTCCAGCAGCATTTGGAGAGGCTACGTTACGCTTGGGCATAGGTAGGGATCACGGAAAATCCTTGCAGCCTAAAGTGACCATTAATGGCACCGAAGTAACTGTACCAAAAGATTATCGCGGCTATGATCAATACCACCAAGGCAAAGGGCGGGAAAACTTTTTTGGTGTAATTGAAATCCCTGTGCCCTATTCAATCCTCAAAGCTAACAATCAGATTGAGGTGACCTTTGCGGATGATGGCGGCCACATAAGCTCAGCGGCATTAAGAGCATTTCACTACAGCCGAAACTTTACCCACTAAACATTCTTTGTCGTGCCGTTTGCCATACTCACCCGAGTATGGCTTTTTTATTTTTAGCGATTATTTTTTGGAGGAAGTATCAATTGCCTGGGTAATCTCTGGCAACGGAGCAAAGTATTGTTCGTAGGCTGGATTTAAATGACTGTTTAATGGATTATTGAGAGCAAACTTTTTCCGCTTATCCAGTTGTATAAACCTCAAACTAGTTAAAAATTTTTTATCCCATAGTGCTTGTAGGCTTTGATCCTGATAGGCAAGCAGCAACCCCTGTTCAATCCTCCTTTTTAATACCTTGCTCCGGGAGCTAAGGAAAAAAAAGCGCGGCAATTTGTAATAAAAGTAGAAACTATCATTAATACTTAGCTGCAAGCCCGTATTGTTATTCAGGTATTCATTCATAATTTGACTGGCCCCCAAACAAAACAAATCCGCCCGACCAGACGCCACCATGCGAAAGGAGCTTTTATAAGCAAACACCTCAAGTGTTTTAAATCCATTGGCATTCAGAACTTTCGTATCGGCCCAGTGAATGCCCTGCAAAATACGGTAACGCTTCAATTCCTCCAAGGTTTTAGCCGCAGCCACTACTGGAGCCACATCTGGATTCACAAAACATACTCGATAACTCAAAACACCTAAATCGATGGGAAACTCTATATAACTTACATCAGCACTTTCAGATCCATCATAACTATCCTCAATAACCAAATCAGAATACTCATTACTAGCAAGCGCTTTTTTAGCCCTAAGCCTATTAACTCCTTCAGGCAAAGGTCGGAGCTGATAGTCACCGTAGCTAGCGCGAGTTTTTTCGAGCGCCAGCCTCAGCACCTCAATAGTGTAATTTTCGTATTGATCGATAGGGGTGCTGGGAATGCGATAATTGACAACTTGCATACCCAAACAGCTACAAGAAGCCCCTACTCCCGACAACAGTACAATCCCGATTATACGGCGCAGATGTAAACACACAATTTTTCTCCCACTGAATACGCTGTTAACCAGCAATATCATCCTAGAGAAGAGTAGATCATTGCTCATCAACTGAAAAAGCATAGCTTGGATACTGTAATTCTACCAACATGCCTCATACCACATTTGTCAACATTTTACATAAAAGGCATAGCTCTATAGAATAGAAAGCAACCCTTTAACCCTACCCCAAACAAGCGAATATGCGATGAAACGAATTGTGATTATTGGCGAAAGTATGCTGGAACTAAGCCCCGCTAGCCCAGATTTATGGCAACAATCATTTGCGGGGGATGTGCACAGTTTGGCGGTATATTTAAAACGCTGCGCCCCTGAAGCAATACAAGTATCGTTTATGAGTGCGGTCGGGATAGACGCCGCTAGCACTAAACTAATCTCCAGCCTGCAGCAAGAGGATATAGATACCTCTTTGATCTATAAGCACCCGAGTAAAACGTTGGGGCTCTATATGATCAACAATACCCCCAGTGGCGAGCGCAGTTTTCAATATTGGCGCAATGACTCAGCGGCAAAACAGGTCATGCATTTACATCAGGCGCAAGTTTCCGCTGCGACTTTCACAGCTCCCGATCAAGTGTTTTTTTCGGGCATTTCTTTGGCCATATTAGAAAAAGACAGCCGCGACCTCTTTTGGGATTTTATCCATCGATTAAAACAACAGGGCACACAAGTCATTTTTGACCCTAATTATCGCGCAAAATTATGGGGCTCCATTGAGGATTGTAAAGCCCAATACGAACTCGCTTTTCATGCAAGCAATTTGGTTTTACCGAGTTTGGAGGATTTCACCAATCTTTATCAGCTAGACTCCGCAATCGCGGTTAGCAAATTTTTAAGTGCCTATAATATTGATGAAATTATTATTAAAGATGGCCCTGCCCCTATTATTTATCAGTCAGGCCAAGATCATTTGGAAGTCGCTATAGAACCTGTCACTCAGGTTATAGATACAACTGCAGCAGGTGATTCGTTTAACGGCAGCTATCTGGCGGCGCGCGCACGCGGGCTAAACCCCGAAAATGCCATTCGTTTTGCAGCAAAAATATCTGCACTGGTGATTCAGCACAAAGGGGCCATTCTTAATCGCGAACTTTTCAAGCGTCACATCAGCAAATTACATTATTAACATTAATTATTGCTGCTCCTTTTTTGTCCCCAAAAAAAGTAAATAGGCTCCAGTTCAACTGGAGCTTTTACAGTGCAGATCACAAATAAAATAATTATAAATCGGCATTATTTATTCATTCTTATACCTGCGAACAACAACACAAAATAATTCCATCATAAGCATAAACTCAATCTGTTAGCGGCTTCCGCTACATCTATTCAAACACACCCATCTACTGTCAGCTTTAGCTAAAAGGAGATAAACATGAATAAAATAAAATTTTGTTTTTCTATTTCTGCATTATTGTTTTCAAGCACATTATTGGCACAGGATCAGTGCAACACTACTAGCGAGTGTAAAAACATCTACGGCAGCTCTGCGACAGATTGTGCCAACAGCAAATCCAGCCTTAGTATTTGCATGTGCGGCGAACTGCGCTGCGACAGTTTTGGCCACCCCACTATTAACTACACTAATGTCCCAGCCAACATTCAGGCAGAGGATTTTTTTACAGCATTTGATACAACACCCGGCAATCAAGGCGGACAAGGGCAATCCGGCAATGTTGATATTCAAGCGACAACTGACACTGGCGGTGGCCTCAATATCGGCTGGATTAATAGTAGAGAATGGCTGGAATACCCCATCAATATCACTAGTTCAGGCGAATACCAACTTCAACTCCGCGTTGCATCGCCCGATACTTCCGGCACACTCAGTATTGATATTGATGGCGCTCTGTTGGGTAGCACGCTGTCTATTCCAAACACAGGCGGATGGCAAAGCTGGCAAACACTCAGCTCGGCTAAAAAAAGTCTGACCGCAGGCAAAAAAATGCTGCGTTTAAATATGCTCACAGGTGGATTCAACATCAATTGGATCGACATTAAAAAAGTAGAACCAGACACCAACAATCCACCAGTGGATAATGTCATTCTCGGAAAATTCAATACAACCAAGGATTTATTGCTCGCCCACTTCGATCAAAAACCTGATCTAGATGATGTGCACGCAGTTGCTGCCCTAGCCACCATGTTGCGCGATTCACGCTTTAATAATGTGAAATACCATGCAGTAGCTGGAACTATCGGCACTCAAGGTGGCCGCTATATAGATGCGCCACAACTTTTTAACTTAGCGTTTGGAAGCAATTGGTCTAACGCTTCTACCAATTGGAATGCTGCCGTTAATAACGTCACGCAAAAAGCGTTGGCAACATTGAATGCCGGCGGCGATATTTGGGTACAAGAAGCGGGTCAATCGGATTTTACCGCCGATGTACTCAGAGCCATTCAGCAGGCTAATCCCGGTATTAATTTGAAAACGCGCTTTCATGTTGTACAACACAGCAACTGGAACGAAGATAAAACAACACCCGCCGATTTAACCTATGTGAAAAATACCGCGCAATACAACAAAATTGCAGACGGCAATTCAACGGGTAACGGCACACCGGGATTTAACACCAAAGACGGTAGTGATTGGCAGAGAGCAAAAGCCGATGTTGGTGTAGGCAATATCTGGAGTGAAGCGCAACGAGTTGCGGATGCAAACAACAATATCAGCGGATACGAAAACCCCTCAATTAAAGCCGGTGGTTTTGATTTTTCCGACTGCGTTGAAAATGCCTGGATATTTGGATTCTTAACACTTAACAACTCCAAAGCATTTTTTGATGAATTCTTAAAAGAGTAAAATGTTAAATAAATTGCTATATTGAATAAATTAACGACACTTTCAGCTAGCCGTTGAAAGTGTCGTTTTTACTACTCGCGGCGAACAAGCAACTCTGTATTAGCTCAACTAGTCCATTGAAGTTCATGTCAAATTTCTGATACTTTTTCACCTTATCTGTGTATTAGCCGCAAGGTCTCCGCTCTATCATAAAAGCCATCAATGATCGCTTGGAGACTCCCACCATGAGTAAGTGCCCGTTTAATCACACTGGTATTCCCGACCCTTTTGAGCAAGCTCGCGCAAAGCAAGGCGTTGGGTTTATTGATGATCAAAATGACCCGGTGATGATGGTGCTGCGCCATAAAGATTTACGCAAATGTGCGCACGACTGGAAAACCTTTAGCTCCGCTGCCACCCCCGGCAGAATTGTGGTGCCGTCCGAAGTCAACATTCGCGATATTCGCCAGGTTCCCTTTGAAGTAGACCCGCCCCTACACGGCGATTACCGCGCTTTTTTAGAGCCTTGGCTTAAACGGCCACTTGAAGAAACTTATCGCCAAGCGTTGCGCCAACAAATTTCGGCATTGGTGCAAGAATCTCTACAACAGGATTCAATTGAAGCCATTTACGATTTTGCGCTGCCCTTACAATCCCGAGCATTAACCATATTGCTCAACATTCCTTATGAAGAAGCAGATTTATTTATCAGTTGGGGAACACACGTTTTCCGCAGTGAAGATAATCCATTAGATGGCAGCAAAGCTCAGGTACTTTATAACTATATTGATAAAAAAATCGCTGCGGCAGAAAAATCAACCAGTGACGATATTTTTTCCGTTTTATTAGCCACTGAATTACAGGGCAGAAAATTAACTCACGACGAAATTAAAGGCATCATTGTGCTCACCTTTGCTGGCGGTCGCGACACAGTAATTAATATGGTCACCAATACTCTCGCTTACTTGGGTGAAAACCCCGAGTCGCTGACACGTTTACGCAAAGAACCTGAAATTCATAACCGTGCAATTGAAGAATTAATTCGCTATTTCTCACCACTCACCCATATGGGAAGAGTTGCGACTAAAGACAGTGAAGTTTGTGGCCATGCAGTCAAAAACGACACCCGAATTTCACTTTGCTGGGCCTCCGCCAACCGCGATGCAACCGTTTTTGAAAACCCCAACGAGGTAGTGTTGGATCGTAAATTAAACCCGCACGTCGGTTTTGGTTTTAGTCATCACAATTGCCTTGGTGCAACTCACGCGCGGGTAATCATGCAAATTCTGTTGGATGAGCTGTGCCAACAAGTCGATAAAATAACCCTAGGTGATGCACAGGAAAATATTGAAAACTGGGGTGAATTTCAGCGCAAGGTGGGTTACCACAAGTTGCAGCTGCAATTATCAAAATAATCTCTTACTCGAACAATTCTTGAATATAACATTTTTACACGAGAAACCAAAATGGCCAAAATTACCTTTATTACTCCCGGTAAAGACAGCATCACTTTAGAGGCAACTTCAGGCAATGCAATGGAACTGGCGGTTAACAACGGCATTCCAGGTATTGGCGGCGACTGTGGTGGCGTTTGCTCCTGTGCAACTTGCCATGTTTATGTTCCAGCAGAGCATGCCAGTAAATTAACCGCTGCCAGTGACATTGAGAAAGACATGCTGGAGCTGGACGACAATGTAAATGAGTTCAGTCGTTTGTGTTGCCAAATTGAAATCACCCCTCAGGTAGATGGCTTGGTACTCGAAGTTGTTGGCTAAACAATCCAAACCAATCAACAACATTCAAACAACAATAAACAATTATTTGTGGGTTAAAGGCTATGACTAAGCATCCGCTTACAACAGCAACTTGTATTATCGTCGGCGCCAGTCACGCCGGTGTTAACGCCGCCTTTGCACTGCGCAAAGAGGGCTGGGCAGGAAAAATTGTACTTATCGATAGTGACCCAAGGCTGCCCTATCACCGCCCGCCACTATCAAAAACTTATATCACCAGCAATGATCCAATCGAAAAACTGGCGCTCAAGCCAGAAGCCAGTTACACACAAGATGACATCGAATTATTGCTGGGAGTTACAGTCACCCAGCTGGATGCTAAGGCAAAAAAAATCTCTACCTATAGTGGTGATGAACTCTATTACGACAAATTAATTCTAGCGACCGGCGCAAGCCCTATAGTGCCGGCGATCAGTGGCTTAACTGATGCGCACAATCTTTTTTTTATGCGCAATCTGGAAGACAGCCTTGGCATCAAAGCGGCTCTTCACAGCAGCTCAAACAAACGTGTTGTGATTATTGGCGGTGGTTATATTGGCTTGGAAACGGCGGCCTCGCTGAAAAAATTGAGCGCATCTGTGGTGGTACTAGAGCGTGAAAATCGCATTCTCGCCCGTGTCACCGCCCCTGAAATGTCGGCCTTTTTTTTACAACTGCATGAAGCTCATGGTGTAAAAATTGTTACCGAGAAAAATGTCAGTGCCATCACCACCGATGCTGGCGTTAATAAAGTGCATACCAGCGACGGTGCAGAATATCTAGCTGATATTATTATTGTGGGGGTCGGGGTGCGGATCAATAAAATCCTCGCAGAACAAGCTGGTTTAACCATTGAAAACGGCATTTGTGTCAACGCACAGGCGTGCACCAGCAACGAAAACATCTATGCCATTGGCGATTGCAGCTATCACTTTAATCCACACTATCAACGTCACATACGTTTGGAATCGGTACAAAATGCTGTCGATCAAGCCAAAATTGCGGCGCTGGATATTTGTGGTAAAGCGCAACATTATAATGCCCTACCCTGGTTCTGGTCGGATCAGTACGATGTAAAATTACAAATGGTAGGGCTCTCCAGTGGTTATGATCAAATCATAATTCGGCGCGAAAACACCACTGAACAGAAATTTTCCACTTGGTATTTTGCAGGGGATGAATTGCTGGCGGTAGATGCAATTAACAATGCCAAAGCATATGTTCTCGGAACCAAATTGATTAAAACAAATAGCAAAATTAACAAAACCAACCTTGCTAATTCTCAGTACGAATTAACACAAGAAAATTTACTAACAACAGGTTAGGTATTATTGATGAGCGCGCATACATGCGGTACTGAAACGTCTGCGCATTGAGTTTATCGGCGCGAGTGAAAGTGGCCAATGGGAAATTGATTACATCCATATTCGATAACTACCTGCCGCCCCAACCCCCTCAAAAGCAATAAAATGTTACCTGAGTAGCATTTTATTGCCTAAAAATACCAATTACTTGCCCTACCCCCTGCATGTGGCTTACAGTGTCAGCCCCTGTCAATTGTCAACATTTAATTGTTGGTTATTTGCCTCGTGCGGTTTTAACCTCAATGAAGCATTTGGCAGCCGGCGTTAATAATTAATAATACCTGGAGCCAACTGTGAAAAAACTATCTCGCCCCCTATTCTGTGTGGCGCGATCACTCGTTGTGATTGCCGCAAGTACAGCCATATTACCCACCGCGTATGCAGCAAAATCTACTGCGTGGGAAGGTAACTTCCACGATTACCGCGTTGAAAGTGTCAATTATTGGGACCAAGAAAACCCAGCAGCCAAAGCCGATGACTTTAGTGGCGGTGATCCTTGGTCTTATAAATTCAAGTGCGATGGTTCCCCTTGGAATCTCAACACCTATTGGGATAAAGACGGCCACTCAGTCACCGAAGCCTATGAATACCCTTATATGCGTATTCGCTCACCTTGGTCTGCTACAGAAGCCATAGTGCGCGATAACACTCCCGCCGCACAAAGCTTCCCGCTGTCTGATTTGAGCAACAAAGCGGGTTGGCGTTTTGTTCCAACCGCAAGTGATGAATTTAATCAAGCCACGTTAGATGTACTTAAAAGCCCAAGTGACAGCACCGGTAAATGGGTGACTAATAACCACACATGGGGCGGGCGTGAGCCAGCGCCTTTTTTGCCAAAAAATGTGCGCCAGGAAAGCGGCCTACTAAAACTCAGCCTTAAACAAAAAGTAGAGTCGCAAATTTATGGTTTTTTGAACGCTAACTTTATGAATGGTTGGAGCGCAGCCACCGCCATGAACGCTACACCTGTGCGTTATGGTTATTTTGAGGTGCGCTCTAAAGTAGGGGTCGGTTCTAGTGCTTTTTGGTTGTATTCAAAATCAATGGAAGATGTGCGCTACATCAAAGGCGAGCGAGTATTTACCAAAGCCTTGGTAGACCATAATCTTGAAATCGATGTATACGAACAAGCGGGGCGCCGTCCTGAATGGGCCCCTTATTACAATATGAATACTTGGGTATTTGAATACCAAGGTGACGATCACCGTATTTTCAGTAAAAAAGCTTCTGGTCAAAGTTGCGGTCGTGAAGGCTGGCAAGGTGGCGATGATCTGCTGCCCCATGCAGCTGGGCTACAAAACGGCGGCCACTGGAAAGCCGACATAGATTTTGCTGCCGACTTCCACGTATATGGACTCTATTGGGGTCCAGATGAACTTCGCTGGTATGTAGATGGTAAATTAATTCGTTCGATGAAAAACCGTTATCACCATACTCCGCTGTATATTTTGCTCGACACCGAAACCATGCCCGATTGGTTTGGCTTGCCCACTCCAGCTGAACTACAACATGACCACGAAATTGATTATGTGCGTGTATGGACAACCGACGCCCTCGAAAATCACAACGGTAAAGGCTGGCGTGCAATTCAAGCAGACGGTAACGCACGCTACAGCATGCGCGTTGCAGCTCGCGATGGAGATGGTCATCAAAACGGCAAAGGTGCCAATCAACCATTAGAATATTTACAACAACATAGCAAACCCTTTGGCACGGTCGAAAGTTATATTGGCAGCGCAACATCTGGTACCCAAAACCCGGTAAAAGCCACTGCAGTGAATTTTAAAACAACGGATTTGTTAGTGCTTTCTGAGCGCCGTCTTAGCCCTTATCGCGCAGCAGCTGACAATATTCGTTACTACTACGCGCATTACGGCCACGTGATTGATGCCATCATCACGCCAAGTAATGCCACCAACAAAAATATTAAATGGGTTTCTGACAACCCCGCAATCGCAACAGTGACTGCTTCCGGCGTGATAGTTCCTGCACAAACTTATGATGCTGAAACCGGTAGCCTTACCCATATCGCATCAGGTGAAGTTACATTAACCGGCACTCATGCAGATTTACCGGGTAACGTTTTCACGCTGCGCGTTAAATTGGTTGAAGTGGGCAGTGAAAATAGCATCACGCTTGCGAACTTTAGCACCACCGGGCGCAATGCGACCGTTGCTGAAGGCTATGCAGCGAGTGCTGTGGGTTGGGGTACAAAAGGTTTTCCATCAGCCATCACCGACAATACTCGCGGTGAGTTTGGTAGTTATCAAATCGATTTTGGTAGCGGCGGTAAATTTAGTTTTATGCTCAGTGCTGGCACGCCTATTCAAACTGGCACCGGAGTAAAAGTATTTATTGATGACGAAGAAGTGCTGTCTGAAAATTTAAATAATATTTCAGGCGATTGGGATGCACACTTTGAAAATTGGTTTCCAACTACCTTTACAGTAAGCCCAGGCAAACATTGGGTGAAAATTATGAGTGCGGGCGCATCGGAATGGCAGTGGTTTGGTCACAGCGCGCAATTTTTACAATTATTGGACGGCACAAATTCTCCTTCCAGTTCAGCGGCAAGTGCATCAACAATGTCATCGCGCTCATCCGTGGCACAGTCTTCCGTTGCAGCATCGTCAGTACCTACGTCATCGGCAGCTCCGTCCTCAGTAGCTAAGTCATCCATTGCGCCATCCTCAGCCGTTAATTCGTCAGTTGCATCAAGCATTGGTGGCATAGGCGCTAAAGTGATTGTGCAAGCAGAAAACTTCATTGCAACGGGCGGCACTTATCAAGGCTTCCAAAAATACACCACTGCAAATGGTATTGGGGCAATCAATTATAACCAACGTGGTGATTGGGCTGATTACAGTTTCACTATCGGCAGTGCCGGCACTTACACAATTAATGCTTTCTTAGGTACCACACTAGCGGATAGTGCAATTGAGCTTTTCATCGACAATGTTTCGGTCGGTAAAAAGACAGTACTCAATAACAATAATTGGGATGCGTTTGTGCCATTAACCCTAAACACCGGTGTGCAGTTGAGTGCAGGCACTCATACGCTGCGCGTTGTGTCGGCAGGCACTACTGCCTCAACGTGGGAGTGGAATGCAGATCGCATTGAATTTACTCAAATAGCGGCAACATCTTCATCACGCTCATCAGCCGCGTCTAGCTCATCTGCTACTCCAACTCCGATAGTGGTTCAAGCCGAGTCTTACACCACTACCGGCGGCGCCTATCAAGGCCTACAAAAGTACACCACCGCAACGGGCGTAGCTGCAGTTAACTACAACCAACGCGGTGACTGGGCTGACTACACCATCAATGTCACCGCAACCGGCAACTATCGTATCAATGCTTATTTGGGTACCACTCAAGTTGGTGGTGCGATAGAGATATTAGTTGATGGCATTTCGGTCGCGAAAAAGACAGTACCGAATAATAACAATTGGGATGTGTTTGCCGCCTTAGAAGTCAGCAACAGTGTTCGCCTCACGCAGGGTATGCACAACGTGCGTATTATTTCTGCAGGCGCCACGGCTTCAACTTGGGAATGGAATGCAGACCGCATTGAGTTTGTGCCAGTAAATTAAATGTAGATAAAAATTAAATTGAGGTATTTTCCCGCCTCTTGATTGAAGCGGGAATTTTTATACCTTTTAAAAGAGCAGGATAATATCCCGCAATGTTTAAATGCAGTTAATAGATAATAAAGAGGAAAACATTAAAATGAAAAAATTAACACAAAGAAAGTTGTTTTATATACTGACACTAACATTGTTCAGTACCAGCATTTTTGCTCAACCAACGCCTCCTGCGGGAAAAATGTGGCAGAAACAAAGTAATCTTTCGGATGATTTTAATAGTGGCTTTGACACGAGCAAATGGCAGAAGCCTTTATGGAATTATGGCGAACCCGTTAATATGGTGGCTGAAAACTCTGGTGTTTCAAACGGAAACTTATGGATCAAGGGAACGCTTGGCACTGGTGCAAGGTGGTTTAATGGTTCTCGGGTAATGTCTAATGCACAAATTAAATATCCTTACTACACAGAGGCTAGAATTAAAAGCGCGAACATTTCTGCGTACAGCACCTTTTGGTTGAATAACGGGGACATTAACAATCGCGATGAAATAGACATCATCGAAAACAATCCTAACCCTTCGTGTAACTGTCAGCCTAATTTTCCATGGCAAATGAACTCTCAGTATTTTCATGTTGTAAATGGCGATACCCAAAGAGCCCATGGCAACTTTGATAACCGAAACCTGCCGGATGGCGCGCCAGGAAAAGGGGTTAGATGGAACGAGGCTTATTTTACGTTCGGTGTATGGCAAAAAGATGCCCGAAATATTCAATTTTATTTAAATGGTTATCCTGCAGGTAGCGTTGTTTCTGCACGGGATTTCACCAGAGATATGAATATTATTTGGGATTTATGGACTGCCGATTTTTCTTGGCTGGGTGGCCTTGCTGTTCAAAGCCAACTCAACGATGATTCAATGAATACCATGTACGTTGATTGGATTAATACTTACAAGTTGGTCGATGGTGTTGCAAGTAGTTCATCCAGCTCTAGTGCACAATCAAGCTCTAGTGCCAACAGCAGTGTTGCCAGTGGCGCTACACAAACCATCGATTTCGCGAATTATTTTGATACCGGTAAAGCAACCAGTGCGGTAGCGGGCGATACCATTATCGGTTTCAATAAATCCGGCGGCGGCAATATTAATTACAATTCTGTTGGTGATTGGGGCGATTATTTAGTCACACTGCCAACAGACGGCCAATATAAAATTGAAATTGTTACCGCATCACCTATGACCAGCGGCATTGGTGCAAAACTGAGCATTGATGGTATTGCGGTGGGTACAATTACCCTGGGCACAACCGGCGACTGGGAAACATACACTACAACCACACTTGTCAATAATCTGTCTATTGGCGCAGGCACCCATACTCTGCGTATTGAAAGCACAGGCACCAGCGCATGGCAATGGAATGGTGATGTAATTCGAGTGACCAAAGTAGGCAGTGATCCTATAGGTTCACCGGTTACTCCCACACCCGTAAGCATGACCTTACAAGCCGAAAATTTTGCCGCAACAGGCGGTGTATACGATGGTTTTAAAATCTACACGGTTAATGGCGTGAGCGCGGTTAATTACAATCAACGTGGCGATTGGGCGAATTACACCGTGAATGTAGCTGCCGATGGTAACTACAGTTTTAATGCTTACGTAAGTTCACCTATGACTGGCGCCGCACTGGAAGTGACCGTAGATGGCGTAAAAGTATTAACCCAAGCTGTGCCGAATAACGGCAGTTGGGATAACTTTCAAAAAATAAGTTCAAGTAACAAAATCGCACTCACCAAAGGCACGCATACCATTCGTGTGGCCAGTGCGGGTACTACCGCATCTACATGGGAATGGAACGCGGATAAATTTGAATTAGTACCCTAGTAAATTTCACACACGTAGAAATTACCCATTATTTTATTGGAAAATAACTGACCCGCTCCAACAGGATAGAGATTTATTTTGTAGGCGCGGGCTTTTTTTAGAGTTTCTTTAAACGCTTCAACTCCTACCACCTAAGTGCTTCATCAACGATGAACCCTTATTTATCTCTGTGTGTTATTTTTAAGTCATTAAAATTTTTATGTCTCCATAAAAACCAGAACTCTCCATATCCAATGTTTATTCCCTTATCTGCAAACGGCTAAGTTTATCGCCTGCCTCAGAAAACATGCTGATGAAGACTCACCAATGAAAAATAAATTAGCACCACCAAGATCAACTGTACCGACAATATCGATAACAAAACAAAAAGAATGGTATCTATGGGAATATCAATCATAAGTGCTACAACTTTCGTAAAAATAAGAAACGCATGGTAGAGCATCTACACAGGCCAAGATATTAACGTGACCTTTTGAACCCTGCGGCGCAATGAGACTTACCCAACAATAAAATACATATGGATATATGCATAAATATCTTACTCTCTAGCTAAACCTTACCTCTTATCTAAGTCTACTCCATACAGGATCAGGGGAGCTCCCGCATAAAATATAAATTTTTCATAAAATTATGTGTCAACTGAGCAGAGCCAACACACTAAGGTAAGTATTCGCTATTCGAAATAGTGCATTTGTGAAGATTTATGCCATGAACCTGCGTTCAGCGCCGCCATGATAAGTCTAACAATAGGGTTTCAGCTCAATTAATTCAGTTACTATATTTTTATATTAATGCGAGGTTAACCGGTGGTTAAAAAAAGTTTTTTTACTATAAATATGCTGGTAGTTGTATTGGCATCATCAACAGTACTCGCCCAAGAAAGTCAGTTAGACCTTAAAAAGTGGAAGCTTGAATGGAGCGACGAATTTAATTATAAAAACTCGGATTTGGAGAATAATTGGATCAGTCAGAATGGTGCAACTGAAAATGAGTGGGTGTTGAGTAGCCGCTGGCGTGAAAACGCAGTGGTGAAAAATGGCGTACTTGAATTACTGAGTAAAAAAGAGACTCGTGCAGAATCGCAGCCCTGGACCACGGGAAACATTTGGAGCAAACGAACTTTCCATTATGGGTATTTTGAGGCGCGTTATAAATATGCCGGTGCCTACGGTACGAATAATTCATTTTGGTTATGGCCGAAACAAGGGGTTGCGGCAGGACAAAAGGCTTGTGAAATCGACATTAATGAAGGCCATTATCCCAATATCATTAATACCAATGTGCACAATTGGACCGATACTTATACTCTGCCCAATGGTCAGGTAAGCCATGATGACAATCAATTGCACCACACCTTAGATGGCGAGCCGGGACACAACATTGTGCTAAAGGCCCCGATCAAAACAACCAAAATTCGTCTGCGTAGCACTAGCCCAGAATCAATACACATTCATGAATTTCAAGTATTCCCCCCTGCGACCAAATATCCCAATGTAATGAGCCCATTGGACTCAACAAGTGTTACAAATTATGCGCTTGCCAAAGATACCAATCTCAAAACCAGTGGTGTATTCGATAAGCTCCCCTCAAAAGAAAGCTTTGCAATTGATAATCGTCTAGATACACGTTGGGTGTCTGGCAAGCATGGTCTCAAATGGTTGGAGCTGAGTTGGGACACCCCTAAGGAAATTGGAGCGATCCAATTCACCAATGGTTGGCTGCAAGAAAGCGGTCCGTCACTAGGAAAATATCGCAATTTAATTACCGACTATACGCTTGAATATTTTGACGGAAAAAAATGGAAGCTTATCAGCCAGTATGATGCCGCCGATGTTGCTGACTACTCTAGTGATTGGCACACCTACGGCATGGCGTGGGACCAAGATTATTTCCATTTTTATATGGATGGAAAATTGTATTACAGCATGCGCAATGATGTTTGCTTCAGTGAGCAGACAATATTATTTAGCTTGGCTATTTTAAAAGCTGAAATAGCCGGGCCCGTTACCGACGCCATCAATGGTACCAGTATGAAAATTGATTATGTGCGCTATTACACACGTAAAAAATAATGTACTTATGCGATCTCTCTGCCGAGGGAGATCCTAGTGGGGATGAATCAGTGAGAATAATAAAATGGGTGTAATTGATTTAAGTGTCATTGCCATATTTACGTTTATTGTAGTGTCTTGTGGCCTTAGTTTTTCCGGTGCAGGGAAAAGCCTCAGTGGTTTTTTCTCCGCCGGTGGCGCGCTGCCCTGGTGGATGAGTGGCTTATCGCTATTCATGAGTTTTTTTTCCGCCGGTACCTTTGTTGTTTGGGGTTCTATCGCTTATAGCTACGGATGGGTAGCTATCACCATTCAATGGACTATGTGTATAGCTGGACTTTTAATTGGATTTTTTATCGCGGGAAAATGGCAGGCGACTCAGGTCTTAACAGCAGCCGAATTTATTAAAATTCGGCTTGGTTTAAGAGTGCAAAAAGTATATACGGTAACATTTTTAATTATTAGCACATTCTCTACCGGAACATTTTTATACCCTGTCGCTAAAATTGTACAAGTATCTACAGGCATTCCGATCACTGAAACCATTATTATTTTAGGGCTAATTATTCTCGCTTATACTGCAGTGGGTGGTTTGTGGGCCGTCATTGTGACCGACATTTTACAATTTGTAGTGCTGACGGCGGCGGTATTAATTGTAGTACCCTTAGCGCTTGATCGTATTGGCGGATTAAATGAATTTATTCAACAGGCGCCAGAGGATTTTTTTGCACCTGTTGCGGGCGAATTTACTTGGTCATTCATCTTTGCATTTGGATTATTTAATTTATTTTTTATTGCTGGGAACTGGGCCTACATTCAACGTTTCACCTGTGTATCCACACCTAAAGACGCAAAAAAAGTAGCATGGTTATTTGCCGCACTCTACTTGGTTAGCCCCTTAATTTGGATGATCGCGCCTATGGCTTATCGTTTGATAAATCCTAATTTATCCCTCAGTGAAGCCGAGGGAGCTTACTTATTGATGTGCCAAGAAGTTTTACCGGCAGGCATGTTAGGGTTAATTGTTGCAGGTATGGTTTTCGCAACCTCAAGTTCAATCAATACTGCACTAAATATTACTGCAGGCGTAATCACCAATGATGTGTACCGTATTCTTAGACCCAAATCATCAGAAAGTCATTTAGTATTTGTGGGCCGACTAGCCACTGTTTTATTAGGGTTTGGCACTATTACAGTTGCACTACTGGTGCCCTTTTTAGGCGGTGTGGTAAATGTAGTTATGACCATGGCAGCACTAACGGGAGGCGCATTATTTTTGCCTCCGGTATGGTTGTTATTTTCTCGTTTTCAAACTGGCGCGAGCATTTTGGCAACCACATTCATAAGCTTATCTGTCAATATCTTTTTTAAATTTATATCCCCCACTCTGTTCAATATCACCTTAAATCGCACAGAAGAAATGTTATTAGGCGTGCTCCTGCCTGCGCTCCTACTAGCTATATTTGAATGGCGGCTTAGAGTGCGTGGCTACGAAGCGCCTGGTCATAAAAAGATAGGCGAATTTTCAGCTGAAAAAATTCATGAAAAAAACTCCTCCAACTTAGAAACAAAAAACACAACTGAAAATAACCGCGGTATTCGGGTGATTGCTATTGGAATTTCCGCCGTGGGTTTAACGATGTTTATTTTAGGTGTAACAGCTGAAACTGGCACCCTTATTATTACCACCATGGGCTTAGCTATTACTGCAATTGCTCTGATACTTTTAGGTAAAGATAAATTGTTTTCAAGGAGCAATTAATGAGCGACCAAGATTCTGGCGGATTTCCATGGGACATTCCTCAACAGCGCCCTAAGCGTGAGTTAAGTGCCGCAATGAGTAGACTCTATGATAATTACCAAAGCCCTCGCCCAGAGGACAATGATCTATTCAGCAGTTTTAAATATACGCGAATAGAAGGTTTTGATTACCAAGGTGATACAGGGAGAGTTTCTCGTCGAGACCCCTCTAAAATCATTAAACACAATGAAATTTTTTATGTTTGGTATACCAAACGTCACACCATCGCAGCACCCCAAGGGCCGCTTAAATGTAGCGATGAAATTCCATCAACAGATTGGGATTTAGCAGAAATATGGTACGCGACAAGCAAAGATGGCTTTAGTTGGCAAGAACAAGGAGTGGCAATCAAACGCCCACAAAAACCTGAGCTTGGCTGGCGCTCCGTGAGCACTCCTGACATTCTAATTTGGAAGGGTAGATTCTATCTTTATTATCAGGCGTTCATGGAAGCAAGTGGACTTAAGGGTGATCACTGCCCGGTAACCATGTCGATGTCTGATTCACCCAATGGCCCCTGGCAAGCCTGCGGCAATGTGGTGGTACCTAATGGTGCACCCGGTGAGTGGGATCAATACTCCATTCATGATCCTTATTTACTTATCTATAACAATAAAATTCATCTTTATTACAAAGCCGCCTTTGGTGATAGGCCTGAATATTTAGTGGCTAATGGTTTGGCTATCGCAGAATCACCATTGGGACCCTTTAAAAAACACGCCTTAAACCCCGTATTAAATTCAGGGCATGAAACATGTTTTTTCCCCTTTAAAAAAGGTATTGCTGCCTTAGCTACACGCAATGGCAATGAAAACAATACGATTCAATATGCAGAAGATGGCGTGAACTTTAGCTTAGCGGCTGTCAGCTCTTTAATGCCGATTGCAGCAGGCCCCTATGTGCCAGATGCGTTTGATGACTCCGGTAATGGGCAAGGAATCCGCTGGGGGCTAGCACATTTTTGCGACAAAGAAAAATCTGATAAAAAATTCAGCTTTCTCGGCAGATTTGATTGTAATTTAATCCCCGACAGCAATAACACTGACATGAAAGAAACAGATCTGGTGCATAAACCTGAGGTATATTTCTATCAGAGTCTAAGCCCCGATCAAATAAAAGCTAGAAAATCCAATCCATAATCTAAATTTTAAAACATAGAATTTTCAGAGTCCCTTCATGATTACTACACCCTTTAGTTCAACATCACGTTTAAACAAAGAAATAGTTATTAATACCGACTTAGTGATTGCAGGTGGTGGTTTAGCGGGAGTTTGTGCAGCTATAACTACAGCGCGCGCAGGCAGCCGTGTAGTATTAGTACAAGATCGTCCTGTGCTCGGTGGCAATGCCTCTTCCGAAGTTAGACTCTGGGCCCTCGGTGCCACCTCTCACATGGGCAATAATAATCGCTGGTCGCGTGAGGGAGGCGTGATTGATGAGATCATGCTTGACAACTTAAAACAAAATCAACTGGGTAATGCGCTAATTTTTGATAGTATTTTGTTAAATAAAGTTGCCGCTGAAGCTAATATCACTCTGCTGTTAAACACTGCAGTATTTCAAGTAAATAAAACCTTAGCTACACACATAGACAGCGTTTTAGCCTTTTGTAGCCAAAACTCTACTCAATACCATATTAATGCCCCGTTATTTTGTGACGCAAGTGGTGATGGCATACTGGCTTTTAATGCTGGTGCAAGTTTTCGTATGGGTGCAGAGTCTTGCGATGAGTTTGGCGAACTCATGGCGCCTAAAAATGAAAGTACCGACTTACTCGGTCATTCGTTATTTTTTTACAGTAAAAAATTAGACCGTCCAGTGGTATTCACCAAACCTGACTTTGCTTATAGCCACGAAGAAATTGCCGCTATTCCTCGCTGCAAAAATATTAATGGCAATGATTCCGGTTGTAAGTTTTGGTGGTTAGAATTTGGCGGCGTGCTTGATACGATCTACCAAAGTGAAGATATAAAATGGGAGCTTTGGAAAATTGTTTATGGCATTTGGGATTACATAAAAAATAGCGGAAAATTTGAAGACGTAGAAAACTTAACCTTAGAATGGGTGGGCACTATTCCGGGCAAGCGCGAAAGTAGGCGTTTCGAAGGGCATTACATGCTGAAGCAACAGGATATTGTGACGCAACACATTTTCGACGATGCAGTTTCTTACGGCGGCTGGGCGATTGATTTACATCCAGCCGAAGGCATCTATAGCGATAAGCCTGCATGCTCGCAATTTCACTCTAAAGGGGTTTATCAAATTCCCTATCGTTGTTTTGTGAGTCGTGATATTGATAATCTATTTTTAGCGGGACGCATTATCAGTGCAAGCCATATGGCTTTTGGATCCACTCGCGTAATGATTACCTGTGCCCATGGTGGTCAGGCAGTTGGCGAGGCTGCCGCCTTTTGCCGTGAGTTGAATTGCAAACCCGCTGCACTACTTGCGCCTAAACACATGCGAGAACTTCAACAACGCTTGAATCTTAATGGACAGTCAATCCCCCTGATTCCGATATCACCTTCTCTTTTAATGCAAAAAGCCAAGATTAAAGTCAGCTCCACATTCGAATTAAATGATTTGCGCCCTAATGGTGAATTCAAAACATTAGACCAAAGTTTGGCGCAATTACTCCCATTGAACGCAGGCCCGGTGCCAAAGATAAGTGTCGATGTGCGCGCACAAACGGAAAGCATTTTGATCTGCGAATTACGCATAAGCAGTAAAACCGGAAACTATACGCCCGATATTTTAGTGGAAAGAATTGAGTTACCACTTACACCAGGTGAACAAAATATCGATATAGAATTTACGGCTGAATTAAGTCAGCAACAATATGGGTTTTTATGTTTTATGCGCAATAACACCCTGAGTCTGGCGTTGAGCGACCAACGTATAACTGGGTTATGCACACTGCTTAACAAAGTGCATAAGGCTGTTTCAAACACTGGGCGCCAAGACCCGCCCGAAAATAGTGGTTTAGACGCATTTGAATTTTGGACGCCTGAGCGTCGCCCCAATGGACATAATCTTGCCTTACACCTATCGCCCGCACTCAAACCTTATTCGGCAGAGCATTTACGCGGTGGTTTTATTCGCCCTTATCTCGGCACAAATGCTTGGGTTGCTAAACTTGAAGATAAAAACCCTAATATCGAATTATCTTGGTCAGATAACGTTAAAATAACTGGGCTAAAACTATTTTTCGATACTGATGCTGATCACGCCTTAGAAACTGTACTGATGGAGCATCCAGAAACTCAAATGCCTTGTTGTGTACAGACCATCCGCGTATTAAATGCATATGGCGAAGAGCTATATGCCTGCGCGGGAAATTATCAAAGCATAAAGATCATTCATTTTAACCCTCCACTGCTGTCCAATTGTTTAAATATCGAATTGTCTCATACTGAAGCTGGCGCTCCCGCCAGTCTATTTGCAATTGAAATTCTGTAAAGATTTAGCGTTTACAAGAGAATGCCCCTAATTAAATCTGTAATAGGTTTTTTAAAACTCATTCTTTTTTCGAAAATTTCATGAGTCAGCCAAGAGTAGCTTTATGGAAAATAAAGTAGCCGACAAAGATGTATGCACCAATGTAAAGGCGGCTCAAGCGGGTGATCGGTCTGCTTTCAGTAAACTAGTGCAGCTAAATCAACGTTATTTGCGCGCTTTTATAGCCAGCCGCACTGAATACACTCAAGATGTAGATGACCTCGCACAAGAGGCATTTATATTGGCCTATGAGAATTTAAAAAAAATAAATGACCCTGCCGCTTTTCGTTCATGGATTTCTGGTATTGCTTTAAATCTTATCCGCAATCATCGCCGAAAGCATCTGCGCTCCACACCTTATGAACCCGACATTATTCAAGAGTTACTAGACACACAACAATTAAGCGGGAGCATAAGCACGGAGGATGCAATTGATTTTACCGGGCTTTCAGGATGTTTTTTGAAGCTTGAGCCTGATCAACAGGCGATATTACGCGATCATTACGTTGAGGGTTTTAGTGTGAAACAACTCTGTGAAAAATTTACCGTAAAACATTCAACAATGACCATGCGGCTATATCGCTGCCGTGAATGGCTGCGCGATTGCATTATTAAACAGCAGCAAGGAGAAAGCGAATGAGAAATCATGACGAACAATTAATAGCGGACTATCTCGCAGGCGAAAAAGTTGGGTCGCAATTGGCAGAAGCCATTGCTAAAAATCCAGAGCTGTTAAATAAGTTAGCTAGTCAACGTGCCATGCACAGGCAATTGGGTCACTTATTAAATGAAAACTCAACAGATGATTTTGTGCAAAAACTAGAACAGAAACTTAATAGTCGTTATGGCAATAATAGCCAACCTGCCATACGCAACCAAACTGTAAAGATATTCAATATCAAGCGACACTGGTATGCACTAGCTGCAGCCATTAGCTTTTTTTCTTTTCTGTTTGTACTAAAGATTTTTTCCCCGGAAATTACCGAGGTAGGTGCGGTATATCGAGTTGTTTCCGCCATTTCTTCAGGCAAACCATTGACTGAAGGGCAGAAAATATTATCAGGCCCTTTTTCCTTAAGCCAAGGTTATGCCGAAATCACGCTGAAAAATGGTGTTCGTCTTTTATTAGAAGCACCAATGAGTGTAGATATACTATCGGATGAGCACCTATTGTTAAGACGCGGAAAACTAGTGGCCAATGTACCGCCAGCCGCCACCGGTTTCAAAGTTGACACGCCCAGTTCGAGCATTATTGATTTAGGTACAGAGTTTGGCGTTAGTGTTGAAGATGATGGAAAAAGTCAGGTGCACGTACTTACCGGTGAAGTAAAAGTAAGAGCCAGCACCGATCAACCCTACCAATTATTAGTGAAAGATCAAGCGCGCGCCTTTGATTTACAACAACAGGTTATTCACATTAAAAATAACCCCAATCATTTTATGCGCAGCCTTCCTGGTCAATCAGTAGCACAACCCAATTACCTGCATTGGTCTTTTGATGAGTTGTCACAACAAGAATTTTCCTGTGTCGGGACGGGAATAGACGGAAAATGTTACAACGCAAAAGTAAATTCACTAAACAAGAAACTTGCAGGCATATCAACCGTACCAGGTAAATTTGGAAATGCCGTTAATTTTGATGGTGAAAACAGCTGGCTGGCCACTGTATATAAAGGGATCGGCGGGCACAAACCTCGAACTGTGGCTTTTTGGTTGAAAGCACCTAAAGATTTTTCTTTATCACAAGGGTTTGGAATATTGAATTGGGGTTTGAGCGATGTGCAATCCGCATGGCAAATTTCATTGAATCCATTAGCTGTTAGTGGCCCCCTTGGTCGCATCCGTATAGGAACGAATCAAGGTGAAATAGTGGGAACTACCGACTTACGCGATGACAATTGGCATCACTTAGCAATTGTTTTATTTGGTGGCAAAGACGCAAATCTTAGTACAAATGTCCTTATTTATGTAGATGGCAACTTAGAATACAGCGATCACAAATCTATAGCTAAAGTCTTTACCGACCTTAATCACCCAAATTCAAAACCATTAACCATGGGTCGTAATATTGCGTTTGATGATCAAAACACCAATCAAAATAATCGTTTTTTCCGCGGGCAATTAGATGAACTATACATCTTTGACTCGGCTCTTGATGAACCGCAGATTAAAAACCTAATGAAAAAAAATACTGTTGGCCATTAGCACCAGGAACCTACCAATGAAAAACTCACAACATCTTAATCAAATTATATTGTGCATAATTAGTCTATTTTTAATAGCATCCTGCGCTGAACCAAAACACAAAAAAGGCAAGAATGATAAAATTAACCTGCTTGAAGTTAAAGAACGCATTCTGCTTGATTTTGAAAACGAGAGCGACATAAAAGCAATTGAGCTACAAAACGCCAGATCGAAACTCATTGTTAATGAGGGAAATCACGGGTTAGAAATCAATTTTGACTCACTCAACAATCATGATTCATCGGTTTACATCAACCCGTCAAACACATGGAATTTTAATGATTATGAATCAGCAGCTCTCGTGTTAGATATTGAAAATTCAACAAAAAGTTCAACCCACATCTACATATATACTTACGATAAAAGCGGAGCATTTCAACTAAGTAATGTCGCCGTACCAGCTGAATCAAATAACAGTTACTTAATTGAACTTAAAGTACCATCTTTTCTTCTTAATACCGGAATTCGCAACGACCCACCCAGTTGGCCCCATAACTATATTTCAACTATTTGGCGAGGCGGCACAAAAACACTCGACACTAGTGCAATCACATCTATTCGTCTGCTTATTTCAGGCGTATTGGAAAATAAACAATTAATCATTGATAACCTCCGCGTAGTTAAACCTAATAATTTTGACCCAGAATACCTCACTGGTTTAGTTGATGAGTATGGCCAAAATGCAAAACAAGACTTCGCTGGGAAGGTTTACAGCGCCGATCAATTACGTAGTTTTTCACAACAAGAGCAAGAAAATTTAACTGACCAACAATTCCCATCCCGTTCAACATTTAATGGCTGGATAAATGGCCCCAAGTTAAAAAGTACCGGTTACTTTCGGGCTGAGAAATATCAGGGTAAATGGTCTCTCGTTGATCCAGAAGGATATCTATTTTTCTCGAATGGTATTGCCAATATTCGCATGGCGAACACCTCAACCATTACCGGTTATGATTTTGATGCTGCCCTAATCAAACAACGAGATGCTGGCGATTACACCCCCGAAGATTCGATAGGTTTAAACACTGCCCCGAAACAAGCTTGGTCATCGCGTCATATAAGCTCCCAATTGAGGGCTGATATGTTTACTTGGCTGCCCAGCTACAGTGAAGCTGCAGGCGCCAATTATGGATATCGCCGCAGCGTACATTCTGGCAGCTTAAAAAAAGGCGAAACCTTTAGTTTCTATAGAGCTAATTTAGCCCGTAAATACGCCACGCAAAATGAAGAAGCACTAATGCAAGACTGGCGCGACACCACCATCAAACGTATGCATAATTGGGGCTTTACATCCTTTGGTAATTGGGTGGACGCTAGCTTCTATCAAATGAATAGACTTCCTTATTTTGCTAATGGTTGGATTATTGGTGACTTCAAAACAGTTAATTCAGGCAACGACTATTGGGGTGCCATGCCCGATCCATTTGACCCAGTATTTACACAGCGCACCAACAAGGCCATTAAAAAAATAGCCGATGAAGTAAAAAACAACCCATGGTGTGTAGGCGTATTTATTGATAATGAAAAAAGCTGGGGGAGCATGGGTAGCCCTTCGCTCCAGTATGGAATTGTTATCAATGGATTAAAAAAGTATGCTAATGACAGCCCCTTAAAACAGGAGTTTATCAATCATCTGAAAAATAAGTATCAGAATATAGAAAGTTTAAATACCGCATGGGATTTAAAACATACTTCTTGGGCACAGCTGTCTCGGCCGGTAGAGCTGACATCTTATAATGCACAAATGCTGGGTGACTTCTCTGAATTGCTTTATCTTTATGCTGATGCCTACTTCAGTCGCGTAGATAAAGCACTAACAAAATATATGCCGAATCATCTGTATATGGGCCCACGCTTTGCGCATTGGGCTATGACACCTGAAGTACTAAAAGCCGCCGCAAAATATGTAGATGTGATGAGCTACAACTACTATAGGGAAGGTATTGATCAACCTTATTGGGATTTTTTAGCTGAGTTAGACAAACCCAGCATTATTGGTGAATTCCATAATGGCGCCATTGACTCTGGCCTCTTAAACCCTGGGTTAATACATGCAGAATCTCAATTTGATCGCGGTGAAAAATATAAAAGCTATCTCAATAGTGTGATTGAAAACCCCTATTTTGTGGGGGCACACTGGTTTCAGTATATTGACTCGCCATTAACTGGGCGGGCTTATGACGGTGAGAATTATAATGTGGGTTTTGTAAGTGTTGCCGACATCCCCTACACACCCTTAGTAAAGGCGGCGCAAGAAGTCAATAAAAGCCTTTACATTAAGCGTTTTGGAAAATAATAAAAGAAAAACTATTTTTTTAACAATAATCGCGATCGCGAGTGTCAAACCTATTGTCGAGCTGAGGCTGTATTTATTTTCCCCGGAAATTAATGCAGCCTCAGCATCTTCATTTTGATAGTTGATATGAGAGATTCTGTATTTATGCCTTCCAGTATCCAGATGCGTAAGTTTGGATTTTACTATAACCTGGCTGACTCTTTACATATAGCTTTATCGCTTGCATCCGGGCTGATTCAGCAGCAATAAATATAGCAGGCTCACCCGCTTTCCATTCGATTTTCTTAAGGTTTTCCAGCAACAGATTACGTTTTTGATAAGGGCCAATCACCCACCTTAGTTATTTGGCTTTTTTTAATTGCTCCAACTTTTCTTGTCGCAGAGCTTCATCAGCCTCACGCAATTGCTGTTCTTTTAACAGTCTATTTTTTACATACTCATCATCAACCTGGGTTCCACATTGCAAGTAGCTAATATCACTGGTGTTACTGCAGTATTTATCTGCTTCAAATTGAGCCACACCGGAGACAATCTCCCGCCCTGTGCAAGCAGAAAGCATTAAGATAACGCAAGGTAATATGAAGATATTTTTAATATTCATTTATGAAATCCTTAAGTTTTATCTTAATTAGATTTACCACTACAAGCTAATTGCAGGGATTCATCCAATTCCAAAAATCCTGTTTAACCAAAAAAAAGATCCAACAATTGAGATATAAACATATCGCGATTGCTGGATCTTTTTATCATTGATTATTTAATAGATATTTAAAACTACGCGCGCAAAATATTATTAGGGTATCAATTCAAACTTGTCTGCATTCCACTCCCAGGTCGATGAGGTGGTGCCAGCACTAGTGACGCGAATAGTATGCGCGCCTTTGGTTAGGGCAATTTTGCTGGCAGAGCTGACTTTTTGGAAACTATCCCAACTGCCATTATTGGGCACGGCTTGAGTTAATACTTTTACTCCATCAACACTGACTTCCAGCGCAGCACCCGACATGGGTGAACTGACATAAGCGTTGAAGGTGTAGCTGCCGTCGGCCGCTACATTAACGGCGTAATCCGCCCAGTCGCCACGCTGATTGTAATTAATCGCACTTACTCCATTTACGCTATAGGTCTTAAAGCCATCGTAAACACCGCCCGTTGCTGAAAAACTTTCCGCTTGTATGATCATGGCCACCGGTGCTGGCGTAGTCGGCGAACCGACAGGTGCGCTGCCTACTTTGGTCACGCGAATTTCATCACCATTCCATTGCCATGCACTAGTACCGGTACTTTCAATGCGAACCGTATGGGTGCCTGCACCAATCGACAAATTATTTGCCAGCGTGGAGGCACTATATAACTCCCAACCACCGGTTGCAGCCAAGCTAGTGGTGCTGACATAAATACCATCAACGCTGAGCTTTGCACCTATACCGCTAGTCATTGGCGATGCAGTGGTAACTTCAATTTTGTATTGCCCATCACTCGGCAAAGTAACCAAATAGTCAGCCCAATCACCGGCAGTATTATAATTAATATTGCCGCTACCGGACTTGTTAAAACCAACATAGGTATCACCCGCTACACTTGCTGTTGATTTACCTGTATCAAAATAATTTGCAAAATCAATAACCGTAGTCGCACTACTGCTACTTGAGTTGCTCAGGCTACTACTTGAAGAACTTACACTATTACTGGAGCTAGTCGCGCTGCTGGTAACCGGCTTGTATACGCGAATCCAATCCACAAACATTATGCTCTTACTAGTATCAGCCAACTCTGCTGCTGTTGGTCGTACATCGCGCCAATCTTGATGCTCCACATCAATAATAATGTGCAGCGGTTTATTGATGCCTGTGCCATTGGTAAAGTTATATGGATCAATCATCGCAGGACCGGAAACTGTACGAACTTTTACGCCATCAATGTAGTAGTCCAAATTCCAAGGGTCTTTCCAGTGCACTCCGTAAACATGCATAGCGCCACGCCAAGTGCCACCCGCCGGATTTACAACCCATGATCCCTCATCTTTTGGCTGATAGTCTTGAAACGGACTGCGAATAAATACATGGTGGCTCACATGCATACGCTGATCAAACCACTCTTGCCCTGCACGATCGCTACCATAGGATTCCATGGCATCAATTTCTTGCGTTGAATCAGCACTTAGCATCCACACCGCATTTGCCAGAGTGTTGCCGGTATGTTTTACCCGCGCCTCTAAATACAACGGATAAGTAAACGTTTCCTTGGACGAAATAATGCCGGTATAGATTTTGTTGGTGCCCGCCTTTGCACTTGATTGCAAGGCCAAAGAACCTCCCGAAGTATAGGAATGACCAGCGTTAAATTCACTATCGCCTGGGCCAGTCCAACTATTAATAAAAGAGGGATTCCAGCGTGTATTAAATTCCGCCGGTTTAACGGTGGGGCTAGCAGTGTAATTAAACTCGTCTGATATTGACTGCAACTGCCACGTTTTACCTGTTCCAGCTGCTGCAGGAATAGGAACTGAATCCCAATCGGCAGCGAATGATGCCAAAGGAGCCGACAGCAACAAAGCTGCAGCAATACATGAAGTGATTTTTTTCATTGCAAAAACTCCAAAAGTTATTTTTATATTAACGAAACCGTAAAAAATACAATCATTATTTAACAAGCTAGCTAAAGGTTAGAGTGAGCCAACTCGAGTAATTCGAATTTGATCGCCATTCCATTGCCAGCTGCTGCTACCAGTGCTTTCAATGCGCACAGTGTGGGTACCAGCACCAATGGAGATACTATTAGCCAGCGCAAATGCGCTATACACCTCCCACCCACCGGTAGAACCCACACTGATGGTTCCCACATAAATTCCATCAATAATGAGTTTTGCACCAAGACCGCTGGTCATAGGCGATGCGGTAATAATTTCAAATTTATATTTACCGTCGCTAGGCAGTGTCACTAAATAATCACCCCAATCACCGACCGTGTTGTAATTAATATTGCCGCCACCGGACTTATTAAAACCAATATAGTTATCGCCAGAAACACTCGCCGTAACCTTACCTGTATCAAAATAATTGGCGAAATCGATCAGCTGAACTGTATTGCTTGAAGCACTGCTAGCAGCGCTACTATTACTAGACGATGAACTGGTTGTTGCGGTTACAGGCTTATAAACACGAATCCAATCCACTTTAAAGGTGTGATTACTTGCATTAGTAATTTCAGCATCCGTAGGTTGGCGCCCTTGCGCTGCATTCCAATTTTGATCTTCCATATTGATAATGATATCCATCTCTTTAGTAATACCTTTACCACCCGTGATATTCCACGGATCTATACCATCAATGCCGTTGACGGTATTCAGTTTGTCCATCACTTTAACTAACTGGCCATTTACATAATATTCAAGGCGGGTTGGACTAACCCAATTCACACCTATACGAACCCAATTATCAGCCCAATAAGTTACCCCTGCCCCTGCGTACCAAGTGCTGGCATCGCGCGGTTGGTAATCGGTAAATGGATTGCGAATAAATAAGTGATGGCTTAAATGCAAGCGTTGCGCGAACCAATCATTGCGCGCCGCTTTGCCACCATAAGCCTCAAGAATATCAATTTCTTCTGTGTCGTCAGGGCTGAGCAGCCAGACATCAGAGGCCATTACCGCATTGGCAATTTTTACCCGCGCTTCAACAAATACCGGATATTTCACTCTAGTCGTTGAGGTGATGCAGCCAGCACGCGTAGCAGGAGAAGTGAATTGCTCATTAACCCCATCGAGATTTAAATCCACGTCGTAGGTTTTGGTTTCACCCGCAACACGTGTTGCTTTGATTTGTAATTGTCCGCCGGATACTGAGGTATTTTCGCGCATCCAACGAGTTGGCCCAGGCCCTTCCCAACTATTGTGATAAAAGTTAGTCCATTTACCGCCGAAGGTGGCTGCAGATGGGGTTGCAGAGAAGTTGTAATTGAATTCATCGGATTGAGGTTGTAGCTGCCAAACTTTTCCAGCACCTGCACTAGCGGGCACAGGATATGCATCCCAATCTGCAGCCAACGAAGCTACTGAACTCAACATTAATGCAATACAGCATGAAATATGCTTTTTCATAACAGAACTCCACGAAATTATTTTTATACGGGACGGAAAAACGCTTGTTGATATGACGTTAATTGAACTAGGTTAATTATTATTTTTATAAGTCAGGCGACATCTATGTCTAATCAATACAACCCAAATATATGTTAATTGTTAACATTATTCAATAGTCAGGAAAATAACCTTTTCGTCTAAACAAAAAAATCTGCGGCATAAGGCCGCAGCTTTAAGAAGAGAAAGACATGTGGATGATCAGCTATAGGAATTAAACAATTAGCTCAAACTATTCACCCCGATATTTTCGTCTTGATGAATAGTCACCGGCCAACCCAAAAATTGATTTTCCGATCTGTTGCTTGCAACGTCCACTAAGAATTTAAACGCTTGAGTGGTATAGGTTTTTGCGACAGTATCAAACACAATAAAACCAAAGCCACTGCCCTTTTCATGCGCTTGAATATAACGATTAGGCGATTTACCCACTTCTGGATTACCAACAGCATAAACATAAATTTTATTTCCGAAGCTATCCAAATATTCGCCAGTTTGCGCGTGACCATGGACAGGACGATGAGCAAAAGGAATTTTGATATCATCAGGGCGCCACCATCTTGGCCAACCGGCTGCAATAGCAGGTGTACAAAAGGCCCAGTTACTATCGCGCTGAGCATTAACGCCGTATTGACACAACGAACCCAGATGTGTGTCGCCACAAATGTGCAACGCTTTTGATATGCGCATGATTTCAATTGCGCGATTGCGTGCACTGGCAGGCCAACCGCTGGAGTCAAAATCATATTTTAAATATTTGGTAGGCAGCGGTTGATGTGTTGATATACCAGCAAAAACAGTTTGGCTTAACACAGCTTTTAATGAATGACTGCGCCAATCATTAGCCCATTGCGCCAAGAACTCTTCTTGTTTGGTTCCTAACAGGTGTAAATCGGCACGATCAAATTGGGGATTGATATAGGTTGGGGCCTCACCCTCCCCAGTTACTCCCACTTGAATATTTAACCGTTCCGGGCCGCTCTTCCACTGACGATCAGCAAGAATCGCAAAGCCTACATTGCCGTATACTAAATCGGTGTAATAAACACTTATACCACGCGGCGTAGGGGTTGCATCATAGGGTTCCGGGTGATGCGCCGTATTGGTTTTGTGTACCACATTAACAACATGGACTGGCGTTACATAACCACCCCAAGCATCTACATTACCAGCAATAGGTGCATCTGTTGGCGCAGCAGCACCGCCCTCACCCCATAAATTACCTTGCAAAATATCGTGATCATCAGGCAAACAAATAGTTGGCGCATTGCGCATCACATCTCTAAACGCCCAACCAAACTGATAAAATTTTCGCAAATAATTTAAAATGGCAGGCTCCGCGGGCGTGCGAATAAAACCAAAACCACCGTGATTTTCATAGAGTTGGTCACCGGAAAAAAACACTAAATCCGGATTCAATTTGGCAACATTGCTTGCTACCGGCGCATAGGGAAATGCATAATCATTTTGGCAAGTCAGTGCTGCCATATGCAAATTCCGCCCCACAGGATTGGCCTTAATAAGACCAGTGAAATAATCTGGCACATGACTGCCATCACGACGCTGCTCGCGATAAACCACACGATAATTTACATCATCCTTTTCATTCCAATGAGCAATACGAAATGTTGCCAACCAGGCATCTGAATCAAGCGTAGCGTTTGCCAAAGATTTCCAATGACCGGACTTTTCAATTTGTAACTCAACCTCGTTGCTATCATTCACACCCATAGGTCCAGTTAATACACTTAACTTCAATACAAAGCCTTCATCTGTACGTGTATCGTTAAGTGTGTACATAGTCCATAAAATAGGACCAAACTTCTGTTCTGGAACATAGTTAAATGCATCACCTTGCAATGTCCACTTTGAAAACCGATAGGTGGTGCCTTTCGGGTTCGCGGCAATTTCCGAAGAAATTGCAAAGTTGCTGACCACAGCGACATTACCCATGATGTTATCGGTTGCTACCAAATCATCTATTTGGCCAATTAATTTTCCACTGCCGACTAACCTTGCTTCAAACTTTAACGCGTAGATACCAATACGCGGCTCGCCAGAGAGTTTCAATTCAACTTCTGCATCGCCCAAAGCTTGCAGTAATTCGACGCGTTTATCGCCCAATGCAAGTTGATTATGAATAATTCCAGCGTCAAAGCCTTTCTGCACAAAACAGTTACTGCGATATTCTTTAATATCACTATTCACACCAATGCGAATACCGCCACCGCCATCTTGCTCACCGTGTTTAACTCGCTTAAGGCAAACTGAAAGAGAAAAAATTCCCGAAGCGTTTGTCAGCTGATGAGTCAGGGAGTGAATACTACGATTACCACCGGTACTCAAACACTCTGCACCGCCATTAACAATACGCCAATCCTCCATGGGGTTAGCCCAATAGCTACCACCGACCCATACCCGATCATGGCTATTGCCCCAGCTATCAGCTACCGATGAATCAAGTAATTGTTGTGTTACTGGCTTATCAGTGCTCGTGTTTACAGAACAACCAATAGCGCTAGTTGCCAAGCCTGCAACTGCCAGCTTTAATGCATCGCGACGTGAAAAAAAATCAGTCATAAAAATCCACTATTATTTATCATTATGGAAATTGCAAACCCGTATTGGATTTAGTGATCAGATGTTTCATCGTTATAAAAAGAGCCAACCATTGCTGGCTAGCTCCTTCGTTTTGAGACAATCATAAACGCTATTATTTTTTCGCGCGGCGAGTATACATTTCGCCATGCAACTCTTTGGCGGCTTTCACCATAGGTGCATAGGGTGTGTCAGTCACCGACACAAAACCTACATTGTAGTTTTCACCATCATAGGAGCGGCCAGTTACTGGGGAATCCATATATTGGAACCAATGTGCGCCAATAAAATAGGGATTATCGACAACCGTTTCCATGTACTCTTTATACATTTTGGCGCGATCATCCTGATTGGCCGCATGCACCAAGCCGGGATGAAACAAACCTGATTCCGTTGTGCCTACGTGGAATTCACCGATAATACTGGGTTTATCCAGCTCTGCTAAAAACGTCCATTTATTTTTGGTTAAACCTTCTTTATAGAAGTTATAGCTAACAACATCGGCGTATTTTGCCGCTGCTTTAACTACATCTTTTGGCATTCCCCAATCTGCAAAGCGCACACCCAGATACAGGTGATTAGGCATATATTGTGTTAAGGCGCCCTCAACAATTTTGAAATACTCTTCAGCATACTGGGTAAATAACAGACTAAAATCCTGCAGTTGCATATCGTTGTTAATGCCAGTTTTTACACCTTTTTGGAATGCATCCCAAGATTCAACTGAGGTTCCCCATGCGGTATTTAATGCTGCTATATCCACATACTTTTCTTTCATCAACTGGGTAAATTTATTTTTCGTTGGTGAGTCTGCTCCATCGCGAGTCAGTGTATTTAACACTATGCCATATTCAGACTCTTTGCTTTCTGAGCGCCCCCAGCTTTTTTCGTTATCAATAAATACGCCGACACACCAAGGGCTATTTTTAGTTTCTTCAGCAATAGCCTTGGCCGTGGCAAGTGCGCGCTCTTTGAATATTGGATCAAATGGATCGGGCAAACCGCCCCAAAAATCATTGCCACTGGAAACTGTTTTGAAGTTACCGATAATCCAACCATTGGCAAAATAAGGAATACGTTGATTATTGTAAAATTTTGGATCAGTCCAGTTTCCCAGCGAGGTAAAACCCCAATTCAACATACGATCCACAGTGACTTTTTCCCACTGTCTTAAATAGGATTCTGGTTCAGACTCACCGTATTTGCGTTCAAGGTTAGCACTGTAAAAACTAAATACTTCACCTTTGAGTAAGGGGCCAGAGTGAGCATCGCGATTGTAGTCGTAATGATTGCCCAGAGGATCACTGTGCTTGGGCAACCACTCAAACATATCGGCACGGGTTTTAGAAACCAAATGACGGGTTTTTTGCGCAGCTTCACTGATATCAATTTTATCTTTTGAATCTTCAGGAGTCAGATCATCCGCGCGACGCTGCTCAATAGTCGATGCATCATAGTCGTAACCAGTCATAGTGTAAGCATTAGCCAAGCGTACGATATCCAAACCGGTGGCAAAATATAAATAGCCTTCTGGATCAACCAACCACCATTTTCCATCGACTTTTTTTGGATAAAAATAACCTGTTGCTGGTTGTTTAGGCCCATTTTTCCAACCGCCAAATGTAGATCTGTCGGCTAATGGCGCGCCGTTATTTAGTTCTTTCAACTCGCTCTGAGTTGCTGCTTGCAACTCTGCCTCAGAATGAATCTTACCGGCAAAATCCACTTTGGCTGGCTGGCCAAATTTATCGACCAGATTGACCAGGAAATCTTTATTCATTGCAGGGCTTTTAATAACCCGAATATTGTCGAGGGTGATTTCTTTATCGTGCAAAGCATATTGAACACTTAAGGATATGCGCTTAATAGCGGACAAATCCAAATTCATAACGCCCCACATCCAGATGAACTGCACATCATCGCCAGACCAGGTCGGCGGGTTGCCGCGCAATCCTGAGGCCGCATTTAACTCCACCTTGGAATCCGGATTTGCACTGACCATATCGTGGCCACTTAACTTGGAATAATAAACTCGGGACTTGCCTACCGGCACACTAACGCTGCGAGTAAAGTTATTACCTTTTGCATCAGACACATCTAAAAATAGCTGCACGGAATGATCGCCATCATTGGCTATATCAAAGGCAAGGCTGGCATCGCCAAGATCACTCCAATTCCACGCGTCTGATTTTGGCTGGATAACTAAAGAGGTGTATTCATGCTCAACAGAGTGAAACTTTATTTTTAACGCTTGTGAGGCAGAATTATTGTTCGCCGCTGTTTTTACCAAGCTACCTTCAGCATTAAAAAAGCTGATTTCCGCTGGTAACTGCTCGCCCTCAAAATCAAACAATACCTTATCCGCAGGCATTGACTTAACCTCGGATACAACAGCGCCCTTATCTGCTGTCTCTTCCTGACAAGCGATTAAGAGCAGCGCAGCCACACTAAGCACACTGGTTTTCAAAAAGAATGTAATGGATCGATCAGGCTTATAACTTGAGTTCATCATGAATCACCTGTTTGTAGTTTATATATTAAAGTGTTATTGATAATCGCGATTTCTTAAAAAAACCTTATGAAACAACCAATTTCCTTAGTGCTGCAGCCACTAATTTGTCAACAATAAACAATATACACCATGCTGACATTTTATCAACCTCGCTTAAGACACCCGTCATCAAATACAGACATAGGCGTACGCTGTATATCAAATAAATGACATTCCTGGCTTTATTCGTGCCATTTCTAACAGATGCATTTTGCTACATTAAATCGGCTCAATACGCGGATCTATTGCAACACACCAATGATGACGCACCAGATCTAGAGCTCGGTAACCCGCTGTAGCATGGTGGTTTTGAATTTCTTTGGAGTTACGCCAAATAGTTTTTTGAATTGGGAAATGAAATGGGAGGGGCTGGAAAAATTGAGTTCATAACTGATCTCAGTGATTGAAAACTGGCTTTGACTTAACATTCGTGCAGCGCTGTAAAGCCGGTGTTTAACATTGTAGTCAGAATAATTGCAGCGAAATACGGATTTAAACAAGCGTGAAAAATACGCAGGAGAGATACAACACAACTCCGCGGCCTGATCCAGGGAAAGCTCAACACTTTTATGGTGGCGAAATAAATTAATTACCGGTTCCAGCTTCATATAACCGGAAGATTTTAACAGTGTGTCGTAGTGCGGAGGTTTTAACGGAGTTGCACGATCTGCCACCCAGGTTAACAGCGCACGCAACAATGCCTGGCTGCGATTGCTGGAAGGCGATTCACGATAGGAATCCAGCAGCCATTTTGACAGGGTTTGAATGGCACTTGCATCCTCAGGTTTTAGACGTAAATGCATCCCATACTTAAAGAAATTTTCTGCCTGCTCTAACCCAGGGGCCAGCAAAAGGGCAGGTAAAAACTGGATGATATACCAGGATTTATTGCGCGATGACAGCTCAAAATCATGGGTTTCCAATGCGGGAGTGAAGACGAGATCCTGATCGCACAAAGCTGACTTGCCCTGACTGTAAAAAAAAGTTCCCTCAATAGAATCAAAGACGATAAGTTCGTGAACTTCATGAAAATGCATAAAACAGGAATAGGGAGAGTCCTCCGAATACACCACATGATGAATTTCAAAATCATAACCATGCTGTATGCAAAACGGCTCACAATATACGTTGTTTTTGCCCATGCTAATTTTCCAGTAGTCAATATTCTTGGAACAAAGTTGATTATATTTTTAATGCGATAGCAATATTTTTTAGCTGTGACCGATCATCAACAATGAAAATCAAACTAATTTTAGTCTATATATTTCGTTTTTAACTCACTGAATACCTACTTCACGAATATTACTGGAGCTAACTCTCATGATTCATTCAAAAGCCATATTGTCTGATGGCAAAGGAAACTTCCATTTAACCACAATTGCCATTAGTACTCCGGCACAAGACGAGGTGCTGATTAAATTAAAAGCATCGGGCATTTGCCACACCGACTGGGACTCCATCAACACTTGGAACAAACCTTTTATCGTTGGCCATGAAGGCGCCGGCATTGTGGTTTCCGTTGGTTCGGCAGTAACTAAAGTAAAAGCTGGCGACAGAGTGATTTTAAATTGGGCAATTCCCTGTGGGCACTGTTTTCAATGTCGCGAAGGAAATACTCACATCTGCGAGATAAACTCACCGGTTTGTGGGCAAGGCCTTTGTGGACATGCACACCCAGAAGCTGCAAGCCATCAGGGCGCGCCGATTGAACGCTCTTTTCATCTCGGCACTATGTCTGAACATACTATTGTTAAAGAATCTGCAGTAGTCAAAATTCACTGCGACATCCCCTACGCCACCGCATCAATTATTGGTTGCGGTGTTATGACGGGCTGGGGCTCTGTAGTCAATGCCGCCAACGTCAAGCTAGGTTCATCTGTTTGTGTGATTGGTTGCGGCGGTGTCGGCTTAAATGTTATTCAAGCGGCAAAATTGTCAGGCGCCAATAAAATTATAGCCATTGATATCAATAGCGAGCGCTTGGATCAAGCTAAAAAATTCGGTGCGACCCACGGTATCATAGCGACGCGAGACGATAAGGATTTTAACGAAGTAGCCGCGCAAGTATGTGCGATCAACGGCGGACGCGGAACAGATTATGCCTTTGAATGCACCGCCGTTCCCGCGCTTGGCTCAGCACCTCTCAAACTTATTCGCAGTGCCGGAACGGCGGTGCAAGTCAGTGGTATTGAGCAGCGCATTGATTTTGACTGTGAATTATTTGAATGGGACAAAATTTATATTAATCCACTTTATGGCATGTGCAATCCCGACCGGGATTTTCCACGCATTTTGGATTTATATAGCGCGGGCCAATTAAAATTGGACGAGTTGGTCACTAAAACCTATCGCATTGAAGATGTAGCACAGGGTTTTGATGATTTAATTAATGGCCGTATCGCCAAAGGTGTTGTTGTCTTTGATGACGAGGAATAATCCAAATGGCTGTTATTAGAATTGAACAATCCAACCCGGAATATCTCGCTGAACATTTTCAATTACTCACCGTTCAGAGTTCACACTTAAACAGACGCTGCGATATCAGCGTCTTTAACGCTCACCCCGATGGCAAAAATTTACCAATTGTAATTTTATTGCACGGTGTTTACGGCAATCACTGGGTATGGTCGGGCTTGGGCGGCGTACACAAGGCCTATAGCGATGAATACGCCAAAGGTGGTCTCAGCCAAATGATTTTGGTGATGCCTTCGGACGGCGGCTTTTATGGCGGCTCAGCTTATTTGCCGCTGGCAAACGGTGAGAATTATGAAAAATGGATTGTAGAAGATGTGATTGAAGCCGTTATTAAATGCAACCCGTCCGCCTCACCTGCTTCCAATATCTATATCGCTGGGCTATCTATGGGCGGTTATGGCGCACTGCGTCTAGGGGCCAAATACCCTACCATTTTTAAAGGTATATCGGCGCACTCATCAATAACAGATATTCGAGAAATGGCGCAATTTGTCGCTGAAGATTTATCGCTTTATAACACTCATTTGAATTATGAAAGCGATATAGCACATTGGTTAAAGGTTAATAAAAACCACCTTCCACCAATTCGATTTGATTGCGGAACTGAAGATACACTCTATTCAGGCAATCAGATGTTCAACCAGAGATTGAAACAACTTGGTATTACTGCTGAACTGGAATCATTATCCGGTGAACACAGTTGGGATTATTGGAATCGTAATGTTCGCAAAACATTCCATTTTTTTAGTCAAATTCAAGAATTTAATTATTAATAATATTAAAAACACTCCATTCAAACGTCCTTATCTACATTCTCAACTCCTTTTCTCCGCAAGAAGAGGAGCATCCTCAACCAAGTTCGCAAACTAAACAACAGCAACCGTTTAGAAAATTTACTATTACCAACAATTTATGTACCACATAAAAAATCGCCCTTAACCGTAAGGTTAAGGGCGTAAAAAGTAGGGAACACTAACTTAAAAGTTACCTAGAGCAATATCCGGCCTATTGAATTTCAAATAACCGCACATTATCAATCCGATAATTGAAAGCTTGCCCCCACACATTGGTACCCACATGCAACTCTTGTGCTCTGGTTGCCCAATCGGTAACTGTCGAATCGCGAGCAACATCAAGCACCGCAGCAAAAGTCTGTTTTGCTTCTGACAACATATAGACACCTTTGAATGCTCCACCAATCACCGTGGTATCCGCATTTGCAGGATCTACTACCGAGACACGGAAGGTGTGATCAGCCTTAGCAAATCCGACTATTTCTACATCCATGGTAACCAAATAACGTTTACCATTTTTAATAGCGCCCGTTGCTAAGGGCAAAATATTTCTAATATCACCCACCTTTCCTGAGTCTAAACTCATTGCACCAGAGAGAGGACTATTGGCACTCACTGTCGCACCAGCACCAAGCTTCCAATTGCTCACTCCAGACTCAAATGTAGAATCATTCTCAGAGATAAGGTTGTTTGCTTGTTCAAAACCATACTTGTAAACACTGACATCATCTAACTCAGTAATCTGGTTGGCAGTAAATGCATAGGTCATTCCTTGCCCGCCAACAAATGCCAACGCATTAGTACGTGCACCCCCGCCATGTTCATACATAGAATTACCGGTAATTCGTGTACCAGAAACACCTGCCACTGTACCGAAGATAGCACTAGTTGCTGCCCCCCCCCATCCATCGGCATGTTTTACACGATTTTCAACAATGTAAGTTGACCCAACTTCCAACCCGGTGAGGTTTGCAGTAAGTGTCTCCACATCGGCAAAGCTAGCTAATTGTGTTCCTTTAAAATCAAGACCTAATGCGGATGTTGTTTTTACCGAAGCAATATCTCCTTTTTCCGCAGTCCAGCCTACCAATCCATTTTCAAATCCACCATTAGCTATACGCGATACAGCTGGGGCTCTAGTAACCGTTAACTCTGCGGTAGCAGTTGCTTTACGTCCGGTAGAATCAATCACATCGTAAGAATAAGTAAACGTCTTGGTATCTTGCACATGCTGGTAAAAAGCAGCGGGTTCAATCACCAGCTTGCCATTAGCAGAGCCAGAAAACTTAAATGCAGGAGCATCGCCAACCGGACTTATTGTATTGTAATCAACACTGATTGCATCACCGTTCCAATCCACCACATTGGGCGCAGCAATTAAATCCAAATTTACTTTTGCACCGGCAGTTGTAAATGTGGCTTTTTGTGGACCATAAACTGTCGGCGGTTCGGGCTCTGTAGAAACACCATTAATAGTGATAACGGCTGTGCGTGGCAAACTGTGATTGTGATCATTAACCTTGTATTCATAACTAAATACACGAGTATCACCACCCTTGATGGAATCCTTAAACGATCCAACATTTATGGTGACCACAGAACCAACCAAGGTTGCTGCCGAGTCAGGATTAGAAATAACCTTGACATCACTAATTGATAACGGCTCTTCATCCGCATCAACTACATTTTGCAACAAATCAACTGAAACCACATCCGCCGCATCCTCTGCAGAGGTGATCACTATATTTTCAAACTCCGGCGCAGCATCTTCACCCATTACTGAAAAAGTTGCGGTTCGCTGCACACTATTAACACCATCACTAATGTTATATGTGTAAGTAACTGTGCGCACATCACCTGTATCTAAATGAGGCGCCAAAGCAGAGGGACGAACACCAATACGAACACCAGCATTTTCAAAACCTGTGGTGTCAGAAACATCAGCCGTCAGATTGCGCACCAATAAGATGTCGCCATCAGTGTCAACAGCTCCTTTTAATAATTCAACAAATTCAAATGCATCTTTTTCACTATAAACCTTAGATATATTGCCGCTGTGCGTTGGTGCTGCACCACCACCTGAAGAAGCTGATTTTTTATTATCATCACCACCGCAAGCAGTTAACGTCGATACGATCATTAAACCAACAAACAATCTAGACTTTTCATAAAATTTCATATTAAACACCACTTATTTATTTTATTAGCGATAGGTGCGGAAAAATCCGCACCGGTCTTAATGGATAAGTTAGAAGTTCACACGCACACCTAAACGTAAGGTGGCGCCCACCTTATATTCAGTGTAAGTCCGGGATTTGGTAGCCTCTCCATCTAACGGATTACCTTCTTCATAGGCAACATACTCATAACCATTTGCATTATCTGCACTGTAAACTCGCTGCACTTCCAATTCACGGCTTGTAAAATACGTGCGATATACTGCATCAGTCAGATTGGTTGCCTGAAAGGTTAAGTCCATGTTTTCACTAAACGCATAGGTGGCAGAGAAGTCCAGCGTGTCGCGCCCCTCATTCCAGATTGATCCCTGATTCCAGGTACGCCCTTGCAGACCAGTGTTGTAATCTGTTCCCACCAAAGAATCACTAGACCCACGATAACTCAAGCGTACTTGATGACCATCTTGCTCCCAATAGGCGGTCAAGTTGTAACTGTGCTCAGGGGTATCCGCCACAGGAAATGCCGGTAAGTTTTTAGTTGGATCAATAGTAGATTTATCTGGTTCATACTCACTATTTTGATAGGTGTAGTTAGCCGACATACCTAAACCACTCAAGAAGTAGCCAGGCAGGAAATCGTAGGATTGGCTATAGCCTAATTCCACACCGGTGATAGTTGCCCCTTTACCATTAATAATTTTGTTTACACTGTATTGTGCACAAAGATCGCGCAAATCATTACTAAAACGATTAAGGTCTGTTGCCCACCATCCATAATCCGCTGTTGCGCGCAATGGCATACAACTCTGTAAACCATAATCATTTGCAGCATCATCTGTTGGCAACTTAATCAATGTGGAAGCATCGACAGGCCCATCAACATTGCGCAAATCAGAAATATAGGTTTTTGCACTTTCTACATCGGTAAAATTGGTCATGTCTTTATTAAATACTGCGACACTCAACATGCCCGAATCAGTGAAATACCATTCAAGTGAAACATCAATATTTTTAGATTCCAATGGATCCAATTTGGTGTTGTACATGCTCACTTTGCTACCAGTATCACCCGATGCCCAGTAACCATTTTCAACTACCTGAAAGCCAGGACGCAGCTGATCAATTTCCGGGCGCGTCATAGTCTTTGAAATGGCAAATCGACCAATCAAATCATCACGGAATGCGTAATTAAGATTTAAACTCGGCAATACGTTGCTATAAGTGTGCGTGCCTTTGGCTTCAAACGATTGAAGCTCTTTATTGACTAGCGTTTCAAAGTCAAACTGATTGGCGTTATTAGATGCAATAGGAGTTGTGCCGTCATAACTAATCGGAGAACCCCAACCATTTTCACGAGTCGTTGATACATCTGCATAACGCCACATGGTTAACCAGTTAATAGTTACACCTGGATCAGGTAAAGTCGGATCTTGCTGATAGGCAACCCATGCAGCATAGTCAGGATCATGACATGGACCTTGATCAGGGATAGGTGTCCAACCAGCAGGATCGCTACCACTAGAGGTATCCCAACCAAGTCCATCAACACGCTCAAATTTGCTTTCATAACCAGGACGATTAGCAGCAGTAGCGGTACTATAGGGGCGACACTCGGGCAAAGAGGTATCGCGCAATTCTTTTAATTTCACTAAATCATATTCACGCTCAAGTGATTCACTGAACTGCCAAAAATCTGCACCCGCATAACCTTTGGATTCCACTTCTGTTTTTACATAGCGCACACCTATATCACCGGTGAGGCGCTCATCCAGAAATGAGAAATTAGTTTTTAAATAAAAGGCTTCAGTATCAATATCTGTGGTGCGCGATTCGGTATCATTAGGTGTGCGGACAGTGTTCTCATCATCCAATACCAAACTTACAGCCGCGCGCGCATCAATAGGCAACCAGCCTTTAGTAGCATTGTTACGACCATAACCCAATGAACTCATAAAATCGTTATAGTCCAAACCATCACGTGCAACTAAAGATGCAGTCACATCAAGTAGAGCGCCACCCGGAACGGCAACTGGATTGCCATTTTTGTCGGTAACAACATCTGTTTTGGTTACGGAATTAAATTGATAACGTTGGTTATCTACCATTTTCTCACGCTGGGTGACTTTTGCACCAAACTCGATCGTGGTCAGACCAAACACATCTAAATCAAAGTCAAAATCAACCTGCGCATTTTGTAATGTATCTTCAACAGTCACATCGGTTTCAGAAAGAAATGCCAAATGGAATGTATCTGTATCCAATGGATTAAAGCCCGTTTTAACAATGTTATCTTCATAACCAGGAATCAATACGCCATCAACCGTTTCATCTAATAACTGATCGCCAAAATCGACAAATGATGTACCAAACACTTGAACACAACGTCCACTCGTGCAGTCATAGCCTACTGGTTCAACGTCAGCGCCCGCATCAAATAATTTACTAGCAGGAATATTCTTGTAGTTTTGCAGAGCCGCGTATGCATTAGGCAAACTTTCTGACGTACTTTCCGAATAACCAATTTGCGCTTCCATACGGAAACGATCAGTCAACGTTTGTTTTAACTTCAAACTTGCACTGGCGTTTTCTTGATCGTCCCCACCCTCAGAGCGAGTCATGTCACCAGCACCAAATCGATTGACCATTTTTGTCATAGTATTTGTGCGAGTATCCACGCCATACCAATCTGCTTGTGGATCAGTGAATGATGCTGCAGGGCGCAAATCACCCAATGGCTTTTTGCCTTCAACAAAATTGGCATTGCCTGGGTAACGTGTTTTCAATGCATCTAAACTACGGGTTTGCTCTTGCTTGCTGTAAGTTGTATCCAGCATCAGCTCAGTATCTTCGTTAGGAGCCCATTGCACACCCAGAGTTAGACCTTGTCGGTCAGATGAATTTTGATGCAATTCATAGCCAGTGTTTAGATGATAAATGGCCTTAATACCTGAAACTATTTCACCATTTTGATCGGTTGCTTCTGCAATTTCAGGAGAGGCAATAAAGTTTTCTACACGGTATTGATCTTTGCGATAGGTGTTCGTTTCATCGTATGCGCTAAAGGCAACACCCAAAGTGTCATCCATAAACTTTTGTGTCGCAGAAATTTGCAACTTATGGTCAGTTTCATCAGCGAAATCGTTATAACGCCCCTGCACTGTAATCGAGCGAGAATCTTCACTCCGATCCAGTGGGCGAACAGTTTCCAAATTAATGCTTGCACCCAATGAACCTTCATCGTGATCGGCGCTTGGGGTTTTAACAACTTCCAGCTTGGAAAGAATGTCTGCAGAAAATGAACTTAAATCAACAGATTGACTAAAGTCGGTACTGGTTAGTTGCTGACCATTCAAGGTGATATTATTTTGCGCAGCAGTTGCACCGCGAACCGTCACACTGGACCCCTCACCATCCCGGCTTACAACCGTTACACCTGTCACACGCCCTAAAGAGTCTGCAATATTCTGATCAGTGGTTTTACCCATATCCTCAGCATTGATGGTATCGGTAATGTTTTTAGCATTGCGTTTATCATCTATCGAGCGCTGATGCGCACCACGGATACCGGTTACAGTAACCTCCTCCACTTCCTGTTCTTGCGTGGACGCACCGTTAACTGACTGTGCATAGATGGCACCACTGTTAACTGCACATATTGCTGCTGACAACGCCGTAATTCTAAGGCGGTGAGTGATGTTTGACATCGTAAAGCCCCCATGTAGGTATTTATTGTTTTATTTCATGCCATCCATTCGAAACAACATGAATCGACACAAAAACGTAAAGTATTTAACGCCAATTCCAATACTACTCAGCCAATCCACATTGTCAATAATCAATTGTAGATTGTTAGCAATTTACACTTCAATCTCAAGTAGTGTGAAAAAAGGTAACCATAGCGCATGCGCCACTATAGCGATAAAGACAAAAAGCAGACAAAAAAAGGGAGGCACAGGCCTCCCAAAGAACACAACAGCAAGCACAGAAAAACCTTATTCAGCAAAACCATTTGGGTTGCGCGACTGCCAGCGCCAAGTATCCGCCATCATGCGTTCAACATTGAATTCAGCAGCCCAACCTAAACGCTCCTTAGCCAGAGAGACGTCGGCATAACAACTGGCGATATCGCCGGGGCGGCGCGCGCTGATCACATAGGGTATAGATTTGCCGCACGCCAGCTCAAATGCTTTCAACATCTCCAATACGGAATAGCCAGTGCCAGTACCCAGATTATAGGTTGAACAACCTCGCGACTGCTGCGTCAAACCATTGAGTGCTGCCACATGACCTCGCGCCAAATCCACGACATGTATGTAATCGCGCACGCCAGTGCCATCAGGGGTCGCATAATCATTGCCATAAACGGTAAGCGCCTCACGCTTGCCCACTGCGACCTGGGCGATATAGGGGATCAAGTTATTAGGTATCCCCTTGGGGTCCTCACCGATTAAACCTGACTCATGAGCACCCGCAGGATTAAAGTAACGCAGGATTGAAAAGTTCCACTGATTGTCTGGCGCCTTGGCCATATCACGCAGAATATCTTCTACGATCAACTTGCTGCGACCATAGGGATTGGTGGCTGACAGAGGAAATGATTCGTCAATGGGTACAGATACGGGATCGCCATAAACGGTCGCCGAAGAACTAAATACAAAATTAAAAACTGAGTGCTCCTCCATGACCTCTAGCAAAGACAAAGTACCCGCCACATTATTCCGGTAATACTTGATAGGTATTTGGGTAGACTCTCCCACCGCTTTCAAGCCCGCAAAATGCATTACACAACCTATCGCATAATCAGAAAAAACTTGATGTAACGCGGCTTTATTATTGATATCCAACTGAAAAAAATCCGGTTTAACACCGGTAATTTTTTCAACTCTGGCCAGCGACTCTAATTTTCCATTTGATAGATTATCTACCACTACCGGAAAGTAACCATTGTTGATTAATTCGATGCAAACATGACTACCTATGTAACCTGCACCTCCGGTTACCAAAACCTTCCTAAGATACGATTTCATTACCATTTCCCAAATACGGAGTTCATATAAACCTTACTTAATGCAAACAATTTCGAAAATATTGCCATCAACATCCGTATAAAACAAATTTCCAGTTGTGGATTCAATCTGAAAAAGCTCCCGCGCCTGAATCAAGCTATCAACTATGGAAAATATATCCTTCTCTTTCATGCGCAACTCAATTCGCTGCTGTGAATCTGCATTGACACAAGGAGCAGCGGCCAGCTTTAGGCACGCCCCCCCTAAATTCATATAAAAACTACTTTCGCCAAGCGTATTTTTTAACTCCATAACATGAGCAGAAAACAAACGCTGGTAACGCTTAGCTGACTCAATAGGATCTTTCACACTTAGTGATTGCCAGCGCATGAATAACCTCAAAAATTATAACAATTCAGGATTTATAACAAATCGCTCATAATCTTTACCTAATGCATCAATCAAGGGATTATCAAAACGGAATATTTTTCGTTTTTTCAGCTCAGAAAATCTCACAGCATCCCCGTAATATTCATCCCACAATTTCCTAACAGCACCCGACTCATAAGCAATGTGAAGCCCCTTTTCAATACGCTCAGCCAGTTTGATATTTTTTTTGTTTAAGAAAAAGAATTTTGGCAAAGGATAATAAATACATACGTTTTGGTCATAATTTAAATATTCAACATCCTGATTTTTCTTCCACTCCCGTTCCAGCTCATTTGCACCAATCAAAAAAATATCACCACGATCATTGGCGGCCATATAAAACAAACCTTTGATATTACCGCCCTCAACAACTTTAAAACCAATTTTTTTGAGTATTTCGCTATCTAACCAACCACGCCCCTGAATTATCGTCAGTTTCTTCAATTCTTCCAAGGTTTCAATTTTTTCCAACTTACGCTTAGAGTCTGGCGACACAAAACCAATACGGTAGCCAGTAACGCCCAAATCTACGGGAAACTCCACGCCATGCAATTTTTCAATGATGTCATTGGACGCCGAATCTTTATAAACAAAATTTTCGAATTGATTATCCTCAGCAAATACTCGCAAACGTGAGTAAGTGGGCACATCGCCTTTAGGCAAATCTCTAATTTCGTAGTCGCCGTATTCCGCCTTGGTAGCATCCAGTGCCAGGCGCAACAGGTGGTACTCGTAGATTTCCTCTTTTGGCGCTATCTCCCCCGAACCAAAGGTGATAACGGTAGGAGCCGCTGCAAACACATTTAGCGCAAATATGGCAATACTTAAAATTATAATACGCAGCATACATCACCTGTTAATTGTTAACATTTTACACAATGCTAGCGCCAATACAGGTAGATTGCAATGCCATAAGCGAGAAGTTTTTGCGGCAAATTAAGAACGTTTACGCGAATTTATAGGAAGATAAAGGGACGGCGGGAATAAGCGCAGAAACAAAAAGCGCTGCGAAACAAGCTATCGCAGCGCTTACGAAAATATCAGGCGGAGATTATCAGGATGCTACATTCTGAAAGGTGCCAGGATCCAATATCTGCCGACGGGTTTTAAAACGGCAAATATAATTCCAGTTCCATGAAGAATCATACTTGTGACACAGCCCCCACGCCAATCCAGCCATAGGGTCTTGAGTGTCCGCAGCGGGGTCGCGATATAAACCCAACGCCTCTGGTGCACCTTTAATATGCGCCATGATGTCAAAGTTAATACCATCCGGTGACCATTGGCAGGTATTTTTTTCTGGCCCATCGGTAGTCAACAAACTGGCAATTCCACCATTCACATGCCACACAACAACCTCATGCCCACTGTTGGTGATCGGATTAAATTCCGATTTCACATAAGGCCCTTCAATTTTATCGGCAATGGCAACCCCGTGTTTTATTTCACGTCCACCAAAGTTCATACGCTCCCCCATAATTTCACCTTTGTAATAAAGATAAAATTTATTTTGATAAAACATCAAACATGGGTCATGCACTTTATGGCTATCAAAATCGCCGCGAATTTTGCAATGAAAGCGGTTGTCTTCATCACCATCCCAGACACCATTATCGGCTGGCGTTAAAATGGGAGCTGGACTTTTAACCCAAGGGCCATAAGGCGAGTCTGCACTGGCGAGTGCAATGCATTCTTTGGTGCGATTTAAATAAGGCGCTTGGACAGTTTGATAAACCAAATAATAGCGACCTTCATGGGCAAGAACCTCAGGCGTAAATACCGCGCGATCATCATAGGCGCCAGATGCACCGGCTACGATCGCCGCACCCTGCTCTTTCCAATCCCAACCATCGCTGGAGGTTGCATGCCACACTTCAGTTTTATCCCAGGGAAACACTTTATCCTCAGGATTATTGCTACCAAAACCAATAGTTTCACCTTCACCTTTGGTGTACCAAACATGATAAACACCATCGACACTGATAACCGCTGAAGGGTCACGGCGAATCACTCCCTCTTGGTAGGCAAAATCACCGCCCAAGGGTTTTACATCAAACTCAAATACCCAGTCGGCATTTTTTTGATCGTAGCCACGTTCAATAGCGCGCAAACTGGCTTTACTTAATTTTTTTTCTGGAAGATCACCCATATCTCACTCACTTTTTAACATGATGACTTGAACTATTTTTATCAGAAACAGCGTTTATTCGGTATACGGCTTAGTAGATACGATTTTTGTCAGGCGCGGCGCTCCAGCGAGTGATTCACTAAAAATCGATTAGCCAATAACCTTGCCCCTTTTGCCGCCATCAATGCTCCTTGATGTTTAATCGATTTCCCTTGGTAAATTTGTATCGCTGTGGTGTAACTATTCACTAAAAGATCTGCACCAATCAGATGTATATTTTTTTTCTTCCCGTACAGTTTCATTGCTGCTTTTACTTCGGCGCCTATCAATACCCCCGATAGGTACGCAGCACTCACATTTTTTTCATGTAGCCCTGCTAACACTCTGGAGCGGGCACTGAACATTAAATTCAATAAAAAAGTATCTCTCGTATTGACCTTAACGCCTTGAAGAAACGCGGTTTCATCATGAATTTGTGTGCCGCTCACCAACAAACTATGCGCACATAAACTGCCAAAAAGCTCACCCGAAAATGCGGTGTAAAAATCAACAATTTCTCCTCGTTTAACTAGCACCCATTTAGAGTGGGTTCCGGGTAAACACAGGAGTGCCTCTTTTAATTCAGCTCTACTTGCCTGCTGCATCCAACCCAGAATTTGGGTTTCTTCACCGCGCATGACGTCAGGCAAACCTTCGCGCACATGAGTTTTAATTCCTGGCACGATAAAAGCATTGACGTCGCTCACTTGGATATTAATTAAATGCTCGACCAATTGATAAGGATTCACCGGGCATTCAATATAAGGCGTTTCATACAATCCAATATTGGAACCCACTGCACCGCTCATCACAATCGGTGCATTCGCATACTGCGCAGGCAATTGTATAATGGCATCAAGTAAACATTGCTCAAGCTCGGCGCGCGATGATTGGTTAATGCCAATTGGCCGGGTAATGCTATACACAATATCGCCTACAGCATTCACTACCTGTAGCCGAAAATTGGTACCGCCCCAATCAATGGCAATCATCTCACCCAAGATATAGCCCTCAACAGGTACAAAGAGTCACAAGGAGAATATTAACTTTCCAAGGCCACCAAACTAGCACCCTGCTCTGGCGTACAGATAAAAGGCGTGGCGATTAAACCCGTTTTTAATTGGTAATCAGCCAGAATGGGCTCAACTATGGACAGTTTTTGTTGTGGCACTAAAGCGACGATGCAACCGCCAAAACCGCCACCGGTCATACGCACACCCCCATCACTGCCCAATTCTTTATCCAGCGCTGCCACCAGATAATCAATTTCAGGGGTGGTGATCTCAAACAAATCGCGCATTGACACATGGCTCTCCGCCATCAACTGACTTAACAGTGCGACATTATTGGTTGCCAATGCCTCAGCTGCTTTCAAGGTTCGCTCATTCTCTTCAATCACATGTTGCGCGCGCTTGCGCACCAGCTCTGGTAATTGATCGGCAGCAGCAAAAAATTGTTCTTTGGTTACATCGCGCAAAACCGATTGATTAAAAAATTTCGCCGCTTCTGCACACTGCTCGCGACGCAAATTATATTCGCTGTCGACCAAGCCTCTTTTTACACCCGAGTTGATAATCACAATCGACAACTCAGACGGCATACGAATGGGTGTGGTTTCCAAACTGCGGCAATCGATCAATAGTGCATGGCCCTGTTGACCACCAGCCGATACCAGTTGATCCATAATGCCGCAGGCACAGCCGACATAATTGTTTTCCGCTGCCTGGCCAATTAAAGCCAATTCGGTGGCCGGAATTTGAATGCCAGCAACGGTTAAAAGCGCCTGTGCCAAGGCAACTTCCAAAGATGCCGAAGAACTTAAACCAGCGCCTTGAGGGACATTGCCCGACACCACCAAATTACAGCCCTTGAGCTGATAACCGCGATCTACCAGTGTGCGTACAACGGCACGGACATAATTACTCCACATCTGGGTGGGATGAGCCTCATAGAGAGAGTTCAGTGCAAACTCATCGGTCTGCCCGGCGTAATCCAGCGCGATCACTTTAATTAAATTATCTTGTCGCGCAGAGGTGGCAACCAAAGTGAAAAAATCAATCGCTGCTGGCAATACAAAACCATCGTTATAGTCTGTGTGCTCGCCAATCAAATTAACCCGCCCCGGCGCTTTGGAAACAAAATCCGGCAATTGATCAAAATGCTCGGTAAAACACTGGATAACATTTTCCAACATACTCATAACCAATTACCTTTTAATCTGTAGATGCCGCATTTTTATAGTGAATAGCGGATTGATCGCGCAGATACTGCGCCGCTTGTTCAGGAGTAATATCGCGTTGAACTTCACCCAGCATTTCGTAACCCACCATGAATTTTTTGATGGATGCCGAGCGCAACAACGGCGGATAAAAATGGGCATGCAACTGCCAATGGCTATGATCTTCTGCAGTAAAAGGTGCGCAATGCCACCCCATGCTGTAAGGAAAGGAGGTTTTAAATAGATTGTCGTAACGGGTTGTTAATTGAATCAAAATATCGGCCAGTGATTCGCGCTCCAATAAAGAAAGGCTCAACATATCAGGCACATGGCGCAGCGGTAACAGCAGCGTTTCAAATGGCCAGCTGGCCCAATAAGGCACGACCACCAACCAATCCTGATTTTGCACCACAATACGTTCTTTAAAGGCCAACTCTTGTTGCGCATAATCCAGCAGCATGGGGCGTTGATGCTTATGTTGATAAGCCAACTGCTTTTCATCTTCCCGTTGCGGCAATGTCGGCACCGAACCTGTTGCCCAAACTTGCCCATGAGGATGAGGGTTAGAGCAGCCGTTGATCGCGCCTTTATTTTCAAAAATCTGCACCCAGGAATGACTCTCACCCAGTTCGCGATACAAATCGCACCAGGTCTCGATAAGCTCTGTCACTGCCGCCTGGGACATTTCTGGCAGGGTTTTATTGTGGCTTTCGGAATAACAAATCACACGGCTGGTGCCGCGCTCACTCTCGGCACAAAACAAATCGCTACTGCTTTGATAATCCCTATCTTCCGGCTCCAGTGCCGCAAAGTCATTGGTAAACACATAAGCGCCGACATAATTGTCATTCACCGCACCATTGATGCGGGTATTGCCTGGGCATAAATAACAAGACGAGTCATAGGCAGGTTTATCATCCGCCGCCAGCTCTTCAATTTGACCCTGCCATGGGCGCTTGGCTCTATGAGGTGAGACCAACACCCAATCGCCCGTCAGCGGATTAAACCGACGGTGCGGATGATCACTCAATACAAACACTGGTTTCATATACCTATCCAACTAATGCTGATTATCGTGTTAACTGGCGCCATCATGTAGACGTGCTACAATTTATTGAAATTGCCTATTGTTAACAATTTACACCATTAAGATGGAATATGCACCTACAATAAACCGATAAATCACATATTTTTACCAACCTGTTTTTCGCACGCTACCAAGGCTGCTCTATGAAGACCATCATGCTTGTCTGCGCAACCTGCCAAAAGGATGATTAATGACAAACAACCTCATTCAATCAGTCGTGATTGTCGGTGGCGGTACTGCTGGCTGGCTAACGGCAGGAATAATTGCTGCTGAGCATCAACACAAAATCAAACAAGGTGAACTCCAGATTACGCTCTGTGAATCACCATCAATACCTATTATTGGTGTAGGTGAAGGCACTTGGCCTACCATGCGCGCAACCTTAAAAAAAATAGGTGTATCCGAAACCGCCTTTATTCGTGAGTGCGATGTTGCGTTTAAGCAAGGATCAAAATTTTTACGCTGGAAAGATGGTTCAGAAAAAGATTTTTACTATCACCCTTTTTCCGTCCCGCAAGGTCAATCCAGCATTAATCTGGCAGAACATTGGTTGAATACCAATGACCCTATGTCATTCTCAACCGCATTTCATCCGCAAGAAGCCATATGCGAAGCAAGTTTGGCGCCCAAGACGATTACCACGGCTGAATATGATGCCATCGTTAATTATGGCTACCATTTAAATGCTGGCCGCTTCGCAGAATTTTTACGAAAGCACTGCCTAACCAACCTTCACGTACATCATATTCTTGCCGAGGTGACAGAAATTACGCAGCAAGAAAATGGACACATTCAATCACTAATAACAGACCGTGCAGGCATAATTACTGGTGATTTATTTGTTGACTGCACAGGTTTTACAGCAATGCTATTGGGAGAAACATTAGGCGTTGAAAAAATTTCAATAAGCGACACTTTATTTACCAACTGCGCACTCGCCACACAAATTGCTTACCCCTATGAGGATAGCCCTATAGCATCTGCCACTCTTTCGAGTGCGCAGACAGCTGGCTGGATTTGGGATATAGGCCTACCCACTCGTCGCGGTGTGGGGCATGTATTCGCCAAGGAATATCAATCCATCGATCATGCCACGCAACAATTAATTGACTACATTCATGAAACTGGCGGTGATAGCTCGCAAATCAGCATACGAGAAATTCATTTTAACTCTGGTTATCGCAAAGAATTCTGGAAACATAATTGTGTGGCAGTAGGCCTTTCTGCTGGTTTTTTGGAACCCTTGGAAGCCTCGGCATTGGTAATGGTTGAACTCTCGGCATTAATGATTGCCGAACAGCTACCCAAGACCACGTCCGCCATACCCATTATTGCCAAACGGTTTAATGAGCGATTTAGTTATAGATGGGAGCGAGCAGTAGATTTTCTCAAACTGCACTATCTTTTAAGCCAACGAAATGACTCGCCTTTTTGGCAAGACAATCGCCAACCAAGCACCGTTCCACAAGATTTAAGTGAGCGCCTTTTACTCTGGCAAAACACCTCGCCTCAACACTATGACTTTGACCGCACCGGTGAAATATTCCATGCACTAAGTTATCAATATGTTTTATATGGTATGGGATTTAAAACCAACCTCGCTTTCAGCACGCCCTTGGAAACACAAAAAATGGCGACCGAACTGGTAATGCAAAATAATATGATTACCAGACAATTACTGGACATTTTGCCGACACAGCGCGAACTACTACAAAAAATTAATCTATACGGCCTTAGCAGCATCTAAGGTTTTATGAGGAAAATTTCATGAACACTGGAAACATTGTTTTACTAGATCCCGTTAAGCACAATAAGCTAGGTGTAAACACCACCAAATTAAATAGCACCCACCATCAAGTTAATCGTGTTTACATTAATATTAATGAACTCTCAAATTTGGTACACGAATATCCCATATTCATTAATAAAAATAGTATTACGGGGCAATTTCAACTAAATGCCATTCTGGGTTTTGAAACCGGCGAAAATTTGTATTTACAAAATGGGCAATGGAACGCACGCTTTATACCTATGGATCTATTAAGGCATCCATTTCAGGTGATATTTTCTGAAAACAACCCAAAAGCCACAGGCCAAATAGCCATTAATGAATCCAGTGACCTGCTGGAAAATATTGCTCATGAGAAAGCAGAAGCGATATTCGACCATAATGGAAATCCATCCACCTACCTCCTGCGAATCCAAAAAATGATTACACAGCTTATGAGCGGCGCACAATTATCGCGCATCGCCTTACAAGGACTGCATCAACATAAGTTATTAATGCCTATTACTTTGGATATAACACTCAACAACGGCGCACAATCAGCCTTGGAAGGTTTTTATGGTATAGACGAAAATGCCCTGCAACAACTCAGTAGTGCAGCACTTGAAGAGTGCCATAAAAAAGGCTATTTGAATCTTTGCTATTTATTACTTAGCTCAGCTACACATTTAGAAAAATTGATTTCCTGGAAAAGCAACCTCATTACCCCACTGGCGTAGGGCGATATTATTGTGCAGGAATAAAATTCAGTAATGGCAAAGAGAACCAATATTTAGGATCGGCCGGAAGAACATCCATATTTATTAAAGGGTTATTAATATAGATAACCTTACGCGCAGAAAGGTTGGCGTGCTCAACTACAGCCTGAATCATTCCGGACTGATAGAACAAGCGATCATAACTGCCATCGTTAATCGCAATTTCCATACCGGACAAAATCAAATCGTAAAGCACTTTATTATCTGGCGACACATAAAAAAACAGTGCTGACGGGTAAACCAATAGCAGGGTTTTTTCTACCTCAAGCTGAAGCTCGGCGCGATGCTCAAGATCCAGCCAAGGTTCATGCACCGCCAAGGACATATAATCAAAACGGTGACTGGCCAACATAGACCATAGGTTCCGCCCTTGTGCTGCGGTAACAACCGGAATTCCAGCGGTTTGCAGTATTTTTGTATCGCCCCAAAAATAACCCTGCCCCGCCGTTAACTTACGCAAATCTTCAAGTGTTTTTATATCGTTAAATCGATTTTGATCGCCCTTACGAATCACAAAAATACGATACCCCAGCAACCCTTTAAAAATAGGAATTTTTATCGGACGAAGATTTTTCTCCAAAGGATTAGAGGCAGATGACCATTTTAGACTTAAGGTTCCCTTTTCTACGCGGCGAGACTTTCTCGCATCAGTAATAACTTGATCTAACTGATTTAAACAAACCTTAACCCCCGTTTTTGATAAAGATAAAGCCAAAAGATCAGAGATAAGCTGATCCTTCTCTGATTCAATTAATGGAATTGTTGCGGTTAAACTGCAGGCAGTACAGATATAACTATTACATAAGAAAATAGCCACTAAAGCATGCTTTATTATTTTAATTTTACGCATCATTAACAATTGACCTTTTTGATATTTAGATCATCTATAACTCTTATGAATACACATTAACTTTTTACCCTTACAGAATATACCTGAATAGTAATTTATTGAAATTTTATATTGTTCATTCCAAGTTCGAAAAATATATAAAATGGAATAACACCCAATAATGAAGCTAATAGCGCTTACAACCGCTCCAATTTAAACGGATAGGTTTGATTTGCTCGCCACTGACCCACATACAAGTTTTCATCTTCATCCACACATAGTGCGTGACAGTGGTTGAATACATCCCAAGTGCTGCGCATAGGCTGCAAAACACCATTGCGATATTCAGGCTGAGTACCACCAAGATTAGCGACGACACGATTGTCGCGATCAAACACACTAATAAAACCTGAATCGTCGGCATTTTTTCCATCAATGTGCGACCAACATACCGGGGCAAAAAAATGATCGCCGCTAAACACCGGCCCACCAATGTAAGCTCCAGCCACATCGATTGCTCCGCGATAATCGCCATTGAGTTCAAATAATTTTAATGCTCGCTCTGCGCGTGAGCTCACCATCAAATGCGGATCTTGCGGATTGCGTAAATCCACTTCTATGCCGTGGGTGTTTTTTAAATTGTGTGCAGGGTTGGCGTTATCGCCGCCACCCCAGTGACGAATGTAACGCCCGTTGGCGTCGTACTGCAGTAGATAATCCGAGCCGTAGCCATCGGTAACATAGAGGTCGCCATTGGGCGCCACCGCTATGTCGGTCGGGCGAAAAGGTTGATCCGGGCGATAGACCCCAATGGTTTGTGGATGACCAATGGTATAAATCAAACGCCCATCCAAGGTGAGCTTGGCGATGAAGCCACTTTGCGCAATCACTTTATTGTAGGGTGATGCCCAATCATCGGTAGATTTGCCATCCCAATTGCGATTCAGCACCCAGCCACTATCCACCAAATAAATAACATCTTCACCGTTTTCATTAACAATGCGCAGCGCATGTGCTCCCGGAAATTGCGTGCCCCAGGCATCGAGCAATTTGCCATCCTTGCTATACACAATCACGTTATTGCGCGGATGATCGGTCACCATCACTATGCGCCCCTGTGAATCCATCGCCAAGCCATGACAATTTTCTACCGGCGTTTTTTGCGCATCAAGCAACCCCCAGTGACTGTTAACGCGATATTGAAAATCGTCCTGCCCTACAATCAGACCATGTGGATTAATTTTGGATTTGGGCAAGGGAATATTTTGCTTAATCATTGGCGGGCAAGCTCCGAATAGAACAATAAAAAAGCTCTGCCGAGCACTACTCCGGCAGAGCAATAATCAACAACAACACGACTGAAAAAATTATGCGGCCTTCCAATTCAGAATGGCGTCATCATCAACGGGATACAAAGGATAATAAATTGCTTCGTTTTCCTGGAACGCCTGATTGGTGATGGCGTTGTAGGCACAAATCATGGACCAGCGCGGTTCGGATGAGCGATTTTCATTGGATTTGTGCAGCAAATTGCAATGGAAAAACAAGGTATCACCCGGCTCCAACTCCACATTGATCAGCTCGTGATATTTCATTGCTTCGTTCACAAACAACATGTCAGCACCTTTTTGATCACCGGTTTTACTGTGATCCAAACGCCCTAAATGGTGTGACCCTTTCAATACTTGTAAACAGCCGTTCTCTACCGTTGCACGGTTAATTGCCACCATGCAACTCAAGGATTTTGGATACAGCATAAGATTATCGCGATGCCAGTAACCAAAATCCTGATGCCATTCCCAAGCGCCGCCCACAAAGGGTTCTTTCATCATAATTTTGGTACTGGTGTGATAAATCGGCTCGCCAATTAAGGTTTCTGCCGTATCTACCAAACGACGACCACGAGAAAACATGCTGTAAAAATCATCGCCCGTTTGTTGCCACAAGCACACCTTGCTCACCTTTCCAGTGCCATCTTTTTTCTGCCAGGCACGCTCATTTAATGAATCGTCATTAAAGGCGGCATCCTGTAAGCGTTTGATTTCTTCTGGCGTGTAGTAGCCACGCACAATCACATAGCCATCGCTGTGGTAGGCATCAATCTGTTCTTGAGTCAGTTTTCTTGCGTTCATTATCTGGTCTCCAAGGGTTATGTCTGCATGCTCGCATTGTTAACAATCATCATTCAGCAAAAAATAAAAGGCAAGCATTTTATTTATATATAAATACTTTATTTCTATAAAAATAAGCAGGCCTATGCTCAAAACCGGTAATTTCTGTTTATTTGACGGCGGATAGGGTATTTTTGCGAACGAACTAATTTGCGGGTACGCCAGTTGATGGGCAAGAATGCATGGCTTGCTTCACCCTGAAAAATCGAGCTAGAAACCAGACAATAGGACCGACCGACTTTGACTACTGCCACCAATAAATACGCGGTTCCCGCGCTGGATAAAGGGCTGGATATATTGGAATACCTGGTGACTCAGGAGCTGCCCAAATCTCAAACCGAGATCGCCCAAGGCTTGGGACGCAACCCCAATGATATTTATCGGGTACTGGTTGGCTTAGAGGCGCGGGGTTATTTAGTGAGAGATGAGCTATCGGGGCGCTATCGGCTGTCGCTCAAGCTGTACAACCTATCTCGCAGTATTTCGCCTATCGATCAAATGCGCCAATGCGCGCTGCCCTATATGGAAGATCTGGCGGTCAACATTGGCCAATCCTGCTATTTGGCGATGCTCTACCAAAGCCAGACCATGATTATTGTGCACGCGCGCGGCCACAGCCCTATCTCGCTCAATATGAGCGAAGGCTCCCTATTCCCCACCATGACAACCACAGCGGGCAAGGTGTTGCTTGCCAATAGCAACCCAGCCGTGCGCGATATGATTTTGGAGCGCGACGCCGACTACGCCAAACTCAGTAAAAATAAACGCACTGCCCTGATCAACGAATTGGAAGCGATAAAACAAGATGGCTACCTCGCTGCACAAAGCCCTTTTATCGAAGGCGCCACCGATTTTGCCGCGCTCATTGGTAGACCAGAAGGTAAAGTGATTGCAGCATTGGCTATTTCGCCGCTCAAGTCACACTGGAGCACCGCCATAGCACAAGAAGAACTGCACACACGAATAGTGACCACTGCAAATAAAATTGCTCAACAGTTGGGGGATTTGTAACTCGCGCCCTCCCGCACCCCACTTTGTCAACATTTAACTATCACCAATTAAAACACTAGGTTAAAGTTTAGGCTCGGCCGCACCAAGTAGCACAATAATGTGCTGCTTGATGCGGCCATACCTATGGTTATAACTTTATGGTGAGTTAGATGATGATAAAAAAAGTACCCTATTCCTGTCTTCAATACCTATCGTTTCTCTGGACGGTTTTGCTCCTAAGCGCAATCAACAGTCAGGCCGCCCCCCTTGTCAGCGATATTGATCTCGAACCTGCAACGCCGAAAATAATTCAATATCAGGCTCAAGGCAGTTTGATAAAAAAAATGGTGTTAGTCGTCGACAACCCAAAAAATTATGCCAACTTTAGTCTTTACGCCAACGATGAATTACTGCTCGACAGCATCGATATTCCACACTCTGGTCAGCAGCAATTAACTGCGCTCATCAAGTTTCCTGCGCTGGGAAAACTTAAGCTCAGCCTTAGAGCCAACAATGCAATACTCAACATTCATCGTCTTGAATTTATAGATATCCCCGATCAGCATGTACCTCAATTCGAAGACATCTCCGTTAGCGCAGGCATAGATAAAGTCAGCTCAATTAAATACGGGGGTCCCACAATCGCCGATATAGATAGTGACGGCGATTACGATTTTATTGTGAATAATCACAATGAAGAGAGCAGCAAACTTTATTGGAATAATGGCGACGGCACTGTAACCAAACACAGTCAAAATCTGGCGCGCTGGTTTATGCATGATCTGCACGGCACCGCTGCTGGCGATTACGATAATGATGGGGATCTGGATTTGGTTGTCACCCAAGGTGGCGGCAATGGCACAGATCCTTCCAAAGCCAATTTCTATACCAATGACAATGGCACGATGATACTCACCACAGGTGATGTGGGCATCAACAAAGGAGGCCGCGGCCGTGCCGCGCAATGGTCAGATATGGATTTGGATGGCGATCTGGATTTAATGCTCATTAACGAATCCAGCCTTTCCCATGAAAAGCCACAACATTTTTTTTATGAAAATAAAGGTGATGGAACCTTTACGCAACGCACAATCGCAGGTTTGCAAGATCAGGAACCATCGCGCTCTTTGATAACGGATTTAAACCACGACAACATTGATGATGTAATTTTATTTGGCCCACTTTCTGTCTGGCTGGGCAATGGCGATTTCACTTTCACCGATATTACCGCGCAATTTCCTGCCGAGGTCATCGCCCTACATAACATAATGGCAGTTGCCGATTTGGATATCGACAATGATGGCGATCAGGATCTTTACCTCGCACGCGGCAAAGAAGTTGAACACGGCAAAGGCGAAGCACCTGCAGTCGATCACGACCCCATCACGCAGGAGTTTTCGATCAAACCACGCGGCTTTAAAGGTGTGGATAAATTCGAATTCACCGCTGCAGGAAAAATCAAATTGCACAATTATTATTTTCTCGCGCAGGGTGAATTCAGAGGAAAAGATTATCCTTTTTTTCTGGGCAGCAAAAAAACATCGAAAGTACTTTCTGCTGGGCAGGAGCTGGAAATAGATCCAAGCGAAGCGCAAGGCTGGCCGAATAATATTGCGGAAAATGGTGTTTATTTTGGTTACTTGGGCAACGGCCACTGGAAAGCCGCATTAGTTCGCAATGGGGATATTTTTTGGAATTTTAAATTTAGTCTCTCTGGCGTTACTGGCGCCACTACCGAATTTATTCCAGAGAATCGCAACATGAATGACATTCTATTGCGCAATGACGGTGGAAAATTCACTGACGTATCACGCGAATGGCAGATTCAACCCGGCGGCAATACATTGGGTGTCACCACGGGTGATTTCAATAACGACAGTCATCAGGATTTATTTCTTTATCGCTGGGGGAATATTGGTGCGCGCATTTCTGATTACATACTATTAAACGATGGCAAAGGTCATTTCTACACGCTGACACAACACGGCGCCAATGATGTTGGCGGCCCCGGCAATGGTGATATGGGTCAAGCCTTTGATTTTGATTTGGATGGCGGCCTAGATCTATTAAATGGCAGTGAATGTGGTGAGTGGTATCTTTATCGCAACAAAAAAAATGAAACCGGACATTACGCATTAGTACGAGTGGGTTATTCACCTAAAGCTCATGTGGATGCCATAGGCGCTGAGGTTAAAATCACCACCGCGCAAGGTGTTTATCGCAAACGGGTAGGTTCAGCGGGAGGAATTTTTTCCCAAAGCCTGTTAAACATTGTGCATTTTGGTTTAGGGAGTGCACAAACAATTGAGCGCATTAGTATTAGATGGCGCAATGGTGAAACACAACATTTCACCAACAAACCTGCCAATCAATTATTTGATACCGACAAAGCAGATGTAGAAAGTCTGCAGCTTGAACCGGCACAAACAAATCTTCGCCAAGGTACAAAATTAAATCTCTCCAGTCACTTAACTCCAGCGAATGCGGACACCCGGCTGCAATGGTCATCCAGCGATAAAAATATTATCGCTGTAGATCAGCAAGGCCAAATCACTGCGCTGGGCAACATTGGCCAAAGCGCGACAATAACAGCCACCAGCCCCACCAATGGAGTAAATGCGCAGAGCAACATCACCATTGAGCCTTGGTTTGCCGTGCAAGCAAAATCGCTAACTCTCGAACCATCACCGACAAAATTATTGGTGGGTGAAAGCCTTACACTCACTGCAACTTTATTTCCAGCTCATGCCGACAACTCGGAACTCATCTGGAGCACTAGCAATATAAAAGTCGTGCGGGTAGATACAGCGGGAACAATCACCGCACTACAACCCGGCACTGCAACTATCAAAGTAGCTTCCGCAAAAAAACCTACTGTGAAAGACACCATAAAACTGGACGTGGCGCCGACCATCGCACCCTTTATAAAATTTACGAACGAGAAAAAATTGCGCGATAAGGTATGGACTCAAAAGGATAAAATTTCCTTAACCGTCGAATACCACGCCGGATCAGGTAATAAAGTTATTGCGTCAGATGAAGGGGGAGTTCGTTTTTGGCTGCGCCATTTTCAATCCAAATGGGTCCCCGTGAAAGACAGAGTCTTAATAGATGCAAGCGCCTTAAAAACCGAATCAGGAAAATCCACCATGACCTTTTCGCTTGAGAATCTAATCCCTAGTGCCGAGCTACCCGCAGGCCAGTTTTACCAACTGCGCGCTTCATTTGTATCCAGTAATGGCAAAATGTATGACGCCACTATTGATGATATAAAGATTGTTCCCTCTGTCCACTAAACACTTTCAATTTTTATTTATGTCCAAGGACGGATTTACTCACAAAAGATTCAAATTAAACGTTTGAAAACTATTTGGTCTTTTGACAGTTCATCGAATTTATAAAGACACTCTCTCAATTCAATTTTTCAATATTAATGAACCAATAATAAACATTATTTTCATCAATGAAATATCTCACTCTTTTTTGTTAACCTGATCAAAAAGATAACCCACTTCGTGAGCTTCCCTGTCTTCCTTAATTTTATCTTTACGCTGCTGCTCCAATTCTTTTTTCTTTTTGTTTACTTCTTCCAGAATAGGCAGCGGATCAAGCCCGCGCCAGAGCGGCAGCATAGACATCATGGTTAACAATAGACTGCTCGCGCGCAAAGACCACACCAGCAAACCGGTAGTGACAGAAAAAGTCAGACCAGCCACCACGGTCCTGCGATCCTGCTCTTCTACCATGGCCTCATCCATTTGGGCGCGCAAACGGCGCACTTCATTATCAAAATCTGCCTCTTCCCAAGGGGCAAAACCGGCGTCTGGCGCAATCAAGCCTGCCAGATTAGGTGAGGCGGTTAAGGTGGTAAGCGGAACATTGCCATCGCTATTGACCTCCTCAGCACGTTCATAATCGCGGCTGGACTTATCGTTAATCACCGTGTCAGTGTGGTTGCTATCGCCGGTTTCCACGATAATTCGTTGGGCGTCCAAGCCATCGGGAAGCAGTGGCTCAAGGCTGTTATTGCCACCCTGATTTGGCAATTCACCGGGAATCTCTGGCAGATCTGTATCTGCACCATCAGGGGCTTTTGGCCCATCTGTGGTAGGCGGTGTTATTGGAGGTGTGGTAGGCGGTGTTGTTGGAGGTGTGGTAGGCGGCGTTGTTGGAGGGGTTGGCGGCTCTACCGGCGGCACAGTAACGGGTGGCTTTTCCAACGCAGCTACAGTGACTTTAAACGAGGTTTCTACCCAAGCACCATCATTGTCTTGCGCGCGCAGAGTAATGGTTGACTCGCCACCGATTTGAGAGGCAAACGAGAGCGTCATAAGGCCAGTAGCCGGGTCGATTTGAATACTGGGAACCGCGCTATTATTGCTGTTTTGCATCAGTGTCCAGCTGAGCGTGGTGCCATTTTCCACATCGCTAAATACAGTGCGCAGATTCATTTGCTGGGGTGCAGCACCGGCCTTAACGCTGATATCCGCCATACCGCTTGACACAGGCACATCGTTTACCGAGGCGATATTGATGCGTACCAATGCATCAACCCAAGCGCCCTGCTCATCTTGTGCACGCACCACCACATCGCTGCTGCCAAATTGATTGGCGCCATAGTTCAACTGCAATTTACCGGAGGCAAGATCAATACTCGCATTGCTCACCAAGGCCGGGTTGCTATTGCTAACGACAGAAAACACCAGATTGCGGGTGGCAGTTTCCTCATCGCTAAACAAGGCCCATAAATCAACCTGATCACCAGCCGCGTCTTCAATATTATTGATGACGATACTGCCGGTGGTTTCAGGCACATCATTGACCTCTTCCACGGTCAACTCAAATTGAGCTGTCGCAGCGGCCATGCCATCACTGGCGATAATTTGGATACTTAGGTTTCCAACGTCCGCCTGGCTAGGTGTGCCATTAAAACTCAGCGTCGCGGCATCAAATACCAACCAGCTTGGCAAGGGCGCGCCGCCAGCTAATTGCGCGCTATTGACTAAGGTGGTGCCCACATCGGCATCAGTAAACATGCTAGCGGGGAAAGTTACACTGAACGGTAGATCTTCCAGTGCGGTTTGGTTGGCCGGAGGATTTACCAGCACCGGTGCGTCATTAACGTTGTTCACGACAATAACAAAGCTATCGCTAATAGAGCCGCCATTTGCATCACTCGCCGTCACCAATACATTGATGCTGCCGATATCGCCCGCCGTCGGAGTACCGCTAAAACTGCGCGTCGCGGCATCAAAACTTAACCAGGCTGGCAAAGACCCACCGCCTACCAATTGGACGGAATAACTTAACGGATCACCCTCCGGGTCAACAAAGGTCGACACGGGAAAACTGAAATCAAAGCGTTGATTCTCAGCAGCTACTTGATCGGCAATAGCCGACTGCACAAACGGCGGGGCATTGACCGGCAAACCAGTAACAGTGAGCACAAAAACATCGCTCACTGAACCGCCCTGTCCATCATTCGCAGAGACTTCAACATTGATACTGCCCACATCACCAAGCGCAGGTGTACCGCTAAAAGTACGGGTGGCAGGATTAAAACTCAACCAAGTGGGCAAGGGTGCGCCGCCAGCAAGTTGCGCGCTGTAAGTCAGTGTGTGGCCAACATCGGGATCAGCAAATACATTGGCGCCAAAGGTGAAGTTGAAAGCGGTATTTTCAGTTGCACTCTGGTCTGCAATTGGGAAAGCAACCGTAGGCGCATCGTTAGTGTTGGCGACGACAATATCGAATGTGTCAGTCACTGTTCCGCCATTGCCATCATTGGCGATTACATCAATTGATACAGTTCCGACAAAAGCATTCGTTGGCGTGCCACTGAAGGTGCGCGTTGCTGCATCAAAACTTAACCACGCGGGCAATGCCCCGCCACCGGCAAGTTGCGCGCTGTAGCTGAGCGTATCGCCAACATCAGAATCTGCAAATGTATTAGCGGCAAACTGAAAATTAAACGCAGCATCTTCAATCGCATTTTGATTGGGGATTGGATTGGCAACCGTAGGCGCATCGTTAGTATTCGCGATCACTAAGTCAAAGGTATCCGTCGCGGGCGTACCGTCTCTGGCGTCGTCGGCGGTCACCTTAATCGAGATAGTGCCTACGTCCGCATTAACAGGAGTACCCGAGAATGTGCGAGTTGCGGCATTAAAACTTAACCATGCTGGCAGCGCGCTGCCATCGGCCATAGTTGCGCTGTAGGTCAGCGTATCGCCATCTGCATCACTAAACGTATTCGCGGCAAATTGAAAATTAAACGCGGCATCTTCCGCTGCGTTTTGATTGGGAATTGGATTGGCGATCTGAGGATTATTGTTTACGCCACTGGATACCTGAAACGCCAAATCACGATCTGGATCGGGTGTGCCCGTGCTGGAGTGAAATGAACCATTGGGGTAAACATTCGTATTGTGAATGCCCACGCTTACTAGGCCATCATTGCTGGTGGTTTCAACCCTTATAAAATAAATTTGATTGTCGTTTAGCGCGACGCCAGAAAAATTAAATGCTTCCCAGCTCAACATAGTATTCAAGCCAGCAGATGACTTAGTGTCACTGGCAACCACCGTACCATTATAAGTCGATGATATTAATGAGACGGTAATAGTTTGCACACTGGCGGAGGGATCCTTCCTGACTTGCAAAACAATTGAATCGATTGTGTAAGTTGCGCCTACGCTGTCATGTGCAAACGATTGAAAAAGAGGCACGCCCGCAGAAATAGACTGAGTGTTTGTCGCAGCACCCGAAGATTCGTAATTAACATTGGTGGCACCAACGTTGTGAACCTGCAAATCAAAAAAATCCGACACAGTGGTGGTGCCGTCATTTGCAATTACCTCGATGGTGACATTCCCAACATCGCCATTGGAGGGTATACCACTGAATGTACGGGTTGCCGCATCGAAGCTAAGCCACGCCGGTAATGGCGCCCCACCGGGAATTTGCGCGCTGTAGGTTAACGTGTCACCTACATCTTGGTCATTAAACGTATTGATTGGAAAAGTGTAGTTATACAGCGAATTTTCGGTCGCGTTCTGATTCGGTATTTGATTTACCACCGTCGGCGCATCATTGGTGTTCGCGATGAGGATATCAAAATTGTCTGAAACCGTTGCCCCTGCACCATCATTCGCGGTGACTCTTACCGAGAGAGTGCCTACATCGTCATTTGCTGGCGTACCTGAAAATGTGCGCGTGGCTGAGTCAAAACTCAACCAACCTGGCAATGGGTTTCCATCAACTAGGGTCGCAGTATAAGTAAAACTAGTGCCTACATCACCGTCGCCAAATGTATTGGCTGGAAAACTGTAACTGAACACTGCATCTTCAGTCGCACTTTGATTAGGAATCGGAATATTCACAAAGGGCAAATCATTGATATTGACTACGGTCAAATCAAAGGTGTCGTTTACTGTTCCGCCAAATCCATCGTTGGCGGTAACTCTAATACTGATGGTGCCAATATCGCCGTCATCAGGGACACCACTAAACGTACGCGTACCCACATTGAAATTGAGCCACGCAGGAAGTGGATTTCCATCCGATAAAGTAGCGGTATAGGTCAGCGTATTGCCATCAACATCGTTAAAGGTATTGGCTGGAAATGTATAACTGTAAAGTGACTCTTCATTGGTTGATTGATCGGGAATTGCATTGGCAACGATAGGTGCATCATTAACTGAAGTAACGTTGATGGCTACTGTGTCTGTATCTGTTTTATCAAAGTCTCCGGTACGACCTGCACCTTTATCATTGGTCACTATGGTGAAAACATCGGCACCAAAAAAATTACTGGCTGGGGTGTAGTTAAGCGTAGCGGCAAGTGTTGCATTAATTTGCGCCATAGTGCCGGTTAATACCACGGTGGCGGTACCACTACCTGAAATAGCGGCTGAGCCACCACTAACAGATAAAACACCGTGACTAACACTTAAGGTTACTTCCACATCCCAAAGATTGTAGTCGTCGATATCGCTAATACTAACACCCGAAATAGCAACAGTCGTGTCTTCTACTGTAGTAATCGGCCCCGCCGGAACTGTATTGACGGGATCATCATTCACGTAGCTCACATCAATGGTCAATGTGTTAGGTGTCGGATCCGTATCTGTACCACCGCCATCATCGCGCACTTGAAAACCGATCTGCGCATAATTCGTGGCATTTTCATTTGCCGTTGGCGTGAAAACCAATTTCCCCGCATTGATATCTGCAATGGTAATAAATTGATTAACGCTAACTTGCCCGACGCCAGTTAAGGTCAAGCTACCGGCGCCAGGTAAACTACTGATCACTACGCCAGCAAAATTATGTTTGTCAACGGGATCACTAAAACCAAAATTAGCTGCCGTTAATACAAGTGGTGTATCTTCGGGTGTATCTATCGCCCAATTAAAGCCCTGAGGTGGTGTATTCACTCCATCGTAATAAGACACCAATAATGATAAATCGGCGGTGCTATTCGCCACACCATTGACGACTAGCTCTGAATTATTCCAAAGATTGGTTGCGCTATAAGCGGCAAAGACTTTGCTATCCGAACCCGTGCTAATTAGTCGAATGGTATATTGCTGATTATCATTCAGGACAAAATCACCAAGATTGAAAGTTACCCAGTCAAAATTGGTGCTCAGCGCACTGACATTTACAGTAGAGTTACCCAGCCATGTGCCATTGTAGTCACCGCTGCGTAACTCTAGCGTGATATTTTGATCTGCTGCAGTGGGGTCTCGCTTTAATTGCAGGCTGAATTGATTGACCGTATAGGTCGCTACAGGACTATCGTAAACAAACGTTTGTCCAATGTTGGATGCATTTGAAAATGCCTGACTGCTCGACCCACCCTCAATATTAATATAATGCGTAGTTGCCATTACCCCAACAAAAGATTGTTGCATCGCGGAGCTGATTAAAACCTGCGATTCTATCCTACCGACCGTGTACTCCAAATCCCAGTCGCCGTCTAGGGATGAATGCCCCGTAAAGTCTTCACTTGCTGCCACATCGGCATCGGTTAGGAGAGCAATTTTTTCAACCAAGGCCTTACCCGCTGGGTGAATAGCAACATCGCATCCATAAAACAAAATATCGGCGTCAGCGCTAAGGGATTTACCCCAAGCATTTAGGTTGTCTTCATATTGGACAAGGCTATTATCGCTAAGGATTGCTTTACCCAATTCCACCGCACCCGCCGAACCGTGAGAAATAATGTGAACTTCACGTAGACCAGAATATTGCGCCAGAGCAACTGTAATTTGCTCTATACCATTGCTTTGTGGATCAAGATAGATAATCGCCATCGAATTAGCGTTTGAGTGGGTGCGAATATCATCAACTAAAACCTGATAGTCAGCGACCCCAGAATCTACAAAGACCACCGCAGTAATATTAGGCTGCGCAATTGGGCCAATATCGGCTTGAGGTTCAACATGACTGTCGAGTCCATTAGTATGGTTCTCCATCATCGACGGTGGGTCTGGCATGTAAATACTAACCAGATCCGCCGTTTCTGCGGCCTGCGCTAAACTCTGCACGTCAGCATAACCACCGTCAAACAGGGCAATATCTGCGGTGGCAGAGAACAATAATCTTGGCTCCAGAGCTTCAATTAAAGGACGACGCGGTGACCTTGACATAGATACCGAACCTATCTTAGGACTAACATCGGGGCCAAGCATGTGCGTGCCGGACTGGACCACACGCCAGCATTGTTAACATTTTACACTAAGATAGGATGAGTGTCGCAAAAAAAGTCCCAAGATGCCCGACAACAAACTTGTTCTGAGCGCGCGCAGAGGGACGCCCTTTGACTAATTGCCCGGAAATTGGGTAGCGCAACCCTGAAAACACAACTCAGAAATGGATTAGCCGCATTAACAATCCCCTGCGCTTATGTACAGGATTTACCGACGAATTTTTAAATTGGACATGCTCACAAGAGGCAGTTAAGGATCTTTTTATAAACCTATAACAGTGCAGCTCTTGCGTCTCTATTGAGTTGTGTCAACTTCGGATTAGGGTTTTCAACGTTAATTTTTTCAAATTGTTAATGCCTCTGGCTGCGCACCTCAACAAAGACCGCTCTATCTGTCGATGAAAATCGGTTGGCGGTAATATCTATGTCAGCTATATCAAGCTTCAACCAAACGTGTCGGTGTAATTTTTTATAGCGTTTTTCGCCGACGACTATTTCCAGAGATGATAAACCAATTTTTTCAATCAGGGATTTTGCTAATGAATCCGAGGAAAACTCGCAGCAATTGATTGGAAAAAGATCAAATGAATCAAATTGGAATTCAACTACTTTTTCTTTCAGGATTGCTTTTCGAAACAGGAGAGCAGATGACTGTAAATCCGTGCGTCACAATTAGAAGGAGTTAATCATGAGAAGCAATGTAAATCATTTGTCGGGGAGATGGATGAGGCTATTTTTATTGTGATCTATTAATCTCGTCTTTGAGAGAGTTAATGACGATCTCCAACCCTTCATGAGGATCGACACCCAGTACCTGACAATATCTTACAAATTCAAGCACTTCGATTTTCCGTCGATCTTGCTCCATCTTACCCAAGACGGAGTGATGACGTCCCATAGCGAGCGATGCCTCGCGGAGTGTTAAACCACTAGCCTCCCGCTGCTTTTTCAGCCAGAGTCTCAGCTTTTCGTAATGCGGTGAGTAAGGAGATGATTTCATTGTCTCGATGATAGAGACAGGATAGAATGGCGCGAAATTCGAGACATGAGGCGTCAATCTCTATCATGAAATCTCTCACCGTTAAGTCCGGGTTACTCTCTGCACTATCAACTCTGGTAAACCGCGAATTCACCGTGCATGATCTAACAGAAGCCTATTTGAACGATCCGGCATGCCTTCATGGCTCCAAAAAAGCCGCTCGCCAGTTCGTTTATCGCAATATGCTGCGCCTTATCAACACTGAGGAATTGACCCGTGTCGTCGTGGAGAGTGGCTGGCCTTTGTATCGATTAACCCCTCGGTTTAGAGTCTCAGGAGGAACGCCTGTAATAACTGTCGCACCGCTGGCGACTCATGATAAAGCGACTGCCCCAAAAGATAATCCTCGCCAAAGCCTGCAAGCACGACTCAATCGGCATAAATTGGAAATGCTCTCCGCAATGGGCGAAACGGAAGAATATGACTCGATATGTAGTGAGATGCCAGAACTAAGAGACGATGTGCAACCCCTCTACAACCAATCCCGGGACAAATGTTCCAAGCTGCTGGGCCGTGTGAAAGCATTAGAAAGCTTATTGGCAAGGGAAACAGGTTTAGCGCAATGAGGTTAAGGCGCTGGCAATCCAGGTGCGTTGAACAGGCTCTGGTGAAATTCAGAAACGAAGAGAACCACTTCCTGTGCCTTGCCACCCCAGGTGCAGGCAAGACAGTCATGGCGGCAACCTTAGCGCAGCAGCTTTTACAGCTAGGCATGGTTGATTTGGTACTGTGTTTTTCTCCCTCAATCATTGTGTCTACCGATTTCCAGCAAGCATTGGAAACCTATACTCATTCACGAATGGATGGCCGTCTCGGGTCGAAGGGGCAATCATTGACCTACCAATCAATGTTGAGCCTGGAAGATGCTTTTTGGGCATTGTTCCAAACACATCGTGTTTTGGTGATTTTTGATGAGATCCATCACTGTGCGGGTGATAATCTTGAGAATGCCAATGCTTGGGGGCAAACCATCATCGAACATATTCAGGGGCGCGCGGCTTATACCATTGCCTTGACCGGTACACCTTGGCGCTCTGACCGAATCCCCATCGCTTTATCCAGTTATTGTCAGCAAAACAAAATCCGCTGTGATTTTATTTATGGAATGGCGCAAGCTATTCAGGAAAATGTGTGTCGAGTTCCCAGCATCACGCTTGTTGACAATGATCGCATCATCGTAAAACGCGGCGATACCACGGAGAGATATTCATCTTTTGCAGAACTACTTAAGTTATCAGATTGTTCCTATCAGCAACTGATTGATAACGATGCTCTGATTGTGTATTTGTTAAAAAAATCCTCCAAGAAGTTGATGCAAATTCGCAAGCTACACCAAAATGCTGGCGGCCTTATCGTCGCGGCATCGGTAGAACATGCCAATAAGATTGCAACGCTACTGGAACGTCATTTGGGGCAGCGAGCTTGCGTCGCCACCTATTTGGACGAAGATGCCCACGGCACGATTAATTCCTTTAGAAACAGCACCCAGCCCTGGATTATCTCTGTAGGAATGGTAAGCGAGGGCACTAACATTCCACGGCTGCGTGTGTGCTGCCACTTGACCCGGGTTAAAACAGAATTGCATTTTCGGCAGGTATTGGGACGTGTTTTACGTATGGGAGATATTCCCGGTGAAAGTTATTTGTATCTACCGGCTGAACCTAATCTAGCGGAATACGCAAATCGTGTCGCAGAAGAAATACCGGAATCTGCAATTATTAGACGCGACACTATGCCGAATCATGACGATGAGCAGCCTCTAGCCATCAAGCTACAAGAACCATCACATACCGAAGAAATCACGGAAATTATTTTTGAAAATATGCCTGTAGGTGAAGCACAAAATAACACAAACGACGAGAAACCCATTCATATTTCCGTGCTGGCACAATCCTATGAAACTACCATCAATGTATTTGGCCGGTTTCGGCAAGAGTTGCTGCAATTGAATCGGATTTATGCACAAGAATCCAGCAGCCCATTATAAGCTTTGCACTTAAAATAAGTGATTGATATTAAAAAATTAAAGTCGCGCTTATATCTGACACACCCAGGTTTTAAAATAACGAACCCAACTGGCTGCCACCACTACCTTGAAAATCCTTAAGTGTTAGTGCTCGCGGGGGACATTATATTTAAAAATTATGCATCCCTTTCATTACGCGTGTTAGCAGAGTTTAATTAGAAATTATTTACGTAATATTTCCTCTGGCCTCGTTTTGATCAGAGCTCTTAGATCTAAGTTCGGAATAGCTTTTGCATTAGCGAATATTCTTTCAATTAGGCGTAACTGTTCTGCATTATTTTTTTCCAAGATCGAGATTTCAGCCTTCAAACGCTCTACCTGTTCAACTAATTTAACATCAGAAGCTGTAACTACCGTGTACAGAGATGGAGTTACACCCCGAAGCTGTGCCTTTTTCTTTTTGAAGCAGACATTAATACCTGCATATGTGCATAATGTCTGCCTTGTTGTTTCAATATCCAATTCAAGCTTGATACGCTCGACCAATGCTTCCCAAGTAAGTTTGCCAACCCATTTAGTTAGAACGGCCTCTATTTTGCGCTGTTGCTGCGCTGATATTCTCGGTAAAGCCATTTAAACTCCCTCCGCAGATAGCCCAAAAGCTAATAATAATGACTGTAATTGAGGATTAGTGTTTGAAACTTCATCTTCGGAGCGATTCGCCATAAGTAACTTTAAGGCTTCATCAAAATCAGGCAGAACACATGGGTAATTACTAATTTCTCTCGTCTGCAGGTTAGACAAATAAAATTCAGATTTTTTAGCCGAGTAGCGAATGATAAAACCGGCTTGACTGGTTTTCATCAGATGGATTAATTGTGACAAAATGAATGTGTTGCGTGAATGGATAACATACCACCGCTGCATCGCATGAGAGACGGATAATCGAATATCAATAGAAACCGCCTCAAGCCTCGACTTTTGAAACGAAAAATCCTTCTCAAAGAATTCGATTGCTTTAACATCTCCTGCAACATGGCAAGCCTCAGAACACATGAAGCACTGAGAGACAAAATCGTTTAAATAATCACAAGGTGTAGTAGTCAAGTCTTGGGTGCAGACACCCGTTGAGGTGAGTGAAGCTAGAAGATTCGTTTTGTGCGTAATATTTTCCTGCGCAACAACTCGAATTTCTCGTGTGTCGATTTCAGATCTGTTAAACGTAATCCGTGTTCGATCAGCCCGATCCTCATGACTGGAATGGATATAGGTGGTCGTCTGCTCTGGATTTATCCTACCCGACCAAGCTGTAATGAGCTCATTCGGAATATCGCTAAGATGAGCAAGGGTGTTTCCAAAGTGGCGAAGACTATGAGGGCGAACAGCTAACTCGGATGAGAAACCATAATCTTCAAAAATAGTTTGCTTTCTAGTATCAGATAGGCTCTGTGCAGCTAACACTCCCAACGTACTTAATGGAGCTAGCGCAAACGGAGATATTTGAAATGGCTTTCCACCAGAACCACGTCCTCCTTCAACCCTGCCATAGATCCAATTTCCTTGCATGCAAAATAGAGCATCTGCAAGCCTGATGCTAGATTCACCTGTTGAATAAGCGAGTGGAAAACTCGGCATTAGCGATTTTACAAAATAAAAAAGCCACCACTCCTGAACTTCCCCAACCGTAGCTGTCAGCGCGTCTGGAAATGCCTTTTTGAATGGCTTAGGGAGTGAGTCGTAACCGAACAAATATGGCAGACTTGAATACGGGCTACCCTTTGTAATAGACGTACTTAACCTATCATTTAAAGTCAGAAAATAAATCGGTTTTTCTTCGAAAAATTGACGTCTTGTGAAGTTATTAGCTCCCGAAAGTTCGGCTCCGACTTTCAGGATTTGAATTCTAACATCGACCCCATAGAAACCAATTGCATAACCCAATGTAAAGAGGTTGGGGGGACAATCGAGATGTAGATGTTTTATTCTTTCTTCTTCAACCTTGAAACTGCCAAGCAAATCTTTCAGAGTTTGTTTGGGGTTTTCATAAAAGCGGCATAAAATCCTAGCTGGCTCACATAGAGTGAAGAAGAAATTGATGGCTTTTTTGAGCTCCTCAGACAAAGCTCCAAGTACATGCGTTTTACTATCTTTAAAACCCTTACTTCCTTTATAATCGAGGAAATAGACTGGTTCACCTTCTCCCTCTGAATAACTTTTCAGCCTTTGCTTCGGCATAACAGGGACTTCAGCAGACAGTCGACTTGGAGTTGCCAGACCTAACAACGCATAGGTAGCAACCCAAGCGTCTTTAATATTTACCTCTTTGTCACTTAGTCCATCAGCATTGACGTTTTTAAAAACTGCTGCAAAAATACTTCCCAGAGCAATCAAAGATTCAATTTCTGGAAGTTTTTCCACACGAGCATCAAATTCTGCATGACCAGTTCTATCACGATCATCATTACTACTGCTAAATGAAATATTTTGCATCAGACCATTATCAACACAAAATGTAATGAACGGCCGTAAACGCTCACCATCCTTAGCACTTTTCAAGCATCGACTGACTATTGTCGATTCAGTTTGAGCACAGAGCTCACCAGTCATAGTAGAAAAGAGCTTCCTAGCTATTGAAACACGAGATTGTTTCGCAGAAACAGACAATGACGTGTTCGTGGTCTCAATGATCCAAATTTTAATTAGATAGTTATACGGATATGGAAGTGCAAACTCTGCTTTGTCTCCAGCCGAACTTTTGCCTTTTATCCCATGAAGTCCGCAAAGATATCGGGTTTTTCGGCCTGTATTGGGATCAATATGAAACCAAATTCGATCGTCAAAATTGGCTTTTTGCCCATTAGAACCTTCAAACTGCGGGAGAGGTTGTTTTATATACTCAGCAATTAAAGAATCAAGACGATCGCGGTATTTATTTAGCATCGATGGCCTTTTTCTTCATGATTATTTCGTCGCAAATCGAAATTGTGAGCTTCACCCATTCGATTTGTCGTTGTAATTTTTCGATACTTCGTATGTGGAGAGGACTTAAGATGGAGATTTTATTTAATCTCAATTTTTCATCTGCAAGTTTTAATATCGCTCGATGGTCGGCTTCCAATATAGGGCGGAAGTTGGGACAACCATAACATGATAACGGACGCCCCAAAACGGCCGAACAATTCATGCAGGAAGTTTTGCACTGAGCCCCGCCAACTTCATTGAAGTGCTGATCAAAAATTATCTCATCACCCTCTGGCACTAAGGTTATAGTGCTCGTGAATGCCTGTTTTAAAAACTCATTGCCGACGTAGTTCGTGTCAATCATTCGTCTGGATTGATAATCCATATCGACATAATGCCTCGCTGCCGGAACGGTTACACCTGTTATCCTTGCCAATTGTGTAGCGGACAAACCTGCCTGCGCACCTCGCGTTAAAACCGTATGACGAATCCTATTGTTTGTAGCAAGGCAATCTGAAAGCCGATCAGAAATTATCTCGACCCTTCTGATAGAGCTCGTTATCGCACCTTCACCAATATGAAACGCCGTAGAGACTGGTGTAAACATACTCCTAAACGCCCCAATGGAGTCAAATTTCGCACTAAATAGTATGCTTTCAGGAAACATCGGCATATCATTCATGACGTGCAGCAACTCTGTCGTTTCGAAATTCACGTCCAACGACTTTAGATAAAGTAATAACCCGGTTAAATACAGTTTTTTGTAGTTAACTAGAATCGAGGATAGATCCTCTGAAAGATAAATTGGATAACGTTCGGGAGATGATCGAGAAGCCTGTTCACTACTTTCCTTTGCATAAAAAACTCGAAGCTGCAAAGTTTGGGCACCAATTGAGCCAAGTTCATCCGACGGTTTAATATTTGAATCATTGAAACTTTCACCAGTTGGAATCAAGTCACCCCACTTTAAAATCGATAACTGGATTGGCCGCCGAACTGTCGACAACATTAACTTGTTGGTTACACTATTTCGTAGTTCTCCAAAACCACTTGTGCTTTGAAGATAGTAGGATAATTCACGCGGTAAAGTCCATTCAAAACCACGAAGCCTATTATTTATTTGTTTCGCCAGTGAATCGAATTCAATTTCACTTAGCGCGCCTTTAGAAGGATCCAGAGCGTTACGTTCTTCTTTGTCCAAATGGCTCGTCGTAAATTGATGGTACGCATCAAAACGTTTGTACCCTTGTTTTGATAAAGTCCCAAAAAATTGGTTTAGCCCTTTCTTATTACTTGTAAACAACCCACTCCATGCAGTTCTGAGGCTAGTTAGGGTTGGAATTCCATTTAACAAAGTTGGTTTGGTATTATAAACGATACCCGCGGCCGTACTTGCACTCTTCGTTCTAACATAGTGAATTAGCACATCAATAATCAATTTCCTATCTTCTGCGTCCATTAGAGAGTTGTATATCCATTCAACTCGAATTTTATGCCCTTTCCCTTTATTCGGAAGGATATGCCATTCGTGATCTTGCACATTTACCATCATTCCCGATTTGGCAGTGATCAAAGTTACCTGATCTTTACCTTCCACTTCGGCAGCTAGCGAACTAATCATTAACGTCATTGGCTATCCACTCTTTTTTGATGTGCAAGAGATATGTCTTTAGCTTTCTGCGCCAAACGTTTGTCGTTATAAGTCTGAGTCATAATTGATGATTCTGACCAGCCCATTGCGTATTTTCGGATGTCTTCAAGCAGTTTGTAGTCTACACCTTGCAACTCTCCTTCCTTATCGAAGATCTCATTCCACTTGTGTCGCAACAAATGCGGATGAATGTGAAACTGTAGCGCATCAGAAAGTTTCTGAAAAATTGTGTTTATTGACTTCAGCGAAATCGGTTGACCAACGGTCCCTCTCGAATTTTTCTCACTTATGAAAATAAAGTCATGCAATTGTTGTTTGGGAGTATTTGCACGGTGATGATCAATATAAAATTTGATCTGCCGCATTAAGACAGGTGAAACAGTCGCCAAATGTGCTTTGGTTTTTTGATTTGGTTTATCGAGCCGGGGATCTGTTGGATCTCCTCCCGATCGGTAGATGGATATTTGGTCAAACGAACCTGAGAAATGGCAATCCGAAATCTTCAACTTTGCCAATGCACCACGTCTTATTCCGGTTTGGTAAAGGACGGAAACAATTAGATAGTTTCTGACCTTAGATCCTGTAAACGGATTGTTTGGAGATGATGGTAATATCATTTCTAAAAGTCTAGCGAAGACGTCATCAGGGATAACGGATTCTGTGGGATCTGCAACTCTCTGTAATCGATTACCACCTATCCCTTCTTCATCTAATTTAATTCTTGAAATTAGCTTATGAAATTTATTGGAAAGGACTTTATCAACGCCGTATAGATCATGAAAATGCTCAAATAGCCATATGCAGTACTCACGAAACCTCCTAACTCGTCCCTGTAGAGTTTCATTGGAGACTTTTGCCATCGATTTTTGATTTGCTGTAATTATATTTCGCAATGTTTTATCGCTAATTTTTTGAAGCGACACTGCATTATTATCAATTGAATCTTTCTGAAGACAACTTGCATCGTAGAACTGCAAGTACTCCCTTTCACTGACAAACTGCCCAGATGCCATTCTCGTAGGTAGGTCAATACCATTCTTGGCAAAGTGCTTGAGCACAAAGGTAAGCTCAACGGCTTTTCTCAGTTGGGTATTAAATGACTGACAAGCGAAGGTGGATAGATAAGCACTGACAAAGGGATCGAGAGGGCAGTCACAATCATCGACGATCGCAACAAAGGATTTGTGGTTGAACTGGTATTTCCTGAGCCTGATTGCTTGCAAAATATATCATCCAATAAGCGCATAGCTCAGAATATGATCTTATTGGTTAAGATGTAAAGACTTTTTGAATGAAATGTATATATGTTAGTCGGTTACATTAAAACAAACAAAATTTCCTTTACAAAATACTTATTGGCTACATCTTACCGCCGGAGAGGCACACCATCACCTTATCGCCGTCTTCAATCATGCTGTAGTCAACAATGGCCGAGCCGGTCAAACGGCGCAGGCGCTTTTGCAGCTTGTTAAATTCCAGACGATCTTTGCGTTCGTGTAACTCTTTCATGGACTCAGCACTCATGGGGCATTAAAAACAGGGCATTAAAAACAGGGCGTTAAGACAGGGCTCGGCTCGCGCCGGGCAGCTCACTCGGCAGCGGCGCGCATTGTACGGATTTTACCCGCAAGTTGAAATCAATGACCGCCCGGAGGCAAAGCTTTGCCGGTATCAATTGATTATTTTGTCGCCAGCCATAAAAGCACCCCGCGCCACGACTGGCCTCCAAGCGAGTGGCACAGCGCTTGCTCTAGGCAGATAAACACCCTCGGCTGTCAAAACCAGGGGTGACTTGTTGCCGCGAGGGGTTTCGAATGTCGTTTCTCGATAAATTATTTAAAAAAGGTCAACTCAAAGGCGCTGCCGACAGTGTTCAGAGTGAAGCCGCAACCAGCACGCCAGTGCCGGACGAATATCAAGCATTGTGGGAACTCAAAAAACAACGGCAGTTGCTGGAAGTAAAAATTACCGGCACTAGCCGCAGCTACCAAAGCATGATTATGGCCATCGACCTGGAGCGCGGCCTGCTCTGGCTGGATGACCTGTTTCCGCAACAACTGATATTGGATGCGGGCGACGAGCTGTGTATTCGCCACCATCGCAACACGGAGGAACTGGTGATTCGCGCGCCGATTGTGGCGCTTGGCTCCAGCTATGGCACCTCGGGTATCGCTATCGAATTACCCAATTTTGCCTACTATCAACCGCGCCGCCGCTTTCCGCGCTACACCATTGGCCATCAATCACCCTTGTCGGTAAAAATTCGCCCAATCGGCCAGGAACCCAGCTTTGGCACCCTGCAAGACATTTCCGTGGGTGGTATGCGCCTGATGGTAGCGGGCAACCTCTTGCCTTACCTGCGCCATGGGGCGGTGATGCCGCTGTGTGAAGTCAACCTGAGTGAAGAGTTACAAATTCGCTGCCGTGCCCGGATTTGCGCTTTCCGTATGGGCCGCAGCCCTTATCGCCACACCCAGATCAGCATTGAGTTTATCGACCTGGAGGAGGACAAGCGCGCGGCGCTGGGGCGATTTCTGCGCGAGCAACAATTCAATACCAGCTTGGAACTCGGCGCCCTACAACAGCATCGCCCGCAAACCAGCAGAGCCAACGGACGCGCCTACGCCGCCTGATAACGACATTTAAAACTACAGCAACGAATGCGAAACATATTCGCACTAGAGATTCGTTATTTTTGAACTAGGCTTGAATGACCGATTGTATTTATTTGAATTAAATCACATTTCGGGATTTTCATCGGCGTAACTCAGGATCTACACATGCGCAACAATGGCCACACCACCGGCAGAGAAGTACACCTTTCTAATAAGGATGAAATAGTTTCCTCGTCCAACCTGCGCGGCGATATCGAATTTTGTAACGACACCTTCTGTCGTATTTCTGGCTACAGCCACGACGAACTTATCAATCAGCCCCACAATATTTTGCGTCATCCACAAATGCCACCCGCCGCGTTTGCCATGCTCTGGGAAACGCTAAAAGCCGGCAAACCCTGGATGGGCATAGTGAAAAACCGCTGTAAAAATGGCGACCACTATTGGGTGGATGCCTACATCACCCCGCTGCGCCAAAATGGCCAAATTTATGGTTACGAGTCGGTGCGGGCCAAAGCCGAACCCCACTTGATCAAACGCGCTGAAGCCGTTTATGCACGTATCAATCAAGGCAAGGCCCCCTACTCTGCTGCTGAAAAATACTGGAGTCTTTATGGCAACAGCGTGGCAATCACTCTTGTCAGCTGGATTCTGTTACTCATCACCAGCGGCCTGCTGGGCTCCTTATCAACCACCAACGCTATTGTCAGCTTGATTGTGGCCGCTGTTGTGGGTGGAACCGCGCAAGTGATGCAACAGGGGCGCATTGCCCAGGCACTGCAAGAGGCGCGCGCTACCATTAACGACCCTTTTGCCGCCTATATTTACACCGGCCGCTGCGATGCCATGGGTGAAATTGAATTGGCACAGCACGCCATTAAATCGCGCCTGCGCACGGCTCTTGGCCGCTTTGCGGAATCCGCGAAAGAGCTTCAACACAAGGCGGGAGCAGCGCACCATCACGCCAGCAAAACCTATGAAGGCATGACCGCGCAACAACGTGAAACGGCAGGTGTTGCCACCGCCATGCAGCAGATGGCGCAAGCGGTACAGGAAGTGGCGAGCGGCGCCAACCAAACTTCTATCGCCACAGGCACCGCCATTGGTGAAGTGGAAAAAGGCAATAAGGTGATTGAGGGCGCGCGCCTGGCGATTGATGATCTATCAAAAACAGTGGGTAATCTCGGCAATGTCTTAAACAAACTGAGTGAGGACAGCAGCAAAATTGCTAGCGTAGTGGATGTAATTCGCGGCATCGCCGAACAGACCAACCTGCTTGCCCTGAATGCGGCCATTGAAGCGGCCCGTGCCGGTGAACAGGGGCGTGGTTTTGCGGTGGTGGCCGATGAAGTGCGGTCGCTGGCACAGCGCACCCAGGAATCCACCGGCGATATTCAGCAGATTATCGGCAACCTTGGCAAAGCGACTGAAGATGCCAGCGTGAATATGAAAAACTGTTTGAATCTGGCGGATCGCAGTGTGCTTGAAATGAACAACGTGCGCGCGGCGCTGGATTCTATTTCACATTCGGTGAACACCATCGACCAAATGTCGCATCAAATTGCGACTGCTGCCGAGGAACAATCTTCCATGGCACTGGAGATCGAACGCAATACCCAAACGATTGCGCACATTTCCGATCAGACCCAACAGGAAGTGAGCATCGCCGATGGACTCAATAGTGAGATGGATAAACTGTCACACAAACAGCTGGATTTGATTGTCCGATTTAATTAATGCTGCACTCCACTTTGGCGAAATAGATTCAGATTTTTAGCCTGTTTTTCGTTAAAGTGGAGTCACGTTTTTTAGCGCACCCGGTGCGCCGGTTTTGGACTCCCTCATGATATACAACCAACAAATTGCCCCTCAGGATTTACTGCGACTAGACCGCGATCACGTCTGGCACCCCTATACCGATTTCACCAACCCCGGTTTAATTACCCCTGTCAGTCACGCACAAGGCGTAGAACTTCACCTCGCCGATGGCCGGGTATTAATTGACGGTATGTCCTCCTGGTGGGCTGCCGTGCATGGCTACAATCACCCCGTACTTAATCAAGCGGTTATTGATCAGCTGGGCAAAATAGCGCATGTGATGTTTGCGGGCATTACCCATGAGCCAGCAGTAAAACTGGCCGCGACTCTGGCCCGCATCACGCCTGCCGGATTAAACAAAGTATTTTTTTCCGACTCAGGTTCGGTCGCGGTTGAAATTGCATTGAAAATGGCACTGCAATATTGGCACTCGCAGGGCCAGGCGCAGCGCACCACCTTTCTGACGCTCAAACGCGGTTATCACGGCGACACTTTTGGGGCTATGGCCGTATGCGACCCGCATTCAGGCATGCATCATTTGTTTCACCACACGCTCGCCCATCACTTGTTTGCCGAAGCACCCACCTGCGGTTTTGATGAGCCGTTTCAGGAAACGCACATCGCCAAATTTGCACAACTGATTCAACAACATCGCCAAAAAATTGCCGCCGTGATTGTGGAACCCATTGTGCAAGGCGCCGGTGGCATGCGTTTTTATTCGCCGGAATATTTACGCCGGGTGCGCGAACTGTGCGACAAACATGAAATTTTATTAATTGTGGATGAGATCGCTACCGGCTTTGGTCGCACGGGTAAATTATTTGCCTCTGAACACGCGGGCATCAGCCCCGATATTATGTGTTTGGGCAAAGCACTGAGCGGTGGCTACATCACCCTTGCCGCCACCCTCTGTAACGATAAGGTCAGCAACGGCATTGCCAGTGGCGATAATCCCGCATTTATGCACGGCCCCACTTACATGGGTAACCCACTCGCCTGTGCCGTGGCCAACGCCAGCATAGAATTATTGCTTAATTCAAATTGGCAGGAGCGCGTAAACGCGATTGGCCAACAAATGCAGGCTGAACTTGCTCCCTGCAAGGATTTCTCCTACGTAAAAGAGGTGCGCACACTGGGCGCAATCGGGGTGGTGGAATTAACTGACGCTGTGATTAGCTCAAAGCTGGTTCCGCTATTTGTGGAGCAAGGTGTGTGGGTGCGCCCATTCGGCAATATTATTTATTTAATGCCGCCGTTTATTATTACTCCCGAGCAACTGAGCCGCCTTACGTCAGCCGTTTTAAAAGTGGTAGCAACACTCGCAGAATAAGTTACTGGGCTAAATACATATTAAAAAGCCAGAGTTCACAGCACCAACAAAAACGCCCGCAAATATCTTTGCGGGCGTTTTTGTTTGCATAACTGAATTTTATATCAGCCAATAAGATTATTTTATTTTGCGAATACCCACGGCCTCGCGCACTTTTTCTAACAAGGGCTTGCTATAGGCGCGGGCTTTTTCAGCGCCCTGCTGCAACACTTCTTCAATATGTGCGGGGTTAGCCAGCAATGCTTCGTATTTGTCGCGCGCTTCGGTCAACTGGCCATTCACCAACTCAAACAATTGCCGCTTAGCTTCACCCCAACCTATGCCATCAGCAAATTGTTGGCGCATATCCGCAGTTTGCGCGGGCGTGGCGAACGCCTGCCAAATTTGAAATACCGGTGAAGTATCCGGGTCTTTTGCTTGACCGGGTTCAAGCAGGTTAGTCAGGATTTTATTAATGGATTTTTTTAATTGTTTTTCCGGCAAAAAAAGCGGGATGGTATTGCCATAACTCTTGCTCATTTTGCGCCCATCCAGCCCCTGCAATATTGCAGAGCTTTCCTCAACCAAGGCTTCTGGCAACACAAAATGTTCGCCGTAGTGATGGTTGAATCGCCCGGCTATATCGCGTGCCATTTCAATGTGCTGGATCTGGTCGCGCCCTACCGGTACCTTGTTAGCGTTAAACATCAAAATATCGGCAGCCATCAAAATGGGATAGGAATACAACCCCATAGTGATGCCAAAATCCGGGTCATCACCGTTAGCAACATTCGCATCGACCGATGCTTTGTAGGCATGCGCGCGATTCATCAACCCTTTGGCTGCCATGCAGGTCAATACCCAGCAGAGCTCTGGAATTTCTGGCACATCGGATTGGCGATAAAAAATCGCGTTGTTCACGTCCAGCCCCAAAGCCAACCAGGTGGCAGCAATTTCGCGGGTGGACTGATGAACCAAATCCGGCTCCTGGCATTTAATCAACGCATGAAAATCGGCCAGAAAATAAAATGATTGCACATCCGCGCGTTGACTGGCCTGAATCGCCGGGCGAATCGCGCCAACATAATTGCCAAGGTGGGGAGTGCCCGTAGTGGTAATGCCGGTTAAAACACGTTGCTTGCTCATGCTGCCCTATCTTAGTTTATGAAAATAGTGATTAGCGGAAATAGTTAATTCGCAGGGTAAGTTCAGGGCGCCATCATACAGGCTAGCGAAACTGCCAGCCAGCGCACCGGATTGTTATGGCGCGCGGCAGCTGCAGAGAAACAAATGGGGAAATTAAATACCGGCGTAGCAGGATTCTGCATCACGCAGAATGTAGCAATCAAAACCAGCCTGATTGAGCAAATGTGTGGCTACATCGCAGCGACGACCGGAATCATCTGTCACCAGGTAAACCGTATTGAAATCGAGATTCTTTAAATGATTCCGCAATTGATTGAGCGGGATATTTTGACTACCCGGTACCGCCTGCATGCGTCGCTCTAGCGGTAACCGTACATCAATGATTTGGTAAGGTGCGGCATCGGCAGGTCGGCTGCGCAACTCTTCTGCGCTCAGGTAACGCAATACCGGCTCTTGCAGTAGCTCGCGAAAATCTTCTTTGTTTAGGCGCATCACCTTGCCGGGGGTGAGCATTTTTACGGTGGCGTTGCGGGTAGTGTCGCCCACCAAGGCTTCTTCACCAAAATAGTTGCCGGGGCGAAGTGCTGCGAGAATTTTTCCGGCGGGGTCTATCACCGTCGCGCTGCCTGACTCCAGCACATAAAAATAATCACCGCGCTCACCCTGTTTAATAACCACTTCATCGGCTTGCACTTTTTGTGCAGTAAAACGAATAAATAACTGACGAATATTGGCAGGCGGTAAACGGCTAAATAAGGGCGACTGCAATAGTGATGACATCCAATCATTGTCATCGTGCAAGCTGACACCGGAGAGATCCGCCTCTTCATCGCTGGATTCACTCCAGGCGAGTACCAGATCCAGAAAATCACTGTCCACGGCCAAGAGTGTTACATCGGATTTTGCTACCGCAGAGACTTGGGTAGGTTGGGTGATATTGAGCGGCGAGCGGCGTGATTCACTGGCGGGGTTGATGGTATTGACCTGAAATGCAGAATCAATCAAATCAACAGTGCCGCCCACTAAATAAACCTTTTCGGGAAAGGGGCGGCCACGCTTGAAAATAATGGTGCCTTTCGGAACATCACGCAGTGCAGCCTTTTCCGCAACTTGAATCAGGTATTCATGGTTGAGGGTGTTAAAAGGCGCAAAAGACGCTAATACATCAAGGCTAATCGCCATTGGGAAACTCCACTAAACACTGGCAATGAAAAAGATAAACCCGATGGGATGGAGCATATTTCATCGGGACAAGCGGCGCGATTATAAGCATAGGCGGTTGGCTTGGCGCAGACTTGTCCCTAGTCTTTGTACTGGATCACAGCAAGGTTGCGAGCAGCTGCGCGTTAAAGTGCGCTGGCCAATGCCATAGGCGCCTTGGTGTAACGGAAAAACTCAACACTAGCACGGTACAGGTTCCAACCATCCTGCACACCTGCCAGCTCGCGAATGGAGTGCATGGCAAAAGTCGGGCAGCCCACATCAATCGTTTTAACACCGACTTCAGAAGCCACCACCGGGCCAATCGTACTACCGCAACCCATATCGGTACGCGCCACAAAACTTTGTACAGGCACCTCAGCCGATTCACACAGCATACGGAAAAAAGCACTGGTTTCACTGGTCGTGGCATAGCGCTGATTGGCGTTAACCTTGATTACCGGGCCGCGATTCAACAGTGGGCCGTGGTTTTCGTCATGTTTTTCCATGAAGTTGGGATGGATACCGTGGGCGTTGTCGGCGGAGATCATCATGGAGCGCTCAATCACCCGAATGCGCGTTTCTGTTTCGGGCAACAAGCGCATCAAAAATTGCTCCAGCATGGGGCCCTTGGCACCACAACAGGAGGCACTGCCCACCTCTTCGTGATCGGTGCAAATCAGCAGACTTGATACCTGATCATCGGCCTCCAATAACGCCTGTAAGCCGATATAACAGCTGAGTAAATTATCCAAACGGGCGCTGGCGATAAAATCTTGCTCCAGACCGACCAACGCTGGTGGCTGGGTATCATAAAGGCTGATCTCGTAATCCAATACCTGACTGACCGCCAGTTCAGGTTGGCTGGCTTGCAATTCAGCGTGCAGCTGGCTGCGAAAATCCGGCGGACTGCCCTCTTCCGCGGGCAACTGTAAGAGTAATGGCACTATATCTTTCTGCGCGTTGATGGAGCGGTTGTTATTGGCGTCGCGATCCAAATGAATGGCAAGACTCGGTACCACCGCTACCGGACGCTGGAAATCCACCAATGCACTGGCGATTTGCTGCTGCTCATCTCGATAGGTTACCCGCCCGGCAAGCGATAAATCGCGGTCATACCAAGGCGCCAATAATGCGCCACCGTAAACTTCCACGCCCAGTTGAAAGTAACCGCGACGATTCAGTTCAGCGCGCGGTTTTACTTTCAAACAAGGGCTGTCGGTATGGGCGCCCAGCATACGAATACCGGTATCCAACAGGCTGGAACGACCATATACAAAAGCGATGAGCGAGGAATCGTTACGTGTGATCAGGTAGCGCTTGCCCGGTTCCAACAACCAGCTGTCACCCTCGTTTAGTAACTCAAATCCAGCGGCAAGCAAGCGCTCGGCCAGTGCGCGTGTAGCATGAAAAGGCGTGGGCGAGGCGCGCAAAAATTCGAGCAAACCAGCATTAAATACAGATTGGGTATGGACAGCAGAACTCATAAAATCACCAATAACTACTCATCGGGGGAAACTAGTCAACAGCACGGATACGTTGACGTTTTTGCCAGGAAACTGTGTCGCGCAAATAAACCGGCTCAGCCTCCAGCACATTAATGGCCTTGCCCTCTGCCCACAAACGCGCTGCAATCAACGCCATTTCCTCTGCGCGTGGATGAGCATCCAACTGCAGTGACTGCGGAGCCAAAGACTGCATCACGGGATAATGCCAGCCAGGGCCGACCCCCATAAACGCGTGGTGTGATACCGGCAAATTGCTGTCTTCCGCGAGTAATTCCGGCTTGATAACCGCCTCTTCTACTAGCGCAATCACACCTTCAGCGGTCGGTGCATAAGCACACCAGTAAACTTCATTCATCCGCGCATCCAGCGCTACCAATACCGGAGCACTACTCGTGGGATTGGCGCGGTAATGACCAAGCGCCATGGCCTCCAAGGTCGATACGGGAATAACGGGCAAATTCGCACCAAATGCCAAGCCCTGCACTATGCCCATGCAAATCCGTAACCCCGTAAACGAACCGGGGCCGCGCCCAAAGGCGATGGCATCCAGGTCTGCCAAACCAATTCCGCGACCGGTTAATAACTCATCCACCATAGGCAGCAATCGCTGGGTATGGCTTTTGGCTGCCAGCTCAAAACTAGCGCTCAGCTCACCATCCGCATAAAGCGCTACGGAACAGGCATCGGTAGAAGAATCCAGGGCAAGAATTAAAGCCATACAAACGCAACTCTGAAAAAATCAAAAAACACGCGGGAAACAGAAACGCAGGACAAAAAAATAGGCTCCGCAGAGCCTATTATGATCGCTAAACGGCGATTAACCCAATACGGTCAACAACTGCTGACGAATGGAATCAACACTGCCGATACCGCTAATACGCGTGTACTTGGGCACTTTGGTATTACCCGAAGCAGCCAGGTCTTGATAAAAACCCACCAGAGGTTCGGTTTGATCGTGATAAACGCCCAAACGCTTGCGTACCGTTTCTTCGGTGTCATCAGGGCGTTGGATTAGCGGCTCGCCAGTCAAATCATCATGACCTTCTACTTTGGGAGCATTGTGAATAACGTGATAAACGCGACCAGAGGCTTCGTGTACGCGGCGACCGCTCAAACGGGCCACAATTTCTTCGTCCGGAACATGAATTTCAATGACGTGGTCAATGTCTACGCCAGCATCCAACATGGCTTCAGCCTGTGGAATAGTGCGCGGGAAACCGTCAAATAAGAAACCATTCGCACAATCGCTGGACGTAATACGCTCTTTTACCAGAGCAATAATCAGGTCATCCGGTACCAAACCGCCCGATGCCATAATATCTTTCGCTTGCAAGCCAAGAGGCGTACCCGCTTTTACTGCTGCGCGCAGCATATCGCCTGTGGAGATCTGGGGAATACCAAACTTCTCCATAATCAGTTGCGCTTGAGTACCTTTACCCGCACCAGGCGCGCCCAACAATATCACTCTCATCTCGGATTGCTCCTCAGCATTATTTTTTATCGCGACAGCTATTTAGCGCTGTGCACGAATAGCGGCACAAAAGTGCCCGACAAAAGAGGCGTTACGATACACGCCCATGACGGCAATCACAATATGCACTCTGTGTACGTGGCACAGAGACAAAAAGGTGACTGACGAGGGTTAACCATCCACCACCATGATCGACATTGCACGATTAAGAACATCCTCATTTTATTGTTATTTATGGACTTTCATCCTAGAATGATGGCTTATTGCCCTTGCCTTCAGGATAGCCTTATGCCTCCCTCAATCGACCTAGATGAATATGACCGCAAAATTTTGCGCGCCCTCCAGGAAAATGCTGACTACTCTATGGCAGATTTAGGCGCCATGATTGGACTGTCCCATACTCCCTGCTGGCGCCGGTTGAAACGCCTTGAAACCGAGGGAGTCATTCGCGGCAAAGTGACCTTGCTCGACCCAAAACTTTTGAATTTAGGCGTGACGGTACATGCTTATATCACCATCAAAAACCACGATGGCAATTCGCTCGAGGCGTTTGAACAAGCGGTGCAGGTAATTCCGGAAGTGGTCGAGTGTTATTCGACCAGTGGCGAGAAAGATTATGTGTTGCGTGTGGTAGTAGAAAGTGTTGAGCACTATGAGCGGCTGATGAAAGAGACCTTGATCCACTTGCCCAATATCGGCTCTATTAATTCTGCCTTTGCACTGAAACAAGTGAAGTTCACCACCCAGTTGCCTATTTGATTCAGCAACTTTTGACGCTGGCATTGGAAAAAACACACTGCAAAAAACTGCGCACAAACACAGTTTTTTGCAGTGAACAGTTAAACCCGAAATTGTCCCAACAGTTGACGCAATTGGATCGACAATTCGTTTAACCGCTGACTCTCTTCTGCAGTTTTGGATGCGCCTTCAAGCGTATTCATTGCCAACGAATTAATTTGTACCAGATTTTTATCTATCTCGGCAGTTACTGAGCTTTGCTCTTCCGCAGCAGTGGCAATTTGCAGTGTCATATCTGCAATTTCTTTTACTGCAGTACCAATTCCCATTAAGGATTGTCCTGCCTCATTGGCGGAGGTTGCCGCTTCTGCTGTCATTGCAGAGCTACTGCTCATAGCTTCTACCGCGCGTTGAACACCCTGTTGCAATTGCCCCAACATACCTTGAATGTCTGCAGTGGATTGCTGTGTACGGCTCGCCAGAGTACGCACCTCATCCGCTACTACTGCAAAACCACGCCCCTGCTCACCGGCACGCGCCGCTTCAATCGCTGCGTTTAATGCCAGTAAGTTAGTCTGCTCGGCAACGCCGCGAATAACATCAATCACCGAAGTCACATTTTTAGCTTCGCCTTCCAGGTGCGACATAAAATCAGCGGTTTCATTGATCCGCACAGCCAACTGCTGCACACGTTCGACCGCAATACGAATTCGGTTCTGACCGCTGTCAGTAATGGCTGTTGCCTCGCGGGTATTTTGCGCGGTATTGCCGGTATTGCGTGCAACTTCTTGAATCGCCATGGTCAACTCATTCACTGCCGTGACCACCATGGTAATTGCATGACACTGATCATCGGCCGCACGCTGGCTATTGCTGGACACTTCAAGGAGCGATTCCGCGGTTTTGGAAACCTCACTCGCATTTGCTAATACACTGGCAATAATGCGCTGCAGTTTTTCCATAAAGTGATTTACGTGAGAGGCCAATTGACCCAGCTCGTCATTAGTGTCCACGGGTATACGAATAGTTAAATCGCCATCACCCTCGGCAATATTTTGAATGCGATGACTGATCTGAGTCACTTGATTAGCAACAACTATCGGTAAAAAAAATGCCGCGGCTAAACTCACCAAGGTACCAAACACCACTGACATCAATAAATGTTGAGTTGAGCTTTCTTGGTCCTGATCAATTTTCTGCGTAAATTGATCTACATGAGCTAAACGCTTTTCTTGCAGCTCATCAATATAGGTGCGCACATGCTCAAAAGCTTCGGATGCTGTGCCATATGATTGTTGTTGCGCCGCGAGTCGACCAGCCTCATCGCTTGCCCGTGCACCACGAATAACTTCATCGGCTAATTGTTTCCAGCGATTGTAGCGCCGCGTAAATTCCTCGCGCTCTTGAGAAGTTGCCGTATTGGATAAATCGAGTGATTTGTGGATACGATCATAAGCCTGTTGCGCATTTTCACTTTGCTCTGCAATCAATTCCTCAGCCGAGGTATCAAGTTGGAAGAGTGCGCGCTCAGCGACCAATGCTTGATACAAGTCGCGATCCGCCTGAATAAGCAATTCAATTTCGGGAAGATTTACTTTGGCAATCGTCGCCGCATTCGAGCCCAGTGCTTTACTGGTATCCATGGAATAAAGCCCCATGTAAACCACCAGAATCACCAACAGCAGTAAAGGAAGTCTGATCTTCCAGCGGAGACTGAACCCCTGATACCAAGCAAACATGATAAACCTCTCTTGTTTTTCAACTTCTCTGGAGCGAGACCATTAAAGTTTAGTAACACTTGAGCGATTTGTCGTTTAGTTTGGCGTTTTATTATTTTTATTGTTAAACAATCTATGTATATCAAAAACTCTCATTAATGTATTTGATGTTTAAATAATCATCCAGACCGTATATTGACCCCTCACGCCCCCAGCCCGACTGCTTGATACCACCAAAAGGAGCCATTTCATTCGAGATCAATCCGGTATTAATACCGAGCATTCCTGTCTGTAATTCTTCAGTTAAACGTTGGATACGCTGGTAATCGCGGGTGTAACAATAAGCGGCCAGACCATAAACGCTACAATTAGCTTGCGCTATCACGCCTGCTTCAGTATCAAAAGGAATCAGGGCGGCGACAGGCCCAAAAATTTCTGCCTCTAGCAAGTCGCTATCCACAGAAACATTTGTTAACAGTGTGGGCGGATAAAAATACCCCTTTTCGATATTCACCGGAATTTGACAGGAAACAACAGCGCCCTTGGCGATAGCATCATCCACTAACTGCTGCACTTTTTGGATTGCGGCTGCAGAAATCAATGGTCCAACAGATACCTGTTCATTAACACCATTGCCGACGCACAATTCCTGCATAGCCGCGCTTAATTTTGCACTGAACGCGTTATAAATAGAGCGCTGCACATAAAAACGATTGGCGCATACGCAGGTTTGCCCAGCGTTACGAAATTTAGCGACCATAGCGCCAGCGACAGCTGCGTCGAGATCTGCATCATCAAATACAATAAACGGTGCGTTGCCCCCCAATTCAAGAGTAATGCGTTTTACATCAGCAGCACACTGTTGAATGAGTAACTTTCCCACGGCGGTTGAACCGGTAAAAGAAATTTTTCGTACCGCTGGATGCCCGGTAAATTCAGCTCCAATAGCAGGTGCACCACTACTAGTCACTATATTGATAACGCCCGCAGGAATACCCGCTTGTTGCGCGAGTTGCGCGAGTGCCAAAGCGGAAAGCGGTGTTTCTGCAGCGGGTTTTGCCACTACCGTACAACCCGCCGCCAATGCCGGTGCAAGTTTGCGTGCGAGCATCGCGTTAGGGAAATTCCACGGTGTGATTGTTGCCACTACGCCCACAGGCTGCTTGAGTACTGAAATACGTTGGTTACTTCTGGATGGTGGGATGATATCGCCATTAATACGTTTGGCCTGCTCGGCAAACCACTCAATATAACTTGCACCATACGCAATTTCCGCCATGGACTCCGCTATGGGCTTGCCTTGTTCGGCAGTAAGAATCTGTGCAAGATCAGCTTGATTTTCCATCACCAGATCAAACCAGCGGCGCAATAAAATACTGCGTTCTTTCGCCGTTTTTTGCGCCCACACTGGCTGGGCAATTGCCGCAGACTCGATGGCATGTTGCGCATCCAATGAACTCAAGTCCGCTACTTGCGCAATCAACTCACCGGTTGCCGGATTATTCACGGCAAATGTTTTTTGCGATACGGCAGAGTACCAATCACCATTAATAAATGCCTGGGTTCGCACTAGCGCCGGATGCATTAAAGGAATCATGAGATATCCGTATTGTCCTGGGATTTAGGGCGTTTTTTAGCGGCGGGTTTTACGCCTATCTTGCGCGCCTGATTGCCCTCCACCTCCGCAACTGTCCAGAGCATGCCGCTCCACTCAGCGTTATCGCCAACCACTAATTTGTCGCCCACCAAAAAAGTAATCAGCTCGCTCAAAGTTTTGTGCTGCTCATAACCTTTCATGTCCAACGCATAAAGCATGGCTAAATCGCGCAACTCCGCATCGCCCTGAATAATAAAATCGCCAAAAAAGGTTAAATCCAAATTGCGCTTGGGCGCTTGGCTAAATAATTTACCCAGTGCAGGCAAATCAGAGTCGTGACCAATGACACACAATACATCGCCAGCCATTAAGCGAGTGCTGCCAGTGGGGTGGAGTAATTCATGATCGCGAAATAAGGCCGCAATGCGGGTGTTATCCGGCATATGCAATTCGCGCAACGCGGCACCAATACACCACTTCTCTGCACCTAATTTATAGATGAACAACTCCCACTGACTCGTTACATGAATTTCCAGCCCTGCACGCGACATAGGTGACGGCACCGAAGGCACCACCACCCTTGCTTTACGCGCAGCAAAACCCAGTGTTGTTCCCTGTACTAGCAGTGAGACTAAAACGATAAAGAAGGCAACGTTAAAAAATAATTGCGCGTTGGGCAAACCGGCCATCAAGGGGAAAACCGCCAAAATAACCGGCACCGCACCGCGTAAACCAACCCAGGAAATAAACGTGCGCTCACGCCACTGGAAACCGCGAAATGGCAAGAGGCCAATCAAAATGGACAGGGGCCGCGCAAACAAAATCATCCACAGCGATAACAACAAGGCAGGCACTGCAATAGGTAATAAATCGCTGGGGGTAAGCAATAAACCGAGCACCAGGAACATGCCTATTTGACTAAGCCAGGCCAGGCCATCAAACATATGCAAAATGCCATGGCGATTGCGAATGGGGCGATTTCCCAACAACAGGCCGCAGACATAGACAGTGAGAATCCCACTGCCACCCAAGGCGCTGGAGATTGCGTAAAGCATAATGCCGCCACTTACGGCTAACAGTGGATACAAACCACCGGCAATCGACAACCGGTTGATCAACTGTAACAACAGCCACCCACCAGCCACACCAAGCACAATACCCAACCCAAATTGCTGCACTAAATTAACCAGAACCGACCAACTAAAGCTGGTTTCTCCCGCCGCCAGCATTGCAATCAAGGTAACCGTTAGAAACATCGCCATAGGGTCATTGCTACCGGATTCAATTTCCAATGTTGAACCAACCCGCTCATTCAAACCCTTGCCGTTTAACAAATTAAACACGACAGCGGCATCGGTAGAGCCAACGATGGCTCCAATTAACAACCCTTCTAACAGCGACAAATCAAATAACCAGGCCGCCGCCAACCCGGTCAGCCCCGCAGTAATAACCACCCCAACCGTCGCTAAAGACAATGCCGGCCATAGCGCAACGCGGAAAGTCGCCGCGCGAGTGCGCATACCGCCATCCAGTAAAATAATGGCCAACGCCAGGTTACTCACGAGATAGGCGATTGAATAATCGTTGAACACAATACCGCCGGGGCCATCAACACCGGCCACCATACCCACCGCCAGAAAAATCACCAGAATTGGTACACCAACCCGTGTCGAGATAGAACTCAGCAGAATACTCGCCGCAACGAGCAGTGCACCAATAAGCAAGATGTTGTTGATAGATATGGCGTCCAAATAACAAGCCCTTTTCCAGGAAATTCAATAAAAACAAGCACTAAGTGAAACCGATTGTAACCTGACGATGCCAGATACTGTCAAAAGAAAGCGCATTGGCCAGTGATATACCCATGTTTTTTACACTGGATTAATGCCTCATATTTGCGCAACCCTCCCCCCAAAATGCAGCTATAATTCGCGCCATTACTTTCACTGATTAAGTTGTCCTTCATGCTCAATAAAGATGCTCTTCAACAACTCTCGCAATTAAAGTCCACGATTGTCGCCGCCAAAGACGTTGCCCAAGGGATTGTTCGCACTACCACCAAGCGTTTTGGTTTTTTAATTCTAGACGATGGACGCGAGGCTTTTATCGACCCCGAGCAGATGATGCGCGTGCTGCCCGATGATCGGGTCGAAGCAGAGATCAACACCAACAGCAAAGGTCAATTTGAAGCAAAGCTCACTCAACTGATCAAACCGGGACTGGGTGAGTTTGTAGGCAAGTATGTCAACAAGGGTTCTACCGATTTTGTCGAACCTGACGTGCCTAACTTTAATCGCTGGTTGTTTATTCCCCCGCAAGAGCGCAAGGGCTACAAAGTTGGCGATTTAATTCACTGCACCATTGCGCGCCACCCGTTCAACAGCGAAGGCAAAACCCAGGTACATATACTGAATCGGATTGGCACCCTCGATGAACCGGGGGTAGAGAGCCGTTATACCATCGCAAAATTCCATATGCCGTTTGAATGGCAAGCACCCGCGCAAAGTCAGGCGGGCGGCATTAATTGGTCTCCCTTGACCTTTGACAATGGCGAGCTGGACTTAACCCACCTGCCCTTTGTCACTATCGATTCTGAAAACACCCGCGATATGGATGATGCAATATATATCACCACTGTGGACAGCGGTTGGGAATTGATTACGGCAATTGCCGACCCAAGCAAACACATTGATTTCGGCAGCCCACTGGAATTAGCGGCGCGCGCGCGCGCCAGCACCCATTATTTGCTTGGCCAAACCGTAACTATGTTGCCGGTCGATCTGTCACACGACACCTACTCACTGGTGCCGGAACAAAAACGCCCTGCATTGATTTGCCGTATGCAAATTGCACAGGATGGCAGCATTACACAATTTGAATTTGCTGAAGCACTCATCCGCTCACAATCCAAATTGAGCTATCAAGGTGTTTATGATGCGCTCACCGCTGAAGTATCTACCCTTGGCGCACCAGCACATATTCACGACATGCTGGTCGAACTTAAAGCGTTTGCACAAGCACGCGCACAATATCGCCAACTCAATGCGCTGGTGATGGAAGATCGCCCCGATTACGCATTCATTTTGAACGATGTGAAAAAAATCGATCACATTGAAAAGCGCGAGCGCAATATTGCGCACCGCATGATCGAAGAGGCGATGCTGGTTACCAACATCTGTGCCGGGGAATTATTTTTGCAGCACCCTGGCTGCGGTATTTTTTCCAGCCATGTGGGTTTTCGCCCTGAACGCCTCAACGATGCACTTTCATTAATTCAAGAAGACCGCCCCGATCTGATACCGGGTGATTTAACGCAACTGGAAAATTTCACCACATTATTTCGCGAATTGCGTCTGAACGCTGACAACAATCCCGTCAATAATCGCCTGCACTCATTATTACAACGCATGCTGCAAGCTGGCTCAATCACCTTTGAACCGGTGGGGCATTTTGGTTTAGGCTTTAACGCTTATGCGATGGTTACTTCACCGATTCGCCGCTACAACGACTTATTCAATCACCTGGCGATTAAACGTATTTTGCGCGGCTTGCCGGCGTTGGAATTAAACGATAAAAAACAGTTTGCCGAACAATTGCAAAATCAATTAAACAACGGACGCCAAGCCTGCCGCTATGTAGAAAGCTGGCTCGGCTGCCAATACGCCAACCAACATGTCGGTAGCGTGCACAGCGGAAGTATTGCACTGGTAAATTCGTTCGGTATCGGTATTAAACTGGATGACTGGGGCCTGGATGGTTACGCCCTACTGGCACCCAAAGATGGCGAGATTAAAGCGCAATTTGATTCGCGTCGTTTAAGTCTAACCATTGAAGGCAATACTTACCGTTTGGACGACAAAGTGAACGTGTTAATCCACAGTGTTGATATCGATAAACGTAAAATCAATCTGGAATTAATCAGCGAAGAAACTGCCTCACGCTTAAGCGCTTGGCTGTAATAAATCACAGGAACGGAAACCGGATAAGAGCGATCTGGTCATGGCAAAAAAATATTGGTTATTCAAAGCGGAGCCGCATATTTACGGCATTGATCATCTTGCGGCTGCGCCCGAAAAAATCGGCCGCTGGGATGGCATTCGCAACTACCAGGCGCGTAACTTTTTACGCGACCAGGTGGCACTGAATGATGAAGTGTTTATTTATCACAGCAGCTGTAAAAACGTCGGCATAGTCGGCACCGCAAAAGTTGTAAAAACCGCCTACCCTGATCCCACCCAATTTAATCCCGAAAGCGATTATTACGATCCAAAATCTACGGCAGAAAATCCACGCTGGGTTTCGGTTGATATTCAACTTACCAAAATATTTCCACGTTTAATCACACTGGCAGAAATCAAAGCGCAGTCCGCATTGGAAAATATGGTGTTGCTAAAACAGAGCCGACTGTCGACGCAACCGGTCACAGCCGATGAATGGAAATTTATTCACACATTATTAAAATAACGTAGGTTGGAAGAGCGCAGCGACTTCCGACATTATTGCGAATCTATTCTGTCGGAAGGCGCTGCGCTTTTCCAACCTACACAATTATTTTATTCATCCGCCATACGATCCTGAGCTTTGCTCACACCGGTTTCCGGCTCATCCATTTCATCAACGGGATCGGGCCCGGCATCATCGCCATCTTCTTCATCCTCAAGCAATCCATCGTTCAGCTGACTCTCTTCAATAAGAATGGCTTCAGGTGTTTGAATACCAATGTGATAGGCAGCAAAACCAGGCAGTACAACCTGATCCAGCGCCATACCAATAATTCTACCGTTGTAAGGCGATTTGATCGTGGTACGTGCGTTGGTGATTGGATCGGTAACTGTGCCTAAAACATCGTCTTCACGCACACGCTGACCGAGTGTCGCCTTGCTGAATAAAATTCCACTTTGATTAGCACGCACCCACGCGGAGCGATAATAAACTGGGGCAATACGCGTCCAGCGTTTTTGCTTGCCATACATCCCCATTTTAGCGAGCAGAGTATTAATTGCCGCCACACCTTCATCGACCACCCGGCTTTGAATGGCCATTGGCTCGCCAGCCTCTAACGTCACCGCAGGAATGCCAGCGCGCACCGCAGCAGCACGCAATGAATTCGGATTGCCGCGACCATTTAATACTGCAATAGCACCAAAACTTTGCGCCAACTTTGCAACATTTTCATCACCCAGATCAGCGCGCAATTGAGGCAAATTAGTACGATGGAATGAGCCGGTGTGAATATCTACCAATGCATCGCAATGCATAATAATGTTGCTAAAAAAAGAATGCGCTAAACGCGATGCGGAGCTGCCATGAGTATTGCCAGGAAAATAGCGGTTCCAGTCGCGGCGATCTGGTAAATAGCGGGAGTTGCGGCGAAAGCCCATAATGTTAGCTACAGGCACACCAATAATCGTGCCGGTTAAATTAGCTGGCTCTATGCTGTAAATCACCCGGCGAATCATTTCGATTCCATTTAATTCATCGCCATGCACAGCGCCGGTTAGGCAAAGTGTTTTGCCGGGCGTAGCGCCGTTCACTACCAGAATCGGTGTTTCCTCACTGAAACCACCCACAGCGGTTTCTGAATTCCAAGTCAAACGCACCGAACTATTGGGTTTTACTTCGCGCCCCAAAATAAATTTGGAAAGAGACAAGGGTTCTGCAGTGGCTTCATTGATAACCTCTGCAGCCGGGTCAATTGCAGCTGAACCCTCATTATTTGCAGTGGCAAGATCGGAAGTGGGAACCATAGCAGCACTTGCAGTAGCAACGGCAATTGAAGATGCAGTCTCCGATGCAACCGACGAGACAACAGCACTTGCAGAACTCGGCTGAGGAGCAGTAGACGATTGCGCGGAAGAGACAGCACTTAGTGAAGATACTTCAGCAACCGATGATGCAGATTGTTTTTTTTCAGCGACGTTTACCGCAAGAGTGGCAGGCCCAGCAACCGCAGTGGAAATCTCAACGGATGGCGCAACACTCGGCTCAACTGCTGTCGTTTGAACTGTTGCTTCTGTAGTGTCAGTTTGTTGCGTGGCAATGGCTGGATTAATCTCTGCCACAACTGTTTCGGGAGTTTGCGCACCAAGTTGCAGTGGAATTGCGGCAACAACCATCAACACCGAACAACAAAATAGTGAAAAATGTCGGGGCTTTACTTTCAGTGTTTGTGGCATAACCGGGCGCCTCATCATTCATAAAAAAACAGGCACGTCCCTGTGCGATTTAAAACTCCTTCAATCGTTATTCCCATTCAATAGTCGCGGGCGGTTTGCTCGATACGTCGTAACAAACGCGTGACACACCGGAGATCTCATTGATAATGCGACCAGACACTTTTTCCAACAAGTCGTATGGCAAGTGCGCCCAGCGCGCCGTCATAAAATCGACGGTTTCCACCGCACGCAGTGAAATTACCCACTCGTAACGACGACCATCACCCACCACCCCCACCGATTTTACCGGCAAGAAAACCGCAAACGCCTGTGAGGTTTTGTGATACCAACCAGAGGCGTGCAACTCTTCCAAAAAGATCGCATCCGCTTCACGCAGGATATCGGCATATTCTTTTTTCACTTCACCGAGGATGCGCACACCCAAACCCGGGCCGGGGAATGGATGACGGTAGACCATGTCGTAGGGCAAGCCCAATTCCAAACCAATTGCACGTACTTCGTCTTTGAATAATTCGCGCAGGGGCTCAACTAATTTAAAAGCCATATCGTCCGGCAAACCGCCCACATTGTGGTGCGATTTAATCACGTGCGCTTTACCGGTTTTAGCCGCAGCCGATTCAATCACATCGGGGTAAATCGTGCCTTGCGCCAGCCACTTCACATCTTTGAGTTTGGTGGCTTCGGCATCAAACACATCGATAAACGTACCGCCGATAATTTTGCGTTTTTTCTCAGGGTCATTTTCGCCTTTCAATTTATTTAAAAATTGATCCTGGGCATCCGCACGGATAACCGTTACGCCCATATTTTTGGCGAACATATCCATCACTTGGTCGCCTTCGTTTTTGCGCAGCAAACCGTTGTCCACAAAAACGCAGGTTAATTGCGAACCAATGGCTTTGTGCAATAACGCTGCTACAACAGATGAATCCACACCGCCGGAAAGGCCAAGTAATACTTTGTCGCTGCCAACTTGTTCGCGCACTTTTTTCAGCGCATCGTCAACAATATTGGCTGGTGTCCATAGCGGTTCGCAGGCGCAGGCTTGCAATACAAAATGTTCAAATATGCGCTTGCCTTGCAAGGTATGAGTCACTTCCGGATGGAACTGCACGCCGTAGAATTTTTTCGCTTCGTTGTACATACCAGCAATCGGGCAGGATGGCGTGGATGCCATCAAGCTGAAACCTTCCGGCATTTTGGTGACCTTGTCGCCGTGGCTCATCCACACATCGAGCAGTGCACTGCCGTCGTGATCAACATGGTCTTTGATATCCTTCAGCAGTGAAGATTCACCATTCACTTTAATTTGCGCATAGCCAAATTCACGGATATTGGAACCTTCAACCAAACCACCCATTTGCATGGCCATGGTTTGCATGCCATAACAAATACCAAATACCGGTACACCTAAATTAAATACCACGTCTGGCGCGCGCGGCGAGCCGGCTTCAGTGGTGGATTCAGGGCTGCCCGCCAAAATAATACCCTTGGGGTTATAAGCGCGAATTTCTTCTTCGCTCATGTCCCAAGCGCGGATTTCAGAGAAAACACCAATTTCACGCACACGGCGTGCAATCAACTGGGTGTATTGCGAACCAAAATCGAGGATAAGAATTCGCTGTGCGTGGATATCGTGAGACATATTGATTCCTGCTCAATAAGAAAAATAACAACAAAAAGAATTCGGCCTAAATGAAAAACTCGGGCATAACCCGAGTTTTTGCGATAGCACTGAAGCGAGATAAATTAACGACCGCTAATCGGGTAGTTAGGCGCTTCTTTAGTAATTTGAACGTCGTGTACGTGACTCTCACCCATACCGGCAGCAGTCACCCGCACAAATTCGGGCTTGGTACGCATAGTACCCAAGTCAGCACAACCGGTGTAACCCATGGCTGAGCGCAAACCGCCCATCAACTGGTGCACGATTGCCGCCAAAGGCCCCTTATAGGCCACACGGCCTTCAATACCTTCGGGAACCAACTTCTCAGCACCAGCACTGGCATCCTGAAAATAGCGGTCGCTGGAGCCTTGGGTTTGCGCCATAGCTCCCAAGGAGCCCATACCACGGTAAGCTTTGTAAGTACGGCCTTGGAACAATTCCACTTCGCCCGGCGCCTCTTCAGTACCAGCAAACATGGAGCCCATCATCACGGCATGGGCACCAGCAACCACGGCTTTGGCGATATCACCTGAGTAGCGAATACCACCATCGGCAATGGCAGGTACGCCAGTCCCTTCAAGTGCGGCAACGACGTTAGCGATAGCCGAAATTTGCGGCACGCCAACACCACTGACGATACGGGTAGTACAAATCGAACCTGGGCCGATACCGACTTTTACCGCGTCTGCACCTGCCTCAACCAACGCCAATGCCGCTGCGCCAGTGGCGATATTACCGCCAATCACTTGCACTTCCGGGTATTTGCTTTTGATTGAACGCACGCGATCCAATACATTTTTGGAATGGCCGTGGGCGGTATCTACCACCAGTACGTCCACACCTGCTTCTACGAGCGCTGCAACACGCTCGTCGGTATCGCGGCTGGTGCCTACACTCGCACCAACACGCAAACGACCTTCAGGGTCTTTGCAAGCGGTAGGGTATTTTTCGGCTTTGTTCATGTCTTTAACGGTAATCAAGCCAGTCAGCTCAAAGTTATCGTTAACGACCAATACTTTTTCGATGCGATGTTTGTGCAACAGGTTGCGCACTTCTTCGGCGGTAAAGCCTTCTTTAACGGTAACCAATTGCTCTTTGGGCGTCATGATGCTGGATACGCTGGCATCCAAATTAGTTTCAAAACGCACGTCGCGGCCGGTGACTATGCCCACCAAATCGCCGTTATGCAGCACGGGAACACCGGAAATATTGTTTTTGCGAGTCAGCGCGATCAAGTCGCGGATAGTGGCAGCGGAATCGATAGTGATAGGATCTTTCACCACACCGGCTTCGAATTTCTTCACCGCGCGCACTTCAGCCGCTTGAGCTTCAATGGACATGTTCTTGTGGATAATACCAATGCCACCTTCCTGCGCCATGGCAATCGCCAAGCGGGATTCAGTCACGGTATCCATGGCGGCGGAGATGAGGGGAATATTTAATTGAATCTTGCGAGTCAACTGAGTCTTCAGGGAGACATCTTTCGGAGTGACATCCGAATAACCTGGCACCAATAATACGTCATCAAAGGTGAGGGCTTCTTCAGCAATTCGCAACATAGCAACCAACCTCAAGCAGATAAAAAATAAGCGCGGAAGTATAGCGACTTGGGCGCCGCCGGTAAACCAAAAACCACAATATCTAGTGTTGTAAGGCAGCTTAAAGGCGACGATCGAGACTATACCCGCCGCAAGCCTTCCCCTAGAATGACGCCCTATGACCAATACCCTGCCCCCAACAACCACTGAGCGCGAGATTTTCAGCGTTAGCCAGCTGAACCGCCAGGCGCGTCAGCTGCTGGAAACCCACTTACCTCTACTCTGGGTGGAGGGCGAGCTCTCCAACGTATCAACCCCCTCCTCCGGCCACTGGTACTTCACCCTGAAGGACGAACAAGCCCAAGTGCGCTGCTGCATGTTCCGCAACCGCAATATGCTGGTGCGCTTTAAACCGCAGCAGGGGCAGCATGTATTACTGCGCGCCCGTGTCAGCCTTTATGAAGGCCGCGGCGACTACCAAATCATCGCCGAACATATGGAAGAAGCCGGTAGCGGCGCCCTGCAGCGCGCGTTTGATGAGTTAAAACACAAGCTGTCGCAAGAAGGCCTATTTAACGAAGCGCACAAAAAAGCCCTGCCGCCGCTGCCCAAACACATTGGAGTTATCACTTCGCCAACAGGCGCCGCGATTCGCGATGTCCTCAGCGTACTTGAACGCCGCTTTCCCGGCATCCCTGTGACGGTAATTCCCGTTGCAGTGCAGGGCAAAGAATCCGCACCGCAAATTGTAAAAGCCATAGATCTAGCCAATCGCTGTGGTTTGTTTGATGTACTGCTGCTGACCCGTGGTGGCGGTTCGATGGAAGACCTCTGGTCATTTAACGAGGAAATAGTCGCGCGCGCGATTTTTAACAGCGAACTACCGATTGTGAGCGGCGTCGGTCACGAAGTGGATTTTACTATCGCCGATTTTGTCGCTGACCTGCGTGCACCCACCCCATCCGCAGCCGCCGAACTGTTAGTACCCGATGGCGATGACTGGCTGGATAAATTTATCGGCTTTGAAGTGCTACTCGAAGAAGCCATGCTGCGCCGCCTGCAACAATGGCAAAAGCATTTGCACAACCTGCGTCAGCGTTTGCGCCACCCGCGTGAACGATTGGAACAGCAGGCGCAGCGACTGGATAACCTGGAGTTGCGGCTTAAAAATCACATCCATAAGCTACTGGCGAACTACAAAAACCAGCTGATACAACTACGACTACGCCAGCAAGCGCATCACCCGCAAATCAGACTCACACAATTGTCCGAGCGTATTAAAAACGCCCAAACACGGCTGCATACGGCGCAATACCGCTTGATCGATCGCAAAAAACAAGCCTTGGGCGAATCAGTGCGCATGCTCAACACTCTCAGCCCGCTCAGTACACTTGAGCGTGGCTATGCGCTGGTGACCGATACCCAAACCCGCAAAGTCATTACTGACAGCGATCAAGTCATTCCCGGCAGTGAGATCAGCACACGCCTTGCGCACGGGGAATTAATTTGTCGCGTAGAGGAAGTTCGCAACGCGAACTGAACTTGCCCGACTAAAAAATAGATCTACCCACAAATAGCTCGCGTATAGATTGCGATCTAAATGGGTGGCCAGTATATTGGCCACCTTCTTGTCGGAGCGCCTTGGTGCCTCACTTAATGAGTGAGGTATGCGGAGGCTGAGATGGGTTCGGCCCAATCCGTAGAACCTGAACAGGCTAATACCTGCGGAGGGAACAAGGTGCATCAGCCATGGCTATTGCCCGCTCTCCGCCTCGACACAGAGGCACTATGACCAAACAATCTGCTACTAACCAATCCGCGACCAAACAATCTACAACAACCAAATTCGCATCACACACCAATGTTCCGCAGCGCATTGCGATTGCCGGTGCCGGTTTGCTCGGGCGTTTACTCGCCTGGCAATTAAACAAAGCCGGGCTTGATGTCACCCTGTTTGAAGCCGGTAGTTTTACGCCCACCGAAGCGCAGAGCAAACGCGCCGCCGCTTTTACGGCGGCAGGCATGGTTGCACCGCTGAGCGAAGCCGTGGTGTCGGATGAAGGCGTTTACCGTATGGGCCAATTTGCGCTCGCCCACTGGCCGCGCTGGATTAAACAATTAAATGATGATTTACCCAGCACCGGCGGGGAATTATTTTTTAATAACGGCAGTCTTGTTGTCGCGCACCCGCAGGATGAAAGTGAGCTGGAGCAGTTTGCGCGTGAGCTGAAATTTGTTATTCCTAACTGTCACAGCTATCAACGAGTCACACAAACACAAATACAGGAACTGGAACCAGACCTAAACCCACACTTTCAACAGGGGTTATTTCTTGCTGAAGAGGGACATTTGCATAACCGCCGCTTTTTGCGTTTGTTGGGCGAGCAAATTATGCGCAGCAAAATTACTCTGCGCGAACACAGCATGGTAGAAGTTTCGCCCGGTAAAGTGATGGTGGATGGCGAGAACGAAGCGTTTGATCTTGTTATTGATTGCCGTGGGCTGGGCGCCAAAACGCAAATACCAAAACTGCGCGGCGTGCGCGGCGAAACACTGCATGTGCAAACCACTGAAATACAATTACAGCGACCTGTGCGCCTCATGCACCCGCGCTACCAACTTTATGTAGTGCCTAAACCCGATAATTATTTTGTAATCGGCGCGACACAAATTGAAAGTGAAGATCGCTCACCCGTTACCCTGCAATCCAGCCTTGAATTAAGCAGTGCCCTTTATACTGTGTCACCCGCATTTGCCGAGGCGCGCATTATCGAAATGGACACCAATTTGCGCCCGGCATTTATGGATAATTTACCCAAGGTAGATATTCAGGACGGGCTAATCAGTGCTAACGGATTATTTCGCCACGGATATTTACTCGCACCAGCCGTGGTTGAAAATGTGCTTGCGCATATATTTAAAAAACCCGAAGCGATTTTTTCTGCACTGCTCAATCACCACTAGAAAACACGAACTTATGACCATTGAACTGAGTGTAAACAACGAAACTAAAACGCTAGCCGCCAAGGCATTGCTCAGCGATGCCCTACAGCAATGGGGTTACGGTGAAACTAAAATCGCTGTGGCCATTAATGGTGAATTTGTACCTCGCTCGACTTACCCTGAGCGCGAATTATTGAATGGCGATCAAATCGATATCGTCAAACCGGTTGGTGGAGGTTGATATGAGCTACAACAAACCTGAGAAAGATTTCACGCTCTACGGCGAAACATTTTCCAGTCGTTTTTTATTGGGCACCGCCCTTTATGCATCACCCCAATTAATGCGCGAATCGGTTATTCAATCGCGCAGTGAAATTGTGACGCTCGGTTTGCGCAGGCAAAACCCGGCCAATCGCGATGGCGATGCAATTTGGCAATATATTCAGGAAAGCGGCTGCCGTTTACTGCCCAATACTGCCGGTTGTAAATCGGTAAAAGAAGCCGTGACGCTGGCTGAAATGTCGCGCGAAATTTTCAATACGGATTGGATCAAATTGGAAGTGGTCGGCGACGATTACAACCTGCAACCTGACCCCTTTGGTTTACTGGAAGCTGCAGATATTTTGATTAAAAAAGGTTTTAAAGTCCTACCCTACTGCACCGATGATTTGATCTTATGCAAGCGGTTATTGGATGTCGGTTGCGAAGTGTTGATGCCATGGGGCTCACCTATTGGCACCGGCCAAGGCTTATTAAATCGCTATAACTTACGCACCCTGCGCGAGCGCATTAAAGACGTCCCGATGATTATTGATGCCGGGCTTGGGGCGCCATCGCAAGCTGCCGAAGCAATGGAAATGGGGTTTGATGGGATTTTATTAAATACGGCAGTGGCCAAGGCGCACAACCCGCCACTGATGGCCGAAGCCTTTGCCGATGCAATCGATGCAGGCCGCAAAGCATTTAAAGCAGGCTTGATGCAAAAACGCCAAACGGCCAGCCCGAGCACCCCAACCATTGGCCAACCCTTTTGGCATCAACAGTAATTTTAACGGGCGTTAATATCAGGAAACTGGCGGCGTATTGTGATGAACTATTTGTTTACTTAATACGGCCGCTGATATTTGCAAAACCCTCTTCTATTTTGCGTAAAATTTTTGGGTCTTTGGCATCACCCGATGAGATGTACATTTGCACCATTCGACTCAAGCGCTGCAAATGAAATTTCATTTCCTCTTGCCTAAGCGAGGCATCCGCAACTACTTGAGTGATGCTATTACCCTCTTTACCCGCCATGGATTCAAGGGACTCACGCAAATCTTCTTTGAACAACATGCTGCCTTTAAAGGTGGTAGCAATATGAAAAATAACGTTTTGCAATGCATGTAGCTTTCGGTCGCCGTGGGTATACCCCACCGAGGTCAAACAATCGCGCAATTGCGTAAACCAATTCTGTAGCTGCAAATTTTGTTGCAACATCCGCTCAGCAAATTCAGGAACACCACTACCATGCACTACATTGGGCAGCGGCAATTCGCTTCGCAAAATCATGGTAGTCACAATGTCGCAACTGCGATACAAATAAGCGGCGCGATTCATCTCCAGAATAGGAATCACCTCACGCCAACGCCGCCCCTGCGCCTTAAAGCGATTAAAATAAATACCCACAATTGAATCGGCAACGGCAAGAATTTGCCCGGCAATGGAAAGTTCGCTCTCCACTTTAGCCAAAGGGTAACCCGTGCCATCACAGCGCTCGTGATGCTCACTGACCGCAGCAACTATCTCAGCAGATAAACCGGGAACATCCATCAAAATACTACGCGCAATTTCCACATGGCTTTGTATATGCAGCCAATCTTCAGCGGTTAATTTTTCGGATTTATGAAGGATTTGCGGATCGATGTGCAACATACCAATATCATGGGCAATTGCCGCCCAAAATATTTCACCAGACTCCGCCGCAGGCAAGCGCATCTCCTGCGCGATGTAAAGTGCCCAGAGGCTCACGCAGAGTGTGCGTTGATATAAATCATTCATTTGCGCTGCCATCACCGTCAAATACTGCTGCAATAACGGTAGATCCGCCAACTTGGCACATACAGGCTCAAGAGAACTCAGAGGATGCTTCTGCTCTGCTAGAGCTTGAAAATATTCGGTTGAACGAATCGTGCCCAACAAATGCTGCAGCAAATCGCTTGAGGTGATAACTGTCTTTAATTCAATAGAATTGGCGAGCGGGCGAGCGAGAGTTTTACCCTGGAGGGCGAGGCAGGTTTTTTCATCAAGCGGCGCTGACCGCGCAAGCAATAACTCACCATTTACAGTGTATATATCGTCAGCCACCACTGCCGGATTAGCTGCCGATAATTTAACCAGATAATGAAGATAAGGATCCAATTATGATGGACTCCATTCAAGCAATTGATTAACCCCGCCGACACTATAAAAACGCGCGACAAGCCTCATCCATGTTTTTTATTTTCCCACCAATCAACGCAACACCTGCAGCCTGGAAAATCCTAGCCAAGCAATAAACGCCAGCCCCATACCGTCAATAAGCCCAGCAACAGGCTATAACCCACCATCGAGGCAGCCAACCGAGGCGCTAAATTATGAGTGGCAGCCAGCACACCAGCAGAAATCATCGCGGGCATTGCCGCCTCCAGCAAAATCACATCAGCGGCCAAACCGCGCACATCAAACAACCATAAGCCGCCCCATGCAAAAGCCGGCGTCACAATTAATATGTAGAACAATCCCAATAATAGCGGTGATAAATGCTCGCGCTCTAACGCAAATCGCCACTGCAGCCCCACAGCCACCATCACTACTGGAACCAGTGTAGACGAAATTCGCGCAAGCACCGCCTCCAACCACGCCGGATAGCTACCAAACATAGCCACCATGAAAGCGATTATCAGGGTAATAAATGGTGGAAATAACAAGATGTTGCGCACAATGCCAAGTACCGACCCGTGACCTGCTGAGTAATAGCACGCGAGCCCAACACCTACTGTATTAAGTGCGATAAATGTGCCTAACTGATCATAGAGAATGGCATAGGGTAAGGCGTTTACCCCCAAATGCGCTTCAATCAGCGGGATACCTACGAAGCCCGTATTCCCCAATGTAACGAGCAGCAACATTGCCCCCGTCACCTCGCGTGACCAAGACAACATACGCGCAGTCACCCAGGTAAGCGCTGCAGCAAATAGCATAATCAACCAGGCAGCAACTACGGTAATAACTGCCTGATGACTAAACGAAAGCTTGGGAATTTCAAGCAGAACCAATGCCGGCAAAGCTACATAAATTACGTATAAATTAAGTGAGTCCGAACTATTTTCCGGCAACCGCTTGCTGCGCTGAAATAACAACCCAATAACCAAACAAATAACTACTAGCGCAATATTGGACATAAATGACACTTACAAAAACTAAAAATAGCGAGGAAACCAGGGAACAAACCGCCCTTGGATTTGTGCCCCCTTAGTGTAGACACTACACCGAAAGCTCTGGCGTAGTGCAAATAGAAAATCATAAAAAAACCCGCTCTGCTTTGTATTTCAGGGCGGGTTTCTCAGTCGTTCTAAAATGTTGGGAATTACATATGGTGCCCGAGGCCGGACTTGAACCGGCACGACCAAAAGATCGACAGATTTTAAATCTGTTGTGTCTACCGATTTCACCACTCGGGCAGAGTGCTTTTACTTCGGTAAGTAAAAGAAAAATGGAGGCGCGACCCGGAGTCGAACCGGGCTCAACGGATTTGCAATCCGACGCATAACCGCTTTGCTATCGCGCCATTTTGAGAGGCCGCAATTCTAGCGGACTCATTTTAAAAATCCTAGTCTTTTATAGAAGCTGCTGTAAGGTTTTTTTACGGATTGTTCAATTGCTGGTCAAGTCGTTTAAAAAGCCGTTATTTTTCACCTGAGGACGGCAACAGGAATGGCCAGGCAGCTCGCAGATAAAGAATCATTGACCAAAGCGTTAGCGCAGCAGCGCCAGCCAAAGCGACAAAACCGAGCGGGATTAACACCGGTACGTTCATGAGCAATACGATAATTGCTGTCATTTGCAGGGTAGTTTTTATTTTTCCGATACTGGATACCGCCACACTTGCCCGCTGCCCTACCGCCGCCATCCACTCGCGCAGCGCTGAAATAACAATTTCACGGCCGACAATTACGGCCGCTGCAACTACAAACCAGGCTGAATCATGATGAAGGGTGACAAGCAATAATAACGCAATAGCTACCATTAGCTTGTCAGCAACCGGGTCAAGAAAAGCGCCGAAAGGTGTGCTTTGATTGTATTTGCGGGCGACATAACCATCAGCCCAGTCAGTAATCGCCGCCACGCTAAAAATAATTGCGGTGACAATATGCGCCCAACCAAAGGGGAGATAAAAGACAACAACAAATAGCGGAATCATAAATATCCGCAGTAAGGTCAGCTGGTTGGCAAGATTCATAGAGAGGTCTCAGGTGGCGCTGGATGTCGTAAAATCGGTGCAGATGATACACCAGCACCATGGTTTTCACATCCCGTGACGCTTTTGTGACAGCATCGCAGGGCTAGTCATTATGAAAAAACGCATGTATCTCCTCAGCCAACTTCTGGCTGATGCCGCTTACCCGCGCAAGATCACTGATACTGGCATTTTTGATTTCATGTAACCCACCAAAATGACGCAACAACTCACGACGCCGAGTAGCGCCTATTCCGGGAATATCCTCCAAGGTTGATGTTTTACGTTTTTTATCGCGCCGCTGTTTGTGGCCGGTAATGGCAAAACGGTGGGATTCATCGCGGATGTGCTGAATCAAATGCAATGCCGGTGAATCGCCCGGCAAGACAATCTCATCGCCAGTTTCACCATCAAACAAAGTTTCAAAACCCGCCTTGCGCGTTGTGCCTTTAGCCACGCCAATCAGCTGTACGCCCTGCACACCCAATTCGCCGAGCACTTCAATCGCTTTACCCAGCTGCCCTTTGCCACCATCAATCAGCAAGATATCGGGTAGCTTACCCTCACCATTTTGCAGGCGTGTGTAACGGCGAGTTAGCGCCTGCTCCATTGCGGCATAGTCATCGCCGGGGGTTATGCCATCGATATTAAATCGGCGGTAATCCGATTTGAGTGGGCCATTGGTATCAAATACCACACAGCTGGCTACGGTTAGTTCACCGCTGCTATGGCTGATATCGAAACACTCCATCCGCTGCGGGGTTTCCTCTAATCCTAACGCCTCCTGCAAAGCGACAAAGCGATCCAGCGAGCTCTTTTTATTATTGATATGCGCGATAAGGTTTTGCTGCGCTGCGGTTGCTGCCATTTGCAGCCACTGGGTGCGATGACTGCGCACTTGGTGATTGATAAATACCTGACGCCCCGCTGCCTGCTGCAGCGCAGCGCTAATTACCTCCACATCTTCCAGCGGCTGACTCACAATCACTTCGCGTGGAATGTCACGCCCGCTACTGGCCAGATAAAACTGGGGAATAAATTCAGCAAGAATTTCTGCAGGTGTTTCTGCGAGAGTGGAAGCAGGATAAAAGCTGCGGCTACCTAATATTCGCCCTTGCCGCACAAACAATATGTGGACACAAATTGCAGCGGCGCGCATTTCTGCCGCGATTATGTCGATGTCGCCATTGCCCTCTTCAATCACTTGTTGCGATTGCACGGTACGCAAAGCGGTAATTTGATCGCGATAATCTGCCGCCTTTTCAAACTGCAGTTGCTGCGACGCCAAGTCCATCTGATCAGCAAGTTCACTGAGCAATTTATCGCTATTTCCCGTTAAAAAAAGCCGGGTGTGGTGCAGATCTTTTTGATAATCCTCGGGCGAAATATAATCCACACAGGGCGCAGTGCAGCGTTTTATTTGATATTGCAAACAAGGGCGTGTGCGATTTTTGAACACACTGTCTTCACACTGGCGAGAACGAAATGTTTTTTGCAAAAAGTTCAGACTGTCTTTAACTGCTCCCACGTTGGGAAAAGGGCCGTAATAATCGCCGCGCTTTTTCTTTGCACCGCGATGAAAAGAAATGCGCGGATAATCCTCACCACTGGAAATAAAAATATACGGGTAGGATTTATCATCGCGCAGCAAAATATTATATGGCGGACGATTTGACTTAATGAGATTCTGCTCAAGGATCAGCGCCTCCGTCTCACTGGCCGTAATCGTGACCTCGATACGCGCGATACGCGAAACCAGCGCGTTGGTTTTTGGTGTTAAACCCGTTTTGCGGAAATAACTGGCAAGGCGCAATTTGAGGTTTTTGGCTTTACCAACATAAAGAATACTGCCATCAACGCCAAACATTTGATAAATGCCCGGTTGCTGGGTGGTGTTGGCTAAAAAACGGGAGTGATCAAAAAGATCGGCACGCTCTTGCGTCATAGAAATACTATCTGCCAAAACTAACTGCCACAGGGCGTTAGCTGCAGCAGAAAAAGGAACAGCAGCCGTTTATACGACTGCTTCTGGATCGAGCAGGTTGTGTTTTACTGCTAACAGCGTCAATTCCACATCGCTGTTGATAGAAAGCTTTTCAAAAATACGGTAACGGTAAGAGTTAACGGTTTTTGGACTAACACAAAAAGTAGTGGCTATATCGTTCACTTTTTGGCCATTCGCAATCAGCATCGCCGTTTGCAGCTCACGCTGGGAAAGCTTTTCAAATGGCGATTCCTGACTATTCGAACCGGAAAAGGTTCGCAGTGCCAACTGCTGTGCAATTGAGTTACTCATATAGAGATCGCCGCGAATCACTTTATTAATCGCATCCGTAATCTCGGTAAACTCTGCCCCTTTGGTGACGTAACCTACTGCCCCCGCCTGCATCAAACGGGTTGGGTACAGGTCATCGTCACAAGCGGTAACCGCGATAACTTTGAGCGTTGGATTCACGGTCAGTAGTTTTTTGGTCGCTTCGAGGCCACCCATACCGGGCATTTTTACATCCATCAGTACAACGTCAGGCTTCAAAACGCGCGCCTTGGTTACGGCCTCTTCACCACTCTTGGCATCCCCAACCACCTGATAGCCGTCTACATCGGCTAACATACGCACTATCCCCATGCGAACTAGATCGTGATCATCGACTACGAGAATCTTTGTCAAACTAGCCCCCAATCCGAAACCGGACTCATAAACATTGTTGTTATAAAGTGGTCACTATACCCAGAAGATTTACTGCCACATTTTTAACGATTGTAGTGAGACTCTCAGCAAACTACCACTATTTAATCGCCCGTTTACGCCTTCTCAAATACCAATAATCGATTTTTGCAGTTTTTGATTTGTCTTTTAGTTATGAAAAGTAGATGAAGGGTTAAACCACTACACCCAAAAACTCAGGGGTAAACCCGTGGCTCCATCTCCAAGGTGACGCCAAATTGCGCCCTAACCGACTGCTGAATTAATTCCGCCAAAGCCAATACCCTTGCGCCAGACGCTCTATCTGGATTAGTAAGTACCAGCGCTTGTTGGGCGTGAACCTTTGCACCAGCCGCTTCCTTACCGCGCCAGCCAGCGCGATCAATTAACCAGCCAGCCGCGAGCTTGACGCGAACCGTATCGACGGGGTAACTGACTATATCGGGATAAGTTGTGCGCAATACCTGCAATTGCGCCAAATTGATAATAGGGTTTTTAAAAAAGCTGCCAACATTCGGCGTAAGGGCCGGGTCTGGCAGCTTGGATTGACGAATAGCAATAACCGCCTCACTTACCGCTTGCGGGCTGGGATTATCAAGACCGGCCAAGGTGTCGCGCAGCGCAGGGTAGGATAAGTTCAGCTGCGCAGTTTTGCGCAAGCGAAAGGTCACCGACGTAATAACATATTGACCTTTGAGTGCTTGTTTAAAAATGCTGTCACGATAATCAAACCGGCAACTTTCATTAGTAAAATTCACGACGATGCCTGAGCGAATTTCAAGCGCACTCAATTCAGTGATTAGATCTTTTACTTCCACACCATAAGCGCCGATGTTTTGAATGGGGGCAGCGCCGACACTGCCGGGAATCAGCGACAGGTTTTCCAATCCATAGAGTGCGTTGTCCAAAGTGTATTCAACCAGATGATGCCAATTCTCCCCTGCAGCCACTTTTAGCCAAACAAAATGTTCATCCTCCGCGACTACTTCTTTACCTTGGGATTTCAACTGAATCACCACACCAGGAAAATCAGCACGCAACACTATATTGCTGCCACCGCCTAACACTAACAGCGGCAAATTTTCAGTGCGCGCAAAAGTTAATGCCTCGCGCAACTCATCATCGTCGTGCACGGCGACATAAAAATTTGCCACCGCCGGCACAGCGAGGGTGTTGAGTTTTTGTAAATTAAAATGCGGTAAAAAAAGTGGCACAGCGACATCACCTTAACAATATGACTTTATACAAATTTAAAAAAACATGCTTAGTACAAACGCTGACGAATATGTTTTAACAAGCCCTGTGCTGCATCTTCCACCAAATCCAATACCAGCTCAAAGCCGTCACTGCCGCCGTAATAAGGGTCGGGCACTTCACGGTAATCACCACGCGCACCAAATTCCAAAAACAAGCCTAAATGACCGGTAAAATGCGCCGGTTTCAGCTGCTGTAAATCCGAAAGATTAGCTTCATCCATCGCCAGTACATAATCGAATTCGTCAAAATCGCGCGCCGTAACCTGACGTGCACGCAATACCGAAAGATCGTAACCACGCGTGCGCGCTGCAGCGACGGTGCGTGAATCAGGCGCTTTGCCTATGTGCCATGCACCGGTGCCCGCCGAATCGACCATAATTTTTTGATCTAACTTTGCATTCGCCACCAATTCACGAAAAATGCCATCCGCCGTGGGCGAGCGACAAATATTGCCGAGGCATACAAATAAAACGTTGGTCATGCTATTCACCTAATTAACAGCGCCGATTATTTTTCCAGCAATGCTTTTACACGCAGTAAATCCGCTTCGGTATCCACACCGCCCGGTACGGCAGCGTAGGCTTCGGCGATATGAATTGCTTCGCCATTAGCAAGCACACGCAATTGCTCAAGGGATTCAATTTTTTCAAGCGACGCCTGTGGCCAGGTAACAAAACGATTTAACAGCGCCACACGATAAGCGTAAATACCAATGTGCCGCTGCGCCGGGAAATCATCCGGCAAACTAGTCACCTCAGCTTGCGCAAAATGATCGCGCGCCCAGGGAATGGGCGCGCGGCTAAAATACAATGCTCTGCCCACTTGGTCTGCCACCACTTTTACAATGTTGGGATTGCGAAAATCGTCGAGCGAATGAATGGGTTCACTCAACGTAGCCATACTGGCGAAACGATTGTTGGCGATATTTTCTGCGACCTGATTAATTACTGCGGGCGGAATGAGGGGTTCATCGCCCTGCACATTCACCACTATGTCGTCATCGCTCAAACCTAATTGCGCGACCACTTCTTGCAGGCGATCAGTACCGGAATTGTGTGCGGCAGATGTCATGCAGACGCGGGCACCGAAGGCTTTGGCAACCGCTTCAATGCGAGTATCGTCGGTTGCAATAACAACTTCCGTCGCGGCACTTTCACAGGCGCGCTCGTACACGTGTTGAATCATCGGCTTACCCGCAATTTCTTTTAAGGGTTTGGCAGGCAAGCGGGTGGAAGCGTAACGGGCAGGAATGACAACATAAAATTTCATAGCAAGATTCCACTGTAGTTTTGATAACAGCATTAACAACAGGATTAAAAAGAAAATTAAAAAGATTAAACATTAAAGCCCAAAACGGGATTTTTTTTGTTCCATGACACGCTCAATACGCTGCGCAAATGCCGCCCAAAATGCATCCGGCAAATTGGCACTAATCGATAGGTAATACCAGTTAGGTTGCGCAAAGGTTTTGCATTTCACGGCGTCTTTTTCAGTCATTACCACAGGCCAAACATTATCAAAAACAAGGTCAGTCGCCGTATAAGCATGGTGATCAGGAAAAGCATGCAACTGCGCATGGATACCGGACTCGCTCAGGGTATTGATAAAACGCTGCGGGTTGCCAATACCGGCCACTGCATTTACCGGGCTCCCGGCAATTGATGACAATTGGTGCTCACTGCCGGTAGCAAGGTTAACCAGTGATTTGGCCTGAATCTGCATCGGAATAAAATACAAGTCGGCGAGTTGCGGCAACACAAAATTCGCTGCCGGTGAATTCACGACGACCCAATCCACGGTCGTTAAGCGACTGATTGGCTCACGCAACGGGCCAACCGGCAAACGCCAACCGTTGCCGACACCACGCTGGCCATCAACCACCGCGATTTCAATATCGCGCCCCAAGCGATAGTGCTGCAAACCATCGTCGCTGAGAATGAGGTCGCAGCCCTGATCCTCCAGCGCGCGCGCCGCCGCAAGACGATCAGGGCCGACACACACTGCACAGCCAGTTTGCTGATGGATCGTAACCGGCTCATCGCCCGCTTGGGCGGCAGTACTCTCTGCGGTGAGTAAATAAGGATAGGTTGCTACTTGCCCACCATAACCGCGGCTGACTACACCGGGGGTATATCCCTGCGCTTGCAACCACTGCACCAGCGCGATCAACAAGGGGGTTTTGCCCGTGCCGCCCACGGTGATATTACCCACCACAATCACCGGTGTGGCGAGTGTTGTTTGTTGCCAGCGGAGCAACGCATAGCGGCGAATGGCCGAGAGCAGAATAAATAGCCAGGTCAGCGGCAAGAGCCAAAAACTCCAGCGACGCGAGCCATACCAGGCCGATTGCCATCGATCCGTTTCAGCTGAACGCTGGGTATTAGCGGGCGGACTGGAGGGTGGTGAAGCCGGTGGAGAGGAATGCACGATAAGAACCTATCAAGCTATTGATAACGAAAATTTATGACGCGACAACTATCCTGACATCGGGGGGTAGCGCCAAAAGAAAGAAGGGCTTTTGCATAGTGAATACAAAAGCCCTGCGGGATTGCCTGGCATTGAAAAAACCAGCGCGAATTGTAGCTGAGTTGTTAGTCTTTTTCAGGTTCCGGTTGACGCGTAGTAATGCTCAAGCGCGCAAAGCCCAACTGCCCTGCCACATCCATCGCCTGCACTACCGCTTGATGCGGGGTTTTGGCATCCGCAGTAATCACTAGCGGTACTTGATTATTACCCTCAGAGGTTTTTTCCAGCGCTGACCTGAGTGTCGCCACTTGGTTATTCACCAGCGCCAGTCCATTCACCGAATAACTGCCATCGCTGTTGATCAGGATTTCGATCTGCTCCGGCAAGTCACTACTCTGCTCACCTACAGCTTCCGGCAGATCCACACTCAGGTGCGTTTCTTTGGTGAAGGTGGTGGAGACCATAAAAAAGATAAGCAGCAAAAACACCACGTCGATCAAGGGCGTCAGATTAATACCTTGATCTTCTACTTGTTGGCGACGAAATTTCACGTTGCGACCCCGCGCCCTTAAACCAGTTTCACATCGACGCGACGGTCGCTGTGCAATGCATCAACCAGTTTGATGGCTTCTTCTTCCATGGTGACAACAATAGTGTCGATACGGCGCTGGAAAAAGCGATGCGCAATCATCGCGGGAATCGCCACCACCAAACCTGCCGCTGTAGTGTAAAGCGCAACCGAAATACCGCCTGCCAAGACACCGGTATTACCAGTGCCTTGAATCATGATGGAGTTGAATACTTGAATCATGCCGAATACGGTTCCAAGCAGTCCCATCAGCGGCGCGATGTTGGCAATGGTACCCAGAATATTTACGTAGCGCTCCAATTCATGAATAACCTGACTGGCCGCTTCTTGCACCGAGTCTTTCATGATTTCGCGGCCATGTTTGGAGTTACTCAAACCCGCAGCCAGAATTTGACCCAGCGGTGAGGATTGTTTGAGTTCGCGCAGTTTCGTCGCATCCAACTGGTTGTTTTTAATCCAGCTCCAGACTTGCGCCAGTAAGGTTTTAGGGGCGATTTTGGCGGGGTTGAGCGTCCAATAACGTTCTGCGCTCACGGCAATCACAATCAACGAACAGGCCAATATTGGCCACATTAAAAAACCACCTGCCAGAAATATTTCAAACACAGAGACCTTCCTCTTTTAATGTCCAAACCCAATGAGCCCCTGGCTCCAAGTGCGGCGTACATTACCACAAGATCCCGCCCTTGCCATGGGGTGCGGGCCAATAGACGTCAAATGTGTGAGGAAGTTTGAGCTGCACGAAACAATTTTATTTGCAATTAAATGGTCACACTCAGCGCCTAGCCTGTAAGCAATCGGATTGCACCACACTACTGATCTTTGCGCTCGCGAACAGGTACTTACTATGCACGGACTTTCCCAACTATCCACCTTTGGTCATCAGCTGGATGGCACTCTGCAGCGTTACAAGGCGCTGGTGTATCCACAGCGCTATTGGGATTATAGCCGCTGGCTCCAGCAGCAGGTAGGCACTGAACAGCTGCACCAACTCGCACACAACCAACCTGTTGTGGTATTTGATTTTCGTGACAGCCGGATTGATGGCCCGCAAGGTCGACGTTTTTATAGTTTGTTTATTTATTTTGTGCGCGCAGGCTTTTATCCGGTACTGCGCAATAATTATTTGGTACTGGGCAACATTCAGGAAAAACACAAACGCTATTGCCTGCAGGAAAACTTCAGTGTACTGACGCACGAACGCGATTTGCCAGCGGGTTATGTATTGGTCACCGACAAATGGTATTCGAACCTGGCTGAGCGCGCCGGCAAGATTATCCACATTAATTACCAACCCGATTACAGCACAAACGACAGCTGCTTCCCGATGCCCTTTCCACTCTTCCCTCCGCTTTATGCCGCAAAAGAAGACCTGCGTTTAGCGTACTACCGGGAACAAGATAGGCAATGGAAAATATTTTTTGGTGGCGATGCGGAACCCGGCAAATACAATAAAAAATCGATTCGGGAAATTTACGCCAAACTCAGTCGCACACAAATTCTGGAGCGTTTATCCCAGCGTTTGCCCAACGATTTTTTTTGGCGCTTGAACAACCCCGAGCAACTGAAGCAAGCCGAGCAATCCTCCTACCCAGGATTGATTGCCATGAACACGCGCCACTGTAAAGTGGCCAGTGAGGAGTGGCTCGGCACTATGGCACGCGCGCACTTTTTCCTTGCCTGCCCGGGTGTGCGCTACCCCATGTCGCACAATTTAATTGAAGCCATGGCAGTGGGCACTATTCCCATTACCCAATATCCTGAATTGTTTTTCCCGGCGCTGGAGCATGGCAAAAACTGCTTGGTGTTTTCATCGCCCGATGAACTGCAAATTGCGGTGCAACAAGCCATGAGCATGGACAATGCACAGCGAGCGGCGATAAAGCAGGCTGCTCAAACCTATTACGATCAGTATCTTGCACCGCAAGCCTGCATCAAGCGCCTGCTGGAACATCGCCCTAAACATATCAGCTTGCGTTTGCTGCCATTTTTAAAAGCTGGCGGTGGTTTTGCCTGAGAAATTTAAAAAAATTAACTCTTCACTGATTGTTAGCCCACGCATTTGCGTATGAACGGGATATATCCGGAGATACGCAATGCGCAAAGCAATTTACTGGTTTCGTTACGATTTACGCCTGCACGACAACCCCGGCTGGAGCCAATTGGTCGCCAATAACGATTGGGTTATAGGGGTTTATGTATTACCTGACCGCTGGCTGCGCCCACTGCGCTATCAACAAAAAAGCCTCGGCATTCATCGTCAGCATTTTTTACTGGAATCGCTGCAGCAATTGCGGCAACAACTGCGCACTCAAGGCAGCGATTTAATAGTGGTGGTGGGCGACCCTGCTACCGCATTAACAGGCCTGGTAGAACGCTGGAACGTTAGCGCCATGGCCACCGGCGAATACCCGGGGAGCGATGAACAACGGGATGTAGAGCGCCTGCGCGATATGCTTGATATACCACTGCGCTGCCATGAAAACTTCACCCTGTTTGATCGCGCTGAGCTGCCGTTTGCGCTGGCGGATTTACCGCTGATTTTTTCGCAATTTCGCAAGCTGGTGGAAAACCGCTCCTGCAGCATGCCATTACCGCGCGCACCCAAACTCCGCCAGCCAGTAGCACTTGAAGACTCGCCCTGCGAATTGGATCAATGGTTGGGCATTATGCGTGCGCAGCAATTAGTGCAGCCGGCCGATAATCGTCGCCTGCCCTTTCACGGTGGCAGTACGGCTGGGCTCGCGCAGCTGCAGTATTTTTTAGGTGAGCACAAACTCATCAGCAATTACAAAAACACCCGCAACGGTTTGGATGGCTGGGATTTCTCCTCCAAGCTATCACCTTGGCTAGCCATGGGTTGCCTGTCGGCGCGGCAAGTAGTGCGTGCGATCAAAGACTATGAACAAACGCATGGCGCCAATGAATCCAGCTACTGGCTGTATTTTGAATTGCTCTGGCGCGAGTACTTCCAGTGGCTGGCGTTTCGCTTTGGTAAACAACTGTTTGCATTACGCGGCGTACAAAATAAAAATCCTTTGCTGAGTTTCTACCCCGAGGCATTTGCTGCCTGGTGTGCGGGAAATACCGGCAATCAATTTGTCGATGCATTTATGCGGCAATTGGCAGCAACCGGCTGGATGAGTAATCGCGGACGACAAATCGTCGCCAGCTACCTGATCAATCAACTGGGTGTGGATTGGCGCTACGGCGCGGCTTGGTTTGAGCAGCAACTTATCGACTATGACTGCGCGGCAAATTGGGGCAATTGGCAGTATCTGGCCGGCGTCGGTACAGACCCGCGTGGGCGACGGGAGTTTAATATCCAAAAACAGCGCGATACCTACGACCCTGATGGGGAATTTATCCAACGCTGGTGCGGAAACTAGCGCAAAAAACGGGCTGCTGAACGGGCGAAAAGCCTTATACTGGTGGCCCTTTTTATTGACTGGATGGTATTTCCCTTGAGCACCCCCACAATTCCGACCAATGCCCCTGCCTACAACGCTAGCACTAACACCTCCGATGCCGACCGCAGTGCGTTTATCGACTGGTTAACTGCGCAGACAGTGGCCGAACTGCAAGCCGCACGCGACAACGAAACAGCGCTGCATCAAGCCGTAAAGAATTATGTACAACACGCGCTGGCTGCCGAATTGACGTTTGAGGATATCGAAGAGATCCTCGGGATCAATGAACCCTGCATTATGGATTTGGCCGAATTATCCGAAGCGGATGAAGAAGCTGTAGTAGATGCCTTTGAAGACCTGTGTAACGCCTGATATGTTGATTAATCACCCTTGGCAGAGCCAATCTGCCGCCAACCACACCGCTTATCTCAGCCGTTTTAGCGGCAGCGATCAGCCCGCACTAAAACAAGCCCTGGAAACCTGCGCCGCCAAAGCCGTTGGCCTGCTGGATGTAAACATTCAGGAGGATTCACTCTACTTACTGTTTGAATGGAACCCTGCGCGTGCGGAATTAGTGATTGTGGTTACCGATGCAAACAAAATCAATGACGGCGCCTACAAGGTGCAGGCAGAGTTGCCAGACCTGCAAGACAAGGCGGCGGACGAAACCCTACCAGAGACCATCAAATTTTTGCTGAGTGATTTTTTGGCGAGTTATAGCCCGTTTTTCAGCTATTCATTAGTGGCTACTTTCCATAGCAGCTCGCGGGCTGAGACAAGTTTGCTATAAGCCTTGCACGATAAAACAGTCAGCGGCAGCGCAATGATTCTCAGCTATAGTTAATTGCAGCCACTCACTGTAATTACCAATGGCCTAGATCTCCCTCGCTGACTTTTTTGCCGGAGTAATACTATGAATCCCTATCATCAAAGTTTGATTTTGATTGGCATGCCCGGCGCAGGTAAAAGCACACTGGGGCTGCTGCTGGCAAAAAATCTGGCGAAGGATTTTGTCGATACCGATCTGCTTATCCAGCTTGAACACCGCAAAACCCTGCAGGATATTTTGCACCACCATGGGTATATGGCGCTGCGCAATGCAGAGGAAAAAGTGTTGTTGAATGCCCACTACCCCAACCATGTGATCGCCACTGGTGGCAGCGCGGTATACAGCGATGTTGCCATGCATCACTTAAAACAATTTGGGCCGATTGTGTTTTTGGACGTGACAGTAGGTGAGCTGGAAAAACGTATTCACAACATGGAAAACCGTGGTATTGCTCGCCCCGCCGGGCAAAGTTTTGCCGATGTCTATAGCGAGCGGCGCCCGCTTTATTTACGCTATGCGGACATAGTGATTGATTGCGATGGCAAAAATATTGACGACTTGCTGGATGAAATAATCTGTCAGGAGGCAAATGCCTTTGCCGCAGCAGATGCCTGACCGCACGCGCTAAAACAATTCAACCCGACTATCGTGCTCATCCTCCTCTGTTGCCCCTTCGGGGGCATCCAGCAAATGCGCTACATTATCCAACTCTTGTACCAAGCTGCGGAAATGTACCTCTACCGCTTCCGTCGCTTCTTGCAGCCCCTCCAGTGACACTAGCGCCTTTTCCGACAAACTGAGCAACGCCGTTTCTTGCTCCATATTCAAATCAAGACCCGTCGCCATCAGGCGCAGGGAATCGGATAGCTCCGTCATAATTTCTTTAACCGCGTTGCGGTTATCGCGCGAGGACATTTCCAGCAACATCATCACGGTACGCGTATTGTCCTGCTGGATTTTTAACAGCGAATTCACCTTCAAGGTTTTTGCGCGCGCCTCGGCAATAGACACCAAATGCGCCAGCACATCGCGCAGGCGACCATAGCGCTCCTCATCACTGGCCGGCGCATCCGTCACTAATAATTGCAGGTGTGTAAAGCTGAATAACAAAAACCGCCCCTGGGAAATAATGCGTGCACTGGTATCACGCGCGAGGCTAAGCAGCTGCAAATAAGCGGGAGATATAGCGGCGGGAAACAAGCGGGTTTCATCATCAAATACAAATTGCACAACGCCACTTAAATTGAGATCACCGAGGCAGCTGTGAATCAAATGCGCTAAGCGCTCCAGCTCCATCACCTCCTGTATTTTTTCAGCGAATACGGCGATGGTGCCCATTTCCGACGCCGATGACATGGCGGTAAACGCAATGGCGGAAAAGTTTTTTAATTCCTGTTGCAGCGCGAGGATCGACTGCTTGTCCTCGTACACCTTGCGCATTACCAAGGCGTAATCGGCTTGGCTCATAGCGCTGGTTATGTAAGCGTCCACCCCTACATGAGTTAACTGGATTGCTACATCACTGTGACCATTCCCTCTGGTGAGCAGCACGATTTTAGGTAAATGAACGGGAATCAACTCAAGCCAACTATGCTCCGGCACAATGGCACCCTCGGCAAACACCAACAGATCAACTGCATGACAAAGCGCTTCAAAATCAGACGCTGAATGTATCTCCTGCTGATACGGCGCCGCATCATCAAGCAACGCACCGGTGTTATTCACGATCATGTGCTGATCAGGCACCCGATAACACCGGGCGGGGTCTCCTACTAACCACAATGCTTCCATAACATCATCCTCGACAAAATCACATTACCGCTGCAAATCGCTGCAGCGTTTAAAATATAGTCAAGGTTTGTTGGAATCATGAAATATTTGACTGATCACCACTGCTTAACGCGCTAAAGGGTGAAATTTAGCCGCCATCCGCGTAGAGTGTTCATCCGCCGATGATCTTCGAGAGTTCTTATGGAAAACAGTATTGATAGCAGCAACGATACCAACCACGACACCAACAAAGACATCCACCACGAAGAACCCGCCTTACTCAATGCCATTGAGGCCCGTGTATTAGGCGCCCTGATGGAAAAACAGCTAACCACACCCGACCAGTACCCGCTAACGCTCAACAGCCTGTTATTGGCCTGCAACCAAAAAACCAGTCGCGAACCTATTAGCAATTATGAGAGCGGTCAGGTACAACGCTGTGTCAGTGAATTGCAGGATCGTCAATTGCTCAGTGTGGATTACGGCAACCGCGCCGCACGTTACGACCAACGCCTGACCCGCGTGCTCAGTGTAGATAAAGCCACCCAGGCTATTTTGACGGTACTGCTGCTGCGCGGCCCGCAAACCGTGGCAGAAATTCATACCCGCACCCAACGCATGGTGGAATTTGCCGGACACCAGGCACTGGAAGAAAAACTGCAGCAACTCTGCGCCAAAACCAAACCTCATGTGGTACACATTCCCCGGCAGGCTGGCCAGCGTGAAGATCGCTACATGCACCTACTCTGCGGTGCACCGGATTTAGCCGCGATTGCCGCCATGCAAAACAGCACCGTTAGCCGCAGCAGCAATGATGAACACAGCGCGCAGCATGAACATCAAAAGCAACTTGAACAAAAAGTGCAGCAGTTGGAAAGCCGTATTGAGTTACTGGAAAAACAAGTTGCGACGCTGATGGAGTTAAACGGCGTTAGTAATGACGATTTAAACTAATTTTTTTGTTTGTGATTAAGTAAAGGTAAAACCATGACAGTTGTAAGCACCAAAAAAGCACCACAGCGCAGTAAACGTTTGCGCAAAAAATTATTTCAGGACGAGTTCGCCACCTTTGGTTTTGAACTGGAATGTGAATTTAAAAGCGATTTAACCGACGAAACCATCAGCGAATTTGTCGATAGCTTTTTTATCGATGCCATTAACGCCGAAGGTCTGGTATTTGGCGGCGGGCTCTCCAGCAAACGCCTCTCGGGTTTTGTCGGCTCTGCCAAACGCTACGGTTCAACCACCGAAGCGGACAAAGCAAAATTGCACGCGTGGTTAGTGGCACAACCGCAAGTTGCCAAGGTCGAGCTGAGTGAAATTATGGATGCGAATTACTATTTGTAAATAACCCAGTGTCCATGATCAACGCACAGCCATCAGGCTTGGCTGTGCGAAAAAGATAGAATATCTGCCTTCTTTTATAACCACACTTGAAATACTATAGAGCACAGAGGTTAATGCACAGGGAATGGCATTATCATCAAATAATAATAAATGATGTAACAGGCTTACAGGGTGTTTGTCTTTTCATGACGGTGGGAACGCTCTTTTATGACAATTGAGTTTTATAAGCGCATTGCCTTTCGTCTAATGCGATCCAGCTTAGCTATAGCTCTTATATTGGGACTCATTGTTGCGCTGTTCCAAGTAGTTATAGATTTGGGGTATCAACGCCAACAAATAGATAATAACGTCGACGAGATTTTTCGGGTAGTACAAAATTCCGCGCAGCGTGCAGTGCACCAATTAGACGCCAACCTGGCTAACGAAGTTATCAAAGGTTTGGAGAACTATAACTTCATTACTTATGCCGCCATTTTGGATGACCGCGACCAAGTCATCGCTGATTATTCATCCTCCCCCTCTCCGTCCGATACGCTCTGGTTAACACGACTCATTGCGGAAGAAATCAAAACCTACCAGCTCGATCTCATCTACACCGACAATACCTATGAGGGAAAACTGGTAGTGAGCGTAAGCAATGACTTGGGTTTTGCACCTTTTTATGATCGGGTGCTCACCATCATAGTGTCGGGTTTACTCCGGAACCTTAGTCTGGCATTAGTACTTTTTGCACTTTTCCATTTTATGCTCACGCGCCCTCTGGTCACTATAGCGCAGCGGTTTTCCATGATACGGCCGGAGCAAACTGAGCGAAAACGTATCGACCATGTTGAAGGGCACCGATTTGATGAACTGGGCTACATTGTTAATGATGCCAACAGTTTCCTTGCCGCACTTGAACACTGGCAAACCGGCTTGACCAAAAGTGAACAGCAATTGCGCCTTATTTTGGATACCAGCCCCAATCTGGTATTTGCCGTCGATGAAAACTACCGGTTCATTTTTGCAAATAACACCACAGAACAGTTTTATCAAAAGAACCAAACCGACCTCATTGGTCAGGATTATTGTGATGTACACAAGAGTGTTGATAAGGAAGAAGCAAAAGCCCTGACTTCCAGCCTAAAACAGTTGGACTTTAACAACCCCCAAGGCCTCACGGTGGAGCACAAACTCACCACCGCAAGCGGCGATAAACTGGTTATACAAATGACCTTTATCGCCTTCACGCTCGATGGCAAATCCTGTGTGCTCATCGTAGGGCTTGATATCACCAAGCGGGTTAAAGCCGAAGAGCGCGTTGAATACCTTGCCTATTTTGACACCCTCACCGATCTGCCCAATCGCAATTTATTTCAGAACCAACTAAAAAAGGATGTGAGACGCGCTAACCGCACTCACAACTTTGGCGCGCTTTTGTTTATCGATTTTGACGATTTCAAACGCATTAACGACACCATTGGCCATTCGCTGGGCGATGAACTCTTACTAAAGCTCTCGGTAAAAATCCGCAAACTATTGCCAGAATCAGACACGCTTGCACGTTTAGGTGGGGACGAATTTGTTATCAGCATGCCGGATTTAGACAAAGACCTTGAGGCAGCAAAAAATCAGGCAATAACCCTAACCAAACACCTGCTCGCAACAATCAATGCGCCGGTGGCCCTGAGTAACGGCGCTGAATTTGTGGTGAGTGGCAGCATCGGGATTGTGATGTACCCCTTCGAGGATAGTGACACCGAGGTACTCTTGCGCTTTGCCGATACCGCCATGTACAAAGCCAAAGCACATGGTCGCAATGGCTATCAGCTGTTTGAGGAATCCATGGCGGCAGAGGTACATAGACATGTGCAATTGGAGTCAAACCTACGGGAGGCAATTAAAAAGAAACAGTTCTCTATGGTGCTGCAGCCCATCGTCAACGGGCTCTCAGGGAACCTGGTAGCAGCAGAGGCGTTAATTCGCTGGAATCATCCAACTCAAGGGTTGGTTTCACCGAATGATTTCATCCCCTTCCTTGAAAACTCCGGCATGATCGTCGATGTTGACTATGTGATGGTGGACAAAGCCTGCGCATTTTTAAAAGAGTTAATGATCGCAGGCGTACTTCCGCCCCAATTTCGTATCACCTTAAACCTGTGCGCCAACACTTTGTATCAAGCGGATTTTGTTGAGCGTATTGTTGCTATTGTTGAAGGTTACGGCGTATCCGAACGCAATATTGAGTTTGAAATTACTGAACGAGCGGCACTGCACCGCCTTGATGAGGTGGTGGCAAAAATAGTTACCCTGCAACGCCGTGGTGCAACTTTTTCACTGGACGATTTTGGCACCGGCTACAGTTCACTCAGTTATTTAAAACGTATCCCCATTAACAAAATCAAAATCGACAAATCCTTTATCGATGACCTGATGGTAGATGGTGAGGATGAGGTACTGGTCGAGTCCATTATCGCCATCGCCCGCACCATGAAATTGGCGGTGGTTGCCGAAGGAGTGGAAACGCAGGTGCAGGCAGACTGGTTAAATCGATATCCCGATATTTGTTTTCAGGGATACTTAATCGACAAGCCCATGACCCCGAATGCCTGTCGCCTGAAATATATGCCCGCCCAATCAATAGAAACGGAACCTTTGAAGGGAAGCGTCTAAGCTTTTTCTTTCTAAAAAGATCAAAAATCAGCACACTTCCAAAAAAGTATGTGACAAAAGCTACAAAAAATATTTATTTTTATACTATTTTTGAATATTAAAACAAACAATAATTCACTATAAGAATATTAAAATATAGTTATAACCCCCTCTTTTTTATACCCATCCGGTCTATCTAAATATCCCTAGTTATTCCACCTTTGAAGCTAAAACCCGCTTAAAACAGGGGAAAAACTCCATTAGAGAATTATTCAATCTAAACGTTTTTCGGCCTACGGCTAATTGGTGACAACCACCACCAGAGGCTGTCATTGAGCAAAAAAAACACTCGCACAAGTAAATATCGGCACTGTCGTCAAAATACACATCTGGATATAATTTGCGCACTTTGAAATTACCGAAGGGATGCGCAACACCGAGATCTATCCTGCAAATGTTAAATCACATCAAGTTACTCGATTTAAATATACCCAACGATCAACAAGTACTTCCCACACTTCCACTCAATATCCCGCGAGAAGCCTCCACCTATGCAGATATGATCGTGAATTATCTGCAGCTCCTGGGCATTGATAAAGTGTTCGGTGTGCCGGGCGGTGCAATAGAGCCTTTGCTCAATGCTCTGGCTCGCTCTGAACGCAACGGCGGCCCGCGATTAGTCGTGGCGCGGCACGAGTGTGGCGCCGCGTTTATGGCCGAAGGCTACAGCCGGGAAACCGGAAAGATGGGCGTGGTCTGCGCGACTACCGGCCCTGGTGCCACCAACTTAATCACCGGTATCTGCTCTGCTATCAGTGAAGAAGTCCCGATGCTGGTAATTACCGCGCAAACCCCGCTGCCCAAGTTTGGCAAGCGCGCACTGCAGGAATCCAGTTGCACGGCAATTGATACGGTCGGGTTATTTCGCCATTGCACCCGCTACAACACGCTCATATCCCACCACGAACAGCTGGAGAGCAAATTGGTATCGGCTTTAATGGCGGCGCATCGCACCCCGCAGGGGCCGGCCCATATCAGCATACCTTCTGATGTTTTGCGCACTCCTGCCCAGATAAAACCGCACATTCATGCGGATTTATTGATTCATGATTTTTTTGTGTCCGACGAATCGGCAATCAATCGCCTCTGTGAAAAGTTGGGGCGCGTTGACACTATTGCCGTTTATGTGGGTAACGGCGCAGGCAGTGCGCATAAGGAAATCATTAAATTTATTGAATTGACGGGTGCCGCGTTTGTCACCGGCCCGATGGGAAAAAGTTGGGTTGATGAAACCCATCCCCAGTACCGAGGCGTGTACGGTTTTGCCGGACACGAGAGTGCCAAAGAATTATTTCAAGGGGATAAGATCGATCTGATTATCGCTGTGGGTGCCGCCCTCGGAGAAATGGGGACCGGCGGTTGGAATGATGACCTGTTAAATACCAAACTGGTGCACATTGATTCTTCCGTGGAGCACTTCACTCGCTCGCCCATGGCCAACCTGCATGTGTTTGGAAATTTGCACACCATTTTTACGCGGCTCATTGAAAATGTGGCAGCAGCGCGCAAGTGGGGCCGCACCTGGCAAACCATTCCCGGCAATACCGAAAAAAATGTATTAGGTACACACGTTACTTTGCGCGAACCGGAAAAATGTTTGAGCGACGCAAGCCCCATTAAACCCCAGCGACTTATGGCGCATTTGGCGCTAACACTGCCCGAAGACACTCGCGTATTTATCGATGCGGGAAATGCTTGGGCGTGGGCAACACATTATTTTGTGCGACCGAATAATCAGGGTTATTACCGTATTGCGATGGGCTTTGGCTCCATGGCCTGGGCGATTGGTGCATCCATTGGCAGCGCCTTTGCAAAAGAAACTGGCCCTACGCTTTGCTTGGTGGGTGATGGTTCCTATTTGATGAGTGCACAGGAAATAACCGTAGCCGCCCAGCACCAACTGCCGGTGGTGTTTATGGTGTTAAACGATGCCGCACTGGGCATGGTGAAACACGGCCAACGCTTGGGCAACCAGGAGTCCATTGGCTGGGAGCTAAACCAAATCAATTACGCCGCCATGGCCGAGGCTATGGGTGTTGAGGGTATTGTCATTACCTCGCCCCAGGAATTGGTTGAGCTGGATATGCCTGCGCTGTTTGCAAAAAATGGCCCGACCCTGATTGACGTTCGCATTGATCGCGATGAAGTGCCTCCTATGGGGGATCGCATCAAAGGCTTGGCGATTAATGGCTCGGCAACACCCGGCGGCTAACACAGACCAAACCTAATCGTTATAGCAACCACCAATAATCCCCCTGAATTTTTATCCACACTTATTTTTATGAATGAGAGGTTTTTGTTTTGTCCCATATAGAAGCAACAGGTAGTTATCTACCATCCACCATCGTCCTCAATAGTGAATTTGTGGGCGGCAATGCCTTGTTTGAATCCATGGATGAATACTTTTCCGGCTACGAAGAACGTCGCCATGCCAGTGCGGTTGAAACCGCCTTGATGATGGCGGTCGAAGCCGCTAAAGATGCCTTGGCTAACAGTAAATACACGGCAATGGATATCGATTTAATTATCGGCATTATCCAACCCAGTCGAAATGTTTACGGCGATGATTTGAATTTGATGCAACACGAGTTAGGTGCATGGAATGCCTCGGTGTTGCCAATCAATACAGCGTGCTCCTCGTTTATTACCGCATTAAATATGGCGGATTCACTGATCAGCACCGGCAAAAATAAAGTGGTACTCATAGTAACCTCGACCGATTGGGTTCACACTATGCTGGACACCACCAAGCCAAACTTTGCTTTTGCGGGCGATGGTGCAGGCGCGGTAATTTTGGATGCTTCCTCAGAGTCTTTTATTGATAAGCATGAATTAAACAATACCAAGCCGGAAGTGTTTAACGCGCTGGTAATGAAAAATGCACAATTTACCCAACAGAAAGAATTTTTTACTGTGCGCCCCCCGGAAGGAAGAACCACAATAAAAGATTTAATTTTGTTTCCTATGTCTGTCGCAAAAACGCTGCTTGATAGAAACCCGAGCGTTGCAGTTGATAAGGTGATAATGCACCAGTCCGGATTAAAAATGATGCAAGTCTGGGCCGACAAACTGGAAATTTCTGAGGACAAAATCCGGCATACCATAGGGCTTTATGCCAACATGACCGTAGCTAATATACCGGTAACATTGGATTACTGGCGAAAGAAAGGTGATTTACAAAGAGGTGAAAAAATATTATTCATGGCGCCTTCAGCGGGCGGCTATTCAATTGCCATGCTGTGGGAATATTAATTTTATTTTTTATTCGAGCCTCTGATCACACCAGAGGCTCGATCTTGCACTGACCACTTCAGTTATTTATTCAAATGACTTGATTAAAGATTTTTTTAACTGAATCAATGAACCAGGGTAGCGTAAGGCCCCAAAATTTTACCCAATTCACCCGATTCTCTCAGCAGTTCTAATTGCACATTTAGTTGTTCTATAAACTGAAGATTTTTGGCATTCTTGTGACACACCACCGAGGCGCCCTCACCTTCAAAAACGGAAAGCTTTTTATTGTATTCCGGAATTGGCACGCCAAGTTTTTGGGCGGCCAGAAAAACATCCGGCGTAAAACCCACAATTGCGTCTACCCGTTTTTTTGTCAGCATATTCACGCGCACCTCTTCACTCGCCACTTCGTCAACCACCGCATTGACTCCCTGCAAATAAATATTGCGATCAAAACCGAGCCAGATGGCGACTCTTTTATCGTTTAGCTCATTAAAAGAGGCGATAGTTTTTTCACCTTGCCGTGTAAAAACGCGCATGCTGATATAGTCGATGGGATTCGAGGCAATGAATTCACGGCCTTTTGTTTGTTCGGAAAAATGTGTTTGTATTGAATTCAGGGACGAAGGAAAAATACAGTCTTCGCTATCCATTAAATTACGCACGGCGCGGGTCAATGGAAAAATCACCAACTTAAAGTTGAGATTTTTATCGGCCAGGGCTTCCAATAGCTTGTTGTATTGATCATTGCCATTTTCACGCAGGCGATATTCCAATGCCACACCAGAAATGCTGATTGGAGCTTCGGCTTCAACCTTGGTTTGTGCTGCCGCCGCTCCCGCCAACAGCATGCCCGCCAGAACAAACACACTTTGTTTGATTCGTTTCAGATTCATAGTTATCAATCCCATTGTTTTTAGAAACTGTATTCCAGCGAGAGCCCAACTTCACGTCGCCTACCATAGGTAGCACTTGAAATACCAACAGACGAAAGTTCAGTGGTGCCACTTAAAAAATAGGTCTCGTCGGTAAGGTTGTTACAAAATAGCGAGGCCTTGATCGTATCCTGATTATTTGCCCAGGTTACCGAACCATTAACCAAAGTAAACGCCGGTTGCGCGATAGATTCTACATTTAACGGGTCATTGTAGGTTTTGCTTTTGTAACTTAACTCCAAGGTGGTTGTGAGGCTGCCATAGTCTCTGAACTGATAATCGTATTCACCTCTTACAAATGCATTCCAGCGCGGAATTTTTTGTAAGTCATCGTCTTTATTCAATAGGGTGCTCTCACCTAACTCGGTATAACGAGCATCAAGATACCCAAAGCCGGTACGGATCTGAAAGTTATCAACCACCGTAACTATTGCCTCTAGTTCGGCACCGTCAATGGTAGCTTTTGCAGCATTATCGATGGTGACAGCAATTAAATTATTCGCACCGACAGTCAGCACCGAGACCTGCATGTTGGTGTATTCGGTGGTAAACACCGCGCCCTGTAGGTAAAGCCAATCGTATTGCTGCTTGAATCCCAACTCATAGGTGGTGGCGTTTTCCGGGTCAAAGGTATCTATAACCGGAGTGCCGTTTTGGGCATCGGTTGGTGGGTTAACCAAGCGACCATTGTAGCCACCACTTTTAAAACCTTCGCTGTAACTGGAGTAAAGCATGGTGCGATCGTTAATATCGCAGGAGATATTTAACCCGGGTGAGACTTCCCGCCACACATCCGTGGGTTTCTGTTCCGGGCCAATCAACTGGGCTCCACTATTGACGGTAAAGTTATCGATAAAAAATTCTTTTTGTTCACGTGTCATACGCAAACCACCCGTTACTTCCCAGGCATCCTGTTCCCAGGAGAGCTGACCAAAAAGCGCGCGGCTATCGACATCCACTACATTATTCACATCAAAAGTTGCATCGGCGCCGCCGCCAGTCGCCTCAAACAATCCATCCAAAAAAACAACGTCCTGGTGATTGGTAATATCTTCCTTCAGATAAAAAGCCCCTAGTGTCCAGGATAAATGGTTGCCGCTAGTGCCGGTTAAACGCAGCTCTTCACTGAATTGCGATTGCTCATCCAGATTCACCACGCTGCCATAATTCAGCGGTGAACCATCCGCGTCCCGCGAATAGGTGCCCTCCATGGCGCGGTATCCTGTAACTGAAGTCAGGGTCATTGTTGGGGATAGTTCAATATCGCCGGTGAGCGACAGGCCTTTTACATCTATATCATCCTGTGAAGGACCAGTACTGAAGGTATTAAACCCATCGCCTGTGGGCAACCAACGAGCGTCCCATTGGGTATTAAACCGCGGCCCAGCGATAAGTGCATTGAACGCCTCCCAGTTGGTTAAGGGTTCCCCCGGTGGCAGTGTGCTTAGATCCCTGCCCTCGGCGATTTCTATCATCACCTCTGCCGCACCGTTTTGGCGTTGGCGGGTATAGTCACCGGTTAAGCGAACATCGATATGTTCGGCAGGCTGCCAATGCAATATGCCTTTCAAAGTACTGCGGTTTATGTTGCCCTGATCTTTCCCATCCAGCGTCCGCTCTACATAACCATCGCGGTTTTCATCCAGTAAGGAAATACGACCAGCCAAGTTCTCGGCCAATGGGCCTTCTGCACTTAAAGCAAGATCCTGACGATCCTTGCTACCACCCGTAAGGGCGATAGTTGCGCTGGCTTCATTGCTGGGTAAGCGTGAAATAACATTCACCGCTCCACCGATAGTATTTTTGCCAAACAGCGTTCCCTGGGGGCCGCGTAATATTTCCACGCGCTCAATGTCGTTCACCTTCAGCACACCGCCAACCGAGCGGGCGATATAAACACCATCGAGATAAATACCCACGCCCGGGTCATTGGTTGAAAGGAAATCATTTTGGCCGATACCGCGAATAAACACTGCCGCGGCGTTGCTGGTGCCCGAGATAGGTGGCGATGCAGAAAACTCCACGTTGGGGGCTAAAGCTGCCAAATTGGAAATGTCGCTGATGGTCGGATTGGAGAGTATCCCGGCGCCGAACGCGGTAATCGCTATAGGTACATCCAAAAGGCTTTCTTCGCGCTTTCTGGCAGTGACCATTACCTCTTCAATGGTTTTTGTTACTGAGGTTTCCTTCCCATTAATGTCATCCTCGGACAGCGCCGGCAGCGCCCATCCTTGACCAAACAGCAACAAGAGCGCTGAAAGGCTTAGTTTATTCTTAGTAGAACAGGGGGACATGTGATTTACCTTGATGGGTATTTGGAATTTTTTGGCTAACAACCATTATTAACATCTCAAAAATGATTGCCAGGATTAGCAAGAGACAACTCCCAGTCGATAGGTATAGTAGTGAATTGCTAAAAATAAACAACTTCGCCGCCAATATTGCGCTCACTGATTAGATTTTAGAATTGCCTGATTTTTGCCAAGCGCTAAACACCAATAACCTGAAGAATCCTGAAGCGCTCTAAAGAAACCAAAAACAAAAAAGGCTGTGCCGGTTTAACACCGAACACAGCCTTTATAAAACCCCTGTTATCTCTCAAGCCAAGCCCTGTTTTACAGGAGGCTCGATTTGCGACAATTAGGGCAACGTAATAATCGAAACAGAACCGATTGGATCATACGAATAATCGTCCTTCGCCTCACCTTCATCGGCCGTCAGGATAAATTTTCCGTCCGGTGAAAAGGTCAGCATATCGGGCAAGGCGCCGACTTTGGCAATACCGAGCAATGCATAACTGCTGGTATCAAAAACCACCACGGTACCTGTCTGGGTTTTATCAACCGCTTGCAATGCGCCCGCAATTTTACCGTTGCTCACAGCCACACTATTAATACCACCACCGTAAGGGCTAAGGTCGATAGTGGTCAGCAATGACAGTGCCGCAGGGTCGGCCAGGTTCAATACTTCAATGCGCGAATTTGCAAGTAGCTCACCGTTATTCAATACAAATAAACGTTTAGTGATTGGATCGTAGGCGCTGATTTCTGCTGCAGCCACACCACCTTCCAATATCAAGCGCGAGGCAAAACTAAATTCACCATTCACATTGCCTTGGTAAACCGTCACGTTGCCGCTTCCCTCGTTGGACACCACTAACAAGGGATTACCGTTGGGGCTGTTAGCCGCACTGATAAACAAAATCCCTTCCGGTGCATCATCACCTTCGGTGATCAACATTTGACTAAATTGGATATTGCCAAGATCAGTGATGTCATACACCGCTACCGCATCGGCACGTTCCAAACCGACAAATACAAACCGCTTGGAACCAACCATGCCAATCGCCAGATTCTCCGGCTCAACACCTTTGGCATCGCTGCGGTCATCCGGGTAAACACCGGCGTTATTAGCTTGGACTTCCAAATCATTGCCGCTGTCATACACCTGTTCACCCGTAGTGCCATTCCAAATACTGAATGAACGCGCACCAAAACTCAGCAATTCACTGAATACAGTTTCCGCGCTGGAGGTTTTTGCAAATTGCGTCACCAGCAAACGGCCCAATTGCGCATTTTGTTTTAGCTCGGTGGCATTGGGGAAATCCGATTCGTCGAGCGTGATATCGGCGACTTTTACACCCTCTTCAAAATTCGTGTAGTAATCGCGCACATCGCCTTCATTGGCGGTAATCACATAATCCATTCCACCATCATTAAATGCAGCAATGCCGTCAGGCTGATAAATACCAAACACTTTTGGATACGCGGCAAACTCGACTTTATCATCCCGGTCACTCGGGTCGATCTCATTGCCTACTGCACCGTAATCTTTAAAACCCAAGGGAAAAATATTAGTGATAGCCGGGGTACCATCCAGATTAATACGTGCAACACCGTTGTTTTCCTGCAGCGTTACCCAGGCTGTTTTTGAGTCAGCAGCAACGGCAATGTATTCCGGTTCAACATCTTTGGCTAAATCGGCGTTCAAACCAAATACACGGAAACCACTATTTTCCAACGCGGTTTCGTCGTCATTAAACGAGGAAAAATTCAGCGTAGTCACGGTTAAATTCAACGCGGGGGTCATAAAGTTTTTCAGGCCGGGCGATGCGTAAAGCTGGGGAGCAGTACCATCACCCAAGTCAATAAATTCACCGCCATCTGGCAGGCGACCATACGCGTTTACGTGAAAGTCGCCGTGGCTTACGTTATCAATAATTGCTTCAAAACGCGCCAGAATAATATTTTCGTTTTTACCAATACCAAAACCACCCGTGCTGTTAGTGATTGCACCGGCCGGTGCATTGGTGGGTAAATTTGCACCGGTGGCTACATCGGTCAACAACACCAGAAAACCATGTCCGGGAATAGTAGTGCCGCCGGGAATGGGCATGAGAGTATTTTCGCTGTCGCTCAGCGACCATTCACCTTCCGCAAACACATAGGGTTGCGATGATTTGTTGTAAAGCTCTACGTAATCAAAATCCAAATCGGCGCGGCCTTTGGATACCACTTCGTTAATCACAATATCGCTCTGCGATGCGGGTGGGTTCACTACTGGTAAAGCGTTAATCACACCGGGAGTTGCGGTCAGCGCTTCAGCTTCATCGTGCCACTCGCCACCATCGGGCAAACGGCCAATGGTGTTTACATGGCTACCGGCAGCCCAACCTTTTTCATCAATAATTTCGCCCTTGTGGGTCAGCAATGCTGTATCGCCTTTACCCAAACCAAATTCAGCGGCACCGCCAATAATGGTTCCCTCTGGCGCACCAAAGGGTACGGCAGTTTGATCTACCGCTACCAACAAGAATCCTTTAGCCGGAATGACACTGCCCGCCGGTATTAACACGCCGGGAACTTTGTCCTCACCAAAACCTTTTAAATCGTTGACCGCCCATTCGCCTTCGACGAAGGTGTAATCGCTATTGCCTGGGTTGTAGATTTCGATGTAGTCATAACCACCGCCGTCCGAGCGCATTTCATTGAGCACCAGCGTCGGCAAGGCGGCTGAAGATACTGACGATGAGCTGCTGCTTTCACTTAACGAAGAAGAACTTTCAACAGAGCTAATAGTTGCAGAAGAAGTGGTTGCAGAACTTGTAGTTGCAACAGAAGTGCTCGACGAAGATATAGTATCCACCGAAGAGGCATCGCTGGATGACGACACGCTGCTTGAACTGCTGGTTGAGCTAATGGATGAACTGCTGGATGAATCATTGTCATCACCGCCGCAGGCCACCAGGCTAAATGACACAGCGGCCAGCGCTGCCCAGCGTGGTATTTGTTGGATGAGTTTCATATTATGTGTTCTCAAATAAGGCATGTGTTAATAAAACCAAGGCTATTTGTCGTAAATAAATGTTTTTTGGCGCGCCAAGGTTACGGCAGCCAGATGACAGAAAAACAACAAATAAATGACAGCTTGATTACACAAAAACCGAGGTGATGAGTGACCACAACCCAACAAGTAGTACTGGTGTACGACAAAGAATGCCCCGCCTGCGACAACTACTGCCGCATGGTGCGTATTCGTGAGGATATTGGTGAATTAGTGCTGTGGGATGCGCGCGAGCCAGGGCCCATTATGGATGAGATTACCGCACTGGGTTGGGATATAGATCAGGGTATGGTGGTGAAACTGGAGCAGCAACTCTATTACGGTTCCGATGCAATTTACATGCTGTCGCTGCTGAGCAGTCGCTCGGGGTTGTTTAATCGTTTGAACTATTGGCTGTTTAAATCCAAACGATTAAGCCATGTGCTTTACCCGATTCTGCGCGCACTGCGTAATTTATTATTAAAGCTATTGGGCAAAACCAAAATTAATAATTTGGGTTTTGCCAACAACGATAAGTTTTAATATCAACAAAGCAATACCAATAAACCACTACGAAGACCTACTGCAATGCAGGCATAACAAAGGGCAACAAGGTTAAGCCTGCAACAAAAATAATCGCAATCACCAACGCCATAAAACGCAGCGGTTGCGCACAAAAATGTTGCCACAGACTGGGCACCTGCCCCGCCTCCACCAACTGCGCATAATTTTGCTGCTGGCGAATCGCGCGCTCAGCTTGATAGGCGTGAATCAATTCCCGCGCTCGTTGTTCTTGTGCGCCATCTGCGAGCCAAATTGCATCCAACCCTACGCGGAAAAATCCAGCATCGGTTTCATAGTAGTTAATCTGGTGCTCGTTGAGCAGCATACGAATTTCCTGAGCTTCATCGTCAGGCACTTGCGCGAGTTTGAATAATAATCTGGCCATAATGTCCGGTTAATCTTGTTATTGACGGTGTTAAGTGCGGAGGATAACAGTTCTCTGTGTGCGGTTTATATTATCTTGCCATGTTGTGCGTTTCATTTTCTTCGCCAGAGCGACTATGATCAACCCTAACACTCAATTTGGAAGATAAGGATGACTGCGTTGCTCTTTCACATTGAACAACCTGATGCAGCCGATCCACCGTCTGGCAGGGTGCAGCTGCACCTGTGCGGGGACTGGCAACTTGGCCATACTCCCGATGGCGAAGGCCTGTGCGCCGCTATCCCTCCGGATAGCAAAACTATCACACTCATCACCGATGAACTCAAACAGTGGGACTCCAGCCTCGCCGTTACTCTGCTGCAACTCGCGCGCTGGTGCGAACAACAGCAAATTTCGCTGGATACCAGTGCCACGCCGGAAACCCTGCAACAACTTCTCAACCTGGCTACCGCAATTCCCGCCTACCAACCCGCCACCACCAATAACAAGGTAAGTTTGCTCAGCCGATTGCAAAAAACAATTGCTGCCCAAGGGGAAGGTTTAGCGCGCACCCTGACGTTTATTGGCGATGTGAGCCTCGCGTTTATCAATTGGTTGCGTGGCAATGCCAAAACACGTAGGCAGGATATTTTCTTTTTTATCGATCAGGTTGGTCCACGCGCGCTGGCGATTGTCACCTTGATTGCATTGCTCGTGGGCATGATTCTCGCGTATTTGGGTTCAGTGCAATTACGCCAATTGGGCGCCCAGGTGTACGTGGCCGATTTGGTTGCGATTGGTATGGTGCGCGAAATGGGCGCATTGATGACCGCGGTAATTATGGCGGGCCGCACCGGTGCAGCTTACGCGGCGCAATTGGGTACCATGCAAGTGAATGAAGAAATTGATGCATTAAAAACCATGGGTATTTCCGCCATGGAATTTTTAGTGTTACCGCGTTTATTAGCACTGGTTTTTATTATGCCGCTGCTGTGCATTTACGCCGATGTAATCGGCATGTTTGGCGGTGCGTTAGTCGCGACCAGTATGGATGTCAATTTTAGCCAGTACATTTTGCAAACACAGGGCGCGGTGGACCTTATGGATATCATGGCCGGTTTAATTAAAAGTGTATTTTTCGGCATTTTAATAGCCATCGCCGGTTGTCAGGCCGGGATAGAGTGCGGGCGCAATTCCGATGCGGTTGGCATGGCGGCCACCAATGCCGTGGTGCGCGCCATTGTCTATTTAGTGGTCGCCGATGCAGCATTTAATATTCTTTACGACAAGCTGGGTATTTAAGATGAATACCACTCCGTTTATTAGCGTGCGCGATCTCAGCATCGGTTATGGCAGCCGTGTAGTGCAGCAGAATCTAAATTTTGATATTGGTAAAAACGATATTTTTTTTATTATCGGTGGCAGCGGCTGCGGCAAAACCACATTACTCAAACATATGATTGGTTTGATAGCACCAAGCAAAGGCCAAGTGTTATACGAAGGTGTCAATTATTATCAAGCCGATGAAGACACACAATTAAAACTGTTGCAGAGCTGGGGCATTACTTATCAGTCGGGCGCTTTGTTTTCCAGTATGACGCTTGCTGAAAACGTCGCCCTGCCCTTGCAGTTGTATACGGACTTATCCGAAAAACAAATCGCCGAAACAGTTGCGTACAAATTATCCCTGGTCGGGCTCGCGGGTTATGAAACATTTTATCCGTCAGAAATCAGTGGCGGCATGCACAAACGTGCGGGGCTAGCTCGCGCCATCGCACTGGACCCGCAATTATTGTTTTTTGACGAACCTTCCGCAGGCCTGGACCCCATCAGCTCCTTGCGGCTGGATCAATTAATCGTGCAAATCTGTAAAGCGCTGGGCTCCACGGTAATTATCGTCTCACATGAACTGCCCAGCATTTTATCCATAGGAACCCATTGTGTAATTTTGGATGCACAAGCCAAAACCATGTTGGATTCAGGCGACCCGAAAGAATTACTCCATCACAGCCAGCACGAAAAAGTGCGTCAATTTTTGAGCCGTGCAGGAACAGCGGCAGCGGAGAAGCAATGAAAAAGAACAATTCGTTTAGGATCGGCGCTTTTATTGTCGGTGCAATACTGCTGGTATTTTTAGCTCTGCTATTCTTTTCCGGCGGTGACCTTTTTTCGCAAAAGGAGCGAGTCGTCATGTATTTTGAGGGCTCGGTTCAAGGCCTGCAGGTCGGCGCCCCCATTAAACTAAAAGGGGTAATTCTGGGCGAAATAACGGATATTCAAATTAATTTTGACAGCAACACACAAGATAACGGCAATAAAAATAATTCCGCAAAAAACATTGTCACAGCGGTGACCGGCGACTTAGCGTTAAAACGTATCAGCCGTAAGGGGAATGAGGTATCGCTGGAATTCTTTGAAGAAGCCATAGCCAATGGCTTGCGCGCGCAGCTCAACTTCCAAAGTTTTTTAACCGGCCTACTCTATGTGGAATTGGACTTTTTCCCGGACACACCTGCCACCCTCTACGGTTTCAAAAAAAATTACCTTGAGCTACCCACGGTCGCAACCGGTTTTGAAGAGCTCACTAAAAACCTGCAAGAGATTAACCTGAAAAGCTTGGTTAAAAATTTGGATCAACTAACACTGCGCCTGAGCAACATTGTAAAAAGCGGTGTAATAGAAGAAACATTGGGCAGCGTAAAATTGGCGGCTGATAGTTTCACCGAAACATCCCAAACTATGGGGCAGGATGTTAGCCAGTTAAGCAAAAATCTGAGCGATACCAGCCGTACGCTCAATACCTTATTAGCGTCACTCAACAAACAGACACCAGCCGTAGCCGATGAACTGCGAGCAAGTATGCTGCAATTACAACGAAGCCTGGTGGAGTTAGACAAAGCCTCTAATAGCGTGCACCAAAGTTTCTCTGAAGACGCGCCACTGGTAAATCAACTTAACGACACCCTTAAAGAAATAAGCCGCTCTGCCGAGGCATTCCGCACACTGAGCGAAACAATTGACCAACAACCTGAGGCGCTACTGCGCGGCAAACAGGTTTCGGATGAGGACGAATAATATGATGCGACATTTATTTATCATTGCATTACTCAGCAGCCTATTGCTGGGCTGCCAACAATCACCGCGCAAACAATATTATTTATTAAACGCAACGCCCCATGCAGATCAATCAGTAGCGGTTACCCAGTCGGTAGGGTTGGGGCCAATAGAAGTTGCCGATTATTTACAGCGCTCGCAATTAATTGTTAACAGCGATGCAAATAGCTTGCAGGTTTCAGATAACGCTTATTGGGGCGAACCGCTACCCAAAGGCATTACCAGAGTATTGGCGATGAATTTAATGAACCACCAACCCACTCGTGCAGTCGAATTATTCCCTTGGCGCAGCGACAGCACCCCTGCCATTAGCATTCGGATTCAGATACACGATTTACAAATTATCGACGGTTATGCGGTGATCAATGCCAGCTGGAAATTAATGGATAATCTTGCCAAAAAAACTGTGGCGCAACATCACCACATCAATAAACGCCCTTGTGAGAGCACGGCGCGGGATATTGCAGCAGCCTATAGCATATTGCTGGCAGAGCTGGGCAATGAGATAAATCAGGCACTTGTCAGCAAGGGCAAATAATCCATAGCGTGTGCAAACGCACAGATGATTTTCGCGCAAAGAGGGACACTAAGTCGCGATGAGCCCAGTGAATCCTTATTAAAAAAGGATATTAAAATGATTCCCTTTGTACAACTGAAAGAATTTTTTTATATCTTTCGTGACACCTATAACCAGTGGATCGAAAGAGAACCCTTCAGAAGCGCAGCTGTTATCGCGTTCTACACTATATTTTCAATGCCGGGGTTATTGGTCATTATCATTAATCTTGCGGGATATTTTTACGGAAAGGACGCGGTGACACGCCGGATCAGTTCAGAAATTGAAGGAATGATTGGTAGCAATACCGCTAAAGATGTTGAAGCGATAATCGCAAATGCCAGTGTCCATCATGACTTCACGTTTAGTTCCGTGGTTGGCATAGCGACTTTGATTTTTGGTGCTACCGGGGTTTTTTATCAGCTGCAACAAACCTTGAACCAAATTTGGGAGGTAAAAGCACAGCCCAAACGTAAAATACTCAAAATGGTATTGGATCGGATTTTTTCCTTCGGGCTAGTTCTCGCCGTTGGCTTTTTATTATTGGTGTCGTTAATTTTGTCTGCCTTGCTTACGTTATTAAGTAATTGGGTGGCTTTTTATTTTTCCGAGACATTCAATATCGTCTTTCGTATTCTTGACCTGTCCTTATCACTGGGGGTCATTACTTTTTTATTTGCGGCGATCTTTAAATTTCTTCCCGATGCAAAAATTCCCTGGCGAGATGTTTGGACCGGGGCTTTTGTAACCGCGTTATTATTTGTGCTCGCCAAATTTGCCTTGGGCGTTTATTTTGCTCACAGCAACCCCGCCTCTGCTTATGGTGCTGCCGGCACAGTTATTTTAATCATGCTCTGGGTTTCTTACGCCGCGTTAATCCTGTTGTTTGGAGCTGAATTTACCCGCATATATGCAGACCACTGCGGTGAACGCGTTCAACCGGAAGACTTTGCAGTCTCCACCCATGAAAACACTACCCCAGCATCCAACGGCCACAATATTCCTGCACATCAGATTACTGCCACACAACCGCCGCAAAGTATGGACCCGCATATTCATCCGTCGCCCGCTACAGATCACATTTACCCCTTGGATAAAGATATGACCTTGGAGCACAAAGCGAGTAAAGCAACCAGCGCAAGCAATACATCAATTGGCGGCGAAGAAGACCCGGGTGCGGGACTGGAATTTCTGGTGACGAGTAACAAACCCAAACAATAAAGGCATTAACATTTATTGTTTATTGGCAGCACTTATTAACGCCCTGCAATCAGTATTTGGCACATTGCCTTTTTCGATAAAAGCGAGAATCGCGGCATAAGGTGTGAGCAATGCACCCAGCGCTATGGCTGCCACACCGCGCACAGCGGTTTTTTCCGGGTGAAGGCCAATCCTCGGGTCTTTTAATTGCCCCGAAATAGTAATAGGTACGCGCAACGACAAGAGGCTGTTGTCTTTGGGTTTTGCATCCAGCCAGGCATTAATTTTTTCATCTTTTAAATTAATACTGACATCACCCACCAGCAATGAATCGTTGGTATCAAGCACCACTACTTCAGAGGTGAGCATTCCTTTTTTCACATCAAAATCCAATACACCGCAATTAATACGCGTCGCTTTATCCTTGCCGAAAAATAAGGGAAATGCCTGTCCAATATCCAGATCCGAAGCCTCAATTAATAGTTGGCTGATTTCACCACCGGACATAATAAGTGTTAAGTCGCCATTACTGGTTGCCAGTACTTCCGCAAGGGATGCCCCCTCCCCCGCGAGAGCGATTTTTCCACCAAACATACCGTCGGTAGTGGATTCAAAACGTGTGCCTTTAAAAAATTGCACCAGATTTAATTGCCGCATATTTAAATCCATGGTCATTGGCGGCACTGCGGGGTTTGCATCGATTTCAATTATGCCATCCACTGTGCCATCCGCCAGTACGAGATTGAATGGATTTAATTTTAAAATTCCATCGCGCAGATCAAACCTTACTTCCATTCCTTTAAAGGGTAAATTCGGCCCCGTTACTTGTTCGGCCTTTAGCTGTATATCCAAATCAGTTGCCAGCAGCCGTTCACGCGCGAGGGGAACATCGGGAATTAATCTTGTGGATTTAACGGCTTCACCCTCTGGATCGAGACCAATAAATCCACCCAGGTCTGCGGCATTGAGTACCGTGGACGTTAGATCCGCCGTTAAATAACCGCGCTCACCCCCAACGTCATAGGATAAATTCCCCGCTAAATCACTACTCCCTACTTGCCCTTTAAATTTATGGTAAGACCAGACATTGCCCGATTTAGTGAGTTGCCCTTTCAGGGTGTAATGCGGGGTGGGTGGCAAAGGAATTGCCGTGAGATAAAAAATATCAGCAAGGTTGGTGCCTTCTATTTCCAGCAGTGCATCCACACCGTCCAGTTGCAGTGGGTTTTGGAATCGCCCATCGACCAGCACTTTGGTCTCACCCATTTCCAGTTTAAGCTGCAGTGGAAACGACACCGATGCATCGCGTAATTGGCTAAGCGAACCGCCAGTTGCGGTAATAGTAAAATGTTTATCGCGCATTTTTCCGCTTCCGTTCAGGGTGTAACCTTTTTCAAACCCTTGATGAGAAGAGGCAGCGACTTGCTCATGTCCAGTTACTGAATCCAATTGCAAATCCAGATTCAGGCCCTTCAGGTTATCGTTAAAAACGATATGACCACGACTGATTTTTAACTGATCAATCACCGGAAATTCATAGCGGCTCCTGGCAACAACGGCGCCATCGGTATCCGCTGGTGCCAGCGCGGGAAAATTCCAATTTACAAGATCAACTGATTTTCGCTCCAAATAAATTTCTGGTGCGACTATGTTTATTTCACTGATATCGATATGACCGCGCAGCAAACGAAATGGCTTGAAATGTAAATCAATTAATTCAATCCGCGCCATGTCTGGCTCGCTAAAATTAGCGGCATTTTGCAAGCGAATGTTTTCAACATAAATATGGGTATAGGCCCAACGCCAGTTAACCCTGATTTCACCATCGACAGAAATTGCCCGCTCCAATATTTGGCTTCCCTTGACCTCGATCAATGTTCGCAGCAGGGATGCGGAGAATATAATGATGCACAGCACCCCCACTACCAGCAACACCATGCTGGCAGCAACAACTCCAACTGCCGCCGCGACAAGGGGGCGCCTCCGAAGATGAGCTATACGCATAAAAAATCCAAAAAAAGGTTAAGCCTAATCATCACAATAAATTGCTCTTCCAGTCTGTGCGCCGCTACACCTACACAGGCAAAACCGGTGTTACATACCTTCTCAACAAGGTGGCCAAGCGCAATTGGGGCTATGATGTAATTTCGACTCGCTACCTGAAGGAACCCTATTATGAAAGTCGCCATATTCAGTACCAAACCCTATGACCGCGAGTTTTTAACTCAAGCAAACAATGCACTACCGCAAGCCCACGAATTAATTTTTCACGAAACCCAACTTAACACTCAGTCCGCGCTACTGGCACAAAATTGCCAAGCGGTTTGCTGTTTTGTGAATGACCATGTGGATGCAACAACATTGGCGCAACTTGCCGAATTAGGCGTAAAACTGATCGCACTGCGCTGCGCCGGATTTAATCAGGTGGATTTAACTGCCGCGAAAAAACTGGGCCTGCTGGTCGCGCGCGTGGCGGACTATTCACCCCATGCCGTGGCCGAACATGCGCTGGGTTTGATGCTGATGCTCAACCGTAATTTGCATCGCGCCTATCACCGTGTACGCGAGAACGACTACTCGCTCAACGGCCTGTTAGGTTTTGATATGGTGAATAAAACCGTCGCGGTAATTGGTACCGGAAAAATCGGCGCAGTACTGGCGACGATTGTGCGCGGGCTGGGCTGCCGGGTGATCGCCTACGACCCTGAACCCAACAGCGCACTGATCGCCGCCGGTGTGGCTTATCTGCCGCTCGACCAACTCTGGTCACAAGCCGATATTATTTCCCTCCACTGCCCGCTCAACACTCATACCCATCATCTGATTACCAACAACAGCATTGCGCAAATGAAAAACGGGGTGATGTTAATTAATACCGGGCGCGGCGGTTTGATTGATACCAAAGCGGTAATTGACGGTTTAAAAAGCAAAAAAATTGGCCACCTCGGGCTGGATGTGTACGAGGAGGAAGGCGATTTATTTTTTGAAGACAACTCCAACCAGTTATTGCAAGACGACGTATTTGCACGCCTGCTCACCTTCCCCAATGTAGTCATCACCGGCCACCAAGCCTTTTTTACCCGCGAGGCACTCACTGCCATCGCCCGCGTGACCCTGGCCAATATCACCCATGTTGAACGTGGCGAACTGACGCAGGTGTGTTTGGTGAACTGAAACACTGACGTTTAGCCGCCCATTACACGCAAAGGAGCGCCGTCCATGCCGAACCTTGAACGTCAATTGCCACCACCGCTGGCGATATTGCACGAGTTGGCTGCCGACCTGCAGTGGAGCTGGAACCATTCCGGCGATGCCCTCTGGCACCGGCTCAACCCCGCCGTGTGGGAGAGCACAGGCAACCCGGTGAGTGTGTTGCAATTCACCAGTGACCAACATTTGCAACAGCTGGCGAAAGACCCGGATTTCCTCACCCACCTCGCCCAACTCGTGGCAGCGCGCCGTCGCTATTTGGACGAACCGGGTTGGTATCAGCAGCACTACACCAATGTGCCACTCAAAGGCATCGCCTATTTCAGTATGGAATTTGGTGTATGCGATGCCCTGCCACTCTATGCAGGTGGTTTGGGTATTCTGGCGGGCGACTATTTAAAAACCGCGAGCGATTTGGGCGTGCCGCTGGTGGGTGTAGGGCTGTTGTATCAGGAAGGTTACTTTCGCCAGAGCTTTGATAACCAGGGTTGGCAGCAGCAGACTTATCTGTTTAACGATCCCGGCAGTTTGCCCCTGACACCGCTGCTGGATAAGGACGGCAGCTGGATGGATGTCGCTACCAACTTTCTGTGTCGCGAAGTGCTGTTTCGGGTGTGGGTAGCCCAGGTCGGGCGCGTCAAACTTTACCTGCTGGATAGCAATCACCCCTGCAATCAACCCCGCGACCGGGGCATAACCAGCCAGCTTTACGGCGGTGGTACCGAACTGCGGCTGGTGCAGGAAATCGCGCTGGGCATTGGTGGCTGGCGCTTACTGGAGCGGCTGGGGCTGGAGATCGATATCTGCCACCTGAATGAGGGCCACGCCGCTTTTGCCACGCTGGAACGAATCCGCGCTCATTGCGTTAAGCATCAAGTCGATTTTTGGCAGGCACTTTGGGCCACGCGCAGCGGCAATTTGTTTACCACCCACACGCCTGTGGCAGCGGGGTTTGATCGCTACCCCAGTAAACTTTTGCGCCGCTATGCCGGTGAGGCCGCGCTGGAGATGGGCGTCACTATGGATGACATACTCGCGCTAGGGCGCGCCAACCCCAAAGATGCCAGCGAGGAGTTCAACATGGCCTACCTCGCCATGCGCACCTGCGCGCACAGCAATGGCGTCAGTGAATTGCACGGCCAAGTCAGCCAGCGTATTTTCCAGCCACTGTTTCCACGCTGGCCGCAGCGCGAAGTACCGGTCGGCCATGTGACGAATGGCGTGCATATGCCCAGCTGGGCCGCGAGCAACAGCGACGCCTTGTGGCGCCAACTCTTCGGCGACACCCCCTGGCAGCAGGACGAAACCCAACTCAACCCCGCACGCTGGCAAAAACTGAGCGACCAGACCTTGTGGCAGCTCGCCAGCACCAGCCGGGCGCGGCTGGTGGACTATGCCCGCCTGCGCTACCAGCGCCAGTGGCGCCATGAATCCAGCCAGCTGGATTGCAGCCTACCCAACCTCCACCCGCTCGACCCGAATATTCTCACCCTGGGTTTTGCCCGCCGCTTTGCCGAGTACAAACGCCCGGATTTGCTGTTGCACGACCAGGAGCGCCTGACGCGTTTACTGTGCAACAGCCGCCACCCGGTGCAGCTATTGGTGGCAGGTAAAGCGCACCCGGCCGACAAACTGGGCAAAGCCAAATTGCAGCGTTGGCAGGAATTTGTGCAGCGCGACGAGGTGGCCAAGCACCTGATTTTTATCGAGGATTACGATATCGCCCTCGCCCGCCATTTGGTGCAAGGGGTTGATGTGTGGATCAACAATCCCCGTCGCCCCTGGGAAGCCTGCGGCACCAGCGGTATGAAAGTGCTGGTCAATGGCGGGTTGAATCTTTCATCACTCGATGGTTGGTGGGCCGAGGCTTACGACCCGGCATACGGCTGGGCACTGGGTGATGGCGGCGAATACGGCGCGGAACAGGACGCCGCCGATGCCGAAGCGCTCTACCAATTGCTGGAACAACAGATCATTCCCTGCTTTTACGAACGGGATGCCGAGGACATTCCCCGTCGCTGGCTGCAACTAATGCGCACCAGCATGGCGCAGCTCACTCCCCGTTTTAGCACCAATCGCATGCTGCGCGATTACCTGGACAACTACTACCTGCCCGCCGCCCGGCAGTACCAGCAGCGCATGGACAAGCAAGGCGCGCTGGCGCAGGAATTGCGCCTCTGGCAACAGCATTTGGCACGCCATTGGCATGAAATTCATCTTGGGAAACTCACGATGACCGAACGCGCGGGCAACTGGCTGGCTGAAACCCAGGTTTATTTAGGCGGTATAGCACCGGAGCAGGTGGCGATAGAAATGATCGCCGATCCAGTGGGCGAGGTACCTGCAGAGTGCATCCGCCTGCAATTGGCTTACCCCCTAACCGGAGCGATTAACGCCTATCACTACCAAGGTGTTATTCCGCAACACCGACCAGTGAGTGATTGGAGCCTGCGCGCTATAGCCTGTCACCCTCACGCCCAAGTACCGGCAGAAAACCCGCTTATTTGCTGGGCAGATTGAGGCGACAAGGCAAAAGCCGGTTATGTGAGCTATAAACAGTGTGTTGTGATCAAATGATAAGCAGGCCGCGTAATTGGATTAGACGGTTTTTGTGAGTTCAGTACAGGAGCTATGTGTGTCACTGGCCAAATTGATTGGATCTACCCTTTCACGTTCCTTGTCGTTCTCGCTGGCGTTTAGCCTCAGCTGCCTGGCCGCTGGCGACAACACAAAGAGTTACCAACACCCCGCGGCGGAATCAGCCGCTCCGGCACAACAAACCATCCGTATTGCCACTGGCGAATTCGCCCCTTGGACAGGCCAACAACTGCCTGATAATGGCCATGTGAACCATATTATCGCAGCCGCGTTTGCCACCCAGGGGGTGACCGTGGAGTTTGTGTACTTACCCTGGAAACGCGCTTTTGAAGAGGCACGCTTGGGCAAATTTGACGCCACCAGCTACTGGTATGAAAACAGCGAACGGCGCGAGGCCATGCTGTTCAGCGACCCACTCATAGTCAACCGCACGGTTTTTTTCCAACGCACCAATAGCGATGCCATCCGCTGGAAGAACTTTGGGGATTTAAGCCAGTATCGGATGAGCGCCACCTTGGGCTTTACCTACACAGAGGATTTTTATCGCGCGGTTGATGCCCAGGTTATCAACCCGATTATGGTGCCCTCGGACATCCAAAACATAAAATTGCTGATGGCCGACCGGGTGGATTTGTTTGCCACCGATGAGATGTCAGGGTTTTACATGGCCGCCCAGCTGAGCATAGACCCGCGCAAACTCAAGGTAATAGAGCCCGCGCTAAGTGCACCAGAGGGTTATTTGCTGGCAAGCAAAACTCACCCCAACGCGCAGGCGCTGATCAATACCTTCAACCAAGGCCTTAAACAACTGAAAAAGAATGGCAGTTACCGCAAGATTCTGGACCGCGTGGATAACAGCAGCTTTTATAACCCCACTGCTAGCCTGCGGAAAACCGAGCGCTAGCAATCACACAACTAACGCCACTACCAAATATCCCAAAGCACCTGCGCAGGCACAATAAAGCAGCGCCGGTGCCAAGGTGTAGCGAATCACATCGCCCTCCCGCCCTACCAGTTTCACCACCGAAACCGCTGCCACTACGTTAAGCACACACACCATATTGCCCGCATTGGCGCCAAGCATCTGCAGCGCCAGAATCCAATGTTCGGGCAGGTCAGCCGTTTGGGCGGCGTCCTGCTGCAAGCGCGCAAACATCATGTTGGAAAAGGTAGAGGAGCCAGCGATAAAACTACCCAAAGCACCAATAAATGGCGCCACCAGCGGCCACTGATTGGCAAAGGTGTCGGCCGCCAAAACCCCCAATTCTTTGGGCATTGCCGCCAAACCCGCGCTGTTCTCGCCAGAATTGAGGAAAATGCGCACCATAGGTACCGAGGTCGCCAGCGCAATACTGGTGGGTAATAGGCGCCCGAGTGATGCTCGCCATAATTGCCCTGTAGCAACCAATGGCAGGCGATATAACAAACCAATCACCACGGCGACCAGCACAAAAATACTGCCCGGCAAATAGAGCGGCGCGACCCGCGTAGAAATTTGCGTCCCTAGCAACGCGTTAAATTCGATGCTGACTGACTGCAACAGCGCCTTAAACGGCAGCGTATCCACCCGGGTCAGCACCAATAACCCTGCTACCAACAGGTAGGGAAACCAGGCTTTGAATAAACCCATCGTTGGCAGCTGTGTAACGCCGGTGGCATGGGGCAGCAATTCATCTGTCATAACCGGCAAGCGCCAGACCTCGGTAGGCAGTAACCAGCGACGCCGTGCGGCGCCAACGACTAACAGCAATCCAACCAGAGCACCAAGAATACTGGGGAATTCCGGCCCCAACAGGCGCAGTACGCCATAGGCAGGTAAGGTAAAGGCAAGACCGGAAAATAGAGCAAAACGCCAAAGCAGCAAGCCCTCGCGCCAGCTGCGATTGGCGCCAAAAAAGCGCGTCAGCATGGCTACCATTAACAGCGGGAGAAAGCTGGCGATAAACACATCCAGCGTCAGGGCACTAAGGGCAATCTGCTGCAGCCGGTCAGGCGTCGCATTCGCCAACCCCTGCCCTATGCCTACAATCACCGGCGTACCCACCGCCCCAAACGAGACTGGCGCACTATCCCCAATTAACGCCATTACCACGGCTGCCATCGGGGGAAAACCCAAAGCGACCAACAAAGGCGCACCTATCGCTGCTGGCGTTCCGAAGCCGCTGGCTCCCTCCAAAAATGCACCAAATAACCAGGCGATGATAATCACCTGCACCCGGTGATCCGGCGAGATACGCGCGAACCAGTCGCAAATAACCCGAATCGCCCCCAGAGCCGTCAGGGTGTTCAGCAGCAAGATGGCCCCAAACACAATCACCAGAATAGTGAAGGCGATAATCCACCCCTCCAGTATCGATGCTGCCAATTGCACTGCAGATACCTGCCACACCCAGGCGGCAAACGCAGCGGTAATTAACAGGCTGAGCGGCATAGCGCGGGTCGCGGGCAAGCGCAGTAAAACCAGCAGGATAAACACTGACAGAATGGGTACTAGCGTGGTGAATAATTGCAACCAGGTCATTGGCGCGACCGCCGGCAAAAAATAAAAGGTGATCTCATGTGGCTATCCTAGTCCAAATGCTCAAGCGCCATTTGCGCTGTATCAAGCATAGTTGATAGGGCAAATCCGATTTACAAATCCTCACTAACCCTGCGTTTTGGCGACAGGTATAGTGCGCAGCTTGATTTATTCGCTGGAAGTTTTTACTTATGTCTGCCACCCACCCTATTGGTACAGCCCAATACCTCTCCACCCGTTTTGCGTTTTTAATTACCGGTCTCGCCATGTCGGCTTGGGCGCCGCTGATTCCATTTGTGAAAGCACGACTGGCGATTGGTGAATCCACCCTCGGTTTATTAATTCTGTGTTTTGGCGTTGGCTCACTGCTGGCGATGCCGGTCACCGGCCCACTGGTTAATCGTTACGGCTGCCGTCGGGTTATCACCACCACCTTGTTACTAATGTGTGTGAGTTTGGTCTGCCTCGCCATTTCCCCCGGTATTCCCGGCATGGCCATTAACTTATTAATTTTCGGCATGATGCTCGGTGCCACGGACGTCGCCATGAACATGCAAGCGGTAGTGGTAGAAAAAGCCAGCGGCCGCGCGATGATGTCGGGCTTCCACGGCTTTTATAGTCTGGGCGGGATCTTTGGCGCCGTAGTCATGAGCGCACTGATGTGGCTGGGTTTATCGCCCTTTCACGCCCTGCTCTGCCTTACCGCCGTGCTCTTACTGATGCTGGCCTACTCTGCAAAAGATTTATTACCAAAAAATATTAACGAAAGTACTAGCGGCGAACGCGAACCCTTTTTTGTATTACCGCGCGGCAAAGTATTACTCATCGGCAGCCTGTGTTTTGTCGCCTTCCTCGCCGAAGGTGCAGTGCTGGATTGGAGCGCTGTATTCCTCAATACATTACGCGGTATCGACCCGGTTTACGCCGGTTTGGGTTTCGCATGTTTCTCAGTCGCCATGACCATCGGCCGCTTCACCGGCGATAAAATTGTCAACGCCCTCGGCGGCACCCGGGTTGTGTTCTGGGGTGGACTCTGCGCTGCAAGTGGTTTTTTGTTAGTTGTACTTACCCCCTTTACCCCTACCGCTTTTATCGGCTTCACGCTGGTTGGCGTGGGCGCATCCAACATAGTGCCGGTGCTATTTACCGCCGCCGGCAATCAAACATCCATGCCAATGGGTTTGGCGATTGCTGCCGTAGTCAGCATGGGTTACGCAGGGTTATTAGCGGGGCCAGCGGTGATTGGTTTTATCGCTGAGTTAAGCAGTTTGAATGTGTCATTCGGGATTGTAGCGCTTGGGTTATTGGCGCTGGCGATGTCGGCCAAAAAAGCGACTCACAAATAATTTACACCGACATTATCTGATCCAATAAAAAACGCGGCGATAACATTATCGCAGCGTTTTTTGTCACCAGTTTGCTCACCAAAAGAAGTTATGCACTGACCTATCTTGAAAACACCACCGTCTTGGTGCCATTCAACAACACGCGATGTTCCGCATGCCAGCGCACCGCGCGGTTCAACACTACCGCTTCAATATCGCGCCCGATCTCTGCCATTTCATCCGGTGAATTTACGTGGGACACACGCTCTACCGACTGCTCGATAATCGGGCCTTCATCCAAATCAGCCGTGACAAAATGCGCGGTAGCACCGATGAGTTTTACCCCACGCTCAAACGCTTGATGATACGGTTTTGCACCTTTAAAACCTGGCAGAAATGAGTGGTGGATATTGATCGCGCGGCCATTTAATTTGCGGCACAAATCGTCAGAAAGAATTTGCATGTAGCGCGCAAGCACTAAAAATTCGGCTTGCAAATCCTGCATCAATTGCCACAGCTGTGCCTCTTGCTGCACTTTGGTGTCGGCGGTGATGGGTAAATAATGAAATGGCAATTGATACCATTCCGTTAAATCGCGCATCACATTGTGGTTGGACACTACACCCACAATATCAATCGGCAGCGAACCGTTTTTCCAACTGTTCAGCAGTGCATTCAAACAGTGCCCCCATTGGGAAACCGCAATTAGCACACGCGGCTTGGTGTGGCTATCAAAAATATTCCAATCCATTTGGAACTGCTCGCCCAGCGGCTTAAACAGCGAGCGAATCTGCCCCAGGTTATAACCCACCGGGCACTCAAATACGGTGCGCATAAAAAAGCGGTTGCTTTGCACATCTTCAAATTGCGAAGACTCTTTAATATTAAAACCCAAGGTCGCAAATAAAGTGGCCACGGCGGCCACCAAGCCTTTGGAATCCTGACAACTAAAGGTTAAAACGATTTCCTTAACAGCAGACATGTGATTTCTCTTTATCAAATTCAATTTAAAAATGTAGTCATCAATAGTGATAACGGCATTGCACCACAATTATCATTTCATTTTCAACGCGATAAACCAGCCGATGCTCGCGATCAATTCGCCGCGACCAATATCCTGACCAGTGGTGTTTAAGCGGTTCAGGGTCACCTATTCCGATAAAGGGCTGACGTTGAATTTCTTTGATTAGGGTATAAATGCGCTTCAGTGTTTTTTGATCCGTTTGTTGCCAGTAAAGATAATCTTCCCAGGCATTATCCGCCCACGCCAATATCATTCCTCAATCAACCCCCGCTGCGTCGCCTTCCCTGCGGCCACCTGGTTAATTGCATCATTCAGCCGCGCGGCATTTTTCGGGCTAGCCATCAAATACGCGGTTTCTTCGTAGGCCTGAAAATCTTCCAAGCTAATCACCACCGCTGGCTTCCCATTCTGACGGGTAATCAGCACCGGCTTATGATCATCGTTCACCTTGTCCAGCACACTGGCCAGATCATTGCGAAACGCGGTATAGCTCATAGTATCCATAGGTCGTCTCCCCAACAGGATCTGTAAAGACCTCATGCTACCTGTACTTATTTCTGTACGCAACTTGCAATAGGAACTGATTGTCAGGAGTTTTAATTAAATCATGCAAATGGGATAAAGATCTAAACCCGCCAGACTTAATCGAAACACTGAAACTGTGAGCAAATTATCTCAATAGCGAGCAATAATTCGACCACAACGATTGGTTGAAGTATAAAATCAACCACCCTTAAATTATGGAGGATTAACGTTGAGCAATATTAATAAGAAGAACCTTCTTTACATGGCAGCCTTTTTACTAGGCGGCTGTATAAACGAGCACAATATAGCTAGCGAAATTAAAAATGAGGTGGGCAGCACAGCAAAAATACTGGTGCCCAAAACATGCAATATACCCACGGATGCATTCAAAAAGTTACCCACTGAGGTGCTTGATGGAACGGATGTGGTAGAAATTAGCAGTTTTAAAAGCTCTACCATTTCAGGTTCACATTTTCATACTGAGATGGGTGGCTCCACTATAAAAATTGACGTTCAAACATTAACAGATCAGTACCAGATAACGCGAATCTACAAAGAACCCGACCTTCAAGATATGACTTCGAATTACAAGAACTTATGTATAAATGCAGAGCATCTATACGGTGAACATGTTCGCGGTGTTTTTACTGAAAAAGGGATTTTGTGGTTGGAGCTGAAGTCTGACATCGAATTTATTTCACCTGACATGTGGATTTATTTGGAAAAAAACTGACTACTGGGAAAAATTTAAAAAAGGAAATTATCTATGACACAAAAAACATTACGCAAGGGATCACAAGGAAAATCAGTTGAAAACCTACAAAAATTGCTCAATGCATTTAATGAGAATACCTTTTTAACTGTAGATGGTGATTTTGGTTCAGCAACATTAAAGGCACTTAAGCATTTTCAGGAAAATGCCGGACTAACGGCTGATGGCGTGGTTGGCCCAAAAACATGGCATGCGCTGTCCCTAGGTGCACCATATGCAACAACCAAATTAGCAACTGTCAGCACCCCATCCTCTAGCGCTTCTTCGCCACAGGCATTGCTGGCTGAAATCGCAGCAAAATATATTGGTGTGAAGGAGACAGGAAATAATAAAGCCGGAGATAGCCAAGAACTTCTGGCAATTTTTAAGTCAGACTCACTGACGATAAATGGTGCTACAGATGGCTATCCTTGGTGCGCCGCTTTTGTATCATTTTGCGTGCAGAAACTACTAAACAACTCCCCTTTCTTTTTGACAACACAACCCCCAAAAGAAGCATCAGTGAGTCGGTTTTTGAACATCTGGGCGAAAAATAATAACTGCTTAATTTTCCCAAGAAACTCAGAGTTTTTCACACCTCAGAAAGGTGATATTGTGGTTTTCACTTTTTCGCACATAGGAATAGTGGAAAGTGTTAGCGGAAGAATGGTTACCACCATTGAAGGCAACACTAATGATGCAGGAAGTAGAGAGGGCTCTGTTGTAGCAAGAAAGATTCGTGTTAATTCCATCATCAAGTCATATATACGGTTACCACTTTCAACAACAGCCAGTGCTGCTCGCATTACCGAAATTTCACGAATATGCTGAAAGCCTAATCAGAGTCAAAGCAATACTTGCTTTGGACTCTTACATCACAAAATCCACGCCGCAGCTTACACTTTGTAAGCTGCCAATTGCTGTTGAATGTCCTCGGATAATTGCGATAGGGCTTCCGATGCGCGCAATGTCTCTTGCGCTCGTGTCTGACTCTGGTCGCCAGCAGTATTGATGTTGGTAATATTTTTATTGATATCTTCCGCAACATGGCTTTGCTGCACTACGGCGTGTGAAATTTCACTGTTCAGGTCGTTTAGATCAGACACGCTGCGCAATACTGCTTTGATGGATTCACCCGAACTTTGCGCACCAGTGACATTCAACCGCATCATTTCATCCGCTAAACGCATTTGTTCAATGGCGCGCCCGGAATTGCTTTGAAAACGTTTCACCATGTTATCCACCTCGGCAGTAGAGGCTTGTGTGCGGCTGGCTAATGAGCGCACTTCATCGGCAACCACGGCAAAACCACGGCCTTGCTCCCCAGCCCGAGCAGCTTCAATCGCGGCGTTCAAGGCAAGTAAATTAGTCTGCTCGGCAATTGAGCGAATCACATTCAGCACTGTGCCAATTTCATTGCTGGTATCAGCCAACTCTGCAATGACTTTTGCGGCGCTATCAATGTTTCCTGCCAGGGTTTCGGTCGACGCAATGGTATCTGACAAAACTTTGTAGCCCTGCTCGGCATCTTTATTGGTCGTTAGTGTTGCAGTTGCGACGCTGGCTGCATTGCGTGCAACTTCCTGCGCGGTAGTGGACATTTCATGTATGGCGGCGGCAATACCGTCTATGTCGCGCGCTTGGGTATTAATTGCTTCAGTGGATTGCACCGCGATTGATTTTAAATGCCGCGCCGCTTGCGATAATTGGTGGGTTGCACTGGCGACTGATTTGATTGTGTTTTGCAGCCGATCAAGCAGTGAATCAAACCCTTTGGCCAACTCGCCGATTTCATCATCGCGCACTACATTAAAACGCAGGGTCAGATCGCCTTCGCCGTCGACAATATCGTGTAGCCGTTTAGTGGTTTGGCGTAGCGGCGTTACGACAACTTTTTGAATAAGCAAATAAACGATAACCAAAAACACCAAGCCAATTGCAATAATCAACGCAGTCAAGAGGTAGGAAACTTTACGCACCATGGCTTGAATTTCCTGAGTGGAATAGACCGTAATAATTTCATAGCCCCAGGCATCAAAACGGGTAGTTTGCAGATGCCAATCGGTACCGGGATCGGCAAGGATTTTGTCGATAGCGTCTTTGGATAGATTGTCTGAATGGACTCGTGTCGCGCCGGTATTATCGCGAATGACCACAAACCCCTCTTCCAATACGCGACTGGACGCAATAGCTGAAAATAAATCATTCAAGTCCGCTTTGTAGCCCACATACCAAACACCAATAATATCGCCGCTCTGGTTAGTGATAGGTTCATAACCGGTAAGGTATGGGCTGCCGAGAATATCAACCACACCATAAAACGCAGTGCCCTGCTGAATATTTTTGATGGCCGCCCCTTGCGGAGCCAGGATAGTGCCAACGGCGCGTCCGGTTGGTGTCATTACATTGGTGGAAATTCTTACGTACTCATTATTGTCGCGCGCAAATATTGTGGCTGTTCCGCCCATAATTTTGGTGGTTCTATCCACCAGATCAAACTGATTGGCAATAGCCGTGTCGCCGAGCAAAAGATTATTCGTTTCACGTTCATTAACGACTACCCGTTCACCCAGCTGTGGTTCACCCAGCTCACTACCGTATTCACGCAACAGCTGCATGCTACTTTTTACACGCTCCATCATTATGTTGTTGGTAACACTGAGCAGACGTATCGCTTCGCGGCTAATGCTGTTGCTCTCATTGACGGCACGCTGTTGAGCCAACTCGCGCTGATGGTGATATACCAGAAGAACAGCAGACACCACACCCAACAGCAAAATGGCGGTCAGGGCATACATAAATTTTTTAGCAATCGACATATAAAACTCCAATTATTTCAAAGCGTAACGAGCCTTCGTTAGCCCTTGCCAAATTGCTAGCAAGATAGATGCCCAGCACCCTTACTATTGGCGATAGCAACCCACTTATCTTGTTTATGATAGTTGATCTGGAAAAAGCAGCGCGTATTAGCCCTGAAATTCTCCGCTGAGCATAGTGCGCGCTTTGCCGCGCAACAGAATGCGCTCGCCTTGCCAATCGAGAGTTAACAATCCGCCACGCGGCGATGCTTGTTGCGCGCGCAGATGGGTTTTCCCGAGGCGATGCCCCCAGTAACAAGCGAGTAAGCAATGTGCAGAACCAGTGACGGGATCTTCGTTAATGCCGACCTTGGGTGCAAAAAAGCGCGAGACCATATCCAACCCTGAACCTGCATCACCCGGAGCGGTGAGGATTAATCCGCGCGAGGTAAACGAGGCAATCTGCTCCGCATTGGGTACAAAATTACGGACAGCGTCGGCGGAATCCACCACGGCGATAAGATCGTCACGCCCCTGCCCAAACCACTGCGGTTGACCACCTAATAATTGCAACAGCACGGGAGGAACCTCGGCGATGAACTGCGGGAAGTCGTACGGGAAATCGAGTTGGATTTCATCGCCAATTCTTGTCGCCGCGAGGCGGCCACTGAGGGTGTGGAATTCCAAGGTCGCGACGGTTTCTCCGGCGTGCAGCCATAACGCATGGGCGGCAGCGAGCGTTGCATGGCCACACAGGCTTACCTCTACCTGCGGCGTAAACCAGCGCAGGTCCCAACTGCCATCGGCACGCTTATGTACAAATGCCGTTTCCGCCTGATTCATTTCCAGTGCGACATTTTGCATCCAACCGGCGGGCGGCTCTTGATCCACAATACAAACGCCAGCGGGGTTGCCGCTAAAGGGTTGGTCGACAAAGGCATCAACTAAATACATGGGGTAACTCATAGCGAATCTCCTGCGCGTGAGTATGGAGTAACAAAGCCGAGTGCAGCTTGGTGAGTTTGGCGAGCCTATTGTAAATTTGTTACTCTGAAAACCTCTTCGATATCAAAGCAGTAGACTCCCTATGGAACCCATTATTATTTTGGTCGCTTTTGCCGGCGGCTTGGCAGCGTCGTTTTTGCGATTGCCGCCATTAACCGGCTTTTTAGTGGCCGGTTTTGCGCTGAATTTCATGGGCTATGAATTGAATGACAACATTCAATTCATCGCTGATTTGGGAGTCACCCTGCTGCTGTTTACTATCGGGTTAAAACTGGATGTCCGCTCGCTGTTGAAGGCCGAAATATGGGGTGGTGCCACCCTGCATATGCTGCTCACCACCGCAGGTATTGCGCTACTTTTTATGACGCTAAAAATGCTGGGTTTAACCGCACTCCTCAGCAATATGGAGTGGAGCAGTTTTGTACTGATTGGGTTTGCACTGTCCTTCTCCAGTACCGTATTTGTAGTGAAAATGCTGGAGGAGCGCAGCGAAAGCCAATCCATTTATGGCCGTATCGCCATTGGTGTATTGGTGATGCAAGATATTTTCGCGGTGATTTTTTTAAGCGCCTCTACCGGCAAAATTCCCAGTGTGTGGGCATTTTTACTGCTTGGTTTGATTCCACTGGCACCGATCTTACGCCGCCTGCTGGATCGCCTGGGGCATGGCGAAATGCAGGTGTTGTTTGGCTTTTTATTATCGCTAGTGATTGGCTATGCGCTGTTTGAGGCGCTGGGAGTAAAAGGTGATTTGGGTGCGCTACTGATAGGCATGCTGCTCTCTACCCATCGGGCAGCACCGGGTTTGGCTAAATCCCTCTTTAATATCAAAGAGCTGTTTCTGGTGGCGTTTTTTCTCAGCATCGGCCTGATGGCAGACCCAAGCTGGGATCACCTTGCCTGGGCCTTTGCGTTGCAATTGTTGCTACCGCTACAAGTCGTGTTATTTATGCTGTTACTGCCGCGCTTTCGCCTGCGGTTGCGCACCAGCTTTCTCACTAGCCTTGGATTGGGTAATTACTCGGAGTTCAGTTTGATTGTGGCCAGCCTCGCCGTTACTGCCGGTTGGTTAGCCATAGATTGGCTGGTGATTATTGCCCTTGCGGTATCACTGAGTTTTGTGTTTTCGGCCATCGCCAATGCCTACAGCGAGCGCCTGTATCAGTACTTTGTTGCCAAGCGCCCCGACCTGCCAGCAGAAAAACTGCGCCCGCAGGATCGCCCACTGTATTTGGGCGATGCCCAGGCGATTGTGTTTGGTATGGGCCGTATTGGCCGCGGGGCTTACCAGCGGCTGCAGGAGAAATACAACCTGCGAGTGCTGGGCGTGGACAATAATCCATTGCGCATTGAACACCTGCACAAAGTGGCCGATATGTGCCTTGCTGAAGGCGATGCATCTGACTCGGATTTTTGGGACAAGCTGGTGAATACTGATCAGATCCAGTTAATCGTATTAGCCATGCCATACCATCAGGGCAATGTGTTTGCACTCAAACAATTAAAACACCGCCGCTTCAAGGGCAAAATCGCCGCCATAGTGCAATACGAAGAAGAAGTAGAAATACTGCGCAGCCTGGGAGCCAACGCCATTTTTTACGTTTACGATGGCGCAGGCCAAGCACTCGCAGACAGCGCGATGCATGAGTTATTGTCCATGCCACCGGCGAACACTGCTGTAGATCCAGTTACCGTTTAATTAAAAAGAAAGGGATATATGAAACTATGGCCAAACACTATCGCCCCTGCGTACTTTGGTTTACCGGTTTGAGTGGCGCCGGAAAATCCACTACTGCTGCAGCGCTACAAACCCAACTAACCGAATTAGGGTGCAATACGTATTTGCTGGATGGCGATTTGCTTCGTCAGGGGCTGTGCAAAGATTTGGGCTTTAGCGAAGAAGACCGCGCTGAAAACTTACGCCGCATTGGTGAGGTAGCGCGGTTAATGGTGGATGCAGGTTTGCTGGTGATTTGCGCCACCATTTCCCCGTTTGAAAAAACCCGGCGCGAATTGCGGTCGCGTTTTGCCCCAGGTGATTTTCTTGAAGTATTTATCGATGCACCTTTAAGTGTATGTGAGGCGCGCGACCCTAAAGGGCTATACCGCAAAGTGCGTGAAGGTAAAATTGCACAATTTACCGGTATAGATTCCGCCTATGATCGGCCAACTAATGCGGATATTCATCTGCACACTGACCAAATGAACCCTGAGCAATGCGTTGCACAAATTGTTCAGTATTTACAAACCAATCACTATCTAGCGGTCAAGTAGCCATAAAAAACGACAAGGATTTTCTTAGTGACACCTTGTCATTCCACTTGGGCAATTTATCTATGCAAAACCCTCTGTTTGATGGTTCAGAGATCGCCACCGTAAAACAGACCAAAAAGTCAACCAAAGCGATTGCGCCGGTGAATCCTGATCCAGAATGGATAGCACTTGCAGATACGCTGCCCGCGAAGGTGCGGCTCGGTACATCATCCTGGAATTATCCCGGCTGGAATGGACTAGTGTGGAATGGTGATTACACCGAATCAAACTTATCGCGTTATGGACTGGCAGCTTATGGCCAGCATCCGCTGTTTCGAACAGTCAGTATCGACCGCAGTTTTTATCGCCCACTTAACCTTGCCCAGTTCGCGCAATATGCCTCACAAGTAGGCAATGATTTTCGTTTTGTGGTGAAAGCCCCAAGTTTGGTTACCGATGCGTTGGTGCGCGATGAAAGCGGTCGCGGCAGGCGCGCCAATGCCAATTTCTTAAACGCCGCAGATGCTGTGCAATTATTTGCGGAGCCGGCACTACAAGGTCTGCAACACAAATTAGGTGCACTGGTTTTTCAGATCAGCCCCCTGCCCGCTCACTGGCTCGCACAGATGCCTAAATTAATAGACCGTTTGCACCTATTATTAAAATCCATTCCCAATTTAAAAAGCATTGCCCATGATGGCGTTGTCGCCGTTGAAGTGCGCGACCCGCAGTGGTTAACACCGCAATTTGTGGCGGCATTACGCGATACCGGCGCGACTTATTGCATGGGTTTACATGCAAAAATGCCGCGTATTAGCGAGCAACTTCCCATTTTGCGTGCGCTCTGGCCCGGGCCATTTGTCTGTCGCTGGAATTTAAACCCGGTGCATGGCGCATTTGGTTATGAAGATGCCAAAGATGCCTATGAGCCTTACGACAAGATCATCGACCCGGACATAGAAACACGCATGGCGCTGGCAAAAGTAATTAGCGGAACAGCAAGTGGTGGGCAGAATGTATTTGTCACACTCAGCAATAAAGCAGAAGGCTCCGCGCCCTTATCGGTAATCGAATTGGCGCGGACCCTTAAAGGAAATAGTTAGTGCAAGTTCAGGCTTATCACCAGCTAAAACCGCAAACGCCCCGATAACGAATACATATCCACTACCTGATCCGCCAGATAAATACGTCTTACACTCAACCCGTAGGACAGGTTTTTGGTCAGCCCTAAATCCAACCGAATACCCGCCAGCGGTGCAACACCACTGTCACTTTGCAGGGTGATGGGTTGCTGGTTGGTCTCTTTTTCGTCCTGCCAGAAATAGGCGCCCGCTTCCAATGAGATATTCACCGGCTGGTTGCGCAGCAGCGTTAACCCCTGCACTGCTGTCCAGCCGCTGGCGCTGACCGGGTAGGCATTCGCGAAGTCGCGTTTGAATGCCGTCAGGTCGGTGTCGCCGTCGAGGGTCATATCCACTGTTACATCGCCCAGTTCCAGATAGCCCAGTTCGCTGTAGGTGTAGTCGTGCCATTGGTAGCCAAAGGCGATTTGGTAGCCGCGACGGTCGATGTCGTACTTATCAACCGTGAACTCGTGACCGGCGGCGCTCAGGGCTTGAGTGAACGTCGCTTCGCGTTGGTCGCCTTCTACTTTGTAAACATCTACCCGCACATAGGCTTTGCCGTCGGTCAGCGCCTGGCTGGAGGCCGAGGTGGCAATCAGGGCCAGGGCGATCAAGCCCCGGCGGTTTGTTCCCGTGATCCATTTCATCATCAATACGCCTCCTAATAACAAGAGCCAGAGTCCATCTATCGCACCACCGCCTTTGGATTTGAGGTTTACATCCGGCGCTGGCGGTGGCGGAGGGGGTGGTTCCACCGGCAGTGCAACACTCACGGCGCCCGGGTCCACAATCGCGGCGTTGATCAAGCCGTCATCGTCGTTCGGCCCTCCGTCTTCAATGGTCAGCTGGACGCAGAGGTTGCCGGCGGTCAGGCCGGGTGTCCAATCCGGGTTGCCCGGTGGCGGGCAGTAACCGGGGTTGCCGGGGGCGGAGAAGATGCTGTTGTTGGCATTGCTGATGAAGTTGACCCAACGGCCATCCTGGTATTTGCGATAGACCGCATTGGCGGGAATCGGCGCTACTTGCGGGATCACTATGCGCACACTTTGACCCAGGGTTGGCAGGTCGTTGATCACGAAGTCAAAGATGCCTCCCACCGGTTCAAAGGTGGGGTCGATGATCAATTCACCGGTAGTGCCCAGCTCTTCGTTAAGGATTTGCACACCGCCAGACTCGCCGACCAACGCAAATTGGCCGAGGCCACACCGCACACCGGGATCACATTCGATCAGGTAGGCGTTCGTGATCGCGCCCTGCTGCGGCAGGATGTTGCTGGTGGGCATGTTGTCCAGATAGTCGGGGATACCGTTGCCGTTGGTGTCGCCAAAGCCTTCGTTGGTGTCAGTAACACCATCGCCGTCGGTGTCGGCATCCGGTACTAGCACTGGCAGGCTCGGTACGACACGGAAGTAGAGCTGTACGTTGGCAGTGGCACCACCCGTGTCGGTGACGGTCACTTGTGCCTGATGACGACCGCTCAAGTTGCTCGGGTCGAACACCAGGGTGTTGTTGACCGGGTTGCCGTCGGTATCGCCCAGCGCTGTGTCACTGGCTGACCAGTTGTAGCTGTGGGTATCGCCGGGGTTCAGGTCGGTGACGGTGGCGGTCAGGGTGACCGGGCCGCCGGCAGGGGTAATCTGGATGGTGTTTACACCCCCTTGCGTCAACTGCAGGCTCACCATCGGGGCGATATTGCCTTCGCGGATACGGATGGTGTGGCTGTTGGCGACACCGGCATTGATATCGCCATCCAAACGTACCACCAGTTCACTGTCGCTCAAGCCACTGAGGGTAGCCAGTTGCACTGGCACTATCACTTCCAGCTGCCCTGCTTCGGTGAAGTTGGCTAGGCCATTGACCAGATTGTGTTCGGTAGTGCCTGCGGTAGTAGCCGCGTCGATCACGTAGGGTATCGCGACAGGGTATTCCGGCGCTTTGCCATTGAGCAGCACACGGAATTCCACCGCACTGCCACGGATGGCGATTTGTGACTTGCTCAGGGATACCAGCGGACGGATATCGACCACTTGCGTAGCGGTACCCGTGACATCGGCTCCGTTGGTCGCACTCCAGCTCACTTCATGACGACCCGGTGGCAAGAGCAATACATTGTTGACGTTCAAGCCTTCCGGATTGGTGGTGCAACAGGTATTACCACTCACCCCATCACTGGCCATGCTGTTGAGAATCGCATCCACCTGCTCTTGGGTCGCCGAGGCGTTGAGGCTCAACAACTGACGCAGGCTTACCGGTGTGTAAAGCCCGGTGGCGTTGATGGCGATATCTTCCGGTGCAGTAACCACCGGCTGCAATGGGTCGATGGTTTCAATCACTTCCAGATTGAAGGCTGGTAATGATGCACTCAGCACACTATCGCTGACGGTGATGACGATTCCGGTGGTAGTGCCCACATCGGTATTGGTTGGTGTGCCGGTCAAAGCACCGGTTGCAGTGTCAAACGCGGCCCAAGTGGGTTTGTTGGTGATGCTGTAAGTCAGCACATCGCCTACATCCACGTCACTTGCGGTTGGGGTGAAGCTGTAAGCAACGTCTTGATCGACTGATACCAATGGCGTACCGCTAATCACGGGCGCCTCGTTCACGTTGGTCACGGTCAGGTCAAACGCCGCCAGGCTTGCGCTCAAGGTGCCGTCGCTGACAGTGATCACGATTCCGGTGGTAGTGCCCACATCGGTATTGGTTGGTGTGCCGGTCAAAGCACCGGTGGCGGTATCAAACGCGGCCCAGGTGGGTTGATTGGTGATGCTGTAAGTCAGCACATCGCCTACATCCACGTCACTTGCGGTTGGGGTGAAGCTGTAAGCAACGTCTTGATCGACTGATACCAATGGCGTACCGCTAATCACGGGCGCTTCGTTCACGTTGGTCACAGTCAGGTCAAACGCCGCCAGGCTTGCGCTCAAGGTGCCGTCGCTGACAGTGATGACGATTCCGGTGGTAGTGCCCACATCCGTATTGGTTGGTGTACCGGTCAAGGCACCGGTTGCGGTATCAAACGCGGCCCAGGTCGGTTTGTTGGTGATGCTGTAAGTCAGCACATCGCCCACATCCACATCGCTCGCGGTTGGGATAAAGCTGTAAGCAACGTCCTGATCGACTGATACCAATGGCGTACCGCTAATCACAGGCGCCTCATTCACGTTGGTCACAGTCAGGTCAAACGCCGCCAGGCTTGCGCTCAAGGTGCCGTCGCTCACAGTGATGACGATTCCGGTGGTAGTGCCCACATCGGTATTGGTTGGTGTGCCGGTCAAGGCACCGGTTGCAGTGTCAAACGCGGCCCAGGTGGGTTGATTGGTGATGCTGTAAGTCAGTACATCGCCCACATCCACATCGCTCGCGGTTGGGGTGAAGCTGTAAGCAATGTCCTGATCAACCGACGTCGTCGGCGTACCGCTAATCACGGGCGCCTCGTTCACGTTGGTCACAGTCAGGTCAAACGCCGCCAGGCTTGCGCTCAAGGTGCCGTCGCTGACAGTGATGACGATTCCGGTGGTAGTGCCCACATCCACATTGGTTGGTGTGCCGGTCAGTGCACCGGTTGCGGTATCAAACGCGGCCCAGGTCGGTTTGTTGGTGATGCTGTAAGTCAGCACATCGCCCACATCCACATCGCTCGCGGTTGGGGTGAAGCTGTAGGCAACGTCCTGATCAACCGACGTCGTCGGTGTACCGCTGATTAGAGGTGCATCATTAATATTCACCACAGTTAGATCAAATGCGGCCAAACTTGAACTCAAGCTGCCATCGCTAACGCTGATCACAATAGCGCTAGTAGTACCGACATCCGCGTTTATCGGCGTACCCGTCAAGGCGCCAGTAGTAGTGTCAAATGCGGCCCAAGCAGGCTTGTTGGCAATACTGAAAGTCAAAGTGTCGCCCATAGTATCTGTTGCACTGGGTACAAAACTGTAAGCGCTGTCCTCATTAACAGTAAGCGCCGGAGTGCCGTTGATAGATGGCGGACCGTTAGGTGTAACCGCAGCAGACGCCGCCGATGCGGAACCAGTCCCCACACTGTTGGTTGCGGTTACGGTAAAGGTATAACTGGTGCCGTTGGTCAGGCCGGTAAAGGTGATTGGTGAACCAGCACCGGTTGCAGTCGCTCCGCCGGGGTTAGCGGTGACGGTATAACCGGTAACCGCTGCACCACCAGTAAAGGCGGGTGCACTGAAACTAACGCTAGCCTGGGTGTCGCCAGCAGTGACACTGCCAATAACCGGTGCACCAGGCACTACCGCATTTACGGTGAAGCTATTGGTCACCTGGGGTGCGGCCAAGTAGCTAGCGTCACCCGCCTGATCAGCATTAATCGTACAGGTACCTACAGTGACGAAAGTCAATGTACCGCCGCTCGTAATCGTACAAACACCGGGAGTTGATGAGGTAAAGGTCGGCGTCAAACCAGTCGCATCCGTAGTTGCAATCAGTGTTGGCGTGGTACCAAAGTTTCGCGGCCCAGGGTTAGCAAAGGTAACCGTCTGGATCGACTTGGGCGTTATCGAGTTGGATGCACTGGACGCAGGGCCAGTACCAGCAACGTTATCCGCCGTCACGGTAAAAGTGTAGGCCTGTCCGTTAGTCAGCCCGGTCACCACAATCGGTGAAGATGCGCCCATCACAGGCGCAACATCCGCTGGGTTTACCGTCACGGTATAACCGGTAATCGCCGAGCCGCCGATATTCACCGGGGCAACAAAGGCAACGCTCGCCTGAGTATCACCGGCGATTGCAGTCCCTATGGTTGGTGCACCGGGAACTACGGGACTAACACTAAAAGACTGGCTCACTTGCGATGCAGCCAGGAAGGATGAATCGCCCGCTTGGTCCGCATTAATCGTACAGATACCCGCCGACAGGAAAGTCAGAGTTGTACCACTAACAGTACAAACACCTGTTGTAGATGATGTGAAGCTGACCGTCAGACTTGAAGTTGAAGTAGCTGACAATGTTGGCGAAGTCCCAAAGTTCTGAGTGCCTGGATTAGCAAAGGTAATGGTTTGCGGTGATGCCGGCGTGATCGAGTTAGATGCACCAGAAGCCGCACCAGTACCCGCCGAGTTAGTCGCCGTTACGGTAAAGGTGTATGAAACACCGTTGGTCAAACTGGACACAGTAATTGGTGAACCTGCACCTGTTCCAGTAAAACCACCAGGGTTAGAGGTCACGGTATAACCGGTAATCGCTGCCCCGCCGGTATTAACTGGTGCGGTAAAGGTCACATCCGCCTGGGTATCACCTGCAGTTGCAGTACCAATAGTCGGCGCATCCGGCACTATCGCATTGACAGTAAAGGTGCGGCTGACGGTAGGTGCTGAATTGGTAGCCGAGTCACCCGCCTGATCTGCATCAATGGTACAGCTACCGGCCGTTACAAAGGTCAGTGCACCGCCGCTGGTGATGGTACAAACACCAGTGGTAGATGAGCTGAAAGTGACCGTTAAATTATCAGTTCCTGTTGCAGAGTCCGCAGTCGCCGTGAGGGTTGGAGTAGTTCCAAAGTTTTGTGTGCCCGGGTTAGCAAAAGTGATGGTTTGGTTTCCTTTAGGTGTCGCCGAGTTGGAAGCCCCCGACGCAACACTGGTGCCTATGGCGTTAGTCGCAGTAACGGTAAAGGTGTAAGCAGTCCCATTACTAAGGCCAGTTACCGTAGCAGTACAAGCAGCGGGACCAGCACAGGTACCAAATGCACCACCGGGGCTAGCCGTAGCGGTATAAGTGGTAATTGCTGAACCGCCGTTACTACCCGGCGCAGTAAAGGTGACAGAAACTTGAGCATCACCGGCGGTAGCTGTGCCGATGGTCGGGGCGTTCGGGGCTGTAAATGCATTACTGGTGGTAATGCCATTACCCGTCAAATCCGCAGTAACTACAGCCGAATCAGCACCCGCATTCCAATCCTCAGCAGCAGCAAGGTTATAGGTGGTTGCATCATTTGCACTGGTGCCATTTTTATTCAGCAATGCGCCTACGGCATTGCGATCAGTAGCGCTAAGCGTCAGGGTAAAACTGGTTCCGGAGGTAACTTCAACATTCGCGGTATCGGTCAATGCGTAAGTCGCCGCGCCCTGACCTGTGAACGTAAATTTATTGGCCACTATATCATTGGTGGCGCCCTGTGACTTCAGCAGCCCGGTGCCAGTGACGACCAGAGCACCTGTCGACACATCATAAGTGGAGCTGGTAATGGTGGGTACAGCAACATTGCTCACGGTAACGCCATTACCGGTAGTGTCAGCAATCGTCACTGCTGCATCTGCACCGGCATTCCAATCTTCTGCGGCCGCTAAGTTGTAGGTGGAAATATCCGTAGAAAGCGTACCGTTTTTATTGAGGATCAGGTTAGCGCCGGCCTTATCGGTCGCACTCAGGCTCAGGGTAAAGCTGGTGCCGGATGAGATCTCCACATTCGCCGTATCTGTGAGGGTATAGGTAGTGCCGCCCTCACCTCTTAGCGTGAATTTATTCGCAATAATTTCATTATCAGCACCATTCAGTTTTTTCAAGTTAGTGCCAGTCACAACCAATGCCCCGGTACTCGCATCATAGGTAGCGGAAGTCACCGTGGGCGCAGCAACGGTAGCCGTAATGCCGTTACCCGTCAGGTCAGCTGTTGCGCCCGAAGCCGCTATAAAACCAGCTGCACCGGCAAGGTTATAGGTAGTAGCGCCAGTAGAACTGGTGCCAGTTTTATTGATGATTAAATTCGCTGCCGCGCGATCAGTTGCACTGAGTGTCAGGGTGAAGCTAGTGGCCGACGAAATTTCCACATCGTCCGTATCAGTAAGCGTGTAAGTGCTGCCCCCCTCACCGGTCAGGGTAAAGTCGCTAGCATCAACATCATTGGTTGCACCTCCGGTTGCGGTGAAGTTGGTACCGGTAACCACCAACGCACCAGAGGTGGTGTTGTAGGTGGCGGAAGTGATGGTGGGTGACGGAGCAAGAGCGCCGGTGATACTAAAACTACGGAATTCAAAGAAGGGTTTGGTACTAGACCCGCTGGTAGTATCGAACACCAACTTGAACGCTTTCAGCTGTACACCGGAAAAATTGGTTAGCTGACCTGCGCCAAAGGTGAAGGTATCACTGGTTCCCCCTGTTCCATCAAGTTCGCCAGATGTAATCGTGCTATTGTCCGGCTTGATTCCCACAATATGCACATTTGTAAAATTACCACCTAATGCAGGCGCTTCTCCCGCAATCAAACCAGTCAGTTCAAAACTCCCAGTATTCGTTCCGTCGACAGCAACCTGGAAATAAGTCCCGGTGGTTGATGAATCGTACCCAGTCTGCAAATACGCAGCGTTAGCATAGCCGGGTATAACAAAACTAAGATCAGAAATCGGACTACCTCCACTGTCAAAACCTGTAACAATGAAGTCTGTCGAGGTCAGACTGCTGTTATTATCCGTCCAGCCAGATGTAAAATCTTTCGTCCCAGACGAAGCCACTAACACATTGGAAAAATCTTTCAGGGATTTTTCTGAAAACGCTAAAGCCGCTTCAACATTCCCGCGTTTAACTTCCAAATCCCAGTCGCCTTGCAACTCGGAATTACCGGTTAAATTATTAGATGCCGCCACATCCAAACCGGTTTTATTGCTGATGATATCCAGCAACTCTTCACCAGCTTTATTAGCCGCGAGGTCACAACCGTAAAATAATAAGTCACCGCCTTCACGCACAGCACCATTCAAAGCAGCGAAAGCCTGAACTTCGCGCTGGATATTTTCAGCGGTAATACGCGAATTACCGAGCAAAATAGCACCGGCTTCGGCGTGGGAAATAATATGGATTGCCGCAAGATTTTTATGCCCTTCCAGCGCTGCAATCAATTGCGGCAAACCCGCTGCGGCAGAACTGATATGCACCATTTCCACACCTGGCTTTAACGCGCGACGCAATACGGCTTTATCCGTTTCCGCGACCCCGTCATCCACAATCACCAATTCACGCACAGCGTGCGCAACTTGAATATCCAGTTGATCACCGGACAAATCAACCAAGTCACGCGGCAATACACTAGCGTGCGACAAATCTGCCGTTGATGCATTGATTGATGCACTTAAATAAGTCCGCTGATAGCTCGCCCCGGCTGTTGGCCCTGCATAGGCCCCCATGGGTAACAACAGCGAAGAAAGCCCACTGAATAAAAGATTTCTCATGATGATAAATTCCCGTTTAGAGGCGCACCTGTCGCCGCTGGTTTCTTACTCGCGATAATATTGGCGGAAGTTCCCGCCTGATCCTGCCAAAAATCCATTTCCTGATATTTCACAAATAAATCCGGTGGCAAAATACTGCGCCGACTTTTGAACTCCACCTTTTTCTTCACACTGTGCAAACCTTTTACTCCCAGATTTTGGTCGAATTCGTTTTCTGAGTAGTCCACATTATTAAAATCGTGATCGAATTGCGGCTCATCAATAAAGCGATAAATTAATTCCAGCGTGCGTGCCGGATGCTGGGTAAGTAGGTCGTAATCCACCAGCAACAAACGCTCGGAAAACTCACCGTAATAAGCTTCTTTTAATGCAGTCCATGCAGATCCCACCGCACCACCAGCATTGATTAATGACTCACAGCGGCTGTAAACCGTCTGACGTGACCCAGCATTAAACATGCGGCTGTAGTCGAAGGGATTTTTTCGGTAAATCATTTCAAAACTGTCCATAATCCACGCGGGATTACGCACACAGCAAATCACTTTAAAGTCATCCACTAATTCAATTAATTGATGCAGCCGCGCCGTCCAATGACGGTTGGTATCAAAAATTACCGGTTGGTCTTTATCGGCATAATAGGCATCGAGGAGCGCCTTACAAATACGCTTGCGTTTTTGTTCATCAAAAAACGAATAGGATTCACTGCCCGCGCCCATCTGCTCAAGCGCGCCATTTACCAAGCCAGCCACAGGGCTGCTCATAGCGGCATGGAAGCGCGGATTTTGTCGTAGTATTCCTGCCAGGAGAGTTGATCCTGAGCGAGGCAATCCGGAAATAAAATGCAATTTAGTTGGCATTGATGTTTTACTTGATTCAAAAAATATTGAGTGAAAAAGGTATTGGGTTAAAACTTTATGAAAAAATCCCGGCAGTTACGCCGGGAATACACTTATCAATTGCGCGTAGGAAAAACACCAGCCAGCGCAATGCAATAATTTAATGCCAAAAACGGCTGACGATTTTCATGGGCCTGCCCACCACCATTTACACCTATGGTTTGTGGCGCCATAGTCGTATTGGTTGTTCCGGGAGTCAGCATGTAGTTTATTGTCCCACCGCTACCACCACGCACATCTTTTGCCAGATAAGCATCTGCTGCCGGTGTTGATGCATTACCCGGATTGTTCATGGCAGTGATCAAATGATTATGGGCGGGAATTTCAGTCGTGAGTAAGGTCATCCCATTCTCACCCTGCTGCTCTCCCCAACTCCAAGGGCTCAATCCCGGCCCTTGGCCTACACCAGCAACTACTTGGCCTTGCAAATTAGGCAACTGGAAATTGGTGGTGCCGTTACCGCCATAGGTGGTACCAATGATGGAGAACAGCGCCGTATTGGATTGGATTGGTAGTATTTGGCCATTACATAACGCCCAATTTTTGGGAGCAAAGCTAAATGGCAACAAACGGATTTCACCGATAAAAGGTTCCATAGTTCACTCCTTAATTGCGCGATGGGAAAATGCCAGAGACACACATGATGTAGTTAATCGCAGTGGTCGGCATGATGTTATTGTGCGGCTGGGAGCCTCCAGCAGCTTGCACAGTGGCAGCGTTCAACGTCTCTGGCACTGGCCCAGTTGGAGATGAAACATAAATTTTATCGGTATCACTGTGGGCAAATACCGTTCCCGCCGGGCTGGGAGAAGTAGACGGTGCGGTAGTACTCGCATTAAACGTATGGTTGTGCGCAGGGATTTGCGTGGTTAGCAGGGTGACCGACTCAACACCAAACTGTTGGCCGATAACCCGCGGCGTCAACCCCGCTCCATTTCCTTGGCCAACTGGAAGCCGACCGCGCAAATCAGGAACGCCAAACGTACTCACACCATCGCCGCCAAAGGTGGTTCCGACAATTGCAAATAACGCATCATTTTCGCTGATGGCGAGCAAACGACCATCGCACAGCACCCAGCCAGCTGGTGCAAAACTACCCGCAAAAAGGCGGATATCACCGAGATATGGATCCATTGTGATTCTCCTTATGTGAGTCAGTTACGTGAAGGGTAAATGCCTTGGGTGGCAATGCAATAATTGAGTACCAACGAAGGCTGGCAATTTTCGTGAGGCTGGCTGCCGCCGGTATTGGATACCGATGCCGGATTCAATGGTTGCAGGCTGTTTGGAGCTTCATACAAATTAACGTCGCCCGCATTACCCTTACCGCCCGCAATATAATTGTTGGCAAAAGCCAGGTTATCGCCTTGGCTAGTACTAGCAGACACGCCGTGGTTGTGTGCGGGCAAGTTAGCAGTAGTGAGTGTTACATTTTCCACACCCGCTTTGCTGCCTTGGGGCAGACCCGCATTTACATTTGGGTGAACCGGTACGCGGCCACGCAAATCAGGCAATGCAAAGGTAGTGACTCCATCACCACCATAAGTAGTGCCCAGAAGTGAAAAAAGGGCTTGGTTGGAATTGATTGGCAGTAATTGCCCGGCACACAAAGTCCAATACTTGGGTGCCCAGTTGTAAGGGAGAAGCTTAATTTCTCCGAGGAAAAAATCAGACATCAATAACTCCTTGATTCAGAAAACCTGTCCTTAAAGGTCAGGGTTGATTATGAAATGTAATCCTTGAATGATTAAGCGCAGACCCACGCGCCATAACACACTGCTAACAACAGCCATTCTTTCCTGAATAAAAGATCATTCTCCGTGGACACGCCAACTCCAAATTGAAGACTAAGGTATAGCAGAACTAATTCACATTACGAGCCATAACACAGTTATTTGCACTCCATCGCCTGATGCGTGACAGTTAATTGACAAACATTAAAACCAATTCGGGTGTAAAGCCGTTTTGCCGCAATATTTTGACGCTCAACTTGCAAGCTCAGGCCTAAGGATTGCGCGCTCGCATAGTGCTTTACTGCATTCAATACCGCTGAACCTATACCCCGGCTGCGCCAACTAAATGCGATAACAAAATCAACAATGTGTATAAAATTTACCAGTTCAGCCAGCATGATCTTGCCAACGACTTGTGACTCACACTCAATAATCCAATTTCTGGCGGTGGGATATTGATTGGCATAACCGCGCTGCTGTAATTGGTATTGCTGAGCCAATAAGGTTTCCACCTGTGCAGGGGGGAGCGGTAAATAGGCTAATTCAGGTCGCGCCTCGCAAAACAGTGAAAATAAAAATGCATCATCTGTAGCATCCGCTAAACGCACACAAATCCCGGCAGGCAAAAAGATATTTTTTTCCATTACAACTCCTTAATAACCCTCTGGCTCAGCCAAGCAGGTGGCCGCTTCACGCAGCAGCTCATAAGTAACGAACAACTGTTGCTCTATATAGTGTTTATCCGCGGCAGAAAATAATGATTGTTTACTCAGTGAATCCTGTGTGAACAATACGCCGGGGGTTTTTGAGTGAATACCGAGTCGCTGCATCACCGCTGTCTGTTCTTCCCCTGTTAGCGTCAAGTCAAAATAGCGAAAAATGGTGTTTATGCCCGAATATTTCAATTGGCTGTAATCCATACACAAAATAGAATTTTGTGTCTGAATACTGTGCATTTTCTGCTGCAAGCTCCGCAATACATCAGTGCGATACTGCAACAGCGAAAGATGATTAGTCGCCCTTGAAAACATGCTATTAAATTGTGCTAACCCTGGTTCACCCGCCATATGCCGCCCCGCTAGCTTCTGATGGGAAGCCAAAATCTCTACCGGGTTGCGCACTACAAAAACCACTGGTACTTGCGGATAAATTGCGTGAATTAAATCCCAGCAAAAAATATCCCAGGCGTTCCATTTAATAATCACCTGTGGGCGATTGGGAAACACTGCCGCTTGCAAGTTAATAAAAGCACGCAGTAAATTTTGCTGCTCTTGCACTGACAGGTTTTTATCCAACAATAATTCTGTCAACAAAGGCGATTCGGAAAAAACACAAGTGGAATCCAGTTCAGATAAACAACCCGAAATTAACGTAGAACCGCAGCGCGACAAATGAAAAATAAAACCCGCAGGTTGTGCATCGGCAAGCGCTATCGCCTGTTGTTGCGCAACCGCCAAAGTGCTACAAGGCTGGATTATTTGATTAATCAATTGCTGACGGTAGCGGGAAATAGTTTCATCCTGAAATGGCTCGGTGGCATGACCAAAGGGTAAGAGCCAGTACACGCGCTGTTGCCCAGGGCGGTAGCGATAAGGCAACCAATTCTTTGCAAACTGGGCCTGATTTTCAGTTATGGGAAATTGATTGAGTTGCGCGATATCATCCAGCAACTGGTTATCGCTACGCTCGGGGCAATGCCATAGTTTTTTGATAATCGCCAACAAATTCTGCAGCGAATGCGCTCTTTTACATTGTTCAAGCTGCTCGCTGGAGCTAATTAACGCGCAGTATTCCGCATAAAATTCAGGCATTTGGCACACCAGTCGCAATTGCGTTACATAGCCAGTTGTTAGCCACGCAATCGATTACCAAATTAATCCGGTCTTCGCTGCCGTAATTGTAAAATTCGTGAGTTTGATCGGCGTTGAAATACCACAACTCACCCGCGTTCATGGGAACAATTTTATTGTCGACAATAAAACTTACATCCGCACTGGTGTAAATTGGCACATGTAACCGCGCCTCGCCATACGCAATACTTAACCCTTGATCGCGATGGGGTTTTATTTCTGCGCCGGCTTTTAAACGCATTAAACGCGCCGCTTTGATGGGGCATTGCAGTTGATTAAAAATGGCGGCAATTGCCGGGCACTGATCCAATACCGGTAAGTTTTCCCAGTCATCGCCATTGGCTATGGCAAAACCTTGCAGGATGGGATGTGCACTAAGGTGTTGGCGTTGGCAGCGCAGGGGCAATACATCCCAACCACCGCGATAATCGTTTTTATTGACGTGATCAACCCAGGTCTCAGCTACTTGCGAAAGGTGCAGTAGTAATTCAACTTCCGCCTGTAAAGCAGTCAACCGAATTACACAGGCGAGCCGCGCAAAAGAAACCTCAGGTGAAGAAACAGCAACAGGATTTTCCATTCGCAGCTCTCTTATTAACTGAATAAAATCCCTTTCATATTTTGTTAGAAAATGGCTATAAAAAGACAAATCAAAGCATAGTTACAAAATTGCTATAAGCAAAAACGGCAAGCCGATAAATGCAATTAAGGTTGACACCAACACCATGGCGGCAATCTCTTCCGGTTTTTGGTTGTAACGCAACGCCAATAGATAGTTGAACACTGCCACAGGCATGGCAGATTGCAATAACACGACATTACGCGATATGCCTGTCAGCCCCATTAATTCGCACACAATAAAACCAAATAGCAACCCACCACCCACACGAAGTAGGCTAAAAAACAAACTGCGCTTCCAGAAATGAATTTTTAGCGTCGCGAGGGAAACACCGAGTGCGATGGTCATTAGCGGGATGGCGATGCCGCCGAGGAGATCGAGTGTGTTGCTGATCCAGAGCGGCAACTCTGTACCCGTCACCAGCAATAACACAGCGATTGCCATAGCATAAATCACCGGTTGTTTAGCAATGGCTTCCAGGCGTTTAAAGATCCCACCTTCGCTGCTGGTCACCAGTAATAAGCCCACCGTAAAAGTCGCAATCATCATCACCATAAATGAGCCCAACGCGAGCGCGAGGCCGGTTTGCCCATAGGCAAATAAACACAGCGGCAACCCCATGTTGCCGTTGTTGGGGAAGATAAGTGGCGGGAGATAAGTGCTAATTTCCAGTTTCATCCAGCGCAATAATGCCCAGCCGAATAATCCCATAGCGGTCATGACGATTGCCGTGGCAAGCGCGACCTGCCCCATCACGGATGGTTGCACATCCACTTTCGCCATCACGCTGATAATCAAACAAGGCGTGCCGATGTTCATCACTATGCGTGAAATAAAATCCGCGGGGAAATCAGTGCCGGTTTTTCCCCAAATAAAGCCGGCACCGACAGAAATCATAATAGGGGCAAGAATGGCGAGTAGTTCGCTGAGCATGATGGTTACTTTTACATCAGAAGAAAATAAAAAATTGAGCGTGAATTGTAGCAGGCGTGGTTGTTTGGAGGGTGCATGGGATGCTTTTTTGACTGAAAGAATAATGTCACAAAGGCTTGTTAGGCTTGCTTGACTTATTGACTACCTCTTTATGCTGTTAAAAAGCAACTGAATAACCAACGCTATGCGGATACCCCCTATGCAATTCAAGCAGCCTTTCAACCGTTTATTTTCACTTGGCCTGTTGTTGCCTCTCAGCCTGACAATCAGTTTGGTCGGTTGTGATTTATTAAGTGATGGCGAGTTTCCACAAGGCACTAGCGCCACCAAAGCAAAAGATTTACCGAACATTGAACTCGCGGCGCGGACGCCCGTATCCAATGAAGTCATTACCAATTTGGAAGCCCCCATTCCTGCGCAGTGTTATACCAAAACTGAAAATCGCCACAACCCCTGCTACACCTGCCATCAAATGTATGACCGTAGCGCGGGCGAGTTTCGCATGAATGAGTTGGATGATGGCGGCCTGCAAGGCGCTTATATTTTTTCAGAAGACGGCTTGAGTAATCACTGGAAAAATTTATTTGTTGATCGCCGCGAATGGCTAGATGCGGTAAGCGAAGAAACGATTCAACACTATGTAAATAGTGACAACTACAGCGCACTGGCCGAATCGCTCAAAGCACGCGATTGGAAAGGCTTTATTCCCGACTTGGCAAATTATCAGCGCGCGGCGGCCGCCTTTGACGCGCAGGGTTTTGCCAAAGACGGCAGCCACTGGGTAGCGTTTAATTACAAACCCTTCCCCGGTACGTTTTGGCCAACCAATGGTTCCACTGACGATGTCATCATTCGCCTGCCAGCCGCCCTGCGTGAATTAAATGGGCAATATAATCGCGCGGTGTATTTACTGAATTTGTCGCTGGTGGAACTGAATATCAAACAGCTCGCTGCGATCAGTATTCCTGCACAGGACGAAAACCTGCTGGGTATCGATTTGGATGGCGATGGCACACTCGGCATTGCACAGCAATTGGTAAAACGGGAAAGCTACCTGGGTGATGCCAGCAATATGCCCGTCACCGCACAACAATACCCACTGGATAGCGAATTAATGCACACCGTGCGCTATGTGGGCACAAAATCAGAAGGCGATATTTTTGTGCCTGAGCGCATGAAAGAATTACGTTACATGAAAAAAATTCGTGTGTTGGAACAATATGACGTTGCCAGCCGTTATGCGCGCGAACGTAAAGAAAAAAACCTTGAACTGCTACCCAACTTTAATGATCACGGCGAGCTGGGTATGGAAAACGGTTTTGGCTGGTTATTGCAAGGTTTTATCGAGGATTACGCAGGTGCCCTGCGCCCACAAACCCATGAAGAAACCTTGTTCTGCATGGGTTGCCATGCCGCCGTTGGCGCCACCATAGACCACACCTTTGCACTGGCACGCAAGGTTACCGGCGCCGAGGGCTGGGGTTACATTAACCTCAAAGGCATGAAAGATGCGCCCAGTGTGAGCGAAAGTGGCGGCGAGATTTTGCATTATTTACAGCGCGCAGGCGGCGGTAGTGAATTTCGTGAAAATCCTGAAATGCTTACACGCTGGTTCAAAGATAATGGCATGGTGGATGAAGAAAAAGTGAGCGCTGCAAACGTTTATGAGCTAATTACACCTTCGCATCAACGTGCCCTGCAATTAAATAAAGCCTACGCCCATATTGTGCGCACCCAGAGTTTTATTTACGGCCGTGATGCAACTTGGTTACCCGCAAAAAATGTTTTTGATGTAATCAATGACGAGCTGCCACCACTCCCACCCGAACATCGCTTTTACAATTGGGACATCCGCCTGGATTGGTCACAGAACAATCAATAACCCTCAAAAATATTTTACTCCCGCACGTAACGTAATCACTGAAAATATTTTTTTGTCGTGCCCGCGCATGCGGGTATCGACTTAAAACTATCGCGAATTTTTTGTCAAAAAAGCTTCACTGAACTGCCACATTTCCGTTGCGAAACATTCATAAAACTTGCTTAGGCTACAGACTCCGTAGCAAGACCTTCCTAACAATTAATTCTGTACTGTTTACAAGCAACCTTGGGATTTAACATGAATATAACGTTCAACAAAAAATTATTAGCCGTTTTAATTTCATCCACCCTGTTGCTCACCGCCTGTGGTGGTGACGATGGTAAAGACGGTGCAACCGGCCCCGCAGGCTCTGACGGTGTTGCTGGCCCTGCAGGCCCAACTGGCCCAGCAGGAAACAATGGCGCGCCGGGGCAAAATGGTGCCAATGGTCAGGACGGCACTGACGGCGAAGACGGTGTTGATGCAACCGCACCCGCTAAATTAATTCGCTTGGCAACCACGCCCATGGGCTCCGAATTAACCGGTATGTTTAAAACCGATAACGGTGAATTATTTTTTAATATTCAACATCCATCAGACACTCTACCCGGCGATGAAAGCAAAGCGGCGGTGGGCGTTTGGAACGGTGTTGACCTGGACATGCTTGACCCCAAAATTACACCCGTCGCAGTACCCGTAAAAGGCTCTCCTGAATCACAGACCACCCGAGTTGCTGTGGGCAGCTATCAAGCGCTGGGCCGCGAAGGTGATATTTTTGCCGGTGCACTGCCCTTTGGTTTTGGCAATATCACTACCCCTGATGGCAGTGTTAGCGTCAAACAATCCAACAACCCGGACTTTAACGCTTACATCCCCGACAATATCAGCGGTAGCGAAGGTTACTTGTTTAGCGCGTGGGAAGATCGTCCCGGTGGTGTAAGCCGTTTGAGCATCGCGAAACAAAACGATGGCACCTGGCGTGTGAACGATGCGATGAACGTAAATTTTGGCAACGTAAAAGGCACCATGATTAACTGCTTCGGTACCGTTTCACCCTGGGGCACGCCACTCACCTCGGAAGAAAACTACGAAGCCGAAAACACCGTGCGTTGGAACGATGCCACCTACTCCACTGGCTACCCCAATTACGCAGACGTGCTGAAGATTAAGGATTACCTGGGCGGCACTTTCCCCAACCCTTACGACTACGGCTACATTGTTGAAATCACCCAACCTAAAACCGCTGCGCCGGTTCCGGTAAAACATTTCACCATGGGCCGTTATGCGCATGAAAACCCGGTGATTATGCCCGACCACAAAACTGTGTATTTAACGGATGACGGCTCTAACAAAGGCTTTTATAAATTTGTTGCCGATGTTGCAGGTGACATGAGCGCGGGCACACTCTACGCCGCCAAAGTAATGCAAGACGCCACAGTAGATACCGCCAAAGCTGGTTTTGATATTGAATGGATTGAGCTGGCTCATGCCACCAATGCTGACATTGAAAGCTGGGTGCGCTCTTACGATGGTATTGATGAAAGTGATTACGTTGAAGGGGCTACCAGTTACATTTCTGATGCCGAAGTAGCTGATTGGGCTGCAGGTAACGCCACAGATGATCGCGTCGCATTCCTGGAAACCTTGCGCGCCGCCGAAGCCAAAGGTGCCACGGTTGAGTTCAACAAAATGGAAGGGATCAACATTAATTACGACGGAGCCAAAGACCGCAGCGTACCCTTTATGTACGTAGCGATGGCTGAAGTGCGCGGCGCCATGGCCGACACCACAGGTGACATCCAGGTAACTGAAAACCGCTGTGGCGCGGTGTATCGTTTTGGTTTCGATGAAAGCTACAACGTAAATCGCATGCAACCTGTTGTAGTGGGCGGCGCTTATAACGGCACCAGCACTACCGACAAATGTGACGTTAACGGCATAGCGCAGCCAGACAACATCGAAGTATTGGATGATGGTCGCGTATTAATCGGCGAAGACAGCAGCAACCATGTCAACAACATGCTGTGGGTTTACAACCCGAACGGGATCTAAGTCAGGGCTGTCATCACCCTGTCACCTTGATCACATATCATAAAAACCGAGAGAGTAAGGAAACAGAAACAGCAGGGAAGCGGACAGGAAGTCAGGTAAGAAATCGAAGGGGCCTTGGCCCCTTTTTTTATGCGCGAAAAACGTGAATTAACTGCTTAGAACAGGCTTTTTGCCACCATGCGAATTTCCTGCACATTGGTCATTACCAAGGTCAGGCCGCCCGCTACAACAGAGTTTTCCGGTGCATCCAATTTTTTATAGGCGGTTAATTCAGTAATGGGAGGCAAATTGTTTTTTGCCTGGCTTAATTTCACTGAGTGATACAAACCCAAATTGATAATATCGCTCAAATTAATTGGCCCGGGGCTATCCCCTGACCAGTTACCAATATCCTGGATAACTTTCAGGTATTGGCTATCCACCTGCCATTTTTTCAGCGTAATCACACCCAGTGATTTTGCATACTCGCGGCAAAGCCCTACATAAACCGCCAACTCTGGTGTTTGCTCGCTCTTTTTAAAAGCGGACAACACTGCCAGGGTTCCCACTTCACTTAACAGCGCAGCCATCAATACCTGATCCGGTACAACCTTACCTACATGTTTGGCAATGAAAGTACTGAGGCTAGCCTTTAATGCCATGCGCCGCCATGCCTCCACAAACAGGCGCTTATGTTTAACCGAATGCACAGAAAATAAGCTTTTAATGGAATGCACCATGGTAATTCGCTCTACCTGATTCATCCCTAACAGGCGCACCACATCCAGCAGGGTTTGCGGCGGGTTTTGGCTCCCGACCAGAGGGCTTGAGGCATATTTCAGCAAAATGGCGGACAGCGAAGGATCTTTAGCGAGCAACTTACTTAACTCAGCCATCGACAAATCCGATTGCTCCAACGCATTGCGAATTTCAAAGGTAATAGCAGGCAGACTGGGCAACTGCTCATTGCCTGCAAGTAATTCGCTAACCAAGCTGCGATAGACTGAATAGTCTGGTTGACCGGATTGCACGTTCAATTCCATAGGCTTTGATATTTGGCTGATCTTGATGGCGGCAAGCCTAGCAGATTTAAACGCCTTAGTAGTAGCGGCCGCCACTTGAGCACCCACAAAAAGACCGACACAACACTCATGATTTGGAGCAAAGAACAATAACTGCTCAAAAAAAACCTGCTCAAAAAGCCGGGGGTTAAACGCGTCAGCTGGCGGCAAAATACAGCCCATAGCGACAACAACCTGACAGGCCACTTTGATGACCATGCGCCCCCCCCAATCACTCGTCGCTTGACGAGGGGTTACCCCTAACCCGGTAGCTCAACACAGGGCTCACACAAGTAGAAATAAAGATTTAAGCGACACAAATATTTTCACCTGTAAATGTCTTTTTAAGAAATCAAAAACGCCAAATTAAAATCACCAAGACATAATATTTTTTAAGAGCAACTATTTAAAAATTTTTAATTGATTTTTAACTTTTTAAAAATCAATTAAACATCTGTTTTAACTCATATTTTGAGGTTTTATAAATTCTAGAAATCACTTTTTTACAACAAATAAAGCCATTTTTTTCCGAAACAAAACACAAAACACAAAAACTTAATTATTGTTTTTTCATTTTTTTTAAACTACTGTGGCTAAAAATCACCTTCTGGTTATTTATTAAATAATAAAAATAAAACATCATTTTTCACCTTGAAAATTTTAAGTTACAAAAAATTTACCAACCAAAAAGACAATTTAAGCGCCACCACTCCGACTTGCCTGATTGAACAGAAAGGTGAATTTATGCCGGATACTATCGTGATCCAGCCTGCAGAATTTAATAGTGCCCCGCACTGTGCAGAGTATTTTTATTTCATAAGTGATATTTTTCGCGGCACAAAAATGACAGCGCTGTCCTTTTTGAATTTATGTTTAACACATACTGGGTAGAACGCCCGATAAATAAAAATAACCTTAGAAAATACAAAGTGTTACAGAGAAAAAATAATTCAAACCAAGGCAGATAATCTCGGCCGTTAACAAATTGTCAGGATTGACACCGATTCATCAACACGTGAACCGGCCTACACCGGGAAGTTTAGAAAGTAGAAGTTCCGAGGGTAGAAGTACGAGGTAAAAATCCACCTGCAGTTCATTTTGGAAAACAAACCGGAATGAGAGGTGAGTTACAAAAAAGGCGTACCACGCCTTTCAACATCACGTTCAAGGATAAACATAATGAAAACATCACTACGCAAAACGCTCGGGATAGCCTCGCTGCTAAGCCTGAGCATGGTCGTCGCGAGCCAAACGCACGCAGCGGTCTGCTCTTACACACTCAACAATGAATGGAATACCGGCTTTCAAGGTACTGTCAGTATCACCAACAATGGCACTACCGCCATTAACGGTTGGACTGTGGGCTGGGCTTACACCAACAACCGCATCACCAATTCCTGGAATGCCACCCTCAGTGGCAACAATCCCTACACCGCCAGTGGATTGAACTGGAACAGCACAATTCAACCGGGGCAATCCGTGAGCTTCGGGGTGCAGGGCAACAAGAATGGCGCTACTGCTGAAATCCCGACTATCACCGGTAATGTTTGTGGCACTGCAACAAGCAGCTCAGCACCCAGCAGCACTCCGCCGGCAAGCTCTTCATCCAGCACCGTTTCTATTTCCTCCAGCAGTGTGGCATCACAGTGCGCGGCAGTGTCGCAATGCAATTGGTACGGCACGCTTTACCCCACTTGCACCACTACCGTCAGTGGTTGGGGTTATGAAAATGGCAAGAGTTGTATCTCTACAGCGACCTGTACCAGCCAACCTTCACCTTTTGGGGTAGTCGCCGGCTGCGGTGTAACTTCAAGCTCATCAACTACCAGCTCTTCTTCGTCAGTAGTGTCGTCCAGTTCTGTCGCCACTACGCCGTCGTCAGCCAGTGTGTCATCAAGCAGCAGCTTGGTACCACCCAGCTCTAGCTCGGTCAGCTCCAGCAGTTCGTCTGTAATTAGCAGCTCCGTGGCAAGCAGTTCAGTCGTCAGTGTTAGCAGCTCCAGTGCAGCCAGCGCTGGCCCACGTTTGGATAACCCCTTCGTTGGCGCCCAGTGGTACGTAGATCCAATCTGGTCAGCCAAAGCCATGGCAGAAACCGGTGGCTCCAAAGTGGCCAATTACAACACCGCGGTGTGGATGGATCGTATCGGTGCGATTGCCCCAACCGATGGTAGCTGGGGTCTGCGCGACCATTTGGATGCAGCTCTGGATCAAAACGCCAATGTAATCCAGGTGGTGGTCTATGACCTACCTAACCGCGATTGCCACGCGTTAGCGTCCAATGGTGAGTTGAGCCAAGGCGTTGAAGGCACTACCCGCTATCGCACCGAATATATCGATGTGTTGGCATCCATCTTCGCTGATCCTAAATACCGCGAACTGCGCATTATTGCCATCATCGAGCCAGACTCATTACCTAACCTGGTCACCAACCTGAGCACACCGGCGTGTCAACAAGCAGCCGATGCGACCCATGGTTATGTCCCTAACACCCGTTACACCCTGAGCAAGTTCTACCCGATTACCAACGTTTATTCTTACGTTGATATCGGCCACTCAGGCTGGTTGGGCTGGACGGACAATTTTGGCAAGGCTGTTACCCTGATTGGCGATGCAATCAAAGGGGCGACTGGCGGGGTGAATTCCGTAGCCGGCTTTGTATCCAACACCTCAGGTTACACCCCACTGTACGAACCCTTCCTGGATTCATTGGCTAACAGCGCCTTCCCGGGCAGTGGTGGCGGCACACAAACCCGTCAAGCCAAGTTCTACGAATGGAACCCGCACTTCAGTGAAGTTTCTTTTGTGACCGCCTGGCGCAATGCCATGATCTCTGCTGGCTTCCCATCCAACATCGGCATGTTGGTGGATACCTCACGCAACGGCTGGGGTGGCGCTAACCGTCCAACTGCGCAATCAACCAGCACGGTACTGGATACCTTTGTTGACCAATCGCGCATTGACCGTCGTGCCCATCGCGGTAACTGGTGTAACCAACGCGGTGGCGTGGGCGAACGGCCACAAGTAGCACCGGTTGCAGGTATCGATGCTTATGTATGGGTGAAACCTCCAGGTGAATCAGATGGTGCAGCCTCACTGGAACTCTCTTACGACCCACAAGATCCAGCCAAAGGCTTTGACCGCAACTGTGACCCTACCTTTACCAATGCTGCAGGCACCACCACTGGCGCTATGCCCAATGCGCCAGTTGCTGGCCGCTGGTTCTCGGAAGGGTTCAAGCAACTGGTGGATAACGCTTACCCACCACTGCAATAAGCAGATCAGTGCAGCCGGATTTCCGGTGGACTCAAGTCAAAACAGGAGTTTCGACTTGGCTTAGGGATGAGCCGGTACCTTTTATACCGGAGGTGGTGGATTTCAGGACAAGGCCATCACTCCCGCCCCGGTATAAAACCCCTTAATCAATGCAATTATTTACCGGCCTGTTTCGCAGGCCGGTTTTTTTAACGCTGATTACAGCTCCTCTTTTATTTCACGCGAGATATTTCCGATGAAAAAATCCGTCCAGAATAATGATCAAGAATTTGCGCGCGAACTATCCGCCAAACGCACACCGCTGTACCAATTGATTGGTACAGGGCTGCTCGCCCTGTCGGCATTCAATGCCCAGGCCGAGATAGGCAACCCACGGGTAAACCAACTTGGCTACCTGCCCACCGGCGCCAAAACCGCGACCTACAAAACCACCCAAACCAGCGCCCAAACCTGGCAGCTGCGGCAAAACGGCACAGTGGTCGCGAGCGGCCAAACACTGCCAAGTGGCTCCGATGCGGCCAGCGGCGACAATCTGCATCAGATTGATTTGTCGGCCGTGAGTGCAACCGGAAGCGGTTTTACCCTGACGGTCGGTGGCGATACCAGTTACAGCTTTGCGATTTCCAATACCGCCCTCAAAGGCGCACTCTACGACTCGCTCAAATATTTCTACCATAACCGTAGTGGCATCGCGATTGAGACCCAGTACACCGGTGGCGGCAATGGCTCCTTTGCCAGCAATAGCAAATGGTCGCGCCCGGCGGGTCACTTGAACATCGGTGCCAACAAAGGCGACATCAATGTGCCCTGCTGGAGTGGCACCTGTAACTATTCGCTGAATGTCAGCAAAGGCTGGTATGACGCCGGTGATCACGGCAAATACGTGGTAAATGGCGGCATTTCAGCCTGGACATTATTAAACCTTTACGAGCGCGACCTGTACCTGAGCGACAATGGCAGCCTGGTGGGCGACGGCAAACTGAATATTCCCGAAAGTGCCAATGGTATTTCTGATGTGCTGGACGAAGCGCGCTGGCAAATGGAGTTTTTGTTGGCGATGCAAGTGCCCGTCGGTCAAGCCAAAGCCGGTATGGCGCACCACAAAATGCACGATGTAGGCTGGACCGGATTCCCTCTTGCACCCCATGAAGATCCACAGCAGCGTGCACTGGTTCCACCCTCTACCGCTGCCACCCTGAATTTGGCGGCCACCGCTGCCCAGTGTGCACGGATTTGGCAAGACATCGATTCCGGTTTTGCCGCTACCTGCCTGAGTGCTGCAACCCGCGCCTGGGATGCCGCCCAAGCCAACCCCAATGATATTTACAGTGGCAATTACGACAATGGCGGCGGCGGTTATGGCGATGCCAATGTCAGCGATGAGTTTTACTGGGCCGCTGCCGAGTTGTACATCACCACTGGCAATAGCCGATACCTAAGCACATTGAATAACTTTGCTATTACCCGCAACGATTTCGGGTGGGCTGATACCGAACTGGCGGGCCTGATTTCATTGGCGATGGTTCCCACCACTCACACGGCCAGTTTGCGTTCGAGTGCGCGCCAGAAAATTATCAGTATCGCCGACAATAATATCGCCACCCAAAATGCATCTGGCTATCCCGCACCGCTTTCAACCCTTGAGTACTATTGGGGTTCCAACGGCGCCGTGGCGAATAAACTGATCCTGATGGGGCTTGCCTATGATTTCACGGGCAATGAAAACTACGCCAAAGGGGTGGGGAAAGGGCTGAACTATTTCTTTGGTCAAAACACCCTGTCCACCTCATTCGTGACGGGTGCGGGCACCAAAACGGCCACCCAACCACATCACCGTTTCTGGGCAAATGCGATCAATGCCAACTACCCTGCCCCACCACCCGGCGCACTCTCTGGCGGCCCCAATGCCGGTCTTGAGGACAGCACCTCAGCTTCATTGTTGGGTGGCTGCAAGTCCAGACCTGCCACTTGTTGGGCTGATAACATCAATGCCTATGCGGTTAATGAAATTACCATTAACTGGAACGCTCCCTTGGCTTGGAACCTCGCGTTTTACAACGACTACGCACAGGGCAATGGCGGTGGGCAAAGCTCATCCAGTCTGAGCTCATCGAGCCTCGCTGTCAGTTCATCAAGCCAGGCGATCAGTTCATCGGTTCCAGCCAGTTCTTCCAGCTTGGCAACAACCTCAAGCTCATCCTCTATCGCACCCAGCAGCTCGTCGTCAGTCGCGTCAAGCGTCAGTACTGCGCAGCAATGTAATTGGTATGGCACGCTTTATCCGCTGTGCGCCGTTACCAGTTCCGGTTGGGGGTATGAGAACAACAGAAGCTGTATTTCAGCCAGTACCTGCAGTGCCCAACCCGCGCCTTTTGGCATAGTGGGCGGCGGTACAAGTAGCACTCCAGCCAGTAGCAGGCCCGCAAGCAGCACGCCGGCAAGTAGTACCCCAAGCAGCACGGCGCCCTCTTCCGTTGCCAGCTCGACACCACCGGCAAGTTCATCCAGTTCGGTAGCCAGTGTAGAGGGTGGTAACTGCCAGTATCTGGTGAGCAACGAGTGGAATAATGGTTTTACGGCTACTCTGCGCATTACCAACACCAGCAGCAGCCCTATCAATGGCTGGACGGTAAATTGGTCCTACAGCGATGGCAGCCGTATCACCAACAGCTGGAATGCCGTGTTTAGTGGAAACAACCCCTACAGTGCGAGCAACCTGAATTGGAACGGCACTATTCAGCCAGGGCAGTCGGTGGAGATAGGTTTCCAAGGTAATAAGGGCAGTAGCGCAACAGCGCAAGTTCCGGTGGTAAATGGCAACGTTTGCAATTAACGAAACTGCTGGACAATAGCTTTACAAGCCCCCGGCAAGGACGCTGGGATGGCAACATGCATCGGGCCCAGTCCCACTGAGCGCGACAGTATTGATAGCCATGCAAAATGGGCTTGGCACTAATCACTTATCGGCAGGAGCACTAATACTTCGTTTCACCGCGTACATTGCCTTATCCGCCTGCTCCAATAGCAGGTCCTGATCAAAGCCATCATCCGGTGCAAGCGCGTAACCAATACTGGTACTGAGGGATATGGAAATACCCTTATACAAAAACGGTTGGGCAATTTCATCCAGTAGGCGTTGCACACTTCGCTCAAGTGCGGTGCGGCTTTCAATCGGATGCAATAGTAAACCGAACTCATCGCCCCCCAAACGCGCCACAGTATCCGTCACACGCACCATATTTTTGAGCCGCTGCGCCAGCTCGCAAATGGCTGCGTCACCTGCGGTATGCCCGTGGGTATCGTTGATTTTTTTTAGGTTATCCATATCCGCAATCAAGACGGCCAAATAACAGTCGTCGCGACGGGATTGTCCAAGCAAGTTGCGTAAGCGATCAAAAAATAAAGCCCGGTTAGCCACTCCGGTCATCTCATCATGAGTAGCGCGATAAAAAAGTTCATCCTGGGCATATTTGGCCGCAAAAAACATTTCCGCGCCCAGCACCTCGGAGAGCATGTTTAATAAGGTCTGATCTGCCGAACCAAAAGCAGCGGGTTTCGCGGAAACCACTTTTAATACCCCAATACAGTTATTGCGATATTTAAGCGGTATTACCACCATTGAGCGAAGGTTGACCGAGCGGCATGCTGCGCGATTAACGCGCGGATCCAAGTCGGAGTCATCGCAGCGCTGGGGCATTCCAGTTTGAATACAGAGACCAGAGAGGCTCTGGGTGACTTGTAAACGTAGACCTATTTGTTGCGCGGCTATGCCTGAGGCGGCGCAATACACCAACTCATTTTCCCCCTCGACCAGCTCAATAACCGCACCGTCGCCACCAACGAGCTGTTGCGCACGCTCAACCACCAGTGCCATCACACCACCAAGATCAAGGCCAACCTTGGCGATTTCCGTTTGAATAGCAATGATCGCAAGCAACTGCTCGCGAGTAATAAGCGACGGATCGAATGGAGAAGTTGAAAGCACTGGGGTTTGGCTCATGGATAAGCCTCATCGGTGATGGGCATATCTAATAGTTTAGCCGAAACACAGAACTTTACGCGCCAACTAAATCATTTTATGCATCTAAAGAGGCGCCCTTTAGCACCTCCAGATTGACGAGAGTCGCCACTTACAGCAGTGGTTTTGAAGTCAGGATTTGCAGCAGGTTTTGTAAATGCACCGTGGATTCATAACCCAAGGGGGTTAAATAACCACCATCGGGCAAGGTGATTAATTGTTTTTCGTGCAGGCGTTTGGTGGCGGCGATCAACTCAGGTGCTGCATCTGAATGAACTTTGAGTCCGGTCTGGCTGGTTGTCGCGTCAAACAGGCGCAGCACTTGCAGTTCAGCAACTAATTCCGGGGACATTGGCATCTTGGACTCCACTATTATTGTCGGTGTAGGTATGGTTGGTAGCCATTTATAAATAGCATAGTCACCGCAGATCACAACTATTTACTCGAACAATCAACCCGCTTCGCGATAAACACGGCGCACTTCATCGGCAATAATCGCCGCACCGCGCGCAACGGTTTCCGGCTCCTGACAATAAGTCACGCGGATACATTCATGGCGATGCGGCCAATCCTCCGCCAAACCGGGGAAAAAATGATGTCCGGATACCACCAATACTCCACGCGTTTTTAAACGCTGGTATAACAACTCACTACTGATCGGCAAATCCTTAAACCACAACCACAAAAAAATCGCGCCTTCAGGCTTGTGGATTAAACAAGGCAAATCGCCCAGTGCCGATTTAAACCTCGCCACTGCCATTTCCATTCGTGTGCGATAAAACGGCGCAACTACTTCGCGACTTAATCGCAATATTTTTCCGTCGCGCAATAAATGTCGTGCCACTGCCGGGCCAAAATTGCCCGTCGCTAAACTGAGAATAGTATTGGCTTTGGCAAAAGCTTGAATGATGGCAGGGTCGGCGATAACGATGCCAGTGCGCGCACCGGGCAAACCAAGTTTGGATAGACTCAATACCAGAATCGTATTGCTATTCCAGTGGGGTTGCGCATCCACAAATAAAATATTGGGAAAGGGTGTGCCGTAAGCGCCATCTACAATAAAAGGAACTTGATGCGCACGTGCCAGCGCATCGAGCTTAGTCAGTTCCTCATCGCTAATCACATTGCCAGTGGGATTGGTGGGGCGCGATACACAGAGCGCGCCCGTTTCACTGGTGATTTTCAGCTCATCAAAATCCACATGGTATTTAAAAAAACCATCGTCCAATATTTCAATACTGGGGCGTGTAGCGGTAAAAAAATCCTCGCTAATGCCCAGGTCGCTGTAACCCAAATACTCCGGTGTGAGCGGCAACTGGATCTTCTTGTTGCTGCCATCGGCATAGTCGCCAGCAAATAAATTAAACAGTACAAAAAACGCCGCCTGACTGCCGTTGGAAAGCGCAATGTTATCGCGCGCTATCGCCCAACCGTATTCGTGATTAAGCAAATCGGCAATGGCGTCCAGCAATTGTGCATCGCCCTGTGGTGGCTGATATAAGCCAAGCAACTCATGCGCATCGCGCGGGTTGGCGAGTGTTGCATCCAGCGCGCTGGCAAATGCTTGTTCCATAGCCGGGATTCGCGCCGGATTACCGCCACCCATAAAAATCATCTCGGGATTTACCCGCAGCGCCTCGCCCAAATCATCCATCAAGGTGACTATGCCGGCATCGGTACATAATTTTTGCCCGAAACGCGAAAGTTTTAACGATGAAACACTCATTGATAACTACCCATAACAGCAGGAGTACACCCCCTGAAAAGCAAACACCCGTTGATTGATACCGCAAACCAGCGGGCAATCTAACGGGTGCCAAAGAAAAACTCTACCGCAGGAAAACCTGGCAGAAAAGCGTAACTAGATAAGACCAAATTTGCGTAAGGTTTCAGCCAACTTTTCAGGGTTAACCGGTTTATAAATAAAGTCCATAGCACCTAACTGCGTCACGCGCGCTTGGGCGTTAGGCTGAATATCACCCGAGATCACTATTACCATAGCGTCCAGCCCTTCGGCTTTAATGGCCTCTAACACTTGATAGCCATCCATTTCCGGCATGGTCAGGTCTAAAAAGACCATTTCACCCTTGCCATCGCGAATAGCCTGCAACCCCTCAGCGCCGTTGGTGGCAAAGGTAATATCGACATCCCAATCGGCAGGTAGGGAGCGCGCCACCTGCTTGCGCGCCATCATCGAATCATCACAAATCAATAGAGGTGTAGCCATGGAGTTGCTGTATCTGTCAGTGGGAAAGTTGTTAGGAGTATAGCCAGTGAATTGGACGTCAGTCACTTTTTTAGCCAAGTTTATCGCACACAAATAACCATTAAGCCTCTCCGTGTTGGCTGAGTTTTGGAGGCACAGCGGGTTGCTCGGCTGGTGCAGGACTGTCAAAAAGCACGCCCAGTTTGATCGCAAACAGCGAATTTATTTGCTGCTCCGCCTCGGTAAGTAATTGCAGGCCAGCCTCCCCCCAAGGCAACTGGCGCAAGCTATCTTTCTCGGCTGGCAGCTGCCGCGGCAACTCAAGAATATCTGCCAACTGCTGCAAGCTAAGTAAATGAAGGTTCTGACTGAGTAAATAATCGCCCTGATAGTTAGCCGTAATCACATGATGCCGCACCAATGCTTCGCAGATGCGCTGCCATTGATCAGCTGCCAAACCCTGCCGTAACAAAACCCGCTCGGGCACACTGGCACCCTCTTTGGCGGCATCATAACAACGCCACAGCACCAGTAATGCGGCAATCAGGTCGGGATACTTGCGATGACGCAAACCAATTTGATGGGCATTGATAGTGTGCACAAAGACCGCACCACCCAGCACTACAGTCCAAATCAGGTTTACCCACAACAAAAACAACGGCAGCGCTGCAAATGCGCCATACACCAAGGAAAAAGAAGAGTGACTGACTATCCAACTAAATGCTGCTTTTAAACCCTGGAAACCCAGCGTAGTGAAAAAACCGCCCACCAGGGCATGACGCACTGGCACCTTACAGTTGGGTACCGCCACAAATAGCAAAGTAAAGGCAGCCCAAGTGAGCACCCAGGGCGCAAATTGCAGTACCCACTCCACCAGGCCCAAATTATCGTAAGTGCCAACCAGTAATCGGAACGAGGCCAAATAAGTGCTCATCGCCAAGGCAGCACCGAGCAGCAAGGGGCCAAGGCTCAATATCGCCCAATAGAGTAAAAAATTAGCAACCCCGCGACGGCCACGGGCAACACCCCAAATGGCATTAAAGTTTTGCTCGATATTTTTCAACATCAGATACGCTGACACTAACAAAAACACAAAACCGAATGCCGTCAGCTGACGCGCCTGCTGGGAAAACTCCTGCAGATATTTGCCTAAATCCTGCTCACTGTTAGGCAAAAAGTGCTGGAACAACAAGGTTTGCAATTCTTCGCCCAAATCCTGAAATGCAGGAATCAACGAAAACATCGAGAAAGTCACCGTGAGCATAGGCACGGTGGCAAAGAGGGTAACGTAAGTCAGGGAAGCTGCACTTTTCTGGCAGGCTTTGATGCGATACTGGTGCACCATTAACCCGAAAAATCCCATTAGCCAGTGATAATTTTCAATCGCAAGGCGACGCAGGGTTTGCAACAACGGCATAAGGTTAAATCCTTAAAACAAGTCAGGGCTCAGCCGCTATAATCGCCGCACGGCTGTTCCCGGTGGATAGACGTTTAACAAAAAATTACTGTGGACTGATTTGGTATTGGACTGATTAATGAAACATAACACGCTGATTGCACTCTACCACAACCCGCGCTGCTCCAAATCGCGCGAGGCATTGAACTTATTGCGCGAGCAAGGTGTTGAACCGGAAGTTATTCTTTACCTGGAAACGCCACCCAATGCCAAGACGTTGAAATCACTGCTTGCACAACTGGGCATAAGTGCACGCGCACTGTTACGTAAAAGTGAAGATGCCTACAAAGAATTAGGCTTGGCCGATCAAACACTGAGCGAGACAGCCTTGATTAATGCGATGGTTGAACACCCCAAATTAATCGAGCGCCCGATTGCTATAAAAGACGGCAAAGCCGTGATCGGCCGACCACCAGAAAACGTTTTACAGTTGTTGACCCCCTAATTATTAATCGCCCCTGAAGGCTAATTTATGACCGCTTATGTACTCGTGCTTTACTACAGTCGCCAAGGTTCTACCCTGGAAATGGCCAAACACATCGCGCGTGGGGTTGAACAAGTGGCGGGCATAGAAGCACGCCTGCGCACTGTCCCCGCTGTATCACCGGTTACTGAAGCCAGCGCACCCGCAATACCGGAAACTGGCGCTATCTATTGCAGCGAAGACGATTTAAAACACTGCTCCGGATTAATTCTTGGCAGCCCTACCCGTTTTGGCAATATGGCCGCGCCCATGAAATATTTTTTGGATGGTACCAGCAGCCAATGGTTAAACGGCGATTTAATCAATAAACCGGCCGCTGTTTTTACCTCAACCTCTACCCTACACGGTGGGCAGGAATCCACACTGCTAACCATGATGTTGCCACTCCTGCATCAAGGTATGATTATCGCCGGAATTCCCTACAGCGAAGCGGGCTTATCAACTACCCGCACCGGCGGCACTCCCTACGGCGCATCCCATCTCGCCAGTGGCGATACCCCCAATAAACTCAGTAGTGATGAAATCGCCCTGTGCCAGGCACTGGGAAAACGCATCGCCACCTTAGCGCTTCAATTAAAAGGTTAAACCATGACTCAGGATTCACCGGACAATTCAGCACAGCAGCCCGCAGCCCATGAAAAGCCCAAAAAAATACTCGTGATTACCGATGCCGATGCGGTGGTGCTGGAAAAAAAATTACGCCGCGGCCAGCTCATCTGCAACGCTAGCTACGTTGCCCTATTATTGATGCTGACAATTAATTATTTACTCAGCGATGACATGAAATTTGTTCATTGGTTGGTAGCCATACTGCCACTCGCGATTTTTATTCCAGGTCTACTCAAACCGCAACATCGCACCTACAGCTGGCTGTGTTTTGTATTGCTAATGTACTTTTTATTTTTGGTACCGCTATTGATGAGCTATTGGTCGCTGACCTACTGGTTAATGACTATTTTAGTGACGGTACTTTTTGTTGCCGCGATGATGACCAGTCGCTGGCTGCAATATTGGAACTATTACCTGTCGACCAAACAATGATTATCCATTCAAATTTTCACCGCTAAATTTCATTTTTCCCAAGGAATATTATTGTGTCTGTGAATTATTACGAACCGCCCTCGGCGCCACAGCCTGCAGCGCAGGCAGCGCCACAACCCACGAATCAACCCACATCGCAAGCGCCTGGCAATGGTGGTTACACTCCAAAGCTTAAACCATCGAATCGCTTGCGCCGTATTTTTGGTGGCATGGGCGCAGCGGTCACCACCCTGCGAAATACTCTCGCCAATATTATTTTTCTTATTATCCTGCTGCTGATTATTGCTGCCATCAGCGGTAAAGCTACACTGCCATTGCCCGATAGCTTTGCACTGCGCATAGCTCCCAGTGGTATTTTAGTAGATCAGCGCAGCTATATAGACCCAACCAGTTTGTTACTGTCCGATGAAAATCCGCAGGAAAGTGAAACGCTGGTCAGTGACATAGTTGCTGCGATTAATTACGCCGAAAAAGACAAACGTGTCACTTTGTTGGTGCTGGAGCCAGGCCGTTTGCTCGGCGGCGGTATCAGCAAGCTCAATGAAATCGGCCAAGCGCTGGAAAGTTTTAAAGCAAGCGGCAAAAAAATTATCGCTGTGAGCGATAACTACTCCCAAGACCAATATTATCTTGCCAGCTTTGCCGATGAAATTTATTTGCATGAAATGGGTGTGGTAGAAATTACCGGCTATGGCCGCTACATGAACTACTACAAAAGTGCACTGGACAAACTCGGTGTAACTATTCACGCCTTCCGTTCCGGAAAATATAAAGACTATCTGGAACCCTATCTGCGCGACGATATGTCAGCCGAATCGCGTGAACACAACGCCCAATGGATTAATGAACTCTGGGCTGGTTATACCGGTAATGTAGAGCGCCTGCGTCGTTTACCACCGGGCAGCATCAATGATTATGTCAACAATCTTGATGCACATATGGCGCTTACCGAAGGCGACAGCGCCAAACTCGCACTTGAAAAAGCCTTGGTTGATAAAATTGCACCGCGCCGTGAATTAATCTCAACACTGATCGCAGAGGCGGGCAAAAATAAAGAAGGCGATAATTACAACGGTATAGATGTTAATTTTTATCTCGGCGACATGCGCAAAAAAGCGATCACTGAATCCGATAAAGTCGGCGTCATAGTCGCTGCCGGATCAATTCTTGATGGTCATCAACCCGATGGCAGTATCGGCAGTGAAAGCATGCTTGAATTACTGCGCCAAGTGCAGGACGACAAGAATATCAAAGCACTGGTGATTCGCATCGATTCCGGCGGCGGCAGCGCTTTTGCATCCGAAATTATTCGCAGTGAGATTATTGCGTTGCGCGACAAAAAAATTCCCATCTACATTTCCATGGGTTCCGTTGCCGCCTCAGGCGGTTATTGGATTGCCACCGCCGCCGATAAAATTTGGGCACAACCAACTACCATCACCGGCTCTATTGGTGTATTCGGCGCGTTTCCTACGCTGGAAAAATCGCTGGAAAAAATCGGTGTATATACCGACGGCGTAGGCACCACTGAATTGGCAGGCACCATGCGTTTGGATCGCCCGCTGTCAGAAAAAGCGGGCAAAGTGGTGCAACAAAGTGTTGATAATATTTACCAACGTTTCATTACCTTGGTTGCCGACGCGCGTGAACAAGAAAAAGACGCCATCAATGAAATCGCACAAGGCCATGTATGGACTGGAAACAAAGCCAAAGAAATCGGTTTGGTGGATGAACTCGGAACACTAAAAGATGTGATCAGAGCAATCGCACAGGAAGCAAAACTAGACACTTACAAAGTTGAATTTGTACAGCGCCCACTTTCACCCAAAGAAGAATTTTTACGCTCATTAACACAGGGGCAAGCGGGCGTACTACTCCCGAAATCACTGGTCAACAATTTTGTATCACTGAGCATTCTGAATGACATAAGCCCGGCGTTAAAACCACTGCAAGATTTGAAAAACATGAACGATCCGCAAGGTATTTATGTGCAATGCCTGGATTGTGTTGCACCCTAACCGATCAAAATTGATGTTTCACAAGGGGAAAAGATTCATGCCAAAGTACGGATTATTATTTGTGTTGTGCCTGCTGGTAGCATGTACGGGCATGCCCGAGAACATCAAACCAGTCGATAACTTTGATGCAAACCGCTACTTGGGTCAGTGGTATGAAATCGCTCGCCTTGATCATTCGTTTGAACGCGGATTAAGCCACATTAGCGCCACCTACAGCCTGCGTGACGACGGCGGCATTAATGTACTTAACAAAGGATATTCTGCAGAGGAAAAGGCATGGCAATCTGCCGAGGGTAAAGCGTACTTTGTGGATAAAAAAGACCAAGGCTATTTAAAGGTTTCTTTTTTTGGCCCCTTCTATGGCTCTTATGTGGTATTTGAGTTGGACAAACAAGATTATCAATACTCACTGGTGAGCGGCCCGGACAAAAGTTATTTCTGGCTGCTGGCACGCACACCGGTTATTGATAAAAATCTGCAAGCTGAATTAATTGCCAAAGCAAAAGCCTTGGGTTTTGCGACAGAACAATTAATTTTTGTCGATCATGACCCCACAAAAGTTCCCGCCGAAAATTAACTCTAAACAGCAATTGGCGCAATAAAAAAATCGGCAACACGGAACCAGTAAAGCAGCGCCAATAACATTAATGTAGTAATTTCCAGTCAAAAAAATAGCGCCACAATGGGCGCTATCTTTTTGCACCTGAATGAATTATTCCGGGCGCATATGTGGAAACAACAATACATCGCGAATGGACGGCGCATTGGCAAACAGCATAATCAAACGATCAATACCAATACCTTCACCCGCCGTTGGTGGCAAACCGTACTCCAACGCGCGCACAAAGTCAGCATCGTAGTGCATGGCTTCATCATCACCGGCATCTTTTTCACGCACTTGTTGCATGAAACGCTCAGCTTGGTCTTCCGCATCATTCAACTCAGAGAAACCGTTGGCCAATTCACGCCCACCGATAAAAAACTCAAAGCGATCGGTCACCGCCGGGTTGTGATCACTGCGACGTGCAAGCGGTGATATTTCAATCGGATATTCTGTAATGAAAGTTGGCTGATCCAGTTTATGCTCAACCGTTTCTTCAAAAATTTCGGTTTGAATTTTGCCGAGCGCAGTGCCGGGTTTAATTTTTAGCCCCAAGGCTTCTGCTGCTTTAGTGGCACCTTCAACACTGCTTAATTGCTCTGCCGTGATCTGCGGATTGTAGTGCAACACCGAATCAAACATAGACAAACGCACAAATGGCTTACCAAAATCGTATTCGCTGGTTTGGTATTTCAGGGTAGTTCCGCCAGTCACCTCGATGCACAGCTTGCGCAGCAAGTCTTCGGTCAGATCCATCAAGTCTTTGTAATCCGCATAGGCTTGATAGAATTCCATCATGGTGAATTCTGGATTGTGACGAGTAGAAACACCTTCGTTGCGGAAGTTGCGGTTAATTTCAAATACGCGCTCAAATCCACCAACCACCAAACGCTTCAAATACAACTCGGGTGCAATTCGCAGGAACATTTCCATGTCGAGTGCATTGTGATGGGTAATAAACGGCTTGGCGGATGCGCCACCGGGAATCACATGCAGCATGGGTGTTTCCACTTCCATAAAACCGCAGCCGCTCATGTAATTGCGGATAAAACTAATGCACTGTGAACGCAACCGGAAAGTGTCACGCACTTCCGGGTTCACAATCAAATCGACATAGCGTTGACGGTAACGAATTTCCTGATCGCTCAGGCCATGGTATTTATCCGGCAGTGGACGCAAGGACTTGGTGAGTAATTGATACTCTTCCAAATTCACATACAAATCGCCTTTGCCCGATTTATGCAGCGCGCCTTTTACACCGACTATATCGCCAATGTCCCACAAACCCCATTTATCTTTAATCACTTCTTGCGCAGCTTTATCCGCATACAATTGGATTGAGCCATCACCGTCTTGTAACACCATAAACGGGCCGCGTTTGGCCATCACACGACCGGCAACACTGACTACATGATTCAGCGCTTCCAATTCTTCCTTGGTCTTTTCACCAAACTGTGCTTGCAAATCAATGCTCTTGTCGCCACGACGGAAATCGTTAGGAAATGCATTGCCCTTTTCGCGAATAGCATCAAGCTTACTGCGGCGTTCAGCGATCAGTTTGTTTTCGTCATGTGCATGCGCATCGGTTTGCGCTGATTGGGTTTCGTTGCTCATAGTCTTCACTGATGTTGAATTAAAAATAGTGGAGTGGGTCTGCAAAAAATTACAGGCCAGCCTTTAAACTTTCGACAATAAATTGATCCAGGTCGCCATCCAGTACCGCTTGGGTATTGGAGGTTTGGGCGCCGGTGCGCAAATCTTTAATGCGCGAGTCGTCCAGCACGTAAGAGCGGATCTGACTGCCCCAGCCGATGTCTGACTTGTTGTCTTCCATCGCTTGTTTTTCAGCGTTGCGCTTTTGCATTTCCTGTTCATACATTTTTGCACGCAACATTTTATAGGCCTTGTCGCGGTTCGCATGTTGCGAACGCTCGTTCTGACACTGCACCACAATGTTGGTAGGTATATGGGTGATACGCACCGCCGAGTCAGTTTTGTTAATGTGCTGACCGCCGGCACCGCTGGCGCGGTAAGTATCGATCCGCAAATCGGCCGGATTGATTTCAATTTCGATATTGTCATCAATTTCCGGCGAAACAAATACCGAACAAAATGAAGTGTGACGGCGATTGCCCGAATCAAACGGAGATTTACGCACCAGGCGGTGAACACCCGTCTCCGTGCGCAGCCAACCAAACGCATACTCACCTTCAAAATAAATGGTCGCACTTTTAATGCCAGCCACATCACCGGCAGAAACTTCTTCCAACGTGACCTTAAACCCTTTGGCTTCGCCCCAGCGCAAATACATGCGCAGTACTATCTCAGCCCAATCCTGAGCCTCAGTACCGCCAGAGCCGGATTGAATATCCAAGTAAGCATTGTTGGGGTCAGTTTCGCCGGAGAACATGCGGCGAAATTCAAGCTCAGCCAACTGCTTGTCCAAACGATCCAGCTCCGTTTGAACCTCGGCAACCATGGATTCGTCATCCTCTTCCACGGCCATATCCAACAACTCACGGGAATCACGCACCCCCACATCAAGGTCATCGATGGTTTTGACTACCATCTCCAGCGCTGAACGCTCGCGCCCTAACGCCTGAGCACGTTCAGGGTTATCCCACACACTCGGCTCACCAAGATCAAGTTCGACTTCCGCTAAGCGTTCTTTCTTAAGGTCATAGTCAAAGATACCCCCTAAGCACATTGGTGCGCTCAGTAAGGTCTTTAAGGGCATTTAATAAGGGATTAATTTCCATGATAGTGCGCAGTTTGATCCGGGTTTAGGCCTGAACAGGCAGAAAAAGCGAGGCGCGCATTCTACATGAGATGCCACTTCAGGCCAAATTCCACTCCCTCCTTTTTCATGGAATAAACAAAACAGCTCAGGTTCAAAAACGAGTGTTTACTTACCCCCTTGATGACCTGAAACCAGTAATTTTTTAGCAATCCCCCATTTATGACTACCTGTATTTTTTTTAGCTAGGTATACTTCAAATAGTAACCGGTTACATCAAATCAACTGTAAACCGCTTTTTTACAAATAATCATAAGAATCCGGAGAACCCATGAAGCCCTTAGCCCAACTCCCTCTATCGCTCGTTTTGTTATCTATTGCATTAGTATTAACCGCTTGTGGTGGTGGCGGTGGAGGTAGCGGATCAACACCTTCATCCGCTGCAGCTAGCGTAAATCCTAGCTCTATCGCTACAAGCTCCATCGCGCCCAGCTCTACACCTGTATCGAGCAGCTCGTCAGTTCAGCCACCCTCATCATCTTCACAACAAATTAGTTCATCAAGCACAGCGCCTGTGGCTAGGTGTACTGTCGATGGAAAACAATGGAATATTTGTGTAACCGATAACAATGAATGGGGTTTTGAAGGGGGAAACTATTGTATCGCCCACAGTTTTTGCCCAGCCAATCGCACCAGCTTTCCTAGCTTGGAAGCACGTGACACGCCGGTTGATGATGCGGCCTCCGCCAAGACCAAAACTATCTATAGCTACCTGAAAAGTATTTGGGGTGAAAAGACACTGGCAGGCCAGCAAGACCTGACCTGGAAAGACGATATTGATATGGCGCAGCGGGTGTACAACGACACCGGCAAATACCCGGCACTCATGGGTTATGACTTTATGAACTATGGCATGACCGCAAACTGGGTAGAGGGCTTGGAGCAAACTGAAGAAGCTATTGCCTATGCCAACAAGGGGGGATTGATCACCTTTTCCTGGCACTGGCGCGACCCAGCGCTGCTCAACACTAACAGCGTCAATAACGCGAACTTTTATGCGCGCGAATCTGATGCCAGCAAAAACACCAATTTCACCATTCCCGTGGTTAACGGCGAACTCGACACCAGTAGCCCGGCCTACAATCAACTCAACGCCGGGATTGACCTGATTGCCGAAGAACTGAAAAAACTCGCTGATGCTGATGTACCCGTGCTCTGGCGTCCGCTGCACGAAGCATCGGGCTACAACGGCGACGGCTGGTTTTGGTGGGGCCGCACACGCACCGATGATGTACCCCAATCGCTGGCGCAGATTTTATTATGGCGCCACATGTATGACCGACTAGTAAATCACCACGATATTCACAACTTGTTGTGGGTATGGAATGGCCAGAATGCCGCTTGGTACCCTGGGGATGATTATGTCGATATTGTCAGCCATGATATTTATGACAACAGCGACAACAAAACTTATAAATCGCAAATTGCCACCTACAATCAAGCGCGCAAATATCCAGTGGAAACCAAAATGGTTGCGCTGAGCGAGAACAGCTACATTCCCGACCCGGATAACATCACAGCTGATAGCGCGTGGTGGTTGTGGTTTATGACGTGGAACGATGGCAACTTTAATCAGACCACCTTGGTATCCGATACCCACGCCGACAATTTCTGGAGCGGTGAGTATTACAACACCAACGCGCACAAAACCAAGGTTTACACCCATAACAATGTGATTACGCTTGATGAATTACCTGATTTTAATCACGCGGATTAATTGCAATCCAGAACAATAATTCCGCTTAAAAGTAACTCACAATAAAGACCTGCCACAAAAAAATGCCCGCTAACAACGGGCATTTACTTTTACCTGACAGATCTGAATTAATAACGATTAGTCATCACTAAATTCTATTGGCGGCAAATCACCACCACTTTCCTGCTGCTGTGCCACGATCACTAACAGTTTGCGTGCAATTTCACGATAGCGATGACTGATTGCTGAATTTGGATCTGCCGCAACTGATGGTTTTCCCGCATCTGCCTGAGTGCAAATAGATAGATCCAGCGGCAGTGAACCCAGCAACTGCGTTTGATAGGCACGTGCGATTCGCTCACCACCACCTTCACCAAAAATATGCTCGGCGTGACCACAATTGGAACAAATATGAACGGCCATATTTTCCACTACACCCAACACCGGCACATTGACTTTGCGGAACATCTCTATGCCTTTTTTAGCATCAAGCAACGCAATATCCTGCGGTGTTGTCACAATAACAGCACCAGTTACCGGCACTTTTTGCGCGAGGGTGATTTGAATATCCCCTGTGCCTGGCGGCATATCGATTATTAAATAATCGAGATTATCCCATGCGGTTTGCATGAGTAGCTGCTGCAAAGCACCGGTCGCCATTGGCCCGCGCCACAACATAGGGGTTTCCTCTGTGACCAGATAACCCATGGAAATAGATTGAATGCCATGCGCTTCAATCGGCACCATTTTTTGCTGGCCTTGCTCGCCTATAATTTTTGGGCGCTGCTGACCCACACCAAGCATTTGTGGTTGACTCGGGCCATAGATATCAGCATCCAAAATACCCACGCGCGCGCCCTCCGCGGCAAGCGCCAATGCAAGGTTCACAGCAGTAGTCGACTTGCCTACCCCGCCTTTGCCAGACGCTACGGCAATAATATTTTTTACACCGGGAATTGATTGATTGTGACTAGCCATGAAATGCCTCCAAAAATAAACAGCCCGACATTAAAAATCGGCACACCCTAACAAAAAAGGGTGCCATGTGGCACCCTTTTTTGGAGCGGGAACTATCACTTGAATCAAGTGGTTTGCACCAACTCATCCAATTGCTCGTGGTCATGCTGGTGATCTTTCGCCAGCAGCATATACACCGAGGGCAATACAAATAACGTAAAGAATGTACCTATCGCCATACCTAGCACCAGAACAATACCAATCGCGTTACGCGCTTCTGCACCTGCACCAGAAGCGAAAATCAACGGAGTATGTCCCGCAATAGTTGCCACACTTGTCATCATTACCGGACGCAAACGCAGCGACGAGGCCTCACGAACCGCCTCCAACTTGGCCATACCCTGCTCTTGCAACTTATTGGCAAATTCCACAACCAAAATACCATTACGTGCAATCAACCCCATCAGCGTCACCAGACCCACTTGAGAGTAAATATTCAACGTGGTGGTAAAACCGTCGGTGAAAAATGGAATCGGCATGGGAATCTTCCAAAACGTAAACAACAGCGCACCAAACATCGCCAGTGGTACTGATCCCGCCAAAATAACCAATGGATCGCGGAAACTGTTGTATTGCGCAGACAACACCAAAAAGATCATCACAATTGCCATTAAGAATGCAGGCAAAAATGTATTGCCCTCACGCTTTAACTGACGCGACTCACCGGTGTAATCAATGGTGTAACTCTTGGGCAGAATTTTGCGCACTTCTGTCTCGAGGAAAGCCAGCGCCTCACCCAATGGCGCACCGGGGACACCACTGATTTTGACAGCATTTAATTGCTGCATACGGTTGATAGTCCGTGGCTCGGTAGAGTGAGTAATTGTGGCAACCTGATCCAGACGAATAAGATTCCCATCTGGCCCGGTTACATAAAGATTTGCCAGATCATCAGGAGTCAAACGTTCAGCGCGCTTAACTTGTGGAATCACTTTGTAGCTCTGCCCCGCCATATTGAAGCGATTTACATAACCTCCGCCCAGCAAAGTGCCTACGTCGTTAGTTACTGTTTGCAAATCCAAACCAAGATCTGCCACTTTTTCACGATCAATATTCAATTTGTAATCAGGCTGATCCACTTTTACATCCAGTGTTTGGAAATAAAACTTGCCAGATTTCTGCATTATTTCCTGCACTTTTAATGCGTAATCATAAATTTCTTTAATATCTGCAGTTGAAGCCAATACAAATTCAACCGGGAATTGGCCACCACCGGGCAATGCAGGTGGAGTGATAGGTAGAATTCTTACACCGGAGATTTCTGCCAGCTTTTTTTGCACTTCCGGCATGATTTGAAACACATCGCGATCACGCTCTTCCCAAGGCTTAGTCACCATGCCAGAAAAACCGCCAGTGGGCATGGTCAGCTGGAAGGTAAAATCTGTCTCGGGAATACTCATAAACGCTTCATTCACTTGCTTCCCATAATGCGACGATTGGTCAACCGTTGAATTGGCTTGCGCATCCACAATGCCAAAAATAACACCTTGATCCTCAACGGGCGCCAGCTCTTTTGCCGACATCATGTACAGCGGGAAACACAGCAGCGTAATACCAATCCAAAAAATATAGACACCAGTACGATTTTCCAGACTCACTTTAAGTTTTTCTACATACCAAGCGCGGAAACGCTCAAAGGGCTTCTCCAGCGGTGCATTTAAACCCGTGTGAGGTTTTAGCATACGCGAACCCAACATAGGGGACAGCGTGATTGCAACAACCGCCGAGATAGTCACCGCGCCTGCTAGGGTGATGGCAAATTCGCGGAACAATGAGCCTATCAAACCACCTTGCAAACCGATTGGAATATAAACCGAAGCGAGCGTTACGGTCATGGCCAGAATTGGCCCTGCCAATTCACGTGCGGCGGTAATAGCTGCAGGAAAAGGTTTCATCCCTTCTTGGATATGACGCTCAATGTTTTCCACCATAACGATGGCATCATCGACCACCAAGCCCACACACAATACGATGGACAGCAAGGTCAATAAATTAAGCGAGAAGCCGCACACCTGCATAATAAATAAGGCGCCGACAAGCGAGAGCGGAATCGCTAGCACCGGAATAATTACCGAGCGACTAAACCCAAGGAAAAGAAAAATTACCACCACAATAATTAATAGCGTTTCCGTGAGGGTTTTAATAACCTCATTAATCGCTGCATCAATATATTCGGTAGAGTCGTAAGCCACAGTACCGCTCAAGCCAGTTGGCAACTCGGATTTAATGGCCTCCATTTCTCTGTTAACAGCCTTCATTACATCCAGCGCGTTAGCGTTGGGAGCGACCCATACGCCCATGAATACTGCGGTATCGCCTGAGAAATTTACTACTGTGTCATAATTTTCCGCACCCAAAGCGACATCGGCAATATCGCTTAAGCGGATAATCCCATCGGCAGAATTGCGAATAATTAATCGTTTAAATTCATCAACACTTTTCAGGTCGGTGTCTGCCCGCAGGTTTACCTGAGTGTAAGAACCGCGAGTTTGACCAACAGCGGCTTGCACATTATTGGCGGCAAGCGCAGCGCGAACCTGAACCGGTGTTACATTTAACGCCGCCATCCGCTCGGATTTTAGCCAAATACGCATTGCAAAGGTTCTACCACCTAATACATCCGCTTTTTGCACACCATTAATCGCAGTTAAACGCGGCTGAATAGAGCGAGTTAAGAAATCCGTAATTTGGTTTTGCTCAAGAATTTCCGAACTGAAACTCAAATAGGCAGCAGCAAATTGCGAATCGGCTGCTTCAATACGAATTGCAGGCACTTCGGCTTCTGGCGGTAAATCGCCACGCACCTGATTTACCTTGGCGGAAATTTCCGTCATGGCCTTGAGGGGATCGTAATTCAAACGCAAGTGGGCAGTCACGGTGGACATGCCCATTGCACTTTGCGACTCAATGTAATCAATACCGCCCGCTGAAGCGATGGCGCGCTCAATAGGTGTGGTAATAAAACCACGTACCAATTCAGCATTGGCGCCCACATAAACGGTATTAATAATAATTACAGAGATGTCACTGCGAGGATATTGGCGCACAGTCAAATTTGACCCGGCTTGAATCCCTAAAATTAAAATAAGCAGGCTCACCACTATGGCGAGAACCGGGCGCTTAATAAATACATCAGTAAATTTCATAACTTAGGCCCATTGGCGTTGAGGCTTGTGGAGTTGATAAACCATCTAATCACCGATGTGATTAACTATCTGCCGGCGTTGGCTCCAACTTGTATTCCGGTGTGGGTAAATTGCCCACGGTTACTGCTTGGCCATTCAACAATTTGAATGCGCCAGCGCTCGCCACCACTTCACCCGGTTTCAAACCGTCGACGATTTCGACAAAATCGCCTCGGGATTTACCTAAACGAACAAATTGTTGCCGCGCTTTAAAGCTGCCCGCCGCTTCGCCTGGCTCAATTACAAATACGGTGTCGCCAAAAGGAGCATAAATAACTGCTGTAGATGGCACCGCGAGCACCTCTTGTGGGTCAGATAAGGTCACTTTGGTTTCCACCGCCATACCCGGAATCAACAAGCTGTTTTCGTTTTGCAAATAAGACTGCACTATGGCGTTGCGAGTAAGCGTGCTTATTTCTGCACCTATTGCGGTAATTTCACCTTTGATAGTTGCATCAGAACCATCACCCACATTTACTTCCACTGGCAGGCCACGTGTCATTTGCACCAACCAAAATTGCGGTACCGGGAAATTTACCCGCACAGTGTTAGTCGCCTGCAGGGAAACCAATTCCCCACCCACCTGCAAATCCTGACCGAGATCCACTTTGCGGATACCCAGCCGGCCATCAAAAGGAGCACGCACTACTTTTTTCTCAAGGGTGGTTTTCAAATCGTTCACATCGCCTTGCGCTGACTCCATTTGCTGCAAGGCAGCATCTAACTCACTTTGCGATACGGTATTGCGCTTGCGCAATTCCAGCAAACGCTCATGGTTGGATTTAGCCAAACGCAAGCGCGCTTCCGCTGCACTTAATTGTGCTTGTTCGTTGCCGGATTCCTGCACCAGTAGCACTGTTCCTTTTTTAACTTGCTCGCCCGAATTAAAGCGAATTTCTTTTACCTTACCAGCCACTTCAGCGGCAATTACGATACCCTCGGAAGCCTCAACGGTTCCCATGGCGGTATAACTGTTGGGCCAGCGCTGCAGCTCTGCGGTAAACGTACTGACTGTTTCCGTTACTGGTGGTGTATTTTCTCCGGCAGAAACCATTGCCATGATTTGACCGAACTTAACGCCAGCAACAATGAGGAAAATCCCTACAAGACTTGCGGCCGCAATGCCGATTGATTTCGCATTGTTCATAGATGAAGAACCATTAAAAGAAGAGGAGAAAAACGATTTGGAAACGAGCAACATAGGAAGGGAGGTAAATTAACGGCATCCCGACCATCGCTTCACGCATTCATGCGGAAGAATTGTTACACAGTCACCGGTAAAACCAAACTTGGGAGTTGTCAAAAAATGTAGCGCACAACAACCAAAACCGGTCACAAAAAGAATCATCCGACCATCTGGTCGGTGGGCGAATAATATTCCCTTTTGCCTGATTCTCCAATGCGTTGTTAATGATTATCACAAACTAATGACATTCATCACCCACCCCATAACGCACCAAAGAGCCAACTGGATCACTCATAAAAATGAGTTATCTGATTGCCTGGATGACATTGCTTCTTTACTCTTCCCGCTCAATTATTCTCAATTAAGGATTGGTTATGACTTGGGCACCTCATGTAACTGTCGCGACGATTATCGAGCAAGACAATCGCTACCTTATGGTTTATGAGGAAGCGGATGGAAAAAAAGTTTACAACCAACCTGCTGGTCACCTTGACCCTAACGAGACGCTTAAAGAGGCCGCGATTCGCGAGACACTCGAAGAAACAGGCTGGAGCATTGAATTGACGGGCGTAGTTGGCGTTAACCTTTATACCGCGCCCAGCAACGGCATTACTTATTTCCGTACCACATTTATCGCCAAAGCACTCAGTCACGACACCCAGCGACCACTGGACACCGGCATAATCGAGGCAGTCTGGTTGACCTACGAAGAGCTGGTCGCCCGCAAAGATCAGCTGCGCAGCCCCATGACCCTGCAAATTATTGAGGAATATCGCGCCGGCCGCCGTTTTCCGCTCCAGGTTGTTGGCTAAGAGGGGCAAAAGGCGGGTAAAATGCCCGCCTCTTTTTCAACCGCTGTAATTTCCGCTTATGACCCAGTTTTCCAAGCCCTCTATTGCCCCCGGTGCCCGCGTTATTGTGGGAATGTCGGGCGGTGTCGACTCGTCTGTCTCTGCCCTACTGCTAAAACAGCAAGGCTATCAAGTCGAGGGATTGTTTATGAAAAACTGGGATGAAGATGACGGCACCGAATACTGCACCGCCAAAGCAGATTTGGCCGATGCAGAGCGCGTCTGTGAGCGTATTGGCATCAAGCTGCACACCGCCAACTTTGCAGCAGAATACTGGGATAACGTCTTTGAACACTTCCTTGAAGAGTACAAAGCGGGCCGCACGCCCAACCCGGACATCCTCTGCAACCGCGAGATCAAATTCAAAGTCTTTATGGAATATGCGCGCATGCTCGGCGGCGAACTCATCGCCACCGGCCACTATGTGCGCCGCGCCGACCGCGATGGCCATACTTATCTACTCAAAGGGTTAGATCCCAACAAGGATCAAAGCTACTTTTTGCACGCTGTTGGCGAAGCCGAATTCGCCCACTCACTCTTCCCTGTAGGGGAGCTGGAAAAGCCGGAGGTACGTCGTATCGCCGAAGAGCATGGGTTAATCACTCACAACAAAAAGGACAGCACAGGCATCTGTTTTATCGGCGAGCGCCGCTTTAAAGACTTCTTACAACAATACTTACCCGCACAACCGGGTGAGATTCAAACCCCGGATGGCAAAGTCATTGGCGAGCACATGGGCTTGATGTATCACACCATTGGCCAACGTCAGGGCTTGGGTATAGGCGGTGTTAAGGGTGCCAACGAAGAGCCCTGGTTCGTCGCACAAAAAGATTTAACCCGCAACGTGCTGGTGGTGGTTCAGGGCACAGATCATCCATTATTGTTTACCAATCATTTAATCGCGCAACAGGCGCACTGGATCAACAGTACACCACCGGCGGCCGAGTTTCGCTGTAGTGCCAAAACCCGCTACCGCCAAGCCGATCAGGACTGTGTGGTCAAGGTGATGAGCGACGGCACGCTCGATGTACACTTCGATCAACCGCAACGCGCGGTAACACCCGGACAATCAGTGGTTTTCTATCAAGACGACATCTGTCTCGGTGGCGCCGTTATCGAGTCAACCGACAATCGTTAATGAATGTTTTACCTCAACCCAAGTAACAGCATTCAGGCGATTAATAGCCTTCCAACCGATTGATAGTGAGAGAATTCGCGTGAGCAAAAACTGGCAAGACATTACCCTCGCCCTCGCTGGCGTATTTCAAGCCACCGCACTGGTTGATCAAGTCGCCAAAACCGGGCATGTACCTACCGATGCGTTTAAGTGCAGCATGGAATCCATTCTCGACTTGAATCCTGCCAGCACGCTGGATGTCTACGGCGGCAGTATTGAAAACCTGCGTACCGGCCTTGAGGTTATGCGTGAATTACTGCGCCCAAACTCGCAGCAACATCGCGAAGTGCTGCGCTATGGCTTGGGTGTATTACATTTGCAAAAGAAACTCGCCGGCCGCCGCGACATGTTAAATGTCATCGGCAGCCGCATTGAACAAGCCAGCCAACAGGCACAGCATTTTTCATCCACACACGACAATGTGGTCGCCAATTTGGGCACCCTTTATACCGAAACCCTGAGCACCTTCCGTTTTCGCATTCAAGTAAATGGCGACTACAATTATCTGCAACAACAACGCATCGCCAACCAAATTCGCGCCTTGCTGCTCGCTGCGGTGCGATCTGCCATTTTATGGCGTCAGGTAGGTGGCAATCGCTGGCAACTACTGCTCAATCGCAAGGATATCGCACGGCAGGTTGATGATTTATTGCGCCGGATTTAACGGCCCCATGACTCGCCTTATCCCAAACGAATAGTTTTATAAAAATTCTGCTTTATCTTCTTTTTATTTTTAATTTCAAACGAGAAACGCAATGGACAATACATTCAACACTCTCTCCGCGCTGAACGCCGTGTCTCCGGTAGACGGCCGTTACGGTAGCAAAACTATCGCACTGCGCAATATTTTCAGTGAATTCGGTTTGATTCGCTTTCGTGTAGAAGTGGAAGTGCGCTGGCTGCAGCAATTGAGTCGGATGGCCGGCGTGCCCGAGGTACCTGCCTTTAGCGCGGCGACTAATGCGTTTCTCGACAGCATTGTCACCAACTTTAACAGTGAAGATGCCCAAGCCGTTAAAGATATAGAACGCACCACTAATCACGATGTAAAAGCCGTTGAGTATTTTCTCAAGAATAAATTCGCGGGCAACGCGGAATTGGAAGCAGTATTGGAGTTTGTGCACTTTGCTTGCACGTCTGAAGATATTAACAACCTGTCCCATGCACTGATGCTGCGCGAAGGTCGCAAGGTATTTTTGCAGGATGCTGAAGCCATTATTGATGGTATCGCCAAACTCGCACACGACTACGCCGAAGACTCCATGCTCTCGCGCACGCACGGCCAAACGGCATCACCTACCACCGTCGGCAAAGAAATGGCCAACGTCGCCGCGCGTTTGCGTCGCCAACTAAAAACCGTTAAAGAAGTAGAATTGCTCGGCAAAATCAATGGCGCCGTGGGCAACTACAATGCGCATTTGTCGGCCTACCCGGATGTTGACTGGCAAGCCAACGCCAAAGAATTTGTCGAAAGTTTAGGCCTGACCTGGAACCCCTACACCACTCAAATTGAACCGCACGACTACATCGCCGAATTGTTTGATGCTATCGCACGTTTCAACACTATCGTTATCGATTTTGACCGCGATGTATGGGGCTATATTTCGCTCGGCTACTTCAAACAAAAAACCATCGCTGGTGAAGTGGGTTCGTCCACCATGCCGCATAAGGTTAACCCGATTGACTTTGAAAACTCCGAAGGCAACTTGGGAATCGCCAATGCCATTTTTACCCACCTCGCACAAAAACTGCCTATTTCCCGCTGGCAGCGCGACCTGACCGACTCAACCGTATTGCGCAATATGGGTGTTGGTTTTGGTTACGGCATGATTGCCTATGCATCTACATTAAAAGGGATGGGCAAGCTTGAGATCAATCGCGCACGCCTCGCAGAAGATTTAAATAATTCGTGGGAAGTATTGGCCGAACCAATCCAAACCATTATGCGCCGCTACAACGTCGCCGAACCCTATGAGAAATTAAAAGCGCTGACTCGCGGCCAAACTATCAACCGCGAAGTGTTGGCAGCATTTGTAGAGACGCTGGATATTCCCGAACACGCCAAACAGACCATGCGTGACTTAACGCCCGCCAATTACATTGGTAATGCGGTAGATCAAGCCAAGGCGATCTAAACCGTGAAAAAATAAAGGGCTCTACGGAGCCCTTTATTATTTTAATTCCCATTTTATTTTCAGGTATTAAAGATGACCACACCCCTCACCCATCTTGGCGATATGCCGATTGAAGAATTTTTACGCGATTACTGGCAAAAAAAACCGCTGTTAATTCGCAACGCATTTCCCGGTTTTGAATCACCGTTATCTCCTGACGAACTTGCTGGTCTCGCGCTGGAAGAAGAAGTTGAGTCACGCATTGTGCTGGAACAAGGCGAAACGCCATGGGAATTGCGCAATGGCCCATTCGATGAAAAAACATTTGAAACCTTGCCAGAAAAACGCTGGACTTTATTGGTGCAAGCCGTTGATCAATTTGTACCAGAAGTAAATCAACTGCTGGACTATTTCCGTTTTATCCCCAGCTGGCGCCTGGACGATGTAATGATCAGCTACGCGCCGGATCAAGGTGGAGTCGGCCCGCACTTTGATTACTACGATGTATTTTTGTTGCAGGGCTTGGGCAAACGCCATTGGAAACTCGGGCAAATGTGCGACAACAACTCACCGCGTGTTGAAGGTACTCGCTTGAAAATCCTCAGTGAATTTCACACTACCAACGAGTGGGTGCTGGAGCCGGGCGACATGCTTTATATCCCACCGGGCATCGCACACTGGGGCAACGCCCAGGGCGATGATTGTATGACCTACTCGATTGGTTTTCGCGCACCCAGCCATGCCGATATTATCGCCGAGGCTGGGCAAGAAATTGCACTCTCGATTGTCGATGACTTGCGCTACTCCGACCCAGACTTGGCCTTGCAAGACAACCCGGGCGAAATTAACAACAAAGCCATCGAACAAGTGCGCAATATTATTTTGCAGCATCTGACCAACGAAAATATCGCCCATTGGTTCGGTAAATTTATGACTGAACGCAAATATATTGAACAGACCGATGAAGAGCCGCTCGATATAGACGCCAGTGAATGGCAATCTGCACTCGCCGACGGCGAATTACTCTGGCGTCATCCCGCTGCGCGCCTCGCCTTCCACAGCGATGAAAAAGGCACTATGTTATTTGCCGATGGCGAAGTGATTTGCTGCTCGCGCGAGCTGGCCGAACTGGTGTGCAAAGAAGTGGAGATTAGCTGGCGCGAACTCAAAACCTTAGTGCAAGATCCGCAAGACCGCGCCGCCATAACCCAGCTAATTAATCTGGAAACGCTGCTAGTCGACGAATAATTTTCAAACCTAGAATGGGTAGAGCCCACGCACTACCCATCTATTTTTCGACGGAAAAATCATGAGCCGCACAATAATAATTACCGATTGGCGCACCCACAAAACCGAGCTAAGTAGTATTCGCACCCGGGTTTTTATCGAAGAACAGGCAGTACCAGAAGCTGATGAATGGGACGAATACGACAGTGACGCCATTCATTTTTTAGTGCAGGAGAGCAATGTTAATGCAATAGGTTGTGCACGGTTGCTCACAGAATCCAATCCACAAGGTGGTTATCTTTACCATATTGGCCGAGTTGCTGTCTTACGCGAATTCCGCGCTCAAAGTATTGGCCATCAGCTCATGCTATTTATTATTAACTATTGCCTAAGCACGGCGCCCGACAGGAAGATTTATTTGCATGCCCAAACCACGCGCCGCAGTTTCTACGAACAGCTAGGGTTTTGCGCCAGGGGTAGTGAATTTATGGATGCAGGTATTCCTCATATCAGTATGTGGTTTGAAGCCGGGGAGTTGCAAAATGGCTGAACAATCCGCTGTCAGTACCGAACTCTGGTTACTTGATGGCCTCGAAGACTTTCGCCATTACAGCCTTGAACTTTTACAGCAGAGCAACCGGCAGATTGCTATTCTCAGTCGCGACCTGGATGAGCCAGTGTACGGCACTAACCACTATGTGCAGGCGCTGTCAGACTTTGCACGTTCAAGCCGGCACTGCCAGGTGCAAATCCTGATAAAAGACACCAAGCGCGCTATAGAGTCGGGCCATCCATTGGTTCGCCTTGCGCAACGACTCTCTTCTAAAATTGAAGTGCGAAAAATGACGCAGGAGCCTAACAATAAAGAAATGGGTTTCATGCTGGGGGATACCACAAAAGTCCTCTATAAAAACGACGACAACACTTACCGCGGTTTCTATAACAGTGCGGCATCACGCGAAGTGAAACAACTGCGCGAGGAATTCAATTACTTGTGGCAATACGCCGAACCGGAACCTGAGTTTCAACAGCTGTATTTGTAATAGTATCCGCTCCTTAGCGATGAATTAACTCGTTAAAACCAAGGCAAAAAGTCACACGCCGTAAAAAAAGCCCTTTTTGCGCTTAATCCACAGTATTTTTTGTTGCCGATTCGTTTTCAATCCTATATATATAGCGTCAATCCGTATTGAGGCGCCATAGAGCCTATAAATACAGGGGTTTTTGTTATACGCGTAATCAAAAAACATCGACTCAACCCAAGGTTGATCACATTTACACAAGGAAAAAAATATGGCCGTTAAGAAACCTGCAGCCGCAAAAGCTGCTCCAGCAAAAAAAGCGCCAGCTGCTAAAGCAGCTCCAAAAGCTGCCCCTAAAGCAGTTGCCAAGAAAGCGCCTGCTGCCAAACCAGCAGCTAAAAAAGCGCCAGTAGCTAAAGCAGCACCTGCTGTTGTTAAGCCAATCGCTGAGCGTCAAAACAAAACCCAAATGCTGCAACAAATTGCTGATGCAACCGAACTGAGCAAAAAGCAAGTACAGGCAGTGTTGGACGAATTGACCAATGTTATTGAAGGTCACATCAAGAAAAAAGGCGTAGGCGAATTTGTTCTGCCTGGCCTGCTGAAAATTACTACCGTGAAAAAGCCTGCCACTAAAGCGCGTAAAGGCATCAACCCCTTCACGAAAGAAGAAGTAACTTTCAAAGCTAAACCAGCGAGCATTTCCGTAAAAGTGCGTCCGCTGAAAAAACTGAAAGAATTCGCTGTTTAATAGACGCGATTACTTTTTATAAAAAAACCCGCTTGAGCGGGTTTTTTTATGGCTGCAATCTATCCATTAACAGTTAACAAACCGTGAACCCTTCGCCGATCAGCGCATTTTGTAAGCGCTTGATTCGCTCGGCAAAATCTACCTCACTGTAGTCTTTAGCCGGTAGTTTTCCCCAAATAGGTTGCGGCCACGCAGCATCGTCGGTAAAGCGTGCAATATGGTGAATATGCAGCTGGCGCACCACATTGCCCAATGCGGCCACATTCATCTTGTCGGCGTCAAACACACTCGTCATGACTTCTGAGAGGCGACAAGATTCGCGGATTAGCTGCAGCTGCTCCTCCTCACTCAAATGGTGAATTTCGTAAACCTCTTCGCGCTTGGGAACCAAAATACACCAAGGGTAGTTTGCGTCGCGACTCAAGAGCAGCAGAGACAAATCAAATTCACCAATCACAACTGAATCTTGTGCAAGACGGGGGTGAAGTTCAAACATAAGTTGTTATCCTTTTATAAGCTAAAGCAATCATCACTGTGGGCGGTAGTGAAGCGCCACAGGGCGCTATACCAATGCCATCAACCACCGTAGAATAGGCAGCTTTGAAACCCATTATAGCCATCAAGAAGCCTTAACTATGCGTTCCAGTCGATTTTTAATTGCCACTCTTAAAGAAACCCCTTCAGATGCAGAAGTCATCAGCCATAAATTGATGTTGCGTGCCGGTATGATCCGCAAGTCCGCATCCGGTTTGTACAACTGGTTGCCGATGGGCCTGCGAGTGCTGCGCAAGGTTGAAAAAATCGTCCGCGAAGAAATGAATAAATCCGGCGCTATGGAAGTTTTGATGCCAGTAGTACAACCTGCGGAACTGTGGGAAGAATCAGGTCGTTGGCAGCAGTATGGCCCCGAGTTGCTGCGCATGAACGATCGTCACGACCGCCCCTTTTGCCTCGGCCCGACCCATGAAGAGGTCATCACTGATTTAATTCGCAATGAAGTAAAAAGTTACAAACAGTTGCCTGCTAATTTCTATCAAATTCAAACCAAATTCCGCGATGAAATTCGCCCGCGTTTTGGCGTGATGCGCTCGCGTGAATTTATTATGAAAGATGCCTACTCTTTCCATAATAGTTTTGAATCACTGCAACAAACCTACGATGTGATGCATGCAACCTACTGCAGCATTTTCACGCGCTTGGGTTTGCAATTCCGCCCCGTATTAGCCGATACCGGCTCTATTGGCGGTGCTTTTTCCCACGAATTCCATGTACTGGCCGACAGCGGTGAAGACGATATCGCCTTCAGCAATGCCAGTGACTACGCTGCCAACATTGAAAAAGCGGAAGCACTGCCGCCAGCCGGTACACGCCCTGCTCCGCAACATCTGCTGCAAGAAGTAGCGACTCCCGGCAAACACAGCATCGAAGAAGTGTGTGCATTCTTGAAGGTCAGCCCCGAGCAAACCGTAAAAACGCTCATTGTATTAGGCGAAATACGCGCCGATAAAACCCAGCCATTGGTAGCATTGGTATTGCGCGGTGACCATGAACTCAATGAGATCAAAGCAGAGAAATTAACCGGTATCGCGGCCCCACTAACGCTGGCACCGGAAAGTCGCATTAAAGAAGAACTGGGTGTGGGTATTGGCTCAATCGGACCGGTAGGTTTACAAATCCCAGTAATTGTTGACCACGCTGCTGCCCACCTTGCCGATTTTGTTTGTGGCGCCAATAAAGACGGTTTCCACCTCACCGGCGTAAACTGGGAGCGCGATGAAAAAGCGCCATTGGTTGCTGATATTCGCAACGTAGTCACAGGTGACCCGAGCCCTTGCGGCAAGGGCACACTGGAAATTAAGCGCGGCATTGAAGTGGGCCACATATTCCAACTCGGCACTAAATATTCCGAAGCGATGAAAGCCAAAGTACTGGATGAAAATGGCAAAGAGCAAACCATGATTATGGGATGTTACGGTATTGGTGTAACTCGTGTGGTTGCAGCTGCCATCGAACAAAACTTCGATGACAATGGGATCATTTGGTCAGATGCAATTGCACCTTTCCATATTGCCATAGTGCCCATCAATATCAGCAAATCCGCAGCAGTCGCCAACAAGAGTGAAGCGCTGTACGCCGAGTTAACTAACGCTGGTTTTGATGTATTGTTAATGGACGACGAAAAAGCGCGTCTGGGCGGGATGCTGGCAGATACCGACTTGATGGGTATTCCCCATCGCATTGTGATTGGCGACCGCGGTTTGGAAGCGGGCAATATCGAATACAAAGGCCGTCGCGACGCAGAAAAACAAGAAATTCCAGCAACAGACATTGTTGAGTTCTTGAAAGCAAAAATCCAACTGTAATTTTTTGCTGGAACTTTCTCCGTTAAAAAAAGCCGCTGCTGCAGCAATGCACCAGCGGCTTTTTTTGGTGTCGCAACTCTATTTGGTCAGCGTGAATGCCTCTGGCGGTAATGCTGCTGATGTAATTTTCACCCAGGCAATATCACCATTAAACCAATGCACTTGATTCATGCGCGCACCGATAGAGGTTTTAGCATGCGCAGCAATGGGTAAATATTCCACCTGCCCGGTTAGCTCACGCACTCCATTTACGTAAGACACAAATTCGCCATTTTTATAAGTCACTGCAGCATGAGCCCACTGCCCTATTGGATGAACCTTATTTGGGTCTATCAAGGTAAACTGGGAAGTTTCAGATTTAATATAGGCATCCAAATACCACTGTTTTTTATCATTCAAACGCAACTCGATGGTAATGCGACGATTCGGATTATCCTCCGCTTCGATGTGAAAAAAACGCGGCTCCAGATTATTGGGATAGGCATCGGCGGGGTTAAAAAAAATCTCAATGGTAAATTCCTGTGCGTCACCTAATGGATTGGCATCCACCAATAAACGATCACCATCGCCATCAAAACGCACCACCTGATCCTGCCTGCTTTTCACTAACTCAGGATCACCAGAAATACTTACTTTTGCGCCGGCGATAGTTTCTAGCGAATTCACTTGCCACAAGGCAACATTATTATTGGGTGTAATTGACGGTACTGTACTTGTGCAGGCAAATAAAAAAGCAACACAGGGAATTGTTAATAATAAAGAAAATTTCATAGCAATCTGCAGCAATACCATTGCCGCTCCTCATGGTAGGGAGTTGACAAAAAGGGTTAACGAAATTGCCGAAAATAAATCATTTTTATAGTGAGGTAGATACTAACGAATAAGGGCGATACTGACCAGTCAATATCGCCCTTATCGCCTGACGCAATAACTATTTAATCGTCTTCGCCACTGTAATGCGCCTGATCCTGAACTAGCTGACGAGCTACATCACCGGGTGACCCCGTATTGCGCGCAAGCAAGCTGTAAGCCACAGGCACCAAAAACAAAGTCAAAACAGTGGCAACTATTACCCCCGCGATCACCACCGTGCCGATCACAAAACGCGTTTCTGCACCGGCTCCCGATGAAATAACCAAAGGAATTGCACCGGCAACTGCAGTTAAGCTGGTCATTAGGATCGGACGCAAACGGGCTGATGATGCTTCGAGCAGTGCATCATGAAATTCAACGCCACGGTCGCGCAACTGATTGACGAACTCAACGATTAAAATACCATTTTTAGCAGCGAGCCCCACGAGCATTAACAATCCGATTTGTGAATAGAGATTAAGACTGGAGCCAGTAACATACAGCCCCAGCATACCGCCAAAAATAGCCAACGGCACCGTCAGCATAATTACAAAAGGATGCACATAACTTTCAAACTGGGCAGCCAGCACCAGGAAGGTAATTAAAATACCGAGCAGGAAAATAAACATTACCGAGCTGCCTGCAGTTTGAAAATCGCGCGATAAACCTTTGTAATCCACCACCGCAGTTGCCGGTAGATGCTCACGCACCAGACCATTCAAATGAGCCAATGCATCACCCAACGCGAGATTGTCAGCCAGATTCGCCTCTATTGTTAATGAGCGCATGCGGTTGTAACGATTCAAACGGCTGGCATCGGCAACTTCTTTTAGTGTGACCAAATTTGCCAAGGGAATTAATTCCCCGCTGCGTTCAGAGCGCACATACATATTTTGCAAACTGGTAGTGGTGCGCTGCTCATGGCGTTCACCTTGCATGATTACATCGTACTCTTCGCCATCATCGATGTAGGTTGTCGCACGGCGCGAGCCCAACATCGCCTCCAGTGTACGCCCGATATTATTGACACTAACTCCCAAATCCGCTGCACGATTCGTATCAATCAATACTTCTATTTGTGGTTTGGTTTCTTTGTAGTCCCAATCGATTGCGGTTAAGCCGGGGTTATTTTCCTCTAACTTCTCCAGCAAAATATCGCGCCACTGAGCCAACTCGGTATAAGTACCACCACCCAGCACGAACTGAACCGGTTTTTGCGCTTGCGAGCCAAACCCCTGTCGCATTACCGGCGCCGCGGTCACGCCCGGTAAATCTGCCAACTTTTGCCGGATTTCCTCCATTACCACAAATGCACCGCGCCGCTCGCTCCAATCATTCATAACGGCAATGATCATGCCGGAGTTAAAACTTTCTACGGCACCAAAGCCCCGTGGTGCACGAACCATCAAGCGGTTGATTTCACCGGCCTCCACATATTTCATCATGCGGTTCTCAATCTCCGTCATGTACTCTTCCATGTAGGCATAACTGGCACCTTCCGGGCCATTCACCATGACAAAAAAAGTTCCCCTGTCTTCGCGCGGCGCATATTCAGATGGCAAAGTTTTAATTACATAAAACATCGCCAAAATGAGCAGTGCAAAAATAACGATAACTGGTTTGGTATGACGCAAACAAAAACGGATGGAATCCTGATAGCGCAAACGCAAACGCAACATTCCCTGATTAATTTTCTCAACCAGATTATTTTTGTTTTCATTGCGGGTGAGTACCTTGGACGCCATCATCGGCGATAAAGTAAGTGCGATCAGCGATGAGAAGGCAACTGCGGCGGCCATGGTGATGGCAAACTCGGAAAACAATCGCCCTATATCGCCCTTGAGAAAAATAATAGGCACAAAAATGGCAATCAACACCAGTGTGGTAGCGATTACCGCAAAACCCACCTCACGTGTTCCATCAACCGCTGCGAGCAGAGGTGTTTTGCCTTTCTCTTCAATATGCCGGACTATATTTTCCAGTACCACAATCGCATCATCTACCACTAATCCAATTGCTAAAACCAACGCAAGCAGCGTGAACATATTGACTGAAAAATCCAAGGCAGCAAGCACGGTAAAGGTAGCAATAATGGATACAGGTACAGCAACCGCAGGCACTAACATGGCACGGACACTGCCTAAAAATAAATAGATAACCAACACCACCAAACCAATCGCAATGGCGAGCGTGATGTACACCTCGTGAATAGCGCGCTCTACAAATACCGAGCTGTCATAACTGTCTTCCAGACTCATGCCTTTGGGTAAAATTGCATTAATTTTGTCGCGCTCGAGTTTTGCACCGCGCGCCACATCAATGGTATTTGCAGTGGATTGTTTAACAATACCGATCCCGACCTGGGTTACACCGTTGCCGCGAAATAAATTGCGATCTTCTTCGGTGCCCTTTTCTACTTTGGCAATATCCCCCAAACGGGTCAGGTGACCATCTTCACCGCGCCGCACCACAAGGCGACTGAATTCATCGACGGTGCGATAGGAGCGAGCCATGCGCACCGTAAATTGTCGCTCCAGGGATTCAATACTACCCGCCGGCAATTCGACGTTTTCAGCGCGCAGCGCGGCCTCCACATCATTGACGGTAAGATTGCGCGCCGCCAATTCACGGCGATCCAACCAAATGCGCATGGCGTAGCGCTGCTCACCACCAATACGCACACGCGCCACACCATCAATTACCGAAAAGCGATCGACCAAATAGCGCTGGGCGTAATCAGAAAGCTCCGGCATAGTCATATTTTCACCGGCAAAATTAAACCAGAGAATAACGTCTTCATCCGAGCTGACTTTTTGCACTTCGGGTGGGTCGGCCTCATCGGGCAAATTACCCAACGCACGGGCTACACGATCGCGAATATCATTCGCGGCGGCATCCATGTTATGGCCCGTATCAAACTGAACCACAATATTCGAAACACCATTTTCACTGGAGGATTCTATGTAGCGAATTCCTTCCACACCGGAAATACGATCCTCAATAACCTTGGTTACTCTGGTTTCAACAATATTGGCAGCAGCACCGGGGTAATTAGTGCGAATAGATACAACAGGGGGATCGATATTGGGATACTCGCGCAAGGTCAGCCGCTCAAAGGCAACTATGCCGAACGCGATTAATAAAATTGACAGCACCGAGGCAAATACCGGGCGCTTGATAGCAATATCCGAGAGCATCATGATGGTGGCCCTCAGTTATTTTTGGATTTAATTAAGTCAGACAGGTGTAATGCCTCACCCGTCTGTTCCGCAAAAGGTTTTTCTTCGGCAAGAACTTGCACTTTCTGTCCCGGACGAATTTTTTGTAAACCATGCGTCACAATTTTTTCGCCCGGATTTAATCCACTCAGCACTTCCACAGAGCCAGGCAAGCGTTCACCAATGGTAATTTGGCGACGCTCCACCACCGGACCATTTTCTGCATCCTGCAACACGAATACAAAATTGTTGCTGGCCAAAGGCACCAAAGCGGATTCAGAAATAACCAATGCTGTACGCGATGCCGCTTTTAAATCCACCAGCATTAACATGCCTTGTTTCAACTCATGATTTTTATTGTCCAACAGTGCACGCACTTTGATGGCGCGAGTCACTTCATCAATCTGGTTATCAATACTGACTACCTCACCTTGAAATTCCTTGTTACCCAAATCACGACTCTTCGCCACAATGGGTAGCCCGGTGGCCAAACTGCGCAGGTAAATAGCTGGCACAGTGAAATCCAATTTCATTTTAGAGTCATCGTTCAGGGTGGTAATAATATTACCTGGCGACACAAGCGCACCGACACTGACTTGTCGCAAGCCCACCACACCAGAAAACGGCGCAAGCAAAACGAGATCTTTTAAGCGCGATTCAGTTGCGTTGTAACGTGCACGCGCTGCTTCAAATTCGCGGATGCGCTGATCAAGCTCTGACTGCGAAGCAGCACCACGCTTGGCTAATTCGCGCACACGATCAAGTTGCTTCTTGGCTTCATCGGTATTGAAGCGCGCTTCTTCAAGCAGCGCTGACTCTTCGCGGCTGGTCATTTCAACCAAAATCTGGCCCTTCTCGACACGCTGACCATCGTCAAAATTAATACGGGTGATTTTTTTGGTTTCATTGGAGGTGAGAGTAATTGTTTCATTCGCACGCAAATCGCCTAGCGCTTCAATTGTGGTCGTGAGCTGCGCTGTACTTGCTGCTTGCACAATCACTTCCGTCGCAGCGCTCGCCGCTGGTTGGGCGTTTGCAGTGAGCACAAAAGCACCCCACACAACGCAGGTCATTGACATGCACAGTGAAGTTAAAAAAGCACCGCGAGTCCTGCACGGCATAAGGATTCTCATAGATTTCTCCCCGGAGAAAGGTATCGCAGAAGTTTAATTAGTATGGTCGCGACACCCAGTAAAGTAAGTGTTTGAATGCAATGTGACATGCCGATACGTAGCAAGATGAACAAAGGATGTGAAGCGCACAAGGTGAACAGACAAATTTAACATTTGTTTACAAAATCAGACGCTTAGAGACGATTAATCAACAGAATCCAAGGTGTGGAAGAAAAAACAAAGCCAGTGCCGGGCGGCACTGGCAATAAATTACGCTGCGCTGGGCACAAAAAAAATCGACGCAGAATTAATGCAGTAACGCAAGCCGGTAGGTGCAGGCCCATCGGTAAATACATGCCCCAAATGACAATCGCAATGACGGCAAACCACTTCAGTGCGATGCATACCGTGACTGGTATCCAAGTATTCACGAATCGCCACCTTATTGACCGGTGCGTAAAAACTGGGCCAGCCGCAACCGGCGTCAAACTTGGTGCCTGCATCAAACAGCAATTCCCCGCAGCAGCGGCAGCGATAATCGCCCGCGCTGAATTCCTGCCAATACTCACCGGTAAAGGGGCGCTCGGTGCCCTTTTCACGGCAAATGCGATACTGCTCCGGCGTTAATTTTTCACGCCAATGGTCGTCGTTGTATTTTTCGTTATCAGCCATAAGGATTTCCTTGACAGATCAACTAGTTAAGGTCGATTATTTGGGTGTTTTTCCACCGCAATCACGCACGACCGCATCCAAGGCATCTTACTGCAAATGAACCCGATTAAGAAATCCGACAAACTCAATGGAGTTTGTTATGACATTCGCGGCCCCGTACTGGAGCACGCTTACCGCCTTGAAGAAGAAGGCCACCGCATTCTTAAACTGAATATTGGCAACCCCGCCCCCTTTGGTTTCGCGGCGCCCGATGAAATTATTCAGGACGTTATTTACAACCTGCCCAACGCCGAGGGCTACACCGCCTCCAAAGGCCTGTTTGCTGCGCGCAAAGCGATTATGCAAGAGTGCCAGCGCATTCAAGTGCCGGGCGTGGAAATTGAAGATATTTTCCTCGGCAATGGCGCAAGTGAATTAATTGTGATGGCCATGCAGGCATTGCTTAACAACGGCGATGAAATTCTGGTGCCCGCGCCCGACTACCCCCTCTGGACTGCCGCCGTGAATCTTGCGGGCGGCAAAGCACGTCACTACTTGTGCGATGAACAATCCGACTGGTTCCCCGACCTCGCTGATATCGAGAGCAAAATCACCGATAAAACCCGCGGTATTGTGGTGATTAACCCCAACAACCCCACCGGCTCGGTCTATAGCCAAGCGGTGCTGGAAGCGATTGTAGAACTGGCGCGCCGCCACAACCTGATTATTTTTGCCGATGAAATTTACAGCAAAATTCTTTACGATGACGCCGAGTTTATCCCTATGGGCAGGCTGGCGCAGGACGTACTCTGCGTCACCTTTAACGGCCTGTCCAAAGCCTATCGCCTTGCCGGTTTCCGCTCCGGCTGGATGGTGATCAGCGGTGCCAAACACCGTGCGCGCAGTTATATAGAAGGTTTGGAAATGCTGGCATCCATGCGCTTATGCGCTAACGTGCCGGCTATGTACGCTGTGCAAACCGCGCTGGGCGGCTATCAAAGCATCAATGAATTAATTGTGCCCGGCGGTCGTTTGCGCGATCAGCGCGATGCAGCGATGAATGCGCTGGCCGATATTCCCGGCGTATCTTGCGTAAAACCACGCGGCGCCATGTACCTCTTTCCAAAAATTGATTTGGATATGTACAAAATCAAAGACGACCAACAGATGGTGTTGGATTTTTTGATTCAGGAAAAAGTATTGCTCGTACAAGGCACGGCCTTTAACTGGCCCAATCGCGATCACTTCCGCATAGTGTTCCTGCCGCGTGAAGATGACCTGACCAAAGCCATCCATCGTTTTGGCGATTTCCTGTCGCGCTACTCGCAATAATTGACAGTAAAATCGCAGCCATAAAAAAACCAGCTGCGCGCTGGTTTTTTTTATGGCTGCAGTTTACGCAGTGGGAATTTTATAAATCAGCAGTTTCAGTTGCTGCTCTGGGTCAACATCGGGGAAATCTGCATGGGGCTGTAACCGTTCAATAAATACCGCCTGTGGGCACTGCTCATTAAACTGCTGCTTTAAAAACCCCTCACTCAACTCCGGCGCATTTAAACAAGCCAGTACCAAACCTCCCTCAGGCATTAATTCCGGCAAGCGGCGAATCACCTTGGCGTAATCTTTTTCCGCTATAAAACTACCTTTTTGGTAGGAGGGCGGATCAATAATCACCAAATCATAAGGCCCGGGCTTTTTAACCCGACTCCAGGATTTAAGAATATTTTCCGCCACAAACTCACTTTTATTTTTTGCCAAGCCATTTAACTGGTGGTTGGCGCGCCCCAAATTTAATGCCGGGCTGCTCATATCCACATTCACGACTTTTTCTGCACCCGCCGCAATAGCCACTACAGAAAAGGCACAGGTATAGGCAAACAAATTCAGTACACGCCGGTTGCTGGCGTATTGCTCCAGCCACAACCTGCCCGGCTCCATATCCAGAAAAAAACCGCTGTTTTGTTGTTGCGCCAAATGCAAATTAAATAGCGAACCACGGCGACGCGCATAAATCACCTCGGGTAACTCACCCGATATAAGTTCACTGGGCGCTTGTGGCAAATAGCGATGCTGGACCAGCAGCACCGTGTGTTTACTATTAAAGAGCGGCTGTATTTGAAGAATGAATTGCTCCAACCAGGCGGCAGGCGGCGCTACAAATAAAGTTATTAAAATAACAGGTTGAAAATAATCCACTGTGACAAATTCCAACCCGGCATAACAGCGGCCACGGCCATGAAATACGCGATGGCTATCTATATCTGTTGCGGTGCGAATTTTTTCCGCAAGCAGTGCAAGGCGATCCACAATAATTTGCATTAACCTGCACCTTCTGTTGTATAACCCACTGGGTAGATAATCGTATCGCGATAACCGGTAATCACGGGCCAATAACCTACCAGCTGTTTATCCAACTGCGGATCATTGGTATCTACTAACAAGGGGCGACCATCGAGCGCCAGAATTTTTCCACGCGCGGCAATAATGTAAATATTGTCTTTGCCGATGCGCCGCACAATCGCCGGCGTAAATTGCTGGTTGCCACGTCCGAGAATATGCCCCTGACCACCAATCGCGGTAATAATTATTTTTACCTGGCCGGTAAAGTTGTCGAGCTGCTGCACTATTTGTGGTGCGCTGACATCCAGCGCAATTAATTTATTATTAAGTAATAAATCTACCCCCAGCAAACTACCCTCAAGCCCCAGCTCCTGCAAAAATAAATGGGTAGTTGAACCTGGGCCAACCAAATACAGGGTATCTGGCTGCAATTGATCGATCATTTCCTGGGCAACATCCAGCTGCGCCAATTCATCGCGCTCGGTTCCGGCATTTTTTACTTGCTGTAGATTCTGTGAATCCTCCGGCACCAACAAAGTGCCGTAAAAACGCGCGCGCACCTGGCCGTTGCGAAACGCTTCCTCGTCTATATCTTTTACATCGCGCTCGGCAATATTGACCAGCTTGCCAGTCAACAATTGTTTAAGAATTTCCCCCGCGGCTTCAGGCGAAATTGCATAGACACCTGAGTGCATTTTTACCCCGGAGGGAACCCCTAATACTGGCTGGGCTATCCCCACCACATCGGCAATTAAACGTGCGGTACCATCGCCACCGGCAAACAAAATCAAATCTGCCTGTTCATTCATCAGCGCCTGCGCAGCGGCGCAAGTATCTTCCGCTTCACTTGGGTTATTTTTTGCGACGCCGATAATACGCGGAATAAAACCGGCATTTTTTGCCGCAACTTCACCCATATCGCCCGCAAAACAAATAACTTCGATTTGCTGATTTAATTCACTAATGCTTTCCAGGGTGCGCTGCATACGCGCTGGCGCACGCTGTTCGGCGCCGCGCGCAAAAGCTTCAGAGCGAATTGCCTCACCATCGGAACCTTTTAAACCGACACTACCGCCCAAACCAGCGTAGGGGTTAATAATCACACCGAGTTTAAACACAGTTAAATCCTAACACTTGCAGCCACTGTCTATCAGCAGCACTGATGCCACTGAGGGCAAGCTGGTAATTGTGGAACTCGCGGCGCTTGGGGTAATGCTTACGCAAAGCATCAAAACCCTCGGCAAAATTTGCTTCGCCACAACGCGCTTGTTGGGCAAGATCACGCAGGCGAGCATCATCGGCCGCTATGTCGTAAACCTGTTTAATCAGAGCTTGGGCGATTTGAAAAATATCGCCACGTTGCACCAGTGTTTCACCAACTGTCAGTACATTATTTTCCAGTGGCGGAACTAATTGCGCGAGCGAAGTATCTGGTTTTTTATCGATGTGCTGACACAACGCCTGATAAATCATTTCTGTGCCGTTTAATTTTCCATCGTAACTATAACCAGCGATGTGTGGGCTACCGAGCAAAACTCTATCGAGCAACTCCAGTGAAATATCCGGCTCGGGCTCCCACACATCCAGCACAACATTTAAATCGTCACGCTCATTTAATACATCCAACAAGGCTTGGTTATCTATTACCGGACCGCGCCCGCAATTAATTAACACCGCCCCGGGTTTTAGTTGCAGCAATTCCGTGCGACCCAACAAATGAAAACTCGGATGAGAGCCGCTAGTTACCAACGGTGTGTGCATACTAATCACATCACATGCCAGCACCGCCTCCAGGCTGGTGAGGTCAGGGTTTTGCGCAAGGCTGAGGTTGGGGTCATAACAACGCACCTGAACGCCCTGCGCTTTAAGGCGTTTATACAGCAACCCACCTACGTTACCGCAGCCAATAATGCCGAAAGTCACGGGCAACCAATTGATATTTAAATGACACAAGGCAGCATAAACATACTCAACTACCGAGTTGGCATTGCAGCCCGGTGCACTCGACCATGCAATGGATTGCTCAGCAAAATATTGCTGATCCAAATGATCCACACCGATAGTGCAAGTACCAACAAATGAAATTTTGCTGCTCGCTAGCAGAGCTGAATTTACTTTGGTTACAGAGCGAACTATTAACGCATCTGCATCTTTAACGTCTGCCGCACACATAGTGCGCCCCGGCAACCGAACCACCTCCCCCAAAGGACTAAAAAACGCATCAACCAGTGGGATATTTTCATCCGCAACTATTTTCATAAGAACTCACTTATCGGAAACCGGGGGTTATAAATTCAGAATGCTTAAAAATCAGCCTGACATAAATCGATGGAATAAAATTTTTACCCATAGCGGTTGTGCTTTGGGGATTTAGCATATACCTTATATAGTGATGGTGACCTTAAAACCGTCGTCTGGGCATCGCTGCAAAGCGGTGACTCGCCTCACTTTAGGGGGTGGTATTATGAAGACCTCGCACACAGGCCACAACATGGATAATGTGGTTGATCTCTTCACGAAGAAGACTTACTCCGCGCTGCACGACGAGCGTTTTATCCGCCTCTCTCCTGAATTGGATGGGCTGGAAATGCTCTACTCCAACGATACCAGCTCCGACAAACTCTACAGCCTTAAAATCCTTTGCTGGGGCCTGCGTGCCAATGGTGAAGTGGTTGGGCTTGTGCCTTGGTTAAACGATATTGTTCCCTGCCCCGATCTGTGCGACCCACTTAACGGTCACTGGGAAGGATATTACGATCCGGGTATTGATGAGCTGTTCTTTGAAGCACCAATGCATAAAGTGATTGAGCTTGAGACTGCGGCAGAATACTACGAAGTAGAGTGTGAAAGTGGCGATGACGTTATTCAGGAATTGCCCGACACTATTGGTACTCATGCTGTATTGGCAACTGCGGATAGCAAGCGCTTGACGCTAGTTGAAGTGGTGAGTTGGAGCCTGCATTACGACGGTAGTGTATACGCCATGATCAGTGACCCAACCAAAGTAGTCAGTACACCTGTATTACCAGGCGATGACTCACTTTACGAGGCTCAAGCCAGTGACAATTTCCGTTACTTCTTCCAGCATCAGATAGCAAACAAGATCAAAGCAGAAGATCCCGAAGCAATGGCCGCTATTTCCTTACTGGTAGACGGTTTGCAATAAAAAGATCGATAGCTTGCGACAAAAAATAGTCAATGCATCAAGGCTGTAACTGCTTAAAAAAAACGCCGCATTAGCGGCGTTTTTTTATGGCTACCTGTTTTTGATGTGGCGCAATTATAACCAAACACGTAGAAAAAATAGTTTTCTACGCTTTGCGAATATAAAAAATATAATTTTTTTCCGTTTGCTGTTGTTCGATAAGTTCATGACCCAAAAATAAACAAAACTTTGGAATGTCGCGCAGCGTTGAAGGATCGGTGGCAATCACCTCTATCACACGCCCCGAATCAGTTTCGCGCATGGTTTTATGAAGCATCATTACCGGCTCAGGGCAGAGTAAACCGCAGGTATCTAAAGTTTTATCAATTTCTAAATTCATAGTTTTAAATCGTCTATAAATACACAAGCGAAGAACAGTGAAGTTGCTATGCTATCAATAATGGAAAAACGTGTAGGAGAAAATTTCACTACCGAGGAACCAGGTTCGATGTCTCGGAAACCAGCAGTAGATTATATGCCAACAGACTTTTTTAGCCGCCAAGCACTGGAACTTACGTTTCGTTTGCTGCGCAATAACAACCCTCTTTTGGCTCACGCAGTCAAACAAGCAATAGATACAATACCCAATGTTTCCTACGAAGATCTGCAATCTGCCTATACCGGCGAAATGTTACTCAATTCCCAGGTTCTGGATTCGCTCAAAGCACACACTATTGGCAAAATAGTATCGGTATTAACCGAGATTGGCGAGAGCGCGTTGCGTGATAAAAATCTTCCTCCGGGCCACATGACACTGCTGCGAACCCTTATTGAAGATTGGGTACAACTCACCGAATGGGTTTTGCAAAATACTGCAGCGGATCAAAATGACCGCACCTCTTATCATTAAGTTTTAAGCATCTAACAAAAAACCAGCTAGTGAGTTGGCGATCAACTTATCGCCAACTCACACGAGGATTAATACACTCGCAAATATCCTGTTACTTCTTCACGATCGTGATACAGCTGCTTAAATTGAATATCCAATTTAAACCCCGCCTTTTCCAACTCAGCGCGAATCCGCTCTTCACATTTTTTCACTTCGGCATAACGCTGCTTCATTGGTAGCTTCAAATTAAAAATGGCTTCGCGACAATGTTTTTTAGTGAACCAGCGAATAATCATACTGGTCACTCGCGCGGGTTTATCTACAATATCGCAGACCAACCAGTGCACTGGCTTTTTAGGTTCATATAAAAAACCGTCGGTCAAAATATGCAATACCTGCCCGGTTTCCAGCAGATTTTTATCCATAGGCCCGTTATCTACGGCCTCTACATACATTCCGCGCTGCACCAGCTGCCAGGTCCAACCACCGGGTGCTGCCCCCAGATCTACCGCGCGCATTCCTGAAGCCAAGCGAACATCCCACTCTTCTGCGGGAATGAAATGGTGCCAAGCCTCCTCCAATTTTAAGGTTGCACGGCTGGGCGCTTCTTTCGGTAAACGCAAACGCGCAATGCCCATGGGCCACTGTGATGAATTATAAATGGGACTAAAGCCCACATAAGCCTGAGTACCGGAGATAAATACCAAATGCAGACGCATTGGGCTTTTCGGGTAAACCAATTGGGCGGCTCGCAGCGCTTTTTCAAATGGTGCGGTGATTTTTTTACTTAAACCCGACAGCTCTTTACCTTCGTTGGTATCGACTGTCTCAATGATTAATTCGCAGGTTTTTGGCAAATCCGCCGCAGCCGCACAGAGGGGAGTCACGCGATCAGTAACCGGTAAATCATCAATTAAACCAGCGCATACAAACCATTGGCGAGCAAAAATCAATTTGCGAAAACCCAACAGCTTCATCAGATTGTCCGCACCATCCGGTTCGTGGGTAATAAAAAGTACATAGGCGCTATTGTCTTTGGTTTTACTGTAACCATAGATACCCAAACCAGCAGCCAGATCGGATATTTCCGCCGCACATTCTTTTTCAAATCCTGCGCGACAATGCAAAAATAAATGATTCACAATATTCTCATCATAAAGAGTAAAAAATTAATCGGCAGTATTATTCTGCGCGATAAGCTCAGCATCGTGACGAGTAAGCAAACTGGCGGACTCGGTCGAAAAATCAAACACCACCACTACCTCGCGACGCTTTAACAGTTTTTTAACTTGCTCAACTTTAGTTGCGAGCGATACTTCCTCTACACCGTAATCAGTACCGTCACGGGTAATAAACTCTTCTATCAGTCCTTGCAAGGTATCGCTCGATAATTGTTCATAGGGAATAATCATCGGCTTATCTCTGACTTAACAATAGGGGTTCACTCACAGCTTGTTCAGTAACAACAAGCAGAGTAATCTTAAACTGGATAACACAGCGAATTAACCGCTTAGCGAATGGATAAATAATCTAAAAACACCGAATCAATAACCATTAAGGAATTGCCGTGAATACACAACTTGTTTTAACTGTAATTTGTGACGATCGCCCCGGTGTTGTGGAACTGCTTGCACACACTATTAACCAACACCATGGCAATTGGCTTGAAAGCCGTATGGCACACTTGGCTGGTAAGTTCGCGGGTATCCTGCAGGTTGCCGTTGCGGAGTCACATCTGGCGGAGCTGCGTACTGCACTGAATCAATTGGCCGAAAAAGGGCTGAAAATCGTTATCGAAGACGCCGTTACTATTAGCAAACCCGATTGCCGTGAATTTAGCTTTAGCGTCGTGGGCAATGATAGGCCCGGTATTGTACGCGAAATAGCCCAAGCTTTCGCCGCTCGCCATATTAACATGGGCGAACTGGAAACGGCGTGTTCAAGTATGCCTTGGTCCGGCGAACCACTGTTTGAGGCCACGGGTGTGATTGAGGTGCCTAAATCGGTCGATATGAATGAGCTATATGACTACCTGGATAAAATTGCCGATGAACTGGCAGTTGATATACGCCTGGAATCGTCCACCGAGCGATAATGCTGTTAGGCCCCTGCTCTCCTTATGGGCTTTATTGCGCGGACAAAAATGGCAGCCATCCGCTGCCATTTTTATTGATCCCCAAGATTCCTTGGTAAAAAAGTAAGCATTAATCGTGTTTGTGTTTTTGCATCACCGCATCAAACTTTTCCAGTTCGATATTTATCGCCTTGGTTGAAATATTCACTTCGTAAAATGAAAATAACAAAGACACCACCAACAATACTAAACTTGCAGCAAACAAATACATGCCCGCCACCTGAAACGCTAACAACAGCGAAAACATCGACAAGGTGCAAAACACAAACGATAAAACCCCAAATGCCTGCATAAATCGAATCACAGTCATGCGAATACGCAGGTTGTCGATTTGGCGAATCACAATATCACGGCTAGGTGCGTTATCCAGATTACTCAGCTGGCGAATCACATTCGCCAGCGTCACAAAGCGATTGGTGTAAGCCAGCATTAATAATGAAATTGCTGGAAATAATAAGCTCGGGGTGGTGATGGTCATATCCATAATTATTTGTTGATAATGCCTCAATTAGTCAAAACGTTCGCGCCAGTAAATAATCCGATCATGGCCGCGATATTGGCCAAAACCATATTGGGCCGCGGGTAGTGACGTATCGGTATGTACACCATCACCATTCCAATCAAAACGTAACCAGGGATAGCTAGTTAAATTGACATTAACATTAAATGTTCCCGAGGCATTTGCACCCGGCGCCGAAAACCTGTGCCCTGCATCACCACCTGAAAACGCAATTTCGATTGGGGTCATGGAATTATAAATTCCAGTGGTGGATCCACCACTGAGACCTACTGTTAAATTCGCCGGAGTTAATATACTGCCCGCAGGATAATTAATTGCACTGCGCAAAATCAGAGTGCAACTATCATTCAGGTTTTTAACAAATCGATTTCCATACCAATATTCGGCAATAAAATTTACCGGTAAATCAGCAGAGCCAGAACCAAAAGCGTCGTCCAAACGCAAACGTCCGAAGCGTAAATTAAGCGGTGTAGTGTTGAGCTGACGTGCGGTACAGGCAGCACCGGAACATACCCCTGTGGTGGTCGCATTCATGTCTCTTGCCGCAAGTTCACGGCCATCGAAAGTATCTGTGAGCGTTAAACCAATATTTAATTCAGGGTAAGGGCCATCAGGTGTTGCTACACGATTAAACGTCGCATTAGTGGCGACAAGTAAGCGGCCGGCACTCCAATTTTTTGCACTGGTTTCAATCACCCGTGGGCTCAGCACCGCGCCGTTAGCGGCATTGGCGTTTTCTGCCACGTAAGCAAGGCTCGGCAAAGTACCGTAAGTGGCCCCATAATTGGAAAGCATAGTACCGCTCAAGGATTGAGCTTGTATTTCATAATTCAGCGGCAAGTGCTGCTGCGACATATATGAAAACGTACTGCAGCCATTGCTCAGTGATTTAGAAACCATTTCGAAGCGGTCAGGATAAAAACGTCCGACCGTATTACTAACAATATAATTAGGTGCGCCCGCACCTAGATAATCATTGTCTGCAAGTTCAGGGCGCAGGGTTAAACTCCCCACCTGGTTCCAGCGCAGATTAGTATTTTCAAAACTGCCTTGAGGATTTGTTGCAGCAAAACTACCGGCGGTGCCGTTGGTAAGAGAGGTTAGCGTAGCACCAACTGGATGAACCAATGCAAATTCCTTAAGCAAAATATTATTTTCACTTTGGATCTCACGGCCAAAATTTGGCGTGGGCTGTTGGTTGGCATTTTGTGCTTGCACTACTACTTTAAACGCCTCCCCTGCCGCCGCAAAACCAGCTGCAGCTCCCAGTGCGGTGGTACCACCGGGATTGCTTGTACCGTTGGATCGCTGCACGGCAGTGACAGCTAATCGCTCAGGTCGCACTACAAAATCAGAACTGCTTCCTGCAAGCGTAATAGCCGGATTATTGCCAGAAGCCGCAAGCGGTAATGAAGCATGAAGGCGAACGCGCCCTACATCAGCGTAGTTAAAAGGAATTGGCGCTTCACCATTAGCATTGAAGGTGAGCGCCACAGATGTACGATTTGCACTCCCGTTCAAATTGTTAGCTGCAACGCCAGTTCCTTGTAACGTGAATACTTGACCGGCTACACAAGTTGTCGGATTGATACATTCATAACCAATATTCACCGTGCGCGTGCCAGCAACTCGTGCTTCACATGCACCTGTATCGCTATTAGTGCGCACAGCGCGCAGGACAGGTGTAGTTGCGGTTACGCCTGCTCGTTGGTTTGCAATTGCCGCATTAGAACCTGTTGCGTTGTAAAATTTTAAACCTGTATCCAAAAACGTAATTGAAGGGTCAAGACTCGGGCTCTCTGAAAAACTACCGTCAGTGACATTAATGTTAAGCGTCGCGGGTGTTGTTTGTCGCAGAAAGGCTTGAAAGGCATTTTCAGTTCCCGTAAAAGTATAGTTATTTGCAACCCAGGTTCCCGTTGCAGGCGCAGTGGACAGCATAACCTGTGTTCCTGGATCCGGCGCAACCAATGCACCATTGGCATCGTAGGCCCTAATGATTATTGGTTCCGCAGTACAAGTTAAACCAGTGCCGCTGTGAGATATACCGTAATAACTCACTTTCGCAGGGCACCCCGAAATGGGCAGGAAGCTCGAATCACCCGGGCGACGCCAGCGTAGCGAAATAACGGCATGGCCACCGTTCTCATAAAACTCCAAACGCAAGGGATAAGTCTGACCCGCCGTAAGGTTGATCGTTGGACTAGTGTCTGTAGTAACCGCGTGCACTGTCCAGTTATCAATCACTAGCTGGTTATTAACCCACAGGCGTACACCATCATCCGACAATGTTTGAAATTGATAACTTCCGGTAGTGTCAACTTTTAAGGTCGCATTCCAACGCACAGAAAAATTATCGGCGTTTACGCCTGGAACACCTGGCGCCCCCGTTCCCCAATCAAAATCGATAGCGAGATCCTGGCGGGTTGCTGTCGCACTACCAGATAAATTATTGTTATTAAAATATTGCCCAACGGCAGCACCAACAAAACCATTATTACAATTGGCGACGGGTACCTCGCAATAATTTGCTGTGCTTTGGTTAGGATCCCCTGCTGTACCCAAGGTGGAAAAAGTAGCAGTGCCCGGCGGACTCCATAACAACCTGATTACCGCCTGACCAGTATTTTCATAATATTCAAGGCGAACATCGTAGGCATATCCAGCCTGTAAAGCGATAGTCGTGCTGGTATCTGTGGCCGCTGCGTGATCATTCCAGTTATTAATAATTAATTGGTTGTTAACCCAAAGCCTAACGCCATCGTCAGACACAGTCTGGAAGCGATAATTACCCGTTGTAGGTGCTCGCAGCTTACCAGTCCAGACCACACCGAATTGGTTGCTATTAACATTGCTCACACCGGGGGAACCTGTGCCCCAATCAAAGTTGATGTTGGTATCCAGCCGAGTACCAGCAGGGTTCCCGGATAAATTCGTATTGTTGTAATAGTTGCCCAACAGTCCACCTATCAGTCCCGTCGTACAAACAACGGGAGTGGAATTACAAGCATTGGTGGGCGTGGAATTGGGCAAACAGGAGCCATATACGGTACCGTTATTGGTCACGTTTACTGTTGAATAACCAGGCGCCGTTAAACTTCCATAGACGATAGAATTATTAACGGTTATTGCCCCACTGTTGCTGGAAATAGTGACAGAAGAAGAGGAGGAGCCAATCACACTGCCATTTTGGATACTGACCGTACTCGCGCCGGATATGCTACCCGAGGTCATGGTCACACCGGAAAAAGTGACAGGATTATTTGACGTCATTACAAAACTGCCCGCGAGGGTTCCGCCCGTAAAACTCATGCCTGACCTAGCTTGGGCGCCGCCGTATAAATTAGTGCCGTTTGTGGTAATAGTATTGCTGCTACTCGTAACTTTTCCACCAACACTGCCGCCCGTTAGATTAATACTACCGCTCGTAGTAATTGCTCCTGTGACGGTAGTATTGACCAGAGTAATGGGGCTGCTGTCGCTGGTAATTGAACCATAAAGGGTGTTGGTATTGCCGGATTGGATAGCACCGTAACTGGAAACCAAATTGATATTATTGGTGACCGAACCTATTACATTATTGCTCAGTACAAATCCGTCGTTAGCGGAAATGGTAATGGTGGCATTGGAAGCCAATACATCACCACTCGCGAGGGTAACGCGCCCGTTACCGGTACAAGTGTAGGTTGTACCCGATACGCTCCAGGAAGTATTACAAGGTGGATACTGGCCACTGGATAAATTGTAAGTCGCGGCATTTACGGCACTGGCAAAGCAGCAAGTAAGGACGCAAATACCAGCAAAAAAAAGCCCAAAAAAAAGATGCAATTTCCTAAAAAATAAAGAGAAGCTTGCAACAAGAATGTTCATTGTTCCTGCTCCAAAAATGCACCCGCCTGAATCCTGCGTTCTGCACGATATTCGTGCCCCCCACAACGGCCAAGGCTATTGATGGTATAAAAACTTTTTAACAAGTCTGCACTGGCAGTGGCTGAATAGTTGGCGGCTGTACCCGGTGCGCAATTATTACCATTTTGATAACGGCAGCTGCAGGTCACGGTAACCGTACAACTACTCAGCCCATCCACACCGGCATAATTGGGGTTGATGTTCATGTTTGCACAAGCGGCATCGGCCGCTTGGCGGCCATTCACGTCAAAAAAAATCGCTTTCATTCCACGTTGGGCGCCACTCTCCGCCGCATAAAAACTTTGCAGGCTCATAAATTCCTGCACCACCGCCGTTTGTGACTGGGTTGATGTGCGGGAAATAGTGAGCGCCAAAACTCCCATTACCACAATAATAAAAAGTGCCAATGGCAATAAAAAACCACGCTGGGTATTTACATTCATAGCGACCTGGCGTTTAGGGAACATTGCGAATAAACACTCCCTGGGTGTAATGAATACTTTCATCACCAGTAGCAAAGGTGAGCGATAAGGTTATCTGTGTATTACGGTTTGCAGATCCATTTACAAAAACAAAAGGGGTAGTTGCCGTTACATTCCGGGCGAGAATATCGAAATTGCCCGCAAGGTTTACGTTAGCGCTTTGCGGATTGATATCGCCGTAAAAGCGCAACTCATTCGCCACCAGGCAAAAGGCTTGTGCATTATCCAACAAATAAAAGCGCTTATTAATGGAGTTGCGTTGCCATCGCTGGCTGGAAGCCAACTGTAAGCTGCCAGCGTTATAACCCAGATAGCCTCTTAGCGACGCTGGCGAGGAACCGTAAATTTCATTGGCACTCATAGCGCCTATAGCAACAAAGCGGGCGGTACCAAAATCAATCGATACTGGAGAGGCTGGAACAGTCGTTGTAAGTTGCGCGAGATTTTGTAGGTCCGGCACCGTATTAAAATAATTACCACCCGCTGCAATCGGCATAAATTGCAGGCACTGATCGGCGTTGGTTAAACGTACTGAAAAAGGCAAGGCGCCGCGCAATTGTCGCGTCATGCGTTCAATGGATTGTCGTGCTGTATTTACCAACAACGCGCGGGTTTGTGTGCTCTGGTAAGACTCGGTTGCGCGCACCACAAAGCCCACACCAATGGTGGCGATAATGGATAAAATCACCATCACCGCAATTAACTCCACCAGCGTAAAACCACGCACAGAGGAGTTCTGCAGATCAGCGCGCACGTTACGCATTAAAAATTGGCTCGCTCGGCAGATAACAAAAAGGTTTCGCTAGTGGGTGTGGTCACACTGACGGTAATTAATTTGATGTTATTGGCGGTTGTCACACTCACTGAACGCACATAATTTGGATAAGGTGTATCGCTAAAATTATGATAGTCATCGACGTCGTTCATATTGTCGTCAGGTGAATTATTACAAGCAATCGCTCCAACCGTTGAACATGCAGGAACACCACCTGTTGGCGTTGCTTCGTCATATCTAAGGGAGATAATTTCATCGAGCAGGGATTGTGCAGATTCCAGCGCACGCATACGAATAATGGGATCAGCATTATTAATGGTCGCCTGGCGATAAATACCCACCAACGCCAAGAGCGCAATACTGACCACCACAATAAATACAATCAATTCAATCAGGCTCACACCTGACTGATTTTTTTTAGTTGGCGTAAGCATAACCACTTGCCTCCACCTGAATAACTGCCGATGTACCTGCTGTGTTTCCAGAGCCGATAAGCGTGATACTTGCCGCCGTAGTACGGCCCAGCTTGTCAAAAATAAACACGCCGTCCACATCGGTTGTAGTTGCCGTAACGCCTTGAGGTAAAACCAGCGGGTAATAAGTAGATGTCACCGCAATGGGATTATTATTTTCCGTCACACTGACACTGTTACTGGTGATAACCAGTCGAATATTGCCGCCGTTGCTACGCATCATCGCAGTTTGTTGCGCAAAAAATAAGGCCGCGATGATGTCATCGCGGCCTGATTGTACTGCTGCTGTGTTAACGGGGCCTAAGCGTGAAAAAAGCGTGATCGAAAGAATACCGAGCAAAATCATTACGGTAATTAATTCAATCAGTGAAAATCCTCGCTCTTTCGCGTTCATTCCATCTCATTAACATAAACTATTAAGTAGGATCTACACCGTAAGCAGTAAAGTTAGCAGGTGGTGTATCTATATCTGTATCCGAATAAGCGACAGTACAGGCTCCAGATGCCCCCTCAGTTAGCCCCGTTGCACCACCAATTACCATATCATCGGGTAACCCGCCATCCAGCAAATTCTCAACATCAGTACAATCTTCAACACTGGTGATTACAGAGGGCGTTTCCAAACCTGCATCATCAGCAATATTATTAGCATGATTCAGCGCGGCCGCGCTTCCCAATGCACCAGCCACACCTTGCAGCGCAGATTCACGTGCTGCTTCAGATAAATCCACAAATCGTGGCAGTGCAGTTGCCGCCAATATACCCAAAATAACGATAACAGCGATTAATTCGATCAACGTAAAACCGGATTGTTGTTTCATAACCAAACTCCACGACAGTAAAAAAGATAAGTTAACAAAAGCGTTTGTATCCACAAGCATAGCTTATTTATTACTACATCCCTGCTGCCGCAAACCCGGTTGGATTTACGTACTAAACTCAATAGTATTGAGTTCAAATATAGCCAAATAACACAACAAATCCAGTTATTAAGCTAATAATTTATAGTGAATCCCGCTCTCCCCCTGGGCTAAACAACATTCTGCCATCCATGGGGTAATAATCAAAAAATGCATTGCTGTTAACCAACTCAAAACGGCAGACTAAATCGCCAGCATAGACTTGATATTCAGCACTCTCATTCAGCTGTGTAGAACGGCTCAGTGCGGCGGGGTTTTGCAATAATAGCTCCCATAGTTGCGCACAATCCTCCTCCGTCAAACTAAAACCCTCCACTACTGGCCCGCTCACTGCCACCGGCCAGGCTTGTGCCGAAAAATACACTACACGGTTGGCAATTGTTATATATCGCTGCGCAGGATCACCTTTGGCAGCCAAACCGCTGACCAAAAATTCAATGCGCGCATTCGCTGATGCCGTAACAAAGCGATGCGCAAGAATCTCCATGCGCAAAATACGCGCATCTTCCGCCATAAACCAATAGCGGCTGAGTGCAACAATAGTGATGATTGCTATCACTATGGCAACCACAAACCATTCAAATCTTCCATTATGATAGGTGTTCATGGTATGCGCGCAGCAACCTCATTTTTGGATGCTATACATATCCCACATGGGCAAGAAAATACCCAGCGCAAGAACCGTGACAAAACCAGCCATGATCACAATCATGATTGGCTCGATTCTATCGCTGAGTTGCTTTACATCGTATTCCACTTCGCTTTCATAAAACGCAGCAACTTCGGCGAGTAGCGCATCTACCTGGCCGCTCTCCTCGCCCACAGAAATCATCTGCAATACCAGCGGCGTAAACATACCGCTCACCAAATGGGTTTGGAATAATCCTTCACCACGTTCCACACCTGCACGAATACCGCGAATTTTATCTCCCAAATAAGGGTTATCCACAGCGCGCGCACTTAATTCCAGCGCATTGGATAAGGGCAACCCCGCATTTAACATCAAGCCAAATGAGCGCGCATAACGCGCTAGAGAGGCGCGTTCGATAATATCGCCCACAATAATCAATTTTAATTTTTTACGCCCCCACACCCGGCTACCCTCCGGGGTTTTTATGTAGTGATAAACCCAAGCCACCAAGGCACTAATAATCAGCAACAAATACAACCAGAAATCGACAAAAAAATCGGAAATGCCAATCAAGATACGGGTTGGTAAGGGCAAGTCAGCGCCGAAGGTAGCAAATAAATTGGCAAACGCCGGAATAACTTTTACGTTGATAACCACTATCGCAATTGAAATGGCGATTAATACAAAACTGGGATAACGCAATGCCGTTTTAATGCTCTTGATGGTTTCAAGATCACGCTCCATATATTCGCTGAGTTGTTTGAATACCAAATCCAGGCGACCGGAGTTTTCCCCTACACTGACCAAGCTGACAAATAAATTATCAAAAATTTTGGGGTGCGCGCGCATCGCAGTAGACAGCTCTACACCCGCCTCCAAACGCTCGACCACATCATTTAACGCTTGCTGGAACGCATAGTTACGCAGTGATGCCGACAGACCACGCAACCCTTTTACTAACGGAATACCCGCACGACTGATGGTATGCATCTGTCGGCAAAACATAATCAGCTCTACTTTTTCTACACGGCCACGATTAGTCGCGCGGACAAAACGTTCAGAAAAACTCAGCTGTTCAATAAATTCACTAATATCAACGGGCGTAATGCCGCGCCCAAGTAATTGGTTTACAGCAGCATCTTGACTGGAGGCATCCACCTGCCCGGTAATTAAACGCCCTTCGGCATTGCGGCCTTTGAATTCATATACCGCCATTAGAGTTTTCTCATGGTTTTAAATTTCACTCACTTGGGCAGAAATAGACATCACTTCATCCAGAGTGGTTAGCCCTTCTATCGCATAACCTAATGCGGCCTCGCTTAAGTTAACAAAATCCGGCACAGCATTAGCGGCCTGCATAAATGCATTGAGGTCATTTACGCGCAGAGCTTCCGCCATGGTTTGATTTAATTCCAACATTTCAAAAATACCAATACGCCCGCGATAACCCGTGTTGTGACAATGGGGGCAGCCAGTCCCTTTTTTGAAAACCACATGACTGTAATCGCGCCCTTTACCTATAGCCGCCAGCAATTGCTGTTCATTGGCATCCGGTGAATAAGGATGAATACAACTGGAGCAAATACGTCGCACCAAGCGCTGGGCAACAATCGCCTTGAGCGCAGTTGCTACCAAATAACCGTCGACTCCCATATCCATTAAGCGCATGGCAGAGGTAACAGCATCATTAGTGTGTAAGGTTGATAACACCATATGGCCGGTCATGGAAGCGCGCAACGCAATTTCGGCGGATTCTGCATCGCGAATCTCACCCACCAATAAAATATCCGGGTCTTGTCGCAACGTGGCGCGCAGCACACTCGCAAACGTTAAACCAATTTTTTCATGCAGCTGTACCTGGCTAATGCGCGGCAAGCGATATTCCACCGGATCTTCCACCGTGATGATTTTTTTCTCCGGCTTATTTAATTCTGACAAGGCGCCATAAAGAGTGGTGGTTTTACCACTGCCCGTTGGGCCGGTCACTAATACCAAGCCGTGGGGGCGAGTAATAATTTTGCGAAAACGCTCTATTAAATGAGGCGGCATACCCACCGCATCTAACGGCCTAACCCCATCAGTTTGATCGAGCAGACGCATAACTACCGATTCACCAAACTGTACTGGCATAGTGGAGATACGCACATCAATATTGTGGTGTTTAACTTTTAAGTTAAAACGACCGTCTTGAGGTAGACGTTTTTCAGAAATATCCATGCCCGACATTAATTTCAAGCGCACCACCAGTGCCGATGCGATACGCTTTTCGTTCATCACCTGCTCTAACAAAACACCGTCGATACGGGTGCGAATACGCAATACTTTTTCATCCGGCTCTATATGAATATCAGACGCTTTGGTATTGATAGCCTCTTCAAATATTTTTTGCAGCAGTTTCACCACCGGCGCTTCACTGTCGGCAGCACCCACCGCAAATTCCGCTAGATCCACCGCTGATTCCTGCAGTTCCTCGTCCAATTCACCGGCGAGGGTGGCGATTTCACTGGCACGGGTGTAAGCGATATCCAAAATATCCAGCAGTTCCGATTCACGCACTACCGCCGGTTTAATATTTTTTTGCAGCAAGCGCTGCAATTCATCCAGGCAAAAAATATCGGTTGGATCGGCCATGCCGAGCAACAGGCCATCAAAATCCTCGCGCAATAACATCACGCGATAACGGCGCGCACTGGTTTCCGGCAAACGCTGCACCAAAGTGCGATCAAAACGAAATTGTTTTAGCTCCACGAACGGAATATCCAGCTGTGCCGACAGCAGATTAAGCAATGCATTTTCTTCCACATAACCCAATTCAACCAGCGTGGCGCCCAATTTCCGGCCGGTGAGTTTTTGCTCTTGCAGGGCATGCTGCAATTGGGTTTCCGAAATAATATTCTTTTCAACGAGTAAATCACCGATACGAATACGTTTTTGCGAAGCGAGATTCATCATAACTGGTTAATCCATTTCACTGCTGTAATGCCACTAAGCGCTGCTCCACATACTGGCGCACTTGTGGTTGCAAATCGGAATATTGATTGACACGTTGGTAGGCTTGTAAAGCCAACTGCGATTGATTGAGTGCATCCTGTGCCAATGCAAACCCCAGCCAATAAGCGGGTTTTTCACCAAACACACTGAGCAGGCGCCGGTAATGACTCGCCGCTTCCTGATTCATACCACTACGCTGATACAAACCCGCCAGCAATGCGCGATAATTTTCATCATTTTCCGCTTCCACTAATGTCGCTTCGAGAAGTGCAACAGCTTCTTCGAGATTGCCCTCTATTAACCTGATTTTTGCTGCGTAATAGTTTTTTGTTGCCACGGCTAAAAAACTGGATTGGGTTAATACTTGCTGCACCGCAGTATTATTTTCTTGTTCGCAAAAAATATCCAATAGCAAGCGGGTCGATTCCTGCGCCGCCGGGTGACTGGCAATAAAATCCTGTAGGCGGGCAATGCTTTGTTCCTCCTGCCCTGCCTGAAATAATTCACGGGCCTGCATCGCTAATTGCTGATCCTTCCAAGCAGGATTAGGCGCAATAAACAACGATGGATCACCCTGTGGCTCGCTCGGTGTATTGTTCTCTGTAATAACGGCAAATGGCTCATTAATACTGACTGACTCAGCCGTTTCCGCTCCTGACTCTTGATCAATTGATTTTTGATCGGCTGCTTTTTCATCCAATGGCTTTTCAACAGAAGCAACTTCAGCGACGACACTTTTCATCGACGAATCAGACTGTAAGGATCCCACCTCTTTTTTTTGTTCTACATTGGTCTGTTCTACAGTGGTCTGTTCTGAACTGGTCAGCACATTGGTTAGCGTAGTTACCGCAGACTCCAATGCGGCCAAACGCTCATCCAACTCGGGCGATGCAATTATTGTCGCCGCTGCGTCGGTATTTTCTGGCAAAGCGTCAATTTTTTCAGGCTGAACTTGTTCAGGAACACTCACCATTTCGGTGGTAGTAGAGACGGTCGGTTTTTCATCAGAAAAATATCGCCATCCAAAAATACCAAGCAATACCACCACAAATACAACCACGCTCGGCAGCAGACTGCGTGGTAGTGGTTTGGCAGCGCTGGATTGGTAAAATAATTCGCGTTGCTCCTCTTGAGCATGAGAATGCGCAGCAAGATTATGTTCAAGGTTTTGCGATGATGGGCGCGCAACATCTTGCGAGAGGTCGCGCAACATGTCGTTTAACAAACTCATGTTGCACCGCCCAATACGCCCGGAGCCAAGGCAATTGCCGCGGCGGCACCGGCCGCCAGCATTGGCCACAACCAATAATCGCGCCGCGCTAACCAGCGTCCAAAACGGCGGCTTTCGGCGGTATCCATAATGGCTCGCACCATATGTTGGCGATTCACCCGCTCCGCCGCTTGACCATAAGCAGCCAACATGGCTTTGTGCGCGATAACATTGATTAACCGCGGCACGCCGCCGGATGCTTTGTATAACAATTTGATCGCACTGTTAGAAAACAGCGAGGCGCGACTATAGCCTGCGGATGCAAGGCGATAGGCCAGATAATCCGGCAAACTTTTTTGGGGAATAGTTTGTAAATATTCAGAAAATACAATGCGCTGTTTTAACTGGCGCAAATCCGGACGATCCAATAGCTCATCTAATTCGGGTTGACCAAACAGCACCACTTGCAACAGCTTACTTTTTTCCGTTTCCAGATTGGTTAACAAACGCAACGCTTCGATGGTTTCGCGTGGCATGGCCTGCGCTTCATCCACCACCAATACCACCTGCCGTTTTTGTTGCGCCAATTCCACCAAACGTAAATTGATATCCTTGAGCAATTGATAAGAAGGGACATCCGGTGAATAGGCAATGCCAATTTCTTCCGCGAGAAACCACTTTAATTCATCGGGCGTGAGGTAAGGATTGGGAATATACGCAGTGATAAAGGTATCGCCCAAACTGGCCAATAATTTTCTGCTGAGCAATGTTTTACCGGTGCCAACCTCACCCACAATTTTAATAAACCCCTCGCTATGGCGCAGCGCAAGCAAAAGAGTGCTCAACACCTCGCGATGGCTCTGGTTATTAAAATAAAATTGGGTATCTGGCGTGAGCGAAAACGGATGCTCACGTAACCCAAAATGTTGACGGTACATGTAAAACCTCGTTGCCTGGTAGATCTGTTAACTACTACTGGCCTCTGTAGGTATCGCCCATAGTGCGCATGGAATTTTGCGCGTCAGTTAGCTGTTCATCCCAGGTTTTGTCATCCACCACAATCGGGCGTAACAGGATTACCAGCTCGGTTTTACTTTTGGCTTTGTTTTTAGTTTTGAATAATGCATTGAGCACGGGGATATCCCCCAGCAGCGGGCGCTTGCCATCCACATTGTTAGTGGACTCAGTCATCAACCCGCCCAATACAATCACCTGACCATTAGCAGCTTTCACGATACTGTCTGATTCACGTACACCACGCAGTGCCAGCGGTAATGAAAATTGCTCATTACCAACGGTAAAAACTTTTTGTTGATCAGTAACTTCGCTGACTACGGGATGTATATGCAAAATAACTTCACCACGCTCAGAAATTTGTGGCGTTACATCCAAAGAAATACCACTAAAAAAAGAGGACAGCTCAATACTCGGGGTAGAGGTAGTAGTTGCTGCATTAGAAGTTTGGTTGTTAGAAATACCAGTTACAAAATACTCATCCGACCCAACGCGAATCATGGCTTTTTGGTTATTCACAGTCGATACACGCGGACTGGAAAGCACTTGGACTGTGCCTTGGGTTTCAAGTAATGAAAGTAATTTTGTGATATCCCCCACTTGAATAAGACCAGCAATAGTTCCCCCTACTCGCTCGCGTACTGGCACTTCAAGATTTTGTAGATTTCCGTCTGAGTCAGTATAAATATTGTTTCTGATTAACTCCCTAAATTCACCAACTTCTGTAGAGCCATCCGTATTTAAATCAAACCCATCCTGAAGGTTTTTTGCAGCAGTAATCTGCCCACTAATTGCCCCCCAGTTCACCCCTGCTTCAAAGCCTTCACTCAAACGCACCTCGATAATTTTTGCTTCCAAAATTACCTGGCGTTTAACACTGAGTTCCGAGCGCTCCAGAAAATCACGCACGGCGCTAAGCTCGTGCGGCATAGCGGTAACAACCACCATGCCCGCTTGCGGTGTAACCATAACTTGTCGGCTTTCAGTTTCACCACCAATAATAGAGGTCACCGTTTTTTCCAGCGATGCCCAAAAATCCGTGCGGTTCATCGTTTGCACACGGGAACCCGGTGTAAGGCCAGACGAGTTGCGATTACTGCGCTGCTGTTGCGCACTTTCAATCATGCCCAACAAGTTAGCGGTATCGTTTGAACCTCCAGAATTACCGCCAGAGTTATTGGAATTGTTGTTGCCGGAGGTTTGCGCGCGGCCAATCATCACACTGGTATCGGAAACACCTACCCGCTGCACATCCAAATAATTTATTTGAAATACTTCGGTGCGCAGTGCATTGGCATAAATAGTGTAAATGCCACGATCTTTGCGGTATTCGTAACCATAAATATCGCGAGTCACGCGGAGCACATCATCCACCGTGACATTTTTTAGATCCAGGGTTACGCTGCCAGTGACTTCGGGGTGCACCACCACATTCACCCCGGTGCCATTTACCAGCCCCAGGAAAAAATCCCTCGCCGCAACATTACTCACCGATACATCAAAACGGTCGTAGCTACCTTTTGCACTCGGCGCACTAAGCGACTGATTATCCAATAAAGCTTTGTTAACTTCGGCAGGTACATTATTGGGCTGATTAGTGCGCGCCGCTTGCTGAGAAACTGTTTGGTCGAGTACGTCCTCACCCAGCAGGCGTTTATCCGTATTTTTATTGGTACTACAAGCCGACAAGATTATCGCCAGGGATAAGAGCGAGCACTGGAATAAGCGCTTGGGCGTTTTAGGGTGGGTGAACATGTCACGGCCTCAAATATTTTTAAATCGATTAATGTCTTATCACAACACTGGGTGAGAGTCGTAATGCCCAGGTTTTTGTGTGCTGTTGCAACACCACGGTTTGCGGCGAAATACGTTTTACTATTACCCCATCTGAACCAGGAACAACTTGTCCTTCACGCAGGGTTGCGCCATTAATAACGGCATGTTTACGTTGGGCGCTGATCAACACCGAACTCAAGGTGTAGTTCGTAGTGGCGGCAATACCAGGCGCGACGGCATACCCCAAGGGTGTGGTTGGATCGCGAACCATGTCGCTGGCATTTGCTGCATCGACAGCCGGTGTTTGCGCAAAAGATGCAGGCGCGAGAAAAAAAACAGCGTTGAAAATACTTAATAGTAAGAGAAAAGATTTATACACCGAACAAACCCTCCTCTGAACTCAGGGTAAATACCTGAATGTCAATTTCAGCATTAGGGTAGTTTTTTACGGTGTAGTCCAACGACTCCCAATAAAACTTCCATTGCAAGGCTTCAATATCGCGCAAGAGTTTTAGCAACTCTGCATAGCTGCCGGATACACGAATAAATACGCTGTGCTTATAAACACCCGTGCCACTTGGTGCTGGTGTCGCACCTGTAGCGGTAGTATTTGCGGGTGCAGTAACAATGGGGGTCGCCAATTGCAATTCACGTGCAGGTAAAGTGCGCACCGCAAGAAGTTGAATAGTTGCCGTACGCGCCAGTACGTCTTGCAACACTTTTGGTAGCAGTTCGGCGCCGATCAAACCTTGCGATAACCCCGAAAGCTGTGCTTCCACTTGCGCGATATTCCCCTGTAAATTTTCGATAGCTTTGCGTTTGGTAATGGCAGGATCAGTCGCCATGGCTAAGGTGAGAGTGGCAATTTTAGTTTCCAGCTCTTGTTGTTCTTTACTGATTTTTGCGTGCTCGGCATCCAACGCTTTGGTTGTTTTATCGATCTGCGATTGCAACAGTAATTGCCACAATAAAAAAACAACGGCAAGTAAGGTGAGAAAAATTAATACCCGCTCGCGAATCACACGGCCATCAATTTGTTCCATGATTTTTTGCAGTGCAGCTGGCATTAGTTTTGCCCTCTCGCAGCGGAAGCCGCTGCTTTTTCATTTACTTCCAGCAACATTTGTACGGCTGTTTTTTCCGCAACAGCGCTATTGCGCGGATCGTCTTTAGCCAGAGAGAAATCAAACACACCTCCGGGAGCAGGTTTGATCTGTAATACACCAAAGGCAGATTCCGCAAAAACGGCCTGGGTACGCAAACGCTGAATATAGAGAGGAACCTGGTCTGCTGCGTGGGTTTGCCCGGCAAACTCTACATAGCTACCACCTTGCTGCAGTGAAAAAGCCTGCAAACTGATGGTATCCAGTGATTGATTACCCAAGGCATATAAGTGACCGGAGTATCCTGTGTTATTGCCCAATTTTTTATTGGCGATAATGCCTAAAATTTGTTCGCGTCGCTGCAGTTCCTCTTGTAGCCGAAGAATTTCGGCATCCAACTCTGCCAGATTTTGCGACGGACGCTGCTGTTCCAATTGCAGTAACTGCTGTTTACGCTGCTCAAGTTGTTGGCGATTATTTTCCAAGGCCCGCGCGCGTTCACTATTTGTATTAACCGTGAACAGGCTGAAAAGTACCAATAAAACCACAAACACAAGCAAACCCCACAACATATGTATGCTGCGCATGGGTTCGCGATTGGGTTGGAACTCGGGTAGGTATAAATTGATTTGTTGCATATCAGCCCTGCCCTACTTGATCCTGGCGCAAGGCTGCGCCAATCGCCGGTAAACACAGCGCGAGATTATGTTCAGCAATGTTATCCGCGATTTGTAAACCATTGGCCAAGTCCAACAAGTGAATTGAAACCGCCATGGCATTTTGAATCGCCGGGGTGAGTTTGTCGGCAGTGACATTTTCACCACAAAGATAAATATGGCTGGGCGGCACTTGGCGCATCTGCCGCTCAAAATAATCCAATGAGCGTTGCAACTCTAATACAAGAGCCTCTGCCGGTAAGTCATCTAACAAACCAGCGTTGTAGGAGAGTGAAAACTGGCGCGACAGATACAAATTACCATCGCGGAAAATATGCAAACTACCACCGCCCTGCTGCAGTTTTACCAAAGCGATACCGCGTTTGGTGTCGCAACAAGTCTCAGCAATATTGCGCAATACCAGCTCGGGAATATCTATATTTTTTAAACTCAACCCCGCCGCATTGGCGTTGGCCACTTGCTGTTCAATAACCTTACGTTGAGCCACTACGGCGTAGGCCATACGGCTGGTGCCACGAGCGCTATCCTCGGGCAGAAAAAAACCATCCACTATCGCCTCGGCGATGGGGAACTGCACCAAATCTTTTACCCGCCAGCGCAACGCCTCGGCCAATTCATCTGCCGGCACTTTGGGGGCTTCCCCCAAAATTAATTGATAACTGCCCGCACTCATCACCACATTGACCGGCACAGTTTGCACACCAAGCTTCAACAACCGCGCACGCAGCAGCTCCGCCAATTCCAGACCGGGTTCGGCAGGGATAAATTCACAATTAATTAACAAGGGTTGCTGGGATGGATGACGTTGAATCTGTGCAAAAGCGACACCATCGGTGCAAAATTCAACACCAATCGTTTGGTTAACGCGGTTGGAGCCAGGCAACAGCCTGTTTATTTTTTCAACAATCGACTTCAAATCGGAGTTCTCGATGCCAGATTTTTATCACGCTAGCCTATCTAAAACGCTAGCCAACTGATGCTAAAAAATCCTTTTGAAACCACACTGTTCAAAGTGCTATTCAACACACTATTCAACCGGGTACAGATGCAAAAACGAAAAATCGAGGTGGCAGCTAATAACTCTTGTTTATAATTAGCGCCAGAAACATAACGTTTAACAAAGAACATAGACTATAAAGGTAAAAAACGCCAAATGCTGCACATAGTTCTATTTGAGCCAGAGATACCCCCCAATACCGGCAACATCATTCGCTTGGCGGCCAATACGGGCTGCCAACTGCACCTGATTGAACCTTTAGGGTTCAAGTTGGACGAAAAAAGCGTGGTGCGCGCCGGTATGGATTACGCAGAAACTCAGGATGTGCGGCTTCACAAAAGCTGGGAGGATTTTCTCGCACAGGAAAACCCTGCACGGATTTTTGCCCTGAGCACCAAAGGCACGCGCTGCCACAGCGACGCGCAATTTCAATCGGGCGATTATTTATTGTTCGGCCCGGAAACCCGTGGCTTACCCGCCGCTATTCGCGAATCACTACCGGCTGATCAGGTCCTGCGCATCCCTATGGCAGCTAATAGTAGAAGCATGAACTTATCCAACGCAGTGGCCGTAATGGTTTATGAAGCCTGGCGCCAGTTGGGGTATGCTGGCGCGCTGTAAAATTCGTTGTTTTTTTGAAGCATAAAGAGCCAAACAAAGAGAGCGAAATAAAAAAAGCGAGCCAGAAAAGGCAAGCCATAGTGAGGAATTAATGAGCAAGATCCAGATTTTTATTGGCAGTGTGTATGGCGGCGCCGAAGAAGTGGCTGAACTGGTGGGCGAGGAGCTGCGTTCACTCGGCCACGAGGTCACACTCAATACCTATGCGCGCGCCGAGGATTTAGCGCGCGACGCAAACGAAATTATCCTGCTGTGCCACTCCAATACCGGCTCCGGGGAACTGCCCGACAATATCCAACCACTGTATTTGCATCTGACCCGCGATTACCCGCGTATTAGCGGTCGCCGTTTTGGTGTTATCAACCTGGGGGATAGCAGTTACACCACCTTTAATGAAGCCGGTGTAATGCTCGCGGCCGCGTTTGAAGATTTAGGCGCGCAGCCTATTGGTGAGCCACTGGTATTGGATGCCAGCAGTGGCGATGACGCAGCGACCGAAGCCCGCACCTGGGTAAAACATTGGGCCACACTGATTTAACAACTTTCAGTTTTTGATTAAAACCCTCTTTATTAAAGACCGTGTTATGAGCGATACCAACACCATCGGCCTGTTTTATGGCAGCTCCACCTGCTACACCGAAATGGCGGGCGAAAAAATCCGCAAAGCGCTTCACCAGATGCAGGGCGAAGAATGCGTGGATTTTTTTAATATCGCCGACACCCCCATTGTTCAAACCCAGTTTTACAATTACCTGATTTTTGGTATTCCCACCTGGGACTACGGCGAACTACAGGAGCACTGGGAAGAAATTTGGGACGAGTTGGACGAGCTGGATTTCAGCGGCAAAAAAATCGCCATTTATGGCTTGGGCGATCAAGTCGGCTACCCCGAATGGTTTTTGGACGCCATGGGTTATTTGCACAGCAAGCTGGTACATCGCGGTGCAACGCCCTGCGGCTATTGGCCGCGCGCTGGTTATGAATTTGAAGGTTCCAAAGCGCTTACACCCGACGGTGAATATTTTGTCGGTTTAGCATTGGATGAAGAAAACGAATTTAACTTGAGCGAACAGCGCATCCAACAGTGGTGTGAACAAGTGTTGCGCGAGTTCGGCCTGTGACCGACACCATTCATCACGCCCAACTGGAATGGGATGAAGAAGGCCAACCGCTATCGAGCGCGTTTGGCGATGTGTATTTCTCCCGCGCTAACGGCTTGGAAGAAACCCGCCATGTTTTTCTGCACCACAATCAACTGACTGCGCGCTGGCAGCAATTAACGGCAGGCGATCACTTCACCATCGCTGAAACCGGTTTTGGTTCCGGATTAAATTTTTTAGCCGCATGGGAATTGTGGTTGCAAACTGCGCCCACCACGGCGCAATTGCATTTTGTGACGGTGGAAAAGTTCCCCCTAGCCAAACCCGATTTGCAGCGCGCGCTAAGTTTGTGGCCAGAACTGACGGAATTATCCACGCAACTACTCGCGGCCTATCCGGTATTTGTTGGCACAGGTATACATCGCCTGCGTTTTATGGACGGTCGTATCACCCTCTCACTGATCATTAACGATGCCGCCGTGGGTTTTCAGCAGTTACTCGCCACCAGCCACCCATTGTTTGCCAATCGCTGCGCAAAAATAGATGCCTGGTTTCTGGATGGTTTTGCGCCCTCCAAAAATCCGCAAATGTGGAGCGATGGATTATTTACCGCCATAGGGCAATTGAGTAAACCCGGCACTACCGCCGCCACGTTTAGTGCGGCAGGCATTGTGAAACAAGGGCTAAAACTCGCCGGATTTTCCATTCAAAAAGTGCCCGGTTTTGGGCGCAAACGCGAAATGGTTAAGGCGATACAACACGAGCCATTTGTGCTGCCGGTATCTGACTTGGCCTTGGCACGCAGTTATTCGCCATTCCCCGTGCCCTGGACTATCGTCGAGACTCTCACCGAAAGCATCTCCAAAACTATCCCCGAGGCTATCACCGAAGAACAAACACCTTCGCCAAAAACCGCGCTGATTATTGGCGGCGGTTTGGCCGGTTGCACCAGCGCGCGCGCCTTGGCAGAGCGCGGCTGGCAGGTGGCGCTTATCGAACGTCATGCACAACTCGCACAGGAGGCGTCGGGCAATCCGCAAGGTGTGCTGTACGCCAAGCTGTCGCACAAGCAAGAAACGCAGGCAGAATTTAACTTGAGTGCGCTGCAATTTGCGCTGGGGTTTTATCAACCGCGCTGGACACAAATCGGCGCGCAGTGTGGAGTCTTGCAATTAGCGCACAGTGAAGCTGAGCAACAATTGCAGCACCAACTGCGCGAGCGATTTGCGCAAGCAAGTCCATTGGCTGAGTTTGTTGGCGCAGAACAAGCCAGTGTGATTGCGGGTGTGCCACTGCAACATGCAGGCTTATATTTTCCGCAGGCTGGTTGGATTAACCCACGCCGCTTGTGTGAGAGTTTGGTGGATCACCCGGCGATTCGCATCCTTAATCAGTCGGAGGCGATGGATCTCACGCGCGGTGAGAACTTGTGGCAGGCACGCGATGCACAGGGTGAACTTATCGCTCAGGCGCCAGTTGCCGTTATCGCCAACGCGCGCGATGCAAAACAATTTTCCTACACCAGCGCCCTGCCGCTTAAAGCCATTCGCGGGCAAGTAACTTATTTGCCACAGGGCAAAAAAAGCCAAGCGTTAAAAACCGTGATTTGTAGCGAGGGTTATATCGCCCCGGCAGAACAGGGCATGCACTGCACTGGCGCGACGTTTAATTTGAATGACGATGAACGCGTGCCGCGTGCGGTAGATCATCAAACCAATCTGGATAATTTGCGTGTGCCTTTGGCAGATGTGTGTGATGACTGGCAGGACCTGACGCTGGACGAATTGCAAGGCCGCGTCGCCTTTCGCTGTACAGTGCCGGACTATTTACCGCTAGTCGGCCCGGTTGCCGACGACCAAGCAATGAGAGAGCGGTTTGCACCGCTACGCAAAAATGCCCGCGCACCGGTGCATTTGCCGGGTTGTTATCACCAAAGTTTATTTATCAATATCGGCCACGGCTCACGCGGTTTGGCTTACACACCACTGTGCGCCGAATTACTTGCCGCACAGATCAATAATGAAGTGCTGCCCCTGCCACGGGAGTTAGCTAACGCGCTCAACCCCGCGCGGTTTTTGATTCGTGACTTGATTAAAAATCGCTGAAGAACTGCCAAAGAAAGAACTGAGGGGGAACGAGCGCCAACCGAATCCCTGTCTATACTCTCTAACATTACATTCAGAGAGGTAAAACCATGCTGACCAACCGCCCCTATATTTTGGCTGATGAAGTGGATTTTCTGCATAACTACTATGAGCGTTTGGTGGTGCAGGAAGTGCACGACCAGAGCGAGCGGGTGCAACAGGGTGACCGGGATTTTCTGGCCGATGTCGCCTGCGTAGCGCTCAACCGTTTGCCGCCGCGCTACATTCGTCACGATGTGGACATGACCTTTTTTATGTCGCCGCAGGACATGGTGGAAATTGCCAATAAAGTATCGCAGGCCGTGACCGACGCTTTGCATTATGTGGAAAGCCGCGAGCGCGGCGAAGAGATTAAACTGCCTTCGGTAGAGGTTTCGTTGATATCTACCCGTGGTGATAAACCCCAAAAAGCTGCTGCCACTAAAACCGAAAAACCGACTAAGCCCGCTAAAGTACCAACCAAACCTAAAACACCAAAGAAAAAGACATGATCGCAATCGCCAATATGATTACGTAGGTTGGAAAAGCGCAGCGCCTTCCGACACAAATATGAAAGTAGATTTTTGTGTGTCGGAAGGCGCTGCGCTTTTCCAACCTACAGGCGGCCTCGCCAGTATTAGGTCTTATTTTTGACCTTTATCATTTTTTGAGTATTCCAGTTTTGCGGTGCCTTCCGGTATTTCTGAAATAACCTGCGAGCCGCTACCGCAGGCAATGACTGTGCGCATCGCCTCTTCCACACTCACGTGAGGCAAGAAATCTACACATTCAGCAGAGAGGTGATACACAAACCCCGATGTGGGGATAGGCGCGGTAGGTGCGTAAACCGTGAGGTCGCCATTGGCATGTTTGGCAGTCACAATCGCAGTAACCGACACCCCCGCCGCACGCCCCATAATGTAGGCGCGGCATACCTCACCTTTGAGCAGCGAGGTATTTCCCTCCCCACCCAGCAACTGAGACACCACTTCACGAATGGTTTTGTAACCCGGCGCCAGACGTGTCAACCACTCATCAATCAAGTCATGCACCCAACCACCCACGTTGGTTTTGATAAACAACCCAATCAAAAAACAACCGCTCAATAGCAATAAAACGCCCAAACCATCGGCCACATAATTGGTAAAAGCCGTCTGCTCTACAAGCCAATGGCTCAAGGGTTTGATGATCTCGCGCACAATTCCAAGCAGCCACTCCACCAGCCAAATAAAAATGGCAATCGGCAGAATCACCATAAAACCACCAATAAGGGTGATGCTGACAAACGAACGCAAACGCTTCATGATTGAAACCCTTTTTAAACAAACTTTTGACTAACTAATAAACCGAGCGGGACACCCGAGTGAAATCATTTTTCTGCGCGCTATTGTGCACCAGCCTGCTGACCATAGCGACTACCCTTCTTGCCACAAGTGCCCCGCTGGCCCACGCAGCACCTGCCCTTGAATTTGAATTGATTGGGGAGCGCAGCCACAAGCCCAGCTTATTTACCCAAGGCTTGTTGGTGGATGGTGATCACTTTTATGAAAGCAGTGGCCTCTATGGCAAATCCCTGTTGGTCACCTACCCCATTGCAGAACCGGCAACCACTTGGGCAAAAATTTCAGCGCCTTTCACCCGTAAACTCGCACTGCCACCACACTATTTTGCCGAGGGTTTAACCCTGCTCGACAACAAACTTTATCTGCTCACCTGGCAGGAACAAACACTGCTGGTATACAACAAAACCAGTTTTGCACTGGAACAGCAACTGGGCTATGACGGAGAAGGCTGGGGCTTGGCGAGCGATGGAAAACAACTGATTCGCAGCGATGGCAGCGATCGGCTTTTTTTTCACAACCCCGGCGACTTTGCGGTAACACGGGAACTGCAGGTGACTGATAACGGCAAACCGGTGAACCAGCTTAATGAACTGGAATATGCCCAAGGCTTTATCTGGGCCAACATCTGGTATCAGGATCGTATCCTGAAAATTGCCCCTGACAGCGGCAAGGTGGTGGGCGAAATTAACCTGCAATCCCTCAAACAATCACTCAAGCTAACTAATGGCGAACAAGTGCTTAACGGTATCGCCTGGGACGACAAACAGCAGGCGTTTTGGATTACCGGCAAACTCTGGCCCAAAATGTTCTTAGTGCGCATCAGCACTGATTAGGCACCACCAGTTCGCAACCCTCCAGACTGAAAACTCACAACACCCGCCGCTAACCCGGTGGGTGTTGTCATTTTGGGCCTTGGATAAATTCTGCTGTATTTATAAAAGTTTGACTTACCTCACATCAAAAACCATAATTGGTAAATAATATACCAAATATGGAATTTAAATGAGTCAACGGGCATCTATAAACGAGGTAACGACCATGAAATACACCAAACTCTCCCCCCTGATGATCAGCTTATTGCTTGCTGCCTGCGGTGGCGGCAGCGGTGGTAGCAGCACACCCGCCGCCAATAACGGCAGTAGTAGCGCTCCTGCAGCGGCTAAAACTGAAGTTACCCAAGGCATGGTGACCGGGTTTGGCAGCGTGATTGTTAACGGCGTGCACTACGATGTGGGCAGCGCCAATATCGATGTGGATGGCAAAACACTGGTTGAGTCCGACTTGAAAGTAGGCCAAATAGTGCGCATCACCGGCACAGTCAACGCCGATGGCAAAAGCGGTAAAGCGAGCAAACTTGAAGGCGAGACCCAACTGGTTGGCCCAATTTCCAGCATCGACCTGGAAGCCGGCGTCTTGGTAGCACTTGGCCAAACCATCCTGCTCACCGCCGACACTTTTTATGACGACGACATGACTGCCAGCCAATTGAAAGTGGGCGACATTATCGAAGTCAGCAGCTACTTGAATAGCGAGGGAGTGATGGTGGCAACGCGTATTGATTGGGAAGATGACGACGACGCATTCCAACTGTCCGGTGTAATCAGCGCATTGGATACAGTGAACAAAACCTTTTTGATCAACGGCACCCTGGTGGACTACAGCAATGCAACCCTCGCTGCACTGCGCGGTGCGGTCTTGGAAGACGGTTTGAAACTGCGGGTAGTGGGCGACTTTGACGGCACCCTGTTTATCGCCCGCGGCAATTTGCATCCTAGCCACCTGGGCTTTAAACGCAGCGATGATTTTGATGATGACGACAATATTGAAATCACCCTGAGCGGGCCAGTTGCCGATTTAATTCCCGGTGTCAGTTTCACTATTAACGGCATTCTGGTGCTCATCAATACTAATACCGAATTCGACGATGGTGTTCCTGCGGATTTGGTTGACGGTGTAATGGTAGAAGTAGAAGGCCAACTGGATGCAAACCAAAATCTGGTCGCAGAAGAAATTGAACTGAATTACCGCGCCAAAATCAGCAACAAGGGTTTGCTGGAATCTGTTGACCTGATCGCCAACAGCATTGTGGTGAACGGCATTACCTTTGAGATCAATGAGGACACCAGCTTTAATGATCGCAGCCGTTCAAAAGTGCGCTTCTTTGACCTTGAAGACTTAATGACTGGCGACACGTTGCACGTGCGTGGTTACACCATTGCCGCTACCGCGACTACAGCGGAACGTAATATCGCCAGCCGTATTGAGCGCCACAATCCACACGCTTTTGGCAACGACGATTGGAAGCTGGAAATTGAAGGCGTAGTTGAAGCCGTAGGTATCAATTCCATCACTGTAGAAGGCCAGGAGATTCAAGTCTCACCGCTCACCCGTATTGAAGGCTTTGCCAACCTTGACCTGTTCCTTGCCGCAGCACTGGGCCTGGAAGTAGAAGTAAGAGCCTTAACACAAAACGGTGTGGCTACCGCCATCAAAATCGAAGTGGAAGACGATGACATCAACGACGATGATGACAGTAGTTCCAGCAGCAGTGAGAGCAGTGAGAGTAGCAGCGCAGAAACTAGCAGCGAGAGCAGTAGCTCTGCCAGCAGCGAAGAAGCTAGCAGTGAAAGCAGCAGTTCCAGTGATGATGACGATTCAACCAGTAGCGCAAGCAGTAGTAGCGCAGCGTAATTAACCTGGAGTTGTAACGACTACACCTTTCCCTCTGCGTTTGCACCTGCGGCGCAGGGGGTTTTTTCCGTTTAATTCTGGTAGATTTCGCAGCCCTATTCCCAACGATTACCAGCGAAAACTTTATGACCACACCCAAAGACACAGCACTATCCGCTTGTCGGCAACTCATGGAGCCGATTATTGGAATATTGCTGCGCAACGGTGTGACCCACAAAGACCTGGCGTTAATCTGCAAACAACTTTATGTGCAAGTCGCCACCGACGAATTTGGTATTCGCGGGCGCGATACCAACCTCTCCCGTGTCGCTATGCTCACCGGCATAGATCGCAAAGAAGTTGCACGCATTAAAGAAGCCATGCAATCCAACACGCAAAGTGAGCAGAGCCAACAGCACCAAGACCGACTCACCCGCCTGTTATCCGCCTGGCACCAGGACCCGGATTTTTGTACTTCGCAGAACCAACCGCAAGCGCTTCAGGTAGAAGGAGAAGAACAGAGTTTTGCGCTGTTGGTGCGGCGCTATGGTGGCGACTTTCCCGCCAGTGCATTGCTAAAAGAATTAAAACGCGTGGGCGTGGTCGAAACCCTCGCCGATGACAAGGTGATTGCGACCAAACGCTATTTTGTGCCTGCGCAATCTGACCCTGGTGCGCTGCTGCGTGCGGGCAGCGTATTGCAAGATATTGGCAGCACCCTGCATCACAATATTTACAAAGCCAATACTGAAAAACTGTCGGCGCGCGCGCCAGCCCCACTGCGCGCGCAACAGGCGCTGCGCTTTGAACGGCGCGCCAGTAACACCCGTATGCCACTGGATACCGCCGTCGATTTCCAGCAATTTGTAGAACAGGAAGGCCAAGCCTTTTTGGAGCGAATCGACGCCTGGCTCAGCCAACATGAACAAACTGACCTACCCAGCGACGCGCCCCACTGGCGCCTGGGTGTAGGTGCTTATTTATTTAGCAATCTCATCGAACCCGAAACGCCAGCAGAAGGCGATGCAAACGATGATGGAGAGCAGCAATGATTTTTGTATCCCGTCAACTTATACCCCGACACTTTTTTGCCCTGCTCACTGCCGCACTCTTGGCGAGTTGCGGTGGTTCAGGCGGCTCACAAACCGCCGGTATCGACGGTAGCGGCGCCCCGGTTGCCAGTAGCAATACCAATGGCACCATCGACGGTTTTGGCAGCGTGATTGTCAACGGCGTTAAATATGAATCAGACAATGCCGAGGTGCTGATTAATGGCCAGCGCGCAACGGAAAGTGAACTGCGAGTGGGCTATCGCGTGAGCGTGACTGGCACCACCCGTAACGGCAAAACCAGCGCCGACAAAATTGAATTTATCCCCAGCATTGTGGGTGAAATTACCGCGTTCAACCCGGCAGCTAAAACCCTGGTAGTGTTAGGTAAAACCATTCAGGTCACCAATAACACCCTGTTTGATGCCGCCATTAAACCCGCATCACTCGCTGGCCTCACCTTGGGGCAACGCATTCTGGTGAGCGGCGCCGTGGCTGCCGATGGCAGTATCAACGCTAGCCGCATCGAGTTATCCAGCAGCGAATCACTGCAGCTCACTGGGCAAATTGCCAACTTGACCGGTACTAGTTTTAACCTGAACGGCACCAGTGTGGATTACAGCGGTGCGCAACTTATCAATTTGGAAGGCAACCGTTTTATCAACGGCGCACGGGTTACTGTTATTGGTGTAATGAACAACAACCAATTAAAGGCAAGCCTGGTGATCGGCCTGAACAAAACCCTGTCACGGGATTTGGATAGTGCCGATATAGAAGGTTTTATTACCCGTTTTGCATCCGCCACCGATTTTGATGTGGACGGCATAAGCGCCACCACCACAAATCAAACCCGCTTTGAAAACGGCACCCGCAGTGACCTGCGTTTAGGCGCCAAGGTAGAAGTTGAAGGCACGGTAAATAGCAACGGAGCGTTGGTGGCAAGTGACGTGGAGTTTGAGCAGGACAGCAACAACAAAATTAACGGTACCGTCACTGCTATCAACCTGAGCAGCAGCATAGGCAACAACAACGGTATTATCAGCGGGTTACTCGAGGTGGACGGCATCGCCATCAGCACCAACAAACAAACCCGCTATGAAGATAAACAATTGGACGTGCGCCGTTTTAATCTGGCCAGCCTAAACCTTGGTGACCTGGTGGAGGTTACGGGTTATTCCACTGCCGATGGGTTCATCGCCACCAAAATTGAACGTCGTGACCTGGATGATGATGGCGATGAGGGGCGCGAATTTGAAGGTGTTATAAGCGGTATAGGGGCGGATTATTTCATTCTCTTTGGCCGCAAAATTTACACCACCGCAGACACACAAATTACCGGCGGTGACGGCGAGCCGCTCACGCCAACCGCTTTCTACCTGATCGCCCTCAACCAGCAAATTGAAGTCCGCGGCAATACAATCAACGGCGAGTTTTACGCCAGTCAAATCGAGTTGGAAGATGAGGATTTAGGGGATGATGATTAGCAGGTAACAGAGCTTTGCTTCCTCACCCAATTATGCCCGCCACTGTGCGGGCTTTTTGTTTTCATCGCCAAGCCCTAGCCCTTGCGACAAAAACCAATCTGCTCGACAATCGCGCCCGTCTTCAGTACCCGATTTGGTATTGAAGAGCGCCCCCATTGGAACTGTGTTTAAAAAGGAATCCTCTAATGAAAGCAACAACCCTGAGCCTCGCAATTTTCACCGGTCTGTTTTTAACAGCGTGTGGTGGTAGCGGCGGCGGAAGCAAAACCCCCGAGCCAAGTTCTAGCAGCCTGAGCAGCTCGGTTAATTCCAGCAGCTTGAGCAGTTCAAGCAGTTTAATCAGCTCCTCCAGCTCACAATCATCAACAACCGTCAGTTACTCGCTAGGCGGGAATGTAACTGGTCTGGATGGAAACCTGACGTTGCAAGCTGGCGGTCAAACGCTTGAAATCGACGAAAATGGTACGTTTAGATTTCCCAATCAACTGCAAGAAGGCACCCAGGTAACGCTCAATTTGAGTGAAACGCCTTTTCGCCAACGCTGCAGTATTGAAAGCGCTAGCCAATTCACACTGGAAAGCGATATCAGCAACATTAGTATTAGCTGCACTCCACTGGGCGTACTGACCGGTAATGTCAGCAGCTATCATACTGGCACCCCCATCAATCAAGCCCAAATTACCGTGACCGCCCTCACTGCTGAAGGCGAGAGTTTGATGACTGCCAGCGCGCAAACCGACGAAACCGGCACCTTTCGTATCGAAGGTTTGGGTATTGCGGAGCGTTTTGTATTGAATGCCTGGGGTGAGGGTTTTGCTACCCGCAGCGAAGTATTCTCCAATTCGGCAGAGCAACCCAACGTAGATCGCTCGGCCTTGGTGCTTGAAGCAAATTACAGCACTGCCTTTTCTGCCAGCTCCGCCGCAAGCCTTGTGGTAGATGGACAAACATTGGTGGAATTGCCTGCAAATGCATTTGTAACGGCCAGTGGCAGCCCAGCCAGTGGCACAATTACCCCCTCGTTAACCATTATCGATCCTTCGGGTGACGCCGGGGTTATGCCCGGTAACTATGAAGTGCGTGATCCCGAAACCGGTGCGATCAACCTCATGGAATCCTTCGGTGCTCTTGATGCCAGTTTTCGCGATGCCGCGGGCAACCTGTTACAACTAGCACCGGGCACCAGCGCCACTATTTCTATTCCCATGGCCAGCCGCATAAATGAAGGGACTGCGCCCGAAACAGTTCCGCTGTTTTATTTTGATGAAGCCAGTGGTTATTGGGTAGAAGAAGGTGAAGCAACACTTGTGGAAGTCGATGGGCAGTACTTCTATCGCGGTACCGTCACTCACTTCACCACCTGGAATGCAGACCGTATTTACGAAACCGTTAATTTGCGTGGCTGCGTGCGCGATACCGATAACAATCCGTTAGCTAACGTGCGCATTGTCGCCAGTGGCCGCGACTACATCGGCCAAAGCACTGGTTATAGCGATGACACAGGGGCATTTGTATTGCCAGTACGGATGAACTCATCGATTCTGTTGACCTCTATCTCCGGCTCGCAAAGCGATACGGTAAATATCTTCTCAACCGGCACAGACACCGTCATCGAAGCCTGTCTGCAATTAGCCGAAAGCTCGGCCACCATTACCCTTACATGGGGTGAAAATCCGTATGATTTGGACTCTCACTGGTTTATCCCCAACATTGAAGGTGACTTGGAGTATCAGGTTTACTTCGGGAACAAAACTGAGGAGGTCAATGGCGTAGTCTTTGATTTGGATGTTGATGACGTAACCAGCTTCGGTCCGGAAGTAGTTACCGTACCCGACTTTCCCCATGCGGGAACCTATCGCTATGTGGTGAGATTGTATGGCGGTACAGGCACCATCGCCGACTCACCAGCTCGGGTAGAGCTAAACCTGCGCGGAAATATTTCTGTGTTCTCACCCAGCGAAGCCAGCGGTGATCACAGCGAAGAATTCTGGCATGTATTTAATATTCAAGTGGATGCTGAGGGCAATACCAGTGTAGTGGCCGTGCAGGAATTTACTGACAGCCGCTACCCAGAAGAAGCAGTGCTCACAGCATCAACCAGGCGCAGTCTCAAAAGTGGAAGCACGCAAGCTACACCAACGAAACAAGAACCCGCGCTAAAAGAAATGAAACATTACATCAAGTAAAACACGCAAAATCCCCGGTTCACGCCGGGGATTTTTTTAGCATCTCTGCTAAGCCTGCCCCTACCATTGCTGCCCCACCCTGCGCCCAACCGCCATCTACCGGGATTACTGCTCCGCTGATATAGCTGGCAAAATCCGACGCGAGAAATAAACAGGCGTTGGCGATATCATCCGTGCTGCCCATACGCTGTAAAGGCACAGATTTAACCACCGCCGCACGGATTTTTTCATTCGGCGCCAAACGGTTCATACCCTCGGTATTATCGATCGGGCCGGGAATTACCGAGTTAATACGAATGCCCTCTGCGCCCCACTCCAGACACAAAGTGCGGGTAATCATGTCCACGCCCGCTTTGGCGGCGCATACATGGCTCTGCCCTGCCATGGGAATCTCCGCTTGCGGTGCGGAGATATTAATAATGGAAGCCCCCGGTTTTTGCAGGTGCGGATAAACAGCCTGCATCACATGGAAAGTGCCGAGCAGGTCGATTTCAATTACCGAGCGAAAACCATTGGGCGACATCCCCATCGCCAAGGCTGGGAAATTTCCGGCCGCGCCTGAAACCACTACATCCAACTTGCCCCAGTCGGCGGCGATAGCATCGATACCGGATTTAATAGCCTCAACTTCGCGCACGTCAGCAGCAAAACCGCGTGCATCAGCTGCGCCGCAGGCTTTTAGCGATTGAATTGTCGCATCCACTTTTTCTTGTGAGCGGCTCACTACGGCAACCCGTGCGCCCGCTTTGGCAAAGGTTTCAGCAACACCGCGATTAATGCCGCTGGTGCCACCGACTACCAGTACATTTTTATGGTTGAAATCGAATGAAATAGCCATAATTATTTCCAGTGATAAATACCAATTGCATTAAAAACGCGAGAAATCCGGCGCACGCTTTTCAAAAAACGCGGTGACCGATTCTTTACATTCTTCAGAAGCCAAGCCCTCCGCAAAACCGGCATATTCCGCACTGAGCGATGCCTCTACCGCGGCGAGCGTACCGGCACGTAACAAAGCTTTACTGCGCTGCACAGCACTGGGTGGCTGTTGCGCGAGGCGCGCGATTTTCTCGCGGGCGTATTCGGTGAGTTCGTCCCAAGGTACCGCTTTAGTCACTATGCCCATCGCTTCCGCTTCTGCACCGCTAAAGGCTTCGCCCAATAAAAAAATCTCCGCCGCTTTTTGCTGGCCCACCAAACGCGGCACCAAATAGCTGCTGGCGTATTCAGGGCACAACCCCAAATTCACAAATGGCATTTGCAGGCGCGCATCGTCAGCGGCATAGACCAAATCACAGTGCAGCAACATGGTTGTGCCAATACCCACCGCATGGCCGCGCACTACCGCGACTACGGGCTTTTTACACAAGCGCAACGCATCGATAAAACGCACAACCGGGTGATTGGGGTGAATATCCGGCTCATTCATAAAATCCATTAAATCATTGCCGGCAGTAAAAAACTCATCGCTGCCCGTAAGCACAATGACGCGCACCTGCGCATTGCTTTGGGCATGGGTGATTAACTCCGCCAACGCGGAATACATCGCCAGGGTCAGCGCATTTTTTCGTTCAGGGCGATTGAAACTCAAGGTAAGCACCCGCTGGTCAAGCTGGGCCGCAATTTGTGAACAAGGGCTGAGGGGGTCGGTATTCGCTGTCATTATCAGATCCTGTGAAAAACATGTTCGGCAATAGTAATAGGTTCATTACTGGCAATAAGTTCAGGGATGAGTATAGCCAAGGGGGCCGCTCATGCCTCCCCCGGATAAAAGATGGCAAGCCCCAGCAGTGGCGGGTACAATTCTCGCCCTTAATTCTTTAGCCTCTAGCGATTCCCCTACTTTATGAATATCCGCGAATTACTGAATCAAAAAGTCCTTGCTGCGATGACTGCCGTGGGCGTTCCCGCTGGTCTGCCCGCACTGATTGCGCCCGGCAAAAAAGCCGGTTTTGGCGATTACCAAGCCAACTGTGCCATGGGCGCCGCCAAAGCGATGGGTACTAACCCGCGTGAGCTGGCCGCTAAAATTGTCGCCGCACTTGAGTTAGACGGCATAGCCGAAAAGCTGGAAATCGCCGGCCCCGGTTTTATCAATATCGACCTCAACCCACAGTGGTTGGGCGAGCAAATCGCCAAAGCGCAAAGCGACGCGCGCCTGCAGGTTGAGCAGGTCGCGGATGCACAGAACATAGTCATCGATTATTCCGGCCCCAACCTCGCCAAAGAAATGCACGTAGGCCATTTGCGCTCCACGATTATTGGCGACTCACTGGCGCGCCTGCTGGAATTCCAGGGCCACAATGTGATTCGCCAAAATCACGTGGGTGATTGGGGCACCCAATTTGGAATGTTGATTGCCGAGCTTGAAGAGCAATTGGGAGCCAAAGGCGATGACGCCATGGCACTCAAAGATCTGGAAGTGTTTTACCAGCAAGCCAAAAAACATTTTGATGACGACAAAAACTTTGCCAACAAAGCGCGCGAGTATGTCGTGCGTTTGCAGGGTGGCGACGCGCAGATGTTAAAACTGTGGGAACAATTCAAAACGATTTCCCTGCATCACTCCACCGAGATTTATCAACAACTTAATGTCACCTTAAAAGACAGCGATGTGCGCGGTGAAAGTTTTTACAACAACGACCTCGCACCGCTGGTTAACGAATTACAAGCACAAGGTCTCGCGGTAGAAAGCGACGGCGCACAAGTCGTATTCCTGCAAGAACTGGCCGACAAAGAAGGCAACCCATCGCCGGTGATTATTCAAAAACAAGGCGGTGGTTTTTTATATGCCACTACCGATTTAGCGGCGCTGCGGTATCGCGTAAACACATTAAAAGCAAAGCGCATTATGTATTTTATTGATGCGCGCCAATCGCTGCATATGCAGCAAGTATTTACCCTGTCACGCAAAGCAAAATTTGTGGATGAATCTGTAAGCCTGGAGCATTTGGCTTTCGGCACCATGATGGGCAGCGACGGCAAACCCTTTAAAACCCGCACCGGCGGCACAGTAAAACTGGCCGAGTTATTAACCGAAGCCGTTGAGCGTGCGACCGCATTGGTCAGCGAAAAAACAACTGACCTCAGCGCCGATGAAGTGGCCGAGATTGGCCGCAAAGTGGGCATTGGCTCAGTGAAATACGCCGACCTGTGTAAAACCCGCACCAACGATTACGTATTTAGCTGGGAATCCATGCTCAGCTTTGAAGGCAATACCGCACCCTATTTGCAATACGCCTATACGCGCGTGCAAAGTATTTTCCGCAAAGCGGGGGTGAGCCCGGAGTCGCTGCAAGCGGCGCTGATTATTGGCACCGAGCAAGAAAAAACCCTGGCGATTAAATTGCTGCAATTCAGCGAAGTATTGGATCAAGTGGCGCGCGAAGCTATGCCGCATTTGCTCTGTACTTATCTGTATGACATTGCCAGTTTGTATATGAGTTTTTATGAAGCCTGCCCCATTTTGAAAGATGGCATTGCACCAGAATTGCGCGACAGCCGTTTACGTTTGTGCCATTTGGTTGCAAAAACCATTGCGCAAGGTTTGGATTTGTTGGGTATTGAAGTAATGGAGCGCATGTAATTCGCAGAATTTCCCGCGCAGTAACGAATAACTATTAATATACCGCTCATGAAAACAACGCCAAGGAAGGTAATGTTGTCGTCTAAACTTTCAAAAAAATTATTTCATTTCAATTGCATCGCAATAGTAAATAAAATTTTGATTACTTCCCCGCCAAAATATTTCCTTCAACACAAAACGCTATACAACGGCAAGACGATCTGCCAGATTGTGACAGGCACGAGCTGCCGCCCGCTGAAATAGAAATTGAACACGCTGTATTTTCGACGTACTTCACCTTGCAAAAACCGGAACAGGAATAACCGCTGGTTTTTGTTAACTTTGATGAATTTGAAGGAGGCGTTTATGTTTGTATCCAAGGCAAAACAATTCACCCAATCGTATCTGTACCCCAAGCTATCATCTGCAATCGCATCTGCGCTGTTGATCATTTCCATGAGTACAATTTCTCATCACGTACATGCGGTCTTTATCGATTTTGATGACATTACTGCGCTCCCAGCAGAACCATTTGATGGTTGTCTTTGTGGCCATGTACTCAGCAATGAATATGCGTCACAGGGATTAATTTTTAATGGTGATAGTAGCTGGTTAATTGGCGGCGTATTACCCGATGGCACTAACCGCAATGGCGTGCAGGGATTTAACGGAATTTCATTGAGTTTTGTGGGAACACTACCGAACTTCATTAGTTTCAATGCATTTTCCGTAAACGAAGACGCTATTTTTATTGCAGTTTATGGAGAAAATGATTATCTGTTTACTCATGTAGGTTCGGGATGGCAAGGCACTGAAGAAACCAGCACACCTTACATTCCAGGGGAGTTAATATCCTTCACGGCAACCGAAGGAATAAAAAGCCTGCACATTTCCTCTCTTTTTAGCTTACGCACAGGCCCTTACATCGACAACCTGACATTTGAATCCAGATCTGTACCTGAACCTGCGCCCTTCGTTTTATTTTCACTAGCCTTAGCGGGGCTTTTTTGGCGACGATTGGTCGCCAACCGGTAACGCGATAATTTTCGATTCATCATTCGGCGAGTAAACCCATCGATATTGTTGTGTAGTTTTGTTCGTTAAATTTTCTATACACTTTATCGGTGGGATTTTTTTGATTTTATTGGTAAGTTATACCCAAGCGATAACAAACAGGCCATCACTCAATGGCTCGCGGCTAAACAATAATCGCTACCTTTCGGCACTGGCATTTAACAATTCCTTCATCAGTTGCACACAAAATAACAGCGGCTTTAAAAAAGTTTGCTGTATGAGTGTACTTTTTCGTTTTTAAAATAAATGAATTTAAACATTATGAAGAGATTGCCTTTTGTATTGCTCGCCCTGTGCGGCGCCCTTTCTGCCTGCCAATCAACCCAGCCCGAAAGCCGTATTAGCGGTATTGCCTTTGAAAAAACACCGCTCGCCAACGCCAAAATAACCCTGATTGATGCGAGGGGAACCCAATTACACACCATCACCAATATGCAGGGTGAATATGAGTTTTCACGTACTGCGTTGCAAGCGCCCTTATTAGTGTCAGTGGTGAGTGGTGGCGATGCAAAATACTGCAGCCAAAACGCACAGCTGCGCCCCGTTTGTCTGGCAGCGGTAATTGAAAAACTGGCACCAACTCAAATAGCCAATATTAACCCACTGACTGATCGCATAGCGTCGGATGTTGCCGTCGCACAAGGTTTTATCGGCCCGCAACAATGGGTAGATAGCGCCAAAATTAATGCACTGGATCCAGCCGTTATCGCGCAGGCGCGCAGCAATATGCAGCAGGGTTTTACTCAGGCTCTGGCGCTTGCCGGTGTAAACAAGACAGCTGATTTTGACCCGGCCACTTACCCTATCCACCGCAATGCACAACTGGTGGAAATGCTCAGCTTGCTCAACCACAACCGCAATTACGACAACAACAGCGGTCAAACCGGGCATACCACGTTGAGCGATGTGGGCTTTCGCCCGCTGGTGGGGTTGATGAATAGCGGCGCTTACGAACCCTTTGATTTTGTCCGCGCTCGCGCTGAGCAGCAGGCCATCCGCAATGCTGCAATCCGTATTTTTGTGGTGGGTGATTCCACCTCCGCCGTGTATGAACAATTGCGTTTCCCGCGCATGGGTTGGGCGCAAATGCTGGAGCGGGAATTTAAAACAGAAGCCAATGTGAAAGTAATTGTAGGTTCACGCGCTGGCCGCAGCTCGCGGGATTTTTATAACGGCCGCTGGTTTGCACAGATGGAGCAACTTATCCAACCAGGCGATTATGTATTTATCAACCAAGGCCACAATGATCAAAGTTGCGATTCCGCTCGCCCCGAGCGCGGCATTGCCGATGTGCAAAACCTGTGCACCTACCCCAACAATGCTGCGGGGAAAATCCAGCATCCTGCGGGTAAACCAGAATTATCTTTTTATCATTCACTGCAGCGCTACGTGAACATCACCCGCGAGCGCGGTGCGATTCCGGTGTTATTCACCCCTACGGCGCGCATTAAAAATGCCAAGGGTGAACAAACTACTCCCGTAGTCCATAGCCATGTTACCCAGCACAAGCCCGGCAGCAACTACGCATTTGTAGGCGATTACCGCCAAACCATTATGGATTTGGCACGCACAGAACAATTGCCGCTGATTGATTTAGGTACAGCAAGCATCCGGTTTGCCAATCAGGTTGGCGACCCCGGCTGGAAAAGTTATTGGCTGGTGGTGGATAAGCGTGTTAACCCCTATTACACCGAAACCATGGGCGGCAGCCCACAATTGCCGGACGGCACCCACTTCCAAAAAAATGGCGCCGAGGTGATGACCAAACTCAGCGTTGAATTAATTAACAGCAACCCCGCGTTAAAAGCATTAGCCGAAAAACTTAAAGCACAATAAACGGGCATTTTTATCCATAGATAAAAAATAGCCCACGTGACACAAGCCCTATTAATAGTGGGCTTGTGTACTTACCCACCAAATACCCCACCAAAAAATCACACTTTTGGTGCAAATAAACAATAAGCGCACCAAAATAAATCCATAACCGCCCCATTAAAGAGCCTTAATTATCCGGCAAGTTCGCATAATCACTCGCTTGTAGTCAGATGGCGCATATTCTGCATATGGCACCAAATACCACATCGAATGACCTGCAAAGACAGTGACCGCCCCGAAAGTCAGAGCTGAAAAAGCCAGTAATGGGCGGCGATAAAACCTACTACTACCCAAAGACGAGTGACGCAATTCATGTCCAAACCGACTTTTTTACAAAGCGCTTTAATGCCCCTTTCCGCCGCCGAGCGCGCCTGGCTGCCATGGTTTGGTAAAACCGGCAAGCTGGCCATGGGCTGGGCCTGCTGGTTGAACCGCAGCCGTTACCCCATCATGGAACAGACCTTTGAGAGCATCGCCAGCACGCGGATTAAACTTTTGCAGCAATGGGTAAAACGGCAGTGGGCACAATTGGAATCCTGCAGTGGCCAGCTGCAATTGTTAGATGACAGTTACGACAATATTTTGCGCAAAAGCCTTTCTTCTATGGGCGATTGCATCGAATTATTTGTGATTGACCGGCAGGGCAAAACCCTCGCATCCAGTTATGCCGCGCGGATCGGCGCACAGGATTTGGTGCCCAACGCCGTCAGCGCCGGTTTGTCACAGGCTTTTTTACACGGCCCCTACAAAGACCCGCAAACACTGACCAACGGCAAGCGCAGCTCATCGTTTCATGACCAGGTCACACTGATGTTTTATTTGCCTATCACCCTGAGCGATGGCAATAAAGGCTGTTTGTGCGCGCGCATTCCCAACGATGTATTGGGCGATTTAATCCAACGTGAAGCGGGGCATATTTTTAGCGAGTCCGGCGATAACTATTTGTTTATGGTGAAGTCGGTGTTTGACCCAACCATCAAAAGTGGTACCGCCCTCTCCCGCTCGCGTTTTGAAGACAATACCTTTTCCCATGGTGAAAACCTTCGCTCCGGTATTCACACCAATTGGGGTGCGGTGAAAATCCAACAGCACACCGAATTTGAAATTCGTTTTACCGACCCTGCCACCAACCAACTTCACCCCGGTGTGCGCGAGACCATTCGCAAAGGCAGCAATTTGTTTGTCACCTACCCCGGCTACTCGGACTATCGCCATATTCCGGTGGTAGGCAAAGGTGTGACCTTTAATTTGCAAGGCTCGCCCGACACCTGGGGCATGATGTGTGAAGCGGATTTGGAAGAGACTTATCGCCACCGTTCACTCGGTTTTAAATTGATGAGTATTTACAGCGCCTGTGTGGGTGCCGGTGTCGCCACTAATTTGGCACTGGATTATTTCAGCAACCTGCCCAACAGCCTTATTAATGCGCTGACACTGTTGGTATTAAGCATCGGCGGATTTATTTTTTACCAGCGCGGGCCGCGCAAACTGGCGCGTCGGTTGGGGAAAATGACCGAAGTAATTCACGCCATCGCCGAGGGTGGTGGCAATTTGCAGCAGCGCCTGGACACCAAAAAATTAGCCAACGATGAGAGCGGAGACTTAGGGCGCTGGACCAACAGTTTTATCGACAACCTGGATCATATTGTCGGTGAGGTAATTCGCGCGGCTGATGAGGTAATGAAAAATAGTGACCGGTTGTTAAGCCACAACAATCACGCTAACGAGTCATCCACTTCTGTATCGGTGGCGATGGATAAAATGTTGCTGTTAGTCAGCGAGCAGTTGCAGGAAATCAGTAATGCCTCCGGTACCGCGACTGATATGAAAAAGATGATGGAGCAAGTGGTACAGCAGGCGCGCACCCAATTTGAGTCGGTGCGCACCGGCACCCAGAGTATTCGCGATGTGGTGGATAACTCCGCACGCACCATTCACACCCTGAATGAACGCACCGCTGAAATTGGCAATATGATTTCGCTGATCAGCGACATTACCAGCCAAACCAATTTGCTTGCACTTAACGCCGCCATTGAAGCGGCGCGGGCCGGTGAGCACGGGCGCGGTTTTTCGGTGGTAGCCGATGAAGTGCGCAGCTTGGCGGCGCGCACGGCGGGGGTAGCGCAAGAAATCGGGAAAAAAATTGAAGCGATTCGCAGTGAATCCCAACGCGCGGCAGCCTATATGGAAACCAGCGTCGCCGGGGTAGATCGCAGCTTGCGTTTGGCGGAGGAGGCATCGAGTGACAATTCACCGCTGCACGCTATTGTCGAACGTATGTTTAACACCATTCACCATATCGACCAAAACAGCCAGCAACACGGCGAACAGGTGCGTGAACTGAGTAGCGCCAACAACACCATGAGCAAAGTGGTGCGCGCCCTGCAAACCAGTTCGGATCGCCTGAAAAATACTGCTACCAAATTACACCAGCTGGCAGGGGAATTTCAGGTCAGCTCGCGGTAAACCTCATGCTCAAGCCCCACTACCACCACAGCGCCGGAGTTACTCCGGCTGCACAGGTTGTAAATCGCTCTGGATAAAATGGTTAACCAGATCGGTATAGATTTTTTCAATAATATCCGGATTAACTCCCTCGGCATTCGCCCACTCGCGCCGCTGTTGCAGCATGGTTTTGATTTGTTCAGGCGAACGCACCGTTACATCAGCGGTTTTAAACTTCACCGCCGCCTCCAAATATTTAGAGCGCTGGCCAATCAAACTGATAATACCGCGGTCGAGCACATCAATCTCGGTGCGGATATCGCTCATGGTGGCGCATTCTTCGGGGGTAAATTCGTTAGTAATTTCCATCAGGGAGATCCGGTTTACAGGTTATTGTTAGCGACAAGCAAATAGTCAGGCTTAAACTTACCTAGGCTTGCACAACAAATCGTCCCACTTTGTTGTTTTTATTAATCATCGCTACAAAAACAGTTAAGTGGGAATTCCCCACGGCAAAACAACACTCAAACAACACTAAGTGATAGCTACTCTGCCCCACTTTTTTCACCCATAAAAAAACGGCACGCGGTAAATACCCCGTGCCGCTACATACATTGAATAATCTTTATCGCTTTACCCAGATTACCAGTTAGTCAGTGGATGGCTATTTAACTGGTAAATCCGAACCCAGTCGTACTGGGTAACCATGGGATAAACGTTGCCATACTTGTTACCGCCAAACGCATCCTGAATACCATCGTTAGGAATCCAGAAGTTCATCATCAGTTCGGTCAGGTCGTTGGGAATCGGCGTGTAAGAAACCTGGGGCGGCACGCAGGATGGGTTGCAGTCGATCCAATCCTGATTCAAGGTTTTTACCAGCACGCCATCTACAAACCACTTGATACCTGTAGGTGTCCAATCGATCGCATAAACGCGCCATTGGTCTGCTGGTGCTATATCAATTTTGTGCTCCCACGCGCCCCATTGGCGAGTACCGTTCCAATCCACCACATTCACCCCATAGATCAGGTTGGCCTGGAATTTATCCGGGCGACCACCTTCCAGCTCCACATCAATTTCTTCCCACTCCCGCGGAGAGCCTTCGTGTTTATAGGTGAATAGTGAAGATATGTAGCCCGTCGCAACCGACCGTGCCGGTGCTTTTATGCGCGCTTCAATACGGCCATATTTGATACGTTTGGAAGGTACCGTGCGCAATTCTCCGCATGAATAGTTGTAGGGGCCTTTCTCCGATTTGTGATCGTAGGAATAACTGCCGGGCACGTATTCATTGCGCACCACCAACTCCAAATTACCATTTACGATTTGCACACCTTGAGGTTGGAAGCGGCAGATAGATTCACCACCCACAGCGCCATCTCCCTTCGCCCAAATTGCGGTATTGAGGCTATTGAAACGTTCATCCAACTTTAAGGTGTAACCCGAGTAGACCCCGGTATAGCCAGAATAAGCCGTGGGTAAATTGGGGTTATTGGTACCCTCGGCGACAACTTCGATCCAGTTGAAATTCCAATTCGCGGTTTGTGCAAACACGCCCAGGCTGTAAGTGCCGGCATTCAAATTTACCGTGCGGCTAACGGTGGTCCAATTTTGCCAACCACCAGTCGCGGGAATAGCAAAACTGCCCAATTGAATCGTACCGCCATTCAAATCCACTGAAGCAGTGGCACCAGAAGCGGAGGCTACTCGCATACGCACTGTGTAGTTGCCACTGGTGGGAATGGTTAAGTTGTTATAGGCAAGCCACTCGCCCTGGGCGATCCAACCTACGTTATAACCGCCACCGGTATCGCTAGTGGCCTCAATGTCCACTGCATCACCGCGATAGGCACCACCGGTATTGCCCGGTGTGGTGTCGTAAAAAGCGTTGTAATTTTCAGCTTGAAATACTACGGCACCCGCCGAGGTGGACAACCCAAGGCAGGCCAAGGCCACCCAAGCGCTTTTTTTCAATAGAGTTACGTTATTCATGATTATTATTACTCGTGAATTAGGAAGGGAATTACTTTCAGTCGCTGCAGCGAGAACCAGTATATAAAGCGCTGCTGCGATTACAATCGGGGGGCTTGTCGCTTAAAAAAGCCAAAAACCGTAGCAAAAAAATTAAAAAATAATCGAACCTTTGCCAATAAAAAAATCCCACTTTTGAGGTAACAAAAAAAATCAAGTGATACGCGATTTGTTAAGGGGGGTGACAATTATTTTTTATTTTCTTGCGCAGTAACACCTGCCGTCCCTTAAAGAAACAACACGCAAAAATTCAAATTGGTGCAGACTAAAAAATAAACACAGAGTGCCAGCTTAGGCAAAACTTACATCGGCACTGATTGATCAGCAGAAGCAAGGGCGACAGCATAAAAAAAGGGCGCTCCACAGGGAGCGCCCTTTTCTGTTCACGGGGTTTAAACCACCTTAGTGAAGCACAACCACCTCATTTTGCGACAGATTAAACGTACCGCTACCACTGGTCACGTTCACCACATCGCTACCCACTTTACTGGTGTAAGCAGCGTTTGCCAGACAGAGGTTGGGAACCGTAATAGTAGTAGATACACCACGGTTTACGGCCACCACCGCACAGTCACTGCCCTCCTGACGCTGGAATACCAGTACGTCGGCACCCACCCAACGCTCAGCATAACTACCGCGCTGTATAGCGGGGCTATTTTTACGCAGATCAGACAAAGCACTGATCATATTGAACGCCGCCGTGGTCTGGCTGAAGGATGGCATCTGCTCGCGGTTGTAAGGGTCGTGTCCTACCTGACCATCGGCGTTTGCAGTAAACCAGGTAACGTTTTGCTCAGAGCCGTAATAAATAGTCGGGATACCGGGCAAGGTCATTACCAAAGCCATACCCAAATCCTGACGTGCATCGGCAAAGGCTTTACTCATCCCCTTACCTTGACCACGGTTGGTAATGCCCGAGGTTTGCAGGTACACACTGGTACGGGTGGCATCGTGGTTGTCGAGGAAAATGGCTTGCAAGTCTTCAAACCCATTCATCGCACCCGCACGTGAACTGATGTGGCTGCTCAGATTGATCATGGTGCTATTGCCAGCCACTGCATTTTCAATCGCATCGCGCAATTTAAAGTCGAGCAGTTCAGAACCGCGACGCTCATTAAGGAAGCCCATCGAAACTGCATCGCCCGCACCGGCGTTGTACCACTCACCAAAAATATAGGTGTCGGCTTTTTTCGCGCGCACAGCGGCACTGAAACGGTTGATGAAGCTTGGCTCAATGTGTTTGATCGCGTCGATACGGAAGGCGTCCACACCGTGATCCATCCACTTGAGTGCCGCGTCAATCAAATACTGATCCGCCAGTGAATTGCTGGTGGTGCCGTGTTTGAAATCGGTCAGGTTGAACAGGCTCTTGTTGCGGAACGACCAGGGATCATCCCATTCACCGTTACAGGTAGTGGCCGGGTTGGTATCACCACAGTCTGAAATAGCGCCATTAGCGTTGTACCAGGTGTTTTTGCCACTGGCGAAATCAGTGATAAATGCACCCTCTTTGTAAAGTGCACCGAATTCGTACTGGTCATCCTGGTTGGAGTGGTTAAGGGCTATATCCAACACCAGTTTCATACCGCGAGCTTCCATTTGGGCATCCAGCTCATCCACTAACGCCCAGTCGCCCAGATGTTCATCGACAGAGTAGAAATCGCGCGCCCAGTAGCCGTGGTAGCCACCTTCGTTGCCCACATTGATGTTATCCACTAGCGGCGTTACCCAGATCGCGGTCACACCCAGTGATTGCAGGTAGTCGAGTTTGGAGATCAAGCCCTGGATATCGCCACCCCAGTACTTCTTCCACTCACTTTGAGCACCGGCGCCCTTCACAGTGGAAGTCGCGACAGGGTTAGTGCCGTTGTCGTTGCTGGTGTTGCCGTTGGCGAAGCGATCCACAAACACAAAGTACATAGTGCGCGAGCGGAAATCGTCGGCCACTGGCGCGCTGCTGCTTGAGCTGCTGGATGAAGATGACGACACCGAGCTTGAACTGCTTGAACCGCAGTTAGATGCCAGGTTAGTGGTAACGCTAACAAGGCTGTTGCTGCTGGTATTGATCACAATACGTGTCCAGCCACTTGCGGCCTGATCGACGGATGGGAATGCATCTGTACCCCAGGCACCGTTGCGATCAACCTTGAAGCGCGGCCCGCCGTTGGCATCGCCCGCAGTGAAGTTACGGCAGGCTTCCAGTTGATTGGTGCCCGCTGGCGTTGTGAAGAGGTCACCTTCAGCCCAGCCGTTGTGAGTGCCACGCAAGTGGAACGGGATGAGCGGTGCGCTGGATGAACTGGAAATAGACGAGGATGAACTTGATGTTGATGTCGAGCTAGATGTCGAACTCGACGTGGTAGCGCTACTACAATTGGCCGCAAGATTTTGCTGGGTGGTGATTGCCTTTGAACTCGCATTAAAAGTGATTTTTACCCAACCAGCGGCAACTGTGTAATCCGCTGCGGGCACTGCATCGCTGCCCCAACCGCCATTCGGGTCCACCTTAAAACGTGGGCCGCCAGTGGCGTCGCCACTTACAAATTGCTGGCAACTTTCGTACACATCGCTAGTGCCAACGCGGGTTAACAAGGTGCCTTCTGCCCAACCATTGAACGTGCCGCGCAAGTGATACGCCGCCGGAGGCGTTACCGCACTGATATTCCAGTTTTTGGTGTCGGTATAAAATTTGATGTTCCAAGTACCTTGGGCCACGGCAATATTGCTGCCGTTAAGGCCGCCTACTCCATAACTTTCCGCCCAGTTGCCGTAGCGATCAAATTTAATACTGCCTGCAGCGGAAAAAACCACATTCGTGAGTTCCACCGTATTGGTGCCCGCAGGGTTCATTTGGGTTGCTGCCCACGCATTATGCGTGCCGCGCAAAAACCATTCGGCCTGCGCGCTGGCAGTGGTTGCCAACAAAAATGAGAGTAAAACGAGTTTGTGTTTCATAGTGACCTATCCGTTATTAATATTATTGGAGCGGCCATTTGATGGGATATCGCCTGAACAGGCAAATTGCTGCATACGTATTCAAGCATAAGAAATTAGCTGAATACGTATGCACCTTTGCACAAAACTCATCCAAAACAACTTACGACGCCAATGTGTTTTGCGCGAAAACGATTACACATCGCACCGGATTTTTTTAATAAAACCAGTAAAGCTGACTATACTGGGTGGAAACTTGTGCCAATACCTGCCCACCATGCCCGATTTTTTAGTGAACACTTCCATATGCATCCAACCTGCGGAACTACTGCATGCCAGTACTCCGGGTTAACCGCTATTGGCCTCACTCTGCAACACGCTTAGGTCACCCCGTTAAACGGGTGGCGCGCTACTGCTTGGTCATTTTTTTTACCTTCTGCTCCACACTACTGGTAGTCGCTGAACTGCAATCACAAAAAATGCAGACACTGATGCAGAGCCGTTATGGCGATGATGGTGTGGCATTGCTCGGTGCCTGGAATCGCATGCTGGATAGCAGTAAACCACTCGCTGATGCGGAAAAAATCGCGCAGGTAAATGATTTTTTTAATCGCCACGTTCGCTACAGCGACGATGTAACCCTCTGGCAGAAATCCGATTACTGGGCCACACCGCTCGAAACCCTGGGCCTGCGCGCCGGTGACTGTGAAGATTTCACTATCGCCAAATACCTGAGCCTGTTGGAATTGGGAATCCCCACCGAACAATTGCGCCTGATTTATGTGCGCGCACAAATTGGTGGGCTGCATAGCAAACGCTTTCAAGCACATATGGTGCTGGGCTATTACAGCAGCCCGAATGCAGAACCGCTGATTTTGGATAATTTAATTACTCGTATTGAACCGGCCAGCAAACGGCCGGATTTAAACCCGGTATTTAGTTTTAACAGTGAAGGATTATGGGTAGGCAATAGTGTGCAATCCCAAGCGGACCCTACCGCGCGTTTATCGCGCTGGCGCGATCTGTTGATGCGTGTACGCGAAGAAGGATTTTAATGAACGCAAACATGAATCTTTTACTAACGGTATTTGAAAAACAAAAGGCATGAGCATGTCATTAATTAAACAATTATGGATCGGGATTTTATCCCTGCTGCTATTAGCACTGGGCGGAAATTTTGTGATTAGCACCCTCACCGCAAAAACTTATTTGCAAGATCAATTGCGACTGAAAAATATCGACAATGCCAACTCGCTCGCGCTGTCGATATCGCAAATGCCAGATAAAGATCCGGTAACCCTGGAGCTATTGATCACTGCGCAATTTGATTCAGGCCACTACGAATACATTATTTTTCAGGACATCAACAAACAGGCGATTGTGGCGCGGCGTTTTGAAAACAATAACACTTCATCAACCACCGAAAATAACGGGAATCCACGGGTACCCGCATGGTTTGCCAAACAAATTAATTTTGACGCAGCACCCGGCATTGCGCAAATTCAGGACGGCTGGCAGCAAGCCGGTACGCTGGTGGTAAAAAGCCATTCCGGTTATGCGCTGGAAGCACTGTGGAAAAATACCCGCGATTTATTGGAGTGGTTTTTATTTGCTACCTTGCTCAGTGGCCTGATTGGCAGCCTGATTTTGAAATATATTTCGCGCCCGCTGGATGTAGTCGTCAGCCAGGCCGAAGCCATTGGTGAGCGCCGTTTTATTGTCTCGGAAGAGCCAAAAACCAAAGAATTTCAGCGCTTGGTACGGGCCATGAACCGCCTCTCTACCAGCGTAAAACAAATGCTGGAAAAAGAGGCGCGGCAATTGGAGCTGCTGCGCCGCGAATCGCAAACCGATGCACTCACCGGCATTGCCAATCGCACCCATTTTTTGCATTTGTTCGACGCACAATTAACGCAAGAAGAGGCACAGGAACACGGCGTAGTAGTGATTGCACGAGTGATGGGGCTGCAACAACTCAACAGTCAATTAGGCCACCATCAGGTGGATCAGTTACTCTGCGCCATTGCCAGTGTATTTAGCGATATTACTCGCCGCTATCCAGCCAGTTATGCCGGGCGCTTGAATGGCAGTGATTTTTGCCTATTAATTCCTACTGATACGCCAATTGATATTGTAAGTGCGGATATTTCCCAACAATTGAATTTTCAATTAATCGCCACCGGTCACGCGCAAATTGGTTTGCCCATGGCGCTATGCAATTTCCAACACGGCGACCTACGCGCCGACCTACTGCATAAATTAGACGGTGCACTCGCGCAGGCAGAAGTAAAAGGCAACCGCGCGGTGGTAATTCGCGATAACGATCACCCCAACTCTGTTTCCAAAAATTTAAGCCAGTGGCGCGACTCTATCGAACACGCGCTAACCAGCCAGCAAATCGCATTAGTGAAATTTCCAGTGCGCAATGCACAGGGCGAATTAATTCACGATGAAACCGCTGTGCGCTTACAACTGGATAACGAGCAAAAACCGGCGGGTTATTTTATCCCCTGGGCGGTGCGCCTTGGCATTATGTCCAATATCGATTTAGCGGTATTACGCATGGCGTTGACACAGTTGACTAACATGGCGCGCACTGCGCCTCAGGCCATGGCAATTAATGTCTCGGCAGCGGCATTGTGCAGTGCGAGCTTCCGTGAACAAGCGCTGGAATTAATTGCACAACACACCGCCATTTCCCAGCAATTATGGTTGGAATTTTCCGAGACTTGTATCCTGCGCCACGCCGATGAGTTACGTATTTTTACCACGCAACTACGTAAATTTGGTTGCCATATTGGCTTGGAACATGTGGGCCTTGAATTTACCCGCTTTGATCAATTACAAGAAATGGGCTTGGCATTCTTGAAAATTGATAGTGCGATTATTCGCAATATTGATAGCCACCTGAGCAATCAAGCTTTTGTACAAAGCCTGTGTGTATTAGGTCACTCTATTGGGTTAACGATGATCGCAGAGGGTGTACAAACCGATGCAGAACAGCAAGCGCTGTTTAATTTGGGGATTGATGCTGTGACAGGGCCGCAGGTGCAATAGCGGCCAGTGCGTTAAGGTATTAAAACGATAAAAATTTACAGTGGCAAATGATCGCCGTCGTCCAGCAAATCAATACCTTGGCGTTTGCCGCGCAGTTCGCGCCGCGCGAGTAGTTTATCTTGCGCGGCAGAGGGTAAATCCGTAAAGCGAATAACACCCTGCTCGACCAGCAGCCCCACCACGTCTTCCAATACCCGCGCCATAGCAGTATCGGTTTGCTCCAGCGCCAACTGCTCGGCGGATTTTGCACTGTGCAAAAAAGCGATGATTTGCGGATCATCTTCTGGTAATTGCTCAGCAAAATCCGGTGCTGCTACTTTACTCAGCGCGACAATCTCACCTTGGTTATTGCGTTTAATATACATAGCAATCCTATAAAAAACCCTGCAACAAATAACCCACTAAAAAAGTGGCTGTGTAAAGAAGTGGCGGTGTAAAGAAGCGCCGCAAAAAAATCCCGCTATCGCTAGCGGGATTTTAGCGCAGGGTTTTAGTCGGTGATCAATTTATTATTGTTGAGCAATTGCGTAATAATTTGCTGATCAGTTGTTGCGCCACTATAAAGCGATTGCAAATCCACACCACTCAATACAATTTGCTGGCTTGTCTGTGCGCTATCAAAACCACCACCGGCATAACCACCTGTGTGACTGATATGCACAATAGTGCTGCCGCCGGTTACTTCAAAATGCAAATAATCCGTGAGGTTACCCGCGCTATTTGATGCACCAACAGACTCGCCCTGTAATAAATCGCGCAGGTCTAATACATCTCCGCCTGTGCCACTATTAGCGGCTGCATTGGTTGCAAAATTCAAAATGGTGTCCACGGCTGGAGTGCCTGCGGCATCCTGATCACCCAAACTCCAGACAAAGACATCGGCGAAATTCTCACCCGCATTACCGCCTTGAAGTGTATCGCTACCCGCACCACCGTGAATACGGTCATTTCCATTGCCCGCGTTAATAGTGTCGTTGCCAGTACCGCCATAAATAATGTCTGAACCACTACCCGCACTCAGGGTGTCGTCGCCGCTGCCACCATGGATAATGTTATTGCCGTTATTAGCGTTAATGGTGTTGTTGCCTGCACCACCCTGAATGTTTTCACTCGCTGAACCTCCCGTGTAGTTACCTGATTCGGTGGTAGTGATATCAACGGTGGTGTAACTCGCTTTTAAGTTAACACTAGTAGACGTGCTTGCGGTAAACCCGCCGCTCACTTCCGTTGCAATGACTTGTACTGTCAGATTGGTTCCGGTGCTGGTGTAGCTGCCGGGAATATTCAGCATCAAATTTGGTAAATCGGTCGGGCTAAATTGCCATACGCCGCCACCCATATTCGTGCCTGCGTTAAAGGTTAATCCGCTGGGGACATTACTGATGCGAATCGACAGTGTTTCCGAACCATCGGTATCCACCAACTTGGTGGTGATGGGAAATGCCACGCTAGTACCGCCTGTGCCTTGGGCAATAGCGATCAGGGATTTACTAACCACAACCGATGGTGCGTTAGCATTGCCTACCGCCACTGTGGCCGTGGCACTGGTTTGCAAACCATCAGCATCACGTGCGGTGTAGGTAAAACTTGCACTACCTTCAAAGCCTGGTGTTGGGGTAAACAGAATATTGCCGGCGTTATTGATACTGACGGTGCCATTTACCGCGTTATCAACCGCGACAATTTGCAAAATATCACCATCAACGTCTATGTCGTTTGCGCGCAAACTGGTTGGGGTGATGGTGAGTGTGGAGTTACTCGCGGCAACGAGATTATCGTTAACGGCGACCGGCGCATCATTCACCGGAGACACAACAAGATTGACGCTGGCGGTGTCAAAGCCGCCGCGACCATCACTAATGGTGTAGGTGAAAGACGCTGGCCCCACATAGTTAGCGTTCGGTGTAAAAATCACATTACCGCCGACTATAGCCACAGAACCATTCACGGCGCCCTGCACACTGTGCAAGGTTAAACCATCATTATTTGCATCCGAATCATTCGCGAGCAAGGTTGCGGCAGTGATGGTAAAGGGAGTGTCCTCTGTGGCCACCAAATTGGCGGTTTTGTAGCTGTTAAAACTGTTGAATGGCTGATAAGTCATGCCGCCGTCATCACTCAACTCTGCAGTGAAGCGTGCGAAATAACCCTGATCCCAATAAACGATCTCGATGGTGTGAATACCACCCGTCGCAATGGTAAATGTCGGGTGAACACGGGTAGTGGCGCTTTGGTTTGCGGCAACTTCAGCAACAGTGACGCCATCAATTTTAATTTGATAACCGTCATCGCCCAACACCCGAAAATTGTATGTACCTGCATCCAATTCGATAAAACCGCTCATACGAATAATCGCATCGCTTGTTGTTGCAGGATCGGTACTCAAGCTCGCCGCATCGGAACCCAGGAAGGTTTGCAAGTTGGTGCCAGCACCCAGGTTGCTGTCGAATGAATTACCCGGGTTGTAATTAAGGGTAGTGGCGGTAAACGTCGCACTCGGCACTCGGCCATCAATATAGGCTTTTACCTGTTCCAGTGAGGCCAAATTGGAGCCGTCGGTACCTTGGCGATAGCCGAAATATTCAGAATGCAAACCGGTAGCCGTTCCGCCGCCAACAGGATTGTCGTTAACCGCATCTGGCGGTGTATTCACAGCGGTCACATTGATATTAACCTGCGCCGTTGCAGCTCCACCCTGCCCATCATTAACGGTGTAAGTAAAGGATGCCGGGCCGCTATAGCCCGCGGTGGGGGTAAATACCACATTGCCGCCCACAATACTTACGCTGCCGTTAACCGGATCTTGCACAGATTGGATGCTGAGGGTGTCTGAATCAGGGTCTGTGTCGTTGGCCAGAAGCTGGGCTGACGTCAGGGTGAGTACCTGATTTTGTACCACTGTGGCGGTATCGACATTTGCCGTTGGGCCATCGTTAGTACCCGTGACAGTAATTACCACTGAACTGGTGGTGCCGTCGATACTCTTGACGGTGAATGTCTCGGTTTTGGTCTCACCCTCTTTGAGTTGTTGGACGTTTGCCTTGCTGTTGTCGATGTTATAAGTCCAGTCACCGGTGCTGGTAATGGAGAAACTGCCGTAGGTGCCAGCCGTATTGGATTGCACCTCAAAGCCTTCTTCGCCCACATCCGGATCTGTGATGGAGAGAGCTCCTGCTGCAGTAGATTGAGCCGGCGTATCTTCTTTCACAGTACCTGCGCCGCTGCCTACCACGGCGGCATCTGCTACAGCAATAACACTAATATTCACCGTGGCAGGGGTTGAATCGTCCAGGCCCTTATCGTCGCGCGCAGCATAGTCGAACTGGCTGGAACCGTTCCAGTTAGCATCGGGTTTGAAGTAGACCGGCCCGCTTACCAGATCATCAACCGCAATCAGGATGGTCATAGCCGCGTCGCTATACAGGAGCCCATTCGCTGGCAGAGATTTAATGACATAGCCCGCGACCGAACCATCGCTATCGCTGCCAGCCAGGTTGATGGTAATCAATGTGTCCTCATCGCCAGAAACATTGAGTGTGTTGGTTTCAGGTGCTTGGTTAGGCGCGGCCACCACGTTGATATTGACCCTGCCTGAGTCAACTCCACCTTTATCATCCGTCACTATGTAGGTAAAACTGGCAACGCCTGTGAAACCCGGTGTAGGCGTAAACACCAGGTTTCCACCAACGACCTGGAGAGTGCCGTTGGCTTCAGAGGTCACTGTAGTCACCCGCAATGTATCGTTGTCCACATCTGTGTCATTGGCGACCAGAATCGACAAGGGCATAGGCAGCGACAGCGTGGTGTTCACAGTTATCGTAAAGGTGTCGTCTACCGCCACAGGTGCGTCATTGACTGGCGTCAGGGTGATGTTCAGGTCTGCACTTGCACCGGTATCGGTGGTGTAAGTTACTGTGGGTACTGCGCCGTTGAAATTAATGTCGGCAGGTACAAAGGTGTAGTCGCCATTGGCCAACAGGGTGAAAGTACCCACCCCAGTCAGGTTCACCGATTCATTGGCATTGTAGGTTGTGCCATTGATAACAAAGCTGGCCACTTGGGGAGTAGTGTCCGGGTCAACATCATTGGTCAACACATTTCCAATTGCGTTGCTGCCTTCGGCAACGGTTTTGACGTCATCAATCGCCTGTGTTGGATCATCAACTGCCACCACGTTGATAAACACAGTGCCTTTATCCACTCCACCCTTGTCGTCGGTGATGCGGTAATCAAAGCTCGCTGTGCCGCTAAACTCAGCGGTCGGCGTGAATACCAGATTTCCTGAAACAACACTCAATGTGCCATTAACAGCATTCTCCAGGATGACTACCCGCAATGAATCGCCATCCGGATCGGAGTCATTGGTGACCAGACCCGAAGCCGGTAGAGGCATACTCCAAGCCTCGTCTTCATTGATGGTATAGAAATCGTCCACAGCAACGGGAGCATCATTCACTGGCGTAACGGTGATATCCAAGGTGCTGGAAGAACCAGTGTTGGTTGTGTAGGTCACTTGGGGAACAGCACCATGCCAATTAGCCTCTGGCTCGAACACATATGAGCCATTGGCATTCAACACCAGGTTTCCGACACCAGCGATGACCGCCGTTTGGCCTGCGGTAAAGCTGCCCAATCCGGAGACCTGAAAGCTTGCAACTGTCAGGGTGTCATCTGCGTCCGTGTCGTTGGTGAGCACATTGCCAGTAATATCGTTATCTTCAGGGCCTGAATCGAGGTCTTGCACAAGCACGCTCGGGGCATTGGCTTTGACCACTACATTGACTGTCGCGGTGGCGGTCGCACCCAATGGGTCTTGAACGGTATAAGTGAAGCTGTCATTACCTGAAAAACCGGCGTTCGGGGTGTAGATCGGATTTCCGGTAACCGCGTCGATAACGACTGAGCCATTGGCGCCCTGACTGACAGATACCACCGACAGAATACCGCCCTCGGGATCGGAATCGTTAGTACGCACGGCCACGGTGACTGAACTACCTTCGTCAACATTGGCTGTATCGTTTACCGCGGTAGGGGCATCATTAACCGGGGTAATCGCGATTTGTACCGTAACAATATTGCCATTGCTGGCGCCATCGTTAGCGCGGTAGGTAAAGCTGTCGCTGGTGGTTTCGCTGCCGTTGTGGGTGTAGCTAAAGGTACCGTTCGCGCTCAACGTCAGAGTGCCGTGCGCGGGCCCGGACACGAGGATCGCCGACAGCGGGCTGTTTTCAGCATCCGAATCGTTAGCCAATACACTGCTGGCACCCGACTCTAGCAGCGTTGCAGTGCCGCCTTCATTGACAGTGATACTGTCAGCAACGGTGACTGGCGCATCGTTGAGCGGATTTACACCGATAGTCACGGTGCTCGTAGTCGTTCCGCCATTGCCATCACTGATGGTCACCACAAACGAATCACTGCCGTTGTAGTTAATATTGGGTGTATAGGTGAATGTTCCGGTGACAGGATTCAGAACAACCAAACCGTGTAACGGGTTGCCAGTTACTGAATAAGAAAGGCTGTCACCGTCGGTGTCGATAGCACTAATACTACTGCTAATAGCCACATCTTCGTTGGTAGTCAGGTTCAGATTGCTGGCAGTTGGCGCATCATTTTGTGGAGTAACGCCAATCATCACAGTGCTGGTCGTCGTTCCACCATTGCCATCACTGATGGTCACTACAAACGAATCGCTGCCGTTGTAGTTCGCATTCGGGGTGTAGATAAAACTGCCGGTAGCAGGATTCAGTGTTACCGAACCGTTGGCGGGCAAACCGGAAATGGCGTAAGCCAAAGTATCGCCATCAAGATCGCTCGCCACGATTTGCCCAGGAACCGCGACATCTTCGTTGGTAGTCAGGTTCAGATTGCTGGCAGTTGGCGCATCATTTTGTGGAGTTACACCAATCGTTACGGTGCTGGTCGTCGTTCCACCATTGCCATCACTGATGGTCACTACAAACGAATCGCTGCCGTTGTAGTTCGCATTCGGGGTGTAGATGAAACTGCCAGTGGCGGGATTCAGCGTTACCACACCGTTAGTCGGTACGCCGGAAACGGCGTAAGCCAAAGTATCGCCATCAAGATCGCTCGCCACGATTTGCCCAGGAACCGCGACATCTTCGTTGGTAGTCAGGTTCAGATTGCTGGCAGTTGGCGCATCATTTTGTGGAGTTACACCAATCGTTACGGTGCTGGTCGTCGTTCCACCATTGCCATCACTGATGGTCACGACAAACGAATCGCTGCCGTTGTAGTTCGCATTCGGGGTGTAGATAAAACTGCCAGTAGCGGGATTCAGTGTTACCGAACCATTGGTGGGCAAACCGGAAACGGCGTAAGCCAAAGTATCGCCATCAAGATCGCTCGCGACGATTTGACCGGGAACCGCGACATCTTCGTTGGTGGTCAAGCTCAAGTCGCCAGCAGTCGGTGCGTCGTTAACCGGAGTTACACCGATAGTCACGGTGCTCGTAGTCGTTCCGCCATTGCCATCACTGATGGTCACCACAAACGAATCGCTGCCGTTGTAGTTGGCATTCGGGGTGTAGATGAAACTGCCGGTGGCAGGATTCAGTGTTACCACACCGTTAGTCGGCACGCCGGAAACGGCGTAGGCCAAAGTATCGCCATCAAGATCGCTCGCGATGATTTGCCCAGGAACGGCGACATCTTCGTTGGTAGTCAGGTTCAGATTGCTGGCAGTTGGCGCATCATTTTGTGGAGTAACGCCAATCGTCACAGTACTGGTCGTCGTTCCACCATTGCCATCACTGATGGTTACCACAAACGAATCGCTGCCGTTGTAGTTAGTGTTCGGGGTGTAGACGAAACTGCCGGTGGCAGGATTCAGCGTTACCACACCGTTAGTCGGCGCGCCGGAAACGGCGTAAGCCAGTGTGTCGCCATCAAGATCGCTTGCCACAATTTGGCCGGGAACCGCGACATCTTCGTTGGTGGTCAAGCTCAAGTCGCTAGCAGTCGGTGCGTCGTTAACCGGAGTTACACCGATAGTCACGGTGCTCGTAGTCGTTCCACCGTTGCCATCACTGATGGTCACTACAAACGAATCGCTGCCGTTGTAGTTAGTGTTCGGGGTGTAGACGAAACTGCCGGTAGCGGGATTCAGCGTTACAACACCGTTAGTCGGCACACCGGTAACGGCGTAAGCCAAAGTATCGCCATCAAGATCGCTCGCCACAATTTGACCGGGAACAGCGACATCTTCGTTGGTAGTCAGGTTCAGGTTGCTGGCAGTTGGCGCATCATTTTGTGGAGTAACGCCAATCGTCACAGTACTGGTCGTCGTTCCACCATTGCCATCACTGATGGTCACGACAAACGAATCGCTGCCGTTGTAGTTCGCATTCGGGGTGTAGATAAAACTGCCAGTAGCGGGATTCAGTGTTACCGAACCATTGGTGGGCAAACCGGAAACGGCGTAAGCCAAAGTATCGCCATCAAGATCGCTCGCGGCGATTTGACCGGGAACCGCTAGATCTTCGTTGGTGGTCAAGCTTAAGTCGCTAGCAGTCGGTGCGTCGTTAACCGGAGTTACACCGATAGTCACGGTGCTCGTAGTCGTTCCACCATTACCATCACTGATGGTCACCACAAACGAATCGCTGCCGTTGTAGTTCGCATTCGGGGTGTAGATAAAACTGCCGGTGGCAGGATTCAGGGTCAGGGCACCGTTCAACGGGTTGGTCGTAACCGTATAGGACAATGCGTCGCCTTCTATATCACTGGCGACGATTTGACCACTAAGCTGGGTATCTTCATCCACAGTGAGCGTCTGATCGGCAGATACGGGAGCATCGTTAACGGGTGCGATATTCAATGAAATAGTCGCCGTGCTGCTGTTGCCACTACTGTCGGTCACGGTGACGACAAAACTATCTGCACCGTTGTAATTCGCGTTGGGAGTAAAGGTAAATTGGCCGGTGACAGGATCTAATTGCAGGGTGCCATTGGCAGGCGGAGTCGCAAGCGTATAGGTCAACAGATCACCTTCTACGTCTGTGGCAATAATTTGGCCGGTCAGTAGCGTGTCTTCGTCTGTGCTGAAGAGCTGATCTGCAATTTGTGGAGCACGATTAACATACTCGCCATCAGTAACGACCTGAGCTATTTCAGCTTGACCCGAAATCCCATAATCAAAATCCTGGTCATTAGTTGCTTCAGCAATTCGATCCAAGCGTACAAAGCTGTTGGAGCCACCACCGGTGGCAGAGTTGTCGCCTGCAGCCGTTTCTTCCAACTCCTCAAGCAAGTCGCCTTCTTGTTCCAAAGCAGCCAAAACTTGTTGCACGCTGGCGTCGTCAAGTAAAGCTTCATCGGCCGATGTCGCGCTTTGCGGGTTCATGTCGCGGCTCATGGCGACTTCCTGCCCACCGTTGATTACCAGTGCTTCTACACCGCCAATATCCAACTCAACGCGCGCGCCCTCCGCCGTTACCAGAATTTCATTGTCGTTAAGTACAGCACCCACGGTTAAGGGGCGGAGGCTACCATCGGGTGACTTGGCCCAGGCTTGTCCTTGAAGAAAGGCTACAGTGGCAACGGCATTGCTCATACTTAACTCCGAATCCATAAAAGTGAACCAGATCACAAAATACTGGTGATATGCGGAGTTTAGCGACAGTTGAAATTAACGCCATTGGACTAAAGGACAATAAACAGTATTTTTTTAGATACCGTTTTGGAATAAGGAAGGAAAAGGAGGGCTAAATCAGGCTTTAGCGTTGCTGGAGAAGGCCAACGCCAATTGCAGGCGGTCGCGAACACCCAGCTTTTCAAAACTGGCGCCCAAATGTGCTTTTACGGTGCGCTCGGTAATATCCAGTTCACGCGCAACTTCTTTATTGGTTTTTCCTGCCGCCACCAACTCGGCCACGGCACGCTCGCGGCCAGTCAGTAAATTCAAATCGGCACTGGGCAGCGCAACAATAGGTGCTAAACGTTGTGCGCCCAAGATCAATTGGCGCATCAAATCAGCACCCATCCACACGCCACCCACCGCGACCGATTGGGCGATTTGCTCCAGCACCGAAGGCACAGCTAAATAATGCACATAACCACTGGCACCCGCTTCCAGCGCTTTGCGCGCTTCAGCCGTTTGTTCTATCGCGGTCATGGCGATAACTTTAAAACCCTCCGCATTCAGTGTGTGTATCTGTGCAAAACTTTGCATACCACCCAACAGTAACCACACCAAACCGCGTGCATCAACCCCGGCCAAATCATCAACAATCTGCGCATGGGGAAATGCCTGCAACCAGTGCGGCGAACGTATGTGGGCAGGAGCAACAAACAACTGATGCATTATCGTTCCGTCATCGCATTTTGTTGGGCGCGTAAAACCGGTTTGAGCAAATAAGCCAACACCGTTTTCTTGCCAGTAAGAATATCTACCTGCGTCATCATGCCGGGCATAATCGGCAAGGTAGGGTCAAAACCTGCGCGCTCAGTGCGCACACGCACAATATAAAACGTGCGCTCTTTTTCATCGGTAATAGTATCCGGGCTGATGTGCTCCACTTTGCCACGCAGGCCACCGTAAACCACAAAATCGTAAGCGGTGAATTTAACAATCGCTTCCTGCCCTGGGTACAAAAAAGCAATATCTTTGGGTGATACTTTTGCCTCTACGATGAGCTGGTCATCCAGCGGTACCATCTCGATCACTTCACGCCCCGGTTGCACTACACCACCAACCGTATTGGTAAATACCCGTTGCACCGTACCGCGCACGGGAGAGCGGATTTCCGCGTATTTAATTTTATCGGCAAGGCCAGTGCTAGACTCCGATAAGGAAGCAATTTTGCTCAACACTTCCGATAATTCGTTGCGCCATTTATTACTGGCTAATAATTCTGTTTCACGCAATTTACCGCGCGATTCTTCCACCGCCAGCAATAAACGGGACTCTTGCGATAGCGCCTGTTCACGTTCGCCGCGCGCCATGGAAACTTCACCTTCCAAACGCAAAATTTCCACTTCGGAAATAGCACCGCTCGCCAGCAGCGGTTTCGTAACATTCAATTCTTGTGTGGATAATTCCAACGCGCGAGTCACTTGCGTCAGCTTTGCGCGCACCTCGTTTAATTCTTCCGAGCGCTGATCCAATTGGCTGCGCGCAATCGCAAGTTGCTCATCCAATTCCTTGCGATTGGATTCATACAAACTGCGTTCGTGATTCACAATATCCGGTGCGTCTGTCAACAAATCATCGGGAAACACTAGCGGAGTATTGGAGGTCAATGCTTGCAAACGCGCCGCGCGTGCTTGCAGCGATAAAAACTCCGCACGATTTTCACGGAAGGTTGAAATGAAACGGGTTGGATCAATACGCAATAATAAATCGCCTTTCTCAACCACCTGCCCTTCACGCACCAACACTTCCTGCACTACACCACCGTCAAAGGATTGAATCACCTGTAGTTGCGACGAGGGAATAACTTTACCTTCACCGCGCGCCACTTCATCCAGCGGCGCAAAGGCAGCCCAAAGCAACAACAGAAAAATAATGAGCGCAATCACACGCAACAATGCGCGCGCTTTTATCGGTTCTTGCTGCAGCCGCGCCCAATCGGAATCTGTTACCCAATCTTTCGGCTGCTCGTGCAATGGATCGAGCCAACGGGAGTAGAGTTTGTCGATAAACCGGCTTGCTGGTAAACCTAATTTATCCAACCAGTGCCCCACTTTTTCGAATAACATTTTATCGCGCGAAACCGGCGTCACAGTTGTCGGTTGGCTCATTACGACGCCCTCCCGATTCTGCCTTGGCGCAGCGCTTCCACGACTTGCTCTTTAGGACCATCGGCAACAATTTTTCCCGCATCAATCACAATAATGCGATTCGCTAATTCCAGCAGCGAGGTGCGATGGGTAATTACAATTAAGGTTTTGTGCGCAGCAAATTGCAGCAGGTTGCGCTTAAATTCTTCTTCGCTGGTGTGATCCATAGCGCCGGTGGGTTCATCCATTAATAAAATGGGCGCATCGTTTAATAAAGCACGGGCAATGCTCACCGACTGACGTTGCCCACCAGATAATAACTGACCGTGTTCACCCACCGGCATGGCCAAGCCCATAGGGTGCTGATTGACAAAGTCGGTCAACCCGCTCAAACGCACCGCTTCTAAAATAGCTTCATCACTGGCATGAGGTGCACCCATGGCAATATTTTCACGCAAATTGCCAAAAAATAAATTTACATCCTGGGATACATAACCAATATTGCGGCGCAATTCGGCGGGGTCGAGCTGGCGAATATCGATGCCATCAATCAACAAAGTCCCCGCACTCGGCGCATACAATCCGGCAATTAATTTTTCCAGTGTGGTTTTACCGGAACCATTGCGCCCCAAAATCGCCACATGCTCCCCGGCATTAATTTTGAACGAGACATCGCGCAGTACCTCGCGTTCATCTTGCGGATAATTGAATGCCACTTTTTTAAATTCAATCGCACCTTGCAACCGCGGGCGACTGATCCACTGCGTATCCAATGGTCGCTCAACCGGTTTTTCCATGATTTCATTTAAGGCCGTTAAAGCGGTCGCGGCACTGTGATATTGCATCAGCAAGCCGGCCGTTTGCCCCACCGGCGCCATGATGCGCGACGCGAGCATATAGGCTGCAATCAAACCACCTTGCGAGAGGTTGCCTTCAATAATTTGATATACACCGACAATAATAATAACGACAGATACTGCTTGTTGAATCCATAGAGTACTGCTGCCCACCGAACCGGACAGCAAGCGCATTTTCACCCCCACGCGCGATAACACCAGTGTGGATTTTTCCCAAATCACCTGCATACGCCCTTCTGCGCCCAAGGTTTTTATGGTTTCCAAACCCGACAAACTTTCCACCAAAGTTGCATTGCGTTGCGCCGATGCTTGCATGGAATTTTCGGTGAGTATTTGCATTTTTTTCTGCACGGCAGCGGTGTAAATAATCACCAGCAATACACCCACCACAATAGGTAATATCAGCGGCCATGAAATTAACAACACCACCAATAAAAATAACAAAACGAAAGGTAAATCCACCAAGGCCAAAATGGTGGCGGAAGAAATAAAATTGCGGATGGATTCAAACGACTGCAAGCCAGCAGCAAACGAACCGACCGATGCCGGGCGCTCGGACAACTTCATGCCCAGCACGTGCTCCATAATTGTCGCCGACAAGGTAACATCCACCCGGCTCGCGGCGAGATCCACAAACCAGGCGCGCATCATGCGCAATACAAAATCAGCGCTGATCGCAATCAACATGCCGGCTGATAACACCCAGAGCGTATCCGTCGCGTGATTGGGCACCACACGGTCGTACACATTCATCACAAACAATGGGGAAACCAGCGCAAAAAAATTGATTAGCAGCGCAGTGAGCAAGACATCGCGGTAGAGATATTTGTACTCGCTAATCACACTCCAAAACCAGTGCGCCCCTTTATGTTTGTGTGCGCTGTTTTTGCTGATATCAGCGGCGCGTGCATCAAAGCGCTCTTGCGGGCGCACGTAAATAGCGCGCCCTGTGTAATTCCCGGCCAAGTCATCGAGCCCCAGCTCAACAACCGCCTCGCCCAACTCTGGATAAATCACCCGCGCACCCGTTTCACTCAATTCGAGCAACAGGCACGCCTGATTATTATTGAGCAGTAAAATCGCAGGAAATAACGCGCTATTTAACTCAGGGAGTGAGCGCGCCACCAACTTGCTGGTTAAGCCAGCACGTTTGGCGGCGCGTGCAAACAAGGATGGTGTCAGACCGGACTTATCCAGCGGCAAGCCCGCCAGGAGGGATTCACGCGTACAGCTGATGTGGTGTGCACGTGCCACCAATAACAAACAGTCAACCAAAGGGCCCGCTGGTACGCTCGCAGTATCCGGGGGGAGTTGAACATCAAGGGTCATTGGGGCTCCGGGACATAAAATCGAACAACGCGAGCGGCTGTTTACACAAGCCGCCCTATTCGCTCAAGCCTAGCAAATGATTGCATAGACCAGCAGGCGTTTTTATTGTTTGCGTGTCACGGTGATATCAACACGACGGTTGGCGGCTTTTCCGGCATCGGTATTGTTGTCTGCTACCGGGCGCGACGCGCCATAACCATCAACTGACATAGGAATAGTTTCCAAGCCATTCAACACAAAATAATCGCGCACACGTTGTGCACGGGCTTTGGAAAGCGGGATATTTAATTCGTCGGTACCACTACTATCGCTGTGGCCTTCTATCGCAATTTGCACAACACCAGGCGTTGCTTTGATGCTGGCAATGAGTTGATCCAAAGTTACTGATGAACCGGCTTTGAGCTCAGAGCTGCCAAGATCAAACAGCGTATCGCCACTCAAAGGGGTCAGCTGACTGATTAAATCGTCACGGCTCATTGCGACCGGGGCTTCTGCGGGGCAGGCGGACTCGGAAATTTTTAGTGAATCCTCCACGCGGGTGTCATGCAAAATACCCAAACCGTCACGCACTATACCGAGCGCTGGCAACAGGCTCCCCATAGCCGCGAGTGAGCGCGCATAGGCCAACTCCAAATCCACCTGCGCAATCACCAAGGCACGGCTGGCCTGGAAATATTCGTTCTCGGCATCCAACACATCCAACAAGGTGCGTTGACCAATATTAAATTGCTCCGCGTAGGCGCTGCGCACCTTATCACTGGAAAGACGATGCTGCTCCAGGGAGATTAATTGCTCACGTAAACGCAGCGAATCGTTATAGGCAATTTGCGTGTCTTGACGTAAATCGATACAAGCTTGATCGCGTAAATCCTTGGCCTGATTTACCAATTCCAATGAACGACGCACGGCAGCACGATTAGAACCACCGCTGTAAAGGTTGTAGGTAATCGCTAATTCAACTGCGCTTTCATCGCCGAAACTGTTCGGATCAACGCGGTTATCAAAACCATTTTGATTGCGACTAGTAACCTGACGTGCACGCAGTTCCGCTTTGGGGTAGTAACCGGCACGATCCACTTTGACCGCTGCCTGTGCCACACTGATATTTTTAATCGCCGCATGGAAACCCGGATTGCCTTGATACGCCATGGTCAGCGCCGCGCGAATAGAGTCGGGCAGTTTTTGCTCGGCCAGTTGGGTGGGCATTAAGTCTTCCGCAGGCAATTGACCCACTACCCGCAGGTAACGGGCGGTTACATCATGCAGGTTAGCGGCCTCGGTCAACAAATTGGATTCGGCCAGCGCCAAGCGACCAGCGACCTGTTCCAAATCCACACGACGACCAACACCAGAAACGGCGCGCTCTTCAATCTGGGCAAATACATCGCGGTGTTTGGCATAGTTGGAACGCGCCAACTCCACCAATTCGCGATTGCGTTTTACATCTTCAAACGCCCGTACTGCTTCCAGCGCTGTCAATTCGACAACGTTAAGCAATTCGTAGTAGCGCACGAGGCGCGCATTATCAAAACGCTCAACCTGCCCCGAGGTACTAAAACCATCGAATAACATTTGGCTAAGGGTAATTTGCCCCTGTGCCGTGTTGTAAACGCCACGACCGTCGTAATCGCGATTGCTCTTTCCTGCAGATGCGCCTATATCTACGGTCGGTAAATAACCGCCGCGGGCGACTCTCACGTCCTGCGCTGCCGCTTTAAATTCATGCCAGGCTGCTTGTACTTCCGGGTTGGTCTCCAGCGCCTGCAGTGCCACATCCTTAACAGTATTTGGAGCTTCCTGCGCGTTAAGTTGAGTAGAAACCAGTGAAACTGACATCAACAAGAATGATTGAACTACGCGGGACAGATGTCCGGAAAAAAGGAGCGTCATGAAAAATTTCCGTCGTTTATCGCAAGAGCGATGCTTATAGAACTGTATAAAATATGGGATTTAGATCACAAAAAAGCCAGAAACCAAAGGTAATGCTATTGATAGCAAAAATCTAATCATATTTTGTTATAAATCGAAATAGTAAAATCCAATTGATCGGTAAACACTTCCCGCACAATATCCGCCTTTAATTCCGGGGATAAGCGCCACGCAAAGGGCGTCATATCCAGTAGTGCTGCGCGCAATTCCGGCGGCTCTATCACCAACCCAGCCTGGACTTGTTGTCGATCGATGAGTCGAAATCCCTCTGGAACCGGTGTGCACTGATGCGGACGCACTTCGCGGTAAATACGGCGGCGCAACCCAAGCAAATGTTGTTCACCGGGAGCCACTATAACCAACAGACCGTTTGATGCCATTACACGATATAACTCTGCATCCTTACTCGGTGCGTAAATGCGGGTAATCACATCCATAGATCCATCTGCCACCGGCAAGTCAAAACTGGAGGCAACGCTATACACCAACCGAGAATCCAGCCCAACCGATTTGGCTGCTTTGGCGGCAAGCCTTACGCCCGCTTTGGCAATATCCACACCATAGATGCTTGCTGCAGGCAATGCCTCTGCAAAAGCGCCGGTGAAATAGCCTTCACCGCAACCTATATCCAACAGGTTTTTGGTAGACCGGGGTAATAGCATTTGCAAATGGGTTTTGAGCGGCTCAAAAAATCCTGCCTGCAAAAATTGTCGCCGCGCCTGCAACTGTATTTTTGCATCACCCGGCTCCAGCGAATGCTTGTGCTGTACCGGCAATAAATTGAAATAACCTTCTTTAGCACGATCAAATTGATGATGTTTTTCACACCCTACTCCTTGGCTATTCACGACCAAGGGTAGACGGCAAAGTGGACAGGACAAAGCATTCATAGGCGAAATTCAATGAGTATTGATGATCGAAACATCGACCAATCAATAAATGAGTAGTCATCTGATAATAAATAGAGGGGAATACAAACGCGCAGAATGCCGACTCACTCTTCAATAAGCAAGTCACGCAAGAACCACGAAAAATACCGCATCCTGTTTAAGAAGATGCGGTATTCAGCAAAGTTAATTTTCGTCAGGTATTTCGTAGCGATCAATAATGTCGCGCACTAAACCACTGCGCACAATATCTTCACGCTCAAACTCATGCAGATACACATTAGGCAAGCCTTTCAAGCGCTCTACGGCGTCAGCCAAACCATTGGGGCCGCGAATATCGCTCTGCAAAATATCGCCATTAATAACCACCTTACAATCCTCACCGATACGCGTTAAAAACATTTTCATTTGCGCAGGCGTGGTATTTTGTGCCTCATCGAGAATGACAAAGGTTTTGCTGTTAAAGGTTTTACCGCGCATAAACGCCAGCGGTGCTGCCACTATGCGACCATGTCGCAAGCAATAATCTACCGTACCCGCACCCAAGCGCTCATTCAAAATATCGCGGAAGGCATCAATATAAACCGAGAATTTCTGATCGAGATCGCCCGGTAAAAACCCAAGGTTTTCGCCGGACTCCACGGCTGGGCGAGTTAAAATAATCCGCTCAATCCGGCCCGATTCCAGCGCCTCTGCGGCTAATGCTCCCGCACAATAACTTTTACCGGTACCGGCAGGACCAATACCGAAAGTCAGCATGTGTGAGTTGATAGCGTTGATGTATTGCTGCTGGGATTTTGTTTTGGCGCGGAGTGGTTGCGGTGAGCGAGGAGGAGAGTAAGCGGTTTCGACTTGCTGGGAGCGGGACTTTATTTCGACGATATTGTCATCACTTCGTTGATTCCTTCGCGATTTATGCCGCGAGCCGGAGAAGCTGGTATCGTCATAAGAATGGTGGTTCGCACTACGTCTGGCATGCGTTTTTTTTGCCATAAAAAAATCCCCTTCAGCCTTTGAGTAACACGAAAACTGACAACAGCTTCGTGATCGATTTTACCCCGGATAAAAAACTTGCTGTGGAATGATGTTATTACCCCCCTTGTTACTGGTTTACGAATACCGACTTAAAAAGATCAAGATAAACAGGATCGACTACAAATCGCTACTTCAAAACAATAAAACAAACTGAGTAAAGCAAAAACGTGTGACAGATAGACTACGCTGGCAAAGCCAGTGAATTTTTGATGCGTAACTTGTAACGCACACAAGAGCTACTTACTTTTTCACCCTTGTGACTTTGATATTAATCTTATTGTAGAAAAGATCAATCACTTCTTTAAAATAAAATTGAACGCCTGATAATTTATTATCAGCGCTCAATTCCCGGTTTATTCATCACTGTCATCGATTTGTTTGGCCACTTTCTTTTTGGGTGGAGCAAACCCATCAACCAATGGCTCGTTATGCACCGCACTTGGCACACGTCGTTTGCCAATATTTTTCTGATCGCGATCACGCACCTTGACCTTAGGTTTGCTCTCGGGTTTTTTATCTTTACTAGTGGTTTTCTTTTTAGAGCCAACTGATTTACCGGAAGACTTGGTTTTATCCGGCCCTTGATACTTACCCTTCAAACCAGGAATGCTAATCACCTCAAAGGTCACGCCCAGGTAACGCTCAATACTCTTGGTGAGATTCCACTCTTTGGCGTCCACCAGAGAAACAGCCCTACCCTCTTTATCGGCGCGCCCGGTACGACCAATACGATGCAGATACTCATCGCCTGAATAGGCCATATCAACGTTCACTACCAACTCAACACCGGGAATATCCAGCCCGCGCGCCGCTACATCGGTCGCCACTAAAATACTGGTGCGCCCCTGGCGGAAGTGGTCGAGGGTAATTTTGCGCTGATCCTGGGTAATATCGCCATGCAACGCACCCACACGGAATTTGTTGTAGCGTAAAAAATTATCCAATTGTGTAGCGCGCGCTTTGGTATTGGTAAAAATAATCGCCTTTTCAAAATCCGCTTTTTGCAGCAGCGCCAAAAGCAGCTTTTCTTTATGCTTGAATTCATCGGCAATCAACATCTGCTGGGTGATAGCGTTGGGCTTTTCGTCAATATAAATCTCTTCCGCTTCACCCAAAATCACTTGCTTAATAAGATGACGCAAACCTTTCTGTTCCATGGTGGCCGAGAACAACAAGGTTTGGCGTTCGGTGCTGCAGGTATTGGTGATTTTTAATACATCATCGCTCAACCCCATATCGAGCATGCGATCTGCTTCATCCAACACTAAGAATTCCAAGCCGGAAAATTCGGTCGACTTATGGGAAATATGCTCCCCCAAACGGCCAGGCGTGCCGACGATAATTTCCGGGTTCTTGCGCAACATCGCCTTTTGATATTTCAGCTCTTCACCACCGCACACCATGCCAACTTTAAAGCTGGTGAATTTCAGAATCTGCTCTGCGTTTTTAACAATCTGCCGTGCCAGCTCACGCGTGGGAGTCAGAATCAGCATCCGGGTTGAACTGGGATTGGAGGAAGGGCGCGCTAACATCGCCTGAATTGCAGGCAATAAAAAGGCGGCTGTTTTGCCACTGCCGGTTTTGGAACTCACAATCAGATTTTTACCGGCGGTCGCAGCGGGAATCGCCGCCAACTGGACTGGCGTTGGGGCTTCGTAGCCCAAAACGTCAATCGCTTTACGCAACTGGGTATCACTAATCAGATCGTGGAAACCGGGCTGAGTCATCAAGAACCTCGAAATTCATTCAATAAAGGCAGGTTTTACCCGCAAAAGGCCGCGCAATCTACGCAGAGCGGCGCCAATTATCAACCAAAACCGCTAAAATGCCGACCTTTATCACCGGCCAGAGTGGATTCATGCGAATTATGTTAGCCCCTATGGAGGGCGTTGTTGAACACCATGTACGCGACATACTGACTCGAATTGGCGGATTGGATGGCTGTGTGACAGAGTTTATCCGCGTTACCGATCAAAAGCTGCCCTATAAAGTCTTTTATAAGTACGCGCAGGAACTGGAGAGCGACTGTAAAACGCCCAACGGGACACCAGTACGCGTGCAGCTGCTCGGCAGCAAACCGGAACCCATGGCGATCAATGCACTGGAGCTGGTTAACTACGGAGCAAAAGCCATCGACCTGAACTTTGGCTGCCCCGCCAAAACCGTAAACTCCCATGAAGGTGGCGCTTGCTTACTGCGCACGCCGGATCGCGTTTATTCCATCATTAAAGCGGTACGCGATGCTGTGCCGCGCGAGATTCCCGTCACTGCAAAAATTCGCTTGGGGTTTGAAGATCGCAGCAGCTATTTGGATAACGCGCGCGCCGTAGAAGCTGCCGGTGCAAATGAACTCACCGTGCATGCGCGCTCCAAAGCCGACGGCTACAAACCACCCGCTTACTGGCACTACATTGCCGATATTCGCGCCGAATTAAAAATTCCGGTGGTAGGCAATGGTGAAATTTGGACAGTGGAAGATTATCTGCGCTGCCGCGAGCAATCAGCAGGCGCCGATGTCATGCTCGGGCGCGGCTTACTCGCCTGCCCCGACCTCGCACGACAAATTAAAGCGCACGTAAAAGGAGAGGATTACATACCGCTAACCTGGCAAGCGATTTGTGAAATGCTGTATGACTACTACAAACTCACCACCCCACTCTACTCCGAGCGCAATTGTGGCAACCGGGTAAAGCAGTGGCTGATGTATTTAAGTAGGCAATACCCGCAGGCCCAAGTATTTTTTGAAGCAATAAAACGTAAAACCACACCAGTAGAAATTGAGGCCTGTTTTACCGAGGCACTGCATGCAGCGCACACAGACTAACAACCACCAATAAAAAGTACGTCCCGCAGAAAAGGACTTCTGATGCACTGAGCCACAATCAATACAATCAACAAACAATTTGAATTTTCGACTCAAATATCCCACTCAAAAAACCAAACAACGCAAACGAAAAAAGGCTTACCATTTCTGGCAAGCCTTTCTTTATATGGTGCCTCAGGAGGATTCGAACCCTCTCCCCCAGCTTCCCATTGCTCCACTACTCCCCGCTAAGCCGCATGAATACTGGGTTTCGCCTTTTCCCGTCCCCACTAAAAACCGCTTTACGGCACAATGATTTCGACACTTTTTCGACACACGATAGCTTTTAGTCAGACTTCAATGGTTCCACTGATGCCTTTTCCGGCAGCATAAGGTCATTGTTTTAACCCCTACCCTAACACGCTCAAAACCTGACTATGCGCAGCGCTTAGCCCTCTCACTGGCTAGCCTTTAAAAAGCCTCCTTATAGCTAAGCCTTGCCGGCACTTTTTCGACTTTGTTGGTGGCTATTTCTATTTAATAGATTTGGCGCATATTTCAACGCCCACTTCCTGAGCCTGATCCTCCTTGCTCGAATATCCTCTTTACACTTCTCAAAAACTCCTTCTGAAACAATCAAAAAGCATATATATTCAATAACTTAAAGGATTTCAAAGAATGATATTGCGCACAAAAAAGGGAAGATAACGCGCATGCGCACTTTGTTTTTAAACCAGTCGCGTAATGTGCTGTCATTCCTCAATTAAAACAATTAGTTAATAATTAAAATTCAAATAAATCTTAAGGTAGATATCGCGCATGCGCGGTATACAAATGTTAGTGAGTACAGAGAAATGAGTTTATACCGTAATTTAAAAAGCGGAATTGTTTTGGTTTTCTTCGCCACCATTTTAACTGGCTGTTGTGGCCCATGCTTTGCTCCATGCAATCCGTTTCATAAAGACAAAGCTCCCGAAGTAAAGCAGATTTCAACTGAAAATATCAAAAAATGAAAATTATACTTATTGCTTTTTTTGCCTTACTTTCTGCTTTTTGTAATGCGGAAGAATTATCTGGCTCTGCCAAACAAGAAATTGAGCACTTATTTACACATTTAGAGAGTTCTGGTTGCCAATTCAATCGAAATGGGTCTTGGTATTCTGCTGCTGAAGCCTCTGTACATATTAGAAAGAAATATGATTACCTTGTTGGGAAAGGCCTACTTAATACTTCGGAATCCTTTATTGAGAAGGCTGCCACTGAAAGTAGTATGTCAGGTAAGCCATATCAAGTTAAATGCGAAGGTCAGTCAGTAGTTCTAAGCTCTGTTTGGTTTAATAATGAATTGAAAGCTTATCGTGGCAACAAAAGTCACTAACAAGTCGTTGCAGCTCGCACGCTTTGCGTGCTGGACAGTTTTTAAGTCGCGGTTTTATGGTTTTGCTGCGCAAAATTAACCCACAAAACCACGACTTACAAACTGCCGTTGCGCTTAACGTTATGAGGAAAAATGGAATATTTAAACTTATTGTGGCTTTTGGTGCCCGTTATAGGGATAGTTAATGAAATTCTCAAATGGCTATTTTTCCCTCTGTTAATAGCTTTAATTTTTACCGCCAAAGATGCTCATCTAAAAATCAGCAGATTATGCGTTTTTATAATATTAACCTTTTTTGTTTTATTAAAAATTGTATTTGATGATTTTTACCATATATTTGGCTTTTCTTACGCATTAGGTGGTTTTCTTGTTTATATGGTATTTCATTGGGTTTCTGGCCGTATAAACAAATCAGAAAAAAATAGGTTGGCAAATCAAAAACCTCATAATAAATCGTAGCAACACGCCACTACGCGGCGTTACATCTGAAAAGTAGATCGAGCATGGAACGAGCAGAGATAATAGAGCCAGGTTTTTCTACAGCAGATGCTGAGTTCCCAAACATCAATATGGATGAGGGTGACTTAGTGCTTAGATTTCTGGATTGGCAAGAAAGACAACGTGAAGTGTTCTTTCCAGATACCGTTGCCTTTAAGTGGCAAATGATCGAAACATTCATCGAGGGTGAAAAGTACGATCGAAGTCATGTAATTACTGAATCAAAATGGCTGGCGGAGCATGTAAAGCAAGGAGAGATCGGTGCTCAAGAAGAGTACAAGCACTACAAATTCAATTTTAATGGTAACGGACAGCTAGAGGTAATCAGCAATGGCTTTACGGTTAAAATGTAACAAGTCAAAACACGCGGACGTTGTAAAGCCGTCACCTTTTTTGCTCCAAAAAAGTCGCCAACTTCACCACGTCGGTGTTTGAGGCGTTAAGTCAATTATGATCGAAAAAATTGTCGGAATTTATATTTTTATATTTATGAATTTGGTGGCTTTAAGGCTAATGAAACCAAACGTAATAACATTTATTGCGTTTACATGGTTCGGACCATTCCCCCAAGAGGGTGAGCTTCTCTCTAATTTTAAAGTCAGGAAAATTCGCTACGCCTTTAGTTGGATCATCCAATTCAGCTTTTATTTTTCATTGTTAGCTCTTTTATCAGTATATTGTGAAGAATATTTTGGCGAACCGTTTTTTATAGTAACTGGCTTCGCAGGGACAATTGGAATGGGAATGGCGGTTCTTGCTTTTATGGGGTTCAGCATTTCTTGGCTCAAAACAGTAACTGTTGACCCTAATCCAAAGTGCGAATACATAGAAGAACAAACTTAACAAAGCGGTCAAACTCCGTTCCGCTACGCTCCACTGGACAGAATTTAAGTCGCGGCTTTTTAGTTTTGCTGCGCAAAAGTATTCCACAAAGCCACAACTTAAATTCTGCCGTTTACCACGGCGTTACGTGAAATCCATGTACATACTTAAATTTAATGAATTAAAGCTGCTTGAGTTTAAAATTACATCTGGTGACGCCCCAATGGGTTGTGTTCTAGCTGTAATTAACACAGGAGTAGAGACTAAGCTCTTGGAAAATCACATCAAGGAGTTTGGGGTGGAAGCAGAAACTGGCATTAACGAACTTGCTTTGTCAGAACCTCACTCAGTCTTAGATGGAGGAGATAGAAATTTAAATTATTCCGGTGGGTTAATTTGTTGGGTGGAAGAACTTGAGGAAATTACACTAGAGTTAGTGGGCATCCCGTATCCTGAGTATGAAATTAAATTTCCTCATTTGGTTAGCCAGTACAATGAACTACACAAAAACACATAACAATGCGCAGCAACACGCCACTGCGTGGCCGGACAGTTTGTAAGTCGCGCTTATGTGGTTTTGCTTCGCAAAAGTATTCCACAACGCACAACTTACAAACTGCCGTTGTGCTTAACGTTAGGTACAGCGTGATGAAAGTGAAATTTCCCGTAATTTTTATATCGCTTTGCTTTATTGCAAGCTGTTCTTCCACCTCACATAATAACACGGGGGAAAAAGCAGCTCTTTTATTGGTTGCTGTGCCAGCTATAATAATAGCATCCCCATTTTTGGCGGTTGAAGCAGTTTCAAATTCATCATATCAACCGTTGAAAAAAGGTAGTAGCATCGATGAAACCATAAAGTCTTTTGGTTATCCTGCATTTCAATACAAATGCAATAATGGAAAAATTCTATTTGAATACGAAAAAAGTATCAAAGGTTTGAAAAAGCGTTTTTTCCTATTCAATGAAAACCAAGAGTTTATTAAAGCAACTAATAGTCCGGAAGAAAGTTGTACAATAAAAAATACCTAACAAGCAATCAAACGGATGGTTTTTAAGTAGCATTTTTGCCATTCCGCTTCGCTCCATTTTATGGCAAAAATGCTACTTAAAAACCACCGGTTATCGCAACGTTAAATTTTTGGAGATATCGTGCTACGAATTCTTACATCAATAGTGATATTTCTATCAGGGGTACACGTTATTGCTGAGTCAATGGATTCAATAAACGAAGGAAAATCCATTGAAATATCAGGCTTTGATTGTGCCGAAAAAAGTGTGCACATGATCGAATGGCTTGGTCTTGGTAAAGACTATCGAAAATTCGTAGTTTCTAATGTCGAAAGCGAACTTTATAAACAACAGTCTGGGTCGCAACTATTGAAATTGCAATGCACAAGTGAGCCCGAATTTTTAACCGGTGCTTTGCCACAAAATGGTGATGATTCAAAGGCTATCCTTACACGTTTCTCAGCAACCTTTCCATTAAAAGCAACGATCAACCTTAGTGGTGAGGTCTGGGTTCTATCTATTGATCAAAATTATTATGCCGAAAATCTCAATAGCCCAAATGAGCGCAAGCTAACGCGAAACTTCAATATCAAAAAAATTGCCAAACAATGAATTTAACAAGGCGCTGCAGCACCGCACACTTCGTGTGCTCGACAGTTTTCAAGTCGCAGTTTTGTGGTTTTGCTTCGCAAATGCTTCCACAAAACCGCTACCTACAAACTGCCCGCTGAACTTAGCGTTATGCAGGAGTGCATGAAAATGAATAATGTAACCCTAATAGCTGCGCCATTTTTTTCCTTATTTCTTCTTTTTATATTTATTGCAATAACTATCCCTAAAAAACGCGAGCCTTATGAGAAGGGACTAACACCTGAATTTGAAGAAATATGTGGTGGAAGAATAAACTTTTTCAATTACACTTGGCCCTTTTTAAGGCATTCTATATATAAAGAATTTATAGTTGTAAAATCCATATTCGGTGCTCATATGCTTCCTAGAGAATCTCTCTCAGAAGGAGGAGCGAATGGTATTCTTAGTCAAGGTATTCGGTATGTATCTCCCAAACATGTTGGTTGTGAATTTCGAATTTGGACATCCAATAAAAAACAGGTAATGGAAATTTTTAAAGGCAAAGCATAACAAAGTGCTCCAACTCGCGCACTTCGTGCGCTGGACAGTTTGTAAGTCGCGGCTTTGTGGTTTTGCTGCGCAAAAGTAATCCACAAAACCACGACTTACAAACTGCCGTTGTACGCGGCGTTATGCAATAGGAGAGTCAATTGAGAAAAATATACCTATTATCCTTAAGCGTATTCCTGCTTTCATGTTCTAGTAACATACCAATTAAAGACATATATAGCTTTGAGGTGGTGGAGCAACAGGCTACTGCTCAGCGGGAGAAATATCGAGATACCGAAGAGTATGCACAGTTCAATAATGATTGGCTATCATTTAATAATGCAAATCAAATCGATGAAAAAGGCCACTGTTACTTAATAGGTGGCCCAACTGAAGTAATTATATTAATCCAAAATCGCTTGGGAACCATCCAGAACGTAGTCGTAGAAAACGATAACAAAAAAACTAGGTGCTTCAAAGAGGCGTTCATAGGGAAGAAATACCCCAAACCACCTTTTTCACCCTTTTATCACTACATGATAATGACGGGCGAAGATGCATAACAATACGTGTCAGCCGGACAGTTTGTTCCGTGGCTTTTTTTGTGCTGGACGCTACGCTAGCACAAAACACCACTCCACAAACTGCCGCTGCACTCAGCGTTACCTAACCGCCCATGTCGGCTCCCTAATCCCCTCCATACACTCGCGCACTTCTTTATCAATTACATTATTCGGTTTGATGCATTCTTTTGCGGAGCGTTTGTGAATCATCACAAAAGTTTCTTGGGGATTGGTAATACGATCTGTGGCGAGTTTTACGTCTCTGCAAGAATTATCTCTAAACGCTAAATTTTCGGGGGATGAATTTCGGTTGTATTCGCTGATCCAGTAATTACAGGTCTTTATTAATTGCTGTAGCGTGGGATCGTTGATATCACTGGTCACGAAATTATTATTTTGCGCTTGGCCTTTGTTTTCGCCTGTATACACATGTATTTGTGGCCCACCAATTCCAAGGCTTTTTTTGCATTGCGATAATCTTTTATCAGCACCATCCCTGCTTTGGCGCCAGTATTTCATGTAGCTGGAATTGCCACCTTGGCGTAGTTTCCAGTCTGCGTAGTTAACTTGATATTGCAGTCCATCGCAGTTATTTGCATTGGCACTATTCACAAACAAGGAGTTGAGTAACACGATTGCGATTACTAGAGTAATCAATTCCATTTTTTTAATTTTCATAATCCCCTCCGCCATCGCTTGGCAACCTTGCTTGCTAGTATCAAGCCTTCCGTTGTGTTCCTAATTCTGACTGGGTAGTTTTAGTCATTGGACTAATCTGCCCTGCCTCTGGCATTTCCTCACCATAAGCCAACCAGTATGCATATTCTTTAAATGCCAAGCCTGTAGCTTTTATTTCTTCGCTTTTGATAGTGCCGCGACCATTCATTAAGTTATGCCAGCGGGAATAAGTCATTCCCGTCCGAGCTGCTAACTCTTCTCTGTTAAGCCCTTCAACTTCGCAGATTTCTTTCACTCGCTTTATTACGTCTTCCATCGCTCAATTCACATATGTAATTTTTTACATGCAAAATATTGCACAAAGCAAAAATATATGCTTGAATGCAAATGTAATTATTTGCATGTATTTTATTACATGCACTTTAGTAAACGTTCACCGATTAATTTTGGTGAGTTTAATAAATAAAGTGGAACAAAGCGAATGACAGTGGAATTTGAAGAGTTAAGTAAAAGCTCGTTAGCTGGCGCACCACCATTACTCCCATGGGCAAAGTTCGCCGACTGGATACAAATAGAGCCGGGCATTGTTCGGGGTTGGGTAGATCGCGGTTACTTGCCCACCTACCGCATTGGCAAGCATGTCCTGATAAATGTCGCACTGCTGCACAAAGAGCTTGTTGAGGACTGATCCAATGATGCAGTGCGATTTTTTTGGCAAACATATTGAACTGGTGAACAAAGCCGCGCGCGCTATTCGCCACACCTGCCGCCGTATTCGCACTGTGTGCCCTTTCCAGCTCGATTTTTTCATCAACCGCATACCGGTGGGTGAATCAGCATTAAAACACCTAAAAACCGGCACCCGCTTAACCGTCGCCACAACCGGTTTACGTGTTGCATTCAAGTTCATCAAAAACGGCCTATTCGTTTTTGCATTTGATGATCACTTGTTTTCTATCTCGGCCACTGACGCCGCTCTACTGGAGTTTTGAAAATGAATGATTTTTTTAGCATCACCAAAAAGCAATTAAGCCTGCAAATTGAAATGCTGATTTTCTCCTGCATCCAAACCAGTTTTTCAATTGGATCGTCACTTATTGCCTGCACAACAACGCACTTTGATTCACGCACCGGCATGCTCGCCATTACCGTTATGCCTCACGGTGCCAACCCTGACTTGTTCGATGGCCGCATCAGCCTAATCGTCACCTGCGACACCGACTCACGCGACAAACTGATCGCCGTTAATAGCTACCTACTCGCCGTACTCAACAACGGCTATTCGAAGTTCACCGGCTTTCCTGATCAACCCAAAACAGTCTCCGCCGCACGCACACACTCGATTCAGTCACGCGCACACGCGCCGAGTGAGCTTGTGAAGGGAACGTGTGACCGCGCACAAGCTGTATCTCGGTCTTAGGGCTTTAGCCCTTAGATGACTGACAGTAAAAGCTCAACCGATTTTTAAACGCTCCACCAACCACTCAACGTTTTATTAACCAAAGGTAATCACTATGCAATTCGAATATCCAACCACCGTACTCGGTGTAACAAGAATGCTAGTCGAAGGCAAACCTTACTGTTTTGTTTTCGTCGGCGCACAACCTGAGCCAGACCGCGAAAAAGACTGCCACGGTTTTAGCATTCGCAAAATCCCCGCTGACCCCGCGGTGTTCGATCAACTCAATGACGTTCGCTACGGCCAACCCGCCAACAAAACCCTGTTCATGATTTTAAAACAAGCCGCTGGCGGTAAAAGCCAACCGCATGTAATTGGCGTGGTGCCGCAAAAGATGATGAACAACCCAACCGCCACACCGGCCAAAACCGCTTAACTCTTTAGCCCCCTTGCTCGAATTCCTCCACCACAGGAGAGCAAGGGGGCGCCTACACAGGTTTTTAATCATGTCCAAAGTAGCGTTATGTGATGGTGATTTGCTTCTTGACCCTGCGGGCTTTATGGCCTGCTCTGGTTCATGGTCTGTAGTTCCTTATGTAGAACCAACTGATTCCTCGCTCGTTTACGCGCAGTTGGTTGCACTTAATGAATTCGATCCCGAAAAAGCTGGCCTCATTATTGTGAGTTGCCTTGCCACCTTTGTCGTCGGATTCGGTGCCGGTGTGGTCATCAAGCTACTGCGCCGTTTATAAAATTCTGTGGTGGAATATTTTTTTTAACTTTCACAAAGGTATTTTTCTATGAAAACTCAATTTGCTGTTCTGCGTTCAAAAGTAGGTAAAGCGCTGACCGTTGGTGCCACTACCGCTGCTGCCCTTGGTGCTTCTGTTGCTCACGCCATCGATGACACCGCCATCACCGCTGCACAAACAGCGGCTGAAAACTCTGTCGAACTGACCTCCACCGGCATGATTCAAATCGTCGCCATCATCGTGGGTGTTGGCTTGGTAGTGTCATTGCTCAAAAAAGTGTAATGGCGGGGCTTCTGTTTGCTGCCCTTGTCGTCGTGTCGTTCATGACCGGCGCCTACGTAGGCAGTCAAGGCTAATCAGTGCCGCTCTTCGGGGCGGCATTTTTTTTAGGTGATTGTCATGCGTTATCTGTATTTACTATTTTTCTGTTTTTTATCGCTGCATAGTTATTTGGTTTTTGCGCAAGATCATCCACCCCTTGACCCCGCTCAAGGCTGTAGTCAATGGCATTCTTATTCTGGCGCTGTTCCTGTATTTCAGACTCAATATAACAGCGCAAAAAATCAATGTACCTCTAGTGCAACAGTCAATTTAATATCTGAGATACAGTATCAGGGCGGGTCAGGCACTACTGTAAAATCGATTCGCTGCTATAACTGTGCAGATCCTTGCCCCGCTCCTAGTGTTTATGATGCTTTTTTAAAAAAATGCACTAGACAATTCTGTCCCGATGGCTCGCCTATGCCTTTAGAAGGTTGTGGTGGCGATGACGGTGGTGGTGATGACTCCTGTCCCGAAGGCAGACCGAAAGTAAATGGCATGTGTCCTGTCTGCCCTGAGGGCTACAACGAAGATGGCACTTGTAATTATCCAAGTTCTGAACCCGCATCATCTGCCCCTAATTCTTCCTCTCCTGACACAGGCTCTTCTGGTAGCGCTGGCTCTGCTGGTAGTGCAGGCGGCGGTGATGATGGCGGTGGCACTCCAGGTGGTGGAGGCGATGGCTCCGGCAGTGGTGGTAATAATGGTGGTGCTGGTTCCGCTTCCGCTGCATCCGCTAGTTCAGCTTCCGGCACCAATAATTCATGGAACCCCTACTCAGGTTATGGCAACTGGATTCCTGTTGCGGAGGATTCCAACTGCCCGAATAAATATAAAGATATGTCCGGTCAGTGGTGGTGCGCTGGTGGTGCTAGCAACACTAGCTCGGGCAATACCGGAAGTGCCGGTTCTGCTGCATCGGCTGCAGCTCTTGAATGTGACTCAACTTCTTCAGATTATTTTTCATGTATTAATCAAAAATCAGTGGGTGGTGGTGCTGGTTGGAATCCGCACCAGTCATACGGCGGCTGGCTGCCTATTAACGAAGATTCTCCCTGCGTAAATAAATTCCAAGATAAAGCCGGCGATTGGTGGTGTGCGGCTCCCTCTGGCGGTGGTGGAGGTGGTGGCGGCACTACTGCAAGCAGTGCGGGTTCGTCCGGCTCTTCTGGTTCCGATGGTGCATCAGGCTCCGAGGGTTCTGCCAGCTCCAAATCCTCCGCATCCTCTTCTCACTCTTCATGTGCTTCCGCCTCTGCTGCGCCTAATGGCTCGTCCGCCAGCAATCCGTGTTCGGGTGGCGGCAATGGCAGTGCCTCGTCCTCTGGCTCTGTGTCTTCGCTCGGTGAAAAAGGTGAGTTTGATGGTGAAGCATCTGAAAAGCGCCTCGAAGAGTTAGGCGAGGAATTAACTGAAAAAATCGATGAAATAAAACTCGAAATACAAAATGAATTCACAAGCACTATTCAAGGCTCTGGATCAATCGAAGATTTTTGTAAGCAAATTCGCGGGCAAGAAGTCTGCTTTGGAATGAAAAAATTTGAAGAGTGGCTTAACCCCATTTCGTCGGCAATATTTTTGGTTGCCTGTGTTATTTCTTTTTCAATCGTCCTCAGCGGGAGAACCTAATCATGGAAACACTAACAGCATTGCTTGATGGTATCTTTTTTGTGATGGAGTGGATTTACACCGGTATTTATGATTTTGTTGAAGAGGTCATGCAAGAACTTGTGGCATGGCTCGTGATCGCCAAATTGCAAGGCATGCTTTTTTTGATGGAATTCAGTTGGGGTGTCGCCAAGCAAATCATGGTTAACCTCAATATTGGCGATTATATCAACCAAGGGTTTTCTAACCTTGATCCTGTGCTAATGGGTTATCTCAATTTCTTCCGCGTTCCTGAATCATTGAATTTAATTGTTCAAGCTATCGCCACTCGCGTCACCTTGCGGGTTATGGGGTGGTAAATGACAACAGCAATTATTCACGGTGATCCAGGTTCTTACAAAACCTCAACCCTGATCAGTGATTATCTGGTGCCTGCAATCAAACAAGGTCGCCATGTCGTGACCAATATTCGCGGCGTGAAAATGGCTGAGGATGTTGCAGAAATATACGGCTTTGAATTACCCGACAGCGCACAGATCACACTGGTTGATTTTAATGAAGCAGGCTTCGAGCGCATGGCGCGCTTCTTTCACTGGGTGCCAGAAGGTGCCCTGATTTTGATGGATGAAGGCCAGCGCGTTTACCCAACCCGCCTGCGTGATTTTAAAGACTATGACCTGCGCAACCCTACTGACGATAAACGCCCACGCACAGTTGAAGATGCGTTTGACTCACACCGGCATATGAACTGGGACATTTACATCAGCACACCCAACATCAACAAAATCCACAAAGAAATTCGTGCGGTTGCTGAGTTTGGTTTTCGCCATAAAAACATGGCGACAGTTTTTAGCTTTATGAAAGGCCGTTACAAGCGCGTTACTCACATTGCAGAAAACTCTGGCTCCGCTATCGGTCACGCGATTTCCGCCAGTTTGCGCAAAATCGACAAGAGGGCATTCGATGTCTATCAATCTACAGCAACCGGACAAACCAAAGATTCCGCCGCGTCCTTTAGTTTTTTTAAACAGCCTAAAGTCCTACTCGTACTTTGTATTATCGGCTATAGCATTTGGAATATGGGATCTACTCTCTACAGTGCGGGCGGTGTTCCAACCATGTTTGGCGGCAGTGTTAAACCATCCGATTTTCAAGCTGGCAACACGCCTGCTGCTCCACCTGTTCAAGCGTCTGGCAATCTTCCTCTTGGTGCTGTACCTAATGGGGTCAGTGCTCCGAACCCTTTTAGGGGCTTAACAATCTACTTTGTCGGCCATATCAATAATGTCTTACTGTTTCAGGTGGAATATCCCGATAAAAGTTTTGTATCCGTTGATAGCTTCTTACTGCTAACCCTCGGCTTTACCTACACGCGCTTATCGATGGGCGCTGTTCGTCTGCAATATGGGGATGAAGTCATCTTTGCGTTATCACGCCCCCAAACCGATTTGGCGCAGTCACCACCACAACCGGTTACTGATCAAATGTTAATTATTAATTAGCTGGCAACGGTGCCGCCGACGCGCGCAAGTATGAGCACGAAAGGCGGCACCGGAGCCGCGAAGACGTCCTTGTAACACGTCTTATAAATAGATGTTCTTGACCACTATAAAACGCATTGTTCCACACAGTAATTTATTTAGTAATTTTGAATTAAAAAAAGGTGTTTTTCAGATTTTAATTACGATAGATTTGAGTAAGTTTAAGTCAAAAAAAAAATTTATCACCACTATAAACCACATTGTTTCTGAAAGAGGAATTTCAAATGAAAAAGCCATCGCACTACGACCGCTTGAACCATGACTTTCAACCAGACAGCAAAGGACGGTTATTTTTTGATGGGAAAAAATTCTGCGACTTATCCGGATTAAATATTTTGCGTTGTGGTGTTGATACTGTTCGCCAACTTTATCGCGGATACATTAAAAACGGTGTTCTCGATCTGTTCGAGAAAACCGGTTTGGTCTTTTTTGGTGGTCATGAATGGCATGCGGGTCGTATAGGTCGTGATTCAGGCTATCAATTCAAATTACAAAATGCAGATTTAGGGTTAATCCTACTGATTAAAAATTTCAACGTTAAACCTGAGTCAGTTGGCCCACACTTAAAAATCGAAGTTTCGCCACACCTGATTGAAGAATACAGCCCTGCACAACTGCAAGAGCTAATGGACAGCTTCGCCAGTCTCGTGTTGGATGATCTTGAATATAACCAATCAGCAGTACACATCGCCGTAGACGTTCAAGGCTGGGAACCTCCAGCAGATATAGTCGCTCGCATGCACTGTCGCTCACGCACCGTTCGTCAATTCGACACCATAGAAACAGTGGACTTTGATCACCTGTCAGTAACCTATGGTCGCGGTGAAACCTATATGTTTGGTTCGCCATCATCAATGCAATTGTGTATTTACAATAAAACCAAACAAGCAAAAGCCACGGATAAACTCGATTTTTGGGAGAACACGTGGCGCAAAACCGACAACCCATTTGAAGACACACCAGACAACTACGACGATACAAAACCGGTCTGGCGCATTGAGTTTCGCTTTCACCACTCCGTTGTTGAGCAATTCGCGGCTGGGAGTAAATTTCATGACAGTGATACGCCCTGCTATTTCAAAAGCTATACCGCGCTCTCACACCATTTGGATGGCCTTTTAAAGTACGGCTTTGACAGCTTTAAATTTTTGAACACGCCTAGTCGCTTCCATCCCGTATGGACACTGTTAATGCAGGATCTATTCGTGCAAGTCCCAGTGCCGTCACACCTCGATAAAACCGACTACAAACGCTATTACAAAACCAGCACAGGATTCAGTGGTAAAAATATTGAATTGCTCATAGGCAACGCCATCAGCCTTGCTGCTCGTCAACGGCTAACCGCCAAACAAACCATGGAAGCACTGCAATCGCTCCCCTTCTGGCCGACTATCAAAGAGTTTTACGCACATAAAGGCATGGGTGATATGGATTTGAGGGATCACATTAGGAAGCTCCTAGCAGAACGTTTTATTCGCTGGGGGAAAGCTGTCTAGTGTCGATAGAAAAACTTGAAGATGGTCGCTGGTTTCTGGATATCGAACCCGTAAAAGGCAAACGCTTTCGCCGGAAATTCAAAACCAAAACTGAAGCCATACGTTTTGAAGATCAAATCAGGGCTAAATTAGTCACTGGTGAAATCTGGAACACGCCGCAATCAGACAAGCGCAAACTCTCTGAACTGATCGACCTATGGTATGGGCATCACGGAATACATTTGGCCGACCCTGAGCGCCGTAAACGGTCGTTGATCGCATTGTGCAATGCGCTAGGTAATCCAGTAGCGAAAAACCTCACGCCTGCCCAATATCTGAATTACCGGCAGATACGTGCACAAGATGGTGTGTCCGCTAAAACACTCAATAACGAACTGGGCTACCTAAATGCACTTTATGGCTACTTGTGGCAAACCGACCAGATTAAATACCAGTCGCCACTAATCAAGGTAAAACCAATCAGGGTTAAAGAGCGCGAACTCTCCTACCTGACCACTGAACAGTGCCAGGAATTATTGTCAGTCATTCAGGCTGCCAAAAACCCGTGCCTTTATTTGATCGTAAGAGTTTGTTTACAGACTGGTGCTCGTTGGAGTGAAGCGGAAAAATTAACGCCATCGCAAATTGGAAAGTCGCGCTTAACGTTTCTGGATACTAAATCAGGAAAAAACCGGACAGTGCCAATCACCCAAAAACTCGAAGATGATTTGCGAACTCACTCGACAGGAAATTACAGATTATTTTCTACGTCGATCAGCGCATTTCGTAGGCTGCTTGAAAAGTGTTCGTTTAAATTACCGAAGGGTCAAGCGGCTCACGCATTGCGTCATACTTACGCAAGTCACTTCATGATGAATGGCGGGGATATTTTAACGCTGCAAAGAATTCTTGGTCACAGCTCAATAAATTTGACCATGCGCTATTCGCATTTATCGCCTGATCATTTATTGGAAGCAGTGAAATTTCGACCGGCTGTCGATGATTAACAATGTCGTCGACACTTCATCGACACTGCAAACCCTAGAAAGCAAAAACCCCTGAAAATCTCTTGGATAATCAGGGGTTTAGCGACTTCTATATGGTGCACTCAGGAGGATTCGAACCTCCGACCGCTCGGTTCGTAGCCGAGTACTCTATCCAGCTGAGCTATGAGTGCGTCTTGTTGGCGCGCATTCTATTGATTGACCTTTAGGTCGTCAAGCGTTTTTTAATTTTTCTTTTGTGAAATTTTAAAATAATGCTTTATAAATCAATGAAGTACAAAAACCAATCGACTTGGGTGTATATCGAACCACTTGCAAGTCTACGCCCTGTTCAGGCGCTATGTCGTTTTAAAATGGCGGTGAGAGAGGGAGTCGAACCCTCGATACCTTGCGGTATACACACTTTCCAGGCGTGCTCCTTCGGCCACTCGGACACCTCACCGTATTTTACCGCCGACAATTAATGCGGTTCTTCGCCAGACTGACTCTCCATCGTCACCCCTGCGAAGGCGCGCTAATTTACACAAGCGGGCATGCAAACGCAATCTTATTCTCCCGTCCATGTAGTAAAAAAGTCTGAGGGATTTATTGCGCGTGGAAGATGTGCACTACCGGTAGGTGTGCCTATATAAATGAAGCCGACAATCTGTTCATCAAGCGCTTCATTACTGACTAAACCGAGCGCTTGTTTTATCGCGCCATCATAAGCCATATCACCCGTCCGCCAGATTGCCCCCAAACCCAACGCAAAACTGGCAGTGAGAATATTTTGCGCCGCGGCGCCCGCCGCAATGAGCTGCTCCACTTTTGGTATTTTGGGGTGCGCCTGACATTTAGCAATTGCGACAATAATCATTGGAGCACGCAATGGCATTGATTTGAACCTATCCAACTCTGCCTGGCTGATATCCGGCTTTTTTTCGGTAGCAACACGAGCAAACAACTCACCCAACTTTTCCAACCCCACTCCCTCTATCACCAAAAAACGCCATGGCTGGAGATTGCCGTGATCCGCCGCTCGTGTAGCGGCGCGCATCAAAATATCTAACTGTTCGCGATCTGGCGCAGGCAAAGCCAGCTTGGATTGTGAAACTCTGTGATGTAAAACGGTGATTGCGTCCATAAAACTCATCTATTTAATAAGGCGTTAACTGGGAGAAACCGGCAACAATAACGGCCACACGCTCCTAATACGCGAGCGCTATTCGAATATTGGTGAAATTTGTACCATACTTTCAAGTAATTCCCGCCAGTAGAATTAATAAACGGGAACTCCCCCCAACATGCGACCAGACAATAAGTCCACTATCGGCAGTTTATATGCAACAAACCACCTTGATTATCGCAATAATCACCCCTTTTTTACTGCTACTTGTTGCCTCCATCGCACTATTGATGAGCGTTGTCAGGCAGAAAAAAATAATGCGGCTGCAGCAACAAAAGTTGCGCGAGTTTATTGATGCCATCCAAAACAGCAACAGCCCCCTGCCTACCCCTGCAAAACCTTATAAACAGTTTATTTATGAGCAGGTAGAACTCACACAGGACAGATTTAACCTGCTGGCACCGCGCAGTGACATCGCCGGCATACAGCCTAGCGATGTACCTCTGAATCAGCGGATTGTAGCCTTACGCTATGCTTTTTTGCGTGCAGAAGAGTTAGGTACCACAGCCATCCAGGGCAGTGAAGGCTATTGGGATATATTTCAACAAACACTGGAGCCATTACTTCAGGGGCCTCAGGAATTGCATGAGGGCAGCAATAATGAGGAGCTGGATACCTATAAAAAACGTGTTGAAAATCTGGAAAAATTTAAAAAAATGTTCTTTGACCTTGAAAAGCGCTGGGATGAAACGCAAACAAATGCACAACAGCATTACAACGAACTCTATGCCATGGCAGATGAGATGGCAGATAAAGAGCGCTATGAGTATTTATTAGGCCAATATAACGATAGTTATAACAGCATGAATCAACACATACGCTCAACCAATGCCGCTATCACAGGTCGCCCCATTGAAAACAAGACCATCAATATAGTTCGTCAGGATCCGCGTGCAGCCGAAGAGATAATGAAATTGCGCAATGTGGCAGCAGATCAGTATCGGGTTATCAGCAACTTGCAACGCAAACTGGAAGAAGCAGTCACTGCCGAAGAAAAAGACCTGGTTATTAAAGAACTGGAACAACAACTTCAGCGGCAAATTCGTTTTGTCCAAGAATCAGACACCTGTGTCCAGCTATTGGAGGAAGAACTCACCAAAGCCAACGAAAAAATTGCTATGCAGGAAGGCCAGATCGATAACGACCATCAGCTGGAAGAAGAAAACCTGCGCATCAAAGAAACTCTCCACAGTTTTACCCATGAAAGTAAGAGTCTACTGGAGAATATCGAGGAACTTGAAAAGGAAAACGATCAACTCAAAAACAGCCCCCAAAAACAGAATAAGGAAAGCAACCAACAGCCTGACGACCATTTTCACACGGAGCTTGTCGAACTGCGTAAAGAATATGCAGAACTGGAGGCAAAGTATCTTGAGCTGAAGTTTAAATAATATGACAAAAACCAATCCCGATCGAAATCAACAGGTAGACATTTTGATGGAAAAGCCGTTTAATTCCTTCCGCACCATCAGGGAGTTAATCATTCTGCAGGGAAGACCTTACTGCACAAAACAATAAGGCTTTATCCAATGACCAGTAAGATCGACTCCGAATCGCTGCAGACTGAAACTCCGATCCAACAGTACTACTTTCGCGCACTTATCTGCTTTGCAGCCTCAGGCACCCTCGCCTCATTTGTTAATTGGAACAAACCAAACCCTGTATATATTGGCGTTATAGTGCTGTTACTGGCCTATGCCTATGGCACCTATTTTTTTACTCGGAAACAAATTCCAGAACTTGTTGCACGCAACAACCGCTGGCTCTCATACATAGATGCAGGACTTATCGGCATTGTATTAAGCCTCACCGACTTCAGTATTCTGCCCTGCGTCATGTTCTTAACAATGATTCAATTTAACGCATTAATCAGCGGCGGCATACGCAAACTACTGGAAGACAACACCGCTTTTGCGGCAGGTGTACTCATTAGTCTTTTTATACACAGCCCACAGCTAATTTTATCGGGCAATATCCAGATTAGCGCAGCCAGCCTTATTGGCGTCGCAACATATTTTTTGGTTTATGCTATTTATATGCATCAACGACTCCACAAACTAATGCTCAGCCAGAAGCAACTGGAGAATGAACAAAAATGGCACAAAATACGCGCTTATAAGTTATCCCGCTATTTACCACCAACCGTATGGCAAGCCATCAATCGCGGCGACGACAAACACCTACAAGCCGAGCGTAAACGAATTAGTGTGTTTTTCTCCGATATCAAAGACTTCAGCCAACTTTCGGAAGAAATCGAAGCAGAGGCATTGACCGAACTCCTCAATCATTACCTTACTGAAATGTCCAAAATTGTTGCCCATTTCGGCGGTACTATCGATAAATTTATGGGTGATGGGATAATGGTTTTGTTTGGTGATAGTGCAAGCAAAGGTGTTAAAGATGATGCGACACGTTGTGTCGCCATGGCAATTGCGATGAAAAAGCGCATTAAAGCCATGCAGGTGGAATGGTTTAATCAGGGGATTAAGAAACCACTGCAGGTGCGCATGGGCATCAATACCGGCTACTGCACAGTGGGCACCTTTGGTACATCAAATCATCTGGATTACACCGTACTCGGCACCCAAGTGAACCTGGCAAGCCGATTAGAATCAGCAGCAGAACCCGATGAAATTCTTATCTCACACGAAACCTGGTCACTGGTAAAAGACACCGTAATGTGTCGCGATAAAGGCGAAATAACCGTGAAAGGTTTTTCTATGCCCGTTAAGGTTTATCAAGTTGCTGATTTACGTAAAGAGATGGGCAAAAACCAAAGCTACTTCGAAGATCGGGCCGAAGGTTTTTCCATGTATCTGGATATGGATAAAGTGCGTAATTACGACAAACAAAAAGTTATTGAGACACTCGAAAAGGCAGCCAGTAGACTAAAAGACAAGGTAATTGTTTAATTCATAAACAGGACATGCTTGCGCATGCCCTGTTTTCCCCAACCATTAACCCACCAAAATTAGTACAACTACTGACGAACTAAACGCAACAGGTTTGGCTTCTCTTCTGCACTGCTAGAACGAAATGGATTAATATCCAAGCCACCGCGCCGTGTGTAACGCGCATAGACGGTTAAGGATTCCGGCTTGCAATAGGTTGCGATGTCATTAAAAATCCGCTCCACACAATGCTCATGAAAATCCTGATGTTCACGAAAAGAAATAATGTAACGCAGCAGATTTTCGTGCTCGATTTTCTTACCGCTATAACGCACAACAATACTGGCCCAATCCGGCTGCCCCGTCACGGGACAATTCGTTTTCAGCAAGTTACTAATCAGCGACTCACTCACCAGCTCCCCGGTAGTAACCAGCAATTCAGGCTTGGGATGATAGGCGTCCACAGTGACCGATAACTCATCGAGTAAAACCCCCTCTAACGTCGCCGCATTTAATAAATGAGCCGGTTGCGCCCGCCAATGGGAAATCTGCGACGGCAGCAATGGAAACAAATGCACACGTACCATGGTACCCGCTACAGCTGACAAATCCTTAACCAACAACTCTTCTACTTCCGCCGCACTTTGATAGCGAGTTTGATTGAGCGAATTTAGATACAACTTGAATGATTTGGACTCGATCATAAATTCGCTATCACAGGGAATAAAAAACTCCGCGACCGCGACAACAGGCTTACCTTGAGAGTCAAGCCAGGATAGCTCGTAACCAGTCCAGATATCTTCACCAAAAAAAGGCAGCGCGGCCCCTATTCCCAAAAGCTTGCGCGATTCCGCACGAGAAATAGGAAACAGCAACTGCGGCGAGTAAACCGATACATACTCAGTTTGCTGCCCAAGAGGATTAAGATTCATAAAATCACCTTGGAAATAGTTCAGGCACGCAAGCGTTTGCCATTTTTTAGTAAGTATAAGGCTACTGCAAATAATGTCACAACACACAGTGTCAAACCTGCAAATGCCATTCCCAAATGCACATCAGTAATACCCAACATTCCGTAGCGAAACGCATTCACCATATGCAAGATGGGATTAAATACCGACACTTGCTGCCAAAATTCAGGCAATAAATTGATGGAATAAAAAACACCACCAAAATAAGTAAGTGGCGTTAGGATAAAAGTAGGAACGATGGATATATCATCAAAGGTATTGGCATAGACTGCATTGATAAAACCTGCCAATGAAAACAATATCGACGTCATTAGCACAATAAACAAAGTGATAAACCAATGCTGCACTTGCAGCTCTGTAAAGCCAAGCGACATCAAGGTGACAATCAAGCCCACTGCCATGCCACGCGCAACACCACCCATCACGAAGCCCAACAAAATAATATAGTTGGGTGTAGGCGATACCAAAATTTCTTCTACACTACGCTGAAATTTTGCACTAAAAAAAGAAGAGGAAACATTTGCATAGGAGTTAGTAATTACCGCCATCATAATCAGGCCGGGCGCGACAAAATCGATATAACTAAAACCCGCCATATCGCCAATGCGACCACCAATTAATTTTCCAAAAATAACAAAATATAAAATCATGGTTATTGCGGGAGGCAATAAGGTTTGCACCCAAATACGAGTGAAACGCTTAACTTCTTTACGCAGGATTGTCATAAACGCAATCCACTGCTCATGTGCTGTCATGCTTACCCCTCTTTTACTACAGATTGTGCGGCATCTTTATTTGCATTAACCATGGAAACGAATAACTCCTCCAAGCGGTTAGCCTTATTGCGCATACTCACTATACGGAATTGTTGTGCAGTTAATTGTTCAAACACTGCATTGAGTGACTGCCCCTTTTCAACATCCACTTCAAATGAATGCTCGTCAATTTTTGCAACCCTATGACCATCAATCGTTGGCAGACCGTTCAAACTACCCTGCACATCGAAAATAAATACCTCTTTATTGAGCTGCTGCAGTAAATTTTTAACGCTGGTGTTTTGCACTATCATCCCTTGATCGATAATCGCTACATTGCGACAAAGACTTTCTGCCTCCTCCAAATAATGAGTAGTTAAAATAATCGTAGTCCCTGCCGCATTTATTTCACGCAAAAAATCCCACATGGAGCGGCGCAACTCGATATCAACCCCTGCAGTAGGCTCATCAAGTATCAATAGCTGCGGGCCATGTACCAAGGCACGTGCAATCATTAAACGGCGCTTCATCCCACCCGACAACATGCGCGCAGGTGTGTCGCGCTTATCCCACAAACTAAGTTGCTTCAAATAACGCTCTGTTTGCTCAAGCGCTTGGCTACGCCCCATGCCGTAATAACCAGCCTGCTGCAGAACAATGTCCTGCACCTTCTCGAACATACTAAAATTAAACTCCTGAGGAACAACGCCAAGATATTTTTTAGCAGCGGAGAAATCGGTATCGATATTTTTACCGAAAACCTCAACCGTACCGGCTGTTTTACGCACCAGTGAACTGATAATACCGATGGTGGTAGATTTACCCGCACCATTGGGGCCGAGCACCGCGAAAAAATCACCGGGAATTACATCCAGTGAAATACCTTTCAGTGCTTCGAACTTTTCGTTGTAAACTTTACGCAGATTTCTGATTGAGAGTGCCGGAGTCATAACCCCTCGCGGAAATAGTGGAAGATCAAAAAACCAAACCTCAACTTAAGGCTAAGTATGTCGATTTCAAGTTTCGAAGAGAACCAATACGATAAAGAGTATTACATATATCATTTGGACTTACTTAATGCGTTTACTGCGCAAATTAAACAGCTTCCCCCCTTTAACCTTGAAGAAGCTACTACAGATGACGCAGAGTTTTTAGCTGCACTCGATGATCTCGCCAACAATCCACATAACCCTGATTGGCTGGACAAGGGTCAACTACTGATGTACCGCGTTGTGGGCGCTTACCCTCACCTGATGCCATTCCTCTATCGCGACCTCCTATGGTTTTTTGGTGGAGACTGCCTACATTACATGCCAGACGAAGAGATAAGCATATTCCAACAATTGGATGAGTTACGCGAAATTGCAAAAAGTGAGCAGCAACCCTTTGATTACAAAGAGGCCCGAGCCAAACTCATGGGAATGCACTGAAAAATTAAGCGAACCAAATTTAACACAGGGACGTGAACAACTAATTCACCAAAGGATTTGATCAACAAATACAAATAAAAGGACAATCCAAAGAATTAATTATTGAGTATGAGACGTATAAATTTGTTGCAAGGAAAGGAATAGACTGGAACGAGGGTACAAACAAGAAAGACGCACATTCTAAACTTTAGAATTTCTGCTAGAGAAATTGGAGCGGGAAACGAGACTCGAACTCGCGACCCTAACCTTGGCAAGGTTATGCTCTACCAACTGAGCTATTCCCGCTAAATGTGGCGTCCCCTAGGGGACTCGAACCCCTGTTACCGCCGTGAAAGGGCGGTGTCCTAGGCCACTAGACGAAGGGGACATTTCAATTGCTATCGGGCGATAACAATAAAATACACTTCACTAACAGTTTAAAACTTTTGCTTAATTTCTATTGAACTTAACTTCCATATGGAAGTTGGAGCGGGAAACGAGACTCGAACTCGCGACCCTAACCTTGGCAAGGTTATGCTCTACCAACTGAGCTATTCCCGCTATATGGCGTCCCCTAGGGGACTCGAACCCCTGTTACCGCCGTGAAAGGGCGGTGTCCTAGGCCACTAGACGAAGGGGACCCCGGACCTTCCAACACTTTTGTTTTCTTTTTCAAGTTAACGTCTGCGTCAGAAGTGGGGCGCATTCTAGGGTCGGATGCAGCAGGTGTCAACACTTTTAATTCTTTTTTTATCATTGCGGAAACAAGCACTTAGCTCATCGCTTCAGGTTCACCTATTCAAATTCTGACGCCAATTTTATCGGTGCTATACTTGTTGCATAAGTTTGCCCAGCATTTAATCAATAAGGTTCTTAAACCATCATGTCTGCTTATGTAATCGCCGGAATTTTTGTTTTGCTGATTTTATTGGCAGGCTATTTATTTATCTCCCATTCAATAGAAAAGAAACGCATACAGCGGCAAAGACTGGTGACCGCTTTGCGCGCGCGCCGCAATTCATTTCGCGACCTGGCCACAGGATTTCCTCAAGGCTTTCTTTCCAATGACTTAACCGGCTTACTTTATCGCGCATTAATTGACTGCTGCGAACAACTCTCGCGCCTTGAACCTAATGACCCTACCCATGCCGAAAATCTAAGCCTTTACAGCAACTTACTGGCTGCACAAAAGGAAACCAGCGGCCAAAACAAGGTCAGGCTGGACAATCCCCAACAAATAAAAGAAGCCAATCACCTACTGCAAGAGCTGCACAAGTTTGTGCTGCAACAATCCGCGCTAAACCATATCAATCAGGTACAAACCGAGGCTTATACGGATCAAATCAATCGGCTAACGCTACAAATTACTGTGGATGGTCATGTATTTAACGCCCGCCAAGCACAACAAATTGGCAAAGTGCGGCTCGCAATCCATCACTACGGCCTCGCGCGTAAAGCACTGGCCGCGGGTAACGGCAGTCATTTGTTTGATAAACAAATCGCCCAGCTGGATGCTGTTATGTCCAAACTGGAAGAAAAGGCTGATGTTATTGGAGAAGCAGCCACCGCCAATGGAGCAACTGCCACTCCCAAACGGCAGGTAGATGACAGCACCAGCAGCAAAGAGTGGAAACAGTTTGAGGAAGAAAACGAAAAATGGAAAAAGAAATCCATTTACGATTAAACCCTACTGAACTCAGCCCCTCCACCCCAACTCTGCAATAAAAACGCAACATCCTCTGGCTGATAATTAAATCCAAAAAATTATTGTCAGTCAGACCGCCCCCTCCATAATATGCACCTCCTTTTTATACCCTGCCCCTGAGAATGTTTTTGATGTTAGATGTAACCCAGAGTGATGTATCGCTCACAATTAAGTCGCACGCCGAGGTGGTTCGCCCGTTAGTGGCGATGGGTGTGGGTAGTTTTGCGGTGGGAACCAGTGAATTTGTGATTATGGGGCTCCTGCCGGAAGTATCGGCAGACCTTGCCATTAGCATCCCCCAAGCAGGTCATACTATTAGCGCTTATGCGCTGGGTGTAGTGATAGGCGCTCCCATACTGGCGCTGCTCGGTGCACGGGTGTCGCGTCGTTTGATGCTAATTATTCTGATGGCGCTCTTCACCGCGGGAAACCTTGCCAGTGCATTCGCTGCCGATTATCAGTGGATGATGGCAATGCGCTTCATGAGTGGTTTACCACACGGCACTTATTTTGGTATCGCTGCGCTGGTTGCCGCCTCATTAGTTCCAGTGCACAAACGCGCCCAAGCGGTAGCTATGGCGATGCTGGGGCTGTCACTTGCGACATTAATTGGTGTACCGCTAGCTGCCGCACTGGGCCAATGGTTGGGGTGGCGTTTCGCATTTGTATTTGTGGCGCTAATAGCTCTGTTATCAGCGGTGATGATTTTTTACTGGCTACCCGTCATACCTCGGGATAAATCGGCAAGCCCACGGAGCGAACTGGCAGCCCTGGGCAATAAACAGGTTTGGCTGACGCTCGGAATCGGCGCCATAGGTTTTGGGGGGATGTTTGCCGTGTTCAGCTACGTCAAACCGAGCTTGATGGCGCTGGCGGGGCTCACCGAAGCGGGCGTGCCATTTATCTTGGCTCTGTTCGGCGCAGGCATGGTGGTAGGTAATATTGTGGGCTCCAAAATGGCCGACAAGGATTTGATGGGGTCTGTACGCGCAACCTTAATTTGGTCGGCGTTGGTACTGGGAGCCTTTGTGCTGACTGCCCATGTGCTGTGGATTGCCTGCATTAATGTATTTTTAGTCGGCACAGTGGTGGCAATTGGCCCCGCCCTGCAAATTCGCCTGATGGATGTTGCTGGCAAGGCACAAACCCTGGCAGCAGCACTTAATCACTCCGCATTTAACTTTGCCAACGCCATTGGTGCACTACTCGGTGGCTGGGCAATCGACTTGGGCCTTGGTTGGTCATCTACCGGCTGGGTGGGATTGATACTGTCCATCGCCGGTTTGGGTATTTACGCTCTAGCCAAAAAAGATTCCATCAAAAACGGTTAGGGTGAAATCAATTTTTCAACCAGTGCTACCGGCACGGGAATGACCGTGCCGTGACGCATGCGCACCGGAGTACCTTCATCGGGGAAGTGCATCTGATCTGATACATCTTCCCAGTTGATCATATCGCTTGAGCGCAAGGCGCCGTAACGATGCGTGGTATAAGCATCGTAATAGATCACCGCACTATCACCAATTTGTACCCCAGTTGGCCCCTCCACCCACAACCCTTCCTTGGTGATGGGGTCACTCAATGTTCCAAAAGGCCCCTGCAAACTGTTAGCGGAGGCGACCTGCAAATATTTTTTGGGCGGGAAACGGGTTTCATCTTTCACAATAAAATGCAATTTGCCATTGAAGCGCAAAAACGTCGCATCAATCACACTGAAACCTGGGTCGTAAAATAATTGGGTGGGAGTGAAGGTTAGAAAATCCTGCGTGGTAGTAACGTAAAGGCGATGATTGTAATTATCCTCAGACGCTCCATCTGTTGCCGGAAATTTACCCGGAATGGTCGATGACCAAAAAATCACAAAATTTTTGCTGACCTCGTCATAAATAATTTCTGGCGCCCAAGTATTACGCACACTGGGTTCATGGGCCATTACCGGAATTTCTTTTTGCGCTGTCCAATTTACAAAATCTTTGGTGGATGCATAACCAATATTGTTTTCATTCCAGCCCGATGTCCACACCATGTGATAAGTGCCATCCGGCCCCTGCGCCACACTTGGGTCACGCATCAACCTGGATTTGCCGATAGTTGGCCGCCAATGATTTTCTGCACGCGGAACTTTTTGCCAATGATAACCATCCCTACTCACCGCGAGATGTAAACCGTCCTCCCCATTTTTGGTGAAGTAAGTGAACAAGTATGCGGTTTTGCTTGATGTATTGTTTTCATCGATACCTGATACGCAGCCTGAAAGACTCGCGAGCAATCCAACAATCACTAACAGCCGATGCAATCCCGAAGTGAACATGGTCACTACCTCAAACAATTTGCAGAATAAAAAACGCCGGCAATTAAGCCGGCGAAACGACGACGACAACTTGGATATGTAGCATCCAAGGCCTAGCAAAAAACCTTAACCCAGCTGACACATTATGCGGCGGTATTGATTATCGACAATGCAGTAAAACAAGCATTTGCCCAGTTTTTATCCCCCAAAATAACCGGAGTGCGCTGATGTAACTGGGTTAATGGTGTGTCGAGGATTCGCCCTGCCTCGGTGTAACCACAACCACCGGCCGCCTCTACCAATAGCGCCATAGGAAACGCCTCATACAACAACCGCAACTTGGCTGACTGTGCAACATCGCGCGTATCACTTGGGTAAATAAAAACACCGCCGCGCGTGAGAATACGGTGCACGTCCCCCACCATCGCCCCCTGCCAGCGCATATTAAAACGGGTATTCGCAGGCTGGGGGGCGATCAAGCTGGTTAAATAATTCTGAAACGGTTTTGGCCAATAAAATAAATTCGCCATATTGGCGGAAAATTCACGCGTGCCCTGCTGAAAAACCATATCTTTTTTTGATGAAATAAATTCACCACTACTTTTATTGAGCGTGAATTCATGCACCACCGCTCCTGTAGATATTACCAATGTGGTGTAAGGCCCATAGAGCACATAACCCGCACAAAGCTGATCCCTACCGGTTTGAAAAAATTGCTCGTCGCTATGATCAGGCACATCATCCCGCGCCTTCAAAATAGTAAAAATTGTACCGATTTGGCCATTCACATCGATATTGCTACTACCATCGAGTGGATCAAATGCAACCAAATAAGGCGCACCGGAGCAAGCAAGCCGCGCATGTTCTTCCTCTTCGGAGGCGATTGCTCTTACCGAGCCGTGAGCAGTCAGTGCTTCAATTAATAAATCATTGGCGATTACATCCAATTTTTTTTGTACTTCGCCCTGCACATTTTCCGCGTCGGTTGCACCAAGCGTATTACCCAAGGCACCGTGACCAACTTGTTCAGCAATGTGGTGACAGGTGGATAAAATTACCGCAACCAGATCAATTAATTCCGGAGCCGCATTTTCTTGCGCCAATAATGTTTTAAACGAAATCATTAGTTTGCCTTGTAGCGTCCAACACAATTTAATTGCACAAAAGACTCGGTTAAACGAGCGACCATTGCCTGCTCTGCACTACGCAACCATACACGCGGGTCATAGAATTTTTTGTTGGGTGCATCCGGGCCTTTGTCATTGCCTAATTGACTGTGCAAACAATTGGGATTGGTGCGATAAAAATTCAACACGCCCTGCCAAAAAGCCCATTGGGTATCGGTATCGATATTCATTTTTACCACACCGTAGTCAATCGCTTCTGCAATATCGCGCGGGGCAGATCCGGAGCCGCCATGAAATACAAAATCCAGTGCATTTTTTGCCAAGCCAAATTCTTTACTAACAAAAGCTTGTGAATCTTTCAAAATCGTTGGCTTTAATTGCACATTACCGGGGTTATAAACACCGTGTACATTGCCAAAGGAAGCGGCGATGGTAAATTTTTTACTGATGGATGCCAGTTGCTGATAGGCGTAAGCCACATCCGCTGGCTGAGTGTAAAGCGCCGATTTATCCATGTGGCTATTATCAACACCATCTTCTTCGCCACCGGTACAACCCAATTCAATTTCCAGCCCCATACCCATGGGCGCCATTTTTTCCAGATAGCGTGCACTAATGGCAATATTTTCAATGAGAGACTCTTCCGACAAGTCAATCATGTGTGAGCTGAATAAAGGTTTGCCAGTCTGTTCGAGATGGCGTTTACCCGCGACTAACAATCCATCAATCCAGGGTAATAATTTTTTGGCTGCATGATCGGTATGCAACACCACTGGCACTTCATAGTAAGCCGCCACCTCATGCACATACTTTGCTGCCGCGACTGCCCCCAACACCGCCGTATCTTGCCCGGAGAGCTTGAGCCCCTTACCGGCAAAAAACGTAGCGCCACCGTGAGACAACTGAATAATAACCGGCGAACCCACATTGCGTGCCGCTTCGAGTGCAGCATTGATGGAATTGGTACCAATGACATTTACGGCGGGTATGGCGTAGTTATTTGCCTTGGCATCGGCATAGACCGTTTGTAAATCACTACCAGTAACAACACCGGGTTGGACAAGTTTTCGCAAGCTAATCATGATTTTGTTCATTACTCCTGTTGCAATACGATCATATTAATTCTTTTTCAATTAATTTCAATCACAAACAACAACAAAAAGTAGTTTTTCGATCACATAAGATCAAAAAATGAATGGGCTTAGTCGAAACATGACCAGCGCACCAACTCTCCACTACAAAATAATGATTCCCCTTGATATAACTCACTGAACGGCTATGGTCAGACAGTAGTAAACATCAGGATTAAAGAGGCACATGCGATGAAAGCAGTCAGAATTCATGCCTATGGCGGGCAAGAGGTATTAACACTGGAAGATGCGCCCATGCCGCAACCAGGAGAAAAGGATGTACTGGTACGCGTAGTAGCCAGTGCAATAAATCCGGTGGATTGGAAAATTCGCGCCGGTTACTTGAAAGACATGCTGCCCTACTCATTTCCGCTTATTTTGGGGTGGGATATTTCAGGTGTGATAGAGGCCGTGGGTAGTGGTGTTACAAAATTTAAACCGGGTGACGCGGTTTATTCACGCCCCAATATTTTACGCGATGGTGGTTATGCCGAATTTATTGCGATTGATGAAAATGAAGTCGCACTCAAACCTAAAACCATTACTCATGCAAGTGCCGCCTCACTGCCACTGGCCGGTATTACCGCATGGGATGTATTAGTTAAAACGGCAGCCATCAAAGCTGGCGACCGCGTACTCATTCACGCGGGTTCCGGCGGTGTAGGCTCACTGGCAGTGCAACTGGCCAAGGCATTTGGCGCTCATGTGGTAGCCACTACTTCCACAAAAAATATTCCGCTAGTGAAATCCCTTGGCGCCGATCAGGTTATCGATTATCGCACCCAGGAATTCGACCATGTGGTCCACGGCATGGACATAGTGTTTGACACTATTGGCGGCGAAGTGCAGGAAAAATCCTGGGCTTCACTCAAAGAAGGTGGCATTTTAGTTTCAGTAGTGAGCCCGCCCGCAGCAGAAAAAGCAGCAGCACATTCCGCACGCGGCGCATTTGTATTTATTCAACCCGACGCCGCGGTTTTAACAGAATTGGCAGCGCTGGTTGACGCCGGAAAAATTCGCCCGATTATTGCCGCCGAGTTTGCACTGGAAGATATTGTAAAAGCCCATGCACTAAGTGAATCCGGCCGCGCCGATGGAAAAATTGTTTTGCATATCGGCAAACCCTGATCTGCTTAGCCAATAAGCACGCTAACCCACAAACAAAAAGAGCGCCGCATTGGCGCTCTTTTTTTTGTATCAGCTAATGGCTTAGATAATACCCGAGCCAGTCGCTTTAGGATCGCGCGGACGAACCGGCGCCATCGCATTGCGGTAGTTAGCCGCACGGTAGGTTTTGAGTGGATTAATCGCTGCCCCTTTACGATAGCGCGCCATCGCAAGGATAGGCGCCACATCAAAGTTAAAGGCGCGTTTTAATTCGCCCGAGGCCATGATCGCATCGTTAGCGTCCTGATAGCCGTAAAGCGCTTCGCGGTTCACCAACAATGCTTTGATATAAGAGCGTTGCACTTCAATCGCCGAGGTCACCAAACTTTCAATTGGGTCGGTTACATTATGCGATTGATCGAGCATATAAGCCGGATTAAATTCGGATTCTTTGCGATGCTCAGCGTCCACCAATTCATTAAAAATCAGGAATTGTTGGTAGGGCTGCAATGAACCTGAATCCAAATCGTCATCGCCGTATTTACTGTCGTTAAAATGAAAGCCGCCCAATTTTTTAAATTGGATCAAACGCGCCACAATCATTTCAATATTGGTATTGGGCGCATGGTGCCCCAAATCCACCAGCGATTTACATTTTGGCCCCAAGTGCATGGCAGCCAGAATGCTGCTGCCCCAATCCTGAATCACGGTGGAGTAAAACGCTGGCTCAAACATTTTGTGTTCAAGGTGCATTTCCCAATCCGCTGGCAGGCCTTTATAAATTTGTTCGGCACTGGCCAGGTAGCGCTCAAACGCGCGCTGGAAATGTTGCTGGCCTGGGTGGTTGGAGCCATCGCCCACCCACACAGTTAAACTTTTAGCGCCGAGTTGTTGGCCGTAGCGGATGCAATCCAGATTGTGTTGGATGGCTAAATCGCGCGAGGCTTTTTCAGTGTTGCTCAGGCTCCCGTATTTATAAGAGATCGCTTGGCCGGGTTGATCCTGAAAGGTATTGGAATTAACCGATACCCATTTCAAACCGTAAGCATCGGCATGTTGTTTTAATTCCGCAAAATCATCCACTTTATCCCAAGGAAAATGCGGCGAAATGCTGTCGGTACAACCGGATAATTCGTTAATCACCGCGCAGTCTTCCACTTTTTCAAAAATATTGCGCGGCTCGCCCTGACCGGGAAAGCGAGCGAAGCGAGTGCCGCCGGTGCCAGTTCCCCAGGAGGGTACAGCGATTTGAAAGGCTTCTGCCGCTTTGGTGATGGCTTCTATATCGATACCATCGCGACTGATTTTTTCACCCAGCGCATTAAAATCCGTTTGCAGAAATGCAAATTCTTTTTCATTTTGCTCGTGTAATACAGCTGAATCTATGCGTCTCATGATTATTGTCTCTTAACGTAAGAAGGCTTCGTGCAAACCACCATCAACACTGATGACCTGACCGGTGGTTTTGCTGAGTTGACCGGAGATTAACAGGAAAGCGGCTTCGGCTTGATCGTCCGGGGTGATTGGTTTTTTGGTGAGTGTGCGCTGGGCATAAAACTCTGCCAATTTGCTGCGCAGCGCTTCAGTACTTTCACTCTCATCAAACGCAATATCGTATTTTGCCAGCGATGAAATCACCCGGTCGCGCGGGAACATATTGCTGCCCTGCACTACCGTCGCTGGTGCCAGCGCATTCACATTCACGAGCGGCGCGAGGGTTACGGCCAACTCGCGCACCAAGTGGTTAGCAGCTGCTTTGCTGGTGTCGTAGGCGAGTGAACCTTTTTTGGAAACCGCTGCATTCACACTGGTGGTTAATACCAGTGAGCCGGGCAATTTTTGTTTGGCCCAAATAGTTTGCGCCTCTGATGCCACTACATAACCGCCCTTCACATTCACACCAAAACTCAAATCAAAAATCTTGTCGTTTTGATTCATGTCGGCGCCTTCGGCGATAAACACACCGGCGGTAACAATCACATTATCAATACCACCGTAAGCGAGAATTACCTGGGTAAACATTTCCTGTACGGTTTCGCGTTTGGTAATGTCCACTGCCAGCGCAATAGCGGGGCCGCAACTGGAAATACCCGTACCGGCCACACCGATACCCTGGCCATAAATTTTGGTGAGTTCAGCAGCGGTTTGTTCGGCGGCTTCCAAACGTAAATCCGCACAAACGACGTGCGCGCCCTCTTTGGCAACACGGTGTGCAACTGCTTTACCAATACCATCGCCCGCGCCAATCACAACCACCACATTGCGCGCTTGATTTGCCTCTTTGGGCATACGCTGCAATTTCGCTTCTTCTAACGCCCAGTATTCAATATCAAAGGCTTCTTGCACCGGCAGTGCCGTGTATTCAGAAATCGCTTCTGCGCCGCGCATGACTTCAATCGCGCAATTATAAAATTCAGCGGTCACGCGCGATTCGGATTTGTTTTTGCCCCAGGCAATCATGCCCACGCCGGGGATTAATACGACGGTGGGGCTTGGGTCGCGCATCGCCGGAGAATCAGCACGTTTGCACGCTTCATAATAAGCCGCATAATCCGCGCGATATTTTTCCAAACCGATTTTGAAGCGGCTGATCAAGGTTTCCAAACTGTCGTTCTGCGGATCAAACTCAACATAAAGCGGTTTGATTTTAGTGCGCAGGAAATGGTCCGGACAGGAAGTGCCTAATTCAGCAAGGCGCGGTGCATCCACACTGTTAACAAAACGCAAGGTGGTTTCATCAGTTTGCACTGTACCGATAAATTTTACTTTTTCAGAAATCAAACCGCGTGCTACCGGCAAAAACTCGCGCAGTAATTCAGTGCGCGCGGCATCGCTCAGGCTTTGGTACTTTTGACCACCAAAAGTGTTAGCGCCTTTATCGTGTTGTTCGATATAACGCGCGGCAGTTTCAATCACCCAGAGCGAGGTGTCGTAACAGGTTTTGCTCTCGGAGGCCCAGTTGGTGTGGCCGTGTTGACCGAGCAAAATTCCCCAAATATCCGGATTTTTAGCGTAGGTTTCTTCACAAACTTTCGCTGCTTCCCAACCAGGGCGCATCCAGGGTACATAGGCCAGCTTACCGCCCCAAATTTCCTGGGTAAGTTTTTCCTGATCTTTACAGGAGGCTACCGAAATCACCGCATTGGGGTGCAAATGGTCAACGTGTTTTTCCGCAATCATGGAGTGCAGCGGGGTATCAATGGATGACGCACGCGGATTCAAACAAAAATTGCAATGAGTGAACATTCCTACCATGCGGTCTTCACCGGCAGATTTGTAACCCTTGTCGGCATAGTTTTGGTAGACCTTGTCCAGCGCTTGCAACTTGCCGCTGTACAACGAAGAGAAATTTTCTTTTTTGGAGGTGCGCAAATCGCCACCGGAACCCTTCACCCACAACACTTCTACTTTCTCGCCAGTGAGCGGGTCTTTTTCAATCAATTTGGCCGAGGTATTGCCACCACCGGTATTGGTGATGCGCTGGTCTTCGCCCAACTTATTGGAGCGATACACCAGGTTTTCTACCGGATCCAGCTTGTCGGCAACTGCATCATCCCAGAGGTAATTGACGTGTTTATATTCATCTGGCTGGTAAGACATGGATGATTCCTATGATTTATAGTGGATACAACTGATTGCTTTGTTGCTATGCAATTAACAATGCAGTCAATATAACCACATACGGAAGCATTTACAATCATTTTCAATCATAATTAATCCTCAAAGTCTGATTTCGATCACATTGACATAACAGCAGGGGAAATCGGAACCGGCGTCACAACATAGGCACAACTCATACCAGGCAAATCACCCGGAACAACACGGCACATCAACCACAGAAACAAAGTATAGAGGGAAGAAAAAAGAAAGCAGCGAGAAAATAGCGAAGGGTAAACTGGATAGAAAAAAGGCAAACGGCGGAGGGGAAGATTGGCGTGCAATGAAATTAAAAAAAATTGTCAGGCCACAATGAACCTGACAACCCATTACAAGAATATTAAAACTGCAGTAAAAAATTTAACCCAAGCACAACAAGTCGCGCATTAATCGCAGGCATCAACCACAATAACCTGAATACCCTGACGCTCAAAATGCTCCAGCGTAGCCTTGTTTGCATTGCTATCGGTAATCACTACATCCACACCCGAAAGTGGGCTAAAAATTAAATTGCCTTTAACACCAATTTTGGTGCTGTCCGCGAGCACAATTAATTTATCTGCACGCTTACGTAATTTTTGCTCCGCCAAAATCAGCAGCGGATCAGTCTCCATCACCCCTACTTCGCTAATGCCCGGGCAGCCCATAAACATCTTGCTACCGTGGTAATTTTGCGTAGTGTCATTTTCAAAGGAGCTGAGAATAATACTCTGCTTGCGATAAACCTCACCACCCGGCAGGGTAATTTGATTTTGGCTGGACTCCAACAATTCGTGTGCCAATACAAACGAATTAGTGAGAATATTCATACGGCGATCTTGCAAAAATTCCGCCATCATAAAGGTAGAAGAACCACCATTGATAATGACCGATTCGCCATCCTCACACAGCTCTACCGCGCGCTTGGCAATCATGCGTTTGGTATCGACATTTTTTTCTTTATCAACCCAAAAGGATTTGCCGGATATTTTTGCCGTGGGCACTACTTTGGATTGAATAACTTCTGCACCACCGCGAATTTTTTTAATTTTTCCCGATGCGGCCAATTTATTTAAATCACGGCGAATAGTCGCCTCGGAGGAATTGAGTTGATCACAGAGGGCACGGACACTGGCAAATTGTGCCTCTTCCAAAAAATCCAAAATAAGTTGTTGACGCTGCTTCTCCAGCATATGCCTTGCCCCGAAAAATGATGATGAATACCCAGAACCGATTTGTTTAGTAGCTAGTGTTATAAGCTGTCAAGCGATGATACTGAGATAACCAATCATAATCAATCAAATAACATAGTATTTGATTGATTGCGGGGGAAATTGGTGATTATTGGGTAATTAGTGCATACCAATGGGTGCGATATTCCCACAGGCCGTTGAATTGGGCAGGCGCGCAGGCCTCCAACACCAGATTAGCGGAGGGTGATTGACTAGCGGCCGCTGAACCGTCAATACGGGTCAGTAACAATGCGCCCTGTACAGTACCGGTATCGTCGGCAGATAAGTACACCGGCTGCTCGCTGCGCAACTGCGCCACCAACTGGCACAGCAGCGGGTTTTTAAGAAACGCACCTTCAATATAAATCGCACCACTGGCCTGTAAATCATTCAGGCGCTGATCAATCATTAATGCACAGTAAAGAGTAGCAATAGCACCGGCAGAGGGTGCGGGCAGCGGGCACTGCAGCTTAGGTTCAAGCCCGCCATAAGGGCCATTGCCACTGCTAAAATCCGGCGTGACCATCCACAGATTATCCAGTGCACCTTGTATATCCTGCTGCGTTACCGGAGTTTTGATATCCCCCCCCAAACGCTGGCAAATTGCATCGTATTCACGCCCGCCCATAAAACGGGCGCAGGCAATCGGGTCACCATAGACATCACAATTGGCCAGAGTGTCGCGACGGCGATGCAAGCTGCTAAGGTCGCCCCGAGCTTGCATCAGGATTGTCCAGGTACCGGTGGATACCACGGTAAAACTGGCCGCTTCGGTGCGGTTGGCACACAAATAACGCAGGTAGCTGGCATTACTATCATGCAGGCCGACATAGACCTTGCAATCTGCCCTTAAGCCCATGCTCTCTGCAACGAGAGGGCGGATAGTGCCCAAGGTTTCCCAAGCCGATTGCAGCGGTGGCATCAACCCCTGCCAATGGCATTTTTCTACCAGCGACGAATAGTGATGCGCGCGCGGTGCCCATAAATCCGTATGGCAACCAAGCGATGTCACCTCCCCTGCCAATTGGCCGGTTAAGCGCCAGCCCCAATATTGTGGGTACATCAATAAGTGTGTCGCTGTTGCAAATGGCCCGGGGAATTGCTGCTGTAGCCAAAAAATCTGCCGCCCCAAATTCAACCCTGCAGGCAAATCGGGCGAGAGAGTTTCGGCAAAATCCGGGCGCAGCGAGTGGTAGGCCGAATCACAATCATTGATGCCCGCATATTCATAATCCAATACCGGAAGAGCTAAGCCATCTGCCAGTGAAAGCTTGCTGTTAACCAGTGCCGCCGTAGCGCCGTGGGTTGTCACAACCAGGGCACTAATTTCGTGAACGCGCGGGTAATTCACCAACGTTTGTTCCAGCCAGTGCCAAATACCCGCGACATCGGCATGGGGGTATGGCGCAGTCTCTATCGGCATATTTCTACGGGAATAGCTGTCACAAAGCTGATCGGAACTGTCCACCAGCTGCAGTTTAACGTTGGTTTTACCTATATCGAGGACAGCTTTCATAGTGATGATTCTGTAATTCAGGCTATATCAGGGTAAGTGCGACCAATCATAGCGACAAGACAATCTTTTGCAAGCAAAATTAATCACTTTCAATCTTTTGTGGTCAGATGTAGACTCTAACACAGCGCCCGAAAACTCCAGGTCGCCACTCAATAACAAAAACTATCCATACATCGTCAACCTTCGGCATGGTCGTAACAGGAACCCAGGTCATATGAACAAGCGCGAAAAAATTATTATCGGCAATTGGAAACTCAATGGCAGCAAGCAACTTATGCAAGACACGCTAGTGGAGTTGGGGCAAGCCATCAACCCGCATCATGCTGCAAATAACTTTACGCTGGCGATTTGTTCACCCAGTATTTACGTGGGTGAAATGATTCAACTCGCCATGCAAATCAGCAATAAATTATTGATCGGCTGCAAAAATATTAATACTGACCCGCACACGTTTACTGGCGAACTCTCCGCACACACCGCCAAAGCAATGGGCTGCAAACTCTGCCTCGTAGGGCATGCCGAGCGGCGCACGGCGCTCAACGAAGGCAACTACAGTTATCACATTAAAGTGAAACAATTATTGGCCGCAGGTGTTTCCCCCGCACTGTGTATTGGTGAAACGTTGGAGGAAAAATTAGCCGGTAAAACCTACACGGTTCTGCACCAACAAATAACCCAAGCCCTTGCAGGTATTACCCTGGGCGATAACACACCGCTTTACATTGTTTACGAACCCGCATATGCGATTAGCAGTAGCCAGGCATTGACACCGGTGTTTGCACAGGCAGTTCATGCCGATATTCGCCGTTTGCTGAGTGATATTCTTGGTGCAACACAGGCCAATAAAATTGCCATTATTTATGGGGGCAGTGTCAATCACGACAACGCATTAAACCTCATCGCCCAGCCCGATGTAGATGGGCTATTAATTGGTTGCGCCAATTCAAACCTGCAGCACTTCCGCGCTATTTGTAATAAGGTTTTTTCACTGGCACCGGTATTTAATTACGCCACCGAACGCAAGGACTACGAAAACTACATGGATGCCAGTTAATTAATAGCTGAATAAAAACTGCATTATTCTTCCGGCAAACCTAAATAACTTGCTGGTAAACCATCAATATCGACAACTATTTTATCCAGCACTACACCGGCATCCACAGCATAAACCTGTAAGGTTTGTGTGCCGGTTTGTGAGGCTGTTGTTACCTCCATGTTGCCGCTCACTACACGTGTAGCATTAAGTACACCCTGTGCCCATTCAGTACTGCCATCGTTTACATCCAGTTCCACCAATTGCGCAGGGCGATTATTGAGCGCCACCGCAAAACGTAATTTATTGCCACTTAATGGATGAGTGGGAATTAAATAAAAATGCAGGGTCACTGTACCAGTCTTGGGAAAGTTGACGTCGTATTCCAAACGCGGCGCTTGCTGTGGCAACTTATCAATATTGCTCGCGGGTGCAGTCACCGGGTAAAGCGCTACTGCACCTTTTCCGGTGCGCCCCAGCCCTGCAACTACTTGCCAACCAGTACCAGAGCGATCCAGTTTGCGGCTAAAGTTTTCAGCTTCCAGTGCAAATGAGTAACGCGGTTTTTGTGTTTTTGCTGATGTAACTGATTCGGTATTGGCGGTGTGATGAGGAGGCGCCTTCGGCATTTCCCACGGGGCGATACGGTATTTATCCCATTCGCTGCTGGCGGGTTCCACCGCCATAAAATGTTTCCATTTGCCATCCACCAACCAGTTACTCCACAGCGCAGTTTCTTCATTCAGCTGTGCATCCGCCGCCAAAGCGGCCGTTTTATTGCCGCGTTCGCCTTGCAGAAAGCGAATATTCGCCAGCGCAGAGCCATTGATCGGGTAACTTACTAATTGAAAAAACGCATATTGCTTTGCATCACTTATTTTTTTACGCAGCTGTTCAGTGCGCAAACGCAGTTGCTGAAATGCCTCTATACGCTCACTGCGCTCTGTTGCATTTAAATCGCTCAACCGCGGTGAGCTACGCGGCAACCACCACTGCAAATGCTCAGGTTTGCGCTGGTAGTTGAGTTGATAGTAGTCGCGCATTAAACCCGCAATCTCTGTTGCGTATTTATCGCCAAATTCGCGCGCCGCCCATGTGCGTAAAAAATCTTGCTGGTTATGTAATTGCCAACGATTGATATCCCACGCCATTTGCAAAAATAATTCGGTACCTATTTCCGCCGGTTTTAAATCGCCCACATTAGCGATCCAGATACGGTCGGCACCCATGGCATAGGACTTATGCATTTCCTGCCAAATTAATGCAGGTGGTGTGGTGTTCAACCAAAGATACGCCATAGGCGCCCCCAAATAGGAGAGATGGTAATAAACCCCAAATCCGCCTGCACGATTACGCTCTTCGGCATTGGAAAAATTGCGCATGTAACCAAAATTATCGTCCGGCCAGACGATAGTAATATCGTCCGGCACGTGTAAACCCTGGCGATATAAACCCAATACTTCTTTGTAGGCGCAAAACATTTGCGGTACTTGCTCAACTGGTTGCTGCGTGTATTTTTTTATGAGTGTCCGCTGATCAGTAAATATTTTCTGCAGCAGCTCAATGCGCTCCGCATCGTTTCTGGGGCCCTGCATGTAGGAGTCATGAATACCGCGCATACCCATAGTGTAGATATTTTCAAACTTGCCATTGGTTTGCATCCGCGCTTCCCAATAACCCTGCACCTGTGTGCGATGAGACAGATAATTGTAGTGTTCTTGCGGCAACTTCCACTCTCCCACGTTGTTGCGCAGCATGGGTTCGGCATGGGATGACCCCATCACAATCGCATAGTCGTCAGCGAGCTGTGCATGTTGTGGAAAATCATTGAAGGGTTTGGTCACCGGGTGCATTGCTGGCCAGAGCGTATTCGCTTTCAAGCGCAACATTAATTCAAACATTTTTTCATAGGTTTTTGGCCCTATAACACCGTTTTCCGGTTCAAAGGTTTTTGCCGCCCACTGATGAATACCCCAACCTTCATCGTTAATAAAAATACCTCGATATTTTACGGAAGGCGGCCCGAACTGACGCATTCCCGCACTTACATAAAGTGCAGGCTTTTTCTCTGGTACCACATCTGCCCACCAATACCAGGGCGACACACCAATTGCCTGTGAAAGCTCATAAACCCCATAGGCGGTGCCACGCCTATCGCTACCCACAATCACCAGTGCGCGTTTCATTCCTGCATGAGGCTGCTCAACAACAGTGATAAGAAAACTTTCCCACTTGCCGCGCAACTCGCTCACATCCAACTTGCCAGTCGCCGCCAAATTATCGATAAACGGGCTACGCCCCAAAGTGCCGATAAATACCGCCGGGGTTTTTAAATCCTGTAATGCATTTTGGTTTGTGCTTACTATGAGCGGTTTGTGGCCAGTAACCCTGTTGATATCTTGCGCCAAATCCTGTGCGGCAATCTCCACCACCTTAAAATCTTCTGCTGCCACCACAATGGGCGCTGGTTTTTTCTTTGCAACCAAAGGGAAATCGCCACTGTGCGCGCGGCTATCAACCCAGTTAAATTTTGTTTGCGCCTGTGCCTGCGCGGTGATTGCAACCAGAAGAAAATACAATAGCCCAATACTGAGCAACAGTCTTTTATACAACATGGTGAGGCGACCTGATTGTTAACACGGAAACATTATTGTCGTGTGCTGCCAGGCAGCAGCGACACATAAGTAGGATTATTGCGTTGTGCGACTAACCAACCATCAACATACTGCAATTCCACCACCTGGATTGAACTGCGTTTGACATCCAATGCCGGCTCTTTCTCATAAACACTCTCAGCATTTACTCCGGGGTGCACAAAATAATAAAGAAATGCGCGCTCGCCACTCACAATCACCTCGGGGTGATGGCCGCCATTTTGATCGTCAACACCTGTGCCGGGAATATCCAATAAATTACTGCTTTGGCGCTGCCAATTGAGCGCATCGCTTGATTTATAAACTCCCAAACCGATATTGCCGAGCAAATCATTGATCAACCAGTAATGTCCTTTCCAATAAAAAGCGAGCGGTGCTTCACCGCGATCATTGGGTAAATTGGCAGAACCTTTATCTTCCCAGTGATAAAGATCTTTACTGTCGGCATAAAATGTTTTTTTACCGGCTAGTTCATCGTTGTACCACAAGCGCCAGCGGCCATCGGGCAATTGCAATACACTGGCATCAATCACTCTGTCACTGGTTAATGGCAAGGTGCTTTGGTAAGCCCAATTTTTTAAATCAGCGCTGGTGAGGTGAACAATAGTGCGCGGGTGATTCCAATCCTCAAATACACCCGGAACTATGGTGAGGTACATGTGATAAATACCTTCATGCTCAAGTACGGCAGGTGCCCAGTAGGTCGCAGTTTCAACGTCGCTAGTGCCGGGAATATCCTTAGGAAAATTGACTGTGCCGCGATAAGACCAGTTCGCTCCATCAACAGATTCCGCAATTCCAATCGGGGTACCGTGTACCCAGCTAACGTTCGTTAGGCCGGGCACATTCGCACGACGATTGGTATAAAACATCAACCATTTTTTTTCAGCTGTACTAAAAATAATGGAAGGATCTGCAGCACCATCGAACACAGGGTCGCGATAAAGCGGTTTGAGGGCGAGCGCACCGATTTGCTGGTTCTGGTTTAGCGATGCAACATCCGCACAGCCAGACAAAAAGAGTGAAAAAAGAATAATTAAATAGCGCATTATTGTTATTGGCCTGTGCAGTGGAAAATGATTAAAAGCGAATCCCCCCTTTGAAAAAAGGGGGGATTTAAATTACTCAAAATGAAACACCTGCTCCAGCGATTCCACTACCGGGCTGTTGTCAGGATTGGTTTCCATAATATCTGCCATAAACGCCCACCATTTTTTTACCGCCACCGTCGCTGGTAAATTATCCATCGTGTGATTATCTGTGCGTTTTAATACTGCAAATAACTTTAGCGATTGCGGATGCAAATAAATAGAGTAATCAGAAATGCCGGCGTTTTTTAATTCAACGGCTAAGTCTGGCCACAGTTCGTCGTGACGTTTTTTATATTCCGCTTCAAAGCCGGGTTTTAAGGTCATTACAAAAGCGATTTTTTCCATTGTATCTTCTCACTTGTCTTTTGAATTTACACACTAACTACCCGCCACTCATAGGCACCCAATTGCAACTGCGTAGTTGCAACAATCTGCCCTGTAATAGCATCACGCGTATTCGCTGGAATATTCACTGTCCCACCTACACCATCCATATTAATAATCACCCATAAATGTTTGCCTTGTTTGTCTACACGTGGGCAGACAACCGTCCCCTGCGTCGCGACAAAGGGCGTGGCGATATTTAATGCTTGTGCATAACCTTGAATTAAATTTTTGATAAATACTTTGCCTTCATCGCCGGTGGGATGTGCCGATAGCAACACAACTTTGCCTTTCCCCAAACGGCGCTCAGTTAAAAATGCAGTGCCAGGAACCAGCGGTGAGTTGAGTGTGCCCAGCACTTTGGTATCGCTAGTTGCCGCCGTGACTGCAGCGCACCAACCGGTGAAATTAAGGGTTTTATCGCCAGCGGTACCGGTAATGCCGGTTGCTGTGAGCGGAAATACATATTGGGTTTCCACGCCAGCCACCGCATCCAAAAGCCCCATGCCACTGTCGGTATGCACTGTGTGTTCGCGGGTGCGGGTACCAGTGCCAGGTGCAATCAACCACACGCCCCCCGCTTTTACAAAAGCGATTACCCGCTGCAAAAATTCTTCGCTCACATAAGGCATAGCGGGAGTAATTAATAACTTCAGCCCTTCCAGAGTTGCGCCTTCAAAACGCACATCGCGGTGGTAACCTTGCTCGAATAACAAACCATGCCACAGCTGTACCAGGCCGCCGTAGGTTTCCGGAAAACCAGGCTCTTTATCCATCGCTTCGGTTTCAATCATGGCGCGCGCATGGTCAGACCAGGTCACTGCAATTTCTGGCACCAGCGGTTTACTCGCTATCATTAACGGCTCTAACTGTTTGCGCGCAGCCTCCACTTGTTTTACTTGTGCGTACCCGGTGGTGGGCTTAAACCAACTGCTCATCACCGCGCTGTGGCTAATTTCCGCACCGCTGCGCTGCTGGCGCCAGAGCCAATAATTAACGCCCTCCCCGCCCAAACCATAAACTAAAACGGCTTCGGCTTTTAAAAAACCGTCCGGATGCATGGCACTGTGATTACCAAGCCAACCGTTGTGACTCACGCTGGTTTCCATTAACCAAAACGGACGGCCTGGTTTTGCGGCGCGGTACATATCGCTGCGAAATACCAGTGCCTGCCATTCTTTGCTGGAGGGATAAGCATCGTATGCGGCGAAATCCAGATTTTTAAACAGGCGCTCATGGCTGACATTAAATGCGGGGTTGGTATTGTGAGTAATGGGCGCTTTGGAATATTGGCGAATAATGTCGCACTGGAGATCGGAAAACTCCGCAATACTTTCGCGATTAAATAATCTATACGCCGTGCTTAATGACGCATTGTGCAAAAACGGTGTTTTTAACGGCGCAGGTACTTGCTCAAAAGATTGATAGTGAGTGCTCCACATATGGGTGCCCCAGTCTTCATTTAAGCGCTCAATAGTGACATAGCGTTTTTGCAACCATTTATGCCAGGCCGCAATCGCGGCCGGACTAAAATCCTCAGCGACATGGCACTTCAATTCATTGTCAATTTGCCAGGCAATAATGGCCGGGTGATCGCCCAGATTTTTTGCAATCGCTTCCACTATACGAAAACAGGCTTTGCGCACTGCCGGATGCTCATAACTCACATGTTGACGCGCACCGTGAATTAAACGCTCACCGTCTGCGTTCACAAATAAACGATCCGGATGACCGTGGGTTAACCACACCGGCGGTGTTGGCGTGGGAGTACAAAACACCACGGCGATATCAGCAGCGTGAAATTTATCCATCACCTCACGCATAAATTGGGTCGATATTTTTCCTTCGCGGGGCTCCAGTGTGGACCAAGTAAATTCACCGATACGAATGACATTAATGCCCAACTTTTTCATCTCGGCAATATCGCGCGCTATATCCTCCACCGGCCAAAGCTCGGGGTAATAACAGACACCGTGCCAAAGTTTGTTCATGGTGTAGTCAACACTGCTTACAGCAGTTGCACCGGCCGCCGCTGTTGCACTGAGGTAGGGAGCCGCTGCAGTAAGGCTGGCAGCGGAGGCCATGAATTTCATGGCATCACGTCGAGTGGTATTCATTGTTATCTCTCGTTTTAATTATCTGGTTTATCCTATATTACGTGAAAAGCAGTCATTTCCGACAAGTATTCTTCTAATGAATGCGCATTATTGATTGATTATGACTATTTTGTATCGAATTTTTATTGACCAATCATGACACTTGGTTATTATCACCCCTAAAAATAACAGCAGAGTTAAGCTCCAATGATCATTAATCAGCCACTTGTTTCACTGTGTTTCATCCTCTTGGCAGCCATCGGCAACCTGGGGTGTAACGCCCAACCGACAGCAAACAACACTATGAGCCACTCTCCCGCAGCAGAATTGGATTTCACTCAACCGCAAATTTTCCGGTTTGATAATCACCAAGGAGCCAGTGGTGAACACAAGGTTTCCCCCGATCAGCAGTACACAGAACAAAGCGGTTATGGTTTTGATTTGCAAACCCACCCCACCAATAACAACGATCCTTTTTATTTTTCGGTAGCAGTACCTGAAGGAAATTACCGGGTCATTGTGGAGTTTGGCCATACCACACTCGCCTCCACCAATACGTTGCGCGCTGAATTGCGCCGCCTGTATGTAAAGGATTTAACAACGGCTGCCGGCGAATTTATCCAGCGCAGTTTTATCGTCAATATTCGCAACGGTTTATTACAAGCGCCGGAATTAAACGCACCAGGTGCTACTCGGGTTACCTTAAAAGAATTAGAGCAACACCGTTTACATTGGGATAATAAATTAACACTGGAATTTAATGGCGCAGCGCCGCAGGTGCGCTCGATAAGCCTGCAACAAGTCAATGTGCCCACTGTTTATTTGGTAGGTGATTCCACGGTAACCGATCAACCCTATGAGCCTGCCGCAAGCTGGGGGCAAATGTTGCCCTACTTCTTCACAGCGCCTTTATTTAAAGGGGAAATCGCCATCGCGAACCATGCTGAATCCGGCGAGACGATGAAATCATTTATCACTGCCGGGCGTTTTGCCAAAGTGCTTGAACGCATGAAAGCCGGTGATTATTTATTGATTCAATTCGGCCACAACGATCAGAAAAAACAATGGCCACAAACCTACGTCGAGGCCACTACCACTTATAAAGATTATTTAAACGTATTTATTGCTGAAGCACGCCTGCGCGGTGCGACCTCCGTATTAATTACCTCAATGCAGCGCCGCACTTTTAATGACCAGGGAAAAATCGTTAATAGCCATGGCTTGTATCCGCAAGCCGTGCGCGAAGTAGCGCGCGAAAAAAATATCACCTTAATCGATTTGGATAAAATGAGCGTGCAGCTTTATGAAGCACTCGGTGTAAATAAGGCACCGCTCGCATTTAATGACAATGGCAAAGATGCCACTCACCACAACAACTATGGTGCCTATCAATTGGCGCGCTGTGTAACAGAGAGCATCCGCCAATCATCACTGGCGTTGGCAGCCCAACTATCCAATCAACCGGCTTACCACCCCGCACAACCAGATCCGGTCGAACACTTTGTTTTGGCACCTAGCCCACAGGCTTCCAGCCTGAGACCGGATGGCAACTAACAAACCGCGCTGTTACTGCTACCTAAATACTCAAATTACGTCACCGGTAACGAATGGTATTGGAACTTAATGACCCCTTTAGATTGACATTGATTGAATATGATTGTTTTGCAAAAAAACCTGTATTACGATGCCAAAAAACACAGGGTAACTCCTTAGTGCTTTGTTTTGTCCAACGCTAATTCTAAGAATGGAGAACCAAATGAAACACACCAGCTTTGCAATCAACCCATTGGCAGCAGCCGTTATCACCCTGAGCCTTGCCACGGCAGTACAAGCACAAGGCAATGGCGACGACCAACTCGAAGAAGTGACTGTTACGGGTTTTAGAGCCTCATTGAATACCGCGCTGATGCAAAAACGCGAAAGCGCTGCCGCTGTAGACAGTATTGTTTCTGAAGATATTGGTAAGTTCCCCGACTCTAACCTCGCTGAATCCATGCAGCGTATTCCCGGTGTTGCTTTGTCTCGTGGCGACGGCGGTGAAGGTAAAAACATTTCAGTGCGTGGCCTGGGTGCAGAATTTACCCGTGTACGCATCAACGGCATGGAAGGCACCTCGCAGACAGGTTCTTCCGACATTTATGGCGCAGGTAACGCGGGCCGTAGCTTCGACTTCAACGTATTTCCATCAGAAATTTTCTCTGAATTGACCGTGCGCAAAACCCCGAGCGCCGATATTGAAGAAGGTTCATTGGGTGCAACGGTTGATTTAAAAGCGCCAAAACCGCTGTCGTTTAGCGAAGAACTCACCATGACCGGTACACTGCGCGGTGTTTACAATGAAGTGAGTGAATCGACTGACCCACGCATGTCAGGTTTGATTGCCAAAAAATTTGCTGATGACACTTTTGGCGTATTGGTTTCCTTCGCTCACTCCGAACGCAATATTCGTGAAGTGGGTTACTCCGCCGTAAATATTTTACCTAGCTATGTGAACGGTGGTTTCTGTTCACCTGTGGGTTACACCGGTACACAAGTTCCCGCGACTAACGCCGCTAAAGGTGCCGATGCACTTAACTGCAGCACTGGCAACCCGCGTACTGGCAGCATCGAAGCTTATGAATTAATGCGCACTACCACCGGCGTTTCCGGCAGTTTTGGCGGCGGTGTATTTATGCCGCGTATTCCGCGCTATTTGAATTCCGAACAGGATGCCGAACGCACCGGTGGCTCTATTACCCTTGAATGGGAACCGAACGAAAATACCAATATTTCTCTGGATAACTTGCACTCAAAATACGACGTAGTGCGTCGCGACAACTATATTGATGCACTCTCCTTTGCACGTAACGCCAACAACAATGGCCAACCAATGGTGTCAGTCAAAGAATTGGAAATCGATGATAAAGGTTCATTGGTTTACGGTTTATTTGATGGTGTAGATTTGCGCTCAGAGAGTTTGGTGGATCGCTTTACCTCTACCTTCCGTCAAACTAATTTGAATGTGACACACAATTTTAGCGATGACTTTGAAATGAATATTTTGCTCGGCAATTCTATGTCCGAGTTTGATAACCCAGAGCGTTTGACAGTTAACCTGGATGCAATCGACACCGACAACTACGTGATGGATTTCCGCAACGGCGGCAATATTCCATTGCTGCAATACGGTGTGGATGTAAACGACCCATCCATTTTCCAATACGGCGCTGGTTTGGCAGACGGCACAGTACTGGGTAACTGGAACACTCGCAACCTGACCCGCACCACAGAAAACACCACCGCTGAAGCAAATTTCACTTGGCAAATAAACGAAACCTACAAACTCAAGTTTGGTGCACAAAGCCGCGAGAGTGACTACAAAACCCGCAGCCGAATCGTTGCACCCGCATTCACAGCAACCCGCAATTTGCCTGCCGGTGTGAGTGTGTCGGACTTCACATTGAGTGTTAATGGTGTAAATGACGTGTTAGGTTCAGGCACACTGGGTGATTACGTGGGTGTCGATCACGAGAAATGGAAAGAAGCAGTAGGCTTTGACGATTTTGTGTGGTGTGGCGCTGAGTGCGGTGCGCAATCACCAGAAGTGAATGAAAAAATTAATAGCGCCTTTGTGATGACCGAGTTCAACTTCGACACACTTGCCATGCCGATACGCGGTGATTTGGGTGTGCGCTACGTAGAAACCGATCAAGAGAGCTTGGGCTTTGTTCCCACTGCAGCACCTGCAGGCTCGGCTTACCCCACCGTTGCCAATCCGGTCACTGTAGGCCGTAAATACGATGACTTGTTGCCATCCACCAACATCGTGGTGGAAATTAATCCGTCATTACTCGCACGCTTCTCATTTGCAGAAGTAATGTCGCGTCCGGAATTGGGTTTGTTAATTCCAAGCGGTTCGATGAACCCAACCACACGCACAGCATCAGTGGGCAACCCCTTCCTGGAACCGATTCGCGCCAAAACCTATGACGCGGGATTGGAGTGGTATTTTGATGAAGGTGCATTAGCCTCCGTCGCTTATTTTGAAAAAGATATAGATACCTACATTCAATCTATTTCCAGCTTGGTGCCCTACACCGAACTGGGTCTACCTACCACACTCTTAGAAGGTTCAGCGGCAACGGCAACCGATTTGTTTACGGTTAACCGCTCCACCAATACCGAAGGTGGCCCACTCAAAGGTTACGAATTAAATCTGCAATTGCCATTTACGTTCCTGCCAGGTTTCTGGCAAGACTTTGGTTTATTGGCAAACTATACCCACGTAACTTCAGATATTGATTACGTGTTGCAAAGCGCCAACGGTGTACCCACGCTGACCACGACCAATGACTTGATTGGTTTGTCAAAAGATGCGGCCAGTACCACTATTTACTACGAAAATGACGCCTTCAGTTTCCGTACTACCGGTAGCTATCGCTCAGGTTATTTGCGCGCAATTCCCTCTGGCGGCAACGACAGTGACGTATTGGGCAACAAATCCACCTTCTTCGTGGATGCATCAGCGTCGTACAACCTGACCGACAATGTGAAGTTGATTGTGGAAGCACAAAACCTCACCGACGAACGCAACACCTTGTACATCGACAGTAACCGTCAGGACACACTGTTTGAAACCGTTATTGGCCGCACCCTCACTGTTGGTGTTAGTGCCAAGTTTTAACAAACCATAGCAAGGCCTGTTGGCTGCCGGAATTTTCCGGCAGCCTTTTTTATTCTCTAATTTCTATTACCTATTTTTATTGGTTGATTTTTATTTCCCACGGAACTCTGAAAATACGCTTTCGTCATACCCGCAAATGCGTGGTATCCATAAAAATAAATGGAGATGGTGCAATGAAATGTTTAACCCTTCCTGCTTATATCGTTTTACTCGCAAGCCTCATAACACTTCCCGCGCAGGCCGAACCCAATCCCACAGTGTTAGAGCGCACCGAATTAACAGTCGCCGTACCAAAAAATATTAATGCCCTTGAAATTAACGCCAGCGACTTCGGTGCAAAAGGTGATGGAACAACCGACGATACCATCGCATTACAAAAAGCAATTGATGCGACCGCCGCAAAAAAGGCGACGTTGGTATTACAACCGGGTACTTACCTTACCGGGTCGCTATTCTTAAAATCCAACATGGCGCTGCGTTTGGATAAAGGCGTAACGCTTACCGGCAAACAGAATATTGAATCCTATCCGCGTCAAAAAACCCGCATCGCCGGGATCGATATTGTATGGCCTTCTGCGCTATTGAATGTATACGAACAAGCTGATGTACACATTTATGGTGAAGGCACCATCGACGGTAATGGCATGGTGTTTTGGCAAACCTTTTGGGATAAACGTAATGTGTATGAAGGTAAGGGCTTGCGCTGGGCGGCCGATTACGACGCTGAGCGCCCGCGTTTAATTCAAGTCTATAATTCAAAACGCATTGAATTGGGTGGCGGTTTACAGATGCACCGCGCCGGTTTTTGGACGCTACAAATTGTCTATTCCAACGATGTAAAAGTATCCAACGTAGTTATTCGCAACAACTCCGATGGCAAAGGCCCCTCCACCGATGGTATCGATATAGATTCATCGCACCATGTACTGGTAGAAAAAGCCGACATTGATGTCAACGACGATGCACTCTGTTTAAAAGCCGGGCGCGATGCCGACGGATTGCGCGTGAACCGCCCCACCGAACACGTGGTAATCCGCGATTCCATTATTCGCCACGCCGAAGCCGGTGTTACTTTTGGCAGCGAGACCTCCGGCAGTATTCGCAATATCGATGTTTACAATCTGGATGTGCAAGGCCCGGTGTACAGCGGCATATTTTTTAAATCTGCCCATGTACGCGGTGGCACTGTATCTGACATTCGTATCCGCGATATGAAAGTACAAAATGCCGAAGCCGCGGTGCGCGTGGATTTAAATTGGCTGCCCGTTTATTCCTACCCGGTCATTCCACCCGGCATTAAAAATGTGCCGGAACATTGGAAAATTCTTGCGACCCCGGTACCCAAAGAAAAGGGCATGCCGAAACTGCGGGACATTCATATCAGCAACATAAAAGCCGATGCCAACGCCGCATTTTTGATGCAGGGTTATGCAGAAGCGCCGCTGCAAAATGTTCACTTCAGCAATATGCACATTACCGCCGCAGCCTCCGGTGCAATCACTCATGGGCGCGGATTTAGTTTTGATAATGTAACCATTGAAACGACTGACCCCGATGCCGTTATTTTTGATGATGTCGCCAACACCAAAGGCGAAATCACTTACCTAAGATCAGCGGCGCAATAATTATGTCAAATCCATTACTCGGGGTTTTATTCCATTGGCTGGGCGGATTAGCGTCTGCCAGCTTTTATGTTCCCTTTCGCAAAGTGCGCGGTTGGTCTTGGGAAATCTATTGGTTAATGGGCGGATTTTTCTCGTGGATTTTCGCCCCCTGGATTTTTGCCTATTTCCGCACTGAGGATTTATTTGGCGTGATTGCCGCTGTCGATAGCAACACACTGATTCAATGTATTGTGTACGGTCTGCTCTGGGGGCTGGGTGGCTTAACTTTTGGTTTGACTATGCGCTACCTGGGCTTGTCGCTAGGTATGGCAGTTGCACTCGGGCTATGTGCATTTTTTGGCACCATTATTCCACCTATGCTCAAAGGCGTATTTTTTACGGAGGTGTTACCCACCACCCACGGAAAAATTGTGTTGGTCGGGCTGGCAATGTGTTTGCTAGGTATTGCGATTGTAGGTGCAGGTGGAATCTGCAAAGAAAAAGAAAGCCCACCCGAAGAGCGGCAGAAAAATATCGCTGAATTCGATTTAAAAAAAGGTTTATTAGTCGCGTTATTTTGCGGGCTCATGTCCTCTTGTTTTGCCTTCGGCATTTCCGCTGGTGAACCGCTGGCAGCATTATCAGCCGCCGCAGGAACTAATCCGCTATTCAAAGGTTTACCGGTTATTTGTATTGTATTGATTGGCGGTGCCACGACTAATTTTCTGTGGTGTGGTTATTTAATTGTAAAAAATAAAACCGCTGCGGAAATCCTCCAACCCAAAATGCGTTCAGCGAATGAGCGCCCCGCTACCAGCGGTATTAATTTACTCTGGTGCGCATTGGCAGGCGTGCTCTGGTATTTCCAATTTTTCTTTTATGTCATGGGTGAAAGCCAAATGGGCGAGTATGGTTTTTCCTCCTGGACGCTGCATATGGCTTCTGTCATTATCTTTTCGTCACTCTGGGGGTTTGCACTAAAAGAATGGAAAGGTTCCAGCCGTAAAACCCTGAATTATGTATTCCTTGGCCTCAGTTGTTTAGTGAGTTCCACTATTGTGATCGGCTACGGCAATTCTTTGGTGTAATCGGCGAGCACTTACCTTCTACAGGTTCGTCATTTGCCAGCTTTAACATTTGTGAGTTTCATCATACCTGCGAATGCGGGTATCCATAAAAATCGTTAGGATAAAACCTATGAAACGAAGAGACTTATTAATTTCCTCCGCTATTGGCAGCGCGCTGTTGATGCTGAATAAACATTCAATGGCTGCAGATTTACCTTCCTCACAATCTACTAGCGTACCTATTGCCGCTAACACCCACGGAGTTATTCCCACCGAATGGATTGATCCGATAAGCAAGAAAAAGATTATCCGCCTGTCGCAAATTGATAATTCAAAATCCCTTTACTTTCACGACAATGCGTTTACTCACGACAGCCGCTACATGGTTATGAATACCCCTGAGGGTATAGGCCTGTATGATTTTTCAACCCATAGCCATTCGCTGTTAGCCGAAGGCCAGTATGAAGTGATTATGGTGTCCTACGCCAAACCTATTTGTTATGCGCGCAAATATACCGCTGAATTCAAAGGTAAAGACAACGCCAATCTATTTGATAATGTCGAATACTATGCGATTGATATTCCCAGCGGAAAACAAACGTTTATTGGTATTTTTCCCCAGGGTTTTATCACCTCCATCAATGCCGATGACACTTTAATGGCAGGCGCCTACGCCACTGAATTTGTAGAATTGCAACCCGGCCCTAAAGTCGCCAATACCGACGGTGGCTATAACGCCTTAGGGCCAGACGGCAAACCACTGAACTTCGCTGAAGCTAAAGAACTGCGTATGGCTGAGCGCCTGGCTAAAAATATTCCCATGGAAATTTTTACCATCGATATTAAAACCGGTAAACGCAAAGTGGTTACCAGTTCACGCGATTGGCTAAACCATGTGCAGTTCTCCCCTGCCGACCCGCGCAAAATTATGTATTGCCACGAAGGCCCCTGGCATATGGTGGATAGGATCTGGACGATTGATATCAATGGCAAAAATAAACAAAAAATTCACCAGCGCAGCATGAATATGGAAATTGCAGGCCATGAATTTTTTTCGTTTGATGGCAAAACGGTGTATTACGATCTGCAAACCCCGCGCGGCGAAGTTTTTTGGTTAGCCACTTACAATCTGGAAACCCAACAGCGCCATTGGTATCACCTTGAACGCAACGAGTGGTCAGTGCATTACCAAATATCGCGCGATGGAAAATTGCTAGCCGGTGATGGCGGCGACCACGAAATGGTCGCACGCGCCGAGGACGGCAAATATATTTATTTGTTTGAACCGGAAATTATTCAAGACATAGCCGTCAGTGCGCCCAATGCAGCGCAATTAATTCGCCCCGGTAAATTAAAAACAACCAAGCTCGTGGACATGCATAAACACGACTACCGTGTAGAACCCAACTTGCAGTTCTCGCCGGATGGAAAATATTTAGTCTTCCGCTCTAATATGCACGGCCCAATCCACGCCTACGCCGTAGAACTTTAAGTATTTGTTGTACTGCTGGTTTGGCAAAAGTTCAAACCAGTATTTTTCTTGTTAATGTTTATTTTCTCTTTCACTACTCTTTTATTTTTATTGCTTTTTTATTTTTATTTCTCTCTTTCATCTCTCTCTTCTTATTTTCTTTTTAGTACCTCTTCTTTTTTGTGTTGTTTTTTCCAACGTCAGCACTCTCGCTCCTCCCTCAGGTTTTAAGGCATTCCTTTTTTAATGATTAATGCGCCATTTTTGAACGCAATTTTCCGTTGGTTACAGCCAGTGTTACCTATGACCACAAATGATTACCAATGACCGATAAAATGATTGTTTATGATTGACCATGAATTAATATGATAATAGTATTCGGTGGTTCGTTCAAAATAATCGTTAAACACAATAATAGAGAGGGAAAAATGACTACCTTCAGTCAAATCAAGTCAACACGAGTAGAAAACACCAACATCCCCTTTTCGCGCAAGCTCCTCGCCAGCGGTATTGCATCCATGTTGGTTGCCAGTGCCGGTTTGGCCGTGCTTAGCCCCGGCGCTTTTGCGCAGCAATCCGCGACAGTAACCACTACCGCAGATAAAGATATTGAAGAAGTAGAGGTATCCGGCATTCGTTTCAGCCAACGCAGTGCACTGGACCGCAAAAAAGCGGCAGTGACCATGACTGACTCATTGGTAGCCGAAGATATTGGCGCCTTCCCCGATAAAAATATCGCTGAAGCATTGCAACGCATTCCCGGTGTACAAATTGGCCGCGACAACGGCGAAGGCTCATCGGTAAGTGTGCGTGGTGTAGACCCGGATTTACTGCGCGTGGAATTAAACAGCGTTGGCGCTATGGGTATGGGCGGCAGCCGCGGCGTGGACTTCCGCGATATGGCTTCTGAATTAGTTAAATCGTTGGACGTTATTAAAGGTTCCGAAGCGCGTTTAACTGAAGGTGGTATTGGCGGCACGATTCAAGTAAACACCCGTAAGCCGAATGAATTTGAAAATAACTTTTTTTCGGCCAATGGCGAAGTGCAATACAACGATTTGATTGGCGATGCCATGCCTAAAACCAATTTAATTGGTGTATACAAATTTAATGAAAAACTCGGTGTCTTGGTAAACGTTACCGCTGCCAACAAAGACACAGTACTGCACGGTATTCGCAATACGGAGTGGGCGCGCTTTGCTGACTACGATGGCGATGCAGCAAAAACATCGGTTAACCCCAAATACGAAAACATAACCGAACAATCCGGTTGCTCCAGCATTTCTGTTGTCGCTGATCGCAATGTGTGTTTGGCACAGTGGCAAGAATTTGTACCCTACTTACCGCGTTATGGAATCTGGGCACGCAAGGAAGATCGTTTAAGCGCAAACACCATGGTGCAATACGCCTTCACCGATAGCCTCTCGGCTTATGTAGGTTACACCTATAACGAGCGGGATAAGTCGGCCTACGATATTAATATGCAGTTTGAAACCAACTCTGCAGCGCGCTTAAAACCTGAGTCAGTTGTTGTTGATGATCGCAAAAATGTTGTTGGTTTTAAAACACGTGATGCGACCGTCAGCAACCGTGTACTGGATATCGATTGGTATCAAGAAACCAGTATGCTTGAAACCGGTTTTGAATATAGTCAGGATAAATTTCAGGCTTCTGGCGTTATTGCACGCTCAACGTCTGAACAAGATATTGATTCGCGCGGCACCACCGTATGGGCTGGTGGGATTGTCGATATGGAAGTGACATTAAACCGTGAGGGTTTACCAAACATCGATTTAAGCAATGCCTATATCCGCAATGCCAGTGATTTAACCGATACCTCCAATAAGTTCGATATGAATAATCCTGCCAGTTATTCTGGTGGGGGATCTTATAACTATCGCCCTATGGAAGATGAAACCCAGGAAGACATGGCAAAACTGGATTTTGCCTATTCGCCAGATAGCGGGTTCTTCACCAAATTCCAAACCGGTTACCAATACAACACCCAGGAATTTACCAATGCAAATTATGCCTACAACATAGTTCGCAACGTTGGTGCTAACTATAACGGCCAAGAGTGGACTATGGCCGATCAAGTTGCGCTGATTGAAGGCCGTACAAAAAGCACGCCCGATTTCTTTAAAAATTTCAGCCTCAACACTTATGCCCCCAGTACCTGGCAAGCACTCGATTCCAAGGCAATTCTGGAAGAGTTGAGAGCCATCAGTGCAGACAATACTACCCGCAACGACTTGAATATTAATCGCGGAAATTTTGATGTGGACGTAGCGACCAATGCGTTTTATGGCCAAGCCAACTTTGAAATGGCCATTGGTAGCATGCCATTAAAAGGTAACTTTGGTGTGCGTGTAGTGGATACTAAAACCACAGCCAATGGTGATGTCACTATCCGTGTGATGGTGGATCAGTTGGATGCCAACGGCAACCCTGTCGTTAACCCTGTTACCGGCGCTTATGCAGCCCCTATTGAAGCTATCGATCACCCGGATGCCTTCAACGGTCGCAAAACGATTAAGGAAGGCTACACAGAAACTTTGCCAAGTTTGAACCTGACACTTGGTTTAATTCCGGATGAATTGGAATTATTTTTTGGTGCCGCAAAAGTCATGGCACATCCGCGCATTGCAGACATTAACGTAAACGCAACCTGCGTGATTAACGACTACACCCAAGCTCAAATTGATGATCTACCCAATACCTGTACGGCAGGAAATCCGGCATTAAATCCTTATGTCGCGAATCAATTGGATCTCGCGTTAACCTGGTATCCGAATGAAGATTCGATTGTATCTGCTGCCTTCTTTACCAAAAAAATGGATAACTGGATTTTTGATCCGGACACCCAGTATAACGTGGATTTTTTTAACGATGGCCGCGTGTGGGATGTGCGTCAACGATATAACAATACCGGTGCAACCACCAAAGGCGTTGAACTTCAGGCAAGTACTATGTTCACCATGTTGCCTGCCCCCTTCGATGGTTTAGGTGGCAGCGTTAACTACACTTACATGAAAGCCGAAGATGTAGGTTTATTTGATGGCATTACGGGCGAGGAATTGCCCTTCCCTCAACAATCACAAGACAGCTACAACATCAGTGCGTTTTACGAAACCGATGTATGGGGTGTACGTCTTGCCTACAACTTCCGGGGCGAATATTTATGGCGGGCATCTGATCGCTCAGGCAACCCACTGTACGTCGATGATGGCGGTTATTTGGATGCAAAATTTAATTACAACCTGACCGAAAAACTAAAATTTTATATCGATGGCCGCAACCTGACCAAAGAAGTATTGGTATATAACTCAGGCGAAGGTCGTATGTCCCAATATGACTATTCAGGCAGAGAATTTGCCATTGGCCTAACCTATAAAATGTAATTTTTGTTCGCTAAACCCCGACTAATCCTCGGGGTTTTTTATTATCAACCTTTAAGGAGAATAACCAATAATGAAACTCTCTTATATCAACACATCCCTTAATAGCCTAAAGCAGCCTTGGTTGCGCAAGGCAGTTTTTTCAGTTTGTGCGCTCACCGCTTTATCAGTCCCGCTGAGCCAAGCGCATCAACAGCAGGATAAGAAAAAACCCGATTGCCGTGAATCACAAACCTGTGAAATTAAAAAATCTGTGGAGAATCTGGATCGCGGTTTAGTTGTCATTCCCACCGAAAACGGCAATGCCATTAGCTGGCGTCTGCTGCAAAAAGATCCTACCAAAAAAGGCTTTCATGTATTTCGCAATGGTAAAAAATTAACCAAAAAGCCGCTGGCATCCGCCACTTTTTTTATGGATACCCAAGGCAAAGCGGGGGATAAATATCATGTGATGATTGAAGGTGAACATCACCTGCAAGATAAAAAAGCGAATAGCGCAACGGCATGGAGCAACGCTTATTTAAGTATTCCACTCAACAAACCCAAAGGTGATTCCATTTTGGGTATGATGCACGATTACAGCGCGAACGATGCAAGTGTTGCCGATTTGGATGGTGATGGCGACTATGAAGTAATTGTGAAATGGAACCCCAGCAACGCCAAGGACAACTCCCAAAGCGGTTATACCGGTAATGTGTTTATCGACGCTTATACCCTGGAAGGCGAACAACTCTGGCGAATTAATTTGGGCAAAAATATTCGCGCCGGTGCGCACTACACCCAATTTATCGCCTACGACTTTGATGGCGATGGTCGCGCTGAAATTGCGATGAAAACTGCAGATGGCACAGTCGATGGTCGCGGTACAGTGATTGGGGATGCAAGTGCCGATTATCGCAACAGCAGCGGTTATATTTTAAATGGTCCAGAATATTTAACCATGTTTGATGGTTTGTCGGGCGAAGCACTGGACACTATTGATTATGTTCCTCAGCGCGGCAATGTCGGCAGCTGGGGCGATACCTATGGCAACCGCGTGGATCGTTTCCTGGCGGGCGTCGCTTATTTGAATGGTGAAACACCAAGTTTATTTATGGCCCGTGGTTATTACACCCGCGCGGTGGTTGCTGCATTTGATTGGGTCGATGGAAAATTCAGCGAGCGCTGGGTGTTTGATACCAATAACGCCAATGGCGATGAAATTGTTTACGGCCAGGGTGCACACAGTGTGTCGGTTGCCGATGTGGATAGCGATGGCCGCGATGAAATTATTTACGGCGCTGCTACCATCGACGATAACGGCCATGCACTTTACAGCACAGGTTTAGGCCACGGCGATGCACTGCATGTTTCCGACATAGACCCTACTCGCCCCGGCCAGGAAATTTTTATGGTGCATGAATGCCCCTCCTGCTACACCAAAGACGGTGTGGAATACGGAGTGGAATTGCACGATGCGGCCACCGGCCAAATATTGTGGAGCCGCCCAACTAACGGTGGCGATATTGGTCGCGGTGTAAGTATTGATATAGACCCCCGTTTTGCAGGCAATGAAAACTGGAGTTCTTCTGCCGTTGCTGGCTTGGTAGCAGCCAATGGTCAATTAATTGGTGATGTTCGCCCACCCCAAGTTAATTTTGCACTCTGGTGGGATGGTGATTTGTTACGCGAAATTCTGGACGGTAACAAAGTATATAAATGGGATTACGAAAATAGTGTTTCCAATATTATTTTGAATGGCGATTTATACAGCGCAGTGTCTGCCAATGGCACCAAAGCCACACCTGCTATTTCTGCTGATATTATTGGTGATTGGCGCGAAGAAGTGGTTTGGGCCAAAGCGGACAGCAGCGAGCTAATGATTTTCTCCAGCCCGATTCCCACCAATCATCGCATTCCTACCCTGATGCAAAACCCGCAATACCGTGTAGCGATTGCCTGGCAAAATGTAGGTTACAACCAACCACCGCACCCGAGCTTCTATTTGGGTAGCGATATGCAAACAGTGCCCGACTATGCCACAACCAGTGTTAAAGGTACTCGCTGGGCAAAATTAGTCGCACAAGGCGATACGAACAAAGTGACTGTGCGCCTGTATAGCAACAAAGCAAAATTTAACGGTGCTCATATTTTCCGCAGCACTGAGGACGCACCAGACAATAAAATTCGAATTGGTTATGTTCATGGCGATCAAGGTGAACTGATCGATACCAATGTAGTGCCGGATGTAAATTATATTTACTCCGCTGAACTGCGCGGTGGTAAAAAACATCGTCAACTCGATGCTGGAACATCCAAAACCCAATTGTCAGTTAGCTTAATTCCGCAAGTGGAATTAAATATTATCAACAACATGGTGCCAGTACAGCTAACCTGGCGCAGCGAAAATATGGAATTACGCAGCATTCATATTTATCGCGCAGAAACGCCAGACAATACACAACCGGCGGATTTTTCCAGCAGTCAATTAGTCGGCACCGCCACCGCTGATAGCATTAGCTGGCAGGACACCACCGCCACTGCCGGTAAAAATTATTACTACTGGGTTGAGTTTGATAACGCGACAACAAACGAATTGGTGCGCACAGAGCCTGCTTACGTCGACACAATACTCGAACCAAAAACCAATCTAGTGAGTAGTAAAGTTAGCAATGGCATTAATTTGAGCTGGAAGCTGCAAGACTTCCCATCTATTCGCGTAGTTGAGATCTATCGCAATACCCGCAACCAAGCCAGTGGTAGAACCCGTGTTATCGCCAGCGCTCCGCAAGAGGGAACGCTAGTAGATACCGGCGTAGTAGCAGGAACAACCTATTGGTATATGTTCAAACTCACTATGACTGATGGCACCACGGTAAATACCATACCGGAAGCCAGCATTACATACTAAAACTCCGCATCAAAAAAATGCCGACTGTTTTTTACAGCTCGGCATTTTTTTATTGCCCGATCATTTATTACCACAACGAGGATTTATTGTGAAGCTCACACAAACACTCGCCATCGCACTAACGATTAGCAGTAGCTTGATGTTTACGTCACCTCAGGCAGAAACCATTAGCAATAAAATCCCTGAGCGCGAACAAACTATCACCACAATTAAAAAACTTGCCTTAGCGGAGGTGGCGAGACTAAAAGAAATAGAAACCAAACCTGAATTAAAACGGCGGCACATTAACACCAACTGGATTTCCGCCACATTTTTTGTCGGTACCGCCAAATTAGTGGATGTTGCCAATGTGTCAGATGTGCTCGCGTTTAACATGGAAACTGCACAGCGTTTTAACTACGCCCACCAAGGCCACGGCGCGCCGGTACATTTAATTAATGCCGACGATCAAGCCATTGGTGATTTATATCAAGCTATTTATTTACGCACCGGTTTGCCCGGCGTGCTTATGCCGCTGCAACAGCGGCTGGATTACACCCTACCCTATTTAAGCCTCACACCTGCGCCACAAAAATTAGTCTGGTGGTGGTGCGATTCATTATTTATGGCGCCGCCGGTATTAACACGCATGTCGGCAATTACCGGCGATGCAAAATATATCGATGCCATGGATAAACAATTTTGGCGCGTGTACGAGCGCCTCTACGACAAAGACGTTAATTTATTTGCGCGCGATGAACGTTTTATCGAGCGCCGCTCCGCCAACGGCAAAAAAATATTCTGGTCGCGCGGACAAGGTTGGGTAGTAGCAGGACTCGCCCGTATTCTGGAAGCCATGCCGGAGAATTATCCAAGCCGCCCGCAGTATGTGACACTATTCCAGGAGATGATGGCCAGTATCGCCAAACTCCAACAACCGGACGGACTCTGGCGCGCAAGCTTGTTGGATCTGGAAGCCTACCCGGAACCGGAAACCTCCGGCACCGCATTTTTTACCTATGCACTAGCCTTTGGCATTAACCACGGTTTACTCGAGCGCGATAAGTATTTACTGCAAGTGCTGAGAGGCTGGGCGGGTTTAAATAATTATATTTTGCCCAACGGCATATTGGGCCAGGTGCAATCTGCGGGCGATCAACCCGTACCCACCAAACGCGAAACTACAGCGCTTTATGCCTCGGGCGCCTTTATTTTAGCGGGCTTGGAAATCGCCAATTTAAATCAACCGATTACTAAACTACCGCTGCCATTACCCAAACCGCCCAAACCGGAATATCACGCCAGCGATATTCCCCCCAGCCCGTTACCCGCCAACCCAACTCCCGAGCAGGTGCGTGAAGACCAACGCCGCAATGCTGAAAAACAAGCGGTAAAGGATTTGATGTTTGATCCCTGGGTGGATTATTCACAGCCATAATATTCAGCCATTTATTTTTCACTTGAGGCTGAAAATGGATACCCGCTAACGCGGGTATCGCAATGATGATTTAAAAATCATCGCCGCCGAAATAATAGCAGCGGCTGAATGACTGAGCGGCCATAGAGCACACTTATACCCGACAACCCTTTGAGCGCATCCGTAACAGATTTGTCGGTGCGAATGGCAAAGCTGGTGAAGCCGCATTGGCGCATATGGCTAAGCTGGTCGCGCAATACATCACCCACCGCACGCAATTCCCCGGCCCAACCCAAGCGGGTGCGCAATACGTAGGCTTGGGTGTATGCGCGGCCATCGCGAAAGCTCGGAAATTGCAGCGCAATCAGCGGTACTACTGCTAACCATTGCTTTACGGGTTCTTCCTCTTCCTCAGGCGCGAGCCAAAAACCCTGTACGCTTTGCTGTTCGCCGCGCAGTACGGCATCCGGCTGACACTTTTGCCACAGCGAAAAGGGCAGAATCAGTTTTTGGTGCGCAGAAGCCTCAACCAATTCAGTTTCAGAATTAATAAACACCCAGGGGTCTTGCTCCACAATGTGCGCACCGCTTTGCGCAAGTGCAATAACATTATTCATGGCAAAACCTCCATGGGTTGCTGCTGCGGTGACGCTGAGTTTTGGTAGAGGTTTTCTTTAAAGGGATCAATACCAATTCGCTGCACCACATCAATAAAAGGTTCATCCACTTCGCGATAATCTTTGTAAGTGGTGATTATTTTTTCAATCACATCTGGCATTTCTGCGGCAGAAAATGCCGGGCCAATCACCTTACCTAAACGACTGTCATTGCCCTGAGCGCCACCCAGTGTGACTTGATAAAACTCGCTGCCGTTTTTATCCACACCCAATATGCCTATGTTGCCAATGTGGTGATGACCACAGGCATTCATACAGCCGGAAATATTTAAACTAACGTCACCGGCATCGTGCAAATAGTCCAGATCCTCAAAACGCTGTTGAATTGCCTGGGCGATGGGAATGGATTTGGCGTTGGCAAGCGAGCAGTAATCGCCACCGGGGCAAGCGATAATATCGGTGAGCAGCCCGGCGTTGGGTGTGGCCATGCCGATCAGATCCAGCGCTTGCCACAAAGCAAATAAATCCGCTTTGCGCACATCAGGCAGCACTAGATTTTGCTCGTGGGCGACACGCACTTCACCAAAACCAAATTGTTCGGCGAGTAAAGCAATCACCTCCATTTGTTCAGCGGTAACATCACCCGGCGGCGCGCTTATGCCCGGCTTGGTGGAAATAATAACCGCCGCATAACCCGTCACTTTATGCGCGATTACACTGCGCGCAACCCAGCGGGAAAATTCCGCATGCTTAAACAACTGGGTGTTGTAATCAAAATTCTGTGCGGGTAAAAATTCATAGGCCGGTGCAACAAACGCGGCGGCAATACGCTGGTATTCCTGATCAGTAATTTCCGCCGGGCCAGCATTAATCGCTTGCCACTCGCGCTGCACTTCCTCTGCAAACGCAGCAATACCCAGCGCCTTCACCAGAATTTTAATGCGCGCTTTGTATTTGTTATCCCGCCGACCGTGGCGATTGTATACACGCAAAATGGCCTCCACGTAGGAGAGCAAATGGCGCCAAGGCAAATCCTCTTTAATCGCCAAACCGATAATTGGCGTGCGCCCCAAACCACCGCCCACATAAACGCGCAGCAGCATTTCACCGTTAGTCGCGCGATAAACATGCAAGCCAATATCATGCACTTTTATCGCGGCGCGATCTTGTTCGGCCGAGGAAATCGCAATTTTAAATTTGCGCGGTAAAAATAAAAATTCCGGGTTGATGGTTGACCATTGGCGCAATAATTCAGCGAAGGGCCGCGGGTCGATAATTTCATCCGCCGCGACACCGGCAAAAGCTTCGGTGGTGACATTGCGCACACAGTTGCCAGAGGTTTGAATCGCATGCATTTGCGCAGCGGCCAGGCAATCCAGAATACCCGGCGTCTGTTCTAATTGAATCCAATTAAATTGAATATTCTGGCGCGTGGTGAAATGGCCGTAACCTTTATCATAAGTACGTGCAATGTGCGCCAGCGTGCGCAACTGATTGCCGGATAACACGCCGTAAGGAATCGCCACACGCAACATGTAGGCGTGTTTTTGCATATACAAACCATTTTGCAAACGCAGCGGTAAAAACTCCTCCTCCGTCAGCTCACCATTCAAGCGGCGCGCAACTTGATCCCTGAATTGTTCCACCCGTTCACGCACCAGCGCGTAATCATAATCATCGTAGCTATACATAACAGAGCACCACACACATAACAGAGCACCAGATTGGCAGCCAAGGTTGATCGCTTACCTTAGCCTTGCTCTGTACTGCAAAACAGTTGCAGATAATCAGAATTACTACAGATCAGATACGCACTACACGAGCCTGAACGGCGGCATCTGCTACGGTGTTTTTCGCTGAAACTGAATCTGTTACCAGTACAGATGGAATCGCATACTGACCGCACAATGACTGACCAAACGAAGAGAAGCACGTCATGAGCGAACATATTCCTGTACAACAGCTGCCCTCCTCTCACAAACCCACACCCGCTGAACGCGGCGGGAAAATTCATACGCGCAGTTTTACCGGGGTTTTTCGCCGCCTGCGCATCAGTATCGCCGGTGTACTGGCACTATTATTTTTTGGTACTGCCTGGATTAACTGGGACGGCCACCAAGCGGTGCTGTGGGATTTAAGCGAGCGAAAATTCTATGTGTTTGGCACCACATTTTTACCTGAGGATTTTTTACTGCTCGCGTTTGTCATGAGCATCAGCGCATTTTTATTGCTCGCCGTTACGGTAATAGCCGGGCGAGTCTGGTGCGGTTACGCCTGCCCACAAAGCACCTGGACCTGGGCATTTATGTGGATGGAAAAAATTACTGAAGGCGATAGTTATCAACGCGTAAAACTGGATGCAGCTCCCTGGTCACTCAATAAGTTTTTTCGTCGCAGTAGCAAACATTGTTTGTGGCTAATGGCATCGCTCGCCACCGGCATCGCGTTTATGGGCTACTTTATGCCGGTGCGAGATTTGTTGAGCGATTTAGTCACTGTGCAACTGGAAGGCAATTACGCATTTTGGGTATTTTTTATCGCCGGTATGACTTACCTCAATGGCGGCTGGCTGCGCGAAAAAGTCTGTACCCACATGTGCCCTTACGCGCGCTTCCAAAGCGTGATGTTTGATAAAGACACATTAATTATCGGTTACGATGTGCAGCGTGGTGAGAGTCGTGGAGCGCGCAGAAAAGATGAAGATCATCACGCAAAAAATTTGGGTGATTGCATCGACTGCCATATGTGCGTGCAGGTTTGTCCAACCGGCATTGATATTCGCAACGGTTTGCAAATGGACTGCATCGGTTGCGCCGCCTGTGTGGATGCCTGCGACTCGGTGATGGATAAAATGGGTTATGCGCGCGGTTTGGTAAGTTATACCAGTGAACGCCTATTGGAGCTGCCGCCCACGCAACGCAGCGCGATAAAACCCGGCATTCGCTGGCGCACCAGCCTCATTGCCTATGCGGTCGCCATTGCCGCACTACTGGCAATTCTTGCGCTGAGCTTAAATGCGCGCGAGCAAATGGCACTGAGTGCTTATCGCGACCGCAATGTATTGCGCACCAATTCACTCGGTGAAAAAGTGAATGTTTATCGCCTGAAATTAACCAACAAAACCCAACAAATACAGACCTATCAACTCACCTTGGCAAGCGATAAACCGCTGTATTTAACCAAAACTTATCAGCTGACTTTGGCCGCCGGTGAACGCGTAGAATTACCGGTCGCGGTGGCCCTAAAAAAACATGATCCGATCCACAACACGGGTAGCCATATCGATTTTAATTTCCAGATGAGCAATGTAAATCAGCCGAAACAAACCATTGATCAATCCGCCAGTTTTATCTACCAGGGTAAATAGGCAGTTGGGCAACACTATCGGAACACCGGGGGCTGGCTTATCATTCGCTTATGAAACTCTATGAACAATTTGCAGAAAACATCGCCGAACTGATTCGCACCGGCACTTTGAAGCCGGGCGAAAAAATTCCGTCGGTGCGTACCGCCAGCCGCACCCATAGCATCAGTGCCGCCACCGTTTTTCAGGCCTATTACTTATTGGAGCGGCGCGGGCTCATTGAAGCCCGCGCGCGCTCCGGTTATGTGGTGCGCAACAATGCGGGCAGCCTGCTCGCCGAACCGCAATTAAATGACAACGCGCAAGCGCGGCATGAAATTGCGGCTACCGAGGTGGATGTCAGTGAATTGGTTTTTTCTGTGTTGGATTCCATTAAAGACCCACACACCATTCCCTTGGGTTCCGCCTTTCCCAGCCCGGATTTATTCCCCCTGCCACGGCTGGCGCGCTCCATGAATAAAGCGCTGCGCGATATGTCGCCGCAAGCCATAGTGACCGACATGACCAGCGGCAATGCCAATTTGCGTCGCCAAATTTTGCTGCGGGCCATGACCGCCAACAACAAATACACCGCCGATGAATTAATTATTACCAGCGGTGCCTTGGAAGCGCTGAGTTTATCGCTGCAAACCGTAACCAGCCCCGGCGATATGGTGGCGATTGAGTCACCGGCTTTTTATGCCTGCTTGCAAGTGCTGGAACGGTTGAAATTAAAAGCGGTAGAAATTCCGGTTCATCCAAGCGAAGGCATGGACTTGGATATTTTGGCCGACACCCTCACCCGTCTGCCCATAAAAGCCATATGGGTAATGAGCAGTTACCACAATCCGCTCGGCGCCAGCATGAGTGATGAAAAGAAAAAGGCATTTTGCGAGTTAATTGCACAACACCAAATTCCCACGATTGAGGACGATGTTTACGCCGAACTTTATTTTGGCAACCAGCAAGCCAAACCCTTAAAAAGTTTTGATCAACATAATTTAATTATGTATTGCAGTTCATTTTCTAAAAGCCTGGCGCCAGGCTATAGAGTCGGTTGGGTAGCCGGTGGAAAGTTCGCCGAAAAAATTTATCGCCTGCAACTCATGAGCACTATCTCCCCTTCGGTGCCTGCACAAGCAGCGATTGCCGATTATTTGCAGCACGGCGGTTTTGATCGCCACTTGCGCAAACTGCGCGAAACCCTTGAAGCGCAGCAACAACACATGTTACTGGCAATCGAAAAATATTTCCCCAGCGGCACCCGCGTAACCCAACCCAAGGGGGGTTATTTTTTGTGGGTAGAATTACCCACGCAGGTAGATTCACTGCAACTATTTAAACTCGCCCTTGCCCAAGGCATTAGCATTGCCCCCGGCCCCATCTTCTCCGCCTCCCGCCGCTTCCGCCACTGTATCCGCTTAAACTATGGCAATAGCTGGACGCCACACATAGAAGAAGCGATGAAAATCTTAGGGCGATTGATGGCGTCGTTTTGATGTAAACAATATTTTTTATCAACACCGTTGTTATGTTATTTATCTGAACATCCAAACGTAAAAAATCCCCATGATTTTTCGGATCATGGGGATTTTTTTGGCCCAATATGCCCTAAATTCCCGTTAGTCTTGTTTACTGGTTTTTACAGGCGACTTCATATCCTCACCCACATAAAAGCTCGGATGTGGCGGTTGGTTGTAGGCGGTGTTTTGCCAGGCAATTGCAACGCGGTATTGCGGATCTTGCATCAAGGTTGTCAGGCCGATGTCTGTCGGAATGTTGGTGGAATAAATACGCAGGGATTGATTGTCCGCCGCACGCAAGATTAATTCCTCACGCCAATCGCCGAACAAATCAGCCGACAGGGCCGGATTAGCTTTGGTGCCGTTGTTGGAGCTAGTACCTTCGGTGACTAAAAGCGGCACACTGGTATTATTGTTCCAATCCCATTTATAAATGGTTGTGCCATCCAATAATTCACGCAGCAAATCGCCGTCCCACCAAATGGCAAAATTCACCTGTTTTGGTCGCGCGGGTGCCGCAACTTCGCCTTTGGCATTAAATAATTCCGGTGCATTGAGTGCCCAGTTTTCTGCACCTGGGTGACGCGGATCTATATCTGCCGCCAAACCGCGGCCGTTATCTTTTTCAGTAGGTTTACTCCACAACACTTTCCCGTCAGCGGCGTTGATTAGCGCAGAACCTATACCGCCATTACTGCGCGGGGATTCATACACACCAAACACCTCCAAACCGGGATTTTCCAAATTCAAATCTGATACATGCAGTGCATCGCCGTGGCCAAACCTGGTTGTCCATTTAGGCGAGCCATCGTGATCAATAGCCATAGCGCCGTAAATAATTTCGTCTTTACCATCGCTGTCGATATCAGCAACGGATAATTGATGATTGCCCTGCCCGCTAAAACCTTCGGGAACGTCATGTGCTGCAGAATCAAAAACCCAGCGCGTGGAGATTTTCCCCTCGCGGAAATCGTAGGCGGCGACTACGCTGCGAGCGTAATAACCGCGCGCCATAATGACACTCGGGCGCGCACCATCCAAATAGGCGACACCCGCTAAATAACGCTCGGAGCGATTGCCGTAACCATCGCCCCATACAGCTTTCATTTGCTCGGCGGTTGGATTGTTATTGCCCGGTGCACGCTGGGGAATATAGGGCACGGTATCCAATACTTTTCCGGTTGCGCCTTCAAATACGGAAAAATATTCCGGCCCGGTTAATACGCGGCCGACTAATTGCCCCATATATTTTCCTTCCGGTGTTACTACAGAACCGGTGCGATCACTTACCTCCAATTCGCCACCATGACTCACCCAATCCGCCTTGTCGTCACCGATGATTGTTCCCTCACCATCGGTTGTGCCATCTGCGGTTTTCAGGGCGATTTCAGCGCGACCATCGCCGTCAAAGTCGTACACCATAAATTGGGTGTAATGCGCACCTGAGCGAATATTTTTACCTAAATTAATTCGCCAGAGTTGTTTTCCCTCCAGCGTATAGGCATCCAAATAGGTAACACCTGTATAACCACCAAAGGCGTTATCTTTAGAATTATTTGGGTCCCACTTCAATACAATTTCGTAACGGCCATCGCCATCTAAATCCCCTACACTCGCGTCATTGGCGGTGTAGGAATAAATCTGACCATCGGGGGTTTTATCATCGGCCGGTGGTGTAATTGAAATATTAAGATAGGGTTGATCCCATGCACGTGCAGTGGCAATAACTTGTTCACCGGCACGTAATTCATAACTTGCACCGGCCTTGCCTTCTGTATCCAAAAAATTACTGCGTTCAGTGATAGCCACAGAAGAAACTTTATTACCATCGCGATACACATCCACCGCAAAGTCTGCTGCGTCCTCGTGCATTTTTCTCCAGCTAACCAACACTCCTTCTGCAGCGGGCACGGCGATCAAACCGCGATCCAGCGCTTCCATTTGCCGCGCAACTTGCTGGGAATTTGTAGCCGCCCCAACTTGTGTCTCTACATCAGCAACAGATGAACTGATCACTGTAGATTGCACTGTTTCAGCCGTTTGCTCTGAGCAGCCAACTACAGCCAGTGCCAATACCACAGGCGCTGAAACCAGCTTTAGTCTATTGAAAGCAGTATTAGTGGTTAAAAAATGCATTGGAAAACCTCGCTGATTGATTTTTATAATGAGCCGTCAGGAAAGCAGTGAAAGTTTATTTTTCGTCATACCCGCGAACGCGGGTATCCATAATCACAGACCCAACAAGGGTTTTAATTCTGCGGCGACAAACCCTGCATTTAATTCCGCTCCAGCTTTGCTGGTATGGGTATGTTTGTCAGCAAAAAGGGCATCCACTTTTTTCGCACCTAATTGCTCATATTCAGCAGCGATAACAGTATTTAAATCGATAAATGCACTACCGCTTTGTAGCGCCACCTGACGCGCCCAATCGGGATAGGAATCTGGTGAGCGGGCGATTTTTTTACCTTCCCATATTTTGCGCGGCACCGGCGAGCAGACCACGGTAATAATGCCGCGAGCACGGGCTTCGCCAATAAATTTGCGCAAATAACCACCGTAGCTGTATACGGTTTCCGGCTTTCCAGTCAGTTGGTTCTCTATTTGTTCATAGTTGTCGGCAACACCTTTGAGCGTACCGCGCGCACGGCTGTTGTCGTTAATAGGAGCGTTATCGTTGTGACCAAATTGCATCACCAATACATCGCCAGGGCGCATCATATTTAAGGTGCGCTGCCAGTAACCGCCAGTATAAAAAGTACGGCTGCTCAATCCGCCTACCGCGCGGTTTACTACATTGATTTTTTTACTGTTTAAATGCGGTTGCAAAAAATCGCCCCAACCCCATTCGCCATTGCCGCCAATACCACCGCCGTTGCGCACGGTTGAATCGCCAATTAAAAAGACCGAACGCAAATTATTGTTGGCAGGCATTGGCAAGCGCAGCCAGGTCATTTCGTCGGCAGCAACCGCCGCACCTTTTTCATTGAGCAGACCATTAAATAACAGTTCATCAGATAAGCGTTTATTAGATAATAAGGGGCGCAAACCTTTAAAGGCGGCTAGTGCTGTTTCCACATGAAGCTGCGCACCCTGCGGGTTAAAGTGAGTGTGATCTTTTGGATAAAGTGCGGCAGTTTTTTCTTCGCCCAGCGCTTCCAACTTATCGGCCACGAGATTATTCATATCCACAAAATGCGTATTCAGCTCTAATGCCAATTCATAAGCCCAGCGCCCGTAGCTGCCATTTCGCTCCAGTTTTCCGGCTTGCCATACATTGCGCTGGGTGAGCGACATTAAAATCGGCGTGGCATTTTTTGCGCGCACGTCATTCACCATCTTGCGGATGTAGTGGCCGAAGGTGTAAACCGTTTCCTGCTGTTGGGTGAGCAGGTTATTAATGGTGATAGCTTCTGTGCCTATACCCGGCAAGGTGCCGCGTGCACGGGTTGTATCATTTATCGGGCTGGCATCGTTATGGCCAAATTGGATGATGACTATATCGCCTGCAGAGACTTCATCGATTAAGGCTTGCCACAAGCCTTCCGCGATAAATGTGCGACTACTACGGCCGCCGCGTGCACGATTAATCACTTCCGCTTTAGTGGCATCCACATAATCACCCAATAGCGCGCCCCAGCCTTGCTGATCGGGTTGACTGTAAGTCGCTGCTGTGGAGTCACCGGCGATAAAAATTTTCGTTTTACTCGTTTTATTAGGCGCACTGTCATCCGCGCAGGCTCCAGCGCTGATTAACAAGAAAAAGAACCACAAGCCGCGCTGTAAAATACAGCGCGTTAGATTATTTATTTTCATTATTAGCCTCGTTTTGATTGGCGGGATTATTTCACCAAAATATCTGACGTAATTTCTTTGAGCGATGCGCAACCAGAAAGCGCCATAGCCACGCGCAATTCATTGCCTAAAATATCCAATACATTACTAACGCCTTGTTTCTTTTGCGCGGCCAAGCCATAAACCCAGGCGCGACCAATCACCACCGCGTCAGCACCGAGTGCCATAGCGCGCACTATATCCAGCCCCGTGCGAATACCGCTGTCCAACAAAATTTTGATATCGCCCTGGACTGCATCCGCAATCGGTGGCAGTGCACGAATGGAGGAGAGTGCACCATCCAACTGACGGCCGCCATGGTTAGAAACAATCAAACCATCGGCGCCCAGTTTTTTGGCTTCCAGCGCATCTTCCGGGTCCAAAATACCTTTAATAATTAAATCGCCTTTCCATTTATCGCGAATTTGCTCCAGGGTTTTCCAGGTCACACTCGCGTCAAAATTTTTGCTCATCCAACTCCAGAATTCATCGATGCCTGCGCCCTTGCCCAATACGTGGGCGACGTTGCCGAGTGAATGCGGGCGACCACAAATACCCACGTCCCAGGCCCAGCGTGGACTCATCATGGATTGCAACATGCGCGCACTTTGACGGCGGAACATACTGCCGCCTGACAAACCAGAACGAATATCGCGGTAGCGCGATGAAGGTACCGGCATATCCACAGTGAACATTAATGTTTTAGTGCCCGCCTCCACGGCGCGATCCAACATCGCATTTAAAAAGCCGCGATCTTTAATCATGTATAACTGGAACCAGAGTGGGTCTTGTGTTTGTGAACGCACCTCTTCAATCGAACAAGCCGATACAGTTGACAAACAAAAGGGCACACCTTTTTCCTGCGCTGCCTGCGCCGCCAATACTTCACCGCGACGCGCGTTTAACCCGGCAATACCCACCGGCCCGAGAATAATCGGCAGTTTTAAATTCTGGCCGAATAATTCGGTTTCAGTGTTGATAGTGGAAATATCGCGCAGCACCCGCTGACGCAAACCAATGGTTTGTAAATCGGCGCAGTTGTTGCGCAAGGTGGTTTCACTAAAAGAACCACCATCAATATATTCAAACAAGAATTTCGGTAAGCGACGTTTAGCCAGTAAGCGATAGTCTTCAACGTTTGCAGCAATCAAAGGATTCACCTCGGTAAAAATATTGTTAATTAAATTATTTTTTCAGCGCACTACCCGCCAGCGAGCTACCAATCAACGCCAAATTCTGGATTGCCGCCAAACCCCATTGCGCGCTGTCGTTAGTGGAAACCCACGCGGCTTCATCAACCGGGTTTAATACCAGCGGCCCCTCAACCCGCTTAACCTCAGGCACATGATTCGCCTCGCGGAAAAATTCATCCCACGCCCGTTTTGCAAGTGCAGTATCACCAGTTTGCTGCGCCACATAGGCAGTGAGTCGCGAATGCGCATTGGTAAGATTGTTGCCCGTTAAACTCACCCCGAATTCAGCCGCTTGCTGCGCAGCCGGTGCACTATAAAAACGCCCGTAGCGTAACCACGCCGCTTTGAATTCAGGTACATCAATTAATTGATTTAACTCGGCACAGATTTCAATCAAACCAAACACCGCATTGAGGTGCGACACGCGTTTTGGGCGGCCAGATTCTAATGGATCAGCGGGAATAACGGTCATGGCTTTACTATTTATATCAAAGTGGTAACCCTTGGCAAAAAAGCCCAAGTCGTTACCGCCAATTGTGCGCATCGCATTTTCCAGCCAGGTTTTATAGCGTGCATCACCGGTGCGCTCCCAGGCAGTTAACCAATTGGCTGCCGCTGAACCCCAATCCGTACCAATTCCAATATGGGTATTTTTATCGGCCGCCGCCTCCGGGTTTACTTTGCGTGTGGGCAATAAATTCACCAGCTGTTTATCCGCTTCTGCTACTTCCCAGAGCACATCGCCGGTGCGTTCATCGGCGGTTAAAAAATAATGGAAGCGGCGATAGGCGGCAGTGCTAATGCGCAATTGTTTGGCACTGCAACCCCAATGCTGCACATTGTGGCGGGTACCCAAACCGGCAAAGCGACCAAGGTGATAAATATCCACATCGCGGGTGTGGCGAGTCATGGCTTCGGCGATACGAAATGCGCGGGCATCACCACTGCGCAGGAACGAATACCAGAGCCATAAATCCGGCGAGAGTTCGGAGTTATCCCAGGCAAAACCACCCACGTCGTAGCGCCATACATGACGATCAGTATCGTAGGTGTGCATCACATCGCCATAATTCCAAAAGCCATACCAATGGCGTTGGTCGATTTGTTTTTGATAAAAATCAATCGACCAGTCCAGCCGGTCTTCCACTATTTTTTTAATCGGTGTTGAACGATCCGGCAGGCTCCACAGACCACCAAATACACCGGCGTCCAAATAGGTTTGCGGCGCAGCAATAATTTGTGCGGGAGTGCGAATGGAATCGGCCAGATCGATACATTGTTCGCGCGATGGAGTTGCATCCAATGCGTAAAGCATCATGTCCGTTGTGCGCGCAATACCTTGAGGCGATCCAAAACCTGGCTCGTAGTCCTCGTAGGTGATTTCCAAACCTTCGATTTGTTTGGCGTAGGTGTCCATGCCCATGCCGTCGTGATAAAAGCGCAAATCCATCGGCGGTGCATCGGGCGACCAGATCCACATTGTCGCTTGTGCTGTTGGTGTGCCCGCATTGCGAATATCAATTTGTGTGGGATGCAATTGCCAAAAATCGCGCATGCCAAACAGAACACCACCACTCGCGCCACCCACATAAGCAACGCCGCCAGCACGCTTGCCTTGATCCACATCGATCCAGGCATGGCCCGCTTTGGTGCGCTTTTTAATGCTGAAGCCATTGGCGTTTAATTGTGAGAGCGAATAATCATTCCACACCGGAATAAATTGCAGGCGTTCGCTCACGCGTTTATCCCAGGTATTCAGTGCAGGAGTAGCGACGCCATTAATTTGTGCCTCGCGCACCGCCTTGCCGGGGTCGCGCCGCAAACCGGTAATGCCTTGCGGCGACTCCGCCCAGAGGCCATTGCCCTCACCCACAAAACGCACATGACGGTTATAGGTTTCATCGCGCTGCGGTACATCAAAACGTAAACCGAGTGCGCGAATAAAATCCTGTTGTTCATCGCCGTCAAAAATAAAGCTGTGGCTAATGCGCACCGCATCGCCACCAGCATGAAAATACAAACGCAATGAAAACGGCAGCCACTCGCGACCATTTGCCGTGCGGTGCATACCCGATAATTTCACCACCGCGCGCAAGGGCCCGCGCTGTTCTATGTCGGCCTGTTTTATCTGCGCGGAAAAATGTTCTATTTGCAGCGGCTGCTCGCCGTCCGCTTCCGCTTGATTTTGTCGCTGGCCAATAAATCGCGCGTTTTGCAGCAATGTTTTTTTCGCGCGGGTAATTTCATCAATAATCACCTCGCCTTGGGTATTCACTACACAGCGAATCACGCCGGTATCAATCAACAATTTTTTGCCGGATTCTCCAATTGTTACGCTGTGTTTTGCCTTAGGCGCGCGGCCTTTTAATTCACTTTTTTCGATATGGAAAGTTTGCCCCAGCGCTTGCCCGGCAGCTGTGGCATGCCCCGTCCATTTCACTGAACCGTCTGGCCAGGTCGCCATTACCCAGGTTTGTAATGGCTGGTATTTACCAGCTTGATCCACTAAATGCAGTGCATCATTTGTTTTGAGCCTACCCTGCGGCCAGGGCTGCCCCCAGGTATAACCGCAGCGTGCGCGTGGTTCGGCGGTATCCAACCAACCCAGCTGATTGGATTTGGTAAGTAGCGGGTTGCTGGTACTGGATTGCGCTGCTGTCAGGCGGGTACCCGCCATTAACGGCAGGCTGGCGGCCATAGCGCTGTATCTGAAAAGTTCTCGGCGGTTCATGGACTCTACTCACTGCATGCACCCTGAAGGGCGCTCTTTTATCGTTTATTGGATACTAAGCTGCACATGAAGCATGTCCTATTTGTATCACACTTGAATCATATTGACTACATATGATTGAATATGATCGACACATTGAAAGATCGCTGTTATGATCACTTCAAGATCCCTGAATCCGGTTTTTGCCAACATTTTTTTTGCCAACAATAAATTGTGAGTATTTTATGGTTGCTACAGTAGAAGGTATTGCGCGCACCGAGTTGACGCGCACCATTGATAAGCTGATTGATAATCTGGTTAACATTAAAGACACCAGCGGTGAATTCCTGCTGCGTTTGGATGATGGCCGCGTGATTGATACCAAAGGTTGGAATGACTGGGAGTGGACCCACGGTGTGGGCCTCTACGGTTTGTTAAAGCTGTGGGATATTACCGGCGACGAAAAACCGCTACACATCATGCAGGACTGGTTTAAAAATCGTTTTGAAGCGGGCACGCCTACTAAAAACGTTAATACCGTTTCTCCCTTCCTCACCCTCGCCTATTTGGCCGAGCGTTTGGGCACCCGCAGCTACCTGCCCTATTTGGATGTCTGGGCTGAGTGGGTAATGAATGAAATGCCGCGCACTGAAGAAGGCGGTTTGCAACACATAGTGTTTAACTCGGTGAACTACCAACAAATTTGGGATGACACCTTAATGATGTGTGTGCTCCCGCTCGCCAAAATCGGTTTGCTCATGAATCGCCCGGCCTATGTCGAAGAAGCCAAACGTCAGTTTATGTTGCACACCAAATATCTGGCAGATCGCAAAACCGGTTTGTGGTTTCACGGTTGGACCTTTGATGGTCGCCACAATTTTGCCGATGCACTCTGGGCGCGCGGCAACTGCTGGGTAACTATTGCGATTCCGGAATTTATTGAACTGCTGGATTTACCACCACACGACAGCACCCGGTTATTTTTAATTGAAACCCTGGAAGCGCAAGTAAAAGCGCTGGAGGGTTATCAAGATGAAAGCGGCTTGTGGCATACGCTGATTAATGACAAATCTTCCTACCTGGAAGCCTCTGCCGCCGCTGGTTTTGCCTACGGTATTTTGAAAGCGGTGCGCAAAGGTTATTTGGATTCCAAATACGAAGCCATGGCCGTTAAAGCGATTAAAGCAGTGCTCGCCAACATTAGCGACGACGGCGAATTACAACAGGTTTCGTTTGGTACACCGGTATTTGATGACCTGCAAGGCTATCGCGATATTCCATTGACCTCCATGCCTTACGGCCAATCCATGGCGATTTTGGCGCTGGTGGAATATATGAATCGCTATATTTAATTTCAAACCTCCTTCCCCGCTGTTGCCACTCGCAGCGCGGGGCTTTTTATAACAGCTTCCTATAACAATAAGAGCGATAATCACCATGACTATACGCGAAATAAAAACCCGAAATTATGTGGCTTATGGCCTCACCGATGTACTGGGTGCCGGTTCCATGGCGGTTATCAGTGGCTGGTTAATTTTTTTCTACACCACCTTTTGTGGTTTATCGGCGATACAAGCCGCCTCTATTTTTGCGATCGCGCGTATTATCGACGCCGTTGCCAGTCCGTTGATTGGCCATATTTCCGACAATTTAAATAAAACCAAACTCGGCCGTCGCTTTGGCCGTCGCCGCATTTTTTTATTAGCGGCTATTCCTTTATTGCCCAGCTTCGCCCTTATGTGGGTTGCCGATCAGCACTATTGGTATTACCTCTTCACTTTTGTATTTTTTGAATTGGTTTATGCCTCGGTATTAATTCCCTACGAAACCCTTGCTGCCGAAATGACCGACGACTACGCAAAAAAAGCCAAATTTGCCGGGGCGCGAATTTTAACCGGGCAAGTGTCTGCCATTTTTGCCGGCATTTTGCCCAACTGGATTGTTAACTATGTAGGTGGCAAAGAAAATTCAGATACTTTCCTGATTATGGGAATTATTTTTGCGCTGGCATTTATGCTGGTCATTACCGTAACCTATTTATTTACTTGGGAGCGCGCACCGGTAGTAGAAGCAGAAGAGCCTGACAAACCCAAAACCTCCGCGTTTAATGCACTCAAAATGGTATTTGTGAACCTATCCTCCACGTTACGGATTCGCGCCTTCCGCTTGCATTTGGGCATGTATTTGGGTGGTTATATTAGCCAGGATATTTTTAACGCGGCCTTCACTTATTTTATTGTGTTTGCATTAGGTGGTTCGGTGGCGATTGCTTCATCGCTTATCGCCAATACTTACATTGCACAATTGCTTGCCGTTGCGTTGGCGATTGCACTGGTCATTCGCATAGGCCCGTCCTATACCTATCGCTTAGCGGTATCGTTTTATATCGCCGGGATTGTTGCGCTACTGATTTTGTTTTTAACCTTCAGTGAATTGCCACCGCTGTATTTATTACTCGGTGCGGTAGTGCTGGCTGGTTTGGGGCGCGGCGCACTCAACTATATTCCCTGGAACGTGTACAACTATATTGCCGACGTGGATCAAATTGTTACTGCCAAACGCCGCGAAGGTAGTTTTGCCGGGGTGATGACCTTTATCCGCAAAGCAGCGCAAGCCGTGGCGGTGATGTTTGTGGGCATAGTGATTGAATGGGGTGGCTTTATGTCGGGCAGTGAAACCCAGACTACCGAGGCAATTAATACCATCGTACTGGTCATGGTAATTGGCCCGATTCTGTTATTACTCTTCGGATTTTTTGTGGCGAGCCGTTTTAAATTAAATAAAGACACCCACGAATTGTTAATGAACGAAATCGCTCATTTAAAATCTGGCGCCACCGAACCTTCCAGCGCACAGAGCCGCGCCGTAGTGGAAGATTTATCCGGCTGGCCTTATGAGAAATTGTGGGGCAAGAATAATGTGGGCAAATAGCCACATAGGAAAATAGCCAATTGGAGCGATAATTTTTACCAATTATTTTCCATTCGATTATGCACAAACAATTAACCCCCGGTTCGCTCCTGTAATACAACAGACTCGCACCGGGGGTTATTTTTTTCAGAGTTTTCCTAATATTATTTACCGGTGATTAAACCTCAAGCTCCTTTACTGCCTGATCCCACGCGCGCTGTAAATAGGCAAATGAATCCACGGCGTGGGCGGGGCTGGTGTCTTCCAATAAAATTGGCACCTGGTGTTTACCTGCGGCGATTAGCCGTTTAAATACCCCCACCCAATCCATCACACCGGTAGTGCCTACGGGTAAATCGCCGAGTTTCACCAAGCCCTTTTCGCTGGGCACCATTTGGTAATCTTTCGCGTGGATCGCCACTATGCGCTCACCAAAGGTGGCAAAACATTCATCCAAAAATGCATCCATATCCGCCACTCCCACCAGCGGAATTAAATTGACCGGATCAAAAATAATACCCAACGCCGGGGAATTAAATTCTTCAATCATAATGCGGATATGTTCGATTGTGGATAGCGCGTGGTATTCCGCTACCGCCTCCACCCCCACGCGAATGCCTTTTTGCTCCGCCGCTTTTACCAGGCGATGCAAACCTTGTAGCGCAATACGAAAGGCGATGTCGCGCCCGTCAGGTTGTTCAAGATAAGGCATAGGTGAACCGGTTTCGGTACCGATAACATTGCAACCCAGTGCAGCGGCGGCATCGATATGCGCCTCAAAACGTTTGAACGAAAATTCGCGCGCGCTTTCATCCAGCGCAACGGTATCTATGTAACAGCCAATCACCGCGACACTAATGCCATTCGCTGCAAACGCAGTGCGAATTTCCGCCAAGCCGGCATCGCCAAATTCTGCTGGCATTAAATGCCCACCGGGAAATGCCTTGGCCAAGGCCAGTTGCACGCAAGTTGCGCCGGAACTGGCAATACGCGCTGCGAGTTCTTGTGGAGGAAAGGTGCCAAAATCATGTGCCCGCAGGCCAAAAAGAGGTTTCATTCAGTTATACCGCTCAGCTGGTTGTTAATTAGATAATTTGACTGAATGTGATATTAACTGATTGAATTTGACCGATCAAACAATTGGCGATAACACTGAAAATTAAAAACCCCAAGGCAATAACATCGCCTTGGGGTTTTAGCTGCACAATTTACGAAACTATTTACGAAACTATGGTTAATCGTCGGCTTTTACAATCGCTTGAATTAACGCGGGCTCAAGTTGCGCACCGGTGTTGCGATTAAACAAGGCAAAACCGCCATCACCTGAGTAACCGTTGTCCCAATAGATTGGCACCAAACCACGGTCATAGGCTGACTGGGTGATGTACTCGTTCCAGTAGTTGCGATAGGTGGCGTGGCCCGACACATTCAACCGCGACACTACACCGTATTCACCCAAAATCACGCCGATGCCTTGATCCACAAAATGGGTTTTCATTTTTTGGAATTGTGCATCGGTATAAGCTTCGTTCGCCCAGGTTTCGGTGGCATTCGGGTTGGTAGCGATTGAACCCCACTGGGTAATATTGCTGTTGGTATTCAAGGTGAAGTTGTAGGGGTCGTAATAATGCACTTCCATCATCAGGCGATCATTCACGGTATCCACTGGAATCACCGCAAAATTGACCGTGTGATCGATGTTGGTATTAAAGCCCTGCACTACCAAATGCCGCGTTGCATTTTTGCCGCCAGTCGCACGCACGGTATCCACAAAAGTTTGGTTAAAACTATTTTGTACCGTGTAGTACTCAACCGTTGGCGTGCCGTAATCGCCATCCACCATCACTTCGTTAGTACCGGCAAATAACAAACGATCATCGTAATTTTTAAAACGGTTGGCGATTTGCGTCCACATAATATTGAGGCGATTATTTACATAAGTTTGCTGCGCATAAGTGGGTTGCATCCAGCCACCGTCCCAGTGGATATTCACCACCACATACATGTCGGCATTGAGCGCGTAATTCACTACTTGCTCAACACGATCCATCCACGCCGTTTGAATCACAAAATTTTGCGGGTCAGAAAATTTACTCCAGGCCACAGGCAGGCGAATGGTTTTAAAGCCAGCGGCTTTTACCGAATTAATTAATTGCTGGGTAATTAACGGGTTGCCCCAATTGGTTTCACCACCCACGGCATCCAATGTATTTCCCACATTCCAACCAATACCCATTAATTGCGTAAGTTCAACACTGGTCACACCGGAGCTGACCGAACTGCTGGAGCTGCTTGAACTCATCGAACGGCTGGAGGAACTTCTGATACAAATACCTGGGTGCATCGCACAGTATTCATCGCTCCAGGTATGTGGCGGGCAATCAGGCCAGCTATTACCTTGCGGGCAACTCAGACCTGAACTGAAGGATGAACTGCTTCTGGAACTCATGGATGAACTGGAGAGTGACACACTGCTGGATGAGCGCGATGACGAACTCACGCTGGATGAACTAATACTTGATGGACTAACACTTGATAGAGAAGATGAACCACAAATCGCGCCGGTTACTACCGGCGTTTCTATCGCGCCATTTGCATTGACTTGCATACCAAAGGTGATGGTTTGCCCCGGTTGTAAGGTGCTATTCCAACTCAAGTTGGATGCACTGTAGGGGTTGGACCCACTCAGGTTGGCGTTCCATAAATTGCTAATACGGTTGTTGGTATAACTCCAATTCACACTCCAACCATTGAGCACTGTTGAACCGGTATTGGTAATTTCAATATTCGCCGTTGCACCGCTGCCCCAGCTATTGGTCACCACATATTTACAGCTAGCGCTCTGCGCTAGCGATACTTGGGGTGTGAATAAACCCATGCCCAGGAGCGCGGCGGCGCCCCACAATTTAAGTCGTGAAATATTCATCCAGTTGTACTCCTGTCGTTATTGGTTATTGACCCGCCGCAAGAAATACCTGCGCCTGCACGGGAGGATCTGCCTTGAACTACCTACTGCGCTCACAAAATAGTCAGCAGAACCATATGCTATGCCAGTAATGGATTGAATAAGACTTGGGGTTACTTGGGATAAGATGCCTGAGGCGACAAAAACTGTATTATGCGAAACGAATCACAAACAAAATTGTTTTTATAGATAAAAGCAGATCAATGCATGTGAACAACCCCGGGTAAAACACGCGCTGTAGCAACAAAACAGCGCAGAACTCCTTTATCCTGCACACCAATACTAGTCCCCCAACGACTTCTCTTTATTTAAAGCGAGAGCCAATCATGAGCAGCCCCCAACGCGATATCACCCTTCGTTTTCTGGCCGAACCACAAGATGTAAATTTTGGTGGCAAGGTGCACGGTGGCGCGGTAATGAAATGGATCGACCTCGCCGCCTACGCCTGCGCCGCCGGGTGGAGCAGCCGCTATTGCATCACCGTGTATGCCGGTGGAATTCGTTTTGTATCGCCCATTCATGTGGGCAATTTGGTTGAAGTGAGCGCAAAAATTATTTACACCGGCAACACTTCCATGCACATCGCCATAGAAGTAAATGCCTGCGACCCTAAATCACTTAACCGTCGCCTTACCACCCACTGCATCGTGATCATGGTCGCCGTGGACGAAAGTGGCCAGCCAGTTAAAGTCCCGGTATGGGTTCCGCAAACCGAAGCAGACAAACAACAACACGCCACGGCCATCAAACTGATGGAAATGCGCAAAAAAATTGGCGACGAAATGCAGATTTTTGTTTGATTTATTTTTCCAACGCCCAGCTGAGATTCACGCTATGACACACGCATCATCCACCTTAAAAACCAAACAGAAAAAAGACGCGCGCGATATTCGCGCCGACGCATTAAAAATTGCCAACAGTATAAAAATAGAAGGCCAATCGCCGGTGGAAACCAAAGCGATTGCGACAGGAATTCAACGCGGCATGGAAATGTTTTTACGGCAACAAAGTGAGAAAACGCGAGAATTGGATAAGCGGGTTAAAAAAGTAAAACAATTATCAACTCAACTAACACAACAAAAAAATCCGGAGAACCACACAGAAACCGCAGCCGTACAAAACCCTTCGCGCTTACCCTGGGCGCTGCTTGCGCTGTCCTGGGGATTATTTTTAGCAGTGGGTCTGGTAATAACACTGCGATAAATAATTTTTAACTGCCTGCAAAAGTGAAATTGCAAACTTAAACGACAGCTTTTAAAGTTTTGTGTTTTTTGGCGCTTCACTCCTCCGCGAACAAATGGTCAATGAGACCTAGTCAACAGATGTACTAGTATTTTTCCCGTATAAATATCAATTGTCCTGCACAGCGGTCATAAAGCGCGTTTCAGCGCTTGCATAATAAAGGGTGCCGCTACTCCCCCGGTTATCATATTTTCAACCAACGGATTCTATGATCGGGTGAGCCATTATCAATACAACAATGTGGTGACGAAGGAGAACGTGAGAAGAAGTTTTGGGCCGGGGTGACGAGGTGTCTCCCCAGTCCAGATACTGGAGACCGCAAATTTATTGCGATCTTTTTCTCGGCTGTTTTTACGCTAGCTTGCGCTTGGCGGGCTACGCATTGGCAGTCACCATAATAAATTGAGGATTGAATAATGGGACATAGAGTATCTCCTTCCACTCGCATGCCTGCTCCGGTGAAACGAGCGGTAAGCCTTCTCGGCGTCAGCATTGCGCTGGCCGCATTTTCGAATGCCGCCGCTGCTGGCTGTGAATATGTTGTGACCAACAGCTGGGGTTCGGGTTTTACTGCGGCGATCCGTATTTCGAACACCAGTTCGACCGCCATCAATGGCTGGAATGTTAGCTGGCAATACAACACTAACCGCGTGACGAATTTATGGAATGCCAACCTGTCGGGTAGCAATCCCTATGCGGCGACCAACCTAGGTTGGAACGGCACTATACCGCCGGGCCAAACCGTCGAGTTTGGTTTCCAGGGTGTTACCAATGGCGGTGCGGTTGAGCGCCCCACTGTAAATGGCGCTGCTTGTACTGGTGGCACGCCTTCTTCCAGTTCATCCAGCGTTGCTAGCTCGGCGCCTTCATCCAGCAGCGTACCCCCCGTTTCCAGCAGCTCCAGCGTTGTCAGTTCGTCATCCATTGCCAATGGGGCGCAATGTAACTGGTACGGCACCCTTTACCCCATGTGTACCAGCACTGCCTCGGGTTGGGGTTATGAGAACAACAGAAGCTGTATATCTTTCTCAACCTGCGATGCCCAGCCAGACCCATGGGGCCCGGTCAATCCCGGTTCGTCCAGTTCATCCAGCATTGCTCCCAGCAGTTCATCTGTACCTAGCAGCTCATTAGCACCAAGCAGTTCATCAGTGCCGAGCAGCTCATCCAGTTCTGTTGTCAGCTCCAGCTCGGTTATTAGCAGCTCAAGCCTGAGCTCTATGTCATCCAGCTCATCGTCATCAGTAACACCTCCGGGTAGCGGTGTGTTCCGCATCAATACCCAAGGGAACCTGACAAAAGACGGTGAATTAGTGCCAGCGCGTTGCGGTAACTGGTTCGGCCTTGAAGGTCGCCATGAGCCATCGAATGACGCCAACAACCCCAGCGGTGCACCAATGGAGTTGTATGTGGGCAATATGTGGTGGGTCAACAACAGCCAGGGTTCAGGTCGTACCATCCAGCAGACTATGACCGAGCTGAAACAGCAAGGTATTACCATGCTGCGCCTGCCTATTGCGCCCCAGACATTGGAAGCAAACAACCCCCAAGGCATGGACCCCAACCTGAAAAACCATCAGTCGGTACGTCAAACTACCGCACGTCAGGCATTGGAGGATTTCATCAAACTGGCTGACCAGAATGACATCCAATTGTTCGTTGATATCCACTCCTGCTCTAACTATGTTGGCTGGCGCGCAGGCCGTTTGGATGCCCGTCCACCCTATGTGGATGCCACCCGCGTAGGTTATGACTTTACCCGCGAAGAGTATTCATGCTCTGCCACCGGCAACCCAAGTTCAGTCACCAAAATCCATGCTTATGACAAGGAAAAATGGCTGGCTAACCTGAGAGAGATTGCAGGTCTGTCCGAGCAGTTGGGTGTAGATAACATCATCGGTATCGATGTATTCAACGAGCCCTATGATTACACTTGGGCCGAGTGGAAAGGTCTGGTTGAGGATGCCTATGAGGCGATTAACGAAGTGAACCCCAACATGATCATTATTGTTGAAGGCCTCTCCGCTAACGCCAACACCCAGGACGGAACACCGGATACCAAAGTTCCTGTTCCGCACGGCAGCCTTGATTTGAACCCTAACTGGGGTGAAAACCTCTACGAAGCTGGTACCAACCCGCTGAATATTCCTAAAGATCGCCTCTTGTTCTCACCTCACACCTACGGGCCTTCCGTGTTTGTACAAAAACAATTCATGGACCCAACCCAAACCGAGTGTGAAGGTTTGGAAGGTGATGAAGCGGGCCACGCCGACTGCCGTATCGTGATCAACCCCGAGCTGTTGGAACAAGGCTGGGAAGAGCACTTTGGTTACCTGCGTGAGTTGGGTTACGGCATTTTGATTGGTGAGTTCGGCGGCAACATGGATTGGCCAGCTGCAAAAGCCAGCCCGGCAGACCGTGCCCTGTGGAGCCACATCACCACCAATGTGGATCAACAATGGCAACAAACAGCGGCTAACTACTTCAAGAAAAAGGGTATCAATGCCTGCTACTGGTCGATCAACCCCGAGTCAGCAGATACCATGGGCTGGTACTTAACCCCTTGGGATCCTGTCTCCGCCAACACCAGTTGGGGGCAATGGACTGGTTTCGACCCACGTAAAACCGAGCTGTTGAATGACCTATGGGGACTGTAATTTCCTGCTCGCAGGAATAACCACAATTCCCAACGCGTAAAAACAAAACCCGAGGCCGCAAGGTCTCGGGTTTTGTTTTACTGGATTTAAATGATCAAACCACTCGCCTCACCAACTCCCCCGGGTTTACCCCAAGGGTTGCAATACCGCTCTGGCGTAAGCAATAAACGCACACAGCGCCGCAACAACCAACCAATAAATCGGTGAACCCAGGTCTGTATTTCCCGCAAGAAAATGTATCGCACAGAAGGACAACATAATCACCGCAATACAGGTTGCCGCAACAGGCACTAACACTGCCGCAGGTTTGTAGAGCCCAGGCAAAATCAAGCACAGCGCGCACAACAGCTCAACACCTGCGAGCGCCCACCAAATACCTGACGGAATGGCTTTCAGCGACGGCATGGTTTGTTCAGCGCTGTGGGAGAATTTCCACACCGCGCCCATCACGGTATGCAGCGCGAGCAGAATTTGCAAAATCCATAAAAAAATATTCATGCGTTAACCCCACTGTTATTGTCGATGAGTTGAATATCAAAATTTTCAAGAACCTGTTTGTCCATAACGATATCAATGGCTGTGATTTTTCCATCGCTAACCACAAAGCAAAACGCCACCACCGTTTTTCCATTCATCCCCCAGGTCGCGCCAGCAAACCCATTCACTAATGCCAGCTGCGCACCCTGCGCACTGCCATTCAAGGTATCTGCCACCGCCTTGGCGCCCGCGATCTCCGCTGCAAATTGCGGTGCACCGCGCGCTTTATTCGCCGTGGAAACTTTAATCGCCGTTTCATCAGCACGCAGCACAACCTCAGGGTGTAACAGCCGGATCAGCGCCTCAAAATTACCTTGCCGCGACGCCTGCATAAACGCAGCAACCACTTGCTGCTGGCGCTGCACATCTTTGCGCGGCATAGCCGCCCCCCGAACACATCGGCGCGCACGGCTAGCCAATTGTCGTGTTGCCGATTCCGAGCGTTCAATAATCGGCGCGATTTCATCAAACGGTAAATCAAATAAATCATGCAGCACAAACGCGATACGCTCCGCGGCCGTGAGCTTATCCAACACCAGCAACAACGCAGGCCCAATTGAATCGGCGATCAATAATTTCTCCTCCAAATCGCCCTCACCTTCCTCCGGCAGATCAACCAACATTTCCTCAAGCGATTCCTCACGCCCCGCCTTGCGTGCACGCAACATATCCAAGCAGACTCTGGCTACCACAGTAGTGAGCCAGCCGCCAAGGTTCTCGATAGTTTCCGAATCAGACCGATTCAACCTGATCCACGCCTCCTGCACCGCATCCTCCGCCTCACTGCGCGAACCCAACATGCGATAAGCCACCGCCTGTAAATGGTGTCGCGTTGTTTCAAATTGTGTTGTCAACCAATCGCTCTTTTCCATCCTGTCCTCAAGAATTACCTGTCATTTTGATGTTTTTGGGTGCTACACAACCATGACGAATCTGTAGTGCAAAGTGTGACAAGAAATTTTAAAAATATTTAGCTCGATAGTAGTACGTCCAAATAATAGCGGCTATTTCTCTGCTAAAAATAGCAACAACGGCGCTTTTCCGGATAATGCGGTCGTTTCCCGGAAATGACCAGATCCCTTTCCGTTCAGCTACCAGAAACAAAGCTGCATAGAAATCCATTTACCTGGAGGTGAATATCTGGAAAGTATTGGTTACAACTTTTAAGAAAAAACACCGGAGAAAAAAATAGGAAGAACAAGACACTCAATCACAAGAGCAGATTGTTTTACTGCAATCACTTTGCGAGAAAACTACTCAAGAGGTGGAATTGCCTGCACAGGCAATTGCAGGATTGGGGGATTTGTTGTTTCGGGTTAGGGGGATTGTTGAAAAGCAGAGTAGATAAAATTGAGGCGGCTTTTTGAGCCGCCTTATGAAAGAGATATATTCTTATTTAATTTTCATTAAAGTACTCATTTTTACCCTTGTCTGAAATTGCATATTTAATAAGTGCTCCATTCATTCTATTCCTAGTTATCAGACCATGCTTTCTATCTAACTTCTCCGCCCTTTTAGCAACCAGATAGGACGAAATATCTAATTCCTCCGCCAAATCCTTTGCATACAATTGACTATCGCTACTATTCAACTCATGCAAAATTCCAAGCTCAATTCTTGGTAGCAACTTTGACTTATCTATTTTTTCTAGCTCAGTTTTAATGCCATCTGAAATCGCCTGCACATGAACCTGACACTGACAATCAACACACTTCATTTTGTTAAATTCTAAAAACTGAAGCTGCTCGTAAGGATACTTGCGAGCACAGTCAGGATTTATGCATTTGATATGTTTGGAGTTTCGCAAAAACTCTTCAAAAATAGATTCGAAGTCAAATGGCCTAGCAATAAAATACTTTCGATAGTCCGATCCAATGGGCTTCCCCCACTTCATATTTTCTAGCAAGGTCAGCCCATAATTAAGACAATAAACGGATATTTTTCTTCCGTCCCTATCGCTCATTTCAGCATATTTTGAAACAAAAAAATTTAACTCTAATGTTCTAACAAACTTTTCTAAATTGGGAGAAAAGTAGAAATGGCTAGTAAAGGGATTGTTTTTATCAGATTGATATACTGCACCGGACAACTCGCCAGTGATAACTTGACGGCGCACTTGCTTTAGCTTATTGATAAAGACATTCAGAAGCTCTCTCTGCTGCAATTCGGAAACTTTCTCGTCAAACGAAAGCAAGCTATGACTAGTTACCTCAAAAAAAGAATAGACGACCTTTTCATAATATTTTTGTGCAGCAGAATCTATTGCTGATTTTGTTATTTTTTTTCCAACTGAAATATGAGTTTGATGACAGTAAAAAAGTAAGTACCCAATAATTCTAGGAACATTTAAAGATGCCTTGAACAGCAGCTCCATATAATCATCTATAGAGGTAGTATTATTTACATCAAAAAATTCATCTATAGCATTCGTACTAAAATATTTGACTCTCGTGCCGACAAGTCTTTTAGTGAAGTCAAGAGAAAGAGACTCCATTGTATTTTTGTCATAATTTGAGTAGAGGTTGTAAAAATCCAAATCAATCACATCGACCTTTCCTTTATCGATGTCGCCAAAATATAAGCGGTTTGGATACGCCGCAACTTTAAAACAGATAAATTCATCGCCCCAATTATTCAGAGGTGAAAGAACAACATCAACAAAATTCTTTATGGTTGCCTCTTCGACTTCAGAAAAATCATCAAGAAATATGACTAATTTTTTTACGTGAAGGACCGATAAAATCTCTTTAACTTCATCTATGACATCTTTAATTTGAAAAACTTTTAACAATGCACCGGAAAATTTCTTTTCCCAAACATCAATTTGTTTAGATCGATCTGTCTTTGTATTCCCTAACGCGCCATTTAAATCAAAATTTGGCCCACCACCATCCACACCAAAACTAATCGCACCATCTTGCTTATTTGCTACTGCAGATTCTTTCTCCGTTGACGCGGATATTGAGTTTACATACTCGTTGATGACTGGCAACTCAATGGCTTTAAGGTGTTGATTATTTTCAATTTTAATGTAAAGACCAGCAACACGATCCTTTACAGCTGTTGTTCTACTAAGACCTATAACATTGGCAAACTTACTAAGATAGGAGTCAGTTTTTAGTTCCAGTTCTTTTACTATTGCCTTCAATACACTTTGGATAAACGAACGTTCCACAAGGTACTTTTCAAGAGCTTCTGATGGTATTTTACCTTTTAAATAATCTAAATTCTGGTAGTCGCTTTTTGTGCTTTCAAAAACTGTTTTTGTATCAATATAGCAAGGAAGATAATCCTCCCTTTTTCGATACTCACTTTCCAAACGCAAAATTATTGTAGATTTCCCAGTCCCTTTTCTACCCACCAAAAAGGACGTATTATCAGAAAGAATCATTTTATATACCTGATTTTCAGGCAAAAGATCCGTATAAAGTTTGTCTATTAATGACCGCTCATGCTCATCCTTTATTTCTGCCCGTTTAAATCTTTTCAGTGAATCGGCAACCTTAAAGAACTCTTCTCTATTTTTTTCAGTTAGCATATTTATTCCATTTGATTCATTTGAAAGATACAAAGGTAGACCATATAGCTACACGAACGTCGTTTTCTGTTTAAGACCGCACAAGTCATCAATCATACTTATTAAATGCACAACAGCAAGTTACAACTAATAACCACTTAATCTGTTGCATTAGCTTCCGCATATACACATCTAAAAAAAACATGTAGTGGATAGATCAAAAGCCCATCTAAATCAGGCCCTGGAAAACAAAAAACCCGCTTATCTTGCGATAAGCGGGTTTTTAATTTGGTGGAGCTAAGCGGGATCGAACCGCTGACCTCAACACTGCCAGTGTTGCGCTCTCCCAGCTGAGCTATAGCCCCAGATTCGTCGACATCCTGTCTCTGAGTGGCGCGCATTTTATGCAGCCGGTTCCGGAGTGTCAAGCAAAAGTTTTGGGCTTGTACTCCGGTTTTTTATTGGGAAATCAAGCGGTTAACTATTAACCGCTGGCTCCTCTTGGGCTGTGCCTAACTTGTCGAAGATTTTCTCCAAGTCTTTCTGTTTGTTTTTGCCGAAGCCGCCCAAGGCGTTGATTGCGTGGCGGATGCGGGCGCGGCTCATGTCGGGGCCGATGATATGCATGGAGTCCACTACCGAGAAGCTCGCGGTGGTGCCTGCGATGGCGACGAAGACCGGCGCGAGGGCGTCTTTGATCTTGATGCCCATTTGATCCGCAAGCAGTTTGAGTTCGACAAACAGGTTGTCGCGCTCCCAGGTGCGCAGGGCTTCCAAGCGCCAGAGGGCGAATTGCAGATATTCTTTTTGCTTTTCGATATCCAGCTTATTGCCTGCGAAACTCGCTTCGTTCACCGGCATCATGCCGCTAACGAGGAAGCCGGCCAGCGGGGCGAAATCGCTCAGGGTGGTCATGCGCGATTGGGCGTGTGGCAGTGCTTGCAGCAGGGTTTCTTGGTTGAGTGCCCAACCGTGCAAACGCTCGGCAAGTTGTTCAACGGTGAAGTTCTCGCGAATCCACAGGCTGCTGAGCCAGTTGAGTTTTTCCACGTCGAAAATCGGGCCGCCTAATGACACGCGCAGCAGGTCAAAATGTTCCTGCATTTCGGCGAGGGTGAATTTCTCGCGCTCGTCCGGCATTGACCAGCCCATGCGGCCGAGGTAGTTGAGCATGGCTTCTGGCAAATAACCCATGCGCTTGTAATAAAGAATGCTGGTGGGGTTTTTGCGTTTGCTGAGTTTGGATTTATCCGGATTGCGCAGCAGCGGCAAATGGCACAGCACTGGCGCTTGCCAACCGAAGTATTCGTAAAGTTTCAAATGCTTGGGCGCAGAGTTGATCCACTCTTCGCCGCGAATCACGTGGGTGATTTGCATAAGGTGATCGTCCACCACGTTGGCGAGGTGATAGGTGGGCATGCCGTCGCCTTTGAGCAGCACTTGCATATCCACTTGCGACCATTCGATCTCGATCTTGCCGCGCAGCATATCGTCGATTTCACACACGCCCTCTTCCGGGATTTTCATGCGGATCACATAAGGCTCGCCCGCATCCAACTTGGCTTGTACTTCGGCGGGCGATAATTTCAAACCGCGGCCGTCGTACTTGGGCGTTTCACCGCGCGCTTGTTGCTCGCGGCGCATTTCGTCCAACTCTTCCGCAGTCGCGAAGCAATAAAAGGCATGGCCTTTCTCGACCAGCTCGAACGCGTATTTACCGTAGATATCCATCCGCTCGCTTTGGCGATAGGGGCCGTGCGGGCCGCCCACGTCCGGGCCTTCGTCCCACTCCAAACCTAACCAGCGCAGGCTGTCCAGAATCGCTTGTTCGGATTCGGGCGTGCTGCGGGTTTGGTCGGTATCTTCAATGCGCAACAGGAATTTGCCACCGTGTTGACGGGCAAAACACAGGTTGAACAGAGCAATATAGGCGGTGCCTACGTGGGGGTCGCCGGTGGGCGATGGGGCAATACGGGTGCGGACTTCAGACATGAAACGGCCTTTTGTGCGAATCGATAAAGGAGAAAAGGCGCGCATTATACGCTTGAATCACCCGGCGGGAGAAACAGGCTGTTTAGAATCCCCCTTTTTTCAAAGGGGGAAAAATGAACTCCTCCCTTTAACCAAGAGCGGCAGGGAGGGATTTGTAGTTACCCATTTCCATGGTAATGCCCAATTGCTCCATCGCCTGCTGGGGGTTAAAACCAGTTTTCTCGTAGCGGGCTTTTACCTCCATACGCGCGGCCGCAATGGATGCCTGATCCTGCCATTCCACCAGCGTGACCAGTGAAAAACACTGGTCGTCGATGGGTTGTTCTAATAGAAAATCCTGAATAAAACCCGGCTGGGTTTTGAGCAGTGCGTGAATGGAGTGAATACGGGGGAGAAATTCTTCGCGCGCGGCATGGGGCACAATAAATCTATCCAAGCGATAGGCCCGTGCAGACTCGACACTTGCTTGATTTGACATAGGTATTCCTTAGTTGAGTACAAATGGCTGGTGGTGATGTTTACTGGCCCAGGGTTTCATCCCAAAACGCGGCTTCAATTTTGTGGCCTTCCAGGTCGCGCACAAAACAGCCGTAATAGGGTTCACCGTATAGCGGGCGCGGGCCGGGTGGGCCATCGCAAGTGGCGCCTGCGGCGATGGCTGCATCGTAAAAATCGTGCACTTGTTGTTTGGTTTGGGCGATAAACCCCATATGGAAGCCGTTGCCGACGGTGGCGGGTTTGCCGTCGTGTGGCAGTTGCACCCAAAACTCGGGGTAGAGTCGCCCATAAGCGACAGCGCCGGGGTGCTCCATAATCACCTGAATGCCGAGTGATGGCAGCACTGCATCGTAAAACGCGCGTGCGCTTTCGTAATCGTTAGTGCCTATGGATAGATGCGAAATGATGCTGGGGTTTTCAGTACTCATGATCTCTCTCCGTGATTTAGAGGGGGAGATAACAACTTACCACCATCACTGCCCTTAACAGGAGTGACAGCCATCATCACTAATAAAGGATAAATGTAAGCAACCGCTGGATGGCGGACGTTTATCACTCCCCCGATCTGTAGTTTTTGAATTAAAACTACCAATTTTGACAAAGTGCAACTCTTTGGGCGATTCCAACAAGCCCACGAACGACTTACCCCCTATCCTCCGCGCCACTGCCATTTGCTTAGTGGCAGTAGCCCCGTGTCATTAATAATGATTAATAAATCACAAGCCAAGCCTGCCAAGTCTTTTGAAAATTCGCAAAGGCTGAACGCAAGCTGCGCATGCTCCGGAATATTTTTTATGCCACTCACATTGAACCGTTTTGGAAAACACCTTGTTAAAGGTTTAACCCTGATGACATTGTCATCAATCGCTTTTTTTACCCAGGCAGAGCCAGACCCCAATTTTCATATCTACTTGATGTTCGGCCAATCAAATATGGATGGGTCAGCTGCCATAGAACCACAAGACAAGGTCACGAATGATCGCGTCAAAGTCATGGCAAATTTAAATTGCAGCGACTTGGGACGGACTTATGGGAGTTGGTACACCGCAGCGCCACCACTTAATCGCTGCCAGCACCCACTAACAACCTGGATTGGCTTGGGCCCAGGTGATTACTTTGGCAAGACCATGGCGGACGGAATGTCGAGCACTGTCACTATTGGTTTAGTGCCCGCCTCTGTGCCCGGTACGCCTATTGAACTATTTCAAAAAAGTGCACCTATTGGACGGAACAATGCAAATATCCCTGCACAATTTGATGGCGGTTATGCATGGCTTTTGGATATGGCAAAAAAAGCACAAGCCAGCGGTGTAATAAAAGGCATTATCTTTCATCAAGGCGAAAGCAATACGTCTGACCAACAATGGAAGTTCAAAGTAAAAGAAATCGTGACCAACTTGCGCGAGGATTTGAACATCGGTGATGTTCCCTTTATCGCGGGGGAATTACTTTACGCGGACTACAATGGCTGCTGTCACTGGCACAACCCGGAAATTAATAAATTGCCAGACCTGCTCAGCAACAGCTTCGTCGCATCCGCCGCTGGTTTACCCAATATTCCTGGCGATGGTGCACACTTCTCCACGGAGTCAGTGCGTGAGTTCGGCATACGCTATGCGCAAATTATGCTCGAAAAAATTGACCGCACATCAACCTTGCCCGACGTGGAATCCAGTAGCAGCGCGATGAGTTCATCCTCTGCAACGAGCAGTTCGGCGCAATCCTCCATAGCCTTAAGTAGCACCACCAGTGTTGCGGGCAGTAGTTCATCTGCGAAAGCAGGCTCCTCTTCCGGCGGCGGTTCAATAAGCGCTTTACTCTTGTTATTCACCAGTTTTTTTCTTTTTGCCCAGCGTAAGAAATATTGCTAAAAAAAAGCCCCGGCAAGCCGGGGCACAAGGGAGAAAATCACTAGCAGAAAATTTACAGCGATTGCAGGAAGCGCAGCAGATCCTGTTTTTGGCTGGCGGATAAGGCCGAATAATTGTTTTTGGCGTTTTGACCTTCACCGCCATGCCAGAGGATGGCCTCTTCAATCGTGCGGGCGCGGCCGTCGTGCAAGTAGCTGGCTTTAGGTACGCAAACTTCGTTGCCATCCACCCCAAAAGGTACACCGCCCGGTTGACCAGTCACACCACCGGTAACACAGGCAGAAACACCCAAGCCCCAGAGTGGCGCGGTACGCCATTCGGCGCCGCTGGCTTGGCCTTCACCCAAATTGTCCGCAAGGCCGGGGCCCATGTCGTGCAACAGCATGTCGGTATAGGGGCGAATGGTTTGCGAGCGCAGTTCAGCGAAGGGGTGGTATTGGCTGGTGGTCATGCTCTCCACATGGCAGCCAGCGCAGCCGATATTGTTAAACACGGTGCGACCATTAATGACCTGCGCGTTGTTGTAGTCGCGCTGTGGGCGAACCCCGAGCAAGGCAACGTATTTGACCAAATTATCCAAATGTTGGTTGGCCAGTTCCGAACCGCTCGGGCCACAGTTGGTTTGGCTGCTGCCGCAATCGGGGTTCGGCAATACGCTGGTCATCACCCCCATGTCAGTATTAAACGCCGATGCCACTTGATGCTTCACGCTGGTAGTGCCGGCTTTGTAACCAAAGCGACCCAACCGGGTTTGCCCGGTGACCGGATCGGCAATGCGTTGGGCGCGACCGGAAATACCATCGCCATTGGCGTCGTTAATATCTTCACGGGCGAGAATAGTGGATTCGGGAATTGCCTCCAGCAGGCCGATACCCACTAACTGCGGCGCCAAACGGGCGGAGAAAGTCTCGGGGCGCAAGCCGGTGAACTGGTAGTTGGGTGAACGCAAACCGCCTGACTCAGTCCAGAAAGCGATGGACGGAGTGCCTTCGCTGGTCGCACCGCCATTGGCTTGCGGTTGCAATACACGGCCCATTTGTGGATGCGGATTGCCCTGTGCATTGCCGACTTTAAATACCCAGCGATCCAGCGCCTCACCTACCGCCGCTACGGGTGCGCGGCCATTGCGTTCATGGCAGTGCGAGCAGCGATCACTCACATAACGGGTGCCGGATTTACCCACCATCTCACTGAAAACACCGTTTTCCGGGTTCTCGTCGTGACCACCGTTAATAAAGGAGGTGTGATGTACGCGACGACCGAGCACAAACGCCTGACCATTCACCGCGCTCAGGTTGGTCGCCATCTGCTGGAAGTGGCCGTCGGGCTCGGCGGTCATTTGTACGTGCAAGCTGGTATCGCCACCCAAACGGGCATTGGCCGGCATGGGCATAGAATCGCGCTGCTTATAAACACCGCCCACAAACGGAACCTTGTCGGTCACATCCCACGGCACTATGCCCTGCCCGACTATGTACAAATAGGTGGTGCCGTAATAGTTGTCGCGGCCGCGAATCACGCTGTTTTTGTCGAGGAATTGGCTGAGTTCAAATTCCAAGCGGTCGCCAATTTGAATGGGGCGATTCTCGCGGCAATTCCAGCTGGCTTCCTTCCAGTAGTTAAAGTCGTTAATGCGATTCATCACCCCGTTGCCACAGTATTCGGCAAGGGTATTCATGCCGATGTAGAACCAGCGGTTCTCCGCTTGCAGGTCATCCAAACGGCCTTGGGTGACTACGTTCATGCGCACTGTGGTACCGCCTTTGGCGACGTAATCCACAATCTCAATAGCTGCCGTGCGCTGCTCCCAATAAAAGGTGAGGTAGTGATCGTAGGCTTGGAAATGGTTTTCCTTGGCATGGCGATCGCGCGCGCGGTCGGCAATACGGGTGACCAGTGCGTCACCGCGATCAAACTTGATCACCGGTTCCAGCGCCGTGGTGTTGTTATACAGCGGCACTATGTTGCCCAGCGGTGTACTGCTGGCTACCGAACTGGAACTGGGTGGTGCAATAGAACTGCTACTGGGCGGTACTGAGCTGGGCACTGAGCTACTTGACCGCGATGAACTGGGTAGGCTGGAAGACCCGGCACCCAGGGTGTAATTCTTCCACTCGGTATCCTGCCCCGCACCATTTTTGATAATGGTGAAGTTGGCGCGCACTACAGCGCCCGCCGGCAAGCCGCCGATGTCGTAAGTCCATACACCGTTGGCGAGGTTCATCCGCACGTTTTGCTGGGCGCCGCCGTTGACGGTGTAATGGATATCCACCACATCGCCGCCGGTAACTGTCGCGCGCATGGTGGTGCTATTCAAGGTGGTCACGCAGCCGAGCGCGCAACTGCCGGATGAGCTGGGCGCGGCAGATGAACTGGATGAAGCGACCGGAACGGCGCCAAATACATCCATCTCAAAAATCGAGTAGCCCCAGTTATTGCCAGCGCTGCGGGTGATGGCGTTCATCCGCACGTAGCGATAACTGCCCGCAAGCAGCACAGTGTCGGTACGGTTGCCGAAAGTGCCGCCGGTACGCAGGGCCAGTTGCGTCCAGGTAGAGTTGTTATTGGAGCCGAGAATTTCATAGCGCTCGGCATTGGCGGCCTCCCACAAAATCACCACCTGCGACAGGTTGTAGACCTGGCCTAAATCCAGAGTGAGCGAGCTGGGTGATACACCGTGATTGGATTCCCAGCGCGTGGTGCCGATGTTGTCGATGGCATAGCTGGCCGGTTGCAGGCTGGTGCTGCCAGTGGCCGATACGGGGTTGATATTGATGGTTTGCGCTATGGCGGAGACGCTGCTGAGCGCGACTAGCGCCAATAGCATCCGCCGACCGAATTGCATAATTCGCATCTGATGTTTCCTCGTTGTCTGTCGTTATTGTTAGATAGCGGCTGGCAGGCCCGAAACGGCGTGGAGTTGCCAGTCGGAAAGGAGTTTACGAGGGGTAAAAGTGGCTGTCGTCCCACTCTGATGGGTTTAAAAAGTGAACAGCGGAAGGTGTTTTAATCTGCAAAGGGAGAGAAAAGTCGAACCTCTGGCCGCCACTCAACAGCGGCCACAAGCAAAACCTTCAATAGATACCGGCACTTGAAGCCCTTGTGCCACAAGGGTTTGGATAAAAATGGGACGTATGACTAAACCATCGCCAGGCGAACCTGGCGCACCAATAAACCTGCGAAAAATAAATCTGCACACAACGCGAAGCCGGTCACATCAGCTCCAGCTGCAACTCACCACCCGCCTCCATCGATAATTTGCGGATACGCTGGGCGGCGCGGATCAGGTTGCGGCTATTGGTGCCGGATGCCGGGTACTCACTGTAACCAAAACCCCAATTACAAATAGTTGGCTGGCCATTGATGGTGACAGTGGCACTGAAACGCCGGGATACACGTTGTAACAATGTCTGGATCATCTGCCGGTTGTTGGAGGGCAGAATCGCCATGTAACTGTTGCCACTGTAACGGGCGATAAGCTCAGCAGTGGGCAATTGCGCTTGTAACTCGGCCACTACGTATTGGGTAAGTGCCTGGGCATAGGGTTCACCGTAACGCTGCCACAACTCGCGATAATCGGTCAGCTCAAAATAGACCAACATGAATGGCGCGGGTGTGGTGTCAGCAGTGGTTACTGTGAGTTTTTCCAATACCTTGGCCTCCAAAAAAGAGCGGTTAGCCAAACCGGTGATGGAATCATAAAAGGCGGTTTGACGCGCCGCCTCGTTGCGCGTGCGCTCCTCCTGGCGGGCGCGCTCCATGGCGCGGAAATCGGTGTAGGCGGAGTAAATCGCCAACAGCAACAAAATACTCGCCGCAATCGCCGTGGGAACGCCCATCCAATCGCCGCGCAGCAAATTATCCGGGTGTGACGTTGCACCTTCGGGATAAGTCGCCGCCGCCATGCCGGTGTAGTGCATACCGCAGATTGCCGCACCCATCACCAGCGCTGCCACCACTTTGGTCAGCAGGGCATACTGCGGGGGAACATCGCGCACCTTGCGGCAAATCACCAGCGCTGCGCCGGAAGCGACAACCGCAATCACTCCCGAAAGGATCACCAACAAGGTGTTGTATTCAATACCGGGGTGCATTTGCATGGCGTACATGCCGCCATAATGCATAGCAAAAATACCCGCGCCCATAATCAAGGCACTGGAGGCGATAGTTTTTAGGGAGACCTTGGAAAGGGTAATAACATAAAGAGCGAGGGCCGAGGCCAGCACGGCGGGAATCCAGGAGAGCAGGGTTAAAGTCGCACTGAACGTCATGTGCATATGCATCGGCATGGTGTAAGCGCTCATGCCCACAAAATGCATAGACCAAATACCGCTACCCAAACACAGAGCCCCCATGCCCAACCAGAAACGGCGCGAACCCCCGCTCAAGCTGAATACCCGGGTACCAAAATAAATAGCAGTGTAAGAGGCGATGACCGCCACACAGTAGGAGGCGAAGACTAAAACCACGTTATAAGAACCAGCCATGATCATTACCTGTTGTAATAGATAGGTGGTTCTACGCGCCAAAGAAACTCGCGGATCAACCCGCCCGGCAAGCTTTACATTTCTTTCAGGGGAGTTGATGGAGGCAATTCAGCTACCCCGCCCAACGCGCGGGGCAAGGTGACATAAAAGCAGGTGCCTTCGCCCGGCTCGCTGACAAAATGAATACTGCCCTGCTGCCGTTCAATCAGGTCTTTGGTGATGGCCAAGCCCAAGCCGGTGCCCCCTTTATTGCGCTTGCTGGAGGTATCGGCCTGACTAAAAGGTTCAAAAATATGGGCTTTGAAATCTTCCGGTATACCCAGCCCCTGATCGCGCACTGAAATACACAGGTGCGCATCATCGGTCAGCCTCACCGCCAGGGTAACGCTGGCGCCGGGCGGTGAAAACTTGGCGGCATTGGACATTAAATTACCCAGTGCCTGAATGAGCCGGTTCTCATCCCCCAACACCGCTTCCTGTTCTGCCACGCCTTCACTAATAAAATAGCTAACGCCAAACTGATGGGCATAAGCGCTCAACTCATCCTTTAAACGCATCAGCAAAGGCATGATTTTGACGGGCGCTATGCTAAAGCTCATATGCCCTGTGGCGATTTTCTGCATATCCAGAATGTCATTAATCAACAGCAGTAAACGGTCAGTATTGGTGCTGGCGATATTCACTACCGACTGCATTTTCTCCGGCAGTTCACCCAGCGCGTTGGATTTCAACAACCCCAATGAACCGCGAATAGAGGTAAGCGGTGTACGCAATTCGTGACTGACCGTGGCCACAAACTCACTTTTCATGGTTTCCGCACGGCGGCGCTCGGTAATATCCTCCAGCGTGGTAATGGCAAAACGGGTATTGCCGCGCCAATCCACACCAGGTTTACCCCATATCTGCAAACTGGTGCGGCGCCCATCAACCACCAGATCCACATCGTCAACCATCGCCGGCTCCCCCTTGAGCGCGCGGATTGGCGGCAGTTCGTCCAGGGGATATGGCGTATCGGTGCCCGCGCGATAAAAATGCCCCAAGTGGTTCAGCACTATGCGTTCTGAGTAGTTCAAGCTACTGGAGTAACCCAAGATGTCGCGCGCGCGACTATTGGCAAAAGACACCTGTGCATCGCTATCCAGCACCAGCATAGCGGTGGGCATGTCCTCCACCCATTGCTGAAAACGATGCTCCGTTTCGCGCACCAGTGAATGGTGATAAAGAACAATTGAGCGCACCACCACCGCAATACACAGCGCCGTGCCCACGACCATATTTACCCAGGCAGCCGGGTGAGCGTTGTAGCGATTGAGGTCGGCCCGTGGCTCCAACAGCCCTGTCGCAAACGCAAGCATAAATAACAGCAGCACCAACAACACAGCGATGCCCATCACAATACCGTGACGCAGGGAATAGACCGCACCACTCACCACCGCGCCCATCATCAACCACCAGAGCCCGGCGGAGGCCAAACCAAAATTGAATACCCCGCTCACCCCTACCATCCAAAACACCCCGATCAACAGAGGAGCTTTGTAGCGAATGGGTAAGCGCTGGCGATAAAACGCAATCAACACCACCGCCGTGGCAAGCCCAAGGTGCACCCCGTAGAGCGGTAACCAGCCAGTAAATTTGATACGAAATAACGACAGGGGGATCAGGATGAGAGTCAACCAAGCGAGGTGGCGCCAAATTTGATCAAGGAACTCATGGCGCAAGCGCCCAAGCCCATGAATTTTTTTCCACCGCTCCACAGCTACCCCACTTTTGTTCAAGCCCAGTTTTGTACTCTCAGCCTAGCCCAGAATGGCGCAGTTGCGCTGTCATCAAAAACAACATTTCTCTTTTTTGATCCAGCACAAGCCAAACCCATGTGTTGGTCGATTGCGTTATCCCAAAGCTGCGACTCAACCTCCTGCAGCAAAATCAGGCAGCAAAATTAAAAATAACTAAATTAGATATTGCTAATTTAATAAATACTAATAAACTATTTTCATGACAACCGAGGATCTCCCATGAACACACCCCAGATCAACCTAAGCCGCCTTTCCGATATGCAAAGCCACGCCCAAGCGGCAGCGGGCCTGCTCAAGGCGCTGGCCAATGAAAACCGCTTGATGATTATGTGCACATTGATCGGCGGTGAAATGTCTGTCGGCGAATTAAACGAAAGAGTGCCCTTGAGCCAATCTGCCCTCTCGCAACATTTAGCCAGTTTGCGCGAAGCCGGATTGGTCAGCACACGCAAAGAAGCGCAGACCGTTTACTACCGGCTGGAGGGCAACGAAGCGACACAAGTTATCGCCGTGCTGCAATCCATTTACTGCCCTACTGATCCATCTTGATTCATTACAGCCACGAGGTATGACCATGAGCCACAAACGTATTCACCCGGTAGATTTAATGGCCAACAGAACCGCCGATCTGTGCATTTTGGATGTGCGCACCACCGCCGAGGTAAAAGCGGCTGGCCTGCCCGACTGCCTGCATATTCCCCTGCATGATTTAACCCCCGAACGCCTGCAAGCCGAGATCGCCAAAAGCGGTAAAGATGGCAAGGTCGTTTATCTGCTGTGCCAGGGCGGCAAACGCGCCGAAATGGCGGCGGATCAGTTAAAAGGCAAGCTCGACGCCGAACTGGTGGTTATTGAAGGCGGCATGAATGCGGTCAAACAATCCAATATTCCGCTGGCCGCACAGGGGAAAAAAGTGATTCCACTGGAGCGCCAGGTGCGTATCGCCGCCGGTTTATTAGTGATCACCGGCGCGGTATTGGGCACTTGGTTTAACCCGGCGTTTTATGGTTTGTCGGCGTTTGTCGGCGCGGGGCTGGTGTTTGCCGGTGTAACCGATATTTGCCCCATGGGAATGCTGATCGCCAAAGCGCCCTGGAATAAATAAACACCGGAAACACATAACGCGAGCTATTTATGACCTCATGCGAGGAATAAAAACGTGTTGCTGCTGATTGGGTTATTAATTGGGTTAATTCTCGGCCTCACCGGCGCTGGCGGCTCGGTATTTGCCGTGCCGCTGCTGTTATTGCTGGGCGGCATGTCCATGGTCGATGCCACGGGTATTTCGTTAGGTGCGGTTGCCGTCAGCACACTCTACGCCAGCTTGCGCAACTCACTGGCGCGCAACCAATCCCCCATTCTTTGGCAGCCGGGGCTGATTTTGGCGATTAGCGGCGCACTCAGTGCACCCGCCGGAAAATGGCTGGGCCTGCAGCTCAGTGAGCTATGGTTAATTAGCGGCTTCAGCTTACTCGCTGCCATGATTGCGCTGCGCATGTGGATAAATGCGCAAAAAAATCCACAGGCGGCATTGGTCGTTCGCGCTGGCAATTTTGCCAACACACCCAGCCCGGATCACCTGTGCAATCTCAATCCCACCGGCCAATTTGAATTGCGGCCACGATGTGTGAGTGGTTTGCTGATCGGCGGTTTAGTGGTTGGAGTTTTATCGGGTCTGTTTGGTGTGGGCGGCGGGTTTTTAATTGTGCCGCTGCTGCTGGCACTGAGTGCGGTGAGCATGGCGCAGGCGGTGAGTACATCGCTACTAATTATTGCGCTGATCAGCAGCTCAGGTTTTATCAGCCACTTGGCGATGAGTGAAACACAACATTGGGACTGGTTAATGCTCGTCGCTGCGGGCGGTGTGCTTGGCATGATCATCGGCCAAACCGTCAGCCATAAAATTGCCAATGTGTGGTTACAAAAATTATTTGCGGTGAGCTTGTTAGTGGTTGCACTGATTACTCTTGCGAGGTACTTATGATTTTTCGCCAACTATTTGAACGAGAGTCCAGCACTTATACCTATCTCATCGCCTGCGAAACAACCCGCAAGGCGGCGTTAATAGATACAGTAAAAGAAGATCTGCCCAAATATGTGCAACTGCTACAGGAATTGGATTTAACACTGGTTTATGCACTGGACACCCATACCCACGCCGATCACATTACCGCGGCTGGTGCGCTGCGCGATTTAACCGACTGCACCACCCTGCTCGGCGAAGAGGCGCACTCGGCCTGTGTTTCCCACGCCTTGCGCGACGGCGAAAAAATTGCAGTGGGCGAATTAACCCTCACTGCTCTTCACACCCCCGGTCATACTGACGACTCCTACACCTATCATTTAATCGATGACAGCGAGCAGTATTTATTTACCGGCGACACACTGTTAATTCGCGGCACTGGCCGCACCGATTTTCAAAACGGCGATGCACGCGATCAATATGACAGCATTTTTCAAAAACTTTTAAACCTGCCCGACAACACCTGGGTTTACCCAGGCCACGACTACAAAGGCTGGACACGCAGCACCATCGGCGAAGAAAAAGCGCACAACCCGCGCCTGCAAGTCAAAGACGTTGCGGCTTATGTGGACCTCATGAACAACCTGCAATTACCTAATCCTAAATTAATGGACATAGCCGTACCGGCAAATCGCGCCTGCGGTAAAAACTAATATGGATTTTTTAAGGAGTCACTATGAATAGCACACGTATGAGTTTCGCATTAATACTTGCACTAACTGGTGTTATCTTTTTATCCGCCTGCAGCAAAGATTCGCCCGCCCCTGCCGCGCCGAAAAAAATACCAGAACTCGCCAGTATTCAGCTGCAACTACAAACCACTGCACAGGAAGTGAAGTACGACGGTGTGATTGAAGCAATCAATCATGCGACTGTGTCGGCACAAACCTCCGGTCGCATTGTCGAAATTCCCGTGGATGTGGGCGACTATGTCGCCAAAGGCGATCTGATTATTCGCTTTACCGACACCGAACAACAAGCGCGCGCTGCCAGTGCCAAAGCGCAATTTACTGAAGCCCAGGCGCAATACACGCGCATGCAAGAAATGCTCGCGAAAACATTAATCGCCAAAGCAGATTTTGATAAAAGCGAAGCCGCGTTTAAATCCGCCGAAGCCAATCTGCGTGAAGCAGAACAAAACCTCGCTTACACCGTCATCTACGCACCCTATGCTGGTATTGTCGTAAGCCGTGCCGTCAATGTGGGTGAAACGGTTGTTCCGGGTAAAGCACTGATGACGGGTTTATCACTGGAGCAATTGCGCGCGCAAGTGGATATTCCCCAGCAACACATAGGCCCAGTGCGCAAATATAAAAAAGCACGTATTTATTTGGCAGATGACAAAATTCTGGACAGCGGCGATTTGCGCATATCTCCCAGTGCGGATCCACAAACCCATTCATTTAAAGTATTGGTGAATCTGCCAGAAGGCGATCACCAACTATTCCCCGGCACTTTTGTGAAAATTGGATTTGTCACTGGCGAGCAGGAACAATTGTTAATTCCGGCGAGCGCCATTAGCAAACGCGGCGAAGTGAGTGGCGTTTATGTGATAAAAGAAAATGGGCTGGAATTTCGTCAACTCAACTTGGGGTCGCTTACCAGTAATAAAAACTACCCCATCCTCGCTGGTGCAAGTGCTGGTGAAACAATTGCTGCTGATCCTATCGCCGCTGCCAATGCTTATAAAAATTTGCACAGTGCGGAGCAATAACTTATGGAGCCCAACAACACTCAGCAATCGCTCGGCGTTTCCGGTCGCATCGCACGCGCATTCTTAACCACGGAAATTACCCCGCTATTGGCACTTACCGGATTACTGCTCGGCATTTTTGCCGTGCTGGTAACGCCGCGCGAAGAAGAGCCACAAATTAATGTGACCTTTGCGAATGTGTTTATCCCCTTCCCCGGCGCCACACCGGAAGAGGTGGAAGCACTGGTGACCAATCCCGCCGAGCAAATCGTTTCAGAGATTGAAGGTGTCGAACATATTTATTCCACCTCTTCACTCGGCATGGCGAGCCTCACCGTACGTTTTGAAGTCGGCCAGCCGCGCACGGATGCAATCGTACGTTTATACAATGCGTTTTATGCCAACAGCGATTGGCTGCCGCGCAATCTCGGTGTAGGCCAACCGCTCATTAAACCCAAAGGGATTGATGATGTACCCATAGTCGCGCTGACCTTATGGAGCCAAAATGATGCAACTACCAATAGTGATTTATTGAGTGTTGCACGCGAATTACAAACCCAATTGCAGCGTGTACCCGGCACGCGCGATATCGATATTCTCGGCGGCTCCGATAAAATCGTGCGGGTATTATTTGATCCGGAGCGCATGGCCGCATTTGGTTTAGCGCTGGATGATTTACGCCATGCACTTGGCGCCGCCAACACCTCCCAAGCCGCCGGTTCGTTGTTAAGCGATAACCGCGAAATGCTGGTACAAGCCGGGGATTTTTTATTAACTCCAGAAGAAGTGGCAGATCTGGTGGTGGGTGTGTACCAAGGCGCGCCGGTATTTTTGCGTGATGTTGCACAGGTGAGTTTAGGTGCTGATCAACCCACGCAATATGTCACTCATGGTTTTGGTTCTGCATCGATTAATGCAGACGGAAAAAACAGCGGTCGCTATCCGGCAATTACCTTATCCATTGCCAAAAAGCCCGGCGAAAATGCAGTAGATGTAGCCGGGCAAGTGATTGAACGTGTTGAGCAGTTACGCGGTGTGAGTGTGCCGGATGCAATCAATGTGAATGTAACGCGCAACTATGGCGCAACGGCGGAAGACAAAGCGCAAACGCTGATTAAAAAATTAATTTTCGCAACGCTCTCCGTGATTATTCTGGTGCTGATTGCCTTGGGCAAACGCGAAGCTGTCGTTGTGGGCGCGGCTGTCATAGTTACACTTGCGATAACACTATTTGCTTCATGGGCCTGGGGCTTTACGCTCAACCGTGTATCACTCTTTGCATTAATTTTTTCCATTGGCATTTTGGTGGATGACGCAATTGTGGTGGTGGAAAATATTCATCGCCATATGAGCCAGGGGAAATTATCGCTCAATGAAGCCATTCCACTTGCAGTCGATGAAGTGGGCGGCCCGACTATTTTGGCCACCTTTACCGTGATTGCCGCGCTGCTACCCATGGCATTTGTGACGGGATTAATGGGGCCTTACATGTTACCCATTCCGATTAATGCGTCGACCGGCATGCTAATTTCCCTTGCCGTCGCCTTTATGTTTACGCCCTGGTTATATCGCCGTTTATTTGCGCATGTTGATCACGGCAGTGTTAATACCAGTGCGAATGCACATGAACCCCACGGCAACAAATTCCTGCCATTTTTTATACGTATTATGAGCCCGCTATTAAAACGCGAGGCCGGGAAAAAAGCGCGCCTGTGGTTGCTGGGTGGGATTCTCGCATTAATTGCGGCATCGATTGGTTTAGTGGTCGTGCAAGCGGTGATGTTAAAAATGCTGCCCTTTGACAACAAAAGTGAATTCCAGATTGTGGTGGATATGCCTGAAGGCACACCGTTGGAAAATACCCAGAAAGTGTTACAAGCACTCGCCGATAAATTGGAAACCATTCCCGAAGTCACTGACTATCAATTGTATGCAGGCACCTCGGCGCCGATTAATTTTAATGGCTTGGTGCGGCAAAATTATTTGCGCCGCGCGCCGCACATGGGTGAGATTCAAGTCAATTTAGTGGACAAACATCTGCGCAGTCGCAAAAGCCACGAGATTGCTCTTGCCGCGCGTGAATTAATTGCAGATGTTGGCAAAACCATGAACGCGAATATCAATGTAGTTGAAGTCCCGCCAGGCCCACCCGTGTTATCGCCTCTGGTGGCGGAAGTCTACGGCATGAATTACCAACGTCAGCTTGATGTCGCCAAGCAGGTGCGTACCGCCTTTGAAGCAACGCCCGATGTTGTCGATGTGGACGATACGATTGAAGCACCACAAACCCGTTGGTTAATTGCAGTGGATCGCGCCCGCGCCGCGCGTTTGGGTGTGGATCAAACCAGCATCGCCAATGCCATCAGCACTGCACTCGCGGGTGAAGATGCTTCTTACCTACATACTGCTAATGCAAAAGTTGCCCTGCCCATTCGGCTCGAATTGCCTGCAGGTGAGAAAGACAGTCTGGAACGCGTGTTGGCGATAAAAATCCGTGCGCGCGACGGCAATTTAATCGCACTTAGCGAGGTCACTCAGGTCATCGAAAGCCAACGTCAGCAAACCATTCATCACAAAGATCTGCTGCCAGTGGTTTATGTATTAGGCGATGTCGCCGGTGAAACCGACAGCCCGCTTTATGGTTTAGCCGCGATTTATAAACTCATCGAAGAGACACCAGTAGATGGGCAAGTTATCGACCAGTATTTAAATTCGCAGCCCGAAAGTCCGGTTAATTGGAGCCTGAAATGGGACGGCGAGCTGCAGGTGACGCTGGATACTTTTCGCGATATGGGTATCGCCTACTCCGTCGGTCTGGTCATGATTTATTTGCTGGTGGTGGGCATGTTCAAAAGTTACTCAGTGCCGCTGATCATCATGGCACCAATTCCGCTCACCATTATCGGCATCATGCCCGGCCACGCCCTGCTCGGCCAACAATTCACCGCGCCCAGTATGATCGGCATGATTGCGTTGGCGGGCATTATCGTGCGCAACTCAATCCTGCTGGTGGACTTTATCCAGCAAGAGGTACGCAGCGGTAAATCGCTGGAGGACGCGACCATCAGTGCCGCTGCTGTACGCGCCCTGCCCATTGGCCTGACCGCGCTGGCAGCCATGATGGGCGGCTTCTTTATAGTGGATGACCCGATTTTTGGCGGTTTGGCGGTATCGCTGATTTTCGGTTTACTGGTATCGACTGTGCTGACCCTGGTGGTAATTCCGGTGGTTTATTACGCGTATCACTACCAAAAGAACTAACGCCCCTCCCGAATGCCCTAATCCCCCTCCCTGCCTCTCCCTTTCTTAAAAGAAAGGAGGAACTAGACCCCTTCCCTTATTAAAAGAAGGGCTGGGGAGGGATTTGTTCATTCGCCACAGCCGCCGTGATTTGCTAGAATCCCCGCCACAAAAAATTACCCTCAGAGAACGCAACCATGCTGATTGAAGCCCCTATTTCCCTTGGCGAACTAATCGACAAAATCACCATTCTGGAAATCAAAGCCGTGAACATCGGCGATGCCACCAAACTGAAAAATGTGACTCATGAGTTGAACATTCTTAACGCCAAGGTGAACCAACTGCTCGATGCAGCTGGCCAAGCCAAACTGGCACCGCTTAAACAAGCACTGAAAGATATCAATCAGGAACTCTGGGTAATTGAAGACGATATTCGCGATTGTGAATATGCAAAAGACTTCAGTGATAAATTTATCCAACTCGCCCGCGCTGTTTATGTCACCAACGACAAACGCGCCAAGGTAAAAAAAGATATTAATCTCGCCTTTGGTTCGGAATTAATCGAAGAAAAATCCTACAAAGACTATCAATAAATCACCCTGGTTTTAATTATTGAATGAAGAATTCGCCCATGCGCATACTGCTCGTCAAAATGTCCTCCATGGGCGATATCTTCCACACTTTCCCTGCGATCAGCGACATTAACAAACAGTTCCCCAACGCCGAAATTGATTGGGTGGTGGAAGACAGTTTTAAAGAAATTGTGGAATGGCATCCGCAGGTACGCAAGGCTATTCCCATTCATTTACGCCGCTGGGTTAAACAGCGTGACAAACAAAGCTGGCAGGAATTTAAAGCCTGGCGCAAAACCTTGCGCAGCGAAAATTACGACTATGTCATCGACGCACAGGGTTTATTAAAAAGTGCAGCCATCGCCAAATGTGCCCTGGGAAAAGGTATTGATGGCTACGATAAAGATTCGGCGCGCGAGCCCATCACCCACTGGTTTTATAAACGAACTCATGTAGTCGATAAAAACCAACACGCGGTAGAGCGAACTCGCCAACTGGTTGGCAAGGCATTAGGTTATACGCCCGAGCCACAATTAAACTTTGGCATTAACCAAAATTTTACGCACATTCAAAAGAACCCGCGTAAATTGATTTTTATTATCGGCACTAGTTGGGTTACTAAACTTTGGGCCACCAGTGAATGGCAAGCGCTGACACAAATCGCCATTGATGCAGGTTTTTCGGTGGAAATTATTTGGGGTAGCAGCGATGAGCAGGCGATTGCCGATGAAATTATTAACGCCTGTCCAAAAGCCACACGCCCACCTCAACGCTTGTCGATTACGACTATCGCAGAAAAGTTAGTGGAGGCTGCCGGCGTAATTGGTCTGGATACGGGGTTTTCACATTTAGCGGGCGCACTGGAAACCCCCACCATCGCACTCTACGGGGCAACATCGCCAACGAAGGTGGGCTTAATCGGCGACCACACACATAATCTGCAATTAAGCGAAGCTCTGGACTGCATGCCTTGCCATAAACGCCAATGTAAATGGCTGCCGGAAAATAGCCGCAATACCCCCGCATGTATGGCAGGAATAAACGCTGGGCAAGTCTGGCTAGCACTGCAAAAAAAATTACCGCCTTGTTAATTCTGCACTAATTAATTCTGCATTAAGAGAACACACCATGTATTTGTCTCACCCTGAGGGCACTGCAACTTATCGAAACTCCCGTCGCTGGCTAGCAGCATTCGCCATACTGAATGCACTGGTTATGACCGGCATCACCATGACCCATAGCCAATGGCCCGATTCCCTGAGCAGCCAACTTTACCTTGTGCTGGGTATGCTACTTCAATTTTCAGTGCTTTCTTTTTTAGTTGTCCTGCTTACCATTGCGCTCGCTTATGTTCTGCGTTCGCAAAAATATTATGCTGCATTTGCAATGACACTATTTACCATTGCACAGTTAATTATCATCACCAATGTAAAGGTGTTTAGCCTTTATCATTTCCATTTAAACGGAATGGTGCTGAATTTACTGTTCAGCGGCGCACTGCTGGAAAATATCGCGTTCTCCTGGTCCATGTGGTTATCGGTAGGTGCACTACTATTGGGTCTCATTTTTGGACAAACACTGCTACTACTACTGAGCCGTAAACTTTCACAGTTTCATCAGTTTACCAATCGTCACCATGTTGGTTTTTTTCTAACAAGTTATATTGTGCTGCAATTACTGAGTGGCTGCGCGGATGCGTTTGGCTGGAATCAGATTACGGCACAAAACCGATATATCCCCTGGATGCCAACAACGACCATGCGCTCATCCTTGGAAAAAATGGGTTTTGAAGTTGTGCAAAGTACGGAAGGCCACAATCTGCCCGACACCGCAGACGGATTGCAATATCCACGCAACCCTCTGCAGTGCAATACGCAAAAGCCCTTGAGTATTCTTATGCTGGTGGTGGACTCACTGCGCGCTGATCAACTCACTGCCGAGGTAATGCCAAACAGTTTCAAATTGCGTAATCAAGCGCAAGTATTTGATAACCATTACAGCACGAGCAATGCAACCCGCTACGGGCTGTTCAGTATGATGTACGGCATTTCCGGGAGCTATTGGAAGCCCATTCTGGCAGCAGAAAAAGGCAGCGCATTATTCGACCTGACCACTGAAAATGGTTATCAGCATTTTATTTATGGCAGTAGTACGCTCACATTCCCCGAATTTGATCGCACTATTTTTTCATCGCTACGCAATCAGTTACAGCAGGGAAATGGTAAATCCAGTGCGGAGAATGATCTGGATATTACCCAGCGATTCATCACGGATTTACAACAACTACCATCCGACAAACCCTTTTTTGGCTTTTTATTTTTTGATGCGCCGCATGGTTTTTCTATTCCTGAAAACTATCCACATCGTATTGAGCCAATGCTTGAGCAAGTAAACTACCTGGAACTGAATAACGATTATGACCCCGTTCCCTTCCTGAATCTGTATAAAACAACGGCGCATTATGTTGATAGCCTGATTCAAAACATCATGGAAGAACTTGCACGAACACAACGCCTGGACAATACCTTGGTCATTATCACCAGTGACCACGGTCAGGAATTTAATGAAATGGGCAAGAACTACTGGGGCCATAACAGTAACTTTAGCCTGTGGCAAACCAAGGTTCCGTTGATGCTACTCTGGCCAGGGCGCGAACCCATGGCTACGAATACGCTAAGCTCCCATGAAGACCTGATACCGACGCTGCTAACGGAAGCTTTTGGCTGTGCAAATCCAACCACTGACTACTCAACAGGTTATTCATTGTTGAACTTACCCGGCAATGATCGTGGATTATTAATGGAGTCATGGACAGATAGAGCAATACTGTATGATGGCCACCTGTTCCTGATTAATCCGCTGGGTGGAATAGATGCGGTTGATCAAAATTATGACTCGATCGATGATCGGGAATTACCGCCGGAAGTATTAGCAGGTACGATTGAACACATGTCGCGCTTTCTGAAAGTTAAATAGGCGCATACATCAAAGCACCGGAACATCCAATGAAACCGAAAAAAATTGGCGTAGTCATAACCACCTACAATCAACCCAAATGGCTTAAAAATGTACTGTTTGGCTATGAAGCCCAACGTCACAGTGATTTCACGGTAATTATTGCCGATGATGGATCAGGGCAACCTACGCGTGATGTTATCGAGTTTTTTAAAGCGCGTGGCAAATTGCGTATTGAGCATGTGTGGCATGAAGACAAAGGTTTTCAAAAATGCCAAATACTCAATAAAGCCATAGCACAAACCGAATGTGATTATTTAATTTTCACCGATGGCGATTGCATACCCGAACCAGACTTTATCAGCCTGCATGAGTCGCTGGCACAACCGGGTTATTTTTTATCAGGTGGCTACGTCAAACTCACCACCCCCGTCTCGGAAAAAATTAGCGAAGCAGACATTGCGAGCGGCGTCATTTTTAATCTCGACTGGCTCAAAACCGCAGGTCAACCCAGCAGTCATAAACTATGGAAACTGATAAAAAATAAAACCCTGAAAGCCATTCTCAATGCCATCACTCCAACCAAAGCCACCTGGAATGGCATGAACAGCTCCACGTGGACCGCCGATATAAAAGCCTGCAATGGTTTTAATGAAGATATGCAGTACGGCGGACTGGATCGCGAACTGGGTGAACGCTTGTACAACCATGGACTCAGAGGCAAGCAAGTGCGTTACAGCGTGAACTGTCTACACCTGGATCACCCACGTGCTTACGACAATCCTGAAACCTGGAAAAAAAATTATGCGATCCGCAATGAAGTAAAACGTACGGGGCGGTTTTGGGCGGAGAACGGCATAGTGAAAACAGCGGTAACGGAGAACAGCACAAAATGAAGCTCAAGGAACTGCCAGGTTCACTCTGGACAGCGTGGAAACTCAAACGTTTGCCCAAAAAACAGCTGGTCAGCCCACAACAGCCTAGAATACCGGTAATTGTTTCATTAACGTCAATTCCTTCACGCCTTGATACTCTTCATCTCGTTATCCGCAGTCTTTTAGCCCAGACCCATCTGGCCGAAAAAATTCTGCTGTGGCTGCACAAGGATTTGGAATCAAAAATTCCATCCAGTTTAACTATGCTTGTCAGCGATATTTTTGAAATTCACTACGTGGATATGACTTGCTCGCATCGTAAATTAGTCCACAGCTTGACGCTGTATCCCGAAAAAATTATTGTCACCTGCGATGATGATCTGATGTACAACTCCAGTTGGCTGCAGCGACTCTATCAGGATCACTTAATCTACCCTGATCGAATTATTGCGCATGAATGCAGAGTGATCGCCTATGACAATCAGGGTGCACTATTAAATTATGATCAATGGAAAACTCAGATAGAGCCAGGTGTAAGCTCGCCCTGGATGATGCCTATTGGTTATGGCGGAGTGCTCTACCCACCCGGAGTATTACACCCCGATGTTACACGTGCAGATCTCTATTTGGCTTTGGCACCACGCGCCGATGATCTGTGGTTTAAAGCCATGTCATATTTAAACGGCACTATTACACAGCGATCACAACAACCAGGGCAAAAACCTACGCCGATTGCTGGCTCGCAAAAAGTATCACTCAAACACACCAATGTGCGCGAAAATGGTAACTATGAACAATGGCAAGCCATTTGCGATCACTATCAAATTCAAGGCTGATAATTTCAGCCAATACCAAAATAAAATTTTATGACAGAACCTATTGGCAGTTACCAAAGCGAACTAACAACCGCATTTCAGTCATCCGAGGTAATTGCACAGCTCAGCAATATTTCTGCACTCTTAAATAATCCACTGACACAACGTCTCTCCAATGGCCCGGATTATGTTGTAAAAACCCAGCTATTTGTTAATACACAACCCATCGATATCACGATCAAAGTATTCAAACGCCAAAACTGGCTTAAGGACTGGCATGATTGGCGCAAGGGCTCCAAGGCAAAACGCTCCTATGATGCAGCGCGTTTTTTGCAAAGCAATGGAATAAATACACCTGCCCCCATTGCTTGGCTTGAGCGCTGGGATGGCAAGCGTTTGCTTGAAAGTTATTATGTTTGTTTATTCGAACCAGGCATTAGTTTCCGCGATGCCCTTTCCGATATTTATTACAACCAACGCAATAACGCACCATTGATGGATTTACTCCATGTAGTAGCACCCGCTATTCGCGCTATGCACGATGCTGGGTTTATGCACGGTGATATGGGGAATCAGAATATTTTGTTGCCTCGCAGTGAGTGCGACGCATGGCTTCAGCCACAGTTTATTGATTTGAATAGAGCTAAATATTCAAATACACCGCTAACACTTAAACAACGCGCATTTGATTTAGCCCGTATCGCCCTACCCGGCGCTTACCTGAAAATATTTAAAACCATTTATAACAATCATCAGGATTTCCCTGCTGATTTTGATAAGTTGGAACAAAAAGCACGGGATCGTTTTTGGAACCACCGCCGCAGCGGAAAATGGCGACACCCTATTCGTCATTGGAAAAGTAAAAAACTACCCAAGAGCAAACCCATTTATCCACCCGTGCAAGACATTTGGTTATGGGATGAAAAGTCCGCGCAGCCCATGATTGTGCCCGGCCGAAAAGAAAAACATGCCTATCGCAACTGGCGCTATATGTTATCCATGATGTGGCAAGGTTTGTGCGCCGCACCAAGCATATATAAGCGATATCAAAAATTATTAGCACAAAGCTATAACGCACCAGTTGATATGAAAGGGCGAATTGGTATCGCCCTGCATCCGCACCCTGACTATATAGAGACAGAACTTGCACTGCTTGAGCAAATGGGCAATCCACCAGTGCTACTTCGCTTTTGTCACCACGAAACCATTATCGAATGGAACCGCACCATTGCCTTGGTGAAACAACTGCACGGCAAAGGTGTTGAGGTTATGCTCGCGGTATTACAAGACCGACAAGCATTATTGCAGCCCGACTCATGGAAAGCATTTTTAACGCTAATTATTGAAAGTGTTGGCGATAAGGTTGCGCATATTGAAATTACCCATGCAAGTAATCGTGTGAAATGGGGCATTTGGAGTAGTGATGAATATCAACAATTAATGGAACCCGCACTGGAACTACAGCAGCGTTTTCCACACATTCACCTTGTAGGGCCAGCGTGTATCGATTTTGAATATTTACCGGTTATTGCTGCACTAGGCACTCATCCAAAAGGTCAACCACTGGCAGCACTTTCACATTTACTTTATGTTGATAGACGCGGCGCACCCGAAAGTACACAGGGACATAAATTTTCAACGCTGGAAAAATCAGCACTACTCAAGGCCTTGGCACAATGGTCGGACCGCTGCGCAGATAAAATAATCGTGTCGGAAGTAAACTGGCCGGTAAAACATACTGGAATTTGGTCGCCGATTGGCTGCCCCTATGAAACGCCCAAATGGCGGCGCGAACAACCGGGGGAGAATGATGATGACTACGCAAATTACATGCTACGTTATTATTTAATTACTCTATGCTCAGGACACGTTGAACAAGTGTTTTGGTGGAGACTTTCTGCGCACGGCTACGGGTTGATTGATGATCGCGACAATTTCACTCCTCGCCCGGCATTTCACGCACTAGTACAACTTTTGAAACTTATTGGTAACGCAACTTTCACTAGAAAGTTAACGACCCCCAATAATATATATGCACTTGAATTTGATGCTGACGACAAAAAAATTGTTGTGGCTTGGACATCTGACAACACTACAACAAAGATCCCGAGCAGTATTGACTATGAAAAAATATTGGATCGCAATGGTAAGCCATTAACAACGGCTACCATTTCTGCCGCACCAATTTATTTATGCAAAAACCTAAAACATCCGTGATGGATAGCAATTAGACGAGATACTTGTCTGGTGTGGCCGGGCTCTTCCTTACCACACCAAAAAATTTTCAACCAAAACACTAAAACTACAACAACAAATCCTCTAGTTTTCCCACCCGTCTATCCAGCCAATCAAAAATTAACTGCTGCTTTTCTTCTGAAGCAGTTTCAATGCTTTGCACACATGCGAAAACAATATTTTGGTTGCGCTCCGCGCCATGTAACTTCATCTTGATTCGCCACAGGGATTGATCGGAAGGCTTAAGTTGCATATTTGCAGCTGAGCTTTTAACCTCGGCAAGACTGTTTTTCAAATGAAAATGGGAACACAATCCCTCCGGAACAAACTGATCCGGCACGCGCAGATGCGCTTTAATATTTTTCAACATAGCGTCGGGAAATTGTAAAAACAACTGTTCCCAACTCGATTTTTTCCATGGGTGGGGTACATGAGGAAGACGGAAGTAGTGTTTCTTAAAACCAATAAGCTCAGCACACTGCTGCTGTAACCCCCAAAAACTAATACGATTTTTTTTACGGTTCGCGCCCAACAAATTGCGCAGTGTTTTGAAGACCTGATTCCCCGGAATAGAAGCACTTAATCTTTTCCAGCGCCCACGAAGAACTACCTTACCATTCTTAAAGAAATCACCAGGAGTCACAGGGCGGACAATTACAAAATCATCATTAAAATAAATAAATTGCTCAGCCAAGCCTGGAATGCGCCACAGCAAACTGCTAATCGCCATGCTATTGAAGCTCGGCAAACAGTCCTCATGACCAGCAAATATTACTGAGTGATCGATAACCTTTACCTTATGCTCAAAAATACTCCCTTTAATTTTATCCATAAGCGCTGGCCGCTGATTGTCAGTGACTATATAAATAGTCTGCAACCAAGGGGCAAATTTCAGTAACGATGTAACGCAATAATCTATCTCGCCTGCATTGTGAAAGCGCGTTTTGCTCGCAGCGGCAGGTCTGGTACTACCAACGGACGCCAGGTAATTATTCAGCTTTTCAGCGTGGATTGGATCAGCGCCATCGACCCACATAATGACCGCGTCTATTGCTTCATTAACAATTGTTTCTGCCATAAATTTATCCGCATCGAGCTGTAAAAGTGCGCGCCATATTACACCATCACTGCTCTGGGTATCCGCCAAATAAACCGGGTTTTGGTGGGACTCAGGCAGCTAAAAGGCTATAATCGCAGCCAAATTTTTAGCCATTTTCGTTGACATAAACGTGTTAGCGACAGACCGAGAGAGCCAATATCGCTATGGAAAAGACCTACGAACCCCATGCTATTGAACGCCAGTGGTATCAAACCTGGGAAGAGAAAGGCTGTTTCAAACCAGCCGGCGAAGGCAACCCCTACTGCATTATGATCCCACCGCCAAATGTGACCGGTAGCTTGCATATGGGCCATGGTTTTAATAACGCAGTGATGGATGCATTGATTCGCTATCGCCGCATGAAGGGCGATGACACCCTGTGGCAAGTGGGTACTGACCACGCCGGTATTGCCACCCAAATGGTGGTTGAGCGTCAACTGGCTGCACAAGGTGTAAGCCGTCACGATTTGGGACGTGAAAAATTTCTGGAAAAAGTCTGGGAGTGGAAAGAACAATCGGGCGGCACTATCACCCGTCAAATTCGCCGTTTGGGTTCATCAGTGGATTGGAGCCGCGAGCGCTTTACTATGGATGATGGACTATCGACGGCAGTACAGGAAGCCTTTGTGCGCTTGTTTGAAGACGGCCTAATTTATCGCGGCAAACGCTTGGTCAATTGGGACCCTAAACTGCACACCGCTATTTCTGATCTGGAAGTGGAAAACCACGATGAAAAAGGTTCGTTGTGGAATCTGCGTTATCCGCTAGCCGATGGTGCAACCACGGCGGATGGTAAAAACTATTTAGTCGTCGCTACCACTCGCCCTGAAACCATGTTGGGCGACAGCGCTGTTGCGGTTCACCCTGAAGATGAGCGCTATAAATCGCTGATCGGTAAATTTGTCCTGCTGCCATTAGTTAATCGTTTGATTCCAATCGTTGCCGATGATTACGTTGACCGCGAATTTGGTACCGGCTGCGTAAAAATTACTCCCGCACACGATTTTAATGACTATGAGGTGGGCAAACGCCACAACTTGCCGTTAATCAATGTGCTCGATAAAAATGCTGCCGTTTTAGCGACTGCACAAATTTTTAATTTAGATGGCACGCTCAACACCCAACTCAACGGCACCCTGCCCGCCCAATACGCCGGGCTTGATCGCTATGAAGCGCGCAAACAAGTTGTCGCTGCATTTGAAGCAGCTGAATTGTTGGAAAAAATTGACGATCACGGTTTGAAAGTACCACGCGGTGATCGCTCTGGCGTGGTGATCGAGCCTTGGCTGACTGACCAATGGTACGTGAGCACAAAGCCATTGGCAGAACCTGCAATCGCAGCCGTTGAAGATGGTCGCATCCAGTTTGTACCCAAACAATACGAAAACATGTACTTCTCCTGGATGCGCGATATTCAGGATTGGTGTATCAGTCGGCAATTGTGGTGGGGACACCGTATCCCCGCATGGTATGACGCAAGCGGCAAAGTTTACGTTGGTCGCAATGAAGCTGAAGTACGTAGCAAATATAATCTTGGTGCTGATGTAACACTGAATCAGGACGAAGATGTATTGGATACCTGGTTCAGTTCAGGCTTATGGACTTTCTCAACACTCGGCTGGCCAGAGCAAACGGAATTTTTGAAAAAATTCCATCCGACTGATTTGTTGGTGACCGGTTTCGATATTATTTTCTTCTGGGTTGCGCGCATGATTATGCTCACCATGCATTTGGTGAAACATGAAGACGGCACGCCGCAAATTCCGTTCAAAACCGTTTATGTGCACGGTTTAGTGCGCGATGGCCAAGGCCAAAAAATGTCCAAGTCCAAGGGCAACGTGCTCGATCCACTCGACATTATTGATGGCATTGATTTGGAAACCCTGGTGCAAAAACGCACTACTGGTTTGATGAACCCCAAAGATGCCGCCAAAATCGAAAAACAAACCCGCAAAGAATTTCCGGAGGGTATTCAAGCTTACGGCACCGATGCGTTGCGCTTTACCTTCTGCTCACTTGCATCAACCGGCCGCGATATTAAATTTGATATGGGTCGTGTAGAAGGCTATCGCAACTTCTGCAACAAAATATGGAATGCCACCCGCTATGTACTAATGCACTGCGATGAACAAGATTGCGGGCAAGATGGCGCAACTGATTTCGAATTATCAGTTGCCGATCGCTGGATTATTAGCAAATTACAATTAGCAGAAAAATCCGTTGCGGAGCATCTGGATAACTATCGCCTGGATTTGGCTGCACAGGCCATTTATGAATTTATCTGGAATGAATACTGCGATTGGTATCTCGAATTATCCAAGCCGGTAATCTGGAACGCGGATGCTTCTGCGGAGCAGAAAAAAGGCACACGCCGCACCTTGATTCGCGTGCTCGAAACCATTCTGCGCTTAGCGCATCCGCTTATGCCATTTATCACCGAAGAAATTTGGCAAAAAATAAAACCGCTTGCTGGTGTTACGGGCGATTTCATTATGCATGCCCCCTACCCCCAAGCCGATGACAGCAAAATCGATCAACAGGCACTGAATGATGTTGAGTGGCTGCAAGCCGTGATTTTAGGTGTGCGCAACATTCGCGGCGAAATGAATATTTCCCCCGCAAAAGATTTGCCTGTGCTGTTTAAAAATGGCACCAATGAAGATCAACAGCGCCTGCAGAACAACCAGCAGTTCCTCAAAAAACTGGCATCACTGGAAAGCGTTACCTGGCTAAATGCGGGTGATGCCGAACCCATGTCTGCCACTACATTGGTAGGGCAAATGGAAATACTGGTGCCCATGGCAGGACTGATTGATAAAGATGCTGAAATCGCTCGCCTCACCAAAGAAAGTACCAAGTTGATTCAGGATATAGAACGAACTGAAATCAAACTGAACAATGAGGCATTTGTAGCAAAAGCACCCGCTGACGTGGTTGCGAATGAGCGCAACCGTGTTGCAGAACATAAAATTGCGGTGGAAAAATTGCGCGAACAAATCCAAAAAATCAGTGCGCTATAAAAAGTGCCAGCGTAAACAAACAAAAAAGCCGATGCAAAAACATCGGCTTTTTTGTTGGAACTTTTTTGTGTTGTCTTAAGTCACGCTGGGCATCGCTGCATTGAACAACAACCTACAAAATAATTTTTAAACCTTAGAAAAACAAAAAGCCCAATCTTTTAATTGGGCTTTTTGTTTGAATTCAATGGCGGAGAAGGGGGGAGTCGAACCCCCGATACCCTTTTGAGGTATGCTCCCTTAGCAGGGGAGTGCCTTCGGCCACTCGGCCACTTCTCCACATCTACTGAAGCGAAGCAGGCTCCGTCTCAGCAGGTGCGGCATAATACCATAAATCTCTAAAAATCAAAGTCTTGAATTAAAAATTACGAAATAAAATAGTGTTTTCTTTGTCTTCAAACGCGGCGTAAACATTCCATAGAATAAAAAACGAAACACCATAAACAGCTACGCGGCGGATGATATCTCATGCCGCCGCGTAATTGAAAAGCGCCAAACAACAAAACGAAACTAAAATTTTAATCGTCTTGTTCTTCTTGATTTTGCTTTTCGCGCTGAATACGCTGATAAATTTCTTCGCGATGAACTGCAATATCTTTAGGAGCGTTGACACCAATACGAACCTGGTTGCCCTTTACACCTAAAACAGTAACGGTAACTTCGTCACCTACCATCAAGGTTTCGCCAATACGGCGAGTTAAAATTAACATCTTTAATCTCCTTCACTCATCCTGTAAGAGTACGATTTAGGCACCCCTTGCCACCATCGCCCCCCGAACACCCCCTGTCGCGTCCTGACAACCAAGTGCCTGGATCTAAGTATCGTCTACTTTTCACGAAAGGGAAGAAAACCCTAACATTTTTCTATTTGCCACAATCACAAACAGAAACACAACGCACACACCTTAACTAAACCGTCGCAATTAGAAGACTTAGCCCCTTACACGGCCTTCTGACGGTTCGGCATCCAAACCAAAAGCGGTGTGCAAACTACGCACAGCCAACTCCAAGTAACGCTCATCAATGATCACAGAAATTTTAATTTCAGATGTTGTGATCATTTGAATATTAATACGATCTTCCGCTAAAGCCGTAAACATTTTCGATGCAACGCCAGCATGAGAACGCATACCTACACCAACAATTGACACTTTAGCAACCTGATCATCACTGCGAACTTCACGGGCACCTATATCTTTGGCAACTGCCTCTAACACAGAGACTGCTTTATTCATGTCATTTTTATGGACAGTAAAAGTCAAATCAGTGGTGCCATCCGCAGACACATTCTGCACAATAACATCAACTTCTATATTTGCAGCACCGATTGGTGCAAGAATTTTTGCCGCTACGCCCGGAGTATCAGGTACACCAGCAACAGTTACTTTAGCTTCATCACGGTTAAATGCGATACCGGAAACAATAGGTTGTTCCATAGTTGAATCTTCCTCGTCGAGGGTAATCAGGGTTCCAGGGCCTTCTTTGAAACTGTGCAGCACGCGCAGTGGCACTTTATATTTACCAGCAAACTCTACAGAGCGGATTTGCAGCACTTTAGAGCCTTGACTAGCCATTTCCAGCATTTCTTCAAAGGTAATTTTTTCCAAGCGACGCGCGCGCTCACAAACACGAGGGTCGGTAGTGTATACGCCGTCCACATCGGTATAGATTTGACATTCGTCGGCTTTAAGCGCTGCAGCCAAAGCTACGCCAGTCGTGTCTGAGCCTCCACGACCCAAGGTTGTGATATTGCCCTGCTCATCTACCCCCTGGAATCCAGCAACTACCACTACACGACCAGCACTGAGGTCAGCACGCATGTTTTCTTCATCAATTGACTGAATTCGCGCTTTGGTGTGGGCATTGTCGGTAAGAATTCTAACCTGTGAACCAGTGTATGAACGAGCATCAACTCCGCGTTTTTTGAGTGCCATACAAAGCAGAGCAATAGTCACCTGCTCCCCGGTTGAGACCAACACATCCAACTCCCGCGGATCGGGTGTTGCTTGCACTTGCTGAGCCAAACCAATCAAACGATTGGTTTCGCCACTCATTGCAGACAGCACTACTACCATATCGTGCCCCTGCGCACGGAAACCAGCTACTTTGTCAGCAACTTGCTCAATACGCTCAATGGAGCCAACAGAGGTGCCACCGTATTTCTGAACCAATAAGCTCATTACAGCCTATCCTTCTATCAATTGACGATTGCTAATATTTACTAACTAAATCACGAAAAAGGCGCCAATTAAACACCAGATTGCGACAAAAGTTAACCCAAATGGGTGATAAAAACCGATTAATAGCCTTTCCACACCCGTACCGTACAAGTATTAAACAAGTCGGTCACTAACCCATGGCACCACCGAAGCTAATGCAGCATCGAGTGCGGCAACATCAGTGCCACCACCTTGGGCCATATCCGGTCGGCCGCCACCCTTGCCACCTATTTGGCCAGCCACATAGCCCATCAGATCCCCCGCTTTTACTTTTGCGGTTATGTCCTGGGTTACACCGGCAATCAGTGAAACCTTGCCATCCTCAACAGCAGCTAAAAGCACCACCGCAGAGCCCAACTTATTTTTAAACTGATCCGCTGTGTCACGAAGGGATTTGGCATCAGCACCATCAAGATTCAAGGCAAGTACTTTAATACCTGCAACATCTATCGCTTGCGTGAGTACATCACCACTGCCAGCGGTCGCCAATTTGGTTTTAAGACTTGCCAAGTCTTTTTCCAATTTGCGGTTTTGCGCCACCAACGCTTCAAGCTTTTCAATTAACGAGTCGCGATTCGCCTTAAGGCTGCGGCCTGCGCTATCCACCAGGGCTTCAACCTGGTCAAACAACGTCAGCGCCTTGGCACCGGTGATCGCTTCAATACGACGCACACCTGCCGCTACACCAGACTCAGAGGTAATGCGAAACAAACCTATATCACCAGTGCGATTGACGTGGGTACCGCCGCACAACTCAACAGAGAAACCATCCCCCATAGTCAGTACACGCACAGTATCGCCATATTTTTCGCCAAACAACGCCATAGCGCCCCTGGCTTTGGCAGTTTCCATATCGCAAAGATCAGTGGCAACTGCAGAATTGGCGCGAATTTGATCATTTACCAAGATTTCAATGGCTTTTAATTGATCAGCAGTCACAGCTTCAAAATGTGAAAAGTCAAATCGTAGGCGTTCAGAATCTACCAATGAACCTTTTTGCGTCACATGCTCGCCCAGTACCTTACGTAAAGCAGCATGCATGAGATGTGTTGCCGAGTGATTCAATGCGGTCGCTTGGCGCACACTGGCATCAACTTTGGCAACAACGCTGTCGCCAACCGATATTGCCCCCTGTAGCACACGAACCAGATGTAAATGCGATGCACCCTGTTTTTGACAGTCGCGCACTTCAAGGCGATTAGTTCCCAGTTCCAAATAACCGCAATCACCTGCTTGACCACCGGATTCAGCGTAGAAAGGTGTACGATCAAGCACTACCGCACCATCGTCACCTTCAACCAACCGCTCAACTTTTTTCCCATCTTTGACCAGTGCGAGCACCTTGCCTTGCTCTGCCAAAGAGCTGTAGCCGAGGAATTCACTCGCCGGTAAATCTAGGCCGGCAGCGTTGTAATCCACTTTAAAACTACCCGCTGCGCGAGCGCGGGCGCGCTGTTCAGCCATGGCGGCTTCATAGCCTTCCTGATCAATAGTCAGGCCGCGTTCGCGGGCGATGTCAGCCGTCAAATCAACCGGGAATCCGTAGGTATCATAAAGGGTGAAGACGACTTTGCCGGGCACTTCGGTACCAGATAGTTTGCCCAAAGCGTCTTCGAGAACAGCAATACCTTTGTCGAGCGTTTTTTCAAACTGCTCTTCTTCTTGCAGCAACACACGCTCAATTTGAGCCTGATTCTTATACAACTCGGGGTATGCATCACCCATTACTTCCGCTAATGCCTTGGCCAGCTTGTGGAAGAAAGGTTGCTTTTGGCCGAGTTGGTTGCCGTGGCGGATCGCGCGGCGAATGATGCGACGCAGGACATAACCGCGGCCTTCATTAGAGGGCACAACACCATCGCTGATCAGGAATGAGCAGGAGCGTATATGGTCAGCAATTACACGCAGGGATTTGTTTTCCATGTCGTGGTTGCCGGTGACATCGGCCGCTGCTTGTAACAGATGTTGAAACAAGTCGATTTCGTAGTTGGAATGCACATGCTGCATCACCGCTGAAATACGTTCCAAGCCCATACCGGTATCGACCGATGGCGCTGGCAGCGGATGTAAAACACCATCTGCAGTGCGGTTGAACTGCATGAACACGTTGTTCCAGATTTCGATGTAGCGGTCGCCATCCTCTTCCGGTGAGCCCGGTGGACCACCCCAGATATCCGCGCCGTGATCGTAGAAAATCTCGGTGCAGGGGCCACATGGTCCAGTATCACCCATTGCCCAGAAGTTATCAGATGCGTAAGGCGCGCCTTTATTATCACCAATGCGAATGATGCGCTCTGCGGGTACACCAACGTCTTTATTCCAAATATCGTAAGCTTCATCGTCTGAAGCGTAGACAGTTACCCAGAGTTTTTCGGCGGGGATATTGAGCCAATCTTTTGCGGTGAGGAATTCCCATGCGTAGCGAATAGCATCGTGTTTGAAGTAATCGCCAAAGCTGAAATTGCCCAGCATTTCAAAGAAAGTGTGGTGACGTGCGGTATAGCCAACATTTTCCAGGTCGTTGTGTTTACCGCCTGCGCGCACACAGCGCTGGGAACTGGTAGCGCGATTGTAAGAGCGCTTGTCGCCCCCAAGGAATACGTCTTTGAATTGATTCATACCCGCATTGGTAAACAACAGCGTAGGGTCGTTTTCAGGAACCAGCGAACTGCTAGCAACAATAGTGTGACCTTTACTTTCAAAGTACTTCAAAAAGGCGTTGCGAATTTCAGCGCTCTTCATAATGCATCCACTAGATGTTCAAATTTCTAAGATCGCGCCTGCTTAATCAAGCGCGATGCTGTTCAATCTCTTCCGCGCCTAACTTACGCGCTTCATGCTCCAGCATCACAGGGATACCATCGCGAATGGGGTATGCCAACCCACTCTGCCAACAAATCAACTCCTGCTGTTCCGGCTTATACTCAAGCTCGCCTTTACTCACAGGACACACCAAAATACTGAGTAATTTTTTATCTATCATGATCTTAGGCCGCGATTAGAACTGCAGGGGGCGGTATCTTACACTGCCTTTTGCAGCCATGTCTCTAGAGCCTCTTGGCTATCGCGGGAATTTGGGATTTAAATAACCGACCAGACAACTACTGGCTCGGCATCGCGCCAACCAACAACTGTGGATCAACACGTTCCTCAAACCAATTCATCCGCCAATCTAAATGCGGGCCTGTTGCGCGGCCAGTTTTACCTACCTTGGCGATGGCTTGACCTTGAACTATTTCATCACCCTTTTTTACCAAAATTTCGCTCAAGTGAATAAAGGTGGAGGACAAGCCATGCCCATGATCGATAATCAGAGTCCCGCCTGAAAAAAACATATCCGGATGTACAAGTGTGACTACACCGCCTGCAGGCGCATTTACGACAGTCCCGACTGGAAGCGCGATGTCCACACCGTAATGGGGGGAGTTGGGGACGCCATTGTAAACACGCTGACTACCGTATACGCCGGTGATGGGGCCAACCAAAGGCCATACAAATTCCTGAGCAAAAAACCGCAATGGCAAATTACCTTTGCGTGCATCAGCAGCCATTTGTGCTTCGCGGCGCGCGCGCGCGACTTGTTCGGGATCAGGCTCCACCGTCTGTTGCGGTACTCCTGTCACCCTCTGAATGTTGTAACTACGCTGCTTTACGGCAAACTTATGCTCAGTGCGGCCGCCTTGTGCATCAATTACTACTAGCGTTGCGTGATCGGGTGCATCCCGTCCCAAACCAATGACAAACTCCCGCAGGGAAGAAAGTTGCAATTTCTTTCCGCGATATTCAATCTGACTACCATCCGGCACCTTACCGACAATAACCCCACCCTGTTGCCAGCTGCCACGCAACTCGAGCCCAAAGGCATGAATGCTCACCAGGGAAAACAACAAAAACACAAAAAACCTGCGCTTCATGGCAACTACTCATAACAACAAATAACGGACAAAAAAAACGGCAGCCAGGCTGCCGTTTTTAAGAGACCACTGTTTTAGACAGACTTGTCTTCTACACGCAGGATCTTCATCGTGTTGGTACCGCCCAGCAAGTTAGTATCACCGCTGGAGACTATCACCAAATCACCGTTCACCAATTCTCCTTGCGCCTTAAGCAGACCAATGGCGCGAGCAAAATCTTGCGCACAAGGGGTACTGTCCGTGTCGAAAGCGATTGGTTGAACACCACGATATAACGCCATTTTACGCTGAGTCCCCACATGACGAGAGAAAGCAAAAATTGGCAGCTGTGAACCTACACGAGACATCAAACGCGGGGTACTACCTGATTCGGTGAAAGAGATAATTGCTTTCACGCCATCAAGGTGGTTGGCGGTAAACATTGAAGCCAAGGCAATTGATTCATCAACAGTGCTAAAAGCCTGATCCATACGATAGTTGTCAAAACTCGCCGTTGGATGCTTCTCGGCGCCGAGAATGATACGCACCATTGCCTCTACAGTTTCCACTGGAAAACTACCAGCAGCAGTTTCAGCAGACAACATTACTGCGTCAGTGCCATCAAGCACAGCGTTGGCAACGTCGAATACTTCTGCACGGGTAGGCAATGGGCTGTTGATCATTGACTCCATCATCTGAGTCGCCGTGATTACCACTTTATTCAACGCACGTGAGCGGGCGATGATGCGTTTTTGCACACCAATCAAGGCAGCATCACCAATTTCAACACCCAAGTCGCCACGCGCGACCATCACTGCATCGCTCGCCATGATAATGCCATCGAGGGTTTCATCATCGGCAACTGCTTCTGCACGCTCAACTTTGGAAACCAATCCCGCACGACCACCGGCCTCAAGCATCAGCTTACGCGCGAAATGCATATCTTCAGCGGAACGTGGAAAAGATACCGCCAAATAATCCACATCAATTTCAGCGGCAGTCTTGATATCGGCAATGTCTTTTTCTGTCAGCGCCGGCGCAGTTAAACCACCACCTTGACGGTTAATACCTTTATTGTTCGATAAAGGACCGGCCACTTTGGTGGTGGTATAAATACGCGGGCCTTCGATTTTGTCGACCTGCAGCACTACACGACCATCATCCAACAAGAGCACATCACCAGGCTTACAGTCGTTGGGCAACTCTTTATAGTCGATACCAACTTGATCCTGATTGCCAGCATCGCGCTCAAGCGTTGCATCCAGAACAAATTTATCACCCACTTTCAGATAAATTTTGCCTTCTGCAAAACGCGCAACGCGAATTTTTGGGCCTTGCAGATCACCCAATACGGCCACAAAACGATTGTGTTTCGCCGCCAATGCACGAACAGTTTCCGCGCGACGCTTATGATCCTCTGGAGAGCCGTGTGAAAAGTTCAACCGCACAACATTCACACCCGCCAGAATAAGCTTCTCAAGTACTTCCGGCGATTCAGAGGCCGGGCCGAGGGTACTGACAATCTTGGTACGTCTTAACATAACTGACTCTCTTATTTGGCGTTCATCAATGCAATGGTGTTATCCAACATGCGGTTTGAAAAACCCCATTCGTTATCGTACCAAGCTAATACTTTCACCCACTTGCCATACACTTTGGTTTGCAGTGAGTCATAGTTGGAAGAGTGCGGATTGTGGTTAAAATCGATTGAAACCAGCGGCTCATCAACGAATGCCAAAACACCTGGCATTTCTGTTTCAGCGGCTTTTTTCATCGCAGCGTTAATGGCTTCAACGCTTACGTCTTTTTCTACCAATACGTTCAGGTCAACCAAGGATACGTTGATGGTAGGAACGCGCACTGAAATACCATCCATTTTGCCTTTCAATTCCGGCAATACCAAACCAACCGCTTTTGCAGCGCCAGTGGTAGTGGGGATCATTGATTGGGTAGCTGAACGCGCACGATAGATATCTTTGTGGAATACGTCAGACAACACCTGATCATTGGTATAAGAGTGAATGGTGGTCATAGAACCTTGCACGATTGTGAAGTTATCGTTCAACACTTTAGCAACCGGTGCCAAGCAGTTAGTCGTGCAAGAGGCGTTAGAGATAATGGTGTCAGTGGCTTTTAATACTTTGTCGTTTACACCGAATACCACGGTTGCATCAACATCGGTACCAGGAGCAGAGATGATGACTTTCTTGGCGCCAGCAGCCAAATGCAAACTGGCTTTTTCTTTGCTGGTGAAAATACCGGTACATTCGTACACCACATCCACATTCAATTCGCCCCAGGGCAACTTGGCAGGATCGCGCTCGGAAGTAATACGGATAGCATCGCCGTTAACGAACATGGTATCGCCTTCAAATTTAACGGTGCCGTTAAATCCGCCATGAACAGAATCGTATTTGGTGAGATGGGCATTGAGGTGAGCATCACCCAAGTCGTTGATACCAACGATCTGGATTTGGCTGCGCTTGCCTGATTCATACAAGGCACGCAGTACATTGCGACCGATACGACCGTAACCGTTAATTGCCACTCTAATCATTACATTCTCCTGAATAATTTGTTCATTGATTTTTGCTGTAGAGGCGCCGTTTGCTGCGCCCTTTTCCGGCGCTTAATACGCCCGTTTCTTGTATTCATTAGGCGCAGCAAGCACAAGCAGCTGCCTCCAGGTTTTAATCGCGTGGCAGGCTTGCTGCTTCACGCGCAAGGCGCTCGATTTCATCCCAGCGTCCGGCTTTCATCAATTCTTTAGGCGCCATCCAAGTACCGCCTACGCAATGCACGTTGGGCAGGGCCAGATAGCTTGGTGCTTTAGCCAAATCAATACCACCCGTTGGGCAGAAAGTAATTTGCGGCAAAGGACCGGCAATTGACTTCAACATCGGCACACCGCCCGCTGCTTCAGCCGGGAAGAACTTCTGATGGGTAAAACCTTGTACGTAGAGATTCATTGCTTCCGTTGGCGTTGCAACACCGGCCAACAGCGGAACCGGACAAGCTTTAGCCGCTTCGATCAGCGCCGGTGTAGTGCCAGGGCTCACCAAAAATGTTGAACCGGCTTTTACCGCTTTTTCTAAATCTGCCGGGGTAATAATAGTGCCAGCACCAATTACCGCGTCATCGGGCAAGTCTTCTACCATGGCGCTGATGGCATCCAGTGCACAGGGGGTGCGCAGGGTAATTTCCAACACTTTCAAGCCACCGTTATAAAGCGCTCTGGCCAAGGGCACAGCATCTTCAATACGCTCTACCACCATAACGGGTACGACTGGCGCTACTCTGACAATTTGATCGATAGTTAAAGCCACTGTATGTCCCTCGTTGTTCAAAAAAGTTCGAAAGAATAATCTGCCCTAAAAAAACCTACCGCAGATCAGTTCGGAATTCGGTAAAAATCAAGGCGCCCAATAAACCACAACCGGTACTTTTTGCTGTTGCAACACAGCGCGAATCGGCATTTCTTTTATATCGGTACCCGCCTGGGCTGCACGCAATACTGCCAATTTTTCATCGCCAGTCAGCAACAACACCAAGGTTTTGGAGCGCAGCAACCCAGCCAACGTCAAGGTCATGCGCTCGGTAATTGCACCGGTTACTTCGCTTTGCTTGGCGATAATCGCCGCACACAGCTGCTCAGATTCCAGATTCAATGCCTCATCCAATCCCTGTGCATGCGGGAACAATGAAGCGGTATGGCCGTCAGAACCCATCCCCAAAATAGTCACATCAAAGGGTTGCGCCAATTGCTGATACGCGCTTTCGCAGTCATCCAAACCCTCAGCAGCAGTTTCCGCTGAGTTTTTCATACCGACCAGATTGGCCACGGCGGCTTTATTCTGGATCAGGTGTTTTACGGTAAAAGCTTCATTGCTTTTATCGTGCGCAAAATCCACCCAGCGTTCATCAACCAAGGCGACGTAAACAGATTCCCAATCCAGATCGGAATTGCTCAAGGCTTTGTACAGCGGTTCAGGCGTACTGCCACCGGACACCATAAAAGTTGCTTCACCGCGATCTTCAATCGCGTCGCGCAGTGCAGTTTCACATTCTGCCTGCAGCGCAGCGATCATCTCTGCGCGACTGTCAAATAAACGCTCGCTTACCATTCCTGATCTGCTCCCGAGAGAACTTCATCGATCGAGAACCAGCGACGACGATCACTGGCCATTAACTGTGCAGAGGCTTGTGGTCCCCAGCTGCCAGCCATATAGCCATGTGGTTTATTCTCAGGGCGCTGCCAGGCTTCAATTATTGGATCAATCCACGACCAGGCTGCATCGACTTCGGCACGGTGAATAAACAAGCTGGCATCACCAGCCGCCGCATCAAGCATCAAGCGCTTGTAAGCATCTGAATAGAAGTCTTTATAGGTATCAGCAAAGTTCAGGTTGAGCACGACGGGGCGCAGATGCGTCTCATGTTTTTCCAGATCTTTGGACACCATGATGATCTTGATGCTCTCCTCCGGCTGAAGACGAATAATCAAGCGGTTTGGTGTTGCCGCACCGGCAGACTCTGGGTATACGCGGTGAGCGACATCTTTATATTGGATGACAATTTCCGCGAAACGCTGCTTCATGCGTTTACCAGTACGCAGGTAAAAAGGTACGTTGGCCCAGCGTGAGTTATCGATATAAGCACGAATAGCGACAAAGGTTTCGGTATTGCTTGGCTGACCCAACTCTTCAAGATAGCCGGGAACCATCTTGCCGGCCATCTCACCCGCCACATACTGACCGCGCACGGTATTGTATTTAACGGTATTGCCAGTAAGTGGACGCAAGCTTTCCAACACTTTGAGTTTTTCAGCGCGAATACGCTCAGCAGTCATTTTATTAGGTGACTCCATAGCCACCAAACACAGCAATTGAAGGATATGGTTTTGCACCATATCGCGCAGCGCGCCCGCGCCGTCGTAAAAACTTGCGCGCCCTTCCAGACCTACAGTCTCAGAAATACTGATCTGTACATGATCAATCGATTTTGCATCCCACAAATGCTCAAACATTCCGTTAGCAAAACGCAGTGCCAACAGATTTTGAACTGTCTCTTTGCCGAGATAGTGATCGATACGGAAAATAGCATCTTCACTGAAGTATTCTGCGATCTGGCTGTTAATTTCTTCAGCTGTTTTAGCGTCGTAGCCCAAGGGTTTTTCAACCACAACACGCGCATTAGCAGTGATCAGGCCAGACTCATGCAAATGCTTGCAGCAAATACTGAATACTGATGGCGGGGTAGAAAGATAAAACACGCGCGCAGCATTACCGCCGCTGTTTAACAACTGAGCCAGCGCGTCCCAATGCTCATCTTTGGTACCAATATCGACAAACACAGGGAAAAGACGCTGTGCGAAATCATCCCAATCGGCAGCGACAAACTCATCGGCATTCAAGTGTTTTTCTGCGGCCGCGCGCACTTTGTCTTTGTATTCAGCAACCATTTGGGTATTGCGGCAAGTGGGGATGATGCGCGCATTGGCAGGCAAAGAGCCTTCGCGATGAGCGCGGTACAACCCAGGGATCAACTTGCGCAGAGCCAAGTCGCCAGCGCCTCCAAAAATAACAAAATCAAACGCTTCGAGCATGAGGGGTAATCCTGTTTGTGAAACTTGACAGTGGATTTACTTTCTAAAAACGAAGACCCCGAACGACAGTTCGGGGTCCGGAATTTAACTACTTACCAGTTAAATACAGTAGCTCCTTCTTCAGCGAGGCCCACTGTGGCACGCAACGGCGCAAATAACTCGCGCCCCATACCATAGTGAACTGCTGACAAATCACATTGGGCAGGCTGACGGGAATTCAACTCTTCCTCGCTGACCAGCAACTGCAAGGTGCCTGTCTCAGCATCCAACTCAATCATATCCCCATCGCGAATCAGCGCAATTGGGCCATTATCCAAGGCCTCTGGGGTCATGTGTATCGCAGCCGGAATTTTACCAGACGCCCCGGACATGCGACCATCGGTCAACAATGCCACTTTGAAACCACGATCCTGCAGCACACCTAACGGTGGAGTGAGCTTGTGAAGTTCTGGCATACCACAAGCTTTTGGCCCTTGGAAACGCACAACGGCGATAAAATCTTTTTCCAAGTCACCACGTTTGAAAGCCGACTGCAATTCATCCTGACTGTGAAACACAATTGCCGGAGCAACTACTTTGCGATGATCCGGCTTAACCGCTGAGATTTTAATCACTGAACGGCCAATATTACCCTTCAACAATCTCATGCCACCCTCAGGAGCAAAAGGCTTGCTAACCGGGCGCAAAACTGAATCATCCAGGCTTTCAGAAACCGCATCACGCCACACAATTTCACCATTCTCCAAGAACGGTTCTTTGGTGTATGCCTCTAAGCCGCCGTCACCCATGATGGTTTTAACATCGTCATGCAGTAGGCCCGCAGCGCGCAGCTCACGGATTAAATAACCCATACCGCCAACAGCCTGAAAGCGGTTTACATCAGCCAAACCATTAGGGTAGATCCGACATAGGAGCGGAATTATATCCGAAATGTCAGACAAATCCTGCCAGTTAATTTGTACACCAGCAGCTCGGGCGATGGCAACTATGTGCATCGCATGATTGGTGGAGCCGCCAGTCGCCATGAGACCGACAATGCCATTAACAATCGATTTTTCGGTGACAATTTCAGCCAAAGTTACTGGGGTATCGCGGGTAATTCTTGCTAACTGATGGACGGACGCACGCGTCAAGGCATCGCGCAATGGCGTATAAGGGTTGATGAAAGTACTGCCAGGTAAATGCATACCCATAATTTCCATCAACATTTGATTCGTATTGGCGGTGCCATAAAAAGTACAGGTACCCGCACTGTGATAAGAAGCGCTCTCCGCGGCCAGCAACTCTTTACGCCCAACCTTACCTTCGGCAAACAATTGGCGCGCCTTGGCTTTTTCGGCATTGGACAAGCCGGGCGTCATAGGCCCAGCAGGGATAAAAATAATTGGCAACTGACCAAACGACAGTGCGCCTATCATCAACCCGGGAACAATCTTGTCGCACACTCCGAGGCAAACAGCCGCATCGAACATGTCGTGCGATAGCGCAATGGCTGTACTCATTGCGATCACATCACGGCTAAATAGCGACATTTCCATACCCGGAAAGCCCTGGGTGACGCCATCGCACATGGCGGGAACACCACCTGCCATTTGCGCTGTCATGCCCATTTCTTTAGCGGCAGCCTTAATAGGTTCAAGGTACTCGCCATAGGGAACGTGTGCAGAGAGCATCTCATTGTAGGAGTTCACCACACCGATATTCGCCGCCTGCCCTTCAGCCAAGGCAGCTTTATCGTCGCTATTGCACGCCGCAAAACCATGCGCAAGGTTTGCACAACCCAAGTGATGCCGCGCAGGACCTTTATTGCGGAATTTATTTACGCGCGCCAAGTAGGCGGCACGGGTATCTCGGCTTCTAGCGATGATACGCTCGGTGATTTCGACAAGTCGCGGGTCTGTGCTTAACACTTCAGTCATGTGAATACCATTGCTCTATGGGGCCGTACCTATTGCAAACATCGTGGTTTGCCTATGGATGCGCCGGGTACATAGCCCGGCGTGTCTGTATTTTTCCGCACCCTGCTTATTGAGCTGTTTTGGCACGCTTGTAACAGTCAATCAGGTTGCGGGTAGAAGCATCGTGCGCCGCATTGGTTGCTTTATTGAGATCCAACTCCGGTTGAATCGCTGCCGCCAATACTTTACCCAGCTCAACACCCCACTGATCAAAGGAGTGAATGCGCCAGATAATACCTTGAACGAAGATTTTATGCTCATAAAGCGCGATCAAAGCACCCAGTGAACGGGCGTCAACCTTGTTCAACAACAGGGTATTGCTGGGGCGATTACCGCGATGCACCTTGTGCTCCACGATCTCTTCAATACGCTCGGCACTCACGCCTTTTGCTGCCAACTCACGGCGCACCTGATTGGCGTCAATCCCCAGCATTAAGGCCTGGGTTTGAGCAAAGAAGTTAGCCATTAAAGCATCGTGATGACCTTCAACCGCAACGGTTGGTGCAATCGAACCAATAAAGTCAGCAGGGATAATATCGGTGCCCTGATGCAGCATTTGATAGAACGCATGCTGACCATTAATACCAACCTCACCCCACACCAGCGGCACACTGCCGTAGGTAATTTGTTCGCCTGCCCAGTTAACCGACTTACCATTACTTTCCATCTCCGCCTGCTGCATATAAGCAGGGAAGCGATGTAAACATTGATCGTAAGGCAGCAGTGCATGCGCAGGATAGCCGAGGAAATTGCGATTCCAGATTCCCACTAACGCCAACATGACAGGGGCGTTTTCTGCCAGAGGTGCGCTTTGAAAATGTTGATCCATTTCATAAGCGCCTTGCAGCAGCTCATCAAATACGTCGTAACCAAGGGACAATACTATCGGTAAACCGATTGCCGACCAGAGCGAGAAACGCCCGCCAACCCAATCCCACATATCAAAAATATTTTCTTCCGCAATACCGAAAGCAGTAACTAATTTACGGTTGGTAGATACCGCCACGAAGTGCTTGGCAATAGCCGACTTATCGCCCGCCGCCGCCATAAACCACTGCTCTGCAGTACGCGCATTGGTCATGGTTTCCTGGGTAGTAAAGGTTTTGGAGGAGATAACAAATAAGGTGGTTTCAGGGTTCAAACCGGCCAACACTTCTGCGATCTGAACACCATCAATATTGGACACGAAGTGCATGTTGAATTGTTTATCGCTATAAGCTTTCAGCGCTTCACATACCATCAGCGGGCCAAGGTTTGAGCCACCAATACCAATACTCACGATATCGGTGATAGTTTTACCGGTATAACCCACCCACCCGCCTGAACGCAGCTTTTCACTCAGCTTACGCATACGCTCCAATTCCGCATTTACCGCCGGGCGCGCATCAGCACCATCAATAAGAATCGGGTTTGCAGACTTATCACGCAAAGCCACATGCATCACAGCGCGATCTTCCGTGGCATTGATGTGCTCCGCAGCAAACATCTTGCTGCGCCACGTTTCAACACCAGATTCCTGTGCCAAGGCCAAGAGCCCCGCTTTGGTTTCATCGGTAATCAGGTTTTTGGAGTAATCGAACAAGAAGGGAGAGAGCTGCAAGGAGAACTTTTCAAAGCGCTGATCATCAGCGGCAAATAATTCTTTAAGGTGGCGACTTTTCATTTGCGCCGCATGGGCTTCAAGTACTTTCCAGGAAGGTAAGTCAGTAGGACGCGTGTCAGGCTTGGTCATTTCTACTCCACAAACTATGTTGTATAGGTGATGTACCTAAAAATACAGGCGGTTGATTTTTAATCTGGTTCCAATTCTAGTAGTGAGAAGCTCAGGTCGAATACCGTTTTGCCTCTGTGGCGGAGGAACCTTCCGCATATTGGCCATTACCGATTTAATTCAGGCATGTAAGATTAACGCACGGAATTGAAATGATACGCTTCCTATTATTAACCCGTCAGCACACAGGCCATCCTAGAGATCGGCGTTAAAAAGCAATTCAAATATGAAAGCAACAACCCGCGAGAAATATTCGTCGATATAACACAACAGAACAGCAAGTGAATTGTGCCAAATACCGTTGAAAAAACCGTAAAATTGCCCAGCGCAAAAAGGCCGCTATGATAGGCAGATGGGCTTATAGTGTCAATTGACGCCACCCTTGGCAATGTACGAAGGACACTTCAGAAATCAGTATCTAATAGCGACAAAGAATTATCGCACTGTTACATTCCCCCAGAAGAAACCGACACCATAAAAAAGCAGTAAAAAGCTCAACAAATTTACACCTATATCGCTTTAAAAAAATCACAACAGCAACACGTTTCTCATCAGCAAACAGGCGAGCACCGATGCAAACGAATAAAAGCCGCGCTACACCTCTTGGCATTATTGAAGGTTTTTTTGGACGCGAATGGCAGTGGGAAGATCGCACCAGCTATGCAGAGTTTCTCGTACAGCAACACTATGACTTTTATATTTATGCACCAAAAAGTGACAAATTTCTGCGCACGCAATGGCAGCAGGATTGGCCAACAGAAACAAAGGAAAAACTGGTCGCGCTGCGCCACATTTATAGTGAGGCGAAAATTGAATTTGGCGTGGGGCTAAGCCCTCATGAAATTTATCTGGATAACTCGCGCGATCAACGGCAACAACTCAAACGGCGTATCCAACAACTCAACGATCTACAACCCGATATTCTCTGTATTTTATTTGATGATATGCGCGGCGATATTCCCGGGTTAGCGGAAATTCAAATTGATATTGCTCATGAAGCAGCCGCACTCAGTAGCGCCCAGCGCATTATCTTTTGCCCCACCTACTACAGCTTTGATCCGGTATTGGAAAAAGTCTTTGGCAAAATGCCCGCTAATTATTGGCAAACATTTGCCCGGCAACTCGATAGCACTATTGATATGTTTTGGACAGGGGAAAAAGTTTGCTCGCCCAGCTATACCCGCGAGCATCTATTACAAGTGAAGGAGCTGATCGGTCGCAAACCATTTTTATGGGACAACTACCCAGTGAATGATGGCGCCGCAAAATCCAACGTATTGCAACTGCGCGCATTCGACCAATCGCACGGCCAGCTCGAAGGAAAATTATCAGGCCATGCAGTCAACCCAATGAATCAAGCCTGGCTGTCAAAAATTCCGTTAGCCAGCCTGCCAATCGCGTACCAACAAGCACAGGATTATTCCGCACAAAATGCATTCCATCTTATTTGTGAGCAACTCTGCGGCGCTGAGTTGGCACAACAACTGACAGAAGATGTGCATACACTGCAAGAGCGCGGATTAAAAAATCTGGATCAACACGAGCGATTGATATTGCGCCAGCGTTATGGTCAGTTCCCCCGCAATCCCTTCGCCAAGGAAATCATCGATTGGCTGGATGGTGTTTATACTTTTGATCCCGCCTGCTTAACGGAATAATTATTGACGAAGTAAACATTGCAGCCAGTTGGAAATGGAGAGTATTTGCTCAGCACAAAGCGTGTGCTCCATCGCATAGGCCTCATAACTCACCTGACAATCTTTATCGCTAAGAAAACGAAAAGCGCGCTGCCCCAATAGCTCCGGCACAACACCATCGCGACTCCCGTGTTGAATCAAAATTGGAGTGCGATGATTGGCTGGCGCTATTTGCAAACTTGCCTGAGTAGCAAGATAACTGGACATAACCAGCAGGCCAGCCAGAGGCTGTTCAAAACTTAACCCCGCCTGATAAACCACCGCCCCACCCTGTGAAAAACCCGCCAGAATAATGCGCGCTGATTGAATACCTCGCGCCTGCTCGCGCGCAATTAATGCCTGCACAGCTGCCGCACTAATTAATAACTGTTGCTCGTCAATTTTGCGCTCCAAATTCATTTCCAGAATATCGTACCAAGCCGGCATGATGTAACCACCATTGATAGTTACCGGAATTTCGGGCGCATGAGGAAAGATAAAACGAACAGAGAGACTTTCTGGCAAATTCAATTCTGGCACCAAAGGCGCAAAATCATGACCATCCGCCCCCAACCCGTGCAACCAAATGACACTTGCGGATACCGGCAACTTGCCGGTTTCAATTTCTACGCAGGGTAAATAATCCATAACCATCTCATTTATTAAAAAAGCAGATCAAAAAACATACACCAAGCATCATAACGAGAATTATTAATTGGGCATACAAGACCAAGCCAATACAATCTGCGTAAATTAGCACTACACTTAAAACACCAGTCACAAAAAACAAGACTACTTAATTACTCCGAGCAACCGCATCACCGATGCTAAGGAACACTATGAGCAACCTCAACCCCAATCAACCTATTTTGACAGAGCCAGGCGTTTATAAAACGGTTGATGCGTTGATATCACCCATCGACCAACTGAATGTGCTGTCCAAAATAGAGGTCGCGAAATTATTAGACTCCAGTCAAAGTGGACTCTACAAATTATTTCGCAACTGCTCACTTGCGGTACTCAATACCGGCAATGACCTGGATGACGGCAAAGAATTATTAGAGCGCTACAAAGACTTTGAAATCAGTATTGTGCAGCAGGAACGCGGCATAAAACTCGCCGTTAAAAACGCACCCGCCAATGCGTTTGTGGATGACAAAATGATTCGCGGTATTAGCGAGCACCTGTTTACCGTATTGCGCGATGTGATTTACACCAACGATGAAATTAATGGTAATCCAAAGTTTAATTTGGAAAGTTCAGAAGGTATCACCGACGCCGTTTTTCATATGCTGCGCAACGCCAATTTACTAAAACCCGGCCTGGATCCAAATTTGGTCGTATGCTGGGGCGGTCATTCCATCAATCGCATTGAATATGAATACACCAAAGAAATTGGTTATCAATTAGGCTTACGTAGCCTGGATATTTGTACTGGCTGCGGTCCTGGCGCCATGAAAGGCCCCATGAAAGGCGCCACCATTGGTCACGCCAAACAACGCATGCCCAATGGTCGTTACATTGGTATTACCGAGCCTGGAATTATCGCCGCTGAAGCACCCAATCCAATTGTTAATCAACTTACCATCATGCCGGATATTGAAAAACGGCTTGAGGCATTTGTGCGTCTTGGCCATGGCATTATTGTGTTCCCTGGTGGCGCAGGAACTACAGAAGAGATCCTCTATATTCTGGGCATTCTTTTGCATCCCGACAATAAGGATATCCCCTTTCCGCTGGTATTTACCGGCCCGACAAGCTCGGCAGATTATTTTGCACATATCGACCGCTTTATTGGTGACACCTTGGGCACTGAAGCGCAATCCCATTACAAAATTATCGTAAATGACCCAGAAGCAGTCGCACGTGAAATGAAAGAGGGTATTAAAAAAGTGCGCGAGTTCCGCAAGCAAAGTGATGATGCCTACTATTTTAATTGGCAACTCAAAATAAGCCCCGATTTACAGCAGCCGTTTATTCCCACTCACGAGAACATGCGTAATCTGGAACTTCACAAAAATCAACCGGTAAACCAATTGGCTGCAAACTTACGCCGGGCGTTTTCGGGCATAGTAGCGGGCAATGTGAAAGAGGAAGGCATTTGTGCGATTGAGAAGTTCGGCCATTTTGAGCTTCATGGCGATCCGGAAATTATGCACCCTGTGGATGAGCTACTAGAGTCTTTTGCGCGGGATAGCCGGATGAAACTACCCGGTAGAGCCTATATTCCCTGCTATAAAGTTATTAAGTAATGAGTCAACAGCGATTTTAGTTATACCCTGTAGTCAATGTCTCACAAAAGATACGGAGTTTAGCGACTATTCTGCCAGCCTGCGCGCAAGCATAATGATCACATCAAGGAAGTAGACAATGATGTGATCTGGCCAGGAAAGGTCAATGGATGCGCCCACCTGTTAGGGACGCGATGTCAGGAGACATCAAGGGATTGCGCTAGCGCAGGAGGAAAGGCGGTCAGGGAATCGAAGGGAATGTCGAGCAAATTGACTACTTCTACTAAGGGATAGTATCTGTACGGGGCCGCTTGCGGCCCCTACTTATTTTTACAGCCTAGATTTTTTACACCCTACGTTTTATTTCCAATCCCACCTTTTATTTCCAAACCCTACTTTTTCAACTCCGCAAGCTTTTCTTGCTCGCCCTGCGATGCTTGCCGCTTCACTTTTTCTTGTCGTTTCTGCTCGCGACGCGCCGCAAAAAATTCACTTAATTGATGCTGACACTCTTGCGCCATCAACCCACCAGCATAATTTACCCGATGGTTAAAATAATCGTTATCCAGCAATTGTGACTTACTGACTACCGCCCCCGCTTTTGGCTCTGTGGTACCAAACACCAATCGCGCAATACGCGCATGTACCAACGCGCCAACGCACATAGTGCACGGCTCCAAGGTGACGTAAATACTCGCGCCAACCAAACGGTAATTCTGCACCTGTTGTGCCGCTTGACGCAGGGCAATTATTTCCGCATGAGCAGTGGGGTCGTGACTGGTGATAGGTTGATTAAACCCCTCTCCCAATATTTTTTCGTCACACACGATAACAGCACCCACAGGCACCTCACCTAATTTTTCGCCTTGCGCAGCGAGTTGAAAAGCATAATCCATCCAATGCTTGTCCTGCTCCGAAAAAATGGATGCTGTACTTTCCACCGAATCAGGATTATTCACGATTGCTCATATTCCATTTGCGGGGCTAAAAAATGTGCCATTTCAGATTCACCCAGCGCACGCAAAAAACGAAAGCGAGGAATTGTCTCACCCGCCAACTCAACTGTTTCTGTAAACATCGCAAGGGGACGAACCCACCACGAATAGTCACCATAGAGACAGCGATAAAAAACTAACGGCTCGCGCGTTTCACTGTGATGCGCCACTTGAAATACAAAATAATCCTTACCTTTGTAATGGCGATACAAACCTGATTGCAGTGACATAAATTTACCTTTGGCCTTGCGGCAATCTCAAATAACGCCAGTCGATTTTAATTGTGCGATTCGTTCCGGCGAAAAACCCAACAGTGTTTGCAAAATATCCTGGGTGTGACTGCCAATCTCCCCACCCGGCCAATCGGTAGCGCCCGGTGTTTGCGCAAGTCGCGGCGCAATGGCAGGCAACTGCAACGGCTTACCATTAATCTCCACCTGTTCGAACATACCGCGCGCCACAAAATGTGGATCGGTAAACATATCTTTCACATTATAAATCGGGCCCGCCGGTACACGCGCTTGCTCAAGCAGTTGCAGAATCTCATCGGCATCCTTACTCATACACCAAGCGGCAAGCGCATTGTCAATTTCCAATTCGTGTTGCACGCGCCCGGCATTGTTGGCCATACGTGGGTCACTGGCCATTTCCGGATGCCCCGCCACCTGCATCAAGCGCTGGAAAATAGAATCGCCATTACCGCCAATCACCACATATTTGCCATTTTTGCAGCGATAAGTATTTGTCGGCACTATGCCCGTGACGGTAGTGCCCGAGGGTTCGCGAATCACACCCGCCCCCGAAAATTCCGGCACTACTGCCTCCATCAAATTAAACATGGATTCATAGAGCGCCACATCCACCACTTGCCCCTCGCCACTGTTATTACGCTCCAGCAGTGCGAGCGCAATACCGAGCGCAGCATGAATACCAGAAATGGTATCGCCAATACTTAAATTGGGGCGCACCGGCGCTTGATCGGGAAAACCATTCACATAGCGAAAGCCACTCATGCCTTCACACACGGATGCAAAACCCGGTTTTGTGGCATAAGGTCCAGTTTGACCATAACCGGAGATACGCGCGTAAATTAACCGGGGATTGGATCGTTTTAACACCTCCGGCCCAAGCCCCCAGGATTCCATCACCCCCGGGCGAAAATTTTCGATAACCACATCGGCACTATCCATTAATTGGCGCGCAATTTTTTGACCTTCGACGTGTTTTAAATCGAGCGTGATACTTTTTTTATTGCGGCCGATACTGCGCCACCAAAACGACGTACCATTATCCAGCACACGCCAATTGCGAATTGCATCGCCCTCCGGCGGTTCGATTTTAATAACTTCCGCACCAAAATAACCGAGCATGCAGCCCGCAAAAGGACCAGCTATTAATTGGCCAACTTCAATAATGCGCACGCCATCGAGTGGGCGTCTTTTATTGGCTGTGCTATTGAGTGGGTTATTTCCGGAGTTAATTGTTGAGCTATTTATAGATTCAGTCATTGATCGGTGCCATGTCCAAAATAATTTTGCCGATGTGCTGATTAGATTCCATATGACGATGCGCTGCCGCGACATCACTCAAAGCAAATACGGAATCAATCAATGGACTAATAGTTTTAGCTTTCACCAGCGGCCAAATGTTCAATTCCAATTCAGCGGCGATATTTGCTTTAACTGCAGCAGGTTGCGCGCGCAGAGTTGAACCGGTGAGTGTTAAGCGTTTGAGCATCAGCGGCATAAAATCGACCATTGTTTTACTGCCATTTAAAAAAGCAATGTTCACAATGCGCCCATCCTTAGCAGCCGCTGAAAAATTGCGCTGGATATAATCACCACCTACCATATCCAAAATTACATTGGCGCCCAACCCCTGCGTGAGCTGTTTAACCTCGGCGACAAAATCACGCTCGCGATAATTAATCGCTTGTGCGCCTAACCGCTCAATTGCCGCACATTTTGCAGCCGACCCCGCTGTCGCAATGATGTTAATTTCAAACGCACGCGCGATTTGGATTGCAGCAACACCGATACCGCTGGCACCGCCATGAATCAACAAGGTTTCGCCCGCTTGCAAATGTGCACGCTGAAAAAGGTTATGCCATACGGTAAAAAATGTTTCCGGTAGAGCCGCTGCCTGAACGTATGAATAATCTGCGGGCATAGGCAAACATTGCGCGGCTGGTGCGAGCGCGTAGTCGGCATAACCGCCACCATCCACCAAGGCGCAAACGTTATCGCCTAACTGCCAACGTTTCACATTCACTCCACACGCGACAATTTCGCCAGCCACTTCCAGCCCTAATATTGGTGACGCGTTTTCGGGCGCAGGGTACAAGCCTTGGCGCTGCAAAATGTCCGGACGATTAACTCCCGCTGCATAAACCTTTATCAAGACCTCGTCAGGTTTCGGTTCGGGTATAGCCATCTGCGCCAATTGCAAATTACTGGCATCGCCAAATCCTGTTAATGCTACGTAGCGCATTTCCACCTAAGGCTCCAGGCGATCAATCGACCAGGTACCATCTGCCTGCAAAGTGTATTGAAATCGGTCGTGTAACCGATGCGATCCACCTTGCCAGAATTCGATCTGATGTGGCTTGACTCTGAACCCACCCCAGAAATCCGGCACGGGAATTTCGCCTTTGGCAAACTTGTTCTTCATCGACTCAAACTGCTGCATTAACAACGCGCGCGATGAAATCGGGCGGCTTTGCTGTGATGCCCAAGCCCCTAACTGGCTTTCGCGCGGGCGCGAGACAAAATACTTGAGCACCTCAGCAGTTGATAATGGCTCAGCAGTGCCGCACACCTTCACTTGTCGCTCCAAAAAGAACCAAGGGAAATGCAGGCTCACTTTGGGATTTTGTTTCAATTCTTGCGCTTTACGGCTGTTGAGATTGGTATAAAACACAAACCCTTTTTCATCCAAATGTTTAAGCAACACAATGCGCTGTGACGGTTGACCACTGGCATCAACTGTTGCAACTGTCATGGCGTTAGGATCAGGGATACCGGATTTAATAGTTTGCTCCATCCACCACCCGAATTGCTCCAGCGGGTTGTCAGCCAAATCAGCCCTGTCCAAACCACCTTGTGTGTATTCGCGACGAAAGTCTTCGAGTTTAAGTTCCATACAGCCCCCTATAAACATAATGGGTGTGCATACTACTTGGCACACCGAGAAAAGCAATTTTGCTCAGAACTACTTGGTACGAACAGGCTGGCAGTTTGGGTAAAGCCACGCGTTCGAAATACAACTCACAACAAAAGCAATATATAAAACCAAGCATAATTACCAAATGAATTGCCATAAAAATGCCTGTTACTGTAAAAATCGTGGTGATGGTTCGGGGCAGCAGCTACACTATGGGATAGGCAACAATGATGATTAATGCGCCAAAAGCGCTCCGCCCCCAGCTAATCCAACATAGAGATTCTGAAGCAGTAAAACCTTATGAGTAATATTGAGTCGGTTGTAGGTGTGATTCTGGCAGGAGGCCTAGCCCGCCGTATGGGCGGTGGCGACAAATGCCTGCTCCCTCTGGCAGGTAAAACCCTATTGCAGCGCACCATTGAAAGAGCACAACCACAAGTTAAAAAATTACTGCTCAATGCCAACGGCAATAGCTTGCGCTTTGCCCGCACTCGCCTGCCCGTAGTGCCGGACGTATTTCCAAACAATCGCGGTCCCCTGGCGGGTATTCATGCAGCCCTCCAATGGATGCATAAAGATAATCCCGATGCAGAATGGCTGGTCAGTTTCGCTTCCGATACGCCGTTTTTCCCCTCCGATTTGGTATCAACGCTATTAGAAGCCGTCAATCAGTCTCATTCACAGTTAGCAATAGCCTCCTCACTCGCACGCAGGCACCCCACCTTTGCACTATGGCACGCTTCATTAATCAAGCCCATGGAGCAACAACTACAAAGCGATGAAATGCCTCGCTTGCAAGATTGGATGAGCGCACAAAATCCCGTAGAAGTCTCGTTTAGTGCGATTGACTACGACCCATTTTTCAATATCAATACTCCACAAGACTTGTACGCTGCCGAACCCATGGTACCGCTCATTAAGTAATACCAAACAGCGATTGGCGCGAGCAATCGCTCCATAAAAAACAACCTGTTATGCTCATGGCCTTCCGCGGCGAATAAATGGTGCAAGAGATGGCGTGGCGTTTTTTATGTGTTATTCAGTTTTATCTTCTTTTGGTGATCTATACCTATCTTGGGTTAACCCCTCACCCTGAAAATTCCGTTCCGGTATTCAATGATTTGTTGATGCACTTTGCAGGCTATGCTGTTGCAGCCATCTCTATTAATTTTGCCCGGCCTTACTGGCCAGGGTGGCAACAAGCAGTGGTACTAATTCTTTATTCCATCGCCATAGAAATTGCACAGCATTTTAATCCACCGCGCACATTTAGCATTGCAGACATTATCGCCAACACCACCGGTGTAGCTTTAGGTCTCGCAATAATATTTATACTGACAAGATATTGCTCTTGGTTTTCCAGTTTACTTTTCTGGAAAATAAAAGCGCGAGGCAACACCAGCAATAACGATAGTTAAAAATAAAGGGCTAGATCATGACCAAATTATCACTCTCAATCCTGAGCCTGGTAATTTTTTGCATAGCAGAATATTGCCTCGCAGAAAACATTATCGACCCAAAGAGCAACACCCGTAAATTAATCGATGCAGCACTTGCGCAAACGGCGACAGCCGTTACTTACAATGGCACCTATTTTAAAATCGCTTACCCGATGGGCGATGTGCCTGCAGAGTTTGGGGTCTGCACTGATGTAATCATTCGCGCTTATCGAAAGCTCGGCATAGACCTGCAACAATTAGTGCATGAAGATATGCGCAGTAATTTTTCGCTTTACCCTGCAAGACGCAATTGGAATCAAACCAAAACCGATACCAATATTGATCATCGCCGCGTGCCCAACCTGCAAACTTTCTTTACGCGACATGGCAAAAAATTAGCTATATCACTTAAACCGCACGATTATCAGGCGGGCGATCTGGTTACCTGGATGCTACCCGGGAACTTGCCGCATATTGGCATTGTGACAGACCAACATTCCAGCGATGACCTTCGCCCCCTAATTGTCCACAACATAGGTGCAGGCCCTGAACTGGAAGACATGTTATTCGACTACACAATTACCGGGCACTATCGCTACGCATTATTTTGAACTGCTGATTCAAAAACTGCTCGGCAATGTTTATAGATGGCTGTAACCATGGGTCGAACAACCAGAAGGAGTGTGGTGAGTCTGGAATTTTTGAAACCTGATAAGCAATTCCAAACGGTTTCATTTTTTCGATCATCTCTTCATGCCCAACACTAAACCGTGGTTGTGCGCTGATTAAAAATAAAATCGGTGGTGTATTTTTGTTGACATAAAATGTAGGCGAAGCCTCATACCACAAGTCTGTTTTTTCTGCGTAGCGCCCACCAAACCAAAAACCTGCCGCTGAAGGATTTTTACGCGGATCATCCTCATGCAGTCGTGCCGCTTCCGAGGTAAAGTCAGAGAGACCATCGATATTAATAATTGCCTGAACATCACTTGATATGCGCGAGCGATGCAATTGCGGATCAAATTTTTCAAGTCCGTTGGTCACGCCCGTTAAACTGGCAATTTGCCCACCAGCAGAACCGCCGGCCACCGCAATCTGCTGAGGATTGACACCATATTTTTTGGCATTACTGCGCAACCAACGAATGGCAGCTTTTACATCGTGGATTGCGGCAGGATATTTTGCCTCACCTGCCAAACGGTAACTTATTGTCGCCGTCACATAACCACGCTGTGCAAGGCCAATTGCCATAGGTGTGAAATTAGTACGATAGCCTGAGCGCCAGCCACCACCATGAACAAATACAACACCAGGTTTTAAATGAGTAATAGAAGATTCAGGTAAATATAAATCCAGCTGCAAGGCGCGCTTGCCATAGCGAACATAGGTTATATTTTTTATTTCAACGACAGAATCAGGCACATCCCGGCGGGCAATGGTGATAAAAGGATAATCAGCGGCGAGCTTTTGATAGGTGGTTTCAGGGGTGTAAGTATTGCTCGGGTCATCAACTTGAGTAATCGTTTGACAGCCTAACAACACAAATAGAACAGCACAACTAATCATTTTCAGGAATTGGTTCATCGTATTATCGCTCGCAAGAGGAAATTAAATGACCGAAAAATGCCGACTTTTTATATTTTTTAAATCACAACATTAAAACAAAAAGGGTCAGCAATTGCTGACCCTTTTTGTAAACCATCTATATTGATGATTACAACAACAAACGTCTTACATCCGCTATTACAGCTGTCAAATAAGTAAAGAAGCGGCCGGCATCTGCACCATTAATCGCACGGTGGTCATAAGACAGGGACAGCGGCAGCATATTACGTGGAATAAACTCTTTACCATTCCACACTGGTTTCATTTGCGCGCGAGACACACCAAGAATAGCAACTTCAGGCGCGTTCACAATCGGGGTAAAACCATTACCACCCGCAGCACCAAGGCTGGAAATAGTGAAACAACCACCTTGCATATCAGCGGGCAACAACTTGCCATCACGGGCTTTTTTCGCAATCGCATTGATTTCGTCAGTTAATTCCCACAGCCCTTTTTTGTCCACGTTACGGATAACAGGAACCATCAGGCCGTTAGGGGTATCTACCGCGATACCAATGTGCACGTATTTTTTCTGCACGATACTTTCGCCATCGTGATGCAAAGATACATTGAAACTTGGCTCTGCAACCAACGCAGCAGCACAAGCTTTCATAATGAAAGGCAATGGAGTCAGTTTGCTGCCGCGTTTTTCCGCTTCAGCTTTCAAACCATTGCGGAAAGCTTCCAAGTCAGTGATGTCCGCATCGTCCCACTGGGTAACATGAGGAACGTTTAACCAGTTGCGGGTCATATTGTCCGCAGTGATTTTTTTCACTTTACTCATTTTGATGGTTTCGATTTCGCCAAATTTGGAGAAATCAACCGCTGGAACACGCGGAATACCTGAACCACCACCCATTGGAGCGCCAGATTGAGCGGCAACAACAATCGGTTTTACGTAAGCGCGAACGTCATCTTTCAATAAACGACCACGAGGACCAGTGCCAGACACTTTGCCCATATCGACACCCAGTTGGCGAGCCAACTTGCGCACAGCGGGACCGGCGTACACATCACCGGTTTGCTCAACATCAATAGCCGGCGCAACAGCCTTCGCTACTTCTGCTTTAGGAGCAGGGGCAGCCGCCGCGACAGGGGCAGGCTCAGCCTTTACGGGCGCAGCAGCCACAGCAGGTGCACCACCAGTAGTAGCCAACACACCAATCACAGCACCTTGAGATACTTTATCGCCAACCTTGACGGCAAGACTCACAATTTTACCAGCGGCTTCAGCCGGTATTTCCATCGAAGCTTTGTCAGTCTCAAGCACGATCAATGAATCGCCTGCAGCAACCTCATCACCCACTTTTACAGAAATTTCGATAACTTCCACGCCTTCGGCACCACCGATATCAGGCACAACCATTGGCACTTCGGCGCTGGTTGCTGCCGCAACGGGTGCTGATACTGGCGCTGCTGCAGCGGCAACAGGAGCAGCTTGCGGAGCTGGCGCCGCTTCACTGGCACCTTCCGCTTCTACTTCGAGTAATAAACTATCTTGCGATACTTTATCGCCAAGATTCACTTTAATAGCGACAACCTTGCCTGCTTTATCGGCCGGGATTTCCATTGAAGCCTTGTCGGTTTCAAGCACGACAATTGAATCACCTTCGGCGATAACATCACCCACCTTTACGGAGATTTCAATTACTTCAACGCCTTCTGCGCCGCCAATATCAGGCACTTTAATAGTTTGAATTGCCACTGTAGTTCCTCACTAATCGGTTATTTCTACATTCGATAAAATGTTTTTGACGAATACAAACAACATCGCCCTCTTTGTGAGAGGGCGATGGTTTTATACGCTCATCGGATCCGCTTTTTCTGGATCAATACCAAACTTCTTGATGGCTTTAGCAACAACATCAGCCTTAATCTTGCCTTGGTCAGCCAAGGACTTGAGTGCAGCAATCACCACAAAATAACGGTTAACTTCAAAGAAGTGACGTAATTGAGTGCGAGTATCACTGCGACCAAAACCTTCAGTACCCAGCACGGTGTAGTGACCTGGAATGTAGGCACGCAGCTGCTCGGAGTAGGTTTTCAAGTTGTCGGTAGAGATAATGAATGGGCCTTCAGCGCCTTCCAATACCTGGGTGATATAGGGTTTACGCTGTGCAGCTGCTGGGTTCAGCATATTCCAGCGAGTCGCACGCTGACCATCGCGGGTCAGTTCATTCACACTGGTTACACTCCACACATCCGCTTCCACATCAAATTCGCTACGCAGGATTTCTGCAGCAAAACGCACTTCACGTAAAATGGTACCAGCACCCATCAATTGAACGCGGTTTTTGGCTTTACCAACGCCCTTCTCCAATTGATAAATACCTTTAATGATGCCGTCTTCCGCACCTTCGGGCATATCGGGGTGTTGATAATTTTCATTCATCAATGAAATGTAATAGAAGACATTTTCATTGTCGTGATACATGCGTTTCATACCATCCTGAATGATCACCGCTAATTCATAAGCGTAGGTAGGATCATAAGAACGGCAGTTAGGGATGGTGTTAGCAAATACATGGCTATGGCCATCCTGATGCTGCAAACCTTCACCATTCAAAGTAGTACGACCAGCAGTAGCGCCCATCAAGAAGCCGCGCGCCTGAGAATCACCAGCAGCCCACGCCAAGTCACCAATACGTTGGAAACCAAACATGGAGTAATAGATATAGAAAGGAATCATTGGCTTTTTGTAATTGCTGTAAGCCGTTGCAGCCGCAATCCAGGAAGCCATAGAACCTGCTTCGTTAATGCCCTCTTCCAGAATTTGACCAGTAGCCGATTCGTGGTAGGACATCATTTGGCCAGCATCATGTGGGGTGTATTTTTGACCTTCGGATGAATAAATACCGATGGTTTTAAACATCCCTTCCATACCAAAAGTACGTGCTTCGTCCGGTACTATAGGTACGATTTGTTTGCCAATATTTTTGTCTTTCACCAGCGATGAAAGAATACGCACAAAGCTCATGGTGGTGGAAATTTCACGCTCGCCAGTAGACTTCAACTGGGCAGCAAAGGCATCCAACGCTGGCACCAGCAAGGGATCAAAACTGGCATTACGTGAAGGCACAAAACCTTTAAGTTCTTTGCGGCGGCTCTTCATGTATTGCATTTCAGGACTGTCTTCTGCCGGGCGATAGTACGGCAACTTCGGCAGATCTTCGTCGCTAATGGGCAATTCAAAACGGTCACGGAATTTTTTCAGGCTTTCAATATCAAGTGCTTTTACCGAGTGAGTTTTATTAATCGCCTCACCGGAAGTACCCATACCGTAGCCTTTTACGGTTTGAGCCAGAATAACGGTTGGTTTGCCTTTGGTATTAATTGCTTGATGGTAAGCGTTGTATACCTTATGACTATCATGACCACCACGAGCCAAAGCCATAATCTGGTCATCGGTCATGTCTTTGACCAACTCCAGCAATTCAGGATACTTACCAAAGAAATGTTCACGAGTGTAAGCGCCGCCGTTGGCTTTGTAGTTTTGCATTTCGCCATCGACAACTTCGTCCATGCGTTTCTGCAACAAACCAGTTTTGTCTTTAGCAAGCAGTTCGTCCCAACCACGTCCCCACAGAACCTTGATTACGTTCCAGCCAGCGCCGCGGAAAACACCTTCCAATTCTTGTACGATTTTACTGTTACCGCGCACGGGGCCATCCAAGCGCTGCAGGTTACAGTTGATGACAAAAATCAGATTGTCCAGTTTCTCACGTGTTGCCAGTGAGATAGCGCCCAAGCTTTCCGGCTCATCACATTCGCCATCACCCAGGAATGCCCATACCTTGCGATCAGTAACAGGAATTAAACTGCGCGCTTCCATGTAGCGGTTAAAGCGAGCTTGATAAATCGCTTTGATTGGGCCAAGGCCCATAGATACAGTAGGGAACTGCCAGTAATCCGGCATCAGCCATGGGTGGGGATAAGAAGATAAACCGCCACCATTCACTTCACGGCGGAAGTTGTCCAGATGACTCTCGCTCAAACGGCCTTCAACAAAAGAGCGAGCATACATACCCGGGGAAACATGCCCCTGAAAGTAAATCAAATCGCCCGGAGTATCGCCATCGTTACCGCGGAAAAAATGATTGAAACCTACGTCATATAAGGTTGCAGAGGATGCAAAGGATGCAATGTGACCACCCAAGCCTTCATCGTTATCGTTCGCTTTCATCACCATCGCCATGGCATTCCAGCGAATAATTGAACGTATTTTACGCTCCATGGCGTAATCACCCGGAGACTTAATTTCTTTCTCTACAGGGATAGTATTTATGTAGGGGGTTTTGATAGAAGAAGGCTGCTCAATGCCATGACTGACAGCAGACTCGGACAGGGATTTTAATATTTCTGCGGCGCGATCTTTTCCCGCATGACGAACAACTGACCGAAGGGCGTCTAGCCACTCTTTTGTTTCAATGGCATTGATATCTTGTTGCATTCAAATCTCCTCAGCTATGCGCAATAACGCACATCATGTAGCAGTAGTATCTAATACAGGAATTTGGATCTGGGCTTCATGCAAAAACAGGCACAAAGTAAAAAGTGCTGTAATATCATGGAGTTACAGGAGGAACATTCCTTTTACTTGTGTAAAAAATCCACGAATTCTTGCATAAGTGTGAATTTTTTACCAGCCCTAGCCAACACGGTAACACTCTGGAGGGGCACAACTTTAGTGCACAGATCGCTGCACCGAGCGCTGTTCATAACTCAAAGCCATGAAAAACACGCACTCAAAACAGGGAACGCATTATTACCTAAGGTTTGTATTTCACCAAGCAATAAACAGTAAAAAAAATGATAATTTTTAGGGCTAAAAGCACAACAAATAACGCACAAAAATGCAGCACATCCGCCATTGAGCGCCCCAAAAAATAACATTCCCGATTATGGCATCACTGTTCTATTCATTTGTTTTTTGTAAGCAGGCAGACTCTGAATTTCAGAAAAATTATCGCGCTGGTCAAATGCTATTGAGGTGAGCCAGAGGCGTCTGTTTTTATTCAGAAAAACTCTTGCGTAAAATTCATTAAGCGAATCAACAGTGATTGCAGCGACAGCTTCTGCCAATAAATCGCGGCGCATAAAAGTTTCGTCATAGGATGTAATCGAAGCCCAGTAACGCTCAGATTGCTCCTTGAGTGAACGCGCAGGCTCTTGCAACTTTTTAATTAAAGACTGCTGATTCATCGCAAAATTATCAGCCAGTATAGAAGCCTGTTCATCTAAAAACAGATCTATCTGCGCCATAATCTCCGCTTCATTCGAAGAGGGCGATTGCACAACGAACAAACTATTTTCAAGATCCAGCAATGGGGCGGGAAGCACACCCACGATATAACCTAATTGTTTTTCAGTTCTTAATTGATGATAAAACGCTGGCTGAAGCAACTGCCGGATTAACATCATATGCGCGGCATCCACCGCTGAGGCAGAAGGACTTTGAATAAATAACTCAACAACACGATCGCTGTGATCAAGCGAGTGAGTGTAGAGCCATGGTTTTGCGGAATCCTCCGGCAGCATCAACTGAACCACTGGCGACACTTCTCGCCCAGCGCGACGGTTTAATAACTCATGCTCAACCAATACGGCCAGCTTCAAGGCTTCCGCACGGAAATAATTGCCATAAAATAATCCATCTGCCGTTGCATCAATTAATTGCCGAGTGACAAATTGATTAAATTGCTCATAGCTTTTACGCTCTAACGCATCAATAAGCTCAGCATTAGACCAGGATGGTTCCAGTTGCAGCGCGGCAATTTGCTGCGCAAGAACTTGATAAGGCATGTCTTTATTTTTGTTGCGCCAACTGCGCAGCAAATTTTCTTTCAGCAATAGAAAACGCTCTTCTTTAAATCGCCCTGCATTTATCGCCGTTATAATTTTATTCATCAACATACCCTGCCGACCTGAATAACCGAATATACCCAAGTCATAGCCGCGCCCGTTGGCAGTGAGCGTAAAATCAATACCCGCCAAACTAGCGGGATAAGCAAACTCATTTAATTGATCAACAATTAATGCTGCAAACAATTGTGCTTGTGCCGCCCCCTCTGCATTGGCAGCCACTAATGGTGACTTAATACGCAGGTTAATTTGCGCGCGCGGCTGTTTAAATTCCCGGTCCTGTGAAAACCAGACACGCATATTGGAATTGCGATAAATAATCTTGGGACGCACATCTTGAACTACACCGCGCTGTTCAAGCATTGAGCCCGCTTTTACTGAAAGACGCTTGGGTATAAACAGGTTTTTTTCTGGCAGGAATAATTCTTGTCGTACAGTAGGCTTTAATTCAAGAATTTCGGGGATTTGCGCCCGCAATGAGAATGGCGCTGAATATAGTTTTGAAACACGATAGGGTTCGACATCAGGAGCTACCAAGACCAATAGTAGATTTTGGCTATTTAAAAATGACAGGCTTTTTTCAATTAAATTTGCATCAAAATCAGCGTAGATATAATCGCCACGCAAAATATCACGCGGCTCGTACTGACCCATCTTTTGAGCGAATGCACTAACAGTCTCCATTGGCGCCCGCTTTTCCTGATAATGAAAATCCAAATCAGCCAGCTGTTGTAATTCGCCGTAGCGCCAGGAGGATGCACCGCGCACTTTGAGTTGTTCGATGGAATGAAAAACCAGTGACACTATCTGATCGCGCGCGCGAACACCTTGTGGGGTTAATTGAATACTCAATTGAAAGACGGCATCGCTGCGGCTATGCAAACTGGTTCCTGCATACACACCTTCTGCCCAGCCCAAGCGTTTTAATAACGACAACAAACTGCCACGGCCTTCATGGCCGAGCAGATGCGCTATGTAGGCATAAGGTTTTTTGCGATAAAACTGGTCGGGATTGGGAATAGGAAAGTTAAAGGTAAGTTGGCGCAGTTCTTTTTCCGGTTTGATTTCAAGGCTTGCAGGCAAGCCTGATGGATCAAATAGCGGTGGATACGCTGCTTCAATATTGATATCGCGTTTGGCAACACTACTGAATCTATCGCGCACCATTGCCTCAAGGTTATTGAGGGGCTCCGGGCCAAGCACCACCAAACTCATCAAATGCGACGAATAGTGTTGCTCGTAAAAACGGATCATGTCATCGCGCACCGGATTATTTTCGCGATCAGCCAATGTTGTCAAATTACCTACCGAAAACTTCGCACCTGGGTGCGCAGGATTCATCAATTCGCGATAAACATCCCATTCACGGCGCGCATCATCTTTCAACTTGGCCATGTATTCCGAATGCACGGCATTGCGCTCGCGCTCTACGTATTCGTCGGAAAATAACGGCGCTACGAAAAACTGGGAAAATCGATCCAGCGCTGGCGCTAACTGATCTTTGTCGATTTCAAAAAAATAGTTGGTATTTTCGGCCGCCGTAAATGCGTTATAGCGGCCACCATGTTGGGAGATAAATTCTTGGTACTCACCGGCTTGGGGATACTTTTCAGTCCCCAGAAACAGCATGTGCTCAAGAAAGTGTGCAAGTCCTGTGCGATCAACCGGGTTTTGATTGGCTCCCACTTGAATATCGAGGGCCGCCGCAGCTTTTTCAGTGGTGGGGTCAGAAATCAATAGCACCCGCAATTGGTTTTCCAATATCAGGTAACGATAGTCGCGCTTGTCATTTTCGCTTTTAACTATGGCAAGCGGACTATAGCCGGCTTTGGGTAGATCCTCTTGCTGCGCAAGGAGCAACGAGCTTGCCAAAACAAAGGCAAGCGCCGTTAGCAGCACCAGACACGTTCGCGGATTCATTTGATAAGGCAATATCGGCATAACAAACTCACTTCAGCATTCGTAGGCAGCCAGATTCCTGGGGGCCGTACCATGATCGCTCCAGCAAGACAATGCGGACGGATCATATGTGATTAACTCATCCACTTGGCTTTCAAGGCGGTGATACAAGTGGTTTTCTCAGCAAATAACAGTAGACACCATCGCGCGCCTCGTGCCCCAGCAACTCAATGCCACTGATATTGGCATAGGCCTGAAAGTCGCGCACTGAGCCAGCATCGGTAGCCAACACTCTCAACACTTCTGCGGGTTTCAAGTCGCGTAGTGCTTGCTTGGCTTTTAATAACGGCATGGGGCAACGCAGCCCTTTGGCATCCAATTCAACATTTACCGGCAGAATAAAACAATCAAGTGAGTCATTCAAAGTGAGTTACTCATATTCGGAGCATCCCCATACACATCAAAGATAGCCAAGACAAATCCAGGAATGTCGCATTAAAAACGGCGTTTCAAACAACAATTTCTACCCAACAACGAACCAGCCGCTCTAAAGAAGGTCTCAAAGGGTTGCTAACCTATTCTTTACGCGCCAAAAAGGCTAGAGTTGCGCCCTATTTTTTGTCTGCTTCAAACACTCATGCCATCGACTTCGGGAGCCGATATTTACCGTGTCCACGCTTTTAAAACGCATCCTTACCTTGACTGCCAAGCGCTTGCTCGCGCCGCTTGGAGTGGCATCCTTACTGGTTTCCAGCCTGCTTATTAATCCTTTTGCGAGCCATGCCGAGATTGAACTACCGAATCTGGGTGATACCAGTTCAATCATGATCTCACCGGTGCAAGAGAAGATTCTTGGTCAACGCTGGCTTAGGGCCTATCGCAGCCAGGTACCTACTTCATCGGACCCGCTGATTATTGATTACCTTGAGCAACTTTTTGCTCGCCTCCTCCCCCATAGCCAGCTGGATGATAAACGCATTGATCTGGTTGTGGCACAAAACAACACACTCAATGCATTTGCAGTGCCCGGTAACATCATTGGGGTACATACGGGGCTACTCAACTATGCCAAAACCGAAAACCAGTTAGCGGCGGTACTTGCCCATGAAATGGGACACCTAAGCCAGCGCCACTATGCACGCCGCCTGGAACAACAAAAAAATATGATGATGCCAATGCTGGCAGGCATGCTCGCGGGCTTAGTGCTCGCCGCGAACAGTAATAGCGATGCTGGCGTAGCCGCGATTATGGGCACCCAGGCTGCAGCACAGCAGGCATCGCTCGCATTTAGCCGTCAAAATGAGCAAGAGGCAGACCGCATAGGCATGCAAACCATGATTCAAGCCGGCCTCGACCCTCATGCAGCGGCGGATATGTTTGAAGAGATGGTGCGTGCCAACCGTCTTAATCGCCGCCCCCCGAATACCTGCTAACTCACCCGGTGAGTGAAACCCGGGTGGCCGACGCCCGCAACCGCGCCATGCAATACGCACGCAAGCCTGCGGAGGATGACTTGGAGTTCCAACTTATGCGCAGCCGGGTACGTGTAGATGCAGAGGAAACTCCCCAAATTGCCGCGCGGATGTTTAAAAGTGAATTGGATAGGGAATCAACTTATCCCGATGCCAGCCGTTATGGCTGGGCACTGGCACTGACCAGATCGAGCCAGTTTGATGCAGCGCGCGAAGCCCTGGCACCACTGCTGCAAAAAGAACCGGAACGCATCACCTATCAAATCATGCGCGCCGATATCGAAGTCGCCGCAGAGCGCTACAAAGCAGGACTGGAAATCATTGAGAACCAGCTACAGAAATATCCCAACAGCCATCCACTGATTATTCGCCACGCCGAAGCCTTGATGAAAGCGGGAATTTACCAACAGTGTGCCGACATTCTTGATCGCTATTCGCGCAAGCGCAGCAACGATGACTATGTGTGGTATTTGTTGGCAGAAGTGAACGGTTTAGCCGGCAATATTTTAGGTGTGCATGAAGCGCGCGCTGAATATTTTATTTTGAATGGAGTTTATGATCGGGCCCAAATCCAATTGCGCAATGCCTTAAAACTAACGCAAGGAAATGGCTACCGCACTGCACTGCTTGAAGAGCGGCTAAAATATGTTGAAGCGCAAATGCAGCAGCAAGGCTTTTAAATCAGCACATAGGTTTTTTATCGTTAATTGCAAAACAGCCGCAATTATTGCGGCTGCTTAACCCAACCCGATTCGACCAGCCATTCATTTGTATTGATGACTGACATGGGCTTACCGATAAAAAAACCCTGAGCTTCATCGCACCCCATTTCACTTAAGCGATTCAACAGCGCCTCGTTCTCAACTCCCTCAGCCACAACCATTAACCCCAAATTGTGGGCCAAGTGAATAGTTGAATTAACAATTAACTCATCTTGTAAATCTTCAAGCATGCTGCGCACAAACGAACTATCAATTTTCAGGGTCTGTACCGGTAGCCGTTTCAAATAAGCCAACGACGAATAACCCGTACCAAAATCATCAATAGCTAAATGCACACCGAGCGCATGTAAAGCATCTAAATTGCGCAATGCCCGCGTAGGATCAGTCATGATCGAACTTTCAGTGATTTCCAATTCCAAGCGCGCGGCGGGCAGCTGATATTTAATCAACAGCCGCTCCACCAACTTGGGAATATTGTCATCCATTAGATTACGTGCCGAGAGATTCACTGCAATACTCAGCGACATTCCTTGATCCTGCCAAGTGCGGCACTGGGATATTGCCTTTTCTAATACCCATGCAGTGAGCTGATGGATTAAAGTGGTCAACTCTGCCATGGGAATAAAATCTGCTGGCGGCACAAACCCCAGCTCAGGGTGAATCCAACGAATCAACGCTTCAAAGCCGTAACAGCGTTTTTCATCCAACAGAATTTTCGGTTGATAATACAAACACAGTTGATTTTCGCGAATGGCTCGCCCCAATTCGCTGATAATTGACAGACGCTTGGTTGAATGGGGATCGTATTCCGCACTGTAAATTGCCAAGCCGAGCATTTGGCTTTTGGCGTAATACATAGCGATATCGGCATAGCGCATCAGCGTATGCTGATCTTGTGCCTGCTGGGGCGATATTGCGATGCCAATACTCGCCGAGATCTGCGCTGTAAAACCCTCCAGATCGAACTCTTGCGAGAGCGCATCCAATAATCTGTGCCCAAACACCACCGCTTGATGTGTGCTGCGAATACGGGGCAAAAACACCGCAAATTCATCGCCCCCCAAGCGCGCTACGGTGCCGGGAATTTCCGCCATTTCATTGGCCAGGCGCGGACCAATTAATTGCAATAAATGATCGCCCACATTGTGGCCCAAGGTATCGTTAATTTCCTTGAATCGATCCAGATCAATTAATAATAGCGCGCTGATTTGTTCAGCACTGCGCTGCTCAAAACAGGCTTGCATATCAGCATAAAGTTTTTCGCGATTGGGCAATGCAGTGAGAGAATCATGGTAGGACTGATAGCGCAGTTTTTCTTCATAGCGGCGGCGGGCGGTAATATCTTTAGTGGTTCCCCACACTCGCTTTAACTGGCCGCGTTCAACAATGCCAGTACAGCAAATTTGAAAATAAAAACTTTTACCGCGTGCATCCTGGCGAATAATGTCGTGATCCACCATCACGTAATTATTTTTTACAAAAAAATGAATATCAAACACATAGTTTGTTGAGCCACTGTCAATCAAGCCTGTGCCGAGAATATCGTCGAGCGAATCCACACCGAGCATGTTGACTAATACCTTATTAGCCTCTACCAAACGTGCGTTGTGTGCGATTTGTTTTACTTGCTGTTCATATTCGGTATCAATCGCCACAGGCGGCTGCATGTCGTAACACCAAATGGCCTCAGAGCTATTGGTGATAAAGGCTTTGTAACTCGCTTCACTCTCCTGCAAAGCATCGCGCGCACTTTTCTCACGGGACAAGTCCTGCAGTTGCACTAACACTTGGGCAACCTTGCCTTGGCGATCCGGAATAGGCACGAAACTCACACGAAAATGAATCTGCTTATCACAAATAAAACGACTACGATGAATATTCCCCAGGGAGTAGCTCATCTCTAACGTTTGTGGTTTGCCTTGGTGGTATACCGCCTGTACCGCAGCGGCAAGTTCAGGGTCGCTGTTTAATTGTTTGTCGCGAAGGATTGAATAGAAGCCAGCAGCCTGCTCAGCCTGACGATGGGACAGATGAAACAGTCGCTCACAGGATTCATTGATATTAACAATCACACCCTGCTTATCGGTGATGAAACTGGGAATGGGGCTATCGGCAAACAAGCTTGATAAAAATTGCAGTGCATATTCATCGCTGGGTTTGGCCAACCAGTGTTGCGCCGCAACAATTACGCCCTCAAAAAACCGCCCCTGTTCTTTTGCGTCGGGGGCTTCGGAGTCAGGTTGACGCAGGCGCCCCACAAAACGCACTAGCGGTTCACCACTTATACCGAAAAGACGCACATCGCACGAACGCAACCGATCATAGTCTTGATCCAGCGGGTCGGCATTAAACGCTTGCAAAAAAAGATACCGGTCGGCTTTGCGAAAGTGGTTTAACAGGTCAGTTACGCGATGAAGGGGTGAAAAAAAAGCGGCGAGCGAATCAACTTTTTGCGCGCTAACACGCAACTCACCACTCGCCACATTCATACTCCAGGGAGCACTTGTGGCGACATCCAGGCCGTTATCAAGTGCGGGATGCGCCGACAAAAAAAGCGCCGGATTACCCGATGGAGTGGAATGGTGGTGCATGGTGAATGAATTCGCCCCTGTTATCTAAAAAACACCTATCGACAGCAAAGTGTAGACAACTATTTTTTAGCTCGTACAGGAAACAAAGCGTCAAATCACACTTATTAACAATAATGAGAAGTTGCGCGACATTAAGATGATTTTAGCGCCAAACTTCTATCAAGTTTTCCTGCGGGCAACCACTCACAAGATCAAATCTGTTTGGGATTAATAATGCGGTGGTCGCTCATCTGCCATTTCTGTATCGCCTTGCGCCGGGTTAGTGCTCAGCTCATCGAGGCGTTGTGCAATCAAACGCAACTGCTGTTTAAGCTGGATTATTTCAGCGTCCTGGCGCGTAATCACTTCATTCAACTGCGCCAAGGTATCTTCCTGGTAGGCGACACGGGTTTGAACGTCAATTAATTGTTCTTCAAGGTCAGACATTGTTGTGCTCCAGCAGTTGATAGGCGGCATCGATCAACGACACCGCGCGCTCATCGATCAATAAACTCTGCCCCATACGATGGGTAACATACCCAAAACCCAGTTGGTAATCCGGGTCGGCAAAACCCACACAACCACCTGCCCCCGGGTGCCCAAAGGCGCGGGAACCACGCCCGTAGCGACAGTCAGGGCGATCATGCTGCGACAGCATAAACCCATGGCTGAAACGCAGGGGCAAACCCAGGACCTGATCCTGCGCAAAGGTCTGCTCCGCCCAACACAAAGGCAAGGCTGTATCACCAAGCAGGCTACCGCCATTGGCTAAAGCACCATAAATACGCGCCAACGCAGGGGCATTGGCGTGCGCACCGGCCGCCGGAATTTGTGCACTGCGCCAGTCGCGCGAATTGGTAGCGGTCATCAAACTGATCGGATTGGAAAAAGCGCGATTGGTGACTCCACGCGGGTCAGCCTTCATGATTTTGCCGAGCATAATGCTATCGGCGCCGCTTGCGGTGGCAGGGGAACCCAATGGGCGCTTGAGCGGGCCGGTATCGGCGATCTTATCCAGTTGGTTTTCGGGCACACCAAAATGACAGCTGATCCCCAAGGGTTCAGCCACCTGCGCCTGAAAATACGAGTTAAAACTGGCATAACCACTCACACGGCGCACCAGCTCACCCAAAATCCAACCGTAGATAAACGGCGAGTAACCCTGGGCACTGCCCGGCTCCCACCAGCTGGATTCGGCGACAATGGCTTGGGTCATTTGCGCCCAGTCAAAAATTTGCTCATTGGCAATATGCTGATGGAAAGCCGACAGCCCGGCACGATGACTAATTACTTGCCGAATGGTGATGTGCTCTTTACCAGCCTGGGCAAATTCGGGCCAGTAATCTGCCACCGGGGCATCCAGTGCTAATTTACCCTGGGCGACCAGCTGCAAAATACACAATGCCACCAAGCCCTTACCGGCTGAAAAGATATTGACCAGGGTGTCCTCTTGCCATGGCTGGGCCACCACGCCTGCCAGCTTATTGCTGTGTTGGCCGGCCCAGATATTTACCACTAACTCGCCGCGGTGCACCAACGCCAGGCCTGCTCCCTCCTCGCCCCGGGTAAAGTTGGCGGCAAAAGCATGCACCAGTGGCTGCCAAGGTTCGGCCCATTGACCCTGAATCTGCATAGTCACTCTCTGTTTATAAATAGGTTGTACGCTCAATATGGCGCGCATTCTAGCAGCCGGTGGCGTTAGAATTGCCAGACTCTTGTTCAGGAATCACCATCGCCATGACTAAAGACAAAAATTCCCGCCTTGTCTATTCCACCGAGACCGGCCGCATCAAAGAAGAAAAACCTGTCGCCAAGACCCCACAAGGTGACGGCATAGTGCGCATTCGCCGCGAAACAGCCGGGCGCAATGGCAAAGGGGTTACCACCATCACCGGTGTTCCGCTGGATGAAAACAAACTCAAAGACTTGGCAAAAGCCTTAAAAGTCACCTGTGGTGTGGGCGGCTCATTAAAAGATGGCGTCATTGAAATCCAAGGCGACCAGCGCGACAAACTCAAAGCCGAATTGGAAAAACGCGGCTTTACTGTGAAGCTGGCCGGTGGTTGAGATGGATGAATTCCCTTTTGACCCGCAGCTGCTCAAAGAGCTGGTGACAACTCCCATGCCCTACGGCAAATACGCTGGTCATGTGATTGCTGACATCCCAGAACACTATCTTATGTGGATGGCACGGGAGGGCATGCCCAAAGGCAAACTCGGCCAACTACTGGGCTTGATGTATGAAATCCGCCTCAATGGCCTGGAGCCGCTGCTAAAACCCCTGCGATAAATCGATAACGTGCTGGCCTACATATTGCAATTCCTCTGCTAACGAACCAAAACCGTCGATTTTCTGACAGAGGGGCACTGCACTATGGATAACGAACTGTTTTTACAAATCACTGATACTTCCTTAAAAATCGGCTTGGGCGCATTGATTGCCGCGGTGACCGCTTGGGTGGTGCTGCGCAAAACCAATCACCAGACCATGAATAACCCACGAGACAATCGTCGCCTGCAAATTCTGGAAGAAGTGTCCACTCAAGTGGGCACGGTGACGCACATATTCGCCAAATATTCGTCACTGGTAGTGGAGTCCATCCAGTTTGGCGAGCGCTGGCCCCAAACGCGTCGCGCCGAGTTGGAAGCCGTGAATAGCGAATTGGTGGATGAATTTAAAAAGCTGGCGGAAGCCGAAGCCAAGTTATTGATGTTGGGCGAGAAAAATCTGGAGCGCAGCCTGCGTTTGTACGGCGCCAAGATCGCCGTCTACCGTAAACAAGTCTATATGGGCCGCAAGGATATCTCTCTGGAACAAATCACCGCTCTCAAAAACACTATAGTGCAGGTGCGCGAACAGTTTTATGACATGCTCAGCCGGAAATATGACAGATTATTGGCGAACGCTTGATAATCTAGACTTTTCGTCAAATTATCGAACACACCCCACAAATGACCTGCGCCCGCTGTTCGGGCGTAATCATTTGTGGCCTAGGCTAATAACAGTCACTAGTGGCAGATTGCGCGGAGAGCTTGTTATGCTGCAACACCTTTTTCGTTTATTTAGCACAGGTTTACTACTGATTATGTCCAACCAAATTCTTGCCAATGACTTCTGGATTGACGTGCGCACCGCAGAGGAGTTTCACTCCGGCCACGTGCAGGGCGCTGCCCATATACCGTTTGAAGAAATTGCGGCGCGTATTAGCGAAGTGACTACCGATAAAGATGCCACCCTGCGCCTCTACTGTCGCACCGGTCGCCGCTCCGGCATCGCTCTTGAAACCCTGCAGGCCATGGGCTTTCGCAATGCCACCAATGAAGGCGGCTACGAAGAAGTACAGCAAAAACTCGCCACTCAATAAACGATCAAAATTAATGCTGTCTCGCCAGCCGCGATTCTGGGACAATAGCGACTGGTTTAATTCCCCCCTTGTTGCATCCCTATGAATACCGCTAAACACCTGTTCTCCTACCCCAAACCTAACATTCACGCCCAGGCCAAAACCTATAAACCCGCGCCATTTTTGCCGATGAGCCGCGCCGAAATGGACAAGCTTGGCTGGGACAGCTGCGACATTATTATTGTGTGTGGCGATGCTTATGTGGATCACCCCAGTTTTGGTATGGCGGTGATTGGACGATTTTTGGAATCCCAGGGGTTTCGCGTGGGCATCATCGCCCAGCCCGATTGGAAAAGCGCCGAACCCTTTAAAGCGCTGGGTAAACCCAGGCTGTTTTTTGGTGTGAGCGCGGGCAACATGGACTCCATGATCAACCGCTATACCTCGGATTTACGCCTGCGTTCGGACGATGCCTACACCCCCGGTGGTATGGGTGGCAAACGCCCCGACCGCGCCGTCACTGTGTATAGCCAGCGCTGCAAAGAAGCCTACAAAGATGTGCCGATTGTGCTCGGCGGCATAGAGGCCAGTTTGCGTCGTATCGCCCAGTATGATTACTGGAGCAATGAAGTGCGTCGCTCGGTATTGATTGATGCCACTGCCGATATTCTGCTCTATGGCAACGCCGAACGTGCACTCGCCGAAGTTGCCCACTCGCTCGCGGCGGGCAAAAGCATTAAAGAATTGGATAGTATTCGCGGCACCGTGGTTATCAAAAAAGAACCACCGGCGGGCTGGACAGAAATTGATTCCACACGCATCGACTGGCCGGGCAATATCGATAAATTGCCCAACCCCTATGAGTATCAACACAACAGCAAGTCCGTTGTGGATGCTGCACAAACTGATATCAACAATTCACAAGTCGGTTTACGCCAGCTCGATCCGGACAAAATGGCAGAACAAATTGCCGCGTTAAATCCGGAAGCTGCAGAGCAATTGAAAACGATTGGCTGCCCGGCACAGGGAATCGAAAGCGAAAAAGCACTCGATCCGAATGAACCACAACCGATTCGCATTATTCCCATGCCGCTGCAAAACCGCAGTGAAATGATGGATGCGGAAAAAGTCTACGTGCGCCTGCCCTCCTTCGACAAAGTGCGCAAAGATCCAACCTTATATGCACACGCCTCGCGGGTTTTGCACCAGGAAGCCAACCCCTACAACGCGCGCCCGATGATTCAAAAACACGAAAACCGCGAAGTCTGGATTAATCCGCCACCGATCCCGCTCGAAACCGACGAGCTCGACGGTGTATTTGATTTACCCTATGCGCGCGTACCTCACCCGGTTTACGGCAAACAAAAAATCCCCGCTTACGACATGATTAAAACCTCGGTCAATATCATGCGCGGTTGTTTTGGTGGCTGTACCTTTTGTTCGATCACCGAACATGAAGGGCGCATTATCCAGAGCCGTTCGCAGGAATCTATCCTCAAAGAAATTGAAGATATCCGCGATAAGGTGCCGGGTTTTACCGGCCATATTTCTGACTTGGGTGGCCCCACCGCAAATATGTATCGCCTTACTTGTAAAGATATGCCGACGCTCTCCAAATGCCGTCGCCTGTCCTGTGTGTACCCCACTATTTGTAAAAACTTAACCACCAGCCATAAACACACCACCAATTTGTACCGCGAGGCGCGCAAAATTCGCGGCGTCAACAAAGTCTCTGTCGCTTCTGGTTTACGTTATGACCTGGCGGTGCTCGACCCGGAATATGTAAAAGAATTGGTGACACATCACGTGGGCGGTTATTTAAAAATCGCACCGGAACACACTGAAGACGGTGTGCTCGCACAGATGATGAAACCGAAGATGAGCAGCTACTACGAGTTCAAACGTATGTTTGATAAATTCTCGAAGGAAGCAGGCAAAGAACAGTTTTTGATTCCCTACTTTATCGCCGCCCACCCTGGTACCCGCGATGAAGATATGCTCAACTTGGCGCTCTGGCTAAAGAAAAATAATTTTGAAGTGGATCAGGTGCAAACTTTTTATCCATCGCCCATGTCATTGGCGACAGCCATGTATGTGAGCGAGCGCAATCCACTCAAAAAACTGACCTATAAGAGTGGCAAAATTAATATCCCGCGGGGATTGGAACAGCGTCGTCTGCAAAAAGCCTTGTTGCGCTACCACGATCCGGCCAACTGGCCGATCATTCGCGAAGCCCTGCGCGCCATGCGCAAGCCGCACCTGATTGGCAGCAGTGCATCAGCCCTGATTCCCGATGAACAAACCGAAGCACGCAACAAACCGCGCAGCGGCAATAACCCCCATGCGCGTGCACAGCAACAAAAACCGCGTGCGGGTACCAGTACTAAGGCTCAGGTGAAACCCGCGGCAAAAGCCTTTGGCGATAAATTTGAAAGTGCGAAAAAATTTAATAGCCAAATAGCAGCACAACCCAAACCTAGAACCAAGCCGGTTGATGGACGCAGCACACCCAAGGCGCCCTCAGCAGCACCTAAAACAAAACCTGCCAGTAAAACTTTCAGCAACAACAATCGCCCGGGCAAACCCAATAAACCGCGCTAATATTCAAGCGCCTTAAAGGTTTGGCTAACAATAAAAAAACCGCGGACTCTCATCAGCGGTTTTTTTATTTCCAGCGAGTTTTTTATCGGCGTTTTAGTTGCCGTAACTCATCAAGCGTTGGTAGCGGCGCTCCAGCAGTGCATCAATTGGCTCTTTGCTTAAACGATCCACCTGCGCAACCAAACGCTCCTGCAGCTTTCTGGCCATTTCGTCCATATTGCGATGAGCACCACCTAACGGCTCGGGAATAGTTTCATCCACAATACCCAGGTCTTGCAAAATTTTAGAGGTAACCCCCATCGCCTGGGCTGCTTCCGGTGCCTTGGCGACAGTTTTCCAAATAATATTGGCGCAGCCTTCAGGGGAGATAACAAAATAAGTGGAGTATTGCAGCATGTTGAGCTGATCGCCCACACCAATTGCCAAGGCGCCACCGGATGAACCTTCACCGATCACGGTACAAATAATGGGCGTACGCAGGCGCGACATGACGGCGAGGTTTTGCGCGATGGATTCAGAAATACCACGCTCTTCCGAGTCAATACCCGGGTAGGCGCCGGGAGTATCAATCAGGGTCAGCACCGGCAGCTTGAAGCGCTCAGCCATTTCCATCAAACGCAGGGCTTTGCGGTAGCCTTCCGGGCGCGGCATACCAAAGTTACGCATCACTTTTTCATGTACGGTGCGGCCCTTTTCTTCGCCTATCACCATAACCGGCTTGCCGTCCAAACGGGCCACACCGCCAATAATAGCCGCGTCATCGCCAAAATGACGATCGCCGTGCAGCTCATCAAACTCGGTAAACACGCGGGAAATATAATCGGAGGTATAGGGGCGCAATGGATGGCGCGCAACTTTTACAATATCCCATGCTGTTAGCTTGGAATAAATGGTCTCGGTGAGTTTGGTGCTCTTCTCGCGCAGTTTTGCAATCTCATCGGCGATGTTTACATCAGAACTATTGCCAACCAGTTGTAACTCTTCAATTTTGCCTTCGAGTTCGGCGATGGGCTGTTCAAAATCCAGATAATTCAGATTCATAGCAAGCTCTTGTTCCGGGTAGGAAACTACCATTTTGACGTGTAGAGGGAGTGCAACTACCTGAGATTGTTGGCTTTTTAACCATAACCCAAGCAGGCACAATTGGGGCGCTACCTTACGCGAAATAGGCGCTTTAGTCGATCTTTTCAGACTAAATTGCAGCGATATTCGCGCCACCAACGGCACGACTACTGCGCACTTTTGAAATGCATCATCACCAAATTAATAAAGGATTCACTGCGTCATAAAAACAACTCGGGCGGGTTCAATGCCCGCCCGTGCTGTTTATTGAATATCGCTGGAATTGACCGCGAACTCGGGGGATCCGCGTCTGGGAGAAAAATAGCTGCCGTTATTATCAGTCAATGCCTGCAAAATCTGACGACGATTGATTAATCCCACTAATTTGCCATGCTCTACAACCGGGTAGTTTTTAGGTTTATTACCCAGCATAGTTTCCGCGATCTCCAGAATACTGGCATCCGGTGTCACACTGAGGACATCGCGCCGCATAATGCGCGTCACGCTGTCAGAGTCCTCGGCATAGAAAGCACTATTTAACATATCCTTAATGCAATCTTGCTCAGAAACAAAACCAATAACCCGCCGCTGTTGGTCAACGACCGGCGCACCAGTTACGTTCCACTTCAATAAATGCTCAACAACGTCGCGCACACTGGCATCTGCCGGTATAGCTTGGGCATTCGACTGCATGTAATCTTTCACGAGGATTGATGACATAGTATTTCCCTCCAGACTCTGGTTACACAGATTTTTTGTTATCTCTGTTGTTAGTCTAGTTCGATCATCGCAGGCTGAAAGACATAAATAACTTAGCAAGCCTCGTTTTAAGAACTTGCAAAGCTAAGGGATTAATACACCAACTTCACTTTGGCACTGCCGTAAGCATCGCGTAGATGCTGTAGCAATTCATCCTCGGGACGTATGTTCCACTCATTGCCAAAACGCAACTGGGCTCGCGCATCGCTGCGAATATAATCGACAACAATTGCGCACCGCGCATCCTGCTGGGGTGACTGGCGGTAAGGGTCGAGAATATCGTTTAGGTCGCGACTAAAATTTGCCGGCAGAAGACCCGATTCCAATTCCAGCCACAACTCACGCACTTTTTCCTGACGCACGTCAGACAACAAACGAATATTGTCCGCACTCATTTTTAGCATGCCGCTAAAGTCGTCGTAACGAACCTGCCCACTCACCACTAAAAGACCATCTTTTAACAATACATCACGCGCGGCATTAAACACTTCCGCAAATAAGGTGACATCCATACGCCCGGTACGATCATCGAGTGTCACTATCGCCATATTATCGCCGCGCTTGGTTTTCACCACACGCTGGGAAATCACCAAGCCAGAAATAGTTTGACTGCCCTTTTCCGGTTTGAGATTAGAAATACGCGAACTCACCAAGTGAGTTAATTCACTTTCATATTCATCGATGGGGTGACCAGTAAGATACAACCCAAGCGTTTCTTTTTCTGCGTGTAACCGCTCCTTCATAGTCCAGGTACGCACGCGACGAAAATCCGCATAAACATCGGAGTTACTTTCATCACTCGCCATCACTGCACCAAATAAATCCATCATGCCAGCATTGGTATTGGCCATCGCCTGCTCCGCAGTTTTTACCGCTTCGCTCATTGCCGCAAACATTACCGCACGATCATGATCAATATTATGTTGGGGAGTATTGGCTGTCGGCCCAAGATTATCCGCAGCACCGGAACGAATAATGGCTTCCAAGGCACGCTTGTTTACTTTGCGTGGATCAACACGCGCACAAAAATCGAATAAATCTTTAAACGGACCACCTTCATTACGCGCTGCAATAATGGATTCAACTGGGCCTTCGCCCAAGCCTTTGATTGCACCCAAACCGTAAATAATTCGACCTGCATCATCCACCGTAAAATGAAACTCACCGGAGTTTACATCCGGCGGCAACAATTTTAATTTCATGGTGCGACATTCTTCGATAAAGGTAACGACCTTATCGGTTTTATCCATGTCCGACGACATAGTCGCCGCCATAAAATGTGCAGGGTAATGAGCTTTTAACCAAGCAGTTTGATAAGACACAATCGCGTAAGCCGCAGAGTGGGATTTGTTAAATCCATAACCCGCAAATTTTTCCACCAAATCAAAAATTTTAATTGCGAGCTCTGGGTCAACACCCTGATTTTTTGCACCACTTTCAAATACTTCGCGCTGCTTGGCCATTTCTTCCGGTTTTTTCTTACCCATTGCACGGCGCAACATGTCCGCACCACCGAGTGTATAACCGGCAAGTACCTGCGCAATTTGCATTACCTGTTCCTGGTAAACAATAACGCCATAAGTTGGTTCAAGAACCGGTTTTAAACTCTGGTGCTGGAATTTTGCATCGGGATAGGCCACTTGCGCGCGACCGTGTTTACGGTTGATAAAGTCATCTACCATGCCCGACTCCAGGGGGCCGGGACGGAATAGCGCCACCAGTGCAATCAAATCTTCAATATTATCTGGCTGCAAACGTTTGATCAGATCTTTCATGCCGCGCGATTCCAACTGGAACACCGCTGTGGTTTCCGCGCGTTTTAATAAACCAAAGGTTTTAGGATCATCGAGTGGAATAGCGCTGATATCGAGTGGTGCTTCGCCTTTTTTGATGCGCTGCTTATCGATCATAATGCGCGCCCAATCGATAATGGTGAGCGTGCGCAGCCCGAGGAAGTCGAACTTCACCAAGCCCGCTTCTTCTACGTCACCTTTGTCGAATTGGGTTACCAAACCACCGCCGGTTTCATCGCAATAAAGCGGTGAAAAATCGGTGAGTTTAGTGGGCGCAATAACTACACCACCGGCATGTTTACCGACGTTGCGCGTAAGACCTTCAAGCTGTACTGCCATCTCCCAAATTTCACCGGCATCACCGTCAACCGCAATAAATTCTTTTAGCTGCGGCTCTTCCTCCAATGCCTGTGCGAGAGTCATACCCGGTGTGGGCGGAATCATTTTGGAAAGTTTATCGGCAAGGCCGTAAGATTTACCCTGCACCCGCGCCACATCGCGCACTACCGCTTTTGCAGCCATGGTACCGAAGGTAATGATTTGGCTTACAGCATCGCGACCGTAATTATCGGCCACGTAAGAAATAACCTTATCGCGATTGTCCATGCAAAAATCGATATCGAAGTCCGGCATGGAAACCCGCTCAGGGTTTAGAAACCGCTCGAACAGCAAATCGTATTCAAGTGGGTCGAGATCAGTAATTTTTAATGAGTAGGCAACCAGCGATCCCGCACCCGAACCACGGCCAGGTCCGACCGGGATATCGTGATCCTTCGCCCACTGGATAAAGTCCATTACTATCAGAAAATAACCAGGGAATCCCATCTGGTTAATAATATCCAATTCAAAATTCAAACGATCTTCATAGACTTTACGCCGCTCAGCATAATCTGCGGTGCTCTTATCCAGAATGCGCTCCAACCGCTGATCCAATCCTTCGTGGGAAATTTTGCGGAAAAACTCTGCTTCCGTCATGCCTTCCGGCACTGGGTATTCCGGTAAAAAGTATTTACCCATTTGGATGGTAATGGTGCAACGTTTGGCAATTTCAATTGTATTGGCGATTGCCTCAGGAATATCACTGAATAACTCAGCCATTTCTTCGGCCGAACGCAAATACTGCTGATCGCTATACCGGCGCTCACGCCGAGGATCATCAAGCGTGCGGCCTTCACTGATGCACACTCGCGCCTCATGCACTTCAAATTCGCTGGCCTTTAAAAAACGAACATCATTCGTCGCAACAACGGGGCAGTTCATCTCGGCAGCAAGGGCGACTGCCGCATGCAAATGATTTTCATCATTCTCACGACCTGTGCGCTGTAACTCCAAATAAAAACGCCCGGGAAAATCTTGCATCCATCCCTGTAATAACTCCTGCGCCTGCGCTGCACGCCCACCGAGCAGCGCCATACCCACATCACCTAACTTGCCACCGGATAATGCAATTACACCATCACTAAACTCACTCAGCCATTCGCGCTGTAAATAAGCTACACCCTGCTGCTGGCCTTGACGCCAGGCACGTGAAATTAATTCAATAATATTTTTATAACCCTGATCATTCATGGCGAGCAGAGTAATTAATGTCGGTTTCCCTTCACTGTCAGTACTGGCGATCCAAAAATCGCTACCGGCAATCGGTTTTACACCTGCACTTTGGGCGGCCTTATAAAACTTGATTAGACCGTAAAAATTGGTTTGATCGGTAATAGCACAGGCAGGCATGTTTAGTTCTGCCACACGCTTAACCAACGCTTTAATGCGCACCAAACTATCGCTTAGCGAAAACTCTGTGTGTAAACGCAAGTGAACAAAATTTGCTGCAGGCATAATATTTTCTTAGGCGAGTAAAAGAGAGAAAATTAAAATAACGCTATTTGTTCAATCTTGGCTTTGACCGGAGCATAAGATACGCGATGAATAGGTGTAACCCCCAAACGCTCCAGCGCATCCATATGAACTTTGGTGGGATAGCCTTTGTGGTCAGCAAAACCGTAGCCGGGATAAAGTTTATCCAGCACAATCATTTCACGATCACGTGTCACTTTGGCCAGTATCGATGCAGCACTGATTGCAGCAACACGACTATCACCCTTAACAACAGCTTCTGCCGCATATTTCCATTTAGGTAATTTATTTCCATCGACTAATACATGCTCCGGCTCTATGTGTAACCCTTGCACAGCACGAGTCATCGCCAGCAAGCTCGCTTGGAGGATATTCAAGCTGTCGATCTCTGCAACTGACGCGCGCGCAATGCACCAGCTTTTTGCGTTTGCTTGAATTTCCCCAAACAATAACTCACGTTTTTTTTCCGTCAGCTTTTTAGAATCATCCAAACCAGCAATCGGTTTAGCGGGATCAAGAATAACAGCAGCGGCAACGACATCCCCAGCCAGCGGACCGCGCCCTACCTCATCGCAACCCGCGTAAAGATATCCTTTATAAATACTGATAAATGGCTCAATCACAGCTAGACCTTTTAAATTATCGGTGTGCGAATTAATCTGGCAATCGCTTCAGCAGCTCGTGCACTGGCATCGCGTTTGAGTTCAATATGCATTTGTGCAAACGTTTCGCTAAGTGCTATCGCCTGCTCCGGGTTGTCAAAATAATTCATTACCGCTGCGGACAGGGTTTCGGGAGTTGCTTTATCCTGCAGCAACTCGGGAACTAAAAGTTTTTGTGCGAGCAAATTGGGCAACGAAATCCACGGTGTTTTAACTAACCAGGACAATATCTTAAAAGTTAGTGGCGCCAACCGATAGGCAACCACCATCGGTTTTTTCAGCAACAACGCTTCCAGTGCAACAGTCCCTGATGCCAACAACAGAACATCCGCAGCGGCCATCACTTCATGTGAATGCCCATTAATTAATTGAATCGGATAATCAACAAAATCATTCAGCGCTATATGCAATTGACGATAGCGATCCGGGCTTGCAGAAGGAATTACAAATAATAAGCCTGGATCCTGCTCCAGACATTTGACCGCCGACTCCATAAATAGACTACCCATGCGCTCTACCTCACTAGCACGGCTTCCCGGCAAGAGCGCAACAATACGCCCCTGCTCAGGCAAACCAAGCGATTTACGCGCAGCAAACTTATCAATCACGAATGGGATTTCATCAGCCAAATGATGGCCGACAAATTCTACTGGGACATTGTGCTCTTGATAAAACTTGGCCTCAAAAGGCAGTAGCGTCAACATTAAGTCAACAGAGCGCGCAATTTTAAAAATCCGCTTTTGTCGCCAGGCCCACACTGAGGGGCTGACATAGTGAACTGTTTTAATGCCTTTTTCTTTTAACGATGCTTCGAGTGGAATCGTAAAGTCGGGGGAGTCTATGCCAATAAATACGGCCGGCGGATTCTTGATAAAATGTTCACGCAAAAATTTACGTATGCGCAACAGCTCGGGCAATCGCTTCAAGGGCTCAATTAGCCCCATCACCGCCAGTCGATCCTGCGGAAAATAGGAGTGAAAACCCAGCGCCAACATCCGTGGGCCGCCAATGCCAGAAAACTCTGCACTGGGGAAATGTTTACGCAACTCTTGCATCAAAGCCGCGCCAAGAATATCTCCGGAGGCTTCTCCGACAACAATACCTATGTGTATGTGATCAGACACCCAGCCCTCCGGTTTGTAGAAACTTGATGCGATGGAAATCGCGAAGAGGAAATGCTAGCGAACTATGCCGCGTGTTGAAGCATTCAATGAATCGATTAACACTTGTAATGCAGGTGAAGAAACTGCTAACGGATTAAGCTCAGCCAAAGCTTCATCAAGCGTTAAACCTCGACGATAAATAGTTTTGTATGCCTTGGTTAGTAGTGCAATATCGTCTTTGGTAAAACCGCGACGACGCAACCCCTCGACATTAATATTTTTTGCTTCTGCGGGGCTTCCGTTCACCATGACATACGCTGGAACATCCTTGCCAATTGCACTTCCCATTCCAGCGAAGCTATGTGCACCAATCTTGCAAAATTGATGAACCAGGGTAAACCCACTGAGAATAGCCCAATCACCAATATGCACGTGACCGGCAAGCGCCGCATTATTCACCAAAATACAATGACTACCAATCACACTGTCGTGACCAACATGAACGTATGCCATTAGCAAATTATGACTACCAATGGTAGTTTCACCGCGATCCTGAATGGTACCACGATGAATAGTGACACCTTCGCGAATCACATTGTGATCGCCAACTACTAAACGAGTAGGTTCACCTTTGTATTTTAAATCAGGCGTATCTTCGCCTATCGAGGAAAATTGGTAGATACGATTATGCTTACCAATTTTTGTTGGCCCTTTTAGAACAACGTGAGAGGCAATTACAGTACCTTCATCAATTTCTACGTTGGGGCCAATAATTGTCCATGGACCAACTTGCACATCAGGTGCAAGCTTGGCATTAGGATGAATGATTGCTGAGGGATCTATCAAAATACTTTCTCGCTAAATTCAATAGTAGTCGCTCTAGACTTTACGATCTGCGCACAAAATAGTTGCCGATGCAGCCAGTACACCATCAACGCTTGCCTTACATTCAAATTTCCATATACCACGCTTTTCGGAAATAACGCGCGATTCAAGTTGCAAACGATCACCCGGAACAACCTGTCTCTTAAAGCGCACATCATCAACGCCAGCAAACAAATAAATAGATCCATCCTCAGGCTTTTTATTCATGGTTTTAAAACCGAGAATGCCTGATGCTTGTGCCATGGCTTCCAGAATCATCACACCAGGAAAAACTGGATTTTGAGGGAAGTGACCATTAAAGACTTCTTCGTTAACGGTAATGTTTTTGTAGGCAATAATTGATTCACCTTCAATCAACTCTACAACACGGTCCACAAGCAAAAATGGATAGCGATGAGGAAGATATTCACGGATTTCGTTAACATCCATCATGGTTAGACCCCAAGGAATAAATAGAAATTATATGTACGCTATTTGCGTTCAAGTTTTATTAAGCGTGTTGCTAATGAATCCAACTGACGAAAGCGGGCCGCATTTTTACGCCAGTCTTTAGTTTGCGCAAGCGGAGTGCCAGAGGAATAAGAACCAGCTTCACTGATCGAAGCGGACACTAAACTTCTGGCCGTTATATGTACCTTATCGGCCAGAGTTATATGCCCGACAATTGCTACTGCACCGGAAATAGTGCAATTAGCGCCTATTATAGTGCTTCCTGCAATCGCCGAATGACCTGCAATTGCAGTATTTTTGCCAATACGGACATTGTGAGCAATTTGTACCTGATTATCGATAATCACTCCATCGCCAATACAAGTATTATCCAAAGCTCCGCGATCAATACAGGTACAAGCACCAATCTCGACATTATTGCCAATAACTACGCCACCCAGCTGGTGAATTTTAAGCCATCCGCCTGACTGGGGTGCGAAACCGAAACCATCAGCACCGATCACACAACCGCTGTGCAAAATACAGTCGTCACCAATCACAACTCCGTGATAAATGCTAACGTTAGCCGCCAGGCGGGTATTCTTACCGATAGATGTGTCATCACCTACATAGCACCCAGGACCGATAACAGCCCCTTGGGACAAGGTAACAGCATCACCAATGACAGCATTAGCACCGATTGAAACATCGGCGGCAATAACACAATCCCGGCCAATCACAGCTGATGGATGCACTCCCACAGCAGGAGCACGCAAAGGTGAAAATAGTGACGACGCGCGAGCATAATCAATGTAGGGGTTAGCAGTAACTAACTTATTACCCGCGAACTCGTCTTGCAAATCAGGGTGAATTAACACCGCGCCGGCTTTAGTCGAGCTCAAATATTTCTTGTAAGCTGGATTGGCAAGAAAACTAAGGCTATGTGCCTCGGCATTTTGTAATGTAGCCAAGGCTCTTATCTCATGCTTTGGATCACCAACCAAAACAGCGCCCAAGCGCTGTGCAAGTTCAAGCAATTGATAAGAGCGTTTCAACATATGCTCGTGATACTTACTTGGCTTTGTTCAAGAGTTCAGTGACTTTTGGAGTCAAATCATTTTCTGGTTTGGCCATCATTACTGACTTTGCATCAACAATCATGCTGATGTTTTCAGACTCAACAAGTTGTTTTACTACGGCTTCCATTTTCGGACCCAGTTCTTGCATGATTTGCTGCATTAAAGCCTGCTGCTCACCCTGAAGCTTCTTACCCTGAAATTGATAATCCTGACCCAAGCTTTGCAATTTCTTTTCACTTTCAGCGCGTTTTTCAGCACTCCATGTCATGCCGTCTTTTTGATACTCGGTTTGTAATGCTTTGATATCGGCCGCAAGGCCATCAAGCTTTGCTTTTGCTGCAGCAAAATCAGCACTTTTTTGCAGTTTATCAAACTTAGCTTTTGCAGCAGTGGTTCCCATTACTGCGCCCGTTGGATCCAAAACAACTACTTTGCCTTGTGCAAATGAAACGGATGAAACCAAAGACAAAGCAATAACAGCAAACATTTTCTGTGTAACAGTCACAATTTATTCCTCTAGATTATTAGCCCAAACAATTATTATTAAAACGTTTGTCCCAATGAAAACTGGAACACTTCTGTACGATCATAATCATTTTCCTTAAATGGCTCCGCAATACTGAATGTCATTGGGCCAAATCCTGAAATCCAAGTTAAACCAAGACCTACGGAGGCATTAATGTGGTCAAGATCCACATCATAGCAGTTGAGTTGTGTCGCACCACAATGAGTATCAAACACATTTCCTGCATCAACAAAGAACGTAGTTTGCAGTGAGCGTTGATCTTTAATAAATGGAAGCGGGAAAAGTATTTCCGCACCGCCTTGAATTAAAACATTGCCACCGAAAGCTCCACGAGTCCTGCCGACCAGATTATTATTATTGGCATTTGATAACAAAATACCCTCATCACATGCCACATTAGCAACGTAGTTGCCCGCATCGGGGTCGCTGCAAAGAACATATGCAGGAGCACCTTGCTCATTAGCTTGAGCTATACCGTCACCGTTTAAATCATCCCATACAGTATTCGCGACTATAGCCTCGCGGATAAAAGTACTACGGGGACCAAGTGTATTGCGCTCGAAACCACGTACCGAACCAAACCCACCAGCGTAATAATGTTCAAAGAACGGCAATTCATCCAGATCACCATAAGCAGCGGCATAACCAATACGGGTATGCAAACGTAAGGTAAGGGATCTAGTCAGGGGTTGGAATATCTGGCCGGTGTAATTAACTTTGTAATATTGCAAATCACCGCCCGGTAAAGAGACTTCCACGCCCAGTTGCTGCGAGGCACCACGGTTAGCAAGAATACCTCGGTTAAGCGTAGACCTCAGCCAATACATACTAACTTGAGCATCGTTAAATGTATCGCCATAAACATCCAGAAAGCCGGGTGTACCCAACATACTTTCATCAACTGACTTAATTTCAAAACTACCCGTTGGGTAATCCAAACCCAATTGCTCACGCACCATAAGTTCGTAGTTTTCATCTTGCGTTATATAACCCAAGTTAGGATTCCAAATAGGACTACGAATAATTTCTTGCGATGAATAGCTGGTAGGCTCCACTTCCAGGCTACGCAAACCTATGTCGAAACCGATGCGCTCGATATCAGAAATGGGGTAACCGAAATTGATCTTACCGCCATAAACGTTAGTGCTGTAGGGAGTAATGTTGTATGAACCGTAATCACTTTTTGTGTAATACAAACTCAAACCACGACTTACGCCATCAGGTGTAAAATAAGGGTCGTTGTAATTAAAGTTGTACGCAGTTTGATAGCGGTTATGGCTAAAACTGAAGCCAACTTGTTTACCCGTACCGAACCAGTTGTTTTGCTGAATACTGGCGGAGAACAATAAACCTGAATATTGAGCATAACCTACCTGCAGTCCCATACTACCGGACGGCTGTTCTTCAACAGTGTATTCAACATCAATCTGGTCGGACGTTCCTGGAACTTCTTTATTCTCTACCTTTACCTCTTTAAAGAAGCCCAACCGCTCCAGACGCACTTTTGAGTGCTCGATTTGCGCGGAGTTTGCGGAGCCGCCTTCCATCTGCCGCATTTCACGGCGCAATACTTCATCAACAGTTTTTGTGTTGCCACGGAAGTTAATACGATTAACGTAGGCGCGCTTACCGGGCTCTATAAAAAACGTGATTTTTACCGTTTTATCCGCATCATTTCGCTCCGGCATACCTTCAACTTTGGCAAAGGTGTAGCCCTCATTACCCAAACGTTTGGTTACATACTCTTCCGAAGTCGTCATTAGAATTTGAGAGAATATCTGATCTTTCTTGACCAGAATCATGCTGCGAATAATGTTTTCATCAATAGCAGGATCACCGGCGAGATCAATACCGCTCACTCTGTAAATATCGCCTTCGGTTATATTTACAGTAATAAAAATTTTGGCTTTGTCGGTGCTCAACGAAATTTGTGATGAATCAATTTTAAAGTTGAGATATCCGCGATCCAAATACCAAGACTCCAATCGCTCCAAATCGCCCTTTAATTTTTCTTTATTGTATTTATCGTTACCCGATATCCACGACCACATACCAGTGGTTTTTAATTCAAACAGATCAATCAGATCTTCTTCACTGTAACTATGATTACCCACGATATTGATTTGTTTGATACGCGAGGGGCTGCCTTCGTCGATATTTACCAGCACCTTAACCTGATTACGCGGCATATCTTCAATTTCAATGTTCACGCTAGCGCCATAGCGACCTTGGTTCACATACTCGCGCTGCAATGCTTGTGTAATCCCTTCGAGCGTAGCGCGTTGAAAAATTTGTCCTTCGGAGAGGTTGTTATCCTTAAGGCTATCCATCAAATTTTCAGTTTTGATGGCCTTGTTACCTTTAAGCTCAATTTTATTGATTGCGGGACGCTCTTTAATCACCAACACCAGCACATCGCCATCGCGCTTGATCTCTACATCCGAGAAGTAGCCAACCTTGAATAACTCACGAGTTGCACTTTGAATATCGGCTTGAGTCAGTACATCACCCACACGAATCGGCAGTACACTGAAGACAGAGCCTGCAGACACACGCTGCAACCCCTCCACACGGATATCACTTACACGGAAGGTCTGTGCATAAACAGTGCATGACAAAAAGAGTGCCAGAAAACAGCCAAAAACTCGCATTGAAACTCGCATCATAGAATCTGTTCTAATCGTAAATGAATGTTGGTTACGGCCCGGCACACTGCCAGATTAAAGCCGCATGATGTCGTTATACAGCGCTAGCACGCTTAGACTGATGACCAAGAAGAGTCCAACCTGATACCCCAGCATCTGCACTCTGTCGGACACCGGTTTTCCCTTAATTACTTCAATAAAGTAATAAAATAAGTGGCCGCCATCCAATACTGGGATAGGTAAAAGGTTAAATACCGCGAGGAATACACTCAGCAGAGCGACAAAACCAATAAAACTCCTCAAACCGCTCTCGGCTGAAGAGCCCGCCACCTTAGCAATGGTTATCGGTCCACTCAAGTTTTTCGTGGAAATTTCGCCAAGAATCAATTTTTTGACTGATAAAAGTACAAAGCCTGAGGTTTCCCAGGTTTTATTCACTCCGGCAACAAATGCACCGAACACGGAATACTCATAAGAGCGAATCATCGACTCAGGAATTGAGCCCGCCTGAGCCCCCAGCCCGACCCGCCCAACAACTGCACCTGACTCATTGATTGATTCAGGAGTAAGCTGAAGCGCTAGCTCTCTGGCATCGCGCTCAATCACGACAGAAATTGTCTTACCAGGATGACGCCGGACGTAATCCACCCATAACTGCCAATCATCAATAACAATATCATCGGCAGAAATCAGCTTATCACCCGGCAGAAAACCCGCAGCCTCAGCTACCCCCCCAGCCACTACTTCGCCAACAATTGGAGTGATTTTGGGCAGATACAGCGTAATTCCCAAACCTGCAACCGGATCGGGATCCGCTGAATCCCTCAGCCAATCAACCAACCGCCCTTCGGACTCATAAGTAAAGTGCGAGTCAGGGTAAGCCACCTTGAAACGAATAGATCCAGTTTCCCCCAAGCGATTGAGCAGCGCCTTGTTGAGAGCCTGCCACGTGGGTGTGGAAATATTATCGATAGCAATAATCTCCTGGCCTGCTTCAAGCCCTGCCTGCTCGGCGATTGAACCGCGCTCTACAGCCCCAATTTGGGGAATTAAATCGCGCTGACCTTGCAGCAAAAGCACCCAAAACAAGAGTATGGCCAACAGAAAGTTAGCCCCAGGGCCTGCCGCAACAATAGCGATGCGCTGCCAGACACTTTTATTATTAAACGCCATGGAACGCTCTTCCACCGATACTGGCGCTTCGCGCTCATCGAGCATTTTTACGTATCCACCCAGAGGCAATGCGGCCAACACATACTCTGTGCCCTGCTTATCGCGCCATGACCAAAGCACTTTTCCAAAACCAATGGAAAAACGCAGAACTTTCACACCGCAACGACGAGCCACATAAAAGTGCCCAAACTCATGGATAGAAACCAGAATCAACAAGGCGACAACGAATGAAATTATTGTCTGAATCAACGACATAAGCACTGCCCCGGATTAATCATTACCAGCTCTTGATCAATTGATTAGCCAAAGCGCGAGCCTCGGCATCTGCATTTTGAACCTGTTCCAAGCTGGTTGGTTCAACCACTGCCAGGCGCGCAAGCACATGATCTATAACCTGAGCGATTTGATCAAAGCGAATTTGGCGGGCAAGAAATGCCGCCACAGCAATTTCATTCGCAGCATTTAACAGTGCAGGTGCTGTACCCGAAACATCGGCAGCATCCTGCGCCAAACGCAAACAAGGAAAACGCTGAAGGTCAGGCGCACTAAAATCAAGGCGCGCCGTTGCGATAATATCGAGACTTGCAACGCCGGACTCTATACGCTCCGGCCAGGCCAAGGCATGAGCTATAGGGGTACGCATATCCGGATTGCCCAATTGGGCGAGCATGGAACCATCAATATACTCAACCATCGAGTGAATCACACTCTGTGGATGGATAACCACTTGCACCTGATGAGGGCGAGCATTGAAAAGCCAACAGGCCTCAATCAGCTCAAGCCCTTTATTCATCATACTGGCTGAATCCACCGAAATTTTTTGCCCCATGCTCCAATTTGGATGAGCGCAGGCTTGTTCTGGAGTTACTTTTGGTAGATCGCCAAGCGGCGTATTACGGAAGGGGCCACCAGAGGCGGTGAGCAGAATTTTACGAACACCACTGGAAGCCAGACCGCCAGCAAGATAATCGCTGCGATGATTTGGCAAGCACTGAAAGATCGCATTATGCTCACTATCAATGGGCAACAATACCGCCCCACTTTTACTAACGGCTTGGGTAAACAAACCACCAGCCATTACCAATGCTTCTTTATTAGCCAGCAACACTTTTTTGCCTGCTTTCACCGCCGCCAATGTTGGTAACAAACCTGCCGCACCAACAATAGCCGCCATAACTGCATCAACCTGTTCATGGGCAGCAACCGCCTCCAACGCTGCCAATCCCTGTAAGACTTCTGTCTTGCAGCCTTGATGACGTAGTTCACGTGCCAGCTCAGCGGCAGCATCTACATCATTTAATACGGCATAACGCGGCTGATGCTGCAAACATTGGGTAGCGAGTAACTGCCAACGTCGATCTGCCGTTAATGCAAAAACTTTATAGCGCTCCGGGTGACGCGCAATAACATCCAAGGTGCTAACACCAATAGAGCCGGTCGCGCCCAAAACAGTAATCTGTTGAACCGCCAACTGCATAAGCTAGAGCCCCGCCGTCGCAGAAAAGGCGCCGCTTGCAAGCAGTGCCAGAGCAAATACCGGAGCAGCTGCCGTGACACCATCTACGCGATCAAGAATGCCGCCGTGACCAGGCAAAATGGTGCCGCTATCTTTGATGCCGGCTTGGCGCTTTAACATGCTCTCCAAAAGATCGCCCAACACAGAAACCAGACTGGTAGGAACCACAAGCACCAACATCAACAACAGGCTTAGCTCCAGAGTTAAACTCAGCATCAGAGCCAAAACACAATTAGCGATCAATCCCCCGGCAAAACCTTCCCAGGTTTTGCCGGGGCTAACGGCAGATGCCAACTTATGCTTACCAAAACGCTTTCCAGCAAAGTAACCGCCACTATCAGCCATGGCGACAATGAGCATTAACAACAAGACCAGCCAGGCACCAGCCTCTTGTTGGCGTACATATACCAAAGCCACCCAAGTGGGAATAAGTACCAATAACCCCATCAACAGGCGTAAAATTTTGTGCCCCCATAACAAAGCACTGGAGGGATAACCCTGCACCAGCAAAAGTGCGATTGCCCACCAAATACAACCAGCAATCAGTAATTCACGGATGGCATCTGCATCCAGGTTGGGACTAGCCTCGCCCTCAAACCCCAGATAAAAAGAAGCTAGCGACAGAACGACTAAAATAAAGAGTGCGTACAACGCGCGCTGCCAGCGCGCGGGGAACCCAGCGAGACAGGCCCATTCCCAAGCACCAATCAATACAATAGCGCCAACAAAAAAGGAAAAATAACCAGCAGGCAAACCAAACAAGGCGACTATAAAAATTATCGCCAAAACTAACGCTGTGATTACCCGCTGCTTAAGCATTAAGTGCACCCGCCTCAATCTGATCGCCGGTCATACCAAAACGACGCTGGCGTTCGTAGAAATTCGCAATCGCTTTCTTTAACTCATCGCCGTCAAAATCAGGCCAAAGCTTGTCGCTGAAATAAAGTTCTGCATAGGCACATTGCCACAGAAGGAAATTGCTAATACGCACCTCCCCTCCTGTGCGAATCAATAAATCCAAGGGTGGCAACTCGGCAAGACAGGTTTGGGCACCTAATGCCGACTCATCGATAGATGCCACATCCAACTGTCCATTAACTGCCTGTTGCGCCAGTTTTTGCGCTGCCTGGGCGATATCCCAACGACCACCATAGTCAGCGGCGATAACCAGTGTTGTTTTACCACCAGCAGTAAGCTCCTCAGCGGCAGCGATAGCTTTTTGAATGGCAGGACTAAAGCGCTCCCGATTGCCAATGACACGCAAGGCAACCCCTTTTTTCTTAAGTGCTTTGGCTTCATTTTTTAAATAGAGATGGAAGAGCGACATAAGCGCCTCTACTTCCAGCGGTGGGCGGCGCCAATTTTCACTGCTAAATGCAAATACGGTGAGCACTTCAACGCCCTGATCCTGACAGGCGGCCATAACATCGCGAATACGCTCAACTCCCACTTTATGGCCAGAAACTCCCGCCATACCGCGCTGTTTTGCCCAGCGGTTATTGCCATCCATAATAATCGCCACGTGGCGAAGACTATTATCAGTCACGCGTACTCTCCCAGCGACAGGCCAGCATCGGATTCTCACCGACAACCCGTTTTTAGTTTTTTTAATGAAATTATCTAGTAGTAGTGCGGGAGGCAAAGCCACTCCCTTGCGAAAGTGACTTGCCGGATGATGCAGATTACACAGCCATCAAATCAACTTCTTTGGCTGCCAGCGCTTTATCAACTTCAGCGATGTATTTGTCGGTAATTTTCTGAATTTCATCCTGTGCGCGACGATCATCATCCTCACCAATCGCCTTGTCTTTCAGCAAAGCTTTCACATCACCCAATACATCGCGGCGCACATTGCGCACAGCAACGCGGCCATTCTCGGCCTCGGCACGCGCCTGCTTGATAAAGTTTTTGCGTGTTTCTTCAGTCAACATCGGCAAAGGAATACGAATCAGGCCATTGTTTGTCGATGGATTCAAACCTAAATCCGATTTCATAATCGCTTTTTCAATGGCAGGGACTAAATTGCGCTCCCACGGACTCACCGACAAGGTGCGCGCATCGTCAATATTGATATTTGCTACTTGGCTCAAAGGGGTAGGAGTACCGTAATAATCCACAGTAATGCCATCCAACAAGCTTGGGTGTGCACGGCCAGTGCGAATCTTGTTGAAGTTGTTCGACAATGCTTCAACCGCTTTTTTCATACGCGCTTCGGCGTCTTTTTTAATATCATTAATCATGATTTATCCTCTTCAATCAAAGTACCTTCGTTGCTGCCAACCACAATATTCAACAACGCACCTGCTTTATTCATACGGAATACGCGCACCGGCATGTCGTGCTCGCGGCACAAACAAATCGCCGTCAAATCCATTACACCCAATTTTTTGTCGAGCACCTCGTCATAAGAGAGACGGTCATACTTGGTCGCGGTCGGATCTTTTTTAGGATCTGCAGAGTAGACGCCATCAACTTTGGTTGCCTTGAGCACTATATCCGCATCAACTTCAATACCGCGCAAACAGGCAGCAGAATCAGTAGTAAAAAAGGGATTGCCAGTACCGGCAGAGAAAATAACGACCTCGCCCGAATTCAAGAAACGAACTGCGCGACGGCGGTCATAGTGTTCAACCACTCCACTCATTGGAATCGCTGACATAACGCGGGAAGATATATTTGAACGCTCAAGCGCATCGCGCATGGCTAATGCATTCATCACTGTAGCCAGCATACCCATGTGATCGCCCGTTACTCGATCGAGACCGGCAGCACTTAAGGCAGCGCCGCGAAACAGATTGCCACCACCAATCACCAAGCCTACCTGTACACCTATGCCGACCAGCTGGCCAATTTCCAGGGCCATCTTGTCGAGCACTTTAGGATCGATACCAAACCCTTCTGTACCCATCAGCTCTTCACCGCTGAGCTTCAATAAAATACGCTTGTACTTTTTATCTCTGGGGCTGGACATAAATGCTCTCCAAAACAATGAGTTAGCCGCGAATGCCCACACCTGTCGGAGGGCCGAAAAATCGGTGCAGTGTAACAGAAAAAAAGAGGCCGGGTGTTGCCACCCGGCCTCTTTTTCGTGTCACCCAGCACCTTATCAGGCGATGAATTACGCCTTGCTAGCAGCTACTTGAGCAGCAACTTCAGCAGCAAAGTCTACAACAGCAACTTCGATACCCTCGCCCACTTCCAGACGCACAAAGCTCTTAACAGTTGCACCAGCTGCCTTAGCGAACTGAGCAATAGTTTGCTCAGGATTCTTAACAAAAGCCTGATCAACCAAGCTCGCTTCTTTCAGGAACTTGCTGATACGACCAACAATCATTTTCTCAACGATTTCAGCTGGCTTGCCAGCCATATCTGGCTGAGCGCGGATGATTTCTTTTTCTTTCTCCACCACGTCAGCTGGCATTTGGTCAGAGCTAACCACTTGCGGGTTAACAGCAGCCACGTGCATAGCAACGTCTTTAGCGGTCTCTTCATTGCCACCTTCCAACTGAACCAACACCGCAATACGGTTGTTCAAGTGCAGGTAACCACCAACAACACCACCTTCAACCAAACTAATGCGACGAACGCTGATTTTTTCGCCGATTTTTTGCACCAAAGCTTCACGCGCAGATTCCAACTCACCCGCCATAACAACCGCTACGTCGGTTTGCTTGGTGGTAAATGCCTTGTCCAATACGCTATTCACAAAAGCCAGGAAGCCAGCATCACGCGCCACAAAGTCAGTCTCAGAGTTAACTTCGATAACAACACCGTAGCTGTTATCCGGAGCCACTTTCACAGCAACAACGCCATCTGCCGCCGTGCGACCTTCTTTTTTGGCCGCCTTCAAACCGGAAACCTTACGCAGGTTTTCAATGGCCAATTCAATATCACCATTGGCTTCGCCCAACGCTTTTTTACATTCCATCATGCCCAAACCAGTGCGGTCGCGCAGTTCTTTTACCAAAGCAGGAGTAACAGCTGTCATGGATGTGTCCTCAATAAATGTTCGAATTCAAATTTGAAAAAAGGGGGCAAAGCCCCCTCTTCCGACAACTCTGCGCCTGAATGCAAGCTAACAGAGTTTTATGGTCGTTTGATTACTTCGCGAGATTACTCAGCAGCACCTTCGGCAGCTACGTATTCATCTTTGTTTGGCACTGCAGAAGCAGATTTAGCACCATCCAAACAAGCGTCAGCAATTGCAGATACATACAACTTGATCGCGCGAATGGCGTCGTCGTTACCTGGAATTACGTAGTCAACACCTTCAGGGTTGCTGTTGGTATCCACGATGCCAATAACAGGAATACCCAACTTGTTAGCTTCCTGAATTGCAATACGCTCGTGATCCACATCAATTACAAACATGGCATCAGGCAAACCAGCGATGTTTTTAATACCGCCAATTGAACGCTCAAGTTTCTCCATGTCACGGGTGCGCATCAGAGCTTCTTTTTTGGTCAATTTGGCAAAAGTACCGTCTTCGCTCTGGGTAGTCAGCTCTTGCAAGCGACGGATAGATGCGCGGATGGTTTTGTAGTTTGTGAGCATACCACCCAACCAGCGATGACTAACAAACGGCTGGCCAGCACGGATTGCTTCTTCTTTGATGGTCTTTTGCGCCGCGCGCTTGGTACCAACAAACAGAATCTTTTTCTTTTGAGAGGCCATTTGTTGAATCAAAGCCAAAGCTTCGTTGAACGCAGGCACAGTGTGCTCAAGGTTAATAATGTGAATCTTGTTACGCGCACCGAAGATGTATTTGCCCATCTTTGGGTTCCAGTAACGGGTTTGGTGACCGAAGTGGACACCTGCAGATAACATATCGCGCATGCTTACTTGTGGCATTTTAGTATTCCTACTGGGTTAGGCCTCTATATACCCCGCTAACCAACCATCATGAACGCTATAAAACGAACATTGGGCACCCAGGTTTTGCGTGTCGGTATATATGTGACGTTGGTAAATTACATTTAAAAACGGATTTTCTTTGTGCTTGAGACTATTCCCAGCAAAAAGAGGCGCGCTTTATATCACAAACAACAGACATAATAAACCAGAAAGTAAATCGAACTTCAGAGCGCACCCTGTCGAGAAAATCTGGCAAATCCACTAGGCCAAGCATTATCCAACTTGTATACTAGTCGCATTAATCTTAGATGAACCCACTCTAGTAGCGAGACCACCATGAAAGAGACTTGGCGCTGGTTCGGCCCCAAAGATACCGTAAGCCTGCAAAGCATTGCACAAGCAGGCGCAACGGGCATTGTCACCTCCTTACACCACATACCCACAGGTGCCGTATGGCCCCTTGAGGAAGTTTTAGAACGCAAAAAAGTCATTGAGGATCAAGGGCTTGAATGGGCTGTTATCGAAAGCATCCCCCTCCACAACGATATCAAGACCCGCACTGGTAACTACCAGCAATACATCGACAACTACAAGCAGTCCATTCGCAATGTGGGTGCAGCCGGTGTTTACGATGTTTGCTACAACTTTATGCCGGTCGTTGATTGGACCCGCACCAACCTCAACTACACCCTGCCCAACAACGCCCGCGCACTGCGTTTTGAGATGAGCGATTTTGCGGCCTATGATGTTTATATCTTGCAGCGCCCCGGTGCCGAACAGGACTATCAGCCCGAGGTACTCACCAAAGCCAAAGCTCGCCTTGATGCCATGAGCAGCGAAGAGCAAGCACTGCTGGAAAAAAATATCATTGCCGGCTTGCCGGGTGGTGAAGGCTCTTATGATCGAGATGGGATTCGCGCCGCTATCGATCTCTTCATCAAGATGGGCGATGAAGGTATGCGCGCCAACCTGTTTGCCTTCCTGCGCGAGATTATCCCCGTCGCTGAAGAAGCGGGCGTGCGCATGTGCATCCACCCGGATGACCCACCATTTTCGCTGTTCGGATTACCCCGGGTTGTCTCTACCGCCGATGACGCTCGCGCCTTGCTCAAGGCCGTGCCCAGCCCATCGAATGGATTAACACTCTGCGCCGGCTCTTATGGTGCACGCTGCGATAATGATCTGGTCTCCATGGCGCAGGAGTTTGGCGAGCGCATCTACTTTGTACACTTGCGCAACATTAAACGTGAAGACGATGGCTCCTTCTATGAGTCTGATCATTTGGATGGCGATAACGATATGGTCGGCCTGATAGATGCGCTCTTAGAAGAGGAAAGCCGTCGCCAACAGCAAGGTAGCAAACTCCCTGCAATCGCCATGCGCCCAGACCACGGCCATCTAATGGGCGATGAAATTGGCAAGCCTGGCATCAATCCCGGTTACTCTTACGCCGGGCGAATGAAAGGCTTGGCAGAGTTGCGCGGTGTCATTCACGCACTGACCCAGGTTCGCGCTCGCAGCCTCCATCACCTCACCAAATAGCCCACCTCCGCAGGGCGGTTTTACACCGCCCAACTTTACTTTTCAGGTGCTATACCCGGTACGCGCATAATAGAAGCAGCAGCTATAGAGCCAATAAAGGATTGATCTTGGTCAAAGCGGTTCAGAATCGTTTAGAATGCCGCAACTTTTATTCACCCGCCGGGATACCCTGAATTCATGTCAGTTACTATCAAAACCCCCGAAGAAATCGCCAAAATGCGCATTGCTGGTCGCATGGCCGCCGAAGTATTGGAAATGATTGGCCAGTACGTACAACCCGGCGTAACTACCGCCGAGCTGGACAAGATCTGTCACGACCACATAGTGAATGTACAAAAAGCTATTCCCGCTTGCCTTGGCTACCGCGGCTTTCCCAAATCCATTTGCACCTCTGTCAATCAGGTGATTTGCCACGGCATTCCCTCCGAGAAAAAAGTGCTCAAGTCAGGCGATATCATCAATATCGATGTGACAGTGATCCACGAGGGCTATCACGGCGATACCAGTGCCATGTATTTTGTGGGCACTCCTGCCCCCCACGCGGAGCGGTTGGTACAAGTCACCCAGGAATGCATGTACAAAGCCATTAAACTGGTTAAGCCTGGCTGCCGTTTGGGTGATATTGGGCACGTTATCCAACAGCATGCTGAAGCGAATTATTACTCGGTAGTACGCGAATACTGTGGCCATGGCATAGGCAAGGTTTTTCATGAAGATCCGCAAATCCTGCACTATGGTCGCCCTGATACCGGTATGGAATTAAAAGAAGGCATGTGCTTCACCATCGAACCCATGATTAACGCGGGCAAACCCCACACCAAATTAAAAAGCGATGGCTGGACAGTGGAAACAAAAGACGGCCGACTCTCGGCGCAGTGGGAACACACCATGGTAGTCACCAGCAATGGTGTCGAGGTTTTTACCGCACGTACCGGCGAAGTATTTTAATTTATGAGCATTTCTGATTTTATCGCGCGCGTTTTTAACAAATCTCCCCAAACGGATACCTCTGGCAGCGATAGTGCAGAATCCATCCCGATGGATACCCCGGTATCCATGGAGGAAGTCCCCTACTTCGAGCGGCCGCTATTCTTTTTTGACCAGAGCCGCTTTCGCCGTGCGTTAACAGAAAAACCTATCATTGGCGTCTTCAAGGACGCAATTAATGCAGCAAGCACCCAAGCCAACCGCCGTTTTATTGAGGGCGAAGATATTCGCAGTTTAGTGTATGAACGCGCACTGTTTATTGATTGCGTATTGCACTACGCCTGGCACCAATTCCGCTGGCCCGCGCGTATCAGCCTGGAAGCAGTTGGCGGTTATGGCCGTGGTGAACTGCACCCAGGCTCCGATATCGATCTATTGATTTTGCATCACCCGGATGTATTTGAAAGCTGCAAAGGAAATATCGAAAAATTTCTCACACTGCTGTGGGATATAGGCTTGGAAATTGGCAGCAGCGTGCGCACTGTCAAACAAACGATTGATATAGCTCGCACCGACATTACCGTCGCCACCAACATCATGGAGTCGCGTACGCTGGTGGGAGATGCATCACTGCGTCACGAATTAATGAAAGAAGCCGCGCCCGATAAAATCTGGCCGATTGAAGATTTTTTCAGTGCAAAATATCAAGAACAACTGGATCGCCACAAGAAATATAACGACACCGAATACAACCTGGAACCCAATATCAAAAATGCGCCCGGTGGGCTGCGCGACATCCAAACTATTAATTGGGTGACCAAACGTTACTTTGGTGTACGCACCATCAAACAACTGGAAGGTAAAGGTTTTTTTACCGACGAAGAATTTTCACTTATCAATTCCGGCGAAGAATATTTATGGCGCGTGCGTTATGCATTGCATATGGTAGCGAAACGCCCGGAAGAGCGACTGCTATTTGATTACCAACGGGAAATTGCCAAACTGTTTGGCTACACCGACAACCACGAAGGGCTGGCAGTAGAACAGTTCATGCACAAGTACTATCGCACTGTACTTGCCCTGCGCGAATTAAATGACGTAGTGCTGCAATTTTTGTCGGAAGCGATTCTACAAAAAGGCAAAACCAAAAATGTTGTTTCTATCAATGAACGCTTTCAATTGCGCGATAATTTTATCGAGGCAACGCACACCTACGTATTTGAAGAAAACCCGTCTGCCTTATTAGAAATATTTGTGCTTATGGCACAAAACCCACAGATTCAGGGGGTGCGCGCCTCTACTATTCGCTGGATTCGCGAGAGTCGCTATCTTATCGATGACCAATTCCGCAGCAACCCCAAAAACACCCAATTATTTATCAAACTATTGCAACACCCTGCAGGTTTGGTTGAACAACTAAAGCGGATGTCGCGTTACGGCATTCTCGGTTTGTATTTACCGGAGTTTGGTCAAGTAACCGGTCAAATGCAGCACGATTTATTTCATATCTACACAGTGGATGCACACACGCTAAAAGTAGTGCAAAACATGTGTAACTTTTTATTGCCATCCGCGAAAGAAGATTTTCCGGTTGCCGCAACGATTATGACGCGCCTGCCAAAATTGGAGCTGCTGTATATTGCAGGATTGTATCACGATATTGGCAAAGGCCGCGGTGGCGATCACTCCACACTGGGTGCGGTGGATGCGGAAGAGTTCTGTACCCGCCACGGTATTTCACCGCGCGAAACCCGCTTGATCTGCTGGCTGGTGGAAAAACATTTGCTGATGTCGCAAGTGTCACAAAAGCAGGACATTTCAGACCCGGATATTATTCATAATTTTGCCCTTACCGTGGGCGATCAGTTACACCTTGATTACCTTTATTGCCTCACGGTGGCTGACATTAACGGCACCAACAAAGAATTGTGGAATACCTGGCGCGCGAGTTTAATGCGCAATTTGTATCTGGATACCCGCCGCGCCTTGCGTCGCGGTTTGGAAAACACTGTCGATAAACACGATTTGATTGAGGAAACCCAGCAGGCCGCGATTCGTAAACTGGCGCGCAAGGGCTTAAGCAAAGAACAAGTCATTGCCCTGTGGGGCGATATGGATGAGGACTATTTTCTACGCGAAAACTTTACCGATATTGCCTGGCATACCGAGGCGATTGCGGCACGCACCGATGACAAGCCTTTAATTTTGATTAAAAAAACCACCAGCAAAGAGTTGGCTGGTGCCACACAAATTTTTGTGTACAGCAAAAACCAGAAAAATGTATTTGTCGCAGCTGCAACGGCGCTGAGCTTATTAAACCTCAGCATTCAAGACGCCAAGATTTACAGCTCAAAATCCGGCTACACCATAGATACCTTTTTTGTGCTCAATGAAAACGGCGAACCACTCGGTAACAATCAAACCCTACTTAAAAAAATCCAGCAGGGGTTGATGGAAGAATTGAGTTTGGTGGATAACTACCGCGATGTTATTGGCCGCCGCACACCGCGCCGCCTGAAATACTTTGCATCACCCACCCGCACTTCACTCAGTACCGATACCATTCGCAATTGCAGCGTATTGGAAGTTATAAGCCCCGACAGACCGGGCTTGCTTGCGTGCATAGGGCGAATCTTTATGGATTACGACATTCAACTGCTCAATGCCAAAATCGCCACCCTGGGTGAGCGAGTAGAGGACATTTTTTTCATTGCTGATAACGATGGAAAACCCTTGGGCGATGTTGCACTGTGCGAAAAACTGCAGCAAGAAATTCGCGAGCAACTCGATAAGCGCGTTGATAAACACTAATTATTGTTGATCTAACTATGAACCCGGATTTAAACCAGCTTCATCCATACCCTTTTGAAAAATTAGCAGCACTTAAAGCGGCCGTATCTGCACCACGCGAACTAACCGATATTATGCTATCCATCGGTGAACCCAAACACGAGCCGCCGGCGTTTGTATTGGATACTCTCGTTAATAATTTACCTAAATTATCGAATTATCCAACCACCAAAGGCTTGCCAGAATTACGCACAGCAATCGCCAATTGGGCGACCAAACGTTTTCAACTCAACGCTGGTAGTTTTACTGCAGAGAATCATGTGCTGCCGGTAAACGGTACACGGGAAGCGTTATTTGCCTTTGCACAAGCGATTATTGATCGCAGCAAAACCAATCCGTTAATAGTATCGCCCAACCCTTTCTATCAAATTTACGAAGGTGCAGCGATTCTCTCCGGTGCAGAACCTTATTTTTTAAACTGCACGCCAAACAATAATTTTATTCCGGATTTTGCCGCCGTCCCCGCATCAATATGGGAGCGCTGCCAATTATTATTTATTTGTTCACCGGGCAACCCAACCGGCGCGGTAATGAGCTCAGCGCAATTCAAAGAATTGATTGCACTTGCCGACCAATACGATTTTGTTATCGCCTCCGACGAATGTTACTCAGAATTGTATTTTGATGAACAAAATCCCCCCGTTGGATTACTGCAAGCCTGTGCAGAGCTCGGCCGCGATGATTTTGCCCGCTGCGTAGTTTTTCACAGTCTATCCAAACGCTCTAACCTGCCGGGGTTGCGCTCTGGTTTTGTGGGTGGCGATGCCAAAATTCTGGAAAAGTTTTTGCTCTATCGCACCTACCACGGTTGCGCTATGCCAGTGCCAACACAACTTGCCAGTGTGGCCGCATGGCAGGATGAGCAACACGTAATCGCCAACAGGGATGCCTACCGTGCAAAATTTGATGCGGTATTAAAAGTGCTTGATGGTTGCCTGGAAGTACAAAAACCGGATGCGAGTTTTTACCTCTGGCCAAAAACGCCCATTAAAGGTGAATTGTTTGCACAACAATTGTTTGCCCAACAAAAGGTAACTACCTTGCCCGGCAGTTATTTAGCGCGCGAAGCCGATGGCATGAACCCCGGCGAATATTATGTGCGCCTCGCATTGGTTGCGCCTTTAGCGGAATGCATTGAAGCGGCCGAACGAATCAAAGCTTTTGTAAAATCGCTATGAGTGAAGTGTTAAAAAACTTAAGCAAAAGCGCGCGGGTTGAATTTATTTTGCAGCGATTACAAAGCCTTTATCCTAACCCGCCAATACCTTTGCATCACAAAGATGCTTATACATTGCTCATCGCAGTTCTTTTGTCTGCCCAGTGCACAGACGAACGGGTTAATACTGTTACGCCCGCCTTGTTTGAGTTGGCAGACAATCCTTTCGATATGGCCAAAGTTCCCGTTGAAAAAATTCAGGAAATTATTCGCCCCTGCGGATTATCACCGCAAAAATCCAAAGCGATTTCGGTGTTATCCAAAATGCTGGTGGAAGAACATAATGGTCAGGTGCCACAGGATTGGGCGGCACTGGAGCGCTTGCCAGGTGTAGGCCATAAAACGGCGAGCGTAGTGATGAGCCAGGCATTTGGTGTACCCGCATTTGCGGTAGATACCCACATTCACCGCCTCGCGCAGCGTTGGGGTTTAACCAACGGTAAAAATGTGGTGCAAACCGAAAAAGATTTAAAACGTCTTTTTCCCCAAAACAGCTGGAACGCATTGCATTTACAAATCATTTATTACGGGCGCGAGTTTTGCTCCGCACGCGGTTGTGATGGCACAGTATGCGATATTTGCAGAACCTGTTATCCGCAACGCAAGAAACCAAAAATTGTTTTGAAACCATAACCATCTTCACACGACGAAAGAATATGACCACCTTATACGGCATTAAAAACTGCGACACCGTCAAAAAAGCCCGTAGCTGGCTTGAACAACATAAAGTAGATTACCGCTTTCACGACTTCCGTGCCGATGGTTTAACCAGCGCACAAATAGAAACCTGGATTGCTGAAATCGGTTTGGATGCACTGGTGAATAGACGCAGTACTACGTGGAAAGAATTAGACGATGCAATCAAAAATAATTTTAGTGAAGCCACTGCAGCAAAGGTGATCAGTGCCAACCCGACATTGATAAAACGCCCATTGCTCGATACCGGCAAACAAAAACACGTCGGTTTTAAAGACACCGAATACAGCGCCATTTTTAATTAATTATTTGCACTATTGTCAGGAAAAAAACATGACTCAACTCTACGCACTCGGTTTAGGTATAGGCACACAGAACGTAAAAGGTGAATGGCTGGAAGTGTTTTATGCACAGCCAGTACTCGCACCGTCAGAAGCAGTTGCGCGCGCGATTGCCACCATTGTGGGTTATACCGATGGCAATCAAGCGATTGCACTGTCCACCAATCAAGCCAATGAAATCGCCCAAGCACTCACCATTGCTGGCGACAGCGCGCAAGCCGAGCTGGCAAAATCACTGGCGACAAGCAAACGTCCATTGGTCGCCACACTGCTCGCAACCGATACCAACCCCACATCGGTTCCTGAAGGCTATTTGAAATTGCATTTGTTGTCGCACCGTTTGGTGAAACCACACAACACAGTGCTCGCCGGAATTTTTGGCGTACTGCCCAATGTTGCCTGGACCAACCAAGGTGCTATCGATGTTAATGAATTACCTGCGCGTCAATTACAAGCGCGTTTGAATGGCGAAGAACTGGAAGTATCCTGCGTGGATAAATTCCCCAAAATGACCAACTACGTGGTGCCTAAAGGCGTACGCGTTGCACACACGGCGCGGGTACGTTTAGGCGCATACTTGGGCGAAGGCACCACCATCATGCACGAAGGTTTTGTTAACTTTAATGCGGGCACTGAAGGCCCGGCGATGATTGAAGGCCGTATTTCTGCCGGTGTCTTTGTCGGTGCCGGTTCAGATTTGGGCGGCGGTAGCTCCACCATGGGCACTCTCTCAGGTGGAGGCAATATTGTCATTTCGGTTGGTAAAGAATCGCTGATAGGTGCTAACGCCGGTATTGGTATTCCACTGGGCGACCGCTGCAAAGTAGAATCGGGCCTTTATATTACCGCTGGAACTAAAGTGGTGGTATTGGACGATGCGGGCAACGAAGTAAAAACTATCAAAGCGCGTGAACTTGCCGGTGTGAATGATTTGGTATTCCGCCGCAATTCCATCACGGGCCGCGTGGAAGTGGTTACCAATAAAAGTGCGTTGCAATTAAATACTGCATTGCACGCGAATTAATTTGATTGGTTCGGGCGCAATTTATTGTGCCTTGATGAATACAAAATAATTTACATACAACGGGCGCAGCAAGCAGCTGCCCCTACCGATAAACCAGGCACAATGGGTTTGTGCAAACAACGAGGCGATAATCATGGGCGCACAATGGAAAGCAAAACATAAAGAAGAAGCTGCGAGCGCAAAAGGTAAAATTTTTACCAAACTCACCAAAGAAATTATGATCGCAGCACGCTCGGGTGCAGACCCGGATATGAACCCGCGCCTACGCCTCGCTATCGTCCAAGCCAAAAAAGCCTCAATGACGCGCGAGACATTGGAGCGCGCGATTAAAAAAGGCTCGGGCCAGCTCGACGGCGCCGCCAGTTACGAAAAAGTCACCTATGAAGGTTACGCACCGCATCAGGTGCCCGTGATCGTTGAATGCCTTACCGACAACGTCAATCGCACCATCTCCAATATTCGCGGTTTATTCCGCAAAGGCCAGTTGGGTACTTCCGGTTCAGTGTCCTGGGATTTTGATCATCTGGGCATTATCGAAGCCACAGCTGCCAACGCCGATGCCGACGCAGAAATGGCGGCGATTGAAGCAGGCGCACAGGATTTTGAATTGGACGATGACGGCACAGTCACTTTTTACACCGATTTAACCGATTTGGATTTAGTGCAAAAAGCCCTGCCCGACCAGGGTTTTACGGTGGTATCTGCCAAGCTGGGTTACAAACCTAAAAACCCCGTCAGCTTGAGCGATGAAGCATTGGCAGAAGTTGAAGCATTCCTCGCCGCGATTGATAACGACGACGATGTGCATGAGGTTTATGTTGGTTTAGCGGGTTAAGCACCGTTGAACGAAAGCAAAATAGCGATAGCTAGAAACATAGATACAAATAACAACAGCCCGGCATATGCCGGGCTGTTTGTTTTTAGTTAGGTCAATTCCCTAACAAACCTTTAGTCGCTTCTTGCACAACAGCCTCTACCGGATTAGTCGCTGCAGAGTTTGGTGTTGTCGGACTTGTCTCCGTGGCAGTCGCCGGCGCCAATAAACTTTCACGCGCGACCTGAGCGATACGTTCATACTCATACTGACTCAGTGAAAAGTACTGCTCGCGATCACTGCGTTTGACAACATGCCCAGCGTCAGTCTTGATAAAGTCATACTGCCAATTGCCTTCTGCACTTTTTACCGCGAGAGTAATGGGCTCGCCCTTCGGTGCTTCTTGCACCACAGACTGCACCTGCAAACTAGCCAACGCCTTCACCAAGGCCGTGACTTTTTCGGTGTTTAATGACACGCCGGTTTCACCAACTAATTGCCAGTTTTCACCTTGTTTTTGCAACTCGTAATCACGCCCTTTGATGTTGACTGGATTAGTAGTGGTGAGCAGTTGTTTATTCAACCAATCATCACCACTGGTGGCTGCATCCATAGTGCTGAGTGCAACGCTGTAGACCTGATTATCACCCGCACGGCGCAAATGCACTTTTTTGAAACCAGGTGAACTGCCTAAATAAAATTCCGCCTGCAATTTATCACCTTCATAAAGGCGCAATTTGCGCTGGAATTTTTGTTCGCCTACTTCAAACCGCTCGTGGCTGGATGCGGTATTGGCAACCGGCCAAGTCAACCGCAATCCGTTTAGCTTCTCCAACAATGCGGTGATTTTTTCATTATCTACCGGTAAGGACGACTGCGTGAGTTGCCAGCGATTCGCTTGTTTATTCAGGTGCACACTAGTTGTCGCATCAGCGATTTCAATGCGATCAATCACGTTTGTGGACACTGGCAACAAGGGTACCGCCGTTGGTGTTGCACGGGAGTTCTGTTGATAGGCATAAACTCCCACCACCAATAACACTTGAATCACCAACAAGAGCCACAGGCGTTGTTGCCAGCGCCCCATATCCCGCATGGTTTCTACCCTATTACTCCGGGCAACATTAATGGTTACTGCTTGGTTCATTATTCACCTCTTTCTGGTCAATAGTGAGTGTGATTAGTTCGCCAGCCACTGCTGGTACTGTTGTTCGCGACGACGTTTAAACTGACGCTGCACCAGCCCCACCAACAACAGCGCACCCAGCGCTAATGCGTAATTTAAATACTCCCAAAAAACTTGGCTTGTTTGTTCCATAGCGGGCAGAGTGCGGTTGAAATTGCCGCGCGCGCGAATACTTACCAGCCCTTCATCCTCTAGCGCCCAATCCACCGTGTTGGCAAGCAATTGCACCGAATTAAGATACTGCCCACCGGTGGCCATACCGGTCATATTGATGACGGCATCGCTCAGGAAATCGTTGGAGCTGAATAAAATAATGCGTGCAGATTCCGGAGAGTGTTGAATAACACTGCTCACTGTTTGTGTAGTAGATAAAGCCGCATCGCCATTATCTGCCTCAGCCTCGGAAGCTCCTGCCGCGGTTGTATCGGCGTTTGTGTTTGCGTTTGTATTGACCAGCAAGGGCGAATTTTTTCCGGCAAAAAAAGAATCAAAACGGCCCTGACTAATCACACCCAACAAATGGGATTTTTGTTCGCCCACAGGAATAAAGCGTGACAAACCATCGCTGTTGACTTGCGGCACTATATTCATATCGCCACTCAGCCATGCGCTGTCCGAACTGCGTAGCAATTCGGTAATTCGGCGCTGCTGATTTTTGTCAGCATCCAGCGCGATAGGTGAAGCCCATGCAAGACTCGCCTGTGGCAAACCGCTGGTGATAGGGTTCTCCGCATTCAAACCTTGCCCACGCACATCCACAAAATAAGGGTAATCCACCATGCGCATTTCCTGCACACTGAAACCACCCAGATTGCGGCTCACAGGAATTGGGAAAGGCAAGTTTTGTTTATCCATCACCAACTTTTCTTCCATGCGAATACCGTGATGGGCGAGCCATTGCTGCACACCACTGTTGTGTTTTTGCAAACTCAAACTGCGCTGGCTGACCGAGGCGCTGTAGGGCGAGCTGGCCATAATTACCGTGCCACCTTGCATAAGGAATTGATCCACCGCGAACAATTCTTTTTCGCCCAATTCTTTGGGGGCAGCGAGCAATAATACATCCGCCTCACCGCTCACACTGCCGTCGGACAAATCCTCGCGTTGCACATTTAATTCTGCACCGAGAAATTCCTGCAGCTGATTAAATTGCGGCCCCGCCGGAGCACCATAGTAGCCGCCCATATCCGCCGCTGGAGTCACCAGCGCTACCGTTTTGGTGAAACCTGAAGCGAATCGTTTCAGGGCGGCGTTAAAGTTGCGCTCAAAACTTGCCGCACTCATATCATCCAGCGGGATCTGCACCAACTGCTCACCCTGCGCCAAGGTCATGTAAAAATAAAAACGTTCATTGCTGAGCAAACTGGTCGCCAGAGGATTAAAACCATAATCCTGAGCGATGCGCTGCCCCAATTCACCGCCATTAGCATCCGGGTCGAGAAACTCCAACTGCAAACGCTCGCCCGATTTTTCGCGTTGTTTATTCACCTCAGCACTAACCAGATCCTTAAAGTTTTTAAGCGCCTCAGGCAGGCGATTATCCGCTGACACATAGGCAGTAAAACGCAGCTCGCCTTTTACTGTGTCAAACAAATTGCCGCCCGCTTGATAAGAATGCAGCACTTTTTTAATCGCGCGGGTTAAATCGTGTTCGGGGTTGCGCAGTTGCACATCCAAATCGGTTTCGCCGGCACTTTTTACTTCAATTAAATCGCGAAAGCCCAGCACTTGATATTCATCGCCATACTGAACCAACACGTTGAAATAGGAATTCACCAGCGAAGCTTGGTAGCGATCCGAAATTTGGAAGGGCACGGGTTGAATGGCATATTTCTGATTTGCCTCTTGCTCCAACTCCGGGTCAGTTACCGGATCCACAAATTCCACGCGCACTAAACCCTTGCCTTCCACTTCATATTCTTTCATCAAGTCGCGCAGCTGCGGCACCAGCGGTGATAACAGCGGATGGGTTTTGCCGCTGAAATATCCGCGCAGTAACAAGGGTTCTTGCAGTTGCTGCAAATAGTGTTCGGTTGCAGTAGAAATGGAATATTGATTGCCGCGAGTGGTGTCAATACGCAGGCTATTAATTTGGCCGAGCCAGAGATTGGCTGCCAAGGCATTAATCAACAACAGCGCGGTAACAGAACGCCAGCGACCATGATGGGTTTTGTTGCCGGTGGCTGCCCAGCGTTCGCGCTCCAAAGCGTAGGTATTTAAGGCGAGAAACACCAACACCAGGCTGATATAAAAATACAAATCGCGCAGATCAATCACCCCACGGGCGATAGAATCAAAACGCGCACCGGTAGCCAGCAAACGTAAATATTCGGCGGCGCTATTGCCCATCAAATTGGTAATTGCACTGCTGCCCAACAAATAAAAAAAACCGCAGAGTGCCACGGCACTAATCAAACTGACTATTTGATTATCGCTGCGCGCAGATACAAACAACCCCATACTCAAGTAAGCAGCACCCAACAATAAGGTTGCCACATAACCCGCTGCTACCGGCCCCCAATCCAAATCACCCAGCACTGCAACAGTAATGGGAAGCGGCAAAGTGATCGCCAGTGCAATCACCAACAACACCACGCAGCCCAAAAATTTACCCACCACAAAATGCCACAGCGGCACGGGTTGGGTAAGTACATGCTCAAGCGTGCCGCTGCGGCGTTCCTCACTCCATAAACGCATGGTGATAGTGCTGCACAAAAAAATCAGCAGCAGCGGCATCCATTCGAACAGCGGGCGTACATCGGCAATATTGCGGGCAAAAAAAGCTTCTCCCCAAAAAAACGCAAATAAACTGACAGCCGCAAAAGCGGCTAAAAATAAATAGGCGATCGGCGAGGAAAAAAATAAACCGATTTCTTTTTTGGCAATTTTTGTAATCGTAGTGTTAGGCAGCACGATCAACCTCCTGCGTTTCTTTCGCGCTCAGCGTGGCATTGTTGATATCGCGGAACAGGCTTTCCAGGTCGCGGGTTTCGGGTTGCAGCTGGTATAACTCGGCGTTGTTTTCCAATACTAAACGCGCCAGCGCAGCCGTAGTGGCTTGCACGTCAGCGGCATCGCCCAAGTGAATACGCAGCTGCTCGCCATGTGCATTTTTACCAAGAGTTTCAATTGTTTTTACGCCAGTTACACAGCGCAGCACTGGCTCCAGTTCAGCACCGGATTGATTGGTGGTGAGTAACAAGGAGCGGGCGCGGCGCAACTCCGACAATTTTTCATCCAATACCAAGCGCCCCGCGCGCATCATCAATACGCGGTCACACAAGGCATCCACTTCTTGCATAATGTGGGTGGATAAAATAACTGTCGCCTCCTGCGCAATAGTGCGAATTAACTCACGCATTTGCAGGGTTTGCTGTGGGTCCAGGCCGTTGGTGGGTTCATCCAGAATTAACAGTGCGGGACGACCGAGCAATGCTTGTGCTACCCCCACGCGCTGTTTGTAACCGCGCGACAAACTGGCAATGGGCGCCAGCAATTTATTTTTTATGTCAGTCGCGTCAATCACACGCTTTATGTCGCGCTGTTTTTCCGCGCCCTGCAAACCTTTAAGCTCGGCCGCGTAATCCAAATAAGCGGCCACCGACATTTCAGGGTAAATCGGTAAATTTTCTGGCAAATAACCAATTTTACGCTGCAAGGTTTTGAGATTATCCGCCAGCGCCAGCCCCTGAAACTGGATGGTTCCTGCACTGGGTTCCAAATAACCGCTTAACATTTTCATGACGGTAGTTTTGCCTGCCCCATTGTGGCCAAGCAAACCTACGATTTCACCTTTGGCGATAGTAAAACTGACCTCATCGGCCGCCACAAAATCGCCGTAGGCTCGCTTGAGTTTTGACACTGCCAGCATAAAAGCCTCCAGATTAATGGACGATAGATAACAACAAGAATTCAGTTAGAAATACAGTGCGTTAAACCGCAAGGAATATGGGCGGGGGGCGCCAGAAGCGCGCAAAAAACAAGAGCGAGAATTGGATAACCGCGTTATGAATAAGGTTCGCGTTATACATTGTTTTTTCCTCAGTAACGGGATTATTCCCACAAAACAATCGTAGCTAACGAAGCTGCGGCCTTAGATAAGGACACCATAAATAAAGTTCAAGGCACCAGATAAAAAAATTTAATGACCATGAAGAACCCATGAAAAAGGATAGGTGCAGATTAATAAAACAAATTTATGTTGGCATTTATTTTTATAGAAAAAGCATCTAGCAACATGGCTTGAAGTCAGGCAATTCCAGCCTTAGTTAATAATTAACCGCGCTATTTGATCCAACACAAATGTGCAGCGGGTCATTGGCGCTAGGCTGTTACTGACAGTTATGTCAGCGCACTTAACTACCGATGATTCACCACAACAGGAGGTGCTTATGAACAGATTGCAACTCAACCCCTGGAACTGGTTTAAACATGAAGATGCAGGGCAACAAGCGCCCGCTACAACCAGTGCCAGTAATGAAGAAAAAGACAACACCACCGGCAGTCACCCCATGCTGCGGTTGCAGCGGGAAATTGACCGGTTATTTGATGCAACCTTTCGCGATTTTAATATGCCATCGCTCAACAACCGCTGGCCAAAAGATGGGTTATTTAACATCACCGGTTTTCAGGCCAAATTAAATGTTGCAAGCGATGACAAGAGTTACCAGATCAGCCTGGAGGCACCCGGCTTGACCGAGAAGGACATCAATCTGGAAATCAATAAAGGTGTGCTCACTATTCGCGGTGAGAAAAAAGAGGAAAAAGAATCCAGCGATAAACACTACTACCGGATGGAGCGTTCTTTTGGCAGTTTTCAGCGTGTACTCACCCTGCCAGAGGATTGCAACCAGGACGAGATAAGCGCGTCCATGAATCACGGTTTACTGGAGATTACTATTCCACGCAAGGCGCTGCCACCGAGTGAAAGCAAACGGATCAACATCAACAACAAAACCAGCTAAACCCGCACAGCCCTCCTCCAGAGGGCTTTTTTCTGCCCGCCATTAAACCTGCCTTGCTAGAGCCCCCCGTCGCAAACCTGTAGAATCGGCGCCATCTTTCATCGCATCTTATTTTGCGGCCTCTTCTTTCTGGATATCGCCATGACTTCTGCCTTAACACCCACATTGCAACTTGCTACTGATTTAATTCGCTGCCGCTCGGTAACACCAGAGGACGATGGCTGCCAGGAAATGATGATTCAACGCCTTGAAGCGATTGGCTTTAAAACCGAGCGTTTGCGTTTTGGTGAGGTGGATAATTTTTGGAGTATTCGCGAGGGCAGCGACGGCGCGAGCGGCCCGATTTTGACGTTTGCAGGCCATACCGATGTAGTGCCTACCGGCCCCGAAGCCAACTGGAATAATCCGCCTTTTGAACCACAAATTATCGACGGCATGCTGCACGGGCGCGGCGCGGCCGATATGAAAGGTTCACTCGCCTGTATGGTGGTGGCCTGCGAAAATTTCATCGCCAAATATCCCGATCATAAAGGCCGTATCGCCTTTTTAATTACCAGCGACGAAGAAGGCCCGTCCATCAACGGCACGGTAAAAGTTGTGGAGTGGCTGGAAGCGCACAATACCAAAATCACCTGGTGCATTGTGGGCGAGCCCTCAAGTACTGCACACGTTGGTGATGTGATTAAAAATGGCCGTCGCGGTTCGCTCGGTGCAATTTTAAAAGTGAAAGGCATTCAAGGGCATGTGGCCTACCCGCACCTGGCCGACAACCCGATTCATAAACTGGCGCCGGCATTGGCGGAGTTGGCTGGCGCACATTGGGATAACGGCAACGAATTTTTCCCCGCCACCAGCTTCCAAGTTTCCAATATTAATGGCGGCACCGGTGCGACTAACGTGATTCCCGGTGAAGTGGAGGTGGTATTCAATTTCCGTTTTTCTACCGAACTCACTGACCAAATACTGCGCGAGCGCACGGAGATGATTTTAAACAAACACCAGCTTACCTATGACCTGCAATGGATACTGAGCGGCCAGCCGTTCCTGACACCGCGCGGTGATTTGGTCAATGCGGTGGTGGATGCGATCAAAATCGAAACCGGTTTGAATGCAGAACTCTCAACCTCCGGCGGCACCTCCGATGGCCGTTTTATCGCCCCTACCGGCGCGCAAGTAGTGGAGCTGGGGCCAATCAACGCCACTATCCACAAAGTAAACGAATGTATTAGCGCCGATGATTTAAATAAACTCACGGGGATTTATGAGCGCACGCTGGAAAAATTGTTGACCTGATAGCACCTGTGTTTTACAAAAATAGTCTTTGTGTTTTACAAAAAATAGCCCCTGTGTTTTACAAAAACCGGATGCGTAAGTAAATGAAACACCTACAACACTTTTTATTGTGGCCGCTATTTTTTACCTGCCAATTAATCGCGCTGGCGCTGGTCAGTTGGCATTTGCTGGCACAGTTTCATTTTGCGTATCCAGCGGGCTACACGCTATTAAATCTGGATCAGCATATTGCCGAATATGCTCCGCAGAATCGCTACAAACAGCAGTTTGAATCCACCACGCCCGCAGACCACTGGCGCCTGTTTGGTGAAATTACTGATGCAGTGCAAAACAGCGGTAAAGGCTTGGGAGATATTCGCTACCCATTGCCGAGCGGGCAAACAACGCCACTGATGCACGAGGCAGAAATTGTGCACCTGCAAGATGTCGCCAATTTAATTGATGTGTTTTATGCAACCGGCGTGAGCTGTCTGTTTATGTGGCTGGGGTTAATCGCACTGACCTATTGGCAGAGACTGGTGCCACCTGCCAGCAAATATATCCTGTTAGGTTTTTTAGCGGCCACCTTGGTAATTGCACTGGCAATAGTGCTGATCGGCCCCACTGCAGTGTTCTATTGGCTGCATGTGCAAGTTTTCCCCGAAGGCCACCAGTGGTTTTTTTATTATGAAGAATCGCTGATGACTACCTTGATGAAAGCACCGGATATTTTTGCTTTTATCGCCCTGCTGTTGGTAGCCCTGCTGATTACACTGTGGAGTGCAAGTGTTTACGGGTTGAACAAACTGCTGCAATCCCGCCGCTAATCTGGAATCACTAAATTCAGCGCAAAAAAAACCGCAGTGTCAACTGCGGTTTTTTTTACTTCCGGTTTGATTACACGCGACGACGTGCAACAAACATAGACAGCAAACCCAACATCAACAATACGCCGATGTTTGCTTCTGATACTTGTATCGCAGGCTCGCCTGAACCCCACAAATGCATATTCGACAAACCACCGCCATTACCACTGAGCTTTTCATAAGACCAGGTACCGGAGGTATTACCTTCACTGATTGACCAGGCAAAATGGTCTGGATCGTATTTACCATTACCGACATGAATAGACAGCGCCGCTTTGCCGTACACAGTCCAGAAATCTTCATCGATAGCCCAAGTACCAGAGATTGGGCCACCACTGCCCCAAGTACCTGACAGCAGGGTCACCGTTAAAAAACCAGAGTTCAAGCTGCCGCCAGTACCGTTTGCACCGGCAACACCACCCAAGTGATCCCAGTCACCGCCAAAATAACTCTCAATATCAGATTCTTTGGTATTGCCGGAACCCACTTCGCACAATTCGGCCGAGGTCAGGGTAGCGGTACGATATTGATTACCGCAGGTAATGCTTCCCGCTGAAGCTACCAGGCTCCACAAACTTGCTACTGCAACAACAACTCCAGACTTGATCAATGACTGCAACACGGCGGTCTCCTTAAAATTTGATTTTAAAATGTGACACGATCCACACTTGTCACAACCAAAGCATGAAATATGCCAAAATAAATATCAAACACAACACAATGATTCTTAAAGAATTTCAGTTTTAACTTGGCACGCAAATCATCAAAACTGTAAATTTATCCGACACCTTAATGATTTTTACGCCAAAAGCTTCGGGGATTAACGATCATCACCCCGTAAACCTGGCTTGGCGCGTAGGCGATAAAAGGCCCAAATCAACAGGGCTCCAATGAGCAGCGCAAAGAGTGGCGCCTGCCATAACAGCGCATTGCGCAGTGCCATTCCCTCAGGTGTAGCAGGGAAACTGGCAAGCAGCAATGAAAAACCCAGGCTAAACAAACCATACCCCAGGTTAAAAATCAGCCCTTTTACCGACAGTACTGTTGCACGGCGCGCAGAGTCAGCCTCCTGATGCAATACACGGCTGACAGTAAACCCAAGCAAGCCCATTGTGGTCATCAGCAACAGCGCCGGAACCACCCCATAAATACGCCATGCAGGCACCAATGCCAGCAAACCAATTAGCGTCAGCAGTGCAATAAGCCCCAAATTGGTGAGCAGGGAAAAACGCGCATTTAACCGCTTGGCAATGCCCGGCACAAACCACCCCAATACCCCCAAGGCCGCACCAAAAAAACCGTAAGTCCACTCGGGCAATTCAATCAGACGATAGTAGCTGCTGTTGATGGTCGCAAAATTGCGCACAATGGAATCAAGCGCTACGCCCACTAAAATCACCACCAGAGTTTTGGGATTAGTAAAAACCCAACGCGCGGTATCTACCGTGAGTTTAAACGCATGAGTGAGCGGTGAGCCCGCCGCAGAGTGGTGAGGTTCCACCATGCGCAGGGTAATAACCAAACACACCAGCGCCTGTAACAACACCAAAATAACCGGCAGGCGGTGCGCGATGGTTGAATCTATATGCCATGCCGCTGGTAGCAGTAAATTTACTGCTTGGGCATCGTAGAGCAAACCACCCACAATCATTGCGACCACAAAACCCAGCGAACGCCAGCGCATTACTTTAGCCAATAAGTGATCCCAGGCATGAGCACGATTTTCTGCCGGTAACGAATCGTAAGCCAGCGCCTCATCTGCCCCGCTCGCGCAAGCTTCCGACAACCCGGAGCAAATGCGATTGATAATGCAAAACACCAATAGCAGCAGCCCTGCATCGCGCGGCGCGAATAACAAACAAAGCATCTCCACGATCATTAACACTGAAGCGGCAATTAATAACCTGCGCCGCCCAATCGTATCTGCCAATGCGCCAGAGGGAACTTCAAATAAAAAAATCGTCAGCGCCCAAATTAAATTGAGCATCACAAATTGATCGAGTGTTAAACCCAGGTCGATAAATAAAATCGCCAATACCGGGTAATAGGCACGCGCCGAAAAAAAGACACTGAAAATAACAAACCGATTGGCGTTACGGGAGATATCTTGGGTCATAACTTTTTCTCTGCTGAGAGTCGCTGGTCAAATAAATAAGCACCCCGTTGCGCGCGCTCTCCTCCCCCGCCAACAACAGCTCCACACCGAGCAATGATTGCTCCGGTAAAAACAGCAGCGGCGCCTTATCTAAAATCGCCTCCACAATATTTCTATAATATTTTTCATAACAGCCACGCTCACCCGCTACAACCTGGCGTTTTGTTTCGCCGTGGTGATGGGTATGTTGCACACTGTAGTTATCGTCACCGGGTTGTGCCCAACCAGACTTTCCGGGAATAACACCCTGCATGAGCTGACCTTCTTGCACATCCTGCCCGAACTTCAGGAATGAACCTTTATCGCCATGAATGGAAACGGTTGCGCCTTTTTCGCTAACAAAAGTATTGGAGCGCAGCAGTACGCGCATGTCGTCGTAGTGAAAACAAACATTAAAATAATCGGTAGAACCTTCCGCGCGGCGCAAGCTGCGCATGTCCGCATACACGGCGCCCGGCTTGCCAAACAAGCAAAGCATGGAATCTACCATGTGTATACCTAAATCGAACCAGGTACCGGAGCCTGGCAGTTTGTCTTCTTTCCATTTTTTGTGGGTGATGTTGGTGCGGTAGCGATCGTAATGCCATTCCACTTCCACAATGCGGCCCAGCGCACCCGACGCGATAATTTTCTGCGCATCCAGGTGATCGCTTTCCAAACGTTTATTTTGAAACACCGAGAGAATTTTTTGCTGTTGCTGTGCCAATGCAATTAATTCATTGCCTTCATCCAAACTCAGGGTAAAGGGTTTTTCCACCACTACATGTTTACCGGCAAGCAGCGCGGCTTTGGTCATTGGGTAGTGCAATTCATTGGGAGTATTCACTACTACTAAATCAATAACGGGATTGGCGATTATTTCTTCAAAGGTTTTGGCGATATGAACCTGTGGGTAATCTGCCAGTGCGGTAGGTTCACTGCGCTGCAAAATCGTGTGCAGGTTCAAGCCTGGTTCGGCGGCGATAAGCGGCGCGTGGAAAACCTTGCCTGACATACCATAAGAACAAAGTGCGACATTGAGCATAAGAATTACCACATAAAAGGGAAATGAACTGGATCGTTTGCTGGGCGTGTGAACAGGGTTTTAATTCGCGCGCGCACGCGGTTTTAACTTTATGTAGACGCGGCGTTTAACACGGGCGACGAGTTTGTCGTGATCGTCGAGAATATCCACACTGAACTCAGGAATATATTTTTCACCATTGGCCGTTTTTTCACGAATCTCCGCCAGAGTTTCGTCGCTGATTTTAAAATAGGCGTGCACATGGGTTTTACCCGGGGCAACGTAATCTATTTCCGCGTGTTTGTCCCACACAAAATAATCGCTGCCCAGATTGTGCATCAACAGCAACATATACCAGGGATCAGTCATGGACATTAAGCTACCGCCATATTGCACGCCCACATAATTGCGGTTGTACCAGCGCAATTTTAACGTGACGTGAGCTTCGCGGTAATCAGCCGCGAGGTAGGTGACTTTAATGCCAGCAAAAAATAATGGCGGCCAGCTGTTGACAATAAATTTTAAAAATCCTGCTTTCATTTTTTTGCGTTCCATAAGCAAGGGGCCTGTTTCAGGTCTTCCGAAATTATTGTTGCGACACGCCGTAAATACGTCCCTGTAGGCTAACCGTCGACATCCATGTCTCCGATTGTCGCAACAATAATTTCGCAAGCCCTTTCAACCCACGACTTCCAAATAGGAATTAAAAAACTCGCCTGCGCGAAGCTATATTTAAAACACCCGCTTACGCGGGACTATAACTACGCCATCTTCACGGCAATCCACATAGGCGCTAATGCCATAAACCTGTTGCAAATTTTCTGTGGTAAGCACTTGTATCGGTTCACCGTCCGCAACCATTTTCCCATGGTGCATGAGCACCAGGCGCGAACAAAAACGTGCCGCTAAACTTAAGTCATGGAGTGCGGCAAACACCGTACCGCCCTGCTGTGAATGTTCGGCCAGTAATTCCATCATATGCAACTGGTGATAAGGATCGAGCGCCGCGATAGGTTCATCGGCCAAAATAATTTTGGGCTCACCGGCAAATACACGCGCAAGCAGTGTGCGCTGCAATTCACCGCCAGACAATGTGGTGACGATACGCTGACGAAAATCCGTCAATTCCGTTATCTGTAACGCATGTTCAATGGCACTTTTATCACGCGTTGATTTTCCACTCATGGGTTTGTGCCAGGGCGCGCGCCCGAGCCCGACCAAATGCTCTACCTGCAGCGGCCAGGCCGGTGTTTCCTGTTGAGGCAAATAGGCAAGAATTTGTGCGCGCTCACGGGCTGGAATTTTCGCAAGCGGTTGCAGTGATGTTTCGCCGGCGATGGCCAAATTCACTGTGCCGGTATCCGGTTGTTGCAATCCGGCCATTACGCGTAGCAGTGAACTTTTACCGGCGCCGTTGGGGCCGATTAAACCCACAAATTCGCCCGCATGAAGCTGCACACTGGCATCCACCAAAATTGAATTGCCATCGCGTTTGAGGCAGACCTGTTCTGTACTAAGTTGTGCGTTAGGTTGTGTGCCGGGTAGCGGATTCATATCAGGCCCACCGTGAACGGGTTTTTAAAATAAGTAACAGAAAAAATGGTGCGCCGATTAAGGAGGTCACCACACCAATTTTTAATTCGCGCGCACTGTCAAACTGACGCACCAGAATATCGGCCAGCACTAATAACAAAGCCCCCCCAAGAGCACTGGCCAGCATTAAGCGGCCAGGGCGATAACCCACAAACGGTCGCAACAAGTGCGGAATGACCAAACCAATAAAACCAATCGCGCCACTCACTGCCACACAGGCACCAACTGCGATAGAAATCCCCAACAATAAAATTCCGCGCTCGCGATGATTATTAAAACCGAGCGAACGTGCGCTGTCTTCACCCAAACTGAGCGCGTCTAAAAAACGGCTGCGGCTGAGCATCATCACCCAACCAATCAGCGCGAGTGGTAGGGCGATACTTACGTGATCAAAATGGCGATTCGCAAGCGAACCCAATAGCCAAAATACAATTTCCTGCATGGCGTACAAACTGGGCGCAAAATTTAAAGTCACGGCAATTAAAGCCACCATAATCGAACTCATGGCCGTACCCGCCAGGATTAACGCAAGCATACTGCTGTGCAAACCGGCGAGCACATACACCATAAACAAGGTAAATAACGCACCGACAATCGCCGCACCCGGCAACCAATACCAGGCACTGGCCGCCACACCAAAATACAAAGTACAAATAGCACCAAAAGCAGCTCCACTGCTCACCCCCAATACCCCAGGGTCAGCCAGCGGGTTGCGCAACAAACCCTGCATCGCAGCGCCTGACATTCCCAAGGTTGCACCAATCACCAACGCGAGAATCAACCGCGGCAAGCGAATTTGCCCAACCACATTTGCCGCGAGGGTTTGTTCGCCGTTTAAAAAATCCTGCAAGCCTTTGATGACTTCAATATCGGCAAGGCCCGTGTTGAGCGCCATTACCGATGCAATTGCAATAGCCAGTACCAGCAAGCAGGTTAAGGTTGTAAATGAGATTTTGGTCTGCAAAGGTGAATACCTGTTAAGTAATTTATTTCGCCAGAGAATTTTTTAATTGGGCGGCCACATCACTGATCACAGTGGCCGCACAGCCCGATAACCCTGCCGGCAAGGTAACCACGTTAAAATCAGCATGCTGCAATGCAGGGTGTGAAAGATATTCACGCGCAAGTGAATAAGCATCGTCACTGCCCCGCTCCACAATTAAAATTTGCGGTTTGGCACTGAGCAGCAATTCCAGATCAAGCTGATTAAAACCAAACATGCCGCGCTCTGCGGCCAGGTTACGCAAACCGGCGAGTTGCATTAATTCGTGCTCCAAAGTGCCATCGCCAATCACAACACCATTAGCCGAATACCAAAAAGCCGTGAGTGGTGTTTTTCCGTTATTGACCGTTTGTAAAGCGGCAACCTGCCGGTCGATGTTGTTCACCATCTGTTGCGCTTTTTCGTTCGTGCCAACCAATTCAGCCAATTGCAAAATTTGAGTATTGATATCCCCCAGCGTGCGCGGTAAAGGCAAACGTTCAACGCGCAGATTCAGCTTTTTTAATAACTCTATCGCGGTGGGCGCATCAAACTCGCCCGCAAAGATGACATCGGGTTTGAGCGGCACAATTTCTTCAGCCAAACCGTGGTTCACTGGCATGCCTTTGACTTGTTCGGCAATGGGCGACCAGATGGGGTCGGCCGTGAGATAACTGATCGATACCAATCGTTCACGGGGCACCAGCTCCCAGAGTAATTGATCGATGCAAATATTGAGTGAAGCTATTCGCTGCGGTGCTGTTTGTGTTGTAAACGTTACTTGTGAATAAACAACATTGGATAAAATCGACAACAAAAAACCCATCGCAAACTGGATGGGCTTTTTAGACGCAACTTTTTCGCACAGCGCGCTTTTAAAAACGGCAAGAGGAAAATTAATCAGTTGAAACACTGCAAATAGTTTCATCTTAAAGTGGATTCAACCAAGCAGCACCGCGCACACCGCTAGAATCACCGTGGATTGCAGCTACTAAAGGTGTATCGCATTCACCGCCAAATACGTATTTCGGCAATCGCTTGGGTACTTCGGTATAAATTGCTGCGATATTGGATGCCCCGCCACCGAGCACAATCACATCCGGATCAAGCGTATTGATAATGGTTGCCAAGCCGCGTGCAAGTTGATCGTAATAATTTGCCAATACCTGCTGCGCCATGGTTTCACCTTGCGCCGCGCGCTCGACAATTTCATGGCCTTTGATTTTTTCTCCACCCGCAACATGATAAGAGCGACATAAACCGGTGCCGGATAAAAACGTCTCCATACAACCCGCCTTACCGCAATAACAGGGGCGTGCATTTAATTCGGCCTCGCTAGTCCAGGGCAAGGGGTTGTGCCCCCACTCACCAGCAACGCCGTTGGGGCCGACAATCGGAGCCCCCTTAAAGGCGAGACCGGCACCACAACCCGTGCCGAGAATACCGGCAAATACCAGATCGTAACCACGCCCGGCGCCGTCAGTCGCCTCGGATACGGCAAGGCAATTCGCATCGTTAGTGACTTTGACATCGCGCTGTAAAAAAGCAGACAGGTCTTTTTGGAACGGCTTACCATTGAGCCAAGTGGAGTTGGCATTTTTGACAAAACCGGTTTTACGCGAAACAGTGCCGGGAATACCAATGCCCACCGGCAAATGGTTCTGACCTGCGGCTGCTTCAGCTTGCGCCACTAAACCGGCTATATCGCGCAGGGTCGCGGGGTAATCATCGCGCACTGTGGGGATGCGTGTACGAAACAGCTCCTGACTATCGCCATTGAGCAGGATCACTTCTGTTTTAGTCCCACCCAAGTCGATACCAATGCGAAATTCAGTCATAAAAATCAATCCGTTATCTATTTGTTGGTTATTGCTGCGAAATTATAGGTGGCGCTTGGCAAGCGAAGCAATTGAGTACAGAAATTAACAATTAGCAGCGACAAAAAAATGGCGATTTGGCGAGTGGGAGCTAGACTCTAGTGCATATCCATGCCCTGCCGATTAATTATTTATGAACGATCAACCAAGCTCTAACATACAATCAACACCCACCTCTGCCAGTGAACGCCGAAAATTCAGTCGTATTCTATTTGATGCCCATGTCGAATTAGCGCAAGGCGATTTCCACTGGCGCGCCACCTTGCTGGATATTTCACTCAAAGGATTATTGCTGCAGCAACCACTCCCCAAGGAAGTATCCATCAGTGAACCGGCGCTGGTAAAAATATTGCTGTCCGACAATACAACCATTGCTATGTCGGTCACTGTAGCGCATCAACATCACCAGCAGACAGGGTTGGTCTGCAGTTCGATTGACATCGACAGCGTAAGCCACTTGCGCCGTCTGATCGAACTGAATTTGGGTGACGCAACAGCTGCCGAGCGCGAGCTGTCTGAATTAATCAGCGATTATTAATTCTGCGCCCCGTTAACTATGACTGAAGGAAATCATAACCATGATGCCTAATGACCTGGAAACCAGCGATTTAACTGACGAGGACAAACGCCGATTCCCGCGCTTTCCTTTGCGTGCCTATGCTGACTTGCAGTACTCCACCAAAACCTGGGAAGCCCATGTGTTGGACTTATCCGAAAGCGGAGCACGCCTTGCGCTGCTGGATGAACACCTTTTGCAAAAAGGCGATGCACTGCGTGTACATATTGATTTGGAAAATTTGAATCTGGTTACGTCAAATAAAAAGCGATTGGATTTGCATGGCCGCATAGTACATGTGCGCGAACATATTCTCGGCTTTGAATTTCAGCCGGATACGCCGGCCGATAAGACATTGTTATACGAACTCATCACCTTAATTGAAAACGGCCACGAGTAATAAGGCGCGCGCTGTAGCCTTAAAGCGCCGCTAAAGCTTCCTGCAAATTTTTTACCGCCACCACCTCTATCCCCAACTGTTTATCGCGCGGGGCGTTTGCAAACGGGACTATGGCGCGTTTGAAACCGTGTTTGGCCGCCTCGCGCAAACGCTCGTGACCACTGGGTACCGGGCGAATCTCTCCCGATAAACCCACTTCGCCAAACACAATTAAATCCTGCGGCAATACCCGGTCGCGAAAGCTGGAGACTACCGCGAGCAACAGTGCCAAATCTGCACTGGTCTCCATTACCTTCACGCCACCTACCACGTTCACAAATACATCCTGATCGCCCACCATAATGCCGCCGTGACGATGCAACACGGCCAACAGCATGGCGAGGCGATTTTGATCCATACCTACCGCAACACGGCGCGGGTTGCCGAGGTGACTGTCATCCACCAGTGCTTGGATTTCTATTAACAGCGGGCGCGTCCCCTCCCACATCACCATCACCACGGAACCGGATGATGCATCCTCTGCGCGCTGCAAAAAAATGGCCGAGGGGTTGCTCACTTCGCGCATGCCCTGCTCGGTCATGGCAAACACACCCAATTCGTTTACCGCACCAAAACGGTTTTTATTGCCGCGTAACGTGCGGAAGCGCGAGTCGTTATCGCCCTCTAACAAAATCGAACAATCGATCATATGCTCCAGCACTTTGGGGCCGGCGAGTGAACCATCTTTGGTGACGTGGCCCACTAAAATTAATACTGTGCCGGTCTGTTTCGCAAACCGCGTGAGGTAAGCCGCACTCTCGCGCACTTGCGATACCGAACCGGGGGCGGAGGCAATATCCTCCATGTGCATCACTTGAATTGAGTCGATCACCATCACCTTGGGCGCAACTTTTTGCGCAATCGCACAAATGGCTTCCACGCTGGTTTCGCTCAGCATTTGTAATTGATCGGTCGGCAACCCTAAACGCTGGGCGCGCATGGCCACTTGCTGCAGTGACTCCTCACCGGTGATGTACAGCGCAGGCATAGTGCGCGCTAAATTGCACAGGGTTTGCAACAGCAAGGTGGATTTACCCGCGCCCGGGTTACCGCCAATTAACACTACCGAACCCGGTACAAAACCACCGCCGAGCACCCGGTCAAACTCACCTGCACCACTGCTAAAACGCGGCACATCATTGAGCGATATTTCAGCAAGGGTTTGGATTTTATTCCCCGTGGCACCACCGGCGTAACCTTCAAATTTCGCTGCGCGATTGGTGGGTGTTGGCCCCAAGCGCACTTCACTCAAACTATTCCAGGCACCGCACTCCGTGCACTGCCCTTGCCACTTTTTATAATCCGCACCACATTCGTTGCAGACAAACGCGCTTTTGGTTTTTGTACTCACGAGCGTTCCTTATTCCTGGTCTTTAGTGAGCCGGAGGTAAGCACCTAAACCCACCAGCAGCGCTACCGCGGCGATCAACATAAATACCGCGGAATTGAGATGTGTGGCATCACCCAGCAGGGATTTAAACATCAACAACAGCGATTCAATGGAGACCGCAATGACAATCGCCGACATAAACCGACTGATGGTACGGCGTGTTGATCCGGTGTGATGAATGTCTTTGTGCAGCAGTACTTCCTCTTCCAGAATCGTTTTACCCAAATCAAAAATCGCCAAGCCCAAGGTCACCAGAATTACCGATTGGAATGCCTGGGTGGCGGTATTGGTGTGTTCATAAACCATATCAAATAACGATGTGCCCGCTGAATAGAGCAGTAGAGAGGAAACGATTACCAACATCACACCGATAATGCCGTAAACCACTTGAAAGAAAGGGTGCACTATGCGGCGCAAACTATCGCCATTCAAAAAGGTGATGAGTTTTTCCAAATTAAAATTGATCACCAAATAACAGGTATTGCCATTGTTATCGATAAACCGTTGTACCGCCGAGATGGCGAGCTGATGAGTGGCGCTGGAAAGATAGGGTTGGGTAACCGTTGCCGCTGCAACATTTTCACTGGCGCGGGTGTAATACACACGATTGCTGCGATCCGACCCCAAACCGGGCTCACGTCGTTTGGGGTCCGGCACGGTGGGTGACGCGGCGGATTCGGTAATTTGCGCGCCCTTATCGTTAATACAATAAAGCAATTCAACAAAGGGATAAGACTCATGCAGCCGTTTTACCACGGTGTTGAGATGATCATGGGAGGTATCCATTTTGGCTGGAGCCAGTGAAGTCACAATCGACTCCAACAGCCGCTCAATTTGCGCTTGGTATTCGTCGTACTTTTTTAACAGATAGAGGTAATTGCGTGGGGTCATGAATACTTCTCAGGCGGGAATGATGGAAAACATGGCGGCATCATTGCCAAAAAGCCTGCCGAGTACAAGATTTTCTCCCGTTAAAACAAAAAAGCCCGACGGCAGACATCGGGCTTGTTGTGATTTAACCAAAAGTCGCACCAGTATCAGGCTTTTAAATGCCCCACATACTGCAGTGGATGGGTGATGGTAAAGGCGGGTACTGCATCCTCCCTCATACGAGCCAAGTCGCCGGGGCTCACCCAACGCGGGTCGGCAGAAGTCAGGGGCACACCGGCATGTTGGTAAGCCGCGACCACTAACTGTGAACAGAAGAAGCGATCTGTATCCCCGCGCCCGAGAAAGATGCGCGCCATACCGCTGGTGCAACGCTGGCGCATACCATCAGGCAGCCGCTCACAAATACGGCGATCAACACTGAATGGCGCCTGACGGACTATGCCCCAGTAGTTATAGCCAGTGCCCAAATGCTGGCCGACAAAATCGCGAATGCGCAGTTCTTGCTCGCTGGTGAGGTTGGGGTAGCGGAAGGCCACCACAACTTCGTTGGAACCAACAGAATCTTCCAACTGGTTGAGCACCACACCATTCGCCAGCGCTTCTACCACCTGCCCACCGCCAATATAAACCGAGGCATGGCTGACCGGTGCATCGCTTACTGTGCGGATAGCACGCGAGACCACGCCACTGGCCCGCGACAACAAAATATCGCCAATCCGCAAGGCACTGGCATCAATAGACTGGCCCCCATTGGCAGGCGAGAGCGGGATTTCCTCGGCAAAGGCATAGGCCTGCCGCGCCAGCGCCATACTGGTCGCGGTGTACTGAAATTGGGCGTAGGCCTCAATGGGCGATAGGCCAGCAGAAACACCCAGCTCGAACGTCACCCCAATAAAACGGCCGCCACTCATCAAAGCGTGCACACCACCGGTAGGGCCAACCGGTGCATCCACCCCGGCAGTCATTCCCACGGCGACTGCAGCACCGCTAAACAGGCTGGGGCCGCCGTGAATAATGGTCACCTGCATAGTGGCGCTAATGGAGACAATCGCACCAACCACACCGGACAGGGTGCCGTAAAAGCCCACCTGATTACCGGGCGCAAACATGATGCCGTAGCCAAAGCCTGCACCCACAGCCACACCACCAGTCACTGCTGGCCCTAAACCTATAGTGACGTTGTAGCGGTTGGCAGCAGCGCGCAGCAGCGGGATAAGCGCTGCCAACGCGGTACCCGCGACGGGCACTGAGGCAAGCCCCGCCATGATCGCGGCCACCAGTAGCTCACCTTTCCAACCCGACAGGCTATAACCGCCGGGCAGGTGAACCTCGGTGCGTCCACCGCTCATGGCACCGGGGTAGGCTTGGGCACGGGTTAAATTAAGCTGGCCGAGGAAGGCTTGCAGTTCGGCTTCGGGAACCCCTTGGGTACGCAGCTCCTGCAGCTTGGCGGTAAAATCGGGGGCCGTACTGAGCGCCCGGCCTAGAGCCAAACTTCTGGCCACGGGAGCATCACTGGCCGATGCACGGCTGCGATAGCTATGCGCCAGGGAGCGCTGTTCACTCACCGCGTCAGCGCGCCAATGCACTACTTGCACCCGCATATACCCGGTGCGGCGTACTTCTTCTTCGTACTTGGGAACAAATACCGCAATGGATTCCTCGTAGCGGCGCCCGCCCGCCGGATCGACTATCTTGAATTTAGTGTTTTCCGGGGTGCCGTCGCCGTGAATACCGGTGATGATGCGCGCATGAATTGCCGCACGTTGCCCTGGGTCTTCATCGGTTGTAACCCAAATAGGGCCGTAATTGCGCAGCAGGTTTTCCCAGCCCTGCACGCTGTAACTCTGCGGTGGTTGCGGGTGCAGACCGGCAGCGGCCAGAAATTCGGGTTTGTCATCGCCCAGCAAACCGGTGTCCGCCTTGTAAATGTCCACCCAGCGCTGGCCGACCGTGGCTAGCGCCTGCTCAATATTTTTTTGCTGCTGCACCCGCCAGCTTTTGAGCATGGTGAACACCGTTGCCCAACACGCCATGCCCGAAGGCTGGGCCAGCACCCAGAAATTGCCCGGCACCGAATAGTTAACCGCCTCAAAGGCACGTGGGCTGTAGGACTGGGCGCTGCTACGCGACCAGGATGAGACTTTGGCGCTCAAGCCCTGCGCCACAGGTGCAGCACCTGGCGGCGTTAGTGGCGCACGGCGCGGGTGAGCGGTTTTGGCAGCCTTTTTAGGTGCCGTTGTCGACTGCCGTGCAGGGCGCCGAACCAGGGTATTTTCCAGCTCTGAAAATCGATTACTCATGCTTGTCACCTGCTAGTTCCATGCGATTGATGGGATTGGGAAGGGTTGAACTGTCAGTAAGGTCACCAACCGAAGTGACAGTGCCGGAATTGCTAATATCGGAATTGTTAGTACCGGAATTGTTGCCCTGTTGATCTGTCGCGGGCTTTGCTGGCGCTTCCGCGCCAATTTCAGCCAGCTCCGCCACCAGATCAAATTCATCCAGACTCATCGGGTCCACAAACGGCGACTCCAGCTCCCTGATGCCGGGTGAATGGGTGGTTTCCGGCGGGGTGATTGGCTGCGCTGGAACAGGTGTCGGGCTGGCCACAGCCAGCTCCCGCTCCAGTTGATCCAGGCGTTTGGCGATGGAGACATTGCCCAGGTCAAAACTGTTGGCGTAACTCATGCCCAACCCCATCTGGTCAAAGATATTGTGGTTGGGATGAGCAGTGGCCGGGGTGGGCACTGCCGCTGCACTGCCACCCACACCCGCCGGGGTACTCGTTGGGGTACTGCCCGGTGCAACCGGCTGATTGGCGTCAGCGGGCGCTTGGTTTTGCCCCAGAATAGCGGCCAGCTCTTTCTCAAAATCGTCTTTCGCCAGCGCCAAACCGGGGTTGAGCGACTGCTGGCTGGCGGCGGTGATAGTGGTTGGCCGCTCCGCCTCGGCCAACCAATTCTCCTCATCGGGCAGGACAATCGATGGACTGGACGACTCTCGCCCATGCACTGGAGGAAGACTGGGCTGGGGATGACCAAACTGGGGGGGACTCGATGGGCGAGCAATGGCAGGCGCCGGTGCCAAACTGACGCCCGCAGGCGCAGCGCTGTAGGCCGCTGAAATTTGCGCCTCTGGTGACCATTGATCTGCATGGGTAAAGGCCTCGACCTGAAAGCGGCCAGTATCGGGGGCCGATAATTCCGGGCTGTAGCTGCCATCTACCCATTCCTGGGCGGCAAAGGCCGAAAACATAAAACCCTGCGCCGGTGCGACCGGTGCCGGTGTCAGCCACAGCGGATTAACTTGCTCCTGGGCAAGGCGATGCTGCTCAATAACCGGAGGGGCTAAAGGCTCAGGTGCGGTGCGCGCGGGCGTGGCACCCAGTACCCGCTCCTCTAGCGCCCGCAATTGGCTGCTTGGCCGGTGATACTGCTGGCCGCGCACCAATGCAATTTCGCTCGATAATCCCACCGCCAAACCATTCCCCCTGGTTTTACCTGTACCGCTGCGACCGGTTTGCAGAGATTGCTCCAGCGAACGCAAACCTGATCCTGTAGCTCCCGGGCGGGTTGTTCCTGGTTTTGGTATCCCTGCTTTTGGTATTCCTGCTCTTGTCATCTAGGCCACCTGTCTGTTGATCCTTCTCAAACCTCAGGACTGTAAATTCAGCTGCACCAGCGCATAGGGGTCGAGTGCGATTGCCAGGGCGTTATTACCCGCCTGCAACTGTGCACGCGGCACTTTCAAACGCAGCTCTGCCGCATCGGCATGCACTATTTCCGCCAGCTGGTTGTTGACCAGCGCCCGCGGAAAATCGGCGCTTTGCTGCACCACAAAATTGCGCCCGCGCAGGGTCAGTTCCACACTATCGCCCTCCTCCCTGGCACTCATTTGCGCCAGCTGGGGTGAGAGTTTTTTGCGCCGGACTTTGTTAATCATGTTGGCCAGATCCTGATAATTCAGGTTCTTTTCGCCACCGGTTTTTTCCTTGATCACCTTTTCCAGATTCACATTGCGTTTGTCCATCTGCTCCAGGTCGCGGGTTGAACTCACCCCCACCTTGCGCAAACTGGCTTTCACCTCTTCATCCATGCCCTCCAACAAGTCCAGCTCCAGGTCATCCTTGTTGGGCGGTTCATTGGCGTTTTCGCGAATTTGCCGGTCGGTGATAGAGCCCAGTTGGAAGGAGATGCGCGAACCACCGGCTTCACCCGGTTTCACCATTTGAAATTGCACCTTGCCATCGGCCATCACCGGAAAAACATTCAGGTCCAACGCCACATCCTTGACTGTATAAGTCAATTTGCGCGTCAGCCCCTTGAGCGCGAGGGTGTCTTGCGCTTTATCCAGCTCCAGGATGAGCGAATCCAGAAACTGCTCAAGATTCCAGGGTTTGGTCTCGCGAATGGTCATCGCCCGGCTCCGGATCTAACTCAAGGGTAAGTGCCAAACGGTGCAGCACCGGCTCCACCGAGGTCTCGATCCACTGACTCGGCGGCGTGGCGCCAATAAACGCTTCACCACTGCTGGCACGCAGCAGCTGCAGTTCAATCGGCAGCTCAATGTGTAACCGCTCCACTACCAGCCCCAAGTAGCTATCCGGCTGGAAGGGGTCGGGCGCCAGCTCAATTTGAGGCGACAAAAAATCCTCCAACATACCGGCCAGACCGGGGAAGTAATCCTCCGGATGAATCTCATCCCCGCCAAGTGGAGCGAGGGTGGCAACTGAAGGATCTGGCGCGCTCATCGGGCTTTCCCTGCGGGATGGCAGCGGCAAGCTTCGGGCTGCACCAGTCGCAATGCCCCTGCGCGCCGCGCGGGTTCAGCGTTTTCCAACGCCACCGGAAAGAGTGCCTGCTTGTCGCTAAACACTATTTCCAAACCCTCAAATTGGGCGCTTATGTCCACGTCGCTCAAAGCGCGGGCGAGTATCTCTGCTGTTGGGTTCATGACTGCTTCACTCCGACAAAATGCAGCATGGCGGGAATAGGAAATATCACTGACTCCTCATTCAAAGTCTCCACTGCACCGTTTTCGTCAACTGCTCCGGCGCGCACCAGAATCAGGGTTTGCAGTTTCATCACCGGAAATACCCAGAGCGATGCCCGCTCACCCGGCCGACCACGCAGCTGGGCTTGATGTTGCGCAGCCTGATTAAAGCGCTCGCCAAATTCGCTGCTAGCGATAGCGGTCAGATACTCGTCATTGAGCGGCGGCTGGTCCGGCGCCAAGCGCACCAGCAGGTGGTTCAAGGCAAATACACTGAACTCATAACCAGCGCGCAGGTTAATTGTTTGGCGTGGCCCCTCCTGGCGGCGTTTGAGCTGGGTATCGGTGCGGGCATTGCGCTGACGCTCGGGGCTGAGCTTGAGGTAATAGCGGCTGTGCAGATCTACGCGGCGGCTGTCGCCGGTAAAATCATGGTTCCAGACTTCGTGCCAGTAGTCGCGGAATAACTCGCGGTCAGCCAGTGGGATAAGTTCGCTGGACTCTTCAATGCGATCAAACTGGCAGGTGCCCATCACCACGATGCTCTGCTGCACCGAGGTGCCGCGCAGCTGGCCTTTGCGATTGCGCCACAGCAGGCTGACAACCACTATGTGTTCCTTGCCCGCCTGCAATTTGGCGCCCTCGGCGGCGCTGATCTGCGGGGTTAGCTCCAGTGGGCCGCTGCCAGCGCTGGCAATCCGCTCCGAAGTTTCATGCACCACCCGCAGGTTATCCGCCTGTTTGACCTGCACTAGCAGTTCCGCCTCATTCAGGGTTTCCGGTGTTTCCAGCTGGGTGGGGAAGAGCCAATCGCGGCCCTGTTGATAGAGCACCTGGGTGCGCCCCACCAGTACTTGGGTGGGTGCACTGGCCAAACTCAAGCGCACGCTGGCCACCCGTTTGTAATTGCGCTGGCGCGCGCTACTCAGCCCCAGGCTCATACCCGCCAGCAGCTGATGCAAAGCGGGGTCGTCAACCCCCGGGTTCAGTGCCCGCAGGTGGTCATTCAACTGCTGGTCGGCCTGCAGCCCGAGCCGGGCAAAATCGGTAATGCCGTTAATAATCTGCCCGGTCATACGCTGGGGCGCCTCGACAATACTCTGCACGGTTTGCGGCGAGAGCACCTGTTGCAGCAGTGGCATAAGGGCTGGCAGTGCCGCCAGCAAAGCTGGTGCCACCTTGGCTTCACTGTAGCGGGAACTGGCACGGGCATAAGATAAACTCGCCGTTCGCGCACCACTTGCAGCAACCGCAGGCGCGGCCCCCGTGGTGGCAGCCCCGCCGGTGGCGGCAGTAATTAATTGCATCAACTGGCGAATATTGTCCGGTGTAAGCAACTGGCTGGTGACCTGCCCTACCACTGGGGCCACACCGCTAATCAAGCTGTTAATCGCCGGAGCCAGGGAGGGCAGCATGGGCATAAGCACACGCACTATGTCCGCGCCGGAAAACAGTGCGCCGCTCAAGGGACGCTCGCGCAGGCTAAAAGGTACTGAATCTACCTGGCTCAGGGCCGGCGAAAATGCAGAAGCAGAAAAGGCTGAAGCAGTCATGGTTGAATCCTTTTTAACAAGCTGGCTCATAGCGGCAAGAGGCAATCGCTGTACGGGTGAAGACAACGGCAAAATCGGCGACGGTAGATCCTCACCCGGTTCATCTGAGCGATCGATTTGCCCAGACGATCGGCTGAGCGGCAGCTCTACCACCGCCGACAACGCCGGCCCCATGCCCTCTTCGGTGCGATAACTCAGCAGCTGCATAAAACGTCGCTCGCGCCCGAGTTGCGCCGACGGCAGCAGGAATTCCCCGCGCCCAAAGTTCTGCGGTGGCAGTGGCCCCTGCAGCGACGCGCGTAACACCCCGCTATCGCCCGCACTACCGACACTGGCCAAGCCACTGCCGGTGGTAACCGGTTCGGCACCTAACTGCCAGCGCCAATAGCGGTTTTTACCTATATCGAAACTCACGCGCAGCCCCTCTGGCTCGGGTGTTATAGCCAGAACCAATGCCAGCGCCATAAGCCTTACCTACCGGCAAGGGCGGGCGCGGCGGCAGGTGCTGCAGCGGGCGCAGGTTGCACTACCTGCTGACCTGGTCCCAACTGGGCACCGCCATCGGCGCCGTTTTGGTAGAGGGTTGCAAAGTTGTCCAGTTTGAAATAATCCGACTTGAAGGTGATATCCACCGAGCCCGTGACCTTCGCTGCCAATTCGGTACTGGCGACACTCTTGGCGCTCGACACCGAAATTTTGCTGGTGCGCCGACTGGAAGTGTGACCACCTTTGGGACCGCCAAAAATGGAGCCGATCAAACCGCCACTGGCGCTGACACTATTGCTCGATGATTTCAGATCCTGGATTGCCGCCTTGTCGGATTTTTGCACCTGTTCCGAGGCTTTAATGTCGAATAACACCGATGCCTTAACGTTGCCTTTTTCCACCACCAAGCGGGTGATGCCCATCAAAATAGTTTCGCGCAACATGGCGCGCTGCTCTTTGGCCATTTGGATTTTGGCATCCATAATTTTTGCTTTAACCTGGTTGTCGCCCAAATCCATGGGCTGACCACTGGCATCGGTCAATTGCAATTTGCGCGAACCGTCTTCATTTTCTTCATCGCTAAATGCCAGCCCGAATTCATCGCTATTATTTTCCGCGAGGTAGCCAAAGGAGGCGGCGTCATCAATGGAATTAATAAATTTGGAAATGGATTGGGTGGCCGCTTTCAGTAACTTTTGATAGGACTCCATTTGCGCTAGAGTCACTTCCAGGTTGGCGTCGAACACCCCTTTGAGCAGGTCTTTTACAAAGCCGGGGAAATCCACCTCATCGATAAAACCGCCCGCCAGATCCCCCGCCTGGTCAATGCGCTGGTTGGTGTGGCGTTTATCATTGATCATGTCGCCCGCTTTGGAGTCGGCCATTGCCACTGGCAAGTTTTTGGCCTGCACATAATCAGCCGTGTTGTGCGCGAGGTTTTGGTAATTTTGGCGATACACATCCAGGTAGAGGGACTTTTGATCCTCCACCCCCAATTGATGAAATGTCGCCGATTGGGCGAGTGTGCGACGGGTGTATTCGCGGGCAAGATCTTTGATGGCTTGTTCACTCATGCGACTGAACTCCTTTCTCGGTTACAGGCATTTTGGGTTAGCAATTTTGTGTGTGGCGACGATTAAAAATCGTCGCTGTCATCATCGGCAAATTCCAACTCTTCCTCGTCGCCGCTGGCGTCCATTCCCGCCTCGTCACCCACGCTGGTGAAATTCAAAATATAAGCTTCGGCCGCTTGCACAAATGCCAGAAAATCTTCATGGCGCACCGAGGCCTCATTAAAATTGGCGACCCATTGGAAAATTTTGTTGCCATCCACCGCCAGTGAACGATGGGCGCCAATATTCGGCGCCGCGCCAAATTCCTCTTTGGATAAACGCTCGATCACCGTCCACAAACTTTTGCGGCGGTTACCACCAAAATAGGCGGTGATATCCGGGTCTTTTAAAATCTCCATGCACTCTTGCAGCTGCGCATAAAATTCACGGGTTTGCACATGGGCCATGCCGGTACAAAATTCTGTAAGGTTGTATTGCAGTTCACGGGTTGCCTGATACAAACGCGAGCGCGATACCGGTGAGGTCTCGCTAAAACCATCATCCACCCGCTCGGTTTTATCTATGTACTCGGCCACTTCCGCCATCAGGTTGTGCCACAAATTGGGAAAGTGTTCATTCACCACCATGCGCGCCAGCACTTCGGTTTCGCTTTTATTCAACACTCGGCGATATACCATGCCGCGCTCTTCTTCCGAAGCGCGATCATCGCGGCGTTTCCAATAGCGATACAAGCGCGCGGCTACCGGGCCATCCACCACATCAATGGAGCCTGCGGCCCAATTGAGCACCAGCGCATCCACCAATTTAAATATTCCCAACCGCTCGCCCAATTCGTAAATGTAATCCAGTGCCCCGGCCGCAAGGATGTTGTCTTTAACTATGCCCTGCTCTTCAATGCCTTCAAAATCGTCAACTGAAAAATCCCACTGGCTAGTATTTTGTGCACCACCTTTCCGCCAGGCAGCATCGAGCGGGTCATCTTCACCGCTAGCGATTTCAATTGCATGGTTGTACGCCAAGGCAAAATGCTCGTCGTAACCACCGTCCTTGAGCTTTTCAATATCATCAATTTGAATGCCGCGATCGAGTAAATAATCGATCATCGCCATCTTTACCGCGTCAGTGAAACGGGATTTTTCAATCTCGCTCTGGTCGATATAAATTTCCAATAGCGCCGGTAGCTGGCCCTTTTCATTGACCTGACTGATCAGCTTTAATATGACCGGTTCAAGCGCACCCGGCGCCAAATTAATTTTTACGTTGTTAGGCATGATTTGACTTCCTTTCGCAACGGCATGGTTGGCGAGAATGTGAAAATTAACTGCCGCCAGTTACAAACTGACACGCACCTGATGCGCAATTAAATCGCGCAGCACATTGTCTTCAGTGATATTGATGCGGTGTTTTGCGCCCACCAATTTCACTAACTCCTGGGAGAAAATATCCAGCGGCCCATCTTTGCGTTCCAGCTCAAATAAAATCGCATTCACAAAACCTTTATCGTCCTTGATCTCCTCCACACTCATGTCATCGCCTTCCAATAATCTGGCCAGCAACGCGGGGTAAACTGCCGCTAATACCAGGCGTTTATTCTCGCTAATACGCAAACCATTCAGGCGTTTCAACACGCGATCCAACTCTGTGGTAATACCGCGATTTGCAATAATCTTGCGCACATTGCTGCTGGTGTAGGGAAATTTTTTGCGCATTTTTGCCAGCGCTTGTTGCGCTAATGGATCCAGCGAACCCACCCGCGCTGTCACTTTTAACAAACCGGTTTCGGCATCCGGGCGATTGCTGTCAAGCATCTTGTTCCACACCGGTTTTAAATCGCCAAAATCCAAATTTTTAATAGCCACCGTTTTGGCAGTTTTACGCGGTTCGGCCACAGCCTCTTTTTCAATTACAACTTCGGTTTCTTTCTTTTCATTAGCGGTAGTCATGACGCAGTCTCCCTTCACTGAGCTTAAAATCGAGATAACGCATTGCATCGGCGAGATTTAAACAGCCATAACCCGCTTTGCGATGTTTGAACGAGCGATCCAGCTTGTCGCTGGTGTGTTTGAGCAGATGTTTAACTTGATTGTCACTAAGTCTTTTGCCGCGCCCGCGCGCGTAGGATTTCAATAGCGCCACCGCACCCGCCACAAAGGGGGCAGCGTGTGAGGTGCCAGTGGAAAAGGCGTAGCCCTTATCCAAATAACTGCTGTACACATCCACCCCGGGGGCAATTAGCGATACCTGCTCGCCGTAAGTGGAAAAGTCGGCCACCTCGCGCTGTGCATCCATGGCGCCCACGGCAATTACCGAGTCAAAGGCACCGGGGTAATACATTTCCTGCTGACCATCATTGCCCGAAGCAGCAACAATAGTGACGCCCTTGCGCCGGGCATAATCAATGACTTCCTGGTGGGGCAAACCGCCACCACTGTGTTTTACCCCGAGCGACATATTGATCACATCGGCGCCCTGATCCACCGCGAATTTCACTCCGGCATTAATATTCTCCAGCAGACCAGCGCCCATTTTTTTGCCGTTCTTTTCCATCGCCGCAAGCACCCGCACGGGAATAATTTGGCATTCAGGCGCAACCCCCACCGGCATAGCGCGCCCCTTGCCCGCGATAATTCCGGCCACATGAGTGCCGTGCCCCACTTCGTCGGTGGCCACTTCATCGGCTTCAAGAAAGTCGCCAATAAATTCGGCAGCACCATCGAGAATATTCACAAAATCAAACCCGGGTTGCAGGCGCTCCACCAGCTCGGGGTGTTGCAAGTCCACACCGGTATCCAACACCGCAATTTTTATTTGCCCGTGGCCGCGCGAGTAGCGGTGTGCTTCATCCAAATAAATTAATTCGCGCGAGGTTTTATCGGTATTAACACTCAGCGCCGCCGTGGGTGGATTCAATTCCATCTCGCCGACATCGGTAGCGCTGGCCTGTTCCACCGCAGGCAACAAACGCAAGCGCTGGATTAACGCTTGAGGCACACGCCCGGAGCGGGTTAATACCAGGCGATAAATGCGATTCAAACCTGCAGCAATTTCATCGGCCGACCATTCGCCCTGAGCGGCGGCGTATTCGCGGGTGGCAAGAAAGGGAAGATTAAATTCACGAAACAGGCGATCGATATCAGGGTGGAAGGTCTCGCGTTCCAAACGGCGATCGGCCAGCAACATTTGCCAGTGAGGCAATTGCTCTATCGGCAAGGCCGCGCGCAATTTGATACGGACATGATCTTTCATAGCATTCCCTGAATATTTTTTTAGTTGTGCAACAGCAATCGACACCCGCTTTGCGCGTCATGGAAAACGACATTGCAATGCCCATACCAGCGTTTTCAATAGGCGACTCAAGATCACGGCTGGCGCGTGTTGCAGCGCAATCCATAAAAAAAATACCGAGGTGACAGCGGGTAATTTTTTACCCGGATAATTTTTTATTTATCCGCCATAACAAAAATTACGGCGCCAATTGACGCGTAAATTTTCCAAATCTGGCGGGTAAGCTATACCCCACTCGGGACAGCTCTGACCCACCCGAACAATCAGAAGGGGGCGTGGTTTTTTGCACACATAAAAAAACAGCGCGCGCCAGTAACAAGCGCGCGTGCAGAACAAAACGCAGAGAGGAATTAAACCAGATTGTGTTTGCGCGCGAGGCGGCCAAAAGCGCGGCGCTCTTTGCCCGCCTTGAGGGCAGCCTGGGTGATATTGCCTTTGGTAATGGCGAGGATGGATGCTATGTAGTGTTTTTCAAATTGGCTGATTACCAGCTCTTTCGCCTGACTGAAGGTCAGCGCCAAGGTACCGGCAGCCGACCCATAATAGGGTTGCAAATAATCAACACCCAGATCGCTGGCGCTGGTCATGGAGGCAGGCTTTTGTCCAAACACCCAGCGGGTAATTACATTTTCCAGCTCACGCACATTGCCCGGCCAGTGATAAGCCTGCAGCCAGTGCTCAAATGCGGGGGTGAGCGGGTTAGCGTAAAGCTGATGCTGTTCAGCTACCTTACGCCAGTAGCTATGGGCAAGCGGCAGAATGTCCTCACAGCGCTCGCGCAGCGGCGGCAGCTGGATGCGCAATACATCAAGGCGGTAAAACAAATCGTCGCGAAAACGACCCTCGCTTATACGCTCCTGCAAATCGCAGTGAGTGGCGGCAATGATGCGCACATCGGCATGGCATTCACGACCGGAGCCGAGCGGGCGAAAACAGCGCTCTTGGATAAACCTGAGCAGCAATACCTGCGCCCCAGGTGACAGGCTGTCGATCTCATCCAGAAACAAAGTACCGCCCTGCGCCTGACTAATCAGCCCCTCTTGCCGCGCTTGGGCACCGGTAAATGCGCCGCGCTCGTGGCCGAAGAGTTCATTCAAAATCAATTCATTGGGGTAGGCGCCGCAATTAATGGCAACAAAGGGGCGTTGCGCCCTGCGGCTTAACGCGTGCAGCGCGCGCGCCACCAATTCCTTGCCTGTGCCAGTTTCACCATAGACCAGCACCGAGGTATCCGCCGCCGCACAAAGCCTGATCTGCTGGCGCACCTCCACTATGGCAGATGAGTGACCACAAATACGGGCCAAAGGTTGATCATCGGTGTAATAGTTATCCCCTACCCCTGAACAGCGGGTCAGAGAATCCTGCATAGATTCCATGACTGATTCCTTCCAACAGTGTTGAGAGATTGTTGAATGACAGAGGGTTATGACGCTGTAAAAAAAGCCCGCGTGGCAGCGGGCTTTTTTCACTGGAATGTTTCTTAGTTTGCAGGCAACTCGATATTACCGGGCGCACCTCCGCCGACCGCCACACCACCATTATTCAACACAAACGTGACAACCTGGGTTTGCAGCTCAGCGGTAACCTGTGGTGCACCTCCCTCCGGACGCAGTAATGATGCATGGCCACCAGCCGTGTGTTTAACATAACCGCGCCCCAGTTGAGTTGAGCCTAGCCCCAGCTGCGTGGTATTGAGTAGCGATGCCATGGCCTGGGTTCCCGCAAGCGGCGCACCGGCTGCATTGTTGGGAATCACCAGATCATTATTAATTTGCTGCACCAATACCGGTACACCCAGCTGGGCCAGAGTTTCCATATAATTGACTGGATCACCCGCATCCATCGCACTTTGTGCGGCATACAAGAACCGTTCATAGTTAGTGGTTCCCACCATCACCCCACTCGCCCCCAGGCCACCATTAATCACAGGGGCAAAAGTAGCGGAGTTCACTAAAATTTGCGCCACTTGCGTGCCGGCAGCACTGGTGATCAAACCGCGAATCGGGTTGAGGTTGGAAGTGAGCCCTAGCTGCGCATCATTGGCAATCGCCAACTGATTCACGGTGGTAAATACACTACCCAGTATTCCTCCCAGTGACACACCTACAACATAAACACGATTCAAATCCAGACCAGTACTGACTGTTTTGAGCATCTCCGTATTTACGCTCGCAAGGCTGGCGTTGAGGTTGAGTAAATCCATTACCGCTTGACGATTGTTGTCGCGGGTATTGGTCAGGAAACCGAGGTTGATAAATTGCGCGCCCGAACCGTCACTTGCACCCGGCGTTTCAAAATTCATCGGCGCGGGAGCACCACCGGAACCGGCCACATTAAAGTGACGCTCATGGGGTGCGTTGTCGCCATAAAGCGCAGCAAAAGGGATGGACTGGCTCTTTTCCACGTTCAGTACATTCACAAAAGCGCTGTTGGCGGGAATGCCGTGCACCGGTAAATCGATGGCTACTGTGGCTACACAACGACTGGCCAAGGTATGCCCCAACGCGACAACCGATGCCCGATCGCTGGTAATACCGTGCACGTAAATCACCGTGGGATAACCGGTCGCTGCATAGATTTGGCCACAGTTAGCCGCACCGGCATAACCGGGCACCCAGTTGTCTTGCGGCATGGTGACTTGCAAAGGTACAGATTCATCGCCTGTTTTTGCCGCAAACGGATAGCGATAGGTGACGTTATAGCTGCCATCCACATCGGTCGGTATGGTCCGCCCCAAGGCACCGGCAAGGGTTAAATCCGGTTTCCAGTTGCGCTTTAAATACTCACCAAAAGGCAAACCCGTCGCCGCTGTTTGGTAATAAGGCAGCTTGATATAACCGGTATACAGCTTGCCAACATTAGCCGCCAACTGGCTGCTAAAAGCTGAGAAATCAACTCCCGTAACACCGGCAATGCCAAGGCTGCGGGCTTTGGGTGTAGGCAAAAGCCCAATAGACTCTAATTGTTGGACATTGGCCACAGCGGTGGATGGTGAAGCACCCGCCGCAATTTGTAACCCGGCGATGGCGGCACGGGGTGACGCCATCGCAATCAGGGGCGATATGGGGTCGGTTGTGGTGAAGGTATAGGTTAGCACCAGCTTTTCTTTTGCCGCTGCCACACTCAATGCCCCTCCGCTGGCCGCTGCCAGAAAACCACTGCCCAGCGTTTCCCAGCCTACTATCGAGTTGCGTACTGGCACCAAGGCTTCCAGGGTTGTGTAAGTCGGGTCGCGCAGCGCGTTGTAGCTCCAGGAACGGGTTAGTGGTGCTCCGCTACTGTCGCGCAGGTCATTGGTTAACACCACCAGATATTTGGTTTTGGCTTTCAGTGGTTTAGTGGGACGAATACGAATGGTGTTGTTGCTACCACCATCCAATGACACCACCTGAACATCGTAATTGGCAAGGCCAGCAATGCCGGTGATATTGGCAGGATTCAGCGCATCACCCGTCGCACTTAACTCAATCAAAAATACTGTTTGCGACGCCAGTGCGCTCGCCGGGTTTAGGCTACCGCTTAGCTGAATATCAAAAAACGCTGAGGTGGAGAATCCATCCAACTGATTCATGGTCGCCCGCACGGGGTCTGTCGGTGCACCCAGATTAGCCGTGCCATCGCTGGTCGCTGCCGCCGCAAAAATCAGATCGGTATTGAATGGTAAATCGGAAATGACAGGGTCAAAACGTGGATGGGTACCCACCACATAGGCATCAGGGCCCGAGGGCGGTGGAGCTTTTTCGGTATCACTGCCGCCGCAGCCCTGCAGGGCAAAGGTGGACAGTACGAGCGTAGATAACAGGAACAAGTGTATTTTATTCTTCATAATAGATCCCTGAGCAAGACGGTTAGTGCCACAACAATTGAGTCTAGTCTCATTTTCAAAAGCTGCGAGCCTGTCAATTACAAACCATTACCGCAATTCGATGAGTGTGATCTATTGCCAAAAAAAAAAGGCAAACCCCGGAAGGCTTGCCTTTTGCTTATGACACGATAAGTTACGCTCGCTGCAATTTATACTACACCTTTACAACTACACCTTTATAACTAGACAGCGATCTCGGCCAGGTTCCCTTTTTCCTCCAGCCAGGTTTTGCGATCACCCGCGCGTTTTTTAGCGAGCATCATATCCATGATTTGCATGGTGCCGTCGTCCTCACTAATCGTGAGTTGTACCAAACGACGGGTATCGCGCGCCATGGTAGTTTCACGCAGCTGTAACGGGTTCATCTCACCCAAACCTTTAAAGCGTTGCACATTGGGTTTGCCTTTTTTATTTTCGGCAGCGATGCGATTGAGCACACCATTTTTTTCGCCTTCATCCAACGCGTAATAAACTTCTTTACCTATATCGATACGGTACAACGGCGGCATAGCCACAAATACATGACCGCGGCGCACCAACACCGGAAAGTGTTTTACAAACAACGCACAGAGGAGTGTGGCAATGTGCAGACCATCCGAGTCGGCGTCGGCGAGAATACAAATTTTGTGATAGCGCAGCTCGCTTAAATCTTCGCTGCCAGGGTCCATGCCAATCGCAACTGAAATATCGTGCACTTCCTGACTGGCGAGAATTTCGCCCGAGTCCACTTCCCAGGTATTCAGGATTTTGCCACGCAGCGGCATAATCGCCTGAAATTCACGATCGCGCGCTTGTTTGGCCGAGCCGCCCGCTGAATCCCCTTCCACTAAAAATAATTCGCTGCGCGCCGGATCACCACTGGAGCAATCCGCCAATTTGCCTGGCAGCGCCGGGCCTTGAGTCACACGTTTACGCTCGATTTTTTTACTGGCGCGCACACGTTTTTGCGCATTGCTAATACAAAATTCGGCAAGTTTGTCGCCGTCTTCAGTGTGCTGGTTTAGCCAGAGTGCAAACGCATCTTTAGCAATACCCGACACAAACGCGGCAGCTTCACGCGAGGTTAAGCGCTCTTTGGTTTGACCGGAAAATTGTGGGTCGGCGTGTTTGTAAGAGAGCACATAACAGCAGGCATTCCACAAATCCTCTGGTGCGAGTTTAATACCGCGCGGAATTAAATTGCGGAATTCGCAGTAGTCGCGCAGCGCATCCAATAGACCAGTGCGCAAACCATTGACATGGGTTCCGCCCTGCGCGGTGGGAATCAGGTTGACGTAGGACTCCTGCACCAACTCGCCGCCATCCATCAACCATTGCACCGCCCAGGTCACGGCTTCGGTTTGGCCACTGAAATCGCCCACAAAGGGGCTGTCAGGTAGGGTTAGCCACTCTTGTGTTGCACCGGCGAGATAATCTTTTAAACCGTCTTCGTAATACCAAACATCTTTTTCGCCGGTTGACTCATCAAGGAAAGTGACGGTCAGGCCGGGGCACAATACCGCTTTGGCGCGCAACACATGGCGCATACGACTGACAGAGAATTTGGGCGAATCAAAATAAGTCGGATTTGGTAAAAAATGGACGCTGGTACCGGTTTGACGCTTGGGGCAAGTGTCGATAATTTCCAGGTCGCTGGCTTTATCGCCATTGGAGAAACCCATCTGGTAAACATTGCCGTCACGCTTCACGGTAACAATTAATTTTTCCGACAAGGCGTTCACTACGGATACACCTACGCCGTGCAAACCACCGGAAAATTGGTAATTTTTATTAGAGAATTTGCCACCGGCATGGAGCGTACACAAAATCACTTCTACGCCGGGCTTGCCCTGCTCCGGGTGAATATCCACCGGCATTCCGCGACCATCATCCACCACTGTGACCGAGTGATCTTTATGCAAAATCACATCAATAGTTTTAGCGTGGCCGGCGAGCGCCTCATCTACCGAGTTGTCGATAATCTCCTGCGCCAAGTGATTGGGGCGTGTGGTTTCGGTGTACATGCCCGGGCGTTTTTTTACCGGGTCCAATCCCGTGAGTACTTCAATATCTTCTGCGGAATAATTAGCCATCTTATTTTCTGTTTACCGATTAATTTAAAAAGCTGAATAGTTAAAAAAGCTGAGTCGTTAAAAAAAGCCTAGTGATTAAAAAAATCCATGCAGTCAGCAAAAAACCGTTCAAAGCCCTGGAAGGAGTGATCGCCACCCGCCTCTATTGTTTGTTTGCAACCTGCGTATTTTTGTACCGCCTTGCGGTAATCGAGGGTTTCATCGCCCGTTTGTACCAATAGCCAATAATTCTGTAGGCGCGAGGGAGCTATATCCACAGCGATAATTTCATCTATGTGGTGCGCACATAAGCGGTAGCTATCATCGGTGTGATAACTTTTCAGGTCAACCTCTAAATAGGCGGGCATAAAATCCTGCGGGCGCACCGCCGGGTTGATCAATACCGCACGCAAGTTATATTTTTCTGCCAGCCAGGTCGCCCAAAAACCGCCCAGTGAACTTCCCATTAAATACACAGGCTCAGGCAAAAGCGATTCAACCAATGCCTCCAGCAGCAGCTGGGTTTGCGCCGGATAAGGGGGGAGTTGCGGGCAGTGGAAACTGATTTCCGGGTGCTGCTGCGCGAGCCATTGCGCCGTTTGCTGCGCTTTAAAGGAGAGAGGGGAACTCAGAAACCCATGGATGTACACCAATGCCGCCATGGGGGATTAATAACCTGCCGATTTATAATCAATCACATACTGTTTGTTAGTAACGCGCAGCACACCCGTATCAAAACTACCGTCACCACGCAGATCAAACCAGCGATAACCAGGCATTTGGGTATCCACTGTAAAATCATCGCACTTGGGTTTGAACTGCACACAAGTTGAAGGCGTGGCCAGCAGGGTGACACCTTTGCGCTGCTGCTGGAACTCTTGGTGGACATGCCCCCAGGTCACAATTTTTACCTGCGTATGGGCATCAATCAGCTGGAAGAAGGCATCGGCATTGCGCACTATGTATTGATCGATCCATACACTCCCCACCAGCACTGGTTGGTGATGCAGGGAAATAATCACATGTTTATCGCGATGCGCACGCAAGGCATGCTCAAGAAAATCCAGTTCACTGGCAGCCAACTGACCGTAAACCTGTCCGGGCACACTGGAGTCCAATAAAACCAATACCCACTGCCCCAACATCACCAAACGGCTTTGAATGCCAAGGCGCTCCTGATTGGCGGCCATCAATTCCGCTGAGTCATGATTGCCAGGCAACCAGCTCATAGGCTGGGAGAAGTAGCGGCGAATATTGGTTTCAAAACGCTGATAACAATCTCTATGCGCTTCGCTGGCCACATCGCCAGTACACAAAAGATGATCAAAACCAACCTCAGAGGTTTGAATCAGCTGCAAAACATCATCAAGACTCTGGTCAGTATTAAGCCCCAGAAGGGATTCGCTCTGCTGCGCTCCCAAATGGCAATCGGTTATCTGAATCAGACGCACTGGCGGCTCTCATCCTTTGATAGTCGGGTTTTCTTTGGTGATTGGGTTATTTTTGTCGGGTTTGAACAGATCATCGGACTTTGACGACCTGTCACGATGACTGAGACGTCAAACTAATAGCGATATTAACAGCAACAATATACGCAAGGGAGTTATCACGCCAGTATCAAAAAAGAAAAATGAGATGATCGAAGGCCAAGAAGTGTAAAACTTGAGCGTCACTGTGACCTGATCGACACTCTTTTAAAAAGAGGCGAGTTCACCAACCGCGTGCCCCTGCTCCAAACAAAGATTCAACCACTCCCCCAAAAAACGGTTTAGTTGGTATTTTTCATCACTTTGGTACATGGATTGGTTGGGGTAGTCGTAACGGGGACGTAAACGTTTGTGCCCCTCCCACGCCAATACCTCAGCAAGCTTGGCATCGTGATACATACGCAGAGTAAGTTTGGGCATGGAGAGCCATTGCGATGATTGCCCCACACTTGTTCGGCTCAGCTCCAGAGTGGTGGTGTAGGGGGAGCGCTCGGTGACTCTTAATAAATGTAACCACTGTTGATTTGCACGAGTAACCATAAACCGAATTTCATCGGCCTCAACAGGCGCGGTTAATTTCGTCAAGCGTGCATAATTTGCCTCACACTCCGCCATTTGCAAAGGTAAATCAACCTTGTAACGCTCTTTGTAAGTAACGTACTCGGGCTGAGCCTTGGCAACACGCAATGTAAACATAGAGACCTGATTAAAGTAGTCCCGGACGAAATAGTACCGGATTAAAACGAATAATTTATTACACCATGCGGGTGATATCGCACCATTGCCCGGGCGCACATTCTTTTTCACCCTGAGAGAAGTGTTAGTCACAGACAGGACTAAGTCAATGGCAAGAAAAATTTATTCTGCAGCAACTTGCAAACGCAAACGGTTGCGATTCATTTGCAACCACTGCAAACAAATTAACGCGGCGGCATTATTAAACGCACCGTTTAATAACTCTGCGAAAACATCATCAGCGGCTAGTACATGAACGCGAATATCTTCACCTTCCTCTGGCAAACCAAAAACACCGCCGGCCTCACTGAGATCACACAAGCCGCAAAATAAATGTAACTTCTCGTCGCAGCCGCCGGGGCTGGATAAATAATTGCAAATATACTCCATCGCATAAGGTACTATATTTGCCTCTTCGATTAGCTCGCGCCGCGCAACCTCTTCTGGCGACTCGCCCTCCTCCAACATGCCGGCAACCACTTCATAGCACCAAGGGCCGTTAGGCTCATCCAAGGCACCTATACGAAATTGTTCTACCATGCCGATCAAATCCTGTTTTGGATCATAAAGCACAACTGCTACTGCTTCACCGCGCACAAATAATTCGCGACCAATCTCCTTGCCCCAGCCACCATCAAATAATTTGTGGCGCAGAAAGATTTTTTCTACACGGAAAAAACGTTTGTACATTTCTTCGCGGCGAATGATTTCCACATCCGCGCGAGTGAATTCGGGTTTTTTGATCATAGATAAAGTCTTATTGATTATTTAAATCCCCTGCTCCCCTTTCCCAAAGGGGAGCAGGGGATTTAAAGCCTGGTCGCTGATTTAAACTCTGTGATAAATCTCAGCGCCTGCTTCCAAAAACTCTTTGGATTTTTGTTTCATTTCCGCTTCGACATCGATCATCTTGATAATATCCTGATCGCCAATCACCGAAATATCAGTGCCATTTTTTGCCGCGTAGTCGCGCACTTCCTGGGTGATTTTCATCGAGCAAAATTTCGGGCCACACATAGAGCAGAAGTGTGCAACTTTTGCTGAATCTTTTGGCAAGGTTTCATCGTGATAAGAACGGGCAGTATCTGGATCAAGACCGAGATTAAATTGATCTTCCCAGCGGAATTCAAAACGCGCTTTGGATAACGCATTATCGCGCAATTGTGCACCCGGATGACCTTTCGCTAAATCGGCAGCGTGCGCTGCAATTTTGTAAGTGATGATGCCTTCTTTTACATCATCTTTATTCGGTAAACCCAAATGCTCTTTGGGTGTTACATAGCAAAGCATTGCACAACCGAACCAACCGATCATGGCAGCACCAATACCTGAGGTGATGTGATCGTAACCCGGTGCTATATCCGTCGTTAATGGGCCAAGCGTATAGAAAGGTGCTTCGTCACAGACTTCTAATTGCTTGTCCATATTTTCTTTGATCATGTGCATAGGCACGTGACCCGGGCCTTCAATCATGCATTGCACATCGTGTTTCCACGCAATCTTGGTTAACTCACCGAGCGTTTCCAGCTCGCCAAATTGCGCTTCGTCATTTGCATCAGCAATCGAACCAGGGCGCAACCCATCACCCAATGAAAAACTAACGTCATAGGCTTTCATGATTTCGCAAATTTCGTCGAAATGGGTGTAAAGGAAATTTTCTTTGTGATGCGCCAGACACCACTTGGCCATGATCGAACCACCGCGCGATACAATGCCCGTCACACGTTTAGCGGTGAGCGGCACGTAGCGCAGCAATACACCGGCGTGAATCGTAAAATAATCCACACCCTGTTCTGCTTGTTCAATCAAAGTATCGCGGAAAATTTCCCAGGTAAGATTTTCCGCAACACCGTCTACTTTTTCCAGCGCTTGATAAATAGGTACAGTGCCAATAGGCACGTGCGAGTTGCGAATAATCCACTCGCGGGTTTCGTGAATATTTTTGCCGGTAGACAAATCCATTACCGTATCGGCGCCCCAACGTGCACCCCAAGTAAGTTTTTCTACTTCTTCCTCAATCGATGAACCCAATGCCGAGTTACCGATATTGCCGTTAATTTTCACCAGAAAATTACGCCCGATAATCATCGGCTCCAATTCCGGGTGATTGATATTTGCAGGGATAATCGCACGGCCGCGCGCCACTTCATCGCGCACAAACTCCGGAGTGATTTCATCGGGGATACTTGCACCAAAACTCATGCCTTTGTGCTGCTGCCCCAAAGCTTTATATTGAGGATCTACACTCAATTCACGTGCTTGTGCCAGCGCCATATTTTCGCGGATGGCGATATATTCCATCTCCGGGGTAATGATCCCTTTTTTGGCGTAATGCATTTGCGATACGTTCATGCCCGGTTTGGCGCGGCGCGGTTTACGGGTGAGATTGAAACGCAGGCTCGCCAATTTGGGGTCGTTCAGGCGCGCATTAGTAAATTCAGAGTGACTGTCTTCCAATACCTCAGTGTCATTGCGCTCTTCAATCCAGGCGGTGCGCACATCGCCCAAACCGGTGCGCAAATCAATTTTTACGTTAGGATCGGTGTAAGGGCCGGAAGTGTCGTAGACACGCACTGGTGGATTCTTCTCGCCGCCAAAATCAGTCGGAGTATCAGCGAGCGTAATCTCACGCATGGGCACTTGAATATCCGCGCGCGAACCCTGCACATAAATTTTTTGTGAGCCAGTAAAGGGCTGTACCGAAGCTTTATCGACTTCGGCGGTTTGGCTGAGAATTTTTTCGACGCTGGTATTCATAATAGTGGCCTTGTCTTAATCAGGTATTTAAATAAATTTGGATAATAGAACGTGATTTAATAAAAAGAATAGAAGTGATGAACCGGGCCTGAGCCCTGCCCTATGTGCAATTTTTCAGAGTGCACCAAGGCTTGATGTAAATAATTTTTTGCCTGTTTGACCGAGTCACTGAGTGATAATTGTTTGGCCAAACCAGCGGCAATTGCCGATGCCAAAGTACAACCGGTTCCGTGGGTATTTTTAGTGGCTAGCCGCGGCGCAGAAAAAGCTTCAACGCCCGTCGGGGTAATTAATAAATCGGTTGCTTCCTCACCATCGGTGTGCCCGCCCTTCATCAATACCGCGCGCGCGCCCAAGGCAATAATTTGTTCACCTTGCAATTGCATCTGCTCACGATTTTGCGCCATGCGCGTGTTCAACAATACCGCCGCCTCATGCAAATTTGGAGTAACCAGCGTAGCGAGTGGTAGCAATTTTCCAATCAGTGTGTGGATTGCATCTTCTGCCAATAATCTATCGCCACTGGTGGCGACCATTACCGGATCCAGTACAAAAGGAATTTGTGGGTAAGCACTCAGGGATTCAGCCACTGCTGCAATAATTTCCGCTGTTGCCAACATGCCACTTTTGATCGCACCGACATTGATATCACTCAATACCGAATGAATTTGCTGCTGCACAAACGCCGGAGGAATAGGCAATACACCTTGCACCCCCATAGTATTTTGCGCAGTGAGCGAGGTGATGGCACTGGTACCAAATACTCCCAGCGCGGAAAAGGTTTTTAGATCCGCTTGAATACCGGCACCACCGCCGCTGTCGCTACCAGCAATGGTCAGGGCTATAGGGGTCTGCAGGTGAGGGTTCATTAAATTTCCGCAATGAGTAAAAACAGTAAAGCGCGGAAAGGAGAGAAATAACCAAGGCACACTTAATAGGCATGCAAAAACTGGAGGCTCTCGTTCCCTACGCCGGTACTAACCGGATCAGGTCGGCGGGTATATCTCAGCCTCGTTGCCCGCATACAGCGAACAAAAAGCACCCCGACAAGAAAACCGCAGTCTATTGGAGTTAAGCTGCAGAGTAAAGGTAGGGACGCCGCTTGCTGCGCCCCTACCGGTGAGGTTATTTTTCCTGGGATTTCAATAAGCCCAATTTCCCTGCCAACAGTGCAGTGGTTGGAGCCTGGATCAAAATGGTGCCCAGAATAAAGATAAAGGTGATTGCACCGACCACATCGATACCCGGCACCTTCATGCCAGCCAGAATACCCACCAGCGCTGCCGGGATTACCCCGGTTTCACGGGTCCAACTCATAAATACCAACTCTTTCCATGTCCACTTGGCACGACGGTCAGGGCCTGCGCAAATAAATACCGTCAGGGGACGGGCGATAAAGATAAAAATAAACAACAGGACCAGACCAACACCCAAGTATTCTTTGAGCAAGTGGAAATCTACCTGCGAGCCCAGCAGGATAAAGATAAACATACGCATTAATAGCGCGGTATTACCCACATAATCTTCCAGATACTCGTGTTCATGATCATCGAGCGGCAAATTAAATGTCTCTTTGTTGCCGATCATCACACCGCAGGTAAATACCGCCATAAAACCGGAGGCACCGATTTTGTCGGCCAGCAAATAGACGGTGATAACTGCCAGGATAATCACAAATGGCGTCACTTCGCGAAAAATACCAAAACTGTTGTGCGCCATTAAAAACGCGGCGCTGTAGCCAACAATCGCCCCTAACACCAAGCCCATGCCAGCCTCATACGCCAGCTCCCCCAGGGAGTGAGTCAAGCTAAACCCCTCGCCGGTTCCCATCACATAAGCCACCACTGCAAATGTCGCAATCGCACCCATGGCATCATTGAGCGCTGACTCGCTCATAACCGTTTGTGATACCCGATCTTTAATCGGGACTTGTTTGAAAATCGGTACCAGAGTGGCGGGGTCAGTGGATGCCGTCAACGCCCCTAACACCAGTGCAACACCAATAGGAATGCCCAACCAGACGCCGGCGTAGGTAATGATCGCCCCGGTAATTAATACACCGAAGGTAGCGATCACCGCTAATGAAATCCATATTTCTTTTAACACAGCAAAACGCAGCGTTGCCCCGCCTTCAAACAGCAGATAACAAGCGCCGATGGTGAGAATTAGCTGATTCATCGTTGAGTCAGCTGGCACATGCAATACCCCGCCGATGGTGGGCCCCAAACCAATCCCGATGAGCAAAAAAAGGACTATGTCGGGTACCTTTATTTTTTTGGCGATCACACCGCCTAACAGCCCGGTAAAAATAATGATCCCGACATACATGAGGTCGAGCTTGGCGATATCCAATGACGACATAAGTGCTCCGCAGAAAAGTGAAAAAATGTTAAAGCAAAGAATGTGCGGATGCTGACAGCTGGCGTGAAATAACTTTATAAATTGTGTGTAAATTCGTACCCTTTTTACCCCTTGCGGGTTTTCGATCGCCCATAAAAAAACCGGAGTCAAAGCTCCGGTTTTTCAGCACCGCTCCTGGCGATCAACCAAATACTACATTGGCCAATGTCAAAGCGACTACATAACCACAGGTATACGCAATAAATACAAAGGGGGTATAGCGCAAGAATGCACCAAAGGTTAGCCCTTTCACTTTGCTCATAGCGATAATTCCCGCCGCAGAGCCAATTGCCAACAATGAACCACCCACACCTACGCCATAGGTCAACGCCAACCATTCGGGTGTTTGCAACACGGGCTCCGATTTGAGAAGCGCTGCTGTCAGGGGCACGTTATCGATCATGGCGGAGAACAAGCCCATCAAGTAGTTGGCGTATTGCGGAGCCAACTGGGCATAGAAATTGGTGAGCAAATCCAGGGTGCCAATTTCTTTGAGCATACCGACCAATAACAAAATCCCGAGAAAGAACAACAGGGTTTCATATTCGATTTGACGTACATATTCCAAAATACGCGTTTCTTCCGGGTCCATGTCCATAAAATGGCCAATAAAGAACATAATTGACAGCCCCACCAAAAAGGTCAGTACCGGCGGCACACCAAAGAAAAAGTTGAATAACATGGTGCAGGCAATGGTGCTGAAGAAGGTGCCGACAATCGCCCAATCCATGCCAGTAAAGGTGCGGGCATCTTTTTCTGTAGCAACTTGGCCGGACACACCAGGGAACATCAATCCCGCTAATACCATGACCCCTACAATCGCCGGAACCCAAAGCAGTAATAGTTGCGGCATTGTCACATGGCCGGAGAGGAAGATCATCAGCGTGGTGACATCGCCGGTGATCAAGGCAACACCACCAGAGTTAACCGCAAAAACAACCAACACCGCGAGTTTGATGCGCGTGCGCTGATCCACATCAAAAGCATGCACCAAGCCGAGCGTTACCAAGGTTGCGGTCACGTTGTCGCACACCATTGACAGTGTCATGGCAAACAAGGCTACCAATATCATCAAACTGCGGGTGCTCATCTGTGCGGGGCACAGGCGCTGCACGACGGACTGCACTATTCCCTTGGCATTGAGGTAAGCAACAAAAGTCATGGTCGCCATAAGGAACAACCACAGTGTCGCAATCTCCAACAGGTTGTGATTCAGCTTTTCCAGCATCACTTCCTGGTGTGCGTGATCACCGGCAAACATGAACATCACCAACCACGACAAGCTGCCGAAAAACAAAGTAGTTTTGGCTTTATTGATATGGATAACTTCCTCGAACACCACCCCAAGCAGGGCGAGTACGGCAAAGATCACCAATACGATTTCAATGGACATAGTCATAAAAGACCCTTTTGGTAGTTAAAAAATCGGCAGCAAGGCAACAGACCAACATCGTATCGAAGGACTTGTAACTGACAAGTAACGATTCGGCCCGGCATGAAGGAGGGTTTTACCCAAACCCGGCACAGTGCAAATGGGCGCGCATGATAAAAGTTGGCCTGCGGCGAAGCAATCAAACATTCTGCGTAAGAGGTGATATTCGCCAAAAATGACCTATTTAGGACCTACCAACGGTATAAACACAAACTAACAATTTTGCGAACAGTGAATCTGTATGCTGTTTTATTGCATCTAAGGAATTACTTGGGCTAATTGAACTCGCCAATATAGCGTCCGGCAGGTTTAGAAAGGTAAACACAGGAACCCCGCTTACATTTGTAACTTCCTGTTGCGGCACTAACGTTTTACCCTTTTTAACCACTGAACCCTTGTTCATTTCTCGACCCCAAGACAGCAAGCGGCTAAACTCCACGCAACTTGTATATTTGTGCTTACATCCGTTTTTAATTGCGCCCTCAGGCAATAAATACTGCGGATGCTGAACTGGAATTCTTAAACTCTGGACTTTGGAAACCTCTATGAAAAAGACCAAGCTCTACTTACTCGTTAGCCTGTTTTCGCTAACGCCTTTTACTGCCAGCGCCAATAGCCTGCTGGATGTGTACGAACTCGCACTGCAAAATGACGCCCAGTTAAAAGCCGACAGAGCTAAATATGAAGCAGGCCTTGAAAATAAAACTATCGCCCGCTCCAATTTGCTGCCGCAGATCAATGCCAACGCCCAGATCTCGAACTCCGATATCGAAACCACTGACAATCTGACCAATACCAGCCTCAAAAATGATACCGATGGTAAAAGCTGGGAAGTCTCGCTGAGCCAACCCTTGTTCAACATGTCCTACTGGTACAGCTACAAACAAGGTGGGAAGCTGAGTGAACAAGCCGAAGCGCAATACGGTGCCGACCAACAAAGCCTGATTGTGCGCGTGGCAGAAGCCTACTTCAATGTATTGCGTTCAGTAGAAACCCTGGAAGCAACCATCGCAGAAGAAAAAGCCTTGGCTAAACAGCTGGAGCAAACCAAACAGCGCTTTGATGTGGGCTTGACTGCAATCACTGAAGTGCACGAAGCCCAAGCTGCTTTTGACAGCGCACGCGCAGCCACATTGGTTGCACGCGGCAACTTAAGTATCAATTACGAAGCACTTGAAGTACTGACCGGTAAACCGGAAGACCAGGTTGCTCCCCTATCTCCCAAGTTCCCGGTCGTTGCACCTACACCCTCTAACCGCGCCGACTGGGTTGAGTTCTCGTTACAGAACAACTACAACCTGAAAGCGTCCAAGCTACAAGCTGATGCATCGTTGCAATTTGCCAAAGCCAACAAATCGGGCCATTTGCCAACATTGGGCGCTAACCTGGGTTATTCCGATAGCGAATCGGACAGCGATAATGGTGGGCAAACCGGTGGGCCAAGTGACATCAGCAGAAATGGAACAACCATTTCACTGCGTCTTGATGTACCTATATATAGTGGAGGCGCAACCTCTGGCCGCAGCCGTCAAGCCTATGCGCAATACACCCAGGCACAAGAGCTTTACAACAGTACCCAGCGCAACGTGATTCAAAACACTCGTGCCCTGCACTTGTCAGTAGAAACCGATGTCGCCAACGTTCAGGCACGCAAGCAGGCGATTGTCTCCAACCAATCTGCACTGGAAGCAACCCAATCCGGTTATGAAGTGGGAACTCGCAACCTGGTAGAAGTATTGCTCGCCCAGCGCAACCTTTATCAAGCGCGCCGCAACTATTCCGATGCGCTCTACACCTACGTAATCAATACCATTAAATTGCGCGAAGTAGCCGGTATGCTCACGCCTGCTGACGTGCAGGAAATTGATAAGTGGCTGTTGGACGACGCATTAGTAAACCGTAGCCAATACGAAAACTAAGCCTGCCCGAGTACAAATGCTCCAAAAAAATGCCAGGTTTTTGCCTGGCATTTTTGTTTTTATCGAACCTATGTTTTATCAGCGCCATACGTCGCGCTGCCGCCCTACTCAATATAGCGTTGAATAAGAGAACAGGTTTTATCCAGGGCACCACGGTTATCCAAGGCAACATTTAAAGCTGCCGCACCGCACCGCTCGCGCTTGGATTTATCATCAATCAATTGCAAAAACGCCTGTGCTAACTGCGCTGCCGAACTAACTCGCACTAATGCGCCAGCCTCCGTCATTAAACTCGCCACCTCCGCAAAATTAAACAGATGCTCACCGCTGAGTAAGGGCAAACCCCAGGCCGCTGGCTCGATAAAATTATGCCCACCATTAGGCACCAGGCTGCCACCCACAAACGCCATATCGCTCGCACCAAACATTAAGAGCAATTCACCCATAGTATTGCCAAGCAATATATCGGCGGAGTCAGACCACTGCTGTTCACTGCGGCGAGCCAACTCAAAACCACGAGCACTGCACAGCTGCCCCACCCGCTCAAAACGTTCGGGATGGCGCGGCACTAACACTAATACCGCCCGTTGCGCTGCAGCTGAATTACTGGCACGCACTTGCGCAAATGCGTCGAGAATTATTTCATCTTCCCCTTGATGCGTACTGGCCGCGATCAATACCGGGCGCTGCCCCTGCGCAGACAATTGTTGTTTTAACTGTTGCGCCTGACCGCGCAATTCATCCCCCAAAAACAAATCAAATTTAATATTGCCAGTCACTACCGCTTTAGCCTTGGGCAGGCCCAAATCAATAAACCGCTGCGCGTCCACCGTATTTTGTATCAACGCCAATGAGAGGTCGCCCAACATTGGTTTGGTCAACGCCGAAAAACGCGCATAACCGCGCGCCGACCTTTCAGACAAGCGCCCATTAATCAGCAATGAAGGAATCGCTCGCTTGGCACACGCCGCCAGAGTGTTCGGCCAAAGCTCTGTTTCCATCACCAAAAACAACGCGGGTTTTACCCGTCGTAAAAATCGCCAAAGAGCGTCAGGCAAATCATAAGGTGCATACACATGAAATACAGAATCACCCAACGCACTGCGCACACGCTCCGAACCGGTAGGCGTGGTCGTTGTAATCACTAACTGCAAACTCGCATCAGCCTGCAGGCGACGAATCAACGGCAGCGCCGCTAAAAATTCCCCTACTGAAACAGTATGTAACCACACTACTTTTTTATTGGTAACCAACGGCGAGAAAAAACCAAACCGCTCCGCCCAGCGCTTCGCATAAGCAGGAGCCGCCATAGCGCGCCACAACAAGCGCAATAAAATAAAAGGAAGCAAAAAGTAAAACAGGCCGGTATATAAAGTACGCATGATTGATCCACTAAGCTAAACGGCGCTCAGCATAACAAATCACCTCTTAAAAGTGACGGACGCCGCCACTAAATATCCAACGGGCTACGCACACCAAGACCACCTTTGTTGAGTATATGGGTATAATCTCGATAGTTTTCACATCGCTGTGACCCAACAATTCTTGTACTGTACGAATATCGTAACCAGTAACCAAAAGCTGCGTAGCAAAACCATGACGAAATGTGTGGCAAGATGCATGTGAACTTTCCACAGGCAGTGACTACATGAACCCAGATATTAAAGCCAAGTTCGATAGCTACCCAAAGGACGTTCAGCAGCAACTAGAGCAAGTGCGTAAACTCATTTTGATGGTGGCTGCTGAAAATAAATTGGGGGAAGTTAAAGAAACGCTTAAGTGGGGCGAAGCGAGTTACCTGGTTAAGAGTGGTAGTGCGATTCGAATCGACTGGAAACCGAAAGATCCAAATGCAATCAAAGTATTTTTTCACTGCCAGACACGATTGGTTGAAACGTTCAAAGAAATATACCGCACGGAATTTGTGTATGAGGGTAAGCGAGCGATATTGATTCCTTTGAATACGAACATTAACCACCTGCCATTAAAGCACTGCATTGAGTTGGCACTAAAGTATCACCAGATTAAACACCTCCCCCTGCTCGGCGCGTAGCGACAAACCGTTGCTACTTTGCTATATCTGACATGCCTTACAAAAAAATATTTCACATGAAATTGTGATGCCCTCACCTCAGGATTAATACCATGTCAGACCTAAAAGACCCTCGTGTTCTTTTCGCTGCAGAACGAACCCTGCTTGCATGGAACAGGACCAGCTTGGCGCTGATTGCTTTTGGATTTTTAGTGGAGCGAGCTGGTTTGCTGATGCGCGTGCTTGCACCTGAGCAAAGTAATTCTATTGAAGCCATTACAACTTTTTGGATTGGACTGGCGTTTATTCTTTTGGGTGTGATTGCTGCGACTTATTCATCGAAACAATATAGCTCCGTGCTCAAAACGCTAAACACTCAAGAATATCCCGCGGGTTATAATGCAAAATGGGGCATGGCTATTAATTTACTGATTGCTTTGCTCGGTGTTTTATTGATCACAGGGCTTTATGCCGGTCGAACTTAGCAGGTAGAAAAAAGAGCGCCAATGCGCTCTTTTAAATTGAAATTATTGCGCCGATGGCACCAGCTGCACCCGCGGTGGGCCGCCTAATTTAATGTCGCCACGCACGCGATAGCCCGGCAAGGCGTCGCGCATTTTTTGATAGATCCAGCGCCCCTCTACATCACTGCGGGCGATAATCATGGCCAGGCTATTCGTTGCTTTGAGCTGTTGTGCAATCTCATTGATGCGCGCCAATATTTGCGGATCATCTTTTCCCAGCAAGCTGGCTTCTAATAAAAATTCATTGGCACCGCCACGATAAGGCTCTACGGGTGGCGCGGATTTAATTTGCTCGGTAAGCGCCGCCGAAACCTCCTTAATTAACAAATTGTTCGGGTCGACGATGCGGGCATTGTTGAGCATGGTCGTCGCTTGGGTGTAGTTGCCGCGGGCTGCAGCCTGACGAGCCAGATCTACATAGCGCATAACGATGCCCTGCAACCCACCCTTGGCGCGCTGGTTGTTGGGCTCGAGTTTTAACACTGCATGGAAAAAATCATAAGCGTTGTCATTGGCAGGCGTGAGCAATTGATCGCGCGACAGGGTGTACTCCCCGTTAAGTAGCAGCATGCGAACCACCTGCTGCTCTTTGGTGATCACCGGAACCGGTGGTGCTACTGGCGCAGGTGCTACAGGAGCGGGTTTTTTCTGATTCGCATAAAAAGGAAGCTGACAGGCACTGAGGCTGAAAAACACTGCCATACACAATGCACTGCGACCAACAAAATTAAACATAACGCCTTTTCTCTGTACTGAAAGATGAGTTGTGTGTTGCGTTAGAAAAATCGAACATCGCATAGAATGATTGCGATTACCGATTGTCTAGAAGGCTGCGTATGTTACTGTAAGTCGCGCCCAAGGACACCAGAACCTGGGCACTCCCCAGCCAATTTGATCAAGATACGTTTCCATGTATATGAGAATGCAAAAGACTCGCCACCCATTTATCAAATTCCCGAGCTGCACTGGCGTCATCGCCCTGCTGCTCGCCAGTGTTATCTCATTTGCTGCGCCTGCTTATGCCCAGGATCCCTTTGCTAAAAACACCAGCACTAACAACAGCAATAGCCTGCTGGGCGCACAGGATGAATTTTTGCCGGTTGCCGAGGCATTCAAACCGAGCTTCGAGATTTCCAGCGAACGGCTGACATTAAGCTGGACTATTGCAGATAAATACTACCTTTATGAAGAGCGCTTTAAGTTTAAAGCCGATCAAGCCATTACGCTGACCCCCATCTATAGCCCAGGCAAGATGAAGTATGACGAGTTGTTTGAGCGCGAAACCATGGTGCACTACCAACAAGTCAGTGCGACATTTGATATCAGCGCAATTCAACAATCTTTTACGCTGAAGCTGGAATACCAAGGCTGCGCCGATGCTGGCCTCTGTTATCCACCACAAAAACTTACCTTGAGAGTTGACCCTGTTGCACTGACCGTGACGGAGCAAATCCCCACCGCACCATTAATAGCCCCAACAACTCCGGCAACTACCGACACACCGACAACAGATTCAAACTGGCTACTGCAAGCCATGCTGCTCGCCTTGTTAGGCGGCATGATTCTGAACCTGATGCCCTGCGTTTTTCCGGTGCTATCCATTAAGGTGATGAGCCTTGCGTCTGCCGATCGCAGCCGGTTAGCACTGCATGGCTGGGTTTACACGCTGGGTATTGTGGTCTGTTTTGTGGGATTTGCCATCGCGTTGATTCTGGCACGCAAAGGTGGTGAAGCGGTGGGCTGGGGCTTTCAATTGCAATCGCCCGGGTTAATTGCCGCACTGGCCTATTTATTTTTTGTGATGGGCTTGAGCATGTCCGGACTGATTCATTTTGGCGGTAGTTTGATGGGCGCTGGCCAGCGATTGACACAAAAGTCTGGCTTGAGCGGTTCATTTTTTACCGGCGTATTGGCGGCCGTAGTTGCCAGCCCTTGCACCGCTCCGTTTATGGGTGCCGCACTCGGGTTTGCGCTCACACAACCACCGCTGGTCTGTATTGCTGTTTTTGCCGCACTGGGTTTTGGTATGGCACTACCGCTGTTGCTCTTGTGCTACCTGCCTGCCTTGGCTAACCGCCTACCCAAACCTGGCGTGTGGATGGACAACCTGAAACAGCTGCTAGCTTTCCCCCTGTACCTAAGCGCAATTTGGTTACTCTGGGTTTATGGTCGCCAGACAGGCGTTAACGGCATGGCAAGTTTGTGTATTGGCGCCGTGCTGATTGCTTTTGGCTGCTGGTTATCAGGCCGCCATACCACCGGTTTATGGCTTTGGCTGCGCCGTTTGGCGATTGTGGCCAGTTGGATTATCGCTCTTGCATTCATTTTCCAAACACCCGCCCTAAACAACCAAGCGCAGCCCCAAGGACGCTGGCAACCTTACAGCCCCGAACTACTGGCGGACTTACGCAGCCAAGGCCGCCCGGTATTTGTAAACCTGACGGCAGATTGGTGTCTCACTTGTCTGGCCAATGAACGAATCGCACTGGACACAGCTGCTGTGGAAGCCGTATTTGATGAGCTTAATGTGGCAACCATTAAAGGTGACTGGACAAATACTGACCCCAAAATTACCGAGTTACTGCAAGAATATGGCCGCAGCGGCGTTCCTCTATACCTCTGGTTTCCGGCCAACCACGCGGGCAAAGGCCAGTTATTACCCCAACTACTCACCAAAGAGTTGGTTATCAACACCTTGAAAGGCGAAGATAGGCCATAGATTCATACTTTTTGATGAAATTAGCAGCACTTACCGTCAACTTTACAAAACTTCCCGCATCGTGCCGCTATCGTGGGGGCATGATGCGGGGATAATCATGCAAAAGTGTTATTTAAGTGCCGCTTTTTAGCATCACCCTGACTAACTTCTTCAATCATGCTGGCATTTTCTGCCAACTCAACAAAATTTCGCTGCTATCGTGGACAGATCCCGGTTTTTGCGGCAAACTCTTCTCACTTTCAATCCAGACAGGCCGAGACTCGCCAGATATTGGTGAGTTCGCGCACAAAAACAGAATATCACTGCAGGATCACAGTCAATGGCAACCATTTTGGTACTTCACGGCCCCAACCTGAACCTTTTAGGGCTGCGCGAACCAGGCATCTATGGCGCCACCACACTGGAAGACATCAACCGTAAACTGACCCAAACCGCGCTTGATGCCGGCCACCACCTGCAAACCCTGCAAAGCAATGCCGAATACGAATTAATTGATCGCATTCACGATGCACGCAAAGAAGGTGTCGATTTCATCATCATCAACCCCGCCGCCTTTACCCACACTAGCGTTGCACTGCGCGATGCGTTACTTGGCGTTGGCATTCCGTTTATCGAAGTGCACTTATCCAACGTGCACAAGCGCGAGGCCTTCCGCCACCACTCCTATTTCTCTGATGTCGCCCAAGGCGTCATCTGTGGATTTGGCGCCACCAGTTACGACCTGGCGCTGCAAGCTGCTTTCACCCTGATCAAATAGCACCCTATTTATCGGGCCAAATTCAATATCAACCAACAACCTAATGTTGCCAAAGAGGACACTATGGATATTCGCAAAATTAAAAAATTGATCGAGCTGCTCGAAGAATCCAATATCGGCGAGCTGGAAATCAAAGAGGGCGAAGAATCTGTGCGTATCGCACGCAACAGTGGCACTACTCAATACTTCACTGCACCGCAAGGCTTTGCGGCACCCGCTCCCGCAGCGGCGGCACCCGTTGCGGCCCCCGCAGCCGCCGCACCTGCTGCTGCCCCTGTTGCAGCGGCCCCCTCTGGCCACTTGGTAAAATCACCCATGGTTGGCACCTTTTATCGCTCACCAAGCCCAGGCTCACCTTCATTCATTGAAGTGGGCAAACACGTTAAAGCGGGCGATGTCATTTGCATCATTGAAGCGATGAAAATGATGAACCAAATCGAAGCTGACAAGACTGGCGTGATCGAAGCCATTTTGGTTGAAGACGGCAGCCCCGTTGAATTCGACCAGCCTCTAGTGACTATTGCCTAACCATTTGTTGTGGCTGTCGCACGCCCCTTTTTTTGCGCGGGCGACCTATTCACTAATCGCTGAGGATTTGGTTTATGTTCGATAAAATTTTGATCGCCAACCGTGGCGAAATCGCGTTGCGCGTGTTGCGCGCCTGTAAAGAGTTAGGCATCAAGACTGTTGCTGTTCACTCACAGGTTGACCGCGATTTAAAACACGTTCGCCTGGCGGACGAATCGGTGTGTATCGGGCCAAACCCGTCACCCAAAAGCTACCTGAACGTTCCGGCGATTATTTCCGCCATGGAGATCACTGACGCGGAAGCAGTTCACCCGGGTTATGGTTTCCTTGCTGAAAACGCCGATTTTGCCGAGCGCGTGCAAAACAGCGGTTTTACCTTTATCGGCCCGGATCCTGCGGTTATTCGCATGATGGGCGACAAGGTAGAAGCGATTAAAGCGATGAAAAAAGCTGGCGTGCCTACGGTTCCGGGTTCCGACGGCCCACTGCCAGAAGACCCCGAAGAGTGCATGAAAATCGCCAAACGTATTGGCTACCCTATTATCATCAAAGCGGCAGCTGGTGGCGGTGGTCGCGGTATGCGCGTAGTACACACCGAAGCAGCGCTGATCAGCTCCATCCATGTTACCCAGGGTGAAGCCAAAGCAGCATTTGGCGATGGCACTGTGTACATGGAGAAATTCCTGCAAAACCCGCGTCACGTAGAAGTACAAATCCTGTCTGACGGCCAGGGCCATGCCATCCACTTGGGTGATCGTGATTGCTCACTGCAGCGCCGCCACCAAAAAGTGTTGGAAGAGGCACCCGCACCCGGCATCCCACAAGAAATCCGCGAGGAAACCTACGCCGCATGTGTAAAAGCGTGTATCGATATTGGTTACAAGGGCGCCGGTACTTTTGAGTTTTTGTACGAGGATGGCCGCTTCTACTTTATCGAGATGAACACCCGTATCCAGGTGGAACATCCGGTTTCAGAAATGGTAACCGGCATCGATTTGATCAAAGAGCAAATTCGCGTTTGCTCAGGTTTGCCGCTTTCATACAAGCAGTCCGATGTGATTATTCGCGGCCACTCGTTTGAATGTCGTATCAACGCTGAAGACCCAAAAACCTTTATGCCCTGCCCTGGTTTGGTCAAAGGCTTTCACGCCCCCGGCGGCTTGGGTGTACGCGTGGATTCTCACCTGTACAACGGCTACACAGTGCCACCAAACTACGATTCAATGATCGCCAAAATCATCACCTTTGGTGACACCCGCGAGATCGCCTTGAACCGTATGCGCAACGCGCTGGACGAGACCATTGTGGATGGTATTCGCACCAATATTCCGCTACAGCAGATGTTGGTTCGCGATACTGAATTCCGTAAAGGCGGCGTGAACATTCACTACCTTGAGAAAAAATTGGCTGAGTAATATCAGCCAGTGATCAAAGGGCGCGATTTATCGCGCCCTTTTACATTTAGCCCCCGAAAATCAGATTCCTTTATCACCAAGAGCAGAATTCCTATGCCCTGGCTGCAACTCAAAATTATCACCTCACGTCGCTACGCCGAATCCCTTGAAGATTCCCTATTGGCGTGCGGTGCTGCATCGGTCACCTTGCAAGACAATGCCGATCAACCCATTCTCGAGCCGGGTTTGGGCGAAACGCCACTGTGGGACAGCGTGAAAATCACCGGCCTGTTTGACGCGGAAATTGATACCGCCAAGACAATCACCATAGCCGAGCGACGCTTTGGCAACCCGCTGCCCGAACACTACTGGGAACAGCTGGAGGACAAAGATTGGGAGCGCGAGTGGATGACCAATTATCACGCGATTCGCTGCGGCGAACGCTTGTGGATTTGCCCAAGCTGGCAACAGCCGCCCGAGCCAGATAAGGTCAACCTGATGCTCGACCCAGGCCTCGCCTTTGGCACCGGCACCCACCCCACCACATTTTTGTGTATGCAGTGGATTGACCAGCAAGATTTTAACGGGCTCGATGTCGTCGACTACGGCTGCGGCTCTGGCATTTTAGGTATCGCCGCCTTATTGCTGGGAGCCAAACAAGTCATCGGTATCGATATCGATCCGCAAGCACTGCTCGCCACCACAGAAAACGCCAAGCGCAATAATCTGCCGGCAGACGCCATGCCCGTCTATTTGCCACCCAACTGCCCTGATGTGCAGGTGGATGTGATGCTTGCCAATATTCTCGCCGGCCCACTGGCGGAGCTGGCCCCGGCATTAAATGCCATGACCAAAGTAGGCGGCAAACTGTGCTTATCCGGTATTTTATCGGTGCAAGCTCAATCGGTGATGGCAGCCTACGAGCCCTGGTTCGAATTTGCCCCCATCGCCGAACAAGAAGAATGGGTGCGCTTGACCGCCACAAAGGTGAGATAGTTGGCATTGCGATACGAGAACCTGAAACCGGTCTCGCGTCGCAATTTACCGCATGGCGCGTGAAAAGCTACACTGTGCTATTCAACAGATTGATCCGACAGGTTTAAGAGCCCACAGACATGACCTCCGCCAACAACCAAATGATCACCCGCTGCCCGAAATGCGGAACTGCATTTCGTGTAACCCAAAGCCAACTGCAATCCGCCAAGGGTGCAGTGCGCTGCGGCTCTTGTCTGAATGTTTTTAAAGCGCAGGAATATTTGGTTGACGTCAAACCCAAAACCCCACCTGCGGCACCAAACACTGTAGCAACACCGGCAATGGCGGCCACTCAAGGTAGCGCGAGCACTGCAACAATCACAGCCCAGCAACCTAAACCGCAACTGCAAAAACCCATACTCACAAGTAATGCCGCCCCCACAGTACAAGCGCAACCAGAAACTGCGCCGGTCACACGCACGATGGAACTGAAAAAGCCAGACTTCAGTACTGCGAAGCATTTATCCCCACCGGTGGAAAAACCAGCGAGCCCGGTCCGCAGCTTTAAACCGATTCAGCTCGACGATGGCGATGACATGTTGATCAGCGATGACATGGAAGAGCCATCAGCAAGTGAGAACAAATACGAGTTTGATAGTTTTATGGATATCGACGTAAAACCGACAACCGATGTTTCACTGTTCGAGCGCAAGATCCGCCCCGAAAATGAAGATAAGGCGATCCAGGATGCCGATGAATCCTGGGCGGAAATGTTGATTGAAGACGAGGAAGAAGAGGAGCCGCAATTAGGCATAGCGCGCCCCAAATCCGACGAGGAATTGGCCGATGAAGCACTGCTTGCCAGCCACAGTACCGAGCACTATTTAGCGCAAGACAACCAGGAAACTGGCACCAGTAAACCGGCAGCACCCAAGCTGGTGTTTAGCCTTATCGGGGAATCTGAACAACAAACACCGCCCTCCGATGAGCTGGTTTTTAGCGATGAGCTGGCACAAATTCCCAGCCATCAGGGGTTCAAACCCGCCATAAACGCTCGCGACGAAATGGCGGCGAATACAGCAGCAATCGGAGAAGAAGCTGCCGCAAGCGAAGACAACAATAAACGCCAAGTTAAAACCCAACCCAAAATTCGCGCCTATGATGGCTCCCGCGCCGCACTCTTGATGAATATTATTCCGGCGCCGATTGAATTCACAGCCAAAAGCATGCGCCGCTGGTACCAGCGCAAGCTTTGGACAACACTGAGCTTACTGGGGTTAATCGCATTGGCAGTGCAGATTGCCTGGTTCAAGTTCGACTCGCTGAGCCGTATTGAACCCTACCGTACCGCCTACCTGTTCGCCTGCCCTTACCTTGGCTGCGAATTACCTACACTGATTGATACCAAGCAAATTACCACCTCCAATCTGGTAGTACGCGAACATCCCGATGCAGAGAATGCACTGGCTGTTGATGTAATGCTGGTTAACAGCGCCCCTTTCGACCAACCCTTCCCGGATCTGGTGCTAATCTTCAGTGATCTGGACAACAATCTCGTTGCCTCCCGCCGCTTCACCCCAAAAGATTATCTGGGAGGCGAACTGGCCGGCAAAGATTTAATGCCGCAGAACCAAAAGGTCTATATCACACTGGATATAGTCGACCCTGGCACAGAAGCTGTGAATTATCGCATTTACATTCCCTAGCAGCTGTCGATTGAACTCCAGTAGTTAAGCGTTAGTGGAAAAAAAGGGGGGAAGTGCAATGCCGTATTCAAATCCCCCCTTTATCTGGAAACACCCCATTCTGCATGTATATCGATTACTACCGGTGCTACAGATCCTCATTGCCACCCTGGTCTACGTCTTCACCTGTACAAACCTTGCGCTTGCTGACAACAACCTCAAAGCCTCTAGCCCACTGCTAGTCACTCATAAGTTACCCGAGCTGGGCAGTAGCGAGCGCTCACTGCACGAAGTGGAAGTACTTCGCTTAGCGCTGGACAAAACCGTCGCTGAATTTGGCCCATATGAATTGCGCGGTATCCCTCCTATGAATCGCGCCAGAACACTGGTGAGCCTCAGCCACAACCTTTACCCCAATCTCGTACTGCAAATGAGCTACGAGGACGAACTACCCGAGAAACAAAATTTAAGTTACATCCCCTTCCCCCTGGACTTGGGCGCTTTCAGCTACAGAGTCTGTTTTGCGCGCGACGAACTGCAAAACAGAAAAAAACCGATTAGCCAATTCAATGATCTGAAAAACTACACCTTCGGCTCCGGTATAGGTTGGTCAGACAGCAAGATTCTCCGCGCCAACGGCCTGAACGTTGTTGAATCCAATAGCGTGATTAGTTTGTTCCGTATGACCAAAGCAGGGCGAGTCGATTTTTTCTGCCGCGCACCGATGGAAATGGCTTTTGAGCAGCAGTTTCAAGGCAACCTGGGGCTCACTGCTGACCAGGAAATAGCCCTTTATTACCCCTTGCCCAAATTCTTTTTTACCCACAAAGGCAATAAAGCCTTGCTAGCTCGCATCCAAAAGGGCTTGGAAATCGCCTATGCAGACGGCTCTTTTCATCAACTCTGGCGCAGCCGCCATGGAAAAGGCATAGAGCAAGCCAAACTAAACCAGCGCAGAATATTCAAACTGAGCAATCCATTGGTCAAAAACTTACCTCACAACTACGAAATCTACCTCCATGATCCCCTCAGCCCAGAGTAAGCAGTCGCACTGCCCCAAATCGCGTTTATTTGCAACCCAAAATCACTAAAAAAGCCTGTTTTTATCGCTCAAAAAAACGCCGTTTTTTGTATTTTTTGCGTTCCCAACCCCACCCCAAACGGGTATCATGGCGCCCCTTTGAAGCAGGCCAATAGTTCATTTTTTGTGCGGCTTTACCTAGGCTAAATCCGGAGTTTCCGGCATGAGCACAATCGCGACAACCCAATCACGTGTTTAGTATCGGTCCCTACACTATCGACAGCCAAATCATCCTTGCACCTATGGCAGGTGTGACTGATCGGCCTTTTCGTCAATTGTGTCGCTCACTGGGCGCGGGTTTGGTGATATCGGAAATGCTCACCGCCGATGCAAGCTTGTGGGGTAGTCGCAAAAGCACCCTGCGTATGGATCACACTGGCGAGGTTGAGCCTATAGCCGTGCAAATTGCCGGTGGCGACCCGCAGATGATGGCCGAAGCAGCGCGTTTAAACGCCGCCAATGGCGCCCAGATCATCGATATCAACATGGGTTGCCCGGCCAAAAAGGTGTGTAAAAAAGCCGCTGGTTCTGCGCTGCTAAAAGACGAACAACTGGTCGCCGATATTTTGCAAGCCGTGGTAAGCGCAGTAGATATTCCAGTCACGCTGAAGTTTCGCACCGGCTGGAGTACCGAAGAACGCAATGCCATTCGTATCGCCCGCATCGCGGAAGATGCCGGCATACAAGCACTGGCCTTACATGGCCGCACCCGTGCCGATGCTTTTGCCGGCGCGGCCGAATACGACACCATCGCCAGCGTAGTCAATGCCGTGAAAATTCCGGTATTTGCCAATGGCGATATAGATTCACCGCACAAAGCCAAAACCGTACTGGATTACACCGGTGCCGCGGCGGTGATGATTGGACGAGCCGCTCAAGGGCGGCCGTGGATTTTCCGGGAGATTGCGCATTACCTGCAAACCGGTGAGCAATTACCCGAACCATCTTTGACTGAAGTCAGGGATATTTTATCTAGCCATCTGCGCGAGTTATACCGTTTTTATGGTGAGTTTATGGGCCCGCGTATCGCTCGCAAACATGCGAGTTGGTATTTGCATACGGTTCCTGGCAGCGATGAATTTCGCAAAACCTTTAACGCTATAGATAACGCAGAAGAACAACAAACCAGCATTCAAAATTTCTTTGAACAGCTGCTTACGAAAGAGGAAAAAGCCGCATGAATACCGCAACTTTCTTTGCTGATGCAACTCCAGCACAAGCTGCCCCCGCTCAACCAGTACAAGCTCAATCGCTGCGCGGCTGCGTAGAGCAAGCCGTTGAAAATTATTTCAAACACCTCGACGGTCAAGACGTCAGTAATGTTTACGAAATGGTATTGGCAGAAGTAGAAGCACCGATGCTGGAAATCGTCTTGAAATACACCCGTCACAACCAAACTCGCGCGGCACAAGTGTTAGGTTTGAACCGTGGCACACTGCGTAAAAAATTAAAGCAATACGGCCTTCTGTAATTTTTTACTACGCCTTGGGAGGTTAAAAACCCTAGCGCAAATCAAAAAGGGGTGGTGATTCGTTTCCACCCCTTTTGCTTTTTAGCCGATTCCATTTTTACGACTTCATCTTTTTTACGACTTCATCTTCACAGGAAATGCGTATGTCTACTACTTCTGATCTTGTTGCAGTAAAACGCGCGCTTATTAGCGTGTCTGATAAAACCGGCATTGTTGAATTTGCCCAAGCCCTTCACGCCCAAGGCGTGGAAATTTTATCAACCGGTGGCACTTTTAAATTGCTGACCGACAACAAGATCCCTGCCATTGAAGTGTCTGACTACACCGGCTTCCCAGAGATGATGGACGGCCGTGTTAAAACCCTGCACCCCAAAGTACACGGCGGCATTTTGGGTCGTCGCGGCACCGATGAAGCCATCATGCGCGAACACGGCATCAACGCTATCGACATGGTAGTAGTGAATCTCTACCCCTTCGAAAAAACCGTTGCCAATAAAGATTGCTCGCTTGAAGACGCAGTAGAAAATATTGATATCGGCGGCCCAACCATGGTTCGCGCGGCAGCAAAAAATCACGCCCATGTAAATATCGTTGTTAACGCTGCTGACTACGCGACTATTCTCGCGGAAATGCAAGCCAACAACGGCAGTACCTCATTAAAAACCCGTTTCAATTTGGCGATTAAAGCCTACGAGCACACCGCTGCCTACGACGGCGCCATCGCCAATTATTTTGGCCGTTTGGTAGAAGGCGGCAGCGCCGATTTCCCACGCACCTTCAACAGCCAATTTATCAAAGCGCAAGAAATGCGTTACGGTGAAAACCCACATCAAAAAGCCGCGTTTTATGTGGAAAAAAATCCCCAGGAAGCAAGCATTGCCACTGCCAAACAATTGCAAGGTAAAGAGCTGTCCTACAACAACGTGGCGGATACCGATGCCGCACTGGAAACCGTTAAGTGTTTCACTGAGCCAGCGTGTGTCATTGTAAAACACGCCAACCCCTGCGGTGTGGCGGTTGCCACCAACATTAAAGATGCCTACGACCTGGCTTACGCGACCGATACCGAATCGGCTTTCGGCGGGATTATCGCCTTTAACCGCGAATTGGATGCAGCGACGGCACAGGCGATTGTTGAGCGTCAATTTGTTGAAGTGATTATCGCCCCGAGCGTTTCTGCAGAGGCGGTTGAAGTAGTAAAAGCCAAACAAAACGTGCGTCTGCTTGCCTGTGGCGAATGGGGCACCGAGCGTATCGGCGGATTGGATTACAAACGCGTCAACGGCGGCTTGTTAGTGCAGGATCGCGACAACGGTATGATCACCGCCGCCGATTTAAAAATCGTGACCCAACGTGTTCCCACCGAAGACGAACTGCGCGATTTATTATTCGCTTGGAAAGTTGCCAAATTTGTTAAATCCAACGCAATTGTCTATGCCAAAAATTCACAGACCATTGGTGTAGGCGCAGGTCAAATGAGCCGCGTGAACTCTGCGCGTATCGCCGCGATTAAAGCGGAACACGCCGGTTTGCAAGTGGCGGGTTCAGTGATGGCTTCCGATGCCTTCTTCCCCTTCCGCGACGGTATTGATAACGCTGCAAAAGTAGGTATTGCCGCAGTCATTCAACCTGGCGGTTCAATGCGCGATGAAGAAGTGATCGCCGCTGCCAACGAACACGGCATGGCGATGGTATTTACCGGGATGCGTCACTTCCGTCATTAATTGAATTCGATAATTTCGTAGATTGGGCAGCAATGCTCAACATAGTGGTCACAAAATTAATTGGTGTTGGGCATTGCTGCCCAACCTACGTAAACGACTCAAAAAGATATTAATTCTATGAATGTATTAATTATTGGCAGCGGCGGCCGCGAACATGCTCTCGCATGGAAAGCCGCACAAAGCGCGCAAGTCGAAAAAGTATTTGTTGCACCGGGTAATGCGGGCACAGCGCTGGAACCCAAATTAGAAAATGTTGCTATAGACGTTTTGAATTTTGAAGCCCTCGCCAATTTTGCTGAAAATAATAATGTCGGCTTAACCATTGTTGGCCCCGAAGTGCCACTGGTTGCCGGTGTGGTGGATTATTTTCAAACACGCCAATTATTGTGTTTTGGCCCCAGCAAAGGCGCCGCGCAACTGGAAGGTTCTAAAGCCTTTACTAAAGATTTTCTTGCGCGTCACAAAATTCCGACTGCCGATTACCAAAACTTTATCGAAGTGGAACCTGCGCTCGCCTACCTGCGTGAGAAAGGTGCACCGATTGTAATCAAGGCCGACGGCCTCGCGGCAGGCAAAGGTGTAATCGTTGCCGAAACCCTGCAACAAGCCGAAGACGCGGTGCGCGATATGCTCTCTGGCAATGCATTTGGTGATGCCGGTTGCCGCGTAGTGATTGAAGAGTTTCTCGCCGGTGAAGAAGCCAGTTTTATTGTGATGGTGGATGGTAAAAACGTATTACCCATGGCCACCAGCCAGGATCACAAACGTGTTGGCGATGGCGACAGCGGCCCCAATACTGGCGGTATGGGCGCCTACTCTCCCGCTCCCGTAGTCACCCAAGCGGTACACGATCGTGTGATGCAAGAAATTATTTACCCAACAGTCAACGGCATGGCGGCAGAAGGTAATACTTACGTCGGCTTTTTGTACGCGGGTTTAATGATCGATGCAGCGGGCAACTCCAAAGTGATCGAATACAACTGCCGTTTTGGCGACCCGGAAACCCAACCCATTATGTTGCGTTTACAATCGGATTTGGTTGAGTTGTGTTTAGCCGCGTTAAAAGGTGATTTGGATAAAACCACGGCCGAGTGGGATGCACGTGCATCAGTTGGCATTGTACTGGCGGCGGGCGGTTACCCTGAGGCTTACGACAAAGGCGATGTAATTTCTGGTTTGCCCACCACCGAAGTGGCTGGCGAAAAAGTCTTTCACGCTGGCACCAGCACCAAAGATGGCAACACCGTTACTAACGGTGGCCGTGTGCTCTGTGCCACCGCATTGGGCAACACGGTATTAGAAGCGCAGCAGCGCGCTTACCAGTTAGCAAAACGTATCAGCTGGAAAGGTATGTTTTATCGCAATGATATCGCCTACCGCGCGATTGCGCGCGAGCAAACGAAATAAGTTTGCCACCCAATAGCAGCACAAAAAAAAGGAACCTTCGGGTTCCATTTTTTTATCCGTTAAATATTGATTGCTGCAACAATAAACCCTTCGCTAAAAATTCACCTTGGATTAGACTAAAAAAATAACCGTCACCCGAACACTGATATCAACAACGGCAGCAATATGATCGCAACTATTATCAGTCACCCACTCTGCCATGCGCATCAAATGCCTGAAACGCATCCGGAATGCCCTGCGCGATTGGATGCCATTAACAATCAGTTAATGGCAAATGGAATAGATGGCCTACTCTATTACCGTGATGCGCTACCTGCGAGCGACGAACAACTATTGCGTGTACATACCCCAGAACACTTACAAAAAATCACCGCCGCTATACCCGAGCAAGGCATTCATTTTTTTGCCGATGATGTATATTTATCGCCCGCCAGCTTAACGGCAGCACGCCATGCTGCCGGCGCGGCGGTAATGGGTGTGGATATGATTATGGCAGGTACAACCGACGCGGTATTTTGCAATGTGCGCCCGCCCGGTCATCACGCTGAACGCGCTCGCGCTATGGGTTTTTGCATTATTAACAATATTGCAGTGGCCGCTGCACACGCGCTGGAACACTATGGATTAACCCGGGTGGCCATTATTGATTTTGATGTACACCACGGCAACGGTACGCAAGATATTTTTTTTAATGATGCGCGCGTTTTATTTTGCTCCAGCTTTCAATATCCGTTTTACCCACACACTAATATCGACGATGCACCTGCCCATATTATTAATACTCCACTGCCCGCAACCTGCCGCAGCCAAGGCTTTCGCGATGCCATCACTGCGCAGTGGTTACCGGCATTGAAGCAATTTAAACCGCAAATGATTTTTATCTCCGCCGGGTTTGATGCCTATATTGATGACGACATGTCGTCAATTAGTTTGGTGGAGCAAGATTACGGGTGGATCACCCAGGAATTACGCAAGCTGATGGAGGAAAGCAAAAGTGTTGCACCGCCAGACCAATGTCACGGCATAGTGTCAGTATTGGAAGGTGGATATGATTTATTAGGACTTGGGCGTTGCGCCGTTGCCCATATTAAAGCACTGGCAAAAATTCAGGGCTAATCGATAAATTTAAAACAATCACATCATCGCGATCTTATAAAACCAATACCATATCAATCAAACCTTCATCGCGATTGTACTTCACAATAAATCCCAGCTTGCGCGCCAGGTTAGCCATGCCAGAGTTTTCCAGCATAGTGCAGCCAATTAATTGTTGCGTGCCCTGCCCGCGTGCGTAATCAATCATTTTTTGCAGCATGCGCGAACCCAAACCTATGCCTTTTAAATCGCTGCGAATCGCCATGGCAAATTCAGCAAAGGTATTATCCGGGTCGCGCTGTGCACGCACCACACCTAAAATTTCTTCATTGCCACTCGCGTTTTGCGTAACTGCCACAAACGCCATCTCTCGCTCGTAATCAATTTGGGTAAGCCGCGCCAGTTGTTCATGGGAGAATTGTGGCAGCTCGGCAAAATAACGTTTGTATCTATCCTCCTTGCTTTGCGAATTATCAAACGCCTGTAAATTTAATTCATCTTCCGGGCGAATCGGGCGCAGCAATACACTGTACTCATTGCGCAGAAAAAATATTTCTTCCAACTCTTTTGGATAAGGGCGAATAGCCAGGGGGTAGGGATTTTTTTCAGCGCTGATATGAATGCTCGCTTCACTTACCACAATATTTTCTCCGGCAACTAATACCGGATTAATCAACAAACTGCGCAGCGCGGGGTGATCAATGACAATTTGACTTATCTGTGTCAGCAACAAACAAAGTGATGGCATATCCAAGGGAACATACAATTCACGCTCACGAATTTTCCCCTCCGCCAAAGCCTGAATAACCATATAACGTGCAAGCGCCATATTCAACGGTGGCAAAGCGACAACGGCATTGCGGCGAATACTCCAGTGGCTGGCCGCTTCACCCAATAGAATCACCGGGCCAAATACTGGATCAAGCTGCACTTCAACACGCAATGGAAGGGCATTATGCGTTTGTTTAATTGCTGTTTCTGCTGCAGCAACATGATTAGTTGTATTAATGCCGTAATCACTTAAGAGTTGCTGCGTTTCGCTGCTATCGAGGTGAGTGCGTCCCTGCGCCAATACCTGTGCAATAATCTGTTGCGCCAGTTGTGGTTGATAGGGCACTTTGTCGCTAATAGAATCCGGTGTTTCGGATAATAATTTTTGGTTGCGGCGATACTGCACCATGTGCATAAATGCACCCACTGCTCCTTCAGGTGTGCGAAAAGACGCTATACCGGCATCGGCAAAACGCAACCGTGCATTTTGTGCGGCATCCTCGCCCATCCAATTGGAAAAAATATTGGGTTTACGTCCGGTGTAATTTTTGTAAGTAGAAATAATTGCATCGGCATACACCTCACCGGGTGTAAGCGCCGAAGGTGCCTGCATAATTAATAAATTATCAACACTGTTGCTCTGTAAAATAACTTGCAATACTTTTTGATAGGTTTCCGGCGAGGCGTCCCCCAGGAGATTAATCGGATTGTTTGCCCTGCCACCGGAGTGAATCAGCGCTTGAATTTGTCCAACCAATTTTTCATCCAACACCGCTAAACGGCCACCGCGCTGCAACAGCGCATCAGTTGCCATGGCACTGGGGCCATTGCCATTGGCAATAATTACCAACTGTTCGCTGTAAATCGGCTTGCCATTCGCCAGGGTTTCTACTGCCGCTAATAATTCGCGTAGATCGCCCACCCGCAACATACCCGCACGCCGAAACGCCGCGTCATATACCGCATCGTTGCCAATTTTTTCAGCGGGCAACCGCGAGGTTAATGCACTGGTTTCGGCATAGCTGCCCGCCTTGATAACCAGAATCGGTTTGTTAAAGGATGCGGCGCGCGCCGCGGACAAAAAGGCGCGACCGTCATAAATAGCATCGATATACAATAAAATTGCCGCCGTTTTTGCGTCGCGCCCGAGATAATCCAGCAGCTCATCAAAATCTATATCGACACCTTCGCCCAGCGAAATAAATTGCGAAAAACCAATTCGGCGACGGCGTGCCCAATCCAATAGGGTCACACATACCGCAGAGGATTGTGACACCACCGCAATTTTTCCCGGCGCGGCATTAATGTGAGCATAACTCGCATTTAAACCCAACTCCGGCACCAGAATACCGAGCGAATCCGGCCCGAGAATACGCACGCCCCACTCCTTGGCAATTGCCAACATTTGTTGCTGCAAATTCGTGCCTTGCGCGGTAAATAAATTATCCAGCCCCGCAGCAATGACGATGGCATTACGTGTGCCTTTGCGCCCCAACTGCAAAATGATCGCGGGCACCCGTGTCGCACGCGTACAAATAATTGCGAGATCCGGCACTAGGGGTAATTCATCTATTGAGCGATAAGCCAATACACCATTGACCGATTTGTAATGCGGCGAGACTGGCATAATCGGACCATCGAACTGGCCCTGTAACAAATTGCGCATCACTGCATTACCCGGACGATTGGGCTGATTGGAGGCACCAATCACCGCAATCGAATGAGGTTTCAGTAGTTGTTCGATGGTTTTCAGGCTCATTGTGTTTCCTTATTGTTGTTGTTTTTTCTTATTGTTTTTTCTTTTTTATTCCGCGCCATCTTCATCATCTATTTTTTGTAAACTCAATTCACCAAAACCGCTGGGCACCGCACTGGCTGCCTTGACTACCGACGCCTCTGCAGCTGCGGGAGCAGCACCATCGGTTGCCAGCTTTATGCGCAAACGCAAATTGTTGGGTGAGTCGGCATTGGCTATAGCATCATCAAAACTGATTTTTCCGGCCATATACAATTTAAAAATCGCCCCATCAAATGTTTGCATACCGAGATTTTCAGATTTCTCCATAATCTCTTTAATTTCGGTAAACCGATTTTTAAAAATTAATTCCTGAATTGTTTTGGTGCCGAGCAATACTTCAACTGCCGCGCAGCGTTTACCATCCACAGTGGGCACTAAACGCTGGGAGACAAAAGCGCGCAAGTTTTGCGACAGGCCCATTAATAATTGCGGGCGGCGTTCCTCGGGAAATAAATTCACAATGCGCTCCAGTGCCTGGTTGGCGTTATTGGCGTGCAAGGTGGAAATAGCCAAATGTCCGGTTTCAGCAAATTCCAGCGCGTGTTCCATGGTTTCACGATCACGAATTTCACCAATCAAAATCACATCGGGTGCTTGACGCAGAGTATTTTTAAGTGCCGCTTTGTAGCTGCGAGTATCCACGCCGACTTCGCGCTGATTGATCACACTGCGTTTGTGTTTATGGACAAACTCAACCGGATCCTCAATGGTAATAATATGACCGCCGCTGGACGAATTACGATGGTCAATCAGTGCTGCCAGCGATGTCGATTTACCCGAGCCGGTGCCACCGACAAATAGCACCAAACCACGTTTGGTCATAATCACATCTTTTAATACCTCGGGCAGGCCGAGGTCATCAAATTGGGGAATATCAGTTTTAATATTGCGCGCTACAATCGCCACTTCATTGCGTTGTTTAAAAATATTAATGCGGAAGCGACCGACACCGTGAATCGAAATCGCCAGATTCATTTCCAGCTCTTGCGCAAAAATATTGCGCTGTTCCTCATCCATAATGGCATTGGCGATGCGCTCAATTTCACCGGGTTTAAACGGCTCGGAGGTGAGCGGTTTTAATACCCCCTGAAATTTTGCACAGGGTGGTGCACCGGTGCTGAGATATAAATCCGAGCCATCTTTTTTAGCGAGAATATTCAGGTATTGATCGATAGGCGTTGCCATATAAAAGTCCTGTCACAATGAAATTCCTGCCGTTCAGGCAATAGCAAAAGTATAGGCACTAATCGCTAATCAGCCCGATTGATTTTACTCAGCGCTCTATGGCAAAAGTGCAGCAACAAAAGCGATTTCCACCAACATCGCCGGATCGAGCAGTTCCACCTTAATGCAGGCACGCGAAGGTGCGCAGCCCTCAGGCAGCCATGCCTCCCAAGCCGCATTGAGCGCGGCGATATTTTCTTTATCAGTCAGATAAATAGTGGCCGACAGCAGACGGGTTTTATCGCTGCCAATCGCCGCCAGTGTCAACTCTGCCTGCACCAAAATTTGCGCTATCTGTTCAACCATTGTGCAGCCGGTATTATTGGGCACCTCTACAAAGTGTGCGATGCCATTAAAAATAGTGGCATCTGACCAGCGCGCGGCAGGGTTTAAACGTTGGATTGTCATATCAGTTCCCAATTTCTTGTGTGTGTAAAAAGATTGTGGCGCCTATAATAGCCGCCTTTGCCAAACCCCTCCCATGAATCTATTGATGAAGCGATTACTCTTATGGCCTTAACCTCGATTGTTGCTCACCGTATTTATCGCCACAGCCCCGGTGGCGCATTTGAGTTACAGCTGCGTAGCGAGGTATTTGAACTCAATGGCAAACTCGAAGAGCTGGCCTATGAATTAAAAACCCAATTTATCCGCAAGGGCGGCAAGAGCTACGGCCGCTTCTCCGATGAGCTGGGTGAGTTTCCCCTGCCCGCTTGGTTGCGCGACTGCCGCGAAGAGCGTTTGGGTTTTCTCAGTTTCAGCCACAAAGCCATGCAACAATTCCAACAGGCGCTGGAAAAAGCCGAATCGCTGTTGGATGCCTATATCGTTTTTGTCGAAGAGAAACTGGAAGTGGGCGATACCTTGAGTGTGTATCTGGTTGAACACCAAAGCGGTTTGTATCTGGATGGAGAACTGGCGCTTGATGAGTCACTCTTTCTGGATACCAGCGGCTTTACCCTCGCCGCTAAAATCCAACTGAATGACTGGACTAGTGGTGACTCCACCACCTATTTGACACTGATGCGCGCGCGTAGCGATAAAGATATCGCCGAAGCCTTCACCCACTTTATCGCTTTCACCGATAAGCAGGATATCAAACATGAAACCGCTGAATTCTTAAAAGTGGTCGATGACTTCAGCAATACACTGGATGAAAACACCGCCCGCATCACCCGCACCAAGGTAGTTGATTACTGTTTGGAACAAAATAAAGCCGGCAAGGCGGTGACTATTGCCGATCTATCCACCACCCTTGCAGAAGAAGTAAAAAGCTACGAACCGGAGCGGTTTGTACGCTATGTGGAGAGCACCAAACCCGACATCAAACCCGAATTTATTCCACACGCGGGTCAGATCCGCAGCTATGTCCGTATCAGTGGCCGCAATGATTCACTCAGCATGAGTTTTGCATCAGATTGTTTGGGGCGCGAGATAGAATATGATCCAGAGCAGGATACCCTCACCATTCGCAATTTACCGCCAGCTCTTAAAGCTCGGTTAATTAAGCATTTGAAAGAAGCGCAGTAATCCGCTCTAATCTGTTGCGTGACTCGCATCACACAACAGACTTCAATCAATGAAAGAACTAATAATAATGATCACCCAAGCCATAGCACCAAAAGCTCACATCCTATAACCAAATAAACTAACCCATCGCTTGAAAAAGCAGACGACTGGTCATATATTTACACCATGAGCAAACGCGAACTGAAAAAAGATCATCTCCTTGACGCTGGCCTGAAGGTTATGGCTACCCGTGGCTACAATGGCACTAGCATTCAGGACATAGTCAACGCCGCCGATGTACCCAAAGGCTCCTTCTATACCTACTTCAAAAGCAAAGAAGATTTTGCGATTGAAGCGCTAGAGAAAGTGACCGAAGAGCGCATGATTCAAAATCGCCACCTACTCAACGACCGCAGTATTCCGCCGCAGGAACGACTTATCCGCTTTTTTGTAGCAAATATTGGCGGCTGTGAGGAAAACCTCAATGGTGGCTGCTTTATTGGCAACATGTGTCAGGAGATGTCGGAATCAAGCGAAGCCATTCGCTTGAAAGTACGGCAGATGCTGCGCAACAGCACACAAGCTATCGAAGATGTACTGGAAGAAGCGCGGCTCAAAGATGGCCTTGAAAGCCAATTACCCTCCGCTATTTTGGCAGAATTTTTATTTAATGCCTGGGAGGGTACGGTAATGCGCATGAAAGCATCAAAATGTCGCGAACCGTTAAACGCCTTTTTAACTGTACTACCCGAAATATTTACCAAAAAATAGCTCAAACAGGCGTAAAACTCGCCTGCTCATCAAAGCTATAACAAAAGCGTTGTAAGAGTGCTTTTGTCTTCATAAGAATAAGATGACCAGTCAGCTTTTTAACTAATGAGGCAAAGCTTCAATTTAGGCGATTTTTTTCGCCTATTTTTTGGCGCAAAAAGAAGACGACTGGTCACTTAATTGATACTAATTTAAATACAGGTAACAAAAAGAAGGAGTTACCAATGAATACTCGCCCCGGTACACAAGCACACCATAAATCATTGGTGTTGGTTCAAGCTGTTGTAATTCAGCTAATTGCACTCAGTCTTTTAATCAGTATTAGCAGTTTCGCCGATGCTAAAACTGATGACTACTTGCGCTCACAACAGCCCGAATGGTTGAAGCTCGCATCCGTAGTTGAGGATGAAAAGCGCCCGCTGCTTCAGCTAGACAACCCTGACATCAACAGCCATCGAAGCTGGGCTTTTGCATTTGACAATGATTTTTTAGTACCCGGTCACAGAGATCAGGACTATACCTATGGCCTGAACTTTACCCAAACGGGTCAATTAGTTGCAGAGAGCAAGTTGGGATTGAACAACTTATTAACCAATATCGATAACTGGCTCGGCAATAAACATGCGTCAATCAGCCAGCAAGAGATTACCAGTCGTGAGATAGGTGCTTTTGGTTTCACTCCAGAAGACATAGCTGTCTTCATTGCAAACCCCGAGGATCGCCCCTACGCAAGTTTGGTGTATCTATCAAATACACGGGAACAAATTGACTTGGTGGAGAATGTCGCGTGGAAAAGCACACTGACCCTTGGCGTTCTTGGACTCGACGTGGTCGGAGAATTGCAAAACCATGTACACAAAGCAGTAGCCGGCAAACAGGCACAGGGTTGGGACAATCAAATCAGTGACGGTGGTGAATTAACCGGTCGTTATGTGCTGGCGCGCCAACAATATTTTGACCAGCTGTCGGATAAGGTTGAGATCAAAAGCACTATTCAAGGATCTATAGGTTACCTGACAGAAGCAAGCTGGGGGCTCAGTTTGCGTGCGGGTCGCATTCACAGCCCTTGGTCATCATTTAACCCTGAATTGGCAAGTTATGGGGAGAAGTCGTCTTATTCAAGCAGTGCAAAAGCAGTTAATGAACGTTATTTCTGGACCGGATTCACCATCAAGGCTCGCGCTTATAACGCATTTTTACAAGGACAATTTCGCAACAGTGCGGTCACGTACGAACACAGTCAATTGCGCCCTTTACTAGTGGAGGCTTGGGCCGGTTACACTTTTGCATTTCAAAATGGTTATCGAATCAGCTATGTAATACGTGGACACAGCTCGGAAATTAAATACGGTGCAGGTGATCGCAGCTTGGTGTGGGGCGGAATTATTGTTGCGCGCAGTATTTAAGACTGCGCACAACAAATCAATCACTTCAATAATGGCGAGTTCAGTGCATTGATATCAGAACCGACAAGCTTTTCAGTTGCCGCGCGTAAATCATCAAAAGAAACTTTGCGTTTTTCCATTAATTGGCGAGTGACATCATCCAAGTCATATTTTTTATTACTGCGTTTTTTTATCTCCTTATCGAGCTCATCGAACAGCACCACTGCTCTTGCAGTTACCGGCCCAGTCGATTTACTTTTACGCAAATGTTTTACTTCAGCACCCCATTTCTCCAGACCTTTTATAATTCTTGTGCGACGCGCTTTAGTCATACCATCGGCACGGTAAAGTAATTCAAATGAATAGAACTCTGCCAGACCTTCTGCAATCCAGTCATCATTAGCCGTATCAGTTTCCATTCCAGTAATTCGCGTGACCATATGCGTTAGCTCATGCAATAAAGGACTTGTGCCATTTTCACTAACAAGCGGCCTATCCGAATGTAAGAACAACGAATTGGACGCAGACAGTCCGCCTCGCCACATTGGATCTGCGGCGCCTACAACCAAGAGTTTTTCTGGCGTTTCCCCGAAGGCTTTTGCAACCTCAGGCCATACAAAATTAAAAAATACTAACGCATCCATACGCCTAAAATTTTCACCTTTGGGGCCACTCACAGCGATCGCTGTTTTGGAAATACTAGCGCGACGGGAGCCTATATCGCCCGCAATTATCCAACCAACAGGGCGATCAAATCGTCGCTCCGGATTATCAATTTTAAAAATATTACCCTTTTTCCGCGGCCATCCAGTTTCAACACTTTTCCATGAATCGGGAAGAATGAACTCAAGTGTCGCAGCAGCATGCGCACCTAGCGCCTCAAATGTATGAATAGCTGGAATCAAATCATCACCGCGAAACAATGCCCACTCTTTAGTTACTCGAGCATCGAATTTACCGGGACTACGCTCATGTGTCAGTTTCACAAAATAAGTTAATCGTGCATTGCCCGAAGGTAACTCCCAGGTAACACGTTTATCTTTTAATGTTAATTTCCCGGTACCGCGAATATCGGAATAGATCGCATGGTTATTTGAAAATTGTATTTTCTTGAGTAGCTCACCCTTATCGACGCTAATTAAAACTGAAGCCCCCTCTCTCTCAGGTTCCAAAGTCACTTGATAGCGAAGTTTATATTCAAGCGCGGAATCGCCATCACTTGCAGCATTGGCAACAGAATTAACCGTAGCAAGCAAACTCCAAAGGACAACCAACGAAAAATACCTTAACGGTATTAAAAATGGTGAAGTCATGTATTGAACCCCCATAAGCCTAAAACACAGTGCAAAAAAACATTCATGCACTTTACCCGAATCAGATTACTCAGCCTAACAAAAACAACCTTAACAGAGACCTAATTGATTACACGACTGTCAGTTTATGCCGACTTGCTCTGTAGTCATTTTCCTACAAACATTTGCGAGATTTGTGACTATTTCGAACCTCAACCTAAGGGCATAATGATTTCACAGGGAAGAGAGAAGGGAGTCGTAAGTCAAAAAGGAAATCGTTTGCAGGATGCAAACAAATACCAGTTGATGGAATCAGCTCACACGGATGATAAAGGATTAATGTCACTACAAGGAGTAACTGACTGAGCACGGGGTAGGCTATGGATAAAGCTGAAGTCCCACCAACTCATCCACTACAGGAAGGAGTCACAGAAGTAGCAATGGACAGTGGAATTGAGCTTTCAGCAGGAGGCTGAGGCAAACGAGAGGGAACGTTTGCTGCAGTTCAATACTGGATACACAATGGGGATTTCCGAAAGGAAATCCCCTTTCTTTTAGAGGGATAAATTAAACAATTGATTGACAGACAAAGCTATAAATTAGGAGAACGCTGATATTTTATAGCTATTAATATTTTAAAAGTTATCACTAATAAATTTTGAGGCCAATCTGGCAGCATCGGTGTTCCCAGCGGCAAGCTGACTTAATAACGACTTAGCTTTAACCTTATCACCCATCAGGAAATATACCTTTCCTAAATCCAATTGGGCATCAGGTACTTTTGCAGCGGAAGGAAAATTTGCGATCAAATCCGTGAACCAGGATTTTGCTTGAGGATAATCTTTTTTTAGCATTGCGATTTTACCAAGCCAATAATGACTATTACTTGCAAAATCACCGCTAGGAAAACGGGTTAAGTGATCCTTGAACGCACTTTCTGCACCAGTAAAATCTTTTTGATTCAATAAATCATAAGCTGCTTTATAAACATCAGCTTCACTGGCATTGTCATCAACAACAGAGGCAGAGGGCGAAACAAGAGGCTCATCCGAAGGGGCTGGTGCAGCTGATTGCGAACCACCGGATATCCGACGATCCAAATCAATATAATTATCCAGCTGTAATTGCTTGAGCTGCTTAAGCTCATAGGCTTGCTCTTCAACAAGGCCACGCAAGGTAGCTATTTCTTCTTGCAGAGAGCGAATTTGAGAGTAAACGTCAGATTCAGCGGAGGCAGGCATATTGGGTTGAGCCACCCCAGAGCCAAAGCCCTGAGGTGAAGACTCAACAACCCGTACTTGTGCCTGTAGGACTGGAGCCGAAGCTATTAAGGCAACAGCAATCAGATTTTTAAGCATACGGGTTTAGACTCTTAGTACTTAACTTCTACGCGACGGTTTTGAGCCCAAGAGGCTTCATCACTACCGGTAGCAGCTGGTTGTTCTTCTCCGAAGCTTACAACTTCCAGAGAAGAACCGTTAACGCCTTGAGTCACGAGGAAATCGCGAACAGCGTTAGCACGTTTTTCGCCCAGAGCCATGTTGTATTCACGCGAACCGCGCTCATCAGCGTGACCTTCCAAACGCACAGCAACTGAAGCACCTTTCAGTTTGTCAGCATGAGCCAACAAAACAGCACGGCTTTCAGCGGTCAAAGCGTATTGATCGAAGTCAAAGTAAACAACATTTGACAAAGTAGCTTCTGTAGCGCTGGTGTCAGTTACTGCAGTACCAGTAGTTGGAGCTTCGGTAGTTGCGTTGTCGCTGCTTGAACAGCCAACCAGGAAAGACATAACAACAGCCAAAGTAAGACCTTGCTTGATTGCCTTGGTGATCATGTGTGTGTAACTCCAATGAAGTTTTGATCTAGTTTGAACGGGGATTTAGTTAAAGAATGGCGACCATGCGGGTTCCCGCACATCACCCTGTTTTGGGGGCTGGAGGATTTTGACACGCGCATCCAAGGACACGGCCGCCAATACTCCTTTACCACCAGAACGAGTCGCATACATCAGCATAGCGCCATTGGGCGCTATAGTAGGTGATTCATCAAGGTTTGTCTCGGACAAAATACGTAAATTTCCAGATTTTATATCCTGTGCAGCAATATGATGTGTAGTACCTGGGCGCTTGTTTAACATAACAAGGCTTTTGCCGTCAGGAGAAACCCGTGCACGTGCATTATAGTCACCATCAAAGGTAACTCGCTCCTGCTGCATACTAGCCAAATGAACCTGATAAATTTGTGGCTTACCACCTCTGTCCGAAGTAAAAAAGAGTGACGCGCCATCCGCCGACCAACTAGGTTCATGATCGATTGCAAAATGATTAGTTACCCGCGTCAATTGTCGGGTTAGCACATTCATTACGTAGATTTCGGGATTACCATCTTTTGATAAAGCCATTGCCAACTTTTGGCCATCAGGCGACCACGCAGGAGCACCATTTAAACCTCGGAAATTGGTCATTTGTTGACGCCGGCCAGTTGCTATGTCTTGAATATAAATTGCGGGTTTATTGTCTGCCTCAAAGGATACATAGGCGACGCGCTGACCATTAGGTGACCATACAGGGGATAACAAGGGAAAGCGCGACTCAAGTAACAACCTAGAACGAAACCCATCAATATCGGAAATCATCAGTCGATACTTTTGCGGTTGCTTGAATGCCTCTACATAAATTAATTTAGTGGAAAAAATACCGCGGATTCCAGTGATAGTTTCATAAACCTTGTCGCTGATATGATGCGCCATATCACGCAATTGGGCAGAAGAACCATCTACCGTCAGCTTGGCAAATACGCGTTTTTGCTGCACCACATCGAATAACTCATAACTTGCGTAATAACGGCCTGCCTGTTGAGTGACAGAGCCAATTAACAAGTATTCTGCCCCTAATGCCTTCCAATCGCGATAGTGAACTTCTGTTTCAGCGCGAGGGAACGATAACATACGCTCGGGTGAGGTAGCCTCAAACTGTCCTGAAAACTCCAGATCATTACCAACAATTTTGGCGATATCTTCAGGTAATTTTCCACCCGCCCATGCAAAAGGGACCACAGCAATTTTTGTGGGATTATCCACTCCCTTAGTAACACGCAAATTTAATTGTGCTTGGGCTAAGCCAGTCACAAAAATAAGACACAGCAATAAATAACGTTTCACGACCTTAAGTCCTCTGGGCTGAATGTAAATCTGAATACACGAAAATACTTTTCAAAAATGTCAGGGGGAATCTGCATAGCCTCTGTGAAACGATCAACCCTTTTCACAGCCTGTTCCGCCGAGCGGTCAAAAGCGGGATCACCACTACTCCTGACAACACGCAAACCAGTCACGATACCGTTAGGAAGCATATTTACTTCCAACACCACCTCAAGACCGTTTCTTGCAGAGGGTGGGCGACTCCAATTTTGCTGTACACGCTCAATCAGCATTTCTTCATAGCTTTTAGTATTGGCATCATCATTAGTATCACTAATGTGCTTTGCTTCCTTCTGCAAAGCTGCCTGAACTCGTCGCTGCTCCTCCTGAGCTTCTTGTTCGCGCTTGGTCTTTTTAGCTGCCTCTGCTTTTTGTTTAGCTAATTCATCTGCCTTGCGTTTTTTTTCTGCCGCTTCCTTTTCTGCTTTCGCTTTTGCGATTTTTGCCTGTTCCTCTTTAACTTTTTGCTGTTTTACCTTTTCTGCTTCTGCAGCTTTCGCCTCCTGCTCTTTTTTCTGCTGCACGAGAGCCTCAGCTTCTTTACGGCGCTGCTCATCCTGTTTTTTGTTGTTTTTTAAATCTTCATAAGCCTTTGAGTCCAATACTTGCTCTTTGGTTTGTTGCGGTGCCGCTTTTGCCTTTGGCTTCAGATCAACCAAAGTAGCTGTGACATAATGGGGCTTATAGGGTTCCGGTTCTTTTTTAAAAAAGTTCCAATCACCTAAAAATAAAACCAACAACAATGTGTGCAGCGAGACACTTAGAAATACGGGAAGTGAAAATGATTTTTCCAGTCTCATAAAAAACCTAACGCGGAGGCTCCGTAATCAAACCCACCGAAGGTGCTCCTGCCAACTTCAACTCACCCATCAAGGTAACAACGACACCATACTCAACTTTTTTATCACCTTGAACAAAAACCAGAGTGTTGGGTTTTTCCGCCAGAACCTTGCTGACAATAGACTTGATTTCGGCAAGTGGGCGGGCCTGTTCTGGATCACCACCCAAATCGATGTAATAACTACCATCAGCCTTTACGGATACCGTAATTGGCTCGTCATCTTTTGACTCAACTGGTTCTGATGCAGCCTGTGGCAATTCAACTTTTATCCCCTGAGTCATCATGGGTGCGGCAATCATAAAAACAATCAGCAATACCAACATGACGTCAATAAGCGGAACCACATTGATTTCCGCCTTAAGTTTCTTTTTTACCGGTGGACCAAATCCAGACATGTTTTTAACCTGTTAACCAATCAACGTGACGCAGTATTATTTACTGTGAACCTGGCGATGCAGAATGGCTGAAAATTCTTCAGCAAAGGTTTGATAATTACTCATCAAATTTTCAGCGCGTGCCGAGAATTTGTTGTAAGCCAAGACCGCCGGAATTGCGGCAAACAACCCCATCGCGGTGGCGATCAATGCTTCGGCAATACCAGGGGCAACGGTTGCAAGACTAGGCTGACCAGCATTAGCGATATTTAGGAAGGACACCATAATGCCCCACACAGTACCAAACAAACCAATATAGGGGCTAACTGAAGCCACGCTGGCAAGGAATGGCAGATTCTCCTCCAGTTTTTCATGTTCGCGGGCAAGTGCAACGCGCATGGCACGCATCGAGCCCTCCATAATTGCATCCGAGTCGGCGCCAGCCTGCTGACGCAAACGAGTAAACTCTTTAAACCCGGCGCGAAAAATACTTTCAATACTCTCTACCGCTTCATTGCGGCTATTACCTTGGCGATAGAGTTGATTCAAATCGATACCAGACCAAAATTGCTTTTCAAAATACACAAACGCGGCAGATGCTTTGCGTTGGTATACCTCGCGCTGAAAAATCATGACCCAGGAAATGACTGATGCCAAAAATAGAATCACCATCACCATTTGCACTAAAAAACTGGCCTCAAGCATGAGGTGCAGGATCGACAGACTTTGATTAGCTTCCGACATAAATATGTTTAACTCTTACTGGTTCAACTGGGAAAAAAACAGGGGCCATCATAGCCTAAAGTACGCTGAAATACTCATGACTGGATAAGAGCTTTATTCCGCACTGTCTTGCAATCGTTTAGGTACCGGCACACCAAAATAAAGGTAAGCATTGTTGGTCAAAATACGACCGCGCGGTGTGCGCGCCATAAACCCCTGCTGAATAAGGTAAGGCTCTATTACATCCTCGATAGTTCCGCGATCCTCGCTAATTGCGGCAGCAAGACTTTCTACACCAACAGGACCACCATCAAAATTGTGCATCATTGCGGCCAATAAGCGACGATCCATATGGTCGAAACCACGCTCATCCACGTTGAGCATATTGAGTGCACTGTCAGCCATTTTTGCAGTGACAGTCCCATCGCCCTTCATTTCGGCAAAATCGCGCACGCGGCGCAACAATCGGTTCGCAATTCGTGGAGTTCCACGCGAGCGTTTAGCCACTTCGGCTGCACCTTCAATATCCATTTGTACACCCAAAAGTGCAGATGAACGCGCCACGATATGCGTCAAATCGGCGACATTATAAAACTCCAAACGCTGAACAATACCAAAACGATCGCGTAAGGGTGAGGTCAATAAACCTGCCCGTGTAGTGGCTCCCACCAGCGTAAATTGCGGCAAATCCAGTTTAATCGAACGTGCGGCAGGCCCCTCGCCAATCATGATATCCAGCTGGAAATCCTCCATCGCCGGGTAGAGTATCTCTTCCACCACCGGACTCAAACGGTGAATCTCATCGATAAACAGCACATCGCCTGGCTCAAGGTTGGTAAGCAGTGCCGCCAAATCGCCCGCCTTTTCCAGCACTGGGCCGGAGGTGCTTTTGAGCGAGACATTCATCTCGTTGGCGATAATATTGGCAAGCGTGGTTTTACCTAGTCCAGGCGGACCAAATACCAGTGTGTGATCCAATGCCTCGCCGCGTTTTTTTGCGGCGCCGATAAAAATTTCCATCTGCTCCCGCACAGCGGGCTGCCCCACATAATCCGTCAAGGACTTGGGGCGCACTGTGCGATCCAAGTGATCCTCGCGCTCTTTGGCAACAGGGGCTATCAGGCGATCGGTTTCAATCATCGTTATTTAACCTGCTAAAAATTATCCAGCGATAGCGCGCAGCGACATACGAATTAACTCTTCGCTGGTTGCATCAGGCTTCTGTTTGGCCGCCAGGGAAACCATTTTCGCGGCATCAGCGGGTTTGTAACCTAGAGCAATCAAGGCGCTTTCAGCTTCGGCAAAGATATCGTTATCCGTCGCAATACTTTGGATCTCACTATGCGCAAGCAAATCATTTTGCGGCATATCCCAATTTTTCAGGCGATCGCGCAACTCAATGACCAAACGCTCGGCCGTCTTTTTGCCAATTCCAGGGACTTTCGTCAACGCGGTAATATTATCGTCACGCACACAGCGGGCAATATCATCCGCCTCCATACCCGACAAAATAGAAATGGCCAATTTAGGGCCAACACCATTCACTTTTATGAGCGTGCGAAATAGCGAGCGATCACGCTGCTCAGCAAACCCAAATAACTGGTGCAAATTTTCAGTGATGGATAAGTGGGTATGCAACACTACATCCTGACCAATCGCAGGCAGGCGATAAAAAGTCGTCATAGGTGCTTGCAACTCATACCCCACTCCCTGCACATCCAAGAGCAAATAAGGAGGCTGTTTTTCCACTAATGTTCCACGCAAGCGTCCAATCATAATGCTTCTCTTCTAATGACTTGTTTGTATTCTCGATTCAATAGACAAATGTTAAACAATGCGTCCACGACGGAAACTGGACGAGCCCGCCATACGAATTAAGTGATCGCGAGTATTGGCATGGCAAAGGGCTACAGCCAATGCATCGGCCGCATCTTCTTGCGGTGCGGCGGGCAAGCGCAACAATGTTTTCACCATATGCTGCACCTGCAGTTTATCGGCCGCACCATTACCCACTACGGATTGTTTCACTTTGCGCGCCTCATACTCTGAAACCGGTACATTTAGCGCGGTAGCGGCAACAATCGCTGCGCCACGTGCCTGTCCCAGCTTCAATGCAGATGACGCATTTTTGGCCATAAACACCTGCTCGATCGCCATTTCCTGTGGGCAATATTGCTCAATGATGTGGGTCAGAGAATCGAAGATGACTTTGAGGCGTGCGGGCAATTCATCCGTATCCTTCATACGAATAACGCCGCTGGTGATGTATTCCTGCTTGCTACCGATGACATTAATAATGCCAAATCCGGTTTTGCGGGAGCCGGGGTCTATACCGAGGATAAGCGCCATAGGTTGTATCTATATACAGTAGTTATGGCGCAGTGTTGCATGCAATATCTGTAGGTGCAAGGGTGAAATTAAAAATCAGATTTAAAGCTCAGCTGCAACCGACCGCTGGAATGGGTATCCACATGGATTGCGGCCAATTCGTTATCCGCAATCAGGATGGAGGGGGACGAAATCAATAGGTAATCGCCATCAATGAAATCATATATTTCTGTCGACAACAGCAACCCCTGATTGTGGCGAACAGCTGTTAAAAGCAAGCGAAATTGCTGATTAAACCTTACCTCGCTCTGCGCCCCCAGCTCATTCAGGAATTGCATTTCACCCTCGGTACTGGCACCAGATTCTGCCTTTACCGATAAATTAATCATCACCTGTTCAGCTGCTGCTGTTGACCACCACCCCAGAGAAACGATTAATGAGGTAAGAATTCCCACCAACCCCCACCAGCGGCTATTACTGGTGTGCCGAGTGGAGCTTGAATTTGATTGTATTAATAAGTCGGCCAAGTCCATATCCAATGCACTCGCCAACGCCATGGCAGACTCTTTGGCTGCAATACCATTGCGCTCTATGCGTTGCACTGTACGCATACTCAAGCTGGCAACTTCGGCGAGCTGATTTTGAGTCCAGGCACGCTGTTCGCGCTGCCGACGGAGTAACTTATGATTGATTTTCATATCCATGACACTTGCCTCGCTTTGATTAAAAGCCGCCAGATTTCGCTATATCTATCGTTTTGTATACGACAGCAATACGACATGGCGACTTTGTGTACCAAGGAGATACGAGTTAACCAATCTGCTCCATAATTTCTTCGGCAATATCCGCATTGGTATAGACGTTTTGCACATCATCCAAATCTTCGAGTGCGTCAATCAAGGCAAGAATTTTTTCGGCGGCCTCTTTGTCGAGATTGACTGTGAGCGAGGGAATCTGGGTAATTTCAGCCGAGACTGGGGTTAACCCAGCGCTGGCGAGCGCATCTTTTACGCGGAAAAAATCCTCGAAGGCTGTCATCACATCGGCCGAGCCGTCATCATTAATCACCACATCATCAGCACCCGCTTCGAGTGCAGCTTCCATCAAAGCGTCTTCGTTGATACCGGGCTCAAAACTGATTTGGCCTTTGCGCGCAAATAGGTAGGCAACAGAACCGCTAGTGCCGAGATTGCCGCCCTTTTTGTCAAACGCATGACGAACATCACCTGCGGTACGGTTGCGATTATCAGTCATGCACTCAACGATAAAGGCGACACCGTTTACACCGTAGCCTTCATAAGTCAGCTCTTCGTAAGCATCGGATTCGTTGGTGCCGGCACCGCGGGCTATAGCGCGTTCGACCACGTCTTTTTTGAGATTGTTTAAGTAAGCTTTTTCAACCGCCGCGCGCAGGCGCGGGTTGTCGGCGGGATTCGCTCCACCTTTGGCAGCGACGGTTAATTCGCGGATAATTTTGGTGAATATTTTTGTACGCTTGGCGTCCTGACGCGCCTTGCGGTGTTTCATGTTTGCCCATTTGGAATGTCCGGCCATTGCACAGCTCCAACTTGCAGATTATTAACATGGGGGAATAAAAAAGGGCGGGCAATGCCCACCCTTTTCAGATCAACAAAAGTTACATGCCGTATTCGGGGGCATCTTCGGCAACTACTGCTTTTTCTTTCTTGCGCAAGCGGATGTGCAGATCCCGCAATTGCAGTTCGTCTACCGTGCCAGGTGCATCTGTCATCACACAGGCAGCGCTTTGAGTTTTGGGGAAAGCGATAACGTCACGGATTGAGCTTGCGCCCACCATCAACATAATCAGACGATCCAAACCGAACGCCAAACCGCCGTGTGGTGGTGCGCCGTAGGCAAGTGCGTCGAGCAGGAAGCCAAACTTTTCGCGTTGCTCTTCCGGTGAAATACCAAGGATTTTAAATACCGCTTGTTGCATGGTCGATGAGTGGATACGCACCGAACCACCACCCAACTCAGTACCGTTCAGTACCAAATCGTAAGCACGGGACAAGGCCGCGCCTGGGTTTGCAACCAACTCTTCTGGAGTACAGCTGGGTGAAGTGAACGGGTGGTGAATGGATGTCCAGCCGCCTTTGTCATCCTCTTCAAACATCGGGAAATCAACCACCCAAAGTGGAGCCCACTGCGTGGTGTACAACTCAAGATCTGCACCCAGTTTGCAGCGCAGTGCACCCAAGGCTTCGGTGACTACTTTATGTTTGTCAGCGCCGAAGAAAATCAGGTCGCCGTTTTCAGCACCAACGCGATCCAAAATGGCCGCGCGCACTGGCACTGGCAAATTTTTCACGATGGGTGATTGCAAACCTTCTTCCAGATCAGACTTGTCGTTGACCTTGATGTACGCCAAACCTTTAGCGCCGTAGATACCAACAAACTTGGTGTAATCGTCGATTTGTTTACGGGTCAACTTCTCATTACCGCCGGGAACTTTCAGTGCAGTAACGCGGGATTTTGGATCATTAGCTGGACCGGCGAAGACTTTGAAATCCACTTCGGTAACCAGGTCTTTGATATCAACCAGCTCCAACGGGATACGCATGTCCGGCTTGTCTGAACCGTATTTGGCAATCGCTTCCGAGAACGGCATGTGATTGATTGCGGCAAACTCTACGCCAAGCAAATCTTTGAACAATTCGCGAAACATGCCTTCGGTAATTTGCATGATCTGGTCTTGCGACATGAATGAGGTTTCGATGTCGATCTGGGTAAATTCCGGCTGACGGTCAGCACGCAAGTCTTCGTCGCGGAAGCACTTGGCGATTTGGTAGTAGCGGTCATAACCAGCCACCATCAACAGCTGCTTGAACAACTGGGGCGATTGCGGCAGCGCAAAGAATTTACCGTCGTGAGTACGCGATGGCACCAAGTAATCGCGCGCACCTTCTGGCGTAGCGCGAGTCAGGATTGGAGTCTCAACATCGAGGAAGCCGTTGCGGTCCAGATAGTTGCGGATCACGCTGGTCACTTTGCTGCGGAAACGCAGGTTTTTCTGCATTTCAGTGCGGCGCAAATCGAGGAAGCGATACTTCAAACGGGTCTCTTCACCCACGTTGGAGTATGAATCCAATGGGAAAGGCATGGTTTCCGCTTCGTTCAGAATAGTCAGCGCAGTACCGTAAACTTCGATCTCGCCAGTTGCCATATTCGGGTTAACGGTGGACGGCGCACGGGCACGCACTTTGCCAGTCAATTGCAATACGTATTCGCCGCGCACTTTATCCGCCAGGGCAAAATTCTCTTTTGCATCCGGATCGAACACCACTTGCACAATACCTTCGCGGTCGCGCAGGTCGATAAAGATCACACCACCGTGATCACGACGACGATCAACCCATCCACAGAGGGTCACTTCTTGATCGATAAACGAGGCATTTAAAGCGCCACAGTATTGGCTGCGCATAGCGAGTTCCTGATGTTTATAAGTAAAGTATTTGTATGAAAGTGTTCTATGAACCTTGGGGGCGACATCTGTCGCCCCCAAGGTTAAGCTTGACCGGTTTAGCTGGCAGCAGTTGTCCCAGAGCCAGAACTGCCCGCATCGCCAGCGATATTCTTTTTCTTGCCCGATTTAAAATCGGTCTCGTACCAGCCGCCGCCCGACAAGCGGAAACCAGCGGCTGAAATTTGTTTTTTGAGGCTGGATTTGCCGCAGGCGGGACAATCCACCAAGGGGGCATCACTCAACTTTTGCAGGGCTTCAAGGTTATGGCTGCAAGATTCACATTGGTATTCATAAATAGGCACGTCTATCACCTCGGTTACAACAAGATAGTTACAACAATTAGCTAAACAGGATACCAAGACCCCAAAAGGGTCGCGATTGTAACGCAAAACCCGTGCGGCGAGAACCGCACCATACAAGAACGGCGCAAGAACCGCGCGCCGGCAAATATGGTTGCGGGTGTACGAATTTAAAGGGGGCAGCTTAGGGAATCTGCGAATTACGCATCCGCGCCTGCACGCGAGAGGCATGCCGGATCACCCATGCGGGCATGGCTTTTTCATATTGACGGGGATTGGGCAACATAACCGCCATGCGCGCCGCTGCCGATGGCCCTATCTGCGATGCAGGAACACGATAGTAATGACGCGCGGCTGCTTCAGCACCAAACACGCCATTGCCCCACTCCACCACATTTAAATACACCTCCAAAATGCGGCGCTTATCCCACAGCAGCTCAATCATGAGTGCGATAACCGCCTCCTGCCCTTTGCGCAGGTAAGAGCGAGACGGTGATAAAAACAAGTTTTTAGCAAGCTGCTGGGTAATGGATGACCCCCCGGCGACGGATTTGCCTTTGCGTTGATTCTTTTTCAGCGCCTGTTCTATCCCGCGCAAATCAAAACCTTGATGCTGCATAAAACGGTCATCTTCTGCGGCCACTACTGCGCGTTTGAGATGGGAGGATATGTGCGAATAATCTACCCATTGATGTTTCAACTCTGCCTTGGAATTTTGCTCGCGCAGCTCATCCAGCCGAATCGACATAAAACTCGTCGCACCCGGATTCACCCATTTCCACACAAGAATATGGGCGAAAAACCATAACTGATAGGCCAACACCAATAAGATTAGCCATTTGAGAACTCGCCAAGTGGTGCGCCAGAATATTTTCATTGCGGGCTATTGCGCCTGCTCCTGTTGTTGTACGCGCTGTTTCATTGCTTCGGCCGCGGCGCGAGCTTTTTCCAGCGGCGATGAGGTATCGGTAGCCACTTGTTCGGATGTGGGTTCGGGCTTAGACCAACCGGAAGACTCGGGCGCAGAAATGGCATTGCGCGTATCGACTTCAATTTGCTCGGCGTCACTGGCGAGGGGTTTATCACCAAAATGTACTTGGCCGTTTGCATCCGTCCATTTATAGACTTTGGTGGGCGCAGGTGTTTCCGGCTTAGATACCTTGTCAGACACGCTTTCCATGGCTTCTTTGGCATCGGCTGCCAACTGATTCGGTGACAACTTATCGGACAGCAACTCACGCAGATCGGCTAGCCAATCATCGCCCATACGCGCATGCATATCGCGCAGCGGCATCTGCCCGGTTTTGAGATAAACCAAATAATTGCCAATGCCGATCATCAATACCAGCACCACCAGGGATTTCATAATTAAACGCGCCATAGCTTTCCTTGTAGTGAATAACTCATTGTTTTGTGGTTAATAATTTATTGTTGCTTAAAAACTCAGTAAGAACTTGCTTCAACCCCAAGCATGTTCCCTTCATAAATTAGCGGGATAAATTGCAATCGCTGACTGCACGTGGGATTAGCGGAGCGCCCGCTACTCAAATCAAACTCCATGCCATGCAGGGGGCAGCGGATCGCATTGCCAGTACACGTTGCATAGGTGAGCGCAGCACCAGCATGGGGGCAGCTATTTTTGATCAACAGGGTTTTGCCGTTCTCCTGCAGTAACAGTAGCGGCTGGCCATCCAGTGTAAAGGCTTTGCGGTAACCATCGTAAAGCTGATGTAATTTTTCCAGCGCCACAAACGGCATAAACCCATTCCTCTGTTAGCTAACCAACGTTAAACCCTGTGCATTTTGGCGATTTATCCACCGCTATGCCAGAGGTGTCGTGGCGAGGTATAAATACTCGCCACAAATCACCTGCAAACGGCTAGAATGCGCGCCGTTCCAAAGCCGTCTGCGCCCGGCACCTGGCTGCCCCCTTTTGTGGCATTCCGACTATGACCGATTCACTTTATCTGGAGCGATTGAAACAACTTTCAACGCGCCTGGTCTCCCTGCAAAAACCCATTCGTATCCTCGATGCCATCAAGTGGCCAGCAGGAATCGAACAGCGTTTTCGTGCCGAACAAGGTAGAGAACTGCCTGGATTGGAGGCGGATTTTTATCAGCGCCAAGCACTGGCATTTGATCCACGCAATGTCAGTCAACTACTGAAAGAATTGAAAAGCGATGTGCGTCGCCAATTGGGGCACCATGATGCGCTGGGCAAAATCCTGCAGGCCACCATTGATCAATACCAAATTGTGATTGAGCTGTTGCGCGCGCGCGGCACCCAACAGTTCGGCCATTTCAGCAAACAACTCTACGGTTCGGCGAGTGACAATATTCGCGGCGATCGCAAAACCCTGCGCCAAATGGGTGAGCGTTTGTGCCATATTTTTTCGCTGCCAGCCGTCGAGCACCTAAACCGCCCTTACACCAATCACATCAATGCTGAAGATGCAGTCACTATGCTCAGCGGGCGCATGCGTGATTATTTTGGCGCCGGTGAAGTGCGAGTGCAGATAAGCGATGACATAGTGTCCGACGCGTCTGCCGGTGGCGACTGCATTAAAATTAATCGCCGCTCGCTGTTTTCCGAGCTGGATATCCAGGTGCTGGAAGTGCATGAAGGTTGGGTTCACATCGGCACCACCCTGAACGGCCGTGAACAGCCTTGGGCAACCTGGCTAAGTGTTGGATCGCCGCGAATTACTGCAATTCAGGAAGGCATGGCTGTACTGCTGGAAACGCTGACCTTCAGCTCTTTTCCGCAGCGTGCACGACGCATTAGCGACCGGGTTGTCGCGGTGGATTTAGCCGAGCAAGGCGCCGATTTTTGCGAAGTCTATCGCTACTTTTTAGAGCGCGGCATTAGTGAGCACGACAGCTATCGCGTCACCCAACGCGTGTTTCGCGGCGGCACCTTAACCGGCGGCTCGGTGTTCACCAAAGATATTTCCTACGTAAAAGGATTTGTTGAAAACGTAAACTTTATTCGCAGCGCGATTCAATCCGGTGTACCGGAAATTATCCCAATGCTGTTTGTCGGCAAAGTCACACTGGATGATTTACCGCTGCTCTATGAACGCTATTTGGATGGGGTGATTGTCGCTCCAAAACATTTGCCACCGATGTTTAAAAACCTGAACGGGCTGTATGTTTGGTTTGGATTTTCGAGCAGCATGTCAGAGATGAATATTGCGCGCGTGCAACAGCACTTTAATAAATTGTTTCAACAACTACCCTCGGCAACACCTATTCACCAAAATACCGATGCAGAATTGGATTGAGTTAAATTAGTTGATCATGACCTACTACAAAGTTGTACTTTCCGGCGAAGATATTTTTTTTGAAAATGCTTCACGCATTGATAACGACAATGCTGAACCAGTGATTGGTTTTATCAGTTGCAAACCTATCAGTGCAGAGACTCCGGCGTTAGCGCTAGCCATCGCCAAACGCGATTTATTAGTGCACTGGAACCACAGTTTTAATTTTGATCGCAAGATGGGTATGCCCACATTAACTCTCGAATATATGGGCGAAATGCGTGGCTGGCTTAAACCTAAAAGTAGTCAGGACTATTACTGGTTTACTAACGAGGAGCACAAGCAGACATTATTGGCGCAACTAACCCAGCTGCCGCGCCAACGCTTGTGGCGCAAAGAGACGCCGATAACCATTGATACTTAAGCGTAGTTTCCAAACAACCAGCTCAAGCGATCGCAGCGGGAGCAGGCTCAATAACGTCTAATAAAGCAGCACGCAGTACCGGTGAGACAATTTCTTCACTGCGCGCTGAAAGCGGTGAATTACCCACCCACTCAAAACGCCAGCGATACAAATGAAGGCCATCCGCTGTTTCACGCACTTCCACTAATTCAAAACGGCGCGCATCCAACTCAAAACGCTCGCGCAATTGAAACGCAAAGGGTTCAGCATTTTTTCCGACGAAACTGGAAGCATGTTGGGTAGGCGCGGCCACCATTACGTAATCGCGGCCTTGAAATTGCAGATGACAAACGCTCAGACTTACCGGTTGCCCAAGGCGGTTATTTAACACTGTATCGACAAAAAAAGAGTTCATCACCATAAAAGATCCCGCTGCGTTCTTATGGTTTTCCGCCACAACGACGTTGGCCGAAAACTGGTTGATTATTCGCCACCCGGTTCTAATAAAAGCGTCCCTCTACGCGGCGAGGCGGCAGTCTACGCACAATTTGTTACAGTTCAAGCAAAAGCTTGCTGTCACACCACCCCGTTCACACCCGCAAAGATTTTGTTACTTTATTGCCAGATTCTTGGTAGCAGCAGTGACAAATTCACCTCACCGCTTTCGCCCGTCTGGGTACAATCTGATAAAGTTCTTAGCTAAGGCTGTTGGAATACTGAATAGTTCCTTAACCATAAGGCCTTTTTAGCGATTCTTTTGCGTGTGTTTTTTGCTCTTACCCATTCACTTTTTATTGCACGTTTTTCCACAACGACAGTTCACAACGACAGTTCACAACTACCATCAGGATTTGAAAGGAATGATCACGACCTTCACCAGTGCTTCTGCACGACTGTTATGGGGGGCAACCCTCGCTTTATTCACACTGCTTCAAGGTTGTAGTTATTTATCCCAAGGGGTTTTGGTTGATGGCGACCGCTACGCCAAAGCGACTACAACAGATAGCTTTGGCGATAGCGCCGAGCAGGTGGTTTACCCCGAACAAAACTGGAGCGCAGCCCAAAGCCTGTGGTTTTACAATGTCACTCAAGGCTCCAACCTGATCCCCTACGATATTTTCCTGCATCTGGAAGTATCTGACAGCGAACAATTATTCCGCAGCGATGAGCATATGAATCGCCTGCGTTACCTGCCCCAATCGGCCTCACTCGCCAACCCGGATGGACTGCCGGTGGGCTGGGTAAAAGATGAACATCTCGGCAAAAATTATATTGGCCTGACTTGCGCAGCTTGCCATACCAGCCAGATCAATTATCAGGGCGCAGCCATACGCATTGACGGTGGGGCAACGCTGGCAGATATGGAAAAGATGCTAAAGAGTTTGTCTGCCGCGCTGAATACCAGCCTCGACGAGCCAGCCAAATTTGAGCGGCTTGCGAAAAACGTATTAAAAGCCCGATATCCCGCCGATCAAGAAGCCCTTCGTGTGGAGCTGAGCGAGGTCGCCGCGCAAATCGCTCATTACAACCAGATCAATGAGCCGCGCCACGGCAATCAAAGCGTCGCTTATGGTTACGGGCGCCTCGATGCCTTTGGGCGCATTTACAACCGTATTCTCGCCCACCTCACCCCCAAAGAACCCAACTTCAATCCCGCCAGTGCACCAGTGAGCTACCCCTATTTATGGGATACCCCACAGCACGACTTTGTGCAGTGGAACGGTGTGGGAGATAACGAATTAGCAGGGCCATTGGGGCGCAATACGGGCGAAGCACTCGGTGTCTTTGCACAGTTTGATCTGGATAAAAAGCCAGGTGATCTGGGCTACCGCTCCTCAGTAGTAGTGCGCAACCTGACACGTATGGAGCGTCACCTTGAAAGTCTGTGGTCGCCCAGCTGGCAACAATTGGCCGAGCAAAATGTATTGCCTGCCATTAACCAGCATTTGGCCGAGCAAGGCAGGGAGATATTTATTGAATACCAGTGCCACACCTGTCATGAAGCCATTGACCGCACCGACCCCAAACGACGTGTGATATCTCAATTTGCCAGCCTGCAAACCATCGGTACTGATCCATACATGGCGATGAATGCACTCAACTACACTGGCAAAAGCGGCTACTTTGAAGGCGACAAAATCAAACCGCTCGATCCCCGCTCGCCGCGTTTTAGCGCCAATACGCCGGTCTTACCTGCCCTGAGTGCAGCAGTTGAGGGAGTTTTGCTGGAGCCGGATCACGATAAAACGTTTATCCGCCGCTGGGCGGAGAAACTCTATGACTTGGTGACTTCCATCGGCGATAACCCGATTAAAAAGACCGAGCGGCATCTGGACTTTGAAATCGTCAACAAAAACAACCCCGCCACACTCGCTGCTTACAAAGCGCGCCCGCTCAATGGCATTTGGGCTACAGCACCTTATTTACACAACGGCTCAGTGCCCAGCTTGTATGAACTGTTTATGCCCAGCTGCAGTGATGCTGAAATCATCAGTGGCAAAACCTGTCGCCCCAACAAATTTACGATAGGGGTGCGCGAACTGGACCCAGTAAAAGTAGGTATGGTAGGGCGTGACCCGGCGCAATACCCCGACTTGTTTGTGTTTGATACCAGCCTGCCTAGCAACTCCAATAAAGGTCATGAATATGCCGCTGGCGTGACGCCGGTATTTATTCTGGATGCACAGGGGCGCCCATTGAAGGATGCACAAGGCAAACCCAAAATGCGCCAGCTAAACCCTATCAACCATGCACAGCGTTTGGCACTGGTTGAATACCTGAAAACGCTTTAACCTGCCCTCCCGCTACATGGCGCCCGCACACTCACAGGGCGCCATTCACTCGCACAATTGCTAACAACTCACCCCACCCAAGTTCGTTAGATTTAACACCGCATAAAATCACTGAACCAATTGCCTGTTTTCACGGTCTCTATGCGGCTTCTATTTATTAAGCAGCCAAGCCTAAATGCGGGCGATTTGATTGACACCAAGCGCCGCGACACACAGAATCACCGACCAGTTTTAAACCTCAGGAACACGCTGAATGAATATTGATCGTTTATCCCCGCTATTACAGCGCACCACCCTGCTGCTCTCTCTCGCAGCCGGTTCATTTTTGCTCACTGCCTGTGGCGGCGGAAGCGACAACAAATCATCAGCCAGCAGCTCTTCTATTAGCAGCAGCTCATCACTGCGCAGCAGCTTTAGCAGTGCCTCCGTACCAGCCAATGGCTCAGGCATTTGGCCCAGCGTAAAAGTGGAAGCACAAAGCCCCAAAGTACTCACTTTTCAGTGGAGCGCGGTAGAAGGTGCAACCCACTACAAACTTTACAAACAAGACGCTGAAAACGGCGCAGTGCTGTTAGCTGACAACATCACCACCACCAGTGCCAGCGATGAAATTGGCGTACACATTCACGACTGGGTAAATACCCGTTATTGGGTGGATGCCTGTGTTGCGGACGACTGCAGCCAGCGCTCGGACATGACATTTACCGCCACCGAAATGATCAAAGCCATCGGCTATTTCAAAGCCTCCAATACCGGCTCATTTGACTGGTTCGGTTGGAGTATTACCCTCTCAAGCGATGGCATGACCATGGCGATTGGCGCGCCTGCAGAGGACAGTAAAGCGGTTGGTATTAATGGTGATCAAACCAACAACGAAATAGTAAATGCCGGTGCAGTTTATGTGTTTGTGAAAGAGGATGGGCTTTGGGTACAGCAGGCCTACCTCAAAGCGTCCAATACCGAGCAGCCTAATTTAAATGGCCTTCGCGTGCTGCCGAATGATCGTTTTGGTTACCGTGTGGCATTGTCTGACGACGGCAATACCTTGGCAGTATCGGCCTTATTGGAAGACAGCCCATCTTATGGCGTCAACTGTAATCAGGACAATTATGAACAGGTCATCAGCTCTGCCGCTTCCTCAGGCGGTACTGGTAATTTGCTGGCAGCAAGAACTCTTGATGTTGGAGCGGTCTACATCTTTACCCGCAGCGCAGGCACCTGGACACAAGATGCTTATGTAAAACCGATTTTCTCTACACTTCACGCCTTTGCCCAATCAGCGGTTGCGCTACGTTTTGGAGAATCGCTAGCACTTTCCGGTGATGGTAAAACCCTTGCGGTGGGCACGTCTGAGGACTTCATCAGTAGAAGCGGCGTTTTCAACTTTAACGCTTCAAGCAGTATGTCATCGCTGGCGTGTTTGGAGTTTTACCCCTCCAGCAGCTCATCTACCAGCAGCACCAGCAGTTCAAGCAGCAGCACTACTTCAAGCAGCTCTTCCGCCGGTAGCAGCTATCGCGGTGGCTCAGCTTCAGGTGCGATCTATACCTTCCGTTTAGGCGAGAATGGCTGGAAGGAAGAGTCCCATGTTAAAGCATCCAATGCGGAACAAAACGACGCCTTTGGTGTGAGCATTGCCCTGTCTACCGATGGCAATACCATGGTGGTTGGCGCAATCAGTGAAGATAGTAATGCAACCGGTGTTAATGGCGATCAATCCAAGAACTCTTGCTATTACTTCAACGAAGGCGCCTATGTGATTGACGCCGAGTGCGAAGAAGCGGGTCGCTACCAAGTGCGCGGCGTAATTGATAACGGTGCAGCTTATGTCTTTAAGCGCACAGCAGACTTGTGGAATCAGGAAGCCTACTTAAAACCTGCCAGCACTTATATGTACACTGCCTTTGGCACCAGCGTGGATGTTTCTGGCGATGGTAATACCCTGGTGATCGGTGCACCTGGTGATGCGAGCAAAGCAACAACTATTAATGGCGATGTCGCACAAGATATTGAATTTGCCAATACCGGCGCAGCCTATGTGTTTGCCAAGTCGGGCGAAAGTTGGTCGCAAGAAGCAATCGTTAAACCTTCAACACTAACCAAACACACTGGTATCAGTTTGGTAGCCGTTACCAGTGTGACTTACAGCATCCAGATAAACGGCGGTGGTCAATTTGGTAATAGTGTAAGCCTGTCTGACGACGGCAATATCCTGGCTGTGGGTTCATTCCGTGAAAGCAGCTACGCCACCGGTATTAATGGCGACGAAGGTGATACCAGCAAAGCGGATGCCGGCGCCGTGTTTGTATTCACCCGCAACAATACCGTTTGGTCACAAAAGAGTTATGTAAAAGCATCCAACCCTGATGCCAGTGATCGCTTTGGGTTGAATGTTGAACTCTCGGGCGACGGTAAAAATATGTTGGTTGGCGCGCACCGCGAATCGGGTCGTGGCTACACCTCCGTTGCTGCCTCCAGCGGCGCCAGTACCAGTTCAGCCGCTAGCAGTGCAGGTCTGGATCAGAGCGACAACAACCTCGAAGCCTCAGGTGCAGTCTATCTCTACTAAGTAATTAACTGCCCTTCGTAAAAACGGGATGCTGATGCATCCCGTTTTTATTGGTCAAGCGCCTGCAGGGCAACTCGTATGACTTGAATTGAGCGACTATTCCGCACCACCCGTCCACACCAATCGATAACCGGCTTCATCACACCCTGCCACAACCCCATCACAAACCCATAAATCCCCCACCGCTACCAGTTCATCGCCGCTATAGACCAGCGGCAACTGCTCGCGCAGCCAGGGTTCCAAACTGTATTCCTGCAACAATTTTTTCAGGGTTTGGGAGTGGTTGCGCCCGGCCGGTTTGCAGCGCTCGCCGCCCACCCGGGTGCGAATATGCAGATTGGGTAAACCCATTTTCAAACGGAGCGATTGATTGTCACTCGTCTCGATCAATGTCAGCGCCATTTCTGGTAATGGTACGGGCAGCAAATACAAACGCGCGCGAAAGACCCGCAGCGATACATCGCCCCAAGTCACATTGGCTTCGGCGTCCTCTCGCCCCTGTAACAACTGCGCCTGGATTTGCTGCCAATGATTTTGCTCAGGGGTGCTGCAACCGTCGCTGCGCAGCCAATAGCGCAGCAGGTTTTGCTGGCGCGCCGGCGCACACGCGCGCAAAAAAGCCAGATCAATACTCTGCCCGATGCGCGCGGCGCGCGGCGCAGCAGCGGCCAAATCCTCTTGCGCAATAGCCTCTAACAGCAACTCCTGTTCGGCACAAAGCTCAGCAGTCTGCTGCCATTTACGCATAAATCCCGGCCAGCGTATCGCCAGCAGCGGCAGTACCTGATTGCGCAGAAAGTTGCGGTCGTAAGCATCATCCTGATTGCTTTCATCCTCCACCCACTGCAGCTGATGTTCACGGGCATAGCTTTCCAATTGCGCGCGCGAAAAATTCAGCAGTGGTCGTACCAGCGTCGCTTGGCCCAAGGGGCGCTGTACAGCCATTGCTGCCAGCCCACGCGGGCCGGTACCGCGCAATAAGCGCAGCAGTAATGTCTCGGCTTGATCGTTGGCGTGATGGGCAGTGAGCAGAAAATCCCCCGCGCCCGCATAGCTCTCAAATACTGCGTAGCGCGCTGCGCGTGCGGCATCTTCTATACCTTTACCGCTGTTGATAACGCTGACTTTTTCTGCCGTAAATTCAATACCCAACTGCGCGCAAATTACTGCGCACCGAGCCTGCCACTGATCGGCATGGGGCGAAATTTGGTGGTTGATATGCAGCGCGCGAATAGTTACCGGCAACTGTAATTGCACTAGCGCATGCAGCAGCACGGTAGAATCCAACCCGCCGCTAAAACCCACCCAATAGACCGCGTCTGCGCTATTACCGCTATCCGGCAAATAAGCGCGCAGTGCTGCGGGCGAGAAAATAGGGGCAGAGGAAGTCATAGCAGTACCTGATTAATGCGCGCATTAAAGCCCAACGGTCACATAAATAAAACCCAACGCCCGGTAAATACCATCCACCTCAAGTAAATAAAAGGTCTGCCTTCCCCTGCCGGCATCCGGCGGGCAAAATGCCCCACTCCCACGCCCGTTATTAAATGGATTGCAGATGTTATGACCCAGCCCAGTTACGGCCATTGGCCATCACCTATCACCGCCGACTTGCTCACCAGTCAAGGTATACGCTTGAGCGACCCGCAAGCGGTGGGCGATACACTTTACTGGCTGGAAAGCCGCCCGCAGGAAAAAGGCCGCAGTGTGTTGGTGTGTGAAAAACAGGGCGAGCGCCGTGATTTACTGCCCGCCCCCCATAGCATTCGCACCCGCATTCAGGAATACGGCGGCGCGCCCTACCTGGCCACCGCCGATGTGATTTTTTATGTGCTGGATAGCGACCAACGCATTTACGCCTACGATTTACACACTCAAACCAGCCGTGCACTGACCCCGGAAGGCGCTTATCGCTACGCCGATTTTTGTATTGACTCAAAACGCAACCGCCTGCTGGCAATACGCGAGAATTGCAGCAGTGATAACCAGCATCCTACCAGTGAGATTATCGCTATCCCGCTGGATAATGTGCAGCTTGAGGTATTGGTTTCCGGCGCCGATTTTTATTCCAACCCGCGCTTGTCACCCAACGGCGAGCAACTCAGTTTTTTGCGCTGGTTTCACCCCCATATGCCCTGGGATAACACGGAGTGTGTTATCGCCCAATTAAATGCGCAGGGTGACATTATTAGGAGCGTGGCAATTGCCGGCGGAAATAATGAATCTATTTTTCAGCCGCAATGGTCACCGGCCGGCGAATTATTTTTTGTGTCGGATCGCAGCAACTGGTGGAATATTTATCGCTGGACGGGTGCAGAGGCCGAAGCCATTTGTGCACTCGATGCCGAATTCGCCACACCGCAATGGGTGTTTGGCATGAGCACTTACGGTTTTTTATCCGCGAGTGAAATTTTTTGCTGTTTTAGCCAGCAAGGCGTGTGGCAATTGGGCGTTATTAATATCGCGCAAAAAACCTTGCAGCAAATTGCACAACCCCTGCGCGATATTTCTGCTGTGTGTTGCCAAGCCATGAATAATGGAGACAGTGAAAACAAAGGCCAGGCTTATTTTCTCGGCGCAACGGTAACCCAGGGGGCGCAGCTGTGGTTTTATGAATCAGGACACTATCACTCAGGTGTTTGCGCGCCGCTACATAACACTCAATTTGCACTGGACAGTCGCTACCTCTCCCAAGCCGAAGCAATTACTTTTCCCACGCGCGATGGCGAAACTGCGCACGGATTTTTTTACGCTCCGACCAATGCCGACTATAAAATTGCGCCAGCTAATTTACCGCCGCTGTTGGTGATGTGTCATGGCGGCCCTACCGGCGCCACCGAGACCTCGCTTAATTTAAAAATCCAATTTTGGACCAGCCGCGGTTTTGCGGTGCTGGATGTGAATTATCGCGGCAGCACCGGTTACGGCAGAGCATATCGCGACCGGTTAAAAAATAATTGGGGCATCACCGATGTCATCGACGTGTGCAGCGGGGTGGATTATTTGGTGGCGCAGCAGCGCATCGACAAAAATAAAGTTGCCATTCGCGGCTCCAGCGCTGGCGGTTATACCGTGCTCGCCGCCCTGACTTTTGGCGATGTGTTTAAAGCCGGTACGAGTTTATACGGCATAGGCGATTTGGAAGCCCTCGCGCGCGACACCCATAAATTTGAGGCGCATTATTTGGATTCGCTGGTGGGTGAATACCCCGCGCAACAAAAGATTTATCGCGACCGCTCACCCATTTATCACATAGAACAACTCAATTGCCCGGTGATTTTTTTGCAGGGGCTGCAAGACAAAGTCGTACCACCGGCACAAGCAGAAGCCATGGTCGCTGCACTACAAGAAAAAGGCATAATGACCCGCTACGTAACCTTTGAAGAAGAGGGTCACGGCTTTCGCCAAGCGCACAATATGCAACGCGCACTCAATGAAGAGTTAGCGTTTTATCACACTGTTTTTAGTAACCATTGATTGTTGGAGAGAAGTCATGGGACGTTGGCGCCCACCCAGTGCAAAAGGTTCAGCCTATATTACCGCCGCCGGTTTTAAACGCATGAAAGATGAGGTTACCCAGCTATGGAAAATAGAACGCCCCCAAGTCACCCAGGTAGTGCACGAAGCCGCCAAAAACGGCGACCGGAGTGAAAATGGCGATTACATCTACGGTAAACGTCGCCTGCGTGAAATTGATTCGCGCGTGCGTTTTTTATCCAAGCGTATGGAAGTACTCACGGTGGTTGATCGTTTACCCGAAGACCACAGCAAAGTTTTTTTTGGCGCTTGGGTGACTCTGGAAGATGAAGACGGCAATGAAAAAACTTACCAAATCGTCGGCCCCGACGAATTTGATGTCGCGCGGCAAAAACTCAGTATGGATTCACCGCTCGCCAAAGCCATGCTCGGCAAGCGCCTGGACGATGAAATTGTGCTGAAAAAACCAGAGGGGGAAGAGCTGTTTTACATCACCGCGATTGAATACAAACCCTACGATCAGGATTAGTCGCGCCACAGCTGCAGCACAAAATGCTATAGTGCGCCCCATTTTTTCGGCTGGCTGCTGCCAGCTCCAGATTTCAGCGTTGACAGGTTTTTATCCATGACTCACTCATCCAACAATCCTGCTCGTAAGATTTTAGTTACCAGCGCCCTGCCCTATGCCAATGGTGCTATTCACCTCGGCCATTTGGTGGAATATATCCAGACCGACATTTGGGTGCGCTTCCAAAAACTGCGCGGTGTGGACTGCACTTACGTATGCGCCGACGATGCCCACGGCACAGCGATCATGCTCAAAGCCGAGCAGTTGGGTCACTCGGCCGAGCAGCAAATCGCCAATGTAAAAGCCGAGCATGAGGCGGATTTCGCTGCGTTTAATATCGCCTTTGATAATTACCATTCAACGCACAGCACTGAAAACCACGAACTTTCGAACATGATTTATGGCCGGTTGAAGGCCAATGGCCATATCGCCAGCAAGAGCATTACCCAAGCTTACGATCCGGAAAAGCAGCTGTTCCTCGCCGACCGTTACATCAAAGGCACCTGCCCGAAATGTAAAACCGAAGATCAATATGGCGATAACTGCGAGAAGTGCGGCGCGACTTATTCACCAATGGATTTGATCAATCCCAAATCGGCGATTTCTGGTGCAACACCTGTTGCCAAAGACTCCGAACACTTCTTTTTTACCCTGCCTGAATTCAGTGATTTCCTGAAGGGCTGGACGCGCGCCGGTCATTTGCAGGATGAAGTGGCCAACAAGATGGCCGAATGGCTCGACGCCGGTTTGCAATCTTGGGATATCTCCCGCGATGCGCCCTACTTCGGCTTTGAAATTCCCGGTGAACCCGGCAAGTATTTTTATGTATGGCTGGATGCGCCCATCGGTTATATCGCCAGCTTGAAAAACCTGCTCGATAAGAAAGGCGAAGATTGGTATGAGTACTGGAAGCCAGACTCCACTGCAGAGGTGTATCACTTTATCGGCAAGGACATAGTGAATTTCCACGCGCTGTTCTGGCCTGCAATGTTGCATTCCGCCAATTTACGCACGCCAACCAAAATCTGTGTGCACGGATTCCTCACCGTGAACGGCACCAAGATGAGCAAGTCGCGCGGCACCTTTATCAATGCGCGCACTTACCTTGATCATTTGAATCCGGAATACCTGCGTTACTACTTCGCCGCCAAGCTCACCAGCAATGTTGATGATATCGACCTGAATTTGGAAGATTTCATTCAGCGCGTGAATTCGGATTTGGTGGGTAAGGTAGTGAATATCGCCAGCCGCACTGCCAAATTCATCAATAACGCCGGTGGCGTGCTGACCAACGAGATTGCCGATGCTGACTTGTGGCAAAAATTTGTGGATGGCGGCGAGACTATTGCCAATTACTACGAAACTCGCGACTACAGTAAAGCCATGCGCGAAATTATGGCGTTGGCCGATGCCGCCAACGAATATATCGCTACCCAAGAACCGTGGAAGCTGGCCAAACAGGCCGGTGCCGAAGCGCGAACCCAAGCGGTTTGTACCCTGGGTATCAATATGTTCCGTGCCTTACTGACTTATTTGAAGCCGGTATTACCCGCGCTGACCGCCGATGCTGAAGCCTTTTTGGGCGAAACCCTGAGCTGGAATGCGCCGATCAGTTTCCGTGCCGGTGAGAAGATCAACGAGTTCAAACCACTGCTCACCCGCATTGAAAAAGACAAGGTAGATGCCATGATCGATTCCAGTAAAGAAGCCTTGGCGACTGCTGCGCCAAAAGCGGAAGAGAAAACCTCAGACGTTGAACCTATCGCCGCTGAAATCGACTTTACTGATTTTGCCAAGGTGGATTTACGTATAGCCCTGATCGCCAACGCTGAACATGTAGAGGGTTCCGACAAACTGTTGCGTTTAACTCTGGATTTGGGCGGCGAAACCCGCAACGTGTTCTCCGGCATCAAAAGCGCTTACGACCCGAAAGACTTGGTCGGCAAGCTAACTGTAGTAGTTGCCAACCTCAAGCCGCGCAAAATGAAGTTCGGTATGAGCGAAGGCATGGTGCTGGCCGCTGGCCCAGGTGATAAGGAAATTTATTTGCTGGAACCGCATGCTGGCGCAAAGCCGGGCCAACGGGTTATGTAAATCCCCCCAACCTCCCCTTTTTTAAAGGGGAGGAGCTCCCGTCATAAGGATATAAACAAACAAGCTAAACCTTTAGCGCTTTATTTATTGAGAATGCCTCTCTACTTGCCGATAATACGCAGCCCTTTGACTCCGGGCATTCACTTCAGCGGCTTTCCTTCATTGGACAAACATCATGAGTTTCAGCGAATTAGCAATCATTTTGCTCAGTACCGTGCTGGTGAATAACTTTGTATTGGCGCAATTCCTCGGCCTCTGCCCGTTTATGGGCGTATCCAATAAATTGGAGAGCGCCATCGGCATGGCGGGTGCAACTACCTTTGTAATGACCCTCGCTTCTATTTGTACCTATCTGGTGGACACCTGGGTGCTGGCGCCGCTGGAGCTGCAATATTTACGCACTATCGCCTTTATTTTGGTAATCGCGGCGGTGGTGCAATTCGTCAAAATGTTTATGGAAAAGACCAGCCCGCTGCTCTATCGCGTACTTGGCGTGTTTCTGCCGCTAATTACTGTGAACTGCGCCGTGCTCGGTGTTGCCTTGCTGAACACGCAAAAAGCCCACAGCTTTTTTGAATCCACAATGTATGGTTTTGGCGGCGCCCTCGGTTTTGCGATGGTGTTGGTATTGTTTTCCGCGATGCGTGAGCGTTTAGCGGTGGCCGATGTGCCGGTGCCTTTTAAAGGCGCGGCGATTGGCATGATCACTGCCGGTTTGATGGCACTGGCCTTTATGGGCTTTGGCGGGCTGGTAAGCCTGCAATAACTGACGAGTCTGGCATTCATGATCGAATTTATTTTCCAGAACCCTATCCTCAGCGCCCTGATTGCACTCGGCGGCCTGTCGGCGCTATTTGGCGCGGTATTGGGTTTTGCTGCAGTCAAATTCAAAGTGGAAGGCGACCCCATCGTCGAGCAGATCGACGCGCTGTTGCCGCAAACTCAATGCGGTCAATGCGGCCACCCCGGCTGCCGCCCCTACGCCCAGGCAATCGCTAACGGTGAAGCCATCAACAAATGTCCGCCCGGCGGTCAGGCAACTATTAATGCCTTGGCGGATTTGCTGGATGTAGAGGCTCCCTCCCTGGACTCGGAACACGGCGAACATTTGGACGTGAAACGTGTCGCTTTTATCCGCGAAGACGAATGTATAGGTTGCACCAAATGTATTCAGGCCTGCCCAATGGATGCAATCCTCGGCGCCGCCAAACACATGCACACAGTGATTGCCGATGAATGCACCGGCTGCGACTTGTGCGTGGAGCCCTGCCCGGTGGATTGTATCGATATGATCCCGGTTGAAACTGACCTGAAAACCTGGAAGTGGGATCTACCGGCCACCAACCAAAAACCGGTGTTCCATGTGATCGCCCAGGAAGTCCCGGTAATTCCTTTGGAAACGAATGTAATTGCCACTGACCTTGGCCGTGGTAGTGCGCTAAATAGCGACAAGCCCGACGGTGAAAAAGCTGCCTAAGCGCCGCATTGACGACGAGAAATCTGCATAGATGACAAGCCTGATCAAAGTCTGGGAATTACCGGGCGGTATTCACCCGCCCCAACACAAAAGCCAATCCCTGCAATTGCCGCTGGGCGAAATTCCCCTGCCTCCGTTTCTGGTGATTCCGCTAAACCAACATATGGGCACCCCCGCACGCGCCATTGTGCAAGTGGGTGAGCGCGTGCTCGCCGGGCAATTGATTGGTATCGCCGATGGCACCTTTAGCGCCAATACCCACGCGTCTACCTCGGGGACTGTATTAGCCATTGAATCACGTGCGATTCCACATCCGTCCGGCATGAGCAGTGAATCCGTTATTATTGAACCGGATGGCAAACACGAGTGGGTTCAACTAACTCCCTGTGAAGACTACCTACAGCTGGATCGCTTGCAACTGCTGGATAAAATCCGCGCGGCCGGTGTGGCAGGTTTGGGGGGCGCAGGTTTCCCCACTGCCGTAAAACTTGCACCCAAATCGACGCAAGTGATCGACACATTGATCCTCAACGGTGCCGAATGTGAGCCTTACATCACCGCCGATGACATGCTGATGCAAACCCAGGCGCAGGAGTTAGTCGCCGGAACCTTGCTGCTGAGTCATATTTTGCATCACCCCAAAAACCTGCTGATTGGCATTGAGGACAACAAACCCACGGCCATTGCTGCGGTAAAAGCTGCGGTTGCTGGCGCCAAAGCCCTGCGCAGCGAAGCCGCCAATATTCAGGTAGTGGTGATTCCCACCAAGTACCCCTCCGGTGGTGCCAAACAGCTGACCCAAATTTTGACCGGGCGGGAGATTCCCAGCGGCCATCACTCGGCCGATGTGGGGGTTATCTGTGTGAATGTCGCCACCGCCGCTGCCGCCTGGCGCGCTGTGCGTTTTGGTGAGCCGCTCATTTCGCGCATTACTACGGTAGTCGGTGAGGCATTAACAACCCAGCGCAATATCAATGTGCTGTTGGGAACACCTATCGACTATGTGCTGGAGCAGCACGGTTTTAACTTGAAACAAGCATCGCGGGTAGTCATGGGGGGGCCGATGATGGGCTTTACCCTGCTGGATTTGGCCGCGCCGGTAATCAAAACCACCAACTGTATTCTGGCGCCCAGCACCCAAGAACTGCCTGAACCACAACCCGCACAAGCCTGTATTCGCTGCGGCATGTGCGCCGAGGTCTGCCCGGCAAGCCTGTTGCCACAACAGTTGTTCTGGTATGCACAGGCGGAGGATTTTGATCGGCTCGAATCGCACAACCTGTTCGACTGCATTGAATGCGGCGCCTGTTCTTACGTTTGCCCCAGCACTATTCCGCTGGTGCAGTACTATCGCGCCGCCAAGGGCACTATTCGCCTGCACGAGATCGAGAAGGAGAAATCGGATCGTTCGCGTCAGCGTTTTGAATTCCGCCAGCAGCGCATCGCCAAAGAAGAAGCCGAAAAAGAAGCCAAACGTCTAGCACGTCAAAAGGCAGCGGAAGAAGCCAAAAAGAAACTGGCCGAAAAAGCGGCTGAGGCGGCGAAGAATCCGGCAGCGGCTACTGATGTCATTACCGCAGCCGTGGTTAAAGTGGGTGCGACGCAGGCTTCCAGTGAAGAAGAAAAAGCCAAGCTGGAGCGCCTGCTTAACGCGGCCAAAAATGGCTTGGAGTTTGCGCAAAAAACCTTGGTTCCGAACAAAACCAACCCGGTAATTACCGAAGAACAGCTGGTTAAACAGCAGGCGCGCATCAAACAAGCCGAGCAAAAAGTTGCAGAGGCGGAAAAGAAACTGGCCGAGTTTGTTGCCAATAACTCCGTCACTACCAGCATCGAACCCGGCACCACCGCCGCTCCAGCGGCGGGCGCACCGGCAGTAGACCCTAATGATCCCGTCGCGGCGGCGATTGCCCGCGCGCAGGCAAAACTGACCATGTCACCGGAAGACAAAGCGCGCGCAAATCTGGAATCCCTGCGCTCACGGTTGGCCAAAGCCGAAGAGAAAGTTGCCGCCGCCAAAGCCGACGGCAGCCCCAATTTGGATGCCTTACAACAAGGCGCCGAAAAGCTGCAGCAAAAAATTACGGAAGCGCTGGCTGAACTCAAGGCATTGGGCATTAAAGACGAGCCGGTCGTTGCCGCTGCGCCAGTAACTGCTGAACCTGCGAGCGCAGAGCAAAACGCAGCGCAAGCCGCGATTGAAAAAGCAAAAGCCAAGGCAGCTGCCATGGCGAGTATGAGTGATGAGGAAAAACGCGCCGAGCAGATTCAATCCCTGCAAAACCGTTTAACCAAAGCACGCGAGCGTTTAGCCAAGGCAGAAACTGAAAACGACGCCAATATCGACGCCTTCCGCGCCGGCGTCACCAAACTGGAAGAAAAGCTGCAAGAACTGGCCTAGGGCAGTGTTCATCACGGCGATTCTTAACGAGATAAACGAATGGCGTTATTAAATATCACCTCACCCCACACCCACGGGGCCAATCGTACCGGGCGCGTTATGCGCCTGGTGGTCTATGCCACGTTTCCCGGTATTGCCGCACTGACTCACTTTTTTGGTATAGGGGTGTTAATCAATGTGTTGCTGGCGAGCTTGAGCTGCATCGCCTTTGAAGCACTGGTGATGAAACTGCGTGAACGTCCGGTGATGTTCTACCTACGCGATTGCAGCGCGTTGGTGACCGGCGTGCTGATCGGTGTATCCCTTCCGCCCTATTGCCCTTGGTGGCTGGTGATCAGCGCCAGTTTTGTCGCGATTGTCTTGGCTAAACAGCTTTACGGCGGCATGGGCTTTAACCCCTTTAATCCGGCGATGGTGGCCTATGTGCTGCTGCTGATTTCCTTTCCGGTACAGATGACCCAATGGGCCACGCCATTACCCATGCTGGCCGATGGACATACTGCACCCAGCCTGGTCGCGGCGCTGGATAAGATCTTTTTTGGCACCCCCATCGACGGCTACAGCTCGGCGACAGTGCTGGACATTATGAAACAAAACTCCGGCCTGACGCTGGATGCCCTCTATCAACAACAGCCTGTATTTACCGAAGGCCGCTGGGCCGGTGCTGGTTGGGAATGGGTCAACATCGCCTTTTTGATTGGCGGCATCTATCTGCTCTACAAAAAAGTCTTTACCTGGCATGCCCCGGTTTCCATGCTGCTGGCGCTGGCTCTGATGGCCGCGCTGTTTTACGACTCAGGCAGCTCCAATTCCGGCGGCTCACCCATTTTTCACCTGCTGTCCGGTGCCACTATGCTCGGCGCATTTTTTATTGTGACCGATCCGGTCAGCTCGGCGGTGAGCACCCGTGGGCGCATTGTTTATGGCGCGTTGATTGGTGTGGTGATTTATGTGATTCGCGCCTGGGGCACCAGCTACCCCGACGGAGTTGGTTTTGCAGTTTTGCTGCTGAATTTCGCCGCCCCCTTTATTGATTACTACACTACTCCGCGCACCTACGGCCACAAAAAACCGCGCCGTGCGACCGACAGTAGCAAACAGGATGGAGGTCACTAATGCTCGGCCAATCCATAAGTAAAAACAGCTTTATCCTCGCCGCTTTTGCGATTTGCACGGCAGGCGCACTGGCGCTGACCAACCTCGGCACCCAGGATCGTATTGCAGCTTCAGAGCGCGCCGCACAACAGCGCGCACTATTTGAAATAATTCCCCTGCAAGATCACGATAACGATCTGCTCAATGACACCATACCCGTGCCGGATAGCGCATGGGAGCCGCTGGGCGCCAGCGAGTCCAGTAAGATTTATCGCGCGCGCCAGCAAGGGCAAATCACCGCCTTGATCGTTCCCGCCACGGCACACGATGGTTACTCCGGCGATATCAGTATGATTGTCGGGGTAAAAACTGATGGCACCATTGCCGGCGTGCGTGTATTACTGCACAAAGAAACCCCCGGACTGGGCGACAAAATCGAGCTAAAAAAGCATCAGTGGATTTTAAGTTTTAATGGCAAAAGTCTGACTGTTCCTGTTATCGAGGAATGGAAAGTTAAAAAAGATGGCGGTACCTTTGATCAATTTGCCGGTGCCACCATCACTCCGCGCGCCGTAGTGGGACAAGTAAAACGCGTGCTGGAATTTGTGAATACCAACCATCAAACCTTGTTTGATGCGAATCAACAGCCAAGCGCAGGTGAACAACATGAGTAATGGCGTGAATTACACAGAAATTACCCAAAAGGGCCTGTGGGGTAACAACGCCGCGTTAGTGCAGCTTCTCGGCCTCTGCCCCCTGCTTGCGGTCAGCTCTACCGTTGTTAACGCGCTCGGCCTGGGGCTGGCTACATTACTGGTTCTGACCACCACCAACTCAGTGGTTTCACTGATCCGCCACTATGTAAGCGACGCAGTAAGGCTGCCCGCCTTTGTGATGATTATCGCCTCAGCGGTTACCTGTATTGAATTGCTGATGAAAGCTTACACCTACGAGTTGTACCAAATACTTGGATTATTTATCCCGTTAATCGTGACCAACTGCGCCGTATTAGGTCGCGCTGATGCCTTTGCCAGCAAAAATACTCTCCTACCTTCCGCCATCGATGGTTTTATGATGGGGATGGGGTTTCTGTTAGTACTTGTTTGTGTGGGCGCTGTACGCGAACTGCTCGGCACCGGACATCTGTTTGCCGATATGCAATTACTCTTTGGTGAATCCGCACGCAGCTGGCAACTGAATGTCTTTGGCAGCAGTTTTCCCAATGTGATTTTTGCCTTGCTGCCACCGGGAGCGTTTATTGTGGTGGGGTTTTTAATTGCGGCCAAAAACACCATAGATGCCCAACTTAAAAAACGTGCGGACGCCCGTAAAACACACGCGGTGAAAGGCAGTAAACGTGTGCGCACTACCGGCAGTGTTACTTGATAGTCACGCCATACCTGTTTAGCAATCCCAAGGAGATTTGCAATGTTCGACAAGCTTGACCACGCCCAACTGCTGGCGTTTTACGATAAATTTGTAGCTCCGTGGAGTATTAAAATTCTGATTGCCTTGCTGATATTTGTTATCGGCCAGTTAGTCGCAAAATTTGTGGCAGGAATGCTAGGCAAGATCCTCGGGCGCACCAAGCTCGATAAAATTCTGGTGGAATTTATCCAATCGCTGGTAAATGCCCTGCTGTTGGTATTTGTAATTGTCGCCGCCCTGGACCAGCTGGGGGTAAATACCAATTCCGTGATTGCCGTACTCGGTGCTGCTGGCTTGGCGATTGGTTTGGCGCTGCAGGGATCACTGCAAAACTTTGCGGCGGGTTTTATGTTGCTGATATTTCGCCCCTTTAAATCCGGCGACTTTGTTGAGGCTGCCGGCGTATCGGGAATTATCGATAAGATTGGTATTTTCTCCACCAACATGCACACCGGTGACAACAAGCAGGTCATCATTCCCAACGGCACCATTTACAGCAGCAATATCATCAACTACTCCGCCCGTGGCACCCGTCGTATCGACATGGTTTTTGGTATTGGCTACCGCGACGATATACGTTTGGCGCGCGATGTCATTGCCAAAGTAATTAGCGCCGATGCACGGGTTTTACCCGAGCCGGAACCCTTGATTGCAGTGGGAGAACTGGGTGCACACAGCGTGAACTTCTATGTGCGCCCCTGGGTGAAAGCCGATGAGTTCTGGGATGTGAAATTTGCGTTGACCGAACAAATCAAACTGGCATTTGATGAGAATGGCATCAGCATTCCCTTCCCGCAGATGGATATCCACTGGAACAAACCCACCGAATAAGCACTACTAGGGCTTACCGGGCGGTGAGACAGAGGTTTCACTGCCCATCCTCCAAGAACGCGCCCCACCTTGGTGCATGATTCACCGTTCGATTTAATGCGCCAAATTAGCCTTGACGCTCACCGCCCCTGCTCTTAACCTACACGCCCTTTTTTTCTTGAGCCCGGTTGCTGTTATGACCTACTGCGTTGCGATTAAAGTCGATGCGGGTCTGATTTTTTGTTCAGATTCACGGACCAATGCGGGTGTTGATCAGGTCAGCACCTACAGCAAGATGTACCATTTTGGTATCGATGGCGACCGCCAACTGGTGATCAACTCTGCTGGCAACCTCGCCACTACCCAATCAGTTATCGCCAAAATTCGCAAGGACATCAAAGAAGGTGCCGATGTAAGCCTCGCGACTGTCGATAGCATCCACGACGCCGCCGACTATGTAGGCGAAATAAGTGTGGCTATTCAAGAGAAACACGCACACAACAACAGTAACGTCAGTTTTGAAGCCAGCTTTTTGCTGGGCGGCCAAATTGGCACGGAAACCCCGGCGGTTATGCTGATTTATCCTCAGGGTAACCACATCACATCGTCCGACCAAACGCCCTACCTGCAAATTGGTGAGAGTAAATACGGCAAACCAATTCTCGACCGTATCCTCAAACCGGAAACCGGGCTGGATACAGCCGCACTCTGCGCCTTGGTGTCCATGGATTCCACAATGAAATCCAATCTCACTGTAGGCCCGCCAATCGAATTGATGAGCTATGTCACCAACAGCGGTCTGATGCAGCACAGTATTTTTGAGGCTGACAATCAATACTTACGCGAACTCACCAAGTCCTGGGATCGCTTGATAGTGGAAGCTTTTTTACAGCTGCCACCGCCACCACAAAACTAATTCCAAACTGCTCATGCCAAAAGCGCCACTATCCTCCGATACTGGCGCTTTTGTGTTTTTAGCGCAGCATTTCATCGCCCAGAGCACTTATGGTGCAGTTATTGCGTGTGATTGACTAACCAGAGCCGCCAGGAAAACCGCACACTAAACACTGGCTTAGCGTAACCGCAAGAGCGTCATATGCTCAGTGGATGATGATAACTTGCCCTTTTCCCCGCCTGGTGCACACTTGAGTGCACCAGCATGATCCATAAACCGCTCGCTGCAGGAAGGAAGACTTTATGGCTATTCGCGTTGCCATCCACCATAAAACTGAATACCAGTTTGATCGCTTGACCACTTTATTTCCCCACGTCCTGCGTTTGCGCCCGGCGCCCCACAGCCGCACCAAAATCCACAGTTATTCGCTCAAGGTGACGCCAGAAGACCATTTCCTCAATTGGCAGCAAGATCCCTTTGGCAATTTTCAGGCGCGTTTGGTTTTTCCCGAGCAGACGAAAAGTTTGGCAATTGAAGTCGAAGTCATTGCCGACATGACCTCCATCAACCCCTTTGATTTTTTTGTAGAAGACTACGCTGAAACAATTCCATTTAGTTACGCCGAACAGCTCCAACGCGAGTTAATTCCTTATTTGGAAGTCACCGAAGCTGGCCCACTGCTGAGTGCGCGAGTCGCGGCGATTAAAGCGGAAATAGCGCAGCGCGAAAAACAAGATAAACCCTGGCATGTGAACGATTTTCTGGTGCAGATAAACCAACAACTGCAACAGGATATTGGCTACGGTGTGCGCTTGGAGCCGGGCATTCAAAGCTGTGAGGAAACACTCACCCTAGCCAAAGGTTCCTGCCGCGACAGCGCCTGGCTGCTGGTACAAATTTTTCGCCACTTGGGTTACGCCGCGCGTTTTGCCTCGGGTTATTTGGTGCAGTTGACCTCGGACATCAAAGCCCTCGACGGCCCCAGCGGCCCGGAAAAAGATTTCACCGATTTACACGCCTGGACTGAAGTATTTATTCCCGGCGCAGGTTGGGTCGGCCTTGACCCCACCTCGGGTTTGCTGGCTACCGAAGGCCATATTCCCCTCGCCTGCACACCTGACCCCATTTCTGCCGCACCCATTACCGGCGCCACCAGCAAATGTGAAGTGAAGTTCGCCTACAGCAACGAAGTCTTCCGTATCCTTGAAGACCCGCGGGTCACCAAACCCTATACCGAAGACCAATGGCAAACCATCAATGCCCTCGGCGCCGCCGTTGATAAAGAACTGCTTGAGCAGGACGTGCGTTTAACCACTGGTGGTGAACCCACGTTTGTATCGATCGACGATATGGAATCCGAGCAGTGGAACACCGGCGCACTGGGCGCCGACAAATTGCGCCTTGCAAAAGATTTATTGCTGCGGATGCGCAACACCTTTGCCCCCAATGGTTTACTGCATTACGGCCAAGGCAAATGGTATCCGGGTGAAGAAGTACCGCGCTGGGCGCTGGGTTGTTTTTGGCGCACCGATGGTGAAGCCCTGTGGAGCAACCCGGATTTACTCGCACGCGCCGATAAAAGTTACGGCCTCACGCATTTGGATGCGAAAAAATTCGCGCAGACACTGTGTGAAAAAATTCGTGTGAATAGCGAGCATTTAATTCCCGCCTATGAAGATGTGCTCTATTACCTCTGGGCCGAACAACAATTACCCAGCAATATAGATCCATTAACAGCCGATTTAAAAGATGACCTGGAGCGCCGCCGCATCGCCAAATTATTAACGCGCGGCTTAAATACCGAAAGCGGCTATGTGCTGCCCATCGAATGGAATTATTTGAATCAAAGCTGGCTGAGCGGCCGCTGGAAATTGCGCAATGACAATTTATTTTTAATTCCCGGCGACTCACCACTCGGTTTACGTTTGCCATTAAATTCACTGGAATTTCCGCAACACGATTACGAACGCTATCAACCGGAAAGTGACCCGCTGCGCTCGCGTGCACCTTTGGCACCCAGCGGACAACAATTTGCCAATCTGGCTGCGCAAAAAATTACCGCGCAACCTCTTGGCAGCAACAACAATATTGAAAAGCACAGTGAAAAAAATCCAACGCACAAAACCAAACCTAACTACATAGAAGCAGGTTATGTCATTCGCACCGCCATGTGTTTTGAAGCGCGCGATGGCCGTTTGCATTTATTTTTGCCACCGCTCACCTACCTCGAACATTACGTGGCGTTAATTGAAGCGATTGAAGATACCGCGGCAACACTCAATATGCCGGTGGTACTGGAAGGTTACGAACCGCCCAAAGATTATCGCCTGAAGAAATTTTTAATTACGCCGGACCCAGGTGTGATTGAAGTGAATATTCACCCGGTAGAAACCTGGGCGGATTTGGTCAACAACACCGAAGCCCTGTATGAAGATGCACGCCAATGCCGTTTGGGCACCGAGAAATTTATGCTCGATGGCCGTCACTCCGGCACCGGCGGCGGCAACCATGTCACCTTCGGCGGCTCAACACCAGCCAATAGCCCGTTTTTGCGCCGCCCGGATTTACTGCGCAGTTTGGTGACGTTTTGGCAGCATCACCCGGGGCTTTCTTATTTATTTTCCGGTTTATTTATCGGGCCGACCAGTCAATCGCCGCGGGTAGATGAAGGCCGTGCGGAAATGCTCTACGAGTTGGAAATCGCCTTCCAACAAATGCCCGATGGCATAGTGGAGCAGCCCTGGTTAGTGGACCGATTAATGCGCAATTTATTAATCGACATTACCGGCAATACTCATCGCGCCGAATTTTGTATCGACAAACTTTATTCACCGGGTTCTGCCAGCGGTCGCCAGGGTATTCTGGAATTCCGTGGTTTTGAAATGCCGCCGCACGCGCGTATGTCGCTGGTGCAGGTATTGTTGCTGCGCAGTCTGATCAGCCGCTTCTGGAAAGAGCCCTACAAAAAACCACTGGTGCGTTGGGGTACCGCGCTGCACGATAAATTTATGCTGCCGCATTATGTGTGGGAAGACCTGCGCGATGTAGTGAACGATTTGAATGAACACGGCTACCCCTTTCAATTGGAATGGCTCGCACCGTTTGAGGAATTTCGTTTCCCTCACTATGGCCGTGTGCAGCTGGATGATATTCAAATTGAATTGCGCTGGGCGATTGAACCCTGGCATGTGCTGGGCGAAGAAGTCAGCAGCTTTGGCACCTCGCGCTATGTGGATTCATCACTGGAGCGATTGCAAGTCAAGGTCACTGGTTTAACGCCGGGCCGTTATGTGCTCGCGTGTAATGGTCGCCGTGTGTGTTTGAATCCCACCGGTAAACACGGTGAATTTGTGGGCGGCGTGCGCTATCGCGCATGGCAACCGCCTTCCGCATTGCACCCGACCATTGGCATTCACGCGCCGCTGGTATTTGATTTAATCGACACCTGGAACGGCAAGAGCATCGGCGGCTGCACCTATCACGTTAGCCACCCCGGTGGGCGCAGTTACGAGCGCTTCCCGGTGAACGCCAATGAAGCTGAATCGCGCCGTGGTAATCGCTTTTTTGATATCAACTACACACCCGGTGCATTACCGATCACACCGGCCGGAAAAATCTTGCGCGAATTTTTTGAACACAAACATCCACCCAGACCCATGGCGCCACCGCCAGAGGAACCGGCGGACGAATATCCACACACACTGGATTTGCGCAAGTAAAGCGAGGTGAATAGGGTTACAATCGGGGCCATATTCATAACAATTACTGATTATCATGAACCTCTCTTCCGCGCTTATGGACAATCAGGGCAATACAATGAGCAGTAAGGCATTCACTTATCCATCCCCACAAGCGGGGGTGGATGAAGCCTACGATACTGAAGGCGGTATTCGCCCGCATTGGCGCTACCTGTTACACAGCTTACAAACGCTGGGGCACGATGCCATTGAAGAGCGGCAGAAAAAAGCACGCCGCATTCTGCGCGACGATGGTGCCACCTACAAAATTTACGACGAGCCGGATGCGAGCCAAAGCTGGCAACTCAATCCTATTCCGCTGTTAATTCACAGCGACGAATGGAACAACATTGAAACCGCACTGGTTGAACGCGCCGAATTATTTAATTTACTGCTGCAAGATATTTACGGCGAACGCAGCCTGGTGCGCCGTGGTGTTATCCCGCCAGAATTATTATTTTCCCATCAGGGGTTTTTACGCCCCTGTCAAAATATAAAATTGCCCGGCGCACAACAATTAATTGTGCACGGCGCCGACCTGGTGCGCGCCCATGACGGTCAAATGCGGGTGATGGCCGACCGCACCCAAGCGCCTTCCGGCGCAGGTTATGCGCTGGAAAATCGCACGGTCATGAACCGCGTATTCCCCAGTTTGTTTCGCGATAGTCATGTGCATCGACTGTCATTATTTTTTTCGCGCTTGCGTCAACGCCTGCAGGAATTAAATCCCAACGGTGGTATTGCACGCATTGTTGTACTCACCCCCGGCATTTATAACGAAGCCTATTTTGAGCACGCCTATCTCGCCAACTATTTGGGTTTCCAATTAGTACAAGGCGGCGATTTAAGTGTGCGCAATGGTTATGTGTGGATGAAAGCGCTCGACGGTTTAAAACGTGTCGATGTAATTTTGCGCCGCGTGGATGATGTCTATTGCGATCCGGTTGAATTAAAAGGCGATTCACGCCTAGGTGTGCCCGGCCTGCTGGAAGTGGCGCGCCTCGGCCATGTTGCTATCGCCAACCCACTCGGTTCCAGCGTATTGGAAAACCCGGCGCTATTGCGTTATTTACCCGCGGTTGCCCAAGCCTTGCTCGGGCGCGATTTACAAATGCCCTCGGTGAAAACCTGGTGGTGTGGCAATAGCGACGACTTGGAATATGTGTGTAGCAATTTAAAAAATTTACTGATTAAACCTACCTATCGTCGCCCCGGTTTGTATGAAGTGTACGGCGCGGATCTAGACGATAAAAAATTACAAGCCTGGCAAAATCGCATTCGTAAAAATCCGCTGCAATTTGCGGCGCAGGAATATGTGGCCGGCGCACAAACGCCCACCTGGCATCAGGGGCAAATCCAACCGCGTGCATCGGTATTGCGCACCTTCGCAGTTGCCAGTGAAAGTTCTTACGCGGTAATGCCCGGCGGCCTTACGCGCGTAAACCTGGACCCGGATAAAAAAATTATTTCCAACCAACGCGGCTCTGTTTCCAAAGACACCTGGGTGCTCGCCTCGGAACCGGAAAAACAAATTAGCCTGCGCACCCTGGATATGCAATCATCCACAGAAGGCAGCAGTGCACTGCCCAGCCGCGTGGTAGAAAATTTATTTTGGATGGGCCGCTACGCCGAGCGCGCAGAATCCGCCATGCGTTTATTGCGCACGGTATTTATTCAATTAAATAAAACCGAAAAATTGCCCGACGCGGTATGTCGCACACTGCTGAGTGCCGTTACCCACGTCACTGCCACCTACCCCGGCTTTACCAGTTTGCAACCGGAACTGTTCAAGAACCCTGAACCGGAAATGATTGCAATTATTTTGGACAGTCGCCGCCTCGGCAGTGTCGCCAATAATTTAACGGCGATGATTGAAGCCGCCGAACAAGTCAAAGAGCAACTCTCCAGCGATACCCAGCGCGTGATTAACGATATTGGCGATGAACTGGAGCAATTAAAATTAGCCTTGGAGCCCAGCTCGCTTTCCGCACCGGAAGAAGCACTGGCGCCGCTCATTACCACGCTACTTGCTTTTGCCGGATTAATTCACGAAAGCATGACACGCGGCAATGGCTGGCACTTTATGGAAATGGGCCGCCGTTTGGAGCGCGCGCTGCAAATTATTAATACCCTGCGTTCACTGCTTGCCACCGAATTTGATGAGATAGAACAGGAAACGCTTATCGAATCCAGTTTGCTGTGCAGTGAAGCGCTTATTCCCTATCGCCGCCGCTATCAAAACGGTATTCGATTGGAACAAGCTCTGGAAATGTTAATGCTGAATAGCAAAAATCCGCGCTCGTTAATTTATCAACTCAACGAATTGGAACATCATTTTTCTGACTTGCCCGATGACCGCGAAATTCTCAGCAGCGAACACAAATTATTATTGGAAGCGACTACCGCGTTGAAACTAAGTGACATTAGCGCGCTGGTAAAAACCCACAATAGTATTCGCACCGAACTGGATCAATTGCTGTCGCGCTTGCAGTATTTAATGACGCAAGTGGCCAAGGCCATTGGGCAGCGCTACTTCGATCACACCGAAGGGCCACAGCTGCTGGTAAAAAATACCGAGTGGCAAGAGCAGCTCTAGGAAGCCGGGATTATGAAATATCGCATTCGCCATACCACTCGCTATGCCTACGCATTACCGGTGAGCCATTGCTACAACCTGGCCTATGTTTTACCGCGCTCCACTGATCGCCAGCGCGTAGACACTATCGATATAAAACTCTCACCACCGGCCACCACCAGCAATAGCCGCAGCGATTATTTTGGCAATCAGTTTTTACAATTTTCGATTGAAAAAGCGCACAGCGAATTGGATGTCAGTATCACCAGCGAAATCACCATTAAGGACAGCAGCACCAGTATCAACCTGGATTTTGGCAACCCCTGCAGCTACGTAAAATATTTGCTGCAGCACAGTAAAGATTGGGAAACACTCTGCGCGCGCGAATTTATGCTCGACTCCCCCATGGTGCAACAGCATCAGGATCTTGCCGATTATGCCGCCGCCTCCTTCAGCGACGACCGCCCGTTTTTATCGGCGGTGATGGATTTAACCCAACGCATATTTACCGATTTCGTTTATGACCCGGAATTTTCCGACGTCGCCACACCACTCGCCGATGTGCTCAAACACAAACGCGGCGTCTGTCAGGATTTCGCCCACCTCGCCATCGGCTGCCTGCGCTCACTCGGCTACCCTGCGCGTTACGTCAGCGGCTATTTAGAAACCCTACCCGCCCCCGGCCAGGAAAAATTAATCGGCGCTGACGCCACCCACGCCTGGTTCGCCGTTTATTCACCCGGCGAAGGCTGGTACGAATTTGACCCCACCAACAACAAAGTCACCGGCGAACAACACATCACCACCGCCTGGGGCCGCGACTATTCCGATGTAACCCCACTCAAAGGCGTTATTTTTGGCGGCGGCGTTTCACCGCAATTATTTGTCTCGGTAGATGTAAGAAGAATCGAAGAAGATTTTTTTCAAACGCAAAGCCAAAGCCAAAGCTAAATACCCGCCCCACCGGTGATATCTACAGTTACCACATTCTGATTTTTTGGTAACTGTAGCTTCCAGCCAGATAAAACCCACGAATTCCCCCTTGGTTATATTGTGTAATTGACCTTTTCCTCCGAGCCTTGGACTTCCCAGATATCACTAGACACCTAAAAGCCTCATAATCTAACTCCAAGATGAGGTGTCTATGTCAGGCAAACGATTTACTGAAGAATTCAAGAAAGAAGCCATCAAGCAAATTACTGAACGAGGCTATTCCGTTGCGGAAGTTGCGGAACGGCTGGGAACCACCACCCACAGCCTGTACAACTGGCTCAAGAAATACAACGAACCACAACCCCGCCAGGCGACCCACGTTGACGAGCAAGCCGAAATCGCGCGACTCAAAGCAGAACTCAGACGGGTGACCGAGGAGCGCGATATTTTAAAAAAGGCCGCCGCGTACTTTGCAAGGGAGCACGAATAAAGTACGCCTTTATCAGGGCTCACATCAAAATGCATTCAGTACGTTTGATGTGTCATGTTTTAAAGCTTCACCCCAGTGGCTACTACGCTTGGCTAAAAAATCCGGTATCAAAACGCGAGCAGGAAGATCAGCGGTTATTGATATTAATTAAAGAGCATTACCTGGCGAGTGGCGGCACTTACGGGAGTCCGTGGATACACAAAGATTTGCGTGAAGCGGGCGAGACATGCAGTGTGCATCGCGTAGCTAAAATCATGCGTAAACACCGGATAAAAGCGCAGATTGGCTATAAGCGACGCTACATCAAAGGAAGCAAAACCGCCAAGATTGCAGCCAATTTGTTGAACCGGAATTTTAACCCTGAAGCGCCCAATGTTTCGTGGGTTAGTGACATTACTTACGTGCGAACTTACGAAGGCTTTTTGTACGTGGCAACGGTACTGGATTTATTTTCTCGGCGCATAGTTGGTTGGTCTATGGGAAAGAATATTGATCGCCACTTGGTAATTGATGCACTGCTCATGGCAAAGCTACGGCGTCAGCCAAGAGATACCGTACTCATTCATAGTGATCAAGGCAGTCAATATGGGAGTCACGATTATACGGCCTTTATGGACGCTAACAATTTCATTCCATCCATGAGTCGCCGAGGAAATTGTCATGACAACGCAGTTGCGGAAAGCTTTTTTTCGACATTTAAGAAGCGCGTAACCCGCAGAAAGATTTACAGCACAAGGGAAGAAGCCAAAACAGAAATATTTAATTTTATTGAGATGTTCTACAATCCGGTCAAACGCCACTCTCATAACGGCGGGTTATCTCCCGTTAAATACGAAGAGGCGTTTTTTCAGAGGCTCGAAAGTGTCGAGTAAAATCTGGGAAGTCCATTTCTCTACCAACCATGTTGATTACTTTAGTGGTTCTTACAAAATTGCTACCCAGATTGTTGTTTCTCCCGTTGATAGTGTTAATAAAAAACTTAGTTTGGATTGGCCTCCGGTAGAAAAGCCGACAAAAGATTTATCGTTTCGATTATTGACTATCAACAATGATTTTGTTGAATGGACGTTGCAAGGGCCTAAGGCCGACAGTAAAAGCGCTTACGTAAACCAAGGTGTGGCGGTTTCGACTAAAAGCAATATTATCTATAAATTGCAGAACGGGAAGATCGAGTCCATCGATAAGTCCGGAGCTAAGCACAGTAGCTCCGCAGTACCACAAAATTTACCAGAAATTTCTTGGGGTACAGACATTACCTATGATAGTAAAAGAGATTTACTGTCGATTATTTCCTTTGGTGGTGAAGGGTATCTTTATCGATATTTTCCAGCAAAAGATGCTTGGCTTGACGCTTATTCGGCACAAAATCACGACATAAATTCTATATTCTATGATGAAACTATGGATCGTTATGTCGGCTGGAGCGCTTCGGGCGAAATTGTGATCTTTAGCGGTGAAGGGGCTTATTTAAAAAGTAAGAGAGTTGCTGACAAGCTTGTGGGCTATGGCCGCATTTATGATCGCAATAATTATCGTGCTTCACCGTTAAAGGTTATTGCCAATGGAGACTCAATTGCGTTAATTGCTATATCTGGCCGTTCAGTAACTCATATTTGGAGTTATGATGTTTCTTCTGATAGAGCAATGCTAACTTATAAAGCTAGTGCTAATTAAGTTGTAGAAGGTATTTTCTACCCATCCTACATAAGTGCCAACTTCCGCTTTTGGCCGTTCTACGACCTTCGGCGGCTTGCTTCGCGAAGCCGCCCTACTACTTCAACCTAATGTGTCTTAATTATTCAAGGAAAATAATGAAACGTTTTTTATTCATATTGTTATTAGGTCTAACTACCAACCTAAGTCATGCGCAGGACGATTTACCGATGGTTGTGCAATTTAAGTTTGCACCCTGGGGTACGATCATTGCGGATGAAGATGAGTTTGAGTATTCGGATTATGAAAAATACGATATGAATTTTGAGCGGAGTTTGGGCGTAAAACTTATATTGCCGCGCATACCGGTTTATCTTGCCGCGAACCAGAATGTGACGCAGCTGGAGCAAGAGATACCGGATGTAAAAGTGGAAACCTATTCCGTTGGTTTTGGTGGAATTAATTATGATCCCTACGCCTATGACTCCGGTTTGTATTTACTGGGCAGTGTGGGCGCGGGCATTGGTAAATTTAAATTCAAAAACCCTGATTTAAACGACTGGGAAGCCATGTTTGAAGCTAACGGCGAAGTGGGTTTGCGGATTCAGGAAAACTTGTTGCTCGGTGTGGGTGTGGACTACCAATTGTTTGGTGAACCCGGCGATACCAAAGCGCATTACTGGAATTTGTATGTAAGCACTGGCCTTACGTTTTGAATACAACAAAAACACAACTATAGTGGTATATGATCCGCAAAGGTGCTGTTCTATTGATGATGGCACTTGATTGACCGTTCGCGAAACTCTGTTTGAAATCAAAAGGATAGTTTGCGCCCTGCCGCCTCAGGGTTAAGAGGTATCAAACTGCGCTGGGATGACAAGCCGCAATAACTATCTATTTTTTTAATAGACATCGTTAAGCAGGAGCACATGATGAAACAGTATGGCGCTGAGTTTTTTGGTACTTTTTGGTTGATCTTCGGTGGCTGTGGCAGTGCAGTGATTGCAGCAGCGTTCCCCGAGGTTGGCATAGGTTTACTGGGCGTGTCGCTCGCGTTTGGTTTAACCGTACTCACTATGGCATTTGCCATTGGCCACATTTCCGGTTGTCACTTGAACCCCGCCGTTTCAATTGGCCTTTGGGCAGGCGGCCGTTTTCCCGCAACACAATTACTCCCCTACATTATTGCGCAAGTGCTAGGCGGCATAGCTGCAGGAGGGGTTTTATACCTGATTGCCAGCGGTGCACCCGGTTTTGATGTTGCCGGTGGTTTTGCTTCCAATGGCTATGGCGATCACTCCCCCGGCGGTTACTCACTGCAATCTGCACTTATCGCCGAGGTAGTGCTCACTGCATTTTTCCTCATCATTATTTTAGGGGCGACGGATAAACGCGCACCGACTGGTTTTGCTCCCATCGCAATTGGTTTGGCACTTACTTTGATTCATTTAATCAGCATTCCGGTCACCAACACTTCAGTAAACCCTGCACGCAGTACAGGTGTAGCAATTTATGTGGGGGATTGGGCAACTGCACAACTGTGGGTATTTTGGGTAGCACCGATTGTCGGCGCAATTCTAGGTGCGGTAATTTATCGTTTTATTGGCAGTGAAAAACAATGATGTAAAAGTGAAGTGCGCTTTATTATTTAGTAAGACGCATAACAAAAAAACCCGGCGTTTTAGTGCCGGGTTTTTTATTGCACCTTCGCTAACAGGTGCTCTATTTTACACTCGCGTTTTACTGCGGATTCAAACCCATAATTTGCAACACTTTAACAAAGTTTGCTTTTCTATCGGCCAATCCATCCACTGCACCGCTAATCGGGCAAGTAGATTCAGGACAACCGCGATTAACAATGCCGGAGATTGCATTGATAAACGCATCGCCTTTCAAGCCGCCATCCACATAGGCTTGCAATTGTGCATGGTAATTCCAGTTGTACGCAGGATCGTTGTAGCCTTGCACTTCATTCATCCAGAAGAACAAACCGGCAATCCACTTGATCTCACCGTGTTCTGTCGATGAACAAATCAATTGTGGATTTGAACAGAGATCCATATCGGCATACAAAGGTTCAGTCGGCGCTGGGGTTACTTCAATGCCATCCACCACTTGACCGGCATACGCGGGATCAACATGACTGCGGCCGAGGAAGTGATTCAACTTACCAAAGTTCAAGCGACCGGTGGTTTGAATTACACCGCGCCCCCACCAGCCACAACCTTCTACACTTTTACCTGCACTACCGTTCCAGACAAATTTACCGGCTTTTTGACCATCGTAAACTTTACCGTCTTCACGCAGGTAAGCCTGTGCTGATTTATCAACCGTGGTTACTGCCGGGAACCAGGCACCGTAATCCCAGTAGCCAACACTGCCGTTAACCAACAAACCTTTTTTCTCTAACACTCTGTCGGGTGCTGCAAACAAAGGCCCCGGCGCACCGTACCACTTGGCGTTGGTGTTGGCGGTGACTTCCATTTTAGGATTGCGCGGGCAGGAGTATGGGTTGTCGCGACCGGTAATTGGATCCTGGCCGTAGGATGCATAATCCTGTTGCAACTGACCGCAAGACGCCGAGATTGGATAATTAACAGGATCGCCGGTGTTGATCGACCAGTTGTTTTCATCGCAGGCATCATACTGAATCGTTTCTTTCATACTTTGCGAGAGGAACGCTGCAATCGCCACTTTGGCGTACTTGATGTTGGTTGCGTCGTCTTTGGTTGGATCAAGCAACCAGTACTTGGTTGGACCCACACCAACGTTGTGCATGGCATTGAGCGCCATCAAGAAATCCGCCCATTTATAGATGCTGGATGGCTCCTTACCGTTGGATGGTGTTGTGTAAAGGAATGCCTGATTGTTCATCGCATTTTCAACGCTGAGCAATTCACTATTCAATTGCGGAATTGAGGTGATTGCACTCGCCGTTGTTAATTGGCCTGAACCATACAGAGGCATACCACCAGCGGCTTTGTTGGCTGCAATTTTATTTTTCAACCAGCCGTTATCCGTTGCACTGGTTGCGGTTGGAACAACAGCAGTACCTTGTTTGCTTCCCCAAAGAATTGCAAACACATTGCTAAATGCAGCACGACGCAAACCAGAAGTTCCCCAATCATAGTCAGGAGTTTGCTGTAACAGTGCATTTACATTAATCGCACCGGCATACACAGAAGCATTGAGCGGAATATTTAATACTTCGCTGCGCACATTACTAATATTGCGGCCAATACTTTTATCGCCCATAAAATAAGTACCAGCGGTACCCGAATCATTGGCTAAGTTGTAGCTGCCAATTGATTCACTTACGCTCGCCAAGTGGCCGCCGGAAATTTGCCATAACATTGCAGGAATCGATAACGAATCGGTTACTTGACGCACATAGTTCAAATAATTTTCCCACTCTTTTGCGCCATAGGCATAAGCCGCACGCGCAGAGGGCGATAAGCCATCATCAGCGGATTTATCAAAGGCTAAAAAGTCAGGGCGATAATTATTCGTCGTATAAGCACCAATTGCATTTGCAAAGGTAGATACTGAAAATGCAGCGGCATCCCACACATCTTGCAAGCCATCAAAATCCGTGTGCACCCAGGTGTTATTGCCTGGGCTGGATACGCTAGCAACCCAACCGAAAGATACATCCGGACTTAAACGTTTGATCAATAAGTTATGCGCCTGTACCCAACCGGTGATGTTGTTTTGCAATGCACTGTCCACTTCGGTTTTCAAACTATTCAGATTGTAAATAGCCGACAGTGATTGGCTGCCAAGCGCATAATTTGCTTCGTTAGTTAACGCATCTTTCACCGCTTGTTTAACATCAATCGCAACCCAATTGCCTGCACTACCAAATGCAGTTTTAAAGCTGCCATTTTGATTAGTTTGCCATTGCGCCAACAAGCCAGCGTTCAGCACCAACGCACCAGGATTCGCGTGAGTTGAATCTTTATTGGCTTGCACAGTAGCGGCAATACGAATCAGATTTTGGAAATGTTTGACCAGATTGGCGTTATTTAAAATATCCTCTGCGCCAATACCGGTTGCGTCGGCAGTCGCCACACCAATCACCGGCAATACCGAACGCCCACTGACATTTTCAATATTGCGGGCCTGCAAAATGGTTTGTGTAGTAACAGCGGGCGTAATGACCTGACCGCGATCGCCGGTGCCATTGCCTTCGTTAGCGAAAATAGAATCCACACCTGACGCAGCCAAGGCATCGTTTGCTGCAGCGTTGTTATCAGTGAAAGAACCCATCGCCAAATCACTTGGCCAGCCTTTCACTTTCAGGCTTACCGGATTCACACGCGTCGGATAATAACCACTAATCACGACACTCACACTACTGCTGCTCACCGATACAGAAGAAGAGGAAGCAACAATGACTGAACTGGATGAAGAGCTGGAAGATGAACTTTTTGAAGAACTACTGAGTGAAATTACACTCGCAGAGCTTGCACTGCTGCTGCTGACAGAAACCACACTGGATGAACTTGTACTGCTCACACCGCCGCTGCAGTTGCTGACAAATGTCCAGGAGCCATCGCTACCGGGAATACTTTGTGTCCACCAATTGGCGCGGTAGGCCTTGCCTTGGTATTGCATTTGATCGCCACCTGCCGCGTGGGATGGATTACCCGCCCAATCTTTTTGCGTCCAATTGGGGTAGATATTAATACCGGGGCAAGTGCCGCCCTGAGTGCTGGAATTTACGGAGGAAGCCACGCTTGAAGGCGCGACACTTGATAAAGCAATACTTGATAAAGCTACACTAGATAGCGCAACACTGGAGGCAATACTCGATGGCGCTGCACTGGATGGTGCGATGCTGGAAAGTGCGACACTGGATGCAATACTGCTGGAATTATTGTTTGCATCACACGCACCTAGATCCGTCCAGGCATTACTGGCCGCCCAACCCACACCCGGCTCATAGGGGCCACCAACACTGCACCAACCCGCTACGTCGCAGCGAAATGCTTTATTGATATTTTTAACCAGCGCACCCGCGCTATAAGTGCCTGGTGCATACTGAGGCAAGGGCGCGCAATTATAGGCATGGGCATTGGCCCCCACCCATAAGCCCGCCGATGACAAGAGCATCAGCATTGATTTTGTCTTCATTATTTTCCCCTCGATGGTTGATGATTTTTTTCAGGCAAAAGGGTGCCCGCTCCTGTGCAGGAGATTTTTAAACAAACACACAAACGCAAAAGACACACACACGAACCGCAGTGACACCAATTCAAAAAAACAGGCCCTGCATAACAGAAAGGGGGCTACAACAAATACTGCAGCGGGCGTAATGAACTGGTTATTTCAGGCAAAAAAACCCCTTCGAGTTGAGCAACTCAAATTCACAATTCATTCGCAGACTATTCAGCGATTAACCCGTAATTCGTCAGATTTTTATTATTCCGTTGTTATTGCCCAACAGGTGCAATAACTTTTTCCAACAAACCTAGACAACCAACTACAGAACAACACCCGAACGGGATGCCGGTAGCGTTTAACTTACGCCTCATGGACAACGTTGTCAACATCTGTCAAAAAAAAGACCCCGCGGGGTCTTGTCCTAGTCGGACTATACGCAATACTTAAAAACCAACACAAATACTGGATAACTCCCGCCATTAAAATTCCATCACGCGGATTTTTGCTCTTGTGATTGCGACTGCGCAACTACTACCGGCAAGAACCAGGTTTCGGCGATACTGAAATGCAAATTGCCAATGGCTAATTGCAGCTCGTCGATGTATTCGTGCAAGCCGGATTGCAGTAGCTCGTCCAAATCAGCTTCATCCAATTTGTGTTGAATACTCACAATAGAGGCCAACACTTTTTCACTGTTGGGCAGCGCCCACAAACACTGTTCCAATTGTTTTAGGCAGTGAGCGACGGCGCGGGGGAAATCCTCGTTTTGCAATAAAAATTTAACCACTGCGTTGGCGTTCACCCGGTCGCGCACTTGCTGGCGATACATTTGATAAGCGCTGAGTGAACGCAATACACTCATCCATAAAATATTGTCGTAAGGCTCCAGGACTTCGGTGCCGCCAATGGATAAGTGCGGCAATAAATTCACCAAGCCGGCATCCACAATGCGCGTGGTCATATCGGCGCGCTCAAGGTTGCGGCCAATGCGAATTAAATCGTAGGCGTTGTTGTGACTCATGCAGCCAGAGAGCAAACCCGTAAATTGCTGCACACTGCTGATTACATGCAGCAGAATTGTGCTGCGATCACGACGCGAAGTGACTTTGTCAGCACGCTCGCGAATGTAGTGATACAAATCATTGATTAACTCCCAGGCTTCCATGGGCATTGTTTCGCGCGTGATACGTGCATTCTCGCGGGCAAAGCTGAGGGAATTAATTAATGAGGCGGGATTTTTTTTGTCCGCCAAAATAAAATTCACCACCGTTTTTTCATCCGCAAGCTGGGTATCGCCGCGTTCAAAATAACTGCCAGTACCGCTGATATCAATTAATGACCCCCAGCCCACGCGCACACCAGAGGGTAAATCCAATAATAAATTCGAGTTAACATTGACCAGCCGCGCAATATTTTCACTGCGCTCCATGTAACGACCCAACCAATAAATACGTTCCGCAACACGAGACAACATGGTTTAGTCCTCCACCACAATCCAGGTATCTTTACTACCGCCACCTTGCGATGAATTCACCACATAGGAACCTTTGCGCATCGCCACTCGGGTTAAACCGCCCGGCGTTACATGATGCTCGCGCCCCTGCAAGACAAAGGGGCGCAAATCAATATGGCGCGCCTCGGCATTGCCATTGGTAAGAATCGGTGCAGTTGATAATGAAATTAAGGGCTGCGCCATGTAGTTGCGCGGATTGGCTTTAATACGTTCAGCAAATTCAGCGAGTTCTTTTTTGCTCGCTTGCGGGCCGATAATCATGCCGTAGCCGCCCGATTCGTTCGCGGGTTTCACGACTAATTTATCGAGGTTAGTGAGCACATAATCGCACTGCTTTTTATCCACACACAAATAGCTGGGCACGTTCGGCAGAATGGGCTCCTCGCCTAAATAATATTTGATCATGTCCGGTACAAAGGTGTAGATGACTTTGTCATCTGCCACACCGGCGCCGGGTGCATTGGCAAGTGCAACATTACCTTTTAACCAAGCGCGCATTAAACCGCGCACACCGAGTACTGAATCCGGGTTGAACATGTCCGGGTCCAAAAATAAATCGTCGATACGGCGGTAAATGACATCCACGCGTTTTAAACCATCGATGCTGCGCATATAAACGCAGTCATCGCTATCTACCACTAAATCACTGCCTTCCACCAATTCCACACCCATTTGTTGGGCGAGATAAGAATGTTCAAAATAAGCGGAGTTATAAATACCGGGCGTAAGCACCACAATTTCCGGGCGCTCGGATTGACGCGGTGAAAGCGATGCAAGTGTGTCAAATAATTGATTGGGATATTCGGTAACCGGCACAATATTGTGATTTTCAAACAGCTCCGGAAATACTCGTTTGGTCACCTTGCGGTTTTCCAGCATGTAGGACACGCCGGAAGGGACACGCAAGTTATCTTCCAGCACAAAAAATTCACCTTTGTCGTCGCGAATTAAATCGCTGCCGCAAATATGCGACCACACGCCATAGGCGGGTTTCATGCCGATACATTCTTTGCGGAAATTGACCGAATCTTCAAAGAGGTAAGCGGGCACAACACGATCTTTAATAATTTTTTGATCGTTGTAGATGTCATTAATAAATAAATTTAACGCGGTTAAACGCTGGATTAATCCGCGTTCGGTTTTTTGCCATTCACGTTGCGGAATAATGCGCGGAATAATATCAAAGGGCCATTCGCGGTCGATGTTGCCAGCATCGCTGTAAACGGTAAATGAAATGCCCATGGTTTTAATAGCGAGTTCGGCCGACAACTTTCGCTCTTGTAATTCTGCACCACTGAGCGAGGCGAGATACTGGGCGAGGTGACGGGTTTCCGGACGGGCTTGGCCGGGCGCGCGAATCAGTTCATCATAGAAATGGCCAGAGTGATAATTCTGCCAATCTATTTTCATTTCACTCATAGTGACTTCCTTTAACATCGCGGCCTCGCTCTCTAGAGTATGCGCTTTTAGCATTGTTATAGCGCCCGCCGAAGTCTCCTCCCTGATGTCCGTTTCTCCCGTCCCCGGAGAATTTCAGCAGGCTACATCCAACCGTTGCAATAAAGCTGCCAACGCATACGCAATTTGGGTCAAGCGGGCATCACAGGGGTTTAATCCGAAACCAACCCGCAATACTCTGGCGCCGGGCGGTGGCCGGCAGCACTTCATGCGGAAAATCTTCACTCAAGAACAACACCAGCCTGCCATATTCTGGTGCAAGGCGCAGCAATTCATTCTCACCCGCCTCATCATAGAGCACCAATTCACCGCCCTGGGTTTTATCCCACTCAGGATTCAAATACAGCACGCTGGACAACTTGCGTCCGGGTTTACCGCGAAATGCATCGCGGTGCTTTTGGTAAAACGCACCCGGCTCATAAACCGCATAGTGGCTTTCGTAATCAAACAAACCGAGAAACAAACGCTGGTTCATGGCTTCACGCAGTTTATCCATCCAGCATAAAAATTCAGTGACAGCGGGAACACCTGGCTCCAACCATTGGATTGCGTCGCCACGAATGGTGTTATTGCGCTGGTAATCACCCTGCCGCCCTACACCGGCGGGGTTTAACGCCGTGTCTTGCTGCTGCAAATTCAGCAATAAGCCATTACATAAATCGTCCGGCAGCGGGTTTTGCAACACTATATAACCCGACCCGGCCAAGGCATCGGCGATCTCGTCGTAGAGCAAATCGAGGTCGGTAGCGTAAACAGTATCGAGAGAATTGGTCATGGGTAAATCGTCAATAAAAAGAAATGGCGCGCACGCCAGTAAAAATCGGCGCAATTATTCAGATAGCCCGCATTATAGGCTTGATCCATATCAAGTCACTGCACAGCACAAGTTTTTACCATGGGCAAAACTCATCGGGAAAATTGCCAATGTCACTCTTTGTTCAACCGCTGGATTGGGATAAACAACTGCTGCAGCGTTACGATCTGGCCGGGCCGCGTTACACCTCCTACCCTACTGCACCGCAATTCCAAGAAGCCTTCAGCGAAACGTCGCTGCGCAATGCCATCGGCCGTAGCAATAAAGCTGGCCGCCCGCTCTCGCTGTATTTTCACATCCCCTTCTGCGATAGCCTCTGTTACTACTGCGGCTGCAACAAAATTGTGACTAACAATAAAAGCCGCGCCCTGCCCTATTTACAGCGCATGATTCAAGAGTTGGCGCTCTATGCGGATTTATTTGACACGGATAAAACCGTTAAACAATTGCATTGGGGCGGCGGCACGCCAACCTTTATTAGCGATGATGAAATGTCGCTATTGATGCACGCTACACGCCGGTTATTTACTTTGGCCGATGACGATAGCGGAGAATTTTCGGTGGAAATTCACCCTGGTCGGGTGAGCACAAAAACCATGGGGCATTTGCGTGAGCTGGGTTTCAATCGTGTCAGTATGGGCGTGCAGGATTTTGATGAGCGCGTACAAAATGCCGTTAATCGCTACAACACCGTGGGACAAGTGAGTGAACTCACCCAGGCATTGCGCGCACAGCAATATAAATCCATCAGCATGGATTTAATTTACGGTTTGCCGCTACAAACCATTAACAGTTTGCGCGATACCTTAAATAAGGTGATCGACCTGAATCCGGACCGCTTATCGCTATTTAACTACGCGCACATGCCGCATCTGTTTAAAAGCCAGCAATTAATTAACGAGCAGGATTTACCCTCCGCCAGCGCCAAACTGGAAATGCTGCAGTTCGCGATTCAAACGTTGGAAGCAGCAGGCTATCGCTACATAGGTATGGATCATTTCGCGAAACCCGATGACGAATTGGCGCGCGCGCAAGACGCTGGAAAACTGCAACGCAATTTCCAGGGCTACTCCACCCACGGTGATTGCGATTTATTGGCCGTGGGTGTTTCCTCCATCAGCATGATCGACAATGTATACGTGCAAAACGCCAAGGAATTAAATGCTTATCAGCAAAAAATGGACATGGGTTTATTGCCCATCAATAAAGGTTTTACCCTGAACGATGAAGACCTGCTGCGCCGCTTTGTGATTAATCGCCTCATTTGTCACTGCAAATTGGACTTCGCCGAATTACAGGAGGTGTTTGATATAGAAGCTGCCCATTATTTTGCAAATGAGCTCGCGCAATTAAAACCTATGCAAGAAGATGGGTTGCTCAATATCGATGCGAAAGGCATTAGCGTACACAATAAAGGACGTTTATTAATTCGTCGGGTGTGTATGGTGTTTGATGAATATCTGCAAAAAGCCAAACAGGATTCAGCACAGATTCGCTATTCTAAAATTATTTAGAAATATCTCTCTAGCCAAAATAAAAAAGCCCGATGCGATTACCGCATCGGGCACAAAAGGCAGACGAATCTGCCACGACAAGCTAGACGAGCAAAAAAACAAACAAGAACTAAAAAACTAAAACGAGTGCGGCACTTGTGCAGTGCCTAACTCCATTAACGCCAAATCAATCGCCCCCACAATTCCCGCTTTACCATCAAGGCCAGTAGGCACTATGTATTGATCCACCCGCGTTAAAATCGATTCCGGCGCGTAGCCATTAATTAATTCCAGAAACTTACTACGCACCAGCGGAAAGAGTAATTTTTTATCCATCACCCCACCGCCTAAAATAATTTTTTGCGGTGCAAAACACTGGGTTAAATTCACGCACATAGTCGCCAAATAATGGGCTTCATAGTCCCAGGCAGCGTGGTCGTCGGGTAGGTCTTTGCCGTTAATACCCCAGCGTTTATTGATGGCGGTGCCAGATGCCAAACCTTCCAAACAGCCTTTGTGAAACGGGCAGCAACCCTGGTAGTCGTCCTGCAGCGAAGCGCGCGGCATCAGCATGTGCCCGACTTCCGGATGGGTGACGCCCTGCAACAATTTGCCATTCACTACTATGCCGGCACCTATACCGGTACCAACAGTGACATAAATAAAATGGCTGCAATCACGTGCAGCACCAGCGACCAACTCACCCCAAGCCGCACCATTAACATCGGTTTCAAAAGCAACGGGCACATTAAAGGCTGTGCGGAAATAACCGCAAATATCGGTATTTGACCAACCGGCTTTGGGCGTTTTGGTGATAAAACCATAATTAGGCGCACCGCGATCCAATTCCACCGGGCCAAAACTGGCAATGCCCATCGCTGCCAGTGAGCTATCGTGCTCACGCAAAGCACCACTGAAAAAATTGCGCGCTAGAGCCAGTGTTTCTGCCGGGGTTGTCGTGGGAAATGCCGCTTGCGCCAGCACCTTGCCCTGCATATCCGCCACGGCACAATTAAATTTGGTGCCACCCGCTTCAATGGCACCCAGTAAACGCTTATCGATTTGGGGAGACTCAAGCTGCATACATATCTCTTAAACGGCTAGTGCCACTTGCTTTATTGTTGAATACCACTAAGGGCTACCAATGCGATTAATTAAATCACTGTGATTTAGTATTGGCAAGAGGTGCAGCGTTTATTTTTTTGAGTAACCAGAATTAAACGGGCATCTACCCCATCAAATACAAACGCCCAGCCGCCGATGTGGATTCGGCGACTGGGCATTTAATTGGACAGAAATTTAAACGAGGAATGAAGCGGGCATTAATCCAGCAGCGACAAACTACCATCATCTGCAACGACAACTTTGATAGGGTCGATAATATTGCCCGTAAATTGCCCCTGCGCATCGTTGCCCATAAAGGCCAGCAAATACCAGGCTTGATCCGGGCCTTTAATCAAACGACCAGAGTAGAGGCCGTCTTGTTTGGGGCCGGTCAAAAAGCCATTACCCATGCATTCGTAAGGCCCCATCATGGAGTCGGCGACAAAATATTTCACGCCAGTTTGCGGTTCACAACCAGGTTCGGCTTTGTGTTTTGCGGAGTGGAAACGTGTGGATACCGAACAGAATAAATAATAGCGGTCGCCAATTTTTTCGATCTGCGGCACTTCCATTTCACCAAACCAACCCGGTGCCAGAAAGGCATCGCCCACTGCCCAGTCGAGCAAGTTGGTGGAAGAAGCATAGCCAATCGCACCGCGACCATCCGGCTCACCGCGATTAACACGGCAAGTAACCAGCATATGGTACAAATCCGTTTGTGGATCTTTCATCACCCAGGGGTCGCGCCAGGACGCATCGTGCCAATAATCCAAATTCAAACCGTCGTACCAACGCTCATCCAGCTCCACCACCGGATTGCTATTGTGTTTGGTCCAATGAATTAAATCGGGGGATTTAGCCAAACATACGCGCTGCACCAACCCTTTTTCTGCGCGCTTGGTGCCGGTGTAATACATGTACCACTCAGCGCCGACGTTAATAACGCAGCCAGTCCAGGTGGTAAAAGAATCGGGCGCATTATCATCGCCTTGGGTGGGTGCGATGGCATCTGGCAGCAGTGTCCAGTCGCGCAAATTTTTAGAAACCGCATGGCCGACCGACACATTCCAGTGGCGCAAATCCGGATTTTGCAGCGCCTTATCGGCCTGCAAATAAAACATGTGGTAATCCTCGCCATCCACGGCGAACCAGAAATCCCATACCCATTTATCAGTCAGCTGCAACACGAATATAACCCTCAAACAAACTTGAAAAAAATCAGGTTGCACTACTGAACAGGGCTAAATATCAGCGCTGATCGTTACTGCCCTGATTGGTCAGCATCACCGTAGTATCCGGTGAAAAATTGGCATAAAACGGCAATATCGCACCGCCAATCGCGCGCGCATCAACACCGATAATGCCGCAGAAAATATCCGGCAAAAACACACCGGGTGGCGTGAGTTCAGCCAGGGTGGTGCGCAAACGCTCCACCAATTGCAACACAATCACGCGGGGCAAATTGCCATCCAGCACTATGGCTTCAAAATCCAGCACCCCCGTTGCAGAAAAAATCGCAAAGGTCAGTGCCTGGGCGCAATCTTCTATCCACTCGTCAACCGCCACTTGCGCCTGCGGCAATATGCGCGGTAATTCCGAAATATTGTTGATCGCAAAACCGCGTGCTTTGAGATGACGGCGCAATACATAAATAGAGGCGCGATTAGCCAACACTTCAAACGGCCCTTTCACCGGCGGGCAGGAATCCAGAGTGGAGGGCGACACCGGCATAGAGGCCAAAGCCCCGGAGTTGCCATGCACACCACTTTCCAAATTGCCTTGCAATACCACCCCGCCACCAACAAAGGTGCCGATAAAAATGTACAAAAAGTTTTTAACCTGATTGCCCAAACCAAATTGCAACTCGGCGATGGCGGCGGCGGAGCAATCGTTTTCGATAAAAATCGGCAGGCTGATACGCTTGGCCAGCTCCTGATCAAACTTGAGTGAATTCCAGCGCGCGGCCAGTTCATCGCTCATATTTAATTCCTGCTGCCAACCACCCATAAACCAGGGCATGGCCAAGCCAACCCCCACCAAACGCGGGCGTTCGCTGGGGTCTAACAAGCCCTGTAAATGCGTTATCGCCAGCTCTACTTTTTCCAGCAGAAAGTCTGGGTTAGGCAGGCTAAATTCATGTGCGACTTTATTTATCACATTGCCGCCAAAATCCATCAACAATATTTGGATGTCATTGCGACCCACATTCACCCCAATGGAAAAAGCCCCCTTGGGATCAATACTGTACATGGTGGAAGGTTGGCCGAGACCGCGCTGTAACTTGCCCCGTTGTGCCACCAGCCCCGCCGCTTCCAGGTCGTCGATAATACGTGTGACCGCTTGTGGGGTAAGGTTGGAGAGCCGCGCCAGTTCAAACTTGGAAGCCATGCCCAGGCTACGCAATGAACTGATCAACACCCGTTCGTTATAACGGCGCAAACCACTCGAATTACTACCCTTACTCATAGCGACCCCTATTACCTTTAGAGAATATAAAAACTATTTTTTATCATGTAATCGAGTTGACTTAATTAAACCACTGTGAATAAATAAGTCAACTACTTTTCCAATCATACGCTTTTGGGTGCCAGACTCAAATGCTGTACTAGCATTAATAAACCGAGATTAATAAAACGGGATAAATGCAACTGGAATTGATACACAGGGATCAATCAGACCGGAATCAAGACATACCTGATTTGCTCGCAACCAGAGCCTAATAATTCACAATAAATTATCTATTTTGCACAGGGCTGCCCCATGACATCTGCACACCAAGAACACAATCTGGTTCTTATCCGCTGGCTCACGTTTTTAATGTTCACCATGTTTGCCATGACCACCGATGCGGTGGGTGTGATCATTCCCGAAATCATCAAGGAATTTAACCTCAACCTCACCCAGGCCAGTGCGTTTCACTACGCACCGATGATTGCCATCGCCTTTAGCGGTATCGCCTTTGGGTTTTTAGCGGATCGCATCGGGCGCAAGTACACGATTTTGATCGGCTTGGCGCTGTTTGCCATTTCCTGTTTTTTATTTGCGCTCGGCAGTTACTTTGAGTTTTTTGTCGGGCTGCTATTAATCTCCGGCTGTGCGATTGGCATTTTTAAAACCGGTGCACTCGCACTGATTGGCGACATTTCTACTTCCAGCCGCGAACACACACGCACCATGAATACGGTGGAAGGCTTTTTTGGTGTCGGTGCCATTATCGGTCCAGCGATTGTCGCCTATTTACTAGCAGCAAAAGTCTCGTGGATTTATTTATATATTTTTGCCGGATTTGTGTGCTTGCTGCTGATTGTCATCGCATCACGGGTAAATTATCCCAAGCATAAACCCGCCAGTGCACAGGATAAAATTGATGTTAAACGCACGATAAAAATGATTGGCAACCCCTATGCCGCCGGCTTTTCGGGAGCAATTGCCCTGTATGTTGCCACCGAAGTTGCAATTTATGTGTGGATGCCAACTTTCCTCAAAGACTATTCCGGCAACGCCCTGTGGTTTGCTACCTATGCGCTGACAATATTTTTTGTGCTGCGCGCGGGCGGACGCTTTCTGGGCGCCTGGATTCTGACTAAATTCAACTGGACATCGGTAATGGCACTGTTTAGCAGCTGCATTTTTTTATGCTTTCTAGGCAGCATGTTGGGCGGTGTGAACTATGCGGTTTTTCTATTGCCGCTTTCGGGTTTATTTATGTCGATGATTTACCCAACACTTAATTCAAAAGGCATCAGCTGTTTCAATAAAAGTGAACACGGCACAGTCGCCGGTGTTATTTTATTTTTCACCGCCGTGGCCGCTGCACTTGGCCCACTATTAATGGGTGCCGTGGGGGATTTATTTGGCCACGTGAAATACGGCTTTTATTTGGCAACCGGTTTTGCGGGTTTATTATGTATTGCCATGATTTACAACTGGATCAAAAACCCTGCGGAAAAACATTTATCACAATTGGAAATTAGCCAGTACGGCGGCCACTAAATATCACCCGTATTATTGAGTCGCTCCGGTAATTTTTTTAACGTATAAATATCGTAGCGACTCGATTTTCCTTCCAGCTGATAAGACGGCGCTTGATTATTTAATAAGGGCGCCTTGCGCGGCCGCTTCACCACCACGCGATAATTGGCGTGTGCCAGCGCCAGTGGCAACAGTGCATCGGCGTCTTCATCTTTACCCACCAGCAAATGAAACGCGGCCATGTCTTTTTTAACATCGGCCGTCTTGTGGCGTTCGGGAAACATAGGGTCCAAATAAATTACATCCGGAAAATTGCCTGCGGTTAGCGATTGCAAATAATCGCGGCTATCTTGCTGCACCAAGTGCATCCGTTGTAACACCGCAAACAATTCCGGATCTTGCAGCGCATAATCGCGTGCACGCTGCAAACCGTCGTTTAACAAACAGTGCACTATGGGCGAACGCTCAATCATAGTCACTGTGCTACCCAGTGTTGCCAATACAAAGCTGTCTTTGCCCAAACCCGCCGTTGCATCCAACACCCATGGGTAAACACCGGCTTTAATGCCGACCGCTTTGGCTATCATCTGCCCCTTGCCGCCACCAAATTTACGCCGATGATCCACTGCCCCTTCCGTAAATTCCGCACGAATCGGGCCCGGTGCTTTACGCCCGGTTTGCTGCAACTCAATGGCGTGAGGCGCGACCACCAATACAAAATCAATATCGCTAATTGTTTCCACCTCAAGCTCACGCAATAAAGGCAAAGACCACTGCATGGCCAGGGTTTCAGCGTGCAGCATGGATTCCGGGTGATTACACAACAGGGCAATAGGATTGGACATAGCAGCAAAAACAACGTGAAAAAGATGCGGCATTATCGACTCACAGCGAAACCGCCGCAATCATTTGTTCGGTCGCGTTATTTTTCCATGTTGAAACGAACCCTATCTCTCACATCTGGCGTTTTTACCGCAACACCATCCACCACATTAGGTTTGTACTTCCAGCCTTTCACCGCTTTGATCACACTGCGGTTAAACACACTGGAGGGTACGGCGGCGATAATTCGAATATTTTCGGTAGTCCCCAATGCAGTCACATCAAACATAATATCCACATAACCTTCGACGCCTCGCGCAACTGCCGCCTGCGGATACTGGGGCGCAATGCGGATAATGGGTACCATTTGCCCAGCAAAACCAAACACACCATCAATGGGTGGTTTCGCTGCAAGCGGTGGCTCGCCGAAATTCATACCGGGGTCTACTTTAACCTCGATGGTCTCCTGCGTATTAATGACTGGCGGTGGCAATTGCTCAACCGGGCGCACAGGCGGCTCTTGTTTTATCGTCTCAATGGTTTCAGGAACTTCCATGGTAACTGTCGGTATAGGCGGTGTTGGTTTTGCAGGCTGCAATGGGTAATCGTTATGCACCAGCGAATACATCGCAAATAGCAGGCACAAAGTCATCAACAATGCGGCGGGAAAAATACTCAACAGACGAGCTATTAGGGAATGGGTAAATAGATGACCATCAACTAAAACGGGGATAGGTATAGCGTTCATAATAATTTCCTCGGTTTTTGGGCAAAGAAAATCCCTGCCCGGTTATGGCATACAAAAAATGATTAACGATCTGTGTGGATGGAGGGGAAGTTAAAACTTATCGTCGTCGTGTGGCGACATCAGCGGGCCTTGCACCCGTAGCTGAATCATCATGCAAGAGCGTAAAGCGGAACAATTCTGTTACACCTTGCACAACAATAGGTTGCCCATCAATTACTTGCGGACGGTAGTGGGATTTTTTTAATGCAGTTAAAACACTGCGGTCAAACACACGCGAGGGCGAACGGTTAATAATACGCGGATTGATAATATGGCCGGTGGTATCAATCGTAAATTCAACCTCCACCCAGCCCTCGATACCCTTACTCAGCGCGCGCGCGGGATACACGGGTGTAACCAACGTTACCGGCAAAAAACCTTCGACTTGAATGCGAGGGATGGGCAAGGCTGAAGGGGAACCAAGTTCAATACCGGAGAGTTGGGTCAGTTCGGTTTTATCTGGTTTAACCGCCTCAACATGTACCTGTTCTATTATTTCCAGAGGCGATGGGGCATCAGACAATACAGGTTTTAATGATTGCACTAACGCCCAGCTGAATATTTCGCTGCGCACTTCTGTGTTATGGAGCAATGCATCTTGATTATCTTCCCACTGGATTTTCAATACATCATCCACTGAGGCATTCATTTGCGCGCGCAAGGGAATCCACTGCACACTCGCAAAAATGCTTAGCAACAATGCACCAATAAGCACCCAGTACTGCGCTGATTCAGTAGCGATGGAATGATGTGGCCGCTGCTTATCCAACACAGCCAAAATACGCTGATGAATATCTGAATGGCCACGCATATACATTGCGCTATCATCGACCGGATGATTTCCCTCTAATGTCGCAAACGCCAATAAATTTTTAGCATAGCTAAGATGCTTGTCGCGCAACTTATAGATGTAATCATCACACGCGATTTCAGCTTGTAAGAATAGTTGATGGGCCACCCACCAGATTGGCAACAAAAACCAAAAAAAAGCGCAGGTAATTTTTACCAACAAACTAATTAGCCAATCCCAACGCGCGATATGCCCCAACTCATGCATCAACACGCTCACGCGTTTGTCTTCATCCCACAACAACACCGCGCGCGGCAATACAATAACCGGGCGAAAAAGCCCCCAAGTGTACGGTGATTTCACATCGGGCGACGTCAATAATTGAACCGGGCGCTGCACATCCACTAATTCGCACAACACGGCAGCTTGTGCGAGTAATTCGGGATCGATAATTTTTTGTGCCGATTTTTGTTGCTGCCAAAGACCAATTACTCCCAGCAATAAATAGAACAATAAACTGCTGGCGGGAAATAAATACAGCGAGAGAAGAATTAACCATTGCACCTGTGTCAACCCTTGCTCCAACAACGAACCCACTGATACAAAGTATTCATGTGATATCCATTGGGTAATCAGCGGTGTTGATTCAAAGCTCAGCGGGATAACCGGTGCAATATTTGCGAGCAGCGGCAATAAGAGCATCCAAAGGAAACCAAGACTCAGCACAAAATGCTGCAAGGCAGCCGATTTATTACGCACCAATAGCCACAACATCATAATTATCAATAATAACAATGCAGGCTTAATCAAGCCGGTCACCAGAACATCTATGGTTGTTGCGGTATCCATAACTCTGCCTCGTATTAATGGGCACTTACACGCAAAAATAATGTTTGTGTGCGATTATTATTGGCTTTTTTTCGGTGACGATGGCTCTTTTACGGTTGAATGCACAGCGGATGAATTTACTTCCACATTAGCGGCTTCATCGATTGCTTGCTGCAGCTGGACAATTTCATCGGCGCTGAGTTTGTCCTTATTCATCCCTAATAACGCATTGACTGCCGCCGCAGTAGACCCCCCAAAAAAAGTTTTCAGCAGTTTTTGCAATGCGGACGTACGCGCCTCTTCCTGGGCGATTCGCGGAAAATAAATGTAGCGAGGCCCCTCTTCACGAAAATCCACGATTTGCTTTTCCACCAACTTGGCCAACAATGCCCTGACAGCCGAATAACTTGGCGCATCGGGAATGGCCTCACGAACATCCTGGGCAGACAACTCGCCCGCCTCAAATAAGGCATCCATAATTTGCCGCTCGCGCCGACTGAGCTGTGAGGCAGCTGCTTTTTCTATATCATCTGAAGTCATATCTCTACTCGCACTCTATTTGCTGAGTTACCTGAAAGTGCTATTTTTTTAGCACCATGCTATTAAATTAGCACCTTTAACTCACCGGTCAAGTAAAAGATGCTAAAAAAGCAGCACCCGTTAAAAATAATCGTTGCCCATACAAAATATGGGCAATAAAAAAGCCGCTGCGGTTACCCGAGCGGCTTTTGGACGAGCAGTCGAAGTTATTGTTCGTTAGGTACCAGTTCCAGTTCTACACGACGGTTCTGTTCGCGACCCATAGCGTTGTCGTTGCTAGCAACCGGGTAGCGCGAGCCGTAACCATAAGACTGGATACGCGCACTCGCCACTTTTTGGCTGCGCAAGTACATGGCCACACTGTCGGCACGACGCTGGCTCAGCGGCTGGTTGATGCTATCGCTACCAGTAGAATCGGTATGGCCAGTTACGCGAATAGAGGTTTGATTGAACTCGGCCAATACTTTGGCTACAGAATTGAGTACAGAAAAGAAGTCTGAGCGAATGTCAGCACTGTTGGTTGCAAAGGTAATGTTGCCCGGCATAACCAAAAACAGGTTATTACCTTCTCGTCTTACTTGCACACCGGTGCCCTGTAATTCGGCACGCAGTTTGGCTTCCTGGCGATCCATGTAGTTACCTACACCACCACCCACTACACCGCCCAGGGCAGCACCTTTAAGCGCACGCTCACGGCGATCCTTGGCATTATCGCCAGTAGCTGCGCCCAATACCGCACCCGCTACGGCACCAATACCGGCACCTTTTACAGTTTTACTGGTTTTTTGTTCGCCAGTGTAAGGATCAGTAGTTGTACAACCGATCAAGCCAACAGATAACAAAAGCGCAATTAGGTATTTCATGATGAGTCTCCAATAAAACAAAAGTAACGAATAGATGCTGCGGGTGAATAAAAATCGATATCGCCCAAGCAGGTGCCAAGGTTCAATCCATGCTCATGGTTGATCGAGTATTGATTTTTAACAACAGGAACTGAACCAATACTGAATTCGCGATTCTACCATTGCTGTCACCGGTGTATCTGATTAAAGTGGCTAGTAACACTTATTTACTCAGCGCCAAATCCACCAGCATCGCAATCTAGGTAAAGTTGATATGCAAAGCAAGCTTCCACTTATTCAAATTAAATCGCTATGGATATTTTGTGCTCTACTCATCAGTCTGTTAATGAGTGGCTGTAAAAATTATTCTGTGAGCGTCAACGACAACATGGTGTATGTACCACCCTCTATTTTTAAAGATTTTAAAATAGCGGACCAACAATTATTCGATTGCGTACAACAAACTATTTACGACGCACACATCACGCGCGCAGAAGATCTAAGCACGCTAAATTGCAGCAATGCAGGCATTAAATCACTACAAGGACTGGAAAAGTTTTTTGCGCTGAAGGAATTAAATTTAGCGGATAATCAACTTACAGACATTACCACTTTGGGGAGTTTGGGGCGCTTGGAAATAGTAAAGCTAAGTGGCAATAATATTAAAAATACCGCACCGCTGTTGCACCTACTGCACTTAAAAACATTGGATATACGCAACAATAGCGCGCTGGACTGCAAAGATTTGCCACAACTTATCGCCAATTACAACAAAACCACTACTGAGTTTTTATTACCTACACAATGTATTAAATAATAAAAGAATATTCACTGCGCACAATAATTGCGCGCAGTGAAGGTACGCGCAAACTCTCCAACCCAGAACCCCGTCAACTACTGCTGCGCACAAACATTAAACCAATGGTATTGCGCAGCTGATGCACTACGCGCATGCGGACTGGCTCCGCATTAATTGCACCCACAGCCTTTTTGAATTTCACCATCACTTCAGTTCCAACCGGCGGGCAAACCTGATTTTCAATTTGCACTTGTGCGCCGCCATCTGAAATGTCTTTTGCAAAACCCACGATCATGCCAAAACTGGGGTTGGACATCTCGACCCTGACTGAGGTTGAGGTGCGCTCAAAAACGCGACGTTCGTTCACTGTTCAATCTCCATTTTGTTCTCCATTAGTGCGCAATAACCGATCAAATTACTTTTTACCGTTTGAGTATAGATACTAATTCCCAGAACACACGGCAATAAAAAAGGGGCCGAAAGCCCCTTTTTGGCGATCGAAGAACACAACTAGAAAGTCAGCCCTAAGCGCTGGCCCACCATTTCATAGGATTCCACCACATTACCGAGATTCTGGCGGAAACGATCTTTATCCAACTTCTCGCGAGTGTCTTTGTCCCACAGACGGCAACCGTCTGGAGAGAACTCATCACCGAGGATAACCTCTCCCTTATGCAGACCAAACTCCACTTTGAAATCAACCAACAACATATTGCCTTCAGCAAACAAGGCTTTAAGTATGTCATTGATCTTAAAGGTTAACTCCTTCATCCGCGCCAATTGCTCGGGCGTCGCCCAACCGAAGGATTGAACGTGGGATTCGTTGACCATAGGGTCACCCAAAGCATCATTTTTGAGGAACAATTCGAATGTAGGTGGAGTTAACTCCATGCCTTCCTGCACCCCCAGACGACGCACCAAAGAACCGGCTGCCAAGTTGCGTATCACACACTCGACCGGAATCATTTGCATAGTTTTCACCAGCACTTCGGTATCTGACAGGAGTTTTACAAAATGGGTAGGAATGCCGGCAGCTTGCAGCTTGCCCATAATGAACGCGTTGAACTTGTTGTTCACCATGCCTTTGCGATCCAACTGCTCGATACGCTTGCCATCAAAAGCGGAGGTATCGTTGCGGAACAACATGATTACGTGATCCGGATCATCAGTTTTATAGATGGATTTGGCTTTGCCAGCATAGAGTTGTTCGCGCTTTTCCATTGATAGGCCTGCTATTCAAAAGTAAAAATGTAAGAAACTGAATTTAAGAAACGGATAACCAGTCAAACCCCTGGTTTTGACACGCAAAAGTCACTTGTTTGACCTCTGCTGTGACGGGTGCCAGAGTGGCTTGCGCCAGCTCCAGCGAATTATTTTGTTGGCTTATATGAGCAATCACCAAATGCTGCAAGCGGGCACAATCCAAACGCTGCAAAAACCCAGCGGCCTGCTGATTACTCAAATGCCCCCACAAACCACCTACACGCTGCTTGAGCGATGGCGGGTAATCACCCGACGCGAGCATCACGGGATCATGATTTGCTTCCAATACCATCGCATCCAGATCCTGATAATGTGCTTCAACGTGAGCGGTAATACTGCCCAAATCCGTCAACACACCAAGGCGCAACCCGGCATACTCAAATACAAATTGTGAGGGTTCGCGCGCATCATGTGGCACCGCCACTGGCGTCACCAGCAGCTGATTGATCTCAAACGGCTGGTACGCTTCAATCAAACGTAAATCCGGTAAATCACCCAAATTGCGACTGTGATAAGTACCGGGTGTCATATACACCGGTAAATCATAGCGTCGCGCCATAGCGGCAACGCCCTTGATGTGATCTGTGTGCTCGTGTGTGACCAGTATAGCGGTCAGCTCTTCCGGACGTTTGCCCAACCGCTGCAGGCGCTCATTTGCTTGTTTGACGCTAAACCCGCAATCAATGAGCAAAGTGCCTGCCCCCCACTCCACCAACGTAGAATTGCCGCGACTGCCGCTACCAAGCGATGCAAAACGCAGGGGAGCTGTCACTTAAATCAGGTTTTTACGTAATAAAGTGACTAAATGGCGTGCTTCGCTGGTAGTCAAGCGCTTGCCATAAGGGTCGCGTACCCTCACAACATAATCGTTGTTTTCACCCGTGATTACTATGAGATAACCAGGTGCTTTGGGTAGTATTTTTTCCTTTTTACGCTCCGAGCGTGGAGCTGCTTCAAACTCACTACCCGTCAACATGTTTGTTTTAATTTGCGCCAAGCTGTAGGGGGTGGTTGGCGCTTTGGGTTTCAAACCAATTCTAAAAAGACGCTTGAAAAAGCCTGGCTTGGCCTCTTCTGGATCCAAATAATGAACATAGTAGATGGCCGCATCGGCATCAGCTTCAAAGGTAGTAAAACCATCTTGTTTAGCTGCATAAGCCAAAGTGGCAAAGGCGCGAGTGCGGTCCAACTTGATCAGCATTGCCGGCTCACCGCGCAACATGGTCAAACTGGCTTTTACTGAACCGCCAATAGACTGGGCCAAGAGTGAAGTGCCGCCTTCGGCTGTTTCACTTGCAAGTGTTGCAGCCAGCTCATCCAACAACCATTTTTCACGCTCAGGATTAACCGATTTACGCGGCCATCCCAAATCGGCAGCGGGTTTTTCCGCTTTAGGTACACTCATGTGCGTGATATGCACTTCCGTCGTTTCCGGTTGTACCCCCTGATCAATCTGCAGGCGATAACGATCATAGGTCGAAAGATCAGTTTTGAATTGCAACCAGCTGGTTTCAATAATGCCGCGACTAATATCCGCACGACTAACCGCCAAATTGTTTACGTTGAGGAAGTTACGAATGCGTGGCCAGACCTCTCCGGGAGCAGCGTTAAGCAAAATCCAGCTCTCGCCACCCACACGTTGGATTTTTACGTTTTCCTGCTCAAGGTTGGCAGACAAAGGCATAGGGCGGGGAATTTCGTTATCAACCGAATTTGGGTCGTAACCAAAGTCTGTCGCGGTAATTGGGGGAATGGGATACAACTCACCCATGGCTTCGGAGTGCTTGCCGGCTGGCAGAACCAAGGGAGGAATATTATCTGCTTTCAGATAATCGCTTTCGCGATTACGAAAAACGCCCTCATCACCAAAAAACATGCCGCAGCCAGACAGGGAAAACCCCACACTCGCCAACAACAACATGTTGAGCGGAGGGGTGAAGCGTGTACCAAATATTTTTATCGTCATTGCGTTACGTAAACTCATGAATCATCTCATCGACAACAACAAGACAAGTGGCGGGAATTAAAGACCCGCTGCCTGCATGGCTGTTTTAAGCTGTTGGTGATACTGCTCTGACAAACGTGTCAGTGGCAGGCGAATACCTGATTGAATCAAACCCAATTGCTCCACAGCCCACTTGACCGGAATGGGGTTGGATTCAACAAACATAGCAGTATGCAAAGGCAGCAAACGTTCATTAATGGCACGCGCTTCTTCGTCATTACCCGCCAAGGCCAACTCACACATACGTGCAATGGCAGCAGGTACGACATTCGCGGTGACAGAAATATCCCCTTTACCCCCTAAAAGAATTAAATCGACTGCAGTGGCATCGTCGCCAGAGATGATACTAAAGCTCTCAGGTGCTTGATCGATAAGGATTTTAGCCCGAGCCAAATCGCCTGTAGCTTCTTTGATGCCGATGATATTTGGCACTTTTGCCAGACGTAGTGCTGTTTCTGATTTCATATCAACGCCGGTACGACCTGGCACGTTGTAAAGAATTTGCGGAATAGCAACAGCATTAGCGATATGCGCATGATGTAAAAACAAACCTTCTTGGGTAGGTTTGTTGTAATAAGGTGTGACCAGCAGACAGGCGTCAGCGCCGGCATCTTTCGCCGCTTGGGTGAGTTCGACCGCTTCCGAGGTAGAGTTGGCACCCGTGCCCGCAATCACCGGTATGCGACCATTGACCTGATCGACCACTTTCTTAATAACCGCCAAATGTTCATCAACCGTCAAAGTGGCTGATTCGCCAGTGGTACCCACCGCAACAATGGCGTGAGTACCCTGCTCCAGATGCCAGTCCACCAATTTATGCAAACTCGCCCAATCGAGGGAATTATCTGCATTCATTGGGGTTACCAGGGCAACCATACTGCCTTGAATCATCGAGAGCTCCGTTAGCTAGCGAAAAAAGTAGCGATATAAAGGTGGAAACAACAGGTCAACAAACGAAAGGCGCCATGGTACTGAGTGGGGCCTGACGAAACAAGCAAAACACCATCAAGAGCAGCGGAATCGCCGCGAAAGAGTTATTTTTTAAAATCGAGCATACGCTGCAACGGAATCATAGCCTGGCGACCCAACTCGGGATCAACATGAATCTCGTTATCACCCTGCTCAAACACATTGGCCAGATTGTCCAACACATTCATCGCCATCCAAGGGCAATTTGCGCAAGAACGACAGGTCGCGCCACTACCTGCGGTGGGAGCGATATGGAAAATTTTATCCGGATTAAGCTGCTGCATTTTGTAAAAAATGCCTTGATCTGTCGCCACAATAAATTCGCGATTAGGCAGCGTTTGCGCCGCCTTAATTAACTGCGAGGTGGAACCCGCCACATCGGCCAAATCAACTACCGCTTTGGGCGATTCAGGGTGCACCAATACAGCCGCATCAGGGTAAAGCAACTTTAGATCTTCAATGCCCTTGGCTTTAAATTCTTCGTGCACGATACAAGCGCCGTCCCAGAGCAATACATCGGCACCGGTTTTTTGCTGTACGTAAGCGCCCAGATGTTTATCCGGCGCCCAGAGGATTTTTTTACCCTGACGATCGAGATAATCAACGACATCCAGCGCAATACTGGAGGTCACTACCCAATCAGCACGGGCTTTTACCGCAGCGGAGGTATTGGCATAAACCACCACTGTGCGATCCGGGTGCTGGTCGCAAAACGCAGAAAATTCATCGATAGGACAACCGAGATCGAGCGAACAGGTAGCCTCCAACGTCGGCATCAAAACACGCTTTTCAGGAGTGAGGATTTTGGCGGTCTCGCCCATGAATTTCACACCGGCAACAATCAAGGTATCTGCCGGATGATTTTTACCGAAACGCGCCATTTCCAGCGAATCCGATACACAACCACCGGTTTCTTCGGCAAGCGCCTGAATCAATGGATCGGTGTAATAGTGCGCAACCAATACCGCATTATGCTGCTTCAACAACGCCTTGATGCGCGCCTTGTAGCCAGCCTCTTGTTCGGGGGTATATTGCGGAGCGCTCCAAGCGCGGGCGAGATGCTGTTTTACAACATCTTGCGCATTGGCATCGCGCTTGGCCACATTAAGAAGTTCAGACATAAAATCGCCTCACTGGACGCTCACTCGCGATGGCGAAGAGCAAATTTGCGCGAAATTTTATCACAGAGCCGAATCGTTGACGGGAGAATAAACAGCGCCAGACATGTTTTCGATCTAATAAAAAAAGGGCGCCTGTAAGCGCCCTTTTTTGACTCTGCCACACGAATTAACTGCAGCATTTAATGTGGTGGGTCGTGCTGGATTCGAACCAGCGACCAATTGGTTAAAAGCCAACTGCTCTACCGACTGAGCTAACGACCCACAGGTGTCGCACTTACAAAAACATCACCACAACAGAGTTGAGTGGTGGGTCGTGCTGGATTCGAACCAGCGACCAATTGGTTAAAAGCCAACTGCTCTACCGACTGAGCTAACGACCCTAAATGCGAGGCGCGTATAATAAGGTTTTGATAAAAAAAGACAAGCGTTTTTTTAAACATTTCATAACGAACCACAAATTTCTGCGGTGGCCGGTTATATAAAAAACGATTTGTTTTTCTAATGCACAAACACCTGCTATTCACGCTGGAACACCGGTTTGAACGGCGAGCAAGATAAAACTTTCCACTCCTGCGTGTAAAAATTGACCTATTATTCACTGCATAGGCCTCTTCACTGAACGACTGCTATTGAGACACTCGCATGCCGCTTGCGCCCTCCGGAGAAAACACACTAAGGCCTGCAGGGGTCAAGCCGAGCCAGTTTTTAATACTGCTACTGGCTTATTTCTCTACCGGCTGGTTAGGCTTGCTGGTTCCGTTTGAAAATGAAAAGGTCACACTATTTTGGTTGCCAAGTGGTATAGCTGCAGCGGCGTTTTATCGCTGGACACCCAAACTCTGGCCCAGTGTTTTTATTGCTGCACTGCTGATAAACATGACCTCCGGCAACAATCTGCAAATGAACCTGCTACTCGCCGCCGGTAATACCCTCTCGCCTCTGGCAACCGTCTGGCTGCTGCACCGATTTAATTGCGACCTATCCAGCCTTGATCGTAAACACACCCTCGGCTTTTTGCTGCTCAGCGCTCTGGGCATGACACTCTCGGCGCTGGTGGGCGCAAGTTTAATTGGTATTTACCATCAGTTATCTCTGGAGACCGCTGCCTACATCGCTCTTGCATGGTGGATGGGCGACAGTCTGGGCGTGTTTCTGGCCATGCCGTTCTTGGTCAATATGAATCGCGACTATCTGAACCGGGTCAATACGCGCAGGATAGATTTTTTATTGGTGATCAGCACAAGTCTGATCGTTGGATTAATCTGCTTCCCGCTCAACAATTTTGTCAATGGTGCGCACCTGCCCATAGTGTTTATCACTTTTATTTGCATTGCATGGGCAGCCCTCTGGTTCGGCCTGTTTGGCAGCGCGATCACCACCATAGGCTTTTGTTTTTTAGCCATATGGGCAACCGTGAACCAATGGGGGCCATTTGTGTTGCCCAGTATGACGCTGAGTTTTTGGCTGATTTGGCTCTATACCGCAAGTATGGTGATCATTGGTTTTATGATCACCGCTGCACACATCAAGATTACCCATAGCTACCAGCAACTCGCACAATCAGACCTTCATCAGGAACAGCAGCAAGCGCAACTGAAACGCGCGCAATTAATGGCACGTCTGGCTCATTGGCAGTGGAACCCGCACACCGGGAACTACCAGTTCAGCGAATCCATGAGCAAACTATTCGGCCTGCCAGCAGAGGCGTTAAGCGGCAAGATGGAGGATTTTATTGGTTCCTTTATCCACCCGGATGATCGCCTGCTGCTACAAATCGCACTCAACTCAGCACTTGACCAACAACAACCGCTGTCCCTGGATCTGCGGCTTGAACCGGGCGGCAATCAACGTTTTTGGTTGCAACTACAGGCCGATAAAACACCCACCACAGAAGGCATAGTATTGCAGGGCACAATGCAGGATATCAGCGAGCGCAAGCGCCTCGATTTGGCACTGACCGCTGCGGCTGCTGATGCCGCTTCAGCACCGGATTTTTTTGTCACCATCTTGCGCGCCCTGGGCGATGCAATGTGCGTGGAGCATGTGCTCATTAGCCTTATAGACCAAGATGACCCGATGACAGCGCACACCCACACCTATCTCCGGTGCGGTGAGTTGCAGCCCAACTTCAGCTATTCACTTGAACACACACCCTGCGCCGATGTGATGGATGAAAATCTGTGTTTTGTCAGCAGTGCGGCCACCGCGCACTACCCCTTGGATGAAATGTTTCGCGAGCACAAGATTGAGAGTTATTTGGGTGTGGGCATCCGCGATGCGGAAGGGATTCCCATCGGCATCCTGATTGCCATGGCCGAGCACCCCACCCCTGTTTCTGCGCAATTAAGTTCGCTTCTGTTAATTTTTGCAGAGCGTATTGGCGGCGAGCTGCGCCGCGCGCAGGATCAGGAAAAAATCTACAACCTTGCGTTTTTTGATCCACTGACCCGCTTACCCAATCGTCGCATGCTGCAAGACCGCCTCAAATTAGTTGTCTCGCAAAGCACCCGCAGCCAACAGTACGGCGCTTTACTTTTTATCGATCTGGATCACTTCAAACTGCTGAATGATACTCGCGGCCACCATATTGGCGATCAACTTTTGGTGCAGGTAGCCGAGCGCATTGAGAGCATTATCCGGAGCTCTGACCTGGCAGCCCGGTTGGGCGGCGATGAGTTTGTGGTGGTGTTTGATAATCTGGGGGATAACCCGCAAGACGCGGCCCAGGAAGCCAAAAAACGCGCCGAGCAGTTACACGAGTTAGTGAGCCTGCCCTATGCATTGCGCCAGTCGGTCTATCACTGCACCATCAGTATCGGGGTAAGCCTGTTTAACGGCCAAAACCGCTCCATCGATGACCTGCTACGCCATGCCGATGCCGCCATGTATCAAGCCAAAGACAGTGGCCGCAATGCCATCCGTTTTTTTGACCCCAACATGCAATCCCATTTGGAGAAACGCGCAGCCATAGAGGAGGATTTACGCAGTGCTCACGATTCGCGCAAACAGTTAATTCCCTACTATCAAGTGCAGGTTGATGAACAAGGCAAAGCCATAGGTGTGGAGTTATTACTGCGCTGGCAACACCCTCAAAAAGGGATGATTTCGCCCGCCGACTTTATTCCCGTTGCGGAACAAACCGGGTTAATTGTCTCCATGGGACGCGAGGTAATTCGCCAGGCATGCCAACAATTACAGCGCTGGCAGCAGCGCGCTGAATTTGCACACCTGAGCATTGCAGTGAATGTCAGCCCAATCCAATTCAACCAACCCAACTTTGTGGAAGAGGTACTGACCATTGTCGACAGTTGCGGGGTTAATCCTCGCCGGCTTAAGCTGGAGCTGACAGAGAGTTCTCTGCTTAAAAATGTCGATCAAAGCATTGTCAAAATGCAACTGCTGCAGGATCGCGGTATAGGCTTTTCAATGGACGACTTTGGCATAGGCTATTCATCACTTTCCTACCTCAAACGTCTGCCGCTGGATCAATTAAAAATTGACCAAACCTTTGTGCGCGATATCGCCATAGACCCAAACGATGCAATTATTGCGCGCACTATTATCGCTATGGCGCAAAACATGAATTTGCAAGTGATAGCGGAGGGAGTTGAAACAGACCAGCAGCAAGTGTTTCTGGAACAAAACGGTTGTCGTTTGTTTCAGGGGTACTTTTTTGGCCGCCCCATGCCGCTGGAGCAACTCGAAAGTGAGTTGCTGGCACGAGGCTATTGCTCCTAAAACAGTTGATGTAGATGCGCTATTGCTAGCACAGCATTATTGATAGCGAGTGGGATCAGCAATACCGGCCTGCACAAAGCCCTGCTTGCGTAGGCGACAACTATCGCACTTGCCGCAAGCCTCGCCTTCATCATTGGCCTGATAACAGGATACCGTCAGGCCGTAATCCACACCCAGCGCTACACCTTGCTTGATGATGTCTCCCTTACTCAGATGAATAAGTGGTGTGCGAATATGTAGTTTATTGCCCTCAGCGCCCGCGCGAGTGGCAAGGTTAGCCATCACTTCATAAGCGGCGATGTATTCAGGGCGGCAATCTGGGTAGCCGGAAAAATCCACCGCATTCACGCCGATAAAAATATCATCGCAACCCAGCACTTCCGCCCAGCCCAGCGCAATAGATAAAAACACCGTATTGCGCGCCGGTACATAAGTCACCGGAATACCGCCGGTCTCCTCTTCCGGTACCGCAATAGTGTCATCAGTCAGCGCAGAGCCGCCAATGGCACGTAAATCCAGCTTAATCACCTTGTGTTCCACTGCGCCCAGCGCCTTGGCGGTGCGCTCGGCAGCTAACAGCTCGGAGCGATGGCGCTGGCCATAATCAAAACTCATGGAATAACAGGCATAACCCTCACTACGGGCAATGGCGAGCACGGTAGTGGAATCCAAACCACCGGAGACAAGAACTACTGCTTTTTTTTGCGACATAACTCGATCAACCAAAACAAATAAAGGATTAGCCAGGCATGAGAAACTTTGTAGGAATCAGTGGCCTGGCACGTCGTTCCACAACAGCTTGTGCAATTGCAGTTGGAAACGCACAGGCAAATTATCGGCCAGAATCCACTCCGCAAGTGAAAGCGGTGTTACTTGACCAAAACTGGGGGAGAACAACACCTCAGCAACACGGCCAACCAGCTGGTGTTCATCAACCTTGAAACGAGCCCATTCGTAGTCTTCCCGGCTGCAAATCACAAACTTAACCTGATCCTGCCCACTCAGAAGTGGGATATTTTCCCAGCGGTTGCGCCCTACCTCACCGGAACCGGGGGTTTTTAAATCCATGACTTTCACCACCCGCGGGTCCACATCATCCACCGGCAAGGCGCCACTGGTTTCGAGGGATACGCTGTATCCTGCATCACACAATGCACCTAAAAGGGTCAAACATTCACGCTGGGCGAGCGGTTCACCGCCGGTGACACAAATGTAACGGGGATTAAAGCTGGCAACCTTGGCAAGAATTTCATCAAGGGATAATCGCTCGCCACCATAAAATGCGTATTCAGAATCGCAATAACCGCAGCGCAGCGGGCAGCCGGTCAGGCGCACAAACACCGTGGGCAAACCCACAGTGTTGGATTCGCCCTGCAGCGAATAGAAAATCTCGGTAATTTTTAAACTGGCTTGGGTCATGGTGCTGGTTTGGGTCATGTGACTGCACGCTGGCGTGCTGGCGGGATGAACTAGAGCGCCTGAACCGGTTGGATAGTGCAGCCAGGCGGCCCAGCGAGTAAATGTGGCGCGCAGTTTACCCCAAACGCCGCCACTGATGCGAGGATCAGTCCATCGCAAGGTTTGCCCTGATGTCAGGCGCGCTGTTATGCTGGCAGATGCCGTTTTTTCCGCCCATCGCGTTTATTAACTGAAATATTCTGAATTCAATGATCAAACCAACCAAAACTCGTCGCCAATTGCATCAGGAACTGGAAGCGCAAATCCAGGAATTTCTGACCCATGGCGGTCAGGTAAATGAAGTGCCGCGCGGTTTAAGTGGCCGCGCCGATGCCAATGGACCATTGATCAGTATCTTTGATGGCAGCGGCCAAGAGGATCGCACACCACTGCCGGAAGTAGTTGCAGCCATCGAGGCGCGCAAAAAACCGCAACTGGCACAAAAAACAAAAAAAATGCGCCCACGCAAAAAAGTGATTCTCGACGATTTTGGTCAACCCCTGCGCTGGGAGTGGGTCGAGGAGTAAGCATTCGCAACAATTTAAGCGCTAATAGCGCAAAAAAAACGCCACAGCGATCACTCACTGTGGCGTTTTTATTGGTAACCATGGGGCTTATCAGAGCCAATCTTTGCGCTTGAAATACCAATAGGGCAAGACCGCCGAAAGCAACATCAATACTACTGCGACTACAAAACCGTATTTCCAGTCAGTATGGGGAATGTACTCAAAGTTCATCCCATAAGCGCTGGCTACCACGGTAGGCGGCAGGAACACCATCGCGGCAATGGAGAAAATTTTAATAATCTGGTTTTGTTCAATATTGATAAAACCCTGGGTGGAGTCCATCAGGAAGTTAATCTTGTCGAACAAAAACGCGGTGTGCGACATCAGGGTATCCACATCGCGTTTAATCTCCCGTGCCGTTTCCTGCAACTCAAACGACTCGCGCAAATGGCGCTGCAAAAAAGAAATGGAGCGCTGGGTATCCATCAAACACAGACGAATCTTACCGTTACTGTCTTCCAGTTTTGCCAGTTTATCGATGGCATCTTCCAGCTCGGCGTCCTCATCCTCCAGCACCATATGGCTCACATCTTCGAGTTTGCGATGGATATCCTCTAGGGCATCAGCGAGGTTTTCCACTTTCTGCTCAAACATGGTCACCAGCAAATCCTGGGGGGACGCCACTTGCACCTGACCGGCGCGGGCGCGCATACGCAACAGACGGAAATCCGCTAGGTCGCCATCGCGCACACTGATCAAACGTTTCTCTTGCAGAATAAATGCAACCGTAGCAGTGCTGTGGCGGCCAGATTCACCGGGAGCAAGGAACAGGGAGTGCACGTGAATACCTACGCTGTCCTGAAAGTAGCGCGCCGAGAACTCAATCTCTTCAACATCATCTGACTCAGGTAGTTCGGCACGTAAGAAGCCGTTCAGCTCATCGCGCTCTTCGTCGGAGGGTTCGTGGGCATCAATCCAGAGCGCATTATTCAATGCCAAGCGCGGGCTTTCATCCGACTCCTTATCCTCTCGCAGGGTATTACCTTGAACTTTAAACATTCTTAACATCGTTGTTCATCTCCTGCAGCTCAAGGCCTAAGGTATCTCCCCCTACGTCATAGTCGGGCGAGCGGTTTTAGGGCGGCTTTATAGCACAGCGCCAATACAGTTAAAGTATTTTATTAGGTTTTCGCCCTAGGCGATTATTTTTTTTTGGTTTTTCAGAGGGCCAGCCGATTTACCGGATGACAGCCTTGCGCTAACAGCAAAGCCGGTGCAATTCTGCTAAGGTTGAGCAGCCACTATTTTGAGCTTTGATTATGCAAATTCGCCAGATATCCGCCGCCCTGGATGCCAAACTCGTGCAGCTGGATCACCAATTAAAACAACTGGAAAAACAACATCAACAGACACCAGATCAACAATTGGTGGATGAGATGACGGCACTGAACCAGATACGCGACAAGCTGCTCAAGTCCAAAGACATTGCCTGGCGCGCCCATCAACTGCGCGACGATAATGATGATCAACGCCGTGCACGGCAACGCATGACAGGGTTGATTATGTGTGGGCTGAGTTTGATAGGCGCAGTAGCACTGGTCTATTTTGCCCTGCAATAACACACCGCAAATGGGTGCAAAATACAAAGCCCGGCAGTGCGTCGCCGGGCCAAGGGTAATACCACTTAACTAATTAAGCGGCAACCGCCGCATCGATCAAAGGTTTTAATTCACCCTTCTCGTGCATTTCGGTGATGATGTCGCAACCACCGATCAACTCACCCTTAACCCACAGTTGCGGGAAGGTTGGCCAGTTAGCAAATTTTGGCAATTCAGAGCGAATATCCGGATTGGTCAAAATGTCCACATAGGCGAAGCGCTGGCCGCAGGCCATGAGTGCTTGTGACGCACGCATAGAAAAGCCGCACTGCGGCGCGCTGGGTGAACCCTTCATGTAAAGGATCACAGCATTGTCACTAATTTGCTGCTTGATTGTATCTAACACGTCCATCTTAACTACCTCGATGATCTTTAGGGATGTCTTCTGGGAATGAGGGGGCAACTGGGCAAGGTCGGTATATCCGAGTATTTTGCTCAAGTATTGCCATTTTACCCTAGCCGACCGCTGCAGGCCAATCGGGGGCGATTGCCAAATCGCGGTTTTTGCTTATTCTGTGATAAGTCTGTTCGCTGTCTCTCCCGCCCTTTGAAGGTATTCGTTGCTGTGAAGTTTAATTTACGTGTCCAATTATTTGCCGCCTTTGCGCTATTTGCGCTGCTGTTAACCGGCGGGCTTTACCTTTACTCACGCTTGAGTTTTGAGCACAGCTTCAATAATTACATGGAGCAAAAAGAAGCGGCGCGCAACGCCAAATTAATCAACGCCCTAGAGCATCACTATGCACTCTATGGAAACTGGGATAGCTTCAAAAATAATCGTCATTTTTGGCAAATGTTTGTCTGGCAATATTCCACCACCTGGCGGCAGCGCAATGAGCGCCCTATTCCGCTGCCACTGCCGCCAGAGATAAATCCCTCCTTCGCACCGGACGATAATACCGATGCGCTGCAATCTTTTCTGTTGCGTCGCAACACCCAGGAGAATCGTCGTGATGATCGCGACCGCCCCGTGCGTCCCGATGATTTTTTGCGTCATCAACCCTTCAAACGTTTTATTTTGTTGGATGCCGACAAAAATTTACTCAGTGGTAAAAAGTGGCGCAATGAAACTTATTTTTTTAACGACTTGATACTTACAATCGATGGTGAAAAAAAAGTAGTAGGTTATCTCGGTACGCCGATGAATCCGGCATTGCGCGACTTGCGCGACAATGAATTCGCCAAACGCCAGCAACAGCATTTTTTATTAACTGCACTGGTTGCACTGGCAATTGCACTTTTCTGCGCTATTCCGCTGTCCTATTTGTTAACCCAGCGGGTAAAAAAACTAGCGACTCACGTGCAGCGCTTAAGCAGTGGCGATTACACCCAGCGCTTGCAAAGCAAAGGTCAGGATGAAATTTCTACCCTGGCCGAACACCTTAATCACTTAGCCCACACCCTGGCGCAAAGTGAACAGGCACGCAAACGCTGGGTTGCGGATATTTCTCACGAATTGCGTACCCCGCTCGCGGTGCTCAAAGCAGATTTGGAAGCACTGGAAGACGGCGTGCGCAAGTTTGATGCAAAAGCGATTACCCGCCTGCAAAAACATGCTGAGCGCCTCGCCAATCTGGTAAACGATTTGTATCACCTCTCGCTCACCGATATAGGTGCCATGAGTTATCGCAAACGCGAGTGCGATTTAGGAGAAATTATCGAGGAAATCAGGGTTTCCCTGCAGGATAAAGCCACGCAACAAGGGCTTTCGCTGGAATTAAAAACACCCAAAAATCCCCTGCTTGCCTTTGCCGATCCCGAACGTTTGCACCAGCTGTTTTTAAATTTGTTTAACAACAGCATTAATTACACGCAAAGTCCCGGCACTATTCGTGTGCAACTCGATACTGCGGTAAAGAACAATAAAGCCCATGCAGTATTTATGATTGAAGATTCGGCACCGGGTGTAGACCCAACGTTACATGAAAAATTATTTGAGCGACTCTATCGTGCCGAATCATCACGCAGCCGTGAAACCGGTGGCGCAGGTTTAGGTCTGAGTATTTGTCGAAACATTTGTGAAGCCCACGAAGGCTGCATTGACATTGCTAACAGCGAGTTGGGCGGCCTGAAAGTATCTGTTTATTTACCTCTGCAGGAATCCGCATGAATATATTAATTGTTGAAGATGAAATTGATCTGGGTGAAATACTGCAAGATTATTTAGTCAGTGAAAACTTTACCGCTACACTGGTCAGTGATGGCGAGGTGGCGCTGCAAAAAATACTCAATGAAAAATGGGATTTGGTATTACTGGATTTAATGCTCCCCAATCGCGATGGTTTAAGTATTTGCCAAGAGGTTCGCAAAACCTCGCAAGTGCCCATAATTATGACTACCGCAAAAGTGGAAGAAATAGACCGATTGCTCGGTTTGGAATTGGGCGCCGACGATTACATTTGCAAACCCTTTAGTCCACGCGAAGTAATTGCACGCGTAAAAGCTGTATTGCGCCGCAGCAATAAAACTGACGAGCAACAAGACACCGGCTTTCGTTTGGATAAAGAGCGCCAATATGCCTGCGTTGGTGATCAATGTGTTGAATTAACCAGTATTGAGTTTCGCATTTTGGAAACATTGCTGCTTAACAAGCAGCGTGTTATTTCACGCGATGTATTGCTCAAAAATGCCTACACCGACCACCGCATTGTGAGTGATAGAACCATGGATTCTCACATCACCAAGTTGCGAAAAAAATTACTGCCCATTTGCAGCGACGATTTGATTCATTCGGTTTACGGTGTTGGCTATCGCCTGCAACTGCCTTGATACAGTTGACGATACACCGGCGCCACGGACGGCGCGATGTCCCCTCCCATTCGCAAGAACCCAGGTAAGAAACTGCGCAAAAAACTGACTTTTCTTGCTCTTTTTCCCGCGCCCCATCAAGTTCCATAGTTTTTGCACAGTCATAAAGTTTGCACAAATTATGCAAATTGCTTTCACAATCTGCCCATAACAAGCTTTTCGGAATCTGGTCATAGTTGTTGTCAATAACAGTTGCGCCATTAAGCGCTACTGCTAACAACAGCCACTACTTATCAGCACAGGAAAATAATTATGCATCAGCAGCCGAACCAGCAGGACAGAAACGGAAATACAAATAGCAATGCAAATACAGCGAAAAGTACAGTCGATAGCGACCGTCGTAAAACGCTTGGTACACTTGGACTATTTAGCCTTATGGGCGCTACCGGTTTAATCAGTTGTGGTGGAGGCTCAAGTAATAGCAGCACCAGCAGTAGCTCTACTGCATCCACCGCCAGTATTAGCTCAACAAGCACCAACGCCGCAACCAGTAGCAGCTCGGGCAGTTGTACATTAATTCCCACCGAGACCATTGGTCCCTTTCCATTATCAACCCTACTAAATAATTCACTGGTACTGCGTGAAAATATCGCAGAGGATAAAACCGGTGTGCCCTTGCAAGTCAAATTAAAATTGGTGAATGTCAATAACAATTGCAGTCCGGTTTCGGCATATGTGTATATCTGGCACTGTGATAAAGACGGTTTGTACTCGGGATATTCCACCAACAATAACGCCGGGCAAGCTGGCCAAACCTATTGTCGCGGCATTCAGTACACCGACACCAATGGCGTGGCCCATTTCACTACCATCTACCCCGGTTGGTATGCAGGGCGCATCACTCACATTCACTTTCAGATTTTCCTAACCACTTACAGCAGCACCGCGCAGTCCACTGCCATTTCACAAATGGCATTTCCCGCCGCAGTAACAACTGCTGTTTATAATTCTTCGCTTTATACCAAGGGGCAAAATACTTCCGTAACCAGTTTTGCCGCAGACAATGTATTTAGCGATGGAGTGGAATATCAATTAGCAACGGTGACCGGAAGTGTAGAAGAGGGCTATGTTGCGGAGCTGGAAGTGGGTATCTCGGTGTAGCGAAACCCATCCAGCCCGGGAAATTATTGCGGCACTTGCTGCTGCGCTAATTTTCGCTTGGTTAGTGCAGTCGCCTCGTGTTCCAGCGGATTTTCCGGCCAGGGGTGGCGTGGGTAGCGGCCGCGCATTTCTTTGCGTACCTCGGGGTAGGCCTGCTGCCAAAAGGTTTGCAAATTAGTGGTAATGGCGAGCGGGCTGCCATTGGGTGAAAGCAAATGGATTTTTAGCGGGATTTTGCCATTACCCAGTTGCAACTGTTCGCAGCCAAAAAACTCCTGCAACTTGGCCGAGATTTGCGCGCTGCCTTCACTGGTAAACTCAATAGTTACACTGCGCCCGCTGGGTAAAGTAATTTTATCGGGCAACAGCTGCGCAATTTTTTGGCACTGTTCATATCCCAAATAAAATTCCAACGCTTCACGCAGCGGCAAGCGTTCCAGTTGTGTGCTTTCATTCAAAAAGGGTGATAGCCACTGCGGCATCTTCTCGATAAGTGACGCATCGTCCAGTGCGAGACAATCCAACAACTGATGTGTATTTAATAATCGTGCACGTTCGAGTAAAGCGCGTGCGCTGTCACTCCATGATAGTTGCGCTAAACTTTTTTCGCGCGCAAGCTGTTGAACATGGGCCACCAATTTTGCGCTCAACTCTGTAGAGTCAATGGGTTGAAACTGCTCGTCGATAACCACACCGCCCATGGTCCAACAGCTGTGCTCTTGCCAGCGCTGCTGTTTGAAAACCATGCTTTGGTTCAACTGACTTAACTCGCGCTGTTGCGCCTGCGCAAGTGATAAGGCGAGACCAATACCCGAGTGACTTTTGGGCTTGGTATTGATGAGTAAAAACACCGCCCAATTGGATTCCAAATTTCCCTGCGGCTCCACACTCATGCCCGAATTTAAACGGTAGCGGCCAGACTCCTGTTTAAAACCGATACGATCACTGAACGCCCGCGCAATCAATAACGAATCGATTGCGGCATTTTCTTCCTGCAGCGCCAATACCGAAAGCCAACGTTTTTGTTGTCGCTGCCAGTGGTGATTGCGTTTTAATTCTTGCGCCGCATCTGCAAGCCACTGCTCCAGATCCTGATCGCCCGCCAATTCAAAATGTAACGCCAAAGCGAGCAATAGAGATGAAGTGGCGATCACATTTTTATGCAGCAACAAAAACGCGGCAATGCGCGGGTGAGTACCCAGCGCGCTGACTTTTTCACCCGCAGGGGTAATTACGCCCTGTTCATCCAGCAGCTGCATTTTTTGCAATTGTTGCTGCGCAAAAGCTAATGCCAGCGCATTCGGTGCTTCAAGCCAAGGTAAGGATTGGGCGGGGCTGCCCCAGTGGGCGATGCGCAACATCAGCGGAAGGTAGTCCGTCGCGCGAATTTCCGGTAAATCCGCAGCGGCGAGCGGCTGGTCTTGCGACCAGAGACGAATACAGTGGCCGGCTTGCACGCGCCCCGCACGACCGCGCCGCTGTTCGGCGCTGGCCATGCTGATGCGTGTGTTGCGTAAGCGAGTAACGCCAGTGCGCTGTTCGTAATCAGCGCGGCGCGCCAAACCCGAATCAATCACCAGTGTGACATCGGCAATCGTCAATGAAGTTTCAGCAATATTGGTCGCCAAAATAATGCGTGGGCCCTGCGCTGGGTCGAGCGCCATTAATTGCTCGGCGGCGTTAACACGGCTGTGTAAGCGACAGACTTTATGTGCGGGAAAATAGCTGGCGAGCAATTGCGCGCAATCTTCTATTTCACGCCAACCCGGTAAAAACACCAGACAACAGCTGGCTTGCCATGCAGGATAAGACTGCAAGGCACGCAGTAATTGTTCATCCACTTTTTCCGGATAACCACGCGCATTTTGTTTGGCTGGTTGATGCTGCACAGTGACCGGAAAGCAGCGACCCGGCGCAAAAATTCGCTGGGGAATTTGTTGTTGCAATGCGGGGTCTGGTGTTGCGCTCATTAGTACCAGCTGCAAATCCTCACGCAGAATTTGCACTTCTTGCAAAAATGCCCACGCCATATCCTGATTGACACTGCGCTCATGAATCTCGTCCAACATCACACAGGCAACATTATCGAGCGTGGGGTTTTGCAGTAAATGCTGCAGTAAAATACCGGGGGTCATTAATACTAAACGGGTATCCGCACTCATGCGCGAATCGTAGGGCACTTGATAACCCACTTGTTGCCCCGGGGTTTCACCCAATAGCTGGGCGAGCCGTTGGGCAAGCGCTTGTGCGGCTAATACCCGCGGCTGCACCAACCATACTTGTTGCCCTGCGGGTGCTTGTTGCAAAACCCACAGCGGTGCGAGGGTGGATTTCCCAGCGCCCGGCTCCGCTTCCAATAACAAAGGCGTGTGTGCAAGTGCGGCGACAAATTCACTGCGCAGTGCGCTTAAGGGTAATTCAGGCAGATGAATGGCAGCGTTTTTCGCCTGCGGATTTAACTCAATGCTCACGCATTACTCCTGACAATGCACAAAGGTATTTAGCGTAAGCCTGCCGGTGCGCGGATTGGGATCAAACTTAAATGTCGGTGCGATATTGCCGGAATGTAAGTGATTACTGCGATACATAACCAGGCGATTAAAACCGGCGTCATAACTGGCAAGCTGTTCGAATAGATCGGTTGAACCATTGATATAAGCTTTGGGTAATTCACGCTGCTGCAATTGCGCCGTCAATTCCACCAAATAAAGTTGCTTACGCGCGTCACTGATTGTTTGATAACCGGTGGTACGGTGACGATATAGAGAAGTACCGCCCATGGTTTCATCACACAAATAATGCACGCAGGCGAGATTATTTAAACCAGTCGAATCCACATGGGGTACACATTGTGGCGGGCGCAATTGTGCCGGAGGTGTCACCACCATTGAATAATCGCTGCGCAAACCCTGAATCATGGTGGATTTTATAGCAAAGGTTGAATAAATAATTTCACCTAAATCGCGCAACATAGCGCGCAGATAAGTGCTGGGCGCAGGCATGCGCACACCGGGGTAAGATAAATCTGCAGTATTAAACTTACTGTGCTGCGCGCAGTAATCAATAAGCTGTTCAGCATTGGCGAGAAAATTATCTATCACTAATACCGGCTGACGTTCATCGCCGATATAGTCAACGCGAAAACTAAACTGCTGGTGTTTATGCAGCTGGGGCAACCTTTCGGTCGCGGTATCGTTTAGTGGATTAATCACAAAGCCCCCATCTACCAAATCCAATTTGACTCAGTTTACGCGCGCGCATAGATAAAAGTATTTAATGTTAACCGGCCAGTGCGCGGACTGGGGTCAAAAGTAAAATCCGGCGCGATATTGCCGGAGTGCAAATTATTGCAGCGATAAATAATAAGGCGATTGAAACGTGCTTCGTAACTGGCAATTTGTTCAAAAAAATTATCGCTACCATTCATGTACCTACGCGGCACCAAATGATCCGGCAGTTCTTGTTGCAAACTGCGGCGATAGATTGGCTTGCGCTCAGCATCGATAGTTTCATAATTTGTTGAGCGATGACGATAGAGCGAAGTGCCGCCCTGTTTACTGTCACACAAATAATGTACTGCCGCCAATTCACGGCCATTGGTTGAATCAAAGTGTGGTAAACACTGCGCCGGGCGCAACTCGGCAGGCGGCGTGACGACCATGGAAAAATCTGCTTTTACGCCAGTAACCCACTCGTCACGCATTCCAAAAGTGTCACTCACTAATCGATGCAGGTGCCGTTGAAAGGAATACAAATAAAGTTCCGGAGCAGGCAGACGAACACCGGGGTAATGAGCATCGGCATTATTAAATTGCCCTTGCTGCTGCGCAAATTCAACCAGGGTTTCAGCATGAACCAAAAAATTATCAATGACCAATACCGGTTGACGTTCAAGGCCAACGTAATCAACCCGATACTTAAAATCGCTATGCAATGGAACCAATGGCCGTGAACTCTGCTGTTGCATGCTGCTCTCTATTATTGAAACCTAATGGCTATTATTAAAACACTATGTTCATTCCGGCCGTCATGTTACGCCCCGGCGCTGGCTCAAATGCGCGACCATTGGCTTGATTCACTACCACTGAGCCAACGTAATTTTCATCGCTCACATTTGCGACTTTTAACCACCAACCAACACGCAGTTGATTAATTACCACATCGCCCTGGGCACTCACATCAAAGGTGCGATAACCCGGTGCAGACACGGCATTATCATCGGCGCTAAATACCCGCGTGCGCTGTTGCAGGCTGGCGCCTAATTGCAACGCATCGCTGCCGAAGGGCAACCATTGTAAACCGAGTTGATATTGCTCGCGCGCTACACCGGGTAATTGGTTGCCATCCAATTCACCCGCAGAATAAATCGCATCAATAAATTGTGCGCTGGCTTGCAAGCGCCATTGATCGTTAACACTGTAGCGACCTAAGACTTCCACACCTTCGCGCTCAGTCGCCGCCGCATTGCGGTAGCTGGTGCGACCGCTGACCGACTGATCCACCACTAATTCGTTTTTGCTGTCGATCATAAACTGGGTGACGCTTAATTCGGCACCAGCCAGGGGGCGATAATGAATACCCCATTCCTGCTGATTATTCAGCGCGGCTTCCAAGGCGATATTTAACCCGCTGCCCACGCGGCGATAAGCCATCTCGGTGAGTGTAGGTGTTTCGTAACCGCGCCCACGGCTGGCAAATAACCCCCACTGGTCACTGAGCTGATAATTCGCGCCAAACGCATAGGCGTTTTCACGATAGTCACGCGTGCCGCTGTCATCGGGGTTACCGGTAACCACAAAATAATCGTCCACTTCCATATCCAACCGGCTTTGACGCACACCGGTGTAGAACGACAAATCCGCTGTCGGCGTTAATTGCAGCAGCGCATAAATATCGCGGCTATCCACCTTGCCCAATTCATTGCGACGCAAATCGCCCGCAATGCCGTTATTGTTTACAAATCCGCGCCGGCGATCTTCCGTTTGCGCCAGTTCGATACCAACACTCATATCGGCGGGCATATTCAGCAGGTTAAAACTTTGGGTGATATTCGCGCTGGCACCGGCGAAATCGCGCACTAAATCCACGACCCCACCGCTGCCAGAAATCCCCTCACCGCTAAAACCCAGGTATTGGGTGATGGCGCGCTCGCCGTGCCAGAACGAGGTTTGCCAGCGGGTTGAACCCTCACTGTCGCGCAAGCTAAGAGAGGTCTGCTCATGATCGACGGATTTGCGTGTATTAAAGTCTTCGGCGAGCTGATTGGTCTGACGCGGGTTAGCGCGCCACTCTTCCGGTCGCAGCGAGAGCGGGTCTTGCAGCAGCGGGTCATGGCTGCGCTCGTGTTTCAGGGTGATGTCCAGCTGATTGCTGGTGGTGTAGTAAAACTGGGCCGCCCCCTGCTGGCGCTCCGCACTTGAATGCGGGCGCTCGCCATCCACCTCGGTATTCGCCAACTGCACCCGCGCCGCCATCGCCCCTTGCCGCCAATCGCCTTGCACCGTTTGGCGCTGTAACCCAGGGTCGCCGCCCATCACGCCTAAATTCACCTGATTTGCCACGGGCGCGGCGGTTTGCAGGGCAATCACCCCACCAGCGCCATTGCCATAAAGCACGGCGATAGGGCCACGCAGCACTTGCACGCTGTCGATGTTATCGAGCATGACGCTGGAAAGTTGCCCCTGCCCATCGGGGGTGGACATGGGAATGCCATCCACCTGTAGATCTATACCGCGCACCCCAAACGCCGAGCGGGCGCCAAAACCACGCAGACTGATGCGTGTGTCCTGTGCGTAATTGCTGCGTGAATCCACCTGAACCCCGGGCAGGGTTTGCAGCAGTTCAGCGGGATCAAGACGCGCACCGGGCGGGAAATCGCCGGCGTTTTTTAGCATCACTTGGGATGACAAAACCGACGCCGGGCGCTCGCCGCTAACCACCAGCGTCTCCAGCACTTGTTGCGCCTGAACTGCAAGCGGTAGCGTCATCAGGATTGTGGATGACATAAGGCAGAGGCCGGTAACACGAGGGGCAAAACGGTTGAATCGATTAGACATTGCAGTGGAATCTCTTAACCCGGTAACCGGGTGCGACGGTAAGAAAGAAATGACAGGCGCCATTGTGCGCAAAGGCTGCTGAACTCTCATCTGCTAAAACGGTTTTTTACATCGGCGATGAGTAAGCACTCGTACTTAAATAACACTTTGCATAACAGCCTCTATACTGAAGTAAGCAACAGTGGACCGAGCCTATGACGCAAGAATTTCGTAAACAGCTTGAAGCCCTGCGCCAGCGTTTTATTACCAGCCTGCCAGAACGTGCGCGGCATTTGGAAAACATCTGGGGTTACCTGCGCCACTTAAACTGGAGCGCACAGGGTTTTGCCGCCCTGCAGCAGTTTGTGCAGAAGCAAAACGAGGCCGGTGCCAGCTACGGCTTGCCAGAGCTGCGCGCCAGCGCGAGCCAATTGGAAAACTTCTTAAACGAACTGCAGGAGTTGGGACGCAGCTTTGGTGGGCAGGAATATACCCAGCTGGAAGAGCACGTCAAACGCCTGAGCCAAGTGATGATGGCAACGGCCCAAGGCATTACCACAAAAGACAACTTACCCGCTCCCATTGAGAAACAGGCCTACCCGGATGCGGAAGGCAAGGTGTTGTTTTTAATCGACCCGGATCGCACCCTCGCGGCGATGTGTAGTGCTTATTTGCGCCGTGTGGGGTTTAGCGTTGAATACTTTGAAACCGTGCAACAGTGTATGCAGCGGCTGTACGAAGAATCACCCGATGCAATTTTGATGGACCCCGATTTTGAGCGCGCCGGACTGCAAGCGCTGGGCAGCCTCCATCAGATCAAAGCATTGGCTCCACCTACCACTCCGATTGTGCTCTTGTCCGGGCGCACCGATGTCAACGCCAAACTGCGCGCCTTGCGCGCCGGTAGCAGCGACTATTTAATCAAACCATTGGATATGGGCCTGCTGATCGAGCGGCTGCTGCAAATCATTACCCAGCACAATCGCACCTATAAAGTGATGGTAGTGGACGACGACCCCGACATGGCTGCACTGGAAAGTGAGATTCTGCGCTATGCCGGTATGGAGGTCATTAGCGTCAAGCAGCCATTGCATAGCTTGCAACAAGCGGCGCAGTTCAACCCGGACCTGGTGATCCTGGATATGCACATGCCCGACATCAACGGCATGGAGCTGGCCGTACTCTTGCGTCAGGATCCACGTTTTTTGCTCTTGCCCATCGTATTTGTCACTGCCGATACCGATACCAAGCTGCACAACACTATCAAAGCACTGGGAGTTAACGCTGTACTCACCAAACCCTTTGAAGCGACTGAACTGATTGGTATTTGCGAACAGGCACTCAACCAAACCTCAGTCCTCAAAAGCCGGGTTGCACGGGTGACGCGCCACACCCAATTGCCACAAAAGGTTAATCGCAGTTACTTTTTTTCAGTGCTGGAAGACGAAATAAATAGCGGTGCACAAGGGCAACACACCAGCGCGCTCTACTATATTAGTGTCGATAATCTCAGTGAATTGAGCCAGCAATTAGGCATGGTGGAGCTGATCAAACTACACGACCAGTTCTGCCGCCATCTGGATGATGCCATTGGCAGCGACGAACAGTGGATCGATTTATCCAACATGGTGACTTGCGTATTAGCCGGTAAACGCAGTGCCGAATTTCACCGCCAACGTTGCGAACAATTGCGGCGCCATTTGGCCGCACGTACATACCTGGCCCACGAGCAGGCAATATCCCTGACGGTAAACACCGGTATCGCCCTCTTAACCGCCAACCTGGGCACAGCCAATCAGGCACTCTTGTGTGCGGAACAAGCATTTGAGGCCAGCCTGGCTCCCAAACCCAACCATGCGCCAACAGCAGACACTGTCGATATTGTGACTATTCCGGTACTCACCAAAGTCGAGCCGGACTTTTCCCAAATCGTCTTCAGCCGCGATTTGTCCCTCGCCTTCCAGCCCATCATTAGCCTGGAAGATGCGCGCATAGAGCACTTCTCGGTATTGCTGCGCTTACAGGGTGAAGACGGCGAACCCATCGCCGCTAAACAATTTCTCAGCCGGATCAATAAACCGTCACAGCGTATTGAATTGGATCGCTGGGTATTGCAACAAGCGGTGAGCGCTATCGCCAATAACAGCGCCACCCGTGAGCAGGCCACTCTGTTTATCCATTTGGCCGAAGACACGCTGCAACAAAGCACCTTCTTTTCTTTTGCCGCCAATGTGCTGCGCTCCTCCCGCCTGCGCGGCAGCGAGCGCCTGGTATTTATGCTTGAGGAAAACTGGGTGCTCAATCACCTGCATCAAACCCGCGAAATTGCGCGGGCGCTGCATGATATACAGTGCGGTATTTGCCTCACCCGGGCGGGTGAAAACCCCGGTATTGTGGAGATAATCGACCAACTGCCGCTGGACTATTTGCGTCTGTGCCCCAAGTTGTCGAATACCGGGACAAATCCGGCACTTCTGGAAAGCCTGGTCAGCACGGCAACCCAACGCGGGGTCAAGGTCATCGCGACACAAATTGAAAACTCACGCAACCTGTCCAGTTTGTGGCTACAAGGGGTGCGGTTATTTGAAGGATTTTTTATCCAGCCACCGGACGAAGGTTTCCACCTGCAAAACGATATTATTTTTGCCAAGGAGTTTGTGCAGGGAAACGGCTTTAGCCAATAAACCGGTGGCGACCTGCGTGTAACTGCCACAAAAATGGGCAAATTTGCCAATAATCGCAATAACTTATATATTTACCGCCTGTTTTTGCTGCGCGCCTTAGGCGCACCCACTGCGCCGTTCCGGCTCGCCGTGTTGAGTTAGCGAAAAATCCCCTTAATGAATCACCCGCCAGCCCGCACGCGATAGGCTGAGTTGGTTTCGTTTTTTCAGCTATCGGGAACTGACCTTGTTAAAGCCTCGGCTTTGTTTTTGGAGAACACCATGTCCAGTCTAATGAACACTTACGGCACCAGAACCCTGACCCTGACCAAGGGCGCGGGCAGCCGCGTGTGGGATGATCAGGGCAACTCCTATATCGATGCGATTGCCGGTATCGCCGTGTGCGGTTTGGGCCATTCGCACCCTGCCCTGACCAAAGCCATCTCTGAACAAGCAGCAACTTTGTTGCACGTATCCAACCTGTACAACATTCCCCAGCAACAACGTTTGGGCGATTTGCTGATTCAGGTCTCAGGCATGGACAAGGTATTTTTCTCTAACTCCGGCGCCGAAGCCAACGAAGCCGCGATTAAAATCGCGCGGAAATATGGCAACGAAAAAGGCGTGAAAAATCCCGCTGTGATCGTTATGGCCAACAGTTTCCACGGCAGAACCCTGGCGACATTGAGCGCTACTGGCAACGTAAAAGTACAGATCGGCTTTGAACCGCTGGTGGAAGGTTTTATTCGTGTGCCTTACAACGATGTTGCTGCAGTGAAAGCCGCCATCGCTGAGCATAAAAATGTCGTCGCTATTCTGGTTGAACCCGTACAAGGCGAAGGCGGCGTGCGGGTACCGGCGGCCGACTATTTGAACCAGTTGCGCACCCTTTGTGATGAACACGCATTACTGCTGATGACCGATGAAATCCAAACCGGCAACGGCCGTACCGGCACTTTCTTCGCCTATCAGCACAACGGCATATTGCCGGACGTAGTAACCACCGCTAAAGGTCTGGGTAATGGCATGCCAATCGGCGCTTGCCTTGCACGTGGTAAAGCCGCAGAAGTATTACAAGCGGGCAACCATGGCACTACCTTTGGTGGCAACCCACTCGCCTGCAGTGCCGGTATCGCGGTGATTGAAACCCTGCTCGCCGACAAACTGATGGAACGGGTAACCGCACTGGGCAATAGAATGCTCACGGGTTTTAAAGAAGCCCTGGGCGATAACCCCAAGGTAGTTGATATTCGCGGCAAGGGCTTAATGATTGGTATCGAACTCACTGCGCCCTGTGCCGAGCTGGTAAAAAAAGGTCGCGACCTGGGGATACTGATCAACGTAACTGCCATGAATACCATTCGTTTGTTGCCAACCTTCATCCTCAGCGATGCAGAAGCCGACGAGCTGGTCAGTAAAGTGGTAACGCTAGTGACAGAGTTCTCCCCCAATTAGTAATGCGTTTTAAGTGGGCGCGCGCAATAAAGCGCGCGCTATAAATGAAAGAGCATCGATTATGGTTCCCTCAAAGGCACCGAGACATTTCCTGACTCTCAACGACATTAACCGCGCCGAACTGCAACAAATCATTGCGCGCGCCATCGAACTCAAAGCCATGTTGCGCCAGGGCACTGCCCCTGAGCCTTTTAACAACAAAGTGCTGGCGATGATTTTTGAGAAAAACTCCACCCGCACCCGCGTCTCTTTTGAATCCGGTATGGCCAAACTGGGCGGTCACGCCATTTTCCTGTCCACCAAGGACTCGCAATTAGGCCGTGGCGAACCCATTGAAGATGCCGCACGCTGCATCGCCAGCATGGTCGACATGGTGATGATCCGCACCTATGCACATAGCACCGTGCAACGTTTTGCCGAATATTCACGCGTGCCGGTCATCAACGGCCTGACCGATGAATATCACCCCTGCCAATTACTGGCAGACATTCAAACCTACGTTGAACAACGCGGCTCCCTCGCGGGCAAAACCGTGGCGTGGGTGGGCGATGGCAACAATATGTGCAACAGCTACATTCAAGCCGCCGAGCTGTGCGACTTTGAATTGCGCATTGCCACCCCCAAAGGCTTTGAGCCGGAAGACGAATTTGTCACCCCCTATCAGCATCGCGTCAGCCTGAGCAATGACCCACGCACTGCCGTTGCCGGTGCCGATTTGGTGGTGACTGATACCTGGGCCTCTATGGGCCAGGAAGATGAAAAGAAACAGCGCGAAAAAATCTTCAGCGGTTATCAAGTCAACAAAGAGCTGATGAGCCTCGCCCAACGCGATGCATTGTTTATGCACTGCTTGCCCGCCTATCGCGGCAAAGAAGTGAGTGCCGATGTTCTCGACGCACCCGACTCAGTGGTATGGGAAGAGGCAGAGAACCGCATGCATGCGCAAAATGCTTTGATGGAATTTTTGTTTAACCAGTAATTTTATCGGGATAAAAATATCCGGCGCAGACATCAACGCGCATAAAAATCGCCCTGCACATCACTGCCCATAAAGCCACCTGTAAAAAATTACAGGTGGCTTTTTTTGTTGCTGCCAACTTCTTGCCCCATTCCTCCCGCAATTACATTTCGCTACAGTTTTTTAATTGACGCTATCGCAGCAAAAGCAATAAATACTTAACGATTAGTTTTGGTTTATGGGTATTACACTCAGGGAAAATAGCAGCAGATGAAACTCAGCGACTTTAATGAATTGGTATTCCAGTTTGCGCAAGCCGAAACCACCGAAGACATCACCCGCCTTTGCGTTACTCACTGCGCCAAAATGGGTTTTGATAATTTTATTTACGCGCTGCGCGTACCCACCAGCTTTGCCGAAGCACGCATTATTACCATTAAAGGTTATCCGGATTCGTGGCTGACACATTATTTTGAAAATGCCTATTACCTGGACGATCCGGTAATCATGCACTGCAAAAAACATTTGATCCCAATCCAATGGCAAGACCTTGGGCCAGTGAGCACAGAGATGGGCGAGCGCATTATGAATGAAGCGACTGAATTCGGATTAAAAGGCGGTATTAGCATGCCGGTGCATGGCCCTACCGGGGAATTTGGTATTTTCAGCATGACTTTGAATGAACAAAAAAAGATGCATCTGGAATTAATCCAGCAGGCATCACCCTATATCCATTTATTTGCCGCTTACCTGCATGAAACTGTACAGCGCGTTTTAAGCCTGGATGTTCCCGATAAAAAACTATTGCTCACCGCGCGCGAGAAAGAATGTTTACGCTGGACTGCCGACGGAAAAACCTCGTGGGAAATTTCACAACTGCTAAATACTTCCGAGCGCACAATTAATTTTCATTTAACCAACTCAATGTCAAAACTCGACGTCAACAATCGCCAACACGCCGTTGCCAAAGCGGTATTGCAGGGAATTATTAACCCTAATCCGTTTTAACAGCCTGTCAGTTTTTACAGCTAACCGCCCACGCCGCAATGATTTCTAATAAGTGAACAACACTCTCTAGTGTTTGCTGTTTAGCACTGTTGAATTCAGCCAATTTATTTGCGGACTTGATCATGAATAAATACGACTATTCTTTTTTATCTCAGGATTTTTTTACCAAAAAAATCGTTTCGCTCAAACACCTTGTCACTCCGGCGATTACTGCTGCAACCTGCAGCTTGCTAGTTGCTTGCGGTGGCGGGGGTGGTGGCGGTAATAATAATTCCAGCCCGGCATCCAGTAGCCTTACCTCCGTAGCTTCCAGTGTCAGCAGTAGCTCGAGTAGTGTGCCTTCCAGCCTCTCCTCGCTGAGTTCCTCCTCATTGAGTGTTTCATCGCTGAGCCTGTCCTCCAGCAGCCTTTCTTCAGTGAGTTTATCGTCCCTGAGCAGCGCCCCATCGAGCACCTCTTCAGTAAGCAGCAGTGCAGTCGCCGTTTCATCTGCCAGCAGTTCATCGAGCAGCATTGGCGATGCAACCGCTATCAGCATCATCTCGCCACCCGGCGCGGCCAGTGCACGAGTGGCAATAGACGATCAAGGTAACGCTTGGGCGATCTGGAAAGGCATTATTGACGGCGCAAGCGGCGGCGATAATTTAATTGCCAATCGCTATGTAAAAGGATCTGGCTGGGGCACAGCGCAGCTATTGGAAAACGACGGCGCTTCGGTCGATAAGGCTGAGATCTATATCGACCCAAGCTCGGGTCGTGCCGTTGCAACCTGGACACAGCTCACCTCCGCTGGAGCCTACGATTTATGGGTGCGTCGCTATGCGCCAGCAACAGGCTGGGCAGAGCCCGAGCGCATCGAAAACTCGGACGGTGCCATGGGCTTCTTCGCCAAAACCATTATCGACAGCAATGGCAATGCACTGGCGGTGTGGGCGCAATCACCCGTGAATTTAGGGCGTTTCAGCATCTGGTCCAGCCACTACCGGGCCGCATCAGGCTGGTCAGAACCAGTTCTGTTAGAGGACAACAACGTGATTGGCGGTCAGGACGGTTCACCGAGCCTCGCTTGGTTGGGCGATGGCAAGGCGCTGGTGGTGTGGTTAAACAGTGGCAACAATCGCGTCAACATCGCCACCAATAGCTACACGGCAGCCGGCGGCTGGGCCGGCGATGAAATACTGGTTGCGGACACAGGCGGCAATATGTCGCTCAATCACCCGCTGCTGATCAATGATGGCGCAGGCAAAGCCTTGCTGGTCTGGGGACAATGGGATTCGCTGGGCGATGGTACCTTTACCAGCCGGATACTGGCCAAAACCTACAACAACGGCTGGGCTAACGATATTGCCGTGGTGGGTGAGGACAGCGGCAGCGATCTTGTGAGTGCACCCCGCGCGGCGAGCAATGGCAACGGTGTCGCTGCCGCAACCTGGGGGCGTAAAAATCAGGCGATTATGGCAAATACCCGCGCGGCCAACGGCACCTGGGGAACACAAAGTATTATCAAACCGGGCAATGCAGACTTTGTGCAGAGTGTTCCTGAGGTTGCCATCGATGGTACCGCCAATGGTTTGCTGGTTTGGTCGCAGGAGTCCAACGACAACACCACTAAAGACAGCTGGTTCGCCAACCTCAGCGGCAGTACAGGAAGCTGGGCAAGCGGGCAATTATTGGAAAACCTGGTGGGCACAGCCGTTGAACCGATGGTTGCCGCCAACAGCGCAGGGGATCGCGTAGTTGTCTGGTACAACTTCAACAGCTTCGGCTCACCCGGCTCGGAAATTTACGCTCGTTATTTCCCCGCTGGCACTACAGCCGCACCTGTGCCCGCCGAGAACTAATCGTTTTTTCACCCCTTGCGTCGCAGAGTTTTCTACAGCTCTGCGACGCTTTTTTACACACGCAAATATTTACACCGTCAGATTCTTTACACCGTTAAATTAATCTCTTGCACCACACCCACCTTGCCGTCTTCCGTGAGATAAACACCGGAATTGGCCACCTCTCCCAGCGACTGGTTATCGGGCCCCTTCAACTGAAACGGCGATGACACATGACCGAGAAAAATCGCGCCGATGTTTTTATCGCCCAGCGCCGCCAGTTGACTGGTGCCATCTTCATTGGTCATCCAAATACGCAACTGGTGATAAATACTGTCACCTTCATCAATAAAATTATTGCCGTCCTCATCAAACGCCGCCAACTCGGCAAAACCGCGCCCGCTAGTAGGGCCAAACAATTCACTGCCGTTATTGATTGCCCCATCGCCATTGCGATCCAACGCCAGGTAGCCATTGCCGGGGCGTAAACTCGCAATCTGCTCTGCTGTGCCGTCGCTATCCAGATCAAATGCAAAACGGGTTTGGGTGAGGCCCGCCCCCAAGCCATCAAAATTGATTACCAGCGGGTCAATTTTGGCGGCGCCAATACGCACTTCCAGATGGGATTCCTGCACAAACTCGCGGCTCATTGTAAGTGCAACGGCAAAGTCGATGTCGCGCCCGTCCGCCGTGCGCACCACACCCACCGCTTGAAAACTGGATGTCTCCTGTTCGGTATAACGCTCCTGACGCTGGTAAACCAAGCCCGGCCCGGTAGCGCGTGCCAATACTTGCGCCGGTGGGGTGGCATCCACCGAGAGTGTTTGCACAGCGCCACCGTCTGTTTTGGGCTGTATATCCGCAGGGGTTGTTACCTGCAAGTCCTTACCGGTGATGGCCTTGTACATCGCCTCCAGAATCATCAAATTCAAACGCGAACGGGAATCCAGTTGGGGCGATAAATCCAGCAGCTGTCGCTCGCGATGCATGGCCAACACCGAACCGGCGGAGGATAAATCCACCCGCACCGCAGGCTGTTGCGGTGCCGTTTCTGGTTCAGTGACGGGGGCGGCAGCTCGTTCACCCAGCCAAAACTCCAAGCGCTCGGCGACCTGATGCTCCTCGCGATAGTCGTGTTGGGCGGCCATGTGGATGTGTGCGTTGGCAATAATCATAAAGTCGCCTGCATAGGATTAAGGGATACAAACCCTATAGCGGCAAAAACGCGCACTTTTTGAGCAGAAAAATGCAAAAGAATTAGATTTTGTGGTTATAAGCGACAGAAAGCAGAAACCGGAAAATCTACAGAATGAGTGTCTAGTTACTCGCCAGCGCCAATTGGGTTTTATAGCGCTGATGCAGAATGTTAACGCGGAAAACGTAGGTTTTGGTTTCATCAAACGGAGGCACGCCGCCGTACTTCTCCACATTGCTGGGGCCAGCATTGTAGGCGGCAGTCGCACGGGTGATGTCGCCATTAAAACGTTTGAGTAACCATGCCAAATATTTCACCCCACCATCGATATTTTGCGCGGCGTTGTAGGCATCACTAACTCCCATATCTTTGGCAGTGCCGGGCATTAATTGCATCAAGCCCATGGCGCCCTTGCGGGAACGGGCAAGAGGGTTGAAGTTGGATTCGGCATGAATCACCGCCCGCACCAGTGATGGATCTACCCCATGGCGCGCCGCTGCTTGCGTGATGGAATAGGTAAATTGGGACAAGTACAGGCGGGTAACACGCCAGTCCACTGTCGATAGCGGGTTACAAGCAAAACAGGAGTTGTAAACAATAACTTGATAATCGGTTTTGCGAGGCTGGCGATCCGAATAAGTCACGGCGCCGTCTTTGCGATATTTAAAAAAAGTCAGCTGCTGGGGTTTATTTGCCTGGGCTGCCGCTTCTCGCTCCAAACGCTCCTGTTCTTGACGCGCTTTTTCCTCAGCGGCAGTACGCTCGGCAATACGGCGCACATGGGCTTCAACGTCGGTGATGCTGGATTCCTGATGGGCCAGCAGCTTTGCCGCCGAAGGGGTTGGCGCAAGCGAAACCTCATTCAGCGGCGAGGGTTCCACCATGCCTGTTTCAGCCAATAGGCAGCCACTGGAGAACCCCAGAAGCAGCACACCTATGACAAAAGCACCCTTACGCACGGCCAACACTCTCTCAGTAATGGAACAGCAACTACACCACACCGGCGTAAACGGCGCCGGGAGGTTAAGTGTAGCTCAGCCAGCGCGCAGCACGTGGCACCAAAAACGATTTCCGTGACCAACTACCACTTGATAGGACTCGCCGTTTTCGGGACACAGGCTTCGAGGCTCAGGACTCAAGCCACACATCGCGTACCCAGTGCCATACCGAGGGCCAGGTTTCGTCGGTTAATTCGCCATCGCGCCAAAACACTACTTCGCCGTCCTGCTCGACGCAATAGTAAGCACCATTCACTTCACACAGCGGCATTAAATAACGCGGCACCCCCTGCTCCCAGGCAACTGCCGTCACCTCGGGCAAATAAGTATGCGAGCAAGGGTCGGCCGCCGTAACCGGCTCGATGGAACCGTAAACCACATCGCTGGCCTCCAACAAAAAGCTGCGCATTTCGCGGGGGATCGGCAGTAATAATTCTTCTTCGATTTCAACCAAGCGGTCTTCATCGGGCAATTCCAGCGGCACAGGGACTGGCTCATTGTGATCGCGCAACAGCTCAAGAACTTCATCGATATCGGAATCGGACTCAGACATATAACTACCTGAAAATGACAAAGGGAGGCGGACTATAGCCCGATCAACCAAACAACGACAACTGGCTTTCCACCAATTGGTTCAGCGACTCATCGCGGAAATGCAAAATGCTGTCAGCGACAGGCGAAAGCTGTTTGTCGATGTAATGCTGATAATCAATCGGGCTTTGTAATAGCGACAGGTTTACTTCATAACTGCCTAGTGGCTCGGGGCCGTTGGTGGTGATCACATAACTGATCCAATCACCGCGCCGCAGGGTTTCACCGGTGAGCTGTGCGTATTTGCGTGCGGCCTGCACATGGGGTGGGACATTTTTTTGATATTCATGTAAATGACGGCGCAGGCGTTTGCGATAAATTAATTCCAAATCACGTTTTCCCGCCAAAACCTCTGCTGTCGTACTGCGCACAAAATCAAAATAATCCTCACCATCAAACACTTTGCGGTAAAGCGTCATTTGAAATTCTTTGGCCAATTGTGTCCAATCGGTGCGCACGTTTTCCAACCCTTTAAATACCATCTCGCGCTCGCCATTTATTTCTATCAAACCGGCGTAACGTTTTTTAGTACCCAATTCAGAGCCGCGAATCGTAGGCATTAAAAAGCGCAAGTAATTAGTTTCGTACTGAATTTCCAATGCGCTGTTTATATTGAATTCCGTGCGCAATGTCTCTGCCCACCAGAGGTTCAGCTCTTTCGCCAGACGCTTGCCAATAAGGTCACATTGCGACGCTACTTTTGGTGGATAACCCGTGCAATTATTTTCCAGCCACACAAACAGCGAATCAGTATCGCCATAAATAACCGCATACCCCTGCTGCTCAATCCAATCGCGGCTGCGCTGGATAATTTCATGACCGCGCAAGGTAATTGAGCTACATACACGAGGGTCGAAAAAACGGCAGCCGGTGGAGCCCAGCACACCGTAAAACGAATTCATAATAATTTTGATGGCGTGGGAGAGCGGCGCATTTTTATGTTGTTTGGCGCGGTCGCGCGCCGCAGAAAGCTGTTCGATCACATTAGGCAGAATATGCCCCTCACGCGCAAAATAAGCCTCGTTAAAACCGGGCACAATTTGTTCATCGCTCAAGTGATTGTGCTGCGCCAACCAAAAGGCACAGGGATCGATTAAAAACGTTCGTATAATGCTCGGATACAGGCTTTTAAAATCCAGTACCAAAACGTTGTCATAAATACCGGGGCGCGAGTTCATCACATAACCGCCGGGACTAATGACATCAGACTCCAACTCACCCAAATTAGGCGCCACATAACCGCGCCGATGCAAACGCGGCAAATATAAATATTCAAATGCCGCCACCGAACCGCCAATACGATCCAGCAACAAACCCGTCAATTGGCTGCGTTCCAGCGCAAACGCCAGCAATTCCTGGCGCTGGAATATTTTCCACACCAACTCGCAGTCGTGCAGATTATATTCGGCCAGCGCGATTTTATCGGTGTTAAACAATTGGGTAATATCACTGCCGCGATCATTACCGCTGATTAATTTACTTTCACCCAATAATTCTTCCGAGATATTTTGCAGCGAATAACTTTCATAGCGATAGTTAGCCGCTTTTAACAGCTCGATACCATCCAGCGCAACGCGACCGGGAATCACCACAAAACTGCGACCGCCGTCATTGGCATCTTCATGGCGCCAATGAATGGATTGGCCTGCGCGGCCCAATTGCAACGGAATTTTTAATCGCTGGCACAGTTTTTCCAGCACCAACAAATCAAACTGCACCAGATTCCAACCAATTAAAATATCCGGGTCAAACTCCGCAATCGCCGCGAAAAATTGTTGTAGGCATTCTTTATCGTCGCGACAAAAAATAATCCCGTGCTTACTTTCTGGTGTCGCGGAAAATTCACCCTCGCCGATCATAAATACGGCTTTTGCCGCATCACACCAAATAGCAATGGAATAAAGCTGCTGCGCATCCATCGAGGTTTCTATGTCGAGCGACAACATGCGCAACCTTGGTCGCCATAGCGTGTCCTCAACCGGCACAAGGCGCGGGTTACGCAGTGGCTGTTGGGTAATATCCGGCATATCCAGCTGCGCCGCAGCGGTAATAAAACGCTCCATTAAATAGCGCTCAGGCGGGCGAATATCGCTTTCCCAAAAAGCAATATCCTGCTGCCGTAACAGATCCTGCGCATCGCGCGCGGTGCGGTGCTGTTTAAAATAGAGGGCAACAACCGGCTGATTGTGAAAGGTTTTTAATTCCACCTCCGCCATACGCCAGGCGCGCAAGCGGGAAAAAAGCGCAGGCAATTCCGGTGCGTGTTTGCGCTCTACAAAAAACACCACCTCCTGCCCGGTAATTTGCGTCCAACAACTCCCCTGCTCCGTCGCCCACCACAAATCCAACACCACACCTTCACGGGTATCGCGCCATTGGCGGGTCAATAAAAAGGCATTAGTCATAAGCGCACAAAAAACTGGTTAAGTAACCAGTATTATCCCGCAGAAGGGGACAATGATGCAATCAAGATTAATTCCCTGCCCAGTAGGTAGGCAGTGAGCGCAGCGATGCCCAATATGGATTTTTATGCGGAAAAATTAATTGAAGACAAAGGCAGAAATTAGAGTTGGCCTGTATAGAGACTAGCGGAATATGGGCAATTGATTCATTAAATAAACCCATATTTCGTTAGATTTCATGCGGTTTATTCATAAGTTTTTAGCTGATGTCGCAATTCGGCAAAAGCGGATGTTGGTGACGGGAAGCTCGGCTAGCCCGACGTTTTGATTCATGAATTGGTTTGTTGGACATTGCTGTCCAACCTACGTGCTCATTTTGTCTCCCTCGCGCACCAATTAATATAACAGCCAAGACCACACTCTTGCAGACAGTGCCGAATTAAAAAATTCCTCTAATCGCAAATGAAGACATAAAAGCTCATAAGTTTAACTTTACTGCAGCTAAAATTTAATAACGCTGCTATAAGTTTCGGGAAGCATAATTTATTGGAGGCGCCGCACCTCTTATTTTTATGGTTCCATTAATCGAAATCCGTACTCTCTTCTCCAAGACGTTGATGACCGCAAAAGATAATCTATTTTAACTTGCTCAGCGGCACCGCTTACATCGGGAAATAAGGATCTTGGAGCTATGTTCATTAAACTTAGCTTGCGGAAAGCCTCGATTAATTCCTCTCTGCTGACATCAAATTCGATTCTCCGTAACAAGCGATCAGACGGCGCGTGAGTAATTGCCTTAGATATTTCCCAGTATTTAAGAGCGAGAGGCAGCTCACTGAAAAATTTCCATCTTATAAAACCTCCCTGTTGTGCATATTGCCTCGGGCTATAAGTCGAATTGCCAGCTATATATTCTACCGTTCCAAGCCTTGTCCTTAGCCCGTCACCATCATCTAGACTATCTATAAATTTCTCAACATTACGGTTCATTTCACGTAAAAGCGCCATATCAATCTGCCAAATACACGCTTTACTCGCATCGTTGACATCCTTATTAAATAAAGCGAAAAAAAGTGCCACCATTGGTGACTTTGATACATCAAGTAAAGGCGTTGGTAGTCCGTGATGCTGAGCAACTTGCCAAAGTTCATCATCATCAAGGTCGCTCTTACCTACCAAAGCATCGTAATGTCCCCTAAAGAGATCCAAGAAGTATTTTAGGGTTGGAGGCTTTCTAAGGTCTTCTAATGACGCCTCGGGATTAGTTTTGCCATACCTATCCAGTGACGATTGCAAACCCCACGAAGAGTTGTTATGCCCTCGAAAAACACAATCTGAAAGCACTTTATTATCCAAGTTCAATAGATAATTTAAGGCTTCATTCGTATTTTTTAGCGATATAGTTTCAGACTCATAAAACTTCATAGATAAAGAATCTCCTTAAAATTCCTGAAGCGGACCGATCCGAGACGCTCTCTGTAATCTGGATTTATACGGCCAGCCAACCTTAAAAAAACCAACTTCCGCTTTGGGCACACTCCCGACCCTCGGCGGCTTGCTTCGCGAAACGCGCCCTACAAACTTTATCTATATTCTAATATGGGCAAATTACCGCCCTTCAATCTGCTGAAGTTCGTAATCTCAGATTTTCTGCTTTTTCAAAACATTGAAGATGGGTACGACAAGCGATGGCCAACCAGGCCAATCAACAAAAACTCATTACACCAATTTACACAGGCAACGCTTTTATCCCAACAAGTTTTCGAGAGAATGACAAATGAATATGAGCATAACGAACGGAGGTTTGATTATGGCGATAACGAGCGATGGGGCGCAGTAAGTAGCCTACCTGCGCCTACAGCCCGCCCCCTGATCCACCAAGCCCCAAACACAACATGAATAAAATTCACATTTTCATGAATTTATATCGTTTTTATTCACTTTGCCATTCCAGTATAAAGACTACCTGTACTTAACCAGAGCCAATACCACCCTTGTCTCTTAAACAGGTTGCAATATCACCATGAACAACGATTTTACGTTTAGCATCAAGAGCATTTGTTTCGATGAGAACTATCATCCGGCAGACAATACGCGTGCCACTACCAACTTTGCCAATTTGGCGAGGGGTAATAGCCGGCAAGAAAACTTACGCAATGCGCTGAAGATGATCGACAATCGTTTTAATGCCTTGGCGCATTGGGATAACCCCAAGGGGGATCGTTATTCACTTGAGCTTGAAATCATTTCGGTGGAAATGGATCTTGATCGTGAGGGTAATGGTGATTCATTCCCTGCGATTGAAATCTTAAAAACTAATATTCTTGATCGCTACAACAACAGGCGTATTGAAGGCATTGTGGGGAATAACTTTTCTTCTTATGTGCGCGATTACGACTTTAGTGTGCTGCTGTTAGAGCACAACAAAAATCAACCGACATTCAGCATTCCCGATAATTTTGGCGATTTACATGGCAAACTTTTTCAGAGCTTTGTGAACTCAACTACCTACAAAGCACATTTTAATAAACCACCGGTGATATGCCTGAGTGTTTCCGATAACAAAACCTATCGGCGCACTGAAAACCAGCACCCGGTGCTGGGCGTTGAATACCAGCCCAATGAATCCTCGTTGACTGAACAGTATTTCAAGAAGATGGGCTTGGCGGTTCGCTATTTTATGCCGCCCAATAGCGTTGCGCCGCTCGCCTTTTATTTCTTTGGGGATCTGCTGGTTGATTACACCAACCTTGAATTGATCAGCACCATTAGCACTATGGAAACTTTCCAGAAGATTTATCGGCCTGAAATTTATAACGCCAATGCGGTAGCGGGAGCCTATTACAAACCCAATTTAAAAAATCAGGATTATTCATTAACCAAAGTGGTTTATGACCGCGACGAACGCAGCAGGTTGGCGATTGAGCAGGGGAAATTTGCTGAAAAACAATTCATCAAACCCTACCAGAACATTCTTGAGCAATGGTCTGCCAAGTACGCGTTTTAATTAGCCAATCTGCTGATTTTTTTGGATACCCGCATTCGCGGGTATGACGGGAAGTGAATATTTCAAAGCTTTCCGATAACTTTTAAATAGACAAGATTATTCACTATGAAAACATTATTGCCCACATCCACTGCTGGCAGCTTACCCAAACCTTCCTGGCTTGCACAACCTGAGACGCTTTGGTCACCCTGGAAATTGGAAGGTGATGAATTATTGGAAGGCAAACAGGATGCGTTGCGTTTGTCATTGCAGGAACAACAACAGGCAGGGATTGATATTGTTGGTGATGGCGAGCAATCGCGCCAACACTTTGTGACGACGTTTATTGAGCACCTGAGCGGTGTTGATTTTGCACAGCGCGAAACCGTTAGAATTCGCAATCGCTATGATGCGAGCGTACCGACGATTGTTGGTGATGTGTCGCGCCAGAAACCGGTTTTTGTTGAAGACGCTAAATTTCTGCGCAAACAAACTACGCAACCCATTAAATGGGCCCTGCCCGGCCCCATGACGATGATTGATACGCTTTACGATGGCCACTACAAAAGCCGCGAAAAGCTGGCTTGGGAATTTGCCAAAATTCTCAACCAGGAAGCGAAAGAATTAGAGGCGGCGGGCGTTGATATTATTCAGTTTGATGAACCTGCCTTTAATGTGTTTTTTGATGAGGTGAATGACTGGGGCATTGCGACCTTGGAACGAGCACTTGAAGGACTTAAGTGTGAAACTGCCGTACATATTTGTTATGGATACGGTATAAAAGCCAATACTGAATGGAAAAAAACGCTGGGTTCTGAATGGCGGCAATACGAAGAAATTTTTCCCAAGTTGCAAAAATCCAACATCGATATCATCTCGCTGGAATGCCATAACTCGCGCGTACCAATGGAACTACTTGAACTGATTCGCGGAAAAAAAGTGATGGTCGGTGCGATTGACGTAGCCACCAACACTATCGAAACACCCGAAGAAGTCGCCAATACGCTACGCAAAGCCCTGCAATTTGTAGACGCCGACAAACTCTGCCCCTGCACCAACTGCGGCATGGCACCTTTATCCCGCCATGTTGCTCTCGGCAAACTGAAAGCCTTAAGCGCAGGCGCGGAAATTGTGCGCAGGGAACTCACACGCTAGCCAATTGTACTGTGTGAATCCGCATAGATATCTGTAGATTAAGGTCAAACTATTAAACCAGGTATAGAATTTTTTATATACGGCAGGGAAATATTGGAAATGGATACCCGCGTTCGCGGGTATGACGAGATGTGCGAATTTCAGAACTACCCTAGCTCTCGATTAAATCACACGTCACCACCAATCGTTTTGGCTGTTGAGTGGTCGGCGCTGGTGAGCGGTGAATAATTCCTCTTCCTTCATTCCCTTCCCACAACTCGCCTTTGAATAAAGCCACATCACCCGCTGCCATGCGTTGGATGTGGCGTTCACTCGCGGCGATGGCACCGGGTATATTGATTTGGCTGGCAAACGCAGTGCCCAATGCAGCGCGATTGGATAATTGATCAGGCAGCCACTCAGTGGCCAAACCGTAATAGGTGGTGATTAAACGAATGGCGACATTATCGGTATGGAAACGCGGGCACATGGCGTGTTCGAGAGTATTGATGCGCAGGCCGAGAATTTTTGCATCGAACAAACAGGCAAACATATCCAGCACATGATGAATATCCGCATAAAACGCCGCCGCACCAATACAAGAACTTTGTTCGCCAATCAATACAGGTGGAAAGAATGCAGGCGGAAATACGCGTTGGATTTCTTCCATCAGTTGTTCGGGCGAACCCGATAATTTCAGTGCAATAGTTTTTGGTTTGCGCAGCAGCTCATCCACATAAGACTCAACCTCCTGCTGCAATTGGCGCTGCCAAATGGAAATGCTGATGGCATCTTCATAAATACGCGCGAGCACGGCGGGATCTTGATCGATTGCCCAATCATCACCCGCTGTTATTGATTGCAACATTACACTCATATCCGGATCCTTTATTAATAGGAATAAGCTTAGTGCGCGTGACCTTGCGTCCAAGTCGGAAACGGATCGGGTAATGTTTTCCAAAAATCCTGGCCTTTTAACACTTCCTCTTCGCTGAGCAGACACTGATCGAGCTGCGTGGTGACAAATTCTTTATCCAGATTTTGACCGATAAAGACTAACTCCTGACGCATATCGCCAAAAGGTTCCACCCACTTTTCCATAATGTAATTTACCTGCTCTTCGTCTTCCGGCCATTGCTCTTTGGGGATAGCTTTCCAGAACATTCCCGCAGCGCCATGTTGCGCAATACCACCCGCCTGACTCCACTGCCCTGCCCACTGGGGGCGGGATGCCAGCCAAAAAAACCCTTTTGAACGCAGTAACTTTCCTTTTACGGCTGGACTGGAGAAAAACTCATAAATTTTTTCCGGGTGAAATGGGCGGCGTGCATGGTAAGAAAAACTGCTGATGCCATATTCTTCTGTTTCCGGTGTGTGTTGGCCGCGCATTTCTTTTAGCCAGCCGGGCGCTTGCTGGGCTTTTTCAAAATTGAACTTTCCGGTATTGAGCACTTTGTTGAGCGGTACGTTGCCACGCTCGACGGGAATAACTTCGGCATCGGGATTCAACTTGGTTAAAATCGCATAGAGCTCTGCAAGTTTTTCGGCGGAAATTAAATCGGTTTTGCTGATTAACAATACATCGCAAAATTCGATTTGATCGACAAGTAAATCCGCCACATTGCGCTCGTCTTCTTCACCGAGGCTTTCGCCGGTTTCTTGCAGCGAGAGCGCATCGTAATAATCATTTAAAAAATTCACCGCATCGACAACGGTAACCATAGTATCCAGCCGCGCGACTTGGGAGAGACTTTGGCCGTCTTCATCCTCAAAAGTAAAGGTTTCGGCAATCGGCAAAGGCTCGGAAATACCAGTGGATTCAATTACCAGATAATCAAATCGTCCTTCTTTTGCCATGCGCGTCACTTCAATCAATAAATCCTCGCGCAAGGTGCAGCAGATGCAGCCATTGCTCATCTCCACCAATTTTTCTTCCGCGCGATTTAATTCGACCTGATTTTGGATCAATGATGAATCGATATTCACTTCGCTCATGTCGTTCACTATCACGGCGACGCGGCGGTTTTCGCGATTATTCAGAATATGGTTGAGCAACGTAGTTTTACCGGCCCCTAAAAAGCCGGATAAGACGGTAACAGGTAGCACGGTAACGGGAGGTAATGCCATAGGTTTAGCACACAAAGAAACGTTATAATATAACATTATCAACAAAAGATAGGCCGATGACAAGCATGAGAGGAGCGATGATCTAATTTAAGTAAGCGAGGGCTCAGGAAAGCCCTGTGCTCGAAAGCGTAAGCTATGAACACAGGTATAACAGGCGGGAAGATTTAACGACTTAAATTACTTGAGAACCCGGCTCGAACTCGCCGGATGCCATGGTTCAGGAACATAACGGGTGCGTGCAAGGGTTTTGTAATATTCCAAATCATGTTTGGGTTTTTCATAACCGGCGGGGATCGCTTTGCCGGAGTAGGTTTGGAAATAGAGTACACAGGAGTCGCGCCAGATGATTGCATCGCGCTCTTGTACTTTTAATAGGGCTTTCACTTGCGCAAAGCGCGCGGGGTCAACGTAGGCTTCTTGTGCATCCCACGCGGTTTGCATCGCGCGCACTTGCTCTACGCCTTCGTAGTATTTGTGCACTAACTCTTCCCACAGTGTGCGACCGGATTTCATTTTGTGATCCCAACTGACATGGTGGAACCAGAGCAATAATTCCTCCGGTACTGCGTTTACATCGCCATAAATTTTTGCCAAAGGTGCCGGGTATTGCGCGATAGCATTGGAGCCGGTTTTGGTGCGGTTAAAACCCAAACCATCTTTTGCAGCGCGGTGATAATAAATGGCGGTCCAATCAGGGCGCTCAGAATTTTCCGTCCAGGGTGCAGGGCCGTAGTGATCGCCTTGTGAATAGAGATGAGTCAGCCCTAAAGGCGAGCGGTAATTTACACCGGCTTCGCGTGAGATCATCATCAGCTCTTTCATTGGGTCGATAAATTTCTGCTCGTTGGAGAAAGTCATACGCAGCCATTCTTCGGCAGCTGTTTCTGCACTGATTTCGTGATCCCACGCCATGCGCCCAAAGGCATACCAGCTGGATTGTACAAAAGGGTGACCGGTCCAATTGCGATCGGTACCGGGATTGATCACCGCTGCCATGCCAGTGCGTTTGGTTTTAAATACTTTCCCTTCTAGAATGTTACCAATGGTTGAGCCTTCACCCTTCGCATAAGTTTCGGTGCGCAGCGATTCCTCAAACAACGGGCCTTGATACGCAAGGTGGGTGGCGAAACCAAAATATTCTTGGGTGACCTGAAACTCCATCATCATGTTGGTTTTTTCCATCGCGGAAAATAATGCGGAATAAGGTTCGCGCGGCTGGAAATCGATGGGGCCATTTTTGACTTGCAGGATGACGTTATCGGCAAATTTGCCATCGAGTGGTTTAAATTCATCGTAAGAGCCGCGGAAGCGGTCGCCAATGTCCGGGCTGTACACAAACGCCCTCCAGAACACCACACCATCAAAAGGTTCTAGCGCAGCGGCGAGCATATTCGCCCCATCGGCGTGATTGCGCTGGTAATCCTGTGGCCCTGGTTGACCTTCGGAATTCGCTTTTACCAAATAGCCGCCGAAATCCGGAATATATTTATAGACTCTGGCAGTGCGCTCTTTCCACCATTGCTGTACGCGCGGATCAAGTGGATCGGCGGTATCCAAATCACCAAATGCGCGTGGTGAATCGTAATTAATCGATAGGTACATTTTGATGCCGTAGGGGCGAAATACTTCGGCAAGCGCAGCAATTTTTTCTAAAAATTGATCGCTCAGAATACGCGGATCGGCATTCACGTTGTTCAGCACTGTGCCGTTAATACCAAGCGAGGCATTAATGCGAGCGTAGTCTTCATAACGTTCAGATTTATGATCGGGCAAGGTGCCCCAATCCCACAGCGACAACCCGGCATAACCGCGCTCAACCACGCGATTTAAATTATCCCAGTGATTCACTACGCGGTGCTGCAATTTGGGTGCACTGCGAATACTCAGGTTATCCAGTGATTGTTGTGTTTGCAGTAAACGTAAAAAATGAAAACTGCCGTAGAGCGCCCCCACATCGGTATTGGCTGCAATCACTAATGCAGTACGTTTATTAATTTTTTGCTCGGTAATTAAATAACCTTCATCACCCAATGCAGCGAGCTCAGTATTTAGCCCGAGCGCTGCAATCAGCGCAGAGTTGTTGGGAGTTCCAATCACCAGCGCATTTTTTGCAGGGTTTTTATTGGCGCTAGCAATAGGTTTAGCTAACAAACCACTCAAGCCGCGCTGCAATTCCGCAGCAGCTTTTTGCATAGTTGCCGAGTCGCCCTGCACCACCACTTGGGTGATTTGTTTGCGATAGGTTTTAAGCTGTTGCTCATTGCTAATTGGCTGATAGCGCAGCCACATTTCATAACCGTCCTCCGCATACGCATTACCGACGGCTATTATGGGTAATAAAAAAAACAACCAAGTGCATTTGATATAAGTATTGATATAGGTTTTAAACACTTCCACACCCCTCGTAAACGTTTCTTAATTTGCTGTCTCAGCATTTGCTGCGTATCTTATAGTCATCTAAAATATAACACTGGTATACAAGAACACCAAACGGCTTTTTATCCATGAAAATGTAAAGTTTTATTCACAACAAGCTCTCCACCACAATAAGTACACGAGGATCAACCTATGAATCTTTCACGTCGGAAACTTCTCGCACTGACCAGTGCGGGTATCGCGATGAGCCAGGCCAACAAGCTTGCGGCAGCCACCAAAGCGGCAGAGCAAACCGGGCTTAAAAATGCCTACAAGGATAACTTTTTAATCGGCGCCGCACTCAATGCAACTATTGCGAGCGGTGCAGATGAGCGCCTTAATACCTTGATTGCCAAAGAGTTTAATTCAATTACACCGGAAAATTGCATGAAATGGGGTGTACTGCGCGATGCCCAAGGCGAGTGGAATTGGAAGGATGCCGATGCGTTTGTTGCATTCGGCACCAAACACAACCTGCACATGGTAGGCCACACCTTGGTATGGCACAGCCAGATTCACGATGAAGTGTTTAAAAACGCCGATGGTAGTTACATCAGTAAAACCGCGTTGCAGAAAAAAATGGAAGAGCACATCACCACCCTCGCGGGCCGCTATAAAGGCAAACTTGCCGCCTGGGATGTAGTGAATGAAGCGGTGGGCGATGACTTGAAAATGCGTGACAGCCATTGGTACAAGATTATGGGCGATGATTTTATCTACAACGCCTTTACCCTTGCCAATGAAGTCGACCCCAAAGCGCACTTGATGTACAACGATTACAACATTGAACGCACCGGTAAACGCGAAGCCACAGTGGAAATGATCAAGCGCTTGCAAAAACGCGGCATGCCCATTCACGGTTTAGGAATTCAAGGGCATTTGGGAATAGATACACCGCCTATTGCCGAGATCGAAAAAAGTATTATCGCCTTCGCCAAATTGGGCCTGCGCGTGCACTTCACCGAGCTGGATGTAGACGTACTGCCTTCGGTATGGGAACTGCCGGTAGCTGAAGTTTCTACCCGCTTTGAATACAAACCCGAGCGCGACCCCTATACCAAAGGTTTGCCGCAGGAAATGCAAGACAAATTGGCAAAACGCTACGAAGATTTATTCAAATTATTTATCAAACACAGCGATAAAATCGACCGCGCCACCTTCTGGGGTGTAAGCGATGACGCAAGCTGGCTCAACGGCTTCCCGATTCCCGGTCGCACCAACTACCCACTGTTGTTTGATCGCAAACTACAACCGAAAGACGCTTACTTCCGTTTACTGGATTTAAAACGTTAAGCTCAAAATAAAAATCCCGCATCATTGAGTGATGCGGGATTTTTTAAAATACAGATCGATTTATCACTTGTACACTTCGTAGCTCGTTTGTCATTAGGATTTTTCATTTCGAAAACGCATGAATACCTCCTTGTAGCTCCCTCAAGTCGTCCCTGACTTGAGGGTTTCGAAATGAAAAATCCTAACGCCAAACTAAAAATTACAGTGGCACTATTTACCACTTCATTTTCTTTTCGATAAACGCTGTTAATAACTCTGCATTCGCCTTGTGTTGTGCGATACGTGGATGCTGACCGTAACCGTTAAAGGGAAAGAAAATAGTATCGATTTTCTTGTCATTATTTTCTTGCTGCATACGCGCTACCGCATCTTTTACATAACCCGGCCAGGTCGGATTAGCCGTTGCATCCATACTGCCCAATGCACAAATAATCTGCGCTTTAGGATATTTTGCGCGGATAGTGCGCACAAAATCCACGTAGGCTTGCACTCGCTGTGCATCACTGGGAATGGGTTGCAAACGTTTTTCACGGTCAACTAACCAACTATCGTTTTGAAACAAATTGATCACGACTAGATCCGGCGTCCAGCGCGAAAAATCCCATTGACTGTCATTATCCCCCACTGCATTTAGCTGATCGTAAAACTGCGGCATGATGAACGGAAACCAGCTGATCATAATGCCAATGCCGCTTTGCGAAATAGTATGCAGCTCAGCGTTTACATTGCGCGCCGTGATTGCACCATAGGCCCAGTAATTATTTTTTTCGCTGAGCAAATGATCTGCGCCATTATCTGCACCTTCATTGCCCATGCCGCTGGTGATGGAATCACCGTAAATTTCCATGCGGCGCTTGGGGCGCGCTGGCGGTTTAAGCAGGCTCGCATCCTTATCCAGCACTAGACCTTTGAAGTGGGTTGCGCCCTCCTCGCCTTCGGTGCGCTTGTAAATTTCCAGGCTGTGTTTGCCCGGTTTTAAGGCGGTGGAGATCACATAAGTATGCTCACCTTGTTTTGCCTCCAACACATAGGGGTGTTGGGTTTCACCATCGACTATCACATTAAAAAAGTTTTTGCCTAATTGATCGTCGAGCACAATCGCAAGCGAGGTGCCAGTGAAATTGGCTTTAATACTGGAACCCGGCCAGGAAAGTTGCGGGGATTTTTTATCACTAAAATCGATACGCCCGGTGTAAAGGTAATGCTGATTGTCGGCACTGATGGTTTGCACCGGCTCGGCCAGCGCGAAGCTGGAAAAGCACAGCGCGCCAATTAACAGGCTGTGGATAAATTTCATTGTAGTTCTCACGTCAGGTAGGGGTTGATGTTTTGCCGTCCAACATATGGATCTTGTTATAGCCAGTCATATTAATCGGCACCGACTACAAATACCATTGTCTGATCACTAAGAAGCGTAAACCCGCGCCGCCACGTTGCTCACAGAAAACGCGATATAACAAGACTGTTTTTGCAGCGCTTTACGTGCGAACATTCAAGCTATTCCCCGGCACGCAAGTACTGAGCCTAGGCCAGTGATGGTTAATAGCACACGGCAAAAGCATGATGATAGAGAATAGCCACGAATACTTTTCTAAAACTTTCAATGCCCTGGATGCAGCTGGAGAATCTTTTACCGAAATTCTCTTTGAAAACTGTATTTTTGAAAACAGCAATTTCTCCGACACACGCTTTTACAAATGCAAGTTTGTCGATTGCATCTTTACCAATACCAACCTGAGCAATATAAAAGTTGACTACAGCCGGTTTTTAGATACACGCTTTCACGAATGTAAATTAGTCGGTGTGGATTGGACTAAAGCTGACTGGCCCCGTTTTCACTTTTCATCACCACTAAAATTTACCCAATGTATTTTGAATGACACTTCTTTTTTTGCGCTGAGTTTGAGCGAATTACAGTTGGAACACTGCAAACTTCACGATGTGGATTTTAGAAATGGTAATTTTTCCAAGGCAAATTTTACCTACAGCGATTTCACCAATAGCTTGTTTATGAAAACAAACCTGAAGGAGGCAGATTTTAGTGAGGCCGAAAATTATGACATCGATATTTTTAATAACCAGATTACCGCTGCGCGCTTTAGCCGACACGAAGCAATCAGGCTGCTAAACAGTCTGGATATCGAACTTGTCGATTAAAAAAGCAGCGCTTGCCAAAGCAAACAAGGCTTGCTATGGTTTGCCCATGAACTATTGCACTGCACTGCACATTTCACCTCTTTCTTCCGCGCCGGAATGCAATTCCGTTCGCGCCTTCGTCGTATTTGGCGATTAAGTTACCGCCCACTTAATCGCCGAAAAACCACCCCACTTTATTTTTTTCGCACAAGCAGCCTGATGGCCGCTTCTTATTTTTTGGAATTATTATGAGCAGCAAAAAAGCAAGCGCTTTGGTCATTGCCAAAACCGATTATTTACGTCTTATGCAATTGATTGAAAAAACTGACAGCGACGCGGCAGATGCTTTGGATTTGGAAATTAGCCGCGCAAAAATTGTGGAAGATGCCAAGTTACCTGCTGACGTAGTCGCAATGAACTCCACCCTCACGTTTAGCGACTTGGATTCTGCCGAAGAAAAAACCATTCAACTGGTTTACCCGCAAGATGCCGATGTAACCCAACTGAAAATCTCTGTGCTTTCACCGGTTGGCAGCGCGTTAATTGGCCTAAAAATTGGTGGTGCCATCGAGTGGCCAGTACCACAGGGAAAAGTTCGCCGTTTAAAAGTAATTGCAGTGGAACAACACAAGCAAGAAGCCTGATCCAACTCCGCGAATTCAAGCTGTTGAGTTCTATATACTTCTATTCGCGGGTATGCCGAAAAATAGTATTCCTAAGGTTTCCCCAAAAGCAAAAGGCCGATGACAATGCCATCGGCCTTTTGCTTTTTACTCACCGGTTAGTTTGTTAACCAATTCGTGCAACAGGTAGTTATTTCAAATCGAACCGATCTGCATTCATCACTTTCACCCAGGCTTTTACGAAGTCTTTTACAAACTTCTCACGGTTGTCGTCTTGTGCATAGACTTCCGCGTAGGAGCGCAGGATGGAGTTGGAACCGAATACCAGATCTACACGTGTTGCAGTCCATTTCACATTGCCAGTTTTGCGTTCAACAATGTTGTAGCTGTTTTTACCGGTAGGTTTCCACTGGTAGCTCATGTCAGTCAGGTTTACGAAAAAGTCATTACTTAATACGCCAACTTTATCGGTAAACACGCCGTGCTTGGTGCCACCATGGTTAGTGCCCAGTACACGCATGCCGCCAATTAATACAGTCATTTCCGGTGCAGTTAAGCCCATGAGCTGCGTGCGATCTAACAACAACTCTTCGGGTTGTACTACATAATCCCGTTGCACCCAGTTGCGGAAACCATCGTGAATAGGTTCCAGCGGCGCAAAAGATTCTGCATCGGTTTGCGCTTCGGTAGCATCACCGCGACCGGCAGCAAAAGGTACGCTGATATTGACACCGGCATCTCTCGCCGCTTTTTCAACGGCTGCAGTACCGCCCAACACAATTAGATCAGCCATGCTGACTTTTTTGCTCAAACCGGATTGGATGCCGGCCAGCACGCCAAGCACTTTTTGCAAACGTGCAGGCTCATTACCTTCCCAATCTTTTTGCGGCGCAAGACGAATACGCGCACCGTTGGCACCACCGCGGAAATCCGAACCGCGGAAAGTGCGGGCACTGTCCCAGGCAGTAGCAACTAATTCCGACACACTCAAACTACTACTGAGGATTTTTGCTTTCAGCTCGGCAATATCATCACTGCTGAGAATGTAATCCACCGAGGGAACCGGGTCTTGCCAGATTAAATCTTCCGTAGGTACGTCAGCACCCAAGTAGCGCGCTTTTGGTCCTAAATCGCGATGCGTTAATTTAAACCAGGCACGTGCAAATACTTCGGAAAAATACGCCTGATCTTTCGCAAAGCGTTCTGAAATTTTGCGATATTCCGGATCGACTTTCATCGCCATGTCCGCGTCAGTCATCAACGGCATGCAGCGGATGGAAGGGTCTTCCACATCGACTGGTTTATCTTCTTCTTTAATATCTATTGGTTTCCACTGCCATGCGCCCGCCGGGCTTTTAGTCAGCTCCCACTCGTGATTCAACAGCATTTCAAAATAGCCGTTGTCCCATTGGGTTGGGTTGGTTGTCCAAGCGCCTTCAATACCACTGGTCACAGTATCGCGGCCAATGCCACGGGTTTTGTGGTTGTTCCAGCCCAAGCCCTGCTCTTCTACATCGGCCGCTTCCGGCTCTGGCCCCAAATTCGCGGCACTGCCATTGCCGTGCGCTTTACCCACGGTGTGACCACCGGCGGTGAGGGCGACAGTTTCTTCATCGTTCATCGCCATGCGTGCAAAAGTGATGCGAATATCGTTAGCGGTTTTTTGTGGATCGGGATTACCATCCACACCTTCGGGGTTTACATAAATCAGGCCCATCATCACTGCAGCTAATGGGTTTTCCAAATCGCGCTCACCAGAGTAGCGAGAACCTTCACCGCCACTTTTGGCCAGCCATTCTTTTTCCGAACCCCAGTAAATATCTTTCTCGGGGTGCCAAATATCTTCGCGGCCACCACCAAATCCAAAGGTTTTCAGCCCCATGGATTCATAAGCCATATTGCCCGCAAGGATCATCAAATCCGCCCACGAAAGCTTGTTGCCATATTTTCTTTTGATCGGCCACAACAGGCGGCGGGCCTTGTCCAAATTACCGTTATCCGGCCAGCTATTGAGTGGGGCAAAACGTTGGTTGCCAGTGCCAGCGCCGCCGCGGCCATCGGCAATGCGGTAGCTACCCGCGGAGTGCCAAGCCATACGGATAAACAGGCCGCCGTAGTGACCCCAATCGGCGGGCCACCAATCCTGGCTGTCAGTCATCAGGGCTTTGAGATCGTTTTTAACGGCTTGCAGATCAAGCTTTTTGAATTCTTCGGCGTAGTTGAAATCATCGCCAAGCGGATTGGTCTTGCGGTCGTGTTGATGCAGGATGTCGAGGTTCAAGGCATTCGGCCACCAGCTCATCACCGATTTGCTCGACTCGGTATTAGCACCGTGCATTACCGGACATTTTCCGGCTGTGTTGGTATCTTTATTGTCCATAACGCTCTCCTGTGTTGGCATTAATTGAGTAGGCTCATCACCTGGTACAGGCTTACCTTAGGCCAAAACAATCAATATAGTAAATTTATATTAAATAACTCATTAATAGCCAAAGTCTATTCTTAAAGAATTGCAGCAATTAGTCCTGCGCGAAGAAAAGTTTAGAAGAACTTAAACGAAACGCCTTTGGCATCAATCAAAAAGTTGTGTAAATGCCAGCAGTGCATCCGGTTTATCCGTGAATACCGCATCTACCCCTAACTGCTGCATTGCTCGCCAATCGTCCTCGTGGTTGACGGTATAAACCCAATTTTTCAGGCCGCGTCGCTGTGCATCAACCATTAATTCGTGGGTGACAAAACTCAAATGGGTATTAAAGGAATAGGCCTTGAGTGGCTCGCAACAAGCGGCGTAATCCAGCGGAATTCCCTCTATTAATACACCGCGTTTTACCTGTGGCATTTGCTGTAAGGATTGAAACAATTGCTGATGGTCAAAGCTGGATACACAATATTGTTCGTAATTACCCCGGTGGGAATAAATGTGATCATCCAATACCTGCGCCAATATCGGCACTGTATTTTCACCTTTTATTTCAATATTCAGCAGCGCTTTTTCACCCACCAATTCCAACACCTGTTGCAAACGGGGCATGGGCTCACCGTTAGCCAGGTGTTGCGCATTTAAGTAATCGAGCGACTGAGCAGTGATTATTCCCTGACCGGATACTACGCGCCCCAAGCGACGGTCATGGGTAACAAACAGTTCACCGTGAATTTGAAAAACATCAATTTCAACCGCATATACGCCCAAGTCGAGCGCGCGCGTTATGGCAGCAAGGCTATTTTCCGGCAGTGGCGCAGGCCCGGCCAAAGGGCCGCCGCGATGGGCGATACACAACAAAGGTTTCATAAAGCACTCGTTCAGCTGTTAGGTGGGTATAATGTGCGAACGAGTATGGCAGTCGTTTATTGAATCAGCAACGCAGGTGCCGCAGTGGATCATTTACCAACATTTCAGGAAACTATGAATTTTTTACAAGAGATAACCAATCACGGTGTCTTCTCCAAATTAATTATTATCTTCAGCTGCATTATTGTTTTTTCGCTTGCATCTAAATTACTTGATCGCATTATTCACGACGTCAGCGTGCGCCGTGCACTGGGCGATTTGCGCGTGCTCTACATTACCCGCCTGATGAAAATCGGCATGGTGTTTTTGTGTATTGTAGTGATGTGTTTAGTGCTGGGTTTGGGGTATAGCGAAATATCGGTATTCCTCTCCTCGATTTTCGCAGTAGTAGGTATTGCACTGTTTGCGCAGTGGTCGATTTTAAGTAACGTCACCGCCAGCATGATTATCTTTTTCAGTTTTCCCTATAAGGTAAACGATCGGATTAAGATTTTGGATAAAGACGATGACATGAGTGGCGTGATTGTAGAAATCACCATGTTCCATGTGATCCTGGAACGGGAGGACGGCAATTTAATCACATACCCCAACACGCTGATTTTACAAAAAGCAGTCCTAAAAATAGATCATGAATTAAAAGAAAATCACACCGAAGAAAAAATTCGCTTGGTACAGCGCGAGTTGGAGTTTAGCGCCAGTGAACCGGAAAAAATCAAGCAGCAGTATTAAATATCTTAATCCGCACCCAATAAAAAAGGCGATCCACAAAAATGAGGATCGCCTTTTTTTACCACAGGTTGAACAACTAGAGCACCGCCACAATCGCCCTACTCACGTAATCCATTTTCTCCACCGTTAAACCGGCCACGCTGATGCGGCTGGTATCGGTCATGTAAATGCTGTAATCATTTTTGAGTTGATGTACTTGCGCGACTGTCAGCCCCAAAAATGAAAACATGCCGCGTTCCTGGGCGATAAAACTGAAATCCCGCGCTTGCTGTAATCCCCGTAAAGATTCAACCAATTGCACGCGCAAACCGGCGATGCGTTCGCGCATTTGGGTAAGTTCGGTTTGCCACATCAGGGTGAGTTCGTCGCTGTGCAGAATGATGTCCACAATGGTTGAACCGTGTGCGGGTGGCATGGAGTAAATTGCACGCGCTACATTTAATACTTGGCTCAAGCCTGCGTCCGCTTGTTGCGGAGTCGCAAATACCAAACTCAACGCCGCTGCACGCTCTCGATACAAGCCAAAATTTTTGGAAAAAGAAGTCGCCACAATCATTTCTGGTACACGACTGGCCAACATGCGCAGGCCGTAGGCGTCTTCCTCGAGACCTTCGCCGAAACCTTGATAGGCCATATCCACAAACGGAATGATGCCGCGTTCTACCAACACATCCGCTACTTGATCCCATTGCGTGGGGGTTAAATCCGCACCGCTGGGATTGTGGCAACAAGCGTGTAACAACACCAAATCGCCGCGCGGGATTTCCTTGAAGGTATTAAGCATGGCGGCGAAATCGATACTGTGGGTCGCGTAATCGTAATAGGGGTATTCGCGTAAGGTGAGGCCAGCGCTGCCCAAAAGTGGAATATGGTTGGCCCAGGTTGGGGTGCTTACCCAAAGGTTAGCGCCGGGTTTGGCGCGCTGGATCAATTCCGCCGCTACCCGCAGTGCACCGCAACCGCCGGGGGCTTGCACAGTGCGCACCCGCCCTGCGTCCACCGCCGGGTGCCCCACACCAAATACCAATTGGGTCGCGACTTCATTCGCGCCCGGAACACCCGCCGGTGGGGTGTAGGCTTTAGTGGAGTCGCGCGTTATACGCAGTTTTTCCGCTTCGGCCACGGCGCGCATAATCGGGGTTTGGCCCACATCGTTTTTATAGACACCCACCCCCAAATCCACCTTGTTGGGATTGGTATCCTTCGCGTAGGCAATGCTCAAGCCCAAAATAGGATCATTCGGCAGTAACGACAGGGTTTCAAACATGGCGGGCTCCAATCAAATAGGGGTAGCGGACTGTGTTGCGGGGCGCGATTATACGCGCAAGCTGTGAAAGAGGTTAAGTTGCTCCTGCGCCTGTGATAACTTGCCCGCCCCGCTAGCAGGAACACTTTCCATGACAATCCATACCGCTATGACGATGAACTGGCAAATCAGCCCGCTTAACCGCGCCAACGAAGCAGACATTCAAGCGCGCATCAACCAAAAAACCAAACCCTTGGGCGCCCTTGGCCAGCTTGAACAGCTAGCCATGCACATTGCGCTGGTGCAGCAGAAAGCGCGCATCAGTATTGAGCGCCCATTGATGTTGGTATTTGCAGGCGACCATGGCATTGCCGAAGAAGGGGTGAGCATTGCACCGAGCAGCGTCACCCAACAAATGGTGCTGAATTTTTTAGCGGGCGGCGCGGCGATAAATTGTTTTTGCCGCACCAACCATTTGCCGCTCAAGGTGATCGACGCGGGCATTAAATACGAAATCAAACCCGCACCTTCGGCGTTAATTGTGCAACGTATTGCCGCCGGAACGCGCAACCTCGCGTTTGAAGCGGCGATGACTCACGCGCAAGCCGAACAGGCATTATTTCTGGGTAAAACCATCGCGGAGCAAGAAATTGCGGCGGGTTCGAATTTATTGGCCTTTGGCGAAATGGGCATCGCCAATAGCAGTTCAGCGGCGGCAATTTTGGCCGCATTGAGCGGTGCCCCCGTCGCCCAATGTGTGGGTAAGGGCACGGGCATTAACGATGAACAGTTAGCGAAAAAAATCGCACTGGTGAGTCAGGGGGTTGCGCGTATTGCGGATAAATCCCCTTTGAATGTACTCGCGGAAGTAGGTGGTTTTGAAATCGCCCAAATTTGTGGTGCCATGCTCGCCACGGCGCAGGCGCAAAAATTAATTCTGGTAGATGGTTTTATTGTGAGCGCTGCGGCGTTGCTCGCGGTTCACTTTAATCCGAATGCACGCGACTATATGATTTTCGCCCACAAATCCGAAGAGGCCGGGCATCAATTATTGTTGCAATTATTAAACGCACAACCCCTGCTGGATCTAGGTTTGCGCTTGGGCGAAGGCACAGGCGCCGCGCTCGCATTACCACTCATTCAAGCGGCGACCAGTTTTTATAATCAAATGGCAACCTTTGAAAGCGCTGGTGTAACGGTTTAAAAAATTACGATTGACTGCTTCGATCTTTCAAGAGGAGGAGCAGATAGCCCTGCAAGACTGTCGGAGACAGGGACGTCGACGACAAGCCTACATGGATGTATTCACGGCGTGTCTTGCAGGGCTATCTGCTCCTCCGACACGCGACCAGGTTTTATGAAAAAACAATTCAATTTATTTTTCCTCGCACTGGGATTTTTCAGCCGTATTCCCATGCCAGCGTGGGTTGAATATTCACCGGAATTACTCAATCGCTCCAGCCGTTACTACACCGTGGTCGGTTGGTTATTGGGCGCGTTGGTAGCAGGCGTTTACGTCGCGGCGAGTCAGGTTTTTTCCACACCTGTCAGTATTTGGTTGGCGATGGTTTTTAGCTTGCTGCTCACCGGTGTATTTCACGAAGACGGCCTTGCCGATACCGCCGATGGTTTTGGCGGCGCGTTTGTGCGTGAGAAAAAATTATTGATTATGAAAGACAGCCGCATTGGCAGTTATGGCGCCGCTGCATTGGTGATGGCGTTGTTGGGTAAATATCTATTACTCGCTGAAAGCCACACTATTGCACTGAGCTTGTTAATTGCTTACGCGCTCTCGCGCACACTCGCGGCCAGTCTAATTTTTACCATGCCCTATGTGGCCGATGAAGACAGCAGCAAAAGTAAACCCCTTGCCAATAATCAATCAAAAACCGATTTTTTAATTCTCGTAATTACCGCGCTACCCATTTTTTTACTGCTGCACTGGCAAGCAGCCAGTGCAGTAATCATTGCATTGTTAATACTGCGACAATTAATAAAAATGTACTTTATGCGGCAGATTGGCGGTTACACCGGCGATTGTTTGGGTGCGGCGCAGCAAGTGAGTGAACTGCTGATTTATGCGGTGCTGTTGTTGTGTGGCGTGGCTAGCGCAAAATATCTACCAGGATTTTTATTATGATCACCTTGGTATTGGGTGGCGCGCGCTCGGGTAAATCGCGCTATGCGGAACAGCTCGCCAGTAACAGTCAGCTGCCGGTGCTGTATATTGCTACCGCCACCGCACTGGACGAGGAAATGAGCGCGCGTATCGCGCATCACCAAACACAGCGACCCAGCGAGTGGGCGCTTTGCGAGTGCCCATTACAATTGGCAGAAACACTTGCCCGTGAAAGCCAAAAACCGCAATGCATTTTGGTGGACTGTTTAACACTTTGGCTGAACAACCAACTCTTTCACTACCCGCAACAGGATTTCTCCCTGCTGTTTAAACAGCTCATCGATTCACTACAGAACAGTCAGGCACAGATTATTTTTGTCGCCAATGAAGTGGGCTTGGGCATTATTCCGCTCGGCGAAATCAGTCGCCAATTTGTGGATGAAGCAGGTCGGCTAAATCAAGCACTGGCACAACGCGCAGACACCGTCTTTTTTATCGCCGCTGGTTTGCCCCTGCAATTAAAAGGCAATGCTGTATGAGCAATCGCCTTATTACCCTAATCCGTCATGGCAAAGTCGATGGCCCCGCTGCACTCTATGGCCGTACCGATATCGCATTGAGTGATGCTGGCCGCACAGATTTACAGCGCGCCCTTAGGGCAATTCATCAACAAACCGCAATCGACCAAATTGTCAGCTCACCCTTACAGCGCTGCGCGAGCGTCGCACAAGAATTTAGTGCGCAATATGAATTACCGCTGTTGATCGAACCGGATTTGCAGGAAATGAATTTTGGCCGCTGGGATGGTATCGCTTTTGATGCCTTGGGCGATGAATGGGACAAGCTCGCACGCTTTTGGGATTCACCCGCCACCGCGCAAGCGCCCGAGGGTGAAGCGCTGCAAGATTTTGCAGCACGCGTAATTAGTGCCTGGCAGCAATTAATTTGTAGCTCCACCGCAGCGCACCAAGTGATTGTCTGCCACGGTGGGGTAATCCGCATTATTATTGCGCACATTTTAAAACTGGATGTGGGCACACCCAGTTTGTTTCAACAATTGCAGATAGATTACGCAAGCCAGACGCGCATAAGCATCGACAACTATGATCAAGCGCAACCAGTAATCAACCATATCGGTCTTAAAACCTAATGCGCGCTCAAAAGTGAGAGCAGCATTATCTATCCAGATGTAACGGAATTTTTTGTGAACGCAACAGACGATCAAATTAATCAACCCCTCCCCGATCATAACCAAAGTTTGGTTACGCGCACCCTGCATGAGTGGAAACAACTCGCGCTAATGGGCGCACCAATTTTAATTGCGCAGTTGGCACAAATGGCCAATGGGGTAATTGATACCGTAATGGCCGGTCACGCCAGCGCTGAGGATTTAGCCGGTGTAGGTATTGGCACCAGCCTATGGGTGCCAGTGCTGTTATTTTTTGCGGGAGTATTGGGCGCAATGCAGCCTACTATTTCCGGCCATCGCGGGGCGCAGGAATTTGACAAGATCATGCCCGCCACCTGGCAGGGGATTTATATTGCATTAGTGGCAATGCTATTGATGATTGCGGTGTTAATTAATATGCAGCCGCTGCTCACCATTCTGCAATTGGATGCAAAAACCAATAGTATTGCGGTAGGTTATTTGGATGCATTTGCCTGGGGTGTGCCTGCATTATTACTCCTCACCGCACTGCGCGGCCTGACCGATGGACTGGGTCATACTGGCGTGATTATGGCGTTCTCATTATTGAGCACCTTACTTAATTTGCCGCTCAACTATATGTTTATTTACGGCGCGGATTTGGGTGTTATACAAATACCCGCGCTGGGTGGTATCGGCTGCGGCTGGGCAACCAGCATTGCCAACTGGAGTGCAACATTGGCACTGCTAGTATATTTAAATCGTAGTAAAACCTTTGCGGCATTTCATTTACTCAGTGGCTGGGCCGCGCCGCAGCTTGCGGTTATCAAACGTTTATTAAAGCTCGGTTTGCCCATTGGCTTTACCAGTTTTATTGAAGTAAGCATGTTCTGCATGATCGCACTTTTTCTGGCGCCACTGGGTGCCACAACGGTGGCAGCGCATCAGATTGTATTGAATTTAGTTTCATTGTTTTTTATGTTGCCGCTGAGCTTGGGTATTGCCATTACCCTGCGTGTGAGTTTTTTAGTGGGCGCCACTGATTACAGCGAAGCGCGCCTATTGGCGCGTAGCTCGCTACTCTTGGCACTGGGTGTAGGTTGTACCAATGCCAGTATTTTATTTTTGGGACGCGATTGGTTTGCCAGCCTTTATACGTCTGACCTGGCAGTGCAAAAAATTGCAGCAAATTTATTTTTATTGGGCGCGTTATTTCAAATTGCCGATGTAATTCAAGTAACCATGATTAATGTGCAGCGCGGTTACAAGGACACCAAAATACCCATGTTAATTATGCTGCTCGCGTTTTGGGGAATTTGTTTGCCACTGGGTTTTGCACTGACATTTAAAGACTGGCTAACGGATGAACCCATGGGCGCCGCCGGGTTTTGGACAGCGTTAATTGCAGGTTTGATCTGTGCAGCCATACTTTTAACGCGGCGCGTATTTTATTTTAATCCGCAGCAATTCCGGCACACTTAAAAAATGCCCTAAAAACAGCTGCACTCAAATACAATCCTTGAGTGCAGCGATTGAATCCAACACCCAATCAGGTTGCACGTCGGACTGGGCAAAATAACTTTCGCGAAATTTACCGGTTTTTACCAAACACCCCCGCATCCCCATTTGCTGGGCGCCGCCCACGTCGCTGTCGATATCATCACCCACCATTAACGTCTCACTCGCTACCACACCGGCGGAGTCGAGAATCAATTGGAAAAAATCACGATTGGGTTTGCCCATAATGAGCGCCTGTTTACTGCACACATACTCAAGACCTGCGACAAAAAAACCGATGTCAGCTTTTAAACCATCGCTGGTTTGCCAAAAGCGGCCTTTGTGTAGCGCGATTAATTCGGCGCCGCCATGCATGGCATTAAACAAGCGATTGATTAATTCCAAATCCCAGCGCTCACCTATATCGCCGAGTACCACATAATCCGGTTGCTGTTCATCGTGAATAAAATCGCTGAAATCGGTTTGGATGGCACTGGCGACCAGCGGCCAAATGCGCAACGGCCTGCCCGCTTGTTGCTGCAACTTTTCCAGCGCGATGCGCGCAGCAACGGGCGCACTAATCAACTCGTCATCGCCCAACGCAAATCCCATCGCGCGCAATTGATCAATTAATTGTTGTTGGGATTTGGTGGTGGTATTGGTGAGAAAACGCAGCGCAATACCCTGCGCACGCAAGGTAGCAAGGCACTCGATCGCGCCGGAAATGGGGCTGTCGCCCACGTAGAGGGTGCCATCCAGATCGAGTAGAATTAATCGAGGTGTAGTATGCATAAGCCGCGCTCCCTGATGCTGAATAGTTTAACTATAGCGCTGTTTACTTCACTAAATACACTAACGCCATTCAGCCTAATACTTCAATGCAATTTTTTATTCACCACCCGCAATATTTCTTCTGACAGTTTTGGGTCGTCCACGGCGCGCGCAATAACTTGTGCACCGACCAAGGTGGCCAGTGTTAATAGTGCCTGTTCGCGTTTGGCGGCTTCAGTTTTCGTGGCGGGCAATAAATTCATCATGGCGCTGAGCAGGCGATTAAAACTTTGAGTAAATGCCTGCTTAATTGCTGGCGATTGACGCGCTGCATCTGCCCCGAGCGCGGCCATCAAGCAACCGCTACCGGGATTATCGCGGTGCCCGATCGATAGATAGCGTGAAATATACGCTTTGTATTTCGACCCTTTTGTTGTTGCACGTGCCGCCTCGCCCTGTGCCAAAAGCTCATCTACTGCATAAGCACAGGTCTGCTTCATTAAATCTTCTTTTGAGGTGAAATGGCCGTAAAAACCACCATGGGTTAGGCCAACTTTTTTCATCAGATCGGCAATGCCGATGCCATCAAAACCTTTTTCACGAAATAATTGCGCAGCGGTATGCAAAATTTTTCCGCGATTTTCTGCTGCTTGTTCTCTGCTGACTCTCATAGCGTTCCTCTTAGGGTTAAACCAGCCATGGATAAAATCTGATTGACAGTATACATGACGGCCATCATATAATTTATAAATGACGATCGTCATGTAAATTAAACTGAGGAATAACCATGAGCCAGCCAACCCGCATTGTGATTACCGGAATGGGCATAGCCTCTCCACTGGGCTGCGGCATTGAACCTGTATGGCAGCGGTTGCTTGCGGGCAGATCCGGCTTGCGTCGCCTGCCAGATGACATGGTTAGCGACTTACCTGCCAAAGTGGGCGGTGTGGTTCCCACGATTGAAGAAGATGCGGAAGCGGGTTTGAATCCGGACGCCATCGTCAGCCCCAAAGACCAACGCAAAATGGATCGCTTTATTTTGCTCGCGCTCGCCGCCACTGAAGAAGCCCTGCAGCAGGCGCAGTGGCAACCCACAACAACCGAACAGCAAGAGCGCACGGCGACTATTATCGCTTCTGGAGTTGGTGGTTTTCCGGCGATTGCTGAGGCAGTGCGTACCGCAGACGCGCGCGGCACTCGCAAATTATCGCCCTTCACCATTCCCTCGTTTCTGGTGAATCTGGCCGCTGGACATGTCTCGATTAAGTACGGATTTAAAGGGCCATTAGGTGCGCCGGTGACGGCCTGTGCGGCCGGTGTGCAAGCAATTGGCGACGCCGCGCGTATGATCCGCGCGGGCGAGGTGGATGTGGCGATTTGTGGCGGTGCAGAAGCCTGTATCCACACCGTAAGCCTCGGCGGTTTTGCGGCCGCGCGGGCGCTATCGTCGGCTTTTAATGATGAACCGACTCGCGCATCGCGTCCCTTTGATCGCGACCGCGATGGTTTTGTCATGGGCGAAGGTGCAGGCATTTTAGTCATTGAATCACTTGAACATGCCCTGGCGCGCGGAGCAAAACCCATTGCTGAAATTGTCGGCTACGGCACCAGTGCCGATGCTTACCATTTAACGTCCGGGCCGGAAGATGGCGATGGCGCAAAACGCGCGATGGAAATAGCCATCAAACAGGCGGGAATAACACCCGCACAAATCCAACACCTCAATGCGCACGCGACGTCCACTCCTGTGGGTGATAAAGGGGAGCTTGCTGCAATTAAACGCGTATTTAAACTCGACAGTGGTGGCGAGGGAAAAATCGCCGTGACGTCCACCAAATCCGCCACCGGTCATTTGCTCGGCGCCGCGGGTGGGATTGAAACTATTTTTACAGCGCTGGCCTTACGCGACCAAATGATCCCTCCCACCTTGAATCTCGAACATAAGGACGAGGCGGCAGAGGGCATTGATATAGTTCATGGCAGCGCGCGTGCGGCCGAGCTTGATTACGCCATCTCCAACGGCTTTGGTTTTGGTGGCGTAAACGCCAGTATTTTGTTAAAGCGCTGGGTGTGAGCCGCGCGCCTCAAGGCGTATACTGCGCACTCTTTTTTGCTGCAATTGTTGAGGAACTCGCATGTCGAAGTTTTGGAGTCAGGTGGTGCGCGAACTGGAGCCTTATGTGCCCGGGGAGCAACCGCAAATTGATGGTTTGATCAAGTTGAATACTAACGAGAGCCCCTACCCGCCCTCGCCCAAAGTCATCGACGTGATTAACCATGACACCATCGACCGTTTGCGCCTCTACCCGGACCCCAATTCCAAAAAGTTGAAGAACACCATTGCCACTTATTACGGTGTGACCGCCGAGCAAGTGTTTGTGGGCAATGGTTCAGATGAAGTGCTGGCACTGCTATTTATGGCGTTTTTCCAGCAGGACAAACCACTGCTGTTCCCTGACATCAGCTACAGCTTTTACCCGGTGTACTGCAAATTATTTGGCATTGATTATCAAACCATAGCCCTGCGTGATGATTACACCATTAATTTTGCCGATTACCCCCAAGCCAATGGCGGTATTATTTTCCCCAACCCCAATGCACCTACCGCGATTGGCAAACCACTGGCGGAGATTGAAGCGCTGCTGCAGCAAAATACTGAATCAGTCGTTGTTGTCGATGAAGCCTATGTGGATTTTGGTGCGGAAACAGCAATCAAATTAGTCGATAAATATCCCAATTTATTGGTGGTGCAGACTCTGTCCAAATCCCGCTCACTGGCAGGTATGCGCGTAGGTTTGGCAGTGGGCCATAAGGATTTAATCGACGCACTGGATCGCGTGAAAAATTCATTTAACTCTTACCCGCTCGACCGCATCGCTGAAGCAGCGGCAGTGGTAGCGTTTGAGGATGAAGACTATTTCGCTCGCTGCCGCGACCAGATTATCGCCACACGCGATTGGACAACCACTGAATTGGAGAAACTTGGATTCAAAGTACTACCATCGCAAGCCAATTTTGTATTTGCCGAGCCGCAAGGCAAAAATGCTGCTGACCTTGCCCAGTATTTGCGCGATCACAAAATTCTGGTGCGCTATTTTAACAAGCCGCGCATCAGTCAATTTTTGCGCATCACCATCGGCACCGACGAGCAAATGCAGGCGCTGATCGACGCGTTAAAAAAGGTTGGCTAGGCACAGGCAAACCAGCAACAAAAAAGCCCGGCATTGACCGGGCTTTTTTGTCAGAAAAATATGTCAGGAAGGCTCGGTGATCTGCGTGGTTTTAATCACAAAGTAGCGATCCATTCCCGTCCACTCTAACAACTGCGCGACATCTTTATTGCAATTGCACAGGCTAATAGCTTCGCGCGCCGAACGTTTTCGCTCTTTAAATAATAACAACATACCCAAGCCTGTCAGGCTCAGTGCGGGGGTGTCGCTGAGGTTAAACTCAAATTCTTCGACGCCGGTATCTGCAGTACCTTCCAAAAGACGCGCCCATTCTTTGCGCAGATCGTTATCGATACAACCGTGAATATTTACACGCAAGCCGCGACCATTATTGATGGGAATCCAATCCAGTGAAGCAGAATCGGAAAAGGTAATAGCGCTTGCACCGGTGCTGGTTTTTTTTACGGCAGGCTTGGCTGTAGCTGGTTTAGGTTTAGCCGTGTTCCCCGTACGCGCAGGTGTTTGCGGCGCTGCTGATGAGCGCGCAACAGAAGCAGATACAGCTGGCTTGCTCACCTTGGGCACGGAGCGATCAACCCAGCCTTCGGGAACCAGATCATCCCAACTACTCGGTGCAACACCCTCGCCTACCACATCATCAATTACCTTTCCGCTCAAACGCTTGGCGCGCGCCTGCTCGTCTTCGGCGCGAACCACTTTACGCTCACCCACGAAAGGAACCTGATGTCGCATGACGACCTTACTCCGGCACAAAGCCATAAAAAACAAGGAACAATAAACTGAGAATAATAAAACTAACGCTCAATTAAATTTTAGATCAGCACTTGATAAAAGCGAACTTAGGCGACGGTAAAACTAAGCCTGCGCACCGCCAGTCATACAGACAGATAAGTTGCGATACTGAGCCTTCTTTTTAGATTACTTATGAAAACATAGTATTGGCATATTTTTCATCTTATTAACAATAATGCGCGCCACCTTTGGGAAGATTGGAAACACTTTGGCGTCAAAATAAACTAATCGTAGGTTAATTTTTGAGTGTCCTTTACAGGGCAGGTTTAATTATCATAAAAAAGGATGTGTTTAGGCACTTTTGTTGTAAAGTGCTGATTCACGTTAGAAATTTGGGAAATGCAGGCCCCGGAAGAGTGGCCAACAGTTAGGTTTTTAGTGACACAGCGCCAGCCTGTAGAAGTGGCCAGAAGTTCAGACACACTAAATCGCGAGACGATCACCCAAATTGAGCAAATATGCCGAATAGCGAATCAACGCAGTCGAAACACACTGCCGTCGAGTTGATTAAGAAGTTCCAACGACTTTTTAGCAACCTGAATCACAAACAAATTGCCGAGCGCTTGGTGAAGTTGGTTATTGCCAAACACACCATTCAGCGGGTTGCTTTGCTCGTCGCTCGCGACGGCCATGTGTATGTTGAAGCGATTGCCAATCGCACTGGCGCGCAGACATCTATTGATGCAATCGCCACCTCACTCAGCCGGATTAAAAACCTACCCTCTGCTTTTATTCATGAGACCTTTGAACAGGGCCAACCCCTGTCCTTGAGCCGCAGTGCCATGAGCGGCCTGATTGGCAAAACCATTCCCGTCGATACCCAGTCCTGCCTGTTGCATCCCATCTGCGAAAACCAGAACACCATCGCGGTGTTTTACATGGAGTCCCAAGGGGATTTGCATGGCCTGCAACAAACGGTGCAGCAATTGGATACGGTGTGGACCTTCAGTTCGCTCCTGGTTCGCCAGATGATCGACATGTGGCAACACGAAGAACAGGCAGAGCGCTTTCGTTTAGCGCAACAGGCACTCTGGGCAAGCGAAACCTACCTGAATGCGATTTTGAACCACTCGCCCGCGTTGATTTCGGTAAAAGATCTGGATGGCAATGTAGTGCTCGCCAGTGAGCACTACAAACAAATGGCCAACGTCGATGACAGCGGTTTTGTCGGCAAAAATGTGTTTGACGTCTACCCCAAAGATGTCGCCCAATCCATGTGGGAGATCGACCTCGCTACCAAAAAGACCCAGCAGACCTACGAGGTTGAGCTGGATCTGATGCACAAAGATGGCACCCAGCACACTTACCTGCTGGTGAAATTTCCGCTGCGCGATAAAGAACACAATGCCTTTGGCGTATGCACTATTGGCACCGATATTTCCGAGCGCAAACTGGCCGAAACCGCGCTGCGCGAACAGCAGTCGCGCCTTAACTACATGGCATTCCACGACTCGCTCACCTCCCTGCCCAACCGCTCGCTGTTTTACGACCGCATCTACCACGGTTTAGCCCGTGCCCGGCGCGCCAATTCGCGGGTAGCGCTGATGTTGCTGGACATCGACCGCTTTAAAAATATCAACGATAGTCTCGGCCACGACGCCGGCGACATATTGCTCAAAGCCATCGCCACCCGCCTCAATGAAGGGGTGCGCGATATGGATACGGTTGCGCGCTTGGGCGGCGATGAGTTTGTGGTGGTATTGGAAGGTATTCACGATATCGACGATGTGGTGTTTGTCGCCAACAAACTACTCAGTACCCTGTCGCGTCCAATTGAAATTAGCGGCCACAGTATTTCCACTACCGTCAGCATCGGCGTAAGCCTCTACCCTGATGACGGTGAAGACACCGATGAGCTGCTGAAAAATGCCGACATCGCGATGTACAAAGCGAAAGAAGCAGGCAAGAACAATTGCCAGTTTTACACCAAGGGCATGAACGCCACGGCGGTCAATTATTTGCTATTGGAAAACGATTTACGCCGCGCCGTTGAGCAGCAGCAATTAACCCTCTACTACCAACCACAGGTGGATTTAAAAACCGGCGAGATGACCGGCGTAGAGGCACTGGTGCGCTGGCAACACCCGGAGCGCGGCATAGTATCACCCGCCCACTTTATCCCACTGGCGGAAGAGACCGGCCTGATAGTACCGATTGGTGAGTGGGTATTGCGCGAAGCCTGTCGCCAGCAGCGAATCTGGCTCGACGCAGGCAAATATGTGGGCAAGATTGCGGTAAACCTTTCACCGCGCCAATTCCGCCAGAAAAATTTTCCCGGCAAAGTGGAGGCAATCCTCAGCGAAACGGGGTTGGATGCCCAGCATCTGGAACTGGAAATCACCGAAAGCTGCGCCATGGAGCACGCCGGTGAAACCATCAACCAGCTCAACCAGCTCAATCAAATGGGTATGTTTTTAGCCATCGACGACTTTGGTACCGGCTATTCATCACTCGCCTATTTACAGCGCTTCAAGGTGCAAAAACTCAAGATTGATCGCAGTTTTATTAACGATATTCACGACGACGCCAACGATGCCGCTATCGCCAAGTCCATTATCGGCCTGGCGCACAACATGCAGATGCGGGTGGTTGCAGAAGGGGTAGAAAACGAGAACCAAGCCGAATGGTTGCGCAATATGGGCTGCGATCAGGCGCAAGGCTTTTTCTACGCCAAGCCCATGACCGCCAAACAACTGGAAAGCCACTTCCGCAACGGCCGTTTTTACTTCGACGGCACCGTGGTGCGCCTGGAAAAACACCTGCGTGAACAGCAGTTAAAGGTGGGCGCCTAAGCGCCCGCACTAATCAGCCCTTACCGCGCGTTTTATTGGCGTTGGGGCGCGCGTTTTCTTCCACAAAAGCCACAATCGCATCAGCGATGTCTTTATGAGTCGCGCCTTCAATACCTTCCAAACCGGGCGATGAATTTACCTCCATCACCAACGGCCCACGCGCAGAGCGCAGCAAATCCACACCCGCTACTTGCAAGCCCATGGTTTGCGCCGCTTTGATAGCAGTGCGCCGTTCGGTAGGGGTTAGCTTGGCCAGTTTGGCCGAGCCACCGCGATGCAGGTTGGAGCGGAACTCACCTTCGGCAGCGGTGCGCTCCATGGCGGCCACAACTTTGTCGCCAATCACAAAACAGCGCAGGTCGCTGCCATTGGCTTCCTTGATAAATTCCTGTACCAAAAACTCGGCGCGCAGTTCGCGAAAGGCTTCGATCACACTCTCCGCCGCCTTCTGCGTCTCCGCCAGCACTATGCCGCGCCCTTGGGTGCCCTCGCAGAGCTTTAACACCAGCGGCGTACCACCAACCAACTTGATCAGCTCCTTCGCGTCATGCACGTTGTAGGCGAAGCTGGTTTTAGGCAAACCCAATCCTTTGCGCGAGAGCAATTGCAACGCGCGCAACTTGTCGCGCGAGCGACCCAACGCGATGGACTCGGTGAGACAATACACACCCATCATTTCAAACTGGCGAATCACCGCCAAACCGTAGTGGGTTACCGAGGCGCCAATACGCGGGATTACCGCATCAAAATCCTCCAGCTGTTCGCCCATATACCAAATAGCAGGGCTGTCAGAAGCGATGTCGATATAGCATTTCAAAATGTCGATTACGCGCACTTCATGGCCGCGTTTGGTACATGCCTCCACCAAACGACGCGTGGAGTAAAGGCGACGATTGCGCGACAAAATAGCGATTTTCATAGGGATCCTGAAGGATATTGATCAAGTAAGGGGAGGCACCCGGGGCAAATCGCCCTAGAGCGCGGACATCAGTGGCTGATCTTTGGAGCCGCCGAGTAAAAATGATTTGCTGCTATCCACCCAAAAGCCTTTTTTGAGTGCACTGCGCCCTAGCAGCATACGGAAGCGCATATTTTCACGGTCGGTGAGCGTAACTTCTATTGGCATTTCCAAGCCGTTAATGCGCAGGCAGGTTTCAATCACCACCCGCGCCTCAGTATGACCACCAGAGTCGGTTACCTGACGCACATCTTTCACCGGCGCCTCGCATTCAATACAGGTGAGGCTGTCCTGCTGTAAGGGATGCAACCCGAAGCGCACCCAGGGCTTGCCATCCTTTTCAAAGGGGGTGACATAGTAGGCATGCAAGGCACTGGTGCGCGCACCGGTATCCACTTTGGCTTTGATGGCTGGTATCCCCAAATCCGGCAAGCCTACCCACTCGCGCCAACCGATAACTTCCACTTGTTTTTTTGCCACTGTCGTTTGCCCTCACCCAAAAAAAGTTAGCGTTTTGTGCGCCGGTAACAGGCGCGCTTTGTAACCCAGATTAGCGCCAAGGTAAAAAGAAAAATCTCTTCACCCAAACAAGATTTTTCTTTTGTTTTTTAATGGGCTATGGTAAATAGCGCGGGTCAAATTTTCCCTGTGGGGAACGACGCCAAACCTTCTCTCTGTCAATGTTGGAGTAGTCTTATGTCAGTTGATGTAGAGTCACCGGATACTGATCTTATCAGTGATGTTAGCATCGAAACCGATGATGAAGAGGCAACGCCAAAACTGACTGGCAAAGAAGCCAGCCAGCACACTTTGGAAATGCGCCGCAAAATCGAAGATCGCCTGGAGCGTCGCCGCATTAAGGATCAGCTCGGGTACGATGATATTTCCGATCTGGATTTTTAACGCTCACCCCATCCAGTCACACAGCCGCCGATTTATCGGCGGTTTGTTTTTCCAGCCTGTTATTCCAAGCCAGTCGTGTTTTCCAACCGAATGTTGTCCAGATACACCCGGCGCACACGGGTCAACCCCGATGCAAAAATTCCCAGGTTACACACCGCATCGAGCTGCATAGTCCGCTGTTTTGGGCTTTGGGCTATGTCGGTGATCGCAAACCGCAAATGATTCCACCCCGGCTGCAATACTAGCGACTGATTAAAACGATCGTGATAACTGTGACTACCGCGATCATGAACTACATCGGAAAGCCGCAACACCAGCTTCAGGGTCTCCTCATCCGGGTTGAACAGATCGAAAGCCAGATAGTCGTAACCACTCCAATCGCCATAACACACCCGCAGGCGAATACCGGCATAACCACCGGTAGCCAAATCCATCTGCAAAGAATGCTCACCCTGACTGACAATCCCTGTAGTGAATTGCGCGTCCACCCGCTCGGGGTTAACACCTAATTGCCGCACTTCGGCGCGCGATTCAAAACTGTTTAACAGCGGAAAGGCACGACGCAAACTCACCTCAGCCCAAGCCGCATCAATCACCAACCAGAGCGCGGGGGTGATCAACAAAAAACTCAACCAGCGCCCGAACCTCACCCTTACAACGTTAGCGGCGGTGGGATGCTGCCCCCAAAATAACCCTAACCAAACCCCCACAAGATTATTAAATATGTCCGACCAACTGGCATGGCGCCCCACAAAATGCTGCACCACTTCTACCAAACCACCCAGCAACAGTGCGAGCAAAGTTACACCCAGCCAATGGCGCCAATGCGCAAGCGGAATAAACCACTGCAGCACAATTAACAACAGCGCATAAAAAACCACGTGGCCAAAATTCCACAGATTTTTTAATAATTGTGATGATACCCAATCCGGCCCGCCCACAAAAAATAACGGCGCCGCGAGCAGTAGCAACAAACCAAATACAACCACCAGAATACGCGCGGTTGCAGGTGAAAAAAATGCATGCAACATAACGCGATTAACCTAACATTTTCAAAACGGTGAATGCCCCATACCATTAAATTGCTTGGCGAGGTTGGTGGCGTAGTTATCGGTCATGCCACTAATAAAATCGATGACCGCCATAAGGGCGAGATATTTATAGTTGTGCGCTTTATTGCTGACATCCGGGTGAAAATTATTTTCGCCAATTAACGCCATCACCCGATTATCTTTATAGGTCATTTGCGCCGGATCGCCGAGCGAGGCATAAACCGCAGAGCACACAGTATTTAACAAAGTCCCAATCACCGCGTAAGCGCCAATTTCCAATTCAACCCGACGCGAGTGATTAAATATTTTACGCTTGGCTAAATCTTTTGCCGCCTGTACCGCCGTGCGCACTTTGGGGTCACACAGTGAAATCAAATCGCCCTGCACTTCACCGCGCAAAAATGCATCCTGATGTTTAATAAACGCGGCGGTACCTGCATTGATAAATGCATCAATTACTTTGCCGCGCACCAATGCAGGTTTGCGACCATCATTGACTTTTTTCAGCAAGCGCTCCAAATCACCCAACTGTGGTGAATCGGCAATGACCGGGTGCAATAATTCATAAATCTCATTCCAGTTGAGAATGCCCATTTCCAAACCGTCTTCCAGATCAATAATGCCGTAACAAAAATCGTCCGCCGCTTCCATTAAATACACCAATGGATGACGGCAATACCAATCGCTACCCAATTCGATCAATCCAGTTTTCTGCGCGATTTCATGAAAGTGCTCCAGCTCGGATTGAAATATTCCGTACTTGTTATCTTTCGGGCGCTGCCCCAATACCGTGGGCGATGATGTCCAAGGGTATTTAATCGACGAAGCAAGCGTGGCATAAGTCAACCGCATGCCGTCATGAAATTGGTGATACTCAGACGTCGTCAACACCCGCAGACCCTGTGCATTACCTTCAAACACGCGAATATCATCGCGCTCGGAGGGCGACAAATCCGCTAAAAATTCCGCGCCTTCTTTTTGGAACCAGTTGCGAATCGCATCTTCACCGGTATGCCCAAACGGCGGGTTACCAATATCGTGCGCAAGGCACGTTGCCTGCACGATATCGCCTATGTCCGTCGGCCAGATATTAGTGGGCAAATCGCCTTTATCTTTTAACGCCTGCCCCACACGAATACCCAGCGTACGCCCGACACAAGCCACTTCCAAACTGTGTGTCATGCGGTTATGCACATGATCGTTCGTCGCCATAGGGTGCACCTGCGTTTTGCGCGCAAGGCGACGAAAAGCACCGGAGAAAATAATTTTGTCGTGATCCGAGTGAAAGGGCGAACGCCCCTCCTCGTGTTTGGCAATACGCTGCCCCAAGCGATCAGCGCAGAGCAGTTGGTTCCAGTTCATGGTCATGAAAAATTAATACTCATATATATTCAACTGGTTAAATTGATTATCAAAGACTCGAATAATAGTTTTCAGAGAATCACTCGGGCGGGTTATTAATACGATACGCTCACGATTAGTAAACAAGTGAAGAACCGTCTGATCGCCACCACTAGAATAACTCGCTATAGGCGCACCACTGGAGTCATAACTAGTGAGTACGTTTTGCTCCATTAATACGTAGCCTTCACCAACCCACCTAAATAAATCGACGGCAGGAATACTAATTACAGCAGAGTCATTGAATGTAGAAAAAATTCCGCCTTGGTGATGCTCAGGCATTGCAAAAATTCCACCACTCGCACTCTCCTGAGATCGCCGATAGAACCACTGTTTACTTGGCGACACAAGAACATCATCTTCAGCATAAGAACAAGATGATGGAAAATTATTTGTTGTAAGTAGCACTAAATTACCAGAGAAGTCGCTTGTAATAGCAGCTGGACAGTCTGGTTTTACGTACAATGGAGCAACAACAGGAACCTGTCGATCATTGTTATAAACTGATCTTGAAGAAATTAATTGTCCTGAAAAGTCATAAGCCTCTGCATAGGTGGTAACACTTGCCCTATCTCGAATAACAGTAATCACAATATGATTCGGCTCTACATAATTGACACTAAAAGGTTGCTCATTTTTTAATAAAAAGCTGGACTCAAGTGTTTCAAGATCAATTAATTGGAGCTCGTCTATATCAACCCGATAGAGAATTTTATCGATTGATGGCAAGTAAGTAGCGTTGTTAACAGCCATGCGAATTGGATCCAGATATTGTCCCGTGCTCGCATTTAGCCGATAGATGTAATAATTTAAACTGCGCACTCCAAAATCAGCCCTGTAGGGCTCAAAATAAATGACTCCTTGCTTATCCATAAACCAAGGGGATTTAGAGCTCCACTGATCCGAATAGCATGTATTTACAGGTGAACTAATGTTACTTGAGCAATTCGTAGGGTCGAGAGGCCTCGAATCCGCTAAGTTAGGGACTCCATCGTTATCCGCATCCGCATCGCGATTATCAGCAATTCCATCAGCATCCGAATCGGCAGATTCATATTCATTAAAAGGATAGAGATCCAGCTCATCGACAACTTGATCGTTATCATCATCGTCATCAACAGCATCAGGTATCTGATCATTGTCATAATCAGAACCCACAAAAAAATTTACTGGTATATCATAAGTGTCTTGCTCGTCAGTGCCGCGCGCACGAAAAATCAAGTTATAAGTTTTATCTTCTGTATTCGAAGAAAAATTAAGTAAAAATTTACCGGGTTCAATTTCATCCCAATCAGAACTGGCATCAGTATTTCCATCTACAATAAGCTGATAGTCCAACAAAGAAATCCCGCTATGGGTTAACGTTTTACGAATATCAACTTCATATGTTTTTCCACGAGACATATATAAAGAGTTATTTTCAAGAATCAGTCCGTCAACACCGGATGGAACTATTTTCCCTCCCGCCGCAGATAAAGCATCAAGCAAAGAATTCTCATCGGGAATAAATAATTGCGCTTCAGCCACGCCATCACCCTGAACATCCCAGAAAATAAATAATTCGTTGTTATAAACGGCTTTAGCTACTGCATCCGTGGAACCAGTAAACATGATAGCGTTTTGATTCGCACTGTATTCAAAATTGGCGGCCCCCTTTCCTAACCAAGAGATTTTTCCTGCATAGGCTTGTTCAGTTAAAAACTTATTCGGGAAAAACGACTCTATGGAGGTATATCTCAATTGAAATTCAACCCCCTGAAGAAAAATAGTTCCCTCTGCAGAGTCATCTACGCTGACGTTGAGCTCAACCTGAAAGAATCTATCTGTATCAAAAGCATCATCAATCTCACCTTCATATTCAACATCTCCCGAAATCACCGTGAAAACCGATGAATCACTCGCAGACTGAATATTTAGATTGTCGAACTGAATTAGTACTTGCGAAGTTGTCTCGCCTTTTCTTAAAACATCTACATGCCGCTGCCCAGATAAAATATCACCATCACTTGTACAATTGAGATAGGTCTCTGTGACAATTCGGCGATTATTGCTAATGGCCAATGAATAAGTGCCACCACCAACGCAGGGAAGAGTGTATTGCCCATCATTCAGTAAGCTAACTTCGCTCATCAACTCTTTAAGCAACGAAGGCATACTCACTGCCAGATCAAATGCGTCGATAACTCCCGCCACCAGATAGGGAGCACTCTCTCTGGTAATGGGTTGAAGCACCAACGAAATCTGGCTGCTGCTTGTACGGGATGACGAGAAAGGAGCGCTCGATAAAGAGGACGAAGAGTTTGTGCCTCCCACTGAAGACCCAGCTGGACTTGGAGAACTGCCACCACTGCCCCCGCCCCCGCCCCCGCCCCCGCCCCCGCCACAGGCTATCAACCCTGTAATCGCTAAAAGTATCAAACTACGCAACACTATTTTCATTACCGCTCCTCTGATCATCGTTTTTAACTGGGTAGATTCTATAGGAACCAGAAGGATCCTTCTGACAATATTTTTGCACCACACCAGCTCTTCCAAACAATCCCACGCACAACTTAAGCGCATAAAACCCTTCGTAAAAACCGCCTCAAAGCGCCCCATTCCATCCCCTTATAAAATTCATAACTAATTGAATAAAAAGACTTTTATTATTTTTAAATAGTGAATTTAGGACACCAATTTTAGGCTGGCACAGTTTCTGCAAAACCAACTGAAAAGCAATCTTGTATCCAAGATTGTATTTCAGATTTGAACGCAGGAACCATAATGACGCTGTTGCAAAATAACGAGACCACTGGCTGGACAATTACTGAATGGCTCAACGCCTATCGCAGCGAAGGTTTGCAGGCGCGCGATGCGCTGCTGAACCTTCGTGCACAACTCAAAGCCGATGACGCTGCTTGGATTTACATTGTTTCGGTCGCAGAGATTGAGGCGCAACTTAATGTGCTGGCGAGTATTGATGATGCAACCAGCCTCCCGCTCTACGGTATCCCCTTCGCGGTTAAAGACAATATTGATGTTGCGGGCATGCCCACCACCGCAGCCTGTCCGGCGTTTACTTATATCGCCGATGCCGATGCCACCTCTGTTGCGCGCTTGAAACAAGCGGGGGCGATTGTGCTGGGCAAAACTAATCTGGATCAGTTTGCGACGGGTTTGGTAGGCACTCGCTCACCTTACGGCGCCGTACCTAATTCATTTAATGCAGATTATGTCTCCGGCGGTTCCAGCTCAGGCTCTGCCACCACTGTTGCGCGCGGTTTAGTGCCCTTTAGTTTGGGAACCGATACCGCAGGCTCCGGCCGTGTGCCAGCGGGTTTTAACAATATTGTGGGCTTAAAACCCACCAAAGGTCGCTTCAGTACCAGCGGTGTTGTGCCCGCTTGTCGCAGCTTGGATTGCGTTTCAATTTTTTCACTCACCGTGGACGATGCTGAAACTGTTGCCCAGGTGATGGAAGGGTTTGACGCAACCGATGGTTATTCGCGCATTAACCACAGCACACCCATTTATTTTTCCGCCAAACCGCGTTTTGGTATTCCCGCATCACCCAATTGGTTTGGCGATACGCACGCCGAAGCGGCGTGGCTGGAAACACTGGAAAATATTTCAGCGCTGGGTGCGGAATTAATCACCATCGATTTCACACCCATGTTCAACCTCGCGCAATTATTGTATGGCGGCCCCTGGGTTGCTGAGCGTCACGCCGCGATTAAGGATTTTATGCAAGACCACGCCGCCGATATGAATGATGTGGTGCGTGGCATTATTGAAAAAGCGGTGAATTTTTCTGCAACCGACGCTTACCGCGCTGAATATCAACGTGCTGATCTTGCGCGTGAAATCCAAACCTTAATGAGCGGTGTGGATGCGCTGCTAGTGCCAACATCGCCACGCCACCCAACACTCAATGAGGTAGCGGCTGACCCAGTTACGGTTAATAGCCAGCTCGGCACCTACACCAATTTTGTGAATCTCGCTGACTGCTCTGCCCTCGCATTACCTGCAACGCTGCGCGCCGATGGCTTGCCCTTTGGCATCACCTTAATTGCGCCTGCATGGCAAGACGCTGCCCTCGCTGCCTTCGGAAAAAAATGGCACAGCAGTGTGAATTTAAAACTCGGCGCGACGCAACAACCAACACCTGCACCACAAACAAACACCAATCCACCTGCTGGTTATGTGCGCCTCGCCGTTGTGGGCGCCCACCTCACCGGCATGCCACTCAATGTGCAATTGCAAGAGCGCAACGCGATTTTTGTGGAGAGCACTTATAGCGCCAGCAATTACCGTTTATTCGCGCTGCCCAATACCACACCGCCTAAACCCGGGTTAATTCGCACTGAATCAACCGGTGCAGAAATTATTGTGGAGCTGTGGGATGTACCGCTACAGCACTTCGGCAGTTTTGTTGCACTGATTCCCGCACCACTCGGTATAGGCACATTGAGTTTGCACGATGGCCGTGAAGTAAAAGGTTTCATTTGTGAAGGCGCCACCGTAAATGGCGCAACGGATATTACGCATTTGGGTGGATGGCGGGCTTATATCAAGTCGCTGCAGAAATAAAAAACAGAATTAACGCCGGAGAAGAATTATGTTGAAGACCGTACTTATCGCTAACCGTGGAGAAATCGCGGTACGCATTGCCAAAACGCTGAAAAAAATGGGCATCGAATCGGTTGCTGTTTATTCCGATGCAGACCGCAACTCCGCGCACGTCACTGCCTGCGATAAAGCGATATGCCTTGGTGGTAATACGGCGGCAGAAAGTTATTTGAAATCCGATTTAATTCTCGCTGCCGCTAAAGCAACCGGTGCCCAGGCGATTATTCCCGGTTATGGTTTTCTCTCTGAGAACGCAAAATTTTGTGAGCAGTGCGAAGCCGAAGGTATCGCATTTTGCGGCCCCACTCCCGCACAAATTCGCGAATTTGGTTTAAAGCACACCTCGCGTGAAATTGCTGAAAAAGCTGGTGTACCGCTCACACCAGGAACTGGCTTATTGGACTCGATTGACGAAGCGGTTGCATCTGCTGCACAACTTGGTTATCCGGTGATGTTAAAAAGCACCGCCGGTGGTGGTGGTATAGGTTTAACGCGCTGCAATAACGAAGCTGAATTAATCGCCGCTTATGAAAGCGTAAAACGTTTAGGGCAAAACTTTTTCAGCGATAGCGGTGTATTCCTCGAACGCTTCGTGGATAACGCACGTCACGTAGAAGTGCAAATTTTTGGTGATGGTAAGGGCAATGTACTTGCACTGGGCGAGCGCGATTGCTCATTGCAACGCCGCAACCAAAAAGTGGTTGAAGAAACTCCTGCGCCCAATTTACCTGCTGCCACGCGCGATAAATTATTGGCCGCATCCAAAAGTTTGGGCGAAGCTGTTAACTATCGCTCTGCAGGCACCATTGAATATATTTACGACGCCGCGCGCGATGCATTTTACTTTTTGGAGGTAAACACCCGCTTGCAAGTTGAACACCCAATTACTGAAGCTTGTACCGGTGTCGATTTGGTTGAGTGGATGATCCTCACCGCTGCCGGTACTCCGCCAAAACTGGATGTCGAAATTAATCCGAAAGGCGCCGCTATTGAAGTGCGCTTGTACGCAGAAGATCCGGTGCGCGATTTCCAACCCTCACCCGGCGTGTTAACGGATGTGGTGTTTTCTGAATCGGCACGTATCGATACCTGGGTTTCAACCGGCACCGAAGTATCGCCCTATTACGATCCGATGATCGCCAAAATTATTGTGTACGGTAAAGATCGCGCCGATGCGATCAGCAAAATGAAAACCGCACTTAATGAAACTCGCGCCGCAGGTATTGCCACCAATTTGGATTACTTGCGCCAAATTATCGCAACCGATTTTTTTGCCAGTGGCGATGTGGCGACCAATAAATTAGCCAGCTTTGAATACCAAGCCCCCGTTGTCGAGGTTTTGCAACCTGGTACTTACACCAGCGTGCAAGACTATCCCGGCCGTGTTGGTTTGTGGAGCATTGGTGTTCCGCCGTCAGGTCCAATGGATGATTACGCATTTCGTTTGGCCAACCGTATTGTCGGCAACCACGAAAGCGCTGCTGCACTCGAATACACTATCATCGGGCCGAAATTAAAATTCCATCGCGATGCAATTATTGCGCTCACCGGCGCAACATCGCCTGCAAAAATTGATGGCGAATTAATTCCTTTCTGGCAACCGGTTGCCATTAAAGCCGGACAAATTCTGGAAGTGGGCAAAGCCGAGCAAGGCTGCCGTGGTTACCTCGCCGTACGCAACGGTTTTGATGTGCCAGTTTATTTAGGTAGCCGCTCCACCTTTGCGCTCGGCCAATTTGGTGGTCACGCAGGTCGTACACTGCGCGCGACCGATATGTTGCCAATTAGTAATCCAGCGATTGCTGCTTGCACTACGCCCGCACCAACCTATGAAGCTGCCGCAGCACCCGTTGAATTAATTCCAAGCTATCCAAATGAATGGGAAATTGGTGTGCTTTACGGCCCACACGGCGCGCCCGATTTTTTCACGGAAGATGCGATTGATATGTTTTTTTCAACCGCATGGGAAGTTCACTACAACTCCAACCGTTTAGGCATTCGTTTGAATGGCCCCAAGCCTACATGGACACGCAGCGACGGCGGTGAAGCCGGTCTGCACCCATCCAATATTCACGATACTGAATATGCTGTTGGCTCAATTAACTTCACTGGCGACATGCCGGTAATCCTCACCAAAGACGGCCCCAGCCTTGGTGGATTTGTTTGCCCGGTAACAATCGTCAAAGCAGAGTTGTGGAAAGTTGGCCAAGTAAAACCCGGCGATAAAATTCGTTTTAAACGTTTGAGCTTCAACGCTGCACTCGCGCTGGAATTATCTACCGACCGTGCCATTGAAAACCTGAGTGCACAACCAGAAGTTTTGCTCGCACCGATTCTGAAACCGGAAAACACCATTTCCGATTGTATAGTCGCCGCATTACCACCCGAAGGCAGCCGCCCACTGGTGAGCTATCGTCAAGCAGGCGACAAATATATTCTGCTTGAATACGGCGATAACATTCTTGAATTAAGTTTGCGTCTGCGTGTGTATGCGTTGATGGAAGCATTAAAGGCATCGCCCATTAATGGCGTGATCGAATTATCACCCGGTGTGCGCTCGCTGCAAATTAATTACGATAGCCGCGTGATTCACCAACAGCAATTAATCGATAAGCTACTGGTGATTGAAGAAACGCTCGGTAACGCGCGCGATATTAAAGTGCCCAGTCGTATCGTGTATATGCCGATGGCTTTTGAAGATTCGGCAACGCTGGATGCAGTAGCGCGCTATCGCCAATCCGTGCGCGACACAGCCCCTTGGTTGCCAAGCAATACTGAATTTATGCGGCGCATTAATGGCCTGGATTCCATCGAACAAGTTAAACAAACGTTGTTTGATGCAAGTTACATGGTGCTAGGTTTGGGCGATGTTTATCTCGGCGCTCCCTGTGCAGTTCCGGTTGATCCGCGTCACCGCCTGCTCACTTCCAAATACAATCCGGCGCGCACTTACACTGCAGAAGGCACTGTCGGCATCGGCGGCGTATATATGTGTATTTACGGCATGGATTCTCCCGGAGGCTACCAACTGGTTGGTCGTACGCTGCCCATCTGGAATAAATTTCTCAAAAATCCAATCTTTAAAGATGGCGAACCATGGCTGCTGAAATTCTTTGACCGTGTGCGCTATTACGAAGTGACTGAAGAAGAATTAACGGCACAACGCGAAGCATTCCGCGAAGGCCGTTTAAGCCTGCGAATTGAAGAAGATTATTTTAGCCTCGCAGAACACGAACAATTCCTGCAAGACAATGCAGCCAGCATTGCTGAATTTAAAACCAAACAACAAGCCGCCTTCACCCAAGAAGTTGCGCTCTGGCAAGCCGATGAAGAAAAACAAGTGGATGCGGCACTGCAAGCAAAAGTATCAACTGGCCCAATTGAAGTGGATGGGCATGCCGTCACCGCCGACATTAGCGGCAACATTTGGAAACTGTTAGTTGAACCCGGCCAAATGGTAGAAGTCGACCAACCGCTGTTAATTGTTGAAGCCATGAAAATGGAGTTTTCGGTGTATGCCGATCGCGCCGCAAAAATCACTGCAATTCATTGTGAGCCGGGAAAACAAGTAAATGCGGGTGATTTGTTGTTGGTGCTCGAGACGGATTAAGTTAAGCAGGGACGTAGGTTGGAAGAGCGCAGCGCCTTCCGACAATTTTCGAGAACAATATATATGTCGGAAGGCGTTACGCTTACCTGCGCGGCTCGTTCCAACCTACGGTGAAAAAATGAAATTAATCAAAACCGACAAAACCAAAAAGAAAACCGATGAACCGCGCACCAATTTAACGGAGCGGATTTATCAAATTATCAAAGACGATATCTTTTCTTTTCGCTTGGTTCCCGGCGATCGTTTCAGCGAAAACGAAATTGCCGAACGTGTTGCTGCCAGTCGCACCCCCGTGCGCGAAGCACTCGCACGTTTGCAGCGCGAAGGGTATGTGGATGTTTCGTTTCGCAGTGGCTGGAAGGTCAACCCGTTTGATTTCAAAAAATTTGAGCAGCTCTACGACGTGCGCATTATTTTGGAGTTAGCCGCCATCAAAAAACTATGTGAAATGGAAACCGCGCCCGATCTGGAAGATGTAAAACGTATTTGGCTGGTAAAACCGGAAGACCGCTTAAAAGACGGCCCAACCGTTTGCGGTTTGGATGAACGCTTTCACGAACAATTGATTGAGGCCACGGGCAATATGGAAATGGCACGAATTCACCATGAAATTACCGAGCGGCTGCGCATTATTCGCCGCATTGATTTCACCCAGCGCAATCGTATTGAAGCCACTTACGACGAACACGCCAAAATTCTGCGCACCATTATTGAACGCCGCGCAGAAGACGCAAAAAACTATTTAAAAACACACATTGAAGCAAGCAAGGCCGAGGTTAGAAAAATCACCTTGCATATGTTGTACGAAGCGCAGCAACAACATCCGGCGGATTCAGAATAAATATTCGTTAGCAATACCTATTTCACATTAGAGCAGCAACCGGTTGATGCCTGAAGCACATGAACCGGATCATGGAAGAAAATTTTGCCGCCCAATATAAGCGTTATGCATAAGGCGTTACCGGAAAAATTGCATTCACTGGGTAGTTTTCAAGAAACAATGAATGCGCATAGTTAAAAACCACTGAGTCATTAAAACCATCTAGGAGATAGACCCATGAAGCTGAAGAAGATAGCAAAACATGTCGGGGCACTCGGTATCGCCTGCGGCTTAACCATCGCCTCATTCAGTGCAGCAGCTGCCGAAACGATTAAGGTCGGCGTACTGCACTCACTCTCTGGCACCATGGCCATTTCAGAAACCACACTGAAAGACACCATGCTGATGTTGATAGAAGAACAAAACAAAAAAGGTGGTTTGCTCGGTAAACAGCTGGAGGCAGTTGTGGTTGACCCAGCATCCAACTGGCCACTGTTTGCCGAAAAAACCCGCGAGCTGTTAACTAAAGATAAAGTGGCCGCTATTTTCGGTTGCTGGACATCGGTATCACGCAAATCAGTATTACCAGTTATTGAAGAATTGAACGGTGTGTTGTTTTATCCCGTGCAATATGAAGGTGAAGAATCTTCACGTAACGTTTTCTACACCGGTGCTGCACCAAACCAACAAGCTATTCCCGCAGTTGATTATTTAATGAATGACATGGAAGTAAAACGCTGGGTACTGGCGGGTACTGACTATGTTTACCCACGTACCACCAACAAAATTCTTGAAGCGTATTTGATGTCCAAAGGCGTTGCCAAAGAAGACATCATGATCAACTACACACCATTTGGTCATTCTGATTGGCAAAACATTGTGTCCGATATCAAACGCTTCGGCTCAGCGGGCAAAAAGACTGCAGTAGTTTCTACCATCAACGGCGATGCTAACGTGCCTTTCTACCGTGAACTGGGCAACCAAAAAGTAACCGCTGAAGACATTCCTGTAATTGCCTTCTCTGTTGGTGAAGAAGAGCTTTCCGGTATCGACACCAAACCGCTGGTTGGTCACTTAGCTGCATGGAACTACTTCATGAGCGAAGAAAATCCTGCTAACGAAGCCTTTATCAAACAATGGAAAGCCTTCATTAAAAATGACAAACGCGTAACCAACGACCCAATGGAAGCACACTACATTGGTTTCAACATGTGGGTTAAAGCGGTTGAGAAAGCAGGCACTACCGACACTGACAAAGTGGTTGACGCAATCATCGGTGTAGAAGCACCTAACTTGACTGGCGGCATCAGCAAAATGTTGCCCAACCACCACATCACCAAGCCTGTATTGATTGGCGAAATTCAAGAAGATGGCCAATTCCTTACCGTTTCACAAACCGACGGTTTGGTTCCTGGCGATGCATGGTCTGACTTCCTTGATGGTTCAAAAGATTTGGAATCCGACTGGATTAAATTGAAGTGTGGCAACTACAACACCAAAACCAAAAAATGTTTGGGTGCAGCTGCCGCGCAATAATTGTTTAACTTGATCGATTGATCTGCAGGGTATGGTGGAGCGCAAGTTCCACCACACCCTGAGCACAAAACCCTAAGCACCACACCAAAAATTAAAAAAGATTTACCTACTTATTTATATTTTGTTTTAACAGAGACAAGACTATGCGAAACCTACTCAAGCCGTTGGGAAGATGGCCGCTGCAATTGTTGATAATTTTATCCTTCTGCATTCCAACAACAGTGTTTTCGCAAGACGCTGAACCTACAACAACTGATACCACCCTCGTTAACACAACGGTTGCAGCAGATACGGTACAAGTTACATTCGACACCTTGGTTAAAGACTTAACCCAAGGCAGCCTGCCCAAACGCGCCCAAACCGCAAAAAAACTCGCCCAACTTGACGACAGCCGCGTTGCCGGCATCATTGCTGCACTGCAGCAGGGCTTGCTTTACGCCACCAAATCCAGCGATCCGCTAGTGGCAATTGCCGATAAATCTGGCAACTTTATCAATGCATTAAGCGGCGAAAAAATTACCGCCGATACCAGCACACTTAAACGTGTGCCAATTAACAACACCATGCGCAGCCAGCTACGCACTGTCTTGGCTGCATTGAATTTAAACGATAAAAATCCCACTATTCGTCTGGATGCGGTGAATCGCATGATTGCTGATGGTGTTGATGCAGACATTATTGCACTACTAGAAACCCGTCAAAAAACCGAACCGGATGACGATGTGCGCACCGCCATTGCCGCCGCGGTTGCCTTAATGAATTTACAAAGCAGCGAACAACAAGTTCGTTTGGATGCAATAAAAATTTTACGCGGCAGCTTACAACAAGAAGTACGCACCGCGTTGTTAGAGATTGCCACCAACGACAGCGATGAGAAAGTAAAACAACAGGCACAATTTGCATTGGATTCAATTGAAGACCGTATTGCCGCTTTTCGTTTTGCTGAAAACGTATTTTTCGGTTTGAGTTTAGGTTCGGTATTGCTGCTCTCCGCAATTGGCCTCGCCATTACCTTTGGTGTTATGGGTGTTATTAATATGGCGCACGGCGAGTTGATGATGATCGGCGCTTATGTGACTTGGGTTGTGCAACAACTATTTCCTAATCAAATTGCCTACAGCTTAATGATCGCAATTCCTGCCGCGTTTATTGTTGCCGGTTTGGTGGGCATCGCCATTGAGCGCGGTGTCATACGCTTTTTATACGGTCGCCCGTTGGAAACTCTGCTTGCCACTTTTGGTATAAGTTTAATTTTGCAGCAAGCTGCACGCAGTATTTTTTCACCCTTGAATCGCGCCGTGGAATTACCGGAATGGATGAGCGGTTCGCTGGTGATTAATCCGGTGCTCTCTATTACTTACAACCGGTTATATATTTTTATCTTCGGTTTGATTGTATTTTTTGCGCTGCTCGCCATTCTCAAAAAAACCTCACTCGGTTTAAAAGTTCGCGCCGTGTCGCAAAACCGCGCTATGGCACGTGCGGTTGGTGTGCGCGCAAGCTGGGTGGACGCCATGACTTTCGGACTAGGTTCCGGCATTGCAGGAATCGCCGGTGTGGCACTCTCGCAACTCACCAACGTCGGCCCTAACCTTGGCCAAGCCTACATTATCGATTCATTTATGGTGGTGGTATTTGGCGGCGTAGGAAATTTGTGGGGCACGCTGGTTGGCGCCATGGGCTTGGGCATTATCAATAAATTTTTAGAACCCTACGCTGGTGCAGTGCTCGCCAAGGTTTTGGTATTGGTGTTGTTGATTTTGTTTATACAAAAACGACCGAAGGGAATTTTCCCGCAGAAAGGTCGCGCAGCGGCGGATTGATTTAACCCCCACCCGACCTCCCCCTTAAAAATGGGGAGGAGTGACCCCCTTTTAGCCGTTCCCTTTTTTATTCAAGGGAGCAGAGCAAGCCCCTCCCCTTTTGAAGGGGGAGGTTAGGAGGGGTTGAGTTTTTTCGGAAAAAATTTAAAAGAGAGAATTTATGTTAACCCAACGTTTATTACTCAGTGATCGCGGCGGCATGATTGTGCTGGGCCTGGTATTGCTGGCCATGGTGCTGGTACCGATTTGCAATATTCTCGTGCCGGAAACTTCATCGCTGCATGTCTCCACCTTTATGGTGACGCTGCTCGGTAAATTTTTATGTTATGCCTTGCTCGCATTGGCGGTGGATTTAATCTGGGGCTACTGCGGCATTCTGTCGCTCGGCCACGGCGCATTTTTTGCGCTTGGCGGTTATGCCATGGGTATGTATTTAATGCGGCAGATAGGCCCGCGCGGTCAATACGGTGACCCCTTGCTGCCCGATTTTATGGTGTTTTTAAACTGGCAAGAATTGCCGTGGTACTGGCAGGGTTTTGATATGTTTTGGTTTGCGATGTTAATGGTAATTGCAATCCCGGGCCTGCTGGCATTTGTATTTGGTTGGCTGGCATTTCGTTCGCGTGTGACCGGTGTGTATTTTTCCATTATCACCCAGGCACTGACCTATGCACTGATGCTGGCGTTCTTCCGCAATGAAATGGGCTTTGGTGGCAACAATGGTCTCACCGATTTTAAAGATATTCTCGGATTTCCCATCGCTGCCAACGGCACCCGTATTTCGCTGTTTTTAGCTTCAGGTTTTATGTTGATTTTTGCCTACATCGCCTGCCGCTATATTGTGACGTCGCGTATGGGGAAAATTATTGTCTCTATTCGCGATGCCGAAAGTCGCACGCGCTTTTGTGGTTATAAGGTTGAATCCTACAAGCTGTGGTTATTTGTATTTTCCGCGATGCTCGCGGGTATTGCTGGTGCACTTTATGTACCACAAGTGGGCATTATCAACCCCGGTGAATTCTCACCGCTCAATTCCATTGAATTAGTGGTGTGGGTTGCCACCGGCGGGCGCGGCACCTTGTTTGGTGCAATTGTGGGTGCATTCACCGTCAACTACGGCAAAACTATCTTTACTTCTTATTCACCAGAGACTTGGTTATTTGCATTAGGCGCATTGTTTGTAATTGTGACGCTGATATTGCCCAAGGGTTTAGTAGGTTTATTTAGCCGTTTCAAAAAAGCACCAGTGAAAACCGACAATGAGAATGTAAAAGTAGATGTCGACAAAAAAGCCGAATCTACCACTGCGACCAAGGAGTCTGTGTAATGAATATTTTTTCACAAGCCCGTCGCACCCTCGGCCAAAGCGACCCCAACTTTGGCGCTCCACTGGACACCACTCACGGTACGATTTTGTATGTAGAAGGCATTACTGTGAGCTTCGATGGTTTTCGTGCACTGAACAATTTAAACCTTTACATCGATGAAGGTGAATTGCGCTGCATTATCGGCCCCAACGGTGCGGGCAAAACCACCATGATGGATGTGATCACCGGCAAAACCAAACCCGATGCCGGCAGTGTGTATTTTGGCCAGCAAATTAATTTGCTGGAGTTGTCCGAACACCAAATTGCCCGCGGTGGTATAGGTCGTAAATTTCAAAAGCCGACCATTTTTGAAGCACTGAGTGTGTACGAAAATTTGGAGCTGGCCACCGCCGCCGACAAACGTGTGTGGTGGACACTGAGCCAACAATTAAACTCCGCACAAAAATACCGTATTGATGAAGTGTTGTTACAAATAGGTTTGGCCGAACACCGCTACAAAAACGCAGGTGCACTATCCCACGGGCAAAAACAGTGGCTGGAAATTGGCATGTTGTTAATGCAAAGCCCGCGGGTGTTGTTGGTCGATGAACCCGTCGCCGGTATGACGGGCGAAGAGACTGAAAAAACCGCTGAATTATTATTATCGCTCGCGGGTAAACACTCGGTGATTGTAGTGGAGCACGACATGAAATTTGTACGCTCCATCGCACGCAAAGTCACTGTATTACACCAAGGCTCGGTGCTCACCGAAGGCACTATGGATCAGGTACAAAATGATCCGAAAGTAATTGAAGTCTACCTTGGCGAATAACACAGCGCGAAAAGAAAACGGCGAATTGCATCAGGACAACCAAATCATGTTGGAAATAAAAAACATCAACCAGTACTACGGCCAAAGCCATATTTTGTGGGATTTGTCGCTCAACCTGAAACAAGGCACCTGTGGCTGTTTGATCGGGCGCAACGGTGTAGGTAAAACCACCCTGCTTAAATGCATTACCGGTTTACTGCCGGTACGTGATGGCATCATCAGCCTCAACGGTTATGACATCAATAAACTCTCCACTGAAAATCGCGCACGTGGCGGTATAGGTTTTGTGCCGCAAGGGCGCGAAATTTTTCCGCTACTAACCGTGGAAGAGAATTTAAAAATTTCGCTCGGCGCACGCAAAGATAAAGCGCGTTTTATTCCCGGGTTGATTTATGAATTATTCCCGGTGCTTAAAGAAATGAAACATCGCCGTGGCGGGGATTTATCGGGTGGTCAGCAGCAACAGCTAGCAATAGGGAGGGCATTGGTGCTCGACCCCAAATTATTAATTCTGGACGAACCGACCGAAGGCATTCAGCCCAACGTTGTGCGTGATATTGGTGAAGTGATTCGCAAGCTCAATCGCGAACTTGGGTTAACTGTATTACTCGTCGAGCAAAAACTCCCCTTCGCCCGCCGTGTTGCCGATGACTTTTTTATTATGGAAAAAGGCAGCGTAGTCGCCACCGGCCCTATCGCCAACTTGAATGATGATTTGGTGCAGCGGTATTTGAGTGTGTAAAAATGCATGAGGATTGCTAAAAATAGTGTTTGAAAAAAAGGCCGCGGATTAACGCGGCCTTTTTTGTTTATCAGGGTATTGCCGGCACACTAAAGATTCGCAATAGCAGCTGGGTTGAATCGCTATAACTGAGCGCACTGACACGCTGGTTATCGCCCGAGAGCACCAAGCCACGATCCAGCAAATAGCGATAGCCATTTTCAGTCGAAGAGCTGTAGTTGCCCAGATTCTGCCCGGTCACTGTGTTGTACACAAAAATATCCTGCGCATCATAGTAGGCACCTGCACCGCCTACCAAAACTCCATTCCAACCACAAACAACAGAATTGGGGTAGGCAGTAGCTGGCAAGACTTGCTCCAGGGTTTGACTCACAATGCCGACGCCCGAGAACTCATAAGGCGCACCACTTGCGGTGTACACACGTGAACCTGCCGCATCCACACAAGCCTGTCCGGCACGCCCTTGGGCGTAGGAAACCGAGGATTTAACAGTGGCTGTTAACGTGCCGTTGCCGCCTCCCAGAGCTGAATAAAAATATTCCATCAGGGAACCATCGTAACCCGCGACCCAATTGGGGTTTTGGTTGGTAGATATGCTGTAGAAATAGGAGTCGTCCCCCCCTTCTACCGCCACTTGCTCGCCTGTGGTCAGATCAAAAATGCGCGTACCGGCCACAAACAAGAGCGGGCGACCATTGGGACGGAAATAACCGGGCATAAGCACTGTATGGAGCGAAGACCATTCGGACGGCACCACCCTAAAGCTGTTTACCGTGTCGCCAGTGTCCGCGTATAACTCCACCACTTTCAAGTTCACCGGATCGTGCACGTAAAGCTTTGTACCATCCTGGCTAATCGCCATGCTGCCAATCGAGCCTACTGCCGGCATATAACTGTGTACCAACGCGCCACTGAACTGGTTGTAAATATTGATTTGACTGCCCAAACCTACATATACCCAAGGCTCAACGGGGTTCGCGACCAACCCAAAACGGCCTATGCCGGCGATAGCATCGGAAACGCTAAAAGTAGATGCCAGATTAATATTGGCATCGGCGGGATCAGCGTCCAATACCGTTAAACCAACGCGAATCACCTCTTCATTTTCCACGTTACTATCACTCGAACTTACCCTCACTTCGGCAATATGAGTACCAACAGCAAGAGCCGTTTCATCTGCAGTGAGCACCAGATCTTCACTCGTCAGCCCCGAGCCAGTCACGGTCAACCAAGGCTGATTAGAAACCGCTACCCAGGGAACATCATCGCGCCCAATGGAGCTGTTGATTTTGAGTGTACGAGTTAGTACGGAACGGGATGGTGCGGCGGTAAAGGCAACCCCGAGATTGCTCGCCACCAAACGGTTGGCCTCTTTATTGAAGGTGACCGCTACAGTGCGGGTTAACACCTGGTCGCCAACTTCAACCCGCAGTGCAAGGTTGGCGGCATGGGTACCAGAAATCAGGGAGGCAAGTGGCGTCAGGTTAAGGTTTACACCAGCGCCGGTCACTATGCCGCTATTGTTCACAGTGCCGGGGCCGGAACCTGAACTGATTGTCAGCCAATCCCCATTCGCCTCGGTTTGGGCACTCACCGAGTAATCATAGCCATTGACCCCGGTATTAATCGCAAAGCCCAGGTTAGCCTTGGCGATGCCCAAGCCGTCGCTGCCACCCAGCAACAGGTTCTCGCTGGTAACTGTCAAAGTTGGGGCTGCCACTACCAAGGTCAGATTGAGGGTGACCTGGTTTAGCGGATTCAAATAATCCTCCAAGCGCAGCTCGGCCGGATAGGTCCCGACGGGCAAACCACTGGCGTTTATCTGCAATTGCAAGCTGCCCGAACCGGTTCCCACCACATTGCTGGTCGTCAGCCAATGCACATTGCTAATGGATGTCCACTGGGCGTGATCTCCAGCGGTGAAAGGTAACTCCAAGCTGCGCTGCAAATTATCTGAGCCATAGACAATGGGGTTAGCCTGCAGGTCTTGCGCACGCGTCATGGCCAATTCAGAAAACTGGATAGGCGCCTCCACAATGATTTTCATAGTGTGGTGGTCAATGTTAGAAAAGTCGTTTTTATCGACCAGGGTAACGCGCCCGGTGTAAGTCCCCTCGGACAACCATAAAGGGTTAAGGCGATACTCAATATTGCCACTACCGCTGCCTTCCGCGTTGTAAATAGATACGCCCGGAATATCGGTAGAAGCCATCCAATTGGTTTGCGGATCACCGCTAAACGGGAGCTCTGCCCGGTAATCCGAACCCGAAAGGCCAGCCACAAAAATAAGCTCATCAGGTGCCGCCGAAAATACCAGCGGTGCAACCACGGTCAGGTTGTATTGCAAACTTGCGCTATTGGTTGCATTGCCGTTTTCAGCAAGTTGCACAGTACCGGTGTAGTTACCGGGCGTTAGGTCGCGAGTATCAACCCCTAGCATCAACTGGCCGCCTCCAGTACCCGTAGGATTGGAGATCACCAACCAGGGAACCGATGAGGTCGCTGTCCACGCAGCTGTGCTTTTTCCAGCAAACCAAATATCGGCAAACTGGTCACCCACTGGTTTGCCCGCGACGGCGTAGCGCGTTAGAGTTGCTTGCGAAAACACAAAATTTTCTGTCACCGACAGCGTTACATTTACCACGCGTTTCTGCAGTGGTTTTTCATTTTTGTCGCCGGTCGCGATAGTAAAATTAGCTGAGTAATTACCGGCCGCCATACCCCACGAACTGGCGGAGATATCAAGCGTGTATTGACTGCCACTTCCCGCCAATGACATCGACAACCAAGGCACTTCCGACTGCCCTTCATCGAAACCTGCAACCACATAGGTCACATCACTACCAGTGACATTTATTTGAATTGTTTGACTTAAAAACTCGCCCGACCGCTGACTGTACGAAAGACTGGACTTATCGAGCGTAAAGGCACCTTTTGCTGTACCGCCACCGGATCCTCCACCCCCGCCACCGCCTCCACCACCGCACGCGGTTAACACCAATACTGCCACTGACAGTATTACCATCTTGATTGTCGTCATCGTATCTACCTGAATTTATTGTTGCCGTTATTATTAGTTCCCTATCTCCTCTCAAGCGATTAACTACCCTTCGGTAGCAATTGGATCTAACCTGAGTAAAAGATTGCCCAGGCAAATGATTCATGCGCCAAGGCTCGCGCATCATATCGATTGATTGTGCAAAAAAGCTACGGAGACAAAGGCCGCCCTGAAATATATTTTCGTCCACTCTGCCAACGCCGTTAACGGCTGGAAAATCTTTACAAATCCAGACTCAACACCTTATACGCTCATTGACTATAAGAGGTATTTAAGGGATGCTATGGCGACAAGTACACAAGTTTTACCAAACCACCAATAACAAGATGAGATCACCATGACTCAAGCAATTGCTCAGGCTGCTCCCACGGCCGCTGCACACAAACTTTCCGTTGTTGAAAAAGTCGGTTACAGCCTCGGCGACCTGGCTGCCAACCTGATTTTCCAAACCCTGGTGACCTTTCTCGCCTTCTTCTATACCGATGTTTATGGTATTTCTGCTGGCAAAGCCGCGATGATCATGGCCGCAGGCGGTTTATTTGGTGCCTTCTTCACCCCGGTGATGGGCATCATTGCTGACCGTACCAATACCCGCTGGGGCAAATTCCGCCCCTGGCTGCTCTGGACCTCCGTGCCCTTTGGCGCCCTTGCACTGCTGGCCTTTAGCACGCCGGACTTTGATGAAAACGGTAAGGTCATCTACGCCTTTGCCACCTACATTTTGCTGCTGGTGATCTACGCCGCGAACAACCTGCCCTACTCGGCGCTGAGCGGTGTGCTCACCGGCAATATGGCCGAGCGCAACAGTTTGTCGGCTTACCGCTTTGTCGCAGTGATGGTGGCACAATTTATTATTCAAGTATTGCTCTTGCCGCTGGTATTGATTCTGGGCGACGGCGATAAAGCCGTGGGCTTCCATAACACTATGCTGGTGTTCTCCATTACCGGTACGATTTTCTTTTTGATCGCTTTTATCACCACCAAAGAGCGCATCCTACCGGTAGTAGAAGCGCGCAATAGCATCGCGCAGGACTTATCCGACCTGTTTAAAAATATCCCCTGGATCATCATGCTACTGGTGACCATTCTGGTGTTTGTCACGCTCGCCCTCAAAGGCGGCATGTACATTTTCTACTTTGAAAATTATTTAAGCGAAGCGCACCTCGCACAATTTTTGGATGACATTGGCTTCAATAATTTTATCGCCGGATTAAATGCTTTATTAACAGGCATGGGCCTGTCGGAATTCCAATGGCCGAAAGATGCGCCCACCTCCACCTTCAGTTTATTTAACGGCTGCGGCATCATCATGATGATTATCGGTATTGGTTTCTCCAAAAACCTCGCCGACAAATTTGGCAAACGCAATGTGTTTGCCGCTGCGCTGTTTGTATCTACCCTGTTTGTATTTGCATTTAATTTTTATGCTGCCGACAGCATCGGGATTGTATTTATTTCGCAAATTCTGCACGGCTTTTTCTACGGCATCACCATCCCACTGCTGTGGGCGATGATTGCCGACGTAGCGGACTATTCCGAATGGAAAAATAACCGCCGCGCTACCGCTATTATTTTCTCCGCGATGATTCTCGGCTTAAAACTGGGCTTGACCATTGGCGGCTCACTGGGCGCCACACTGCTCGCCTACTATGGCTACGACGCCGCGCTGGATGTACAAAACGCGGAAACCATAGAAGGCATTAAAACGGCTGTGAGCGTATTTGCATCGCTGCCCTTCTTTATTGCCGTGGGTTGCATGTTCTTCTATGCAATTAATAAAACCCTGGAATCGCAAATTGAAGCCGACCTGAACGCACGACGTCAGGCCGCTGGAAGATAATTATTTTCAACTTGATATGAAGAGAAAGAGAGAATTGTATGGCTGAAGAATATTTAGCACCCGAAGTCGTCGCGGACTACAAAGCGCGCGCCATTTCCCAACCACTGGTTGAACACATCTACACCGCCGATCCATCGGCTCATGTGTTTAATGGCAAACTTTATATTTATCCATCGCACGATATTGAAGCGGGCATTCCGTTTAACGACAACGGCGATCATTTTGGCATGGAGGATTACCACGTAATCTCTCTGGATTCACCCGAAGGCCCCGCCGTCGATAATGGCGTTGCACTGCATGTAAAAGATGTCCCTTGGGCAACTCGCCAAATGTGGGCGCCGGACGCCGCGCATAAAAATGGCAAATATTATTTGTATTTCCCGGCAAAACGCGCGGACGATATTTTCCAAATCGGCGTCGCAGTAAGCGATTCACCTACCGGCCCATTCACCGCCGAACCCGAAGCAATGAACGGCAGTTATTCCATCGACCCGGCCGTGTTCGAAGACGACGATGGTAGCTACTACATGTACTTCGGTGGCATTTGGGGCGGCCAGTTGCAGAATTATCGCAACAACCAATACGACGCACAGCGCGGTGAGCCCGCCGACCACGAACCAGCCCTCGGCCCCATCATCGCGCGCCTCAGCGACGACATGAAAGAATTCGCCGAAACCCCACGGGAAATTCAAATCCTCGATGAAAACGGCAAACCGCTGCTCGCGGGCGACCACGACCGTCGCTTCTTTGAAGCCTCCTGGGTACACAAGCACAACGGCCTGTATTACTTCTCCTTCTCCACCGGCAACACCCACTTTTTGTGCTACGCCACGGGGGATAATCCCTACGGCCCCTTCACCTATCGCGGGCAGATCCTCACCCCGGTAGTGGGTTGGACGACTCACCACTCCGTCTGCAAATATCAGGATCAGTGGTACCTTTTTTATCACGACTCGGTCTTATCAAAAGGCATTACCCACTTGAGATCCATCAAGATGGCCCCACTTACTCATAAGGCGGATGGCAGTATTGAAACAATTGATCCCTACCGTTAAGCGGGGATTAGGAGTAGAATGCCGCCACTCGCTGCTTGACGTGGGACGTTCGCAAGAACAACCCTTCAGGTTAAGCGATTGGGGTCGATTTGGATTCGACGCTGGTAACAAAGCCCAAGGTGCATGTCGTGATGACAGCCAATCACGTTAATCCAAAGCTGTACTTGAATAGTCGCAAACGACGATTCTTACGCTTTAGCAGCTTAATCGCTGCTAACGGTCTGTAACAAGGTGCCAGTACCGCGTTAGAGCCCGTCATACAGAACTGGATCGCAGCAAAGTAAGCCTGGTGCGGCGCTGCTAAAACTCTACAGGATCGCGCTTTTCGTCCTGCCTGTTGGGCTGATAAGCGTTAAATTAATAAACGGACCTAAACATGTAGAGCCGAGGATGGAGTGCTGGCGGACGGGGGTTCAAATCCCCCCGGCTCCACCACATAACGAACCCCAACATATTGATTATGTTGGGGTTTTTTATTGAATGCTCTTTCAAAAGTTTTTTTGTGCCTACATTCTGCCCACATGCGGCATCAGATTTGTTCGCAAATAGCGAACTTTTCATTGACAGAAAACTCCCCCTAATCTACCTTAGTTTCATGGTCAGTAAAGGAGAGAAAATTTCGCCATCGCCTGAGTTTGATGTATTGGAACTCGCGGAGAGCTTGCTCTCTACCAATTACCCGCCCAAGCAGCGTTAGGCCTTATACGCTTATCCAGCATGGCAGCGAGTACACACCCGTAGGGGCGAATCCCTACGGGTGGAAAACAAGGGGTTTATGTTGATCACTCTCCACCTTTAATTAGGCGAAGCTACTAGGCAATTCCGCAGAGTAGTAATTAAAGGTAACGCGTATGAATAGTACTTCTGATCAAGATCAACAGGCACCCGGAGATAGCTCCGAGAAGAAAAAGAGAAAGAACCTAAAGTGGAAACTTATCAAGTGGGCAATACTCTTTGGTAAGTTGGTATGGAGGGTAATCCAATTTTTTTCCGACGAGGAGTGAACACTCTAGGTGTTCCCCTTGCTTTTTTTGAGGTTAAAAATGATTAATAAAGCGCTGAAAGTAATAAGACAATTTCATAAAGTCAAGCAAGCTGAACTTGCTGAACAGTTGGATATATCAAAATCTTATCTATCTGAAATTGAATCAGGAAAAAAACCAGTATCTTTTGATCTACTCGAAAGATATTCAAAAATTTTTGAAATACCGGTTTCATCATTGGTATTCTTTTCTGAAAATATCGATAAAGAAGGAAAGACAGCTAAAAAATTTAGACTAGCTGTTACCGATAAAATTTTGACCGTAATGGAATGGCTATCCGACAAAGATGAAAATAAAACACAGCAAGCTTAAAATAATTAGAAAAGGAAAATCATACGCCCTAAAAGATTCGTCGTTATACAAAATAACATCAAAGAAAAAACTTCTCTCAATCTTATCCCAAGCCTCTGTTACCATCAGTGACTTAACAAAGGCAATCGGGGATTACTCTATTTTTATAGATAACAAAAATCCACTTAAACCCAGAACAATTGAAAAACCAAATAAAAACCTGGACATTTACCAATCCAGAATTGCTAGCCTTCTTTGCAGAATAGAATCTCCTGATTTCATACATTCAGGAACAAAAAGACGATCGCATGTCACGAACGCAAAGATTCATTTAGCAAACGAAAACACTTTCACAACAGATATAAAATCATTTTTCCCTTCAACACCAATTGAAAAAGTGTTTTCTTTTTTCTATGGCGTCATGAAATGCGAACCTGACGTTGCCGACCTTCTTGCCAAACTTTGCACATGCAATGGTCACATCCCGACAGGAAGCAGAATAAGTATGCCTATGTCTTTCTGGGCGAATGAGAAGATGTTTAGGGAGCTACAAAACTTATCCATTCAACATAATGTCACAATGACGCTCTATGTGGATGACATTACTTTTACTGGAAGCAATGTGAATAAAATTTTTGTCAATACAGTTAAAAAAATAATTACTCGACACGGACACATTATGCACCCTAAAAAGTCAATTCTTTATCCAAAGGGAAGCGTAAAAGTAATTACAGGGGTAGTTATAAGAAATGGGACAGCACTCGCAAAAAACGAACAACACAAAAATTTATATCAGGACATTGAACTTCTCAAAGGATTTAGCGGAAAGCTAAGCCCTCCCGAAAAATTAATTGATAGAACACTGGGCAGAATCAATTCACTTTCTGTTATTGAAAGCAGATATAAAGATAAAGCTAGATCATTATGGAGCTTGATCAAATAAAAGAAATTGGATTTTTAACCAATGCGGAAGCCAAATGATCCGACGATAAATGAGCATATCTCATTGTCATGTTTATAGTTGAATGCCCCAATATTTTCTGAAGCGATAGAATATCACCGCCATTCATCACGAAGTGGCTAGCAAAGGAATGACGAAGCACATGCGCTGACTGTCCTTTGGGCAATTCAATTTTTGCAACCCTAAGCGCCCTACCAAAAGCATTAATAGAATTAGAAAAACAGCCATACTTTTTAAGGTGCTGGCTTACTTCGGCAAATAGCTCAGGCGACACAGGGATAGAGCGATTTTTTCTACTCTTGGTTTTTGTGAAGGTCAATTTTCCATCTTGTAGTTTATCAAGAGTCACCCCTCTACCTCACCCCATCGTGCCCCTGTAGCAAGACTGATTTTGGTTATCAATTTAACATGCGGATTCAAGGAAAATTTATCCATTGTTTCAAGCAGCATTTTTATTTACTCTACAGTTAGCCAAGACAGCTCCCTTTCGTCCAGCTTAATCATTTTCACACCATCCAGCGGATTGCTGTAATCAATCTCACCAAAACGATGAACATCAAACCGATAAAAACTGATGCCGATTATCGCGCGGCGTTAAAAGAAATTGAGAGCCTAATGATGGCAGAGCTTGATTCGCCCGAAGGCGAAAAGCTGGGAGTGCTGGTTACGCTGATAGAAGCCTACGAAGCAAAATACTTTCCCATGGATCTACATGATCCAGTCGAAGCAATTAAATTCGAAATGGAACGCAAAGGTTTAACTGTAAAGAATCTGGAGCCGATGATTCGCAAGAGTTGACTCTGCGCCGTTTATTGAGTTTATGCCACAGATGATTCTGAACACGATTGAATCATCTAGCCATTTACCTACCCCCCAAGTCACCCCTCAAGTCAGCGAATTGCTTAATCTGCTTAAATACGAGATGAGTCGCGGCGATTTACAAGCAGCTTCAAGAAGGTTGTATAGTTAGACTTTTTGAATGCGATAGGTGATGAATACGTTGGTGATTGCAACCCCTGAGCTAGCCCCTGATTACTACCTGAAGAATTTCCGCTTTTTGCTGGATTGGGTAGAGGAGCGTTATGCGGATTTGCTAAATGACGATGAGCGATATTTTATTGCAGCATTTAAGCAGCTCGAACCTGATGCGCAGTGCTTGCTGGTGCGTTTGTCCAGCCGTAAAGGCCCGCTGTTTCGGCGGGATAAACTGCGTTATAGCGAAATCGCCTCAATTGATATTGCTGCACAGCAACTGATTAATGCGGGGCTGTTACATGGCGATACTCACCTTGACCTGCAAACCTTGGTAGCGGCGCTTACCAAACCGGAATTGTTGATGCTGTTCAGTGAGCACTTGCCGGGTTTGAAGCAAGCGCGTAAGGAGGTATTGGTAACTAGCCTCGCTACCACATTTACTACATCGCGCAGCTGGCAGGAGTGGACTCAGAACCAATTTGGCGCAGCGTGGTATTTGGATAACCAAACCATTATTCGCAACTTGCTGTTGTTATTCTTCGGCAATTCCTATCAGGATCTCACCGAGTTCGTGCTGCAGGATCTGGGATTATTTCGCTACGAGAATTACACCATTGATCACCAGCACCGCGTATTTAAGAGCCGCGAAGAGTTGGAGCAATATCAACACCTCGTTACCCTGCGTGAACAACTAGAGTGCGATTGCTCACCCGATATACTTAGGGAACTGGCGACACAATTACCACCTCAGACTTCCAATGAAAGATTGCAGCGTCGCCGCGCAAAATTGTGCAACAAACTTGCCTATGCATTGGAGCGAACCAATGAACATGGTCTTGCGTTACAACTTTATGAACAGAGCCACTTGCCACCCGCACGGGAGCGGCGCATTCGATTGCTGGAAAAACAACACCGGTATGCGGAGGCTTGGACGCTGCTTGGTCAACTATTAGAACAACCCTTGGACGAGCAGGAGCTGCAGGTTGCACAGCGTATGGCGCCACGGATTGCCAAGAAGTTGGGGGCTGCAATAAACAAACAATTACCGGTGGCGATTTGCACCCAACACTGTGAATTGCCGAGAATGGAAAATGAACAGGGCACTGCCCTGCGAGTTGAGGAAGTGGTGCGCTTATCGCTGGACTCCGCAAATTCACCTTGCGTCTACGCCGAAAATGCGTTGCTCGGTGCGCTGTTTGGCTTGTGGCTGTGGCCGGAAATGTTTCGCGGTATTGAAGGTGCGTTTGCCAACCCTTTTCAAGCGGCACCGCTGGATTTGTATCAAGAAAATTTTGTGTCTAGTCGCCCCGGTATTCAGGCACTGTGGGAATCTCTGGAAAGCGATCACTATCGCCATGCGCTTCGCCAAACCTGGCAAGACAAACAAGGCATCGCCAATCATTTTGTGCAATGGCCATTTATCACCCGCGATTTACTTGATATGGCGCTGCACACAATTCCTGCAACGCATTTAAAACTTATCTTCGAACGGCTGCTGTTTGATATCAAAAATAATCGCAGCGGTTTACCGGACCTTATCCAATTTTTTCCCGAACAACAGACCTATCGTATGATTGAAGTGAAAGGCCCCGGCGATCGCATTCAGGACAATCAGCAGCGCTGGTTGGAATACTTTGCTCAACACCAAATCCCCGCTGAAGTCTGTTATGTCCGCTGGAAATAAACCCAAGGCCGTTGCTATTCGCACCCTGGTCGAGTTTGCCGCAAAACGCGGCAGCCTTGATCGCCGCTTTACACCTGCACCAAGCGGGCAAGAGGGAATCGAGGGGCACCAGAAAGTCACTGCCAGACGCGCGAATGACTATCAAACAGAAGTCGGTTTAAGCATCACCTATGGCGACATTACCTTTCGCGGTCGCGCCGATGGTTATGATCCGACGCGGCATTGCATTGAAGAAATAAAAACTTTTTATGGTGATGTAGAACGAATTCCCGAGAATCACCGTGAGTTACATTGGGCGCAGGCAAAATGTTATGGCTGGCTCTACTGCGCCCAGCATGAGTGCGACGAGATCAACCTCTCGCTGATTTATTTTGAACTTGCCGATGAGCTGGAATATCCGCTGGAGCAAACCTGGAGCGCAGAAGAACTCAAAGATTATTTTGAGCAACTCGCGCAGCAGTATTGTGCGTGGCACCAACAACTCAGCGCGCGCCAACAACAACTTCACCAATGGTTGGAACAACTTCAATTTCCCTATGGCACTATGCATGCCGCGCAACGGGTAATGGCAGAAGCTGTGTATAAAGCGGCCGCTACCGGCCGTGTAGTGATGGCGGAAGCGCCCACCGGTACGGGTAAAACACTCGCCGCACTTTTTCCCACCTTAAAAGCCATGCCACGTACACCGGTTGATAAAATTTTTTATCTCACTGCAAAAACGACCGGCAAACAATTAGCGTTAGAAAATATCGAATTAATCGCCAGCGATAAAACAAACCCCGCTCCGCTGCGCAGTTTGGAACTGACTGCACAGGAAAAGGCCTGCCTGGAACCCGATAAAAAATGTCGCGGCGATTCATGCCAATATGCGCTGGATTTTTACACCAAATTATCCAGCGCGCGACAGGCTGCGTTTGCGATTCCCATATTGGATAAACACGCGCTCAATCAGCTTGCGCAAGAATTCACTATTTGCCCTTTTTACCTGGGCATGGAAATGGCACGCTGGGTAGATGTTGTTGTCGCCGATGTGAATTATTATTTTGATGGCACGCCGCTGCTGCTCGGACTCACCCTTGAATTTGATTGGAAGCCCTGCCTGCTGGTGGATGAAAGCCATAACCTCATAGAGCGCGGGCGCGGCATGTATACCGCCGAATTAAATCGGGCGGATTTACGCAATGCAAAAAAATCCGCGCCCGCACCGATCAAAAAGGCCTTGGAAAAAATAAACAAGGCGTGGTTGGTGCTAATAAAAAGCCTTCCTGCAACAACCAATACCTATATACGCTTGGATCTACTACCCGAAAAGCTTGGGCTGGCATTGGAGGAGTTTACCACTCGCTATATTGAATTTTTGCAGCAGAATCCTGATCACCCGATACAAGAAGGCATAACACAAGAATTATTCTTTGCAGCGCTGAATTATCTGCGCACTATTGATATCTTCGATGAAGATTTCTGTATCGACCTGCAAGCGGTAGGCAGCAAAGATGAAATTCTTACACTGAGAAACCTCATTCCCGCAAAACAATTAGCGGCGCGACTTAACACCGCGCATTGCGCCTGTTTTTTCTCCGCAACCTTGCACCCGGCACGTTATTATCAAGCGCTATTAGGTTTACCCGAGGACAGCGTACACATTAAAGTGCCCTCTCCTTTCAATAGCCAACAGCTCGCTGTCAATATTGCTACCAAGCTGTCGACGCGCTACAAAGACCGCGTGGCGGCTATTAATCCACTCTGCGATATTGTTATTCAGCAGCTGCAAAATGTTCCCGGCAATGCGCTGGTATTCTTCTCCAGCTATGAGTTCCTGCAACAAGCCGAAACGCAACTGCGCAAACACCTGACAACAACAAATATTCAGCTGGTAGTGCAATCGCGTCGCATGAGCGAGCAAGATCGGGAAACGTTTATCGCCCAATTTAATCAGCAGGATAATTTACTGGGGCTAGCCGTTTTAGGGGGGGCATTCAGCGAAGGCGTTGATCTGGCAGGCAATGCACTTAAAGGCGCGTTTATCGCGACGCTGGGCCTGCCGCAAGTGAATCCCATCAATGAATACCTGCGCCAGGTGATGAACGACAAGTTCGGTCAAGGCTACGATTTTACCTACACCTACCCGGGCATTCAGAAAGTCATTCAAGCCGCCGGGCGAGTAATTCGCACCACATCCGATGAAGGTTATGTGTGGTTATTGGATCAGCGCTTTGAACAACCCCAGATAAAAAATTTGCTACCGGAGTGGTGGCTGTATTCTACTTAGCACAACCCGTTGTTGATTTTTTGGAGCCTTGATGTCCACCTACACCATCCTCGCTGAGGCTGTTGAATCCACCACTGAAGAAAAGAACAGTGATTTTCTGACGTTTCTACACCCCGTTACTTCCCGTGAAGAAGCGATGTTGCAGGTGGAGCAATATCGGAAAAAATACCCGGATGCAAACCACGTGTGCTGGGCTTATGTGATTGGCAATACGCGGCAGCCGCAAACCCAGGCGTTTAGTGATGATGGTGAACCTTCCGGTACCGCGGGCAAACCGATGCTGCATGTGCTCACTGAACGTGAAGTGGGAAATTCGCTGGCGGTAGTGGTGCGTTATTTTGGCGGAGTGAAATTAGGTGCGGGTGGATTAGTGCGCGCCTATTCTGCTGCGGTTTCTACGGCGGTTGGGCGCGCGCAATTAATTGCGGTTACACCGAGCATACAGCTGCAGGTCACGGTGGATTTCGCGAAAGAAACTAAAGTTCGGCATATTGTGAACCAGTATCAGGGGCACATTTTACAGGTGGATTACGCCACCCAAGTAACGCTGGAAATTAGCCTCGCGGCCGCTGATACCGAGTTATTTTCGCAACAAGTAATCAATGAAACGGCGGGAGATGCTACTGTGCGGTTACTCAGTTGATAAAACCAGTGACCATATGCGCCGCCGCACCGAAAGGAAATTAATCCATGACTAAAGAAATTGAACTCAAAAAATCCAAACGCCTCGCGGTATATTTTTTGGGGTTTGCGGCGTTCACTTTTATCACCACATTATTTTTACCTGTTGATCGTTGGTGGGTTGGGTTAATGCGGGCGATATCGGAAGCGGCCATGGTGGGCGCACTGGCTGACTGGTTTGCAGTGGTCGCATTATTTAAACGGGTGCCTATCCCCATTATTTCCGCACATACCGAAATTATCCCGAAGAACAAAAATAAAATTGCGGAGAATCTCGCACTGTTTGTCCGTGAAAAATTTCTGGACCCGGACTCCATAGTCGCACTTATCCAAAAACACGACCCCGCACAAAAAGCCGCTGATTGGTTATGCGCTGCAGACAACACCAAAAAACTCGGCACCTATTTAGTCAAGTTAACGGCGGGTATGATCGATTTTATTGAAGATGCCGCCGTGCAAAAATTCATGACCAAAGCGATACATGCGATGCTGGATAAAATGGATTTATCTACCTCAGCTGGCATGTTACTGGAAGTAATGACCAAAAATAATCGCCACCAAACGCTGCTCAACGAAGGCATTAACCAATTCGCGCTGATTTTGCGCGAAGAAGATACCCAGGCATTTATCGCCGAGGGAATTATTGAATGGCTGAAAGAAGAGCATCCCATCGCGGAAAAAATCGTGCCCTCCGCCTGGGTTGGCAAAGCCGGGGCGGAAATCGCAATTAAAGCAGCGAGCCGGCTACTGAATGAGGTGAACGACAATCAAGAGCATCCACTCCGCTTAAATTTTAATAGATATACACAAGAATTTATTCAAAAACTGAAAACAGACCCGGAGTTTTTTGCGAAGGCGGAAGAAATAAAACACTATTTGAAAAACGATGAAACTTTCAATACGTATATGGGCGCACTGTGGCGCGACCTGAAAGATTGGCTCAAACGCGACTGCGCCGATGAAAACTCGGTTCTGCACGCTAAAATTTCCGAGACAGGACAATGGCTAGGCAAAACACTGGCCGAGGATGCAAGCCTGCGCCAGTCGCTCAATTTACATATGGAAGATGCCGCAAAAAAAATGGCGCCCGATTTTGCGCAATTTTTAACGGTACATATACGCGATACGGTGAAAAGTTGGGACAGTAAGGAGATGTCGCACCAGATTGAACTGAATATCGGCAAAGATCTGCAGTACATCCGCATCAACGGCACCATCGTGGGTGGATGCATCGGTTGCCTGCTGTATTTAATTGTTCACGCGCAGGAGATTTTTCAGTTTTTGGTGAATTAAATCCTGCGCTTGAAACCCTTAAGTTCCGCGGGAGGAAACTTCAATCGGCAACGATTCAATTGCACCCCACTCGGCCCAGGAACCGTCGTACACGCGAATATTGTGATAACCGCACAACAGCGCCGCAACGTAACCAATGCAGGCTGTCACACCCGAGCCGCAGGAAAAAATTAATTGCTGATCACCACTGCAGCCAGCCTCCTGAAATAATTTTTCCAATTCCGCACGCGGTTTGAAGCGGCCGTCGCGAATAAAATTGGCGTAGGGAATATTGGCCGAACCGGGAATATGGCCACTGCGTACACCCGCGCGCGGCTCGGGCACTTGGCCATTAAACCGCGCGGCGCCTCTGACATCGATAATACGAATGTTCGCCTTGCCAATCGCCGCTAATACATCTTCTTTTGTTGCCACGCGGTTGCTTTGCTCGTGCGCACTAAAATCCCCTTCAGGGTTTGCAGTAAGGGTTTCATGAGCAATGGGATAACCACTCGCCTTCCATGCGGGAATACCGCCGTTTAGCAGCAACACATTATTGCAGCCCATCATCGTCAGGTTGAACCACACCCGCGGCGCCGAATAAATGCCGATGTTGTCGCACACCACTATGGTGGAATCATTATTGATGCCCAGTGCTCGCGCTTTGGATTCAAAATCGCGGGCGGATAACAAGGTGTGGGGAAATGGCGCGTCGGGTTTTGAAAAATCATCAATATCAAACAGCCGCGACGCGGGAATAAAATCTGACTCATTCAGGGATTCCGCTGCCACACCCACCGGCCGCAATAGGCAGCAGAGCAATAGACTATTATCCTGTTTGAGGATTTCCTGCAGTTGCGCGGCTTCAATTAACATGATGACTCCTTGGGATAGTGTGGTTTGAGCAGGTTCGCCCCTGCTGCAGGGATTGCGCAAAATAATAACCCATTCGCAAAAAATATTTATCGGCCTGTCGAATTCCCGTAACCCTGTTCGACTATTTATCAGTAACACCCTAAAACTTCCCAAATAACTGTTCACTAAAGGAGAACAACAATGAAAGTCATGGTAATGGTAAAAGCCTCTGCAGGTTCTGAAGCGGGAAAAATGCCGAGCGAAGCGCTGATGACGGCGATGATGAATTTTAACGAAGAGCTGGTGAAGGCTGGCATTATGGAGTCCGGCGATGGGCTTAAACCCACCAGCCAAGGCGTGCGCGTACGTTTTGATGGCAGCCAGCGTGTGGTCACCACCGGCCCCTTTACCGAAACCAACGAATTAATTGCGGGCTATTGGATTTGGAATGTGAGCTCCATGGAAGAGGCCATCGAATGGGTGAAAAAGTGCCCCAATCCCATGGAAGAGGAAGCATCCGATATTGAAATTCGCACCTTTTATGACATAGAAGATTTTGCCGACGCTGACCCCGAGGGCAAATCCCGCGCGCAAGACGCGGCACTGCGCCAGGCACTGGCGATGCAAAAAGTGGAAGTGAATAACTATTTATTTTTCTCCGGCCGCTGCGATGAAGCGCTGGCGTTTTATCAACAACATTTAAATGCCGCGATTAAATTCCTGATTCGCTTTAACGAAAGCCCCGACCCCATGCCCGAAGGCATGTTGCAAGCAGGCTTTGAAAATAAAGTGATGCACGCGGAATTCAGCCTTGGCAATGCCGTAGTCATGGCGTCCGATGGTTGTAATGATGTGGAAAAGTTCAGCGGCTTTCGCCTCACCTTAACGGTACCGAGCGAAGACGAAGCGCGCCGTATTTTTGCAGCGCTGGCCAGCAATGGCGGCACAGTGGATATGCCGCTGATGCAAACCTTTTGGTCGCCGCTGTACGGCCAAGTGACCGATCAATTTGGCGTGGGTTGGATGGTGATGTTGCCGGGTGAAGAGCCAGCGCAGAGCTAATTCTGCGCAGAGTAAATGGGTGATAACACGGGCAGTCTCTTTAGCCGATAAAACCGGCTTAAGAAACTGCCCGTTTTTTTTATCTATCGTTTTTTATCTATCGTTTCTTATTAACAGTTTTTTACGCATCGCGTTTAACCACCAGTGTTTCCCACACAGCAACCACAATCAGAATGCCAGTAGTCACCGCACTTAATGCCAATGCAGAGAAATGGTGATGGGTGGCAAGTGGAATGGCACTGCACAACAACAGCAAACCAACCATGTGTGACAAAGGCGGCGTGCGACGGTCATTGGTCACCCACTTAAACAACATGCAGCCCGCTAAATAAAGCGCAGGGCCACCAATAATGGCCGCAATACCCGCAGGGGTTGCATGATCGGGATGCGCAAGCACCAGTTCATCGGCAACAGCGCAGACAATAATCCCGGCAATAATCGGGGCATGCATGTAGGTGTAAGCAAGGCGCGCCTGGCTGCCGGGGTCTGCGGAATGCAGGATGCGATGATGGGCGCGCTGCAAACCGGAATCAAAATAAATCCACCACAGGGCGAGTGAACCAATCACCGCGATTAAAAAGGCGCTGATTACCTCTGCGCTCCATTGTTGCTCCGCAAAGGTGGCGCCCGTCACCAGGAGCGATTCACCCAGCGCAATAATCACAAACAGCGCGCAGCGCTCTGCCATGTGATTGCCTTCCACATCCCAATCGCTGGTGCTGGAACGCCCTAAACCCGGCACCCAAAAAAGCGCGGCGGGCGAAATAAATTCGATAAAAAAGGCGATGCACCACAAAAGCAAACGCTGCTGGCCTTCGTGTAGCCCACCGGCAATCCAAAAAATGGCAGAGAAACACAACCAGATAAAAATGCGCTGAAAACTGCGCACAAAATTCGGTTTGCTGTGGCGAATGGCGTAAAGAAAAAACGCAGTGCGCCCGACTTGCATAAATACGTAAGCACAGGCGAATAACAAACCGCGCTCGGTAAATGCAGCCGGAATAGACACTGACATCAGCAGGCCAGCCAACATCAGCGCAAATAAACACAAGCGCACCGGCAGGCGATCCGGATCGAGCCAATTAGTAACCCAGGAGGTGTAAATCCATACCCACCATACGGCGAGCAATAACAACAAATGTTTTAACACACCATCGAGCGTTAAATTGGCCAGCAGGGAATGGGAGAGCTGGGTGATCGCAAATACAAAAACCAAATCAAAAAACAATTCGACCATCGCGACCTTGCCACTTTGGTCGCTGCCTCTAACGCGCAGTAACGACAACATCAATCAACCCTCGCCCTCAATAATGTGAGGCGCCACCATAACAGCCCGCGTGCAGAAGTGGGAGCCACTCAGGTTGCCGCCGGTAGCCCCAATTCCACCAACTCCACCATCGCCTGCAATTCCTGACTGACTGCCTGGGTAGCGGATTGAAGCCGGGACTGATTTTGAAGTGAAGTTTGATCACTAGCGTTATCGCGCAGCAGTTGTTCAAGCTGTTGCGCCAATTGCTCCAATGTATTCATCCCCAAACTGCCCGCGAGGGATTTGAGCGAATGCACCTGGTTAAGGGCGTCCGCTGGGTCCTGGGCGATTAACGCCACTAAGCCGCTAGCCAAACTGGCGCGCTCGGCGGCAAACCGCTCCAGCAGGCGACGGTAGAGGGCGTGGTTGTGCATCAGGTTGTGCAGGGCGCGCTGGGTGTCTATACCGCCGCGCTGTAATATGTCGAAGGGATCGGCGGCGGCAACCAAGGGCACAACTTGATGCTGCGCCTGACCCCAGCGGCGCAGCACCGCTTGCAGCTGCGCAGGTTCAATCGGCTTGGATAAATAGTCATCCATGCCCGCCGCCAGATAGGCTTCGCGGTCGCCCGGCAGCGCATTGGCGGTAACGGCCACAATCGGGATAAACGTGCCCGCAGCCAGCGCCCGGATGCGCGCGGCAGCTTCTACGCCGTCCATGCCCGGCAGCTGGATATCCATCAAAATCAGCGCAAAATGCTGCTGCTCCACCGCGGCAATTGCCTCTGGCCCCGAGCCGACACAGGTTACTTGCACCCCCATGCCGGTGAGTAGCGACTCAATGATTTCCTGATTGAGCAGGTTGTCCTCCACTACCAGCACCGGGCAAAGCGCCGGTAGCGATTGCTCTGCCGTTTGTTCTGTTGATCGCCCCGCGAGCGGTTCAGTTCCGGCGTTGTGAGCGGGTTTATCGAGCGTGACCCGCAAGCGGAAACAGCTGCCCTGCCCCGGAATACTTTTTACATCGATATGCGCGCCCATAAGTTCCGCGAGATTTTTGCAAATGGATAGCCCCAACCCCGTGCCTTCAAAACGGCGCGCACTGGAGCTGTCCACCTGCTCAAACGGTTGGAATAACCTGGGCAACTGCTCGACCGCGATACCTATGCCGGTGTCCTCCACATCAAATAATAATTCCACCTGCTCAGGCCAATCGCGCACCTTGGTGACACGCAGGATCACCCCGCCCTGATCGGTAAATTTCACCGCGTTGGCGCAAAAGTTAATCAGTATCTGCCCCAGGCGCAGCTCATCACCCAGCAGGGCTTTAGGGATGGTCGGGTCTATGTCCGCGCGTAGGGTAAGGCCTTTGGCGGCGGCTTTTTCAAAGACCAGATCCAGGGTTTTATCCACCAATTGCTCAACCGCAAAGGGGTTGTTGTCCAGGCTGAGTTTGCCCGCCTCCATACGCGAGAAATTCAAAATATCGTTAATAATTTGCAGCAAGTGTTCACCCGAGCCGCGCATTTTTTCCAGATAAATCCGCAGCCGCAGTTCCGGCCCGCTGGCCAAGGCCACATGGGCGAGGCCGATAATGGCGTTGAGCGGCGTGCGGATTTCATGGCTCATATTGGCGAGGAACTCGGCCTTGGAGTGCGACGCGGCCAGCGCTTCGTCCTTGGCGATCATCAACTCGCGGGTGCGCTCGCTCACCAGTTGTTCCAGATTTTGGTTGACCAGCGCCAGCTGCTGGTTGGCCACCACCCGCTCGGTAGAATCCACCCAGATGGTCGCGATGGCCTGGGGCGATTGACCGCGATGGTAGACAACCGGAAAACGCACTATGCGGTAGTAGCGCGGCTTGCCCTCGGCATCCAGCACCTCGCTGATAAAATCCTTGTGGTAGGAATCGCTGTCCAATTCCCGCTCTGCATCCACCAGTGGCCGCAGCCAGGAGGGAATGGGCAGTTGGTCGATATTGCGCCCGAGCAGTTCGGTTTTGCCCAGCCCAACCAACTCACAAAAGGAAGGGTTGACCACAATGATGTGGTGATTGAGCGAGGTCATGTGAATGGGTGGTGGCAGGTTGTCCAGCAGCGAGCGAAAGCGCCCCTCACGAATCGATAGCCGGCGCCGGTTAATTATCGCCGCGCCGGTGAGCAACACTATCAGCAGGTTGGCGCCAATGCTGAGCGCGACAATAATATTGCGCGAGGCCAAATAGGGCGACATAGCTTCGTGCATGTCCTGCTCGACAATAATGCCCAGCTCCATCTCCTCCAGCCAACGCCCCGCCCCCGCTACCGCCACACCGCGATAATCCTGATAACCCAGGCTGACATAGGCACCCTGGCGATTAATTAAAAAATCCACCATCCGTGTCATTGGGCTTTGGCTGCCCTGCAGCGAGAAGTGATCGGCCATGACCTGTTCGCCCGCTTTGGTGGCCGAAAACCGCGGCGGGGTGACAAATATGCCCTTGCGATCAATCGCGTAAATTTCGCCCGAGGCGCCACTGCGGCCATTGAAAAAAATGGGAAAGAAACTGGATTGGGTGTTAAAGCGCAAACAGAAATAACCGGGGGTAGTGAGGTTTTCATCCAGTGCGATACACATGTTTTGCATAAGTGTACCGGCGGGTTGCGGGCCGCGCGGGCCATCGATAGGGAGCATGGCAGCGACCGGGCGGGAAATGGCCGGGCGATTGGCCAGGGCTTTATCCAATACCTCGTGGGTTTCGGCCAGGCGCACCGGCTGCCGGCGATAACTGGCACTACTCGCTGCGACCAATACCCGCTCGCGATTGATCACCGAATAGCCATCAAAACCCATCACCATCAGCACCGGGTAAAGCCAATCACGCAGGGCGTCGTGGGTGGCGGGGTTGTTCCCCTGCTCCATCAGCACCTGTTTGATCAGTGTGCGCCCCTGTACCGAATTGGCGAGCATATGAATCGCCGCCAAATTCTGCTGCTGCCAAACGTTAATCAATTCCGAGAAGGAGTTAAGCGAACCCTGCAAGTGCTCGCGCACTATGCGCTCCTGGGTAGTGTGTACATGACGCAGGGCAAAGAGGGTAGAAAAAATCAGCAGGGCTATGGCTAGCACTGCTGATAAGAGGGTGGGATTGACCAGCGATAAAAAAGGAAAGCGTTGCGCTACACGAGCAGAGTATTCAGTTATCCAGCGATAGAGGTTTGGCATATGGTGTTTGACTTTGCGCAGCACGTTCAATCCAGCCCAGCAACTCGCGTCCGGGTAATGGTCGCGCCAGCAGGAACCCTTGCGCCTGATTACAACCCAGGCTTTGCAGCAAGTGTAGCTCGGCTTCGGTCTCTACACCTTCGGCCACGGTTTTAATCCCCAAACGGGTGCCGGTATCGATAGCGGATTTCAAAATATTGCGCAGGTACTGGCGCTCGGGTGCACCGTGTACAAAGGAGCGATCAATCTTTAACTCGGAAAAAGGAAAGCGTGACAACTGCTGCATGGAGGAAAACCCCGTGCCGTAATCGTCGATAGAAATACCAAAACCTTTCAAGCGCAAGCGGCTGATAGTGGCGAGCGCGGAGGGTAAATCCACCACCAGCGCGCTCTCGGTAATTTCAAACGTAATAAAATGCGCGGGGATGCCCTGGCGAATTACCCGCTGGATAATTTCATTGGCGAGGTTGAATTCCGCGAGGGATTTGGCCGAGAGGTTAATGGCCACCGGAATATATTGCCCGTGCTCCCACCAGTTATTCATGTCCTGCAGTATCTGCTCTAGCAGCGACAGGGTTAAATCGCCAATCAGCCCATGCTCCTCCGCCAGCGGAATAAACAAACTGGGTGGAATCCAATCGCCTTGGGCATTTTTCCAGCGCGCAAGCGCCTCCACACCGGCGACCTGCATGGTGTTTAAATCCAGCTTGGGCTGGTAAAACACTTGAATATTGGCGCGCTCCAGCGCTTGTTTCAGCTGGGCCAGATCGGGCGCCAAGGCGTTTTTGGTATCCGTGCCGGGCGCCGCAGTGGCAGCGCTGTAGCTACTCAGGGCATCGGCTAAATCGGCGGGGTTAATCGGTTTACGGAAGGCACCGAGCAGGGTAATGCCCAGCGCTTCGGCCATAGTGGCAACGGCGCTAATCAGCACTTCATCGGAACTGCTGGCGAGAATCACCGCCGGTTTATGGGCAAAGGTAGCAATTTGTTGCAGCACTTCTATGCCATCCATGACCGGCATTTCCAGATCCAGCATCATCACCGCAGGCGGTTGGGCGATGCTGGCTAAATGTTCCAGCGCCGCCTTGCCGTTCGCCGCTTCAATCACTTGGCTAATGCCAAACGCACTCAAGCACAAATGCGCGCTGTAGCGGTGCATGCTGCTGTCGTCCACCACCATTACCCCACGCTGGTGTAAATCTGCGTGCAGATCGGCTACCGGGTTGAGGTTGATGGATGAGTGCAAAGAAATCATAAAAGGCTTCTCGTGATTAAACCGCCAGTTAGCTGGCGATGCGGCCAAACGCAGCGCGGTGCGGAGCAAGCTCTGCGCGCTGCAGGCTAAACGCGGCGCGCTGGGAATTAGTTTCCGCACGCTCGACGTGGTTTTTATTAACAGTAATAGGTTTGCGATAAATAGAGGGGCGCAGTGTATCCACTGGCACCTGTAAACCCTGCAAGCTTTCGCAGTGCCCCAGAATTAACCATCCACCGGGGCGCAGTGCTTGCAACACATTATTCAGTACTTGTTGTTTGGTCGGGTTATCAAAATAAATCAGCACATTGCGCAAAAAAATCACATCGAACTTTTCCTGCTCGGGGCGCGGGTGCAGCAAATTGTGCAATTCAAAATTCAGCGGCGCGCGCAGCGAGGGAACAACGGCCAACATACCGTCATATTCGCCAATGCCACGGCGACAAAAACGCTTTAAATAATCTGCCGGCATATGGTTGATGCGCTCGGCACGATACACACCCTGACGCGCGTGTTCCAGCACCTTGCGCGAAATATCGGTAGCCAAAATAGTCCAGTTGCTGGTGCCCCAACAATCCGCCAGCACCATCGCAATACTGTATGGCTCTTCGCCAGTGGAGGCAGCGGCGCACCAAACACGCATGGTGCCGCTACCTTGGCGGGGAATTATCTCATTGCGCAAAAAATCAAAATGCGCAGGTTCGCGGAAGAAATAGGTTTCATTGGTGGTGAGCAAATCGAGCATGATGTCGCGCTCATCCGCACCCTCGGGGCGAGCAATAAAATTGACGTAGGCGTCGTAGTTGGTGAACCCATAAATCGCCAAACGACGCCACAAACGACCTGTCACCAACGCGGTTTTATCCGGGCCAATCACAATGCCTGCCGTGCGATAGACAAACTCGCGGATCTTACCCAAGGCAGAGGCGCTGATGTCGTTGTGGAAATTCATCTATTCAAACCATCCAAAGTAAAAGGGTGAGCCAATTGTTATGACTAGCAGTGGTTCACAGTGTGATGGTTAGGCAAAAAAGACGTGAGAGTAAAAATACTCAGGTGCTGTGAGGGGAAACCCCTAGGGGGACAACACCCAGGTGGGGAGCACTGCTATGGGGGGCAGTTAGCTTTTGAAGAATGCTCCCCCAAAAAAGCTCATCAGTTTGTATGACGCACGCATCGCCTGCATGAATTTTTAATAAAAATATTGGCATATTTCGCAGCATTGTGTATTTTGTGTACAGAAAAGTCGCATATTGGGTATGAACATGTCCGCATTGGATGAATTGAAGCAACACTTGGAGCCGGGTCAGGTATACCGCAGAGGTGATCTGGCGCAGTGGAGTAATGCTGTTGATCGCCACTTGAAGCTGCTGGTAAAGGACGGGACCTTACAGAAGGTTTCCCAAGGTGTTTATGCCTGCCCCAAGAAAACGTCTTTTGGTAAGGCGGCGCCAGAGGATTACAAGCTGGTCGAAGCCTTCTTAAAAACGGACGACTTCTTGTTGTTTTCCCCGAATACCTACAACGCCTTAGGGGTTGGTACAACACAGCTCTATAACGAGCAAATCGTCTACAACCGAAAGCGTCATGGAAAGTTCAAGCTGGGTAACCGTACCTTCAACTTTCAGATGAAGCCTTACTTCCCCAAAGAAGTTTCAAAAGAATTCCTATTGGTCGACTTGGTGAATAACGTAAATAAATTGGCAGAGGAGCAGAACGTTGTGTTGGAGCGTGTTAGTCGCCTAGCTGCCAGCATGGACTCATCGTCTTTGAAAAAAGATGCCCAACTTTATGGTGGTGTTCGAGCCAGAAAATTATTTGCATCAATTGATAATAAGGCGGCGACACATGCCGCTTGATTATTTGCATCACCATGAAGATTACAAAGATCTCATTCGCACAGTTGCTGAAGAAAAAGGTATTGCCCCTGATCTGGTAGAAAAAGATTATTGGATTATGCATTGTCTTTATGGGCTGACCCAGCAGGGCTATTCATTTGAGCTTAAAGGTGGGACGAGCCTATCAAAAGGTTTCGGTATTATTCATCGCTTCTCCGAAGATATTGATATTCGCATTGAGCCAGCCCTTGGGGCCAATGTAGCTACAGGGAAAAATCAAAATAAAGATCAGCACTGTGAAAGCCGAAAGGCTTTTTATGATCAGCTTGCCCAAGAGATTGTTATTAATGGCATTGATGAAGTTGTAAGAGATTACAGTTTTGACGATGAAAAATTTCGAAGTGCTGGTATTCGCTTGAAATATTCCAGTGCTAATCCAGTTTCTGCCGGTATTAAAGACGGTGTGTTATTGGAGGTAGGGTTTGATACCGTAACACCTAACAGGCGAATCGATATCAGTTCATGGGCGCTGGATTTTGCCAAACAGCATAACGTATCAGTCATAGATAATCTGGCTACAGCGATCCCCTGCTACGAACCTGGTTACACCTTTGTCGAAAAGCTACAAACGATAGCGACAAAATATAGAAATCAGCAAGAGCGCGGCGGCATGCCCAAAAACTTTATGCGGCATTACTACGATCTATATTGTTTGCTTGAAGATGAAAGCGTTAAATCTTTTATTGGTACGGATGCGTATCATGCTCATAAGCTTGCCCGTTTCCCCGAGAAAGATTATCAAATACCGATTGCCGAGAATGAGGCTTTTATTTTGTCTGATGTAACTACGAGAGATTTGTACAGGGAAAGTTATCAAGCAACATCGGCGCTTTATTATCAACAACAACCGAGCTTTGATGCACTACTGGAAAGAATTAGTTTAATTCTTAGTAAGCTATGAATATTTAGAGCAGTAATGCCGTGTAATTGAATCACCAGCGGACTAATGATATCTGTTGGCTGATGTCTGCAATAAACACAAACAAAAACAATTGCCTAATTCAACTTGGTAAAACCAGACAAAAGTGATACATAGCCAGTGATATGAAGAGCCAGCCGAATTACCGATTTTTTAAAACACAAAACCAATTTCAACTACTTGATGTTTATGCAATTATAGGCCACCGCAAACTCGCATTAGAAATGATATGCGGCGGGAGGATATACGGCTGTGGCCGTCTAATAAACTGTTAGCTTACCACTAGGGAGTAAAAATGAATTCCGAGAGAACATATAGAGCATTGATGGACGAGCGTTGGAATTTGGAAGATCTTTACGAGTTTCCTCATACATTCTCTCAAGCACATTCATTTATATACTGTTTAGATTTTGATGAGGATGAAAATAATGCGGAGAGAGTAAATTTTTCTCTCACAAATTATCCATGGCAAGGTGGCTATAGCTATACAAACATATACACGGTTTTTCAAAATAGAATTCATCCCGATGACCGCCCCAAAATTGCTGAAATAAAATATGCCTCCCCCGGCTGGATTGACATACTGATGAATCCAATTGTAGCTCTCAAAGTCGCGCAATCAGTGGGCATTCTAATCGGTTGCGGCGTGGCTGCAGTAGAGGCTTACAAGAGAATTGACAAGGCTCGCTTAGAAATTGCATACAATAGAAAAAAGCAACAAATGGAGTTCGCTCAGTTTAGCGCTAATGAAACGAAATATATAAATGAAATGTCCAATGAAATTGCAAAGAATATTGGTTTTTCGAGCTTAGCATCACTTCAAAAAAGAACAGGAAATCCTGAAGTAACTCTCAAGCTACTGCTTGCGCACAATAGGCGACTTAGAAAGCTAGCTGATTATGTCATTGAAGGAAAAATATCGCTTCCAAATAAATTAAAATAGAGCTAACAAGGCATTCCACCTGACGAATTGTAAGCGGCTCTTTTGCAATATCGCTGCGCGAAGTTTATCGCAACGCGCCACTTACAATCCGCAGGTGAACGCAACGTTAGCGAATAATCAAGGATAAAAAATGAACATCAACGATATGCCAATGAATGAAACCATTAAGTTCTCTGATCATGAATTTATTTCTGTCATGATGACACGTATCGAAGACGAAAAAATGATTGTCCAATATGTAAATAAAACCAATGGAGATGAAGTTGCTAGATTGGGCTTATGGGGTAATGGCAATTCCGAGCTTATATCAATTGATTACTCATATTGGACTTGCACTATTAATGGCAGTCCTGCAACAAATACAGACTTATCTGATCTTATAGATAGAAAATTGGGTTCTGTAAATATCAATGCGGAACAGCGGACAATCAACTTTCTACTCTAAAGCGCTACAAAGTGGTGCAACCCGCGCACTACGTGCGCTGGACAGTTTTCAAGTTATTGATAATAATTTTAAAAGGTTTAGGGCTACTAATCGCTATGAATAAGAAAATAGAGTTAGCTGCCAAGGCAGCGATTGAGTGTGATGATCTGGCAGCGTTCTCGGAAATATTTCAAGCACAACAGGATACTATCAAGAAGCACCTTTTAGTTAATGGAAACACCTTTGCGCATTGGTCGGCGGCTGAGAATGCTATTGAATGTCTTAAATTTATGCATGCTAACGGGTTTGACCTCAACGCTAAAAATTCTGATCAATCCACATTGCTATGGTTTTCGGTAATGAGCGGTGCAATGGAGGCCACAAAGTTTCTATTGGAGATAGGATGCGATCCAAATGAACGATGCGAGCACGGAAGAAATGCAGCGTATGCACTAGCGTCGCTGAGAGCATGTCAAGATTTCCCAGCAATGTTGGAGTTGCTGGTTCGTTACGACTGCGTAATCGATATGGTTGATGACACGGGTATGCCTATCCTTGCCTTTGCGACCGATGAGCTAAATCCAGAGTTTATCGCCGCAGCTTTACCTTACATAGCGAACATTAACCATACCGATTTGAATGGCAGAACTGCGCTTGATTATGTGGCTTATGCTGAGTCAGGCATAGAGTTTCTTTGTGCAGAATTGCTTCTTGCAAATGGAGCTCAGCGCGGAGCAAGGTTTCAGGATGGGGATAGTGACTCTTGGAACATGTTTCGTGAGGAGACTGATATCGATGAGGATGTAGAACATCAACACTGATGCGCGTAAAGCAAAGTACGCATCTCGAGAGCTCATAGTCGTGAGCCAGAATGCTATGTTGTACATAAAAATTCCTAACGAGCGGTTGCAACGCCATATAAAGGAACATTATCTTGTATTTTAAAGTTGGTGAAAAATACGCTGATCCTGAACTTTACTACCTACAAGAGTTATGTGGTTTACTGGATCTAAAATTAGCAGAAATAGCGGAGAAAATATCTCACTCATATGACCCAGAATCTGATGGGTTGCTTGACTATGCTGAGTATTTTATGGGCACAGGCTTATGTGCAATGCAACGCTACATTCTTGACGTTTTAGATATGAAAAAAATAAAAAAGATAGATGTCTTAAATTTAGGAGTAAAGTTCAATGAAGGTACATCTATTATTGAACTAATAAATGCAGCTGCAAATTGGTGGAAGCATGAGCCAGAATGGCCATTCCCACTTGAATATGAAAAATCCAGTAAGCAAACTAAAGAAACTTTAGATCTAGTTTTGGGAAATTCAGCGTATCCTTACGTCTTTAGCAATTTTTTAGCTTCAATTAATCCAGAGAAAGAATTATCTGTATCTGCACTTATTCCTTATTTGGTTGAATGGCGCTCGTGCGTTCATACCTATTACCAAAGCAGAAAAAATGTATGACAACCGACTGGGGTAAAAATTACCACCTCTGGTATCTAAATTAACAATTCATATTGATTTTTGAGTTGCCTCAACTTCCACTATTGGCCGATTCCTACTCCTAGCTGATCAAATATTTTTGAGGCTGCGCTTAGTTTGCAGGATCAGATTACAACTTTTTTTGAATCACGATCCATCACTTCCCACTCAAACCAAAGGCAGGAGTTAACACACGCGAGGGAATGGCTTGCTCTTTGTTTTGAAATTTCAACGCGGGTTAAGGTTAATAAAATCCCGCATCAATTCCATCGCGGAATTCACGCGCAATTTTTCCATAATGCGCGCGCGGTGGTTTTCTACCGTGCGCACACTCAAATTGAGTTTTGCGGCTATGTCTTTGCTCGATAGACCGGCGAGAACTTCGTGCAGAACTTCCTGTTCTTTGGGTGTGAGAAGGGCGATGCGCGCTTCGCGGGCGGCGAGTTGTAGGCGCTGTTGGTGCAGGTCGCGGCTGAGTGCGAGTGCGGCTTGTAGTTTTTCCAGAAATTGATGGCCTTGAATGGGTTTTTCGACAAAATCGAAGGCGCCTTGTTTCATCGCTTCCACTGCGGCGCTGACTTCGGCGTAGCCGGTGACGATAATCAGCGGTGGTGGTACCGGGTAGCGCGCTTGCAAGGTTTTGTGTAGCTGCAGGCCGCTCACGCCGGGCATGCGCATATCGGAAATCACACATTCGCAGGGGCGCGGGCTGTAGGCCTGCAAAAATGCCTCGGCGCTGTTAAAACACAGGGGTTGTACCCCAATTGGCTCAATAATGCCGCTCATCAGCTCCAGCGTGATGCTGTCATCGTCGATAAGGTAGGCGGTAGCAAACGCAGCGGTATTCATGTCACTCCTTAGGGATAAACGGCTGGCCGTATTATGGTGCTTCTCATGCCAGAATAGCTGTAAGTGAGTGTAGCAGAGGGCAGCGGATTTCACGGCCAGCGCTTGTATTCGCCGGTCATCTCCGTTAAAAAGCCGCCTCGCAACCTGCACGCCGCCACTGGATACATTTGCCCCTGAGTTATTTATGAACAGACCTCTCACCCCCGAATACCTGCAGCGTTTTGGCGGCCTGGGCCGACTTTACGGCCAAGCCGCCCTGCCCGCGCTGACCAATGCGCATTTTGCAGTGATTGGTTTGGGCGGTGTGGGCACCTGGGTCGCGGAAGCATTGGCGCGTTCGGGGGTAGGTGAGCTGACGCTGATTGAAATGGACGAGGTATGTATCACTAATACCAACCGCCAATCCCACGCGCTGCAATCCACCATCGGCCAATCCAAAAATCAGGTGATTAGTGAGCGCTTGCGCGATATCAACCCCGAATTAATTATCCATTCGGTGGAGGATTTTCTGGACGATCAAAATATGAAAGACCTGATTGGCAAACACCACCATGTGGTGATTGATGCGATTGATGCCGCGCATTTAAAGGCGCGGCTAGTGGCTTATTGTTTGGCAATTAAAGTGCGCCTGATCACCATTGGCTCCTCCGGCGGTAAGCGCAACCCGCAGGCGGTCACGGTGGATGATTTGGGCCGCAGCATTAGCGACCCCATGCTCGCCAAGGTGCGCAGCCAACTGTATCGCCACCACAATTTTGCGCGCGACAGCAATCGCCGTTTTCGTGTGGATGCGGTTTACTCCACCGAACAAATGGTTTACCCCAAACCCGATGGTTCCGTGTGCATGGATAAACAAGCGCTAGCGGATGGTGTGAAACTGGATTGTGCCGGCGGTTTTGGCTCCAGCATGATGGTCACCGCCAGTTTTGGTTTAGTGGCGGCGAATCGCGCCATTGAGCGTTATTTAACAAAAGTGCTGTAAAAAACTAAGCGCCATTTAAAAAACAGAAGCTGTTTAAAAACAACGTTTAATTTCATTTAGTTTTTAAAACCCTCCAAAACTTGATTTCCATCAAGTAATGCGCGCCATTTTGTTGCAATCTATATCAATTAAACTAGGCTAAAACCGGAGTTAGTGATAACCCTTGGAGAAAGCCTATGCAGGATCTGCACATCGCTGAAGCGCGCGCAGAAAGTAGCGCCGAAGATGCCCAACGCAATCAACAACAAAAACAAAAAAAGCGCGAATGGCGCCTGTTTATTTTCATCATCGTTTTTCTTTTTCCCATACTGACTGTTGCGCTGGTAAGTGCGATGGGATTTTCCATTTGGTTTTATCAACTTATCGCCGGGCCACCAGGTGCAGGCTAATAAAATAATTTGGCAGAGAGAAATGTTATGCAGAGCAAAATAATTGCTACCGAATTATTAAACGCACCGCCCACACACTTGCATATCGCCAGCTTTATTGCCCACGTGCGCCCCGAAAATATGGCAGCACTTAAAGTCTGGTTAACCGACCTGCAACAAATGGAAATTCACGCCGAAAATGAACAGGGCAAATTAGTGCTGGTGACTGAGAGCAATAACGAGCAGCAGATTTTGCACTTACTCGATGAACTGCGCGCGCAAGCCGGTGTGCTTAATGCCGCGCTGGTGTATCACGAACAAATTGACCTGGATGAATTAGCCGCCGAGGAACAGCTTTGATGAACATCACCCGCCGCTTATTTGCTAAAGCCAACGCCGCTGCGGTTGCCGCCGCCGCGATTGGTTTACCGCTGCCCGCCAGCGCGAGTAATTTAATTACCAACCGCGAACTCACCAACCTTAAATGGAACAAAGCGCCCTGCCGTTTTTGCGGCACCGGTTGCGGGGTGATGGTGGCCACCAAAGACAACCGCGTGGTTGCCACCCACGGCGATGTGAAAGCCGAAGTGAACCGAGGCTTGAATTGTGCGAAGGGTTATTTCCTTTCCAAAATCATGTACGGCAGCGACCGTTTGCAACAGCCAATGCTGCGCATGACGAACGGCAAATACGATAAAAATGGCGAGTTCACACCCATCACCTGGGCACAAGCCTTTGCGATTATGGCCGATAAAGCCAAAGCCGCGCTGCGCGATCACGGCCCGGAAAGTGTTGCCATGTTTGGCTCCGGCCAATGGACCATTTGGGAAGCCTACGCCGCGAGTAAATTGATGAAAGGCGGTTTGCGCACCAACAACCTAGACCCCAATGCACGCCACTGTATGGCATCCGCGGTGGCCGGTTTTATGCGCACTTTTGGTATGGATGAACCCATGGGCTGCTATGACGATTTTGAAGCCGCCGATGCTTTTGTGCTTTGGGGTTCCAACATGGCGGAGATGCATCCAATTTTGTGGAGCCGCATCACCGATAGGCGTATGTCATTCCCCCATGTGCAGGTGGCGGTGTTATCGCCCTATGAAACCCGCAGTTTTGAATTGGCCGATGTGCCGCTGATTTTTAAACCGCAAACCGATTTGATTATTCTCAATTACATCGCCAATCACATTATTCAAAGCGGCAAGGTGAATCAGGAGTTTGTGAAAAATCACACCCGTTTTGCCAAAGGGCAAGACGATATTGGCTACGGCCTGCGCCCGGAAGACGAGCGCCAAAAAAGCGCCAAAGGTGCCGACAAAGCCAATACCTGGAGCGATATTACTTTTGACGATTTTGCCGACTACGTAAAACCCTACACCCTGGAACACACCGCCAAAGAAACCGGTGTGGGCAAAGATCACTTGCTGCGTTTAGCAGAGATTTACGCTGACCCAAAAATCAAAGTCATGTCGCTGTGGACCATGGGTTTTAATCAGCATACGCGCGGTGTATGGGCCAATAACATGGTGTACAACCTGCATTTGCTCACCGGCAAAATTGCTGAACCGGGCAACAGCCCTTTCTCGCTTACCGGTCAGCCATCGGCTTGCGGCTCGGCGCGGGAAGTGGGTACTTTTTCCCATCGTTTGCCAGCGGATTTATTGGTCACCGATCCCAAACATCGCGCGATTACCGAAAAAATCTGGAAGCTGCCCGAAGGCACCATTCCCGAAAAAGTAGGCTTCTCGGCAGTGCATCAAAGCCGCAAATTAAAAGATGGCGTGATTCGTTTTTATTGGACCCAAGTCTCCAACAATATGCAGGCGGGGCCGAATATTGCGCAGGAAATTTTACCCGGCTGGCGCAACCCCAATGCGTTTGTGGTGGTGTCCGATGTGTATCCCACAGTATCGGCCCAAGCTGCCGATTTAATTCTGCCCAGCGCCATGTGGGTAGAAAAAGAAGGCGCCTACGGCAACGCCGAGCGCCGCACACAATTCTGGCACCAGTTGGTAACGGCGCCGGGTGAAGCTAAATCCGATTTGTGGCAACTCATCGAATTTTCCAAACACATCAAAACCGACCATGCCTGGCCACAGGAGTTATTGGCAAAAGCCCCCGAGTACAAAAACAAAAGCCTGTACGAGGTGTTATTTGCCAACGGCCAGGTGGATAAATTCCCCAACAGCGAACGCGCCGCCGAGTATTTAAATACCGAAGCCGATGTGTTCGGCTTTTATGTGCAAAAAGGGCTGTTTGAAGAATACGCCCGTTTTGGGCGCGGCCACGGCCACGATCTGGCCGACTTTGACAGTTACCATGAAGCGCGCGGTTTACGCTGGCCGGTGGTGGAGGGCAAAGAAACGCGCTGGCGCTATCGCGAAGGCTATGACCCCTATGTGAAAAAAGGTACCGGCGTGCAGTTTTATGGCAAGCCCGATAATCGCGCGATTATTTTCGCCCTGCCCTATGAACCGCCCGCTGAATCGCCCGATAAGGATTACCCTTTCTGGCTCAGCACCGGGCGCGTATTGGAGCACTGGCACACCGGCACCATGACCAACCGCGTAGAGGAGTTGCACGCGGCGGTGCCCGATGCATTGGTGTATATGAACCACGAAGACGCTGAAGCGATTGGTGTGCGGCAAGGCAGCGAAGTGCGGGTGATTAGTCGACGTGGTGCGGTGCGGGTGCGCGTTGAAACACGCGGAAGGGTTAAACCACCGCGCGGGCTGATTTTTATTCCATTTTTTGATGCAACCAAACTGGTGAATAACGTCACGCTCGATGCCACTGATCCGATTTCGCTGCAAACCGATTACAAAAAATGCGCCGTAAAAATCGAACTGGTAAGCCTGGCCTAAGGAGCAGATGATGAACAAAATAATCGTGTTAGCCACTGCACTGCTCGGCGCCGTTGTTATCGCCAACATTTCACCAGAGTTACAGGCACAGGATGTAAAAGAGCAGGATGTAAAAACCATTCCCCACGGTGGTGCGAATATTATTTTGGATGCATCCGCACCCGATGGTATTCGCCCCGGCGGCACACTGAGCCAGGATTTACCCGCGCCCAAAATAGCGCGGCAACGGATTAGCGCCGAACCCGCCAACCGCAATTACCCCGAGCAGCCGCCGATGATTCCGCACAACATTCGCGGTTATCAAATCGATAAAAACTTCAACATGTGCCTCACTTGCCACAGCCGCAGCGCCAGCCCACAAACCGGTGCGCCCATGGTGAGTATCACCCATTATTACGATCGCGACGGCCAGGCACTCGCCGCCGTTTCACCGCGGCGCTATTTTTGTATTCAATGCCATTTGCCACAGCACGATGTAAAACCCGCACGCGGCAATAGTTTTAAAAGCATAGATACGATGCTGCAACAACCGGCGGTGGAGTGATTTATGAGTAAAGACGCCAATAAAAAAAGCCTGTTCAAACGCACGCTGGCACCGGTGAAAGAGTACTGGGGCCAGTTCCGTCGCCCTGCCGCTTACATCAGTTTGGGCACCTTGAGCATGGGCGGTTTTATTGCGGGTATTATTTTTTGGGGCGGTTTTAATACCGCATTGGAGTACACCAATACCGAACAATTTTGTATTGGCTGCCACGAAATGAAAAATAATCCCTATCAGGAATTGGCCAGCACTATTCACTACACCAATCGCTCCGGTGTACGCGCCATGTGTTCGGACTGCCATGTACCTCATGAATGGACGGATAAAATCGCGCGCAAAATGCAGGCATCCAAAGAAGTGTGGGGCAAAATATTTGGCACCATTAATACCCGCGAAAAATTTCTCGCCAAACGGCGCGAACTGGCTGAACGGGAATGGGCGCGCTTAAAAGCCAACGACTCATTGGAATGCCGCAACTGTCATGCATTAGAATCGATGGATTTCACCCAGCAATCACCGCGAGCACAGGCCATGCACTCCACGCTACTCGCCAGCGGTGAAAAAACCTGCATCGATTGCCACAAAGGCATCGCCCACCATTTACCGGATATGGCCGGTGTACCCATGGTGACCAGCATTGAATTTCAGGAGCCCTGGCAACAATTTATCGCCGAGGAAATTGCAACAACCAATTAATAACCGGAATGTAAGTTGGAATTTTTTAGGTGGTCGTAAATTCGCGCAATAATTGCATTCAAGCCATTATTGCGCGACGGCGTTAAATGTTTTTCCAAACCCAATTCGCGCAACTCGCTCTGCAAATCCAGCCCGATTAATTCCGCGCGAGTTTTACCATTTACCTGCACCAACAGCAGCGATGCCAAACCCTTAATCACGCTGCTGTCAGCATCCAGCGCAAAATAGTAACGCTCTTGGGCAAGGCTGCAGCCAAGCCATACCGGCACTTCGCAGCCGCGAATCACATTATCAACAACACGCAGCTCAGGTTTGGGAGCAATTAACTTGCCCCATTGAATAATTAATTTGTACTGCTGCTGCCAATTCTGCGTCGCGCGCAATTGCGCTAGTGAAATACTGGAAAGATCATCGTGATACGGCACAGGAATAACTCATCAAAAAAAGGCGATTATAAAGCGCTGTTGCAAATTTCCCCAAACACAGTCTTCACTGGCTTTAAGAATCTTTACCTTATCGCGATAGGCTTACACAAAAAACTGTGGTTAAAATGCCGCTGGCGATCTGTAACTGCAGGACTCACTACAAAAAATACAGACGCTACCACTACCGAAAACGCCATATGGCACATTCATTACAGCTCTCGCGATTAACGACCACTGCGTTTTCCGAGGGATTTATGAACAACTTTTTCCAGCGCATCCGCCCACCATTTTGGGCTCCACTCACGGCCCTGCTTCTGGCGTTAAGCGTAACAGCCTGTAGCAATAGCACGGCAACATCCACTACATCTGCCACCGCGTCTAGCGCAGAAAAAGCATCGCTGAAAGTTATTGCCTATTACATGGGCGATGGCAGCGACTTGGCGCGGTACGATTTTAATCAGCTGACTCACATCATCTACAGTTTTTTGCATTTAAATGGTAACCAACTCGCATTTGATAACGATAAAGACAAACAAGCCTTTGCGCGGCTAGTTGCACTGAAAAAAGATCATCCCCATTTAAAAGTTATGCTGTCACTTGGCGGCTGGGGCGGCTGTGAAACCTGTTCTGATGTTTTTAACAGCGCCGAAAATCGCGCGGCATTTGCCAAATCCACGCTAAAGCTAATTCAACAACACCATGCTGATGGCATAGATCTGGATTGGGAATACCCCACGGTTCCCGGTTTCCCTGGCCATAAATATGCAGCTTATGACCACGCTAATTTCACTGCGCTGATTCGCGAATTGCGCGTGCAATTGGGCAGCCAATATGAGTTAAGTTTTGCTGCGGGCGGGTTTGATTCATTTTTGGAAAAAGCCGTGGACTGGACCGCGATTATGCCGTTGCTGGATAATGTAAACCTGATGAGCTACGACATAGTCAATGGCGGTACACCGCACACTGGCCACCACACCGCGCTCTATTCCACACCCGAGCAAAAAGATTCCACCGACAATGCCGTACAGTTTTTATTACGCCAGGGTGTAGCACCGCACAAAATTGTTATCGGTGCCGCGTTTTATGCACGCGTGTGGAGGGATGTTGCAGCCACCAACAACGGGCTTTATCAACCCGGCACCCATATCGAAGGTTATGGTTATAAGGAATTCGCCGCACAATTTAGTGCAGCGAAAGGCTATGCGTATCACTGGGATGAGGTAGCACAGGCGCCCAGTTACTACAGCAAACAACAGCAAACCTTCGCGACCTTTGATGACACGCGCTCGCTGAGCGCCAAAGTGGACTATGTAAAAAAATATAATCTCGGTGGCATTATGTTTTGGCAGTTACCACACGACAGCGACAGCGACAGCAATGGCTTGCTTGATGCAATTCATCACAGCGTGCATAAAGTAAAATAATTTACTCCGGCAAACCAAATAAGCGATGCGCATTGCGGGTGGTGACTTCCGCCACCTGCTCAACACTAACCCCTTGCAACTGCGCCAGGGTTTGCGCAATAACGGGAAGATATTCCGGGCTATTGCGTTCACCTTGTTTGCCGCAAACAGGCATATCCGGTGCGTCGGTTTCCAGCAATAAATATTGCAGCGGTATCTTGCTAAAAGTCGCTCGCGTTTTTTGCGCACGCTCGTAAGTAATGGTACCGCCCACCCCCAATAAAAAACCGTGTGCGATAAATTGCTGCGCCATTTCAAGGCTGCCACTAAAGGCGTGAATCACCCCGCCGTAACGCGGTGGCTGTTGTTTGAAACACGTAAGAATTTCATTATGAGTTTTTACGCTGTGAATAATCAGCGGCTTGTGAAATTGATTGGCGAGTTCGATATGCAAACCCAGCAGTTGTTGCTGCAGCGCGAGCGGTACCTGAATTAGTTTATCCAACCCACATTCACCCACCGCAACACAATACTTACCTGCGCCGCGCTGCACGCGTGTTAATTCATCGCCCAATAATTGTTTGATCTGCTGCTGTGTTGTTTCATCCAACAGACCCGCACTATTGGTCGCACACCAGTGCTGTTGTTCGATCCAATGCGGGTGAATACCCGCCGCATAATAAAACCCGGGATATTGTTGGCATAACTGTGCCGCCGTTTGCCACTGCTCCGGGCCAACACCGGGAATGATCAGGTGATTAACCCCCTGTCGCTGGCAGTGCGCCCACACGGCCGCACGGTCTGCAGCAAAAACCGGAAAGTCAAAATGGCAGTGGCTATCAACAAAATGGTAGCGGTTATTAAATAGTTGCATGGTGTTGACTGTTGTTAGCGATAAAGATGTCACTTGGCAGTGTGGCATAATTTGCGCACTAGCGCCGGAAGCCCACTTATGAATGCACCTGTTTTTATCTTGATTACTGCGGTATTTTTTGCCCTGTCTGGCTGCAGCAGCTCACTCGCACCCAAACCTGACCCGAGCTTAACGAAGGAGTGCGTTATTTTATTACACGGATTGGCGCGCACCAGCGAGTCCATGGTACCGCTGGCCACACAATTACAGGCGCAGGGTTACAGGGTCGTCAATATCAATTACCCCTCGCGCGAATTTCCTATTGCAACCCTGGCACAAAAAGCTATTCCGCCCGCACTGGCACAATGCCGTGCCGGTGCAGCGCAAAAAATTCACTTTGTGACCCATTCACTGGGCGGAATTTTATTGCGCCAATATTTACACACTCACACGATTCCCGAGCTAACCCGGGTAGTGATGCTCGCGCCGCCGAATAAAGGCAGTGAAATAGTGGATCACTTAAAAGACCTGCCGCCCTTTGCTTGGCTCAATGGCCCGGCAGGCAGAGAATTGGGAACCGACGCGAGCGCTTTGCCCCGCCGTTTGGGCACGGTGGATTTTGACTTGGGCGTGATCGCTGGAACCACGAGCATCAATTTATTATTGTCGCTTTATCTGCCCAATCCCGATGACGGTAAAGTGTCGGTGGAAAGTACCAAAATCGATGGTATGCGCGATTTTATTGCGCTGCCCGTTTCACATCCTTTTATCATGAAAGATAAAAATACCATCGCACAGGTGATTCATTTTTTAACCCAGGGTAAGTTTTTACACACGCCCGATCGCTAACAGATAACAGGGAATTTTTAACCATGGTGAGTTTCGCCGAACACTCTAGCCTGCCCATTTTTGCCGGACTTTTTGTCCTGCTGGTTTTGCTGCTGACCACAACCGGCTGCAGCACCCTGCGCAACGCCAAACCCTGGCACAGAATTGAACTGCAACAGGAATTTAATGCCGCGCTGATTAAGCAGGGCGGAGCATCGACTTACACCTGGAGTGATTATTTACAGCAGGAGGAAAAACTTTTTCAGGAGCTGAAAACGCAATTAAGTGAAACCGATACCTATCAAGGTTACAGATACGAGCTGGGTTCTCCACTGAATCCGCTCAATCACACCACTAACTGGAATCGCAGTTTTGTTGTAAAACCGGAAAAAATTCGCGCGGGCATTGTTATGCTCCACGGCTTGACCGATTCACCCTACTCGGTGCGTCGCCTGGCGCAGACATTTGCGGCTGAGGGCTTTTTAGTTATTGGCGTGCGAGTACCTGGGCACGGCACCCTGCCTTCCGGATTATTGACGGCAACCTGGCGCGACTGGGCAGCGGCAACCCGTTTGGCGGCAGAGGAATTACACCGGCAACTGGGCGATAACCCGCATTTTTATCTGCTGGGCTACTCGAACGGCGGCACGCTTGCACTCAATTACGCGCTGGATGCAGTGGAAGATAAAAACCTGCCCCAGCCGAAAAAAATTATCTTGCTCTCTCCCATGATCGGCATCAGTGACTTTGCCGGACTGAGCAAGCCGCTGGAATTGGTGGGCCACTTACCGCTGCTCAGTTCGCGCCGCTGGTTAAACAAAAGCCCGGAATACAACCCGTTTAAATACAATTCCTTTCCCGTAAATGCCGCTTGGCAAGCCCATCGTTTTTCACGCCATGTGTAACAAAAAATCCAGCGTTTGGCAAGCAAGCAACAACTATCAAATCTGGCGCCGATACTGACGTTTCAATCCATTGCAGACTCAACCGTCAAAACCGCAGCCATTGAACAGCATGTTTATCGCCACCTGCCCGCCAACAACAGTGAACTGGTGTTGTTTGATATCAATCGTCACCACAATTTTTTGCCCATCACCCGCACGGGTGCCAGCCGCTATATGAGTAGCCACTTTGCACCGGCGCTGCGCGCTTATGATCTGGTGAAAATTGCCAACCGTAACAGCAACACCACTGCTGTGAGTGAGTGGCGGCAAGAGGCAGGCAGCCTTGCCGAGCAGGAACAACCGCTCGCGTTGGAATTCCCCAATGGCGTATTTTCACTCTCCCACGTCGCCCTGCCTTTTGCCGTGGATGACCCGGTGTATGGGCTAACACCCAACACGGATGAAGACTACGGTATCCGCTTGGGCAGCCTGCATTTATTGGGCGAGACCAAGACGCTGATTATTAATGCCAGCGCTGGCATGCGGCTCTACTGCAATCCGTTTTACCCCTATATGGAAACGCGTATTTTTAACTGGCTCAACCTACCCCGCATTCCCGACAATTAAGCCGCCGGGTGGCAGTAAATGGGCAAACCCGGTATTTCCGTCTATGCTCAGGGCATAACGAAAACACCACTACGGGAGTACGCATAGGCGACTATGCCCAACGATTCAAAGAATAAGTTCCAACGCGGCATGGTGTATTTATTTGCCATTATGGCGGCCGTGGCCGTTGCGCCCTTTGTTGTGATTCGCTACATAAATGGCGAGTTCCTGAATGCCGCAGTGGATTTGGCGATTGTCATTGCGGCGATGGGCAGCGCGATTGTGACCTATCGGCGCGGAGAGGCGACTACGACGGTCTCGGTGATAACAGCCTTTCTTTACTCGGGCGGCGCGGTAACAGTCACCCATTTAAATGAACCGATTTATGTGTTTTGGCTGTTCCCCTCGATTCTCGCCAACTTCTTTTTGCTGCGCACCAACGCCGCACTCATTGCCAACCTGCTCTGCATAGTGGCAATACTACCTATCGCCGCGCGCCTCGAAACTAACACCGAACTGTTTGCCATGATCGCCAGTTTGCTGATGTGCGGCAGCATGGCCTATACCTTTGCCTTGCTCACTGATCGCCAGCGCGAACTGCTGGAGGGTTACGCCACTCAGGATGCCCTGACCAACCTGGGCAACCGCCGCGCGATGGATGAAGAGTTACGCCTCTGCGTGGAAGATTACGCCCGCGATAATATTCCAGCATCACTGATTGTGATTGATTTGGATTTTTTCAAAATGGTTAACGACCGATTCGGCCACAATGTGGGCGATAAGGTATTAGTTGAACTGGCAGATCTGCTGACCCGCCGGGTACGTAAAACCGACCGTGTATTCCGTTTTGGCGGTGAAGAGTTTGTGGTGCTCGCGCGCAACACCGTTCTTGAGGATGCATTGGTAATCGCCGAGCAATTGCGCGCGCAAATCGAGAGCGAACTAAAAGACCCGGAGGGCGCTATCACTGCCTCTTTTGGTTGTGCCCAGCTGTTGAAAGATGAGCCCCAGCAAGACTGGTTTGTACGCGCCGATAAAGCCATCTACCAAGCCAAACAACAAGGCCGCAATTGTGTTGTGGCGGCAGACTAGTGGTTGCAAATTAACGCTGGGCGCGGTGTGAGAACTGTCGTCAGCTTTGCGATTCTTTATCCCCATCAAATTCCCCGCTGCGTTATGCTCCCAACTAGATTCAACAACATAATGACATTAATCGTTCATCAGGCTTCTTCATGCAATCACTGATTAGCAACATCATCGACCAAGTGGATCAAGTATTACTGGGCAAGGATCAGCAGGTACGCTTATCCCTCGCCTGCCTGTTTGCCGAAGGGCATTTATTGATTGAAGACTTACCCGGCATGGGCAAAACCACCCTCGCGCACTGTCTGGCAAAAGTGCTGGGGCTGAAGTTTGAGCGGGTGCAATTCACCAGCGATTTACTGCCCGCCGATATTCTGGGCGTAGCGATTTTTGAACGCGAACAGGGGGTATTTAAATTTCACCCCGGCCCGGTGTTTACCCAGGTGTTGCTCGCCGATGAAATCAACCGCAGCTCCCCCAAAACCCAAAGTGCATTGCTGGAGGCGATGGAAGAAGGCCAAGTCACCATCGAAGGTAAAAGCCGCCCATTGCCCACCCCGTTTTTTGTAATCGCGACACAAAACCCCTTATCGCAAAGCGGCACCTTTCCGCTGCCCGAGTCGCAACTCGACCGGTTTTTAATGCGCATCTCCCTCGGCTACCCCAGCCCGGCATCCGAGCGTTTACTGTTTGAAGGCGTGGACCCACGCGCACGTATTCGCGAATTAAAACCACTGGTTAATAACGAGCAATTGGCAGCCATCCAAAAGGCGGTAAAACAGGTGACGGCGAGCGAGGTGCTGCTGGACTATGTACAACGTCTAGTGGCTTTCACTCGCAGCGATGCACGTTTTAGCTACGGCTTATCGCCGCGCGGCGCACTGGCTTTATTGCGCGCCGCCAAAGCCTGGGCACTGATTCACCAGCGCGCTTACTTGGTGCCGGAGGATATCCAACAGGTATTGCCCGCCGTGGTCGGCCACCGGGTGCGCGGCACCGGCCACAGCAGTGACAGCGATGCACTAGTAAAACATTTGCGCGACAGTGTGAATGTACTGGCGTAAGGGCGAGACCGGCCATGAGCATTAGCACCTACTGGCGCGCCGTCTGGCAGCGCCGCTTTTTCCGCTGGATCGATAAACGGGCGCCGCGTGCACGCCAGATCAGCCTCAACCGCAAAAACCTCTATATCTTCCCCAATCGCACCGGTTTTTTGTATTTGGCGATGACAGTGGTGATTTGGTTGCTGGGCACCAACTACCAAAATAACCTGATCCTCGCTCTCGCCTACTTGATGATTAGCTTGTTCGTAGTGGCGATCCATCACACCTTTGCCAACCTGTCCGGCATTAGCGTGCGCTTTATTAGCGCCACCCCCGCTTTTGCGGGCGAGCCCGCCAGTTTTGTGCTGGAGTTTGAAACGCGCCACAAACGCGGCAGCGAAAATGTGGAGATCTGTTGGCAGGGAGGCGAGCGGCATACTTTCGCGCTCAACCCCGCCGAACCGCAGCGCGTGAACCTGCGTGCGCCCAGCAAAGTGCGCGGTTACCTGCACCCTGGGCGTTTGTTAATCCAGAGCCGTTTTCCGCTGGGCATTATTCGCTGCTGGAGTTGGTTGAACCTGGAGGCGGTGGCGCTGATTTACCCCCAGCCGATTGCTATTGATGAACCCCATCACCAAGCCAGCAGCGGGCGCGAAGAAGGCGGCAGCAGTACACGCGGTGGCGACGATTTCAGCGGCCTGCGTGAATATCAAGCAGGTGACCCCATCAAACACATCGCGTGGAAACAATATGCGCAAAACAAGGGGCTGTTTACCAAGGAGTACGAGGCGTATTTTTCCGCTGACAAGTGGCTGGATTGGCACAGCCTTAATCAATTGCAGGAGCTGCGTTTGTCCGGCCTGTGTTATTGGGCACTGCACTACGAACGCCAGCAAATTCCCTATGGATTGAGTTTGCCCGGCCTGACGCTGGAACCCGCGCTGGGCGAATACCACCTGCAAACCGTGCTCAAGGCGCTGGCACAATTTAACCTGACGCGCGAGGCTGGCTATGTGGACTAAACGGCTCGCTCAACCCCACTCGCAGCGCACCGAATATTTAGCGCGCGACAAACTCGCGTGGCTGCTGGTGATGCAGACGCTGTTGATCTTGCCGTTGCTGATTAATTTACCTGCCTGGCTCTGGCTGGTGTGGGCGATTGCGGGGTTTTGGCGCACCCAGGTTTTTCGCGGCCGCTGGGGTGCTCCGGGCGGCACGGTGAAAACCCTGCTCACGCTGGTGTGTGCGGGGGGCCTAATTGCCAGTTACGCCGGTAAAACCGGCACCGACACCATGGTCGGACTGTTGGTATGCGCCTTTGTACTCAAGCTGTTGGAAGTGAATTCCGCGCGCGATGCGCAGCTGCTGATTTTTATCGGTTTTGTGATTACCGCCTGCCAATTGTTGTTCAACCAAAGCCCCTTGGCAGCGTTTTACAGCCTGGGCTGCCTGCTGGTGCTGCTCGCCAGTTGGCGCTCGCTCTACCTGACCACCGCGCAAAGCAATGGCCTGCGCCTGCGCGCCGGAGGGCGTTTGTTGCTGCATGCACTGCCGGTAATGCTGGTGTTGTTTGTGGTGATCCCGCGCCTTGGGCCGCTGTGGGCGATACCCAACCAGCAGGCGGCCAAAACCGGTTTTAGCGATAGCCTTTCACCCGGTGATTTGGGTCAGCTCGCGCTTAACCGCGCGCCCGCATTTCGCGTGGAATTCACCAACAAAGACGAACCACCACCCGCCAATCAACTCTATTGGCGCGGCTTGGTATTAGACAATTTTGACGGTCGCACCTGGCGCCAACGCGATAGCTGGGGCCTGCCGCCTGCGGCTGAAAACAACCAGCGGGTACTGGAATCGCTGGATTACAGCATCATTATGGAACCCCACGGCCAACCCTGGCTGTTCAGCCTGATGACACCCCAGCGTACCAGCGCAGTGAGCAACCGTCGCCCCATTCGCATCACCCGCGACCACTTGCTGTATAACCCGGTGCCTGTCGCCCAACGCCTGCGTTATGAAGTCAGTTCGGCGCTGCAGCTGGAGCCAGTTGCCAAGGTATCGCTCTCCACAGGCGAACGCGCCGCCCACACGCGTTTGCCCGCCAATGCCAACCCGCAAACCCGCGCACTGGCTGAACAATGGCGAGGTGAAGGGTTAGCTGATCAAGCCATTATTGAACGTGCGCTCAGCCTGTTTAACCGTGAATTTACCTACAGCCTGCAGCCACCGGTACTCGGCCAACACTCGGTGGACGAGTTTTTGTTCAGCACCAAAAAAGGCTTTTGTGAGCACTTTGCCAGCAGTTTTAGCGTATTGCTGCGCGCCGCGGGGGTTCCGGTGCGAGTGGTGGTGGGCTATCAGGGCGGGCGCTGGAACCCGCTGGAAAATTACCTGCTGGTGAGCCAGTCCGATGCGCATGCCTGGACCGAAGTCTGGATAGAGGGTGAAGGCTGGCGCACCATCGACCCCACCGCGGCCGTCGCCCCCAACCGCATTGAACAGGGGTTGGATGACGCCCTCAGCGCCGACGACCAGAACCTGATGAGTAACAACTGGAGTGGTTCATCCCTGCTCTACAACCTGCAACTGCGCTGGGATGCCGCCAACTTCGTGTGGCAGCGCTGGGTATTAAATTACGACAGCGATGCGCAGGAGGGGCTGCTCACCCGCCTGCTCGGCGGCACCGAAGTCTGGCGCATTACCCTTTGGCTCGTGGGTTTGGGATTAGCAGCGGCAGCACTGGCCGCTTGGGCACTGCTGCGCAGCCACGCCCGCCCCGCGCTGCGCGCGGAAATTCGCGCTATTCAATCCCTTGAACGCAAGCTCGCCCAACTGGGTTATGTGCGCGGAATGGGTGAAACGCCGGGGGATTTTATTGCGCGGGTGATTCGCAGTGAGCCGCGCTGGCAAGCCAGTTTGAGCATTATCGCGCGCCTGTTTGAACAGATCGCCTATCGCCAACAAACCCAGCAGCTGGCGCAATTGCAGGAGAAAGTCCGCCGCTTTCCCTTCTAGATATTAAAACAAGACATAAAAAAACCGCTCGCTGAATTCTCAACGAGCGGTTTTTTTATGCGGTAAAGAAAATTAAGCGCGGTTTTTTCTTCTTACCAACATTAAACCCAAGATGCCGATAGTCAACATAACCAGTGAGCTGGCTTCATTAACACTCGCGCGTGCCGTTACCACTACGTGGTCAATAAAGTTGCCGTAGGTGCCATTGGTCAGGGTAGAAAAAGTCAGCACACTGGTAGCTGCACCGGCAACAAAACTACCTTCAAATTTTGACCAAACACTGGTGGTGTGGTTGTCCAGAACCAACGCGAGGTTTGCTACGGAGAAGGAGAATGCCTCAGTGTCGTTTTGACGCGCGCGATAAAAGAATGAAACGTCGTAGGTTTGACCGGCACTTGTCGCCAGATTTTGGAATATAGAAAAAATGGCACCGTTGTAGGGGTCAGCATTTAATTCGATGTGGTTTTTACCGTCAGGAGCTTTTACACCACTCATGCCATTCCAAATCTCGATGCGGCTGCCTTCCCAACCATTTACGGCGCTCGCATTAAACGCTTTCCAGGAACCAGCGTTCACGGCGTTGTCTTCAAAACTACCGTTAACAATCAAATTAGCTTGTGCAGAAATCGATAAAAACAGACCCGCCAGCAATGCAAATACGGGAACAGAAATAACGCGTTTTAACATGATGGAATCCATTGATAAGTCAGTGAGGTTGGCTGGTTGTTTTAGCCTAGCCATTGTCGTCTAAATTAGCAATTATCAAGCCACACATGCAATTGCGATATAAATCAATATCATGCTGATAACCAAATCACATTAAAAATAGAATAGTGTAAAAAAAACCGTCAGCTGCCTGGATTTTAGGCCGCTATCGATATGGATTTTGGCGACGCAGGCTGTTTATACTCGCGCCGCGACAATTCCCCTAACGCCAGTGCGCTGAACACCCTAAGGAAGCACCATGAACACCCTCTTGGATAGCGACATTTCTGGCGCTTATAAAGACCCCCTAAATAGCACCCCTAGCAAACGTCAAAACCTTGTCGATAAGCCGCTGACAAATATTCCGACACTGACTAAAAACGTGCAAAAACACACTGTCGTTATTATTGGCGGCGGCCCCGCTGGCAGTGTGGCGGCCACCCGCCTGGCGCAAACCGGAGTGGATGTGCTGGTGTTGGAGCGCGAGCAATTTCCGCGCTTCCACATTGGCGAGTCGCTGCTGCCCAATGGCAATCGCATTTTGCAAGCAATTGGTGTGTGGGACAAAATCGCTGCCGCCGGTTTTATCGAAAAACGCGGTGCGCAATTTACACTTGCCGATCGCTCACGCACCGTGCGCAACGTGTTTGCCCAGGGCTGGGTGAAAGGGTTGGAGATGACCTATCAAGTCGAGCGCGCGCGTTTTGATGAGATCCTGCTGCGCCACGCCGAAAGTTGCGGCGCGCAGGTGTGGGAGCAATGCCCGGTCACCAAAGTGACGCGCACTGAATCCGGCTGGCAGTTGGAAGCCAGCCGCGCTGGTCAACCGCAGGTCATCAATGCCGAGTGGGTGATCGACGCCAGCGGCCGTCACTGTGTCATGGGCCGCGCCATGAAACTCGCTAAAGCCGCCTTGCCCTACCCAGGGCGCATGGCCGTGTTTAATCACTTTGAACATATGCAGCGCGATAGCGGTGAACCGGCGGGCGATGTGATTGTGCTGCGCCTGGAACAGGCCTGGTTTTGGGCGATTCCCATATCCCCCACCGTCACCTCCGTGGGTGTAGTGCTGCAAAAAAATGGTGGGCGCGAAAAAGACGAGAGCTGGGAGCAATTATTCTGGCGCAAAGTAAAAGAGTCGCCTTTTTTAAGCGATGCTCTCGCCCAAGCCAAACCCTTGGGTGAATACCGGATTGAATCCGACTACAGCTTTTCCCACGAGACCTTTGGTGCCGAGCGCTGCTTATTAGTGGGCGATGCCGCCAGTTTTATCGACCCGGTATTTTCCTCCGGCGTATACCTCGCACTGGAGTCAGGTTTACTCGCCGCCGACCAAATAGCAGCGCAACTGAAAGTCAAGCTACCGCTGTTAGCCGCGCACCGCGAAGCCAGGTTATATACGCGTTATACCAAAACCCTAAAGTCACAAATTGGCACCATGCGCCAATTGATCGATGCCTATTACGACAACAGCGCCTGCGAAGTCTTTATGTCGCCGCGCCCCACCTTGAGTTTGCCGCAGGCGATCAATTCCGTGTTGGCCGGTAGCCTGAAACCCGGTTTTGCGGTGCGTTGGCGCCTGTGGCTGTTTCAACAAATTTGCAAGCTACAAAAAAAGCGGCAGTTGGTGCCGCCCATTGAGTGGAACAACAAGTGCTAACACACAAATATGCCCCCAACAATAAAAGAGCAAAGGAACACCATGCGCACTATCGTTAGAATTCTTATCCTCACTGGGCTACTCAGTGCCTGTAGCGACCAACGCGAAGGAAGTGCATTGCAGGGCAGTGCCTTGGTTGTTTCCTCCCCATTAATCATGAAAGAAAAGGATTGCTTTAATTGGGGCGAAAATTATGCCCAATGGATAAAGGCATTCATGGGCGAGAGATCATCGCCACAATTTCAACAGCGCATTGAGCAAGACATTCCACCAACACTGTATGAAAAATATCGCACCGAGCTAGTGTGCAAACGTTTTGTGTACCGTGTTGATGGGCTGGATATTGAAGGAATCTATACCGCTCCAAAACAAGTGAAAGGCAAAACTCCCGCACTTATTTTTAATCGTGGCGGCAATGGCAGTTTTGGAAAAATAAAACCTGGAATAGTACTTAATAAAATGTTGCCGCTCGCCAGTGAGGGATATTTTGTTATTGCCAGTCAGTATCGCGGGGCAGGTTTGAATAACAATAATGGCTTTGATGAATTTGGCGGGCGCGATATTCATGATGTGTTAGCCCTGCTGGATATTATTGATGCAACCACCGGTGTTGATCCACAGCGTATCGGCCTTTACGGCTGGAGCCGGTGCGGCATGATGGCTTTTTTAGCGGCCAAACACTCCGACCGTTTTTCCGCAATTGTGGTGGGCGGCGCACCGACCGATTTGTGGGCAGAAGTGCAAACCGGGTTGCGCCCGGAAATGGAGCGCAATGTATTCCGCAAACGCATTCCCAACTATCAGCAAGACAAACAGCAAACCTTAATTGATCGCTCCGTGGTGTACTGGCTGGATGAACTTAAATCGCCCGCACCGATATTAATTTTGCATGGCGATAACGATCAAAAAGTGCGGGTTGAAAACGCCTTATCACTCGCGGAAAAACTTGCAGCACGCACTTACCCGCACAAACTGGTGATTTATAAACAAGGCGACCATGGTTTGACGCGGCATAAACAGCAAGTCCACCAGGAAACAATCGACTGGTTGCGTAAATATTTATAACTCACCAAGGATTTCCCCGCCAGGCTCGTCCAAGCAATATGACCAACCTTGCGCTCCTCAATACATTCTCTGACCGCCATGGAAACTCTATGACAGATGCGGATCACCCAGCGCTTATTCGTCAAGCTCAAGCAGGCGATGGCACTGCCTTTGCGCAATTGTTAGCGCAGCATTACGACACTATGTTCCGCTTTGCTTTTCGCTGGTGTGGGCACCGCAGCGACGCGGAAGACATTACCCAGCTCGCCTGTATCAAACTCGCACAATCCATTAACCAATTTCGTTTTGAAGCGGCGTTTAGCAGCTGGCTGTATCGACTGGTGATTAACTGCGCCAAGGATTGGTACAAGAGCCAACAGCGCCACCAGCATGACAATATCGACAGCTGGAGTGAGCCGGAGCAAGCGCCCGAGCACTACGCTGAAAACACTATTTATTTGCAGCAATTACTGCGTTTGCTTGATCAAATGGCCGAGGGGTTCAAAGAGACTGCACTGCTGGTGCACGGCGAGGGTTTAAGTCACGCCGAAGCGGCTGAAGTGCTGCACCTGAAAGAATCCACCGTCTCCTGGCGGCTGCATGAAATTCGTAAACAACTCAAAGCGCTGCAACAAACCGGCGATGGTAGTTGGGAGCCTTCCCCATGAACAAAAAGCCTATGAACGAAGACGATTTGCAAAAACTGCTACAACAGCAACCGCCAGCACCGGATGCCGATGCCAAGGCGCGTCATATGGCGGCAGCGATGGCGGCGTTTAATGCGCAGCACACTGCTGAACAAAACATCGCACAGGACACTATCCACAACATCAATCACAACAGCGAAAAAAAATCGAATATCCTCCAAGGATTTTTACAGCGCTTGCGTCTTACCCGTGACACCAACCATCACGGGAAAAACACTATGCGTGCTCCAACATTTGAACAACGCGCCTTCTGGCAAAAACCAGCATTAATCTCCGGCATTGCCGCCTCCAGCCTCGCGGTATTGGCAGGGCTGACATTTATGCAGCACTTGATGATTAATTCTGATGAGCAGGAATTAGCGGCGCGGATCGCACAAGAATCCCACACCAAGAATGTTCCACTGAATGTGCAACAACCCAGCGCTGATCTCACCCTTGAGGAATCCGTCGTTAGCGCTAATAGCGATTTAGCTAAAAAACAGGCAGTAGCAGAACACGAGCAATTAGCGCGTAGCAAAATGGTCGCCGTTCAGTCCCAAGCGATGATGGAACAGCAGCCCATGGCGCTCTCGGCACCTGCTCCCGCCTATGCAGCAGCAGATATGATGAGCCAACCCGCGCCGGAGTTTCGCGACCGGTTTAGCGATGTGAATGAAAACGGGGTACTCGCGGTAAAGAATAATCCGGTATCCACCTTTTCCATCGATGTGGATACAGCGTCCTATAGTTTTGTAAGGCGCATGCTCAACAACGGCCAGCTGCCGGAGAAAGATGCGGTGCGCAGTGAAGAGCTGATCAATTATTTTGATTACGCCTACCCCCTGCCCACCTCTAAAAAAACGCCCTTCACCACCAACGTGAGCCTGGTGGATTCTCCCTGGACCAAAGGCAACAAATTAATTCACATTGGCATTCAGGGTTATCAATTAACAGCGAGTGAAATTCCGCAATCCAATTTGGTGTTTTTGTTGGATGTGTCTGGCTCGATGGATGAACCGAGCAAATTGCCGCTGGTAAAACAATCCATGGGCTTGCTGCTGGATACCCTCAAACCCGACGACACTATTGCCATAGTGGTTTACGCCGGTGCCGCCGGCACTGTATTGGAACCGACTAAAGTTAAAGAGAAACAAAAAATTCTTGCGGCATTAACAAATTTGCAAGCAGGTGGCAGCACCGCTGGTGCCGAGGGTATCGCCCTCGCCTACCAATTGGCGGAGGCGAATTTTAATAAAAACGGTGTCAACCGCATTATCCTCGCTACCGATGGCGATTTTAATGTCGGCCAAACTGGCGATGAAGCACTGCAGGACTTTGTGGAGCGCAAACGCGAGCAGGGAATTTATTTATCGGTGCTGGGTTTTGGTCAGGGCAATTATCAGGATGCCCTAATGCAAACCCTGGCGCAAAACGGCAACGGCACCGCCGCCTATATTGATACGCTCAGTGAAGCGCAAAAAGTATTGGTCACTGAAGCCACCTCCAATTTATTTCCGATCGCGCAGGATGTAAAAATTCAGGTGGAATTTAACCCCAATACCGTGAAGGAATATCGCCTGATCGGCTACGAAACCCGTGCCCTTAAACAGGAAGATTTCAACAATGACAAAGTGGATGCCGGTGAAGTAGGTGCAGGCCAACGGGTAACAGCGATTTATGAAATCACCCCCGCAGGAGCGCAGAGTGGGTTGCTGGAAGAAAGCCGTTATCAACAAGAAACCAAGGTTGATACCAAAACAAGCAGCGAATATGCCTTTTTACGTTTGCGCTACAAATTACCGGGCGAAACCCAATCGCAATTGCTTGAAACCGCTATAGAAAAAAATGTACTGCCGGATGTAAATACTACCTATCAACAAGAAGTAAATTTCTCCATCGCTGTGGCCGGTTTTGCGCAGCTGTTACGGGGCAGCAACTACGCCGGTGATTTTACCTACGACAAAGTAATTGAACTGGCGCAAGCCAATAAAGGCAAAGATGAATACGGCTACCGCACTGAATTTGTACAGTTGGTCAGAAAGGCAAAAATTGCACAGTAGCGATTTTTTCACCTACAAATAAATTATCGAAAAAGAAAGTATCGACAAAGAAAATATCGGTAACTAAAAAGCACGACAAAAAAGCCGCCGCTCAGTGAATGAACGGCGGCTTTTTATTGGCTGCACCTTGTGATTGAGGGCAGTAAAATTTAATGCACCGTAAAACTCTCACTCACTTGTTTCAGCAGCACATGTTGCACGGCAAACTGCGAAGCCAGTGTCCAGGCATAAATCACATAAAAGTGCTCCGCCGTCTCAAGTGTAGTAATGACGTAAATAATCTTAATACCATCCACCTTGGCAGCGAGTGCAGCCTGCTGTGCAGCCATGCCGCCGATACTGAGTTTGCGCGGTGCTTCTTGCACATAAAATTCCTGGGTGGATTTTTCCAACCCCTGCGCAATTAATTCGCTGTAGCGTTGCAAATCAAAAGTGCCACCAAAATCAGTTTTATTTTCACGCAGCACCACGGCGTAAACATTTTCACGCAGATTCGCTACCCCAATCGCCGCTTCGGGATTCAACCGGCGCTCGCCTTTCCAGCTAGACGGGGTGGTCAGTGAAATAGTTTTATCGTCGCTGTAAGTGCGCAAATTAGTGAGTAAACCGGTAGCAGGCTCCTGCTGTTTATCGCCGCTTGAAGCCTTGGTGTGCTGCGTATTTTCCGCCGATGTTACAGGCGGTTGGTTTTTAGCGCGCGCGGCATAATTCTGGTAGGCAGGCAATGCCACGGCTGCAATTAACCCCACTAACCCAAGCAGTGCAACGCCCACCACAATTCTCGTCAGCCACACACCCGAGCCATCAGCGGCAAGCACTTTGATAGCGGCGGCTTCCGGCACGGAGGGCAATTCTGTGGCAACCTGAGGCTCAACACTTATCACCTGAGGCGCAGCAACGGGAGGTGCAAGGGGTGCAGGAGTTGCGCCGTGATCGATAATTTCGCAGTAGCCGCCAGCATTTTGAATGGCGGTTTGGTATTTGGCGGCGGTTGTTGCATCCACACCGGCTTTTACTAGCGTGCGCGTTTTGCGCAGCATTTTTTCGATGGTGGGAGCATCTTTTTTGAAGAGTGCGGCAAGGTTGCGCACCAGTGTTGCTCTATCAAAACCGGCGCGAGGTTCGGCCAGCAGGTATACATCCAGGCGTTTTTCAGTCATGCGCGCACCCTTTTGATAACCGGCGCGACATGTATGCTGACACCGGAGGCCCCTGTGTCAGCGTGGTTGTCGCGCCAATTTATTATTGAGGCGCCATATTAACTTTTGTAAGGCATAGCTCCAAGGTAATCCTTTTTGCCTACGTCCACGCCGTTGTGACGCAAAATCGCATAAGCAGTGGTGATGTGGAAATAAATATTCGGGATTGCATGTTGAATCGCAAACTCGGTACCGGTCAGATATTTACCTTCCCAGCGCGGTTGGCTGATATGGCGCTCGGCAGCACCCTCAAACTCTTCCGGTTTAACACTGGCAAGGTAATCCAGTACCGCTTGGATACGCGCTTTTAATTCCGGCAAGGTGGTTTCTGTATCGGCATGTACCGGTGCGGAATCCACTTTACCAATCAACCGCGCCACACCTAACTTTGCAGTGTCACACGCGATTTGCACCTGGCGGATCAAGTTGAATTGGTCGGGTGCAAGGCGCGAATTAAGCAACACAGATACATCAAATTTTTTCGCTTCAGCTTGTGCAGCGCCTTTATCGAGTATCGCACTGAGGTTATTGAGTGCTTTGGTAAATTGCACCACGGTAAGTTCATAAAACATGGCATTCTCCTTTGAATGACGGGGGCTAGCTTGAGGGATATTACGCATTGCGGTTTGCACTTAGTGGGGTTCTAGCAGGGACTATTCAATCCACAGGGTGTAAATAGCGCGGTAAAAAAACGCAAATATTGGCTCATTGCTTGCATTGCTTTTATTTCAGCCAATATAGTTAGGTCTCATTCATCAAGGACTTAGCTGCTTATGCCACATGACATTAGCCTAATTACCACCATTGCTGCCGGCCTCGGCCTGGCGATGATCCTGGGGTTCGTCGCCGCGCGCCTGCGCTTACCACCGCTCATCGGCTACCTCGTGGCCGGTATTATTATCGGCCCCTCAACTCCCGGTTTTGTCGCCGACATGGCACTCACTGCCCAGCTCGCGGAAATTGGCGTGATGCTGCTGATGTTTGGTGTTGGCCTGCATTTTTCGGTGGGCGACCTGATGGCTGTCAAACGTATCGCCGTACCGGGTGCGATGCTACAGATCACAATTGCCACTCTGCTCGGCGCCGGTGCAGGCTATTGCTGGGGCTGGGATCTGGCGCAATGCCTGGTGTTTGGTTTATCGCTTTCCTGTGCCAGTACGGTGGTGCTGCTCAAAGCGCTCGAAGCGCGCGGGCAAATTGAAACGCTTAATGGCCGTATCGCTGTGGGTTGGCTGATAGTGGAAGATCTGGTGATGGTATTAGTGCTGGTACTACTGCCAGTGATCGCGGGCATCCTGGGGACTATCCCCGCTACCGATGGCCACGCCCCTGCAGCCAACGACCAGCATATCGCCGTCACACTATTGATCACACTGGGCAAGGTTGCCGCGTTTGTGGTGTTTATGCTGGTAGTAGGCAAGCGTTTACTGCCCAAATTGCTTTGGTGGGTGGCCGGCACCGGTTCGCGGGAATTATTCAGCCTCTGTGTTATTGCCACTGCCGTAGGAGTCGCCTATGGTTCGGCGCTGCTGTTTGATGTCTCTTTCGCGCTGGGTGCTTTCTTTGCCGGCATGATGCTGCGCGAGTCGGAATTCAGCCACCGCGCCGCCGATGATTCCCTGCCGCTGCGCGATGCCTTTGCCGTATTGTTTTTTGTGTCGGTCGGCATGTTGTTTGATCCTCGCATTCTGCTCGACGAACCGCTGAAGGTGCTCGCCGTCGTGACCATCATTATGTTTGGGAAAACCATCGCAGCAGTCGCACTGGTACTGGTCTTTCGCTACCCGCTCAACACAGCATTGATTGTTGGGGCAAGCCTGGCGCAGATCGGCGAATTCTCGTTTATTTTGGCGGGCTTGAGCATCAGTTTGGGCTTGATGGATATCCAAGCACAAAACCTGATCCTGGCCGGTGCCTTGGTTTCCATCGCCCTTAACTCGTTAATGTTTACTCTGCTGGAACCGCTGCGCAATTGGGCACTCAAGCACTCAGCCTTTGCACGCAAATTGGAAGTGCGCGATGACCCATTGGCGGTATTGCCGATGAGCACCGACGAGGTTTATCTTTCCGGCCAAGTGGTACTCGTGGGTTATGGCCGCGTGGGTCGTCGCATTGCCAAAATACTCGACGAGAAGCACATTCCTTATGTTGTGACCGAAGCCAATCGCGCCATCGTTGAAGAGTTGCGCGCGAAAAATATTCCCGCGGTGTGCGGCGATGCCGCTGACGCGAATGTACTGATTCAAGCGCATATCGCCAAGGCAGGCATGTTGGTAGCAGCAACATCCAATACCTTTCATGTACGCCAAATGGTAGATATTGCGCGCAAATTGAACCCCAAAATTGAAACCGTCATTCGCACCCACAACGAAGAAGAAGCCGAACTCTGGGTGAAAGAAAATATTGGCCGGATATTTTTAAGCGAACAGCAATTGGCAGGTGGTATGGCAGAACATGTACTGCAACGGATGGGCAAAACCATTACCTCGCCCAGCCACTAACCCCAACCGGTGCTGGTTCGACTGCCCGAACCAGCACTCTTGACGCTGCAGCTAACGCGATAATTGCCAGGCGCGATACCCACTCCAACCCGCCATAAACAATAGCCACATACCTACCCAGAATAATCCCCCGCTAATAATGTGATTGGCGAGGCCGAGAAACTCCAGCCGCTCTGTTAATGGGTTATGGGTATCCACCACAATCGTCTCCAACCGGCTCAGCCCGAATAACAAAGCCGCGATGACAAGGTTAATGAGCGCATCAATTATCAACTTCGGCACAGTCCAATAAGGGTAGAGCAAATTCCACAGGCCAAAACCGAGCGAGGCGATCATCGCCAGTGACAGCAGTGGAATCGCGGTTTGTACTTCCGGGGTAAAACCGATGGTGAGCCCGGCAAGCTGTGCGGAGGGAAGCCACAAGGTGTAATTCAGCAGTAACAAAAAGAACAGGTCGCTGGTGAAATCCACGCTTTGCTCACAGCTGCTAATACGCTGCCAAGGGCGGCTCACCGGTGGCAATTTCTCGGGCGACCAACACTGGTAGGGCTTAAACAAGGGTTTGCCACCGGGTGGATTGCTGAAGACATAAAATACCCCGGTAATCACCGCAAATGTGATCAATCCTTTCATCACTAATCCATGCAAAAAACCAACAATATTGATTTGTCCCGAGCTGAGAAAACCAATACCGAATTGAATCAAACCGAGCATAAACACCAAAATCAGCCCGTAATGCAGCGCTTGTTTGTACAGGGGAAACAGGGCGGTGGTAACCAGCTGTTGCGGTGGTAGAAAACTGGCCGCCACTTGCTGTGGATGCCCCAGCGCAACCAAAACACCAGAGACTTCTGCCGCTGTCGGTTCGCGCCCCAACTGCTCGCGCAGCGATTCCAAACTATCGAGCACATTCGCGCGCAACTCACGGGTAATCTCCTCGCGGCGACTCTGTGGCAGGGCTTGCGCTACCGCGCCCATATAGCGATCAATCAGTTCCATGTTGCACCTCCAAAATCTTAGCCAGATGTTGATTCAATTCCTGCCACTCGGCGCCCAAACTTGCCAGCAACTCAGCACCCTCGGGCGAAAGCTGGTAATAGCGGCGCTCGCGTCCTTCCCCCTGTTGCCACTCGCTGGTCAGCAGGCCCTGCTCGGCCAAGCGGCGCACCAGTGGGTAAAGCGTGCCCTCGTCTATATCAATGCCCGCCTCCTGCAATTGTTTGCGCAGCGAGTAGCCATAGTGGGATTGGCGCAGGGAACCCAACACAGCTAGCACCAAAATTCCCCGCCGCAACTCCTGTCGCAACTTTTCCAAATGTTCTTCAGCCATAACAACTCACCATTACTGTGTGATACACAGTAATTACTATGCGCCGCACAGTATAAAAATACAAGCCGAAGAAAGCATATTTTTTAAGCAACCATGGCGTTTACACAAACGCCAGATAATAAAAAAGCAGCCGAAGCTGCTTGTTTGATTTGGGTGTTTTTTAACCTGCGAAAATAAACACCGAGCTGTTACTACTGTTCCGTTTGCCGTCGCCGCTGTTTTTTCTCGGCTGCATTTTTCTTTACGCTGTCGCGCAGGCTCTGTTCACTTTCAAACAGGCGATCAAAGCGCATTTTGGGATTATCCCAACTGCCTTTGATGGTGTAACTGACACTGGTGGCTTGATCTACCTGTTTCTTAAAGAGTTTACTGACCAGATAAATCCCCGCCGCCGCCGGCAAACCGGTCGCCAGTGCCGCATAAAAAGTCACATTACCCGCTACCGGTAAGGCGGCAATCAAGCGGGTGTTGAGCCGCTCGCGGCGCAGGTCGATGGTGCCCGCCATCTGCATACCACTGGATGGCGTTGTCACTACCAGCGGCTCTTCAAATACCAGGGTGCCCTGATTAAAACGCACTTTGCCGGTGATTTCGTCGTAGGCCAAGCCACTTTTATACAGATCCGAAAAATCCAGGCGCAAGCGGCGTGCAAGGGAGTCAAAATTGAGCACCGACATCAGGCGTAAAATACCTTCGCCCGCACTGGCATCGCGTTTAAAGCGGCCATTCTCCATGGCGATGCTCATTTCACCACCGAGATTCAACAAGCTGAAATCCTGTGGTGATCCAGGCCAAAACAGGTCGGCCTCATAGCTGGCTTTGGTGCTGTCCAGCATGTCGGGTTTTTGCCAATCGCGCAGTACCGCCCCTATATCACCCGCACTCAAACGGCCGATGAAACGGGTCTGCACGCCAACGTCTGTGTTTTGCCAAATCAACCGCGCACCGGCAGATTCCGGCTCCGCCGGGTTGTCGTCGATACTGCTGACGGTAACGCCGCGAATGGTGCCGCGAATATTGTCGATCACCACCCCACGCTGGTCCGGGCGCAACTGCAGCGACCAGGTGCCGTAATCTTTATCGTCCAGCAACAGGGACTGCACGCTGATATTCGCCAGCGGCAACTTGCGTGGATCTATGACTTTTACAACCTCCGCCGGTACTTCCGCTGCTTGAGCCGGTGCCTCAGCATCGGTGGCAACCACGGGTTTGCTCAAACCCAGCTCCACCGAATTAAGCGAAAGCCGGCGCAGATTTACGTCGATGGGTACAAACGTACTGGTCGGTACAAATACATCACCCTCTACGACCGGATTCTTAACTGCCAATTGCCAACCGGCTTGCACTGGCATGGCGGTAACCGCCAGATTTTCCAGCGTCATGGGCCCAAGCTCGTACTCCCCCAGCACCAACTCCAGCAAAAAAGGTAAACCGGCGATTTTGCCTACCGCATCGGCAGCACTGGCAAGTGACTCGCTGTCACCGTAGGAGGGAGTTGATAGCGGGCGAACCACAACCGGCGTGAGGCGCTCGGCATAGGCGAGGTAGCGAGCCTGTACTGCTTTCCAGGCATCCAGATCTATGCCCGGTAAGAAGCCGGAAACCAGAAACTGCGCCTTGTCACCCAAGCGGGCATCGGCCGCCAACGCGATATTGGCATTGAGCAGTTGATTGTTATTCCCTCTGTCCATGCGCAACAGGGCTTGCACATCCTGATTGTAATCGACGCGAATTTGCGACTGTTTTTCCTGTAACCAGAGGGAGAATTTAAAGGGGCGCTCATCGCGCGCGCGCTTGCCATAGGGTGCGGGTAAATCAATGCCAACACCCGCCAGGTTGGAGCTAAGGGTCACGCGCGCAAAGGACTGGGCTGCAAATTCACGCGGGCTCAAGGTATTCAGCGGGTTATCGTCGGCCACGCCGGGGCGAACCAAGTGGTTCAACTCTACCCGCGCCTCGTAGGGCATTAGCCCTTCAAAAAACAACGCTTCAGGGCGTTTACTCCACAGTGCCAGCTGCTCACTATCCACCTTGCCTTGCAGGTCGATGAGGGTTTTATTGGCGCCTTTGGTTTTGTCGCTCGCCAGACTTAGTTGCAGCGGCTCACCAAAAAACACGCCTTGCAAGTCTTTACTGGCAATACCACTGGTGCTGCTGTAGCTGATGTGGCCACGTAAATCATTGACACTCAAATTGAGATTCTGCAGCTCAAACAGCGGCGCCTGCAGATCTACATCCACCTGTTGGCGGGCATCGGCGGGTTTATCCTCGCCGCTGCCGAGTGGGATATCCAAATCCAGACGGGCGAGCATGTCGCCCTGCATCGACCAGGAATCCATGCTGCTGCCCAGGTATTGGCGCAACTGACCCTCGCGCAGCACACGAATGCCATCGCTGGCCAAACCGCTGATTTGTCCATCCACTTGCAACAGGGAGCCGCGCCCCTGCACACGCGGGTTCACTTTAATTACCCCATGCTCAACCCGGCTATCCAGCACCTTGGCGCTGTCCACCCTCGCATCCACATGAACATCACTCACCGACAGCTGCCCATTCACCTCGCTCAGGGCTGGCCAGCCGGGATGATAATCGAGCGCGACGCCGCTCAGGTTCAACGCCAGTTGGGCAGTGCGCGCCTGGGCATTGCGAGTATTGAGCGTGCCGCGATACATAAAGCCAACCCGGCTGGCGATGCCAGGATTGCTCTCGCCCAAACTCTCTGCCAACCATTTGCGCAGCGACTCCGGCAGGGTTTGCGGTAGATAGGTTTTATAGCGGCTGGCACTGACGTTCTGGCCACCCACTTGCAGATACAGGTCGATATCGCCGGTATTACGTTTCCAGGGCAACCCCAACCACATGTAACCATGGGCCAGTTCGTCGCCCTTTTGAAACTCCAACAGCCCACTGTTGACGTAAATCTGATTCTTGTCGCGCTGTAAATGCCAGGCGATGTGGCCGCGTGCGCGGTCATAATCCATGGGCTCGGCAAAGGTAGGTGAATAATGCATGGAAAAACCGGAGCGACTATCGAGCGCTACAAAACCGGTTTTTTGCCCCGTTTGCAGGTAACCATCGACCCCGACCAGCGCTGGCATTCCACGCCAGGCCCCCATGGCGACCTGATGCAAATTGGCGCGCAGTTGCCATTCGGCGGGAGTGTGAATAGGCAAACTCAGCTGGATATTGCGCAACTCGCCACGCGGAGCAAGGCTGGTCAAGGCATCGGCCAACACACCTTGGGGCAGTACCCCGGAGCGAGCAAATAATTGGTTGAGCCGCGCCAAATCCAGACGATCCATATTCATCGTCAGGGGTTGCTTGAACCCGCTGGACGAGAAAGCGATATTGGCACCGTCGATTTGCTGATCCTGCACCACGGCTTTGAGCGCCTGCAGGCCCAAACGCCAAGTACCGCCCGGCAGCCAGTGGCCCGTCAGCTCGGTGCTGAAATCATCCAGTGCCAAACGGCGCTCAGCGAGCGGCACTGACAGCCGCTGCAAGGCAAGACGCCCACTCAGGTCATAACCCGCCCCCTTGGCGCGGCTTTCAAACCAGATATTGGCATCCAAACTGCCCTCGCTTTGCAGTACCGATTTGCCGGCACCGCCGAGTAGAAAAGCAGTTGCTGCAGCAACGGGCTCGCCGGTAGGAAAGCGGTTGAGCTGTAAATAACCCTTGCTGCGAAAACGTTTGGACTGGCGTGGATCGCCCTGCCCTTCTACCACCAGATACACACTGCGCGGCTGCTCATCCACATCAATCTGCAGCGCCAGACGATGAAAATCGCCCGCACTTTCAAGCAGTACATAAGGTGAGTCCAGCAGCATTTGTTGTCCGCTGGCAAAGGCAAAACGAAGGCGACTGCTCTGCAATTCAATGCGCGTGGAGAGCAGCAGCATATCGACCAGACTATTGAGATCCGTGCCCTTGGCCTCGTCATCCTTAACCTCTGGTAAACCGGCAATGCGCCAGAATCCCGAATCGGTCTGGACAAAGTCCATATCAACCTGATTGAGGCTGAGATTGCTCCAAACCAACCGGGCATTGCGCAGGGATTTGAGGATATCAAAGCGCATCCGCGCTTCAGCAACCGCCACTATGGGCAGGCCGCCATGGCTTTGCATGCGGAAGTTGTCTACTACCAGACTGGGTTTCAGCCCGTTCCATTCGGCCTGGATACTACCAATCTCTACCTGGGCATTGAGCTTATCGGACAGATAACCGGCAATCCCCTGATTGTAGTCACCCAACAAATGGGAAAAGCTGCGCCCGGACTGCACCACTACCGCTAATAGAATCAGCGCCAGGGCAATCAGCAGGTAACACCATTTCACCAATTTATGTAAGGTGCGTTTCATTACAGCGATGTTTCTCAGGGTAAAAACCAGGGTAAGGGACAGGTAAAAGCGCTAGTGGAACAGGTCACACCAACACAATATCGTACTGCTCCTGATGGAAGAGCGCCTCAACCCTGAATTCGATAGTACGGTTAATAAAGGCTTCCAAATCCGCCACGTAAGTGGCTTGTTCGTCGAGTAGGCGATCCACCACCAACTGCGACGCCAACACCAAAAACTTCTGATTGTCATAAGTGCGCGCCATGCGCAAAATTTCGCGGAAAATCTCATAACACACAGTTTCCGCCGACTTAACCTGACCGCGCCCCTGACATACCGGGCAAGGCTCACACAACAGCTGCCCGAGTGACTCGCGGGTGCGCTTGCGCGCCATCTCCACCAAGCCCAACTCCGAGACTCCGGTAATACGGGTTTTGGCGTGATCTTTTTCCAGCGCCTTTTCCAAGGTACGCAATACCTGCCGCTGGTGTTCGGCATCCTTCATATCAATAAAATCGAGAATGATAATGCCGCCCAGGTTGCGCAAGCGCAGCTGGCGCGCAATCGCGGTCGCCGCTTCCAGATTGGTTTTGAAAATCGTCTCTTCCAGGTTGCGATGCCCGACAAACGCACCGGTGTTGACATCCACCGTGGTCATGGCCTCAGTCTGTTCGATAATCAAATAGCCGTTGGATTTGAGCGCAACCCGCGGCTCCAGTGCACGCCGAATCTCCTCTTCCACACCGTAAAGTTCCAGCAGCGGGCGATCGCCACTGTAAAGCTCGATCAACTCCACTAACTGGGGTGCGTATTTGGCGGCAAACTCCTGCATTTGCTGCCAGGTCAGGCGCGAATCCACCCGCACCCGGTCGATAGGCGCGCGCGCCATATCGCGCAGGGCGCGCAGATAGAGCGGCATATCGCGATGGAGTTCCGCTGGCACCCCCAAACCGGGCAACTTTGCACTTAAATCCTGCCAAAGCTGACATAAAAACGGAATATCGGCATTGATGGCATCGGCATCCGCGCCCTCAGCAACGGTGCGCACAATAAAGCCGCCACTAATGCCCTGCCCGCTCACCGCCGTTTCGACTGCCTGGCGCAAACGCTCGCGTTCGGGTTCATCCTCTATACGGGTAGACACACCAATATGAGAGGAGTTGGGCATGTACACCAAGTAGCGCGACGAGAGGGTCAAATGGGTGGTTAAACGCGCGCCTTTGGTACTGATCGGATCTTTGGCCACCTGTACCAGAAGTGTCTGCCCCTCGCGCACCAGAGTGCGAATATCAGGCACTTCACCGCGCCGCACTTCACCTTCGGGCGGCTCAGGCATCATGTCCGCGGCATGGATAAAACCGGTGCGTTCAAGGCCAATATCCACAAACGCCGCCTGCATACCCGGCAGTACCCGCACGACTTTGCCTTTATAGATGTTGCCAACGTAAGTTTCGCCGTGGCTGCGTTCGATGTAGAACTCCTGCACTACGCCGTTTTCGACCAGCGCGACCCGGGTCTCTACCGGGGAGACGTTAATCAGAATTTCTTCGCTCATGATCCGCACTCCGCCACTGCTGGTGTCCACCAAGGCACCGCAAATTCACGCAACAGCTCGCAGGTAGCCTCAATTGGTAAGCCCACCACACAGGAATAACTACCGCGGATTTCCTGCACAAATACCGCACCCAACCCCTGGATGGCATAACTACCGGCCTTGTCCTGCGGCTCACCGGTTTCCCAATAGGCGGCAATCTCACTATCGCTAAGTTCGCGAAAAGTTACATCGGTGGTGGACACACGGAGCGCTTGTCGGGTGGACGAATGGAGGGCTACAGCGGTAATCACTTGATGGGTGCGGCCAGAAAGCTGACGCAACATTGTCTGGGCATGATCTTGATTGAGAGGCTTTTCCAAAATTTTGCCATCGAGCAAGCCGAGGGTATCGGCGCCCAGCACAGGGGCCAGTGGAAGTTGCTGCTGGAGCAACTGGGCAAAACCGGCAGCGGCTTTTTCACGCGCCAAGCGCTGCACATAATCCAGCGCCGTTTCACCCGGAGCGGGCTGCTCAGGAATAGAGGCATTAATCACCGCATGAACAACACCAATCTGCTGCAATAGCTCACGCCGACGGGGCGATTGGGATGCCAGATACAAGGAGGGAACAACTGCATTCACCCTGAATTCTCCTGCTATCACCGTCGTGGGTGATATAAATTATTCGTTAACCGGCAGCCTTGGCAGCTAGTGATGATAGCGATGCGTCCAGCGGCTCAGGGCGCCATAACACAGCGGCCACATCAGCGCGCTGGTGATGGCGGGATATAAAAACTGAATACCGGAAAGTGGGCGACCGGCCATGCCCTGCACCCAATTATCGGTGAGCTGGGCGATACCAACCAATACGAAAATCCAGGTGGATTGGCGCCAGATAGAAAAGTTGCGCACCCGCTGGTAAGACAAAATACAAATGTAGGCGACAATCACCAGCCCCAAACTGTGCTGGCCAAAAGGTACACCTTCAAGTAAATCCTGGAATAGGCCGAGCAAACACAGCAGCGAAAAACTCACGGTGAGCGGCATGAAAAAAATCCAGTAAATCGCTACCAGCAGCACAAACTCCGGGCGCAGCCAACGCAGGTTCATCGGCAAGGGGTAAACCGACAACACCAGGGCAACCAGAAAACTGATGCCGATAGCCAGGTACAAATTGACGCGTGAAGCAGGCATCAGCGCGCTCCACCCTCATCTTCCGGGAGAGATAAAGCACCAGGGACAGTGGCACGGTCGCGGTCTGCAAATACCAGTAATAAGTGACGGCTGCGATCCAACCGCGCCATGGGTTTGGCGACAACCGTTAAGAAGGCTTTGCCTGGGTCGCGCACTACATCTAATACTTCAGCCACCGGGTAGCCAACAGGGAAGCGATCCCCCAAACCGGAGCTAACCAGCAAATCGCCAGCGCGAATATCGGTATTGGCCGACACATGGCGCAAGCTCAGGCTGTTGAGATCGCCGGTGCCTTCGGCAATGACACGCACACCGTTGCGATTCACCTGCACCGGAATCGCGTGGGTAGAGTCAGAAATCAGCAATACGGTGCTGGAATGCTCGGCCACTTCGGTTACCTGCCCCATCAAACCAAAGGCATCCAGTACCGGCTGGCCTTTAAAGGCGCCGTCTTTGCTGCCGCGGTTGATAATCACTTTATGGCTGAGCGGGTTGGGCGACACCCCGATCAGTTCGGTAATCAGCACTGTATCTTGCAGGGTTTCGCTGGCATTGAGCAATTGACGCAAGCGCACGTTTTCGGCAGCGAGCGAAGCCAGCTGCTGAAGTTTGCGCTGATGAATAAGCAGCTCGGTTTTCAGTGCCTCGTTTTCCAGTTTAAGGTCAATCTGGGAGACAAAGGTGTCTTTGCGCCAATCATTGACACGGCTGGGCACATCGGTGAGCTGATAAAAAGGAGTAACCAATTGCGCGAGTTTTTCGCGCAAGGGTTCAAGGCGATCGGTATAAAGCCCTACCACCACCAGCACCATCATGATCACAATGAACAGAAAGGCGCGACCAGCGGCAGAAGAGTCTCGATTAAAGAGCGGTTTAATGGCGATATCTCCTGTGCAAGTGGAGCGCTAGCGCCAACTGCGCCAGTCGCCCCGCTGTTATCAGGACGAGAGCAAGTCGATATTGCGCTTGTCATTCATTTCCAGCGCAATACCACCGCCGCGCGCCACACAGGTCAGCGGCTCTTCGGCGACAATAAAAGGCAAACCGGTTTCGTTGGACAGCAAGCGGTCGATGTCACGCAGCAAAGCGCCACCGCCAGTTAATACCACACCGCTTTCGGCGATGTCTGATGCCAGCTCCGGTGGTGATTGCTCCAGCGCACTTTTTACTGCCTGGACGATACCCGCCAGTGGGTCTTGCAGGGCTTCCAGAATTTCATCGCTGCTCAGGGTAAAGCTGCGCGGTACACCTTCAGCCAGGTTGCGGCCGCGCACATCAATCTCACGGATTTCGCTGCCGGCAAAAGCGCAGCCAATTTCTTGTTTGATACGTTCAGCGGTGGCATCACCAATCACGCTGCCGTAGTTGCGACGTACGTAGTTAACAATCGCTTCATCAAAACGGTCGCCACCAATACGCACGGAATCAGAGTAAACCACGCCATTCAGGGAGATAACCGCGATTTCGGTAGTACCACCACCGATATCCACCACCATCGAACCGTTGGCTTCAGAGACTTTCAGGCCAGCGCCAATCGCTGCCGCCATAGGCTCTTCAATCAAACGCACTTCGCGCGCGCCAGCACCCAAGGCCGATTCGCGAATCGCACGTTTTTCTACTTCGGTAGACAGACAGGGAACACTGATCAGTACACGGGGAGAGGGGTTAAACCAGGAATTTTCATGAACCTTGCGGATAAAGTGTTGCAGCATTTTTTCGGTGACCTGGAAGTCGGCAATTACACCGTCTTTCAGAGGGCGGATAGCGGTGATGTTGCCCGGAGTACGGCCCAGCATACGTTTTGCTTCAACACCAACTGCTTCAACAATCTTGGTGCCGTTATGGTGACGAATCGCCACTACCGAAGGCTCGTTCAAAACAATACCGCGACCGCGGACATAAATAAGGGTATTAGCGGTTCCCAGGTCGATAGACAGGTCGTTGGAAAATGCTCCACGCAAAAGTTTCATCATGACAAGACGAGGCCTTAAATAAAATGTGTTGGAATGGATGTTCGGTAAAGTCAGCCGTTGTAGACAGCAATACTGAAATAATCTGTGCCAGCGCTGGCGACGGCGCGCTCCTGGCTTTTTTATCCTATGGCAAAACGCCAGATTCCTTGATCGATCAGCCCGCTCGGGGCGGTTCCCTGCAAAAAAATGTAAGCGCGCAGTATATGTGAATTTTTGTTTTTTATCCGAGCCGTTTTGGCCTTAAAAATAAAAAGTCTTCATAAAGATATACATGGCGCACGAAAGTTCACTTTGTTTCACAATATTGGACACTTTCTGCCTGTTTTTTGCGCAAGCCCAACAAGGCCGGCACAGGGATTTAGAGGCGCGCGCAAATGTGGTACCTTGGGCGCCCATTTTTGGCGACTTACCGCAGGATAACTGCCGTTTGGCCGCACTTTCGCTTTTTTATCTGCTGGAGCTAATACCACCATGGCTGTAGACCGTTCCGATATCGCCAAGCTGGCCAAGCTGGCGCGTATCCAGATTACCGATGAGGCCGCCGATGAAGCGGCAAAAAGTATTTCCGACGTGCTGGCTCTGGTCGATCAATTGCAAGCCGTCAATACCGATGGCGTTCTGCCCATGGCCCACCCACTGGACGCCGTTCAGCGCCTGCGCGCCGACATAGTGACCGAACCCAATCAGCGCGAAACCTTTCAGGCGATTGCACCAGCCACACAAGATGGCTTGTATCTGGTGCCACAGGTTATCGAGTAGCGACCAAGCAAAGAAATAGCTCGCTCCCTCTTACAAAAAAATCTCAGGAATTTGCAATGCATCAATTCACCATTGCCGAACTGGTAAAAGGCCTGCGCAACAAGGACTTCTCCAGTACCGAAGTGACCCAACATTATCTCGACCGCATTGTGCGTCTGGACCAAACCTACAACAGCTATATCACCGTGACGCCTGAGCTGGCGCTGCAACAAGCCGCTGCTGCCGATGCACGTTTAGCCGCAGGCAACGCACCGGCACTCTGCGGTGTACCCATCGCACACAAAGATATTTTTTGTACCACCGGTGTGCGCACCTCCTGCGCCTCCAAAATGCTCGATAAATTTATCGCGCCCTACAACGCCACTATCGTTGAAAATTATTTGAATTCCGGTGTGGTGATGTTGGGTAAAACCAACATGGATGAATTTGCCATGGGTTCATCCAACGAAACCAGCTGGTACGGCCCGGTAAAAAACCCTTGGGCGACTGATTGTGTTCCCGGTGGATCATCGGGCGGTTCTGCTGCAGCAGTAGCCGCACATTTAGCACCGGCGGCAACCGCATCCGATACTGGCGGCTCCATTCGCCAACCCGCCGCCCTGTGCGGATTAACCGGTATTAAACCGACTTATGGTCGCGTATCGCGCTGGGGCATGATTGCGTTTGCCTCTAGTTTGGATCAAGCGGGCATTTTGTCGCGCACCGCTGAAGACGCTGCGATTTTGTTAAACGACATGGCCAGCTACGACGCCAAAGATTCAACCTGTGTTGAGCGCGACGTACCGGATTACACCGCCGATTTAAACAAGCCATTAACCGGCATGCGGATTGGCGTACCCAAAGAGTATTTTGGTGAAGGTTTGAATCCAGAAACGGCGGCGCTGGTTGAAGCGGCGATTAAAGTCTACGAAAGTTTGGGCGCAACACTGCACAGCGTCAGCTTGCCGCACACTCATCTCGCCGTACCTGCCTACTACGTGATTGCACCGGCAGAATGCTCTGCTAACCTCTCGCGTTTTGACGGCGTGCGCTACGGCCATCGCTGTGAAAACCCAACCGATTTAAACGACCTGTATATGCGTTCGCGCAGTGAAGGTTTTGGCAATGAAGTGAAACGCCGTATTTTGGTAGGCACCTATGCCTTGTCGGCTGGCTATTACGATGCCTATTACAGCAAAGCGCAAAAAATTCGCCGCTTGATCAAACAGGATTTTATGGATGCTTTCCAAAAAGTCGATTTGATTATTGGCCCAACCTCGCCTTCACCGGCATTCCAATTTGGCTCCAAAACCAAAGACCCAGTCGCCATGTATCTGGAAGACATCTACACCATCGCCACTAACCTCGCTGGCTTGCCCGCGCTGTCAATTCCCTGCGGCTTGGTAGATAACAAACCGGTTGGTCTGCAATTGATTGGCAACTTCTTCGCTGAAGGGCCGCTGCTTAATGCCGCACATCAATTCCAGCAAGCAACCAACTTCCACCAACAAACCGCCCCTGGCATTGAATAAGAAAGAGGAGCACAAAAAATGCAATGGGAAACCGTAATCGGGTTGGAAGTTCACGTACAGCTCGCCACCAAAACCAAAATTTTCTCCGGCGCCAGCACTGCATTCGGCGCTGAGCCAAATACCCAAGCCTGTGCTATCGACTTGGCACTGCCCGGCACCCTGCCCGTCGCTAACGAACAAGCCTTTCGCTTCGCCACTATGTTTGGTTTGGCGGTGAACGCAGAAATCGGCAAGCGCTCAGTGTTTGAGCGCAAAAATTATTTTTATCCCGATTTGCCCAAAGGTTATCAAACCACACAACTGGCAGAGCCAATTGTCGGCGCGGGTTTTGTGGATTTGGAATTGGGCGAAGGCCGCACCAAACGCGTTCGCATTCACCACGCGCATCTGGAGGAAGATGCAGGTAAATCCCTGCACGAAGATTTCGCCGGCATGAGCGGTATCGACTTAAACCGTGCAGGCACGCCACTGATTGAAGTGGTTACCGAACCCGATATGCGCAGTGCCGAAGAAGCCGTTGCCTTTGCCAAAAAATTGCATTCCATCGTTACCTCGCTGGAAATTTGCGATGGTGAAATGAGCCAGGGCTCCATGCGTTTTGACGTCAATATTTCCGTGCGCCCGAAAGGTTCTGAGAAACTCGGCACCCGCACAGAAACCAAAAATTTAAACTCATTTAAATTTATGGAAGAGGCAATTGCGCTCGAAGTTGAGCGTCAAATTGATGTCCTCGAAGACGGTGGAAAAATCATTCAGGAAACTCGCCTCTACAACGGCGACACCAAAAAAGCCCGCTCCATGCGCAGCAAAGAAGACAGCAACGACTACCGCTACTTCCCCTGCCCTGACCTGTTGCCGGTAATTCTGGATGATGCCTACATCGAATCTGTACGCCAGCAAATGCCAGAGCTGCCAGAAGCCAAACGCGCGCGCTTTGTCGAGCAATATGGTTTGAGCAGCTATGATGCAGGTCAAATCACCATGGATAAATTTACGGCGGCATTTTTTGAAGCTTCAGCGGCAATTTCCGGTGAAGCCAAACTCACCGCTAACTGGATCATGGCTGACCTGGGCGCTTATTTAAATCGCACCGAACAGCGCATTGACCAATCGCCAGTAACACCAGAACTGCTTGCTGGTTTGGTGGTGCGCGTGAAAGACGGCACTCTCTCCAGCAAAATCGCCAAACAGGTTTTTGAAGCGATTTGCAACGGCGAAGGCGATGCCGACACTATTATCGAAACCAAAGGTTTGAAACAGGTTTCCGATACCGGCGCGCTGGAAAAAATTATCGATGACATCATCGCCGCCAACACGGCACAGGTTGAAGGCTACCGCGCCGCCGCCGAAGACAAACGCGCAAAAATGCTCGGTTTCTTTGTCGGCCAAGCGATGAAAGCATCCAAGGGTCAAGCCAACCCGCAAGTGTTGAATGAACTGTTAGTTAAGAAATTAAACGGTTAAGAGCCCAAGCCCTCTCCCCCGAGAGGGCGTCAAAAATAGAGAGTCCACATGAGCCAACGTAAAGACAAAGAAAAAGTTCTCGGCGAAATATTCGACGAAGCGCGCATCGCCACCTTCTTGGAATATCCGGCACCTGCTGGCATCAACGCCGATTACCATTTATTGGAAAAAGCCTATCGCGGCATGCGCGGCGAAAACTTTGGCACCTTCGTCAAATTATTTATCGAAGCCGGCAAAGACCTCAACGCAATCGGCCCGGAAGGTAAAACCTTCCTGCAAGTGGTAAAAGCCCATCGCAACGGCGAAGAATATGCCGTTGCTTTGGAAGCTGCTGGCGCGAAGTAAATAAAACACCGCATGCAAAATAAAAAGGCAGCCCTCACCGGCTGCCTTTTTACTTTTAGTAAATATAGACTACAGCAAGTCACTACCTGTCCGGGCGGACTTATACACTTTGACTGGATCAGTTCAAAAACTTAAAAGTACCGCATATGACAAATTTCACTGTTAATCCAAACATTATCTTGTGTGTCTTATTGAGCGCAGTGATGTTTACCCTAACGGGGTTTCAAGGCAGTATTTTCGACGAACTCAGCCTTTACCCCGACAAGGTTAGTGCTGGTGAAGCCTGGCGCTTACTCACCGCCAATCTTGTACATTTCGGTTGGGCACATAGCTTGATGAATGTCGCCGCGCTGGTGTTGTGTACACTGGCTTTTTTTACCGATGTATCACTAAAAAAATTCTCGCTCTTGTTGTTGTGGTGCGGAGCAAGCGTAGGTGTAGGGATTTATTTTTTTAACCCTGAATACTCCCCTTATGCGGGATTGTCCGGGACGATTCATGGATTAATTGTGGCTGGGCTGTTACAAACGCGCGCATACCCGGTGTGGATTCGTGTTGTGGCCTTAGTATTAGTAACCGCCAAGCTGGTGCAGGAAAATAGTGCTGGTTATGAAGCGACAGATTTACAACAACTGATTCCTGCAGCGGTTGCGGTGGAGTCACACTTATACGGAGCAATTGCCGGAATCGTTTTTGTAGGTGGTGACTGGCTGATCACTCAATTAAAAAGGAAGCTATAGATGCAAGGTTCTCCCGGGAAAGCAATTGATTACTTTATGGCAGGTGGCAAGCTGATTGTGCAACCCGGTTTTCGCCGGTTTATTTTAATTCCGCTGCTGATTAATCTGGTTATTTTTGTGCTAGTGACCGCCACACTGTTTAATATGTTCAGTGATTTTTTTTACCAAATCCTGGAGTGGTCACCGGGCTGGTTAGACTGGCTGGCCTGGTTGTTATGGCCCTTGGTCGCGTTTATTTTTTTAGTGATCTACGGTTATAGCTTTAACATTATTACCAATTTTATTGCGGCGCCTTTTTTTGGTTTACTCGCCGAAAAAATTGAAGCCCATTTAACCGGAACGCCACCACCCGACGAACCTTGGGGGCAATTGATTCCGCGCACTTTGCAGCGCGAACTGATTAAGCTTTGGTATTTTGTCAGCCGGGGTTTACTGGTATTACTTATTTTGGTGGTTTGTTTTTTTATTCCCGGCCTGAATTTAGTCGCAGTGATTATTGGCGCACTCTGGGGCTGTTGGAGCATGGCAGTACAGTACTCTGACTATCCGGCAGACAACCACCAATTGGAATTCCGCGAGTTGCGCCGCCGTTTAAATAGCCAGCAATTAACCAGCTATTCTTACGGTGGAATTATTTTGCTCGGTAGTATGGTGCCAGTATTGAATATTTTTGTTACACCGATTGCGGTAGCAGGCGCGACAATTTATTGGGTTAAGGAAGTGCGCCATCTTTGAAGCTCGCGGTCTTTGAAAAGCCATTCAACATAAAAAGGGCGCGATAAATCGCGCCCCTACCATTAAAAACTGCGTGTATTTATTCGTCGCCATCATCCACAATCATATTGCCACCCGCGTCTTTGGCGCGGCGCAAATATTCGTTTGCCTTGGCGATCTGTTGATCCAAACTATTATGCAGCTGGCTAGTCACACCAGCACTAAAATAGACACCTATATTTTGCCCATTGATAACAAATTGCTCCGCGGCCAATAATTGTTTCACTTTGCTCAAAAACGCTGCGGCTTTTTCATGATCCAGCCCCGGCAGCATCACATAAAAATCATCGCTGTCGGCACGCGCCAATAAAAACCGCCCCAACATGGTTTGCAAGCTGCTGGCGATTTGTTTCAATGCTTCATCGCCCCAGGCATTACCGTGTTGCTGATTGATTTCGCTAAAGTTATCGATATTGATTATTGCCATAGACAAAGGCGATGATTTCTCTTGCGCGGTTTTGTATAGCTCACGCGCGGCATTAAAGAAATAAGAACGATGGTAGAGGCCGGTGAGATGATCGCGCTGGGCACTGTTGGTAATTTGCTCAACCAACTCCAGATATTCAATGTTGTGGATAATGCGGCAGTAAAACTCTTCCGGGTGAAACGGCTTGCGCAAAAAATCATTGGCACCGTGTTTAATGAACTTGGCTGAAAGCGCCTCGCTGCTCTCGCCCGACACACCAATCATAATCAAATCGGTTTTGTCGTATTTGTAGCGCAGGTTACGCACCAGCTCAAAGCCGTCCATTTTGGGCATGTTGTAGTCGGTGATTAATAATTTTATATCCGGATTTTCCAACAGCACTTTGATCGCATCCACACCATCAACTGCTTCAACCACTTGAAATAAATGGCGGCGAAATAAATTCGCCATATGTTTGCGCGACATATCCGAATCGTCCACCACCAATACTTTGATGTGCTGATTTTTTTCCAGCCGATGAATCATCGCGATAGCTTTGCTGTAGGCATAGCGACCTTCTTTGGTCACGTAATCCACAATGCCTTTGTTGAACAACTGCTCGCGCCGTTTTTCGTCGTAGGAGCCGGTGAGCACTATGGTGGGAATTTTTTTACTGAGAGTGAAATCCACCACCTCACCATCGGGGGCATCGGGCAGATTGAGATCCACCAGCGCAGCAAAAAAATCAGCGGGCGATTCATCGTAGAGCGCAACCGCCTGCGCAAGGCTGATCGCGTAAACCGGTTCATAGGGGAGCGATGATGCCTGCACCAAATGGCGCAGGATTTTCATCACCATATCGCTGTCTTCCACAATTAGAATTTTTTTCATAGCAGATCACTCAATGACGCTTAAATATCCATTGAGTGTAGACAAGTTTTAGGAAAATGCGCCAAGCCTATGAAATAGCTGGATCTTTAGCGCCAGATAAAACCGGAAATAGCGGTGTTGAACAGCAGCCCACTAAAATTTTGCCGGGCGGGTGTCGCGGCTTGCAGTGCTGCACCAAAACACACATGCAGTGGCAGCAGGTGTTCCTCGCGCGGGTGGCAAAAACGCCCTTGTGGTGCAACGGCCCACTGACTCAAGTTCTGCTCGCGCTGGGCATTGGTGAGGGTGTCGGCGGTGAGCGTTTCCGTGAGCCAGTGATCAAAGGTTTCACTTTTGCCGCGCACCGCCGGATCGTTGGAGAAAAACGCGCGCATATTGTGGAATGACATGCCCGAGCCAACAATCAATACGCCCTGCTCACGCAGCGGGGCGAGCGCTTTGCCTATGGCGATATGGGCTGCGGGGTCGAGCGAGGCGAGTAGCGACAATTGCACCACCGGGATATCGGCGGCGGGGTAGATCAACATCAGCGGCACAAAAGTCCCGTGATCATAGGCACGCTGATTATCTAGGCGCGCATCAATATTTTGCTGCTGTAATAGCTGTTGGATGTGTTTGGCGAGTGCGGGATTACCCGGCGCCGGATAACTGAATTCATAGCTCTCGGGCGGGAAACCGTAGTAGTCGTACATCATGCCCGGCGCGGGGGAGTTGCTGATACTGACTTGCTCTTCTTCCCAGTGGGCGGTAATCACCACAATCGCCGTTGGGCGCGGCAAATCCGCCGCCAGTGATTGCATAAAATGCGTCAGTTCGCGGTGGTTTATATCGCCCAACAGCGGCATAGGGCCACCGCCATGGGGTACAAACACAACAGGCATTAATGCACTCATCATGAAACTCCCAATAGCGTGTGATGCAGAACTAGAGGTTAACGGCTGCCGTAGCCGCCGCTTTATTATGTTCGCGCACCGACTCGTAAATCGCCGCGGCCATAATAATGCTGCCGCCAAACAGCGTACTCCAATCGGGATAGGTGTGCAGCACCGCAATCTCATAACCCACGGCATAGACGGGCTGCAAACACGCCACCAAACCAACGGTTTTAGCCTTTAAGTAGCGCAGCGAATAACCCAGTAGTGTGTGGGTGAATGCGGTAAAAAAAACGCCTAAACACAAAAGCAGCCACCAGTCGTGGGTAGATGGTTGATGCGGAGAGAGAATAAGCACTGGCGTCATTAACAAGGCGACAATCAACACTTGATAGCTCATCGAGCGCGCCGCAGTTTGGTTGCTGAACCAGTAACTCAGCAACAAGTTACGCACTGCAAAAGTCACCGCTGAAATCACTCCCCAAATCACCCCTTGGGTCATGTTGTTGTCGATATTAAATTCCGGCACCAGCCAATAAATACCAAACAGCACCAAACAACCGCTGACCACATCGCGCCAATCGAGCTTGGTGCGCTTGAGCCATGGCTCCAGAAAAACCGTGACCACCGGATAGGCGTAAAGGGAAATCATACCGACGGCAATATTGGCGACCTGCATCGAATAAAAAAATGTTACCCAATGCAGCGCCAGCAACACGCCGAGGATCAACATGCGGCCATAATCACGGGCTGAGCGCAGTGCGACATTGCGCTCGCGCCACCATACCCAGGCAAATAAAATAAAGGCAGCGATCCAGGTGCGATAACCGGTGATATCCCACGCAGGCAATTCGATGATTTTGGAGAAGAGCCCTGTAGCCCCCATCAAAAAGGCGCCCAGATGCAGGCTTAACAGGGCTGACTTGGCTGAAGACATAACCATTCCGGGCGATGGCACTGCCCGGCACAAGGCCGGGCGACGTCAATTAAGGATACGGATAAAAAAGGTGCTAGCGCTAATCAGTGACGCGGACGGCGACTGCGATTACCGCCGGGGCGATTGCCCACAGAGCGATTACTGTGTCTGTCGTTGTTACGCGCACGGGCCGGTGCGGGCAAGCTTTCCGGCGGCGCCAACATTAAATACTCCGGCGGTTGTTCGCACTTAATGGGTTTACCCAATAGCGTGCCAATCGGCTCCAACAACTGCGCATCGTCTTCACAGGCAAAACTGATCGAAGTGCCGTTCTTACCGGCGCGGCCGGTGCGCCCAATGCGATGAACATAATCTTCCGGCTCTTCTGGCAGGGTGAAATTCACCACGTGGCTGATACCGCTGATATGAATACCGCGCCCGGCAACATCGGTTGCCACCAACACTTTAATTTCGCCGGACTTAAACGCATCGAGCGTAGATACACGTTTATTCTGTGCAATTTCCCCGGAGAGCAAGCCGGCTTTGATACCGTGACGCTCTAATTTTTCCTGCAAGTCGCGGCATTCATCGCGGCGATTGGCAAACACAATCATGCTCTCGGCGTGTTCTTGTTGAATCAGGTTATACAGCAGCGTGTATTTTTCTTCAGTCGAAACCAGATACACATGCTGATCCACCCGCTCATTCGCTACCGACTCGGGTTCGATATCAATGGTGACGGGTTTGTAAGTCCACTGCTCTACCAAGGTGCGCACTTCATCGGTAAAAGTCGCGGAGAAAAACAGGGTTTGGCGATCTTCACGTTTGGGCGTTTGACGCACAATTTGACGCACTTGCGGGATAAAACCCATGTCCAACATGCGGTCGGCTTCATCGATAACCAGGATTTCCAGTTGATCCAGGTACACGTCTTTGTTGCCGCAGAAATCGAGCAAACGACCGGGTGTCGCCACCAGGATATCCACCAGATCATCGTGTAAATGGCGCTGTTGTTTGACGTAATCCATACCGCCTACCAGCGTGTGGATTTTCAGATCGGTGTATTTGCACAGGCCTTTGGCATCTTCGGCAATCTGGATAACCAGTTCGCGCGTAGGGGCGATAATGAGCGCGCGCGCCTCACCGGCATAGCGTTTTTCGGTGATGGGATTTTTTAACAGGTCATCAATAATCGCAGTCAAAAACGCGGCGGTTTTACCGGTACCGGTTTGCGCCTTGCCCACCACATCCTTACCTTGCAATGCATAAGGCAGGGATTGCGCTTGAATGGGCGAGCAGTATTTGAAGCCTAAATCGGCAATCGCCCGCATGATTGGCAATTCCAGATCAAAATCGTGAAAGCGGCTCTTGCCCTCTACTTCTTCAACGTCAAACTGGGCAATATCCCACGGGCCGTGATCCACTTTTAGCGCTTTTTTGGGACGTGGTGCAGCTGAATGGCGCGGAGGTTTAGCGGAGTGATCGCGCTGAACGGCGGGGGTTTGCTGTTCGGTTTTTTGGCCGGGGCGTTGGTCGCGGCTATTGCGATTACCGCGACTATTTTGCTGTTGGCCGCTGCGCTCGCGGGGGTGTTTTTTTGCGCCAGATCTGTCACTGGCAGTTGTTTTGTCACTGGCAGGCTTTAGGTTAGCCTCATTCTTTTCAGGTTTATCCGCACCTGAACCAATCAATTTTTTAAAAAGTTTTCCGATCAATCTATTCACCAAAAGTTATTACAGCCAACGGCTTGAGTGGCAGTCACGCAGACGTGCCTATGTAAATGCTGTTTCGCTTTTATCACAGGGCATTAAACCCGGCGCGAAACAGCAAAAGAAGTGCGCACAATGACTGTGAATTGCACGCACAAACTGTGCCCGAGTATACACCAATCGTCAGACAATCAGCGGGTTTGACGCCAATTGTATGGAATTAATACACCCGAATTGGCAGGATCTCTGCATAATCAGCGGCAGAGTTTCACTCATTCCTGTGGCAATTAAAATACAACAGAAGGAACACACCATGAGAATTCACAGCCTGCAGCACGTCCCCTTTGAAGATATTGGCAGTATGGCCAATGACTTTCGCGCGCGCGGTTATGCACTTTCCACCACCCATTGGTACAACGGCGATACAGCACCAGCCCTGAATGATTTTGATGCGCTGATTGTCATGGGCGGCCCCATGGGTATTTATGACGAGGCGATTTACCCCTGGCTGGCGGATGAAAAAGCGCTGATTAAAGCGGCGATAACCGCCGGAAAAATTGTGCTGGGCATTTGTTTGGGAGCGCAGTTAATTGCCGATGTATTGGGCGGCAAAGTCACACGCAACCCGCACAAAGAAATTGGCTGGCTGCCGATTAGCATTAATCCCGCAGCGGCAACTCACCCTATCGCTCAAGTATTCACACGCTACGCAGATGTATTTCACTGGCATGGCGATACCTTTGCACTACCGCCGGGTGCGGTACATCTTGCACGCAGTGAAGGCTGCAGTAATCAGGCATTTTGTTACGGGGATAAGGTATACGGTTTCCAGTTCCATTTGGAAACCACACCCACTTCGGCGCGGGCGTTAATTGAACATTGTGCAGAAGATATTGATGGGTCGCGCTACACCCAAACCGCGCAGGCGATACTCGCAAGCAATGAAAAATTTGAGCAGATCAATCGCGCCATGAGCGAGGTAATTGCACTGGTTTTTGGCTCAGAGCAGCGCGCCAAATAGATGACCGGCCGCAAACGTCAGGGCCATCGCGGCGGCGCCCCAAAAACCCACCCGCAGGCTGCCGAGCAGCATATTGGCGCCACCCACTTTGGCGGCAAGCCCACCCAGTAATACCAGGGCGACTAGTGAAACCAACGCAATGGCAGGGGTTAACTGAGTTGCCGGTGCCAGCAGGACAACTAACAGAGGAATAAAAGCCCCCACCGCAAAAGTGGCGGCCGAAGTGAGCGCTGCCTGCAGTGGGCGCGCGCTCATCGCCTCGGTGATACCCAGCTCGTCGCGCGCGTGAGCACCCAGCGCGTCGTGCTGCATTAATTGTTTGGCAACTTCGCGCGCGAGTTCACGTTCCAACCCCCGCGCGACATATATCTCTTGCAATTCGCGGTGTTCACCGACGCTATCGGTGGCCAGCTCATGAGTCTCACGCGCCAAATCAGCGGCTTCGGTATCGGCCTGGGAGCGCACCGATACATATTCACCCGCCGCCATGCTCATTGCACCCGCCACTAAACCTGCGACACCCGCGAGCAGAATTGCGGCACTATCGCTGGCGGCAGCCGCGATGCCCATCATCAAGCTGGCGGTGGAAATAATCCCGTCATTGGCCCCCAGAACCGCTGCACGCAGCCAGCCCGAATGATGTGAACGATGAACTTCGCGATGACGCATAGGGCTCTCCAGCCAAAAAAACAACAGGGGTTTTATTCCGCCTTGAAAGGCGAAATACGGCGCAGGGTATTGTCGCGTTTTACGTAGTGATGAAATAAGGCAGCGACAATATGCAGCGAGATCAGGTAATAACCAAAGGTGCCGACTTGTTTGTGCAGCTCTTCTACTTGCTCAGCCAATGCCGCGTTTTCATCTAACAGTGGCGGTAATTCCAAACCAAAGAAAGGCACACCATGCCCTTCAGCGCTCAAAATAATCCAGCCGGCAATAGGCATAAAAATCATAAACGCATAAAGGGTGATATGAACCACCTTGGACAAGAGGTTCTCCCATAATTTGGGCTCAGGCACAATTGCCGGGGTTTTACTGGAAAGGCGCAGCGCCAACCGAACCACCACTAATAGCAATACGCCCATGCCCAACATAAAGTGCAGCGCCTTTACCAATTCACGTGGCTCGCTGCCGCGCGGAAATTGACCGCGTATTTCAATAGTGACGAACACCGCCACCAGCAGCACAAACATAAACCAATGCAAGGCAATCAAAATCGGGCTGTAACGGTTGGGGCTGGACAAACTGGTCATAAAAGATCCTCGTTTTTGTTGTGTTAAAACCTTGTGTTAAAACTCTGCCTGCTGAAGCTTGCGGAGAAAATTTTGCTAAAAAACGGGCGACTAGCGATAAAGTTTTCCTCGATATCTCAACCATCCACCAGCGTGTTTGCCCTTAGGGTCGTGATGAGTCCAGTGGATAACACCGCCTTTATCGTTCCACTCGTACTCGCCGTAAAACTCAATCATCTCGCCCTCGCGCAAGGTTTCAATACGCGGCGCCAAGTCTATATTGTGAGAAATCAGCAGCGAATGACCTGACTCCAGCTGCAGCAAAAATTTTTGATGGCGACTGCCTTTGTTATCGTCGGGCAACACACGCACTACTCGCCCCTCGCCCGCCAACATCAGATCTGACTGGCGATTGGCAAACGCCTCGGCAATCAATAAATCGCGGCCACTGATATCCAGCGGCAGATCCAGTTGCTCACTGCCGTGACTGAGCAACTGCGCTTTATTGGCACTGTTTACCAACACCAATAGCAGCGCAAAAATCACCAAACCAACTAAATGACCGGTTTTTCGGGGCCAATGCATCGCTCATTTATCTCCACTAAAGCCTGGTCGCGCAGCATACCTTGTGCACCCAAAAGACGCACACTTTTACACGACAAGTCGTTTGACAGACCACACGGTCTGTTATTAAATGCCAACAGACCAACTGGTCGGTTAGCAACGCTCGTCATCAGATACCACTGCATGCAAGGAGAACCAAGGGATGAACCAATTGCCCCCCTCAGCCAGTCAATCCGTTTCGTCACTCGACCAACTTCCACTGCTCGGATACCCCGAATTTTCACTCGGGCTGCAGAGCCATATCCGTGTGCTGCGCCTATTGGGATACGGATTCGTACTGCTCGGATTGTTGTTAATCAGCGGTGCAATGAGTTATCAATATCTGTGTCAAGTCCAATAACCTGGGGCGCACTGCCACGCAATCACACACAATCGCATAACCATAAGAATTTCACTTAATAACCCTAGAGACCCTCATGGCCACTGAACGCAACGCCGAACAAACCCGCACCCGGATTCTGGAAGCCGCCCACGAGGAGATTTATCAAAACGGCTATCAGGGAATGCGCATTGAAGCCATTTTGCAAAAAACTAATCTCGCCAAAGGCGCGCTCTACCACCACTTCCCCAATAAACTGGCGCTGGGTTATGCGGTTGTTGATGAAATTTTAATGGAGCACTTTCATAACAACTGGAATGAGTTTCGCCAGCAATATCCCGACCCACTCACCGCCATGCAGCAATTGTTTTTGTGGAAGGCAGAAAAGTACCGCGATGAGCAGTGTTTTAAAGGCTGCCCTTTAAATAATTTAAATCAGGAAATGGCAGCGATTGATGCAGGCTTTCACGCGCGTCTGGAAATGGTGATGGAGGCTATTTATCAAGCGATAGTGCAAGCGCTGGAATTGGGACAACAGCAAGGGGATGTGCGCGCCGACATTAATCCAACGCGCATTGCGATGTTTATTATGGCCAGTTACCAAGGCATTATGGGCGCCGCAAAATGTATGCAAGCGCCAGAATTATTGAGCGATTTATTTAGTACGTTGAACGATTACATCGACACCTTGCGCACTCCCGATCAGCCCCATTAATGGCTGATCATCCAGGGCCGCATAGCAGGAAACATTTTATTACCCTCCGCCGTGTACAGCAGATTCGATTTGCGAATCGGCTTGTCGCCACACCCACAACCTTTACCGTGTTTATGTTCGCGCCGCGCCAATTGCTCCGCGCGATAATCCGGCGTTGACAATACCGGGCTGTGCATCGCATTTTCATTGCGTGTATGCGCCGCACGATTCTCCTGTTTCATATCCAAAAATTCCGGCGCAACCATCAATACCCGCGCACTCAAAGTCGCACAGGTCGGGCAATTTTTTGGCTGGCTGGATTCATCCATCGCCGCCAATTCATAAAACAAACCATGCTCGGGGCATTTATAGTCGTAAACAGGCATTTTAATCTCCACGTTTTTTAACCTCACCCTAACGCTCCCCCTGAATAAGGGGGAGGTTGGGAGGGGTCTGTTATTTGTCTTTCGACAAAGGCACATCCATTCCCGGTGATACTTTTTTGCTCGGGCCTTCCGCCGATGGATTAATATCAAAATCAAAAATATCCGTCGGCAGCCAGAGTGTTGCGCAAGCATTGGGAATATCCACCACTCCCGAGATATGCCCCTGTACCGGTGCACAGCCTAATATCGAATAGGCCTGCGCTTTGGAGTAGCCAAATTTGGTCAGGTAATTAATCGCATTCAAACAAGCCTGGCGATACGCGACATGCACATCCAAATAATGCTGCTCGCCATATTCATCCACCGAAATGCCTTCAAAAATTAAATAGTCGTCATACTTGGGCGCAATCGGGCTGGGTTTGAAAATGGGATTTTTAATCGCGTATTTGGCCATGCCGTCTTTAATTAAATTCACGCGTAAATGAATCCAGCCCGCCATCTCAATCGCACCACAAAAAGTGATCTCGCCATCGCCCTGACTGAAGTGCAAATCGCCAACCGATAGCCCACCGCCTTTTACATAGACTGGAAAATAAATTTTGGAACCGCGTGACAAATCTTTGATGTCACAATTTCCACCATGTTCACGCGGTGGCACTGTGCGCGCGCCTTCTGCCGCCGCCGCTTTGGCCGCATCAGGAGCCATGCGGCCCATGTGCGCAGTATCGGCATAAGGCAGGGTTGCCAGCGCAGGCACGCGCTCAGGTTCGGTATCGTAAAGTTCTTTTTCGCGTTTATTCCACTCCAGCAACATTTCTTTGGAGGGCAAACAGCCAATCAAACCGGGGTGCATTAAGCCTGCAAATTCTACATTCGGCACATGGCGCGATTTGGTAAACATGCCATTGAAATCCCAAATGGATTTCTGCGCTTCCGGAAAATGCTCTGTTAAAAACCCGCCGCCATTTTGTTTGGAGAAGAAACCGTTGAACCCCCACAGGCTCTCCTGAAAAGCGCCTATATCAAGAATATCCACCACCAATAAATCACCTGGCTCGGCACCTTCTACACCAACTGGGCCGGACAAAAAATGCACTTGGGTTAAATCCACATCGCGCACATCGTCAGCGTTATCGTTGTTGGCAATCTGTCCGCCTGTCCAGTCATAACATTCGATAATAAAATCGTCGCCCGGTTTTACCGTTTTCACCATCGGAATATCCGGGTGCCAGCGGTTGTGAATCATTTCATTTTCGTAGGGGGATTTTTTCAGATCTATTTTGATAATAGTTTCGGCCATGGTTCTGACTCCAGTAGGGTTGGACAAACGAGTGTCGCGTGACTGGTTCAGTATCCAATTGCGGGGGGCGAGCAACAATACGACAAATAGCGCGCATGACTACGCTATTTGACGTATAGACTTTGGTGTGGGAGCGATGACTAAGGCGCGGGTTTGGCTGCACGTGCCGCCTGATCCTGATATTCCGTCGGCGTCATATTGGTCATCTTTTTAAAGGCGCGATAAAAGGTGGATTTGCTGTTGAAACCGGCATCTGCCATGACATCCAACATGGAAAGTTTGGCGCTGCTCTTACTGGCATTCTGAGCAAAGCTCCGGGTAAGAATATCCACCGCTTTTTTCACGCGGAAATTATTGATGTAATCAAAAAAGTTTTGTTTGCCAGTGCGATTAATCGCCGATGAAATTTTGCGCGCAGAAATACCGGTAATTTCCGCCAATTGTTCCAGGGTGAGGTCAGGGTCCAGGAACAATTCCCGCTCCAGCATGATGTGGTTCAATTTATCCATAATGCCGGGGTCGATACTCTCTGGTTCTTTTACCTCGGTTTTATCCTCAACCGGCTGCAACACATACCCAATAGTGACATGTGCCATGCTGTACACCACCAGAGCATTAACAAAAATCGCATTGAAAATATTGCCCGAAATACCAATCACATTGCCCAGCCACATGGACGAACTAAACAGGGTAATCAAGTAGGAAATAAACACCCACACCCAAATCATTAAAAAACCGCCGACCAACATCATCAGCCAGAACATATCGATTTTTTCTATATTCGAATAACGCTGTTTTAGCTCTTCTTTATAACGAAGCAACAATATTAAACAGGCCACGCCGTAGCCCACATACAAAATATTGCGCACCCACAAATGCACTTGATACACCGGGTTGCCATAGAGCAAGCCAAATTGGGTAATGCCCAACTCGCGCCCCTCTTCCCCCAAACTGGCATAGAGCGCGGCAATCATTACCGGAAACAAAAAGAGCGGAATAAAGTGCACTACATCCTTGCGACTAAAAACGTAATCGGCATAAAGCAGGGACTTGACGTAAAAATACAGGGTGGGCGCGGCGAGATAAACACTGAACTTCAGGCAATAAAAAATATGTATATGATCATAGAGGTAAACATGTTTGATGCTGGGGCTCCAATAAATCATCGCATCCAGCGCGTCCAGGCCAATGGCGAGCAAGAAAAATGCGAGGAAAATATTAGCCTGACGTTTGCCCACTTTGACGATCAATAACAAGATGGCAAACAATAGCGACTGAAAAATAATCAAAATGACAGGAACGTCATTAAAGCTAAAGACAAGTTTATCCACGGTTGATCTCTCTATTTTTATTGGAATTTATTCGCTGTTAACAGCATTGCCGTCTGCTAAACAATATACGGGGTTTATTCGCGGTCTGCAAAAATCCGGATTGTGCAAATACTGTGATTGTTAATTGCGTCAGAGAACAAATTAAGAGTTGTTGCGTCTCACTATCACTTAGTTAAGCGCAACAACCTGAGGTAATTAATATGATTATTAAACTATTAAAAATGGCCGGCATTATTGGAATTTTATTGCACACTATCGCCCAACCCGTATACGCGGCAGATAAACAACGCCCGCTGCGCGATGAACGCCACTTCGGACCACCGGAGGAAGCACTGCTGGCCTGCAAAGGTTTAACTGAAAATGACGCCTGCGCATTTGCGGGGCGCAATGATGAAATGATTAATGGAATTTGTTCCCTACCCCCAACACAGGCGGATAACACAGTGCTCGCCTGCAAGCCCGACCATATGCCCGAACACGCTAATATGGAGCCGCCACCAAACCGTGAGGATTAGTAACACAAAATAGACAAATGAAAAAAGCCAGCAGTTGCCCGAGACGTGACAAAAGCTGGCTGAAACTTTTTTAGTTGTTAAAAAAATTATACGGATAAATAAGCCGCCACTTTGGCTTCATTAATGGTTGAACGCAGTTCTTCGTGCACTATCTCACCTTTTTCAATCACCAAAATACGGTCGGCAATATCCAACGCAAAACTTAATACTTGTTCCGATACCACAATCGATAAACCACGCTGATCGCGAATCATTTTTAATGTGCGCCCCATCTCGCGGATAATCGATGGCTGAATACCCTCAGTCGGTTCATCCAGAAATAACATTTTGGGGTCGCTGGCCAGTGCGCGGGCAATGGCCAATTGTTGCTGTTGCCCGCCCGATAAATTACCCCCGCGGCGATTGCGCATTTCCAACAATACCGGAAACATATCGTAAAGTTCTTTGGGCACGGTGCGACGCTTGGTAGTAGTCAAGCCGGTTTCAATATTTTCTTTTACGGTCATACTGGAAAAAATCATGCGCCCCTGGGGAACAAAACCAAAACCGCTAGCAACACGCTGATAACTTTTTAACTGGCTCACTTCTTTGCCATCGAGTGTTACGCTGCCGCTATTGCTGGGAATAACGCCCATCAGCGATTTCATCAAGGTGGTTTTACCCATGCCATTGCGCCCCATCACGGCGACAATTTCGCGCGGTTTTACTTCAAAGTTCAGCCCGTGCAGCACTTCACTCTGGCCATAACTTACCCGGTAATCTGATACAGATAACATAATTAATTCCTCGTGTTATGCAGCTAATCCAGAGCACTCTTCGTGTATGAATTACTCTGGATACCCGCGTACGCGGGTATGACAATAACTATTGGGTAGACGCTGTTTATTAATGCCCGCATTTAATGTCCTAGATATACTTCAATCACCTTGGGATCATTTTTAACCTTGTCCACGGAACCTTCCGCCAGAATTTTTCCTTGATGCAACACCGTTACCTTGTCCGCAATTTGCGCCACAAATTGCATATCGTGTTCAATCACAATCACCGAGCGGTCTTTAATAATGCTGCGCAACAATTCGGCGGTTTGCTGGCGTTCACCCACTGACATGCCCGCTACGGGTTCATCCAGCATTAACAAGTCCGGGTCTTGCATTAATAACATGCCAATTTCCAGCCATTGTTTTTGTCCGTGACTCAGTAGCTCTGCCTGCCGATCCAACTGATCGCCTAAAAATATCATCTCCGCCACTTCATGAACTTTATTAACTACCTCTTCATCGCGTTTGAATACCAGCGCACCAAATACCGAGCGACCGCGCGGAAACGAAATCTCCAAATTTTCAAACACCGTCAAATCGCCATAAATCGACGGCGTTTGAAATTTGCGCCCGACACCGGCTTTCACTATGTCGTGCTCTTTCATTTTGGTGAGCTCTTTATTGCGGAATTTAATAGAACCTTCAGTGGCTTTGGTGCGACCACAAATTAAATCCAACACCGTGGTTTTACCAGCACCATTAGGGCCAATGATTACGCGGATTTCATTTTCATCCACATAAAAACTCAAATCATTCACTGCTTTAAAACCATCAAAGGAGACGGTGAGACCTTCCACCGCTAATACAAAGTCAGTATTACTGGGGCTCATGGATTGCTCCTTGTGGAATAGATCGGGGTTCAGCAGCTACTGTTGAGGTTTTTTTAATGTCACTGGGCTTTGCACTTTCGCTGGAGGCCGTATCTGCGGCGACTACAGCTACCGTTTTCTTGTTGAAAAACTTCTCCAACAGAGCGTCTACTTTGGGGGCCGCATAGGTGTTATAAATACCTGCCAACCCATTCGGAAAGGCCATTACCACCGCGATAAATAAACCGCCCATGGCAAACAACCACAGCTCGGGAAAGCTTTCTGAAAAAGACGTTTTGGCAAAGTTCACCACTAGCGCGCCGTACACTGCACCAACGATGGATAACCGCCCACCTACCGCACAGAAAATTACCATTTCAATGGAAGGCACTATGCCCACCAAAGTCGGCGACATAAATCCCACCTGCAAGGTAAACAGTGCCCCGCCAATCGCCGCGAAAATGGCGCCGATACAGAACACAAATATTTTAAAGTTGGATACGTCATAACCGGAAAAGCGTACACGATCCTCTTTATCGCGCATGGCTACCAGCAAACGGCCCAATTTACTTTTACGAATATACTGCGCGATAAACAAACACACGAATAACATAAATACACACACAAAATAAAAGATGTATTTCGCATTGTCGGTGCGAATATCCCAGCCATGCAAAGTACGTAAATCAGTCATGCCATTTACACCGCCGGTATAACCCTGCTGGCCGATAATTAAAATCGTGAGAATGGCCGCAAAAGCTTGGGTGATAATCGCAAAATAAACACCACCCACCCGGCGTTTAAACATGGCAACACCAATGATGTAGCCGAGAATGGTCGGCACCACAATAATCGCGAGCAGGGTAAAACCAAAACTGTGGAACGGCTGCCAGAAAAACGGCAACTCGGTAATTTGGTTCCAATCCATAAAATCGGGAATACCCGGTGTGGATTGAATTTTTGTGCTCTCCGGGTCAGAGGCTTCCAGCTTTAAAAACATCGCCATGGCATAACCGCCCAAGCCAAAAAATACCCCCTGCCCCAAACTCAAAATACCGCCGTACCCCCAACACAACACCAAACCCACCGCCACAAACGCATAGGTTAAATATTTGCCAACTAAATTGAGACGAAAAATATCCAGCGACAGCGGCAATACAATCACCAGAATTACCGCGAGCACCAAAAAACTGAGCAAATCTTTTTTGGGCAGAAACGACGCCGTAGCATGACTCGATAATAAACGCGACATAATGATCGACTCCCCTTAACGACGCACTTTGAGTGTGAACAAACCTTGCGGGCGCAGCATCAGAATCACCACCACAAATAACAGCGTTAATACTTTGGACATAGAGCCACTCATAAAAAATTCCATGGTGGATTGCGCCTGCGAAATACTGAATGCCGATGCAATAGTGCCGAGCAAACTGGATGCGCCGCCGAATACAACAACCAAAAAGGTATCCACAATATATAGTTGGCCTGAGGTTGGGCCTGTGGAGCCAATCATGGTAAATGCACTGCCTGCCACACCGGCAATACCACAACCCAGCGCAAAGGTAATACGATCCACCTTCGCCGTATTAATACCCACCGCACCCGCCATAGGGCGATTTTGTACTACGGCGCGCACCTGTGTGCCCCAGCGCGAGCGATACATTAATAATGCAACGGCAAGCGAAATGCCGAGCGCCAAACACATTACAAATAAACCGTTAATCGGTAATTCAATGGTGTCTGTTAATTGATAGGAACCCATTAGCCAATCGGGCAAAGTCACACCCACTTCGCGCGCGCCAAATACGGTGCGATAAAGTTGTTGCAGAATTAAACTCAAGCCCCAGGTCGCAAGCAACGTATCCAGTGGGCGATTGTAGAGATGGCGAATCATCGACCATTCCACCAGCGCACCTAGTGCGGCAGCGGCGACAAAGGCGAGAATCATCGCGAGAATAAAATAGATGCTGAAAAAATCTGGCAGGTAGGTAGAAAACACATTGGACGTTAAATAAGTGACATAGGCACCGAGAATCATAAACTCACCGTGCGCCATGTTAATTACACCCATCTGCCCAAAAATAATGGCAAGCCCCAAGGCCATGAGCACAAACACCGAAAATAAAATCAATCCTGCTACACCTTGCATCGCAAAGATCGACATTAATTCCGAGCTACTGTATTCAGCAAACATAGCTGCACCTCATCATCTCGCATAAGAAATTACTGATGAACCCGGAAGTGAGGAATAGTGTTTGATTTAAAACCGTATGAGGCATGGATGCCGATTCGAGCCTACATGGATGTATTTACGGCGCGTTTTAAATTGAACACTATTCCTCGCTCACACTGGCCAATTTTTAATACTTGCAGCCAGCACAATGGCTGGCTGCAATTAACAGTTATTGATAACCTTTCGGGAATGGATCCGGCTCGATCAGGTCGGTGGTTTCAAATACCACATCGTATTGACCATCAGGACGTGCGTGACCGATACGGGTTTTTGACCAAAGGTGATGATTGGGGTGAACTTTTACATAACCTTCCGGTGCAGTGGTCAACTCAATACCCGGCGATGCCGCGCGCACTTTATCGATATCAAACGAACCGGCCTTTTCCACCGCCGCTTTCCACAACCAGGGGCCAAGGTAAGCCGCTTGGGTCACATCGCCGATTACTGTGTCTTTGCCCCACATAGCTTTGAAATCCGCTACGAATTTTTTGTTGTTGTCGTTCGGCAAGCTTTGGAAATATTTCATCGCCGCATAAGCGCCTTGCATGTTGTCACCACCAATACCGAGAATTTCGTCCTCAGTCACTGAAATGGTTAATACCAGCGGTTTTTCTTTGGTCATATCAATACCCGCCGCTTTTAATTGTTTGTAGAAGGCCACGTTAGAACCACCCACAACAATTGCGTAAATCACGTCAGGTTTTTTCAGTTTGATTTTGTTAATGACCGAGTTGAATTGGGTGTGACCCAATGGGTAATACTCTTCACCCACTACACTCAAGCCTAATTTTTCAATATGTTTGCGGGCAATTTTGTTGGAGGTGCGCGGCCAAATATAATCTGAACCGAGCAAGTAGAATGATTTGGCGCCTTTGGTTTTGGTTACCCAATCGATACCGGCAATAATTTGTTGGGTTGCTTCTTGCCCGGTATAAATAACGTTGGGCGATTGCTCCAAACCTTCATAAAAGGTGGGGTAATACAACATGCCGTTGTATTGTTCAAAAATCGGCAATACTGCTTTGCGCGATGCGGAAGTCCAACAACCAAATACTGCGGCTACTTTATCGTTCACCAATAATTTTTTGGATTTCTCTGCAAAGGTGGGCCAGTCGCTGGCACCATCTTCCTGAATGTATTCAATCTTGCGACCGAGCACACCGCCCATCGCATTGATTTGTTCAATTGCCAATTTTTCCGCTTGCACCGAACCCGTTTCACTAATCGCCATGGTGCCGGTTACTGAATGCAAAATACCGACTTTTACTGTGGTATCGGTCACTGCAAGGCCCGTGGTATTTACCTCGGCGTGAACACTGCCAAATGCCAGCGAGGCCGCGAGTGTTAATAAACACTTCTTCCAGGTTTTTGAACCTGCGCCCTTAACCAGCGCAGAGGGTTGTATGGTCTTGTTCATGGTCGTTCCTCAGGTAATTAAACATTGTCTGGTCACACAAATGCATAAAAAACGTTTTGTTGATGTTTGTAGCGTGAGTCCACTGAGCGCGTATTTACCACCGAGACATTGCCCTGAAGCGGGAGCAATCTCTACGTGGCTCAATGTAAGTCTGGGGAGGGGGTATCACCATTCGATAAATGACACAGGCCGCTACGTCATTTGACGCATAGCCAATCGTTAAAGTTGGTACAGCAATTGAAGGACAACAGCAAAGCGGGGATAAAAAGTTCAACGAGTCACAGAAGACAATAAAAACAACAGTAAACGCACCACAAGCGATCACCATTGCAGTGGTGCGCATGAAAATAATGCAGCGATAAATGACAGCAGCCAATAACCCGAGTATTTCATTCACCAGCGCTTTGTTCCCGGACGAACAAATTGTTTAACGGGTAAACTATGACCGCCAAACAACATATATTTCGCGTGCGCCGCAATTACAACCAGTGGGTGGCCAACCAAACACTGGAAGACTACGCGCTGCGTTTTACCGCCAAAAGTGCGCGACGCTGGTCTGCGGCCCGTGTAGCCACGACTGCATTAGGGGCGATTTCGTTTCTCGCGCTGGAAGCAATAGGTGGTGCGATTACCTTGCACTACGGTTTTAATAACGCCGTTGCAGCCATTCTTGCGGTAAGCGCGATTATTTTTCTCACCGCAATTCCTATTAGCTACTACGCCGCAAAATACGGTGTAGATATAGATTTGCTCACCCGTGGCGCTGGCTTTGGTTATATTGGCTCCACCATTACCTCGCTAATTTACGCCTCGTTTACTTTTATTTTTTTCGCGTTGGAAGCGGCCATTATGGCCATGGCGTTAGACTTGTTATTTGGCATTCCCCTGGCCTGGGGTTATTTGATTAGCTCGGTGGTGATTATTCCGCTAGTCACCCACGGCATTACTTTTATAAGTCGCTTCCAATTATGGACCCAGCCGCTGTGGTTAATTCTGCAACTCCTGCCCTTTGTTTTTATTATTTATGCCGATGCTAGCGCGGTGGAAAGTTGGACTGAATTTTCCGGCGGTTTACCCAATGAAAATAATGGGGCAACGGCAGGAGTAAACGTTTTACTGTTTGGTGCAGCTTCTGCCGTTATTTTTTCGCTGATTGCACAAATTGGTGAACAGGTGGATTTTTTGCGTTTTTTACCCGAGCCAAAACCCGCAACACGTTGGCGCTGGTGGGTAGCATTAATTGCCGGTGGGCCGGGTTGGATTGTGATTGGCGCAATAAAAATTTTGGCGGGTTCATTCCTGGCGGTGCTGGCATTAAATCACGGCATCGGTATGGAAGAAGCCGCCGACCCAACCCGCATGTATATGGTGGCGTTTACCTATATCACCAGTTCCCCGGAGGTTGCGCTGTCGGTAGCAGGAATTTTTGTCATTTTAAGTCAGTTAAAAATTAATGTGACTAACGCTTACGCCGGTTCGATTGCCTGGTCAAACTTTTTCTCCCGCTTAACCCATAGCCACCCCGGCCGCGTAGTGTGGTTAGTATTTAATGTGGCGATTGCGCTGTTATTAATGGAGCTGGGGGTTTACCGCGCACTGGAACAAACGCTCGGTTTTTACGGCATAGTCGCTGTGGCCTGGTTAGGTTCGCTGGTGGCCGATTTAGTCATTAATAAACCGCTCGGCCTCAGCCCGAAACATATCGAATTTAAACGCGCTCACCTGTACGACATCAATCCAGTCGGTGTTGGCTCCATGCTCATCGCCTCAGTGATGGGCATAGTCTGTCACGCCGGAGTGCTGGGTGATATTGCACAAGCGCTATCGCATTTTATCGCTTTGGGTTTGGCCTTAATCTGTGCGCCGCTAATTGCCCTTGCCACGCGTGGGCGCTATTACCTCGCGCGGCCAGTTACCGGAATAAATTCGCCTGAGTACCGTTATTATGAGCCGCAAAAAAATGCGACCGTCTCCTGCTGTATTTGCGAACACAAATTTGAATATGAAGATATGACCTACTGCCCTGCCTACGCGGGTGATATCTGCTCACTCTGTTGTTCGCTGGATGCACGCTGCAATGACTATTGCAAACCCGAGGCGAACTATACCCATCAGCTGAGCAATTTTTTTACCCGTTTTTTACCGGCATCCATTAGCGCCAATATCAATTCACGGGTTGGACATTTTATTATTTTGGTGGCGGTGATTAATGGCCTGTCAGCAATTTTATTATCGCTTATTTATTTTCAAACCCCGATAGACGCGCCGGAAACTGCAGCACTGTTGGAAGCCACACTGTGGAAAGTATTTTTTCTGCTGGTGATTATTACCGGTGTGGTGAGCTGGCTGTTTGTATTAGCTCACGAGAGCCGCGTGGTGGCGCAAGAGGAATCACAACGGCAAACACGGTTATTGATGGAAGAAATTGAAGCCCACGAACGCACCGACCGCGCATTGCAAACCGCCAAAGAACAAGCCGAAGCTGCCAACCTGGCCAAAAGTCGTTACTTAACCGGCATCAGCCACGAATTGCGCTCACCACTGAATGCGGTGTTGGGTTATGCGCAGCTGTTGGAAAAAGCCAGCGATATTCCCGCCGGCCGCAAAGATGCGCTCGGTGTAATCCGTCGCAGTGGCGAACATCTAGCCGATTTAATTGAAGGGCTGCTGGATCTATCCAAAATTGAAGCGGGCCGTTTGGATTTACATCAAGATCAAGTGCGCTTGTCATTACTCATTGAACAACTGGTACATATGTTCCGCTTGCAAGCTGAGGCAAAAGGGTTGGAATTTATTTACGAATGCAAGGATCGTCTGCCGGAGTTAGTGCGCACCGATGAAAAACGCCTGCGGCAAATTTTAATTAATTTGTTATCTAACGCGGTGAAATACACCAATAAGGGCAAGATCATTTTTAAATTGCGCTTTCGCAGTCAGGTTGCGGAATTTACCGTTACCGATACTGGTGAAGGAATCGCCACCGAAAATATTGAACGCATTTTCCGCCCCTTTGAACGTGTGCATCGCCCCGGCTCTACCGCTACGGGAACAGGGCTGGGTTTAACCATTACGCGGTTATTGTGTGAAATTATGGGTGGCGATATTGCCGTGAGCAGTAAGCTCGGTGAGGGCAGCCAATTTAAAGCCAGTTTAATGCTCGCGAGTATTACCAACCCGCAGCGCGAATCCATTACCGCGCCGGTGCAAACTATTTATGGCTATCGCGGCCCGGTGCGTCGCTTGTTATTGGTGGATGACGACGCGAGCCATCGTCAATTGATGCGCGCCATGCTCAGCCCGTTGGGTTTTGAAATTATCGATATGGATAACCCTTTGGAAGTTGTGCCGCGTTTGCAGTACGAAATAGCGCAAGGTACTCCACCGGAGTTAATTATGCTGGATGTCTCTATGCCGGAGATGAGCGGCTGGCAACTGGCGGAACAATTGCGCGCGCAGCTATTTCACGGGCCGATCATCATGGTCTCAGCAGATGCCAGCGAAGGCAAAAACCATAGCGATGCACCAGAGCACGCGCTGCACAATGCCTATGTCATTAAACCCGTACGTTTGCCGCTGCTGCTGGATCATATCGGCAATTTATTAAAACTAACCTGGTGTTATGAAAATACAGCTTCCGCATCTACACCACAAACAAACAGGTCGCACACAAACACACTACACACAACCAAAGAGAAAAATAAAAGCCCAAACAATATTATTGTCAGTGACAAAACAGAATCGCCTGATGGCCAGATAAAAAATTTAGCTAACAACAACACACTGCAGCAACTAAAAAATCTGGCAGCCATAGGTCATAAAAAGGGCCTGCTCGAAGCCATTGCGCAACTACAACAGCTGGCAAGTAATGGCGATGACACCCAATGGTTACAAGAATTACAACAACTCAGCGCTAACTTCCAGTTCGAAAAAGTGATTGAACTGATTGATGATTACTGCGCACACGAACCCACTCACTAAACGGAGACCAAAATGATCAGCAATAGCAATGTGGTACTCGTGGTTGATGACTCCATCGATAGCATTCACATGCTGAACGATGTATTGGAGGATGCAAAATTTACCGTGCTCGTAGCGTTGGAAGGCACCCAAGCACTGACCATCACCCAAAATATTCGCCCGGATATTATTTTGCTCGATGCCATAATGCCCAACATGGATGGTTTTGAAACCTGCAAACGTCTGAAACAAAACCCGCAGCTGGCCGATGTGCCCATTATTTTTATGACAGGGCTAAGTGATACTGAACATATTGTGATGGGTTTGGGCGCAGGCGGTGTGGACTACATTACCAAGCCAATTAAAGCCGACGAATTAATTGCACGCATGCAAGTGCATTTAGCCAATGCACGCATCACCCAAAGTGCACGCGCCGCACTGGATACCGCCGGTCAATATCTATTAACTATTAATGCCCTGGGAAATTTAGTGTGGGCCACACCGCAGGTCTATCAATTACTCGATAATTCCGGCGCAACCCAGGACTCCATTGCACTCACACCATCGATAACCCAGCAACTGCGCGACTGGATTAGCCACAAACCCGAAACGGGGCGGCAATTATTATTGCAGCAACTAAGCACCGAGTTATCGGTAGAAATGCTCAACCTGATTGACGGTAAAGAATATTTGCTGCGTTTAACGCCCGCCCACAAACCCGCCGACGACACCCAATCCCTCAAACAACAATTCGCCGTAACCGGCCGCGAAGCCGATGTATTATTGTGGATCGCCAACGGAAAAACCAATCGCGAAATCGGCCAGATTTTAGAAATGAGCCCACGCACAGTGAACAAACATTTGGAGCAGATATTTAAAAAATTAGGTGTGGAAAACAGGACGTCGGCCGCAGCAATTGCTATCAGGTCTTTGGCGCGGGGGTGAAATCCAGTTACCTTGTGAAGTAGATTAAAGCCGGTGAAACACCGGCTTTTTTACTAACACTCAATGCCCAGTTCACGCAAAATATCGTCGCGCAATTGTTGTAAAGCGGGGTCAGATAATTTGCGCGGGTGTGCAAAAGGTACATCAAAAATTGTTTGGATGGTTGCCGGACGGTTTGATAACACCACTACACGATTAGCCAAATGAACGGCTTCTTCCACGTCGTGGGTAATCAATATAACGGTGTGTCGCTCCTCCTCCAAAATTCGCAATAACTCAGTGCGAATACGCAAGCTCATTAATGCATCCAGTGCAGAAAAAGGCTCATCCATATACAGGATTTCCGGTTTAACTGCGAGCGCGCGCGCAATTTCTGCACGCTTTAACATACCGCCCGACAACTCACGCGGATAGTGTTGCTCAAAGCCTTTTAAACCCACCAAATCCGCATAGTGGTCAGCAACCGCCGTTTTGTCGACATGTTCATCATTTAAACCAAACATCAAATTTTGCTGCACGGTTAACCAAGGGAATACCGAGCCGTGTTGGGAAATCAAAATACCGTTGGCATTGGGGCCTTTGCGCTCTACGCCATCAACCGCGATACTGCCTTCATCCGGCTGTAAAAAACCGGCGATCATTTTCATCAGTGTGGATTTACCGCAGCCAGATGGGCCGACAATCGCAATAAATTCCCCATCAGCAATTGTGAGATTGATACCGTCAATTACTGATTTTGATTCGCTGCCGGAGGAAAAACTTTTTTTAATATTTTGAATAACAATCTTATCGGTCATAACGCCACCTTACTGATTTATGTCCTTCCATTAGTCGCATCAAGCCGTCCAACAAAAGTCCGATGACGCCAATAATAATCATACCTGCAATCACCAAATCATAGCGATTACCCGCATTACGTGAATCCATAATCATGTAGCCAAGGCCGGAGCGTAGGGCAATCATTTCTGCCGCCACCACTACCAACCAGGCAACACCCAAAGAAATGCGCATGCCCACGATTAAATCGGGCAGTACCGCCGGAATGACTACTTGCCGATACAGCTTGTAACGCGACACACCAAAGTTTTCGGCCGCATTTAAGTAACGCGGTTCAATGGTATGAACGCCTGCCGCGGTTTGCACAATCAACGGAAATACCGCAGCAATAAAAATTAAGAAAATCGGCGATGCATTGCCTACTCCAAACCAGAGAATCGCCAGTGGAATCCAGGCGATTGGTGAAATGGGCCGCATAATTTGAAAGACCGGATTTAACGTGGCGTAAGCACTATCGACACGCCCCATCCATAGGCCCAGCGGGATCGCAATAAGTACCGCCAGTAAAAAACCAGTACCTACGCGCATTAATGACGAGCTGATGTGCTCCCATAACGTGCCATCTTCAATCAACTCCATTGCACCAGTCACTACTTGCAACGGAGTGGGGAAAATCACGCTTTTAGTTTGCACCACCACAATCCACCAAACCGCAATTAGCACCGTGATTAGCGCTAGCGGCGGTAATATTTTTTTGAGTTTTATCACAGAAACTACCTTTTGTTATTTGAAATTTTACAACGACTAACGAAACACATTTTTAACTCGCCACAGCAAACGATTCCACCCCGCCGTGGGCTCAGGGTCAACTACTACGATCATTTGCCCGCTCGCATGGGCAGTGCAGGCAAATTCATACTCAGAAGCCAGTTCAAACGGCAATTTGAAACTTTGACCGGGCATAATCAGTGTCGGCCCAAACATTTGCGGCACATCATCCAGATTGCGCAACACTAATAGATCGCGCACGCCCAGCGCCAAGTAAATCTGGTCAGGTAGAATGCTGACCGGATTACCCGCCATACGCTGCGCCCAAGTACCCTTGGGAATTTCAAATACTTCTTCACGGGAATCAAAACGAAGGGGATAAAAGGCAAGCAGTAAGGCCGCGGTACTCACCACGAAAATTACAGCCGACAGCAACCGGGCATAACCAACACTTACTTTCATAACGCAGCCTGTTGCGTTTTTTCTTGCAACAATATTTTGATGTCGTGGGTTATGTCGTCTGCACTTTTTCCAAACGGCACCAGCGCGCGCAATAAACCGTCGCGATCAATCAAATAAATATACGAAGAGTGGTGCACTTCATAATTTCCGCCATTTTTGTGCACTTCTTTTTTCGCGATGATGCCATAAGCCTGGCGCACAGCCGCCAACTCATCGGCAGAACCGGTGACACCAACAAAATGCGAATTGAAATTGGTTAAATATTCACGCAAGCGCGCCGGAGTATCGCGCTCAGGATCGACAGTCATATAAACCACTTGTACTTGCCCAGCTAACGCACCAAGATTTTTAAAGACCTGCGCAAGATTAGCGAGTGTCATGGGGCAGACATTAGGGCAATTGGTAAAACCAAAACCCAATACCAGAAGTTTGCCACGCTGTTCGCTCAGCGTGAATTGGTTGTCACGGGAGCTGGGCAGGGAAAAATCCGGAGCCATGCGCGGTGGATCAAACACGCCGGATTTCAATGCAGTACTTTTTGTTGCAGTGCTTTCTGTTGCAACATTTTCTGCCGCAACATTTCCTACAACACTTATGCAAAACGCAAACACCATTATCAATCGAATCATCATCAGATCCTGCTATTAAACTGTAATGGCAACAGGTTTAGCATTGCGAACAAAGGTTTCATCAACATAGCTTTCATACGCAACGGGACTAGTCAGGGTTCCTGCAGCAATGGACAATTCCATCAGCTCATTGAATTCGTCCTTGATCATACGCATATCACCATAGGTCACACGATCTTCAGGATTTTCCATCACGAAGCGAATAATATTCGGGTCCTGATTAAAGAACTGGCGCCCGGCGGCGATCTGCACGGCCTTCTCGCGATTCACCATATTCTGATCCAACCATGCACCCGCCCCCATCACGTGGTTAACCAAATCCTGTACTACTTCCGGTTGCTCCTGAATTAATTCTTCACGCACCGTCAGCACACAGCAGATGTAATTGCGCCATTCATCGCGGGTCATGCGTAAAGGGCGCGCATAACCCGCCTTTTGTGCGGCGGCACCAAATGGCTCGCCGGTACAGTAAGCATCCACCGCGTTGGCGTAGAGTGCGGCGGGCATATCCGGCGGTGGCATTTCTACAATTTCAATGTCGGTATGCGTCATGTTTTCCTGCGCGAGCATCTTGCGCAGGAATAAAAAGTCCACCGCAAAACGGCTTGGGATTGCGATGCGTTTACCTTTCAATTGGCTGAAGGTTTTGTAGTCAGAATCCGTGCGCACCATTATCACGGCGCCGGATCTATGCCCGAGGGAAATAATCTTAAGTGGTATTTTTTTGGTGGTGAGATCCATCACCAGAGGCGCCAACATATAGGCCGCCTGAATGCGCCCGGTCATAAGCGACTCTTTGATCTCTGGCCAGCCACTGTATTTGCTGTACTGGAACCCCACGCCCCCTGTACCCGCCGCCGCCTTACCAACACAGGCAATGGGTAAGGTCAGATTGCAGGTAACAGGTAATCCACCCACCACCAGTAGATTGCTATCTTCGGTGCGCGAGCAGGACGCAACACCTAAAGGGAGGGTCGCGGCAGTCATGCCTAATAATAGCTTTCGGCGCTGCTGGGAAAACGTAGATAGAGGGTCGTGGGTGTTCATTTGATGCCTTTTTAAGGTAGTGTCATGCCAATCAACAAAATGTGCCGCGCGAGTATTGATGATCGGCTCCGCACAATCTACAGAATTACCATAGATAAAGCCTATCGTATTTTGGGGATGCAAATTGTCGCCCCCAAAAATCGATCCTCCCCCACCTCACTCCCAATAGTTCATAGCCAAAATCTATAGGGCGCGCATTGTGGCAAGCCTGGGACATCCTCTATAACGCCGCTCACTTTCCATTCTCTCAATCAACTAATAAATAAGACCGAGAACACTATGACTAGTAAATCCCGCCTGATTAGTCTGGCTATTTGCACATTGCTTGCCCCGACTGTTTACGGCGATACCGACACGAAGGATGAATCCAAGCCTGAAGAAATGGTCATCACTGGCGTAAAAACTGAAACTCCACTCACCATCGAGACCGACCCCAAAGCGCCAAGACAACCACTACCCGCGCAAGATGGGGCGGATTACCTTAAAACAATTCCAGGCTTTTCCGTAATCCGCAAAGGCGGAACCAGCGGCGATCCGGTATTTCGCGGAATGGCCGGATCGCGACTGTCGCTATTATTAGATGGTGATCTGGTATTGGGCGGCTGCGGTAGCCGCATGGATCCGCCCACTGCATATGTATTCCCGGAAACTTATGACCGTATTCGCTTGGTCAAAGGGCCGCAAACCGTTATTCATGGCCCCGGTAACTCTGCCGGTGTCGTTCTTTTTGAACGCGACCGGGAGCGTATGGCCCAACCCAGCTGGAAATTCTATAGCAGCCTTTTGGGTGGCAGTTTTGGTCGCAATGATGAAGTTATGGATCTCCAGGGCGGCACCCCGGATTTTTATCTCCGCGCAATGGCCAGCCATTCACAACAAGATAATTACCAGGATGGCGACGGTAACGAAGTCCACTCCCAATACGACCGCTGGAATACCAACCTTGCCTTGGGCTGGACACCCAGCGACGACCTGACTATCGAAATCAACGGCAGCCAAAGCGATGCAGAAGCAGCCTATGCGGATCGCAGCATGGACGGCTCAAAATTTGCGCGTGACAACCTGAGCGCCAAAGTGATTGTGAAAAACCTGACTCCCTTCTGGAAAAAACTGGAGACTCAGGTCTATTACAACTATGTCGATCACGTGATGGATAATTACACTTTGCGTGAACGCACTGGAACGACGATGCAAATGGCCTCCAACCCCGATCGTCAAACCGAGGGCGCGCGCCTACTAGCTACTTTCACCCCAACCTCATCCGCCGAGCTGATAGTCGGTGCAGATACCCAGAAGAACGATCACACCAACCGCTCCACCTCAAACCAAATGATGATGCCCTATCAGGATATGCCGCGCGTTGGTGATGCGCATTTCCAACAACTCGGTGTCTTTGGTGAATGGACGCAAACCATAACAGCGCAGCAGCGAGTAATTGGTGGGGTACGCGTTGACGACTGGAGCGCAGAAGATCAACGCGCAGCAACTCGCATGATCGGCAATACCCAACACGTCAATCCCACTGCAGGCGAAGAACGCAATGAAAATTTATCCAGCGGCTTTCTACGCTACGAAAAAGATTGGCGTAGGGTTACGGTCTATACCGGCATTGGCCACAGCGAACGTTTTCCCGACTACTGGGAATTAATTAGCAAAGAATCGCTGGATTCTATTAGTGCCTTCAACGCTAAAGCGGAAGAAACAACCCAGTTAGATATAGGTGCGATTTACAGCAAGCATCGCCTGAAAAGCAGTGTCTCTATGTTCTACAACGAAATTGATAATTACCTGCTGATCCAATCGCGCGTGAACAAACCAACGGGGCCAACGAGCACTAGAAGTACCACTGTCACCCGCAATGTAGATGCAACAACTTGGGGAATGGAAGCCGACCTTAGCTACGCATTGACCGACACATGGCGCACAGAAGCATCGGTAGCAAGTGTGCGCGGCACTAACGAAACAGATAATACCCACCTGTCACAAATCCCGCCGATCGAACTTCGCCTCGGCCTCTACTACAACAACCCAACTTGGTCTGCCGGTGTATTCTGGCGCGTTGCGGATGAACAGACACGAGTCGATATCAACAAAGGCAATATCGCAGGACAAGACATAGGCGCAAGCGAAGATTTCAATGTGCTCTCGCTTAACGCTGGCTGGCGCGCGCACAAAAATCTGTTGCTCACTACCGGTATTGATAACCTGCTTAATGAAACTTATGCAGAGCACATCAGCAAAGCAGGCGCCATGATCGCAGGTTACGACCAAACCACCCGCATCAATGAACCAGGAAGAACTTACTGGTTAAAAGCACAATTAACCTTCGATTAAAAACTCGTTATTAATAATAAATAATTAAAAGAATTATAGGTTGCAAAGGACTGCAGCCATAAATCCCATCTCCAACCCCATACCGTCGCGCTTCGCTAAACACGCCTTACCAGCATGAATAACATGTTTATTTCATTGAAATAGATTACGCAGCATAACGCACACTTTTACAGACTTGGTAGGAGCGTCCAATGCGGGTGCTTTCTATGTCGCCTCAAATATTTATTTCGTAGGGAGCGCTTCGCGAAGCAAGCCGCCACGTTTCGGCTATCGAAAAGAAGGGGAAGTTGTCATTTATGTAGGTTGGACATGGCCGCCCAAACTACGAGCTCTGAACCAGTATTTTGGCTTTCTTTGTTATGCATATAGACCGAACACACCGAATACACAGCCAAGAAAAAAACATACAAATGATGTATATACGAATATCCTAGGTATATTATTTTTCACAACTTGAGCGCTCACCTCACTAAAAAAATCTTCCCACTCTTGTCTTTCTTGGAGATAGTTATCGACTGATTTTTTGTACTTCCAAAAAATAGAACCGTACATTTCGGTGACAAAGGCTCTAAATATTCCGATAAACATTACCCCTAAGAAGAACAATGCTAAAGCAACCTTAAACTCAACAATGTCTGGATTAGAAGATATTGCCCCCATGTATGCCAAAAGCGCTACCGCGCTTCCCGTATTAGCCGAAAACAAAAATGTGAGAGCCCGCTCTACAGATTCTGTGGTGATAGATTGCAACTGGCGCTCTCTACTTTCGATAAAGCGCTCTCTAGCCTTTCGTACATCATCATCTAATTCTGGATCAAAATGCACTATTAACTCCCATTGCATAACAGTTTATTGGATAGCTAAGCCGTATATCCTCACGCCGCACATCATTCCTGATGCAAGTTTGTGGTGACCTATAATTGCATAAACATAAAATAGTTAAAATTGATTTGGTGTTTTAAAAAATTAGTAATCCGGTTGGCGCTTCACATCACTGGCAGCATATTACTTTTATCTGGCTTTACCAGACTTACTTAATCAAGTGCAGCTATTCAGATTTGGATATAAAGCAAAACAGCACGATTTATTAACGAAAAACAGCTTTAGCTCCATGGATATCACCAGTTACCACACCGATACCATTTTCAATTTCCAGCTTGTGGTTTCGCAACGGTGTATGTTCTGCCCACAGATAGACACGACTTCCATTCTCTTGAGCTAGTGCTGCGAAGCGTCTCGGATAGCCCCAAAGATATTTCGCTTTGTCAGGTGGAATCAGTATAGGGCGGTTCGAGCACGCTTCTGGAAATACCCCACTCCACCCATATAACATATATTTTTTAACGCATTCTTTGGTCGATTCCACACTGATTGCCTTTAGTGCCGGGGCTTCGCGTCGAAACCAACTCACTCCATTTTCGCTAGAAAAAATAACAAACTTCGATAATCGATTCCCATAACTGGAACTAATTAGCTCATTCAGAGCGACAAAGGATTCCTCATCATTATTTTTGAGGTTCAACCAGAATGTTTTGTCTGGATACGCATCTAAAACCGCTGTTAAATTGTCAATGCGATATCCTTTTTCCCTAAAAGGAAAATGCAAGCCATTATCAAAAGTATAGCCGTAACCCGCATCCAGCTCTGATAGCAGACTGACCGTACTATCCCTTACTTCACCCTTGCCATTCGTAGCACAATCTAAAGTCCAATCATGGAATAGAACAAAATTATTATCTTTTGAACGATGAATATTGATATGGATTACGTTGAACCCAGCACTATCAGCATCCTTGATGGACTCAGCTGTATTTTCGATGTGAACATTTTCTGATTGAACGATTGATCTAGCGGAACAACCGTCCGCTCCAAGCTTTTGGTAATCGATAATTTGTCCGCCGCCTCGGTACGCGACTAATTGGCCTGATTCTCGCAGTTCCGGTTCACTCACAAGACCAAGAATAATAAATCCGCTTAAAATAGTTACTAGAATTATTGCGGATTTTTTTAACATGAAGCGTCCTTTTATCGATTTATTAGAATGCCAAAAACTGGGAGCCGTACTAAAATTTTAAAACAGACTTTCAACCATTGTTTACCAAATAATTTTTCATTTTCTGAATCGATGCACAACTACGCAGACAAACGTCTCCCTCTCATAATTGTCGAGTCTTTAGGGTGCCTTAAAAAATATTTTGCAAATGCTTTACAAAATAACTAGCGCTGTCCGCTGCACTTCTCATCGGGCTGTGGGCGTAGTTTCCGCCTTGTTCCAGAAAATAGAACTCTAGTCCCGATTCGGTGTGATGTGGAAGAATGTCGGCATAATCAATAGAACCCTTACCCAGTTCGGTATAGTCCTTTGTAATTTTATCCATATCTTTTATGTGCCACATCACGTATCTCCCTGGCTGCTCTTTGATCAGAGTTCTCGGGGACCGTTTGGAAGAATGCATTATCCAGTAGATATCCATTTGAAGCTTTACCAGTGCAGGATCTGTTTCTTTCAAAATGATATCGAAACCGTTTTCACCACCGTGATCCTCAAATTCAAAACCGTGATTATGGTAGGCAAACCCAAGCCCTGCCGCATTTACCCGTTCACCGATTAGGTTTAGCTTTCTCGACATTAATTTATAGTTGTCGATCGTCCTCTGCTCTGGGGCTAGCCATGGCCAAGTGATATATTTCATATCCAAAACTCGGGCACCCTCTATGCACTGATCTACGAAACGCATAAGTTCATCCTCGGGCTTTGCGAGATAAGCAGAAAACCCAAAATGCCCACTTGAAGCAGTGCCCTGAAAATCCTCCAATATATTCTTGAATTCAGAAGACTTATATCCGTAGAAAGTTCCTTTTTTGCCATCAAATCCAAACGTTTCAAAATCCTCGTAGCCCATAGCAGTTACAGCTTTCAATGTGCCGATGGGGTCTTTAGTCATATCTTCGTTGACAGAGAAAAGCTGAAGACCCATTTTGTATTTTGGTTTTTTAGCCGCCAAATAGCCAGACATCGGCAATACGGCTACCGCGCCTAATATCCCCATCGTTTCTATAAATTTCCTTCGATTCATTTTTACTTCCTCAGTGAAACGCTGCAATTTTTATTATCTATATTTACCGAGCTCGGCCAAAAAAAGCCAAACTCGATTGAAGGTAGAGGTTAAATTTTCTCAGCAAAACTTCAAATTTTTGAACACTTGAACCCCTGCGATTCAAGAAGTATAGAATTTATGGCGTTACCCACCATGCATCGCCCGCCTTCCAACTGCCCTTTTTGTATTTAGAAAGGTAACAGAAAAATGGGACTATTCGCCCTGCCAGAAATTGGTAAATTTTCCTGCACGATATTTCACATTGGAAAAGGTCGCAATAAAATTTTCAGCCAAAGGTGCCTGGGCAGTAAAACCGATATGTACTGGCACTGTGGATTTCAACTCGAAGTGACGTACAAAATTCCAATCCTTGCCATCTTGTGATGTATAAAAAATGTAAGAGGAGTCATGCCTAACGATCTTCAAGTATTGGTGATTAGAATCTGTGGTGCCATGATAGGCGTCATCCCCGCTGCCCTTTGTAACGGTTGTAGCTATGCCAATTTTTCCTGACTTAAAACGCTCAAAGAGTAGTTTTCCCCAATTTTTTGAATCAGCATAAACAATTAATGCTCCGCCATCATAGGGCGTTTCGCCGAATTCAGCTGAAACCTTGGCAGAAAAAATAAAATCACCTTCAGGTACAAACAGTAGCCTTGGTGTATTATCTGCGTTTTTTGCACCTGTTGTATCGGTAAATAAATCAGTACCTTTTAAGGCTGTTATTTCAATATTCCCAGCATTCACTTTCACTTCGCCAAGCTGGTTATCTATACGCATTTCGTAAGGTACAGATTTTATTGTAATTAACTTTATAGTTTTCGAATCCTCCGCAGCGAAAGAGGATATCGACAGTAAAAATGTGCCTAAAAATAAACCACAGCATTTGAAGTTGATCATAAAAATCCTTGAATCGTTAGCATTTTAAGAAAATAGTATTAGCAAGCTTATTCATCCCGCACCCTACTGTAATGCAGCTCATTAAACACAGAGCCATTTTTGTAAATAGCTTTTTGCAAAACAGCTTCTAGTTTGTATCCGCTTTTTTGTAAAACTGTTGCAGAGGCTACATTTCCTTCCATAACGGAAGCATAGAGCCGAATTAGGTCTGTGCTTTCAAAGAGTAAATGGGTGAACTTTTGCAAGGCTTCTGAGGCAATACCTTGCCCCCAATATGGCCTTGCCACCCAATAACCTATTTCTGCTGTTTTTTGTTTTTCAAATTCACCGGGAATGGCACCTATTGAGCCTACAAAAATACCATTGCTGACTATGGCGCGGGTAATGCCAAGCTTGCTGCCTGTTTCTACCCACCAGCGTGCTGCTTCAGGTGTATAGGGCTGCGGGATTCTTGCGGAGAGAAAATGTGTTTGGGCGGTGTCATTCAAATATGAAACCAGCAAATCCTCGTCTGTTTTTTCAAATTGCCTTAGCGCTAGCATTTTTATCGCCACCTTGCATTTAGGTATTTTCCTGTAGGTTTTTAAGCCAACTCAATTTTCATCAAGGTCGCCTCGCCACCGCGATACGATTCTTGTGCAATAAATTGCCAACCCAGACTTTCATAAAAATGCGCCTGATCGGGGGTGAATAAATAGATGGGGCTATAGCCGAGCGTTTTTGCGACGGCGACTACCTTGTTCACCAACAACGCGCCTATGCCCTGCTTACGATAATCCGCATGCACATACACGCTTGCCAGCCAGGGCGATAATTCCGGGTGGCTGTCCATATCGCTTTCTACCAAGGCTGCCGTGCCCAATACCTTATCGCCATCTACACAGATATACATACTTGGTATTGCCGTCGCCGAAAGGTAACGCTGCATTTTTTCAATGCGCGTTGCGACTGTGCCGCCGGGGTTTAAATAGCCCCACTGCGCGTGATGCCACTGCGCGATGGTGGGAATATGCTCAGGTGCTGAGCGTAAATTAATTATTTTCAATGGTTAGCCTCCGTCGTTCTTGCTCTCACCATAATCCGCCGTTACGAATAAGCAGATTTTTTCTCAGATCGAATGCGTTGCAACAACGCACATCATCGCGCCTGTCCCAGAATTCCGCCACATTTTCCGCAAAGTGGAACCGTCCCACCTTCATTCCTCCGCCAATTTGGGACGATTTCATCGGCTCAGCTACCTACATTGGGACACCGCTCGCGTCAGGATAAAAGCGGCACCATTTTCTAACAATAATTACGGTCATCTAATAGGAAATAACATGAAACAGTTACGACAAACCCTACGTGCGTGGGGGGCTGGTGTGATCGCGCCCCTTGCCTTTACCTCTATCGCGCTTTCTCCCATCGCCCTTGCCCCGAGTGCATTTGCCAATGTAACGCCCTACGGTGCGGGCAATATTGCTAATGGTCCAAACCCCGCCGGGTATAAATGCGCAACCGATTATGGCTACTGGATTTACAACGCCGGGCTGGTAAAACCCGGCGTGAGTAGCTGCAACCCGATTGGCTCGCCCACCCCGATTTACCCGCAACTGGTTTCACCGGCTGCCGATAAACACACCATGACCCATCGCTGGTGGGGCTCTATTTCATTTATGGGCGAGATGAAAGTGGGCGATCCCAACGGCGCTGGCTACATCACACCAGACCCAATGACCGCACGCATTACCGATCGCGGCGTGCGTATTTTGGGAATACCCGGCGGGTTGCGCACCAATCCAACCGCGACGCAATATTCCATTCCCGATCCATTTAATGAAGTGTTTGATGGTATCGCCGTTGGTAACAGCGATTACAGCAACCTTGAAGCTTATTTAAAAGACTATAGCGATGGTTCGGTGACCGTGCAGTGGCAAAGTGCGGGCACGGCGGTAATGGAAGCCACCTTTGTACACGGCTCGCCTTACGCTTATTTCACGGCGTTAAAAGGTAATTTACAACTGCGCACCAAAGCGGGCGACGGCGGCGAAAAGGGAGTGTTTTATCAAGCGGGAAATAGCTTGGGGGTATGGACGAACGTTGCGGGTAATCACAATAATTTTTTAATTACCGGTCACGACGCCACCAGTTTCAGCAACCCGAATACCGCAACGATTGGTGTGAACAATGCCAGTAAACGCATGACAGTGACCTTGCTTCCGCAAATATCCGGCATGCCTTCCACCGCGATGATTCAGGATTTCGCCCAACACGCGACCCAGCGGGTGGACAAGGTCAACATCACCTACGCAGTTAATCGCAACAGCAATAAAGTGACTGTCACTCACACTTATCAATTTAATGGCGCGCCGGTAACGACTATGGCGGGCCTGCTGCCCATGGCCTGGAAAAATGCAACGCAACAAGCATTTACACCTTATAAAGTACGCAGTGCACGCGGCGTTACCAAGTTTGCGGCGACTAAAAATTTCAGTTACACCATTCCGTTTGTGGGTGTGCTGCCCTACTTGCCGGAAAATATTGGCGACTACGATGAAACCCGTTTACGCCAATTAGTGAATGAATTTATTAGTCAGGATCCCGCCAGTTGGAACACTTTTACCGATACCTATTGGGCAGGAAAAAATTACGGAAAAGTTGCTGAACTCGCTGCAATTGCGCGTTCAATTGGTATGACGGTGGAAGCCGATCAATTAATTGCGTGGCTGAAAGCCGAATTGGAAGATTGGTTCCGTGCAAATACCAACGGCAGTTTGGACACCACCAAATATTTTGCCTACGACAGCAACTGGAACACGCTGCTTGGTTTTGACGAATCCTTCGGTTCACAACAGCAATTAAACGATCACCATTTTCACTACGGCTATTTTGTGCGCGCTGCTGCAGAAATTTGTCGCGTGGAAGCCAGCTGGTGTAGTGCAACCCAATACGGGCCAATGGTGGAATTATTAATTCGCGATTACGCGGCCGCCCGCGACGACAATTTGTTTCCCTACTTGCGCAATTTTGACCCCGCCAATGGTTTTTCCTGGGCATCGGGCCATGCGAATTTTGTCTTGGGCAACAATAACGAATCCACCTCGGAAGCGGCGAATGCTTATGGCGCGATGGTGCTTTACGGACAAATCACACGCAATAAAGCCATCACAGATCGCGGTATGTATTTGCACGCATCGTCCACCGCTGCCTATTGGGAATACTGGAATAACATTGATCGCTTCCGTGGTTTAGGTGGCGACTACGACAACTTCGATTCCGCCTACCCCAAAATGACCACCTCCATTATTTGGGGCAATGGCCATGTATTTTCCACCTGGTTTAGCGGTGCTTACGCACACATTTTAGGTATTCAAGGTTTGCCCCTAAGCCCATTGGTATTTCACATTGGCCAACATGCAGATTATTTGGATAACTACGTTGAATTAGGTTTGAGCCAATCCAGCAATGGCAAACCCTCGGGTTTAATTGATGATCAGTGGCGCGATGTCTGGTGGAATATTTGGGCGATGAGCAATGGCGAAGCCGCCGTGGAAGATATGCTCGCCTACAATTTTAATTACACACCCGAAGCGGGCGAAACCAAAGCACACACTTATCACTGGGTGCACACACTCAAACAACTCGGTCATTTAGCCACAGGCACTGGTGCCTTAACCGCGTCCAGCCCCAGCGCCGTTGCGTTTAATAAAAATGGTTTGCTGACTTACATCGCCTACAACTTTGGTTGCAGCCCACAGTACGTGCGTTTTTCCGATGGGATGACACTGAATGTTCCGGCAAATAGTTTTCGCATAAAACGCACCGGTGAAACGCCTGATGCATTGCCCACCTCAACCAGTTGTACACCGGCAACCGGGAGCAGCAACAGCAGTGTGGCAAGCTCGGTGACTAACAGTGTGACCTCATCAAAAGCCAGCAGCTCGGTGGCAACCTCGGTTGCAACTTCTGCAGCAACATCAGCGACAACATCGAGTGCCATTGCAAGCTCAAGTGCAATGTCATCGAGCAGCGCGCAGGGTTCGAGTGCAGCCAATAACAATCAATATGGTCACACAGTTTTGAGTGGTGACAGCCTGCGCTTTTTTGCCAACAACGCTGCCTGGGCGGATATTCATTTCACGGTGAATGGTGGGCCGCAACAAAATTTCCGCATGACACACAGCAGCGATAATTCAAATTTTTATGAATTAACGGGCATTCCCGCGGGTGCAACGGTTCGCTACTTTATGACTATCGCGCAGGACATTGGCGCCATCGATACTGCATGGGTTGAACTGGTGATGAGTGGCGGCGGTGCATCCAGTACACCGGCAAGCAGCTCATCCAGCAGCAGTTCGGTTGCCAGCTTTAGTCAGTTTATTGAGGCAGAAAGTTTTGCGTTTATGTCTGGCCTGGAATTATTTCCCACCACTGATGTTGGCGGCGGGCAAGTGGTGGGCGCGATTGATAGTGGCGATTGGATGGCGTTTACCAATATCAACTTTCCATCATCCGGCAGTTATTTAGTGGAGTACCGCGTTGCCAGCCCCAGCGGTGGAATGTTATCGCTGGATTTGAATGGCGGCTCGATTGTATTGGGCAGCGCTGCGATTCCAGCAACCGGTGATTGGGGCAACTTCACCACCATCAGCCACACAGTGAATATCAACGCGGGAACATTCAATGTTGGTATTTATGCACAGCAAGGTGGCTGGAGTATTAACTGGTTGCGCATTACCAAACTCTGACAATTAACTACTTAATCCGCCATGCCACTGCACAGCTATTAGTTAGTAGCGTGGCAGTGGCATGGTTAACTTGAACCAAAATGGATATTTATGATGAAAAAAATAATTTCTACTTTTGCAATCACCGCCAGCCTGTTGCTCAGCACTCAGGCAAACGCCGTAATCATCGACGTCTCCACCGCGATTCCGGATGCAAATATTTTATTGAACTTTAATGGCCTTGATTGGGTTTACGCTGGCCCTATTGGGACTGGTGAGTGGGGCGAGGGCAATATTGAAGCGCCCGAATATCGCGCCAGTGAAGGTTGGCGTTATGCAACAGCAATGGAATGGACCATGCGCCCTGACTGGACTGACTTTATTATTGGCGATGCAAGCATCAATCCTGATTCCGGTTTTGGTGATCATTCGCTGTATCGCTTTGCTTCGGAATATTGGAGCAACTTTAATCACATTGATTTAAGCGATGCATCCATGGGGTTAATTACTAACGGTCTTGATATCGGTTCACTGGAAGAGGCTTGGGATACCTGGTACGTTCGCGATAGCCGCACCAGCAGCGTGCCTGAATCCTCATCCATTGCACTCTTAGGTCTGGGTTTATTCGGTTTGCTTATCGCACGCAGAAAGAAAAACTGACAATCCATATTTAAACGGCCAATTCTTAAACAGTCAGGCCTTAAACAAAAAAGGGTTAAAACAACAACGTCGCGCTGTTGTGCGGCGTTGTTGCTTTTAGCTTAACAATAATTAACTACTGTAATTGCCGGTGAACTTCATTTACATTAACCGACCACTGCCCAACAAGTGACCTGACGTTAATGCCAACACCACTCCACATTATTTTATTAACCCATGAACGCGAAGTTCAGCGCAAAACCAATACGGGAATCATTGCGTTAAATCTTGCGAGTGAATATGTCGAGCGTGTCATATGGGAGCGCACCAAGCCCAATCAAAACTTGTTAAATTGGCTGGCTACCGAAAAAGCGCTGCTGCTTTACCCTGCGGATAACGCTGCACCCACTGCTGAAAATTCACCCATTACCGAAGCCACACACAGCACTATCGATAAGGCTGAAACCATTATTATCATCGACAGCACCTGGCAGGAAGCGCAAAAAATATTTAACAAAAGCCCTTACCTGCAACGCGCGCCCAAGGCAGTATTGACTGCGCAAAATCCATCAACCTTTACCCTGCGCCGCAATCAACCCGAAGGTGGCCTATGCACGATTGAGTGCATTATTGAACTCTGCAAAATGAGAAACCTGAATAGCCTCGCGGAACAATTAACGACGGCGTTTGCGCAACACAATCAAAGGCCATAACAAAAAAAACCTGCAATTAGCTGGTTATAATATTTTTGTTATAGGCAATAAACACAGTGTCATTTTTCCAGCCCAGTGATTCGTAAAGCGCCTGCGCCGATGCATTGGTTCTTGCGGTTGTTAAATCCATACGCGCGACGCCAGCAAACTCTGCCTGCTGTTCCGCCGCCAGCAACAATGCCCTACCAGCGCCAGTGCGACGTTTAGCCGGGTGAACAAACAAATCGTAAAGAACATAAATGGGGGCGGCGATTACTGAGCAAAAGCTGGGGTAGAGCTGACAAAAGCCAACAGGCTCTCCGTATTCTTCCGCCAATAAAATAACTGATTCCTGATTATATATACGCTGCTTGATAAAACTCATCGCCAATTCAAGGCTGGGAGCTTGTTGATAAAACTGACGATATAAATCAAACAAAACGGCTACCGAATTAATATCGTCAATACCTGCGGTTTTTATTGCGAGTAGGCTCATAAAAGATTCCTTTTAGTAAAAAATAAATCCAACAATATCAGCGCATTGTCAGGCGCATTAACTGCATGCCACCCACATCGGTGACAAAACCAAATTGCTGGTAGTAACTTTGTAATTCAGGCAGGCAATACAGTTCAATGTGTTTTACCCGCTTGACCTTGGCGTGAGCTTTTACATACTCCACCAACTGCGAACCAATTTTATGGCCGCGATAACCTTCGCCCACAATCACATCAAACATCAAAGCTTTAAAAATACCGTCGGTTAACACCCGGGTAAAACCAATTAAATTATTCTGTTCGTCAATTACGCCAAGAGTAATGGAAGATCCGGCGAGTACGGCGTTAACTTCTTCCAGAGTACGGGTATTTGACCACCACTGTTGCAAATATAGCTGATGCAATTGCGGCAGATGATGGGGCGCCAGGGTTTCAATAATTTTCATATCGGGTTTCAAGAGTGTTAATAAAAGACGGTGATAATTCCAATAAGAATCAGGACAAAAAATAATTATTGGTAACGCGCGGCGGCAACCCCAGGAGTTGGGGATATTTAATCATCACCCCCAAGGCGATCAAGTCGTAAACGGCATGCCATACAATCACGAGCATTGCACTTTGGGTGAGATGATAAACAATACCAAACAGCAAACCCATGACGGTTGCCGCAATAAAATAAGACCAGGACAAAAAATGCAACAACCCAAATACTAATGCCGGTGCAAAAATAGCCAGGTAAATAGCAACATGATTCGCCAACCAGGACTGCAAGGCAATGCGAAACAGCAACTCCTCACCCACGCCAGCAAGCAGTGCAACACAGGCAATTTTAGCCCAGGAGTAGTCGGCAAAATGCACGGTTATTTTCTGCACATCTGCCAATAAGGTTGCCGCAAATCGCCCGCCATGGCGATACATGAGGTAGATAGTGCCATAGGTGAGAAGCGCCGCCAGAACTGCCAGGAGCAAATCCATACCCGCTGAAAAGCCCCACCACTGCCAATCGATAGCGGCAAACTGGAGTGCTCCCAGCCCCAGAAGCAGGATCGTGACCTGACTGGTCAAGACTGCCGAAAAACCCAATTTCTTTTCCATTTAATCCTCTGCAATTCATCTTTGCCCGGGCGGGAAGGGGGTGCTGCCACAGGGCTGGCAGCGAAATGACGTTTTATACCAGCTAAGGCTGCAAGCCGCACAAACTTCTTACATTTGTCCGTTGAAATAGCCATACCCCATCAGTATTCTGGCGGCCTGTTTAGCAGCCCCCCGGAGATCTAACAAATGGGACTTTTGGTACTGGCCATTTTTATTATTTCGGCCATTTATATCCAGAATCGCGGTACTGTCCAGCATGAACGCTGGCAGCGCAAATTGAGTGACCACGCCAACTTTTTAGCACCTATTAATTGCCTATTTTATATTTTTGCCAAGGATAAAAAGACCGCCTACCTTAACCCTGCCGATTTCCCTGAGCTGAAAATTTTACAGGACAACTGGGAAACCATTCGCGACGAGGCATTAAGTTTGAATGCCGAGGCGAAAATTAGAGCCTCAGATAAGTTGGATGACTTGGGTTTTAACTCCTTTTTTAAAACTGGCTGGAAGCGTTTTTACCTGAAATGGTATGGCGCCAACCTTAAATCTGCCGAACAGCTTTGCCCACAAACGGTAGCGCTTATCAACCAGGTTCCCAATATCAAGGGCGCTATGTTTACTATGTTGCCGCCGGGTGCGCGCTTGGTAAAACATCGCGACCCCTACGCTGGTTCGCTGCGCTACCACCTGGGTTTATCCACCCCCAATTCCGAAGACTGTTTTATTAGTGTGGATGGCCAACCCTATTTTTGGCGCGATGGCGAAGCAGTAATGTTTGATGAAACCTATATTCATTACGCACACAATAAAACCGATCAAAATCGAATCATTTTATTTGTGGATGTTAAACGCCCGGTCAATTTCTTTCTGGTCGATTGGTTTAATGAACTCTTTTCGCGCATTGTGGTGGCTGGCTCGGCAACCAAGAATATGGATGGCGACAAGGTAGGTTTTTTAAACCGCGCCTTTGGCACGCTGTATAAAATTCGCTTGCTCGGCAAAAAGCTCAAGGCATTCAACACTACACTTTATTATTTAGTGCAATACAGTTTGTATCTCGCACTTATTTACTGGATTTTTTTCTAACAAAAAATCTCATTAAAAAAGGCAGCCCTCATGGCTGCCTTTTTATTTATCTGTTTTTTACGTTTTTACTTTTTTACAGCACTTTATCAATTCCCGTCGGCACACCGTCCAGGCTGAGTTTATTTTTTTCTTGCCAATAATCACGAATACCTTGCTCGCCCTTGTTAACAGCCCATTGATTCAATTGCTCGCGCTCATCTACATAATCAAAAAATGGTATCGACATTCCACAAGAGGTTTGTACTAACTCCACCTGCATATCAAAAATCTGACGCGCGCCGGTATTTGCGGGGAAATGCGCATAGAGCGCTGCCCACTCAGCGTCACCATTGTGAATGGCACGCGCGGTTCCGTATAAACGCAATATCATCGGCGCACCTTCAAAAGCCGCAAACATAATCGTCATGCGCGGGTGGGTTTGCAAATGCGCTGCCGTTTCATTGCCACTGCCGGTGACATTGAGCCAAATCACCCGGTTAGCATCCAGCACTCTCAATGAATCCATACCCTTGGGGGAAATATTTACCCGGCTGGTATCCGTTGCCGTACCCACGAAAAATATTTTCTGTTGTGCAATAAATTCCTGCAAGGCTTCTGAAATAGCCTCAAAACGTTTACCCATAAAATCAACTCCTTATCAACGCTTACGTAAATACAGTTCGGCTTTTTCCTGATCGATGACAAACTCAAAGCGCCCGAGAATATCGACGCCGAGCAGGCCATCAAATTGATTGGCATTATCCATCGGCAAGCGGGCGAGCAGGTGCTGGGTAAATTCCAGCGAGGCGATATTGAGGCTATTCACCACAAATAAATAACTGTCCACCGTGCCGCTGGCAGTATTGAGTTTGATGGGTTTGGTATTGCGCACCAAACTGTAGTGGCGCTCTACAAAAGTCGCGGTAAGCCCACTGATGGAAGCGCCGGTATCCAATAACAAACGCGCAGAAATACCATCGATGGTGACCGGGACTAAAAATTGTTTACCAAAACGCTGCAGCGCAATGGTGACTTCTTCTCCGCGCGCCGCGTTATTCAAACCATCGCCACTAATAAGAATTAACAACGCATCGGCGCGCGCGCGGGTATCTACCTGATTCGCCGCCATCAGTGCATGGTACTGCGCCAACTCTTTTTCTTTATCATCCAGATGCATGCTTGCCAAACGCAAATGCAACTCACCATTGTCCGGGGTTAAGCGAATCAAGTCATTTAGCTGTTGCATTAACCACGCTTGACGCTCGCCAAATAGCACCGGGTTAGATGCCAAGCGCACCAAATAATTAGCGAGGTACTGCAAACCCGCCTCGATTTTTTGCGCGTCAATTTCTGCACTGAAATAACGAAACCAGATCGCGACAGCTTGTTCATGTTGCCCCTGCTCTTCATACACCCGTGCCAGTAAACGCATGGCTTCCGCCAATTGCGGATCAGTTTGCAGTAGCTGCTCGAGTAAGGGCACCGCTTGCCCATAGTTGCCGGTGGCGATCCATCGCGTTGCCTGCTCAAGGGGGGTTAATGCGGCAAGACTGGAAAACGGTTGTTGGGTGATGGCAGAACTGGCGGCCAGCGATTTATCAAGCGACTCATTCAATAATGGTGATGAATGCGCGGCATTGGTAGTGGAGCTGCTGGTCGCCGGGTTCTCGGTTAAGGCTGGGGCAAGATCGGAGGGCGCAACTTTTGTGTGGCGATATTCACTCGCATAAAAGCCCGCTGCGAAAGCGATGACTGTCAGTGCCAGCGAGGGAGCAAAACGCATAAGTTAACACCGGGCCTTCATTAAAATCAGGGATTCAATTGCGCGCGAATGGAGTCCGCAAGCGCTTCCGGTTTGGTGATAGGGGCAAAACGTTTAATCGCCTTACCATCGCGGCCAATTAAAAATTTGGTGAAGTTCCATTTGATCGCATTGCCCAACATACCTGGCGCTGCATCGGTGAGCCATTTAAACAGTGGATGGGCTTCGCTGCCATTTACATCCACCTTGGCAAACATTGGAAAGGTAACACCGTAATTGAGTTGACAGGTCTGGGCTATCTCAGCGGCATCGCCCGGCTCCTGCCCGCCAAACTGATTGCAGGGGAAACCGAGGATTACCAGACCCTGATCTTTATAGGTTTGGTACAGCTTTTCCAAACCGGCGTACTGGGGGGTAAAGCCGCACTGGCTGGCGGTATTCACCACCAGCACGACTTTGCCTTGGTAGTCAGCCATGGGCACAGGCTGACCAGTGAGGGATTCGGCGGAGAAAGAATAGAAGGGGCTCATAAGTAATCCTCGTGAGGTAATGAGCCCAGACTGCACGCGCGCCGCTATTTAATCAAGCGCGACTTAATCCTCCGCCGCCGGTTTATCCAGTGCTTTTATCTGGATATTGCGATAAAAAGTCTCGGCCCCTTCGGATTGGATTTGCAACTTGCCGCGCGCCAGCGGGACGTATTTACCATCGACCTTGTGACGGGAATTAAAGCCGCGAAATACTTCATGACCATTCACTTTATGGATTAGTGTTTCACCATCGGCAATCACTTCCATGGTGTCCCACTCACCGCTGGGTTTTTCGTGGAGACCAAGCTTCAATACACGCGCGGCGATATCTTTGCGCAGCGGTGCTTTGGGGTCATAGGCGTAGAATTTCCAATCGCCAATGTTGGTGTCGGTGGCGTGCACGTCAATAATCACCCCGTCCAGGCTGTGGTAATCGCCGCTATCGCCCTCTTGCACCTGAAACTCGTGGCTGCGCAACCAGTGGCTGCTCTGGGCGCCTTCCGGCCCTACGGCAAAATACAGCAGGCCGCTATCGCGCGGGGCATCCAAGCGTGGCGACCATTTCTTCTCGCCCCACTTCACATCAAACTTCAAATGAAAAGCGCCGAACTCTTCCAGCGAGGTCAAACCACCCCACTCTTCACCCGATACCCGCAACAGGCCATCCACCACGCTAAACACTTTTTTGGGATCGTTGTTAATACCGCGCGGGGTGTGTTTGGAAACCAGGTTATAGGCATTGGTTTCAGGCTGAAAACTCACATAAGGCTGCCAGCCGGTGAGATCCTTACCGTTAAACAGTGAGCGCCATTCGGCCGCTTGCACACTGCTCGTCACCAGCGCAGTCGCCAGACCTGCCCATGCCAAAAGGGATAATTTCATTGTGATTCCTCGTTGTCGCCGTTTGTTGTTATAGCCCTGCAGGGAATAGCAGAGCAGCGGCAGACTAGTACCTGAGTTGCCCTGAGTCCATATAGGCAAATGGACAATTACAGTCTTTTACCCTGTTACTCGCACCGGTGATCCCCCCTGCACACGGCGGCGTATGTAATGGCAAGACCGCTTGTACGGCGGACACAACTCATTCACGAAAGGCTCAACTCCATGCGCGCCCCTTGGAAATTGCTGTTTTTATCAGGCCTGATACTTATGCTCTCCTCATGTTCTACCTCCAGTGTCGACGACTACACCCAAAACACTCCGCAGCTTGATCCGCGCGTTTTTTTTAATGGCTCGCTGAGCGCTCACGGTGTACTCAAGGATCGCAGCGGCAAGGTCACGCGCTATTTCAATGCAACAATCAATGCCTACTGGAAAAACGGCGTGGGTACACTGGAGGAGCGGTTTGTATTTGATGACGGCGAAGTGCAGTTTCGCAACTGGACACTCACGCCCAACGGCGACGGTTACAACGCCACCGCAGGCGATGTGATTGGCACCGGCAAAGCCAAGGTGAGCGGCAATGCGATGCAACTGGATTATGTACTGGAAATTGCCTACAAGGGTTCGCCACTACAACTGCGGGTAGAGGACTGGATGTGGCAAGTGGACAACAAGGTACTGCTCAACGAATCCACCCTGCGCAAATGGGGTTTCAAAGTGGGCAGCATCCAGCTAGTGATTGTCAGAAACGAATAGTATTGAGCTGATACACCTTATCGCGCATGTGCTCCGCATTTTCACTATCGCCCAAGGCATCATAAATAGTAACCGCCAAACGATAAAAACGAATTTCGTCTTTCTCTTTTTTTATGGCCTTTTTAATTAACTGCAATGCCTTGACATAGTCTTGTTGCTCGCTCGCCTCCAGCGCACGGCGATAAATGTAATAGGGGTTGGCATTGCGATGTTTGCGCACCCGTTCTTGGTAATACTGGTGCTGTGCCAGATTGCCCGTGTCCTTATATAGGCCGGCAAGGTTGTGCATGATGGTGTAATCGCGCGGGTTTACCTTTAACCCGTGCAAATAAATCGCCTCGGCTTCCGCCATAAAACCCTGGCGGCGGTAAAAACTGCCAAAGTTACTCCAGATATAACTCGGCTCCTCGCTCATCAATAAGGCTTTGCGCAAATACAGAAATCCCGCGCGGACATCGCCCTCTGCCGCCAACTCCATGCCACGGTTGGAATAAAACTGCGCTGCCACCAGATCCTTGCCAATCACTTTTTGTTTGTAGTGCGCACGAAAGCGACGCATCTCCAAATCCACCACTATGTCGCTCACATCAGCCGTGTTCACTGCCCTGATCCAGGTGCGCGGCGTACTGGGCATAAACACCTTGGCATTCACATGCCGCATAAATAGATAGGTATCCCCCTCGCGCATATCCCAGGTGGGCGGCAATATCACTTCATTAACCTCTGCTTTCAGCCCTAGATGGCGCGCCATGGCCACATAAAGCAAGGTATAACTTAAACAGTTGGCCTGGCGCTTTTCAAAAGCATCGATGCCGGTATTGGTGGTGTAAGCCGAATAAGTAATACCGCGCCCGCCCAATTGCACCGATGTCATTAGTGCACGATGCAATGCCTCGGCTTTTTTATCCGCCGCACTAATACCCGCGACGGTGCTGGTAGCAAAGTTTTCCATCTCCGGCGTCAATTCAAATAGCTCGTGGTCAGGCAAATCTGCAGCCGTATAAGGGCGCCCGAGAATCAACTCTCCCGAGAGCGCCTTGGCAATTGGGCCCTGCTCGGCCAAAAACGGAACTTTTTGCACCACCGAGGAACAGCCCCAGAGGCCAACGCAGAGATAAACCAGCAAAAACCGCCACAACTTCATCATTATTTATCCTTATCATGGGTTCTATCTGCACTCCAGTATAGACGCTGCCCAGCGCGAGTGCTGACACCTAACCATCGCTAGCCCATTGACTTAAAACACTTTTTAAAATGACTTCGCCCTCCCCGCTCACCCGATTCGGGTTTGCTGTTTCCCCTGCTGCGCCGCACTAGTGCGATTTTGCGCCAATAAAGTGCGGCACACCAACAACCAAGCACCAGCCAACAACCATCAAATCGTGCATTCACGGCACCAAAAAAAAGCAGTGCATTTTTTTGTGTTCCGCGCGCGTGCAAAAGCGAAAAAAACACGAATCAAAATCCAATTTAATGCGCCATAAAAATGCATTACTGGAATTGGCACAGTGTTTGAATAGAGCTAATTACCAAACGTTTTTTTGATTAGTAGTACTTGCACAGCAACAACCAGATTTTCCCAATAATTTTTTTAGTTTTTTAGACCAATAGTCAGGAGCAAAAAAATGCATGCAGTCTCACGTTTTCTAAAACCGTTGAAAAAAACGGCTGCTGTTCTTGCAGCAACTATTTCGCTTATCAGCGCGGCACAAGCAGCAACTGGCCCAGCTGAAAAAACCGATTTGAAATTTGGATTTATTAAACTCACCGACATGGCTGACCTCGCGGTTGCCTATGAAAATGGTTATTTCGACGATGAAGGTTTAACCGTTGAGTTGGAAGCGCAAGCGAATTGGAAAGTAGTACTCGACCGGGTAATTTCCGGTGAGCTGGATGGCTCTCATATGCTGCTGGCACAACCTGTTGCCGCCAATATTGGTTACGGCACGCAAGCGAATTTGGTGTTTCCATTCACCATGACGCAGAACACCTACGCCATTACAGTTTCCAATGAAATTTGGAAAAAAATGAAAAAAAATGTACCCGTGGGTGCCGATGGAAAACCAGTTCATCCTATTAGCGCCAGCACCCTAAAACCTGTTGTAGATGAAATGAAAGACGCAGGTAAATCCATCCAAATGGGCGTGGTATTTCCAGTGTCCACTCACAACATGGGCTTGCGCTACTGGCTTGCCGCCGGCGGAATTAACCCCGGTTTATATGCACCGCACAAAGGCGACACCACCGGACAAATTGATGCCGATATTTTGTTGTCAGTAACCCCGCCGCCGCAAATGCCGGCCACGATGGAAGCGGGCACAATTCAAGGTTATTCCGTGGGTGAACCCTGGAACCAACAAGCCGTATTTCGCGGTATTGGTGTGCCGGTAATGGCCGTGCACAACAAAATTGGCGATAAAGTATTTGGTATGAAAAAAGAATTCCTGGAAAAAAATCCTAACACCAGTATTCGCGTAGTGAAGGCAATGATTCGCGCCGCCAAGTGGCTCGATGAAAACAACAACGCCAATCGCTCTGCTGGTGCAAAAATGATTTCCGCTGCTCACTATGTAGGTGCCGATTATAAAGTTATCGCCAACTCCATGACCGGGGTGTTTGAGTACGAGCGCAAAGACGTGCGCCCAACACCGGACTTCAACGTATTTTTCCGCTACAACGCCTCTTATCCACATGTATCAGATGCAGTGTGGTACCTGACTCAAATGCGTCGCTGGGGTCAAATTCCTGAAGCCAAACCCGACAGCTGGTATATGGAAATGGCAAAAAAATCTGTTGCTCCGGAAATTTATCAACAAGCCGCAGCTGACTTGATTGAAGAAGGAAAAATGGCGGCTAGCGATTTCCCTGATTTCAAAACCTTTACCGGTATTCGCACCCCCGATGAAACTGTATGGATTGACGGCGTGCAATTTGATGCAACAAAACCCAACGACTACCTGACCAAGTTTCCTATTGGTTTGAAAGGTGATGAAAAAATTTAATTGCCTGTGCGGGTCACTGACCCGCCGCATTTAATACCGACAGGATTCAATAATTCACTGCAACACCAACGATTTAATTTTTTGGCAACCGCTGTAGTGCACCCGCTGATACTGATTCAGCGGGCTGCCCGAGGAAACGATCATGAGCAATAAATTAGCCACCCTGAAACTTGAACAATTTAAAGCGATTAAATGGCGCGAGGTATTGATTGGCATTTTAATGCCCTTGGTCGGAGTACTTTTTTTTATGATGTTGTGGCACGGTGTAGCGCCCAATATAAAAACCTCGCTGGGTGATTTCCCCCAACCCAAACAAGTCTACGAGCAATGGGGCAACCTAGTGGATGAATATCAGGCAGAACAGGAACGCGCAGCTGTATTTTACGAGCGTCAGGAAAAGCGCAATGCCGAACTTTTGGCCAAAGACCCTAACGCCACTCTTGATGTGCGCGAATTTAATGGCCGCCCAACTTTTTTTGACAAAATCTACACCAGTTTATTTACCGTACTCTCCGGGTTTCTGGTGGCCTCACTCATCGCCATCCCGGTGGGAATCCTGATTGGCTTGAGCCAACCGCTATACAGCGCAATCAATCCATTGATCCAATTATTCAAACCCGTATCACCCCTCGCCTGGCTGCCACTGGTCACCATTGTGGTCAGCGCGGTGTACGTTTCCGATTCACCAATGTTTTCCAAGTCCTACATTATTTCGCTGTTAACGGTGAGCCTCTGTTCACTCTGGCCCACCATGATTAATACCGCTGTTGGCGTTGCCGGTGTCAGTAAAGATTTGGTGAACGTCAGCCGCGTACTGCGTTTGGGTTGGTTTACTCACGTAGCAAAAATTGTATTGCCTTCCGCCATTCCGATGATGTTCACCGGCCTGCGCATCTCTCTCGGAATCGCCTGGATGGTATTAATCGCTGCCGAAATGCTGTCGCAAAATCCGGGGCTGGGCAAATTTGTGTGGGATGAATTCCAAAACGGTTCATCTGATTCACTCAGCCGTATCTGCCTCGCCATTTTGGTGATCGGGATTATCGGTTTCTTGCTCGACCGCACCATTTTGATGATTCAAACCTATGTGAATTGGGACAAAAGTGCCGTAGTCCGCTAATTCGCCTTGTGTTGATTAGTACGGCATACGAATTGCTTTATTCACATTGATAAACACTTTTATTGTTAGCAAAAGATTACTGAGGAAGTCACCATGAGCCAGGTTCACTTGGAATTAACCAAAGTCGGCATAGAATTTCCAACGCCCAAGGGTCCATTTTGTGCACTGCAAAATGTGGATTTAAAAATCAAAAAAGGCGAATTTGTCTCGTTGATTGGTCACTCAGGCTGCGGTAAATCGACGGTATTAAATATTGTTGCCGGGCTTTACCAGGCCACTACTGGCGGCGTGGTATTAAATGGTCGCGAAGTGAACGAGCCAGGCCCGGAGCGCGCGGTTGTATTCCAAAACCATTCACTACTGCCCTGGTTAACAGCCTATGAAAACGTGGAGCTGGGCGTTAAGCGTGTATTTAAAGGTAAAAAAACCAAAGCAGAAATGCGCGCATGGATTGAACACAACCTCGAATTAGTGCACATGAGCCACGCACTGCACAAACGCCCCGACGAACTTTCCGGTGGTATGAAACAGCGTGTGGGGATTGCGCGCGCGTTGGCGATGGAGCCACAAGTATTATTGATGGATGAACCCTTTGGTGCGCTGGATGCACTTACCCGCGCCCACCTGCAGGACTCGTTAATGGAAATTCAAAACGAGCTGGGCAATACCGTAATTATGATTACCCACGATGTGGACGAAGCGGTGCTGCTCTCTGATCGTATTGTGATGATGACCAACGGCCCTGCCGCCACTGTGGGCGAAATTCTGGATGTGCATTTACCGCGCCCGCGCAATCGCTTGGAATTGGCGGATAACGTGGAATACAACGGTTATCGCTCGGCGGTATTGCGCTTCCTTTACGAGAAGCAACGCAAAGTGGAACCGATCAGTGCAAAGCGCGCGGAGAAGCTCGCCGATAAAGAAGCTGCCGTCCCCACCAAAAGCGTTGCCTGAGCCACAATTAACACGTCAACCAAATCTTCAGCTAAACCCGGCATTTAACGCGCTGCCAACAGCGCGTTAAAAAGTAAAAACCAGGGACGGTTTATGCTAGGCTGCGCGCACGGTAACGCGGAGACCTTAGCGTGTTTAATGATAATAAGTTAAGACAAGATACCCACGCCTTCATCAGTATTCTGGTAGTTAATAGCGACAATAGCGCACTGGATGCGATTCTTACCTGTCTGGAAGATGCAAATTATCAGACAATCCATGCGGTAGACTCCGCACAAAAAGCCTTGCGTCTGTTGCGTCACCAACACATTGATCTATTAATCGCCGATGTCGAAACCCCGGATTTAGATGGCTGGCGCTTATCGCGTTTAGTGCGCAGCGGCATTTTACACTGCCGCGCCGACCTGCCCATTATCATCACCGCCAACACCTGGTGCGAACGTATTGCAGAAGTCACCGCACGCGAATACGGCATCAATGAACTTATTCCTCTGGATCACCTGCACCGTTTAGCGCCTGCGATTGCACAGCTCAGCGACGCTATGCCGCAGAACACACGCAAACCACGCCTGTTGGTCATTGAAGATGAGCCCGATACCGCCGACCTGATTAAACGGGTGCTGGCCACCAATTTTGAAATTGAAATAGCCGATCAAGGGGATACCGGCCTCAACGCCTGGCGCGAGCGCCGCCACGATCTGGTGCTGTTGGATGTGATGCTGCCCAAATTGTCCGGGCGCGATATTTTGATCGATATTCAAGCTACTGATCCCAATCAGCCAGTAGTGATTATGACTGCGCACACCACTATCGATCAGGCAGAAGAATTAATGCTGCTCGGCGCGGTAGATTTTTTACCCAAACCTTTTCGCGCCGATCATTTGCGCCGCGTGTGCGACATCGCAATTCACCGCGAGGATTTTCTCGTCAGCAACGCACAATTTGCGGCGCGGGTAAAATCACTGGAAGCGCGCGAGCTGGCGTTTCGTCAGCTCTATGAAAGCCATCACCAATTGCTCAATGATTTGCAATCGGTGGTGATGGAACTGGATTTGGATTTTCGCATTCACTATTTAAATCACGCGTGGGAAACCCTGCTGGGTTTTGCGGTGGGCGATTGTATTGGGAAAAAACTGGATCACTTTATCGCCCCGGAAGACATCAGCCAATTTGCACTGTTCAAAAGCAAAATTCGCAAAGCCTTGCAACAGAAAAAAACCTTCCCGGAAATTGAACTTTGTTTTAGCACCAGTCGCCACCAGCGACTGTGGGCGCAATTGAAAATCAGCCGCTCGACAAAAGTTGCAGACCAAACCACGCTCACAGTCTGTCTGGACAATGTGACCGAGCGACGCGAATCGCAAGCGCAATTAAAATATCTGGCAATGCACGACTCTCTCACTGGTTTATACAATCGCCACTTTTTTGAAACGACCCTCGCACAACTCACCGCCGATTCCGTGCGCACCAATACCCAACACGCGCTGGTGTACATGGACCTGGATCATTTCAAAGTTATTAACGATACCTTTGGTCATCAAAAAGGCGATGAAATACTGCGCGATATGTCGCGCCTGCTCAGCCAACAAGTGCGCAGCACCGATATTTTATGCCGCTTGGGTGGCGATGAATTTGCAATTTTAATGCGCGATACCAGCAGCAGTGAAGCGCGGGAATTTGCGCTGAGCGTGCAGGCCATTGTGGCCGCATTTGGTTTCCCGTTGCAGGAACAACAAATTAATCTCGGCAGCAGTATTGGTATGAGCCTGATTGACGGCAGTACCAATAACCCGGAAGAACATTTAATGCGCGCCGATATTGCACTCTATGTCGCCAAGGGGCGCGGGCGCAATTTGATTCACTTGTACAACCCACAAGACAGCGAAAGCGATGAGTTGCGTCACTCCATCAACATGTCGCAAAAAGTGCGCAAGGCGATTGTGGAAGACCGCATGATGCTCTACTTCCAACCCATTTTTGATGTGAAAGCGAAAAAAGTTTCTTACTACGAAGCACTGGTGCGCCTGCACGATCTGGATGGAAAAGTTATCGGCCCCTGCAGTTTTATTCCCGCACTGGAAGCGTCAGGCGAAATGCATTTGCTGGATCGCTGGATTATTAAATTAGCCATTCGTCACCTGCGCGATTACCCCGCACTGAATCATATTGCGATCAACCTCTCCGCACAGGCATTTAAAGACGAACAGCTGATGGCCACCATTCTCGCCAGCCTGGACGAAACCGGTGTAGACCCGAGCCGCATCACCTTTGAATTAACCGAGAGTGCAAGTTTGTTTAACCTGCATATTACCCAGCGCGTGATTGCCGAATTACACAAATTGGGTTGCAGTTTTTCGGTGGATGATTTTGGTTCCGGCTTTAGCAGCTTTGCTTACCTGAAAGATTTGCCGGCAGATTACATTAAGTTGGATGGCTCATTTATCCAAAATCTGGATTGCGATGAAATTGATCAAACGCTGGTAAAATCAATGATTCAGGTAATTCAAACTTTGGGCAAAAAAGCGGTTGCAGAATACGTGGAAAGCCAGGCCATTTTAAATATTCTACAAGAAATGGGCGTGGACTTTGTGCAAGGCTACCACTTGGGTGCTCCCAAACCCGCACAGGAAATTATGCTGGAACCGCAACCTTACCCACTGCGGTTGTTTGAATCGGCAGGGGCAGCTCCACAATAAAACGCGCGCCCTTGCCCAATTCACTTTCCACCCGAATAGTGCCGCCCATTAATTCACACAACTGGCGACTAATAGACAAGCCCAAACCACTGCCCTGATATTTGCGTGTCGCGCTGGAGTCGGCTTGTTTAAAGGGATCAAAAATACTGTTTTGCTGTTCAAGTGGAATACCAATACCAGTGTCCGCCACACTGATAAATATTTCCTCCGGGCGATGAAATGCCTGCACGTCCACCTCGCCATGGGGCGCAAATTTAACGGCGTTACTCAGTAAATTAATCAGTATATGCAGCAGCTTTTCAGGGTCGGCAATGGGCAATGTCTCGCCATCCTCCACATCCACGCGCAGGCGAATGGCATTTTTTTCCAACAGTGGCACCACCGCACTTAATGCCTCATCCACTAAGCGCGAAAGTTTTACGTGGGTTAAATCCAACTCCATACCACCGGCTTCAATTTTGGCCATGTCCAACACACCATTAATTAATTTTAGCAAGCGCTCGCCGTTATTAATCACGCGCTGTAAATCCTGCACATGGGCTTCATCTTCAACCAGTTTTAATTCTTCAATTACTAATTCGGTATAACCGATAATCGACTGCAATGGCGTGCGCAATTCGTGACTCATCAGCGAAAGAAACTCGCCTTTAGCTTGACTCGCGTCCTCTGCTTTGCGCTTGGCAATTGCCAAGCGCTCCTGCGCTAATTGCAAATCCTCACTGCGCGCCGCGAGGCGCCGGTTATCGCGCTGTTTAATAATGTAGGCAATAAAGACGGTGATAATTAACAGTGCACCCAATACCACCGAGCCCCACAAGTAACGCAGTGCTACTTGCTGCGAATCCACCATCTCATCCAGGCCAACTATGGCATTTTTTTGTTCAAGAATAGTGCTTTCCAGTGAGCGGGTATTTTTATTCAAATCCGCAAGGCGTTTTTCACGTGCATCAATTTCACTGAGGATTTTTTGTAAATAGGCTTGCTGCTCATCCAACTCTGCCGTGCGCGACTGCACTTCCTGCATTAATTTTTCGCGCTCGCGCAGGCTGGCGTCTATTTGCGTTTGCTGCAATTGCAATTGGTGCTTTTGCTGGGCAATCAATTCATCGCTGGCATCAATATTCTCGGCCAAATCCGCCATTTGTTGCTGCAGGTTGTGGTTAATCGCCTGTTGGTTATCAATAGAGGCGGTCAATTCTTTTAGTGTCTTTTCACGATTGCGCAATTGCTTTTGCAAGGCCACCAACGACGCCTGCCCTTCGCGATACAGACGCGCCACATCAATCTCGGTGCCGCCACTTAAAATCAATTCAGACTGTACTCCCAACCCTTGGTTGAGAATATTGGATTTGTTTACTTCAAACTTTAGGCTGCGCCCTGTGCTGATTAAATTGATCATCACCAATTGCTGGTTGCTGTAATCGCGCGTCACCAACAACACCGGCTTACCATCCAATGCATCGTACACATCGGTCATGGTTTTTTTATCGGCGCTTTCCATATAAACCATTTGAAATGCTGCCAACTCCGCGGGTGTTTTCACCTGCCGGTAATTCACCGCCAACCCATGAACCTTCACTCGCTCACGCAAGCCCTGCAGCGCACTCAAGAGCGCAGGGTCAGCATCGCCATAAAGCGCAATATCAAAAGAGCGCAGGGTTTTAACCTGCGGCCATTCAATATTTTTGGCAAAGTTATAAAGGTAAGAAGCGACAATTTTCTGCTCTTCCAACGGCTGCGCCCACAGGCGCGGTGCGAGCAACACAAGGCAGCTAACACAGATAACAAGCCGGAAAAGCCCAAGGAATAAACGCATAATTTACTTCTATTTATTATGAATAGGTTTTTAAACGGCTGAATGCTGCAATGCAGAACAGATTTAGCTGCATTGATTTTCCATACAAAGTAAACACTTCACTACTTTGAGTCAAAAGTCGCTCTTAAACGCTGAACATGCTCAACACCCAATACCGAACACACTAACGCATAGGAGTGAATATGTTTTGCTGGCCACTGCGCCTGAGGAAGCTCGTCAGCGAAATAAAAATAATCCCACAAAATTGCTTCCCAGCTGTTGCACCTAATTAGCATTCCCTCGATCTGCCCCTCAAACGCCATAGGGCAGGAGCCTTGTGGCGTATCTTCAACTTCGTAGGCGTTGCCCACCCAATGAGCTGGCTCACAGTCCAGAAGAATACCGCGAAGCTGCGCAAGAAAGCCATAATCAGTCTCCTCGGTGACTCTTCCTCCCATGCTCTCAAGCAACCCTATAAATTCATCCTTCCGCTCTGCCGGAAACGTAATGTCAATATCATCATGCGGGCGAGTCACCCGCCCCAGACGGGCATCAATAGCCCAACCACCGCCAATCCATATCGGCATATCCAACTGTTCTGTCGCTGCGACTAATTCACTAATTAATTTAAGATGGAATTTATTCATAAAAATTTCTGTCGCCAATAAAGTTACAGAAGAAAAATATGCCTGTGACTGTATATCAGGGTAGAGCTTCGCAATCTGCCGCTTTATACGACATTTCCCCCACAAGATAAACCACCGTTTCTAACCGCTTCAACACTGGGACTTTTAGAAACAAAAACGCCCCGGCTTGCGGGGCGTTTTGGTGGAACATGGCTGCATGTAATTACATATAAGCTTTGGCGAACGCGGCTTTGGATTCCTGAATGTAGGCGCGGACTTTTACCGCGTGGGCTTCCCACACAGCGCGGTCTTTGTCGTTGGTGAAGGGGTTTTGATCCTTGGCGACGGAGCGGTCGAATTTGTCGTAGAAGGTGATTACCGAGGAGGCGATTTGGTTAAAGCGCTCTTTGAATACTTGTGTGCCCTCCATGGTGCTGGTGGCTTTCATCATAAATTGCACAAACTCGGTGTTGGAGCTGGAGTAATTTTGGTAGCTTTCCGCTTGCACCATAAAATAGTTGTCGATCTCTTGCAGCGCGGCAGCGCGCACTGGTTCGTCTTTGCTCATTACGCGTTTGTAATTGTCCTGCCCGCGCCCCATGCCACCGGCAATAAGCGATTCTTTTAAATGTTTGTCCAGGTCTTTGCGGAATTTATCCACCTCGCGCTGGATGTCCAGCAGGTCTTTGTCCAGCGCGGTGACGGTATTAAGTTCTTTTTCAATTTCGCCCAAAAACACTTCGGTTTTATTGAAGGTTTCCAAACCATTTTTTTCCGCAAACTTACGGGATTTACGATCAATGCCCGCATTCTCATAGGATGAGCGATCAAACGCGGTGGCGACAATCGTTTTAAAGGGCTCAGCAAAAGCGGCGTAGGTACCGTTGGTCATAATATTCAGCGTGGCAGTGGCGATATCGCCCAGTGGGCGCAGCATAGAATCCATGCGCGCTTTTTGAATGGGTGATGCAACAGTGCGCACATCGTTCACTACACCTTTAAAGGTTTGATAGCCGAGTGGATTGGCCATTTTGCCGCGCTCGGAAGTGGCGAGCACCAAGGTGACGCTGGAGTATATGCCATTGGCATATTCCAAATATTGACGCTGTACATCCACTTGCGCGGCGTAATTTTTGCCGAGCGTGCGCAGTGCGTCTGCTTGCACTTGATAGTTTTTGTCGTCGCGCAATTTACCTAAGACTTCGGCGATAACTTTTTCCTGATTTTTTTGCAGCGCGGTATCCAGCAGAATTTTTTCCACACTCAAGTCGTCGACCCACAACTGGCCGTTGGTGACTTCAATATCCAACCGCAGGAATTTTTTGCCCGGATCATCAATAGAAACACGCTTGGCATAATATTCGTTGGTGTCATGATTACCGCGAATGCTGCCAACGTTTACCCAACCGCTATCGCTATTTTGAGTAGTAGCTACCAGTACATTAATTTTGTATTGCGTCGCAGGCGATGAGGTTTTAAGCCACAACTCCAGCGTGCCCTGCTCGCTCAAGCTGACACGGCTGCGTACAGAGGCTTCCCCCTGATCAATCAGCAGCGCCGCTGTGCCGGTGCGCGCATCGGTTTCCACTAAATTTGCACCGTACATGAGCGCCCATTTTTTACTGTCATTGCCCGCTTCAAAACCGTTTTTAAAAATAACCGTTTTTTGCTGTGCAGAAACACTGGTCGCGAGCAGCGCGGCGACCATCACGGCGGTGCATTGGGTAAAAGCCAACGCAGTCCACTTTGTAAAACCCAGTGCGCATTTTTTTGCAGCTGTAGTTTGCATGGTAGTTATAAAACTCCCTCAGAAAAACAATTAGTGTTCAAGTAAACCGGGAACCCGGCTCTGTAAAAAATTATCCACATAGGTTTTGCGCTCACCCAGGGTGCGAGGGTAAGCAACACGAATATCGGGCAGGCCAGTCACTGCGGGCCAAAAACTATTGGCGCCCCAACCACTGCTAAATAAAGGGTTGGCGATGGGTGCATCCACCAAGCGCTGCGCGCTACTCAACTGCCAGCCACGCGCAATTAATTCATCGAGCAATGCCACTACAAAATACGCCGCCAGATCATTTTCCTGTAATACCAGGGTTTGCGGTGGCGAATAACCCAGCAGGTTAAATGCCAGTGCATCCTGCTCGACCAACGTCTGTGCTAACAATTCCACATAGGCACTTTCCAGCGCCGCCATGTTGACCGGGCGATTGAGCTTAATGCGCGCTTGATACAGCTGGTTCAAATAAGCATCCACCCCGCGCCATGGGTTATAGGTAGTAAACGCCGGGCGATAACCGCGCATTTTGACAAACCCAATTAAACTGCGCTGGATTGCGCTATCGCCTTGCTCGTGTAAATACGAAAAATGCAAATGCTGCCGGTAACCGGAATAAGGCGACAGCAGGCGATTGGCTTTGAGGATGCCGACTTCATAGGCATACAGGTCACTCTTGCTGACCAAACTATGGTTATAACCGGCATTAACCAATAAATGACCGCGATCGCTGTAAAGCTGCAGACGCGCTTTATCCTTGTTGTCGAGCGCGCGCGGTTTTATTAAAAACATCGCCTGCGGCACCTCCGCCATCGCCAGGTTGCGCATTAACATTTGTGAACGCGCCATAGCATCCAGCGATGTAGAAGGTTGCAAACTATTTTCAAACACCACCACCAGCTCGCGAGCGTGGGCCGCAAGGCTGGTCATTAGCAATAACAAACTGACAAGTATGCAGCGTTTAATCACAATTACTACTCGCGCGGCTTTTGGTTAAGGATGGGGACATGTACAACTGTGCAGTTAAAGATTATTGCGGTTGGATATCGCCACAATCGCTCCCCAGCCAGGTGCCGTCTATCGCAACGGTTACCTTATGCGGCTGGCCATTCACGGTTTGGGTCATCATGCCGGTACCGCTGTAACGTTTGGGTGAACTAAATACTATGTCGCCCTCACTGCGCGACGGATTTTCGCCGGTGCAAACCTGAACGGATTTGAAACGGTTGCTGCTAACCTGAGTCAGTGTAGAGGTGCAATCCTCACTGTCATCCATGCCCATATCACCGCTGTCGATTTGCGCCTGGGTAACGCAATTTTTTACGGTGGCGCCATCGGCAGAAACACTAACCTGATTATTCTCAAAGGACATACCTTCTTCGCTCATTTTCATGCCCGATTGCTCCATCAACGCTTCCATTTGTTTGCGCTGTTCGGGCGGCATAGCGGCAAATTGTTTTTTCATTTCGGCCATGGCGGTTTCCATTTGCGCCGACTGCATTTGCTGCATTTGGGCCGCACCATCGCCGGTATATTGCATTTTGTTTTCCCACAGGCCGGGTGCCATATCCACCTTGACCGACTCGGCGACCGCTGGCAGTGCCAATGTCATCACTGCGCCCAGCAAAAAGGCGCGTTTCATTGAAGGTTTCATTGTTTTATTCATCACAGGTTTCATGGTTCAGTCTCCTTGGAGTGGTGAGTTCAACCTCAATAAGCCTTATAGGTCGCCGGTGCTGAATATAACATTAACTTTGCTGAATAGATGAGCGGCCAGCCAACCCTTTGCAGGTCGCTGGCCGTCGCGCTTAGGGTTGACCGATATAAAAATACACCTCTGTTTGATACCACTGGCCCAGGCGCGGCACCTGGTTTAACTCGCCCTCCGCGCCGTGGTTTGCAGGCTGGTGGAACTTGGTGCCGATAGGCGCAAAACCATGCAACAGCGAGATATTACCCTCGGGGAACGTCACTTTGGTTGTCATGGGATTCTCGCCTTCGCCGCTCGCCTGGCGCGGGGTTAACAGGCGCAGGTTGATGTTGGGGTCATTGATCACCATCACCAAAGGCAACTCCGTGGTCGCCAGCTCCGCCCAATAGACATGATCATGGAAGCCTTTGAATTCCGGATAATTCCACTCCAGCCCGGTAACCGTATCGTTATAGGCTTTCTCCCACACACCATATTCAACACCCTTGGTACGATTTTTCCACACGCGATACGGCCCCTTACCCAACCAGCGCATGGATTTCACCTGGGTTTCCGGGTAGTCAAAAGTTACCCCCAGATAATCCGCCTTGGTGCCGCCTTTCATTTGATAGGCATAGGTTAGTTTGAGCCAGCCATTGGCTTGCAAACGCCACTCTATTTTGCGCAACTCACCGTTAAAATCTGCGCTGACGACGGCATCGCCCTGATCGACATAACCGCGAATGCCGGTGAGTGTGCCCGTGCCATTGAGCAAGCGCGGGCCATTGTTAAACGACAATTTGTTAGTGCCGCGCACAAGGCGATGAAGCAAACCGCTGGCGCTATCGATCTGCACTTGTAAATCGCCATTCACCAGATTGAACTTACCTTGCTCTTGTGCAATTTCATTCGATTTATTTGCGACAACATCGGCAGCAACCCTTGCAGGGATTATTGAATCAATCACCGTTTGCGGCGATGCAATCATCCACGACCAGCGATAAATTTCTGCGCCGGTTTTATCGTAGGCCGTCAAATAAAATGCATCCGCCGCTTGCCAGTTTTCCGGCAAATCCGCAGTGATAAAACCGCGTTCGCCCGGCGCAATGGCAGAGGCTTTTATTTCGCCTTCAACCACGCTAGTCAGCGCGTTTTTATTTTGCGCTTGGTTTTGCAGGGTGCCAATTGTGCGTGGCAGCGGAAATTCCACTAACTGCCAGCGAAAGGTCAGCGCATCCAGCCCGGTAAATTCATAGCGATTTTCCACCATTAACTTACCGTTAAAGCTGGCGGGTAAAATTTCCTGTTCCGCGAGCGGGAAATAAACTGGCGACCAAATTTCTTTGATGGCAAAAAAACTGCCTTCTTTTTGGCGATAAGGGCCGACAATACCATCGGGTGCACTATTGCCTGCCACGTCGATTTTTCCGGCGCGATCGGCGCGTACTATGCCTTCATCGGCAAAGGCCCAAATAAATCCGCCAGCACTGAGTGGATTGGCAAGCATTTTATTCCACCAGTCATTTAACCCCGCGCCTGCACCGCCATCGTAAAGGCCATGCAAAAATTCCGTGGGCATAAAAACATCCTCACCGTCAAACAATCGGCCCGCACAACAATTCAGCGGTTCGTAATGGGCGGTATTAATGCCACCAAATAAACCCCACGGGTGAATCAACGGTCGCGCCTGGGTATCCCACTGGGCAAAGTCATCATCCAACTCGGTATTCCAACCGCCCTCGTTACCATTGGCCCAGATAATTACTGAGGGATGATTGTGATCGCGCAGAATTAATTCTTTTACCAAGGGCGTGCCCGCTTCAGTGCTATAAGCCTCTTGCCAACCGGTGAGTTCGTTAATCACATAGAGGCCCAACTCATCAGCCACGTCTAAAAAATGCTGATCCGGTGGATAGTGCGCCACACGCACCGCGTTCATATTCATTTCTTTCAGTAAACGAGCATCGGCATAACTCAGCGTTTTGCTGGTAGTTCGCCCGGAGTCGGGCCAGAACGAATGGCGATTAGCGCCTTTCAACCGCACTTTTACTTCGTTCACATACAGACCATCGCCTTTGCGCAATTCAACACTGCGAAAACCAATCACTTGTTCAACTTGATGAATGACTTTTTTGCCAGCGCGCAATTGCACCTGCAACTGGTAGCGCTGCGGATTTTCCGCAGACCAGGGGATGATCTTTTTGATTCTATTCTCTACGCTAAGCTGTTTCGCACCCGGCGCTATTTTTGCGGAGAACTGGCCCACTTTTTTTCTTTTTTCGCCGTCAATTGCACTAACCTGCGCAACAATATTATTGGCAGTGTCGGCGTTGTTTAGCCAAAGCTGTAATTGGATGTCGCCAGTGTGGCGCGCATCTACTGCCAGGCGTTGAATATGCTCGCGGGGTTTTGCCTCCAGCCATACGGGACGATAAATACCGCTAAACAACCAAAAATCGGCTTTGCGCTCAGCGCGATTCACCGACTCATCCGCTGAGAAACGGTTAACTTTTACCTCCAACAAATTTTCCTCGCCCGGCTTTAGCAAAGGGCTTACGTCATAGCTGAATTGATAAAACCCACCGCGATGCACCGGCCCGGCAAGCTGGCCGTTAATTTTTACTTCCGCATCGGTCATCACACCGCCAAACACAATATTAATGTGCTGATCGCGCCAGTTTTCAGGCACTGAAAATCGCGTGCGATAAAGCCCTTCGGTATCGGGCGCTGGATTATCACCCCAATCAATAAAATAACGATAACTACCAAAACCTTGCATTTCCCAGTTGGAGGGAACGGGAATACGGCTCCAACTGCCACTGTTGCGGCCGCCATTGACTTTAAAGTCCCATGGCAAGGTGTTGTCTTTATCGGTACCACTTAAATACTGGATTTGGGTTTGCTGGGCAAAGGGCGGAACAGCCCACAATAATCCCAGTAAAATCAAACAGCGAATTAATACATTATTCATAACCAAAACCACTCCACGCCTACCTATAATTTTTTATATAGTCCACCAAAAAAACAGGCGCTATTGCTAGCGCCTGTAAAGAGTTATTTAACCGCCCAGTAATAATCCCGCCCAGCCTGAGTGGGAACGTCTATCACATAGGTGTTTGCCAGCGACAATAATGGCATTACTTTGCCGGTATTTTTAAGCGGTGTTTTAATCTTCGCCCGGGCATAAAAGGGGTTGGGATTAGCTTTGGTGCCGCGTACTTTTTTAGTTTTAAAATCACTGACGGCAGGTAGCTCGCTATGAGTGCGCAAACGCAGGTTTCCGCCCAACCGCGAATGAATTTTTAGTTCGCGAATCTGGCCGTTAGCCCAGCGCATATCCACCACAAAACCGCCGCGCATTAGTAGCCCTTTTACCTCACCTTCGGGCCAGGCTTGCGGCAGAGCCGGCAATAAATGCACCGCGCCGTCGTGACTTTGCGCCAGCATTTCTGCCATGCCGGAGGTAAAACCGAAATTGCCATCAATTTGAAATGGCGGGTGCGCATCAAACATATTCGGGTAAGTACCACCACTTTCATTCACACTGCCATCGAGTGTCATGGCTGGGCTGATTTGTTCGCGCATTAATTTCAGTGCACGATCACCGTCCAATAACCGCGCCCACAAATTAATTTTCCAATTCATCGACCAACCGGTAGATGGATCCCCGCGTTGCTCCATAGTCACACGCGCCGCGCTAAACAATTCAGGCGCTGTCAGCGGTGAAATTTGATTGCTCGGATAAAGCCCATAGAGATGGGAAACATGGCGATGTTTATCCTGCGGTTCATCCCAGTCTTCCAACCATTCTTGCAACTGGTGATGTTTACCAATTTGCATAGGCGGCAGGCGCGACAGGATTTTTTTCCACACTGGAATTTGCGTTTTGTCCTGCCCCAAAATTTCAGCAGCGGCAATGGTATTGGAGAGCAAATCAAATAGCAGTTGATTATCCATAGTCACACCAGCGGCGATTTTAACGCCGGTTGCGGTAGGTGCATTTTCCGGTGACATGGAGGGCGAGACTATGAGCCACTTTTTGTCTGGTGATTCAATTAAAAAATCCTCAAAAAACGTGACGGCAGATTTCATTACCGGGTAGACATCCGCCAAATAGGTTTTATCGCCACTGTACAAATATTTTTCCCAAAGGTGTTGGCTTAACCAGGCATTACTCGTAGGCCAGGAGCCCCAAGTTTTATCTATGCCGCCGGTAATGCGCCAAATATCGGTATTGTGGTGCGCCATCCAGCCCCGTGCGCCATACATTTCTTTTGCAGTTTGCTGACCGGTCTGCGCCAACTCTTTTACCATTTGAATAAACGGTTCGTTTAGTTCATTTAATTGCGTAACTTCGGATGGCCAGTAATTCATTTCCGCATTAATGTTCAGCGTGTATTTGCTATCCCATGGCGGATCCATGCGATGATTCCAAATACCTTGCAAGTTCGTTGGTTGGCCGCCGGGTTGTGAGCCGGAGATCAGCAAGTAGCGACCAAATTGAAAATACAAACTTGCCAATTCAGGATCGTGACGGCTGGCAAATAAACGAATGCGTTGATCGGTTGGCTCCTGCGCAAATTCACTCTTACCCAACTGCAACGCCACACGATCAAAATACTGTTTATAAAAATTGCTGTGTACATGCTTACGCGCGGTGTACTGATTATGGGTGAATTGGTTTTTGGCACTGGCGAGATAATTGCGCGCACGCGCCAACGCATCGCCACTGATGTCTTTATAATTGACAAAATTAGTCGCCATGGAGATTAAAATTAACGCTGAATCGGCATTATTTACCGCAATGCGATTATTGTTCTGGCTCAGGCTACCGCCGCTGGCATTTACATCCACCAGGGTTGCGAGTTTGACCTGCCCTTTAATGCCTTCGTGATCTTTGGACATGCCTTGCATTAACAAGGTGTGATTATTTTCCTGCGCGAATTGCATAGTCGCCGGGTGAGATAAATGCGCGGTAAAACTGAGCTGGCCAGGCTTGCTGGCCGACAACTTCACCACTATTACCTGATCCACAAACGAACTAAAAACTTCGCGGGTATAAACCACATCGCCCACTTGATAGCGCGTGGTCGCAATAGCTTTGCCTATATGCAGATCGCGATAGTAGTGACTAAATTGTTTATGCGCCGGAAATTCCAAATGCAAATTGCCCGCGGTTTGGTAAGGCATGCCGTTGGAGCCTTGGCTGGTAATTGTTTTTTCTGCCAACGCCTCTGCCACGAGATATTCACCCGCTGTGATTAAGCGACGAATCTCCGGTAACGATTCCAGTGCCTTGGGGTTTACATTATTGTGCGGGCCACCGGCCCAAAAGGTATTTTCATTGAGTTGTATGTTGTCGTTTGCCACACCACCATAAACCATCGCGCCCAAACGGCCATTACCCAGCGGCAAGGCCTCCTCCCAATGTTGGGCGGATTGTTCATACCAGAGTGTATGAGGCGACACCAAGGGTGAAGATGAAGCCAATGGCGATGACGCAAATACAGGCCCACTAAAACAGAAGATAATCAGGGTGATAAAAAAACATTCCGTGCGGAACTTCATAAAATACTCCCATACAGTTGATTGTCGTATTATTTCTGGTGCCGATAATTATTTTTATTTACAAAATTTATTTATTATTTTTATTTGTTAATTTTTATTTACCATTTTGTGTCACAAAAAAACGGCGCCCTGAGGCGCCGCTGTGGCAATTATTTCAATAATTTTTGCAGGTGGGGTTCAAGCGCTTCAGCCCACAGGTTGTAGCCTTTTTCATTGGGGTGCAACAAGTCCGGCATGATGTCTTTGGGCAACACACCGCCTTTGGTTAAAAACACCGAGTTAATATCCGCAAAAAATACACGCTTGTTATCGGCGTAGTCTTTAATGATTGCATTCACGCCATTATTGATTTGACGCAAGCTGCCATCCGGATTTTCATCGCGCGGGAAAATGGCCAGCAACAATACTTTTGACTCCGGCAAACGCTGGTGCAATTCACCTAATATTTTTTTAATGCCCGCTGCGGTATAAGCAGGGTTTTCATGGCGGTGACCGGTATTATTGGTACCAATCATCATTACCACCAATTTTGGTGCCATATTTTCCACCGCACCATGCTGTAAACGCCAGAGTACGTTTTCGGTGCGGTCACCACCAAAACCAATCGCAAAGGCGTTGCGTTCGGCATAATGTTTTTGCCAAACAGGTGCGCCTTCTTTTTCCCAGCCTTGGGTAATGGAATCGCCAATGAACAACAAATCAATTTTTCCGCCGCTAGCGGCAATGGCTTTGGCGTCTGCCAGTTTTTGTTCATGACGCGGCAACCACCAATCAATCGACCACCATTCATTTAACATACCCGGTGTAACCGATGCGGTTTTGTAATTGGGGCATTCATACAACGCAACTTTTTTAGGGGCCTTCGCCAGCAGTTGTACATTGGCAACAGCCACTTCACCTTTACCACCGACCTCTAACGCAAAGGGCATAGTGGTTGCACTGAAGTCATCTTGTTCTTGTGCGAAACAACTCAGCGGCACATACACCGTGCTCCACCCTTTGCCGCGCAATTCGCGCGCGGCCATGGTGAAGGGCACCACGCGATCACAATTTTCCGGCTTGCATTCCATTTTGAAAGAAACGCCGCCTTTTTCTAATTCATTAATTTTTATATCCAGTGCCAGCACACCGGTTTTCATCATCGCCGCCAGATTTAACGGCTTACCCGACTCCAACGTCATACCCGCACGCCAGGAATCTTTCCAGTTAAAAATTAGTGCGTCCGCTGCTTTGTCTTTTGCAACGGCTTGCAATTGCACATCACCCTTGGGGGTAACCGCAGTGGTGCCAGTGAATTTTTGTTGCTGCTCGGGGTTTTCAATAAATAATTGCCAACCGTTTAAGGGTTTATTTTTGTAGAGCGAAATATCGCTGGCTGCGCTAGCAGAAGTGGAAAAAATAGCGCCCGCTAATAAAAACATGCCGCTGAGTTGATGAAATTTTTTCATTATTAGCTCTCATGGTTTTTAATAAAGAGTTTATTTAGATTTTTACTTATTGAAGAAGAGAAGATCCCCCCTTGGCCCCATAGAAAAAAGAGCAGGGGAGATTTATCACTTCGCATTAACAACAACCTGCTTCTGCATGCCCATCCCTTCAATACCCAATTCAATCACATCGCCTGCGTTTAAATACACGGGCGGTTTTTGACCGAGACCCACGCCGGGTGGTGTACCGGTGCTGATAACGTCGCCGGGTTGCAGGCTCATAAATTGTGAAAGGTAGTGCACTAAAAATTGTGGGCCAAATACCATTTGGTCGGTGGAACCGTTTTGGAATGTTTTGCCATTTACGGTGAGCCACAGATTTAAATTTAGTGGATCAGCAACTTCATCGCGTGTTACCAAATAAGGGCCGATGGGGCCGAAGCTATCGCAGCCTTTGCCCTTGTCCCACTGACCACCGGGACGCTCCAATTGAAAGTTGCGTTCCGAGACGTCGTTAATCACGCAGTAACCGGCGATATAATCCAGCGCTTCATCCAACTCGATATAACTCGCGTGTTTACCTATGACGATGCCCAACTCCACTTCCCAATCGAGCTTGGTGGAATTGCGCGGTTTAATCACATTGTCATTCGGGCCGGTAATCGCACTGGTTGCTTTCATAAACACCACCGGTTCCGATGGCACAGCAACACCTGACTCTGCCGCGTGGTCGGCATAGTTCAAACCGATGCAAATAAATTTACCGACGTTATTTACGCAAGGGCCAAAACGTGTGCCCTCTGGCACCAGCGGTAGGGACGACAAATCCAGCGCGGCAATTTTTTGCAGCGCGGCATCGCTAATTGTTGCGCCGTTGATATCGGCAACTACGCCGGATAAATCGCGCAGCTGGCCATTGTTATCAACTACACCCGGTTGTTCCTGGCCGGGATTACCGTGACGAAATAGTTTCATTGTGTTAATTCCAAAAAAATTAATTACTCCAACCACCATCAATAATATTGATGGTGCCAGTGGTGAATGCCGATGCGTCGCTCGCCAAATAAAGCGCCAGCTCTGCCATTTCACGGGCAGTGCCTAAACGCCCCATGGGCTGGCGGGCGACAAAGTTTTTATAAGCTGCTTCGTAATCGCCCGTCGCGTGCAAGCGCTGTTCGAGCGATGGTGTTTGTACTGTGCCGGGGCAAATTGCATTACAGCGCACACCCTGGGTGACAAAATCGGCGGCAACCGCTTTGGTTAAACCAATTACCGCCGCTTTAGTCATGCCGTAGGCAAAACGATTGGGTGCGCCTTTAATGGAACTGGCCACTGACGACATGTTGATAATAGAACCGCCGCCCCGCGCAAGCATGCCCGGTAAAAACGTGCGGATCATGCGATACATGGAAGTCACGTTTAAATCGATAGAAAAATTCCAATCTTTTTCATCGCAATCCAAAATAGTGCCGCTGTGCACATAACCGGCGCAGTTGAACAAAATATCGATGCCACCAACATGTTCACTGAGCTGTTGGATGTCGTCTTTTTTTAACACATCCAAACCATAAATTTCACAGCCAACCAATTCTTTTAGCGCCGCAACATTCACATCGGTGGCGATAACGCGCGCGCCTTCGGCGGCAAATAATTCAGCGCTGGCACGACCAATGCCCTGTGCAGCAGCAGTGATTAATGCAGTTTTACCTTCCAGTCTTTTCATCGTATTTGTCTCACACCATTTGTCGTACAGGCAAACAACTCGGCCCTATGGGTTCAAAGGCTTTGTAAGTCAGAATAAATTCCTGATGCCCTAAATCTTCCGACACACTGCGTTTACCCGACGCCACCGCAATAACGTTTTGCAAAATTTCTTCACCCACCTCGTCCAGTGTTGCTGCACCTTCCAAAATACGGCCGGCGTTGACATCCATATCACCCGCTAAACGACGATAGGTTTCCGGGTTGGCGCATACTTTTATTACCGGTGAAATCGCAGAGCCCACGACAGAACCGCGCCCGGTAGTGAATAAAATAACGTGGGAACCGCAGGCAATTAATTCGATAATTTCCGCATTGTCAGAAATATTCGGAAAGCCAAAACGCGGCTCGCCATCGGGTACCACATCCAATAAATACAAACCGCCTGCAGGAGGAATATCGCCCGGTTTAATTAATCCGCTAATCGGTGATGAACCGGATTTTGAATAGGCGCCCATGGATTTTTCTTCCAGCGTCGTTAAGCCACCATCGGCATTGCCCGGCGCAAAACTGCCAAAACCCATCACGCGATAATAGTGTTCCGCTTTAGCGACGCAGGCTTCAATTTCCGCACCCAATTCCGGCGTAACGGCACGATCAGCCATGATGGTTTCGCAGCCGATTAATTCGCCGGTCTCTTCAAAAATACAGGTGGCATTGGCCGCGACTAACGCATCAAAGCAGCGACCCACAGCGGGGTTGGCACTAATACCGCTGGTGCCATCGGAACCGCCACAAATAGTCCCGACAATTAATTCGTGCAAGTGCATGGGCACTCGTGCAACTTTTGCGGCTCCAGTTTGCAAACGTTTTACTGCCGCAATACCTGCATCAATCGTCGCTTTGGTACCACCCACTTCCTGAATCACCAATAATTCTGCCGGGCGACCAGTAGCAACAATTTCACTCAATAACTTTTCGCGATTCATACTTTCGCAACCGAGCGACACCAATAGCGCGCCGCCCACATTCGGATGGGTACAAACCGCGCGCATCATTTCATAGGCGTATTGATTGGGATAACAACCGGGGAAGCCGATGAGATGTACGTCCATGTCGTCCGCATGATTCACAATTTTGCGGGTCACGTGATGGGCGCACTCAACCAGATAAGCCACCACAATCACATTGCGAATACCCTTGCGACCATCGCTGCGCTGCCATGCTAAAAATTCCGGGGCGGTGGAATGGGCGATGCTCATGATTCACTCCTGTCTTTGTTCTGGCGCGAGCGGGTGTGACTGGGAATGTAATCACTTTTCATATTGTGCATATGTATATGTTCACCTTTAACGGCCGCAGTAACCATTGAGCCGATGGGTGCGCCGTAGCGATACACTTTTTCAGCCTCGACCAAATTATTGCGTGCAATTTTATGGCCCACGGCAATATCGCTTGCGGCGCGAATTTTTTCGCCGTCGACAATGACTTCATCGCCGGTGTGAATTTGTTTTACACACACCAGAATGTTGTCGTTGGGGTGTAACAAAATAACGGGAGAAAGCGAACCTACACTCTCGCCGGTTACCGATCGGTTTTGTGTCATAACACCTGGTACTCACTGCGCGTAGTTAAATCAGCATGGTTAAATCGGCATGGTTAAATCGTTTATCGCTTGTTAAATGGGTATGGGGGCTGCTGGGTGAATCAGCTCCTGCCGACGCAACTGCTGCCAATATTCAACGGGAATTGGAGTGTTCATCCAGGCATTCGCCTGCTGCACTTCGGCAGGGTTGGCAAGCCCGGCCAGCACGGAACAAATTTGCGGATGCGCCGCCGGAAACTGCAGCGCGGCGGCGGCGAGTGGCACATTAAACTCTGCACCTACCCGTTCAAGTTGCGCCACACGATCAATAATGCTTTGGGGCGCGGTTTCGTAGTTGTAATAAACCGGCTGTTTGCCCGAGGCAACGGCAGGGGCAGTAACACCTGTGGCGAGAATGCCGGAGTTAAAGGGACCACCCAGAATAACGGAGGCACCGCGCCGCGCGCACAGCGGCAGAAAAGTCTCGCAGGCCCCCTGCTCTAATAAGGTGTAGCGCCCGGCGAGTAAAAAGCCGTCGAAGTCGCCGTGGGTTAATGCTGCTTCACAAATTTGCCACTCGTTCGTACCAAGCCCGATCGCCGTCACCTGCCCTGCCGCTTTTAACTCGCACATGGCGCGGTAGCCGCCCTCCATAAACTCGCGGAAGCGTACCGGGTGATCGGCGCCGTGGGTCAGCGGGCCTAAATCGTGGGCGAGCAGAATATCTACCTGTTCGCGCTGCAAGCGTTTCAGGCTGGCAGCGAAGGAGCGCATCACACCGTCGTAGCTGTAATCGAATACCGGCTCCAGTGCAGGTGCATCGGCAAAACCATGTCTTACAGTTTCTTTAGAGTTAGTTGGCACTAACAAACGGCCCACTTTGGTGGAGAGGATGATGCTTTCCGCAGCCCCTTCTCGACGCGCCAGTGCAGCCCCCAAACGGGATTCACTCAAACCAAAACCATAGTGGGGAGCGGTATCTATGTAGCCTATGCCTGAATCGAGTACAGCATCCACCGTAGCGTAGGCCTGTTCGTCGCTCTGGGGTTGATAGAGATTGCCAATAGGTGCAGCGCCAAAACCGAGGGACGAGAGACGCAAGTTGGTGTTGCCGAAACTACGCTTATCGCGGTTTTGGCTCATGTTATCTGGCAATGCCATGGTGAGATGTGCCCGTCTGATTTTTATAATTGAAATGAAAACTGCTAATAAAAAAGATCTTATCCGATACGCTAAAAAAATCACATATGGTTAAACTGACTTTTTGGTAAAAAGAGTAAACAAAAAGAGAGCGATAGCGGCTATCGCTCCCCAAAATTCATTAGTGAAAACAACCTGAAGCCACCAAATTCACAGGTAAAAACGCCCGCAACCTCCTGACTGGCAAGCGGATTAACGGGCGTGGCGACTAATCCATGAGCGCTTGGGCGATTTTGTCGGCTGCTTGCATGAGGCGCTCCAGTACACGTTCGGTACTGACCGCTTGGGCTTTAATATTGATAAACGGAATAATCAATACCGCTACCGCGCCATGCACACCAATCACCGGAACGCAGAAATCGGTCACGCCATCCACAAAATCACTGCTGAGTTGGATATACCCCTGGGACACGCCCCGACGCGCCTTGGCCAAAAACCGCTCGATACGCTCTAGATCCACCGTCGCCGACAACTGTGGCAACCAGCTGGCCTGGGCATCGGGGGAGGCAAAACCGTAGAGCAAAGCACCGGAATTGGTATCGATCAAACGGCGGCGATAGCCCACACGCACCGAAAAACCCAGATCCATGGGGCTTTCCTGACGGGCGATAACCACAATCTGGTCGCCCGAGGGAACCACCAAATGACAGGACTGCCCCAGCTCGCGGCAGAGTTCTTTCATCGCGGGCAAGGCTACTTCCAGCAGGGTTTTTGCCGTGCCTTGGGAAATACCCAAGGTGAATAGTTTGTTGGTGAGCATGTAGCCATCGCGCCCATCCGTCATTTGCGCGATATAGCCGCGATACTCCAGCGCCAACACCATGCGAAACAGCTCGCTCACCGAGCGGCCCAAGTGGGTTGCCATCTGTGAAGTGGTGAGTGGGGACGGGCTGCGCGCCAGTAGCTCCAGAATATCCAGCCCCTTTTCCAGCGCTGGTGCGCGATATTTACGCTCGGCATCCTCTGCCAATTCGTGCTCCAGTTGGTCTGCCGCGTTGCTCATTGTTGTTGTCATAGCGATTTACCCATTTTTAGTTTTAGTGATTTATGGTTTTTTGTGATTTATGTTTTTAGTTGAGGCGATAAAAACGCGAGCTGGTACTGCTAAAAATGCTTTCCAACTCTTCCGGTGCGCAACCGGATAAAGCTCTGCGCACCAACGCCAACCAGCCGCTATAGCTGGCCCATTGGGGATTGGCCGCCACACCCAGTACCGGCCAATCGCTGCCCCACATCAACCGCTGCGCTCCAAACTGCGCATACAGCCAGGTGATGTAGCGGGCAAGCAGTGCAGGCTCCTGGCTAGCCCCCGCCTCGGTGGGCAAGCCAGAAACTTTGCAATACACATTTGGTAACGCCGCCAGCTTCGCCATGGCGTCACACCAATCAGGTGCCAGCTGATTACTGGCCGCAACAGGCGGTTTGGCTGCGTGGTCTATCACCAGCGGCAGTTCCGGATGGCGCCGCGCAAACTCGTACACAAAGGGCAAGTGGCGCGTATAGACCAGCGCATCCAGGGCCAGTTGGTGCTGCTTCATGGCCGCCAGCGCTGGTTCCAATTCCGGGCGCAGAATCCAGTTGTCCTCGGCGAGCGCTTGCAACATAGGCCGCAGGCTACGCAATTTGGAAGCCTGTCCCGTCGCCGATGGCTGCATTAATTGCGCAATGCGGGCCGGTGCCGTGGGCGAGGCTAAATCCACCCAGCCCACAACGGCCTTGATAAAGCCAGACCCGGTTGCCAGTTGCAGCAGGTAATCGGTATCCGCATCACAGGTTTGGGACTGCACCAGCACCGACCCCGTCACCCCTGCCGTGCGGGCAATACCCTCGAACTCGGGCAGGTGGTGGTCGCGATAAATCGAGGGCAAATCCGGCGTTGGCCAAACACAGCCATGGGCGCCCAATTGCCACAAGTGATGATGGGCATCAATCACTGGCCCAGCTCCGGTTTTGCCAGGGGTTGATCGGCCACTTCCAGCCGGTCGCGCTGGCGCGCAAAAGCGGCGATCACCACAAAACAAAGCAGCGGGATTATCACCGCCAGATGAATGGAGCTGAGGTCTGAGATCAACCCCATCACGGCGGTCAGTACCGCGCCGCCAATAATGGCCATCACTACCAGCGATGAACCTGCTTTTGCCAATCCTCCCAGATTTTTAACGCTCAACGCAAAAATAGTGGGAAACATAAGCGACATAAAAAAGCTGGTCGCCACCAGTGCGAGCAAGCCGCTGTAGCCGGGGGCCAAAATGGCGTAGGCACAGAGCAACACATTGGTGAGGGCGTACAGCCACATTAACCAGGCGGCGCGGCAGCGCGACATCAACGCCGTTGCCACAAACCGGCCAATCATAAACAACACCAGCGATGCCATGAGGTAATTCGCGAGGGTTTTCTCACCGGTGCCGGGCACGGCCTCCTGCCCGTAGCGAATCAAAAAACTCCAGATGCACACCTGCGCTCCCACGTAAAAAAACTGGGCGGTCACGCCAAACATAAACTGGCCATTGCGCAACAGGGTTTTGTAGTCCGCCCAGCCACCAATGTCATCCTGGGTCCGCTGGGTGGCGATGCGCGGGAACTTAACCCACAGCACTAATAGCGCCCACACCACGACCACCACTCCCAATACCAGATAAGGTCCCTGCACTGCCTGGGCTTCGCTGCTGTAAAACTGCTCCAGTTGCAACGCGCTCATGGCGGCCAGCTCATCGGCAGTGGGTTCATGGCCGGAAAAAATAAACTCGCGGCCAATATAAATCCCCGCAATACAACCAAAGGGGTTAAATGACTGGGCAAAATTCAAGCGCCGCTCCGCCGTTGCCGGGTCGCCCATCGCCACAATTAAGGGGTTGGCGGAGGTCTCCAAAAACGCGAGGCCGCTGGCAATCACAAACAGCGCCAGCAAAAACAGGCTGTATTCGCGCAGTTCTGCCGCCGGGTAAAACATAAACGCGCCCATGCCGTACAGCAGCAAGCCAAAAACGACAGCGGCTTTGTAGCCGAAGCGCTTCATCCACAACGCGGCGGGAATGGAAAACACAAAATAGCCGGTATAAAACGCGGATTGCACTAAACCGGCCTTAAAGTCCGAGAGGGTAAACAGCTTTTTGAAATGGGTGATGAGTATGTCGTTAAGGTTGTTCGCCATGCCCCATAAAAAAAAGAGGCTGATAATTAATACCAAAGGCAGCAGCACCTGGGCCGCTTTGGGCGTTGTATTCATCTTTGCTCCACTGGCGGCACTTGAGTGCAACCACTTATTCATTATTAGGATGGAGATGGCTCGCCGAGCCGCGTTATGACTATCACTGTGACTATGGCATTTGTTTGCTGCAAACCGGACAAGCCTGTTTACGAGCAAAACACAGTTCATATTTAAAACATACTAGCATAGAGTCAAATAAACCATAACGCTTTTTACGCGATGATATGCCTGCAGCAAAATCAATACAACCGGAACCGTGGGGAAAGGAAAATTAGCGGCAAACAGAAAGGAAAGCTGGCCCAACTCCACACCGTGAATCAGGCCAGTTAACGAGCGGAATTATTCTGTCAGGTCAGGCTCAGCAACCACCTCATCCGCAGGCGTGGGCGCTGGTTTTTTTAAGGTATTGATATCAAACCACAACTCGGCCCGATCCAGGGGTGTCTCTTTGGGCAAGGTCGGGTTGTCGATCATAAAAGCGATGCGGTCGTGCAAATTTGCCTGCTCGATCGCCGAGCGCACAATCGGATGACGGAAAAACACTTCGTTAAAACTGCCATCGGCAATCGCACGATTCAAACCCAGTTCCAAATCTGCTGCCAGCTTGGTATTGCCGTGTTTGGTAAAAAAATACAGCGGCATGCGGTAGACCAGCATGATGCGCTTCTCTACCGTCAGCGGCAGGTTTTTATTGGTCTCCAGCTCGGCCCAAGGCTCTTGCACACCACGTGGGAAGGCATCAAACCGGTCGCCATCCAGCATATAAAACAAACTGGGGTACTTGTTGGTGCGAATGACCTTGAGGCCATTGCTCTCCAAAATGCCCGAATCCGCCCAAGTAGTGCCCTGCCCAAAAGTAAACTTTTTCAGGTCATCAAAGGTTTTCACCTGATCAAAACGGGCCTGTGACTCGGGTTTGATAATAAAAATGCGGTGCCCGAGCAAGCCGCGGTACAGCGGGATACGTATCGGCAGCAACATTTCCTCCATCTCGATATTGGTTGCAGCCCAGAGTAAATCCATCCGGCCGGAGGCCACATCATCCATATTGCGTGCCTGGGTTACCGGGGTGTTATCCACCTTCAGTTCATAGCGGGTGTCCGTTTTGCTCAGCGCTAAATTCAGTATTTCCATGACATAACTGGCATTGCCGTCGGCCGCGCCATTTACGCGAATAACATTGGATTGGGCGCTGAGGGGGGCGGCCATAAACGCAGCAAGAAACAAGGGGGCAGCGATCAGCTGGCGAACAAAAAATCTAGTCATAAAAAAACCATTGCCGGGTTGAGTGGTTTGAACCTGAAAACTTAATTTATCATATTTATATTTTAACTTTTAAACACTAAAAGATGGCGTAAAAAAACCAGCTTTTATGCTGGTTTTAGTGTAGACCTTATTGCGATGTTTCGCGCTTTTATACCGGCAAGCGGTGCACTGTACGACGGCGCCACCACAACCCGCCCAACAATAAGCCAAACAGTGACAGGCTGACCGGCTCACTCACCACAACGGGCGGGAGGGGGATATCCACACTCACGCCTTCAAATAAAAAGACGTTATCGTTGAAGTCACGGTCGCCACCGCCCCAGATATCCTCAAAACCTACCAGAAAACGATTGCTGCCCAGGTTCAGCACCTTGGTGTGCACTTGCCCGTCATTCCAGCCCTTGCTGTCCTGATTATTGGCTGCAGCGCCGCTGAAAAAATAGTTGGTGTTGGGGTAGTGAATATTGTCCGCGTTGTAATGCAGTACCAGCGCCTGCAGGCCAAAAATCAAACTGTCACCCACCGCCAAACCGGAGATCACCCGCGATTGCCCAAGGTTATCGGGCACACAGCTATTACCCGCTTTCGCTTCGGCATATTCACAGCCGCCACGGGTTTCAAACAGTTGATTGCTGGTATTCACCGGGTTAAAAGTCCCCAGGTTATTGGTGCCACCAGTGGCGTAGATAGGGTCCCAAAACGCCGTGCGATCTAACAGATCACTGCCCTGTTGCGCCAGAAACAATACCGAGTTGCGCGCCGCACCAGTACCTAAAAACGTCACCCGCACCGATTCAGACGCCGCCGCCAAACCGGCACCGACATTGTCTTGCAAGGGCGCGTTTTTGAATTGCCCGAGAATGCTTTCATCGATATTAAAGCGACTGTCGCCATTGCCGAGGGTGTAGCGGGAAAACCATTCATTGGTACCGGGAGTCGCACCGGGAGTGGCGATGATCTGATAATCCGCCGTCGCCCCCGACCAACCACTGCCGTTGGTACTGGCATCCTGCAGGCCGCTAATACTATAAGCCTGAGTCGCCACGCTGATCAGCGACAAGCTTGCCGCGATAAAAGCTGAATAAAGGGATGTGTTACGCATATAACTGTTCGTTAGCCTCTTGCCGTAATTTATGGTTATTGGTTTGTTTAAAAAACAACCCGCAAACTATCACGCCAAAAAATGTGAAGCCATCGAGGTTTCCATGAATACGAATGCAATCTCAGCCCCAAAACGAAGCGGCCAGATTAGTCAGATTTATTCACCGCATTTCATCAGCAATCGGCTAGGGTTATAGTCACCACCACACCCGAATCCCACAGTTCCGGAGCGTTTCCATGACCTCATTGCTCGCCCTCAGCGCCAACATTCTGATCGCCGCCATCGCCCTGCTGCATATTTATATTCTGGTGCTGGAAATGTTTCTGTGGGAAAAACCCGCCGGCCTGCGCGCCTTTCGCAACAGCCCCGAAAAAGCAGCAGCCACCCGAGTGCTGGCAGCGAACCAGGGTTTATACAACGGCTTTTTAGCGGCGGGATTAGCTTGGGGGTTGTGGCTGGGCGATGCTGGGCTACACCTTAAAATTTTCTTTTTACTCTGTATTGCCATCGCCGGTATTTACGGCGCACTGACGGCAGCGCGCAAAATTATTTTTATCCAAACTGTGCCAGCGGTAATTGCGCTGGCACTTTTGGCACTAGCGGTAGTTGTTTAACTCCGAGCTGCTTGGCGCAGGGCTTTTTGAGCCTTGCGCAGCTCGCGCTTGAACTGTTTGTTACGTTTGCGCTGTTCGGGGCTGGGCTTTGCGCAGCTATCTTTATTCGGCATATCTTCGGCGATACGAAACCCCTCCAGCGCGCCGATAAAATCGATACTCCAGGGCGAACGCTGGGTCATTGCAAAGGGCGCCCAATGCCAGGAGCCACCGCGAATCATGCGCTTGGTGCAATCGCCCGTCATACGTGCTGAGGCATCCTTCGCATCACCGGGGTACGTTTCGTTGGCGCAATCGCGGGTAAATTCGTTGATATTGCCAATCATGTCATGCAGGCCAAAGGCATTGGGCTGGTAAATACCCACCACACTGGCATAACCGCTTTTATCATCGCAGGCCAAGACCCCCACATGGTCTTTGGATTCCAAGCCATCGTAATCGCGCTTGATCGCTGCCTCGGCCGCTTGATCAGCGGTATTGGCAAACGCACAGGCTTGTGTTGCCTCTTCACCCCAGAAGTAAGTGCTGGTTGTACCGGCACGCGCCGCATATTCCCATTCCACTTCACTCGGCAAGCGATAACTTCTACCAGTCTCTTTGCTCAACCATTCCACATAAGCCTGGGCGGCATCCCAACCGATACAAGTAACAGGTTCAAACTCACTCGCTGAATGTTTGTTTTTGGCCCAGCTGCCAGGGCGTTTGGCAAACCACTTTTGGCTGTCCATTTGCTGGCAGCTGGTGGGCGCGGGGTAATTAGTAGCGGCAATAAACTGGCCAAACTCTTTCACCGTGACTTCGTACTTACCCATGCGAAAGGGTTTGATGGGCAAGGTTGCTATTTGTGTGCCGGTACTCACCACCGCGCCATCTTTTTGGGTGGTAGTCTTGGGGTGCAGGGTGAGTTGCCCGGCGGGGATATCCACCATAATAGGCTCAATCAAACCATCGGCCGCCCACAATAAATGGCTCTGGCTGGCGATAAGTAAAACGGGCAGACGTTTAAGACAAAATCCTACAAGTGACATAAATCGAATCCTTAACCGGGAAATTAATTGCGAAAGCGCAAAGCCTTCAAGCAAGCGCGTGACCATGCCGACACAGCGGCACTGCTGGCGATTTGAGCAAGGCACTCGCGCAAAATCCTATTAATTTCCTGATTTTGTCCTTTTATAGAAAAACTATAGATTTTTTAGCTGCGCCTAACACCAGCGCCTACCGCGCCCAGCGCAAAAACCGGTGTAAACTCCCGCGCACTAACTCCTACTAATAAGATGTTGTATTGCCCGTGGACTATTACTTTACTAACGCCCAATTCAATCAGTTTCAATTTAATGACCAGAGCTTATTGCTACTAAAAGATGGCCAAGCACTGGCCATTCGCAATAACGAAGCAAAACTGCTCGCGTTTTTTTTGGCCAGTCCGCAGCAGGTATTTAGCAAAGATGCGATTCTTGAAAGTGTGTGGGCGGGCAAAGTCGTCTCTGAACAAGCCGTGTTTCAGGCGATTAGCAACCTGCGCAGCATCTTTGGTGATGAGACGATCAAAACCTTTCCCAAAAAAGGTTATCAATGGCAAATCGATGTGCAGCAGGCGCCCTCAGCTACAAGTCCAACATCTAATCCAGCATCGCCCCTAACAACAGCGGAACCAACGACGACAACCAGCAGTAAACATCCTCGCCACCAATCGTGGCTCTGGTTGTGCGCCGCACTGCTACTGCCGGGTTTACTCTTTACTCTGCTACTAAATCTCTCGGCGGGAGACGACTCGGTTCCCATCCCGATCATTGTGCAGCCCTTTGTGCTCGACACTCAGCACACCGGCGCACCCAACCTTGCCCAGCAAATGCACGACGCCGTGTTTGAACAAATTAATAGTCAAGCGGCGCTGGTGGCGCATTTACCCCCTGCGCATTATTCACCCGCACAAATTGCCGCTGAACCTGCACATTATTTACACCTCTACCAGCAAACCATCGCCGCTAATCTATTAGTGAGTGGGCGCACTCGACAGCTAGGCGACAAGTTAATTCTGTCGCTGGTGATACAGGGTCAACAAAACCAGTGGAGGGGTTATTTAATGGCGAGCAATGCCACTGCTTTAGCGACTGAGTTGCACAGCCTGTTGCACAAAATTGCACCTATGAAAGTGCTCTGGGAGAGCCGCGATTTACGGTTGATCAACGCCCAACTGCAATTACTCTACAGCGAAAACCCCGGCAACCTGACCATGCTCTACCAGCTGATGAACAACTCACTCTATTTAGGCGATGTTGATCAAGCCCGCCTGCACGCCCAGGAACTGGAACAGCAAGCACTGACTACCCAGAACCTGCCCTATCAAGCACTCGCTATACGCGCCCAAGCTCTGGCGAATTTGGATCTGATCGATGCGCCCCGCTACATCGCCCTGCTGGATAAATCCCACGCTCTGGCGACAGAATTTAACGACCCGATTTTGGAGAGCCAGATACTGGAGTTCTACACCTATATTTATCACCGGCTGAAAAATTTTGATTTGATGGAGAAAAATTTACTGACGGCCCTGGCCTTGGCCGAGGCCGCACAAGCACCGGAACAGCAAGCACAGGTACTGCGACTGCTATCCATTTTTAGTTATAAATTAGACCGCGCCGACAAACGCGATGAGTATCTTGCACGCGCGCACGCTATTTTGGATCAACACCAATTCCCCAGTGAAAGCTACGCACTGCTGGAAGATATTGCAGGCATGTTCACGAGTGACCAAAGCCAAAAAGAATATTTTTTCTGGCAGGCACTCAACCGCTTCAGCCCCGAGCAAGAAGCCTGGGTAAAAGAGCGTGCGCAGGAGCATTTAGTCGACCTCTATATCGAGCAACAGCGCTGGCAGGACGCCTTTGCAGTATTTGCCAAAGAAACTCACTTTTCCGGCGCCGAACTTTTTTATCAAGCCTTAATTCACTTTAACCAAAACAACTTTGCTCTGGCCCAAACCCAAGCCGAAGCTGCCTTTAAACAAGCCAATATCAGCGGCGAATACTCCGCCGCACTGGAAGCAGCAGTATTACTGGCGCAACTGCACAAACAATTTACCCAGCCGGATCTGCAAAAAACCTATATGGAATATATAAATAAAAATGCTCTACCCTCCTGGAAAAAAAGCAAAGCGAAGGTATTAGCGGAGCTGGATGTTAAACCCGAAGCCTAAGGATGAATAAAACCGCGCAAATGAATCGCTATGTAATATGGTGTAATGGTGATTGGCGCAATGTGTGGTGATAGTCTTTACTCACCCACTTAAATCCAAAAATTGTCATTAATTACGGTACTAGATTTAAAGCCGTTAAAGCGCCTTACTTGACCAATGGCACAATCAAGGTAGGTTGCTGGTGAGTTTACGAACCACAACGGGTTGAAGATTAGCGTGTGCCCAACAGCGCTGTTTATCAAAAATAAAACATGTAGGGCGCGCTTCGCGAAGCAAGCCGCCGAAGGTCGGCAGTGTGCCCGAAGCGAACAGCAAGCCAAATGAGCGCAGCAACTAATTGAGATTATTTTTGCTGTATAACTCCATAATTAATTCGTAGTGACAGTTAACCCTTTGATTTAGCACGAACTAAATCGACTGAAGGTTTATCTACTTTTGGAGTTATACAGCACCACACCAAATTAGTTGGAATAACGTTCTGTGGGTTATATAGTTGGTGCAATTTAATAAACTGTTATAGAGAATGGAAATGAATAGAAAATTATTTTTGTTAATCATCACTGTCTTCTCTGGTTTTGCGCATTCAGAAAACGAGTGGTGTAGCTATGAAATTGAAAAAAGGGAACCCAGTCTTAAAGAGTTGATTTCCTGTCCTTCGGAAAAAGCAAACATAGAGTATGAATCGTCATTAAATGAATTTAAAAGTTTAATTCAATCTATAAAATCAAAACATCCTGATTTAGCCAAAGAATACCAACGAATCGAAGCTAATATGCTTGATCTAATTGAAAAGCATCGATTATACATCGAAGCAAAATGCAATTTTGAGTTCAATAACTATATATTAGAGTTATACCCTACTGCAAAAGGTTCGGAGGGTGACTATGACAGTGCGAAAATCGCATGTGAACAATCATATAAAATTGAAGCATCTAAAAAAATTAGAGAAGTAATTACGTCATGCAATACAATAGATGAAGTATATGAACTTCCATGTATTTGGTAGCCTATAACAAGGTGTTCCAACACCGTTACGGCGCTTCGCGCCTCCACTCGACAGTTTGTAAGTAGCGCATTTAGCGAATCGCTGCGCGAAGTTTTTCGTAAATGCGCTACTTACAAACTTCGGCTGAACACGACGTTATGAACTCTATGAAATATACCGAAGAATATTTAAAAATCATTGATCATGTATACGGCACTTATTTTGACGCTACCTATGGCTTTCATTTACAAATGAAGGAGCTGTCTGAGCAGGAGGAGCTAGATACAAATCATTTAGAAACACGCCATGAGAAAATTTCCAAAATTCATGAAATGAGCTTTAAACCATTATCTTATGGAATAGAAGGCGAAGAAGCCGTAGAGCATTCAGTTACTATTCGAGATTATAAAGCAAGAAATTGGCCTGATGATGGCACTAATTATCAATGGGCCGCTAAAATGACTTTAGTAACAATTTATGAGTTTTGGGAAGAACGCTACAGAGAGTTAATTGCTAAGGAGCGCGGCCTAAACTCTAAAGATGATTTAAAAATTAATGAATTTGGTGAGCTTGGTTATTTTAGAAATGCAATTTTGCATAATCTAGGTGTAGGAACAAAAGACTTTAAAAGAATGAAAGTCTTTACATGGTTTAACTATCATGAGGAAATACGCTTAGATACTGTAAAAATTAGTTTTATTGTTAAAGCTTTGAAGCAAGCTCTTTCATAACAAGGCGTTGCAGCACCGCACACTTCGTGTGCTCGACAGTTTGTAAGTCGCTTTTTTGTGGTTTTGCTGCGCAAAAGTCTTCCACAAAAAACCAACTTACAAACTGCGGCTGAACTTGGCGTTAGGATTCCGAGTTACCCACCAACTGTAGACACCCTGTATAGTTAGAAAATCCTATATGGAGGTGCTCATTATGGCACGCAAGAAAACACAAGCTTACACCGAAGAGTTTCGCCGTGAAGCAGTTAAACGTGCAGAGAAGGAAGGTAACACTACTGCATCTGTTGCCCGCGATCTTGGAATTAGCGCACAACAGATCTATAACTGGCGCCGTCAGTTTACCCGCCTTTCTGAAAAACAATTTAATTCTATTGCTGGTGTTGATTATTCAAAAAATGAAAGTGATGAGTTACGTCAGCTAAAACGAAGAAACGCAGAACTGGAAAAAGAGCTAGCCTTCTTAAAAAAGGCAGCTGCGTACTTTGCGAACCAGCACGAGTAAAGTACGCGTTAATTCGTGAGCACTGGGAGACTTTTCCTGTATCGCTGATGTGTCGTGTGCTGTCTGTCTCTCGCAGTGGTTATTATCGCTGGATTGATCGGGAAAAGAGTCAACGACAACTGCAACGGGAATGCCGTGAACGCCAGATAATTGATACTTATGCGACTTACAAGGCGCGCTATGGTGCACCGCGAATCGCTAAAGAGTTGCATGCAATAGGTCAGCCTTGTTCAGTTAACTTTGTTGCCAATGTGCTGAAATTACAAGGTTTAAAGGCCCACAACGGGAAAGCATTTAATTATGGAAGCCATGCGTTGACGATGCATAATGTATCGGAGAATTTACTCTGGCGTCGCTTCGGTGCGAGCAAACCCAATGAGAAATGGACAACGGATATTACGTATATCTGGGTTGAAAAACAGTGGCTCTATCTGGCGGCAGTGATGGATTTGTACTCGCGCAGTATTGTTGGTTGGTCGCTGGATACCAGCATGACGGAGGCGCTGATTACTGATGCATTACGTATGGCATTTGAACGCCGGGATGTCAAACCTGGGCTAATCATTCACTCTGATCGAGGTGTCCAGTATCGTGCCCAAAAATATATTGACTTTATGCGGTGTCATGACGCCATTCCGAGTATGAGTCGCAAAGGGAACTGTTGGGACAATGCGCCGATGGAGTCCTTCTTCAGTCGCCTGAAGGTTGAGTTGATTTATACCCGGCAATTCCACTCGATTGAAGATGCCAGATCGAGTATCTTTGAATACATAGAAATTTTTTATAACCGCTTACGCAGGCATTCCAGTATTGGTTATGTTGCACCAGCAGAGTTTGAACGAATGACAGCCTTGGCTGCATAGTTAGGGTGTCTACTTTTTGTGGGTAAGACCAGATTTTCATGGAGAAGTAATCATGTTCAGTAAGTCAAGCTCTTCAAAAAACTCTCCGTACCTTTCTGATCCGCAGCGACTAAGCGACGTAATCGCAGCTATCCAAGCTATGGCAACATATAAATTTTATAAGCTCACCCACGCGGGTTGGGCTGACCGTTTATCGGCGGACGAGTCGCAGGCTGAGAAATGGAAAAAGGTATTTATTGAACATCCCGAATTTTTTAGGCTTGACTCCACTAGAGAAAAAGCTTCTCTCGTTTGGCGGCGCCAATTTCCTAAACGTTACAATGTTGATACTGAGTGCGTTATTACTTACCTAGAATATTCAGCGTTATCACCCGAAGCGCAACTCAGAATATCACGAATCCCACTAACACCTGCCGACATAAAAGCCTTGGTGGATACCGCAGTTAATCTTCACTCTAGGGCTTTAGAGCATCAAAAAGACAAACGTTGGTGGGCAGCATTATCTGGTGGTATTGGCGGTCTTCTTGGGGCCATAATTGGTGGGCTGCTAAAATAATCCTAACAAGCGGTTGCAACGCAGCTACAGCGCTTCGCGCTTACAAACTGCGGTTGAACCGAACGTTATGTTTCTCTAGGAGAGAGTAAATGAAAAATGTAATCTTACTTTTAGCGCTCATGTCTTTTATCCAACTGACCTTCGCAAAAGAGGTTGGAAATACTGCCTATATTGGAAAATGGCGTATTGCACCAGAGTGGGCTGGCTGGTTCGCTCCAGAATGCAGAGAAATGGAAATGCAATTCACGGAGAACGGTACATTGATTCGCACTACAGGAAAGTTGGTGTATGAATCAAAAGTAGAGCTTATTAACGAAGGGTTTAGGGTTAAGCTAAATGAAAAATTGCTTTCACATAACTCGGAAAATACTTGTGCTGGTAAAAATGCGGAGAAAATAATCCAACATTTATATCATAGCGCCTATTTTACAGTTTCAGGTGATCGCCTTTTTTACTATCGCAATAAAAACAAAGAATCGCTTATTGTTTTCAGCCGTATATAAAACATAAAAAAGCGTAGCAACTCGCGCACTTCGTGCGCTGGACAGTTTGTAATGCCTAAGGAAAATAGAATGTGGAAGTGTGAGGAATGCGGTGAAGAGCATGAAAATCAGTTTGAAACCTGCTGGAAATGCGAAAGCTACAATGAATCAACTGGTTTCAATAATCCATTAAAAATGGATTCAGTGGAAGATATTAAAAGCAGCACAAAAATAGTCTTAATAATATGCACTATAATTTTTGGCATAGCTGGGGCTGTAACGTTCTACCCATTGTTATTGTCCGGCATGATCTTCGACGCTCCCGGTTCAGATTCAAATCCAATAAATTGGGTTATATTTATTAGTCTATTTACTTTTGCTCCTATGTGCATAGTGTCTATATTTGTTTCATGGGGTTTTTACTCGGGTGGCTCCTATGGCCACGCAAAAAAGGCCTACTTGCTCCCAGTTGTAAATATTTTGGCCCTGCTTGTGTGCGCCATAATTTCTGAAATTATCAGTTTTTTCAGCAAGTAGCTAAAAAATATACATAACAAGCGACTGTGGTAAAAAAATCGGTAGATTCGGCATCAAAATCATTCTTCTCTCTTGCTGGGAAATCTGTCACCAAGGTCCGCAATTGGCCGAACTGCGAAGTTCGGCGGCTTGCTTCGCGAAGCCCCCCTACAACTGCTGGATGCTCTAATTAGCTCAAAATCTCCGCTGACTCAGGCTTTGGTTTCTGAGTTACTCTATTTTTTACATACATTCAGATTTCCAACACCCCTTTACCACTTCGAGAAAACTTACCCTTATGCGACCAGAACTGAGATCCAAAATTATAGAGGTGTGCGACAAAAAGATCGCCAGTAAAGGTGATGGGGTGGGTGTTTCGTTTTATGCGTTCTTCGCCAATAAAAATCACAACCCTGAGTTGCTAATGGAAGCAGCTACCTGGTGGATTGAAACCCACAAATTAGACCACTTCGTTAAAGCGCATAAAATTAAAGAAATGGTGCAGCGTAATTTGTGAGCAAGGCTTGATAAACAACTACTGATGCCAGTGAGCCAACACAAATGCCCAACTTAATGTTATTTACCGATGGCAGCGTGGATACCAAAACCCGGGTTGGTTTTGGGGCATACCTTGCGGTTGAGAATATCGATTCACCACTTTCTGATTTACTCGCCACGGTGAAGGTAAAACCGTTTGAAAATACCTCGTCCACCAGACTGGAGTTGCAAACCCTGTTGTGGGCAATGGATGAAATACTGTTAGCCAATACCGAACAAACACAGCGGGTAATGATTTATAGCGATTCACAAAACATAGTGGGTTTGCCGGCGCGACGTGCTGGTTTGGAGCAGCGGGATTATTGTGCAAACTCGGGTAAACGGCTGAATAATGCCGACCTTTACCAGCAGTTTTATGGGATGATGGATCGCTGCGCCTGCACGCTTATTAAGCTGGATGGGCATAAACCAGCGCGTGAAAAAGATACGTTAGATAAAGTATTTGCATTAGTCGATAAAACATCCCGCGCTGCCTTGCGCCACTTTAATCACCCGAGAATGGATTATGAATTTAGATAAATCAAAAAAACGTATCGCCAAAAGAGCAAAAATGGGCTTTCAGGGTTACCCAAAAATATCATTAACTTACTACGGTAAAACCACCAGCCATGCCGATGAAGTGGCGATAGAGTTTGTATTAGAGGAAGGCGCCGATACTCAAGTGGAACGTTTCTCCAGCAAAATAGATGCACGTGAGGATGAAGTTATTCAATCGGCGATTGTAAAAATGATCGAGCGCTCAGAAGCGAAAACGGTGGTGCAAGTGGATGGGGTTTTGATTGTTGCCTGATTAATGCTAAACAATGGAAATATCGAAATGAATTATGTTGTTGCCGGTTTTTTACTTTTTCTGCTTACTGCTTGCTCACTGCAATCCAGCACTGCGACGAATGACACAAAAACAAACAATACCGAAACAAATATTGCAGTACTGCAAGTGGCAAATAACGTATTTGATCAATCCCAGCCAAATACCTTGGGTTTGCAAAAACCGGCGCAAATAGCACATCACTTGGTATTTAAAGCCAAAGCCGGCAGCGCGCAATATAATCACGGCGCGGTGTTGTTTGCATTTAACGGCGAATTATTTATTCAGTGGCAAAGTTCGCAGCAGGATGAAGATGCACCTGAAACCAAAATTCTGTACAGCCGTAGTAGCAACGGCAATGACTGGAGTGAGCCGCAACAATTAGTTGCGGCGCGCACTGATGCGTTGGTGACTAACGGTGGCTGGTGGCGTTATGGCGATACATTAGTGGCATTTATTAATGTGTGGCCACAGGGCTTGCAGCCTAAAGCGGGTTATGTGGAATACATTACCAGCCGCGATGGTAGCCATTGGTCCAAACCAAAACCGTTGCTGGACTACGCCGGTAAACCGGTGGCAGGTGTTATTGAGCAGGATTTAAAACAATTACCTAACGGCAGAATTCTTACCGCGATTCATCATCAACCGGGTTTAATTGCCAAACCGTTTTATACGGATGATGTAACAGGGCTTAGTGGCTGGACGCAAGGCGAGATGGAAAACTTGCCACATCAACCGGGCATAAGCCGCGAGTTAGAACCCAGTTGGTTTTTAACCAAACAACTAAAACAACAGCAACCAGTGATGGTATTTCGCGATCAAGGCAGCAGCTTCACCCTGTTGGCAGCGCGCAGTAACGACAACGGAAAAACCTGGACCAAACCCACCGCCACCAACATGCCCGACTCCCGCGCCAAACAAAGCGCAGGCAACCTACCCGATGGCCGCGCTTTTTTAATTAATAACCCCAGCGGAACCAAAAACCGCGCACCTCTCACCATTACTTTAAGCAGCGACGGTCAACTGTTTGATAAAGCCTACCTGCTGCGCAGCGAATCCGAATTGCCACCTATGCTGTATGCAGGAAAATACAAACGCACCGGCTACAGTTACCCCAAAAGTATTGTGTGGAATAACCGTGTATGGGTGAGTTATGCGGTCAATAAAGAAGATATTGAAGTGACTTCAATGGCGGTGGAAAATTTATAAAAGAACAATAGAAAAAAGATGTCCTCGCATAGATTTCAACAACAGTCGCCCTATGGAATAGAAAAATGCTTATTCGCCCCTATGAACCGAAAGACGCTGAAAAAATCTGTGGGATTTACAACTATTACATCAGCAATACCGTGATTACGTTTGAAGAAACACCGCTGACAACTTCCACAATGGCGAGCCGGATAGCCGCGTACACCCAGGAATACCCTTGGTTGGTGTGCGAGGTCGATGGCGAGGTGGTGGGTTATGCTTACGCAACCAAATGGAAAGAACGCGCGGCCTACAAGAACACCGTAGAGGTGACGATTTATTTGGCAAACGGTTTGGCGCGCAAAGGTTATGGGAAAGCGCTTTATGCCGCGCTGCTCGATGAGTTAAAACAATTAAATTGTCATGTTGCTCTTGGCTGTATCGCCTTACCCAATGAAAGCAGCGAACAACTACATGAATTTTTTGGCTTTAAAAAAGTCGCCCACTTTTCCGAAGTGGGCCGCAAGTTTGGCCAGTGGCTTGATGTGGGTTACTGGCAGAAAATAATTAACCAATAAAAATTACAAACCGCTAGGCAATTGCCTTGAGTGAACTGCCGATCCCCAATAACAATTCGAATTGTGACACTGGCATGGGAGCGCCAAAAAGATAGCCCTGACCTTCATCGCATTGTTCACGGCGCAGGTAATTGTATTCGGCCTGGGTTTCAATACCTTCGGCGATGACTTCCAGATCAAAATTGCGCGCCATATCTATAATTGCGCGCACCACTGAGGCGTCGCGCTTGGAGGTTAAAATTCCTCGCACAAATGATTGGTCAATTTTAATGCGCGATAGCGGGTAAGTTTTTAACAAGCTGAGGGATGCGTAACCCGTTCCAAAATCATCGAACGCAATGCCTACCCCCTGTTGATGCAAACGCTGCAAAATTTCCAGCACAATATCGTCGTTATCGAGCACGATATTTTCGGTCACTTCCAGTTCAAGCGCTTCCGCCGGCAGCCCATGGCGCGCCAAGGTTTCCATCACCTCTGCGGCTAAATCCCCCACGCGAAATTGTGCGCTGCACAGGTTGACGCCAATGCGAAATTCCGGCGCGCCACTGCGGCGCCAATATGCAGCTTGGGCGCAGGCTTCATCCAGAATCCATTAACCAACCGTGGCCGCCAGTGGGCCACCTTCGAGTGCAGGTAAAAATGCTGCGGGAGTTAACAAACCGCGCTCGGGGTGAAGCCAGCGAATTAAGGCTTCGGCGCCGGTGATGGTGCCATCCGCCATATTGATTTGTGGTTGATAGAACAACAGGAATTCGCCTTTATCCACCGCGCGATGCAATTCAAGCCCATACAGCCGCCGCGCCATGGCCTCCATGCGCAGGGCGGGCACAAACAGGAATACCCGCCCGCGCCCGTTACTCTTTGCTTTAAATAATGCCAGGTCAGCATTACCGACCAATTCCAGCGCTTCTTGCGCCTGCGTAGGTGCGAGCGCTACACCGCAACTCGCCGCTACCCGAACCTCATTGCCATCGACATTAATTGGTTGCGCAATGGCGGCAAGCACGGCATCGGCCACGTGCATAGCAGTGGCGGCATCGGTCACATTCGCCAGGAGTATCGCAAATTCATCGCCACCAATTCGCGCCACCAGATCTTCACTGCTCACCAGTTGCGATAAACGGTTGGCCACTTCGCACAAAATGGCATCGCCCAGAGTGTGGCCGAGCGTATCGTTAACATCTTTAAATCCATCGAGGTCAATCATCAGCACGGTAGCCGGTGCGGGGCTAATTAATATTTCTTCTACGCTGCGATAAAATTTTCCGCGATTCGCAAGCCCCGTAAGCCCATCGATATTAGCCTGCTGGCGCAAGGCTTCCTCTTCGCGCTGCTGCGCACTCAGGTCTTTGAGTACAGCTTCAAATTTCATATGGCCGCCATCGCGCCAACCAAAAAGCGCAAAGCTAAAACGAAATTCGCTGCCGTCTTTACGCAGCCCGGTTACTTCAGTGGGAATATTAATTTGGTCGAGAGAGTAGGCATCAATCGCTTGAGTGATGAGTGCACGAAAATGGGCGCGATCGCGCTCGGGTAACAACAAGTCAAATTGCAGGGCATTTTTATCTTCCAACTTATAACCACTCACCTCTGCCGCCGCATTATTCCACTCGATAATTTGCAACTGCTCATCGAACCAAATAACCGCCGAGGACGAGCTGCCCGCATATTCATGAAATGGTGGCCGGCTTCGCTCTGTGGAGACTTCAATGCGCCGCAATTCCAAGCGATCCGCCGCCATTTTTGCCAGCTCCAACAACCGCTGCCGATCCTCCCGGGAGAAATCGCTATGGGGGCGATCATCGATCACGCAGAGCGCCCCCAATGCCAAGCCGTCGGGCGAGAGCAAGGGCACACCGGCATAAAAGCGCAGATTGGCCTCCCCGACTACCAGCGGATTATCGTGAAAGCGCTCATCGAGAGTGGCATCGGGCACCACCATCACATCGGACTGGGTAATAGCATGGGCGCAAAAAGATACGTCGCGGCGCATATCCACGTCACCCACGCCCACACTGGCGGCGAAAAAAACGTGATCGCTACCAATCATGTTGACGGCAGCCACCGGCATATCAAACATGCGCGATGCAATACGCACCACCGGGTCCAGGCTTTGCAGCATCTGCTCTTGATCCAACCCATAATCAGCTAAAGCGTTTAAACGTGCAGATTCATTGGGGAATTTGGCAGGGCACTTCATCGGTACATCCTCCTACTTGGATTTTCCCTGAGCAAAGTTAAGCCCTGTCAGTATAGGAAAGGAAAAAAGTAGGAGTTCAAAATGCAAATATTGATGCCAGAAAAATGCAACAGCGGTGATTTATTGTTGTCGTTCGATAATAACTTGAAGGTCACCCGCGACTTTTAGCGCCGCTATACCATCGCCGTCGATAGCACCCAGTTTGATCAAACCCGGCGAGTCACCGAAGTCGCGGTAATAAATTGCGAGGTTGCCCCACGGGGCGTAATAGGCAATATCGCCCACTTTGGGTGTCATGGTTGATGGGGCGCCTTTGCGGCTGATTTTTTTCGGGAGGTCGCTGATTTTTTCAGTATTGTTGTAATCAGTGAGCGTTAAAGTCAGTGGCAGTAGCGCTACAAAATCCCGCGCTGTGTCATTGTCGAGCAGGGTTGCATTAATTACGGTTCCATCATTAATGGTGATACTAATTTTCATGGTTTCACTCCGCGCGTTCACACTGAATAACAGCACTGTTAATAGCAGCAGGCTTGTTGTTTTCCAACTTATAAACAGTTTCATACTGTCTCCAAAAAACTTATCTGGTTTTTACATCTTGCGCGGGCGGCCTGCCAAAATAACGTGAATATTCGCGACTGAATTGTGATGGGCTGGCGTAGCCTACGCGCAAGCTGGCGGTGGTTGCATCCATCATTTCAGACAACATCAGACTTTTGGCTTCTTGTAAGCGCAGGGCTTTTTGGAATTGCACCGGGCTCATGGAAGTGATGGATTTAAAATGGCGATGGAAGGAGGATTCACTCATGTTGACAAAGCGTGCCAGCTCTTCAATGTTCAGCAGCTCAGCATAGTTTTCCCTGATCCATGAAATTGCTTTTACAATTTTCCAGGTTTTGGATTCCGCTGCGCCTATTTGCGCAACTGATGCACCCAGCGGGCTGCAAAGTAAACGAATAAAAATTTCATCCAATACTAATTCAGATAGCAATTGCAGTTCTTTGGGCGTGCGCAGTAATTCAATCAAGCGAGTCGCGGCAGCAACAATATGTTGATCCGAGTGGCCTACGTGAATGCCATTGGCATCACTTGTTTTGGGCAGGCCACGCGGAAATACTTTTTGCATCAAGCCGGCAATTTTTTGTGGCGACATGTCCATCACCAAACACAAATAAGGTTCGCGCCTGCTCGCTTCCACTACGCGCGCCTCCACCGGTAATGCCATGGAATAAACCACCATGCGCGATGGATCATATTCGTAGATTTTGTCGCCCAAAATAATGCGCTTGGCTCCTTGTGCAACCAAACAAATTCCCGCCTGACTCATCACATTAATGGGTTCTGCATCCACCGCTGAACTACGAAATACTCTGACACCGGGAATCGGTAAATCAAAGCAGCCGTCGTGCGGTGCATAAGTCGCAATCAATTGTGCGAGCCGGGCAATTGCCTTCAGATCGGGAGCGTTGTCGGTATTCATAGATGGCCGTCTCTTGTATTTATTCAACTACAAAAAATAAAAAGTAGATTTCATGCATGCGTCGGTTGTGCATGAGCGTCTTTCTGCGTGACCTGTTTCCAGGTGATAAAAGCCATCAGACTCGCGCTGAAAAGAATCACTGCACTCAGGCTAAAACTGCTGGCAATACCGTAGGCATCAAATACCCAACCGCCCGTTGCAGCACCCAAGGTGATCGCTAATTGAATCACTGCCACCATTAATCCACCGCCTGCTTCCGCAGAATCAGGTAAGGTTTTACTGAGCCAGGTCCACCAGGCGACTGGAGCGGCGGTGGCGAAAAATCCCCAGAGCGCAATCAGCATAAATGTAGCCACCAAGGATGCGCCCAATAAAATTAATGCAAGCGCGGTGAGCATCATAAAAAAAGGCGTGGCAACTAAAATGCTGTATAGCCGATTTTTTAACAGCCGCCCTACCACCAAGGTTCCTATAAGCCCACAAAACCCCATGACTAATAACAGCAGCGATAATTGCCCGACATCAACACCCGTCACTATTTCCAAAAATGGGCGCAAATAAGTAAACAACGCAAATTGCCCGATAAAAAATAACAGCACCGACAACATGCCCAACACAACCGGCCACCGGGTTAACAACATAAACACATTGTTTGCGGATTTTTGTTGCAAACGCGCAGGTTGTGATGGCAGCGAAGGCACGCTGTACCACTGCCAAATAAATGCAATCAGGGCGATGGGTAGAATACAAAAAAAGGCACCGCGCCAACCAATGATTCCGCCGAGAAAACTGCCCAGAGGTGCTGCAATGGTCATTGCCAGCGCATTGCCCCCATTAAGAATAGCCAAGGCTTTGGGAATGGCATTTTCAGGAACAAGGCGCATAACAACCGCCGCCGACATCGACCAGAATCCGCCAATACAAATTCCCAGCAGGGCGCGCCCACACAGAATTAAAAACACATTGGATGAGAGTGCAACCAGCGCCGCCGAAATGGCGAGTAACGCGGTAAAAAATAACAGCAGGCGGCGCCGATCTGTATTGCCGATCACCGAGGTTAATAACAAGCTGGTTAGCAAAGCAAAAAATCCCGAGATGGCGATAGTCTGCCCCGCTTGCCCTTCGGTAATCGCAAGATCAGCCGCCATGGGTGTTAGCAGACTGACCGGTAAAAATTCTGCCGCGATCAATACCATCGCGCAGAGTGACATAGCCCACACTGCGCTCCATGAAGGTTTGGTTGAGTTAGTCATCACCGACCTATTGCAAATTTTCGCGGAAGAAACGGGTTAATTTTTCAAATGGAATTAACTCGACACGATCGTAAAGGTCCACATGACCAGCGCCGGGAATTTTGACCAGCTCTTTGGGCTGACCCGCCAACCCATAGGCCGCTTCACTGAACTCACGGGAGTGCGCTTCAGCGCCGGTGATGAACAACATCGGGCGCGGTGAAATCGTATCTATGTCATTGAACGGGTAGAAGTTCATGAACTTGATATTACTGGTGAGTGTTGGGCGAGTGGTGGTTTGCGCGGACGCGCCTGCAGGTGTGAATTCACCGCGCGGTGTGCGATAAAAATCATAAAACTCGCGCTGAATCGGGTGCGTGTCTGCCGTTAATTCAAGTACGGTGCCACCGGTGTACTGCATTACGCCGCCGGTAAATTCCACGTAACGCTGCTCGGCAGCGGCTGCAATAATCTGTTTACGCTGCGCCAGTGTTTGCGAGTGATTTAATGCATTGCGATTGGCTGAGCCCATGTCGTACATGCTGACGGTGGCAATGGCTTTCATGCGCGGGTCTATTTTAGCGGCACTGATAACAAAACTGCCGCTGCCGCAAATACCAATTACTCCAATGCGATTGCGATCAACAAACGCGCGGGTGCCCAAAAAATCCACTGCCGCGCTAAAGTCCTCGGCGTAAATATCCGGCGCGACAGCATTGCGCGGCAGGCCTTCACTTTCACCCCAAAAAGACAAATCCAGAGACAAGGTAACAAAGCCCTGTTCCGCGAGCTTTTGCGCATACAAATTAGAACTTTGTTCTTTAACCGCGCCCATCGGGTGGCCGACAATAATCGCGGGGCTTTTGGTGTTTGGATTAGTATTTTTGGGAAGATAAAGATTCCCGGCGACGTTCATCTGGTATTGATTTTTGAAGGTCACCTTCTGCTCGGTTACCTTGTCACTTTTATAAAAATTGTTTGCACCATGGGACATATCAGCTCCTATTGCAGTAAATGAGCTGACCATTAATGCCAGCGACAGAATTAGCTTTTTCATCGGTATCTCCAAAGTCAGGAACCCAAAGAGACCTATGCCTCTTTGATTTCGTTGGCGCGGATCAACCCACAATCAGCAAACTGTATCGCTGGTTTTTGATTGAGCGCTTAACGATATTGCACGGTTAATCTATCCCTACCGAGCGCGGCAACCTTGCCTAATACCGTCAAGTTATTGCTTCATACTTGCTATCGTAAAAAATCAGGCCGTTTTGGTTTCACTCAATGCGCGATATTGAAAGTCACGCAGCTGCACTTTTCCGCTGCCCGCGCAGTAAATGCCCACCCTCAAACTCAAAAATCCGCCGAACACATTGTGGTTCAAACCGGACACTTCCATGCGCGTGGGGTGACGCACCCAGGTGCCGCCGGCATCTTGTGAATATTCGTAGGTGATGACCTGATGATCGTTGGTGATGCGCATCCGCAAGCTGCGGGTTTTTAGCGGGATGCGCGCCCAGCTTTGCTCCTCGGCATATTGGAAACTTTTAATTGCCTCGGCAGTAAACCCCATGCCCACAAACGCTTTGTGGTTGTAAAACAGCAGCAAACCCGCTTCGGCATCGCCTTCCAGTTGAAGGCTCACCTCCACTTGATAAGCACGATCTACCACACCGCAAGTGAGTGGTGAGGAATCCACCGGTGAATTACCGGCCGCGGCTAATTCCAGCACTTTTTTACCGTAGCCTACCCGCGCTAATTCATTGGCGCCGGGGTTGTGAAATGCCCATTGGGTGCCAAATTTGTTGCGAGAGAAATCGTCCGAGAGCGCGGCGCCACTCGCGCTTGTTTTGCCAAGGCGCGGTTTGGCGATGGGCTGCGACAAGTCACCGCCTTTGGCGTGGAACCAGCCGTCGTCCGTCCACTCGATAGGCTCAAGCAAGGCTTGGCGACCGAGGGTTCTAAAACCGTTTTCGTAGCCGTGGTACACCATCCACCAATCGCCACTCTTGCCGTCCACAGAAGGCCCTTCAATCACAGTGGCGTGGCCGCGCGACCACCAGGGTTCGGCTTCCGATAAACTGCGCACCAAGGGGTTGTGAGGGCAGTGCTCCCAAGGACCGTGAATGGAACGCGAGCGCGCGGCAATCACCATATGGCCAGTGACGGGGCCTGCGGTGCCGCCCACCGCCGTGACCAAATAGAACCAGTCGCCGCGTTTGAACAACTTGGGGCCTTCGGGGGCGAAGTTTTCCACAATCCAGTGATCAGGGTAGACCCAAGGGCTATAGGCCGCTTGCAACTCGCCGTCAGTCGCCAAGCCGTCATCGGTCAGGCGGATTTTGCGGATACCATTCACAAACAAATAACGTTTGCCGTCTTCACCCACCATGTGGCCGGGGTCGATGCACCCTTCAATCTTCAGGTCGATAGGGTCGCTCCAGGGGCCATTGATATCGTCCGCCCAAATTACATAGGTCGACCAGGGCTTGCCGTCGGTGAGCGCGGGAATATAAATGTAATAGCGGTCGCCATGCTTGCAGATATCCAAGGCCCACAGGGTGCCGATATTGCGCGTTAAGGCCGCACCAATCGGCGCCCAGTTCACCAAATCCGTCGAATGCCAAAGCACAATGCCGGGGTAAGTATTGAACGACGAAAAGGTCATGTAGTAATCATTGCCATCTTTGAGGATGGTAGGGTCGGGGCGATCACCCGCAATAATCGGGTTGAGATAAGTCCCGTTGCCCAAATCCGCTTTGCGCTGGCCTTCAATCCCCCGGCCCCATTGCGGTTTGTAGGGAACGCAGGGCGCGAGTGATGAGGTAGTTTGCGGCGAGGCAGCTTGGGCACTGGTCAACAATGCCAAAGGCGATGCCACAGCACCGGCCAAACAGGCTTTGAAAATATCTCTGCGGGTTGCATCAAACATGGTGTAACTCCCGTGCGTAGCGGATTGGTAGAAGTAGCGAATGGGTGTGAGCCGCGCATTGCTGTAAATGACGGAATAAACAATGGCGGAATGAACAATCGCGCAGCAGAAATGCTGCGCGGAAACTTAACTGACGTGAGCGCCATGCAAGACGCGGTGATCCGCAATCAAGGCGATGTTATTTTTCATGCGAGTGAGAGTGCCGCTGGCATTGGCCACCAAGCGATTGTGTTGTTTATCCACGGCATAGATACGACCGCTGTAAGAGGCATATCGGTTATCCACAGACTCCACCGTCGCCGTCGCCACAAATTGCTGCGCCAGCGAACCATCGTGAAAACTGACTTCAAATTCGGAGGCCGCGCAATAGCCCAGCACCTCGTGACCGGCCATACGGGCAATGCAATCCAATGCACAACCCAGCGCACTGGTGGTGTAACTGGCCTTGGCAAATTCCGTGCGCAACTCCAGGTTCAGGCTAACGCTGCCCGCCTCGTAATCAATGACACGAATGGCAAAAAAGAGATTGGCCGAATGGTTAAGCAGAAGGGGTTTAATGCAATCTGGCAGCTCACGCATAACTACAATTCTTATCAGGTTGCCCAGTAGGTAAACCCAGTGTAATCAGCGCTTACAGCGGGTGGGGACGCTTTACCTAACATTGCTATCGGATAGCAAAAGTAGAAATATTTTTTATTTTATTGTTAATTTTGCCGCTGCTCACTTACGTTTTTTTACAAACGCTCTTAAAGGTTTTGGGGGTACAGCCGTACTCTTCCTTGAACAGCTTGTTGAAGTAAGACACATTTTTATAACCCACGGAATTGGCGATCTCGCCCACATTGGCCTCGGGCTTTTCGGCAAGCAGGCGCGCCGCTTCGGTTAACCGCAGCTTGTTCAAATAGCTGGTAAAGGTATAACCCAATTCGGCTTTGAGAATATCGTTGATCTTGGCGCGGCTAATTGTGATTGCCTCCACCATCGCATCCAAATCCAATTCGGCATCCGCATAGCGGGTAGCCATAAAATGCAAAATAGCCGTTTTTTCTTTATCCCTCAGCGGCTCTACTGACAATTGTTGATAGGCGATTAAGGGTCTGTCGCGCTGCTGTTTATCGGCCAGGCTCGCCACCAAACTCCGGGTGTATTGCTTGAGCAACCAGAAACCATAACCACCCCATGCCAACAGCAAAAAAACCGCCAGAAAATACAGGTAGCGCCAATCGCGGCCACAGAGGGTGATGTTGTTTAACAGCACGCTCACCTGGGTATCGGCAGGAGTTTGGAAGGTACTACCAAAGGCGATGCGCGGCACCCGGTTGAGCCGGTAGGCCTGCTGCGCCAAGTCGAGCTTGTGCAAGTCAAACCACCATTGCGGTGTTTCAAGGTGCGTGAGATCCACCGCAATGCGCGACCAAGCTTGATTGCAAGAGAAAAACGCCGAGGGCGCACGATAAGTCACCAGATCGTCGGCAACCGTCACCCCCTCCTCAAAGGTCAACACACTCATCAGCATGGTATTGGCGGGTGAACATTTCACGTTGAACGAGAGGGAATCATAAGCGGTTAAATCAACCCATGTCGGCGCGCCGGCGGCATCGGTAAATTCCAGGGCAACTTCGGCGTAGGGGTATTGGGCTTTTTTGACGACGGTGAAATCAAAACTCAGGCTGAATTGTTCATCGTTGATAGTGACCGATGACTCACCGCCATCCTCCACATCGGTGCGTGGCACCGCCCGCCAGATCAACTCGCTTTGACCAGCGGGCACTAAAGGCAAATAAAGGTAGGTGCGGCTGACACAAGCGTAGCCAAGCAGCAGGCTGAGCAATAGCAAACACATGCCACTGATAAATACTTTGGTATAAAACTCTTGCATTGCGCTGCAATGACCTCTGGCGAGAAGCTGACATAGCGGGCAGTTTTCTCACCAGCGACGGGAGCAGCACTGCCACCCCGCCAGTGTAACCCCATCAGTCGTTCAAGGTCACAATCATCAAACTGCCTTCAAATTTTTTCGGCTGCAGCGCCAGCCAAATCAAATGTTCGGTGGGCCATTTTTTATCGCACTTATCAATCAAGTCCAAAAATGGCTGACGGCCAGGGTCGGCCAGCACCAGCTTTTTTACCCCGGCGGCAGTGGCACGTTTGAGCATGGCAAACCACTCATCGGCCAGTTCATCCCAAAAACAAATATCACCGCCCACGATCACATCGTAATTTTCCAAATCCTTTTTTTTCATCTGCTTCATGGAGCAGATTAACTTTTGAATTTTCACCTCGTTCAAATCGGCCTGGGCCTCTAAAAACGGAAACACATCGTTATCCACATCCATGCCCGTCACCTTGCAGCCTTTACGCGCGAAGAAAATCGACGTTGGCCCCCAGCCGCAGCCCACATCCAACACCCGGGTATTTTTGCGCGGGCGATGCTCGGTAAAATAATCCATCAACAGATAACTGGAATCCCAATGGCGATCACCGTGCACACTGGGCGTCACTTGCTTTTTAATCTTCTTCAGGGTCGGGTGCTTGTCGGTAAACAACCAAACACCGTAAGCACCAAGCGTATGTTTCGCGGGCGGAGCGATAAGTTCAGGCACGTTTTTTCCTTCTTATTTGCAATAAATTATTTGTCATTCCTGTGCAAGCAGGAACCCATACTGCCGATTGTTATGGGTACCCGCGTTCGCGAGCATGACAAAAGTGTATTTTCAGCGGTTCTCCGGGTAACAATAAATAACTCGATCTTTACAGCAATAACCAAGCCGAATCTTCAGGCATTGAGTATATGAAGGATTTGTTACTGTTTTTTTAACAACGCCAAGTATTCTCGCTGGCATTAATTGCACAAAAACGGGGGCTGGGATATAACAAAACCACTTCCCCGCCAACCACACCCGACGAACGCCCACGAGCACCAACCCCATGCGCGATATAAAAACCGTTGATTTGAATTTATTAAAAGCATTGGATGCACTGTTGGATGAGCGCAATGTGACGCGGGCGGCGGCGAGGCTGTCGCTAACCCAACCGGCGATGAGCGGCATGCTGACTCGCTTGCGTGAGAGCTTTAATGACCCCTTATTTGTGCGCTCCCAGCGCGGCATAGTGCCCACGCAACGTGCGCTGGAATTAGCCGCACCAGTCAAAAAGGTGCTAGCGGAAATTGCTGTATTACTCACAGCCACCGAATTTGATCCGCTCACAGCACGGCTGACCTTATCGATAGCCGCGACCGACTATGCCTTGCAAGCGGTTGCTGTGCCCTTTGTGTTGGAGCTGAAAAAGCGCGCACCCAATATTCGCGTGGCACTACTCCCCATTGAAAACGAAAGTTTGCAGGCGCAGTTGGAACGCGGCGATCTGCAACTGGTTCTGTTGAGCCCGGCAAATAGCCCACCGGATTTGCATGCACGCCGCTTGTTCGACGAAGAATATGTGTGCGTAATGCGCAATGAACATCCCGCCGCAAAAAAAACCTTATCTCTCGATGAATTCTGCCGCCTCGAACACGCACTTTTCTCCTACAACGGCGGCTGCTTTAGTGGCGCGACTGACGAAGCCTTGGCAAAAATCGGGCGCGAGCGGCAAGTAATGCTCTCGGTAAAATCCTTTTTGGTGATGACCAATATCGTCCGCGCCAGCGACTTGATTTCCGTGGTTCCGAAACGGTTGGTCGAACACCTCGATGGATTAGCAACACAAGAAACTCCGCTGCTGGTTGAAGGTTTTACACTGGTCGCCGCATGGCATGAACGCACCCACAAAGACCCGGCGCACCGCTGGATTCGCGATTTATTGTTTGAACTGTTTGCGGTGTAAATCGGTAGCGGCCCCACTCATAAGCTCAGCTTATGACGTAGATAATAAAAGCTGATTATTTTTATATCTCGCCAGCCATTACTCTAGGCGCCAAGCCTCGTGATTCGGGGAAAGTGTTTTAGCCTGGAGAAACTCATGTCCGCTCTTTTTAGCCGTTTTAAACTTAAAGATATTGAATTGCGCAACCGCATCGCCGTACCGCCCATGTGCCAATACATGGCCACCGACGGCTTCAGCAACGATTGGCACCTCGCCCACTACAGCAGTATTGCGCGCGGCGGTGCAGGTTTGGTGATTGTGGAGGCAACCGGTGTATCGCCTGAAGGGCGTATTTCTCCTAACTGCCTCGGATTGTGGAGCGATGAACATATCGCGGGCCTTGCACAAATTGCTGCGGCTATTAAAAAAGCCGGTGCAGTGCCGGGAATCCAGATTGCTCACGCTGGCCGCAAAGCCAGTGCCAATCGCCCCTGGGAAGGTGATGATCATATTGCCGAAGGCGACGCACGCGGCTGGCAAACCATTTCACCCTCGGCAATTGCCTTTGGTGGCGATTTAGACAAAGTGCCGCAGGAAATGTCTGTTGCCGATATCCAGCGCGTGACTGCCGATTTTGCCGCTGCCGCACAACGTGCACGCGCCGCCGGTTTTGAATGGTTGGAATTGCATTTTGCCCACGGTTATTTGGCGCAAAGTTTTTTCTCCACCCACGCCAATCAACGCACCGATGAATACGGCGGCAGCCTGGAAAACCGCAGCCGTTTTTTATTGGAAACGCTCGCTGCTGTACGCAACGTCTGGCCACAAAATTTACCGCTCACCGCACGTTTTGGTGTCATCGAATACGATGGTCGCGATGAACAAACTCTCGCTGAATCCATCGAACTCACCCAACAATTGCGCAAAAATGGTTTGGATATGTTGAGTGTGAGCGTCGGCTTCTCCACACCCAATGCCAACATCCCTTGGGCACCGGCGTTTCTTGCGCCCATCGCCGAGCAAGTGCGCAACCAAGCCGATATGCCCGTGGCCTCCGCCTGGGGTTTCAGCACACCGCAATTGGCTGAGCAGGCCATCGCCAATAAACAATTGGATCTCGTGATGATTGGTCGCCCGCATTTGGCCAACCCACACTGGCCGTATTTTGCGGCGAAAGAATTGGGCGTAGAAAAATCCGCGTGGGTTTTACCTGCACCCTATGCTCATTGGCTGGAGCGTTATCGCACCGAATAATTTTTTGTGGCGATACGGATAAATCCCCCAGCCTTCATTTACAACCTGAGGCTGAGGGGAGATTAACAGCGTTAAGCAACAGGTTATTTTTTGGGTTTAAAACCCGATAACTTTTCCATCAACGTTGCACGCGACAGCTGCCCCACATGGCCATCAATTAATTTGCCCTGCTTGTCGTATATCAGTGTGAGTGGCAAACCGCGATTACCGGAAAATTGACTGAACTGACTTTGTGCATCCAACCACACCTGTTCAAACTGCAAATTATTTTCCAACAAATATTCACTCACCACCTCAGCCGATTCACCTTGATTCAGCAAAATAAATTGCCCCTGCGGAAACTCATGTTGCGCTGCTGCTAATACCGGCATTTCACGGTGACACGGCGGGCACCAGGTCGCCCACAAATTCACTAGCGTAAACTCGCGCTGCGCATCGGTTTGCAAACTGACGGTTTGTGATGAACGGGTTTCATTTGCCAATGTTACAAAGGTTAAATCCGGCCAGAGAGACGGCGGGCGCAAATAACTTTTTAACAACACATAACTGCCACCGGATAATAGTGCTACCGGCAATATTATTTGCAACAACAACCGCCGCTGCGCAGGGCGCCGATAAACCAACCACGCGAGATACACAACCGCCGTAATCAGCGCCGCGTAAATATCTACACCGCGATCACGAATATCCAACACCGCCCAACCATTATCGCGATAGGCATCAAGGTGCAGCAGCACAAAAACCACACGCCCCATGACAAAACTTGCCAGCACCAATTTTAAAAAAACATCGCTCACATCAAACGGCGCGCGCAGTAATTTACCGAGCAGTGCAATAAGCAACCCCGCCGCCAGTAACAACAGCGGCACCACCGGCACACTTGCCCCGAATAACTGAACCGCTTCCATTATTTATTCCTGTGATGTGTTGCGATTTATTTCCCACGCAGGATACTGCCAGACCCGCGCTAAAAATGTATATTATGACGTCAACTTAATCAGACAAGGCATGCTAATTGTTCAAACACAGTAGCTTTAGAGTGCGGCTGGCCTTGTGGTTTGGCGGGCTGTCACTGTTTACGCTTCTCAGCGTAGGTATTTATGCGGGCTGGATAACGGCCAACCAAATGAAAATTAATGCCGGTGAAGCTGTGCACGCCCAAGCCGTGGCCGCTGCCGAACTGCTGGGCGCCAACCTGCATGAACGTGAAATAGAAATTATATTGCTTAGCCAAGCGCCCCATTTTGTACGCGGCGATTTAACCAGCCCGGACATTCTCGCCTCACTTGAACGGCGCCGCACACTGCGCAGCGAATTTGCGTGGCTGGGTGTGGCCGACGCCACTGGTACAGTAGTTCAAGCCAGCAACAATATGCTCGTAGGGCAATCTGTAGCGCAGCGCCCCTGGTTTATCGCCGGATTAAAAGACGTCTACAGTGGCGATGTACATGAAGCGCTGTTACTCGCCAAACTTTTACCCAACACTCACACCGATGAACCTTTGCGCTTTATCGACTTTGCAGCCCCCATTCGCACCGGTGATGGCAAGGTAATTGGCGTTGTTGCCGCACACGCGCATTGGAATTGGGTTACCTCCACCGTGCAGTCCATTATTAATCGCCGCAATAACGATAGTGAAACACAGATATTGATTGTGAGTAACAGCGGCAATGTGCTCTATCCACAAACGTTGGCAGGCGTAAGCGAACTTCCCACAAAATTGCCGCTTACTAAAAATTATTCCATCGCCATGTGGGATGACGGACACCGTTATTTAACCAGTCAGGTTTTAGTGGATGCAGATTCAACAACCAATTTTGGCTGGCGAATTGTGGTGCGCCAACCGCTGGAAAATGCACTCGCGCCCGTTTATGCCATGTACGCCCGCTTTCTGGTATTGGCATTGATTGCAGTTATTTTATTTTCACTCTTGGCTTGGCGGCTCGCACAAAGCGTCAGTAAACCGATTGAACAACTCGCCGCTGCCGCACACTGCATTAAACATAATACGAGCGCACCTAGGTATCCTACCGACACCAGCCTGAGTGAAGTTGCGCAGTTGAGTAACGCTATGCAGTCCATGACAGAATCCCTGCTCACACGCGAGCGCGAACTGGAATTACTCAATCAAACCCTGGAACAACAAGTATTACAGCGCACCGATGCATTAGCCGTCGCCAATAAACAATTGGAACATTTAGCCACTACCGATCCCCTAACAGGAATAAATAACCGGCGTCGCTTTGACGAGAAATTGGTGGATTATGTGCAAATGGGCAAACGCACCGGGCGCGGCTTTTCTATTTTATTGCTCGATGCGGATCACTTTAAAAAAGTAAACGACAACTATGGTCACCCGGTGGGTGATGCCGTGTTGCAACAAATCGCTAGGTTAATTACCAGCCAGACGCGCGCAACTGATTTTGTTGCACGTTATGGTGGCGAAGAATTTGTGGTGATCCTGCCCAATGCGCCCAGCGCTGCCGAAGTCATGACCGTTGCTGAAAAAATTCGCAGTGCAATTGAGTCAGCCAGCTTCCCTGAAATCGGGAAGATGACCATGAGTATCGGCAGCAGCTATTGGCACCCCGAGGAAATCAATGCAACCGATGTAATCCAACGCGCCGACGAAGCACTCTACAACGCAAAAGCATCCGGCCGTAATCGCGTCGTCGCTTACGAACAACTCAAGTAGCCCGCACGGAGTGCAACGGATTGCGGGCCAATGTGGAATTGATGTTTCACCCCACATTGAAAAGGTTTAACGCAAGTGCTCTTTAATACGCGCCAGCGTTTCCAATGTTTGAATACGCAAGTCGCGGTCGTATACATCAATCGTAAACATAAATTCATCAATCGCGAGTTCATCGCGTAATTGTTGCAAACCATCCAGAATTTGTAATTCATCGCCAACTTGGGCGAGCGCTAAAAATTCTTCCACATTATGCTTTTCACCCGCGGACCAATTTAATTCCTCTGGCTGCACCGGCGGGCACAACCACAAAGGTTCACCGCGAAACAACGCAGTAATACGCTGAAAGCTGGTAGTTGCATTAAACATCGCCTGCGCTTCTGTCTCACTCCACACCACTGGCAAACCCAAAATAAAATAGGGTTTTTGCAAGTGTTCCGAGGGGCGAAATTCCGCGCGATAACGTTTGAGTGCAGCGCGCATATACGCTGGCGCAAAGTGCCCCGCAAATGAATAAGGTAAACCTAATTGCGCCGCGAGTCCGGCACTGTAAAGGCTCGAACCCAAAATCCAGATAGGCACCTGCGTACCTTCACCGGGTACTGCACGCAAACGCTGTTGTGGCTGGCTCGGTTGCAATAATTGTTGAATCACCTGCACTTCTTGCGCAAAATTTTCTGCTGCCGAATCATCGCGTTTTAATGCACGACTGGTGACAGGATCAGTTCCCGGTGCACGCCCCAAACCTAAATCGATACGGTCGCCATACAGCGATGCAAGCGTGCCAAATTGTTCCGCCACAATTAGCGGCGAATGGTTGGGCAACATAATTCCCCCGGAACCCACGCGCAGCCGCTGCGTATTGCCCGCGATATGCCCAATCAACACCGCCGTTGCCGAACTGGCGATGCCCTGCATATTGTGATGCTCCGCCAACCAAAACCGTTTAAACCCCAACGCATCCGCCGCCTTGGCATAAGCCACCGCGTGATTAAACGTATCGCAAGGAGTTTCATTGACTCGCACCGAGGCGAGTTCAAGCAGAGAGAATTCAACAGACATAACCACCTCATCTAACGAATATGCCGCTATTTTACGGCTAAACCATCGGTGAATGGCTTTATCTACAGCAGCTTATTAATTCTTTACCTGTGTAATAGGCGGTAATTACCGTTGCGAGCGGGATTTGTTATTCAGGTTATATGTGCTTCAATCATTGGGTTGATTTTGGGAAAGGTGAGCATCTGTAGGTTGTGGTGGGTCGCGTAAATTGAGTTTACGAACCGCAACGGATACAAGGGCAGCAGTGTGCCCAAAGCGGACAGTCAGCCAAATGAGCGCGGCAACTAATTGAGATTGTTTGTGCCGTATAACTCCATAGTTAATTCGGAGTGACAGTTACTCCTTTGATTTAGAACGAGCTAAATCGATTGAAGGTTCATCTGCTTTTGGAGTTATACAGCACTACAACAAATTAGTTGGAATAACGTTCTGCGGGTTATATAGTCGGTGCAATTTAATAAACTGTTAGGGCAACATATGAATGGAAATCTGACCGAGTTTTCAAATGAGGTAAAAACCCAATTCTTTGAGAGTTTTCCTGCATTAGTAAAGCTAGAACATAAAATTGTAGAAAATGAAGAATGTGCTTTTTGTATTGAAATTAAAGCTCCATCGCCAAAAGCAGAACATCCTCTATGTATTGACACATCGGGAGAGGAAGTTACGGTTTCATTTGACGCTTATCATGCTCACTTCAATGAATTTTTTGGTGAATCCGAATATGGAACAGCCTTTGAGTTTATAACTCAAATTATTGGTGGTGAGTTTGCCGTTGTTAGTTACTGGCGAGAAAGTCAATGGTGCGGCTCATCATTATTAAGAAAGGAAAATTTTCCTATAAATAATGAAAACTATCCCTATGCAAACAAAATACAAATTCGCTCTTGGGCTGGAAACTTGGACTCAGAAATTGAGTGTGTGCCACGAAACTAATGCCCTAACAAGCGACCGTGGTAAAAAAATCGGTAGATTCGGCATCAAAATCATTCTTCTCTCTTGCTGGGAAATCTGTCACCAAGGTTCGCAATTGGCCGATTTGCGAACTTCGAAAGATTGCTTTACAGATCGCATTATTGATTTAAACGTTAGCGTTTTTTATAGATCATTCACGTGAAAGCTTTAAGTCCCAGCCAGAAACAATGTCATGTTGCGGTTCGTTCCTCACCAGCAACCTACAATAGCGGATCAACCGCCATTTAAAAAAGTTATTTCGGTGAATCCAAAGTGAACCTTGGGTGTGTCTAAGGCTAGTCGCAACTTGATAAGTTATGTTTTAAATAGGAATTTAAACCAGCCAAAATGGGAAATATATGTCGCTAAAATTATTTATTACAGCTATCACTCTTTTATTCTCCTCGTTAGCTTTTTCTCAAACTGTTGCATCCAACATGCCAGCGCATGCAGGCAATGCAAAAAAAGTTCTCATTATTGCTTCCAACTTGACAGATATGGGAGACCCGGAGAAGCACGAGGCCAGAAACGATCTGTGGGAGTACGCACCGCCATACCATGTATTTGTTTCGCATGGTTACGACGTGGACTTTGCTTCTCCGCTGGGTGGCACCGTGCCGTTCATGAGGGACCCGTTGGGGATTAGCAGCTATACCATCAAATATGAGGGCTTCTTGAGTAAAGCCAACAACTCTTTAACGCCTAAGCAGGTGAATCCGAGTGAGTATTCAGCAGTGTTCATCGGCGGGGGTTACGGGAATGTTTTTGATGTGGCGTCTAATAAAGATTTGCTCGGCATCATAGCGAAGATCTACGAGAGTGGCGGAGTCATTGGAAGCGTTGGCCATGGGGCTGGCGCCTTTGCGAACGCAATGCTTTCCAGTGGTCAGCCTCTTGTAAAGGGTAAACGCATTGCAGGTTTCCCCAACTCAACAGAAAAAGAAAAGGACTGGGCAAAACAAGGGAGGCTACTGCCTTTTCTAGTTGAAGAGAGACTTAAAGAAAAAGGCGCGATCACCGTAAACAAAGACAATATTCCCGACAAGCATGATGTAATTATTGATGATCGTATTGTCTCGACGATGTTCCTGCCATCTGCTGCATTAGTGGCAAAAGAAATGCTTATCTTGCTTGAGAAAAACGAAAAACCTAACAAATCAAACTAAACGCTGGGTAGCATTACATAGATTAGATACCCGCGTGCGCGGGTATGACGGCTAGTTAGCTTTCGCCACCTCAGCACACCTCAATGCAAATGCCCATGATGATCCAGCAGCTCATGCTGGATTTTCATTACAAACGGGTCGCGTTCCATATCACCTAAGTCGGTGTATTCAATAGTGCGATAGTGAGTGATATCCGAAAAGGTAAATGGCGCTTGTTGGTTGACATAAAGCGCGCGGATTTCGGTTACGGTTTTTTGTTTGCCCTGTTTAGCTATTACCCGCGCCGCGATGGAGAGTTGCGGTAGCCATAACACTTCGTAGGTTATTCCTTCCACTTCGCCGGTATAAATCACACTTTGCCAACCGCGAAAATCTGCAGCGGGTTTGGTGCTGGTTGCGGCGTGCAAAATATCCGGGTTGATGGCGAGCTGTTGCCACTGCTGCTGAATGCCGAGCAAATTAATATCCACCGGTGAGTATTCAATGACTTGGCGATCCGCGTGAAAAACTTTGCTGTAAAACCATAAATCATTACTGGTTTTAGTCCATAACTCGCTGATATTACTGGTGAGATAAATCCATTCCACGGCGCTTGCAGTGCGCACCAGGCGAGCAGAATTTACGGTGGAATCATCACCAGAAATAGTGGTTACAAATTCTGCCGCGAGTGGCGGCAGGTTTTGGGTATTTATTATCGGCACCGGCTCGCTCAGTTCATCGCCATGAAAGGTGCAGCCAATCCCAAACAGGCAACATAAAATTACAGCACAATAATTTTTCATTATTTAGCCTGTTTATTCAGGCCGAGTGCGTCGGCCATGATGTGATAAATAATGTGTTGCTCTTGTACACCGCGAAATAAATGTGCGTTTGGTCCCAGTGCGTAAATGCCGACATCTTCACCGCCATGAGTTTCCGAGGCGAGCGGCACGGTAGCTTCTTGCATATAGGCCGGGCTGGTGGTGTCCACGTCAGTTAAGTCAGGGCGTTTAGCCGTGCCTTTATAGGTGGCAGCAATTGCGCTTTCACTTTTGCCGTTAAATTCGCGACGTGTTTTTCCGCCGGTAAAACCGGGGCCATTGGCGTAACCGAGAGTGGTGTACGGCAAACCCATGGTGTCGGTTAACAATTCACCGCCTGCGCGCGTTTTACCTAAAATAGGATTACCGCGCTCAGGGTAACCCGCGATGGTGAAAGTGTGGCTGTGATCGGCGGTAACGATAATTAACGTGTCGCGTGGATCTATTGCGGCCTGCGCGGCGGTCACCGCATCCGACAATGCAATCGCATCGGTTAGCGCGCGGTAGGCATTACCGGCGTGGTGCGCGTGATCTATGCGCCCTGCTTCCACCATTAAATAAAATCCTTTTTTATTTTTTTGCAATATCTGCAGTGTTTTGGTGGTCATCTCCGCGAGCGAGGGTTCACCGGCAATATCTTGCGCGCGATCTACTTCGTAGCGCATATGCGAAGGTTCAAATAAGGCGAGTAAATGTTTGGTTTTTTTCGGGTCGATTTCATCCAATAATTTTTTATTCCACACATAGGCCGAGCGCGGATGTTTTGCCAACCACTCTTTATGTAAATTGCGCCCATCGCGACGAATACCAGTGCGACCGGCGTATTCCGGGTCGGCTTCGGTGTGTGCATAAAATTGTTTGCGCCCTCCGCCCATCACCACTTCTATTCCATCGCCATGAGAAAACTCCAACAATTGTTGCGCAATATCTTTTACGGTTGCGCCTTTTGATAAATTTACATCTGCCTCCCATTCGCGGTCGGGCACATGGGCATAATTGGTGGCGGGCGTTGCGTGAGTCACGCGCGCGGTGGTGACAATGCCCGTCGCCAAGCCCTGCTCTTCCGCTTGCTGCAAAATACTTTTTACACTCGCGGCCGCAACCAGGGCGGCATTGCTTTCGGTGCGCACCAAAGTTTGGTTTACCGCTATAGCGCCATCATTCGCTTTTATTCCCGTCATTAACGCGGTGGCGGTGGGTGCGGAATCCGATGTTTGTTGATTCGCGCTTGCGGTAACACTCAATGCAAAATAGGGAAATTTTTCAAACGCGAGGCGATTACTTTCGCCATCGCGTTGTTGCATTTGCCCCTCAAGAATTCGCGCGGCGGTTACGGTGGAAATGCCCATGCCATCGCCTACAAATAAAATGACATTTTTGGCTTTTGTGCCGACATAAGTATTTTGTTTTGCCGCGTGCAATGCAGCCTGACCGGACTCATACCAATACGCAGGGGTATTAAATTCCGCCGCCGTTTTATTGCCAGCCGGTTGGGCGCACAACACGGGGGTTTTCACAGCCAGAGCAAGGGTTAATGCTGCAAGGGAAATACGGGTAAGGCTATTCATGAATTGCACCTGAGTGAGGGAGGATGCGCAGGAGCAGCGCCTGTGCCGCAACGATTGGGAAACTTATCGCGGATGCTATTGCCACAAGGTAGATGAGTCAATGACGTTTACCGACCAAAGCGCTTACAATGACGGCATTACACCCCCGAATCCCCAAGGGAAGCCCCGGATTATGATGAATACCTTGCGTCACTTTTTAACCATCGCGTGCTGTAGCAGTTTACTTTCCTGTGCGCAGGCGCCCGCTCCCGCTGAGCAATCCGCTGTAACGCCCGCAGCGGCAATTAACAACACCCCCACCACCGGCAGACAAGCGCTACAACCAGCAGCCCCCAAACCCGTAGCCGCGACAATGGGCGCCGCGGATTTTTCTGCCTGTATTAATCACTTTTCCAGCCTTGCCAAAACCCAGGGCATTTCTGCCAATACCATCAACAACAGTTTGGCCAAAGCAAACTTAAACCAACGCGTATTGGAATTGGATAAACAGCAACCGGAATTTACGACCACTTTTGCTGATTATTTTAATCGCCGTGTTACTGAGCAACGGGTAGCGCAAGGGCGCAGCTTGTGGGTTGAGCACCGCGCATTGCTTGAACGTGTTGAGCAAGAATACGGTGTGCCCGCGCCCTACTTGTTGGCATTTTGGGGGCTAGAAACTAATTACGGCAGTTTTTTTGGCAACATCAATGTGGTGGATTCACTCGCGACCCTGGCATGTGATACGCGCCGTAGTGAATTTTTTACCATCGAATTAATGAATGCGCTGCGCATATTGGATGAAGGTGCAATTGCGCCCGCGCAGATGGTCGGTTCGTGGGCGGGTGCTATGGGCCACGTGCAATTTATGCCCTCGGCATTTTTAAAACACGCCGTGGATTACGATGGTGATAACAAGCGCGATTTGTGGAAAAGCAAAGCGGATGCTATGGCATCCGGTGCAAACTTTTTGCGTAATCTCGGTTGGCAACCCAAGGCACGCTGGGGGCGCGAAGTTAAATTGCCAAAAGATTTTCCGTTTCTGGAAGCAGGTTTAAAAAATACCAAATCACTCAGTGAATGGCGCCAGCTGGGCGTAACTCGCGCTGACAATTCACCGCTACCTGCGGATGAGATGCAAGCCGCACTACTCGTTCCCGCTGGCCACCAAGGCCCGGCATTTTTGGTGTATGACAATTTTAACGTGATTATGCGCTGGAACCGCTCGGAGTTTTACGCCATTGCCGTTGGCCAATTGGCCGATCAAATTGCGGGTGGCGGAAAGCTGCTGCAATCGCCACCGGAAAATGCACCGCGTTTACATCGCGACCAGGTAATCGCACTGCAAACACAACTCAACACCAAAGGCATTGATGCAGGCACACCCGACGGTATTTTTGGCCCCGGCACTCGCCGCGCGCTGAGCGAATTCCAGCAGCAACAAGGCATGATCGCCGACGGTTTTCCAAACCGCGAAGTACTGAAATTGCTGGGAATAATGGTGAAATAAACACAAATATCTGTTGTAGGGTATATCAAAATGATCAGCTGCAACCAACACGATTCCATAGAGATTGTTTGCATGTATCACTACCCGGTGCGCTTAGCCATGAAATCGGGCGCAGTTATTCAGGGTATAGCGCAAGACACGCAGCGCAATGACAATCGCGATGAGTGTATAAAAATTACCGCCGACGGCCAGGAACACCTGATAGTGCTAAGCGAATTAATGCAGCTGGATGTGTGCGTAGAAAACCCGCATGTGAATAGCGTTGTTTTTTAAGCGATCCACTAAAGATCATTTAAATAAAAAAATACAAATAAAAACCCCATCCGTTTTGCAACGCTGGGGTTTTTATTTGCACGGTTTATTTATAGATTTTAATTAGTTGTATAAGCCGCCATTTTCACTTTTAACACTACCGGGCGGTCACTAAAATTTAAACCCCAGTCAGTTTGGTCACCATTCCATACACGCGACAGTATCCATTTGCCGTTTTCGTAACGCCCCTCTTCTACGCGATCGATCATAGTTTTTTTACTGGCAAGCTCTGTGGAAGGTTTAAATTCCACGCGCGCTTTATGTGCGGTTACCAAATATTCGTTATCGCTTAATTGCACTACCAAAGCACCGCCAGCAGCGGGAGTATTACCTTCGGGTGGTGCGATCCAGAACATGGGGCGGCCGTAGGTGACTTCTATATCCCACAAGCCTCCATCTACTAATTGTGTGAGCGCAGCGGCTTTATCTTTTGCATGCTGTTCTTTTTCTGCCGGAGTTGCTTCGGCATTCCAGATTTTTTGTGTATCACCTGTGGTATCCAATGGCTCAGCAAAACCCCAGCTATTATTTTCAAATAAGAGTTTTGCCCAGTCGCGCATCATAGGTTCAATCGCGCGATAGTGTTGCGCAAAATGTTCGATGGTTTCAGCGTTATATTCTTTGGCGCCCAAGGGGTAGTTAGTGTAGCCCGTATCATCCATACCAAAAGGTGAGAAGCCAATGCCGCCCAACCCGAGCGTAGAATAAAAAAAGCGCGCGTAGGGTTGATCGTTGCCAATTTCTGCCACAAACAATGCATTGTCTGGGCGGGCGTATAGTTCCAATACTTTACTCACGGTTTTGTGATCGCGAAAATAAATATCCGGGCCAATTAAATCAATCGCGGGCGCGGCGGCTTTCCAAATATGCAGCACGTTATCGGTTGCACCACCACTGGAATATTGTCCGGGCAAGCCGGGGTTAAACGGGTTGCGCAATGCCACGTTCACATACATAGGCAGATTTTTTATCGCCTTACCCGCTTGGGCAATTTCATTGCAGTATTTGGCGATGTAATAGGCGTGAAAAAATTCATCGGCATCTTTACCAAACACCTGCGCCCAAGTACCGCTTTTTAGTTTCAATTGTTGAATTAAGTCTGCCGGCACTTGCGCAGTGAAGTGTTGTTGCGCCAGCGCAGAAAAATCGCGCACTGATTGATAGGTGCCAACTTCGTTCTGCACTTGCACCATAATCACCGTGTGATCTTTATCGATTTTTTTCAGGTGCTTCATCAACTCCACAAAGGCTTTTTTATCGGCTGCCAAGGTATTTTGGCCAAGTGGAGAGAGGGAATTTAAGGTATCACCATCTTGTTTCACTACACGGGGGAAGCGCTGGTTATCCAACTTCACCCAAGCTGGCGCGTAGTGCGGTGCATTATTTTTCCAGGTGGCAAACCACAGCAGCACCACTTTTACATCGCGCTCACGCGCTTGTTTAATTAATACATCCACATACGAAAAATCAAACGCACCTTCTGTTGGTTCAATCTGCTCCCAGGCCACCGGAATACTCAAGGTATTCGCGTGCATTTTTTCTACCGAAGGCCATACGTCTTTTAATGCATCCGGGTAATTGCTGGAGTTATTGGCTTGCGCACCCAACATTAAATATGGGGCACCATCCACCAATAATGCATGACGGCCATTTTTACTCACCAGCTCGGGCAAGGGCGCGGCACAAAGCGGCAGCGCCACCAAGCATAAAATACTTGCACTCAAGTAACGCAATAGATGTGAACGAAACAAATATGAACTAAAGAAAGGGACAATTTGCATAAAACCTCTTGCGGCATTGCAGATGTATTAGGTGTGTTAGCTTTACTAATAGCAGGATGCGTTTTTAACGCCATAAAACAATATAAAACTTGCGGAAAAAAATAGGAAATAAAATAGACAAAAACAAAAAAACCTTGCCCCGTTTGGGGCAAGGTTTTTAACACGCGCTAATTAAAATCTAGCGCGGATACCAACTGCAAAACGAGCATCTTGTGCATAAGAGTACGCAACATGATCGCCAGAACTGTTTTGATCAATGATACCGACAGTTTTCTCTTTCAACAGATTACTTGCTTCTGCTGTAACAGTGTAATTGTCGAGGAAGGTATAGCTAACAGACGCATCCAACTGACCGTAGTCGTCGTTGTATACAGGAATACGAGCCTTACCACCTAATCCATCATTAAAGTCTGGATCAAAACCATTTCCGCCCCAACTGATTAAGTATTTGCTTCTCCACGAATAAGCCAAGCGTGCAGAGAAACCATCTTTTTCATACATACCGATAAGGTTGAATGCATTTTTTGAAAGCTGGTCAATAGGCAATTGTCCATAGGAAGAGCGGTCAGTATCCAACGGTGCCGCACCCGCTTGGGTATCCCCAGTTGTTGGCTGAGTGTTTAACGGAATATCCGCTTTGCTGTCAATGAAAGTATAGTTCGCTTGAATCCCCAATCCATCAAATGGCGCAGGTAATGAGTCAAAGAATTTATTGACGCCGATTTCCAAGCCGTTGATATCGCCACTACCTACATTATCCAACCAAGTCGCTTGACCGGTGTAGTCTCCGATAGCATATCCGTCAGTTTGTTTTTTGAAGAAACCGTCTACTTGTTTATTGAAGAAAGCTGCATAAGCCATACCGCCGTTTGAATCGAAATACCATTCCACAGACAAGTCAAACTGGGATGCTTCCATTGGCTGAAGATAGGGATTGGTATCCTGGTTCAAATTGAAAGATTTAATTACCCCAGTTTCGTCATCAATGTCTGCACTGACAGTTACGAAAGCCTGCATATCGGAAAAGGAAGGGTTCCAAATTGCTTTGGATGCAGCGAAGCGTACATAAACATCTTCAGTTGCTTGCAAACGCAGGTTAAAGCTTGGCAATACGTGAGTATTGTTAGTTTTAGCATCTAGTGGCTCACTTGATGCAGGCACTACAACTTCACCCGCCAGATTCTGCGCCTCATTAACAACCAAAAAACCTGATGCGGTGTTATCAGTTTGTACAACACGTACACCAACGTTACCGTCAATCGGCATAGCCAAATCATCAAAACCATAATTAGTCATGATGTACATGGCGACGGTTTTTTCGTCCTGCAGGTTTCTATAAATCGGATTTTCTAAACGTGTCCAATCGGAATATACGCTGCCTTCACACCACCAAGCGCCATTCGTTTCGCAGTCAGCATTAACTGCATCGGTTGTTGCACGGAAATTTCTAGCTGCTTCCGACGAATACAAATAACCCGCAGCAGGAACAGTAACATCACCACGCTGGAAATCATCGAATGAATACAAAGTCAGATAATCTGCAGCTTGGTCAGGTGTTACTTTTGGTATGGTGTTTTTGTCAAAACCAAACCAAGTTGCATAACGGGTATTCCAATCGTAGCCAGTATTAATATTGTCTGCGCTTTTCTCAGAATATCTCACACCAGCTTTTACTGATTTAATAACCGCGCCATCAAAATCATACTCCGCATCAATACGTCCTGTTTTAGCCTCTGCTTCGTTACGTTCGAAGTGAGTCATCGCTTGGCCAAGATTGTAATTGGCAAAATTGGACATGTAGGTTGGATCTATAATAATTGATGGAGTTTCAGTTCCAATACCATCCATGTAGGCTTCAGCAGGAATAACTTTCAAACCCAATGTGTAATCATCGACCTGAGCTTCTGCTTTTACGTATTGTAAATCGGCAGAGAATTTCCACTGATCATCAGGTGACCACTTAATGCCGGTAGAGTAATCAGTTGTTTTTGAAACATTCTGTGCCCAGCGAGTACTGGTACCAAAATCGAGCCCCCATTGCGCTGGGTTTGTTACGGTAACAGTACCAGACTCCATCGCAGCATTTTCATTGTACGTCCAATCGTCAGCTGCTGTAGGAACCAATGCTTGATCGCCATTTCCACCTTCGAGGAAAAATGCGTTTTCGTCATACACATTGTCGTGTTTGGTTTGGAATGCAGTGAAATAAAGTTCTGTGCTTTCATTCGGCGCCCATTGCAATGCAAGGTAACCGCCTTCACGAGTGCTTTCATGGTCGTTACGGCGCCAATCCACACCTTTTGAAACCCAAACATCATCGCCATTAATAGTTCTTGGCATATAAGCTCGGGAATACACTTGGTCTGAACGCGTAGATAAATCAGAGGTAGAAGCATTCACGAGGATACCAAATTCACCCGCATCGGTTTCCCAGCGATTGCTGTATAAACCGGAATATTCACCGTTAGTTTCTTTAATTTGATCACCATAGTTAGCTTTCGCAGAAACGCTAACTAATTGGCCATCAGAGTCAAATGGCATACGCGTGCGCAAATTCACGGTACCACCCAAACCACCTTCAATCATATCGGCCGATGGGCTTTTATAAGTATCAACTGCATACATTAGTTCAGCAGGAACCGATTCAAAGCTCAAACCACGGCCACTTGCCGCAGAGAAAACATCACGTCCGTTTAATTCAGCGCGAACTTGTGTCAAACCACGTACAGCAACACCACTACCTTCTGCAGCAGGGTGCTCAGCATCGTTGTTGGTATAACGACCAACAGTTACACCAGGAACACGTTGCAGTGCTTCAGTTACGCTGCGATCTGGCAATTTACCAATGTCTTCAGCGACAATTGAATCCACAACCACGTTCGCATTTCTTTTTACGTCTTGCGCAGACTGAATACTTGCGCGCTGACCGGTTACTACAACCTCTTCCAAAGCATCTGCGCTATCTTGCGCAAACGAATAAGGTGCCACACCCATCGCGCCCACAACCAGAGATACGCTGGATGCAAGTTTGATATAAGCCGGCAATTGTTTTTTTAGGAATGTTTTTCCGAGGTTGTGCTTATTGTTAGTTGTCATGATTTTCTCCAGTTAATATTATTTAAACTACCCCTTGAGCTATCTCCCGCTGCTGGATAAGAGATATGTCCCCGTTCCTTGCGCTGCAAAACTCCCTGAATTGCCCTCAGCTTTTATGCCAAGGGATTTCCCGTGCTTTACGTCCTGCAACGTAAATTCTGTTGCAGGACGTGAAGTTCTGATATTGATTTTTTGTGCGTGTTGCGTGTGAATGCGCGCTTGGGTTAATTCGCCCTTGTGCCATTGCAGATCTACAGTAATGCCGCCGCGTGCGCGCAAACCAGTCACCGAACCGCTTGGCCAACTTGCAGGTAATGCGGGCAAAAAATGTAATTCGTCGCCGTGACTTTGCAATAACATTTCTGCAATACCGGCGCTCGCGCCAAAATTGCCATCAATTTGAAATGGTGGATGGTTGTCCCACAAATTACTAAGTGTGCTGCGTTGTAATTGTTCGCCCAATACTTTGTGCGCGCGATTGCCGTCTAACAAACGCGCCCACATATTGACCTTCCAGGCTTGCGACCAACCGGTGCCGCCATCGCCACGCGCATTAAGTGTGGTGCGTGCTGCCGCAAGTAATTCCGGTGTATTGCGCGGGTTGATATCGCGCCCCGGATGCAGTGCATATAAATGGGAAATATGGCGATGTTCATTTTTTGGATCGTCAATATCTTCCTTCCACTCTTGTAGCTGACCCCAACTGCCAATGCGCATTCCGCGATCCAGGTTCGCCAATTTTTCTTGCACAGCTTGGGCAAATTTTTTGTCGCCCGTCAGCAGTGCGGCTTCGTGGGTATTGCGCAGTAAATCAAACACAATTTGTTGTGACATAGCAGCCGCGCGGGTGAAAGGGCCGTGCTCGGGTGAGAAGCTGGGTGATACGATCCATTTTCCATCGCGCGGATCTTTTACTAAAAACTCCAACCAGAATTCACTCGCGCTTTTCATTAATGGATAAGCGCGGTTACGCAGAAATTTTTTATCACCGGAAAATAAATAGTGCTCGTAATAATGCTGTGCGAGCCAGGCTGCCGCTTCAGGCTGCCAAAAAGCGGTGGGCCAATCGATAACACCGGTAAAGCCCCAAATATTGGTGTTGAGAAAAAGCGTCCAACCTTTATCTACACCTGCAACTTTATGCGCGGCAATAGTGCCAGGAGCAACAAGGCTGTCGACAAAATCAAACAGTGGTGCGGTTAACTCCGGCAGATTGGTGGTCTCTGCCAGCCAGTAATTCATTTGCAAATTAATGTTGACGTGGTAGTCGGCATTCCACGGTGGGGTGATGGAGTTATTCCATACACCTTGCAAATTCGCGGGCAGCGAACCGGGACGCGACGAGGAGATCAACAAGTAGCGACCAAATTGGAAATAGGTTGCCTCCAAAGTGCGATCCAATACGGCATCACCTTTTTTATAACCGGCAAGCAACTTTGGTGTGGTGAGCGATTGTGGTTTTTGACCTATATCCAGCGCAACACGGTTGAACAGGGTTTGATAATCCGCGCGGTGTGTGGCCTGTAATTGCTCAAAAGATTTTTTGCTCGCCTTGTTAAGTTGTTTATGCAAACGCTTGTTGGGATGCGCACCGCGATATTTTGGATAGGACTGGGCGTAATCAGTACCTGCCGCGAGCAGAATCACAACCGAGTCAGCAGCGGTGACCTGGATTTTATTGCCGTCGATTACCGCTAATTCACCACCCTGGTTGAGCAGTTGGATTTGGGTTTCAAACTGCAAACCGTTGCTGTGCAATTTGCCACTGGCAGTGATGCGACCTTGGTCGATGGCCACAGCCAAACTGCGATTGTCTGGCACTTGCACACTGGCGGTGAAGGAAATGCTCGCCGGCTGATCGGCGGAATATTTAATTGCAATCACGCCATCCGGGTAACTGGCGAGATACTCGCGGCGATAGCGCACACCGCCCTGTTCGTAACTCACATTAATTTGCGCATCGCTGAGCGATAACTCGCGGCGGTAATTAGTGAAAACACTTTTGACATCGCTGTCATTTTTATTCGAATCAATTATAAGATCGCCAAAAGTCTGGTAATCGCCGTAGGCGGTGATCTTGTGACCCAACAGTTTGGCGGCGTCTTCCGGGGTAATTGAACCCTGTTCATTGATGGTCGTTCTGACCTGCGCGACCGCATCGCCCTGTGCTTGTTGTGGCCAACCAAAATCGTAACCTTGCGCACCTGGGCCGCCAGTCCATAAGGTTTTTTCGTTGAACTGGATACGGTCACGCGTCACATCGCCGGCAATAACGGCACCCAAAGCACCGTTGCCAATCGGTAGACCTTCACGCTCCCAATCAGCAGCCGGCGCATCAAACCAAATAGACTCACCACCAGCGGCCTGCACTGATGAGGCAACGCCAACCAGCATCAGCGCCGCCGCACAAATGCCACGCAGGGGGTAAAAGGAAGATGTAAGCGAAGAATAACAGCGCAAGCGGCTTACCTCAGAATGGGTCAGATGTATATGGTATATATGACTATATGGAGCAATGTTAAGGCAATGTTTTTATTGGCGCAAGCTTTATCACCTATAACAAAAATGGCACCGTTTTCATGCTACCAAAGGAAACAACGTGGCTACTTTATGAACCCAGAGTCCGCAGAAAATCGGCATGAGAAGGGGCGTACTCGCGCCCTTTAACGATCGCCGCACGCATTTTGTCCATGACGGTGTGCATTTTGGCGGAGTCGCGAGATGGTGTTAGCGCAGCTGGACTGAGGCCAAATCCCGCAAACATGCTGATCCAGCTCTCCTCAACAAAGGATTCCTGCTCCAGCAATTGGATGTCACCTGTCGCCTTAAAATGGGCAATTTTTTCTGTAAGGCTGGCAGGGATATCCATCGCCTGTACATGCTGCCACAAGGGCTCCGGGCGACCATTTAACTTGTAGTGCAGGATAATAAAATCGCGGATGCGCTCGTACTCCAGGCGATTGAGGCGGTTGGCTTCAGCCACATGTTGGTCATTAATCTCAAAGTTCACCAAAAACGCGGCGAGCTTGCTGATACCAGTCTGGATAAGGGAAATACTGGTGGATTCCAAAGGCTCCAGAAAACCACTGGAGAGGCCAATCGCCACACAGTTTTTATGCCAGAAATGGTCGCGCATGCCGGTAGTAAAACGGATCAACCTCGGCTCGGTGAGCCTTTCGCCCTCGATGTTGGCTAGCAGCTCCGCACGCGCCTGATCCTCACTGATAAATTGGCTGGAATAGACATAGCCATTGCCCACCCGATGCTGCAGCGGAATATGCCACTGCCAGCCTGCGCTACGTGCGGTTGAGCGAGTGAATGGATCTGGCTCGGCCACGGTTCGGGTCTGCACTGCCAGCGCCGAATCGCTCAGCAGCCACTGGCTCCAATCCTCATAGCCCACCCCCAAGGCTTTTTCGATGAGCAATGCACTCATGCCCGAGCAGTCCACAAACAAATCGCCGCCAATAACCTGCCCTGACTCCAGTTGCAGTGACTGGATAAAACCGCTGTCGGGATCGAGTGTAACCTGCTGGATTTTTCCCTCTATCCGCGTGACCCGGCGCTGTTCGGCGTAGCCGCGCAGGTATTTGGCAAACAGTGAGGCGTCAAAGTGATAGGCGTAGTTGTACCAGGCTAAACGACTGTCGGGATCAAAGCTCGGCTGCGCAAATTTGCCTGCACCGGCCAGCTGGGTGCATAAGCAAAACTCCGCCAAACTGGCGCTGTAACCCTCTTGTTTGGCCGACCACCAGGTCTTGTGAAAGGGACGATCCTCAATCGGTACGCCGTACCCGGCAAACGGGTGGAAAAACGTCTGTTCCGGTGCAACCCAGCCTTCGAATTCGATGCCGAGCTTAAAGGTGGCATGGGTGGCGGCGATAAACTCACTCTCTTTTACGCCTAAGTGTTTGATGAATTGATGGATGCCCGGCACCGTGGCCTCCCCCACCCCCACTGTGCCAATTAACTCAGACTCGACTAGCGTGACCTGGATATTGGTGGGTTCCAGCCAGCGCGCTAAATAGGCTGCCGTCATCCAGCCGGCGGTACCGCCGCCAGCAATGACTATATGGTTAACAGGTTTGTTTGACATCAACACAACTCCCAAGCTGCTAGCACGATCGCTAGTGGCCCAACTTATTATTGTCATTAAGACCAAATGATTGATATTAAGCCCCTATTTTTATTGGCACAATATTTATCATCCATGCAAAACCATTATTTTGTAACTGGCACGCCTGTTGCCAAGATTTAGGCAATAGACAGGTAATAGCGATTTGTAGGTTTTCTGATGCGCCAAAATGCACCGGAATACAGGCAATTTCACGAATAGAGCGGTAGAGAAAATGGGAACAGGCACTATCAACATGCACAACCCTTCATTTGGTGCACCATCAGGTAGCAAAGGGTCGCCCCAATTTGCCCTGTTTTGCGAAGAGTACCAGCAGCGACTGGATGCCCTGACACTGGTGAAGCAACTGATCCAGATGATTAAAGCAGTGCAGCGACACCGCGGTATGTCGATGGGAGCCCTGGGGGGCAATGCATTATTCCGCGCGGAATTGACCCAACTGCAAGTACAACTGGAGCGCCGTTTGGAGTTGGTGCAGGCGTTTGCCGCCCGCAGCCTTAACCTGCTCAGCGCCCGGGATCGGGAAAACCTGAGCAACGCCTGGCTGACCATCAGCCGCGATTGGCAACAGGACGCCGTGGTTGATAACTATGAGCTGCACTGTCACCTGATCGAACAGTTACTGAGCATGGTTGCCGCGCTGGGCAAACAGCTGGAGCAGCCCACATCGCAAGCGCTTAGCCAAACCGAGCGCAACAGCGCCGAACCCAGCGCGCCGCCCACCGAAGGTAGTAGCTACCCCAATCGTTTTAAATACCTGGAGGTGCTGCACTTTTCCACCCGCTTAATGCCCGCCGTGGCGGAGCAAATTGGCCGTATTCGCGCCCTGTCTACCTACGCCTCGGCACTGGGCTACTGCGATAAAGATGTGACCAGCAAACTGCGCTACGCCATTCAATGCACCCGCGTGAACAACGAAAAATTGCGCCATCAAACCAAACGTCTGGAAGGTTTGCTGGATAAAGACCTGATTATGCTCTCGCAACTGAAAAGCTATGAAATCAAACTCGATTTCCTGCTTACCATGGTGGAGAGCGATGTGGTTAACCCGCACCAGATCAATGCCGACAGCCATCGCTTGTTTGTGCTGGCCTCAGACATAATCGACATGTATTTGAAAGTGGTTGATGAAGGCGTACACCTGCTCACCGATTGGCACGAACAGGATATAGAACTCTGGCTGGAGACTTGTTGAGCGAGCAAATGTGCTGGCAATCTGTGAATCACTTTACCGATGCCGCACAGTGCAGGGTAGACTGCTTGCCTCCTGAGCGACAACGCCTAGAATAACGGCCAACTGTCGCTCAACCTCACCCCGAGAGAAGCTGCCCATGCGTTCCGTCTGGCCTTTGGTGTTACCGGTTTGCTCCGCCCTGCTCAGCGCTAACCTTAGCGCGCAGCCCACAGAGACCACCCCCGCCACATCTGCGCCCGAGATGCCAACCGAGGCGATGAATAGCTGCCTGCAAGCCTCCATCCCCAGTGCGGCTGCGACCATGACCGTCGCTGAGTTGCGTCAGGGGTGCCAGTTGCTCTATGAACAACAATTGCAGAGCGCGGGCGAAAGCGAATTACAAGAGCAACAGGTCAGCAGCGAAGACAGCACTGGCGATAAGGGTGAGCGCCTGCTCAAACGGCGCATGACGCTGGAGGCACTTAATCGCGCCAACCGGTTTATGCTCACCCCACACAAAATTAATTACTTTTTCCCCGCCAGCTATACCCGCACTCCCAACGAGTCACCCTATCGCGACAATGACAATGAATCCCTGAGCGACCTGAGCAAAGCCGAAGCGGACTTCCAGCTGAGCATCAAAATACTGCTACGCGAGGATATTTTTGGCGATAACGGCCACCTCTACCTGGGTTATACCAACCACTCGCTCTGGCAGCTTTACAGCGATGCCGACTCAGCCCCCTTTCGCGAAACCAATCACCAACCAGAGTTAATTCTCAGTTTTACCAATGACTGGGAGTTTTTGGGTTTTCGCAATGTGCTCAACGACGTAATTCTCAACCATCAATCCAACGGCCAGGGCGGCCTGTTATCGCGCAGCTGGAACCGGGTGATGCTCAATAGCGTGTTCGAGCGAGGCAACTTTGCCTTTGCACTCAACCCCTGGTATCGCCTGCCGGAATCCGCACAGGAATACCCCGGCGATCCCGATGGCGACGACAACCCGGATATCACCGACTACATGGGGAAATTTGAATTTAACGCGGCCTATCAGCGTAAGGACGACATTTACAGCGTTATGCTGCGCAACGCGCTGGATGGCGACAATCGCGGCGCCCTTGAACTGGGCTGGAGTTTCCCAATCAGCAGCAACCTGCGCGGCCAACTGAAATACTTTAAAGGTTATGGTCACAGCCTGATTGACTACAACGTCGACCTGGAAGTATTTGCGCTGGGCATAGTATTTACTGACCTGTTTTAAATGCCGCCTACTGGCTTGCCTGAAATGCAAAAAGGCGCCGCGTTACCAACGCGGCGCCTTTTTAACGGGATAAGGGTGGCAATCACAAACTAATAAGACTCGCCCAATCGCTCCACCAACGCTTGAATAGACTGCAACGCCTGTGAAGATGCATCGATAATGGAAAAACCAATCCAGTATTTACCTGCCAGATCAGCCTCCCGCGTCCACAAACAATCCACCCCCAAATGAATCACCATTTGATCATTAACTGGCTCGGGCAAATGCAAGTCCAGGGTGTAAAGGCGATCCTCTTCCAGTGACAAATCCCCCATCACCATCAATCCTTGGGTATGGATATTTACCAAGCGGCCAACATACATATCGCGCAAACTGTCATAAACATCCACATCGCCGTTGATGATATGCCGCTCCAGTTCGCGATCATGCTCCTTGGAACAATTGTGCGTCATGATGCAGCCCCCGTTTTGAGGTGATCGGCACGCTCGTTGAGTGTGTGATAAATATTTTCCAGCGCTCGCTCAAAGAAGGGTTTGGTACTGCCCGCAATAATTTTGGCGCGCCCGGCGATCATATCCCGCGCCAGCTGTAAACCTGCCGCCAGCGATACTTTGCGCCCCTGCTGATCCACCAGCATGTAGTGCTGGGTCTTTTTGTTGTACCAGGCCACTTTCAGACGCTTGCCGCCATCAAACTCAAACCAGGTACCAAACTCCACCATTTTCAGGCTGTCGACAATCTTGGCCTCTTCGGTAGAAACAGGCTGCTGCTGGACGTTGGCATGCCCGGCTTTTTCCGCCGCGAGTAATTCCAGTTTGCTGCGCATTGGTGCCGGAGCTGGCTCGGCTTTACGGCTGAGCAACGCCATGCGCTGCAGGGACGCTACCGCATCCAACAATTTGCGGCCCTTGGCCTGCTCGTAGCCAATGGTTTCAAAACCGCGCTCGAGCGCCGCATGCAGATTATCCTGCAGCTCCATTTGTTTGACCTTGTCCTGCTGGCTGGTTTTGGGTTCCAGCGACCAGAGCAAATCGTCAATTACTTTGAGCGCACGCGTCCAGCTCTCGGATTTTTCGCCGTAGCGCAGTAGCACAAAGGACAAGTAATCCGACCAGGGCTGAAGCAATAACAGGAGGATTGCAGAAGGCATTTCACGGTTATCGGTGCGACTACGCACCTCGTGATTCACCTGCAATTTAGCTTCGCGCAGTTTTTCTTCACCCTGGGCTTTCTCCAGCGCGCGCCGCTCCATCAATTCCTGACGGCGCGCCACATTGTTGGTGTAGCCATTAAATTCAATCAGCAGCTCGGCAAAAATGCGCACATCGTTCTTGAACTCATGCAACAGCCTGAACACCGTGGTTTTGATTTTGGTGAAAATATCGTATTGGTCGCTACCGTCATTACTCACCCAACGCACACCCGCTTCGGCAAGGCTGTTGAGCAACACCCGCGCCGGGTGTTCCGGTTGCTCAAAAAAGCCTTTATCGATAAAAGCGATTTTGAGAAACGGCGTGTGTAAATAACTGAGCAGCGCTTTGACTGAATCGGGCAAGTGATCGTCGGAGAGCATGTACTCAAACAACATGCCGACCAGGTCGATGGTTTGCATATCACCCGCTTCTACCGCGCCGTTTTCATTTTCGCTGGCAATCTGCTGCATCATTTGCTGGCTGACAGCGGCCACGGTTTGCACCGGAATAACAACCGGGCCAGCGTCGCGGTCAGCCAAGGCTTGCTGGCTCAGGTGATAAGCCTTGCCCTGCATCTGCTCCAGAACATTCACCAATTGATTGCTGCTGTATATCTGCAGTTGCGCTGGCGGCGTATTGGCCACAGCGGCAACCGCCGTGGCGCCCGGCATTGTAGTGGCAGGCGCTGGTATGTTATTCGCCCCGCGATTGCCCTGCTCCGCCGTCCCCGTAAAGCCGCTAGCCTGAACAGCGGGCATTAATTGGGTGACATGGGTTTGCAACAAGCGAATCGCATTCAGCAAACTGTTTTGATATTGAATATCGTTGGGATTGAGCGCACCGGTTAGCAGTTTATCGCTAGCGCGGCGCTGATGCTGTTGGGCATCCAGGGTTTGTTGCTGCAGCTCAGCATCCGTTCTGTTTCGCTCGGAAGGATCATCCTGGATGGCGTCCTCACGAGCCGCGTCAGCTTTATCCTGTGCTACCACAAAACGCAGATTGGGCAGTAAATTCTGGCGGATCAAATAGTCGTTAAGCTCGTCATACAGCTCGCCGAGCATGCCGATCACGTCCTGATCAAACAGCTTGTAGCCGATGATTTTGGTTTTTACATCCACATCCAGATTCGTTAATACCTTGCGCAGCGCCTCGCAAAACTGTACCGGGCTGGAAGGGTTGGTGCGCTCATCAATTTTTTCGCCGTCATTGAGCAGGGCTAAACGCTGTTGCAATGCCCAGAGGTTTTCGGCAAAAAAATTATCCGCGCGATGGGTAATTGAGGTGATGGCAATCGTCTCTTCCAGATCCGAATGCTCGACTAGCGAGAGAATGTCGCCACTAAAGCGCTCCTCGCCGGTAAGGGTATTAAGCGATTTGTTTTTGAACTTTACAAAGCCATTGGCCAAGTGCTGGCAAAACTCCTGCTCCGCCGCCTGTTGCACAGCGCTCAGCAAGTTCTGGATTTCATAGAGCGCAACCTGATCTTTATTCGATTTCGCCTGCTCGGCAATTTCAAGGATCTGTTTACACCACTCGCGCCAAAAATTGGGGAAAACACGATACGCAAAGCCGCGCGTTAAATCGCGACAATGTTTTAAATGTTCAATAATTAATTGCTCTGACATAGCGACAGTCGTGTATTGAGACGATTTGGGAGTATCGGCACCGGGTAAACCTGAAGCTTGTACACCAGAGTTTTGCATACCTGAGTTTTGCATAATAAGTCCGTGAGATTCATATTCCTTAGACCCTGCCTGTGAAGACCCAGATCAGGGGCCTGTGCGAACCTAAAAACCAAACAAGAAACCACCGCTGTTATGGGCAAAAAGGTTGTCCTGAACGACAATCTTAGCAGCTTGCAGTGGATGTTTCACAGAATAGCTCGGCTTTAGCCCCTCAGCGAGCAAAAAATAATCACCCACTGCCAGCAGACAAATAGCACCAAAAAAGCGCACAACCAGACTTGCCTATAACCCCGTACGCACCAAATGAGAACACCACTACAATCCTCAACCCAACTTCTACCGCGCGTGAAACGCGGCAAGTCGCGCCATTACCGCTTGCACGCGCCAATTGCCACAATTGGCACTCATATTGCGATATGAACTTCGAAATAACTGATTCGCACTCTGGGCGATCTGGCTATTCACACAATTTGTTAAATAGAGAGCTAGGGTTCCGGTCATTCGATTAATCATCCAATGATGTCTGGTCCGAGAGCTTTCGACCTCTGCCGCCAGACCTTCTGGTAGGTCATGGGTTACACGGCGGGACAAAAGCCCGGGAGATGATTGGCCTAATCGCCAGAGTGGTCTCTTAATGCTTGCGCCGATGTATACCCATACCCTTGGAGGTTGTTCATGTTGCGTCATTCCCGTCTGAAAAAACTATTACTCGCCCTTACACTTGGCCTTTCCGCCAACCTCGCCAGTGCCGCTGAACCCTTCAAAGTCTGCTGGTCCATCTATGTAGGCTGGATGCCCTGGGGCTATGGTGCCGAGCAAAAAATTGTCGAGAAATGGGCCGAGAAATACGGCATTGAAATCGAAGTGGTACAAATCAACGATTACGTCGAGTCAATTAACCAATATACCGCCGGCCAATTTGATGGCTGCGTGATGACCAATATGGATGCGCTCACCATTCCAGCGGCGGGCGGCGTGGATTCAACGGCGCTGATCGTGGGTGACTTCTCCAACGGCAACGACGGTGTTGTGCTGAAAGGCACCAACAAAACCCTCAAGGACATCAAAGGCCAACAAGTGAATTTGGTTGAGTTGAGTGTGTCGCACTACTTACTCGCCCGCGCCTTGGAATCGGTCGGTATGAAAGAAGCCGATGTGAAAGTGGTGAACACCTCCGATGCCGATATGGTTGCGGTTTACGGCACCAAAGACGTTACTGCAGTGACCACCTGGAACCCGCTGCTCAGCGAAATCCTCGCACAACCCAACAGCACCAAGGTATTTGACTCCTCACAAATCCCCGGCGAAATTATGGATTTGATGATAGTGAACACCGCCACCCTGCAAAAAAATCCGGCCTTGGGCAAAGCGCTTGTTGGCGCCTGGTATGAAATCATGACCACCATGAGCGGTAGCAACAAAGCCGCAACGGAAGCCAAAACAGCAATGGCCGTGGCATCAGGTACTGACCTCGCCGGTTTTGAAGCACAACTCGCCAGCACCAAAATGTTTTACACCCCGCAAGCCGCGCTGGAACTCGTCAACAGCGACGCACTCTTGAGCACCATGCAAAAAGTCGCTGAATTTTCTTTTGACCACGGCCTGTTAGGCGAAGGTGCACCCGATGCCGAATTCATCGGCGTCGCAGGCCCCAAAGGAATTTATGGCAACAAACAAAACGTGAAACTGCGTTTTGATACCACCTACATGCAAATGGCTGCCGACAAAAAACTTTAACTCCTTGGGTTAATTACCACGAGAGCCGTCATCCTCGCGCCAGCGGGGATCCAGAGACAATACTGGACTCCCGCGTACGCGGGAGTGACGTCAAACAAAAAAGAAGAGCGCCATGAAACGATTAATTAATTTAACACCATCAAAACCGCTGAAATTATTATTGGGCATTCTGCCCTTTGCGTTATTGCTGGTGATTTATCTGGTCGCCTCCGATGCGCGCTTGGCCGAAAATGCCAATGACAAACTCTTGCCAAGTTTTGCGCAAATGGGTTCGGCCATGCAAAGCCTCGCGTTTGAACCCAGCAAACGTAGCGGTGAATATTTATTTTGGCAGGACACACTCAGCAGCCTGCATCGTTTAGCGCTGGGAATTTTTATCGCTGCCATTTTGGGTTTTACCATCGGTTTATTAACCGGTGCGATTCCCACGATTTATTCACCGATTGCTCCGCTGTTGACAGTGATTTCACTCGTGCCGCCCATGGCGTTACTGCCAGTGTTATTTATTGTGTTTGGTTTGGGCGAGTTATCCAAAGTTGCATTAATTGTGATCGGCGTTGCCCCGTTTATCGCGCGCGACATGCAGCGCTGCACACAGGAAATTCCACTCGAACAACTCGTCAAAGCACAAACACTGGGTGCATCTACCTGGCAAATTATTGTGCGTGTACTAACACCGCAATTAATGCCGCGTTTAATTAATGCCGTACGTTTATCGCTTGGAGCTGGCTGGTTATTTTTAATTGCCGCCGAAGCCATCGCCTCCACCGACGGCTTGGGTTATCGCATATTTCTGGTGCGTCGTTATATGTCGATGGATGTCATTTTGCCTTACGTTGCCTGGATCACCCTGCTCGCCTTTTTGGTGGATTGGCTTCTGGCAAAAATAAATCTCTGGTGTTTTCCCTGGCACAGTCCAAACAGTAAACATTAAGCCAAGCAGCAAACACTAGGCGAACAGCACTATGACAATTCTTCCTTTTGATAAAACCATTCTTGAAGAAAAAAGAGCCCAGCAGATGCCAGCACCCATGATTCAGGCAAAAAACTTGTGGAAAACCTACGGCGACAATGTAGTGCTGGAGCGTTTAAATGTCAGTGTTAAGGCTGGCGAGTTTATTACCATGGTCGGCACCTCCGGCTGCGGTAAAAGTACTTTTTTAAAAATGTTGTTGGGCATGGAAGTGCCCAGCTCGGGTGAGTTGTTACTGGATGGTAAAACCATTCGCAGCGAACCGGATCAATCGCGCGGTATAGTCTTTCAACAGTATTCAGTTTTCCCCCATTTAAGCGTATTGGAGAATGTCATCATCGCGCGTGAATTTGAACGTTCACCGCTGCTGGGGAAATTATTCGGCAAACAAAAACGTGTTGTTATCGACGAAGCAAAAGCATTACTGGATTCCGTCGGTCTCAGTCACGCACTGAACCACTACCCGCACGAATTATCCGGTGGCATGAAACAGCGCCTTGCCATCGCCCAAGTCTTAATTCGCAAGCCACGTATTTTGTTATTGGATGAACCATTCGGGGCACTCGACCCCGGCATTCGCGCCGATATGCATCAATTAATTTTAAAACTCTGGCAGGAACATCAGCTCACTGTATTTATGGTGACTCACGATTTAAGTGAAGGTTTTTATTTAGGCACGCGGCTGTGGGTATTTGACAAGCTGCGCCGCGACAATCAAGCGCCCACCGCCTACGGTGCAAATATCACTTACGATTTACCGATCACCAAACGCAGTACAGAAATTCCGGCAGAACTGAAATCAATCGCCCAAGAGCCCAACGAAGGTTAAGGTTTACGCATGAGCAACATTCTTTACACCACTACACTGCCCGGCAATGGCCACTGGTCACTGGAATTGCGCCGCGGCAGCTTGATGAAAATTACCGATCTGACCGGCGGCGCGAACGTCGGTATGTTGTTTTACAACCCACGCAATTTGCTGGAGCGCTACAACGCACCCGATACCCTCAAATGCCAACACACTTTTAAATTACAGCGCGGCAATTGTTTGTACTCAGATATGGGCCGCATTTTCGCCTCGATTGTTGAAGATTATTCGGTGAATGGCGCAGGCAACTGGCACGACACAGTTTGCGGCAATAGCACCGCAGAGATTATTGCGCAGCAATTTGGAAAACGTGATTATCAAACCGATCGCAATCAATGGCTGCAAAACGGTTACGACGCCTTTTTAGTGGAGTTGGCTAAATACGGTTTAGGCCGCGCGGATATGGCATCCAACATCAATTGGTTTAGCAAAATCATCGCCGATGACAATGGCAATATCCACCTCGACACCAATAACCAAGCCGCAGGCAATAGCGTTACGTTGCGTTTTGAAATGGATACGCTGGTGGTAATGCACGCCTGCCCACATCCGCTCAATAAATCTAGCAGCTACCCCTTTACCTCAGTGCAAATTGAATTGGGCGAAGCCGATCCCGTGGGCGATGACGACTACTGCAAAAATTTCCGCCCGGAAAACCAACGCGGATTCCAAAACAACGCACTGTATTATTTGGCAGCGAAGAATTAAGGGGCCCAGCATGTCACTCACACACAGCACTTCACTCAAACACAACGCTTCTCTCAAACAAAGTCATTTACACCCGGAAACGGCTACCGCGCGCCATCACGTCAAAGCCGGTGATTATTTTTTAGGTGAAATAAAACAAGGCCAAACCTTTCGCATTGTGGATTTGGAAGGCAACCAGGCAGCAGACGTTTTATTTTATAACGCCAAAGACCCAAGCGAACGCTACAGCGCGATGGATACCATTCGTACCCAAGGCAATTTATATTTAAGTGCAGGCACCAAACTCATATCCAACGCTAACAATGAATTACTGGAAATTGTTGCTGACACCTGCGGCCGCCACGACACCCTCGGCGGTGCTTGCGCCACCGAAAGCAATACCGTGCGCTACAGCTTGGAAAAACGCTGCATGCACGCCTGTCGCGACAGCTGGATGCTCGCCGTTGCCGAACACCCGGAGTTTGGTATTGGCAAACGCGACATCACCCACAACATTAATTTTTTTATGAATGTACCCGTTACCAGTGATGGCGGCCTCACCTTTGCCGATGGCATTTCCGCACCGGGAAAATATGTGGAGCTGCAAGCGAAAATGGACATTGTGATGTTAATTTCCAATTGCCCACAATTAAACAACCCTTGCAACGGTTACAACCCAACACCGATTGAAGTGATTGTGTGGAATTAAATTAGATTTTTGAAAGAGTAAATAAATACATTCAAATATCTTCAATGGACGACCATTGTCGTAATTAATCCCAGCAGGACGACCTGCCGGAGAAAATCATGTTTACCAAAGTGCTTATTGCCAACCGCGGCGCCATTGCTACCCGCATTATTCGCACCCTCAAAAAACTCAATATTATTTCCGTTGCGGTGTATGCAGAATCAGATGCGGACTCGCTGCATGTACGCCTGGCGGATGAAGCCTATTGTTTGGGTGAAGGCGCTGCTGCCCAGACTTATTTGGATCGCCAAAAAATTATCGCCATTGCGCAGCAAACTGGCGCCCAAGCAATTCACCCCGGTTATGGTTTTTTAAGCGAAAACGCCAACTTTGTGGCGGAATGTGAAGCGGCAGGCGTGGTGTTTATCGGCCCGACTGCGGAACAAATGATTACCTTTGGTTTAAAACACAAAGCGCGCGAATTGGCACAGGCAGCCAATGTGCCACTCTGCCCCGGCACCGATTTATTAATTAATCTGGATGACGCGAAACAAGCAGCAGCCGCTATTGGCTATCCAGTCATGTTAAAAAGCACTGCCGGTGGTGGCGGCATTGGCATGCAGCTATGCAATTGCGAAGCGGATTTAATGGGTGCCTTTGATTCGGTAAAACGTTTGGGAAAAAATAACTTCGCCGATGACGGCGTATTTTTGGAAAAATTTATCGCCGCGGCGCGTCATATTGAAGTGCAAGTTTTTGGTGATGGCAAAGGTACAGCAGTAGCGATTGGTGAGCGTGACTGCTCCAGTCAGCGTCGCAATCAAAAAGTAGTTGAAGAATGCCCCGCGCCCAATTTATCGGACACGCAACGCGAAGCGATGCAACGTACCGCCGAACAATTACTCGCTTCGGTTAATTATCGCAATGCAGGAACCGTAGAATTTATTTACGACTCGCTGGACGATAAATTTTATTTCCTCGAGGTAAATACTCGCTTGCAAGTTGAGCACGGTGTTACCGAAGAAGTATACGGTGTGGATCTAGTCGAGTGGATGCTGCGCCAAGCAGCTGGCGAATTGGGCGAACTAAAATCCCTGCGTCAACAATTATCACCCGCGGGTCACGCTATTCAAGTACGCGTATACGCGGAAGATCCTGCACTGAATTTCCAGCCCTGCGCCGGTTTACTCAGCAAGGTGTCGTTCCCTGAGCCACAAAATCATCTGCGTATCGATCATTGGATTGAAAGCGGCATAGAAGTCCCCGCGTATTTTGATCCGATGCTTGCCAAAATTATTGTTAAAGGCGACAACCGCGAGCATGCCTTGGAAAACTTAACCAAGGCGCTGGACAACACTTACCTCTACGGCATAGAAACCAACCTTGGTTATTTACGCAGCCTGCTAAAAGACGAAACACTACTACAAGGTCGCATGACCACGCGTTACTTAAATAATTTTGTATTTAAACCGGCGCGCATCGATGTAATTCAGGGCGGCACGCAAACCACCATTCAGGATTTCCCCGGTCGCACCGGTTATTGGCATGTGGGTGTTCCCACCTCCGGCCCTTTTGATAGCTACTCGTTTCGTTTGGCGAATCGCCTGTTAAACAATTGTGAAACGGCTGCTGGTTTGGAAATCACCCTGCAAGGACCCGGATTAAAATTTGGTTGCGACACTAAAATTGTATTAACGGGTGCGGAAATTGATGCAAAACTCGATGGTCAAATAATTCCGCTGTACGAAGTGATTGAGATAAAAGCCGGGCAACAATTACAGCTTGGGCGAATCAGCGATAAAGGCGCGCGCAGTTATTTAGCCGTGGCGGGCGGCATTCAATGCCCCGATTACCTCGGCGCAAAATCCACTTTTACACTCGGCCAATTTGGCGGCCACAATGGCCGTGCGTTGCGTGCGGGCGATGTGCTATCACTCGACGAAAAAAATTGTAACCCCAAGATTACAACTCCTAAATTTAACGACCAGCTGAAGACAGAAATTAACAACACCTGGCAGCTACGCGTTATCTATGGCCCCCACGGCGCGCCGGATTTTTTTACAGAAAAAGACATCAACACATTTTTTGCTACTGACTGGGAAGTGCACTACAACTCCAGCCGCACCGGTGTGCGCTTAATTGGTCCAAAACCAGAGTGGGCACGCAGCTCCGGCGGTGAGGCGGGTATGCACCCCTCTAATATTCACGATAATGCTTATGCCTTTGGCACGGTGGATTTTACTGGTGATATGCCCGTTATTCTCGGGCCGGATGGTCCCTCACTTGGCGGTTTTGTCTGCCCCGCCACGGTAATCAGCGCCGATTTATGGAAACTCGGACAAGTGCGTGCAGGCGATAAAATTCGTTTTGTACCTGTCACCATTGCGGATGCAGTTGTTATTGAAAAAACGCAAAACGAATCGCTGCAAAAATTAGCATCTATCAATTGTAGTTGGCGCATCACCATTCCCTCCTCACCAATTGTAAAAACTCTCGCCGCCACTGAATTTGGTGAAGATATTGTTTACCGCGCGGCGGGTGATCATTTTTTATTGGTTGAATACGGCGCGCTTGAGTTGGATATAAAACTGCGCTTTCGCGCTCACGCGTTAATGCAATGGTTGGAGCAAAATACGCTCGCTGGTTTACGTGAATTAACACCGGGCATTCGCTCACTACAAATTCACTACGACAGCCAGCAATTATCTCTCGCACAATTATTAGCGCACCTTGAAGTGGGCGAACGCGCATTAAAAACACAGCTCGCCCAATTAAGTGTGCCCTCACGCATTGTGCACTTGCCGCTCAGCTGGGATGACGAAGCGTGCCAATTGGCCATTCAAAAATATATTCAGTCAGTACGTGCCAATGCGCCCTGGTGCCCAAGCAACCTGGAATTTATCCGCCGCATCAATGGCCTGGACTCCATCGCCGACGTTAAGAACATTTTATTTAGCGCTTCCTATTTAGTCATGGGATTGGGCGATGTGTATTTGGGCGCGCCAGTCGCAACGCCTGTAGACCCGCGCCACCGTTTAGTCACCACAAAATACAACCCCGCCCGCACCTGGACGGCAGAAAACTCCGTCGGTATCGGCGGCTCTTATTTATGTGTATACGGAATGGAAGGCCCAGGTGGGTATCAGTTTGTCGGGCGCACATTGCAAATGTGGAACCGCTATCGCCAAACGAAAGAATTTAAACAACCCTGGTTGCTAAACTTTTTTGACCAAATTCGTTTTTATGAAGTCAGCGCTGAAGAATTGCAAACGATTCGCAAAAACTTTCCGCAAGGGCGCTACCCACTAAAAATTGAAGAAAGCCATTTTAGCCTAAGCGAATACCAGCAATTTATCGAGCAGAATGAGCCATCGATCAATCAGTTTACCCAACAGCGGGAACAAGCATTTGATGAAGAACTAGCGCGCTGGCATGCCAACGGCCAATTCAATTATGAACAGGAAGAAATAATTGAAGAGCATAGCGAAACCGAATTTCCCGAAGACGCCATTCGCATCGACAGCTCAGTGTCGGGCAGCGTATGGCAAACACAAGTAACCGTCGGGCAAGAGGTGAACGCGGGAGATGTGTTATTAATATTGGAATCGATGAAAATGGAAATTAACATTACCGCTAGCTGCTCCGGCAAAGTCACTCATCTGTTAAAAACCGATGGCGCGCGCGTGCAAGCAGGGCAAACATTGGTGGTGCTGGCTCCCTCCCTTTGACAAAGGGAGATTGGCAGGGATTTAAAGACACCCCCTAACACCCTAGCTGCCCTTTTTTAAAAGGGGGAAATAAAAACGCCTCCCTTTGTTAAAGGGAGGCGTTTTTATCTTACGCACAACAATTCGTCGATTAACTCAAGGTACGCTGATCACGCAAACTACCAATTACTGCTTCCAGTGCACGATCAAACAGCATGCCATCATCCAAAATAGTTAAACGTTTGGTTTGTAATGCAATCGCCAAACTTTCACGGCTTTCTTCGGCGACTTTCATTCCGGAGCGGTTAACAAAAATATATTTTCCTACCGAGCGAATAATTGCCGCTAAACGGCAACGGTATTTTTCTCCAGCTTCACCCTGCATTTCAAACCAGGTGCCTTGGGTAATATTGTTTACCAACGCCAGATGTTGTGGGTCAGCAATTACTTCTTGTATGACAGGCTCTGCCACATGCTCCTGAACCAACTCGGAAGTAGCTTCTGATTCAGAAGCCGGAGCGACTGCCACTACAGATTCCACAATTTCTGCCATTACCGGAGCAACAGGAGCAACCGCCACAGACTCCTCTACCTCAAATGGGGGTACCGTAGCAGGCGCTGTTTGTGATCTTGCTTGTGCATCAGCCATTGCCGCTTTCATGCTTGCTGCTTTGGCGACCATCTCTTGCGTTTTAGCGGCAAGATCCATGGTAGGAGCCACCGGTGCCGCAGGTGCGATAGGTTTGGTGTCGCCACGCAAACGCGCCAAGTGAACAATTTCCAATTGTTTAAATAAATTGCCCGTCTCAAAAGGACTGAACGAAATACTCTCTAAGCCCGCACGCAATTTCTGTAACAACTCGGGAACCAATTTCAATAATTTTTGACGGTTGTCTTTATCCATCGGCGCCACAACGCTCCAGACCAATTGCTGGGCAGTGAGTGTACAACGACGCCACTCTTCACTTTCAACACCTTGTTTGAGCGAGGTAATAAACATCACATTGGCCCAAGCCTCACGCAATAACTTAGTCACTGCCAAGGGCAAGTCGCGGCCAACGGTAATACGATTTAATTCTGCATCCACTTGCGCGCGCGCGCGCTCGGATTTGGCTTTACCGTCTTCAGCATCAATGGTGCGCTGTTCAAGAATTTGTGCACGACGCTTTTCTTTATCCAGATACGAGCGGAAATCCACCAGCAAACGTTCGAAAATACCAATATCGGTATCAAACTCGGCAAGGATGGTCTGCACCATTTCTTCCATTTTTGCAAACAGGGTATCCTTGCGTTGATTCTCATCGGTCGGTTCTTGCCAACCTAAACAGGCCATCGCCATTTCATTTAATAAGCGGCGTGCTGGGTGCCCACCTTTACTAAAGAAAGTCTTGTCCGCAATGGCGACTTTTACCATTGGAATTTGCAAGCGACCAATCAACACTTTCATGGGCGCCGCCAAATTACGGTCATCCAGAATAAACTCAAACATCATGCTAACCAGATTAATAACATCATCATCAATCTGATTGATTGCCGCGGCCGTTTGCGTTTCACTGTGTAATAAATCAGTTAGAAAACTGCGCAAATTGGACGGGCCAGCGCTGTTTGCGGCCAAGGTATTTTGCTGCTGCGCGAGCGATAACATTTTAATCAAGTCCTGGGTATTAATCTCATCACCAGGAACTTGATTGCGCTGAGCGCTTCTATTGGGGCCCAATAGATTACGCAACTGGTTCAATACTTGTCGGGTTTGATCATCGTAATGATTCATCCCACCACTCAACTCCGCCGTCAACCCCTGTCCAAAATTGTCAGCAGCATGACTAGACGAGGTGTCAGGACGCTTCACGGGGCGCAGCTCAGATTTGAGCGATGGCAAAATATTGGCATCAATTAAAGTCTGGTTGAGCACTTCAAATAACTTGCCCAACTTACTCATCATCACATTGTCAAAAATTTTGTACATGACCAGCTTGGCTTTGAGATCTATGCTCAAAGATTCCGCCGCATCAGTAAATGCGCTGCAAATAACATCCACACCCAAAGGATTATTTTTTTGATAAACCTTGGTTGGAACCAAGTGGTCAATGCGCAAAGTCAGGTGCTGGATAAGTTCGGCAAACTGCTCATTCGCTTTATTCACCATCCCCTCTACAGCAACCATTTCCTCCAATTCATCATTTTTTACAATCGACAACTCATCCAGCGAAACAGCTTTTTCCGCTGAACGCTTTTCATCTTTGTAAGCACTGGGGTCTAACAGACGCGCAAAACTGATATCAATAGTACGGAAAAAAGAATTCTCTATAGCGCGGCGGCGGATACGCACTTCGCGCATGGAATCAAAGAAAATGTTCTGATCCTGATTGTTGTTCGCCTTATCCGCCAGTTCAAACATGGCATCGTCAATGCGATCAAACAGCTCGCGCAGATAAAGCTGCAATTGCTGACGAGCCTTATCACGCAAGGAGTGCATGGGGGCAGGTAAGCGCGCCAGCACAACGGGCTGAGTGACGGGGGCGGGACGCTCAGTGACTAGCTGAACCACCCTATTAGTGTCTGATTTCATCTGTTCACTCATGGTGAATTACCATTGAAAGAAAACTTGCATAAAGGGAGTATAACGAAGGCAAAGACACATCAAGCAGGCAAATGATAAGATCGAGAGACATATCACAAATGGCTATAACCATACCGTTGGCTTACCCCTTTTAAAGTTCCTTTTGGAATTAGACGAAGAGAAAGACGCCAAACTGGTCGCTTATTGCCTCATTTATGCACATTAATTCGACAACCACTATGATAATCAATCACAAGATAAATCTGCACACTCTGACCTCCGACATTACTCAAGCGGTCACTTTTGCCTTAGCAGAGGACATTGGCAGCGGCGACATTACTGCCCAACTAATACCCACTGAACAACAAGCTAATGCCCGGGTAATAACCAGAGAAGACTGTATTTTTTGCGGCAGGGCTTGGGTGACCGAGGTTTTCAAACAGCTCGACCCACAGGTCACTATTGAGTGGTATGTAGACGACGGACAAGCCGCGCCAGCCAACAGCACACTTTTTACCCTACACGGGAGCGCCCGCAGCCTGTTAACCGGTGAACGCACTGCACTGAATTTTGTACAAACACTCTCAGGCACAGCGACCATTAGCCACCATTACGCCCAACAAGTGGCACACACCCAAGTTAAATTGCTCGATACCCGCAAAACCATTCCCGGTTTGCGCACCGCCCAGAAGTACGCTGTCGCCTGCGGTGGTTGCCACAATCACCGCATCGGTCTTTACGATGCCTTCCTTATCAAAGAAAACCATATTGCTGCCTGTGGCGGCATAGCAAAGGCGATTGCCAACGCACATCAAATTGCACCAGGTAAACCGGTTGAGGTAGAAGTAGAAACCTTTGCAGAATTGGATCAAGCACTGGCAGCAGGTGCAGATATCATCATGCTCGACAACTTCAGCATCGAAGACATGAAAAAAGCCGTGGCCATTAATACAGGAAGAGCGAAACTGGAAGCATCGGGCAACATCAACGAACAAACCTTGGTGCCCACTGCCGAAACCGGAGTGGATTTTATTTCGATTGGTGGACTAACAAAACATTGCGAGGCGGTGGATTTGTCGATGAGGATAGCTTGATTACAGATCACAACCCTTTGGACGAAAAGACACATCTATAGAGGTAGAACAGTTCCAATCACCGTCTGCCGTGCGTGTCCAACTTAAAGTCTCTGAGGTAAAAAAGGTTGTAGCGCTATTTCCGAATGTTGCTTCAATGGTAACAACCCCGCCCGCACCAAATGTAACTTGGGGAACCCCTTGTCCAACAGGTAATACAACTCCCGTCTGTGAAGCACCATCAATCAAAGTAGATCCAACAGCTCCGGGATCGCATTCATTAGCACCCGAGCCGACTGTCATTTTTCCTTCATTCACGCATGACTCAATCAGAGACCTCAAACCACCAGCCTCAACCATTATTCTAGATGCCTGGGATTTAGCAATATGGTTTTGATAGGAGGGTATAGCAATGGCAGCCAAAATCCCTATGATGGCAACCACGATCATTAATTCAATTAAAGTGAAGCCGGAAGATAAAGACTGTTTCATACAGAGTCCTGACTATTAAATATTTCCATATCCATAACAGCAAATTTCAAGCCAAACAAAATCAAATACAAAAGCTAAAGCCCGTGTGCGAAAGAAATAAATCAGGCATTGTAATACTTAACTTCACCTAAAAATATCAGTCACTTACTGTCATTTTTTGTCACAAAACTACCAAGGAGACAACTCAACAATGGCAATAGAATGTCCTGAATTTTTATTTATCAATACAGATAATGCTTTTTGCTTAGCGACCAAAGGAACATAAGCGTCAGCATCTGGATAGAGGCTCAATATTGGTTCCAAGACTGTAGGATCATTAAAACGTTTGAGAATCTCCAGCGAAAGCGCATTAGCACCAACCTTAGCCGCAATCGTCTCGTCGTAAGTCTTCAAATATTCTGCCTGATAATAAGTATCATCTTTGCCAACAAAATCAGGCACCACATCTGACACGCCCCCCCATATCGGCCCCAAAAACCCCAAACGAAATGCATCGGACGATGCACTTGCAGGATCTATAACAGCCTCATAAGCCTGAACCACTTCAAATCGAGCAGAATCATATATAATCCATACAGGACGTCCCTGAGCAACTATATACAACCCATAAATAAGCGCTGCTAACTGAATAACACCAATGGTTAATAAATCTATTTTTAACGTTTTTTTCCATTGTTTCGCGACTATTAAAGTCAACAAGGGACCAACGATCACATCGATACACAAGAGCAATAAAAATACATTTGCCACGCCTAAGGCTTTGTCCAGCGGCGACGGATACCAAAGCCAAAACACCAAACATACAACAAAAAGAGCAATGACAAGAGATATCAGCAAATGGGAGCCAAAGCATAAAAGCCTGAATTTCATAACAACACTCATGATTACTTTCGGTTATTTTAACGACTCTAATATGGGCAACCTGCCTTGCAAGGTGTAATACAAACTGAGCCGTTTGTATATCCACCTCACCCACTCGTTTTCAGGATTTTTTTGGTATGGATTAGCCCCGCTTTTTACCAACACAGTGACACCACCAAAACTATCAATAACAGCAATGGATGCAGATCCCGGCAAATACCCCTCATGATAATGAAAGGCAATACCATATTTTTCTGGCTGATAATGAAAGACACCACCAACCAAACAACCCCTAACTTTTTGCAAGTTGCAATCAAAAATAGGGGGGGGCAACAAAAAAGGCGAAACGGCTTGTGCGTGGTGAATTTCCCATAACAAATAAGCCAAATTAGCTGCTGAGCCAGACAATCCAGCAGACGAAGAAATAGCATCAAAATCAAACAACTTTAAGTAGGAATTGTTGTACCACTCCTCATAACGAAAGTCGTATCTAACCTCATCGTCATAATAGTAATCATTTACAAACTTGATGTTACGCTTGCTTAATGAAAATTCACGCTCTACATAAGTGCGAAAGTTTTCACCAGAAACACGATGAACAATTTCACCCAACAAACAATAACCCAAATTAGAGTACACCTGTTTTTCGCCAGGACTAAAGGCCAACTTTAGTGATTGCAATTCTCCAATGTTATGCGGGCACCAGGGTTTGTTACGCCGCAAAAACATAGGATCCCCGTTTAGCGTCAATCGATTAAATCCGGCCTTGTGATTCAACAAATGAGCTACAGTAACGTGACGAATACGCTCGTCTTTAAATTGGCTTAATTCAGGAAAAAAGCTTACCAACGTATCATCAACACTAAGCCTCCCCTGCCCCACCAAATTAAAAATAGCTGCTGTGGTTACCAGCTTACTGGTACTGGCATAACGATAGCGATGAACTGCATTTACAGGGACACCAAAAAATTTATCTTTATAGCCAATTTCACAAGTTTGCAGATGCTCTTGCGGCTCAATAAAAGTGACTTGAGCGGAATAAGCGCCTTGATAGCGCACCGCATGTTCAACAAATAAATTTAACCAAGAGCTTGCAGGAGAACAATGCTTTGTAGTTACCGACACCACACCAGCTTCTAACGACTGAAACCAGCGCGCCACTTTGTAAGGATAGGTATCTATTTGAAAATAAAACCAGAAACTCCCTCCAATAGCGATCGCAGTAAAAAAATATTTTATGAGTTTTGATTTCATAAATAAAAAAGCCACCCGAAGGTGGCTCTCTTGAATATTTCGATGGATTATTCAGCAGCAGCTGCCGCCGCACCACAACCATTGGGAGCATATTTAGCATCAACATCGGAGGTACAAGTCCATGAGCCAGCATCATCACGAGACCAAGTTAAACTTTTTGGCGACTCACCAGCTAAAGCAGCAGCAGCGCTGTTACCAAAGCTACCCGCTAAACTTGACGCATCAGCAGCAATAGATACCGTTACGCCACCTTTTTTGTTCGCGGTGTCTTCACCAATAAGAGTCCCGCCCTCTTGCCCAAGCAAAGTACTACCGGTAAATCCTATAACGCAATCATCGGAGTCAGGAGCTGCAGTGTCAGCAGCAACTGGGTTCGTCCTACCTTCCAACAAACAAGTCTCAACGATAGTTTTCAATGCACCGATTTCAGTCATCACACGAGAAACTTGCGACTTGGCAACATAAGTTTGGTATTGCGGCAGAGCAACCGCAGCCAAAATACCAATGATCGCTACCACGATCATCAATTCGATAAGGGTAAAACCTTTCTGTACTGATTTTTTCATTTTAAAACTCCAGTTGTTAAATAGTTTAGAAACACACAGTAATACCCAGAGCAAAGTCGATGCCAACTACGGAGCCCAAAGTAAACCTTAACAAAATCAAACGAAAACGTGACAGGTCTCACTCAATTCTTGGCTCTTAGCCAACACTACACTCAAACCCACTAGACAATAATTGCGATTAGCTGACGTTTTTTGTCAATCAGCAAGAATTACCAGCCGATTTAAACAACAACTTTAGGTCTGGCAGGTTATTAGCTGCTAAAGTTACTGTACTATTGATACAAATAATTGTTTTATGGACAGTAAACTTAACCTATCGGCACAGCTCATGAATAACCCAACTCCCGCATCATTAAATGGATTAGCACGCCGGCTGGTCGCTGACAATATTTTGGAGATAGAGCTAGCAACCAAGGCTGTCGCTCAGGCAAAAAAGGACAAAATGCCTTTCGTTCAGCATTTGGTTGCAAATGGAATTCTAGATGCACGAACCTTGGCATTAGTCGCCTCTGAAGAATTCGGTTCCCCGGTTTTCGATTTAAATGCGCTTAATAAGGATCTAATTCCGCAAAAGTTAGTAGACGATAAACTGATTCGAAAACACCATACCTTACCAATTGCTCGTCGTGGAAACCGCCTGTTTCTGGCAGTTACTGATCCCACTGATTTACATGCACTGGATGAAATTAAATTTAATACGGGGATAAATACCGAAGCGGTACTTGTTGAAGCAGACAAACTTCAAGTTGCTATCGACAAGTACCTCAATGCTCAAGAAGAGTCACTAGGCGATGCATTGGGCGGCCTTGATGACGATATGAATGAGCTTGATGTCCAAGCTGTTAGCGACGCAGGTTCACCGGATGAAGCCAACGAAGCCGATGAAGCACCGATCGTTAAATACATTAACAAAGTTTTATTGGATGCTATTAAGGGTGGCTCATCTGATATTCACTTTGAACCCTATGAAAAAAGTTACCGCATTCGTTTCCGTACCGATGGTGTTTTACATGAGGTATCCCGCCCGCCCGTAAACCTTGCGTTTCGTATGGCGGCGCGCTTGAAAGTCATGTCACAAATGGATATTTCAGAGCGTCGCTTGCCGCAAGATGGCCGCATAAAATTAAAAGTATCCAAAACCCGCGCTATCGATTTCCGAGTAAACACCCTGCCCACCTTGTTCGGCGAGAAAATTGTATTGCGTATTCTCGATCCCAGCTCCGCAAAATTGGGGATTGATGCATTAGGTTATGAAGACGAGCAGAAAAAGCTCTATATGGATGCGCTAGCGCAATCGCAGGGCATGATTCTGGTAACAGGCCCCACCGGTAGCGGTAAAACGGTATCGCTTTATACCGGTTTGAATATTTTGAATACCAGCGAAGTGAATATTTCCACTGCGGAAGACCCGGTGGAAATTAACCTTGAAGGCATTAATCAGGTTCAAATGAACTCACGTGTTGGGCTTACGTTTGCGGAGGCCCTACGCTCCTTCTTGCGTCAGGATCCAGATGTAATTATGGTGGGGGAAATTCGCGACCTTGAAACCGCCGAAATTGCAATTAAAGCATCACAAACAGGTCACTTGGTCCTATCTACTCTGCACACCAACTCAGCGCCGGAAACCTTGACGCGCTTGCTGAATATGGGAGTACCCGCATTTAACGTTGCAACCAGTGTGAGCTTGATTATTGCCCAGCGGTTGGCGCGCAGACTGTGCAGTGCCTGTAAAAAACCAGCAACCGATATTCCTGCCGACATACTCACTCAGGAAGGTTTTGATGAAATTGGGATTCCACGAGCGGAATTTCAATTGTTCCATCCGGGAGGTTGCGAGAAGTGCAATAACGGTTATAAAGGGCGCGTGGGGGTATATGAAGTGGTTCGCATCACCCCAACAATTGCCAACCTTATAATGGAGGGCGGCAATTCATTGCAAATCGCACGCGCTGCCAAAGAAGCGGGTTTTAATAATTTACGGGTATCTGCATTGCGCAAAGTCGCAATGGGACTAACCAGCCTCGAAGAGGCCAACCGAGTCACCAAGGATTAATCCATGGCATTAACAACCACATCAAAGCCAAATAGCGCTGCAAGCAAAACAAAAGCGGCAACCAAATCAAAGCCTATCGCAACTACCAACACCTATTCCTATAAAGGTACTGATAAAAAAGGCAATAAGATTCAAGGTGAAATCAATGGCGGTAGCCCGACTATCGTAAGGGCGCTGTTAGCCAAACAAGGAATTACTGCAAAGTCAGTAACTAAAAAGTCCAAACCATTGTTCGGCTCAAGCGGCAAAGCGATTAAACCGGGCGATATAGCCGTTTTTTCGCGTCAAATGGCGACTATGATGAAAGCAGGCGTACCACTAGTTCAGGCCTTTGATATAGTCGCAGATGGATTGGAAAACCCGAACTTAAAAAAACTGGTACTTCAAATTAGAGACAGTGTGGCAGCTGGCGGCGGTTTCGCTAACTCGCTAAGAGAACACCCCAAATATTTCGATGAGCTATTCTGTAACCTTGTTGATGCAGGTGAGCAATCGGGCGCACTTGAAACCATGCTAGACCGAATCGCGACTTATAAAGAAAAAACTGAGGCATTAAAAGCCAAAATTAAAAAAGCACTTACCTACCCAATAGCTGTAGTTATAGTGGCTATAGTCGTAACAGGTATTCTTCTAGTAAAAGTTGTGCCGCAGTTTGCGCAAACCTTCAGTGGTTTTGGTGCTGATCTTCCGGCATTTACTTTGTTTGTTTTATATTTATCGGAACTTGCTCAAGCCTATTGGCTGATTATTCTTGTAGGACTCATTGGTTTTGTCTTCCTATTTAAGGAGGCTGCTCGTCGCTCACCGGCGGTCGCTTATGCAATTGATAAATACTTACTTAAATTACCAATCATAGGCAAGATTCTTTATTTATCTGTTATGGCACGCTTTGCACGTACACTCGCCACAACCTTTGCGGCAGGCGTCCCACTTATTGATGCACTGACATCTGTTGCAGGAGCTGCAGGCAATAAAATCTATTCCGATGCGATAATAAAAGTACGTGAAGACGTATCCACTGGGATACAGCTAAATACTGCGCTTAAAGCGAGAACCATCTTCCCTACACTTCTGATACAAATGGCTGCTATCGGTGAAGAATCTGGCGCACTGGATGCGATGCTGGATAAAGTAGCTGTTTATTACGAAGAGGCTGTAGATAATATGGTTGATACACTGACCTCCTTATTAGAGCCGATAATTATGTCGGTACTCGGTGTCTTAGTCGGCGGCCTGCTAATTGCCATGTACCTTCCAATCTTCCAACTCGGTGCGGTTGTATAAACGTGACTCTTTTTTCTGCTCTGCAAGCCTACCCGATTTTGGGTATGGCTTGTGCCTTAGTCCTAGGTTTACTAGTTGGCAGTTTTCTAAATGTTGTTATTTATCGCCTACCAAAAATGATGGAGCGCGACTGGCAAAACCAATGTAAAGATTTTCTCGCCAGTGATAGCAATATAGCTGCACTTCCTTCACAAGACGAAAAGCAGGACCCCTTCAATTTAATGGTTCCTGCATCGCGCTGCCCTGGCTGCGGGCATAAAATTCGCGCATGGGAAAATATTCCTGTTATTAGTTATGTATGCCTTGGCGGTAAGTGTTCCAGCTGCAAAACGGCAATTTCTATTCGCTACCCAATTATTGAAGTTATTACCGGTGTGCTCTCGATAATTGCGATCGGCTATTTTGGAATTAACTGGAACGGGCTAGCCGCGCTAATACTCACTTGGTCACTCATCGCATTGACCATGATTGACATAGATACCTATTTGTTGCCCGACGATATAACCCTGCCTTTGCTGTGGCTGGGTTTGATCGTTAATAGCTTTGGTGTATTTACCGATTTACCCAGCGCATTGTGGGGGGCAATTGCAGGTTATATGTCTCTGTGGCTGGTATACCAGACCTTCAAGCTGGTGACCGGAAAAGAAGGAATGGGCTTCGGGGATTTCAAATTGCTGGCTGCACTGGGCGCGTGGATGGGCTGGCAACTGCTGCCGCAAATTATTTTACTGTCATCGTTGGTAGGTGCAGTAATTGGCATCGCGATGATAATAATGCGTGGACGCGATAAAAATATTCCAATTCCCTTTGGCCCCTACCTTGCTATTGCAGGCTGGATTGCATTCATATGGGGAGACACCATCAATCAAACTTATTTGAAGTTATTTGTCACTAACTAAGAAACGGTATCAAGGGACTCAGTAAAATGATTGTTGGGCTTACTGGCGGTATTGGCAGCGGCAAATCGCAAGCAAGTAAACGCTTTGCAATGCACCGGATCACTGTTGTTAATGCAGATATCGTTGCTCGCGAAGTAGTAGTGCCTGGGAGCCCTGCGCTGCAATCAATTGCCCAGCATTTTGGCAATCAGGCTATAGAAACCGACGGCAACTTAAATCGACGCAAACTACGCGATATTATTTTTAAAACTCCCACCGAAAAGCAATGGCTCGAAACCTTGTTACATCCACTAATAAATGCCGAAATCCGTCGCCAGTTAAATGCATCAACCAGCCTTTACACCATACTTGAATCACCGCTCTTACTTGAAACCAAACAATATGAAATGGTGGATCGCATATTGGTTGTTGATGTCAGTGAGATGGTACAAATAGAGCGAGCCAGCTTGCGCGATAACAGCGATGCGCAAAAAATAGAAGCGATTATGGAGACGCAATTAAGCCGTCAGGAACGCTGCGCGCGCGCGCATGATATTATTCAGAATCATGGGAGCATTGATGAACTTAATCAGCAAGTGGATAAACTACACGAGCTGTATTCAGAGCTCGCTCAACTCGAAACCACTTCAGCGCAGTAATTGTATTTATGTCGACTATCGATCAAAAAACTGACTTGAGCAGTTTGAAACTGACCTGCCCTACCTGTAAAAAAACAGTGCTTTGGAATGATGAATTCCCCCACCGCCCTTTCTGCAGCGATCGCTGCCGCCTGATTGATTTGGGGGAATGGGCCAGTGAAAGCCATCGGATTGCAGGAGACAATCTGGATATTAATTCAGAAGATGAATCACAACACTAAGGTGAATTTTAACTACTCACCACCAGGCACTAATACTCGCTATTCCCTGTGCGCCATTAGCGCGAGCTTCACGAATATCTTTATCAGAAACACCACCCAGTGCATAAACCGGCACATTTGCCAACTCTACCAATCGTGAAAACTGCGCCCAACCTAGTGGCGTTACATCTGGGTGGGATGCAGTGTTTTTTACAGGCGATACCAGTAAATAATCTGCACCGATAGTTTGAGCCTGTTCAATTTCCTGCGCGTTATGACAAGACACACCCATTAATAGGTTATCCTCTATCGGGCGCTTGGTTAGCTGAGCAGCCTCATGACGATTTAAATGCAGGCCTGCTTTTATATGCGGAAACAAATCCTGCATTTGCTTAAAAATATCAACAGGTACATTTATTTGCAGCTGTACTTTGTATAAGGCGGCCAAGTCGGCAACAACACTCAATACATCTTGGTGGTGAGTGAGAGAAAAACCGGGAATGCGTAGCTGTAAAACACCAACCCCAGTCTCCAGAACTTCCGTCACTCTCTCAATAAAACCATGCTCATCGATAAGAGGGCCAGTAATCGCGTAGGTCGAGGGCAGATTGATTGCAGAAATAATGGGGCGATTTGCAGCGGGAAACTCAAACTGATTCAGTTGCTTAACATCCACCCATTCAATTCGCTGTCCCTCGTTACCACGAGCAACGCCAGAAAAACGAGTAATGCGATGCACATCCAAAAGTACAGACTTGTCAGGGTAATGATGCCGAATTTGGATCAGTGGTTCGCTGGCAAGCACACCAATATTTAATTCTTCGAGCAACTCGCGCACCAGCGCTTGCTCTATAGTTTCGCCAGCATCAACCTTACCGCCGGGAAACTCCCAGAGCCCGCCTTGATGCGCACTATCAGGGCGCTTGGCGATAAGAATCTTACCCTTACCATCGCAGATAACACCGACGGCAACATGTACCAATTTACTAACCATCAATATTTACAATTCGTTGAGCCAAGAATTAGAACCGCCATTACGAGCGATAATCAGCATTAATGCGCACATACTCGTAAGACAAGTCAGTAGTCCAGACAGTTTCTGCAACTTCACCACGCCCCAGATTAATGTTAATAGCAATCTCAGCTTGGCTCATCACTGCCTGCCCTTGCGCCTCTGTATAACTTTTAGCACGACCACCATGCTCAACAATCAGCGTATCATTCAAATGGACACGAACTTTTGTTGCATCCAAATCCGGCACACCGGCATAACCAATAGCCGCCACAATACGCCCCCAGTTGGGATCCGAGGCAAACAATGCAGTTTTAATCAGTGGTGAGTGAGCAACCGCGTAAGCAACGTCCAGGCACTCATCGCGATTTGCACCACCACTCACGGCAACAGTGACAAACTTGGTGGCGCCCTCACCATCACTCACAATACTTTTAGCGAGATGAATGTGCGCGGCCAGAATAAAGTCGTGCAGCTTTTCATAGAGCTCACCCGTTGCTTCGGTCACTTCCGGGACATCCACCTGGCCGGTTGCGATTAAAATGCAAGAATCGTTAGTGGAAGTATCGCCATCGATAGTAATGCGATTGAATGATTTATCGGCAGCTTCACGTGCAAGTGTCTGCAATAGTGGTTGTGCAATTTTTGCATCAGTCGCGATGTAACCCAGCATGGTTGCCATGTTGGGTTTGATCATGCCAGCACCTTTGGAAATACCATTCACGGTAATTGTTTTACCTTGATATTCAAACTGCTGACTAAATCCTTTCGGCCGGGTATCGGTAGTCATAATGCCTGCACCGGCATCATCCCAACCGTTGATATTTACTTTTTGTAGCGCTTCAGGAATTACCGCTGTAATTTTTTGGACAGGTAAAGGTTCGCCGATTACACCGGTAGAAAATGGCAGTACTTGCTCTGGAGTAACACCCGTTAATTCTGCAATGGCAGCGCAAGTTGCTTTCGCGTCCATTAAACCTTGTTCACCAGTACAAGCATTTGCATTGCCAGAGTTGATAACCAAAAACCGAATAGGTGCTTTGGCTAAGTGCTCCTTACAGACAGTGACAGGGGCCGCGCAAAAAGCATTTTTAGTGAAGACCCCCGCAACACTACTGCCCTCTGCCAACTCCAATAGCACAACATCGCGACGCCCAACTTTTTTAATGCCGGCACTCACTGCAGTTAGTTTTACACCTTGAACAGGGTGCATTTGAGGAAACGGATAATCACCAACAGCCATAACTTTCACTCGACAAAAAATTGTTTTTACTCAAAAAAAATATTCATGTAACAGAGCATCACACCCAAGGATTTTACTCAAGGGCACCATGACAGCTTTTGAATTTCTTGCCTGACCCACATGGACAAGGATCATTGCGACCTACTTTACGGCCTTCCCGCACTACGGGAGAGGGCGTGCGCGGTACAGCTGTTGGCTGAGGCTCGGGTTCAGCCAATGCCGAAAGTTCATCGTGACGAAGCTGCATTTTTTGACGAGCTAACTCTTCGCGACGCTGATTTTCCATCTCTTCCATTTGTTCGCGAGAGATCGGTTCAACACGTGCCATCAAGTAAATAGTTTCACGCTTCACTGTCATCAGCAAACTTTGGAATAACTCAAAGGATTCGCGTTTATATTCTTGCTTCGGATTTTTTTGTGCATAGGAGCGCAAATTAATTCCCTGGCGGAGGTGATCCATAGTTGCCAAGTGATCCTTCCAAGCATTGTCCAACACCTGCAACATTACCTGTTTTTCAATTTCCAGCATAATGTCGCCAACGCGCTCGCACTTGGCATCATAGGCTCCCTGAATTTCGGCGAGAATTTTCTTGCGCAAAGTTTCTTCATGTAAGCGCGTATCCTCTTCTAACCATTTGGCAATCGTGAGATGCAAACCAAAGTCCATTTCAATTTGTTTTTCCAAACCAGCAACATCCCACTGGTCCTCAATGGATTGAGGCGTAATAAAACCGTTAATCACATCTTCAACAACTTCTTCACGAATCGCCGTAATGGTTTCGCGAATAGATTCTGCATCTAATAATTCGTTGCGCTGATGATAAATTATCTGCCGCTGGTCATTTGCTACATCATCAAATTCCAGCAGCTGTTTACGAATATCAAAGTTGCGGCCTTCAACTTTACGCTGGGCTTTTTCAATCGCATTGTTAACCATGCGATGCTCAATAGCTTCGCCTTTTTCCATGCCCAGCGCCTGCATAAAGTTACGCACACGCTCGGAGGCAAAAATACGCATCAAATTATCTTCAAGCGATAAATAAAAGCGCGTCAAACCTGGGTCACCCTGACGACCGGCACGTCCACGCAACTGATTATCGATACGGCGCGATTCGTGGCGCTCAGTTCCAATAATATGCAAACCACCGGCAGCCAACACTGTTTCATGGCGCTGCTTCCAATCGGCTTTTATAGCATCGATTTCTTCTTGACCAGGATTCTCCAGCTTGGCGATGTCAGATTCCCAGCGACCGCCCAACACAATATCTGTACCGCGGCCAGCCATGTTAGTTGCAATAGTGACAGCACCCGGACGCCCAGCTTGCGCAATAATTTCAGCTTCCTGTGCGTGAAACTTGGCATTGAGCACTTGATGTTTAATACCTGCTTTGGTCAAACGGCGCGACATTTCTTCGGAGGTTTCAATAGATGCAGTTCCCACCAAAATGGGCGCATTTTTCGATTGAAACGCTTTAATATCCTCCACGATTGCCAGATATTTTTCTTCCAGCGATAAGAAAACTTTGTCATTCATATCCAAACGCTGCACTGCACGATTGGTAGGAATAACGACTACATCCAAACCATAAATTTCACGAAATTCATAAGCCTCGGTATCGGCAGTTCCGGTCATACCAGAAAGGGTTGGATATAAACGGAAATAATTTTGGAAGGTAGTGGATGCCAAGGTTTGGCTCTCGCTTTGAATCGCAACACCTTCTTTGGCTTCAATTGCCTGATGCAAGCCTTCAGATAACCGACGACCAGGCATAGTGCGGCCAGTGTGTTCATCGATTAAGACAACCTGACCTTCCTGTACGATGTATTCAACATCCAAATGAAATAATGCATGGGCGCGCAACGCCGAATTCACATGATGTAACAATGCTAAATTATTGGCTGCATAAAGATTTTGATCTGGCTGCAACAAACCAGCTTGGATCAACAAATCCTCTACGCGCTGGTGACCGTCTTCCGTCAGTTCAACCTGACGCGATTTCTCATCAACCGTAAAATCGCCTGGCTCAGAGATAACACGACGCTCACCGTCTTCACCGTTATCAATTTGGCGCTTGAGTTTCATTACCAATTGATTCATGCGCTTGTAAAGTTCTGAACTATTTTCTGCAGCGCCAGAAATAATGAGTGGTGTACGCGCCTCATCGATAAGAATCGAGTCAACTTCGTCGATTACTGCAAAATTTAATGGGCGCTGAACTTTATCGCGCTTACTAAGCGCCATATTGTCGCGTAAATAATCAAAACCATATTCATTATTAGTACCGTAGGTAACGTCTGCAGCATAAGCAGCACGTTTAACTGCCGCAGGCTGCATGGATTGGATAACACCAACGGTCATGCCGAGAAACTCATATAAAGGCATCATCCAGTTTGCGTCACGGCTTGCCAGATAATCATTCACTGTAACAATATGAACACCTTTACCCGCCAATGCATGCAAGTAACTTGGGAGTGTTGACACTAGGGTTTTACCTTCGCCGGTACGCATCTCCGCAATGCGTCCTTCGTGCAGAGTCATGCCACCAATCATTTGCACATCGAAATGGCGCATGCCCAATGCACGTTTACTCGCTTCGCGCACAGTGGCAAACGCTTCTGGCAACAAATCATCCAGAGTTTCGCCCTTGCTGTAACGCTCACGAAACTCAATGGTTTTTGCCTTTAATTGCTCATCGCTGAGCTTTTGCATTTCAGGTTCAAAGGCATTAATACGCGCCACAGTTTTATTCATGCGCTTCAATTCGCGCTCATTTTTTGAACCAAAAACTGCCTTTATTAACTTACCGATCATGATAAATACCGTAATAAAACGAAAAACTGAATAAAAAATGCGCAGCACATTAGCGCTATTAATAGCTCGGGACACACCCGAAAATGCTGGCAAGTAAATAGGAAGGCGTCGACTAAAGCAAGAGCGAATCAGCTATCGACTAGAGGGAAATAACTAACGAGTGGTATGACGAATATAAGAAGCAGGATCAACAACACGTCCGTTTTTGTACACCTCAAAATGGACATGAGGCGCGGTTGATCGACCCGTGGAACCTGAGAGAGCAATAATCTGCCCTTTTTTAACTACATCACCGGCTTTCACCAGATTGGATTTGTTATGAGCATAACGAGTAACTAAACCATCACCATGCTTAACCTCTACCATATTGCCATATTCGGGATGGCGACCAGCCCAATTGACAATACCTGCGGCAACACTGCTAACTTTACTGCCTGTGGGCGCGGCAAAATCGAGACCTGAATGAAACTCAGTTTTCCCGGTAAATGGATCTTTGCGATAACCAAAGCGAGAGGTCATCCATGCATTGGCGACAGGAGCTCCCGATAACAGGGTCTCTTCCAGTAAGCTACGATTCGCCAGCAAGGATTCAATGGTATTGAGCTGCTGCTCACGACTATCAACCTGGCTAGATAATTGATCTATCGCCGCAAAGAAATCAGGGGTTTGATAAAGCTGATTAGGAGTTACTTTAGAGGGGCCGCCTACAGCGGGAATTTGACTAAAATCGAATTCACCCTGCTCAAGATTAGCGGCAGAAGTAAGCTTTTCACCCAGAGCATCCAAACGCATCAGGCGGGCTTGCAGCTCAGCCATCTTGCTTGTTAAGGCGGCGATTTGCGCCTCAGATGCAGCACGTTCTTGTTCGATTTCACTTTCATGCGCCGATAAGATATCCGTCCAGGCTTTAGAGTCCGCGGTAAAAAAGCCCTCGTTATCGCCCGACACCAACCAACTATAGCCCCAGGCGCCTACAAAAGTAGGAATCCCCAATAAACACACAGACAAAAACGCGCGAGTCCACCCACCGAGGGTGAAGCTGCGAGCTTGCGCGTGGTTTTTATTGACGATAATAATCTTCATCTGCAAATCAATTTTTATTAATAATAAACACTAGGCAGCGTTCAGAGCCACCAGACTCTTAAAAGTTTTGTATGACCTGAAGTGGTGACTATCTAAATATTTAGCCACCCAATGCATCCTGCTTAACATAGTTTTGTTTGGATAAAAATATCCTTACAAAACAAAGGACTGCACTTAAATCACGGAGGAGATTAAAAGGTGCGGAGACTCCCTGCAGTGCGCGTAAAACAACGCGCAACAGGAATATCGCACAGAAAGGAAGGATTTAACAAGCATAAAATTAGGCCATGTTCACATTTTGAACATGACGTAAAAAATACCTAGGCAGCAACAATCGGCTCTATATAAGTGATTGGGACCACCTGATTCTCATCGAAGGTCACAATTTCCCACGCATCTGGATTATCCAAGAGCAGCCGCAATGCACGATTATTGAGTGAATGACCTGACTTATGCGCCTTGTATTCACAAATCAAGCTGTTACCCAGCATGTACAAATCGCCAATCGCATCCAGGACTTTATGTTTTACAAACTCATCTTCAAATCGCAACCCCTCTTCATTGAGGATACGGTACTGATCAACAACAATCGCGTTATCCATACTACCGCCACGCGCCAGACCTTTAGATCGTAAATATTCGATTTCATGCATAAAACCGAAAGTACGCGCCCGGCTTATATCCTGCACAAAACTTGAGCTGGAAAAGTCCAATTCCGTTTGCGGCCTGCGATCTTTGAAGACTGGATGATCAAACTCGATGGAAAAGGACACTTTGAAGCCATCGAAAGGCATAAATGTGGCAAACTTGTCGCCATCCCTCAGCGTCAACTCTTTCTTTATACGCACGAATTTTTTCGGGGCATTCTGTTCCTGGACGCCGGCAGATTGAATCAGGAACACAAAGGGACCGGCGCTGCCGTCCATGATAGGAATTTCGGGCCCCGTTAATTCGACAATCGCGTTATCAATTCCCATGCCCGCCATCGCTGACATCAAGTGTTCCACAGTAGAAACCCTGACATCCTCTTTGATAAGGCAAGTAGAAAGTGTTGTCTCTCCAACGTTTTTGGCTGTCGCTTTAATCTCGACAGGCGGATTCAGATCCACCCGACGAAATACAATACCGTTATCAACAGGTGCGGGTAGCAACGTCAGGTGAATCTTGTCGCCTGTGTGCAGCCCAACACCGGTTGTGCGGATCGAATTTTTAAGCGTTCGCTGTTTGATCATCGGTCGAACCCCTACCAGGTCAGTTTCCAATTTGCGTTAAGGTGACACCAAAAGCAGTAATGCACCTTTTGTTAACGCTACATATGCTACCAACCCAAGGAATTATCAACCAGTTAAAGCTGGCAATACCCCTTATAGTAAAAGCGTTAATTAATCTGCCTGCCGACGTAAGAATGCAGGAATATCCAAATATTCCAATTCTTTATCACCCAATGGTGCAGCCAAGGCCGCCGCATTTGATGAATGAGCGTTGGCACGCAGATGTGCAGGGCGATCCAAAGCAGCATAATCGGCAGGTGGAGCAGCGCGACGGGTGTTATCTACCACCTTGGTTGGTGCTGGTTTAACCTCTTTGGTCTGCGCTGTCACAGCGACGCCCAAACCGGTTGCAACCACAGTAACGCGCAGTTCGTTGGTGAGTTCAGGATCGATTACTGTACCCACAACCACAGTCGCATCACCCGACGCAAATTCTTCGATAATGCTGCCAACTTCGGAGTACTCCCCCAAAGACAGGTCAATACCAGCGGTGATATTTACCAAAATACCACGAGCACCCTGCAGGTTTACATCCTCCAACAGAGGACTACGAATAGCGGCCTCAGCAGCTTCACGCGCACGATTTTCGCCAGTTGCACGACCCGTACCCATCATTGCCATGCCCATTTCGGACATCACAGTACGTACGTCTGCAAAGTCAACGTTGATCATACCAGGGCGAATAATCAGGTCAGCGATACCCTGAACAGCGCCAAGCAATACGTTATTGGCAGCCTTAAACGCATCGAGCAAGCTGGTAGATTTACCCAACACCGACAACAATTTCTCATTGGGGATGGTGATTAAGGAGTCAACACGTTCACTCAACTCTTTAATACCAGCATCAGCGATCACCATACGCTTGCGACCTTCGAATGGAAAAGGCTTAGTCACTACAGCGACAGTCAGAATACCCAAGTCACGTGCAACTTCGGCCACCACTGGAGCAGCACCAGTGCCAGTGCCACCACCCATACCGGCAGCAATAAATACCATGTCAGCACCGCGCAGCACTTCAGCGATACGTTCACGATCTTCCATCGCTGCCTGACGACCAATTTCCGGATTTGCACCAGCACCCAGACCCTTAGTCATGGAATTGCCGAGTTGCAGTACCGTACGCGCATCAATGTCTTTCAATGCTTGCGAATCGGTATTGGCACAAATAAATTCAACGCCTTCTATTTTGCTGGCAATCATGTGTTTGACTGCGTTGCCGCCGCCACCACCAACACCGATCACTTTGATTACCGCGTTTTGATGCAAGTTATCAACTAATTCAAACATGGCCACACCCCTTTGTTTCCCTTGACTCAATCTGTGAAAAATAATTTGGTTTATGCACAACTCATTAAAAATTGCTTTGGAAAATTTTCTTGATCTTGCTGAGCAGTGAACCTTGCGACTCTTTGGCAGCAGGCGAAGAACGCCCTAGGTTGTGCTGCTGCTTCATGGCGTAAATCAACAGACCTACACCGGTGGAATAAATTGGATTGTTGACTATGTCGGATAATCCACGAATGTTCTGCGGTGCACCCAAGCGCACCGGCATGTGGAAAATCTCCTCTGCCAACTCAATAACACCTTCCATTTTTGAGGTGCCGCCAGTCAGTACAATGCCTGCGGCTAATAAGTCCTCATAGCCGCTGCGACGTAACTCAGCTTGCACCAAGGTAAATAATTCGTCGTAGCGAGGCTCAACAACTTCTGCCAGTGCCTGACGCGACAAATCACGCGGTTGACGATCGCCCACACTTGGCACTTTGATGGTTTCATCCGGACTGGTCAGTTTTGCCAATGCGCAGGCATATTTAATTTTGATCTCTTCAGCATTCGGTGTTGGCGTGCGCAATGCCATCGCAATGTCATTAGTCACTTGATCACCCGCAATCGGGATAACACCCGTGTGGCGAATAGCGCCTTCTTTAAAAATCGCTATGTCTGTGGTGCCGCCACCAATATCAACAACACAGACACCTAATTCTTTTTCATCGTCAGTTAATACCGAATAACTGGAAGCCAATTGCTCCAGAATGATGTCTTCCACTTCAAGACCGCAGCGACGAATGCATTTTTCAATATTTTGTGCGGCATTTACGGCGCAAGTAACCAAATGCACTTTAGCTTCCAAGCGCACGCCAGACATACCCAGCGGCTCTTTCACACCATCTTGATCATCGATCAGAAATTCTTGCGGCAAAATGTGCAGAATTTTTTGATCTGCAGGTATTGCAACCGCCTGTGCAGCATCAATGACTCGCTCCAGATCCTGGGAAAATACTTCGCGATCGCGAATCGCCACAATACCGTGCGAGTTCAAGCTGCGAATATGGCTCCCGGCAATACCGGCATACACCGAATGGATCTGACAGCCGGCCATCAACTCCGCCTCTTCAATAGCGCGCTGAATAGACAAGACTGTCGATTCAATATTTACCACCACGCCTTTTTTCAAACCGGTTGAGCGATGAGAACCTATGCCAACAATTTCCAATTGACCTTCGGGGGTAATAGCACCAACGATAGCTACAACCTTGGACGTGCCTATGTCCAGGCCTACAATCATTTTGTTGTCGCTAACATGTGCCATTCAGTGAACCTCGTTTGCCAGTAGTAAGCCAATTTCAATACAACTGGCGATATTCATAATCAATTAATCTGCGGTAAAACCTTTGTTGCCGGAACAGCAACGCCAACTTGAGACTGACTTTTAATATATTTTTTTGCCATCTCTGAATCAGCAACCCAACGCACTGCAACACCGTTGCTATACCTTAGATCAATCGCTTTTACATCCGTCCATACACTATTTAGTTTTGTGTCGTATACAGTAACAAATCTACGTATTTTTTCCATCACTTGATCGCGTCCAAGTGCGATTTCTACGTGATTTTTTATCGTTAATCGCCAGGATTTTTTGTTATCACACTTTAATGCCAAAACTTCCAATCCACGCGAGCGCAAAATCTGGGATAAATCCTGATACTGCTGCAAAATTTCAATCGCATCCGCTTCGTTTCCTTGCAGCCAAGGCAGGCCAGAAAGCTTGGTCGCATCTTCAACACGGACAATTTCGCCGCGCTGATTCAAGAACCCATCGCCCCAACGCGCAATCGGTTTTTGCTCGGTAATTTTTACCACTAAAGTGTCGGGCCAACGTCGGTTAAGCGTAACCTTTTCTACCCAGGGATCGGTTAACAATGCCTCCTTGAGACGCATCAGGTTTAATTGCAAAAAATCTCCATCAATCTCACCGCCAATTAACTCGGTTGCACGTGCTTTGGTGATTAAATTGAATTCCCCTTCAACCACAACACTTTTAATTGGCCGCTCAAAAACTTTAACCAAGGGTTCGCTCACTAAATACAAGCCAATCGCCAAGGCCAATACAAATACAACCACCGCAAATTTCCGATTCAACCAGGAGAAATTCCATTTCCACTTAGGCTGTTGCGCAGCCGGGCGACGCGTTTTATTTCCCCCCTGGGGCGATGCTTTTGCATAGCCCTGCTCACGTTGGACCACTCGTGCGCTTGATCTACGCGCAAAATCACTCTGCGTACTTGTTGGTTCAGGCGAGTCCAACAACACATCGCGGATGATTCGCGCGGCTGGCGTCGTTGGTTCTGCCGCGCTCGGTGCCTCATGTCGCTCAACTGCTGGACGCCGGGAGCGCACTGGAGGCGCATCGCCCTCCAGTTGACCACGGCCAATCCGCGGCTCAATGCGTTCACCAACACCCTTAAAATCGCGCATAGATTTACGCTTTGCCCTTCACGCTTGCACGCAAAATTGTCAGCACTAATTCCGCAAATGACAAACCAATTGCTTTCGCTGCCATAGGAACCAAACTGTGGCTGGTCATGCCCGGAGCGGTATTCACTTCCAACAAATAAAAATTTTGCTGGTGATCTGCCATTACATCCACACGGCCCCAGCCACGGCATCCAACAGTTTTAAATGCATTGAGCGCAAGCGCTTTTAATTCCTGTTCTTTTTCTGCCGATAAACCGCAAGGGCAAAGATAGCGAGTATCCTCAGCAATATACTTGGCATTAAAGTCGTAAAAGCTATGATCTGTTTCCAGCTTGATCGGTGGTAGCGCATCACCATCGAGAATGGCAACGGTATATTCGCCACCGACAATCAATCGCTCTACCAACACACTGCCCTGATATTGCGCCGCTTTATTAAACGCGGACTCCAAATCTGCGGCGGTATTGACGCGCGACATTCCAATACTTGAACCTTCATTGGCAGGCTTCACCATTACATCGCCACCCAAACTGGCCAGCACCTGCGCAAAATTAGAGTTTTCGTTAAGCACCGCAAATTCCGGCGTTGGCAAACCTTGCTTGCCATTAATGTCCACGCCACGCCATAGTTGTTTGGTGCGCAACTTATCCATCGCCAAGGCGGAGGACTGCACATCGCTACCGGTGTAAGGAATATTTAAAAACTCCAGCAGCGCTTGAATACGCCCGTCTTCGCCACCCGGCCCATGTAATATTAAAAATGCGCGATCAATTTTTGCAGCCTGGATATCCGCAATAACGTTGTGACCAACATCGATAGCCACGTGCTCAATTCCTGCCTCAACCAATGCAGCCAAAACGGCGGCGCCGCTTTGCAGCGAGATTTCGCGCTCAGCGGAAAGGCCGCCGTATAAAACACCAACACGGCCAATTTGTTTTTTTAGCGCCTCACTAATGGGCAACTTGACTGCTTGCATGACTCTATAACCTCTAACGCAATTGTCGTTTTGCTAATTCAGGGGAAAGCACACCCACATTACCCGCACCTTGAGTAATTACTATATCGCCAGCGCGCACTATGTCTTTTACGATTGCAGGAACACCATCCACTGTTTCAACAAAAATGGGTTCAATTACACCGCGTGCACGTACACTACGACACAGGTGGCGACTATCAGCGCCAGGAATTGCGTCCTCACCTGCGCTGTACACTTCCAACATAATTAATGCATCAACCGTGGACAGCACTTCCACAAAATCTTCATAGAGATCGCGCGTGCGCGTGTAGCGGTGCGGCTGATAAATCATTACTAAACGGCGATCCGGCCAGCCATCACGTACCGCCCTAATCACTGCAGCCACTTCGCGTGGATGATGACCATAGTCATCCACCAACATGGCATCGCCTTCACCTACAGGGAAATTGCCATAAACCTGGAAGCGTCGACCAACACCTTGGAAGTTTTCCAAACCAAATTGAATAGCTTCATCGCTAATGCCTTCATCGGTAGCGACAGCAATTACTGCAGTTGCATTCAAGACATTGTGGATACCAGGAATATTGATGCGAATATGCAATGCTTTTTCATGACCGGGACGAACAACATCAAACTCGGAATGCATTTTGTCCTGACGAATATTTATTGCACGGAAGTCACTATTTTCATCAAAGCCGTAAGTGAGAATCGGGCGCGCCACTTCAGGAATAATGTCGCGCACAACCGGATCATCACCGCACAGCACTGCAAGTCCATAAAAAGGCAAGTTGTGCAAAAACTCGATAAAGGTTTTTTTCAACTTGGAAAAGTCACCGCCATAGGTTTCCATATGATCGGCATCGATATTGGTAACAATCGCCACCATTGGTTGCAGGTGTAAAAATGATGCGTCGCTCTCGTCCGCTTCGGCAACCAAATACCGACTGGCTCCCAGCTGCGCATTGGTACCGGTGCTATTCACCAAACCGCCAATAATAAACGTCGGATCCAATTTTGCTGCCGCCAGCACCGACGCCAACAAACTGGTGGTGGTAGTTTTTCCGTGGGTACCCGCGACGGCAATACCGTGGCGATAACGCATTAATTCAGCCAACATTTCCGCACGGCGTACAATCGGAATACGCAGTTCACGCGCGCCTTGAACCTCCGGGTTTTGGGCATTTACCGCACTGGAATTCACCACTACATCAGCGCCCTGAACATTTTGCGCAGCATGACCGATATAGATAGTGGCGCCCTTGGACGCTAACCGTTCAGTAACATTTGATGCTTTGATATCCGAACCGGAAATTTCATATCCTTGATTGAGCAACACCTCGGCAATGCCACTCATACCGGCACCACCAATTCCGACAAAATGAATACGACGAATACGGCGCATTTCCGGTACACAAAATTGACCTATGGACTTCTGCGCAGAATTATCCACGGGCGACCTCCTCACAAACATTAGCAACATCGCATGCGGAATTGGGCTTAGCCAATTGCTGCGCTTTTTCCGCCATCGACTTTAAGTGATTGCGGTCAGCTAATTCGGTTAACAGTAATGCAGCGAGTTTTGCTGCGGTTAAATCTTTCTGCACCAGTGCAATACCTGCACCCACGTCAGTTAAATTTTTGGCATTAAATGTCTGGTGATCATCAATTGCTGAAGGCAATGGAATCAGAATCGAGGCCACACCTGCCATCATTAATTCTGAAACAGTAAGCGCGCCGGCGCGACAGATCACCAAATCCGCCCACGCATAGGCTGCTGCCATATCATCAATAAAGGCATCCACCTTGGCATTAACCTGATGTTTCATATACAGGGCAGTAGTTGCCTCAGCGTGAATTTTTCCCGTTTGATGCCAAATTTGTGGGCGCACATTGAGTGGTAGATGCGAGACCGCTTCCGGTACCAATTCATTAATCGCTTTAGCGCCCAAACTGCCACCGACCACTAAAAGTCGCAGAGGTAATTGCTGATCAATACGCGCCTGGTAACGAACTGATGGCGATGCCAGTTGTTGAATTTGTTGACGAACGGGATTACCCACTACCTGAACATCCGGTTCGCTACGTCCGATAAATGCATCCGGAAATGCGGCCAATATGCGCCGCGCAATTTTTGCCAATAAACGATTAGTGGTACCCGCGACCGCATTTTGTTCATGGATTACTAAAGGAATACCGCTGAGCACTGCCGCCAAACCACCGGGGCCAGATGCAAAGCCACCAAAACCAATAACTACATCCGGCTTGATGCGTCGCATAATTTGCAACGACTGCAACACAGCATAAATAATTAAAAAAGGCGCTTTCAGTAAACCTGCCACTCCACGGCCACGCACACCTTCAACACTAATAAAGTGCAGAGGAATATTGGCCGCAGGAACCAAACGCGTTTCTATACCGCGCGCTGTACCCAGCCAATTAATCAGCGCACCGCGTGCACGCAACTCATCTGCAACTGCCAGCGCCGGAAATACATGCCCGCCAGTGCCACCTGCCATTACCAAAACCTGCAGCGTTTTCTGTGTCATACACTGGCCTCCATCAGGCGAGTGCGCGGCACTTTTGCCGGCTCCGGCACTTCAGGAACATAACCGGCCAACTCCCACTGCACGCGCATCACAAATGCCATAAGCACGCAGCAAATTAACAGGCTACTGCCGCCATAGCTGATAAAAGGCAGAGTTAAACCTTTTGTGGGTAATAATCCGGAGGAGACCCCCATGTTGATGAATACCTGGAATGAAAACAAAATCGCGATGCCAAATGTCGCCAAGGCGGCAAACATTTTTCCGGCAGCAAGGTTTTGTTTGGCGACATTAAAAATTCGCAGGATCAAGGCAGCAAATAAACCGAGTAATAACACTGCACCAATCAAACCAAACTCTTCTGCAATAATGGCGAAAATAAAATCAGTGTGGGCTTCCGGCAAAAAGAATAATTTTTGCAAACTATTACCCAGGCCCAAGCCGAACCATTCTCCGCGTCCAAAACCGATTAGCGATTGAGTTAACTGATAACCAGTATTAAATTGATCCGCCCATGGATCGAGAAAGGTAATCAACCGCTGCATACGGTAGGGCGACAAGACGGCAACCGCCGCCAGCCCGCCGACACCAATCACAATTAGCAATAAAAAGTGCAGCATGCGCACACCCGCAATAAACATCATCGCAAACACAGTTGCACTTAATACCACCGAGCTACCAAAGTCAGGCTCAAGCAAGAGCAAACCAACAAATACGCCGACAACCATTAAAGGTTTAAGGAACCCCTGCCAACCGAAATGTAATTCTTGATAGCGACGCGCAAAAAAACTGGCGAAAAAAACTACCGCACAAAATTTGGCGATTTCTGATACCTGAATAGATATAACACCCAGACTGAACCAGCGCTGACTTCCGTTTACTTTTTTGCCAATGCCGGGAATAAGTACTATTACCAACAGAAAAATAGTGAGCAGCAAAAAATGGCCCGAATATTTTTGCCACACGCTCATCGGAACACAGACAACAAAGGCGGCCAAGCACACCCCCATCACCATGTAGATAGCGTGTCGCTTAGCAAAAAACCAGGCATCGTTATAAGTTAATGCAGCAAATGAAACAGAAGCAGAAGCCACCATAATCAAACCAATAGACATAAGCGCAAACCAAAGGCACAGCAATGGCCAATCGATACGCTGACTTAAAGGCATTGATTTCGTTAAAGTGGCAGAGGTCATCATGATGAGCACAACTCCTGCACAGCCTCACAAAACTTCTCGCCGCGATCTTCGTAATTTTTGAACATGTCAAAGCTGGCGCAGGCAGGCGACAGCAACACCGCATCGCCCGGCTGCGCTAATGCAAAAGCTTTGTTAACTGCATCCTGCATTGAACCTGCATGAATTATTGGTGCCGCATCGGCTACAGCCTGTTCAATAACAGTGGCGTCACGGCCGATGAGCACCAGTCGGCTATTAATGGCACGCAAGGCAGGGGTTAATTCTGTAAAGTCTTGCCCCTTGCCTTCACCACCTAAAATCACAATTAATTGCTGGGGGTCACGCGCCAAACCCGAAATCGCCGCGAGGGTTGCGCCGATGTTGGTACCTTTAGAGTCGTTATAAAACTCCACCGCATTTTTTTCAGCGACAAATTCGCAGCGATGACGCAAACCGGAAAAGGTTTTTAAGGTGCCAAGCATGGCATCGAGCGGAATACCGGCGGCGTCACCCAACGCGAGCGCAGCAAGGGCATTATCTATGTTGTGGCGACCACGAATTTTTAATTCCCTCGCGGCCATTAATGGCGTGAGATTTTTAGCCAAATATTCAACGCCATCGCGAGTCAATAACCCAAAGCTGCCAAAATCGGCACGGCCACCAAAGTAGATAGGTTTGACGCCTGCAGCCAATGGGGGATGAGTCAGCACGTCATTACGGTTAACTACAATATGTTCCGCACCAAAATAAACCCGCAACTTGGCGAGAATATAAGCGCGCATATTCTCGTAACGATCCAGATGATCAGCACTGATATTCAAAATAGTTGCGACTTTGGCGTTAAGCTTGGTCACAGTTTCCAATTGGAAACTGGACAGTTCCATCACATACAACTCGACACTATCGTTTAATAATTCCAACGCCGGAGTACCGAGATTGCCACCCACAGCAACATTAATTCCAGCCGCCTTGGCCATTTCGCCAACCAGAGTGGTAACCGTGCTTTTTGCATTTGAGCCGGTAATTGCCACAATCGGCGCCTTGGCGTAACGCACAAAAATTTCGATGTCGCCAACAACCGGAATACCAGCTGCTCTCGCTTGCTCAATTGCCGGCGTTGCAACCGCGACTCCGGGACTGATAATTATTTCGTCGCAAGCCAATAAGGTGTGTGGATTCAATTCACCACACTCAATACTGACATGGGGGAATTCCGTTTTGATTTGCTGCAAATTGGGTGGCGATAACCGCGTATCGAGCAGAACGAACGCCTGTTGTTGTGCCGCCAAAAAGCGCGCAACCGATAGCCCGGTAATACCGGTACCGATAATCGCTTTTACTTTACTGGTGGCAATCATTTGAGACACAGACACACACTCCAAATTTATATAAAACAATCATTAACGAATTTTTAACGTCGCCAAACCAATCAATACCAATACCAGGGTGATAATCCAAAAACGCACAATCACGCGCGGCTCAGGCCAACCTTTTAATTCAAAATGATGATGAATTGGCGCCATGCGGAAAATGCGCCGACCGGTTAATTTAAATGAAGCCACTTGCAAAATAACCGAGACAGTTTCGAGTACAAAAATGCCGCCCATAATAAACAGTACAATTTCGTGACGAACTATGACGGCGATTAAACCAAGCGCCGCACCTAATGCCAAAGCGCCCACATCACCCATAAATACTTGTGCGGGATAAGTGTTGAACCAGAGGAAACCAAGGCCAGCCCCCACTAGCGCACAACAAAACACAACCAATTCACCAGCACCGGGGATATAAGCAATGTTTAAATATTGGGAAAATTGTGAATGCCCTGCCAAATAAGCAATGACCGCTAATGCTCCCGCCACCATTACACTCGGCATAATTGCCAAGCCATCCAACCCGTCGGTCAGGTTTACCGCATTACTGGTTCCTACAATCACAAAATAGGTAAACACTATGTAAAAAATGCCCAGGTCGAGCGCGACATTTTTAAAGAAGGGAATAAACAATTGAGTCTCTGCAGGAGTTTGTGCGGTGTAATACAGAAATACCGCTGCGCCAAAGCCAGCCACTGACTGCCAAAAATATTTCCACCGTGCAGGTAATCCACGGGAATCGCGCTTGGCTACTTTACGGTAATCATCCACCCAGCCTACTGCACCAAAAATTGCGGTGACAATCAGCACGACCCACACATAGCGATTAGATAAATTGGCCCAGAGCAAGGTGCTGATAAAAATTGCCGACAAAATCAATGCGCCACCCATGGTGGGTGTGCCGGATTTACTCAAGTGCGATTGAGGGCCGTCGTTGCGAATAGATTGACCAATACGCAATTCTGTTAAGCGACGAATGAACCAAGGCCCAAGTAACAACGAAATACCTAATGCGGTGAGCACGCCTAAAATGGCGCGCACCGTTAAATATTGAAACACTGCAAAACTGCGCAGGTATTCTTGTAAGTATTCTGCTAGCCAGTAAAGCATTAGTGATTTTCTCCTGCCGAAACACAGAGTTCACGCACAACGGTATCCATTGCTGCGCTGCGGGAACCTTTAATAAGAATGGTGGTTTTTTTATTGGCGATAGCTTTTAAGCGCGCAACCAAAGCGGTTTTGTCCGCAAAGTGTTCCGCCCCAGCTCCAAATGCCTGGCTCGCATTTTCACTGAGTTTGCCAACCGTAAATAAATGGCTCAGTTTTTTGGCGCGCGCATATTCACCCAGCTCTGTGTGTAACTGCGGCGCTTCTGGCCCCAGCTCACCCAAATCGCCTAATACCAAAATGCTATTCTTTTTTTGTGCAAGCACATCGATAGCCGCGCGCACTGAACCAGGGTTAGCGTTGTAGCTATCATCAATAATTGCCACATCATTAATACCGATATGACGACTCATGCGGCCAGCAACTGGCGCAAAGTTAGCAAGCCCTTGTTTAATTTTTTGCAAATCTGCACCCACGGCAGAGGCACAAGCAGCGGCCATTAAGGCATTGCGAACATTGTGTTCGCCCTGCGCATTCAGGCTCACTTGCATGGCTTGGCCATTCAGGTTGATGGCAAATTCCAAACTGTTGGCGCTGGTTTGAATATCCTGCGCAAAACAATCGGCACCGGTATCTTTAAATGACACACGAAGCACGCGACGATTAGTTAAGGCGGACAACCAGTCAGGAGCGAAGCGATCATCCATATTCACTACGGCGACACCGGTCGTGGGAAGTGCGGCGTAAATTTCACCTTTGGCGCGCGCAACACCTTGCAGTGAACCAAACCCTTGAATGTGCGCGGCCATCACATTGTTGACCATGGTGATTTGTGGCGCGGCAAGTGAGCATAGGTATTCAATTTCGCCAGGGCCGCTCGCACCCATTTCAATTACAGCAAACTCATGATGCGCTTCGAGCTGCAGCAATGTTAATGGCACACCAATATGGTTATTAAAATTCCCCTTGGTTGCATGGGTTGGCCCACATTCAGCAAGAATGCCGGCGAGCAAGGTTTTTACTGTGGTTTTTCCGCTGCTGCCGGTAATGGCAATAACTGGACGAGCAAATAAGCTGCGGTTGAGTGCAGCAATTTGCCCGAGCGCCAACAGTGAATCACTCACTACGAGTTGCGGCAATTTAATCTCGGGCAAAAAGCGTTCTACCACAAGTGCACAAGGTTTTTTGGCAACAGCGTCGGCAATAAAATCGTGCGCATCAAAATGCTCACCGCGCAATGCGATAAACAATTCACCTGCATTCAAGGTGCGCGAATCAATACTGACCGCAGTAAATTCTGCATCGCCCTGATGGCATTTTGCAGTGACAGCACGCAAAGGTTTACGCGCTGCAATAAATTCCTCAACCCATTTTAAAGTTAGAGGCTTGATCATGGTGTAGCCCCTTGTGACGTTTCGTCATTTTCAAATTTGGCAATGCGTTTTTGCAATGCAATACGCGCCTGTTTGGTATCGCTAAAAGGCAGGGTTTGCTTGGCGAAGATTTGATAATCCTCATGCCCCTTGCCTGCGATTAACACTATGTCGCCCGCCTTGGCTTGCTGCACGGCAAAATCAATTGCCTGTGCACGATCGGCAATAACCAAGCAACCGCTAGGCCGATTCATACCGCGCAGAATTTCACCGGCAATAGCAGAAGGATCTTCCGAGCGAGGATTATCATTAGTGACAATCACATAATCACTTAACCGCTCCGCAATGGTGCCCATTTGCGGGCGCTTGGTTTTATCGCGATCACCACCACAGCCAAACACTGTCCAGATGTTGCCCGCCTTGTGCTGCTGAATTGCATTCAAGGTATTTTCCAGTGCATCGGGGGTGTGGGCGTAATCCACAATTACTTGAACTTGCTGAGCCTGTTGATCAACCACCACTTGCTGCATGCGGCCCGGGGCTGGCAATAATTCCGGTATGTGCGCAACAATTGCATCGAGAGGAAACCCTTGCAGGGCAACCGCGCCAATGACTGCCAGTAAATTACTGAGATTAAATTCGCCTAAAAGCGGCGAGTTGATTTTTGCAGTGCCCCACGGTGTAACTATATTTGCGCTGACACCAAAGGCGTGCAGCTCAATATTTTGAGCGTAAATATCAGCAACGGTTTGGGTTGAATAGGTAAGTGCAGTGACGCCGGCCGGCACTTTGTTAACCAAACTTTTGGCCCATGCGTCATCAAGATTAACAACTGCAGTTTGCAAACCTTGGGCATTCAATAATTGCGCTTTGGCATTGCCGTAACTGGTTAAATCGCCGTGATAATCCAAATGATCTTGCGTGAGATTGGTAAAAATAGCCGTGTGAATACTCACGCTGGCAACACGCTTTTGTTGCAAGCTGTGCGATGACACTTCTATCGCAATAGCGGTAGCGCCGTCATGTACCAATTCGGCCAAAATACGCTGCAAGGCGATTGGATCCGGCGTAGTTAATCCGGTTGAATGTAATGCGCTGACTTGCTGCGCCATGGGCGCCAAGGCCGTTGCATCAAGCACTCCATACCCCAGCGTGCCAACTACTGCCGACTTGCGCTGCAATCTCGCCAACAATTGCGCCGCTAATAAACTGCAGGTGGTTTTGCCGTTAGTGCCGGTGATACCCAACAACTGAACTTTTTTACTGGGCTCATCAAAAAAGCGCGCCGCAATAGCACTGACTTGCGACGCGAGTTGTTCTACGGCGATAACCGGAACGCTGCCCAACCAATCAATGCCCTGCCAATTTTTATCAGCCTCTACCAAAATTACACTGGCGCCCAACTCAATCGCTTTGGCAATAAAATCGCGGCCATCCACTTTATTACCAACCAATGCAATAAACGCATCGCCAGTTTTTAATTGGCGGGTATCCAGGCACAAATTACCCACAGTAATCGTTGCGGCTTTTTCCAGCGCAAGATTCGGTAGTAAATCGCACAGCGCTACCGGGCGGCGGGAATAATGAGAGGTCATCATGTGGCTGACCTCTCATTCATAGGCGCAGCTTTTACCGCGGGTTTTTCACTTTCCACCGTTTTCGCCGGTGCAGTTTTGCTAGCGGCTTTATCAACTATCTCTTTGTTGTCATGCTGATAAATATTATCGGGCGGCACTTGCAACATACGCAGTGCATCTTCCGCCACTTTTGAAAACGCAGGTGCAGCAACCCAGCCACCGTTGGTGTAAATACCTGAGCCTTGCGGTTCATCGACAATCACCATGGCAACAATGCGCGGATTATCAGCCGGTGCCATACCAATAAACGAAGCAATTTGTTTGTCCGAGTAGCGACCATTAATTGCCTTGTATGCAGTTCCGGTTTTTCCGGCGACCGAATAGGAAATTGCTTTTGCGCGTGAGCCTGTGCCCTCAGCCGTCACCACGCGCTTGAGCATTTGTGTAACCTGATCGGTATATTTTTTATCGATCACCCGTTCGCCTTGCGGCGCATTATCCACACGCAGTAACGATACTGGTCGCTTCACGCCACCGGAGGCAATTACCCCATAAGCCTGTACTACTTGCAGCGGCGTCATGGTCATGGCGTAGCCGTAAGAAATGTTGGCGCGCTCAATTCGCTGCAGCGGTTTAAGCACGGGCACATTGCCTGTACCTTCTCCGGGGAAACCGGTACCCACAGGTTGCGATGCCCCCAAACGCGCAAACATATCGCGCACGGTATTGGTATCCAATGCAAAGGAAATTTTGGTCATGGCGATGTTGCTGGATTTGGCAATCGCCATAGCCAAATCCATCGCCCCGTAATTGCGGTGATCTTTAATGGGCTTGCTGCCCACCATAAAGTAACCGGGGTTGGTATCGATAATATCTTCCGGTTTGAATTTGCCACTATCGAGCGCCGCGAGTACCACCCAGGGTTTTACGGTTGAACCTGGCTCGTACAAATCGGTAATGGCGCGATTGCGCAAGCCGTCGCCACGGGCGCGGCTGCGATCATTGGGGTTAAAGCTGGGCAAATTAGAAATCGCGAGCACTTCACCGGTGAGCACATCGAGAATGACAATTGAGCCGGCAACTGCACTGCTGGCCTCAACCGCTTTTTTTAATTCGCGATGCGCAAGATATTGCAGGCGTAAATCAATACTGAGCGTCAGGTTTTGACCGGGGCGCGCCGCTTTCACCAAGCGCAATTCTTTTACCGTGCGCCCACGCAAATCCTTCAATACTTCTTTGGCGCCATTTTCACCCGTGAGCCAAGCGTCGTAAGCGAGCTCCATGCCTTCCTGACCGCGATCATCCACATCGGTCATGCCCACCAAATGAGCAGCCACATCAGCAGCGGGGTAATAACGGTGATATTCAATTTGCTCGTAAACCCCGGGCACATCCAACGACAAAACCGCTTGCGCGGCTTCGGGTGACATTTGACGCTGCAGATACATAAATTCTTTATTGGCGTAACGCGCCAGACGCGACTCCAATTCCGTCTTGTTAGCTTTGAGTGCTTGAGCCAAGTCGGCAATGCGATGAGGTGCCTGGGATAAAACTTTGGGGTTGGCCCACAGCGTGGAGACGGGAGTACTCACCGCCAATGGCGAGCCGTTGCGATCAGTGATTACACCACGGTAGGCCGGAATAATTTCCGTGCGCAGGGTGCGCGACTCGCCTTGATCCTGCAGGAATTCATAACCTTTATCGGCGTTGGGCAGCACTTGCAAGCTGGCAACATGCACTATCAATACCGCCACCAGAATCGCCAATACCAATCCGACGCTGTAGAAACGCCAGCGTGCCACCTTGAGCGGCTTGTGATCAGGTTTGGCGAGCGGACGCGCGCGGCGCGGCTCAAATGCCGAAGAGCGGCTCATTGTCCACCTGCCGCAGGTGCCTGCACCTGACCGCGACCATCGATAATGCGATCACCAGAGATCATTACAATCTCTTCCGGTGTGGGAGCCATCATATTCAGCTCGGAGATTGCGGCATTCTCAACGCGACCATAGGCCGCCCAGGTGCTCTGCTCCAGCAAATACTGACCCCACTGTACTTGCAACTGTGCAGCCTCACGCCGCAGGGTTTCCAAGCTGTTTACATCGCGGCGCACCAGTTGTGTCGTCGCCACTACCCCGAGCGCAGAAACCACCGTTGCCAGCCACAATACCGCCACCACCAGCAAAACGCCGGTCGCAGGTGGTTTTTGTGATTGGAGGTTTCTGTTCATGGAATCCCTGGCAATTATTGTGGTGAAGGTTCTGTGTAACTGACTGATAGCTGCTTTTGTTTTGATTCAATCGACGAACAATCGGGATTTACAATTTCTCGGCTACACGCATCACCGCACTGCGCGACCGAACATTGGCGTTTACCTCTGCATCGCTCGCTTTGATTGCCTTGCCGAGCGAGCGCATGCGTTTATTTAATTGGTCATCGCGAATCGGCAGCCCTTTAGGCACCGGGTCGCCCAACTCTTGGCGGCGAATAAAGCGCTTCACCACACGATCTTCCAGCGAGTGAAAACTGATCACCACCAAACGCCCGCCGGGAGCCAGCACTGTCAGGGCCTGATCCAATACCGATTCCAGATCGCCCAGCTCGTTGTTGACCTGAATGCGAATCGCTTGAAACGCGCGCGTGGCAGGGTGCTTACCCTTTTCCCACGCCGGATTGGCTTCTTTAATCACTTCCGCCAAATGTTTGGTGCGCGTAAACGGCTGTTTTTGGCGCTCGGCGATAATCGCGCGTGCCATGCGCTTGGCGAACCGCTCCTCACCAAACTCTTTCAGCACCCAGGTAATTTCATCTTCACCGGCGCTGTTGACCCACTCCGCCGCACTCTGGCCGCGGGTTTGATCCATACGCATATCGAGCGGGCCGTCCTGCATGAAGCTAAAACCGCGCTCGGCTTCATCCAGCTGGGGCGATGACACCCCCAAATCCAACAACACCCCGGTCACCTTGCCGGTCATACCGCGCTCATCGATTAGCGCCGCCAACTCGGCAAACGAACCATGGGCGATGGCAAAACGCGCGTCGCTGCCAAAACGGGCATTGGCGGTGGCAATCGCCGCAAGGTCTTTATCAATGCCCAACAGGCGACCATCAAGCGCCAACTGCTGCAGGATCAAACCACTGTGACCACCGCGCCCGAAGGTGCCATCCACGTAAAAACCGGAGGTATCGGTAACCAGTGCCTCTACCGCCTCGTTCAGGAGCACGGTGATGTGTTGAGCGTCAGACACGTAGATACCTAGAAAGAAAGATTTTGTAATTCGGCTGGCATTTCGCCATCGATGGATTGATCCATGAGCGCGTTCCAGCTGTCTTCGTTCCACAGCTCAAACTTGTTGCCCAGGCAGACCAACATCAGTTTTTTATCCAGATGCGCAAAGTCGCGCAGGGTGGGGGGAACCAAAATCCGGCCATTTGCATCCATTTCCAAGTTCACCGCCTGCCCCATAAAGCGACGCTGAATCTTACGGACTTGCTCATTACCCGAAGGCAGGGCCTGAATTTTGGCGAGTACGGGTTCCCATTCGGATTCGGAGTAAACCAGCAGGCAGCGCTCATACATATGCGCAGTCACCCATAAACTCCCGGCGCCAGTCGACAGCAGCGAGTCGCGAATGCGCGCTGGTATCGCCATGCGACCCTTGGGGTCCATGCTGATGGAATAACTGCCTGTAGCCACTTTTCACCACTTGACGGGATTGCTTTTCACAAAAAGCCACAAAAAACCACAAATACCCACTTTTCCCCACGGTGCTCACTATAAATCGGAGCAGGTCAAAGTCAAGCGAGCTGGCGCGAAAACATGGGTAATTTCACGGGAAAAATCAGGAAAAATCGGCGAACAAGAAGGGAAAAGACATAAAAGCAACGCTGCAAAAACCAACATAAACAGATAAAACAAAGCGATAGCGCGCAAACCTAATGTAAAACATTAAGTTTGCGATTATTTCGCGGTAATAAGCAGGGATCTTTAGAAGGATTCGGTCTATATCGACCTTGAAGAGAACTACAAACCACAAACTAGAGGTCACGCACTAGCTAAAAAGCAGAATTAAGTCGGAGTCAGCCTGTAAGCCGGGTTCTGTCGTGGACAGTCATTCATCTGGGACTAAGGTCACCCTTAGCCTCAAGCAACCTACCCGCCCTCGATACGAGCCGCATCATTGAGGGCCTATTTGGTCTTGCTCCGAGCGGGGTTTACCATGCCGCAGCCTGTTGCCAGTTGCGCGGTGCGCTCTTACCGCACCCTTTCACCCTTACCGTTGCTCTTGCGAGCACTTAGGCGGTCTGCTCTCTGTTGCACTTTCCGTAGGCTCACGCCTCCCAGGCGTTACCTGGCGCTCTGCTCTATGGAGCCCGGACTTTCCTCCCCGATGCACCACACAGCACTCAAGAGAGCTATGCAGTTAACACCGGAGCGACTGTCGGGCCGACTCCGAGGCGGCACATTAACTGCCCGCGGCAACAAGTGCAAGTTCGACGATTGTGCAACACCCAGTTTTTCTGTCGCCTTTTCACTAACTTTTGCCAACAAGTTCACCTATATCATCCTGCTTATGACCAAATATCGCCAAATGAGGCTTTTAACTGGTATTTTGGCCGCCTTAGGCTATTAATTAACGTAATTCAATTACCGGTTATTACGGCTTATCTCCCCCCTGAATCGGATCTCACAATAAAAGCGCAGGAGAACTTCTAGTGAAAGCTTATCAATACAACCTTCTTGCCATGGCCATTGCAACCCAACTCGCATTGCCGGTCATCGCTCAAGAAAATGACCTCGCTCTGGAAGAGGTGATGGTGACCGCCCAAAAACGTCCGCAGAGCCTGCGCGATGTGCCAATTTCGGTAAATGCACTTTCCAGCAAAAAGCTGGAAGATGCCGGGATCACCAGTATTGAACGGGTGGCCGACTACATCCCCAGCTTCAACATGACACAAACAGGTATCGGCACCAACATCGCCATCCGCGGTATTAGCTCCGGGGTTAACCCCGGTTTTGAACAGTCCGCCGCGCAATTTGTAGACGGTATTCACTTTGGCCGTTCGCAACTGTCGCGGGCGCCATTTCTTGACCTGGAACGTGTAGAAATTCTGCGCGGCCCGCAAAGTATTCTATTTGGCAAAAACTCGACAGCGGGTGCCATTAGTATCACCACCGCCAAACCAGGCGATGTACACGAAGCCAAACTCACCGCGCTTTACGAACCAGAACATGGCGAGCAGGATATTCGCCTGGTGCTCTCCGGCCCAATTAGCGACACGGTCGGCGGCCGCTTGGCGATATTGGATAGCCGCATCGATGGCTTTATGGAAAACACCACCCTCGGGCGCGACGAATCCGGCGATGAAAACCGTGTTATTCGCGCCACACTGCAATGGCAACCCAGCGATCAGTGGGACATTGTGCTAAAGCTGGAGGACGGCTCCTTTGACAGCAATGGCCGCAATATCGAAGTAGTCAAACCGGTTGAAATTCCTTCGCCACTGACCGGGGTCGCTACGCCCTACGCCAATGCTCTGCAATTCTTTACCCAAGGCCAGTATTTGCTGGATACCACCCACGATTGGAAACGCCAATCCAACGGTGATTTCAGTTACAACGATACTGAAAACGTCACCCTTTCGATTGAACGCGAATTGGGTGAACACACCCTGACAGCGATTACCGGCTACAACGCTTACACCTACGATGAGCTCTGCGACTGCGACTTTACCGGCGCCTCGGGCTTCAATATTTTATCCAACGAGGACTACAGCCAGATCAGCCAGGAAATTCGCATCACCTCACCTGAGGATGAGACCATCAGCTACATCGGCGGCTTGTTTTTCCAAAGCAGCTCGATGGAATTTAATGACGCCGTACGGGTTCCTACCGACAGTTTTATCGCCACTGCATTTACCCCCATTTTGGGTGCAGGTGCGGCCAATTTATTGCGCGGTGCTTCATCCAACCGCTCGTTTGAACAAGACACAGATTTAGCCGCCATTTTTGCGCAAGCTACCTGGAACTTCACCGATCTGTCGCGAGTGATAGTGGGCGCGCGCTACACTGAAGAAACCAAAGAGGCGAGCCGCACCCAGTATCACGTCAGCAACAGTGGCGCCGTGTTACCCCAAGGCAGCCCGAGCGATACTTACAACATTATCTGGAGCCAGTTCAAAATCGACCCTCACTCCGTTAGTGGCGAGCGCGACGAGTCCGGTTTCACCCCGCTTATTACCTTGCAGCATGATTTTTGGGGCTCCGATATGGTGTACGCGAGCTACACCACGGGCTTTAAATCGGGTGGTTTCGATGTGCGCGCTAACGCCGCTCCTAATGAGCTGGATGGCATTTATCCGGCCATTGAAGGTACTTGGGAATTTGATGAGGAAAAGGTCGAAAACTTTGAAGTTGGCGCCAAGTTTGTATTGGCTGATGGCGCAGCAGAGCTAAACCTTGCCGCGTTCCGCTCCGAATTTGAAGACATGCAAACCAGCCAGTTTGATGGCAGCCTGAGTTTCAACGTGACCAACGCCGGCCAGGCGGTGGTGCAAGGCCTTGAAGCTGACGGACGCTGGGCGATAATCGATAACCTGATGCTGCGCGGCGGTATGGCTTATATCGACTTTGAATACACTGACTTCCCCAATTCCCAGTGCTACTTTGGTCAGGCAGATAACATTGCACCAATCGGTGACGGAGCCTGTGATGCGACAGGACAGCGCCGTGAATTCACGCCAGAATACCAAGGCAATATCGGTGCGGATTACACCATCAACTTCAGCAATGGCTTGAAATTGGTCAATACGCTCGACCTGATTTACAGCGATGAATACCTGACCACACCATCACTTGACCCGCGCTTCCAGCAGGACGCTTACACCAAGATCAATGCCCGCATTGCACTCAGTGGCGACTCGGACAATTGGGAACTGGCATTGATAGGCAAGAACCTGACGGATGAGTCTATTGTGCCCTATGCCAATGGTTTGCCCGTCGCCTCTACAGTGACCCGCGGTACTGGTTCAGGTTATTACGCCTTCTATGAACGTCCGAAGAGTGTGGCCATTCAAGGCACGATTCGCTTCTAAACTTCACATCAGGATCTACCAACAGGGGGCGCACTTGCGCCCCTTTTGCTTTCTCGCGATTGCGCTGCATCAGCTTGATGCAAATCAATATCACCCCGGCGCATTTACCTAGACTGGGTATTCAACGCCTTGGTTTGCTCAGCAAACTGCTTATAAATCGATAGTCAGTAGATTGCCCACCCGACCCCAACCTTGCGCAGAGGTGGCCTATGAATATGTACTCCTGGAGTTTTACCGACTGGGCCAAAAAGGTAGAGGCTACGGCGGCACTGCTACGTCCGGCCGGCTTGCTGCAACCGGAGACGGCAGGCTACCACTTGTGCGATCTTGCACTGCACGGCGCCGTTCACAACCCATCGCGCACCTACCGGTTGCGCCTGCAAGATACGCTGCAGAGTTTGGCCAACCAGCGCTACCTTGACGACTGGCAACTGCGCCCCAAATCGCAGTTGATTCACTATATTTGCCGCGAGTTCCACCAGGCACATTTTGCGCAATTGCCCTTGCTGCTGGCGAGCGCACAGCAGTTGCAAAGCATCGCCCAGTCCCGCCAACTGGAACAACTGCAATTACTCATACAACAACTACAAGAGGATTTATTCCCGCATATGCAACACGAGGAGCAGCGTATTTTCCCCGCACTGCTCAAACCGGTAGATTTCGACAGTTTTTGCTCGCTGGCAATCCTGCATCACAATCACGACAGTCAGGCATCCCTGCTACAGGCGATGGACAACCTCTGCCAGGAGTTGCTGGAGGAAAATCCCGATCAGGCAGTGACTCACTTCATCACGGAACTGCAAAACTTCACCATGCAACTGCGCCTGCACATAGCGCTGGAAAACAACCTGCTTTTCATCATTGATTAAATAACTGCGGATAACCACTTTGACTAATAGTTCTGTTTCGGCCACGTTTTCCTATCCTTTCCGGGTGTTTTTCCTCGCTACCGCCCTCTATGGCGTTGCCGTTGTTATCGCCTGGATGAGCTACTTGTTTGGCGGCATTCCCCTGCCGCTGGGCTGGACATCGCTACACTGGCACAGCCACGAAATGCTCTACGGCTTCACCAGCGCCGCGATTGCGGGGTTCATCCTCACCGCCGTATGCAACTGGACGGGGGCACCACCACTCAAGGGTGGCAAGTTGCTGGCACTGGTCGGGCTCTGGCTCGCCGGGCGCCTTAGCCTATGGACGGCAAGCTGGTTACCGGCTGGCACCGCGATGCTGATTGATGGCTTGTTCCTGCCCATTCTGGCGCTTTATTTACTGCAACTTTTGCTGCGCCACGGCAACCAACGCAACCTCGTATTGGTGGCGATATTGCTCCTGCTCGGCATGGGCAACCTGGCCATGCACTGGGGCTTTTTGACCGGTAAAACCGCATGGCTGGTGCAGGGGGAGCAACTGGCGTTTGGGCTTATCACCCTGATAATGATTGTGATTGGCGGGCGCATTATCCCCGCCTTCAGCCGCAATTGGCTGCGCCAGCGCGGCGGCAATGAGGGAGCTGTGAAATCCTCCAACCGCACCGACGCCATCACCCTGATACTCAGCGCAGCGGTTATTCCGGTTGATGTCTGGCTGGGTTCAGGGACAGTAGCCGCATTGGTGATTCTCGCGGCCGCGGCCGCCAACGCCTGGCGCCTCTGGAGTTGGTCTGGCTGGTTAACGCGCGCCGAGCCACTGCTGTGGATTCTGCACCTGGGTTACGCCTGGATTATTGCGGGCCTACTGCTCAAAGGCATGGCTGCACTCAACCTGGTAGCGCCCTCCGTCTGGCAGCACGCACTGGGAGTTGGCGCCATGGGCACCCTGATTCTCGGGGTGATGACCCGCGTCGCCCTCGGCCATACCGGCAGGGCATTAACCCTGCCCACCTTTGGGGTGATTATTTATCTCGCCATCAGTATTGCCGCCTTGAGTCGCGTTCTGGCCGCGCTGGGGTGGATCAATTACTCCTTTGGCCTGATGCTCGCCGCGAGTGGCTGGACGCTCGCATTTGCCCTGTTTCTGCTGTTGTATTGGCCTATTCTCACCCGCCACCGCATCAGCTGAAGCGGGATTTTTACCCGGCAGCCCCTGCCGGGTCATCGCCATTGCTGCTATTATTAATCCGACTTATTTTTGTGCGGCGATTGGATAACGAGCAATGAGCGATTCCCCTAACGGACAATCTCCGACGTCTCCGTCCACACTGGAGGCAACCCGGACGACCGCTACGCAGCCACAACATTCACACTTGCCGCACAACATCCTCAAGGGCTTCCTGCTCGCCGCCGCCGCACTCTTTCTCTTCACCTGCATGGACAGCATCACCAAATACCTGACCAGCCATTACAACGTGCCCTTTGTGGTGGCCATGCGCTACCTGGTGCATTGCTCGGTGATGCTGATTATTCTCGCACCGCGCCACTCCACCCAATTGGTTAAAACCCAGCGCACCGGGTTGGTGATTTTGCGCGGCCTGGCGCTCACACTTTCATCGCTGTGCATGGGCATGGCGCTGCAGCGTATGCCCTTGGCTGAAACCACGGCGATCAACTTCCTCGCACCCACACTGGTTGCGTTACTGGCAGGCTCACTGCTGAGTGAACGGATTGGCGGCTGGGGCTGGGCGGCGATAGTGACCGGGTTTGTCGGGGTATTACTGATTGCCCGCCCGGGCGGCGGATTGGATGCACTGGGGGTATTTTTTGCGCTGATGGCCGCCTGCTCCAACGCGACCTATCAGTTGCTGTCACGCCTACTCGCCAGCACCGAAAAAGCCATCGCCCTGCTGTTTTACACTGCATTGATTGGCTCCATCATTTTCGGCCTCGCCCTGCCCTGGTACTGGGAGGACAAAACGCCCAGCACTATGGAACTGGTTCTCTTGCTCAGCATGGGGCTAACCGGCGGCTTGGGCCACTATCTCTTCACCCTCGCCTATCGCCATGCACCCGCCTCGGTGCTGGCACCTATGACCTATTTGCAGCTGCTCTGGGCAGGGCTAATGGGCTGGCTGATTTTCGGCACCATTCCCGACGGCACCAGCCTGATCGGTATGTTCATAGTGGCGATTTCCGGTTTGATCATCGCGTTTAAATCCCACTTCACCAAGGCCGCCCCCGCCAAACCCGCATCTGATCAGCTCTAGCCCCTCTGTATACAGGCGCTTCCTGACAAAAATGTCAGCCAGTTGTTGGCTTCATGTTGGATACACAGCGCTACACTTGTGGCATGACGTTACTGGCTACACAAAGCGGAGAGCTCCGGAATGCGCTTACTTCTGGTCGAGGATGAAGAAAAAACCTCGTCTTATATCAACCGTGCCATGAGCGAACTGGGCTTTAGGGTCGATGTGGCCGATAACGGCATCGATGGCCTGTATCTGGCGCAAGAACACGACTATGACGCGATCATTCTGGATGTGATGCTCCCCGGAAAAGACGGCTATGCCGTGCTCGAAAAGTTGCGTGCAACTAAACAGACACCGGTGCTGATGCTCTCGGCGCGCGGCTCGGTGGATGAACGGGTCAAGGGGCTGCGCAGCGGCGCGGACGATTATTTGGCAAAGCCTTTTTCGCTGATTGAATTGGTGGCGCGCATCCAGGCGCTATTGCGTCGCCGTCATAGCGATGGCGCCGATGTCACTCAATTGCAGATAGACGACCTGCATCTGGACTTACTGGCACGCCGGGTAACCCGGGCTGGGCAACGGCTGGAGCTGACCGCCAAAGAATTTGCGCTGCTTAGCTTACTCGCGCGGCGACAGGGGGAAATCCTCTCCAAAATGATGATCGCGGAACAGGTATGGGACATGAACTTCGATAGCGATGCCAACGTTGTGGAAGTGGCGATCAAACGTCTACGCGCCAAAATCGACACGCCCTACCCCGTCAAATTACTTCACACAGTGCGCGGCATGGGCTACGTACTGGAAGCCCGGTCAGAATTTTCGCGCCCAGGTCACTATGAATAAAATTTTTATCACCCAGTCTATCGCTGTTCGTCTGGCGCTGATGTTCGCGTTAACGGCTGTTGCGATTGTTGCAGTCTCGGCACTCATGTTGCACCAATCCTTGCTCAACTCCCTGCGCCAGCAAATGCATCAGGAATTACAATTTCGCCATAGCTTGATGGTGCCATACATTACGGCGCGCGAATCCCTTGCCGACTGGTCAACGGTAGAAACCAAACTGACAAACTGGACTACTGTGGAAGGTGGCCATACCCACTATTGGGTGCTCAGCGACGACCCGCGCTATCGTGTGGGCGGCGAACCACTTGAGGGGGTTGATTGGGCGAAACAGCCCAGCGGATTTTCCCGCATACCGAAAGAACCCTGCTCGCTTTATTTACTGATTACTGAAATTCCCGCCAAGGGCGATCGACCTGCCGTGCGCTATGTCGCCGCACTCGACTCCACCCCTTACATGGGAACACTGCAGGCATTCACCCGCACCATGATTTTAATTTCTGTCGTGGGTATTGCGCTGGTTGCACTGCTAGGATTTTTTGTGGCACGTATTGGTTTGCTACCGGTCAACCATCTCAGCCAACAAGCGCATCACCTCGCACCTGGTAATCGCGGTCAACGGCTCGATACCAAAGCCCTGCCGGTAGAGTTGCAGGTGTTGGCTGAATCATTTAACGGCGTACTGGAGCGACAGGAAATTGGCTGGAACCAATTGGAAAGTTTTAATGCCGATGTAGCCCACGAATTGCGCACACCGCTCACCAATTTAATCGGCCAGACCCAGCTGGGTTTATCGCGACCGCGCGAGCAACACGAGCTGGAGGATTTGTTGCAATCCAATCTGGAAGAATTGGAGCGCATGACCTCTATTGTTAATGACATGTTGTTTTTATCCCACGCCCAAGCCGGTGAACAGGCTACTCAATTAAGCGAGGTATCGCTGCGGGAGGAAGCGCTAAAAACAGCGGAGTATCTGGAGCCATCCTTCCTGGAAAAATCCCTGCATCTGGTCATCGAAGGCGATGTGCAAGCGCGAGTTGATCGCCGGTTATTTCATCGTGCGCTGGCAAACCTGCTCAGCAACAGCGCGCGCCACGCCGAAGATAACACTAGTGTCACCGTCAGTTTGCAAGAAGAAAATGGTTTTGCACTAATCAGTGTTGCCAATAAAGGTGAACCCATTGCAGCGCAACACCTTACCCGTTTATTTGAACGCTTCTATCGTATAGATGCCTCGCGGGCGCGCAGTGATATGCACCATGGCCTGGGTTTATCGATTGTGCGTGCAGTGGCACTCATGCACCACGGCGATGTATTTGCCCGCAGCAATAATGGTATTAATTGTTTTGGATTTTCGATGGCACTTTATTAAAAAATGTAAATCATCCTCCCTCCGCAAGATTCTGACAAACCTGTCAGCAAAACGTCAGCCTATCGACCCACTCCCCTACCTACTATGTATCACGATTATGTGATGCACAGTGCGGCACTTTTTTGCGTATCACGACGCGATATATGCACATCCTTCATACACGCAACTCATTATTGAACTCACTCTACCAACCGGGGAGGCATCATTGAAAAGCCTGATTCGTATCACCTTGCAAAAGCCACTGACGTTTATTGTGCTGGCGATATTGATTGCAGGTTTCGGCACTCTCGCCGCGCTGCGTATGCCGGTGGATATTTTTCCTGCGATCCGCATTCCGGTGATTGCGGTTGCCTGGACTTATAACGGGTTGGCACCCGAGGATATTTCCAACCGCATAATTTCCCCCTATCAACGTGCGCTAAATACCACGGTTGCCGATATTGAACATATCGAAAGCCAATCGATGACTGGCATGGGAATCGTGCGTATTTTCTTTCATCCCAATGTGGATATTCGCACTGCCACCGCGCAAGTCACGGCGGTATCGCAAACCATGTTGCGCACTATGCCGCCGGGTATTACGCCACCGTTTATCGTGAATTACGATGCGTCCACCGTGCCGGTGCTGCAAGTTGCACTCTCGGGCGAAGGGCTCACCGAGCAACAATTAAATGATTTGGGTATGACGCAAATTCGCCCGCAATTACTCACCCTGCCCGGTGTGGCCATGCCCTTGCCCTCAGGCGGAAAACAGCGGCAAATCCAGATTGATATCAACCCGATTGCGCTACAATCTTTTGGTTTATCCGCCGCCGATGTGAGCGCCGCCATTGCTGCACAAAACCAAATCAGCCCCGCTGGTTTTATCAAAATGGGCAGTCAACAATACAACGTCAAACTCAATAACGCGCCGGATTCCATTCAGGCGTTAAGTGATATCCCGGTAAAAGTTGTCAATGGCGCGACAATTTATCTACGCGACCTTGCCACTGTGCGCGACGGCAGCAGCCCGCAACAAAATATTGTGCATGTGGATGGCACTCGCTCAGTGTTATTAACCATTTTAAAAAATGGTACCGTCTCCACGCTCTCGGTAGTCGAGAGCGTGAAAGAAGCTTTACCGCGCATTACCGACGGCCTCGCTAACTCGCTCAAAGCAATTCCCATTGCCGACCAATCTATTTTTGTGCGTGCAGCCATGATGACCGTGGTACATGAAGCGCTACTGGTTGCCGCCTTGATTTCGCTGTTGATTTTATTGTTCCTTGGCTCCTGGCGCGCGACCCTAATTGTGGCAGCTTCTATTCCACTTTCTATTCTTGCCGCGATCGCGGTACTCAATGCATTTGGGCAAACCCTGAATGCCATGACCCTTGGCGGCCTCGCCATTGCAATTGGTATTTTGGTGGATGAAGCCACAGTCACCATTGAAAATATCGAGCGGCATTTGGGTGAAGGCAAAAGCGTTACCCAAGCGATTATGGATGGCGCTGCTGAAATTTTAATTCCGGTATTTGTGGCACTGCTGTGTATTTGTATTGCATTTGTGCCGATGTTTTTCCTGCCCGGAATTTCCGGTTACCTGTTTGTGCCTATGGCGCTGTCGGTGGTGTTTGCGATGGTGGCGTCCTTCCTGTTATCGCGCACCGTCGTACTCACTATGGCGATGTATTTATTAAAACCACATTCGGTTGCAACACCGGATGAAACACCCATTCGCAAAAACCAGGCGAGTTTTAGCCAACAATTCTTCGCACCGTTTATTCGCTTCCAGAAAAAATTTGAGCAGGGCTTTGAAAAAATGCGCACCAGCTACACTCGCGCCCTCGCCGGTGTACTCGCCACGCGCAAACTTTTTGTTGCCGGTTTTATGGGGCTGGTACTTATCTCTTTTGTATTGGTGCCATTTTTAGGCCGCAATTTTTTCCCGGCAGTAGACTCCAGCAGTATGTTGCTGCATGTCCGCCTGCCCGCCGGTATTAAAGTAGAGGAAAGTGCTGCGCGTTTTGAGCTTATTGGCCGCGCACTGCGCGAATTAATTCCGGCCAACGAATTGGATTCCATTATCAACAACATTGGCATGCCGGTGAGTATGCTGAATATGATTTACAACACCTCCGGTACTATCAGCGCTCAAGATGGCGACATCATGATCAGCCTTAAACCCGGATTCCGCGCCGCTAAACATATAGAACGGCTACGCCAGGAGCTACCCGCGCGCTTCCCGGCAACCACTTTTTCATTTTTACCCGCCGACATCACCAGCCAGATTTTAAATTTTGGTTCACCATCGCCATTGGATATACAAATCAACGGGCGCAATGCGGCGGCTAATCGCGAATTTGCCGAGAGGTTATTGCGCCGCATCAACCGGATTCCCGGCATTGCCGATGCGCGCATCCAACAGCCGGAAAGCACGCCGCAATTAAATATCGATATCGACCGCTCGCGCATCGGTCAATACGGCATTACCGCGCGCGATGTCACCAACAGCCTTGGTGCATCACTGGCAGGCACCCAACAAACCGCGCCGGTGTTTTATATCAATCCAGCGAACGGTGTTTCTTACCCGGTAGTTGCGCAGGTGCCAGAATATTTAATGGCCGACATGAGCGATTTGGAAAACGTGCCAATTTCCAGTACCACCAACAGCGATAGCAGCTCACAAAGTCTGGGTGGCCTCGCACGCATTACCCGCTCGACCACCTTGCCCGTGGTATCGCAATACAACATGCAATCAATGATTAATATTTTTGCCACCACACAAGGGCGCGATTTAGGCTCCGTTGCCGACGACATCAATGCGGTTATCGCCGAATTGGATAAAGAGCGCCCAGCAGGCACGCAGGTAACACTGCGCGGGCAATACCAAACCATGAATGTTGCGTTTAGCGGTTTGGGTTATGGTTTGCTCGGCGCTATTGCATTGATTTATTTTTTAATCGTGGTGAATTTTCAAAGCTGGAAAGATCCGTTCATTATTATTTCCGCATTGCCTGCCGCACTCGCCGGTATTGTGTGGATGTTATTTATATCTTTCACGCCACTCTCGGTACCCGCATTAACCGGCGCAATTATGTGTATGGGTGTGGCCACCGCCAATTCGATTTTATTAGTGAGCTTTGCCCGCGAACGGCTCGCTGAAACCGGCGATGCTTTACAGGCGGCACTGGAAGCAGGTTACGTGCGCTTACGCCCGGTGGTTATGACCGCGCTGGCAATGATTATTGGCATGATTCCTATGGCACTGGGTATAGGTGAAGGCGCGGAACAAAATGCACCGCTGGGTCGCGCTGTTATCGGCGGTTTAATTACCGCCACTATCGCTACATTATTTTTTGTTCCTGCACTATTTAGTTGGGCGCATCGCCATCACGCTAAAAACATCGCAACTCATTCGGAGCTAATGCCAAACAATGTCTAACCATTCATCCCAACAACATCACCCTCAAATCCCGCCGGTGAATCCGACTGAATTTCGCCGCAAACTCATTAAGCTCAGCATAGTTATTGGTGCCGTTGCGATTGTGCTGGCAAGCCTGGGGATTTGGCAGCGCAGCAATGCCACGGTAGAACTTTCGCAAGTGGCTGCGCAGTCGGCAGTGCCGAGTGTATCGGTAATTGCGGCCGCAACCAGTAATGAAACTACCAGCCTGGTACTGCCCGGCAATGTGGAGCCTCTCAATAGCGCATCCATTTATGCGCAAACCAATGGCTACATCAAAGAATGGTTAGTGGATATTGGTGATGCGGTAAAAAAGGGGCAAGTGCTTGCGATATTGGACGCACCGGAATTGTTACATCAATTAGCGCAGGCCAAAGCTAATTACTCCACAGCAATTGCCGAACAAAACAACGCACAGAGCATGGCAGATCGCGCCAATCAATTAATGAAACTTGATAGCGGAGCAATTTCGCGTGAAATGTTAGAGCAACGCGTACGCGATGCAGAAGCAAAAAAAGCCGCGACAGCAGCTGCGCGCGCCAATGTAGATCGTTTGGAATCGTTACAAGCCTTCACCAAACTCACCGCGCCATTTGATGGACAAGTCACCAGCCGCTCTGCACAAATCGGCGAGTTGGTGGTGGCTGGAAATTCAAATGCACAACCGCTATTTACCATTTCCGATACCAGCGTCATGCGCATTTTTGTGCGAGTACCACAAAGCTACGCCACCCAAATGCAAGCCGGTCAAGGCGCAGAATTATCACTGCCTGAACACAGCGACAAAACTTTCTCCGCCGCGGTCACCCGCAGCGCTCGCGCGGTGGATATTACCTCTGGTTCCGTACTCGTCGAACTGCAAGCGAACAATGACCGGGGCGAATTAATGCCCGGTGCCTACACTCAAGTCAGCTTCAAGCTCGCCGCTAACAAACAACAAATTCGTGTACCCGGCAGTGCCATTTTATATCGCGACCAACAACCCTCTGTTGCCACTATCGACGATAACAATAGAGTGAGCCTCAAGCCGATAAAAATTGGCCGCGATGAAGGCACTGTTGTTGAAATACTGGCGGGCATTAGCGCAACAGATCGTATTATTACTACACCGCCAGATGCCATTCGCAGTGGCGATGAGGTGCGCGTAGTCAATGTGAAATAATTAATCCGCCTTAGCCGCCATGGGGGCACAGCGCTGACCCTGTCCATATTTTTGTTCGCGGTATAAATAGGAAGGCAATTGCACCTGCGCCAGCGCTTTGCATTGTTCTTCCACTTGCGCGGGGCGCAGCAGCGTTAGTGTCTCGTTTGTTTCGTTGTACTGGGCGATGACGGCACTGGAATCCGGTTTTAACAAGGTGATTTTTTCTGGCTCCATTAACGCAAAATAATCGTCAAACTGCAGGAGTGCGCGACCGGGGCTGTTGGGGTCGGCAATAAAATCCCGCCCCGTCATGGTGTGACAACTGGATACGCCCATAAGCGATAACAGCGTGGGCGCCAAATCGATTTGACTCGCCAGTTCGCTAATACGTTTTGGCTTAACACTGCCCCCCAAAATTAATCCGGGAATATGAAATTTTTCCACCGGAATTAAATTATTGCCGTACACCCGGTTATCGTGATCCGCAACAATAAGGAATACTGTGTCTTGCCAGTATTCACTTTGTTTGGCCTTGGAAAAAAATTGCCCCATGGCCCAGTCGGCATACTTCACCGCATTATTCACCACAGCCTTGGGCTCTTCGTGCAAGGCGATTCGACCGTCGGGAAATTCAAACGGTTCGTGATTGCTGGAGGTAAAAATCAGCGAGAAAAATGGTTGCCCGGCTTGATGTAGACGGGTTAATTGTTGATGGGCGGTAGTGAATAAATCTTCATCGCTGGCACCCCAGCTACCCACAAACACCGGATCATTAATTTGGTGTAGATCCACAATCTGACTAAAACCATTGCCAGTAAAAAAGCTGCGCATATTATCGAAGTGCGCTTCACCGCCATAAATGAATTGCGTGGTATAACCGGCGGCTTTCAGCACCGATGCAAGCGTGGTGAAATTGCGCTGGCTTTTGGAAAGTTTCACCACACTCTGCGCGGGTGTGGGCGGATAACCTGCCACTACTGCTTCTATGCCGCGCACCGAACGGGTGCCGGTGGCATAAAGCCGCTCAAACCAAATACCTTCATCGGCCAATTTATCCAACTCGGGAGTCACCCCCACACCGCCGAGCGCCCCCACAAAGGTTGCGCCCATGCTCTCCTGCAACACAATGACCACATTGAGTGATTTGGCAGGTGAATTTAACGCGCGCTGGTAATGAAAGGTCGGATATTGTTTGTCGGTAAATTCATAATTTTTTAACCAGGGCCAATCCAAACTGCGCGACAACATGTCGGCAGTTGATAACTTGCCATACATTTCACTGGAGCGCGCTTCGTGCTTCATATTGTAAATGGCATAGAGCACCGAATAGCCGGAATTAATCACCAGCGAATTCACCATGGCATCGCCCGTAATCGCAAAAAAAGCCGGGTTTGCCGGGCGATGATCGGTGGTGGAACGCACCCCCATCAATAACGCCAGCACCACCAATGGCCACACAACTATATTTTTACGCAGCGACCAAAGCGCTACGTGGGATTCACGCACACGCAATACTTTATACAGCAGCGCACCGAGCAAAACCGTTAGCGAGGTGCCCGCAATAAATGCCGTAGTAAAACCAAATAATAAGGTTAAAAAAACTTCTTTGGGGTAGCGGAGATATTCAATAAATAAACGATTGGGGCGCGCATCAAACTGCAATAAAAACGCCGGTGTGGCCAACTCGATAAACACTATCAGCGCCAGCCCGAGCCAGGCCCAATAAAAAGTGAACGGAAACCACAGCCGGCGCCAATAGGATAAGAACGGCAGCAACAGCACGGCGGGAACACACCAGAGGGAAAGCAAAATAATATCGGCACGTATACCTTGAAGCAGAATGTCAGCTAGCAGGCCAGTCGCCATTACCCGCTCGCTTTGCCACAAGGCTAACAGCATGCGGCTCACGCTGAGCAGAACCAATCCAAGGAAAGCCATACGGAACAGATACACATAGGGGCCAGTAACACCCCCAAACGACAGCCAATGCTTTTTATTCATCTTATTCATCTACTTATGCAAACTCGTTTTGACACAACTGATCCGAGCGAATTTAGCCAAGTAAACTTAAGACAAACTTAAAATTGCCCCCTGAACAGGGCGCGAAGACTAGGGAGAACAAAACGGAGGGGAGATAAATAAAAAAGCCAGTGTCCACGCACGAAATGGACACTGGCAAAGAGGGCTAAAAAGTTACCGCACTTACGCGGTATGAGCGCCGGTGGTGGCTACTGCGCAACCACTAATGAACAGGCAAGGCTGGAACTCAGCGCAACCGATCTGGGTTGGGCAAAAGACAAGGCGACTGAGAAGGCAAGGGTATTGATACTGGAGGTTGGGGGCGCTGAGGATGAGCCGCTGCCACAGGCAGACGACGGTGACATCCTTGCCAACATGGCGAACACGTTTATTACTCTCATGACCTATATCTCGATGCTTATTTTTAGTAGGGGGTTCACAGCCGATGGTCACTGCCGACCAAGGTGTCTGCGCGTGTAAACAAGCCTATTAAAAACAAGGAGATATCAGTAACGCTTTTCCGAAAAAGCCTTCAAATTGTCAAAAGTTGAAGTTTTTTTCGTTTTTATTGAAGTTTTAGCTGACAAATTAGCTAGCGGACAGACAGAAATGATTACTTATTGCACAGACTCTTGAAGGTCTTGGGTGTGCAACCGTATTCTTCTTTAAACAACTTATTGAAATAGGATACGTTGTTATAACCCACCAGATAAGCAATCTCGGCGATATTCACCTCCTCTTTCTCCGCGAGCAGACGCGCCGCTTCGGTGAGGCGCAATTTGTTTAAATAACCGGTAAAGGTATAACCCAACTCCGCCTTGAGGATGTCGTTAATTTTGGTGCGGCTCACCCCAATGCGGTTCACCATCACATCCAGGCTCAACTCGGCATTGGCGTATTCGGTTGCCAGAAAACGCAAAATTGCATCGGTATCCTTATCGCGCTGCGGCTCTACTGAAAGCTGTTGGTAGGCCACCAGAGGCCGGTCTTTTTGCTGGCGATGGCGCAACTCGGCAATCAGGGCACGGGTGTGCTGGCGAAAAAACCACGCGCCACAGCCACCCCAGGCCAACAGCATAAACACCCCGAACAGGTACAGATAATACCAATCGCGACCATGCAAACTGATTTCATTCAGTTGGATGCGCGCATTCACCTCTGCCGGGCTTTGCGGGCTGCTACCAAATATCAAGCGGGCCACCTGATTGAGCTGGTACTCCTTCATCGACAATTTGAGATGAAACCGCTCCAGCCACCACTGCGCCGTTTCCAGCCGGGTCAAATCCAGCTCGACCTGACTCCAATTTTCATCGCAGGAAAAAAACGCCGAGGGCGAGCGATAACTTAGCGGGTCGTTTGGATCGGTTACCTTTTCATCCACCGCACTCAAACTAAAGGACAAGACATTGGCCGGTGCGCATTTGGCACTAAAGGAAATGGTTTGAAACGAGGATAAATCAACTAACCGCGGCTTGCCCTGCGCATCGCTAAAGCGCAGTGATACCGACGCAAAGGGGTGGTCAACCTTGTTGGACACTTTCATATCCACATCGAGGCTGTAGTTGGCATCGTTAATCTTTACCGATGAAAGCCCGCCCCAATAAGCGTCGCCTCCGGTTTCAGTCGCCCAGGGCAACTCACTCTGCTGTGCAGGCAAAAGTGACAGATGCAAAAACGTGCGCTGCACACACAGGTATCCAACAAGCACGCTGAGTACCAGCAAACAGGCTAAACCCAACAGCGCTTTTTTATAAAATTCCAGCATGGTAGGGGGATCATTGGCTAGTCAAAGGGGCGACAATTTATTATTCAAAAACACCCAGCGCAAGGCGTCTAACACCACGCACACTCAAGAGTACTGCGCGGCGCACAATAGCACCAGTGAAATTAAGGCGCACATAGCAGTCAAGCAATCGCCGCTTGAAAGCCCGGCCCTGCCCCGCCAAAATACCGGGCACCCAACAGCCAACGAAGCATTGACAATGAACAACGACATTTTAAAAACATTATTAGCCCAGGAAGACGAACTGCAACTGCGTTATTTCAATAACCAAACGGCGTGGGAATTGGGCACTTTAATTAAAAGTGCTGCCGACCAACATGCCGCGCCCATCGCGATAGAAATTTATGCCTTTGAGCAGGTGTTATTTAGCTATTTCATGCCCGGCACCAATAAAGATAATCAAGACTGGATCAACCGCAAACGCCAATCGGTGATGCGTTTTAGTCACAGCTCTTATTACACCGGCCAATACAATGCCGCCAAAAATCGCGACTTTGAAACCATCCCCCATTTGGACCCAAAACAATATTGCGCACACGGTGGTTCTTTTCCACTGCGCATTAAAAATAGCGGCTTGATTGGCGCAGTCACTGTGTCGGGCTTGGCGCAAGAAGTGGATCATCAAATGGTAATCGATGCCCTGCGCAAAATTATCGCGGTGCAGGCGCAAGAAAAATAAACCAGTGATTATTTACCCGGGCGTTTGCCCCCAGCGCACAACAAGGCATTTGCCCCAAGCACACACAAGGCAAAAGTGCCGATAAGCCTGCCAATAAACTATCCAACGCCAGTCCCACGCTAAGTGCGCAGGCGAACAGAGATAAACCCCCTCCTTCTGTAGCATTCCCTTCAATTGCTGCGCGGCTAATTTTTTAGCCCGCAGGCTTTTTGTTTTCTTACGCGCCATTGATCCACCAACAATTTCTGCGCGAGTGTTTTGTATAAGCGCGCGCGATTCGGTTCAGCATCAAAATCATAACCAGGACGGCCAACCATGAATAAATTACACAACTACTCTTCGCGACTTAAATGGATCATCCCGGTATGCGCTATTACCCTGATGACCGCTTGCGGCGGTAAAGATGACGTACTGGGCTCCAGCGCCGATGCGGCACTGGCTCCCTCGGTCACCAACATAACGCCCGCCAGAGATGCCAGCAACGTACTCGTTTACGACCCGATGATTAGCGCTACGTTTAACGAAGCGGTAACGGTTGTCGGCAATGGCGCGAGTGTCGCGGTGACTTGTCTGTCGCCCTGTACCAATCCGGAAGGCACAGTGAGTGTGGATAGCACTAACCGTATCGCCACCTTCACGCCCGCCAGCGATTTAATGGCCATGACCCAATACACTGTGACCATCACCGGCGCTAAAAGCCTGGCGACAGGTCTTACACTGCCCAGCCCTTACACCTGGAATTTCACCACTGGTGCGGCGTCGACTGCCGTTACCGTTACGGCGGTGGCACCCGGTGTGAACAGCACAGGGGTATCGCTTAACAACACTATTGTCAGTGCCGACTTTAACGAAACAATCGCACCTATCACGGACCCGGCGAGTTTTACCCTCACCTGCGCCGCGCCTTGCACCAGCCCAACCGGTTCGGTGACCCGCGATCCAACCAATCGCGTTGCAACCTTTACGCTTACCCCGGGAACCCAGCTTGAGCCGATGACGGCCTATACCGCCACCGTGAGCGATGTTCGCAGCTTGGTGACCGGTGCGGCCTTGGTCGCCCCGTTTGTATGGACCTTTACTACCGGCAACACGGCTGACACGACCCGTCCGCGTGTAACCTTTACTGTGCCAGCCACTACCTCACCGGGCCCAACCACCGGTGTGCCGACCAATATGGCGGTGAGTGCGGTGTTCTCCGAAAACATGGCGCCCGCTAGCCTTTCGGCCACCAGCTTTAGCCTTACCTGTGCAGCACCGTGTGTGAACCCTGCGGGCAATGTGAGTTACGCGGTGGGCACCCAAACCCTGTTGTTTACGCCAACCGCCGCACTCATGGCAGACACCACTTACACCGCGCGAATCACCAGCGCGGCAACTGACATCGCCGAAAATGCGCTGGCAGGCAATCAAGCCGCCTTACCGGCCGCGAGCGATTATGTGTGGATGTTCACCACCAGAGCCGAGGCAACTGCCGGTGGCAATATCTCCGTCACCACGACTATTCCTGCCGATAATGCAGGGAATGTCTGCCCGGACGCATCAATTAATGCCACCTTTATGGTGCCATCCGGCGTGCGTATGAACCCCATTAGCGTTAACTCATCGACCTTTACTATTGTTGAAGCAACGACTGCCGCGACACCAGTAATAGCCGCTGCCGTAGTGCTTGATGCGGCAACCGGTCGCATTGCCAGTTTTGATCCACTCAATGACCTTGTCCCCGGTGTTACTTACACCGCCACACTGAAAGGTGGTGCAAACGGCGTGAAGGATTCAGCCATTCCCGCCAATGCCATGACGACCGACTACAGCTGGGACTTCACCGCGATGGATTGCTCCACCACGCCACCGGTATTGATCCCGCTCGGCTCAGTAGCCACCTTTGGTACTTTCGGCGGCTCAGCGGGTACGACCAATCAGGGCATTCTGACCATCATTAATGGCGATATCGGCACCACTGCCGTGTCCACTGCCGTAACCGGTTTTCACGATAACGGCGTGGGTTGTATCTACACCGAAACACCGCTGAACGTCGGTACGGTTAACGGCAAAATCTACACCTCACCACCATCACCTACAGTTGCCTGCCCAACGGAAGGCACTGCCGACACCGCAGCAATCGCCGCCGAAGCGCGCGCCGATGCACTCATCGCCTATAACGCCCTTGTTGCCCAACCGGGTGGCCCGGACCAAGGTGCGGGTAACCTCGCCAACCTCGTGTTAGTGCCAGGTGTTTATACCGCTGCTGCGGGTTCATTTATGGTGGAAGGCGGTGACTTAACGCTCGACGCCCAAGGTGATACCAACGCGACCTGGGTATTCCAGATGGCAAGCACCCTCAGAGTCGGTGGCCCTGGCGCCGCCGCACCGCAGAGCATCCTGCTGGTTAACGGCGCGCAAGCGAAGAACGTGTTCTGGCAAGTGGGCACCGCAGCGACCATTAACGCCGCAGGCGGTGGAACCATGGTAGGTACCGTTATTTCACAGGCTGGTGCGGAGATTTCTACCGACGGCAATGTGGCGGTAGTCACCATCAACGGCCGGGTAATTTCCCTCAACGCCGCCGTGACCATGGTTAACACCGTCATTAACGTACCCACCCCATAATCACCAGTCATCGACGTCGGCCCGTGCCCTGCACTGCCGACGCGACTGGAGTCATAAAATTGCTGAGGAATAACCTATGAAATTTATTAAAGCGTCAGGGATGTTTGGTCTGATGGCACTTGCAGCTGCCACCAGCTCTGTTGTTAATGCAGACGATGCGGGTTGGTACTTGGGCGGCAATATCGGCCAGTCCAACGCTGACATCGACAATGATCGCATCACCGAAAATTTGTTAGACGGCGGCTTCTCCGAAATCATGATTGATAGCGACGACCGCGATACCGGCTACAAGCTGTTTAGTGGTTATCAATTCAATCGGAACTTCGCGTTGGAAGCCGGTTATTTCGACTTGGGTGAATTCAGTTATCGCGCCACCACCATGCCTGCGGGCACCCTGGACGGCGAGATGAAACTCCGAGGTTTTAATCTGGATCTGTTGGGTTTTATTCCCTTCAGTGAAAAGTTTTCAGCCTTTGGTCGCGTCGGTGTTAACTACGCCGAAGCCAAAGATCGCTTTAGTGGAACAGGCGCAGTCAATGTGCTCAGCCCACGCGCGGAAGAACGCGATACCAATTTAAAACTCGGTGCCGGTGTGCAATACGCCTTTACCGATGCACTGGCGATGCGCGTAGAAACTGAACGCTATCGTATTAACGACGCCGTCGGCAACAAAGGCGATATTGATATGGTATCGGTTGGATTGCTGTATCGCTTCGGCGCAACATCAGCGCCGGTCGCCGTGGTACAACCACCACAACCTGCGCCCGCACCGGTTGCACCACCGCCGCCTCCACCGCGTACCGAAAAATACACCTTGTCGGCCAACGAATTATTTACCTTCGACAGCTCTGCCGTACGTCAACCGCAAACCAAACTCGATGAAATCGCCAGCGCATTAAAAGGTGATGGCTCGCCCGATGAAATTGTTATCGTCGGCTACACCGACCGTTTGGGCTCCGATGATTACAACCAGAAATTATCCGAACGCCGCGCCATCGCCGTAAAAAATTACCTGATGAGCAAAGGCATAGAATCAAGCCGCCTGCGCGCAGAAGGCCGCGGTGAAGCAGATCCGGTGGTGATGTGTGACGATCAAGGCAAAGCAGATTTAATTCGCTGCTTAAGCCCCAACCGTCGCGTAGAAATTGAAAAAATGACAATTGTGCGCGAAGTAAATCAGTAACCGCGCCACTCCGTAACCGCGTTGCTTGTTAACAAGCAACGTGGATTACTGTACTAGGGAACGACTACTCCAACACCGGCCGCGCGTTTACAGGTTGCACGGGACGATTGTTGTGATGATGGATTACCTGCAAAAACTGCCCTATTTGTGCTTTGGAGGCAGAAACCGGATGTTTCATAACTAGCCAACGCACACCTTCTGAGCATGGTGGTGTCGTCAATGAACCATTGAACCGATAGTAATCCCGTGTTGAGGGCAAAATTTCCAGTGGCAAGATGTCCGACGACAGGGCTATTTTTTCACCCACTTTCGGCATTTCTGCCCAGGCTTTTGCAAGCACCTTGCTTTCTTTTCCCTCAGTAACCATCACCGCTACTACGGCGAGATTGCCATTTTTATCCGCATGGACAAGATGCGCTTCCATTGGATACGACTTACCGTGTATCTGGTTTTCGCTCGGCACATGAAAATGAAATTGCTTCAGCTCGAACTCAATCCCATCCACAGTAATTGTGCTGCCCGGAAGGGTATTTATCTGAATGGTGTGACCGTTATTAACAATTTCCGAACTGCCGGCCTCATAGTGAAATGCAATCGGGGGCAGTTCGGCATCAATAAAACCGGTCAGGTTTATTGGCGATTGATTACTCCCCGCACACGCACCATATTCCGGGCTTAGCGTTGCCCAATTGTCAGGCCCTGTAGCTCCGGTGTAGTCCCAAGCGGGGCCGTCATTGGAAAATGCAAAACTTGAAAACGATAACAGACCAACTGCAATTAATGCTCTTTTCATGGATCAACCCGTGAATGTCTTATCAATGGAGTTGGCAAGATAGACAGCAGCGCGTTAAGAACCCGTTAAGACCCATTTAGTAGAGATTAAGAGTGAGACGCGGGCGGAAAGGACAACACGAAGCGCGTCCCCCCGGCTTCTGGAGTTTCCAGCTGCAGGCTCCAACCGCAATAGTCGACCACGCGTTTGACAATTGACAGCCCCAACCCTGCCCCCTCGTGTGCCGGTCGGTCGTCACCATGGATAAAACGCTCAAACAATCGCTCGCGCACCTTTTGGGGAAGACCGGTACCGGTATCTTCGACCACTAGCTGGCCAGCGACCAGCTGAACCGAAATATGCCCCTGCTCGGTATGCTGACAGGCGTTACGCAGTAAATTACCAATCACTATGCCAGCCAATTCGGGATACACATTGGCAGAAACCGACGCGCGTAAATCCAGGGTGAATTCAACCGGTTTGCCGTACAACAGGGGTTGGCAGCGCTCCATTTCTGACTCTACGATAGTGTTGAGAATGGTGTACGGTGCGCCCTGCAATTCCGGGGCGCGCGCCAGCAGAAGCAGTGCGCTAACCCGCTGTGCCGTTTCTGCCGCCACGCGGCGAATGCGCTCCGCCGTAGCCAGTTGCGCCGGGTGATCCGACAATTGCGCAGCTAATACTTCCGCGGCGCCCAGCATAATCGTTAAAGGTGTGCGTAACTCATGGCTGACGTCACCGGTGAACAGTTGCTCGCGCTGCAGGAACTGCTGAAGCTCATAAGTACGCTTGGCAAAAGCGCGCGACAATACGCCAATTTCATCTTGCGCAGACAGGGAAGGCAGTTCAGTAGGCCCCGCATTGCGACCGACCGCATCGGCAAGCGCCGCGACCGGTGCAATCATCCTCCGTGCGCACAATACGCCAAGCACTGCGGCGAGCAAAATGCTGAATACAAAACCAACCGCCAAAGAGAGGCGGATTACCCGTTCCGTATGTTCAAGCTCATCAACCTCCTGCACCACGGCATAGCGGTGGGTGTCATGGTCACGCAATAACAGACGAACCTGCCGGCTGCCGAGCATTAGCTCATGGACACCCACCGGTAATTGCTGCAGCTCCATGGGTATAGCGTCGTCGATCAGGAATTGTATGTCCGGCGGCGCGTCAGGCATGCGCTCCCCCGGCGGGAAGTCAATCAATCTATCCGCCATCATTGCCAATCGTGCATCGATTACCTTCTCTTCAATAATCTCCACCGAAATATAAGAAACCAAACTGAAGGCACCAGCCACTATGATCGCCAACAGGATATAGGTAAGTGAAATGCTTTGTTTGAGCGAAAGTCTAGGCTTCATCGGGCATCACCAGCCGGTAACCCGTACCCGGCAGCGTTCGCAACATAGGCTGGGGAAAGGGTTTATCGAGTACCTGACGTAATGTATGGATATGGGTGCGTAAGGCATCGCTATCCGGTGGGCTATCACCCCACACCTCACGTTCAAGCGTTTGCCGCGTTATTAAGCCCGGCGCAACACGCAGCAGCGCGACAAGTATTTTGTAACCGGTGGGAGTGAGATCGAGTGGTTGCCCGGCGCGTGTTGCCTGGCCGGTACTTGCATCCAGACGCAGGTCGCCGAAGGTCAACACTGACTGAACTTGCTCGTTGCGCGCGCGGCGAATCAATGCCTTCAGGCGCGCATCCAGTTCGGGAAGGGAATAAGGTTTGACAAGATAATCATCAGCGCCAACTTCAAACCCTGTGACTTTGTCATGCACCGTGTCACGCGCCGTCAACATCAGGATCGGTGTCGCCAAGCGATATTCTTGCCGCAGCGTCCGGCATACCTCCACCCCATCCATGCCCGGCAATGACAGATCCAAAACGATCGCATCATGAAATGCACCTGTCGCACAGGAGACACCGGCAATACCATTGCGAGCGACATCGAGCGTATAGCCAAGCGGTTCTAAATACCCATACAGGTTCGCGATGATATCCGGGTTGTCCTCAATGATCAGTATGTGCATAAGTTTCCCGTAAATTCACCTACTGCATATTTCCAAATAAATATCAGCAGGTAACAACCTTGAGTTGAGGCCATGTTTTCAACCAGCCTTTAGATTCAATTCTATTTAAAAACACAGACTTTTCCCGCTTGGGGTTGTGTGTAATAGCCCCCAGAAACAGGTTTTCCTCACCAAAAGGCGCCGATGTTTCCAGCTCACCATCATCACCAATTCTTATACCAACAGCAGTTTCTTTTTCTGGCCAGTAAGCCATTGCATCAGTGCTATTTGAATAAGGCATGTCCCCATTACGCAAATGCATAACGGCTTGATTTTTCACCTGCCAATTAACATTTGGCAACAATGAAACCAATGTTTGCTCTATCGAAGCCTCGCAGATGCGTTCATTCCGATCAAAAAAAATTACATCGACATCATTCAACGAAGAGTTTTCTACTCCATGCAGATAATCCCATACAAGGTTTCTCACAAAACCCGCCGCAACAAAACAGTCTGGTAATTTTAAGGATTCCACCACATTAAGAATTTCCATTCGCATAGCATCTGCTTTTATCAATTCAGTAATGGTAGCCACAATAAATAAACCTCTTCACGGACTTCTCTATAGCTATTATTGGTCATCATCCTTTTCCTTTAGTTCTTTAATCTTCTTATGCATGTGATTTTTTTCTTCATCCCACCATTCGGTATACCTACCACGCCCAAACAAGCGACTACTTGCATTTAAATTATCACGTAGCCTCGGCGTCCCATCGGAACCGATAAAGTAAAAAATCGGACCGACAAATGGAATCAGAACCACAACAAAAAGAAGTACTTTCAAAATCATGTAGTCCCTAGATTTCCATATACGGAAAATAAGAAAAATTGAAACAACTTCAGAAAGGATTACAAAATATAGCAACATTTTTTTTCCTTCAACAAGAGTAGTGTTGTGCATTAGCAACAACAAACTGAGGGGAACTTTCAAACTCAGATAGCGTGTCAGAAAGGTGCTCATGCTCAAACAGGACGCACGTTTGCTCCATGAGCTCTGCAGTCGACGCAAGAAATTTTGCAATAAGCCGCAGTTCAGCTGCAGTAGCAACGAGTGTCATCTCAGACAGCTCATTTGGTTCGACCCCGTCAACGCCAAGATCATCACTTCTATATCCGTAAAGTTTCATTACCGAATCTCGCTCTAAGGTTTTCACGCCACCTATAAACCCACAACCTCATCGCCCAGCAGACTCGCACGTTTATTTGAAATAATTTTCAAATAAACAACTATTGCCTTGCTCATTTGATTAGAAAAGATGGCAAGAAATGCTCTATGCATTACAAAACAACAGCCTGGTGCGGAAAATAAGCGAATCATTAGCAACTTACACACAACGAAAAAGTTACACACCAACCAATGTTGGTCATTAATGAGCGTGTTTACCACCCAACTCTGCCCACTGCTGATAGGTTCCTACCGCATATAAAATACCGATCATTAAACAAATCCCTGAACTCACCAGCCAAAATGTCAGGCTATTTTCGGGAAACATGGGCATCAACATCACGAAAGAAATACCACGAATTAAAAAGAGACTGGCGATAAGGCACAAAGCCAAACGCAACAAGGGCAAACGCCGAATAACACCCGCAGCGGACAGTGCGTAAAGAGACCAGATTGCTAAAAAAATTACGATCACCGAAGTCACCACCGCCGGATACCAATCCCCAGCCTCTGCCATCTGCGCCATTTGTTCACCGGCCCCAAAAAACCGATACCAATCCGCACCGAAAATAATGCAGCCGATATGAGCCAGTGCAGCCAAGGCAGTGAAAATTGCTGCCGCGATTAGAAATTTATTGTTGGCTTTGTACATACATCCTCCTTAATGACCTGAAAATTATCGCCACGCACTACCCTTTGCCACAAAATAATGTTTTATAACATAGCGCCAAGGTATGACTAATGGTGTAAGAACAACGCCCATAACACATGCAAACGCCACATCACGGGCGTATTGATCGAGTTCATGGTTTAAATACATCGGCAGCGCAAATACCAGTAGCCAAAATAATTTCCAGATTAACTCCAGAAAAAGAATTGGCAACATTTTGAGTGGATATCGAATACCCAATAGCGCCATGATGAAAAAGCCTATGAGTATTGAATTGATTACCGTGTGAGGATCGACAGGGTTCCCGGATGCAGTGACAACATAAGGAATAACCGAGAGACCAAGCCCCAAAGCGATAAGAAAATACATGCCTCTTAATAGGTAAATTCGAACTATTCCAACTTCTTCCATAAATTTCTCCTTGTGTTGATACTTTGTAATACCGTAATAACCGGCAGAATTTAACTCGTGGTTTTGCGGGGCACCTTTGCGCAGCGATATTAAATAAGCGCTACTTATAGCCTACCGGGTGCAACACATTTTATGTAACGTCAATAACCGATACCTTTAGCCATAAAGGAAGCAGATAAAATTATGATTAGCAACCCTGCAACCTCCGCTCTTAAGATCCATTTTATTATTTTAAATTCCTCTTCCTTGAATGTTGGCGCCACTCCTAATTTGGTTACTTTTCCCCACTTGAAAAATTTAACAGTTGGGTAAATTGATAAAATACCGACCACGAGAAAAGTATATAATTTAATTTTGTAGAATGGATTCTGAAAATAGAATTCGCTGCCTTTTTCAAAATACTGTATACGAAGAAAACCAAACACTAAAACGACAGCAGCAGACACGCCATAAACAATATCTATGGTTTGCAGCCTTTTTGCCTCTATTAAAGTGAGGTGTCTACTATAGGTGAACCACTCAAAAATAATCGAAAAGACCAAGGTAAAGGCAGCCAAAAAATGAACATATGCCACTAACGCATTTATCACAGTAAATTCTCCTTTCTTGTTGCGATCTGATACCGCTGGTTTTACCTACAAATGGAACAAAGGGAATAGCAAAAATGCCACTTAAAAACCATCCGTTTGATTGCTTGCTAGCACTGTGTTGCAAAGGATTCTTGGTAGGAAACGGAGCCCGATTACTACACAACCAGAAGCACCCAACGTGCGTAGCTCAGTGACAGTTCAGTATTGGTTTTTTTTACCTCAGCCGCTTGTTATGAATTTCATTCCTTAATTTTTTCTCCAAACATTATTCTGTGCCCTTCGGGAGTTTCAACCCCGAACTCTCTTAAACCCCAAGGCTTGTTTGATATGTGCTGGTTAAATTTCACTCCGCGTTTTAGATATTGCTCATATAGTTCGTCAATACCCTCACAATTTACGTATGCAAAATAAGAATGATTGTTTGTTTCTCTTGCAGTTTTTTCACCTTTGCAATCACCTACCATAAGATAGAAGCTATCCAAGTATAAAAATGACCAGCCACCGATCCGAGTTTCAAGTGTAAAACCTAACTTTTCCATAAAATAATTTTCAGCTGAATCAAGATCATTCACAGCTAAAACATGTTGGGTTTTATTTACTTTGAACATGAAGTATTCTCCGTGTTGAACGACTTTCATAACGCTGCCATAAACGGCAGCTCCGGAGCTGATGTTTTTGTGGTAGCTTAGCGTTAAGCCGCAAAAACAGCGACAGAAAATCTGTCCGATTAATGGCTTTGTTAGCAGTTTTTGGTGATGGCACTGAATGCTTTCTCAGTAAGAATAAGCGGAGCCATAAAATCACGAACATATTTTTCTTTTTGACTAATATCAGACTCACTCCACCACTCAGATTCCTTTATGTGTGCAAGTAAAAGTTGAGTTTCTATTCGTGATTCATCAGCGACCTGCCAAATCAACCATTCTTCTGCTTGTTTCTCTTTGCTGGCAGATACAAGCTGATTAAACACTTTGAAAGCTAAGCTTCCAGTATGCGGTGAACCTTGTGCCTCACGTAGGCATGAATTTTTATCAAATTTCACAGCCATTAATGATTTGTGCAAAGCCAACAGTTCCCAATAATTTTCGATTTCGATATTCATAGGTGATTAGCTGCTAACGCCGCAATAAACGGCAGAATTTAAGTTGCGGTTTTGTGGAATACTTTTGCGCAGCAAAACCACAAAGCCGCGACTTAAATTCTGTCCAGTGGAGCGAAGCGGAACGATGTTTGACCGCTTTGTTAGGCTATTTCTTATGGGCAACTATGACCGATATAGCAGCCGATATATAGAGCAGAAATAAATGAAAGTGGTATTTGAACAATAAGTGTTACAAATGAAACGCCCCATATTGTAATACCAGGACATCCAGAAACAATTAACCTGCCAAATACCATTGCATAAATTGCCGCAATAGTGAGGCACCAAAGCGAAGTTGCGAGCGAGCTTCGCAGGGTTAACTCACCAGGCCCAAAACAAGAAAGCAGGATTGAACCTAGTAACCAACCAACAACAAGGAATACATAAAAAACATAGGCATTACGCTTTTTGTTAAGTTGTACCGCTACACTTGTGACTAATATACCAATTAAAATTTGAACTAAAATATATGGGAGCATCTGAAAGCCTAACGTTGCGTTCACCTGCGGATTGTAAGTAGCGCGTTGCGATAAACTTCGCGCAGCGATATTGCAAAAGCGCTACTTACAATGCGTCAGGTGCAATGCCTTGTTATAGGCTCTTAAAATTCTCTACAAATTTCACTTTCCACACCTACAATTGTGGCTCCCTTATGATCCACAATTAAACTGCAATGATATTCCTTTTCTGGACTAAACGGTGCCGATATTCGCCAGCTTATTTCGTACTGTGAATCTGCTTTTTTTACCCAAAAATAGTCTATTTGATCATTTTGAAAGCTTTCATTGGCACACCTATTTCCGGCTGTTATAGGCACTCTAATTCCGTTGTTTATGATTGCAGTGTAGGTTTCTAGCTTGGATGATTGTAATTTACGTGTTACTAAAAATTTTTCATTTTCAGAGCTTTCTACTTCGCCACTAAAAAAATTAGTTTCTATTGCAGTTAAAGAAAGTTCGTAATAATTATTAAAATCAGTCCATTTCCCATTAATTGAGTCATTACTAATTGAGTAGATAAGTTGGCCTGTGGGCTTGCTTTTTGGGCTTTCATTTAACACATAAAACATAGAATCTAGAGCTATTCCTGATAATTCTATGTTTTTCCCGATATTTTCGTATTTATAGCTTCCAGATATTTTAAGATCATTTCCACAGGATATATTGCCACTGATAGTCAATAATTTTTGACTTGGCAAAGTAATTGTTCCTTGAAATCCATAATCAATTAAATTTGTTTTTTCGTCGGCGAGGATTCCATTTGAAATAAAAAATAGAATGGTCAAGCCTGCTAAATATTTCATTCTGTGATTCCCTATAACGTTGAGCGCAGGGGCGCGTTGTAAGTTGCGCATGTGCGATAAACTTCGCGCAGCGATTCGCTAAATGCGCGACTTACAATGCATCCAGCACACGAAGTGTGCGAGCCTGGCGCGATTTGTTAGAGATTTAATTTTTTCGATTCTTGCCAAGCCCATATGCACCGCCACTTATAACAACACCTTTAGAAAATACATCATTGCTTTCATCTTCGATGTCCGGACCCAACTTACTTTTCCAGAAAGACTCTTTTTCTCTATTGCTTTTGAACTTGTTGACGCCGGAAATTTGAGATGGAAACAATTTATGCTTAAGCTTTCCGTGCCTAACTAAATTTTTACTCTTTATGAGGCAGCTGCATATTGGGCATTTTACAATTTTTTCACCTTCTATTTTCTTTCTACTTTCAGCTAGGGCTGCCTGTTTTCTCGCCAGTTCGACTTCAGGATTATGGTCTCTTTTTAAATGCCTTCTTAATCTCCGCTTAGATATTTTTAGATGACACTTAGGACACTCCACTATTTCTAAGTCCGGATTCATTCCTCGCCTCTCTAACGTTGTGTTCAACCGCAGTTTGTAAGTAGCTCAGTTGCGAAAAACTTCGCGTAGCGATTCGCCAAATGCGCTACTTACAAACTGTCGAGTGGAAGCGCGAAGCGCTGGAACGGTGTTGGAACACTTTGTTATGAGTTTTTCTGCTTGTCGCTTCTGGCTTTTCGCTTTTCGCTTTTCGCGCCATTTGACCGCAAAAGAACCTATTTTTTCGCGCACACCATAAAACCGTGGTTTGCCCGGTATTCGGGGCTTTCTCCATAACACCAATGCAATAATTAATTCGACAATTAATAGAATCAGCCAAAATGTAGCTTCGGCTGCTAGCACAAATAGAGGTGCGGCAACTTCTAAAGCTGGAGCAAACAAAGCTGATAGAATTTCAACGATGATCATAACTAAAGCTATGACTGCATCTAAGATTACCTCAACGAAGATGACTACTCCTTTTTACTCATAACGCCAAGTTCAGCGGCAGTTTGTAAGTTGTGGTTTTGTGGAATACTTTTGCGCAGCAAAACCACAAAACTGCGACTTACAAACTGTCCAGCAAGCGCAGCTTGCGTGCTGGAACGCCTTGTTAGGCTTTGCGCTTTCTCTGTTTTGCTAGGTAAATAAGTTGTAAAAAGAAACTAATATAAGCAACAGTTAAAAAGCTGTACAGAATTGGTTTCTCCCAGAATGTACCAAGTAGTAGTGAAATAATTGGTATGGCTAAAAAAATCAAAGAAATTACTCTTAGACCCAGAGGAGAAATTAATTTTTTATTGCCATTTGGATTAATAAAGACTAAACGAAGTGATAAGTAAAATGCCCAAATACTGCCTGCTAAAAATATGCTACTTAGAGCTATAGTTAGAAATGTAGGAGGAATATTAGGTGCAAATAAAAGAGCAGCTGAGCCAATACAGCAGGCCAATGTAAATGGCAGTAACAATAACCCGATAGGTATTGCTACCCATCTAGGAAGTGAATTCGTGTCACTGTTTTGGTTGTTGCTCATAATTTTTTAGCCTAACATTTGTATATCGCGCATGCGCGATATCATTCTTGATTAAAATTCCACAAAATCCACCAAAGCAATTGAATTCACTAGCTTTTTTGTTTGGTTTCCTTTTGCATCTTTCTACCAAAACGCGCATGCGCGTTATCTCACGGTAGCTTGCGCGTTATCATTCCCGCAGTTACTGCAACTTACTGACAGCAAATGCATTTTTAATTGCAGAGAGCTGATATTGCGCATTTGCACGGCTGTAAATGCGCATGTTTATCCAAGCCTCAAAAATACACTGTATAAACTGGCAGCATAAGTAATTTACAACTGCAGGTGAATTACGCTCTATTTCACCACTTCAGTTATTCCCCCTGCTGCAACGCCCAGTCGTATAAAAAATTCTTTTTCAGCCCAGTGAGTTTTGCGCCGATGCTGGCGGCTTGTTTTACGGGGAGTTCTTCTAGAAGCACTTTCATGGTGTGCATTTGGGCGGGGGTCATGGCTTCGTTTTCGGGTTTGGGGGCGCCGTGGACTAGGAGGACGATTTCGCCGCGTTGTTGGTTGGAGTCTGCTGCTACCCAGGCGGCGAGGTCGGCGACCTTATCGCCTTTGATGGTTTCAAAGGTTTTGGTGAGTTCGCGGGCCATCACCACTTCGCGTTCTGGGCCGAAGACTTGTGCCATGTCTTGCAGGGTTTCCAGAATGCGATGCGGGGCTTCGTAGAAAATAAGGGTGCGCGGGTCGGTGGCCAGGTTTTGTAGTTGGGTGCAGCGGGCGACTTGTTTGGCGGGCAGGAAACCTTCAAAGGCGAAGCGATCCGAGGGTAAACCGGCGGCGCTGAGGGCGGCGATCATGGCGCAGGCGCCGGGGATGGGTACCACCTGAATTCCAGCTTGGCGGGCGCTGCGCACCAAACGGTAGCCGGGGTCTGAAACCAATGGGGTGCCCGCGTCGGAAATGAGTGCGATGGAATCACCGGCGTGCATGCGGGCGATGAGTTGTTCGGTGCGCTGTTCATCGCTGTGATCGTGGTAGGCGACGCAGGGGGTTTTAATGTCGAAACGGGACAGTAAACGTGAACTGTGGCGCGTATCCTCGGCGGCAATCAACGCTACTGTTTGTAGTGTTTCCACCGCTCGCGGTACCATATCGCCCAAATTGCCAATCGGGGTCGCCACAACATAAAGGGTGCCTGGGTTGGGAGCGGGAGTTGTCATAGCGAATTCCGAAAAAAGTTGAGATCCAAGCCGGATATTTCGCCGGCTCTGTGATGCTGAATATTCACTGCAGGTTTTTCACCGCATTTTTTCACTGAGGTTAATAGGCATGCCGAAACGGCTATTTGTGCGCAGTTTTTCCCATCAGGTTGCCATTTCCAAACTGCTGGTGCCCGTATTAACTGCCGCGCTGCTGGGATTGAGCGGTTGTAGCAGCACCCCCACGCAAACCACGAGCAAGCCCACCACCCAAACACAACCGGCACAACTCAGCGCAAGCAAGTTGTTGCAAATGGCCAATCAGGCGCAGTCGCCCGAGCGTGAAAGTTTGGTGCTGCAGGCAGCGCAAGTGTATATCGCGAGCGGCAAATACAATCGTGCACGCAATTTGTTAGTCGATATGAACACGGACAATTTGCCCGACCAAGCCTATATCAAACATACGGATTTGCTCAGCGCCGTAGCCTTGCAGGAAGGCTCGAATTTTCTGGCGCACGGCATTCTAACCAAGCCGCGCTTGGAACAACAATGGCAAGCCATGGAGCCTGCCATGGAAATATCCCTGCGCGATAAGCGTGCGCAAGTGTTTGCGCTGTTGGGTGAGCCACAAAATAGCGTGAGTGAACGCATTCAAATTGCGGCATTGAGCAGCGATAAAAAATTATTGCAGGCAAATCAGGATGCTCTCTGGCAGAGCTTGATGAGCATTCCATTTACCGAGCTGCAGCAATTGTCGTTGAGTGGCATGAGCGATACCGCACGCGGCTGGTACAGCTTGGCGGCAATCAACAAAAATAACCAAATCGATCTCGAACAGCAACGTGAGCAATTACAAGTGTGGCTGCGCGATTGGCGTCAACATCCCGCCCATAACAATTTGCCTAGCGATTTAAAATTGCTGCAAAGTTTAATTGAACAGCAACCCAAACAAATTGCATTGCTATTACCAATGCAAGGCAAACTAGCCGAGGCAGGCGAAGCAGTGCGCGATGGTTTTTTTGCCGCCTACTTCCAAGCGGTAAGCAATCGTCGCCACACACCGGAAGTGCGCCAATATGACAGCAGTGGCGATGTCATCGCGGCTTATCAACAAGCCATTGCCGAGGGCGCGGATTTGGTAATTGGCCCCATCGACAAAGAAAAAGTAACCGAACTGAGTTTGATGCCCTCGCTGGACGTGCCGGTGCTCTCGCTCAACTACCCGGACACGCCGCCCGCACAACCGCTAAAGGGTTTTTACCAATTTGGTTTGGCCGTAGAGGATGAAGCGCGTCAAGTCGCCCGTCAGGCATTTTTGGAAGGGCATCGCCAGGCGATGGTAATTATTCCCTCACAAGAATGGAGCGAACGCAGCGCGCGCGCTTTTGCCAATGAGTGGGAAAAACTCGGCGGTGTAGTGGTGAATCGCAGCCAATTCCAAAGCGGCGCCAACTATTCCAAGTTGGTGAAAGATGCGATGCAAATTGAAAGCAGTTTGGTGCGCAATCGCGAAATGCAGGAATTGCTCGGTATACCGCTGCAAACCTCACCGCGCAGCCGCAGCGATGTGGATATGATTTTTTTGATTGCCGACCCGGCGCAAGGTCGCCAGATCAAACCGACATTTGCATTTCACTACGCAGGCAATATTCCGGTCTATGCCACCAGCCAAATTTATTCCGGTCAACCAAACCCCAGAGCCGACCGCGATTTAAACGGCGTGCGCTTTAACACCATGCCCTGGCTATTTGATACCAGCAGCCCGGAAAAACAATCCGTTGCCCAACACACTAAATCCGCTGCAGTCTATGGCCGCTTGCATGCATTGGGAGCAGACGCCTTCCGTTTGTACGCACGCCTGCCGCAACTGGAACAAGTTCCGGACATGCGTATTTTTGGCGCGACCGGCGCGTTGCATATGTTGGAAGATGGTCGCATCGAACGCGAGCAAATCTGGGTGAGATTCCGCAATGGCGAAGCGCAACCGCTACCGATGGTGATTAACCAAAACGAGCTGCAATATTAATAGGCGATACTTTTCTTAATAACAGGAGCAATAAGGATATGCACGGCAACAAGGACGCGGCACCCCCAAATCAGAATACAACACCGCCAACAAACACTATTGCCATAGGCGCGGCCGCTGAAGCACAAGCAGAGGCGTTTTTAATTCAACAAGGACTGGTGACGCGCACGCGCAATTACCGCTGCAAGCTGGGTGAAATCGATTTAATTATGCTGCATAAAAAAGCGGGCGACAGCGCAGCGGATGCCACGCTGGTATTTGTGGAAGTGCGCCTGCGGACAAACAAACGTTTTGCCCCGGCACTGGAGACGGTTGATTATCGCAAACAGCAAAAAATCATCAAAACTGCCATGCGTTTTCTGCAGGAGCAAAAACTCTACGATAAAGTTCGCTGTCGTTTTGATGTGATAGCATTAGACCAAACCGGCACTGCACCACCCATTCAATGGATTCAAAACGCGTTTGGCACCTGATCAAATGCGCGTGGAGTTTGCAGCCGCCAAACAATTTTTATCTACGAACACAGCAGCTGAAACCTATGGATCAACGTGTCATCACCCTGTTTCACGAAAGTATCGAAGCCAAAATGCATGCGGGTGAACAACTCGCCCCACTAATTGCCCATGCCAGCCAAGTGATAGTGCACGCCTTGCTCAATGAGAAAAAAGTACTAACCTGCGGCAATGGTATTTCCGCGGCGCAAGCGCAAATCTTTACCTCCTGCCTGATTAATCGCTTTGAACAAGAGCGGCCAAGTTTGCCAGCATTTAATATCGGGGCAGATTTCACCACCCAAACTGCGATTGGCAGCGACAGTAACTTCAATGACATCTATGCCAAACAAATTCGCGCTCTCGGCCACCCCGGCGATGTGCTGGTGCTGCTCACCAGCACCGGCAAAGCCAGCAATTTATTGCAAGCCATCAGCGCCGCGCACGATAAAGAGATGCAAGTGATTGCGCTCACCGCAGGCGATGGCGGGGATGTGGCGGCGTTATTGGATCAGCATGATATTGAACTTCGCGTGCCGTCTGTGGCCAAACCCCGTATTCACGAGGTGCACCTGCTCAGTTTATTCTGCTTGTGTGACCTGATTGACCAACAATTGTTTGGAGGATTCTAATGTTATTTAATCGCGCAACCCGCTCCGGTTTTTTATCGCTGCTGCTGGTGTTGATCACACTGTTTTGCCTCAGTGGTTGCGCCAAGATTATTCAGGTCACCACCAGTGAACCCATTCAAATCAGTACCAATAAACGCACACTCGGTACACGTATTAATGATAGCCAATTGGAAACCTTTGCGCGCGTCAACCTCAACAAAGCCAGCAAAGAGCTGGAAGATTCACGTATTCATATCGATAGTTTCAACGGTGTCATTCTGCTTACCGGACAAGTACCCAACGAAACGCTGCGACAATTGGCAGGCGCCACTGTTGGCCAAATTAATACCGTGCGCCAGTTGCATAACGAACTGATGGTAAGCGAACGCACCCGATTGCCCGCACACACAAAAGATGCCTGGATTACCACTAAATTAAAAACCAAACTCATTGCCAGTAATATTCAAAGCAATCGCATTCGGATTATTACTGAATCCCAAAGCGTGTATTTAATGGGGTTGGTATCGCGCCACGAAGCAGATCGTGTTACCGAAATGGCGCGCACCACCAACGGTGTTAAACAAGTTGTGAAAGTATTTGAATATATCGATTAACCCTCGCTCCACCCTTTGACGTTTCCCCCAGCCCCAACAGCTCATCGCCTAACCACTGGTATTCTGCAACCATCCTGCTAGTATCTGGGCAGTGCATATGGGCGCGACATTGCTGTCGCCTTCAGACAATAATATTTTCAGGCAAAGGAACCTCATTATGATGACCACCGTAATTATTCTTGTTGTGATCGCCGTGTTGGTGTTCTACACGATTGGTATTTACAACAAACTGGTGACGCTGAAAAACCGCTTTGAAAATGGCTTTTCACAAATTGCCGTGCAACTGAAACGTCGCTACGACCTGATTCCCAATTTGGTAGAAACCGCCAAAGCCTACATCACCCATGAGCGCGAAACGCTGGAAGCTGTAGTGAAAGCGCGCAATCAGGCCATGCAAGGTTTACAAGCCGCGAGTGCAAACCCCGGCAGCCACACTGCAATTGCTGAATTGGCAAGTGCCGAAGGTATGCTCGGTGCAGCAATGTCGCGCTTGAATGTCGTGATGGAAGCTTACCCGGATTTAAAAGCCTCACAAAATATGCTGCAAGTTTCCGAGGAACTCACCAGCACCGAAAATAAAATCGCCTTTGCGCGTCAGGCATTTAATGATGCCGTTACCGAATACAACACCTACAAACAAACCTTCCCTCCCGTTATTTTTGCCAAGAGTTTTGGCCACAGTGAAAACGCGACGCTGCTCGAGTTTGAAGACCACGCTGAAATTCAAGCGGCTCCCAAGGTGCAATTCTAAGCAGACCTCTATAAGCACACGGGTGTGCATCGATGAATTTTTTTGAACATCAGGATCGCGCGCGGCGCAAAACCAAACAGCTAGTGCTATTGCTGGGACTGGCAGTTGTTGCACTCATTGCTATTACTACTTTCGCCGCGGCCGCGCTGGTTTATCTCTCGGGCAATGCTGAACCTCAAGCCTATGAGCACACACACACTTTTTGGAGCGGTACACTCCATGCATTGAGTGTGCAATCATTTTTATGGATCGCCCTTGCAGTAACCAGCGTTGTGTTTCTCGGTAGCCTATTTCGCTTTATGCAGCTGGGTTCTGGCGGCAGAGCTATTGCCGAAGCCATGGGCGGGCGCTTATTGCTCGGCCAAACCACTGATCCGGATGAGCGCAAAATCCTGAATGTGGTGGAAGAAATGGCCATCGCCTCCGGCACTCCGGTACCGCCGGTCTATTTAATGGAAGATGATGCGATTAACGCATTTGCCGCGGGTTATCGCCCGCAAGACGCAGTGATTGGCATTACCCGCGGCTGCATTCATCAACTGTCACGCGATGAACTACAAGGTGTAATCGCCCACGAATTCAGCCATATTTTTCACGGTGATATGCGTTTGAATATGCGTTTGGTTGCATTGCTCTACGGTATTCTGGTGATTGGTTTAATCGGTGAATTTTTGCTGCGCAGCAGTCGCGCCTCCAGCCTGGTTCGCTCAAGTCGCGACAAATCTCCGGGCGGCATAATGCTGATTGGGCTCGGCTTATTAATTATCGGTTATACCGGCACTTTTTTTGGCAACCTGATCAAAGCCGCCGTCAGCCGTCAGCGTGAATTTTTAGCCGATGCTTCCGCCGTACAATTTACTCGCAACCCCGATGGCATTGCCGGTGCGTTGAAAAAAATTGGGGCCAGTAGCGAGGGCTCCACCCTGCACAATGAGCATGCCGCTGAATTTAGCCACATGTATTTCAGCCAAGGTGTGCGACTTTTTTTTAATATGATGGCGACACATCCACCACTGGATGAACGCATCAAACGCATTCAACCGCGCTGGAATGGACAACTCAAAACCGCGCTTCACGGCGCAAATACGAACACTAATAAAGGAAGCAAGACTTTTGGTGATGAGACCGCCGGTTTTGCCCAAGTAGCCTCACCCAACACCGCATCAATGACTATTAATAGTGGCGCGTCCTCCACTCTTGTCGATGTTGTTGATATAACAGGCGGTATTGACATTAATACTACCCTGCAACAAATCGCCCAGCCGACCACCGCGCAATTAAGTTATGCACAAACCTGTTTGAATCAAATCGCCCCGGAATTAAAAACGGCGAGCCAGGATGCATTTAGTGCACGCGGAATAATATTTGGTTTACTACTTGATGCTCACGCCGAACAGCGTAATCGCCAATTGGCATTGCTGAGCGAACATCTCACCACCAGCGAGTTGCAAACCATCAATCCAATTATTCATGCCAGCGCCCAGGCTGCAATACACTTGCGTTTACCGCTTATCGAACTGAGCATAACGGCACTGAAACAATTGTCGGAAGCACAGCAACAAGACTTCCTGAGCTGTTTGAATGTGTTAATTCAAGCCGACCAAAAAGTGAGCCTGATGGAATGGGCGATGTATCGCATAGTGCTGCACAACATTCGTCGCGAACAACAGCCCTTGCGTACACGTTCACTGCTAGAAATGCATGAAGACTGCCAACTGTTAATGTCGCTACTTGCCTATACCGGTGCACGTCATCAGACGGAAGCAGAAAATGCGTTTGCCCAAGCCAGCAGCGCATTGCCGTTTAAACAATTCACCTTGTTGGCCCGCACCAGTATAAAACTTGATGTAATGGATGCGGCACTGGAACGATTGAATCAACTAAAACCACTACAAAAGCCACAACTGCTTAAAGCCATGAGCCTCTGTGTAATGCATGACGGTAAATTACACACCGCTGAAGCCGAATTATTTCGCGCGCTGGCGGATGGACTGGACTGCCCGATTCCTCCCCAACTACAAGCCCTGCCCATTACTACTCGCTAACATACTGATGCGAATCAAAAGGCGATTAAAAGCGCGGCGAGTTACATAATCGCGCTACAACATTTACGGCCTGAACGGTTATAATGCCGCGCACTTTATCCCGCCAACCAAAGAGGTACTCACCTTGCAACTGGACAACGCATCTGTCGCGCAATTGCGCGAATGGGAAAGCCAACTGACCGAACAATATCAGGCTATTCTCGCTAAAAAACTGAATCTGGATTTAACCCGCGGCAAGCCTTCTGCCGAACAATTAAATCTGTCTGATGCAATGGATGGTTTGTTAAACGGTAACTACATTGCCGCCGATGGCACAGACACGCGCAACTATGGCGGCCTCGACGGTTTGCCCGAAGCCAAACAACTGGGCGCACATATTATGGATGTAGACGCCGCCAACGTACTGGTCGGTGGCAATTCCAGCCTGACCCTGATGTTTCAGGTGATGCTCACGGCTTATCAATTTGGCTTGAAGGATGCCGCCAGCGCTTGGAAAAACGAAGGTGAAGTGAAGTTCCTGTGCCCGGTTCCCGGTTATGACCGCCACTACACTGTATGCGACCAACTCGGCATCAAAATGATCAACGTTCCCATGACTTCCACCGGCCCCGACATGGACGTGGTTGAGTCATTAATCAAAGCCGATAAATCCATCAAAGGTATGTGGTGTGTACCCAAGTACTCCAACCCTACCGGCGTGGTGTATAGCGATGAAACCGTTGAGCGCATCGCCAAACTTGGCCAAATCGCCAGCGCAAACTTCCGTGTATTCTGGGATAACGCCTATTCAGTTCACGACCTGACGCCCAATGCGCCCAAACTGGCTAGCATCCTGGAAGCAACTCGTCGCAATGGCACAGAAGACTCCGTGGTGCAATTCGCTTCAACCTCAAAAATTACCCATGCTGGTTCAGGTGTTGCTTTTGTCGCTGCCAGCGCTGCCAACCTTGCAGGTTTCAAGAAGTTCCTGAACAGCTGCACTATCGGCCCGGATAAAGTAAACCAAATCCGCCACACCCGCTTCCTGCCCACTAAAGACGCGCTGATGGCCCATATGGGCAAACACGCTGAACTGCTCAACCCTCGTTTTGACGCGGTATTGACTGCATTGGGCAAAGCGTTTGACGGTACAGATTTAGGTGCGTGGGAAAAACCCGTCGGCGGCTACTTTGTATCCTTTGATACACGCAAAGGCTGCGCGAAAGAAACCGTGCGTCTGGCCGCTGAAGCCGGTGTGAAGTTAACACCCGCGGGCGCAACCTACCCCTACGGTAAAGATCCGGAAGATCGCAATATTCGTATCGCTCCTTCCGTTCCCACCGTACCGGAAGTGGTTGGCGCGATGGAGGTATTTGTGACCTGCGTGAAACTGGCCTCCGTTAAACAACAATTAGCAAACCTTGGTTAACGCCTGATTACGATTGCAAGCCCCCTAAAAAAAGCCGCTCACTGAGCGGCTTTTTTATTGCGTAATACAACGTGATAACGCAAATACTCCCAGAGGATTAAAAACTGACTGATCTAACAACCACCGCTTAATTCCAAAAGACTTGGCGCATTATTCAAAAAGCTTCCTATACTGAAGCTAACCGGAACTGATCCATCACTGATTTGGTGAAGTATCAATTTCTACTTATCAACTAATTTGCATTCTAAACTTACAACAAAACACTACTTAATCCCTTCTCTATGAGTGTCGTTTCAGGAGATTTTTTATGGGTGTTGCCGCTACCGTTGAAAACTACTTAAAAACAAAACAAATCGAATTTACGTTGCTTGAACATGAGTACTGTGAGGGTTCCTATAACACTGCGCGCGTAGCAAAGATTGATGATCACTGCCTGGCCAAAGGTGTTTTACTGCGCGACGAAGACTTTCATTACACACTTTGTGTGCTGCCAACCCGCAATAAAATTTTGCGCCATACCTTGAATCAAATTTTTGATCGCCATATGGAGCTGGTGGAAGAGGAAGAACTCAACGAAATATTCCGCGACTGCGCAGAAGGCGCTATTCCCGCACTGGGTGAAGCTTATGGGCTGGATGTTATCTGGGATGAAGAATTGATGGGTGTGGAAGAAGTTTACATAGAAGCTGGCGATCATCGCCATTTAATCCGCCTGAAACAGCCCGACTTTGTACAACTTATGGAAAACAAACTGCACGATCATTTCAGCGCGGAACGAAGCCATCACAGCAAACTACCCAAGAAATATATCCGTCAGGAGTATGAGCTTTAAACCTCCGGAATCTTAATTAGTCAATTACACCGAAAGAACAAACTCTAGACATAAAAAAAACCGCCTTGTTACCAAGGCGGTTTTTTTATACAGAAGGTCGCTTACTACTTGGAGGGAACCAACACTACATTGGGCGCCTTAGCTTCGCGTGCCGCATCAGCGACCGCAACATAAGTACCAGTGTGTGCGGCTACATCAGCCATAATAATTACTGACGCCTTGGGTAACTCAGCACGCAAACGCTCGATGTTAGAGCGAACAGCACGGGTATCCACACGACGCTCACCTTCCTTCTCCATCAACCAGATTTGGTTGTCAGCAGAAATGCGCACCAGGATATTCGGCTCAGCATCATCCGGCGGTGGATTATTGTTTGGCTCTGGAACGTTAGGATTGATACCGATTTCCTTCACAAAGGAGGCGGTAACAATGAAGAAAATCAACATAATGAACACTACGTCGAGCATTGGCGTCAGGTCAATCTCGTTAGTATCATCGCCGGCACGGCCTTTCTTTCTGCGGCTCACTGTGGGTACTCCTCGTGGTGTTATTTGGAACGTTATATTTAGGTATAGAGTAAAAGGCTAATTCTAGCAGTTTTGCCGTCGCAAAAACCAACCCTTTGTGCTGCCCGAAACCAGGAATTTACGCCAAATATTCGGGCTATAGCCTTCATTGGAAGCTCATTTTTTGGCCAACGCTGTTTTCCCGCTGATATCCACTGTGAAGTGTCAATAAACAGGCACATAAGGCAGATCCCACCCAAGCGACCAAAAGTCTCTCACCTGGATGAAAAATCACTGCTGCTACGCTTCAACAAGCGCTACTCAACAGAATGACCGCTTAAAAATAATCAGCCAGGCCTGAAAATCTCCAGCCATAAACTAGACAAGATTTTTTGCAAAACTATCCCTTTTTTCGAAACCAAAAGATGGACCGATGTGACGTGTAACACATGCATCAACATCGCCGGCATTCACGTTAAAAAAACCATCCCAAAAAGTACTTTGCTTTAGTGTGCGAAGAGTTAGTCAGGGAAACATCCAGCGTTAGGCTTAATCATTTTTCCAAAACCCATCTCTTCAAATATTACTTCCGCCATTGTTGCAGCCCCTATCAACTTAATCTTCTCGCTTTAGGGAAATCGAACACTCGATCAATGTGAGTTTTTAGGTCAACAGCACTTGGGGCATAGTGAAAAAATTAACAACCAGTTTAAAACCTCGCGCTCACCCCAATGCTACAACCACGGCGTGGCTACAATGAAATGATTTTCCAAAAGCGCCAACCTTGCAATGAAGAACTAGCAGCCGTTTTATAGTTTGTTCAGCAGAAAGTAGCGTCTAATCAGCCAGCCGGATAGGAGCACCGCCATCAGTCACAGAATAATTCCTGAATTCGGGTAGATGACTTCATGCCAGAAACATATTCAACGACCAAATTGAGCATCAAGCGGGTGTTTTTTTGGATCAGCGGAAGCACAAAAAACTGCATTGAGCTGCTAACACTTAAACGCCAGCAGCCCTCCACCAGCAATAAAAAAACGACTGCAACGCTGCAACTAAAAAACTAATTTTGAAATTATCCGCCATAAACCTTTCCCGGCAACAAAGATAACCAGTTTCTATTTCTTGATGACGCAAAGTCATACAACTAAAAAACTTTCGAAAATATTCCGAAAAAGACATTTTTTTACTAAAAATCATCAAAAAAATGCGTTTTTATTGACTATTTAACGCAAAAAACTTGAATTTTTTTCATAAAGTTTTAACTTATACATGTTGGACTTTTTAATCCATTTATCGACCTTTCGAAAACCATAAAGGAAGCACACCATGGCTGCACGTAAACAAACCGCTGTTAATACTGTTGCAAGTTTGGAACAGCAATTAGCTCAACTGAAAACCCAACTCTCTAAAGCTCGCGCTGCACAAGCAGCAGATGCTGTTAAAGCTGTTGCTGGTTTAGCTAAAGATGCCGCTAAAGCGACTGCTGCATTGAAAGCTGCTCAAACCAAGTTGACTGCTGCTGCTAAAAAGAAAACTCCAGGTTCAGCAAAACAAGTTGCTGCCGCTAAAGCTGCTGTTGCTGCCGCGAAGAAAGATGCTGCTGCCGCTAAAGCTGCTGTTGTTAGCGCCAAGAAAGAAGCTGCTGCTGCTAAAGCTGCTGCTAAACTTGCCGCTGCTCACGACAAAGCAGTTGCAAAAGCAGAAGCTGCTGTTGCCAAGCGCTTGAAAGCTGCTGCCAAGAAGTCTGCAGCTAAAAGCAAAGTTGCTGAGAAGAAAGCTGCTGCTAAAGCTAAATTAGCTGCTAAGAAAGCCGCCGCCAAAGCAAAACTGGCAGCAAAAAAACAAGCTGCTAAAGCTAAAGCTGCCGCTAAAAAGGCTGCGTTGAAGAAAAAAGCGGCTGATAGAAAAGCGGCAATTAAAGCTAAATTAGCCGCTAAGAAAGCTGCCGCTAAAGCTAAAGTTGCAGCAAAAAAACCAGCTGCTAAGAAAGCTGCCGTTGCCAAACCAGCTGCTGCCAAAAAGCCTGCCGCACCAAAAGCTGCTGCCGCTAAAAAGCCAGCAGTGAAAAAAGCTCCTGCTGTTAAAAAAGCGCCCGCCGCTAAAAAACCAGCTGGTGCAGCGCCTGCAAAACGTGGCCGCAAGCCAAAAGCAGCTGTACCTGCTGCTTAATTTGTGAAGCACCAATAAAAAAGGCACCGAAAGGTGCCTTTTTTATTGGTGGAACTTTATCTATTAAACGAAAGCTACTCTTAGCCAGCTATCTGATCTTGGTGTGCCATATGACTAAAAACATAGGCATACATTATTAGCCGCTCGTCATCACTGAGATCAGAAAACTCAATTCCGTAACTCACTAACGCGCCCTCTTCAATATTGTCAGTAGGATCCACTCGAGATCGAACAACTCCCTTAAGTACTAACGAGTGCTTTAACCCGAGAATATCAACAACTGCTTGCAGCTCAAGTATATCCCCCAGTTCAGCAACATCTGAAAACAATTCTATTCTGCAACCATTGACACTAATATCGGCGATAAAACCTGTCACCGGTGAAGCAGTAAGGTCACTAACAGAGGTAATTTCGATTTTCTCATGCACCGTTACACGAGTCGCACTACGAATTCCCTTAAAGGTGACAGACTCCGGAAAGCTCAGATGCAAAATTGGATAAGGTTCTGTGGTTTGTGCCTCCACCATTCCTGCAAAAACACCGATACCATTATCAATCATTAACCGTACAACGATTTTCTGACCCGCCCTGAATCGCACCAATTTACCGGATAGCTTTGGAACGGACAGCAGCAACGCACGCCCAGGTAAACAGCCGATTAGTCGACATGAAAAACGCTCCGGCTGCCCGGAAAGAGAAGAGGTTTGCAATTGCAACGGATAGCCGTAAGCCAATTTTAGATCTTCGAATTTCATTGCAGCAGTCACTAATTGTAAGTTGTTATTTTTTTAGTGTAGCAGTGTACAAAAGCTTTGCCCGAGGGCTTTGGTAACGGGATGAGCAGTATCTCGTTTACACCGGCCCCGGTTGTTGCAGCGCCTCGGCAGAGAGCACACCGAACTCTTTATTCCACTCAATGAGCAGTATTGCCAAGGCTTTCGATTGTTCAAAGAGAGACAATAGCTCTTCGTATGTATCTTTAGGGCCGTGATAAAGTTTTATCTGGCGATGCCTGTTGGCTAGCACATGCTGCAAATGCTGCGAGCGGTAGACTTCCAATTTCCACCGCAGATTGTGCGCCATATTACGGTAATAGACTAATTTAGTTGCACGTGAAATGGGACTGGTTGCATTGAGGGGGCCAAACACATTAATGTCCAATGCGAGCACGGTAGATTCTTTTGCGCTTTGATCTGCAATAATAGTAGCGGTGCGTGGTTGGCCAACTAACTGCGCCAGATCACCAAATACTTCACCCGGTGTTACATAATTCACCAGATCACTTTGCAGAGGCTGATCGACGTAAACAGCCAACTTGCCCTTTAACAAAAAATACAACCAATTACTTTGTTCACCTTTTTGCACCACTATTTCACCGGGCAGGTAAGAAACGATGCGGGATGCTTGAACTAGCAAATCAAATTGCTTAGGGTCTTGCTGACGAACGGCTTTGAAAAATGAGATTCCTGAGAGTAAATGCTCCAGGGTAGCTTTAGGATATTTATGTATAGGCTTCGTTTCCATCATTGACCCGTGTCACTGTGTATTTGTCTTTACTTGCCGATAGGGCTACCAGCTTATATCACCTTTATAGAAAGGGCATCATACTACTGAAAAGAGGCAGAACAACGGTAGACATCTCATTTACACAGTTCGCTCCTTGTTCATTTTTCTATATCATACAAACGTACTTATAATAACGGCAGCAACAGCTACTAAAGAATAAATTAACCACAGACAATAAAGTCTCATTAATAGAGAGTTGTACCACTATGCGATTGAGCCACCTTTTACGCGTATTGCCCGGCCTCCTTCTGGCAACCCTGAGTCAATTTCTACATGCAGAGCCAATGTTAAATGGTGTGGGGGTTCACCAGGAACTTGGCCGTGAAGTTTTTATTGGCGCGCTCTTTTCGGAGTCGCTGAGCAATGATGCAGGCACCCTGTTGAGAAACTCGCAGCCCATGCGCATGGAATTAAAAATAGTTACCCCTGAAGGCATCACTGCACGTCGGTTCAGCCGCTTGTGGATTGAAGGGCTTGCCGTGAACAGTAAAGCCGATGAATTAATGGCGCAGGCAGACAATACTGTACTTTTTGACAATATGTTCAAGGGACGCTTACAAAAAGACGATCACGTTGTAATCGCAAGTGCACCCGGCGCTGGAATATCGGTCAACCTGAATAATATTGAACTGGGCAAGATCGAAGATGAGTCCTTCTTTTATATGTTACTGGCCACCTGGATTGGCAACGTACCGCTGTCATCTGATTATCGCGATAGCCTGTTAAAAGTTGGTGATGTCGACGCTGGCTTACGTGGCCGATTTGCCGCTATTGCACCTGCAGCAAATCGCGCAGCAGAAATTAATGCCTGGAATAATAAACTCCCCGCCGTGGAGCCGATTGCTGCAGCGCAAGCACCAGCAGAAGTACCCAAGCTGGATGCACCTGCTATCGATAAACCTAAACTGGATATACCTTTGCCAGTTGCACAAAAGAGTAGCGTAAGCAAATCATCAGCAGCCCCGGTAATTGCGCAAGCGGCATCAAGTGCACCTGCAGCTGCTGCACCGGTTTCAACACCTGTTGCCGAAGAGGAAGAGGATGAAGGCCCTGCACTCACCGCACAAACACTCTTGGCACGCCAGTTCTACGTATCGGATTCAATTAAGAAAATCCGCACCAAAACCAAATATCCTCAACGTGCATTAGATCGCAATCAAGCGGGTAACGTGCGGGTGGCTGTTGTGGTTGATCGCGATGGAAACTTGATTAGCAGTAGTATTATTGAGAGCAGCCAATACGACTTGTTAAATAGAGAAGCACTGGAAGCAATCAAACGTTCAGCGCCCTTTCCTGCATTGCCAGAAGCCATCTCAGGGACTCGTTTTGAATTCAGCGTCCCCATGCGCTGGGCCCTCCCCTGATTCAGGAGTGTAGCGCGATAAAATCGCCATAAGCACACAACAAAAAGCCACCTCAAGGTGGCTTTTTTAGTTATATCTCAGGCTGAAAATAATTAGCTCAACTGACGCAAACGCTGCTCAATCACCTTATGAATTCCCGATCGTTCCAACCCGGAATGCTCTGTTAAACGATCCAAATGAATCGCGTGCAAATGCAAACAAGGGGTTGATGCGTCCAACTCGCGCAGGTCTCCCTTCATTAATACCGGCAATAAGGGCTTATTAGGAGGTAACTTCTGACGAACAATATTCAACCCCATTTGTAAGGGTACTGCTCGATATTTAACAGTACCGCTGCGAAATGGAATACGTAAAAACAAACACGGGCGGGATTGATAAATGCCGGGAATAATCTCCATACCCGTTGGTGTCACTGCCGATTCAGGGATGCCATTAAACGTGTCGTGCGGTGCGTAAGGGTTGGGCAAAATCACCAACTTACGCTCCTCTTCCTTTGGGAAGAAAATATTGTAGTTGGTATAGAGTTGCTCTACGGAGCTTGAGTAAACACACAGTCTGTTTTCGAACCCCATAACGAAATCAACCGCGCGTTGCCGCTGGTTAAAAGCATCGAGATCCCAGATAAGGTCCTTGTTGTCAGAGGCTATTGTCACAGTAGAACCTGCAGTTGGTTAAAAATAGTCGCACAATTTAGCGCAGTATGGGCGAGCAAGCGCCCATGCTACCTGACATCAATATCTAATGCTTCAACCTGTTGAAGAATAGCACGCAGCTGCGCCAAGCCGGGTTCACTGAATAAAAATCCGGCCCGGGTATGACCGAGATATTCCGTTTCATCAATAGCCGCGCAGGCCGTGCGAATAGTTTCAAGAGGAGGACAGTGGCGAAACGAGCTGGATAAAAAAATCGCCCATTCATTTTCACTCGCCTGACCAACCAATACCTTTTGTAACAGGGCAATTACATCGGCCTTTGTCATTAAATAATGTGGCGTTTTTACCCAGAGCAAAACCGCCATTACCATTAAAAACACAGCAAGAGTAATGACAAACGCCAGCATACTAATTAGTGCTCACGGGTTGCGCGGAACACTACCTCGGGGTGACGCTCCTGGGTTAAGGATAGATTTACCCGCGACGGTGCGAGATAGGTCAGGTGACCGCCGCCATCCAACGCGAGATTCTCGGCGCATTTACGTTTAAATTCTTCCAGCTTTTTGGTGTCATCGCAGTCACACCAGCGCGCGGTGGTCACATTCACTGGCTCATACATAGCTTCCACTTTGTATTCATCCTTCAAACGATAGGCCACCACTTCAAATTGCAGTACACCCACAGCGCCAACCACAATATCGTTATTGTTAACCGGGAAAAATACCTGGGTCGAACCCTCTTCCGATAATTGCTGCAGGCCTTTTTGCAGCTGTTTCATTTTCAGCGGATCTTTCAAGCGAATGCGACGAAACAATTCAGGCGCAAAGTGAGGGATACCGGTGAACTTGAGGCTCTCCCCTTCGGTAAAGGTATCGCCAATTTGGATAGTGCCGTGGTTGTGCAAACCGATAATATCGCCAGCAATTGCCTCTTCCACTGCACTGCGGTCGCCCGCCATAAAGGTTACTGCATCGGCAATTTTTACATCCTTCCCTAAACGCACATGTTTCATTTTCATGCCCTGCGAATAAGTGCCGGAACAGATGCGCATAAAGGCGATGCGGTCGCGATGTTTTGGATCCATATTCGCCTGAATTTTAAAAATAAAACCGCTGAACTTTTCTTCCGCCGGCTCAACCAAACGCTCATGGGTTGCACGCGCACGCGGGGTTGGTGCCCACTCGACAAAGCCATCCAGCATTTCACGCACACCAAAATTACCCAGTGCGGTACCAAAAAATACCGGCGTCATACGCCCCGCCAAATATTCATCCAAATCAAACTGATGGGTTGCACCGCGCACAAATTCAATTTGATCGCGAATATCCTGCGCGTAACTGCCCAGCAGTTTGGTAGCCTCGTCGCTATCCAACCCGTTGATTTGAATATCATCGGGAATTGTGTGCCCCATGCCCTGCTGATAAACGTGAATCACATCAGTATAAAAATTATAGACGCCGACAAATTCCTTGCCGCTCCCCAAAGGCCAATTGATGGGCGCAGCAGTAATTTTTAGTACGTTTTCAATTTCATCCAGCAGCTCAACCGCATCGCGACTTTCACGATCCATTTTGTTGATAAAAGTGAGAATGGGTGTGTCACGCAGGCGGCAGACTTCCATCAATTTAATAGTGCGATCTTCTACACCTTTTGCGCCATCGATCATCATCAGCACCGAGTCCACCGCAGTGAGTGTGCGATAAGTATCTTCCGAGAAGTCTTCGTGGCCGGGAGTATCAAGCAGGTTGACTATGCGATCTTTATAGGGAAATTGCATTACCGATGAGGTTACGGAAATTCCGCGCTCCTGCTCCATAGTCATCCAGTCAGATTTGGCGTGCGGGCCGCGCTTACCTTTAACCGAACCGGCTAACTGAATGGCGTTACCCCAGAGCAATAATTTTTCGGTGACAGTAGTTTTACCGGCGTCGGGGTGAGAAATAATGGCAAAGGTACGGCGCTTTGCCAGTTCAGCAGTTAAATTAATCATAGAAATATCGCGTGTTAAAAATGAAGAAAAAGATGAGGAAATTATAACCTGTTACGCAAGCTTGCGCGCGTTAGGCCTCAGCGAGCAGGGTCTGCTGTTGGATATGTGTTTTGAGCCAGCACCAAGCCCAAATACCGAGGCCGAGATTGGCAAATGCAGTGGCAATAAAGATACCAATCATGCCCCACCAATGCTGCCCCAACCAGGCAAGTGGCAAATAAATATAAAAGACGCGTCCCGAGGAAATAATCATTGTCGGCCAGGGGCGCCCCAAACCATTAAAGGCCGCATTGACCGACATCACCAACCCATAGGCGCCATAACTGATAGGCACAATCATAAAATAAGCGGCAGTGATGCTGACAACTTCGGGGTGATCGCCAAATAGGCGGGCAATCTCCGCCCCCAAAATACCCAGCAATAATGCCAACCCCAAACCAAATGCGAGGCAGAAAACCGTCAGTACCCGCAAGGCTTCCTGTAATCGCTCTACGCGACCTGCACCGTAATTCTGCCCAAAAAATGGCCCAACTACTCCCGAAAGGGCATAAAACACTATCAATGCCAAAGGTTCTATGCGCATCGCAATGCCCAGTGCGGCAACCGCATCGGTGCCGTACGCAGCTACCATCGCAACCACTATTGCACTGGCAAACGGAATGATGACATTGGCAAACATCGCTGGCACACCCACCTCAATAATGGCCATCCACGACGATTTTAATTTCTGCCAAGGCAAGAATGGGGTCACCAGCATATGTACGCGCGCGTGCAATATATAGAGCGCCACCACCAACATCAGCGCGCGGGTAATTAATGTCGCCAATGCTGCGCCCTGTAATCCCAGCGCTGGAAACCCAAGTAAACCAAAGATCAACAGCGGGTCGAGCAGTACATTCAATAGCGCTGCGCCCCCCATCAAATAGCCCTGCACCTGACTCATACCCATCGCCCGCAAGGCGGACAAACACACCATCGGCACCATTAAACAAGGGGCACTGAAATACCAGATCGACATGTAAGAGCGGATGAGCGGGATTAAATCGGGCGTAGCGCCCAAGGCGAGAAACAGCGGTTCCAGCGTAACCCAGCCGAGTAAACACACACTGGCGGAGATAATAAAGGTGAGACTCATGGCATCGGTTGCCAGGCGCTTGGCTTTGTGTGGATCACCCTCGCCAATCGCACGTGCTACCGCGGAGGAAGTACCCGCACCAAGACCAATGCCGAGACTGGTGAGCACCATAATGACCGGAAAAGTAAAACTGAGTGCCGCAAGGGGCTCGCGCCCTAATTGGGCAATAAAAAAAGTCTCTATAGCATTGAGCGACATAGTTGCCATCAGCCCCCAAACCAAGGGCAACGCCAAACTTTTTAATTGTTCGGGAACGCGCCCTTCGGTAAGGGTTGCCTGTAGGGGTGTCGCCATAAAAACTGCCAAATGCGCGGAACAAAAATGGGCGTGCAGTATACACCAGTCCCCTTGCTGCCCCGCGCTTGCGGTTGTTAAAGCTGCGACAAAGTGTCGCACGCGGCAAGGGATAATCGGTTATTGCGCCCCTTAGCGCTATAATCGCCAAACACATTGTGGCAACAGCCAGCGATCGAGCAATGAATTCCAACAATCCTAAATCGGCTACCACCAACCGGGCACCATTTACCCTCGCTGACCACGGCCAACATCTTGGCTACTGGGTAATTATCCGTACGCTCGTTTTAATTTGTTTAGGTATTGCCGCCCTGTTTTGTCTTTGGCGAGATTCAATCAATCTACCTTTTACAGAAATACTTATTGCGCTGGTAATATTAACCAGTGTGAATTTGTTAACTTTTTCGCGCTTGCGACAAAAGCTACCGGTTACTGATATTGAGTTTTTTATCCAGCTATTGATTGACCTCGCCTGCTTAAGTGCCGTTTTTTATTTTAGCGGCGGTGCCAATAACCCCTTTGTTTCTTATTTTTTAGTACCCATTTGCATCTCCGCTGCCACGTTAAACAATCGCTACACATTGAGTATTACCACAATCAGTATTATCAGTTATTCCATCTTGTTATTTTTTAATATTCCTCTACCCGCACTTGCGCCACACCAGCATCATGGTGGAGATTCTTTGAACTTACATGCGTTGGGAATGTGGCTGAATTTTTTTATCAGTGCCGGACTCATTACTTATTTCGTCGTGAAAATGGCGCGTGATTTACGTCTGCAAGAAGCACAATTAAATCGCTGGCGTGAAGACCAACTGCGCGACGAACAGGTTATGGCTGTCGCAACCCTTGCGGCCGGAACGGCGCATGAACTGGGAACACCATTATCCAGCATGAAATTACTGCTTAATGAGCTACGCGATGAATACCAAAGCAATACACATCTACAAGAAGACTTAGTGCTACTACAAGACCAAGTGGCTCACTGCTCAACAATTTTGCGTAATTTAATCGCCACTGCCGAACAAACCAAAGATGGCCAAGTCGCCAAAGAACCCGTCGATAACTACTGTAAAAACCTATTGGAAAACTGGCAACTGATGCGCCCCGATGTCATCGCACAAATTCATCTGGCCAATAACCAAGTATCTGTAGAATGCCAATTTCACCCGACCATTGCACAAGCAATTTTAAATCTGTTGAATAATGCCGCCGATGCAAGCCCGACAAATATTCAGATTGATATTCACTGGGATAAACAACAACTTTATTGGACGATAACCGATGAAGGACCGGGCATTAATAAGGAGGTACAAGCGCACCTTGGGAAAAGTGTGGTATCGACAAAAAATAAAGGGATGGGCATTGGTTTGCTGCTGACACAAACCACTATTAATCGTTACGGTGGTGAAGTACGTTTGTACAATCGAGCTGTACGCGGCGCAATTACCGAACTGGTACTTCCGCTTAAACCGCCATCCGTTGCGAGCAACCACGATGAATAACCGGGACTTTCTCATTCTGGATGACGACATCACCTTCGCCAGCCTATTAACACGGGCCTTGGAGCGCCGTAACCTATTGTGCGAAGCGGCGAATAGCCCTAGCGATGCATTACAGTTATTAGAAAAGTTCCATTTCAAGCGCGCGATTGTCGATTTGAAATTAGGAGCGGATTCTGGTTTGCAATTTATTCGCGAACTCAAATTGCGCCAACCGGATGTGGTAATTGTAATGCTCACAGGATATTCAAGTATTTCTACTGCAGTAGAGGCAGTCAAACTCGGTGCAACTAATTATCTGTGCAAGCCCGCCGATGCAAATGAAATACTGGCAGCATTTGATACTGAAGAGTCATCGTTTACGGTAGATATAGATTACTCACCAATTTCAGTTGATCGACTGGAATGGGAACATATACAACGTGTGCTACAAGAAAATGCGGGGAATATTTCCGCTACGGCACGGGCATTGGGAATGCATCGTCGAACCTTACAACGCAAATTGCAGAAGCGCCCGGTAAAACACTAAAGCTGGCGCGCCATAAGCAAAGCATCTTCATGTCCATTGGCGGTGGGATAATAATTTTTGCGATTACCCAGTTCAAAAAAACCTGCTTTGGAATAGAGTTCAATCGCTTTTTGATTGGACACCCTCACCTCAAGAAAAAGCATATCTGCCTTGCCTGCCACACATTGCGTGGCGTATTCCAGCAAAGACTGGCCGATACCTTTGCGTTGAAACGCGGGCGAAACAGCCAAATTCAATAGCTCTGCATCACCGCCACCATGAGTGACAACAACATAACCTACCAGGGTGTTTTTGGTCTCTGCCAGCCAACATTTTTGCCGCCCTTTCAAGCAGTCCTCAAAGCTGGATTGCCGCCAGGGATGTGAATGCGCACTGCGCTCCAACTGCATAACGGCAGGAATATCCGCCGCAGTAATTTCACGCAAACAAAGTTCGAGACCAGTGTAAGTAACAAAATGTGGAATATCATTCATGAAATAAATCTATTTAACGCTCGCCCAAAAATGAGCCTTAAGACGGGGCTGCTGCAACAATTCCACCAAGCTCGGCAAAATAATGGCGCGCAGCGAATTCACACCAGTTCCCGTAGAGTTCAACACATGTTCCTGCCAATAGACATCTGCAGGTTTTATTTCGGCATCCAACAAATAACGAGCGGCGTTGTCCCCCATCAACCACAATCTGTTAATTGGGCGCAACTCGTTCTCTACGGCGAGCCAGGTTTGCAATTCATTGCGCGCGTCATCGGCTGTGCGCGAAACAAATCGGTTTTCAATCATCGGCCAACGCATGACCTCTTCGCGCAAATCAGGTTTTATCGTTGGTAAAAATGTGCGCAACAAATTATTCAACAATAATTCTGTTGGTAGAGCCAAACTGGAATTGCGCGAATCGACAATCAAAAAACCGGGTGCAGGGCGCCATAAGCTCAATGCAAATGGCTCAATAACAGGTGCTTTTTTGGTTTCAAACTGATCAAGAATGCTAGCTGCATTAATAGGTACAGTTAATTTTTTAACGGGTGCCACATCGGCAAGAATTTCAGATGCGAGACTATTGCCGACGGGCGCGGCTAACGGCGTTAATGTTATGGAGGACAAAGAAGTTGGCGCGAACTTATCTTGCAATAACGAAGGCACTTGCGCCTCTGCCGAAATAGGCAGTTCACAAACAACCGATGGCGGAGCAAAAGGTAATATCATGCGCGGCATGTAATTTTCTATGCCTAGCGCAGAAAGATAAGCTTGCCGTTGCAGCTCATTCGCCATTGTCTTTAAATTCCACCATGCTGTGGGTGCGCTTTTGCACCGCGCGATACGAGCAAGTTCAATGCATGCACATAAGCCTTAACCGAAGCAGCAACTATATCGGTATCCGCTCCCACACCGTTAACAATCTGGCCTCGATGTTCAAGCCTAACCGTGACTTCACCTTGGGAATCCGTACCCTGGGTAATCGCATTGACAGAGTAGAGCTGCAATACGGCACCGCTATTCGCCAAAGTCTCAATCGCTTTAAATGCAGCATCAACAGGGCCTGAACCAGTAGACGCTACTGATAGGCTTTCTCCACTTACCTTTAATTGCAACGATGCTTTAGGGTTCTGCCCCGTTTTGCAGTGAATCTCTAGAGCCTGAAATTCATAAACATCAACAAGTTCGTGAGTTTGCGAAGCGCTAACCAATGCCTGTAAATCTTCATCAAAAATTTCATGTTTCTTATCAGCCAACTCTTTGAACTTGGCAAACGCATTATTGAGCGCATCGCTATCCGCAAAACTTATACCCAAGGCTTCAAATCGAGCTTTCACCGCAGCGCGCCCTGAGTGTTTGCCCAAAACCAATTTATTGGTATTCCAACCTACATCTTCCGCGCGCATAATTTCGTAGGTTTCGCGATGCTTTAAAATACCATCCTGATGAATTCCCGACTCATGTGCAAAAGCATTTGCACCCACTATTGCCTTGTTAGGCTGCACCGGAAAACCGGTGATCGTTGAAACCAGACGCGAGGTTGGCACTATGTGGCTTATATCAATACTTGTTTCAACGGGCATTAAATCTTTGCGCGTTTTCACTGCCATTACAATTTCTTCAAGTGCAGCATTACCCGCTCTTTCTCCCAAGCCATTGATTGTACACTCGACTTGCCGTGCACCATACATAACTGCAGAGAGTGAATTGGCAACGGCAAGGCCCAAATCGTTGTGACAGTGGGTAGAGAAAATCGCTTTATCAGAATTAGGAACTGCTTCTATCAAGCGGCGAAACAGTAAGCCATATTCTCCAGGCTCACCATAACCAACGGTATCGGGTAAATTAATCGTTCGCGCCCCCGCATTAATCACTGACTCAATAATGCGGCACATGAATTCGAATTCTGAACGGCTGGCATCTTCAAGTGAAAACTCAACATCATCGGTAAACTGACGCGCTAGTTTAATCGCTGCAACAGCCTGCTCTAATACTTTGGGCGGCTCCATTTGCAGCTTGTATTTCATATGAATGGGAGATGTGGCAATAAAGGTATGTATACGCCCTGAATTGGCCGGTTTGATAGCTTCCGCTGCACGCTCAATATCTCCCTGCACCGCACGCGCCAAACTACATACAGTTGAATCTTTTATTACTTCGGCAACCGCACGTACCGACTCAAAATCACCAGGGCTGGCAATCGCAAAACCAGCCTCAATGACATCAACACGCATTTTTTCAAGCATTTTTGCAATGCGAACTTTTTCATCTCGGGTCATAGAAGCACCGGGACTTTGCTCTCCATCGCGCAAAGTAGTATCAAAAATCACCAGTTTGTCTTTGCTGCTCATAAAAAAATCCCATGAAATTTATTGGCTAATTATACGTCAGCCATCGGAAAATTAGTGTGCGAACCTCGGATCGAATTTTTAGATAATAAAATGAAAAAAGACTATGAAAAAATCAGCAAAAAAAACGCCCTGCAGATATCTGCAGGGCGTTCTGTATTTAAGAGCTTGACGATGACCTACTCTCACATGGGGAGACCCCACACTACCATCGGCGCTAAGTCGTTTCACTTCTGAGTTCGGAATGGGATCAGGTGGTTCCAACTTGCTATGGTCGTCAAGCAATTCGGTATGAGTTCGGAGGTCTTAGGATGTGTAGTACATCAGCCTCGATTGACTCAAATAGGGCGGTGGAATGCAAAGTTTTGCTGTACATATTCTTTGGATGCTTGCGTATCGTACAAGTCCGGTTGCAGATAAGTTTTACTTTCTGCCTGAATCGTAAACCGTCTAACAGTCGATTCTGTTATATGGTCAAGCCGCACGAGCAATTAGTATCAGTTAGCTCAACGCTTCGCAGCGCTTCCACACCTGACCTATCAACGTCGTAGTCTTCAACGGCTCTTTAGGGGGCTTAAAGCCCCAGGGAGATCTAGTCTTGAAGGAGGCTTCCCGCTTAGATGCTTTCAGCGGTTATCCCGTCCGAACATAGCTACCGGGCAGTGCCATTGGCATGACAACCCGAACACCAGAGGTTCGTTCATTCCGGTCCTCTCGTACTAGGAACAACTCTTCTCAAATCTCCAACGCCCACGGCAGATAGGGACCGAACTGTCTCACGACGTTCTAAACCCAGCTCGCGTACCACTTTAAATGGCGAACAGCCATACCCTTGGGACCGGCTTCAGCCCCAGGATGTGATGAGCCGACATCGAGGTGCCAAACACCGCCGTCGATGTGAACTCTTGGGCGGTATCAGCCTGTTATCCCCGGAGTACCTTTTATCCGTTGAGCGATGGCCCTTCCATACAGAACCACCGGATCACTAAGACCTACTTTCGTACCTGCTCGACATGTCTGTCTCGCAGTCAAGCGTGCTTTTGCCTTTACACTAACCTCATGATTTCCGACCATGATTAGCACACCTTCGTGCTCCTCCGTTACTCTTTGGGAGGAGACCGCCCCAGTCAAACTACCCACCATACACTGTCCGTAACCCCGATAAGGGGCCGACGTTAGAACCTCAAACATACCAGGGTGGTATTTCAAGGACGGCTCCATCGAAACTAGCGTCTCGACTTCAAAGCCTCCCACCTATCCTACACAGATAGGTTCAAAGTTCAGTGCAAAGCTATAGTAAAGGTTCACGGGGTCTTTCCGTCTAGCCGCGGGAACACGGCATCTTAACCGCGATTTCAATTTCACTGAGTCTCGGGTGGAGACAGCGCCCCCATCATTACGCCATTCGTGCAGGTCGGAACTTACCCGACAAGGAATTTCGCTACCTTAGGACCGTTATAGTTACGGCCGCCGTTTACCGGGGCTTCGATCAAGAGCTTCGCTTGCGCTAACCCCATCAATTAACCTTCCGGCACCGGGCAGGCGTCACACCCTATACGTCCACTTACGTGTTTGCAGAGTGCTGTGTTTTTAATAAACAGTTGCAGGGGCCTGGTATCTTCGACTGCCAATAGCTTACGGGGCAAGCCCTTCACCATCAGCAGTGCACCTTCTCCCGAAGTTACGGTGCCATTTTGCCTAGTTCCTTCACCCGAGTTCTCTCAAGCGCCTTGGTATTCTCTACCTGATCACCTGTGTCGGTTTGGAGTACGGTCTCTTTTTACCTGAAGCTTAGAGGCTTTTCTTGGAAGCATGGCATCAAGCACTTCATGTTCCGAGGAACACTCGTCATCAGTTCTCAGCCTTAGCATCCCGGATTTACCTAAGACACCAGCCTACGACCTTAAACACGGACAACCAACGCCGTGCTGCTCTAGCCTTCTCCGTCCCCCCATCGCAGTAAAAAGAGGTACAGGAATATTAACCTGTTTCCCATCGACTACGCGTTTCCGCCTCGCCTTAGGGGCCGACTAACCCTGTCCCGATTAGCGTTGGACAGGAACCCTTGATCTTCCGGCGGGGGAGTTTTTCACTCCCCTTATCGTTACTCATGTCAGCATTCGCACTTCTGATACCTCCAGCATGCTTCTCAACACACCTTCGACGGCTTACAGAACGCTCCCCTACCCCACATACAAAGTATGCAGCCGCAGCTTCGGTTGCTAGTTTTAGCCCCGTTACATCTTCCGCGCAGGCCGACTCGACTAGTGAGCTATTACGCTTTCTTTAAAGGGTGGCTGCTTCTAAGCCAACCTCCTAGCTGTCTAAGCCTTCCCACATCGTTTCCCACTTAACTAACATTGGGGACCTTAGCTGGCGGTCTGGGTTGTTGCCCTCTTGACAACGGACGTTAGCACCCGCTGTCTGTCTGCCATGATTGCACTCCAGGGTATTCGTAGTTTGCATGGGTTTGGTAAGTCGGGATGACCCCCTAGCCCAAACAGTGCTCTACCCCCCTGGGTGAGACATGACGCGCTACCTAAATAGCTTTCGGGGAGAACCAGATATCTCCCGGCTTGATTAGCCTTTCACCCCTATCCACACGTCATCCCCAAATTTTTCAACATTTGTGGGTTCGGTCCTCCAGTTAGTGTTACCCAACCTTCAACCTGCACATGGATAGATCGCCGGGTTTCGGGTCTATTGCCAGCGACTAGACGCCCTATTAAGACTCGCTTTCGCTACGGCTCCCCTATACGGTTAACCTTGCCACTGACAATAAGTCGCTGACCCATTATACAAAAGGTACGCAGTCACACCACGAAGGTGCTCCTACTGCTTGTACGCACACGGTTTCAGGATCTATTTCACTCCCCTCACAGGGGTTCTTTTCGCCTTTCCCTCACGGTACTGGTTCACTATCGGTCAGTTGGGAGTATTTAGCCTTGGAGGATGGTCCCCCCATATTCAAACAGGATATCACGTGTCCCGTCCTACTCGTTTTCATGACTAAGGCATTTTCGTGTACGGGGCTATCACCCTGTATCGCCGCACTTTCCAGAGCGTTCCACTAACACCAAAGCCACTTAAGGGCTGGTCCCCTTTCGCTCGCCGCTACTAAGGGAATCTCGGTTGATTTCTTTTCCTCCGGGTACTTAGATGTTTCAGTTCCCCGGGTTCGCTTCCAGCAGCTATGTATTCACTGCAGGATACTTACTAAAAGTAAGTGGGTTCCCCCATTCAGAGATCTCAGGATCACAGCTTGTTTGCCAGCTCCCCTGAGCTTATCGCAGGCTCCTACGTCTTTCATCGCCTCCAACTGCCTAGGCATCCACCGTGTGCGCTTAGTCGCTTGACCATATAACACAAGCGACTGCTTTAACGATTTACAACATTGATACGCTCACGATAATAAGCGCATCGCATGAGTATGATTCGCCGGACTTTTGTGTAGAGATACACAAGACATCCATAAATCAGCAATTTATTACTTTACATTCCACCTTGTTAAAGAGCATCTGGCGTAAAAACCAGTCAATTAACTTCTTTTCTTTTAGACACTTTTCAATTCCTTAAGCCGGAATGCAAAGTATTTAAAGAGCAGACATTAATTGACTGACTTCTTCTTTAATCAATAAAAGAGTGGTGGAGCTAAACGGGATCGAACCGTTGACCTCCTGCGTGCAAGGCAGGCGCTCTCCCAGCTGAGCTATAGCCCCTTTTTCGAGGGAACTTCAAAACACAGAAGTTGGTAGGCCTGGGCAGACTCGAACTGCCGACCTCACCCTTATCAGGGGTGCGCTCTAACCAGCTGAGCTACAGGCCTATATCCTGGTCTGTAGACACTAGTTGTCGGCCGCTTACCTTTCAAAGTAACTCGCGGCGTCTAGCGACAAGCACTAGGGGACTAGCGACTAACAAATCTTTTATTGATTCCAGTCGATCAAGCAATGCGTGTGAGCACTTACAGACGGGTTGGCATATCGTTTAAGGAGGTGATCCAGCCCCAGGTTCCCCTAGGGCTACCTTGTTACGACTTCACCCCAGTCATGAATCACAAAGTGGTAACCGTCCCCCTTGCGGTTAGACTAGCTACTTCTTTTGCAACCCACTCCCATGGTGTGACGGGCGGTGTGTACAAGGCCCGGGAACGTATTCACCGTAACGTTCTGATTTACGATTACTAGCGATTCCGACTTCATGGAGTCGAGTTGCAGACTCCAATCCGGACTACGAACGGTTTTACGGGATTAGCTCCACCTCGCGGTTTGGCAACCCTTTGTACCGCCCATTGTAGCACGTGTGTAGCCCAGGTCGTAAGGGCCATGATGACTTGACGTCATCCCCACCTTCCTCCGGTTTGTCACCGGCAGTCTCCTTAGAGTTCCCGCCATTACGCGCTGGCAACTAAGGACAAGGGTTGCGCTCGTTACGGGACTTAACCCAACATCTCACGACACGAGCTGACGACAGCCATGCAGCACCTGTCTCAGAGCTCCCGAAGGCACCAATCCATCTCTGGAAAGTTCTCTGGATGTCAAGACCTGGTAAGGTTCTTCGCGTTGCGTCGAATTAAACCACATGCTCCACCGCTTGTGCGGGCCCCCGTCAATTCATTTGAGTTTTAATCTTGCGACCGTACTCCCCAGGCGGTCTACTTAGTGCGTTAGCTGCGCCACTAAGAGCTCAAGGCTCCCAACGGCTAGTAGACATCGTTTACGGCGTGGACTACCAGGGTATCTAATCCTGTTTGCTCCCCACGCTTTCGCACCTCAGTGTCAGTATGAGTCCAGGGTGTCGCCTTCGCCACTGATGTTCCTCCAGATATCTACGCATTTCACCGCTACACCTGGAATTCCACACCCCTCTACCCTACTCTAGCTTGCCAGTTCTAACTGCAGTGCCCAGGTTGAGCCCGGGGATTTCACAGCTAGCTTAACAAACCACCTACGTGCGCTTTACGCCCAGTAATTCCGATTAACGCTTGCACCCTCCGTATTACCGCGGCTGCTGGCACGGAGTTAGCCGGTGCTTCTTCTGTGGGTAACATCAATTCACTCACGTATTAGGTGAATGACCTTTCTCCCCACTGAAAGTGCTTTACAACCCTAAGGCCTTCTTCACACACGCGGCATGGCTGGATCAGGCTTGCGCCCATTGTCCAATATTCCCCACTGCTGCCTCCCGTAGGAGTCTGGACCGTGTCTCAGTTCCAGTGTGACTGATCATCCTCTCAGACCAGTTACGGATCGTCGCCTTGGTGAGCCTTTACCCCACCAACTAGCTAATCCGACATGGGCTCATCTGATAGCGAGAGGTCCGAAGATCCCCCCCTTTCCCCCGTAGGGCGTATGCGGTATTAGCGTTCCTTTCGAAACGTTGTCCCCCACTACCAGGCAGATTCCCATGTATTACTCACCCGTCCGCCGCTTTACTCATTCCGAAGAACTTTCGCGCTCGACTTGCATGTGTTAGGCCTGCCGCCAGCGTTCAATCTGAGCCATGATCAAACTCTTCAGTTTAAAATCAGGTGTCGTCTAGTCGGCAAACCGAATAGAACAACTAAAACGTGCTCAGAATTATTAAACACAAATACATTACTGTTTGTGTGTTCACTTCATCTGATAATTTGCTTGTTGCCAATCACCATCCGCAAGTGCCCACACGCATTGCTTGATCTGTCTTGTTAAAAAACCGGTTAGCGCTTCGGCTCAACCGTGGGAGGCGCATTATACGCACCTTCTATCCTACTGCAAGCGTTTTCTTTCATTGCTTACTCAAATTCGCTTTGCTGACCCTTTTAAAATCAAGGGCTTGTACTAATAGAAAAGCCCCGCCAGCAATGCTGACGGGGCTTTGGACTTAAGAGCTTGACGATGACCTACTCTCACATGGGGAGACCCCACACTACCATCGGCGCTAAGTCGTTTCACTTCTGAGTTCGGAATGGGATCAGGTGGTTCCAACTTGCTATGGTCGTCAAGCAATTCGGTATGAGTTCGGAGGTCTTAGGATGTGTAGTACATCAGCCTCGATTGACTCAAATAGGGCGGTGGAATGCAAAGTTTTGCTGTACATATTCTTTGGATGCTTGCGTATCGTACAAGTCCGGTTGCAGATAAGTTTTACTTTCTGCCTGAATCGTAAACCGTCTAACAGTCGATTCTGTTATATGGTCAAGCCGCACGAGCAATTAGTATCAGTTAGCTCAACGCTTCGCAGCGCTTCCACACCTGACCTATCAACGTCGTAGTCTTCAACGGCTCTTTAGGGGGCTTAAAGCCCCAGGGAGATCTAGTCTTGAAGGAGGCTTCCCGCTTAGATGCTTTCAGCGGTTATCCCGTCCGAACATAGCTACCGGGCAGTGCCATTGGCATGACAACCCGAACACCAGAGGTTCGTTCATTCCGGTCCTCTCGTACTAGGAACAACTCTTCTCAAATCTCCAACGCCCACGGCAGATAGGGACCGAACTGTCTCACGACGTTCTAAACCCAGCTCGCGTACCACTTTAAATGGCGAACAGCCATACCCTTGGGACCGGCTTCAGCCCCAGGATGTGATGAGCCGACATCGAGGTGCCAAACACCGCCGTCGATGTGAACTCTTGGGCGGTATCAGCCTGTTATCCCCGGAGTACCTTTTATCCGTTGAGCGATGGCCCTTCCATACAGAACCACCGGATCACTAAGACCTACTTTCGTACCTGCTCGACATGTCTGTCTCGCAGTCAAGCGTGCTTTTGCCTTTACACTAACCTCATGATTTCCGACCATGATTAGCACACCTTCGTGCTCCTCCGTTACTCTTTGGGAGGAGACCGCCCCAGTCAAACTACCCACCATACACTGTCCGTAACCCCGATAAGGGGCCGACGTTAGAACCTCAAACATACCAGGGTGGTATTTCAAGGACGGCTCCATCGAAACTAGCGTCTCGACTTCAAAGCCTCCCACCTATCCTACACAGATAGGTTCAAAGTTCAGTGCAAAGCTATAGTAAAGGTTCACGGGGTCTTTCCGTCTAGCCGCGGGAACACGGCATCTTAACCGCGATTTCAATTTCACTGAGTCTCGGGTGGAGACAGCGCCCCCATCATTACGCCATTCGTGCAGGTCGGAACTTACCCGACAAGGAATTTCGCTACCTTAGGACCGTTATAGTTACGGCCGCCGTTTACCGGGGCTTCGATCAAGAGCTTCGCTTGCGCTAACCCCATCAATTAACCTTCCGGCACCGGGCAGGCGTCACACCCTATACGTCCACTTACGTGTTTGCAGAGTGCTGTGTTTTTAATAAACAGTTGCAGGGGCCTGGTATCTTCGACTGCCAATAGCTTACGGGGCAAGCCCTTCACCATCAGCAGTGCACCTTCTCCCGAAGTTACGGTGCCATTTTGCCTAGTTCCTTCACCCGAGTTCTCTCAAGCGCCTTGGTATTCTCTACCTGATCACCTGTGTCGGTTTGGAGTACGGTCTCTTTTTACCTGAAGCTTAGAGGCTTTTCTTGGAAGCATGGCATCAAGCACTTCATGTTCCGAGGAACACTCGTCATCAGTTCTCAGCCTTAGCATCCCGGATTTACCTAAGACACCAGCCTACGACCTTAAACACGGACAACCAACGCCGTGCTGCTCTAGCCTTCTCCGTCCCCCCATCGCAGTAAAAAGAGGTACAGGAATATTAACCTGTTTCCCATCGACTACGCGTTTCCGCCTCGCCTTAGGGGCCGACTAACCCTGTCCCGATTAGCGTTGGACAGGAACCCTTGATCTTCCGGCGGGGGAGTTTTTCACTCCCCTTATCGTTACTCATGTCAGCATTCGCACTTCTGATACCTCCAGCATGCTTCTCAACACACCTTCGACGGCTTACAGAACGCTCCCCTACCCCACATACAAAGTATGCAGCCGCAGCTTCGGTTGCTAGTTTTAGCCCCGTTACATCTTCCGCGCAGGCCGACTCGACTAGTGAGCTATTACGCTTTCTTTAAAGGGTGGCTGCTTCTAAGCCAACCTCCTAGCTGTCTAAGCCTTCCCACATCGTTTCCCACTTAACTAACATTGGGGACCTTAGCTGGCGGTCTGGGTTGTTG